>NZ_CP075185.1:0-2400000 GCF_020510685.1 Dechloromonas denitrificans
ATGGCCGTTTTTTGGGAATCCTGTTTGCAGCGTTTTGAGCAGGAATTGCCCGCCCAGCAATTCAATACCTGGATCAAGCCACTTCGGCTCGAAGGCGAAGACACTGCCTTGGAAAATGGGCTGCGACTGATTGCGCCCAACGGTTTCATCCTGAAATGGGTGCGTGACCGCTACCTGTCGCGCATCGAAGACTACAGCCAGGCCTTTTTCTCGGCCCCGGTTACCATCGCCCTGGTCATTGGCAGTGGCAAGGCAACGGCCAGTCGGGCAGAAGGAACGCCGGACAAGGCAGAGGGCCAGACCAAAGCACCGGCGGCAAAAGAAATCTCGGCGCAGGAAAAATCCCGGGCCAAGGGCGGGAATTTTGAAAAATCCCGGTTGTTCCATGCCTTCACCTTCGACAATCTGGTGGTCGGCAAGGCCAACGATCTGGCTCGCGCTGCCGCCATTCAGGTCGCCAACAACCCGGGCGGCGCCTACAACCCGCTGTTCATCTACGGCGGCGCCGGTCTCGGCAAGACCCACCTGATTCACGCCATCGGCAATACCATCCTGGCCGAGAATCCGGAAAAGATCGTGCGTTATGTCCATGCCGAGGATTACTACTCCGACGTCGTGCGGGCCTATCAGCAAAAATCCTTCGACAGTTTCAAGCGGACCTATCGTTCGCTCGATGTGCTGCTCCTCGACGACGTGCAGTTCTTCAACGGCAAGAACCGCTCGCAGGAAGAGTTCTTCTTCCTGTTCAATGCGCTGATCGAGGCCCGCAAGCAGATCATCATCACCTGCGATACCTATCCGAAGGACATCAACGGCCTCGATGACCGCCTGGTCACCCGTTTCGACTGGGGCCTGACCGTCCAGATCGAGCCGCCGGAACTGGAAATGCGCGTCGCCATTCTGAAGAAGAAGGCCGAAGCCGAAGGCATGCAGCTCGACGACGAAGTCGCTTTCTTCATTGCCAAGCACTTGCGCTCGAATGTCCGCGAACTGGAAGGGGCGCTGAAGAAGGTGCTCGCCTATTCATCCTTCCACGGCCGCATCATCGCACTGGATCTGGCCAAGGAAGCGCTGAAGGACCTTATCGGTTCGGTGCGCAATGTCGGTATCGACAATATCCAGAAGACCGTCGCCGACTACTACAAGATCAAGGTTGCCGATTTCTTCTCGAAAAAGCGCACGCGGGCCATTGCCCGGCCGCGCCAGCTCGCCATGTGGCTCTGTCGCGAAGTGACTTCGCACAGCTACCCGGAAATTGGCGATGCCTTCGGTGGCCGCGATCACACCACGGTCATCCACGCGGTAAAAACTATCGATTCCCTGCGGCTGAAGGAGAACGAATTGAATCATGACCTGCATGTGCTGCTTCAGGTATTGAAAGGATGATGCCTGTCGATAAGCCTGGGGAAAAGCTGTCAGTCAATTGTGGATCATCGGGGAATAGCCGGTTTGTGGGAAAATTATCCAGAATCGATCCACAGGCAATCCAGAGCTTTCCCAAGAGCCGTAAAATTCACGCAATCATCTGAAAATAAAGAAAAATAATTTTTTATCCACAGAATTGTTCCCGATATAGTCTATTAAGGAATTTAATTTATGGTTCTTATTAAAAGTCAAAGAGACACGCTTCTCGCTCCTTTGCAGTCGGTATCGGGGATCGTCGAACGTCGTCACACCCTGCCGATCCTGTCCAACGTGCTGCTCGAAAAGAAGGGCGACAGGCTGACGCTGCTGGCCACCGACATCGAAATCCAGATCACCACATCCACCGAAGTGGCTGTCGGTGAAGGTGACGGCGCGGTAACGGTCGGCGCCCGCAAGCTGCAGGAAATCCTGCGTTCGTTGCCCGATACCGCCGAAGTCAGCCTGGTGCTCGAAGACAAGCGTCTGACGGTACGCGCCGGCAAGAGCCGTTTCAGCCTGCAAACGCTGCCGGCCGACGACTTTCCGCGGATGACGATGACCGAAGGCGAAACACGCCAGTTCTCGATCAGCCAAAAGGCCTTCCGCCACCTGCTGAGCAAGACCCAGTACGGCATGGCCGCCCAGGATGTCCGCTACTACCTGAACGGCCTGCTGTTGCTGGTCGAAGGCAAGGAACTGCGCGCCGTCGCCACCGACGGCCATCGTCTGGCCTTCGCCAGCGTCGAGATCGAAGCCGATCTGCCGCGTCAGGAAATGATCCTGCCGCGCAAGACGGTGCTCGAATTGAATCGTTTGCTGGTCGACAACGACGAGCCGCTGAACATCACGCTGGCCTCGAATCAGGTCCGTTTCGCGTTTGGCTCGGTGGTTCTGGTATCCAAGCTGATCGACGGCAAGTTCCCCGACTACGAACGCGTTGTCCCGGCGACCCTGAAGAATCACATGACGGTCGGTCGGCAGACCCTGATGCAGGCGATGAACCGCGCCGCCATCCTGACCAACGAAAAATTCCGGGGCATTCGGGTAGTTTTAGGCGAAAATAGCCTGAAATTGATGGCTGCCAATGCCGAGCAGGAAGAGGCGCAGGAAGAAATCGAAGTCCAATACACCGGTGATGCCATTGATGTCGGCTTCAATGTCGGTTATCTGCTCGATGTGCTGAACAACGTGCACACCGAAGAAATCCAGTGGAGTTTCAACGACGCCAACTCGAGCGCGCTGATTACCGTGCCGGGCAACGAGCGCTTCAAGTACGTCATCATGCCGATGCGTATCTGAGTCCTGTATTCAAAGATAAAGTTTCACGTGGAACACAAGTAATGATCGAAGAAAATAGTCCGCAGGACACCTCGCCGGGTTATGGTGAATCCAGTATTCAGATTCTTGAAGGCTTGGAAGCGGTGCGCAAGCGCCCGGGCATGTACATCGGCGACACCTCCGACGGTACCGGTCTGCACCATCTGGTTTTCGAGGTGGTCGACAACTCGATCGACGAAGCGTTGGCCGGGCATTGTGACGACATCGTCGTCACCATCCACACCGACAATTCGATCAGCGTCACCGACAACGGCCGGGGCATCCCGGTCGGCGTCAAGATGGACGACAAGCACGAGCCGAAGCGCTCGGCTGCGGAAATCGCGCTGACCGAACTGCACGCCGGCGGCAAGTTCAACCAGAACTCCTACAAGGTTTCCGGCGGCCTGCACGGCGTCGGCGTGTCCTGCGTCAATGCGCTGTCCAAGTGGCTGCGCCTGACCATCCGGCGCGACGGCAAGAAGCACACGATGGAGTTCTGCCGCGGCCATGCCGTCGATCGCCTGATCGAAGTGCGCAACGGCGTTGAAGTTTCGCCGCTCAAAGTCCTCGGCGAAACCGAAAAGCGCGGTACGGAAGTCCACTTCCTTGCCGACGACGAAATCTTCGAGCACATCGAGTTCCACTACGAAATTCTCGCCAAGCGCCTGCGCGAACTGTCTTTCCTGAACAACGGCGTGCGCATTCGCCTGGTCGATCAGCGCACCGGCAAGGAAGAAGACTTCGCCTTTGCCGGCGGCGTCCAGAGCTTTGTCGAATACATCAACCGTTCCAAGACCATCCTCCACCCGACCGTGTTCTACTCGGCCGGCGAAGCCAAGGTCGGCGATACCGGGGTGACCATCGGCGTCGAAGTCGCGATGCAGTGGAACGACTCGTATCAGGAACAGGTGCTCTGCTACACCAACAACATTCCGCAAGCTGACGGCGGCACCCACCTAACCGGCCTGCGCGCCGCGATGACCCGGGTCATCAACAAGTACATCGACGAAAACGATATCGCCAAGAAAGCCAAGGTCGAGATCGCCGGCGACGACATGCGCGAAGGCCTGGCCTGCGTGCTGTCGGTCAAGATGCCCGACCCGAAGTTCGCGTCGCAGACCAAGATGAAGCTGGTTTCCTCGGAAGCGCGTCCGGCCGTCGAAGAAGTCGTTGCCCAGAAACTGGCCGACTTCCTGCTCGAACGCCCGGTCGATGCCAAGATGATCACCGGCAAGATCGTCGAAGCCTCCCGGGCTCGCGAAGCCGCTCGCCGGGCCCGCGAACTGACCCGCCGCAAAGGCGTGCTGGATGGCGTCGGCCTGCCCGGCAAACTGGCCGACTGCCAGGAAAAAGACCCCGCCCTCTGCGAAATGTACGTGGTCGAGGGTGACTCCGCCGGCGGCTCCGCCAAGCAGGGTCGCGACCGGAAGTTCCAGGCCATCCTGCCGCTGCGCGGCAAGGTGCTCAACGTCGAAAAAGCCCGTTTCGACAAGCTGATTTCCTCCGAGCAGATCGTCACGCTGATCACCGCGCTCGGCACCGGCATCGGCAAGGACGAATTCAAGATCGAGAAGTTGCGTTACCACCGCATCATCATCATGACCGACGCGGACGTTGACGGCGCCCACATCCGTACCCTGCTGCTGACGCTGCTCTACCGCCAGATGCCGGAACTGATCGAACGCGGCTACGTCTATATCGCCCAGCCGCCGCTCTACCGGGTCAAGCACGGCAAGACCGAGCGCTACCTGAAGGACGACCAGGAATACCACCAGTTCCTGCTGCGCATGGCGATGGACGAAGCCAGCCTGACGCCGCGCGCCGATGCCGAGCCGATTGTCGGCGCGGCGCTGGAAGAACTGGCCCGCTCCTGGTTGCTGACCGAAGCGGTCATCGAACGCATTTCCCATCTGGTCGATCCGATCGTCCTCAAGGCGCTGGTACAGCACAACCTGAAGCTTGATCTGAGTTCCGAAGCCGGCGCCAAGGCCAGTTGCGAAATGCTCGAAAAGCATCTGGTCGGCGGCATCCATACGGTGCCCCGCTTTGACGACATCCAGGAACGCTGGACCCTGCGCGTCGAGAAAATTCATCACGGCAACCTCAAGGTCGGCCTGATCGACGAAGACCTGCTGCTCTCCGGCGACTTCATGCAACTGCACCGGACGGCCGAAACCCTTGCCGACCTGTTCGGACCGGGCGCCTTCATGGCCCGCGGCGAGAAGAAGCAGGTCGTCACCAATTTCGGCGACGCGATGAAGTGGCTGTTGGCCGACGTCGAACGCGGCATCAGCAAGCAGCGCTACAAAGGTCTCGGCGAAATGAACCCGTCGCAGCTGTGGGAAACCACCATGGACCCGAAAGTCCGCCGCCTGCTGCGCGTCCAGATCGACGACGCGATTGCCGCCGACGAGATCTTCACCACGCTGATGGGCGAACTGGTCGAGCCAAGAAGGGCGTTCATCGAAACCAATGCGTTGAATGCACGGATCGATATTTAATTTGTAGGTTCTCGTTTGAGTCTGGATTTACTTGGATAGAAAAATGCCGGTCGAAAGATCGGCATTTTTATCTCTGCTTTTCGGCCGGAGCTGCCGCTGACGCATAGACCAATATTAGGCAGTAGCGTGGCAGTAACCGGTTCTCAAGAACTGCTCAAATTCGAGGTATTTCGTTGTCATTGGCACCATACAGCATGCATAATGCGTTAGCTTTCACTTGCAGGCTTGATAAAGCCACGACCTTTGGATTTTGAACTTGCTCAATACGCATTCCCCTTCACGTTCGTCAGGTGACAACACAAAAACTATCCCATTTCTAAAGTGGGCGGGAGGAAAGCGTTGGCTGGCGTCTAGCCTAATTAAGGAAATTGGACAGCCAGAAGGGCGATACATTGAGCCATTTTTGGGCGGGGGAGCAGTATTTTTTACTCTTCATCCCAAAGATGCGGTGTTGGGCGATCTAAATACCGAACTTGTTGACACTTACAGGGCTATCCAGACGAACTGGAGAGGCGTATTAGAGAGGTTGGAGCGGCATCAAGAGGTGCACTCCAAAGAATATTACTATTCCATAAGGTCAGTTATTCCGGTGGGGCAACTTGATCGGGCCGCAAGGTTCATTTATCTAAATAGAACCTGCTGGAACGGGTTGTACAGAGTAAATCTTTCGGGCGTATTCAATGTACCCATCGGTACAAAAGATACGGTACTGTTAGACACTGATGATTTTGAGGCAATTGCGAATCTTCTTGAATCAGCGGAAGTACTTGCGGATGACTTTGAGCCATTAATTGACCAAGCTGCTGAGGGAGACGTAGTGTTTGCTGACCCGCCCTATACGGTAAGACACAAATTTAATGGGTTCGTTAAGTACAACGAAAATTTGTTTTCTTGGAGTGACCAAGTTCGATTGCGTAACTCACTACTACGTGCAATTAATCGTGGGGCGAAGGTCTTTGTAACAAATGCTGACCACGAAAGTATTAGGTCGCTTTATGAAGATGGATTTGAACTAAGCAGCGTTGAGCGATATAGCTCGATCAGCGGAAAATCAAGCACTAGAGGAACCTACCCCGAGCTGATTATTACTGGAAAGCGTGTAATCTCAGATTATTCTAACGAAATCACTGCGAACCCTGCTTGAGATGCGTATGTGGAGATTATTTAAATTAATTGGCGAATTTATGTTTGATTGGCTAATACGAATACCTCTTATCGGGCCGGTTTTTACATGTTCGGCCCGAGATCATTTTTCGGCTCTTTCTGACTTTTCAATCACGGTAGTTTTCTCAAGCATAACCTTTTGGTTGTCTGCTGTTATCCTTAGCGTACTAGATATAAACCATGGAATCGGCTTTGGTAATTTGCTTTCCAGTACAGTTCAAGGCGGAGAATTGTTTATTTTTTCGCTTGGGATTCTTGGGCCAATTCTAATTATCGTCATGGACGATGCTCGTAAGGCAAAGAGCTTTCCATCTGGCAAGTGGTTAATCTTCGTTTTGGTGGTTTCCGCATTACTATGTGGAAGCCTTTTTGCCATTATGAAGGCCAATGCTTCGCCAGGAGTAGGCGGGTTAGGCATAGATAAAAATCAAGCTGTAAGCATATCCTTCTGGGTTGCGGGGGTTGCTTGCGCTCTTCGATACCTTACGATTGCATACAATAAATCGCTGAGTCGGTTCAATGCAGAAGATCTTCAGGCCGGAGAACAACAATTCAAGAATGCCTTTGCCACTAGGCACGGAAAGGGAAATTAATGCAGCAGCGCAGTATTTTAAGAGATCCCTATCAGGTGGAAATCAAGGCTCTTCCTGTTGATCAACCACTTGGGACATTTTATATTGCAGCTCTTGATTCGAAGACGCTATGCGAAATAACTCACGCAGACGTCCGTAGAATGTACAAAGAGCGTGATATCGAGACCTATCTTGGTATACAACGTCCGCTAAATCCGAATCGTGTTCAGGAAATTAAAGAGTTTGTAAAGACATCGGATGCTTGTTTTCCGACTGGTGTCATTTTGGCGGTAAAAGGCCAATATGCTAATTATGATGAAAAATCCCTAACACTGACTCTTCGAAACTTTCAGAATGAGGGCGATGATGAAGGTGATATTGATCGCATAGAGATTGCTCAGGTTCTCGACGGCCAGCATCGCATCGAAGGATTGCAAGGGTACAATGGCAAGCCTTTTAATGTAAATATCGTTGTTTTTGTAGATATTGATATCGAGGATCAGGCTTACCTCTTTTCGACGGTTAACCTCGCGCAGACAAAGGTTAACAAGAGTCTCGTTTACGATCTCTTTGAGTATTCGAAATCAAGAAGCCCTCAGAAGACATGCCACAATGTGGCTGTTGCACTCGACCAATTGGAGGAATGCCCATTTCATCGACGCATTAAGCGATTAGGTGCTTCTACTCCCGGTAGATCTGGCGAGCGTTTGACTCAAGCGACGTTCGTTGAGTCCCTCCTTCCATATATTACGAAGAACCATATTCAAGATAGAGACCTTTTGATCAAAGGAAAAAATCCACGTCGAGCCAACGAAAATGAATCTATGGATCTTATTTTTAGAAACATGTTTTTAGATAATAGAGACATCGAGATCGCCGATGTTATTCTTTATTATTTTGAAGCAGCCAGAGATCGTTGGGGGCTTGCGTGGGAATCTGATGCTAAAGGTGCTGTGCTTGGAAAGACGAATGGTTTTAGGGCTTTGATGAAGCTATTAAGGCCGGCTTATTTGCGTCTCGGGAAGCCTGGCGATGTTATCCCTAAGAGCGAATTTTTGAAATTGTTTGAAAAAAGTTCGCTTAAAGACGAAGACTTCACTATTGACAACTTCAAACCGGGCACTAGTGGCGAATCCTCGCTGTATAAGGTTCTGGTAGAGCAGCTTGGATTATCCAATATTGCATGGTGACCGATTCGACCGGTTGGTAAATTTGTTTTCCGCTAGAGTTTAGTAGGATTGTTATCAAGAGAAACGCCCGATATTCATCGCATTACGAACCCAAGCCACCTAAGCAATGGAAAGTCAGGCTTTGGGCACGATCCGGCAGTAGCGTGAAAGGCAATTTTGCCTTTCAGCGAAGCTCCTAGACCACTGATGGGTAACCGCCTCATGCCGGCCGTTGGCCGACCAGCCAGCCGACGTCCCCCCATTTTCAGTAGCACAGGGCTTTAGAGTCCATACTGGCGCCGCGCCAACTATTTTTTCGCCGCCCCACAATATCCGCTCCTGTCGTTCGTCTACACAGGTATGGATACATCGCTTTCTCTTCCACCGCCTTACGAAAAGTCCATCCTGATGGCCGAGCGGAACCGACGTCTGACTGAAACCGTTGTCCGCGAAAGCGGGCGTCTGGGCAGCTTCATTCGTCAGCGGGTGCCAGATCCGGGCGAGGCGGAGGACATTCTGCAGGATGTCTTTTTCGAACTGGTCGAGGCCTGGCGTTTGCCGGAGCCGATCGAGCAGGTCGGCGCCTGGCTGTTTCGGGTGGCGCGGAATCGCATCGTCGACCGCTTTCGCAAGCGGCGCGAGGAACCCTTGCCAGCCGCCGGGCCAGAGGGGAACGACGAGGCGCTGTATTGGCTGGAGAACGCCATGCTAGCCAGCGATGGCGGCCCGGAGGCGGCGCACCTGCGTCGTCTGTGGCTCGATGCCATCGCCGCGGCGCTCGACGAGTTGCCAGCCGGGCCGCGCGATGTATTCATCGCCCATGAACTCGATGGCCGCAGCTTCAACGAAATGGCCGCTGAGCGCGGCACACCCTTGAACACCCTGCTTGGCTGGAAACGGCAGGCGGTCATGCACTTGCGCGAACGCCTGCGCCCCCTTTACGACGAACAATCTTGAACAAGGAATGACCATGATGAAATGCTCTACTGACAAAGCCGGCTGCGTTGCACGCTGCATCAAAATCGGCCTGCTGGCGGTGGCCGGCATTGCTGCCGTTACCTGGGTTGTCATGCAATTGTGGAACTGCCTGCTGCCCGACCTGTTTATCGGCGTCTCACCCATCGGCTACTGGCAGGCGCTTGGTGTGCTGGTCCTCTGCCGGATCCTGTTCGGCGGCATGCGCGGCGGTTGCCACGGCCATTGGCGCGAGCGCCGCGAACGCTGGGAAAAGATGACGCCGGAAGAGCGCCAACAGCTCAAGGGGCGCTTCCGTAGCCGCTGGAGCAACTGTTGTTCCGCAGATAAGGCCGTGGATTCGGCGAGCGGTGGCGACACGGGCGACAAGCCTGCCGGCGGCGCCTGAGCGACGATAGACGCGCCGCCCGGGTTCGGCCGGGCGGTGGCGGCTGAACAGCGCTGCCACTGAAAACAGCACCTCAACCCCAAGCCCTGGCCGGGCGTTTTCATCGGCCGGGGCCACAACAAAACAAGAACGAAAAGAACCCCATGTCCATCACCCGATCCTTGCCTCGACTGGCGCCCAGCCGTCATCTGCTGCCCGGCCGCTTGCGCCGCACCCTGTGGCGTTTTCTGCCGCTCATCGGCGGCCTGCATGCCTACATCGGCTGGCGCTTGCTGCCGCCCCTCGACCTCAGCACCGGCGGTCTGGCGCTGGCCATCGTCGGGCTGGTGATTTCGACCTGCCTCGTCCCGCTCGGCCTGCTGGCGCGCTTCGTCGTCGCCCGTCAGGCGCTGGCCGACCGGCTCGGCTGGCTGGGCGGTCTGGCAATGGGGCTGTTTTCGTCGGTGCTGGTGTTGACCGTGCTGCGCGATGCCCTTCGGCTGTTCGCTGACGCGCCGTCGCTGAACGAGCCGACGGCCATCGCCGTGCTTGGTCTGGCCGGCCTGGTTACGCTGGTCGGCTACGTCAATGCCCGGCGGGTGGCTCGCGTCCTCCGTGTCGATATCCCGCTGGCCGGATTGCCCGCTGAACTGGCGGGATTCACCATCGTCCAGCTCAGCGACATCCACGTTGGGCCGACGATCAAGCGGGGATACGTCCAGGCCATTGTCGACCGGGTCAATCAGCTCGATGCCGATCTGGTCGCCATCACCGGCGACGTGGTCGATGGCAGCGTCGGACAGTTGCGCGCCCATACCGCGCCGCTTGGCGGGTTGACCAGCCGGCATGGCAGCTATGTCGTGACCGGCAACCACGAGTACTACTCCGGTGCGGCAGCCTGGATGTGCGAGTTCGAGCGCATCGGACTGCGCGGGCTGCATAACCGCCACGTCGTCATCACCCACCGCGGAGCCCGCTTCATTCTGGCCGGGGTCACCGATTTTTCGGCCGCTGCCTTCGATTCCGCCCAGGCCAGCGATCCGCGTGGGGCGCTCGCCGGCAGCCCGCCCGATCTGCTGCGTATCCTCCTCGCCCACCAGCCCCGCTCGGCGCACGCAGCCGAAGCCGCCGGCTTCGACCTCCAGCTTTCCGGCCATACCCATGGCGGCCAGTTCTGGCCGTGGAATCTCTTCGTCCAGCTGCAGCAACCGTTTACTGCCGGCTTGCACCGACTCGGTCGGCTGGCTGTCTATACCAGTCGCGGCACCGGCTACTGGGGGCCGCCCAAACGCTTTGGCGCACCGTCGGAAATCACCGTGCTGCGGCTGATCCCGGCTTAGGGTTGGCGGCGCATTCGCCAAAGTTAGGGTGAGATAAACCAGCGAACTAGAAAACTTGGAAAATTAAATTCGTATGCCGTTATCATCTCGACCTGCCTGACTCATCAATTCGAGCAAACAGTGGAGGGGTTGATTATGACCAGACCAGCATTCGTGGCGGCTTGGGCCGCCTCGCAAAGGATCTACAACTCGGTAAATTCCGGGGAGCGGGTTGCAGAGGTCGTTGGCGGTGACGTAGCTGCTCACATCCGGGACAAGAAGAACCCGTGGCGAAACACTTGTGCCGTGCGCATGAGCTACATCTTGAGCCAGTCTGGCCTCAGTATTCCGGCTACGGTGGGGAAGACCAAGAAGGGTGGCGACGATAGGAACTATTTTTTCCGGGTAAAGGATGTGATTACCTTTCTGACCCACCGATGGGGGACTCCAGAAGTGGTTGCCTACCCTCCGTCGGGCGGTGGCGTGCTGGTTGGGAAGAAAGGCGTTGTCTTATTCGACGTGCAGGGGTGGGGTGATGCAAGCGGCCACGCCACGCTTTTCGATGGAACAGGCTGCTATGACCATTGCTATTTCAATGAGCCGGGCGCCACGTACCAGACCAGCCGGGCGAATTTCTGGGGGCTCTCCTGATGCTGGCGCGCATTTTTGCTGCTCTCGTATTGTGTTCATCGCTGACCGCAACGGCGGCGGATTCGATCACTGCGACGGGGCGGACCAACGCAGAGAACTACAAGGATCGGGCGCTAGCCGGCTGCATTGCGGAAGCCTACAAAGGGACGCCGGCCGGCGAGGATGCCGCGATAACGAAAAGTGCATTCATTGAATGGACTTATTACGACGACGACCGAGGCGACCCGGCAACCGAACAGCTTGTCGAAACCTACCTGCGCCGCGACTACCGCAACCCCGTGGAAGGCTACGCCGGCGCCCGCTTCGACCTGCTTAAGTGCATCGACATGTATCACAGCCCACAACTCGACGCACAGGTCAGGCAGTACGTGCCGAAGCCCGATTGGGTCGGTGACAAGCCGAACAGGCCGAAGCGGAAATGACCGCTGGCGCGTTTTTGTTTGAGAGCACTCCGGAAAAGGCGTCGCTGCGCTAGTAAGCAGTTGCTTCTCTGTCCCTTACCTTGACGGTGGCAAGTAAAGGCTCCAACCTTTGGAGCCTTTACCCATTTCACGGAGAGCATTTGCATGCGGGTTGTCGTTCAACGGGTCAATGAAGCTTCCGTTGCGGTGGATGGGCGGACGGTTGGCCGGATCGGGGCCGGCTTGCTGGTGCTGGCCGGGTTCGAGGCGGCCGATGGCGAGGCCGATCTGGCGTGGATGGCGGGCAAGATTGTCCGGATGCGGATTTTTGCCGACGCGGACGGGGTGATGAATCGCAGCGTGCAGGAGGCCGGCGGGGAGATTCTGGCGGTTTCGCAATTCACTCTTTTTGCCTCGGTGAAGAAGGGCAACCGGCCGTCGTGGAGCCGGGCGGCGCCGGGTGAGGTGTCGCAGCCGTTGTTCGAGCGCTTCGTCGAAAAGCTGTCGGGCGAGCTGGGCAAGCCGGTGCCGACCGGGGTATTCGGGGCCGACATGCAGGTCAGCCTGATCAATGACGGGCCGGTGACGATCAGCCTGGACTCAAGGGCCCCGGAGTAAAGCCCTCAGCGGCCGGCCAGCGCCTGCCGGAGGCGGCCGATGCCGTCCCGCCCGCCGGCCCGGGCCGGCGTTTCTGCGGTGTTCATCGGGCCAGGCCTGGCGCTGCGTTCGAGGACTATTCGGTTTTCCGGTCGCTGAGCAGGACATCCGGATAGCCTTCCGGTGCATCCTGATGGGTGTAGATCTCCTTGATCTGGAACTCCAGATCGGTCAACGCACCGTATTCGTCGGCGTAGATGTCCTTGACCCGAAGGATTTCCGGCAGCGCCCGGCGGAAGGCTGCGAGCAGTTGCGGATCGAAATGCCGGCCGTTTTCGGCATCCATCAGCTCGAGCGAGCGTTCGACGCTAAAGGCGGATTTGTACGGCCGTTGCGAGAGCAGCGCGTCGAAAACGTCGGCGATGGCGACGATGCGCCCTTCGAGCGGAATATCTTCGCCCTTGAGGCCGCGCGGGTAGCCGCTGCCGTCCCATTTCTCGTGGTGGGAGAGGGCGATGATGCGGGCCGACTCGAGCAGTTCGTTTTCGTGCTTGCCGATGATTTCGGCACCCATGATCGGGTGCTGGTGCATCACTTTCCATTCCTCCGCATCGAGTCGGCCGGGCTTCAGCAGGATCGAGTCGGGAATGCCGATTTTGCCGATATCGTGCATCGGCGCGGTGTTGAAAATGATGTTGGCGGCTTCTTCGCCGAGGCCGTGGGCGCTGGCGATCAGCCGAGCGTAGTGGCTCATGCGCAGGACGTGGTTGCCGGTTTCGTTGTCCTTGAACTCGGCGGCCCGGCCGAGGCGGCGGATGATCTGCTGGCGGGTCGTCAGCAGTTCCTCGGTGCGCTGGCGGACCATCCGTTCGAGCTCGCGCGACTGATCGTAGAGGGCAAGATGGGTCCGCACCCGGGCCCGGACGATCGGCGGGCTGATCGGCTTGGTGATGTAATCGACGGCGCCGAGCGCCAGGCCGCGTTCTTCATCCTCGACGCTGGTCATCGCCGTGACGAAAATGATCGGAATCCGCCGCCGGTCGGGGTTGGCCTTCAGGCGCCGGCAGATCTCCAGGCCGCTCAGGCCGGGCATCATGATGTCGAGCAGGATCAGATCGGGCGGTTCGTCGGAATAGACGATTTTCAGCGCCTTTTCACCGGAGGTGGCGACGCGGATCCGGTAGTCGTCGCACAGCACGTCGGTCAGCAGATCGATGTTGTCCGGGGTGTCGTCGACGACCAGGATGCTTTGTTTGGGGAGCAGGTTGGGCATGACTTCTCCGGTCCATTCAGGTGGTCAGTTTGCTGCGGATTTGTTGCAGCGTGGTGAGTGCATCTTCAAATTCGTAATGACTGATCTGCCGCGCCAGGGTGTCGGCCAGGGCCGGATCGGTTTGTCCGGCCAGCCAACCCGATAGCTCTTCGAAATAACGGCCGGTTGTCGCATCGTCATTATCCAGAAGCTCCTGCAGCTCGGCCAGCATCACGTGCTGCGTGGCGCGATCGGGCGGTTCGACGCTCGGTAGCTCGGGTTCCTGGCCGATGGCCTCGGCCAGCGCGAAGACGGGCAACAATTCGGTCGCCAGCCGGGCGATCAGCCGCTCGATCAGCGGGCCATCCGGGGCGCCGTTCTGTTTCAGCCGCTCTTCCAGTTCGCCCGCCGTGCGGGCCAGGGCGACGGCGCCGATCGTGCCCGCCAGGCCGCGCAGGGTGTGGGCCTGCAGGATCAGGCCGGGGTTGTTGCCGGTTTGCCAGGCCTGGCTCAGGCGGTCAATGACGTCGTGCTGGTTTTCCCGGAAGCGGCTGAGCAGCCGGTCATACATCTGCTGATTGCCGCCGAGGCGGGCCAGGGCGCCGGCCGTGTCGATGTCGCCGGTTGTCCTGCCGGCCGGCTCCTGCGTTTCGCCGGGGGTCGGCTGGGCCGGGCTGTCCAGCCAGCGGGCCAGTGTGGCATAGAGCATGGCGACATCGATCGGCTTCGGTATGTGATCGTTCATGCCGGCGGCCAGGCACAGCTGGCGGTCGCCGGCCAGGGCGTTGGCGGTCATGGCGATGATCGGCAGCCGGTCGTTCGGGGCCAGCCGGCGAATGTGTCGCGTCGCCTCGTAGCCGTCCATCACCGGCATCTGGCAATCCATCAGGATCAGGTCGTAGTCCTTCTCTTTGACGCGGTCGACCGCCTGTTGACCGTTTTCGGCGAGATCGACGGTCAAGCCGACGATCCGCAGCATTTCTTCGGCCAGCTCGCGATTGACCTCGTTGTCCTCGACCAGCAGGACCTGGCGCCCGGCCAGGCGGTAGGCCGGTTTGGCCGGTTCGGCCAGACGCTCGTCCGGATCGACCTCCTGGTGCAGGGCGCTGACGATGCTGTCGAACAGTGATGAAGACGTCGCCGGCTTGCCGAGGATGGCGCCGACCGATTGGTTGCCGAGGGCGCCAAGCAGTTCTGCCTGATCGTCGGCGGTACTGATGATGATCGCCGGCTCGGCTTCGCCAGCCAGGCTTTGGCGCAGCTGGCCGAGCAGTTCGACACCATCCATCGCCGGCATTTTCCAGTCGATGATCAGCAGGCCGAAGGGCTGGCCGGTTTGCCGGGCGGCATCGACTTCGGCCAGGGCCTCGGCGCCGCTCGCCGCCAAACGGTGCTCGATGCCCAGGGCGTCAAGCATGTGGGCGAAAACCTCGCGGGCGGCGGCGCTGTGATCGACGACCAGCGTCCGCAGGTGGGTTGGCAGGCCGATGCGGGCGGGCGTTTCAGCGTCGCCGGCGGGCAGCGCGAAAGGCATCAGGAAGCTGAAGCGGCTGCCGACGCCGGGCTGGCTGCTGACGCTGATCCGGCCGCCTTGCAGCTCGACGATGCGCTTGCAGATCGACAGGCCGAGGCCGGTGCCGCCATATTTGCGGGTGGTCGAGGTATCGGCCTGGGTAAAGGCCGAGAACAACTGGGCCTGCTGCTCGACGGTCAGGCCGATGCCGGTATCGCGCACTTCGAAGCTGAGTTCGACCAGATCGGCGTTCTTGTCTTCGAGCTTGATGGTGACGGTGATTTCGCCGGCTTCGGTGAATTTGACGGCATTGCCGACCAGGTTGAGGAGCACCTGGCCGAGCCGCAGCGAGTCGCCGATCAGCCGGTCGGGAACCTCCGGGGCGATGTCGAAGAGCAGTTCCAGGCCGCGTTCGCGGGCTTTCAGCGCCGACAGGTCGGCGAGGTGCTGCATCGTTGCATCGAGGCTGAACACGCTGCGCTCGAAGAGCATCATGCCGGCGTCGATCTTCGACAGGTCGAGAATGTCGTTGATGATGCCGAGCAGTCCCTTGGCGGCATTGTCGACCTTGCTCAGATAGTTCTTCTGGCGCACCGTCAATTCGGTTTGCAGGGCGAGGTGGGTCATGCCGATGATGGCATTCATCGGGGTGCGGATTTCGTGACTCATGTTGGCCAGGAAGTCGGCCTTGGCGGCCGCCGCCGATTCGGCCGCCGCCCGCGCCCGGCCGGCTTCGCGCTCGGCGTCCTTCTGGGCGGTGATATCGACGATCACGCCGATCAGGCCGCCCGGCGTGGCGTCGGGGGCACGAAAGCCGCTGACCGAATAGAGCGTGTCGCGCAGGCTGCCGTCGGCCGACGTCATCTGCGCTTCGCGGACGAGGCGGCTGCACGCGGCGATGGTCGCTTCATCCTCGGCTTGGTATGCCTGGCGTGCGGCTTCCGGCAGATACGCGAGGTCGAGTACCCGTTTGCCGATGAAGGCGCGTCGCTCGACGCCGAAAAATTCTTCATAGGCCTGGTTGCAACCGAGGAAGCGGGTATCGGCTCCCTTGTAGAAAATGGGGTTGGGAATGGTGTCGAGCAGGGCCTGCAGGAAGGCGAACTGGCGGATCAGTTCGCGTTCGATTTCGCGCCGGTCGGAAATGTCGAGCACGGTAATCAGCAGCGAGTCGAGTTCGCCATTTTCATTGCGCACGGCGGCGATCTGCACGTCGCCCCAGCGCGGCTGGCCGCTCTGGTCGACAAATTCGAATTCGCTGCGCAGGCCGCTGCCACCGGCGTCGGCCACGCTGGCCAGGGCGGCCCGCATGCGCGCCTGTTCCGGTGCGGTGAGGACGTCGGTGTCCGGGTTCTGCAGCAGCACTTCGATCGGGTAGCCGATGAAATCGGCAAAGGCACGATTGACCCGGGTCGGTAGTTGATCCGGGCCGAGGCTGATGATGCCGACCGCCGCATTGTCGAAGATGGTCCGGAAGAAGGCTTCCCGCTTCTGCAGGCTGCCCTGGCTCTGGCGCAGGGCCAGGGTCCGTTCGGCGATCTTCTGTTCGAGTTCGGCGTTGGCTTCCTGCAGCGCCAAGCGGGCGCTCTGCAGTTGGCGGCGCATGCCTTCGAGGGCCGTCGCCAGTTGGGTCACTTCGCGCCATGGCGCAGCGGTGACCACCGGCTGCTCGAGTTCCAGTCGACCGATCCGTTCGCTGGCTTCGGCCAGGGCCTTGAGCGGTTCCCCGAACTGCCCGGCGATACGGATGGCGACGGCCATGCCGAGGGCGAGGGCGGAGAGCGTGATCAGGCCAAGCAGGAGCAGATCCTGGCTGGTAATCGGGACGAAATCGCTTTCCGGCGCGACGACTCCCAGCCATACCGGCTGGGCGCTTCCGGTGAGCGGCTGGAAGAGGCTGAGCCAGCGCCCGTCCGGTCGGTGCAGCGGGTGCATCCGGCTGGCCGGGCTGGGGTCGGCGCGCCAGCGCCGAAAGCCCTCGGCCAGTTCGCCCAGGCCAAGTTCGTCGGCGGTTTTGAGGACTGCGGCATTGATCGAGTCGCGGTCGTGGAAGCGCGGGTCGCGGGGCGGCGCGATCAGCTTGCCGTCATCCTGAAACAGGGCGGCCTGGCCGTGGCTGCCCGGGGCCAGCCGCGTCGTGTATTCGGCGATGCTGCTCAGGCGGACATCGTGGCCGATGATGTAGGTGCTGCCGTCGCGGCCGGTCCAGCGCATGGCGGCAGTGATGCCGGGGTCGCCGGTGGTGTAGAAGATGTACGGCTCGGTCCAGTGAATGGCCTGGTCGCTGCTCAGGGCCATGCCGCCGGTGAACCACGGGCGCTGGCGGGCATCGTAGTCGCGTTCGCGCAGTTCGACGCTTTCGATCTCGCGGCGCGCATTCCAGGTGATCCAGTAAGTCTGTTGGCCCCACTCGGCCGGGTTGCTCAGGCGATTGATCCAGCGCCCGTCTTCACCGAGCAGGAGCAGGATCTCGCGGCCGGATTGATGGGCCAGGATGACCGAGGCGATTTCGCCATGATTGGCGATGATCGGGAAAAAGAACTCGTTGAAGCGCTGCAGTTCGGCGTGTTCGAGGTCGCCGGCAACCCCCCAGCCCTGGCTGCTGCGCAGCGTGGCTTCGACGGTTTTCAGCAGTTGGCTGTAGCGCGCTTCGACCTGTTCGGCGGCAAGCCGCATCTGGCTTTCGCCAAGCCGATCGATGGTCGGGCGGCCGATCAGCAGATAGAGGCAGAGGGTGAAGGCGGCGAGGGCGAAAAGGATGAGCAGCCCGATCCGCAGGACCAGACTGTTGGCGAAACCAGGCTTTCTGAAGGAGACGTCCTTCAACATTCCACATCCCCCTTTGGTTGGGTGCCCGCGCGCTGATCCTCGTTATATGCCGATACGGCTGCCTATCCTGACAGTTTGCCAAACAGATATACGGCGTGCCGCCGGGGGTGTCAAGCGCCGGTGGCGGCTCAGGGAACGACGGTCAGGGCCGGCGTCTGGCCAATGAACGAGAGGCGCTGGTGCAGGGCTGCGGTGACGAAGATCTGCTCGTCGCGGTCGACCCGCAAAACCAGGCCGATATTCATTTTCTGCGCCATTTCCCGCCAGTGGTCCGGCCCGGCAATGAAAATCGGCTTGGAGCTGGCATCGGACAGCGTGCCGGCCTTCGGGCTGGCCGGGATGACGACGGTCACCGCCTGGGTATGGTCGGCCGGGTAGCCGCTGCGCGGATCGAGCAGATGCGGGTAGCGTTTGCCGTCGACCTCGAAGAAGCGCTGATAGTCGCCGGAGGTCCCGATTGCTTCGCCGTCGTCCAGTTCGACGGTGGCGAGTGGCCCCGGCTGGCGCGGGTGCTGGATGCCGACCTTCCACTTGCGGCCTTCCTTGCTGCCGAGCGCCATGACGTTGCCGCCGATGTTGATCAGTGCGTTGTGGATGCCCTGGCTGTGCAGGATGGCCGCCGCGCGGTCGAGCGCGACGCCTTTCAGGTAGCCGCCGAAATCGAGGGCGAGCCGGCGATTGCGGCTGCTGACGGTGGTCCCGCTGATCGTCAGGTCGGCGATCGACGGCTTGCTGGCCAGCCAGCTGTCGATCTCGGCGGGCGGCGGCAATTCGGCCTTGAACTCGTCGGCCTGAAAGCCCCACAGCTTGATCAGCTGGCCGATGCCCGGGTCGAACAAATAATCGCCCTGGCGGCTGAGTTGCTGCGCCTCGCGGACCAGATCGGCCAGTTCGGGCGTCACTTGCTGCGGCCGCCCGGCGGCAATGGCCAGATTCAGCGCGGTCAGCTCGGATTGCTGCCAGGCATGGTAGGCGCGGTGCAGGCGGTCGAATTCATGCAGCACGGCGGCGATGGCCTGCCGCCCCTGTTCCGGCGCGACGCTGACGACGATGACTTCAACCCGCGTGCCGAACACATAGGCCTGCTGCTCCTGCAACGGCGTTCGGCTGCAGGCGGCCAGGCACAGCGCCGCCAACAGAATCAGGTAATGCCGCATGCGTGCTCGATGGCGGTGATGAAGGCGCCGGCGACGTCGAAACCCGTTTGCTGGCGGATTTCGACCATGCAGGTCGGGCTGGTGACGTTGATTTCGGTCAGGCTGCCGCCGATCACGTCGATGCCGACCAGCATCAGGCCGCGCTTGAACAGCAGCGGGGCGAGGGTCTCGGCAATTTCGTGGTCGCGCGGCGACAGTTCCTGAGCCACGCCGGTCCCGCCGACGGCCAGATTGCCGCGCGTTTCACCGGCCTTGGGAATGCGGGCCAGGCACCAGGGGACGACCTTGCCGCCGATCAGCAGGATGCGTTTGTCGCCCAGGCTGATTTCCGGCAGGTAGCGCTGCGCCATCACCGTGCGGGTGCCTTCGTGGGTCAGCGTTTCGATGATGACGTTGCGGTTCGGATCGTTGCGGTGAATGCGGAAAATCTGGCTGCCGCCCATGCCGTCGAGCGGCTTGAGAATGACGTCGCGGTGTTCGTCGACGAACTGCTGCAGGCGGTGCATGTCGCGGGCCACCAGCGACGGCGGGGCGAATTGCGGAAATTCGGCAATCGCCAGCTTCTCGGAGTGATCGCGCAGGGCGCGCGGCCGGTTGAAGACGCGTACCCCGTCGGCCTCGGCCCGTTCGAGCAGCCAGGTCGCGGTCAGGTACTCGAAGTCGAACGGTGGGTCCTTGCGCATGATGACCGCGTCGAAACTCTTCAGCGGCAGCCATTCCCGGCCTTTTTCCCGATACCAGTCGTGGTCGTCCGGGCGCATGTGCATATGCACCGCTTCGCCATGGACCCCGCCGAGGTGGCCGGCTTCGGTCTGCCGCCAGCCGAGTGTCGCGCAGTCGATGGTGAACACCTCATGACCGTGCTTCTCGGCCGCCCGCATCATGGCAATCGAGGAGTCCTTCCAGGCTTTCAGCTCGCCGAGCGGGTCGACGACGAAGGCCAGGCGCAGCGACTGGCTGCTACCGCCGAGGAGATGCTTTTCAAAATGTAGTTGCTGGGTCACCGGGTGGCTTTTCAGTCGTTTTCAGGGGCCGTGCGTTCGAGCTCGACGGCGGCGGCCAGACAGGCCAGACGACCGACGACGCCGTAGGCGTAAAAGCGGTTGGGCGCCGCATCCGGGTTGTTGCAGCCGTAGTCCGGCAGATTGCAGCCGGTCTCGAAAGCCAGCGGTTCGAAGTGCATGCCCGGGGCGTTGAGGTTTTCGTCCTTGCCGCGCCCGGTATGGACGCGGTAGAAGCCGCCGACGACATAGCGGTCGATCATGTAGATCACCGGCTCGGCAACGGCTTCGTTGAGCGTTTCGAAGGAATGAACGCCTTCCTGGATCAGCACTTCGCTGACCTCCAGGCCTTCCTTGACGACGCTCATCTTGTTGCGCTGCTTGCGGTTCAGGGCGATCACTTCATCGACGTTGCGCACCGTCATCACGCCCATGCCGTAGGTGCCGGCGTCGGCCTTGACGACGACGTAGGGGGTCTCGTCGATCTCGTATTCCTTGTATTTTTCCTTGACGATGTCGAGCACGGCGGCGACGTTGGCGGCCAGGCATTCCTCACCCTGGCGGTCGTGGAAATTGATGCTGCGGCAGACCGAGAAAGCCGGGTTGATGCGCCACGGATCGATGCCGATTTCCTTGGCGAAGTCGTTGGCGACCTGATCGTAGGCGGCAAAATGATTCGATTTGCGGCGCACCGCCCAACCGGCGTGCAAAGGCGGCAGGACGAACTGCTCATGCAGGTTTTTCAGGATGTCCGGGATGCCGGCCGACAGGTCGTTGTTCAACAGCACGGCGCAGGGGTCGAAGCCGTCCAGGCCGAGGCGGAATTGGCTGCGGACCAGCGGCTCGAGCAGCAGGCTCTGGCCGTTCGGCAGTTCGATCGGTGTCGGCTTGGTGATTTCCGGCAGCATCGAGCCGATGCGGACGTTCAGCCCGGTCTGGCGCAGGATGGCGGCGATCTGGGCGACGTTCTGCAGGTAGAACTGGTTGCGCGTGTGGTTTTCCGGAATCAGCAGCAAATTGCGCGCTTCCGGACAGATTTTCTCGATGGCGACCATCGCCGCCTGCACACAGAGCGGCAGGAAAGCCGGGTTGAGGTTGTTGAAGCCACCCGGGTAGAGGTTGGTGTCTACCGGCGCCAGCTTGAAGCCGGAATTGCGCAGGTCGCACGATGAATAGAACGGCGGCGTGTGTTCCTGCCATTGGGCGCGCAGCCAGCGCTCGATCTGCGTGCTGTTGGCGAGGAAACTGCGCTCGAGTTCGAGCAAGGGGCCGGTCAGGGCGGTAGTCAGGTGGGGAACCATGGGCTGTCTCGGTGCCTGGAAGGCGAGTAATTGTTGCCCGGAATGTTACACCGCAGTGCAGCAAAAAGCTGCCTTGCCGCCGTCAACCCCTTGAAAACAGGTAAAATTCGCCCCTTCGTTTTACCGTTATTTTGCAGATCGGAATCGTCGTGCTCGTCGCCGCCAATATCACCATGCAGTTCGGGGCCAAACCCCTATTCGAGAATGTTAACGTCAAATTTGGCGAAGGCTATCGCTATGGCCTGATCGGCGCCAACGGGGCGGGCAAATCCACCTTCATGAAGATCCTGTGCGGGGCGCTCGAGCCGTCGGCCGGCAATGTCTCGAAGGAAAAGCACGAGCGCATGGCCTACCTGAAGCAGGACCAGTTCGCTTACGAAGACATGCGCGTCCTCGATGTCGTGTTGATGGGCCACGAGGAAATGTGGGCCTGCATGAGCGAGCGCGATGCGATCTACGCCAATCCGGAAGCGACCGAAGACGATTACATGAAGGCCGCTGATCTCGAGCACCAATTCGGCGAGCTTGATGGTTATACCGCCGAATCGCGGGCCGGCGAACTGCTGCTCGGCGTCGGCATTCCGATCGAACAGCACAACGGTCCGATGAGCGAAGTGGCCCCCGGCTGGAAGCTGCGCGTGCTGCTCTGCCAGGCGCTGTTCGCCAATCCGGACATTCTGTTGCTCGACGAACCGACCAACAACCTCGACATCAACACCATCCGCTGGCTGGAAGACGTGCTCAACAATCGTGATTCGACGATGATCATCATCTCGCACGATCGCCACTTCCTGAATCAGGTCTGTACCCACATGGCCGACCTCGACTACGGCAAGATCACCACCTACGCCGGCAACTACGACGACTTCATGGAGGCCGCCCAGGCCGCCCGCGAGCGCCTCCAGAACGCCAACGCCAAGGCCAAGGAACGGATCGCCGAACTGCAGACCTTCGTCCGCCGCTTCTCGGCCAACGCCTCCAAGGCCAAGCAGGCAACCAGCCGCGTCAAGTTGATCGAAAAACTCAAGCCGGAAGACATGAAGCCGTCGTCCCGCCAGTACCCGTGGATTCGCTTCGATTACGACGAGAAGCAGAAGCTGCACCGCCAGGCCGTCGAGATCGAGAATGTTTCCTTCACCTACGAAGGCGGCGAGCGCAAGATCTTCAACAACCTGACGCTGACCATCAACGCCGGCGAAAAGATTGCCGTGATCGGTGAAAACGGCGTCGGCAAGACGACGCTGTTGAAGCTGCTGATGGGCGAAGTGACGCCGCAGTTCGGCACCATCAAATGGGCGGAAAAGGCCTACCCGGGCTACTACGCGCAGGACCACAGCGCCCAGTTCGCCGGCACCGAGAGCCTGACCGAATGGATCGCCGGCTACGCCCGCGCCACCATCGAAGAGGGCGGCGACCTCGAAACGCTGATCCGCGGCACGCTGGGCCGTCTGCTGTTCTCGGGCGACGAAGTGAAGAAGCCGGTCAACGTGATTTCCGGCGGCGAGCAGGGCCGCATGCTGTTCGGCAAGCTGATGCTGTCGAAACACAACGTGCTGCTGATGGACGAACCGACCAACCACCTCGACATGGAGTCGATTGAAGCATTGAACTCCGGTCTGGAGAAATTCCCCGGGACGCTGGTCTTTGTCTCACACGACCGCGAGTTCGTTTCCTCGCTGTCCACCCGCGTGCTGGAAGTGAAGAGCGATGGCCGGATCATCGACTACCTTGGTGGTTACGAGGATTACCTCGCCTCGCAAGGCGTTGAATAAATGCGATGCCCGCGTCAGCGGGCATTTTTCATGGTGATTGCGGTATTCGAATTTACTGCGGCTCGCCACCGGCCGCCAGCGTGCGGATGATCCGCACGCAATCGACGTCGGACTGGTGGTAGGCCGATTTGACGTACTCGATGTAGGCTCGCTCTTCCGACTCGGGGGCGCTGGCCAGCGTCGTCTGGTAGGCGAAACGCAGGAACAGATAGCCGGGTTCCGGCTCCTCGATGCTGATGGTCAGGCTGCCGCCGGCATGGGTTGCCGATGGCAGGATGTCGAAACGTACCGATTCGGCTTCGACCAGCGTCACGCGGTCGCGGATCGTGGCCGGGCCGAAATCCAGTTCGCGCAACAGTTCATTGGCCTGCCGTTCGAGGATGGTGCATGACTCGAGTCCGGGCAGGAACGGGGCGGGATCTTCGACCCGATAGAGCAGGCCTTGCCACAGCTGCAGGCGATTCAGGGGCGGAACCAGCGGGTTTTCCGCATCGTTGATCTGGATGAGATGTTCGAAATTCATGGCCGAATGTTAGCATTCCCGCCATGCAACTAGAACGAATCCTCCACCATCACGGCTTCGGAACCCGCAAGGGTTGCCGGGCCCTCGTCCGGCACGAAAGAGTCGCCATCAATGGCGCCATTTGTACCGATCCCTTCGCCGAAGTCGCTACCGACGGACTGGTTTTCAGCGTCGACGGCGTCGCTTGGCCCTATACCGAATTTGCCTGCGTGATGCTGCACAAGCCGCTGCATTACGAATGTTCGCGCAAGCCCAAGCACCATCCCGGCGTCCTCGAATTGCTGCCGCTGCCCTTGCGTGAGCGCGACGTGCAGCCGATCGGCCGGCTCGACGAAGACACCACCGGCCTGCTGCTGATCACCAACGACGGCCAGCTCAACCATCAACTGTCTTCGGCCAAACGCAAGGTGCCCAAGATCTATCTGGCAACGACCAAGCATCCGGTCGACCAGGCCTTGCTCGACCAATTGCTGGCCGGCGTGTTGCTTACCGACGAACCCGAGCCGATTGCCGCCGCTGCGGCCGAAAAGGTCGACGAGCACCTGTTGCGCCTGACCCTGACCAGCGGCAAGTACCATCAGGTCAAGCGGATGGTCGCGGCGGCCGGCAATCGGGTCGAGGCACTGCATCGCGAGTCGATAGGCGAACTGCAGTTGCCGGCCGATCTGCAGCCCGGTGAATGGCGCTGGCTTTCGACGGCCGACCTGCAAAAACTCGGCTATTCGGCATGACCCTGACCGAAATGCGCTACATCGTGGCGCTTGCCCGTGAGCGCCATTTCGGCAAGGCAGCCGAAGCCTGTCATGTCAGTCAGCCGACGCTGTCGGTGGCGCTGAAGAAGGTTGAGGGCCAGCTTGGCTCAGCCTTGTTCGAACGGACGGCCTCCGATGTCCGGATCACCGCTCTTGGCGAGCGCATCGTCGCGCAGGCCAAGCGCGTTCTCGAAGAAGCGGTGCGTCTCGATGAAATCGCCGATTCGACCGGCGATCCGCTGAGCGGCCAGCTGCGCGTCGGCATCATCTACAGCATCGCGCCGTACCTGTTGCCGCAGTTCATTCCGGCCCTGCATCAGCAGGCGCCGAACATGCCGCTGTTCCTCAAGGAAGATTTCACCGGCAACCTGATTCCGGCTCTCAAGGCCGGCGAACTCGACGTCATCGTCATCGCCTTGCCGTTTGCCGAGGCGGGCCTGGTCGCTCTGCCGGTTTATGAAGAGCCCTTCCGCGTTGTCGTGCCGGCCGCCCATTCCTGGAGCCAGCGCGAGGCTATTCCGGCCGATGAACTGGACGGTCAGAACCTACTGCTGCTCGGCCAGGGCAACTGTTTCCGCGATCAGGTACTGGAATCTTGTCCACGCCTGACAGCCCCGGACGGTCTGGCCAACTCGCTCGAAGGCGGTTCGCTGGAAACCATCCGCTACATGGTGGCGAGCGGCGCCGGCGTCGCCGTCATGCCGAGCACGGCGGCCGACCCGCTGATTGAGAAGGAGCCGCTGGTCAAGGTGCTGTCGTTCGCCGGAACACAGCCGTCGCGCACCGTCGGCCTGGTCTGGCGGGTGACCTTCCCGCGACCGCAGGCGATTGATGCGGTGCGGGCGGCACTGCTGTCCTGTCAGTTGCCAGGGGCGACCAGCAAGCGGTGATGTTTCACGTGGAACGGTGGGGCGGCTGACGGTCAGAGTCAGATCATGCAGCTTGCATGTAATTAATTTCTGGCTATTTGGTACTAGGCACCTTCAAGGCTTTCTCTTTGTAGCTTGATTCGTCCGCAGCACCGAGCGGCCACCCAAAGCAAAAAGCCCTCGGTGGATCGCCGAGGGCTTTTTGCTGGATGTTAGCCGACGATCAGGCTTCGGCTTTTTTCTTGGCTGGTGCCTTGGGTTTGGCGACCTTTTTCTCGAATTCGAAGCCGACCTTGCCGTCCTTGGCGACCAGATAGGCCGAGAATTTGCGGCGGGTCCGGTTGGAGACGAATTCCTTCAACAGGTCGGTCTTGCCGTCGGCCAGCAATTTCTGCATTTGCGCGGTATCGATCGGCTGTTGCAGGATGATCTTGCCGGAGCGGAAGTCGCAGGTCTTGTCCGGGCCGACCGATTTTTCGCAGACGTAGGACGTGCCATGGTCATAGACATTGGCGGCGCATTTCGGGCACTTGCCGAGACTGGTCTGGGCCGAGAAATCGACCGGCTCGGCGTCGGCCGCATCGGCCTTGTCCTGGCCAAAATCGAATTCCGGTTCCATCTTGTCGTTGAGCTTGATCGCGGCGGCGAACGTCCGGCCCATCTTGTTGCGGAAGCCGGTCAGCGGGCCGATCTGCTTGTCGGTGATCAGCGCGTCAATCTCGGCCGGCTCGAACTGGCGACCGGCGACGATCTTCCATAGCGAGTAATCGCAGCCTTCGCACTGGAATTTCTTGTAGTTCTCGCGAATCTGGCCGCCGCAACGCGGGCAGGGCGCGGTCAGCACGCCGAAATCGCCGGGGATGGTATCGCTGTCGAAGGTCTTGGCGCGCTCGACCATGTGGCGGGTCATTTCGGCGATTTCGCGCATGAATTCCTGGCGCGTGAATTCGCCTTTTTCAATGCGTCCGAGTTTCCATTCCCAGTCGCCGGTCAGTTCCGGCTGGGTCAGTTCGTTGATGCCGAGGCCGTTGAGCAGCGTCATCAGTGAAAAGGCCTTGGCAGTCGGGATCAATTCCCGACCTTCGCGGAGCATGTATTGCTCGCCGATCAGGTTTTCAATGATCTGGGCACGGGTGGCCGGGGTGCCGAGGCCGCGACCGGCCATCGCCGCCTTCAGCTCCTCGTCGTCGACCATCTTGCCAGCGCCTTCCATGGCAGAGAGCAGCGTGGCTTCCGAGTAGCGTGGTGGCGGCTTGGTTTCGTTGGCCTTGACGGTGACGTCTTCGGCCTTGACCGTTTCATCCTTGGCGACCGCGACCAGATTGCCTTCGGTGCCTTCCTGGGCTTCCTTGCCATGCACGGCCAGCCAGCCCGGATTAACCAGCACCTTGCCCTCCGTCTTGAAGGGGTGGCCTTCGACGCGGGTGATGCGGGTGGTCACCAGATATTCGGCGGCCGGGAAGAAGACGGACAGGAAGCGGCGAACGACGAAGTCGTACAGTTTCTGTTCGAGCTCGTTGAGGTTCTTCGGTGCCTGCGGCGTCGGGATGATCGCGAAGTGGTCGCTGATCTTGGCGTTATTGAAGATGCGCTTGTTCGGCAAGACCCAGTTGCGGGCCAGGATCTGGTGGGCGAACGGCGAGTAGCGGGCGAGCAGCACTTCGTCGTGACCCTTGCCGGCACCTTCTCCGGTCAGCACGGCCAAGGTTTCCTTGACGGTCGGCAGGTAGTCTTCCGGCAGGCAGCGCGAGTCGGTCCGCGGGTAGGTCAGGACCTTGTGTTTTTCGTAGAGCGACTGCGCCAGCGACAGCGTGGTCTTGGCCGAGAAGCCAAAGCGACCGTTGGCTTCGCGCTGCAGGCTGGTCAGATCGAAAAGCAGCGGTGACATCCGGGTTTCCGGCTTGGCTTCTTCGCTGACGATGCCTGGCTTGCCAAGGGTGGCGGCACGGATGGCATCCGCTTTGTTCTGTTCCCAGAGGCGGTCGGCGCGGGCGTGTTCGTCGTCTTCCTTGCCCTTGTAGCCCTCATCGAACCATTTGCCGGTGTAGTTGCCGGCCTTGGCGGCGAAGTCGGCCTCGACTTCCCAGTAGGAGCGCGGCTTGAATTCGCGGATTTTCTTTTCGCGCTCGACGACGATGGCCAGCGTCGGGGTTTGTACCCGGCCGACGGTCGTCAGGTGGAAACCGCCGGTCTTCGAGTTGAAGGCGGTCATCGCCCGCGTACCGTTGATGCCGACCAGCCAGTCCGATTCGGAGCGGCAAACGGCGGCGTCGCCCAGGCCCTGCATTTCCTGTCCATTGCGCAGACGGGTAAAGCCGTCGCGGATGGCGCCCTGGGTCATCGACTGCAGCCACAGGCGCTGGACGGGTTTGCCCGACTTGGTGTGCTGGGCGATGTAATTGAAGATCAATTCGCCCTCGCGCC
Organism: Dechloromonas denitrificans; assembly: GCF_020510685.1. NCBI lineage: Bacteria > Pseudomonadati > Pseudomonadota > Betaproteobacteria > Rhodocyclales > Azonexaceae > Dechloromonas > Dechloromonas denitrificans. Next base: position 27,831 of record NZ_CP075185.1, read on the forward strand.
CCGCGTCACAGGCATTGATCAGTGCGCTGACATCCTTGCGCTTGATCAGCTTGGCAAGAACCTTGAGGCGGGATTCGGTCTTCTCGATCGGCTTCAGCGCAAAGTGGGGCGGAATCACCGGCAGATGGGCAAAGGACCACTTGCCCCGCTTGACCTCGAACTCTTCCGGGCAGGACAGTTCCAGCAGGTGACCGACGGCCGAGGAGATTACGTGCGTCTCGCTCTCGAAATAGTCATCGTGCTTGGTAAAGCCTCCCAACGCCTTGGCGATGTCGGCGGCAACGGAAGGTTTTTCAGCGATTATCAGCTTTTTGGTCATGGATTCTGTCAGTTAGGTGCCGAGGCATGATAAGTGCGCGGCGAGCGGCTTGGCAAGCCATCAATATATATGCAGGGTTTTCAGACCAGGCGTTGGTAGCGATTGCCGGGCAGCGTGGCGATCTGGCCGGCGAGTTCGAGGGTCAGCAGTTCGGTGAGCAGGGCATCGGTGGCGAGCCGGGTGCGCTCCTGCAGATCGTCGAGGCCGCAAGGGTCGTGGCCGAGGGCGCTGAGCACGAGGTTGTCGTCCGGGACGGAGGCCGGCTCGGCAAGGTCGGTCGGTTCGGCGAAGTTGCCGAGTTCTTCCAGGATGTCCTGGGCCGTTTCGACCAGTTTTGCGCCCTGCCTGATCAATTTGTGGCAGCCGCGGGAAACCGGTGAATGGATCGAGCCGGGAATGGCAAAAACTTCGCGGCCCTGTTCGGCGGCCAGTCGGGCGGTGATCAGCGAGCCGCTTTCCGGCGCGGCTTCGACGACCAGGACACCGCGTGACAGGCCGGAAATGATCCGGTTGCGACGCGGAAAATTGGCGGCAAGGGCCGGCGTGCCGAGCGGAAATTCGGAAACGATGGCGCCGCGCTCGGCGATCGCCAGGGCTAGATCCCGGTTGCGGGCCGGATAGAGACGGTCGGCGCCGGTGCCGATGACGGCGATGGTTTCGCCATCGGCGGCGAGCGCGCCGCGGTGGGCTGCAGCGTCGATGCCGAGGGCGAGGCCGCTGATGATGCAATAGCCTTTGGCCGCGAGCGTTTTGGCGAAATTCTCGGCAGTTTGCAGGCCCTGGGGCGTTGCGTTGCGGCTACCGACCATGGCCAGGCCGGATTTCTGCAGCAGGGCAGGTTTGCCACGGACGTACAGCAGGCTGGGCGGATCGGGGATTTCGAGCAGGGCTTGCGGATAATCGGCATCGGCCAAGGTCAGAATGTGCTGGCCGGGCTGGTCGGCCCAGGCGATGCTGCGTTCGACATTTTCGCTCACCTCGGAATCGAATAGCAGGTCGGCCCGGTCGCCGATCACGCTGCGCACTGTCAGTCGCCCGGCCGCAAAAATTGCTTCGGGTAAACCGAAAGCGGCGAGAAGCTTTCGTTGCGTCTCGCCGCCGATGCCAGGGATCAGGGTCAGCCGCAACCAGGCGGCCAGCCCTTCGTATTCACTCACGGATTGCGCGCGGAGTCGCCGACGATGACCGATTTGGAGGAATCGACGACCAGTGCGTAGGCGATACCGTCAAAGACGCGGAAGACAAAGGCCAGCGCGTAGCGCTCTTCCGGGATCTGAGTTGAACTGCGCCGGCCATCGGTATCGACGTTGATCGAAACGCGGTTGCGGAAGAGGGCGAGAACGTGCCCGATTTCCAGCCCGCTGTTCTTGCCGCGGTTCAACGCCACCACCGAACTGGTGCCGCCTTCGTTGACTCCGCCGTAGATGGAGACGACTTTGGCAGCGACCTCCTGATCCGGGCGGTGCGGCACGTAGGAAATGATTTCGGGCGGCGGGGCGGGCAGCAGGCGGTCGCCGCGACCGATTTCCTGCTTGGCCTGGGTGATCTGGATGGTAGCCGGTTCGCCCGGCCTGATCAGGCGGGCATGGCCGAGGAAAAAGGCTTCGTGGGCGATGACTTCGCCGGTTTCCGGATCCTTGAGTTCCTTGCCCGGGCGGAAGACATGCCATTTCTCGACGCTGGCGTCGGGGATGCCGGAAACGAAAGCCTCGTCGCCGTTGCCGACCAGCATGCGATCTTCCTGGGTGGCGACGATGCGGGCCTTGCCGTCATGGGCGCCCGGTTCGATGACCAGTGGCTTCGAAATGAAGGGCTCAATGACATTTGGCGGAATACTGGGGATGACCTGCTGAACCGCCTGGCTGTATACCTGCGGCTGGAGCTTGCCGGTGCCCTGGTGCTGTTTGCCGAGTCGCAGTCGCGGATTGCCGCTCGACATGTCAAGGATGACGACATCGCCGGGGTAGATCAGATGCGGATTCTTGATTTCGGCCTTGTTCATCTGCCAGATTTCCGGCCAGCGCCACGGCTGCTGGAGGAATTTGCCGGAAATGCCCCACAGGGTGTCGCCGCGCACGACGATATGGCGGTCGGGCGGGTTGTCGACAAGCTTGAGCGGCTCGGCGGCGGATGCGCAAGCGGCCGTTACGGCCAGGATGAGCGCGGATATAATGCGGACCATAGTCGTAACCTCACGTGCCGGCGGAACGCGGTGCATCAGATGCTGTCTTATTTGCATCAAGCGAATCCGTTTCCATATCTCGAGAATTGCTTTAGATTCTGCACGTAATAACCTAAGCGAGCAAGCTTTTATTCCTGTCAACCTATGGCTCTTCTACCCATTTTGCGTTTCCCCGACCTTCGCCTGAAAAAGGTCGCCGTACCCGTTGTCAAAATTGACGACAGCATCCGAAAACTGGCGGCCGACATGGCTGAAACGATGTACGAAGCGCCCGGAATCGGTTTGGCCGCGACGCAGGTCGATGTGCACAAGCAACTGGTCGTTATCGATATCTCGGAAGAGAAGAACGATCTGCGCGTTTTCATCAACCCGCGACTGGAAAACTTTACCGGTTCGCAGACCGGTGAGGAGGGTTGCCTGTCGGTACCCGGCATCTACGACAAGGTCGAACGGGCCGAGCGGGTCACCGTCCATTACCTCGATCTTGAAGGCAAGGCGCAGTCGCTGACGGCCGACGGCTTGCTGGCGGTGTGTATCCAGCATGAAATCGATCATCTCAAGGGGATGGTTTTCGTCGATCATCTGTCGCAACTGAAGCAGGCGCGGATCAAGGCGAAACTGGTCAAACTGTCGCGGGTTACCGCATGAGGGTGATTTTCGCCGGGACACCGGAGTTCGCCGCGCAGGCGCTGCAGGCCATTATTCAGGCCGGTCACGAAGTGCCGTTGGTGCTGACCCAGCCCGACCGGCCGGCTGGTCGGGGCATGGTTCTGCAACCCTCGCCGGTCAAGAAACTGGCGCTGGAAAAGGCCATCGAGGTTTTTCAGCCGCTCAGCCTGAAGGATGCGGCAGCGCAGCAAAGGATCGCGGCCATTGGCGCCGACGTGATGGTGGTCGCCGCCTACGGGCTGATCCTGCCGCAGTTGGTGCTCGACATGCCCCGCTTCGGTTGTCTCAACATCCACGCCTCGTTGCTGCCGCGCTGGCGCGGTGCGGCACCGATCCAGCGGGCGCTGCTGGCCGGCGATGCACAGACCGGGGTGTGCATCATGCAGATGGAAGCCGGCCTGGATACCGGGCCGGTATTGTTGCGCAGTGCCTTCCCGATCGATTCGGCCGATACCTCGGCAACGCTGCACGACCGGTTGGCCGAACTCGGCAGCAAGTTGATCGTCGAGGCGCTGGGCCACTTGCCTCTACCCGCCGAGCCGCAACCGGCGGACGGCGTGACCTATGCCCAGAAGATCGAGAAGGCCGAGGCGCTGATCGACTGGCGGAAAAGTGCGGCCGAACTGGATCGTCACATTCGCGCTTTCAACCCCTTTCCTGGGGCTCAGGCGCTGATCGGTGGGCAGACCATCAAGCTGTGGCGGGCCAGCATGGTCGATGCGCAGGGTGAATTTGGCCGGATCCTGGCGGTCGACCGGAGTGCCATTGTTGTCGCTTGCGGCGAAGGGGCGTTGGCGATCGGTGAATTGCAGAAGGCTGGCGGCAAACGTCTGCCGGTGCAGCAATTCCTGGCCGGCAATCCACTGAAAGCGGGCGACCGTTTCGATATTCCCGGCTGACCGGTTTCAGGCGGCACCGATACTGCGCGACAACTGACTGACGGTTGGCGGCAAGGTGCCGACCATGGCCAGGCTGGGGCGTTCGCCTTCCTTCTGGTGGCGCAGGGTAAGGTAGCGCAGGCAGGTGACGCGCAGGAAGGAAGCGAAGTTCTCGACCTCGCCACGATAAGCCTCGATTTCATCGTAGAGCTTGGCGATCAGCTGGTTGGTCGTCATGCCCTCGTTGCCGGCCAGCTCGGCGAGGATGTCCCAGAACAGGTTTTCCAGCCGGATCTTGGTGACGAAGCCATGAATGCGCAGCGAACGTGAACGCGATTCGTAGAGCATCGGTTCGGCTTTGACGTAGATTTCACACATGGGTGGCCTCCTCGGTTGGCGCGGGCAGTCCGGCTAGCAGAGACTGCCCGCGCAGCATATCAAAGCGTGATGTGGGTGCCGAGTACCTGCAGGAACTTGGCCAGCCAGTCCGGGTGGGCCGGCCAGGCCGGGGCGGTAACCAGGTTGCCGTCGACATGGGCCTGATCTACCGGGATGTCGGCATACTGGCTGCCGGCCGCCTTTACTTCCGGGGCGCAGGCCGGGTAGGCGCTGCATGAGCGGCCGGCTAGTACGCCGGCTGCGGCAAGCAGTTGGGCGCCGTGGCAGATCGCGGCAATCGGCTTCCGGGTGCTGGCGAAATGCTGCACCATGGCCAGCACTTCCGGGTTCAGGCGCAGGTATTCGGGGGCGCGGCCGCCCGGGATGACCAGGGCGTCGTAGCTGTCGGCCTTGATCTCGGCAAAGCTGGCATTCAGCGTGAAATTGTGACCGGGTTTTTCGCTGTAGGTCTGATCGCCTTCGAAGTCATGGATGGCGGTACGTACCGCCTCCCCGGCTTTTTTGCCGGGGCAGACGGCATGCACCGTGTGCCCGACCATCAGCAGTGCCTGGAAAGGCACCATGGTTTCGTAATCCTCGGTGTAGTCACCGGTAATCATCAGTATTTTCTTGGCAGCCATGTTTGTCTCCATTGTTATCGATCGGCGTGCGGCGGGTGCCGGCGCCTGAGGCATTGTCTGGAGTTTTGCGGGGCGGCGGGTAGCAGCCGGTTGCTACGGCGTTTCGGGCGGAGCGCTGTCGTCGAGGACGCGTTCGCGCGCCCCGAGTTGGCCGCGTTTTACTTCGATGCGCTCGGTGCGTCCGGGGGCAAAGGCGGCGATCACTTCCCGGAACAGGGAGTGGGCGCGTGCGGTGTTGTCGCCGCTGAAATTACAGACATAGACGTCCAGCGTGACTGCCGCGATTTCCGGCCAGGTATGGATCGCCAGGTGCGATTCGGCGAGGACGACGGTGCCGGTGACGCCGGCCGCCTGGTCGTTGGCGTCGCGAAATGGATGAAAAAGGCGGCCGACGACGGTCAGTCCGTGCCGGGTGCAGGCCTCGACGCAGAGGGATTCAAGGCCGGGAGCATCGAGCAGCAGGCGCGGTGGGCAATGGCAATCGTGCAGGTCGGCGATTAACTGGATTCCGTGCATCGGGCAATTCTATGACGTTCCACGTGAAACGCGGTGGCTGACGATGGCTTCGAGCAGGCGACCGAGGCGGTAGCCTGCTTCGACGATGCGCCGGTTGGCAATATCGTGTGCCTGCTGATTGAATTCCGCGCTGATTGTCGGCAACAGGCTACCGGCCGGTTCTGGATAGGCGAGGGCGAGCAGGCGATGGCTTTCGTCCCGCCACGCCCGCACGTTGCCCTGGTCGGCCGGTGGAAAGGCCGCGATCAGGCGCGCCGCGTTTTGTGCCAGCCGCTTGCCGCGCAGCCACGGTGGGCCGGGCAGGTCGTCCCAGTAGGTGTGCAATTTGGCAAACGGCAGGCGCTTGTTGAACGGATTTTCGATTTCGACCGTATTGCCGCCTTCATCGTCATGCCGGCCGACATGCAAGGGCTGGTGAATGTCGGCGACCAGATGCAGCAGCCAGGGCAGGGCATAGGACAGTTGCTCGCGGTCGGCCGACGAGTGAAGGACTCGGCTGAGTCGTTCGATCTGACGGTCGATTTCGCCAGCCTCGGATTTGCCGTTGCGGTCGACATCGACGTAATGCCAGCGCTGGTGACGGGCCGTGTCGCCCAGGCCGGGCAAGGGCGCCGTCGCCGGCTCTCGTCCCTCGGTGTAAAAGCGCGGGTCGCGGCGAATGTCGTCCGGCCAGGTCGATGCTTCGGCGAAGATGTCCGCCGCTTCGCCGGAATGTGCCTTTTCCATCCAGCGTGGGTGGTCGGGGTGGCCGGCCAGTGCGGCGGCCACCCATTTCTGGCTGGTCGGCGACAATTGCTGCCAGGCGATCAGCGCGGTCAGCCGGTGACCGGCGGCATTCCAGGCATGGGCCAGGAGCGGGGTGAAGGCGAAACAAAGGGCAAAAATCAGTCGGTGCATTGCGACATTATGCAGCGTGCGATAATCCCGTCCTATGTCCCGTTTACCCTTCGATTCCCTGGCTTTTGCCCTGCATCAAGCCGCTCATATCAACGCTGCCGTATTTGCCGGGCAAAGTCTTGCCGATGGATTGCTGGCGCGCGTTGATCCGCAGGCCCGGCCGGCCGTGCAGGATCTCGTCTATGGCAGCCTGCGGGCGTTCGGGCGGGGTGATTTTTTCCTGGCCCGGCTGCTCGCCAAACCGCTGACGGCGGAGGAAATACGGGCGCTGCTGCTGGTTGCCATCTACCGCCTGGAAACCCGGCCGGACGCCGCGCATACCGTGGTCGATCAGGCCGTTGCCGCCGCCGGCGAACTGGCCGAAGGTCGTTTTCGCGGACTGGTCAATGGCGTGTTGCGCAACTTCCTGCGCCAGCAGGCCGAACTGAATGTCGCGCTGGCCGCCGATCCGGTCGCCAGCTCGCAGCATCCGGACTGGTGGCTGGCCCGCTTGCAGGCGAGCTATCCGCAGGATTGGCCAAGCATCGTCGCGGCCGGCAACACGCCGCCGCCGATGGCCCTGCGAGTCAATCTGCGGCGCGGCACACGGGCCGACTATCAGGCGCGGCTGAATGGCGAAAGGCTGAACGCGACGCCGCTTGGCGAGTGCGCATTGGCTCTGGAAAAGCCGCTGCCGGTTGATCGCTTGCCCGGTTTTGCCGATGGCCTCGTCTCGGTGCAGGATCCAGGCGCCCAAATGGCGGCCTTGCTGCTCGACCCGGCGCCGGGCAGCCGGGTGCTTGACGCCTGTGCGGCGCCTGGCGGCAAGACGGCGCATCTGCTGGAGCGGGCCGATCTCGATTTGCTGGCGCTCGATCTGAAGCCGTCCCGCTGTCGGCGCATCGTCGAAAATCTCGCCCGCCTCGGGCTCAAGGCCGACGTCATGGCCGCCGACTGCGCCAAGCTCAATACCTGGTGGGATGGCCGGACCTTCGATGCCGTACTGGCCGATGTGCCGTGCACGGCCAGCGGCGTGGTGCGGCGCAATCCGGATGCCAAGTGGCTGCGCCGCGAAGACGATATCGCCAGCTTTGCCAAGGCGCAATCGCGTATTCTCGATGCGCTGTGGCAGGTCGTCCGGCCCGGCGGTAAACTGCTTTATGTGACCTGCTCGGTCTTCCCTGTCGAGAATGGCGAGCAGATCGCGGCATTTCTTGCCCGTCAGCCGGATGCACGCCGTGCTCACGAGGAACAGCTTTTACCAACCGCCGAACATGATGGCTTTTTCTACTGCCTGCTCGAAAAAAATGCCTGATCGACTGCGCCATTGGCTGCTGTTGCTGCTTTTCATGCCGGTTTTGGCATGGGCGGCCGAGATTGAAATAGCCAATGCGCAACTGTCGGCGACCGAGGAAGGTTATGCCCTGTCGGCCGATTTTCGTTTCGAGCTGACGCCGCGCCTCGAAGAGGCGGTAAACAAGGGCGTCGTGCTCTATTTCGTCATCGATTACGAAATGACCAAGGCGCGCTGGTACTGGCTCGATGAAAAATTGCTCAGCCGCAGTCTGACCTACAGCCTGTCCTACCATGCGCTGACCCGCCAGTACCGCTTGTCCACCGGCGGCCTGCACCAGTCATTCTCGAATTTGAGCGACGCGCTGGCGGTGCTCTCCCGCCTGCGCAACTGGGTGGTGATCGACAAGGGCGACAAAATGCTGCGCACCGGCGAGCCGTATCAGGCCGCCTTGCGCCTGCGCCTCGATATCACCCAGCTGCCGCGGCCCTTCCAGATCAGCGCCCTGGGCAACAAGGACTGGAACCTGGTGGCTGACTGGAAGACCTGGCAGGCGCCGTTGCCGGCCGTCGCGGTGGAGACCCGGTGAAGCGCTTCGTTGCTGCCGGCGGGGCTTTCGCCGCCGCCATCGGGGGCATCCTGTGGTTCCTGCTGCTGATGTCCACGGCGGCCGACACCGTCCTTTTCTCCCGCAACTATCCGCTGCTGATCGGTCTGAATGTCGTGCTGGCCCTGGCCATGGTCGGGCTGGTCGGCTGGCAGCTGCGCTCGTTGTGGCGCGACTATCAGGCCCAGGTCTTCGGGGCGCGTCTCAAGCTGCGTCTGATGCTGATGTTCGGTTTCATCGCGGTACTGCCGGGGGCGCTGGTCTATGGCGTTTCGGTGCAGTTCGTGACGCGTTCGATCGAAAGCTGGTTCGACGTGCGCGTCGAAAAAGCCCTCGAATCCGGCCTGCAGCTTGGTCGCTCGGCGCTCGATTCGCTGCTTGAAGACCTCGGCGCCAAGGGGCGCAGCATGGCCATCGAGTTGTCCGACATCCAGGAGCCGTCGCGGCGTTCGGCGCTGCTGCGTCTGCGCGAGGAAAAAGGGGTGCAGTCGGCGGCTCTGTTCTCGGTCGGTGGCCAATTGTTGTCCAGTGCGACCACGGAATTGAGCAGCCTGCTGCCCGATCTGCCGAGCCAGACCCAGCTCAAGCAGGCGCGCAATTCGCGGGCGATCAGCACCGTCGAAGGCGACGGGGGAAAGCTCTATCTGCGCGTGCTGGTGCCGGTCGCGGCCCATGATGTGTTCGAGGAACCGCGCATTCTGCAATTGATCAACCCGGTGCCGGCCAGCCTGGCGCACGACGCCGACGCGGTGCAGGACGTTTATCGCGACTATCAGGAGCTGCAACTGGCGCGGGCTGGCCTGACCCGGATCTATGCCCTGACCCTGACCTTGACTGTGCTCGTCGCGCTGTTCGGGGCATTTGCGCTGGCCTATTTGATGGCCCGTCGGCTGGTCGCGCCGCTCTACATTCTGGCCGAGGGGACGCAGGCTGTGGCGCAGGGCGACTTCTCGCCGCGTCAGGCGATCTACAGCGGCGACGAACTCGGCATCCTGACCCAGTCCTTCAACCAGATGACGCGGCAGCTGAATGAGGCGCACCACGAAACCGAACGCCATCGCAGCGAGCTGGAATCGGCCCGCGGCTACCTCGAATCGATTCTTGCCAATCTGTCGTCCGGCGTTCTGGTTTTCGATCGCAATTTCGTCCTGCGCACCGTGAACGAGGGGGCGTTGACGGTTCTGAACGATGATTTCGTCGAGCTGATCGGGGCGGCGGTCGATAACTGGCCGCGCCAGCACGCGATGGGCACCTTCATCCGCCAGCACTTCGCGGCGACCGAGGATGCCGAATGGCAGGCCCAGCTGGAGCTGGAGCGCCCGAATGGGATGCCGCAGATCCTGCTGCTGCGCGGTTCGCGTCTGCCCGAAGCGAGCGGCGGCGGCGATGTCGTGGTGTTCGACGATGTCACCCGGATTGTCGCTGCCCAGCGCAGTGCCGCCTGGGGCGAGGTGGCCCGCCGGTTAGCCCACGAAATCAAGAATCCCCTGACCCCGATCCAGTTATCGGCCGAGCGTCTGCAGTTCAAGCTGGCCGACAAGCTGCTCAATGGCGACGCCGAGCTGCTGGCGCGCGGGACGCAGACCATCATCAACCAGGTGCAGTCGATGAAACGCATGGTCGACGACTTCCGCGACTATGCCCGCCTGCCGGCGCCGGAAGTGTCGCCGCTCGATCTCAACGAACTGATCGGCGAAGTCCTCGGCCTCTACGAGAGCTCGTCGGCCCGCATCGAAACGCGACTGGACGAGGCCTTGCCGGCGATACTGGGCGATGCCACCCAGTTGCGGCAGATCATCCACAATTTGCTGCGCAATGCCGAAGATGCCCTGGAAGGCCGCGAGGCCGGTCAAATCAGCATCGTTACCGAAACGGTCGGGCGCTGTGCCCGTCTGTCGATCGGCGATAACGGCCCGGGTTTTCCGGCCGAACTGCTGCCGCGCATCTTCGAACCTTATGTCACGACCAAGGCCCGCGGTACCGGCCTTGGCCTGCCCATCGTCAAGAAAATTGTCGAAGAACACCTGGGTACCATCGAAATCAGCAATGCACCGGCGGGCGGCGCACGAATCGACATTCGTCTGCCCCTGGTGAAGGAGGAGAAAGCCAAACATGGCAATAATTCTGGTGGTTGATGACGAAATCGGGATCCGCGAGTTGCTCTCGGAAATCCTGATCGACGAAGCTTACGATGTCCGACTGGCCGAAAACGCCGGGGCGGCGCGCCGTATCCGCAACGAACTGCGCCCCGATCTGGTCCTGCTCGACATCTGGATGCCGGACATGGACGGCATTTCGCTGTTGAAGGAATGGCATGCGGCCGGTCATCTCAATATGCCGGTGGTGATGATGTCGGGCCACGGCACGATCGATACGGCGGTCGAAGCGACCCGTTTCGGCGCTTTCGATTTCCTCGAAAAGCCGATTTCGCTGCAGAAGCTGCTGTCCACGGTGCAGAAGGCGCTCAAGCACGATACGCCGCCGTCGCGTCCGCCGCTGACGCTGGAAGCTTTCGGGCGCTCGACTTTCGTCAAGGAATTCCGGCGCCGCCTCGAACAGGCCGCCGCCAAGGCGCCGATCCTGCTGCTCAAGGGCGCGACTGGCGGGATGGCGGAAATTTGCGCCCGCACCTTGCAGCCGCCGCGTGCACCCTGGCTCGATCTGTCCGGCGTGAGTAGCGCGCTGACCCAGGAAATGCTCGAGAAACTCAGTGGCGGCATCCTGTTTGTTCCCGATCTGGCGGCTCTCGGCAAAATGCAGCAGATGAACTTGGCCTATGCGGTCGAGCGTCTGGAAAAGCTCAATTTGCAGCTGGTCGCGGCGACCGTGGACACCGTTGGCGGCCCTTGGCGAAGCCGGCTGGGACAGCAAGCTGCTGGCCCGCCTTGGGGAAGTCTGGGTGGTCATGCCGTCGCTGGCCGGACACGCCGACGAGTTACCGGAGATCGCCAGCCTGTTGCTGACCAATTTCGTCGAACGCGGCGAAGTGTTGCCCCGCCGTTTTTCCACCGGCGGCCTCAATGCCCTGCGCACGCTGCCCTGGAAAAACCTCTCGGAGACGAGTTGGACCGACCTCTACATGCTGGTCCGCAATCTCGCCCTGACGGCGCTCGACGAGGAAATTTCGGCCGAAGACGTCAGTCGCGTCATGCCACAGGAAGCCGGGGACTGCCGCGAACTGGTCTCGATGCTGCCCTTGTTCGACCAGCCGCTACGCGAGGCGCGCGATGCCTTTGAAAAACTCTATTTCGAGCACCACCTGCGGCTTGGCGGTGGCAACATGACCAAGCTGGCCGAGCGCTCCGGCCTTGAACGTACGCACTTGTATCGCAAGCTGAAGCAACTGGATGTCCGGCTCGGCAAACGGGTCGAGGAATAGACCGTCGAGATAGCAGCGTAGTCCTGGTGGGGGCATCATGAAAGTCATCATTCTCGGTGCCGGCCAGGTCGGGGCCAGCGTTGCCGAAGGCCTGGTTTCGGAAGAAAACGACATCACGATCGTCGATTACAACGCGGCGCGCCTGGCCCAGTTGCAGGACCGGCTTGATTTGCGGACGGTCGTCGGCGATGCCGCGACGCCGTCGGTCCTGCGCAGTGCCGGGGCGGAAGATGCCGACATGATCATTGCCGTGACCCAGAGCGATCAGGCGAATCTGGTGGCCTGCAAGCTGGCCCAGAGTGTCTTCAATGTGCCGACCCGGATTGCCCGTTTGCGTTCGCGGGATTTCCTCGAAGACGCCAGCCTGCTTTCCGTCGCCAACTTTGCCGTCGATTACGCGTTGTGCCCGGAGCAGGTCATCACCGATTACATCCGGCGTTTGATCGAATTTCCCGAGGCGTTGCAAGTGCTCAGTTTTGCTCGCGGCCGGGTCAGTCTGGTGGCGGTCAAGGCGTTCGAGGGCGGGCTGCTGGTCGGCAGGCAGATCAAGGAAATGCGCGCCTTGCTGCCGCCCGATATGGAGGCCCGGATTGCGGCAATTTTCCGCCGCGATCAGCCGGTCTTTCCGGAAGGCGAGACGGTGGTCGAGGCGGGCGACGAGGTGTTCCTGCTCGCCGCCGCCGAGCACATCCGGCCGGTGCTGCGCCAGTTGCGCCGGATGATGACGCCGGTCGAGCGGATCATGATCGCCGGTGGCGGCAATATCGGTAGCCGGCTGGCCAAGACGCTGGAAAAGCGCTACGAGGTCAAGGTCATCGAAGGCCGCAAGGAACGCGCCGAGGCGCTAGCCAGCGAGCTTGACGATGCGCTGGTCCTGCTCGGCGATGCCACCGACGAGGAGTTGCTGGAGCAGGAAAACATCGCCGAGATGGATCTCTTCCTCGCCCTGACCAATGACGACGAAGACAATATCATGTCCGGCAGCCTGGCCAAACGCCTCGGCTGCAAACGGGTGGTGGCGCTGATCAACCGGCGGGCTTATGCCGAAATGATCGAAGGCGGGCCGATCGATATCGGTATTTCGCCAGCCCAGGTGTCGATCGGCACCTTGCTCACCCATGTCCGTCAGGGCGATGTCGCCGAAGTGCATTCGCTGCGGCGCGGTGCGGCCGAAGCGCTGGAGATCGTCGCCCATGGCGATGGCAAAACCTCCAAGGTGATCGGCAAGCGGATCGATCAGATCGACTGGCCGCATGGCGTGACGGTCGCCGCGCTGGTGCGCAACTTCGCGCAGCCGGTGGTGGTTGGCCAGACCGACGACTGGACGGCTATTACCCGCTACGGCGAGGTACTGATTGCCCACCACGACACGGTGATCGAGGCGGATGACCACGTGATCGTCTTCTGTACCCGCAAGAAGCTGGTCAAGAAGGTCGAAAAGCTCTTCCAGGTCGGTTTTCACTTCCTTTAAGGGGCTGCCATGACGCGTTTTGCCCCGGTTTATCGTGCGCTGGGCATGATCATCATGCTCTTCGGGCTGACCATGCTGGCGCCGTTGATCACCTCCTACGTCACCAACGACGGCGCGCAATCGGCTTATGACGAGGCTTTTGCCCTGACCATGCTGTGCGGCGCCTTCCTCTGGTATCGCTATCGCCGCTGCAAGCGCGAATTGAACATCCGCGACGGATTCCTGATGGTCGTGCTGGTCTGGTCGGTCCTGCCGGCTTTTGCGGCGATTCCGTTGATGCTTCATCTTGGCATCAGCCATACCGATGCCTATTTTGAAACGGTATCGGGGCTGACCACCACCGGTTCGACAGTGCTGAGCAACATTGACTCGCTGCCGATGTCGATCAACCTTTGGCGTCACCAACTGGTCTGGGTGGGCGGCATGGGGCTGATCGTGCTGGCCATCGCCGTCCTCCCGCTGCTCGGCATCGGCGGCCGCCAGATGTTCAAGGCGGAAACGCCGGGGCCGATGAAGGACGCCAAGTTGACGCCGCGTATCGCCGAAACGGCCAAGGGATTGTGGCTGGTCTATTTCGGCGTCTCGCTGGCCTGTATCCTCGGCTTTCGCTGGGCCGGCATGAGCTGGTTCGATGCCGTCTGCCACGCCTTTTCGACGATGGGACTGGGTGGTTTCTCGACCCACGACGCCAGCTTCGGCTATTTTGATTCGCCGGCCATCGAGTTCGTGGCGATCGTTTTTATGCTGATTGCCGGAATGAACTTCGGGACGCTTTTCCTCGCCGTTAGCGGGCGCTCACTTCGTCCCTATCTCCGGGATCCTGAAGCCGGATGGTTCCTTGGCGTGACCTTGCTCAGCATTCTCGTGGTCGCCATCTACATCTGGAAGGATGGGGCCTATGCCGATCTGAACGTCGCCGTTCGCCATGTCGCTTTCAACCTGGTCTCGATTGCCACGACCACCGGTTACGCCAGTGTCGATTTCGCTCAGTGGCCGATCTTTGCCACGCTGTGGATGCTGTTCCTGTCCAGTTTCGTCACCAGCGCCGGATCGACCGGCGGCGGGATCAAGATGATGCGGGCCTTGCTGCTCTACAAGCAGGTCTACCGGGAGCTGCTCCGTGCCATGCACCCGAATGCCGTTTATAACGTGCGCATCGGCGGTCAGGTGGCGCAGCAACCCGTTCTGTTCGCGGTTCTCGCCTTCGCTTTCATGTACATGGTCAGCATTGTTTCGCTCACCCTGGTCCTTACTTTTACCGGGCTGGACATCATTTCCGCGTTCACGGCGATTGTCGCCAGCGTCAACAACACCGGCCCGGGCCTCGGGGTGGTTGGCCCATCGACGACCTACGAGGTGTTGGAAGACTTCCAGACCTGGGTCTGCATCTTCGCCATGCTGCTCGGCCGGCTGGAAATCTTCACGCTGCTCGTCGTACTGACCCCCGCCTTCTGGCGTAAGTGACCTGCAACGCGGAAAGGCGGATAATTCCGCCTTTCCGAATTTCTGGCGGAGTGCCCCTGTGAGCCGACCCAAGAACGATACCTTCCTGCGCGCCCTTCTCAAAGAGCCGACCGAATACACGCCGCTCTGGCTGATGCGTCAGGCCGGCCGTTATCTGCCGGAATACTGCGAAACGCGCAAACGCGCCGGCAATTTCCTGAATCTGTGCAAGTCGCCGGACATGGCTTGCGAAGTGACGCTGCAGCCGCTGGCCCGTTATAACCTCGACGCCGCGATCCTCTTCTCCGACATCCTGACGGTGCCGGATGCGATGGGTCTCGGTCTTTATTTCGCCGAAGGCGAGGGGCCGAAGTTCGAGCGCCCGCTGCGCGAAGAATGGGCGATCAACGACCTCACCGCGCCCGATCCCAACGACCATCTGCGCTACGTGATGGACGCCGTGGTCGAAATCCGTCGCGCCCTGGACAACTCGGTGCCGCTGATCGGCTTCTCCGGCAGCCCCTACACGCTCGCCTGCTATATGGTCGAGGGCCAGGGCTCGAGCGATTTCCGCCACATCAAGGGCATGCTCTACAAGCGCCCGGACCTGCTGCACCGCATTCTGTCGGTGACCACCGACTCGGTGATTTCCTACCTGAACGCCCAGATCGACAGCGGCGCCCAGGCGGTGATGATCTTCGACACCTGGGGTGGTTCGCTGTCGGCGGCGGCCTACGAGGAATTCTCGCTGCAATACATGCGGCGCATCGTCGCCGGCCTGAAAAAGGAAAAGGACGGCGAGCGCGTGCCGAGCATCGTGTTCACCAAGAACGGCGGTCTGTGGCTGGAAAAGATCGCCGACATCGGTTGCGATGCAGTGGGTCTGGACTGGACCATCGATATCGGCGAAGCCCGCCGACGGGTTGGCGACAAGGTGACGCTGCAAGGCAATCTCGACCCGAACGTGTTGTTCGCCACGCCGGAAATCGTCGCCGCCGAAGCGCGCAAGGTGCTCGACAGCTTTGGGCCGGGGAATACCGGGCATGTCTTCAACCTCGGCCACGGTATTTCGCAATTCACGCCGCCGGATAGCGTCAATGCCCTGGTCGAAGCGGTCCATAGCCACAGTCGTTTATTACGAAAGTAATACCTATAAGCGGGCTGCAGTTCTTTACTTATGCACAGAGTTCTGCATCCCGCCAAGAAAATTTCCTGAAATCTGCTTGACAGTTCACAACTTGCTCAAGTATTTGAAAACAAAGGGATTGTCTTCTTGCTCAATATTTCGGCAAAGTGACAAATTCCTTTAAACCCCGTGGCTTAGCGCAGTTTTACCAGAGAAATCCACAAAGTTATCCACAGCTTTTGTGGGTAAATCAAACGACCGTGTAAACACAGGGTTTTTCACCAAATTTCGGAGATACGACGGCCCCCGCCGGCAAATTTATGCCTGTCTTACGCGTCGCTCTCGATTTGCCGCTGCACCGCCTCTTCGATTACCTTGCCCCGGAGGCGTCGACCGCCGACTTCGGTTTTCGCGTTCGCGTGCCGTTCGGGCGCTCGGAAAAAATCGGCGTCATCGTCGAGGTCGCCGATGACAGCGACTGGCCGCTCGATCAGCTGAAAGTCGCCGGCGAAATTCTGCGCGATCTGCCGGCCCTGCCGCGCGATTTCTTCGCGCTTTGCGATTTTGCCAGCACCTATTACCAGGCGCCGTTCGGCGAAGTCGTGCTGCAGGCCTTGCCGGTCGGTCTGAAGCGGGTCGTGCCGCCGACCCGGCGCCAGGCGCGGGCCAGCCGCCCAACGCAACCGATCGCCCGGCCGGCGCTGACCGCCGAGCAGGCGCTCGCCGTTGCGGCCGTCGATCCGGCCGCCGGCTTCTCGGCCCACCTGCTCTACGGCATCACCGGCAGCGGCAAGACCGAGGTTTATCTGCGCCTGATCGAGCGGGCGCTGGCCGAAGGCCGACAGGTTCTGCTGCTGGTCCCTGAAATCAATCTGACGCCCCAGCTCGAAGGGCGGGTCCGGGCGCGCTTTCCGGAAACCGGCGTCGTCTCGCTGCACAGCGAACTCGCCGAGGCTGCGCGCGAGCGCAACTGGCGGGCGGCCTTTGCCGGCGAGGCGAGCATCGTGCTCGGGACCCGGCTGTCGATCTTCACGCCGATGCCCAATCTCGGGCTGATCGTCATCGACGAGGAGCACGATCCCTCCTTCAAGCAGCAGGATGGCATGCGCTATTCGGCGCGCGATATCGGCGTCTTTCGCGCTCACCAATTGGGCATTCCGATCCTGCTCGGTTCGGCGACGCCGGCGCTGGAATCCTGGGCCAATGCGCAGAGTGGGCGCTATGGCTTGATCAAGCTGCGCGAACGGGCCAATCCCGAAGCCACCTTGCCGAGCGTGAAAATGCTCGACACGCGCCGTATGGTGCTCAAGGAAGGCGTCAGCGAGCCGCTGATTGCCGCCATCGCGGCCCGGCTGGAGCGCGGCGAGCAGAGCCTGATCTTCCTCAATCGGCGCGGCTATGCACCGGTGCTGGCGTGCACCGCTTGTGGCTGGATCTCGCGTTGTACCCGTTGTGCGGCCAACATGGTGCTGCATCTGGCCGATAAGCGTTTGCGCTGTCACCATTGCGGTTTCGAGCATCGCGTCCCAAAGGCCTGTCCGACCTGCGGCAACCAGGATATCCATCCGTTCGGGCGCGGCACCCAGCGCCTCGAAGGCTGGGTCCAGGAACAATTCCCGGCGGCCCGGGTGATCCGCGTCGACCGCGATTCGGTGAAGAGCCGCAAGCAATGGGAGGTGATGCTCGAGCGCATCCATGGCGGCGACGCCGATATTCTGGTCGGTACGCAGATGCTGGCCAAAGGCCACGATTTCCCCAAGCTGACGCTGGTCGGCGTGCTGGGCGCCGATTCGGCATTGTTTTCCGCCGACTGGCGCGCTCCGGAACGGCTTTTTGCCCAGCTGATGCAGGTGGCCGGGCGGGCCGGGCGGGCCGAACTGAAAGGCGAGGTGCTGGTCCAGACCGAGTATCCGACTCATCCGCTGTATTCGGCGCTGGTCGCCCACGACTACCCGGGCTTTGCCGCGAGCATGCTCAAGGAGCGCGAGCAGGCGGGGTTTCCGCCCTATGCCTTCCAAGCCATGTTGCGCGCCGAGGCGCCGGCGATGGCCGATTCCATCGCCTTCCTGAAAGCCGCGGCCGCCTTGCCGGTCATTCCGGAACACGACAACGTGATGATCTACGATCCGGTGCCGATGAAGCTCGCCCGTCTGGCCAGCCTGGAACGCGGCCAGTTGCTCGCCGAATCCGCCTCCCGCCCGGCCCTGCAAGCCTTTCTGCCGCGCTGGCGGGAAGCCATCGAAGGCCTCAAGGCGCCGTCGAAGCTGCGCTGGCATATCGAAGTCGATCCGCTGGAGTTCTGACCGGCACGGCCCTTGCAGAGTGGTCATCCCATTAACTGCAAGGAGGGCATCATGAAAATTCAGGAATCGACGGTACAACTCTCGGCCAGCCATGAAGCCAGCCGGACGCAAACGCTGGAAATCAACACGGTGCAGAGCTTCCGGCAGGTCTTCACCAGTCTGGCCGTACCGCAGAACGCGGCGCAGGAGACGGCCGAGCAGCGCGTCCAGAAGCTGCTGCAATCGCTGATCGACGCCATCATGGCGGCAATGGATGGCAAAAAATACGAGGCAGACTTTGCCGCCAGCGATGCGTTGCCGGCCGAGGGGCAGGCGGTGCCGAGCAGGCGCCCGGAGATCAGCTGGCAGCGCAGCAGCACGGAAACCGTCAGTGAGTCGGAGAAGACCACCGTTTGCGGCAAAGGCATGGTCAAGACCTGTGACGGGCGGCAGATCGATTTCAATTACGCCGTCGACATGGCGCGCGAATACCACAGCGAGAAGAGCAGCGAGGAGAGCGGCACGGTCGCCTTGCGCGACCCCCTGGTGCTCAGCTTTGACGGCAAGTCCTGCGAACTGACCGAGGAATGCATTGCCTTCGACCTGAATGCCGACGGCACGCCGGAACAGATTCCCGGTCTTGGCTTCGGCAGCGGCTTTCTCGTCTTCGACCGCAACGGTAACGGCAAGGCCGATAACGGCAGCGAGCTGTTCGGGGTGGCCAGCGGCAACGGCTTTGCCGATCTGGCACAGCTCGACGGCGATCATAACGGCTGGATCGACGAGGCTGACGAGGCCTTCAAACAGCTTGCCGTGTGGTCGGGCGACAGCTTCCAGTCATTGGCCGAGCGGGGCGTCGGTGCCCTCTATACGGGGGCGGTAGAGGCCCCATTCTCGCTGAAGAATGGAGCCAATGAACTGCTCGGCCAGATCCGGGCGGCCGGACTCTATCTGTCGGAAGCGGGCGAGGTCGGCCAGATGCAGCAGGTCGACCTGGCTGTCTCAGCCCCGCCGGCGGGAGAGAAACATCCAGCCGAGGGCGAGCAACTGGCCGCCTAACAGCGTGACGAAAGCGGCGCGGAAAGCCGCGTCGCTCGTCCAGCCGGCGGCCTGCAAGGCGCCGACCAACCCGCCGATGCCCCATTGCAGGCCGAAGGCGCCGGCAAAGACGAGCAGGTTGAGCGCCGTATTGGCGCGCCCGGAAAGGGCTGGCGGAAAAGCCTGGGCGACCAGCGAATAAGAGACGTTGGACAACGAAAAGCAGATGCCAAGCAAAGGCCATAACAGGCCGCCGGCAAAGTTCGGCAGCGTGCAGATCAGGCTGAGCAGGCCAACGGCAACGAGCATGGCGCCGAGATAGATCTTTTCGAGCTTGATGCCGCGGTGTACCAGCGCGGTGGCGAAAAAACCCATGAACAGGAAGCCGGCCAGCATCGCACCGCTCATCCAGGTCAGGCGAAGGGCGATCGCCGCGCCATCCATGCCTTCGAGCACCGCCATCCAGCGTGAAGCCCAGAGCCCTTGCACGGCCATGAAGCCGCCGGTAAACCAGAAGCCCATCGGGGCGTAGCGCCAGAAGTGACGGCTCGAATAGATTGCTTTGACGCCAGCCAGCTGAGCGAAGATGCCCGTGCCTTTTTCTTCGCTTTCCTTGTCCGGTGCGACGAACCAGATAATCGCCGCAACGGCCAGCGTGGCAGCGGCCAGCCCGAGAGCGATTGTGCGCCAGCTGGCGAAGCCGAGCGCCAGTTCCAGCGGTTTCGCTGCGGCCAGCGCGCCCAGACCGCCGGCAGCCATGATCCAGCCGGTTAGCGAAGCCTGCCGTTCGGGCGGGAACCACTGGGCAAAAGCCTTGAATGAGGCCATCAGGCAGGCGGAAACCCCGAGGCCGATGAGCGCCCGACCGAGCGCCAGGCCGCCCAGCGCATCGGACAGCGCGAAAACGGCGGCGCCGCTGGCGGCGATCACCAGCAACGCGGCTTCCACCCGGCGTGGGCCAAAGCGGTCGAGCAGCATGCCGAGTGGCAACTGCGCGGCGCCAAAGGCGAGGAAGTAGGTACTGGTCAGCAGCCCCAGCGCGTTGTCGCCGAGGCTCAGTTCATGAGCCAGTACCGGGCCGATGACGGCATTGGCGGTGCGGTAGAGGTAGGAGAGAAAGTAACCGGCGGCAAACGGCAGAAAAAGCCTGAGCCACAGGCCTCGGGTAGCGGGGTAAATCACGCTTGCTCCGGTTTCACGTGGAACGTCGTCGGAGGCGGGGCGCTGCCCGAATTGTCGCGAAGCCAGCGGGCCCGCTGTTCAATTTTTTGCCGCCAATGTTCGGCGATGCCGGGGGTTGTCGCCAGTCGTTCGAGGTCGGCCAGGGGCGGGCGATGCGACTGCCAGAGTTGCATTGCTTCGGCCAGCGTCGGGGCGGTCGTCGCCGGTTCAGCCAGTTGCAGTTGGTCGTCCGGCGCCACCCGGCCGGCTTGCAGCACCCGCCAGTACCAGCCGGTCAGTCGATGTTCGGCAATGAAGGCGGCCATGCCGTCGGTGGCAAAACGCTCGTCGATTTTCCAGCACGGGTTGCGCGGCTGACAGACCTGCAGACGGGCGCTGCCCAGTTGCCAGATGTCGCCAATCCGGACATCGTTTTCGTCGAGATCGGCGACCGAGATGTTTTCGCCCAGGCTGCCGGGCACGAGGTGTGCCGCCGCGTCGGGAAAGCGTGCGGCAAGGCGCGGGTAGTGGCTGGCCGGATAGAGATGGACCGCCTTTTCCGGACCGCCATGCACCCGGCGGTCGGCCTGCTGGTCGCCGACGAAGCCTTCGCGACCGAGATCGAGCGGTGCCGTTACCGGCTGTTTGTAAATACCGGTCGGCCGACCGGATTCAGGGAGCGGCCGGATGCCGCCGACGAATAATGAAATTTTTGCCATGGTTGGCGGATTTTGCCATCAATCCCACAACCACGCTGCGCCCCGCACCCCCGAGGAATCCCCATGTGTCGGCGGGCGGATTTTGGTGCACAAAACATCGGAAAAAACGTGCGGCGCGCAGCAGGCGGGCAGATTGCGATAGAGGCGGGAGATGTTGGACAGGCCGCCACCGAGGACGATGACTGCCGGGTCGAGGATGTTGATGACGCCAGCCAACGCTCGACCGAGCCGATCTTCGTAGCGCCGCAGGGTCGCTTCGCAGGCCGTATCGCCGGCCGTCGCCCGCGCTTCGATGCAGGCCGTATCGAGCTGTTGGCCGGTATGCCTGAAATGGTCGGCCGCCAGGGCCGGGCCGGAAAGATAGGTTTCGATACAGCCGGCTCGCCCGCAGTAACAGGGCGGCAGCGGCAAATCGTCGGTGGCCGGTAGCGGCAGCGGATTGTGGCCCCACTCGCCGGCGATGGCGTTGGCACCGGTCAGCACCCGGCGCTCGATGACGATGCCGCCGCCGACCCCGGTCCCGAGAATGATGCCGAAGACGGTCGCGGCGTCCCGCCCGCTGCCATCGACGGCTTCCGACAGGGCAAAGCAGTTGGCATCGTTGGCCAGTCGGATCTCGCGCTGCAACAATGTCTGCAGATCGTGTCGCAACGGCTGGCCGATCAGGCAGGTCGAATTGGCGTTCTTGATCAGGCCGGTGACCAGCGATTCGGCGCCGGGAATGCCGATGCCGAGCGTGCCGTGCTGACCTGTTTCGCGCTCGACATTTTCCACCAGTCCGGCAACCGCCCGCAGCGTCGCCCGGTAATCGCCCTGTGGTGTCGCAATACGCTGGCGCAGCAATTCGCGACCATCGTCCGCCAACGCAATGATCTCGATCTTCGTGCCGCCAAGGTCAACCCCGAGACGCAAGTTCAAACCCGCACGGCAACGCCTTTGACATTGCCGTAGGTGGTGGTCAGCGTGCGCAATACGCTGGCTCCGGCGTCAAGCAACAGCATGAACAGGTTGCGTTCGCTGTAAAGGCAGACTGGGTGGGTGATTCCGTATTTTTTCGCGACGCTCGGCGAAAGCTCGGTGAAGCGCTGTTCTACCAGCTGTTCGCCGCCCGGGTAGCCATCGCCCAGTTCCGAATGCAGACCGAGAATGGATATGTAGAGCTTGCCGCCGATCTTCAGCTTCAACAGTAATTGGCGGACGACGCTGCGTGCCTGCTCGTAGGGCATGCTGCACAGTCCACGGCGGAGGACGACGATGTCGAAAGGCTCGCCCGGCAGATCGTCCGGCAGGTTCGTTATTTCGCCGGCGGCGTAGGAAACATTGTCGCGCAGGCCGCCGGCGAGAATCCGCCCTTCGATGTCGTGCCGCTTGGCAGGCGTATCCGCGGCAGTTACCTGGGCGCCAAGATGGGCAATTTCAGTGGCCAGTTCGCAATGCCCGGCCGGCAGGATCAATACGGAAACGCGGCGGTCGTAACGCTGGCGCTTGACACATTCTTCCAGGGCCAGACGTTCGTTTTCGTCTGTTCCCGACTGGAAGGGATTGGCTGTAGTATCTACGCTCATTGGTTGTCTCCGTTATCGCCCCATTCTGCATTAAGGCCGGACGTTCTGACAACCGGAAGCTGGGCAACGGAAGGAAAAAATATGCTAGTTAGATTTGATTCGAGCGAGACCGGCGAGATACTGATGTTTGCCGATGCGGCAAAGGATCTGTTGCAGGCCATCGGCAAGGAAACGACGGCGCGTGGCGCCTTTACCCAGGCCGAAATGGCCGGGGCCGCCGAGTTGTTGCGGCAAGCGGTGAAGCGCGCCGAAGGGCCGCCGCCCGACGACGTCGAAGATGCCAACGGCAAGAAAGTTCCGGTTGTGGTGTTCGGCCAACGGGCCTGGCCGCTGATCGACATGCTGGAACGCACCGCACGCGGCGGTGCGAAGGCCAATATCGTCTGGGAAGCGGCCAGCGATTTTTGAGCGGGTGCCGGGGGGCGCTGTCCCCGGCCTCAAAAGAGTTCGATATCGTCGCCTTTGTCTTTCATGTCGGCCATGAACTTGTCTACGGCCTCCTGCACCGGCATGCCTTGTATGACGGCATCGAACATCGCGATTTCCTCGCGGGTCGTGTATTTACCCCGGATTTTTTGCTGCAGGTCGACCCATTCGCCGGGATTGAACAGACGGCGGCTGTCGCCGACCAGATTGCTCAGGTCGCCAAGGCTGAGTCCGACATGGGCCAGACGCTGGACCAGTTTGTCGTAAAACTGAAAGGCGATGATGGCCTGGTTCACCATGCCTGCGACATGGTCGGAGACGCCGCTCAGGCTTTGTTTGGCGACGCCGACCTCGCCCTGGTCGGGCAGCGTCTGCACGGTGTCGGAAATCATCCGCATGTAGCCGGCCATGGTAGTGAAGGAGTCCGCCAGGACCTCGACCGAGGCGTTGCTGTCCTTCATCGCCGACTCGATCTGGACGGCGGCCAGTTCCAGCATCAGCACCGTTTCGCGGACCTGGCTCCAGCTCAGGTCGGGCTGGTGGGCGGTTGAACCGCGTGGCAGATTCTTCTCGTTCGTCATTGCTATGCGCTTTCTGGCGGGGGAGCCAATCCATGGCGAAATCGGCTTGCCGTTTGCTCATGACAGGGTTGGCAGGCAACAGGCGGCAAGAAAGCGCGGGGAATATTGTCTGTCCGGAAGCAAATTATTTTAGATTGCCGCGATAATTTGCGCATGACTTTCCTGCGCATTCTGCTTTTTATCCTCGCTTGGCTGTCTACCGCAGCGTTATCGGCAGCGCCGCTGGTCGCTGTCGATGTCGGACACGGCATCAAGGATAGTGGTGCGATCAGTGCGCGTGGCCGCCCCGAATTCGAGTTCAATCGGCAGCTCGCCGGGGTGCTGGCGAACGCCCTGATCGACCATGGGCTGGCGGTTCGCGAAATCAATTTTGCCGGCGATATCGGCAGCCTGGCCGAGCGTCCGCAGCAGGCGGTCGGCAGCGATTTCTTCATCGCCTTGCATCATGATTCGGTCAGCGAGCGTTACCTGCAGTTCTGGGAGTGGGATGGGCGCCAGGCGAGTTATACCGAGGTCAAGCGCGGCTTCGGCATTTTCGTCTCGGCGCAGAATCCCGATCTCGCCACCAGCCTGCGCTGTGCCTCGACCATTGGCGCCGTGCTGCGGCGGGCCGGCTTCATCCCGACGCCCTGGCACAGCCGCAAGCATGTTCCGGCCGACGCCGAGAATGGCGTCTGGTATTACGACAATCTCGTCGTTCTCTACCGGACGACGCTGCCGGCCGTGCTTTTCGAGGCCGGGGTGATCAAGCATCGGGAAGAAGAACTGGAGCTGCTCGATCCGGAGCGTCAGGCCAGAATGGCCGATGCGCTGGCCACCGGCATCGCCGCCTGCCTGTACGTCAAAGAAATATCGGTTCCGGAGTAAGCGCCACGCCGAAGCGCGCCTGGACGGCCGCCTGTACCGCGGCCATGGTGCGCAGGACATCGGCGCCGGTGGCGCCGCCGCGATTGACCAGAACCAGCGCCTGTTTTTCGTACATGCCGACCGGTCCGAGGTCTTTGCCTTTCCAGCCGGCCTGCTCGATCAGCCAGCCGGCGGCCAGCTTGACCCGGCCATCCGGCTGCGGATAGCGCGGCAGGCCGGGGTAATCGGCGGCGATCCGTTCGGCCAGGCTGGCCTCGACGACGGGATTGTGGAAAAAGCTGCCGGTGTTGGGAATCTGCGTCGGGTCGGGCAGCTTGCGCTGGCGCACGGCGATGATCGCGGCGGCGATGTCGAGTGGCGTCGGCCTGGCGACTTCCTGCGCCGCCAGTTGCTGCGTCACGTCGGCGTAGCGAATATTCGGCCGCCAGGCCTTCGGCAGACGGAAAACCACCGAAGTGATCGCCATCCGGCCGTTCAAATGCCAGCCTTGCTGCTTGAACAGGCTATCGCGGTAGGCGAAGCGGCAGGATTTACGGTCAAAACCGACGACAGCCTGTTTTTCAAAATCCCAGGCGGTCAGTGAATGGAAACACTCGCCGACTTCCAGCCCGTAGGCGCCGATATTCTGGATCGGCGCGGCCCCGACCGTGCCGGGAATCAGGCTGAGGTTCTCCAGTCCCGGCCAGCCTTGCGCCAGCGCCCATTGCACGAAGTCATGCCAGTTTTCGCCGGCGCCGGCTTCGATGTACCAAGCCTCGGCGTCTTCCGTTAGCAGCCGCTTGCCGGGGATCGCCATGTGCAGGATCAGACCGGGGAAATCGCCGGTTAACACCAGATTGCTGCCGCCACCGAGGATGAAACGCTTCTCGTTGGCCAGGTTGGCCGCGGTCAACTGCTCGGGGGTGGTAATTCGTTGGTAGCGGGCGGCCTGGCCGGGGAGGGCGAGGGTGTTGAAGGGGGTGAGGTCCACGTTTTGTTCGGGGGGCATGGGGGCATTTTCGTCGATTTCGCGCTTGAATTGGGTGGCGTCGTTGATTTGCCGCTGTGTTCCGCCTTGGGGGCGGGCGTACTTTCTTTTGCTTCGCCAAAAGAAAGTAGCCAAAGAAAAGGCGACCCCTGGGTCGTCGCCGGGCTGCGCCCGGTCCCCTGTGCTACTCGTCTTGAGCGGGGGCTGCGGAACTCGGGCCTGCGGCCCTCAAACAGTCCTCGCCCTTATCCGCTCAAGCCTGCGTTGCTCGGCGACTCTCAAGGGGCTCGAACGGGTGTCACAGTGGTGAAGAGTGCCTCAGTTTGGCCACGAGCAGTATTCCGGTATCCGATATGATTATCCGTTCCATTGTTCACGAATGTTTCGGATTTATTCATGCCGTACATCGCGCCTGACATTGCATCTAAAACTCTTGAGGCAAAAGCTTTAGCCCGACGCAATCGCACGAAGCGAAACGTGATTCTTTTGATTGGATATTTGTTCGGGATAAGCATTGCAGTCATCTGGGATTTAGTTGCACCAAACTCGTCGCCCAAATCTGCAACTAAAGTTTATTTAGGAATGATGGTTGGCCCCGGTGCTGCCTTTTTATTTCTACGGGTATTTGAGAGTCGATATATCGCACCACAGGCTCGGTGTCCAAAATGCAGCTATAACTGGGAAATCAAGGAGGGGCGTGGAGTTTCGCTAGACGCACACATGGAGTGCTGGCATCAATGTCCTGGATGCGGCTTGCTTATGGGAGATGATGTTCTCAAACTCGCCTTAACCCCATCGAGTTTTGAAGCTATCGTCGGGAAGTCAAAGTATTGAAGTCAGCCTTGAGCACGTCGGAGCCATTCGGTACAGCTACACAGCAAAAAACTGAGACGCCTCGCAGGGCGGAAAGCGGCGGTCGATCAGGTGACCAAATCAACCGCCGCGTGGTGCCGAAAAATCAGAGCAACGGCGCCAGCCAATACTCCGCATCCTTCACCGCCATTTGTTTCCGTTCAGCCCAATCCTCCAACTGATCCCTGCCGATCTTCGGAATGGCGAAGTAGGCAGCCGCTGGATGCCCGATGTAGAAGCCGGACACCGCTGCTGCCGGGGTCATCGCGTAGGACTCGGTGAGGTGCATGCCGGCCGTGTTTGGCGCATCGAGCAGGGCGAACAGTTCGCGCTTGGCCGTGTGGTCCGGGCAGGCCGGGTAGCCGGGGGCGGGGCGGATGCCTTGGTATTGCTCGGCGATCAGCGCGTCGGCGTCGAGTTTCTCGTCGCTGGCGTAACCCCAGTAGTGAGTGCGTACTTCTGCGTGTAGCCATTCGGCTGCAGCTTCGGCGAAACGGTCGGCGAGCGATTTGAGCATGATCGCCGAATAGTCGTCATTGGCCTTTTCGAAGGCGGCGACGTGTTCGTCGATGCCGAGACCGGCGGTGACCGCAAAAGCGCCGATGTAATCGTTTTCGCCGACATAGTCGGCCAGCGCGACGTTGAACCGGCCCTTAGGCTGCTTGTGCTGCTGGCGCAGGCCGACCCAGCGGGTGAGTTCGCTTTGCCGGCTTTCATCGCCGTAGATGATGATGTCTTCGTTGTCGCCACGGGCCGGGTAGAGGCCGAACACGGCTTTGGCGGTGAGCCATTTTTCATCGACGATTTTGGCCAGCATGGCCTGGGCGTCGGCGAACAGGTGGCGGGCGGTTTCGCCGACCACGTCGTTTTGCAGGATGGCCGGGTAGCGGCCGGCCAGGTCCCAGCTCTGGAAGAAGGGCGACCAGTCGATGTAGGGCACCAGCTTGGCGAGGTCCAGCGTCAGCGTGTGGCGGCCCGGTTGTTGCGGCGCGACCGGTGTGTAGGCTTCGTTCCACGTGAAACGGTTGGCCCGGGCTTCTTCCAGCGTGACCAGCGTGGCGCCCTTGCGGCCAGCGTGTTCGGCGCGCACGGTTTCGTATTCGGCGACGATCTCGGCCATGTAGCCGTCGCGTTGGTCGATCGACAGCAGCTTGGTGGCGACGCCGACGGCGCGCGAGGCATCCGGCACGTAGACCACGGCGCCTTCGGTGTTGGGGGCGATCTTGATCGCGGTGTGGGCGCGGCTGGTCGTCGCGCCGCCGATGAGCAGCGGCTGCTTCATCTTCAGGCGCTGCATTTCGCTAGCAACGTGGGCCATTTCCTCGAGCGAGGGCGTGATCAGGCCGGACAGGCCGATGATGTCCACGCGATGCTCGAGCGCCGCCTTCAGGATGTTGTCGCAACTGACCATGACGCCGAGGTCGACGACGTCATAGCCGTTACAGCCGAGCACCACGCCGACGATGTTCTTGCCGATGTCGTGCACATCGCCCTTGACCGTGGCCATCAGGATCTTGCCCTTGCTGCCCAGGCCGGTGCGGGTCTTTTCCGCCTCGATGTAGGGCAGCAGGTGGGCGACCGCCTGTTTCATGACGCGGGCCGATTTGACGACCTGCGGCAGGAACATTTTGCCGGCGCCGAACAGGTCGCCAACGTGGTTCATGCCGTTCATCAGCGGGCCTTCGATGACGGCGAGCGGCGGCTTGCCTTCGGCTTCCAGCTTGGCGCGCACTTCCTCGGTGTCGGCCACGACGAAATCGGTGATGCCCTTGATCAGCGCATGTTCCAGGCGCTTTTCGACGGATTGTTCGCGCCAGCTGAGATCGGGGCCGCTGTCCTTGGCCTTGCCTTCCTTGACGGTCTGGGCGAAATCGACCAGCGCTTCGCCGGCGTCCGGGTGGCGGTTGAGCACCACGTCCTCGACCTTGTCCCGGAGCACCGGTTCCAGATCGTCGTAGATGCCGAGCATGCCGGCATTGACGATGCCCATGGTCATGCCGGCCTGGATGGCGTGGTAGAGGAAGACGGTGTGGATCGCCTCGCGCACGGCGTCGTTGCCGCGGAAGCTGAAGGAAACGTTGGAGACGCCGCCGGAAATGTGGGCGTGCGGCAGGTTCTGCTTGATCCAGCGCACCGAATTGATGAAATCGACGGCGTAGTTGTTGTGTTCCGGGATGCCGGTGGCGATGGCGAAGATGTTCGGGTCGAAAATGATGTCTTCGGCCGGGAAGCCGATGCTCAACAGCAACTCGTAGGCGCGCTGGCAGATTTCGGTCTTGCGGGCGTAGGTGTCGGCCTGGCCCTGTTCGTCGAAGGCCATGACGATGACCGCCGCACCGTAGCGGCGGGCTAGCCTGGCCTGTTCGACGAACTTGGCTTCGCCTTCCTTCATCGAGATGGAATTGACGATGCCCTTGCCCTGGATGCACTTCAGGCCGGCTTCGATGACTTCCCATTTCGACGAGTCGATCATGATCGGCACGCGGGAAATATCCGGTTCCGAAGCGATCAGCTTGAGGAAGCGATCCATCGCGGCCAGCGAATCGAGCATCGCCTCGTCCATGTTGATGTCGATGATCTGGGCGCCGTTTTCGACCTGCTGGCGGGCGACGGCCAGCGCATCGTCGAAACGGCCTTCGAGAATCATCCGGGCGAAGGCCTTGGAGCCGGTGACGTTGGTCCGCTCGCCGACATTCACATAGAGCGAATCGGCGCCGACATTGAACGGTTCGAGACCGGACAGGCGCAGCTTCTTTTCGATTACCGGCACGGCGCGCGGCGTGACCGCGGCGACGCGTTCGGCGATGGCCTGAATGTGTTCCGGCGAGGTGCCGCAGCAGCCGCCGACAATATTGACGATGCCGCTCTTCGCCCAGCTCTCGATCTCGTCAGCCAGCATCTCGGCCGTTTCGTCGTAGCCGCCGAAGGCGTTGGGCAGGCCGGCGTTCGGGTGGGCGGAGACGTAGCAGTCGCAGACGCGCGACAGTTCCTCGACGTACTGGCGCAGTTCCTTGGCGCCGAGCGCGCAGTTCAGGCCAAACGACAAGGGCTTGATGTGGTTCAGCGAATTCCAGAAGGCTTCGGCGGTCTGGCCGGACAGCGTGCGGCCGGAAGCGTCGGTGATCGTCCCGGAAATCATCACCGGCCAGCGGCGCTGGGCGCGGTCGAAAAAGGTTTCGATGGCGAACAGCGCGGCTGTGGCGTTCAGCGTATCGAACACCGTTTCGACGAGCAGGATGTCGGCGCCGCCTTCGACCAGGCCGGTGATCGCCTCGATGTAGTTGGCGACCAATTCGTCGAAGCTGACGTTACGGTAGCCGGGGTCATTGACGTCCGGCGAGATCGAAGCGGTACGGCTGGTCGGGCCGAGGACGCCGGCGACGAAACGCGGCTTGGCCGGGTTGGCGGCGGTGAATTCGTCGCACAGCTGACGGGCCAGCCGGGCGCCCTCGAAGTTCAGCTCATAGACCAGTTCGCTCAGGTTGTAGTCGGCCTGCGAAACGGAGGTCGAGTTGAAGGTGCAGGTTTCGAGGATATCGGCCCCGGCTTCCAGATAGCCGCGATGAATGCCGCCGATGACGTCCGGCCGGGTGATGACCAGCAGGTCGTTGTTGCCCTTCAGGTCGTGCGGGTGATCCTTCAGCCGCTCGCCGCGATAATCCGCTTCCTGCAGGCCGTGACGCTGGATCATGGTGCCCATGGCGCCATCGAGAATAAGCAGGCGCTGCGCGAGCAGGGTGGAGAGTTCGGCGGTACGGTCGGGTTGCATCATGATCACCTCGGCAAAGCGGAAACACACCGGGGACGCCGCAAAAACGAACGGCGCCACAAACCGGTTTCGGGTTTGCGAGCGCCGTTGATCATTGCCGAGCCTGGCCCCTGAAAGGGTCGCAGCGCTCCTCGGCAGAAGGCGTAGTTTACTGTCCGCCGTCCGGGCTGCCAAGTGCCTTGATTTATTTAGCCTTTCATCGCCATGCGTTTAGAGGTCTTCTTGACGCCGCCGTGGCCGGTGTCGAAATGCACCATGAAGTAGGTTTCCTCGCTGGGCGGCATGCCTTCGACCCGCCATTCCCAGATTTCTTCCTTCAGATTGTCGAAAACCACCTTCGACGCCGGGGCGCCGAGCAGGCGGCGGACATCATCCTTGGCCATGCCGTCGCGTACCCGGGCATAGTTGGCCTCGGTCAGCACCTGTTCCATCTTGCTGACAACCTGTTGGCGGTCGAAGCTGATCATGTAGCAATGCACGCCCATCGGCTGCCGGCTGTATTCCCAGGTCGCCGTGCCATCGTCATTCCAGTGCTCGAAGCCCGGTTCGCCCATGCGGCTGCGCACCTCGGCGGCGGTGGTCTGGCCGGGTTTGATCTGCGGCAGATTGACGATATCGCAGGCCGGCAGCAGGGCGGCGCCAAGGGCCGCGGCGGCCGTGGTGATCCAGGCGGACAGTTTCATGAAGGCTCCGGTTTGGCGGGGAGGGGAATACTGTAATGCGGCAAGCGGGGCGATTGTCAAAACCTCGATGGTTTCCGTTTCCGCTGCCTTGCTTTCATAATATCGGCCGTTCCTTATTTTCGGAAAAACCATGCAGCAACTTGATCCCTGTGCCGCCCATGCCCTGTTGCAGCAGCGGCCGGAGGCGATACTCGTCGATTGTCGGACGGAAATCGAGCACATGTACGTCGGCCATCCGGTCGGGGCCGAGCATGTCGCCTGGCAGGAGGCGCCGGATTGGGATATCGACCCGGAATTTGCCGACAAGGTGAAACGCCTGGTCAAGGGCGATCTGAACCGGCCGGTGTTGTTGATCTGCCGCAGCGGCCACCGCTCGGTCTATGCCGGCGAAGCGCTGGAAGCCGCCGGTTTTGCGACGGTGATCAACGTGCTGGAAGGTTTCGAGGGGCCGCTCGATGAGAATTTTCATCGCGGGACGCTGGGCGGCTGGCGCCACCGCGGCTTACCCTGGCAGCAATCGTGAGCGCTGGTGGGCCAGGGCGGCGATGCCGCCGAGCAGCATTAGGCCGGCCATGCCGAAGGCTAGGTTGAGCGTCGATGCCCACAAGGCCGGGGCGATCAGCCCCGCCGCCAGGCTGTTGAAGCTCGACTGGAAAAATGTTTGGCAGGAGGCGGCCAGACCGCGCTGTTCCGGGAAGGGGTCGAGTGCCATGATGGTCAGGCAGGGCATCGCCAGCGCCATGCCGGTGGTGTAGACGAAGAGCGGCAGGACGCTCCATGGCAAGGCTGGCGGCAGCGTCAGGTTGAGGCCGAGGTTGATGCTGACGGCGACGATCATGACGCCGTAGCCCAGCGCGATGGTCTGGCTCAACGAGCGTTTTCCGGCCAGCCGGCCGGACAGCCAGGAGCCGGTCATCAGGCCCCCCATGGCCGGCCCGAACAGCCAGAGAAAGCCGGTTTCCGGGAGGCCGAGATGGGTCATCAGAAACACCGGGGCGGACAGCACGTAGATGAAGAATCCGGCAAAGTTCAGCGACAGCGCGGCGCAGGCGAACAGGAAGGCGGGCGAGGTCATGACCTTCCAGTAGGTGCGGCCGAGGTAGGCCGGTTGCAGCGACTGGCGCTTTTCCGGCGGCAGGGTTTCCGGCAGCAGTTTCCAGCAGGCCAGCCAGAGCGCGGCGGTCGCCAGCACCAGAAAGGCGAAAACCGAGCGCCAGCCGAAGAAAGTCTGCAGCCAGCCGCCGATGACCGGCGCGATGGCCGGGGCCAGCGCGAACATCATGGTGATCTGCGACATCAGGCGCTGGGCCGAGGCTCCGTCGTACAGGTCGCGAACGATCGCCCGGCTGATGACGATCCCGGCGCCGGCAGTGATCCCCTGCATGGCGCGCCAGAACCACAGTTGCTCGATGCGCGTGGCGAAGGCGCAGCCGGCCGAGGCCAGCGCGAACAGACCGAGGGCGATCAGGATGACGCGGCGGCGGCCGAAACGATCGGAAATCGCGCCATGCCACAGGGTCATCACGGCAAAGGCGAGCAGGTAGGCCGACAGCGTCTGCTGCACCTCGATCTGACTGGCTCCCAGTTTGTTGGCGATGTCGTGGAAGGAGGGCAGATAGGCATCGATCGAAAACGGCCCAAGGGCCGACAGGGCTGCCAGAAGCAGCGCAATGCCGCGCGTGCTGGCCCGGCTTTCCCGTTCAGCCACGGGCAAACCGGCGATACTGGATGGCTTCGCCGATGTGGGCGGCGCGGATGGCGTCGCTGCCGGCCAGGTCGGCAATGGTCCGGGCGACCTTGAGTATCCGGTGCCAGGCCCGGGCCGACAGGTCGAGCTGGGTCGTCGCCTGCTTGAGCAGCTTGCACCCGGCTTCGTCCGGCTCGCAGTGGATATCGACTTCGCCGGCGTTCAGTCGGGCATTGACCTTGTTCTGGCGTGCCATCTGGCGAGCCAGTGCCGTTTCGACGCGGGCCCGGACGGTCGCCGAGCTTTCGCCATCGGCCTTGCCGGTCAGCGCCTCGGCCGGCAGGGCCGGTACTTCGAGGAGCAGGTCGATACGGTCGAGGAAAGGTCCGGACAGCTTGCCGCGGTAGCGGGCGATCTGATCCGGTGTACACCGGCATTTCCCGTTACCGTGACTGAGAAAGCCACAGGGGCAGGGATTCATCGCCGCGACCAGTTGGAACTCGGCGGGAAACTCGGCCTGGCGGGCGGCGCGGGCGATGTGGATACGCCCGGTTTCGAGGGGCTCGCGCAGGGTTTCCAGGACTTTCCGGTCGAACTCCGTCAGCTCGTCGAGGAACAGAACGCCTTGATGCGCCAGGCTGATTTCGCCCGGGCGTGGTGGATTACCACCGCCCACCAAGGCGACGGCCGACGCGGTGTGGTGCGGCTGGCGATAGGGGCGAACGCCGAATGCTGCCGGCCGGAACTGGCCGACCAGCGACAGGACCGCCGCCGATTCCTTGGCTGCTGCCGGGTGCAACGCCGGCATCAGGCCCGGCAGGCGAGCCGCCAGCATCGACTTGCCGGAGCCCGGCGGGCCGACCATCAGCAGCGAATGATTGCCGGCTGCGGCAATTTCCAGAGCCCGCTTGGCTTGGGCCTGGCCGCGCACTTCAGTCAGGTCGGGGAAAACCGGCAGGTTTTCGCCGGCTTCCGCAACGGCGGTTGGCAGCAGGGCCTGCCCCGACAGATGGGCGCAGACGGCGAGCAGCGAGGTGGCCGAAAGGATCTCGCCGGCGCCGGTCAAGGCGGCTTCCCGGGCGCTCGCTTCGGGCAGGATGAAAGCCTTGCCGTTGCCGGCGGTTTGCAGGGCCATGGCCAGCGCCCCGCGGATCGGCCGCAATTCGCCGGAGAGCGAAAGCTCACCGGCAAACTCGTAGTCGGCCAGCGCTTTGCCGGACGTCTGGTTGCTGGCCGCCAGAATGCCGATGGCGATCGGCAGGTCGAAGCGGCCGGATTCCTTGGGCAGGTCGGCGGGCGCCAGATTGACGGTGATCCGCTTGCTGGGGAATTCAAAACCGGAATTGACGATGGCGGCCCGCACCCGGTCGCGTGCTTCCTTGACCTCGGTGTCGGGCAGGCCGACCAGCGTAAAACTCGGCAGGCCACTGGCGAGATGCACTTCGACCGTGACCGGCTGCGCATTCAGGCCGTCCAGCCCGCGGCTGTGAGCAATGGCCAGCGCCATGCTGGATTACTGGCCCGCGCGGGCTTTTTCCAGCGCGTCGACGCGGGCTTCCAGATCCTTGAGTTTCGCCCGGGTACGGGCGAGAACTTCGGCCTGCACGTCGAATTCCTCACGGGTTACCAGATCGAGCTTGGCAAATACGCCGCTCATCATGGCCTTGGCATTCTTTTCAATGTCCTTGGCCGGTGAATTGGCCAGCAGCGCGCTCATTTTGGCGCCGAAATCTTCCAGGATTTTTGGGTCGAGCATGGTGTTCCTCCGAGATGCGACACTGTAACACAGGGTCCAAACCGGCCCTTTTCAAGCATTGCTCGTGCGTGGTGCGTGACGATCTGTAACCGCACGATTTTGGTGCGTAAAGCTGGCGCAGCATCTACAGTAACAAGGCAAAACATATGATTTCAATCAAAAATTCCATCTGGCACGCCTTCTGCTATTGCTGTCCTGCACAAATTAAGTTTTGCATTTGACCCGTTCTACAGGAGATAAACCATGAAGAAATCCATTATTGCCCTGGCTCTGTTTGGCGCCTTTGCTGTTCCGGCTTTTGCCCAGACCGCCGCTCCCGCCGCCGAGGCCGAAGCCAGCCCGCATACCCTGACCGCCAACGTCGGTGTGTTCTCCAGCTACCGTTTCCGTGGCATCGATCAAACCTTCGGCAAGCCGGCTGTGCAAGGTGGCTTTGATTACTCGCACTCCAGCGGCTTCTATGCCGGTAACTGGAACTCCAACGTTTCTTCCGGCGCCGGTTTCCCGGAAGGCAACATTGAAATGGACTTCTACGGTGGCTACAAGTTCGCCGTCGGTGACTTCGGGATCGACGTTGGCGGCCTGTACTACTACTACCCGGGCTCAAACGCTTCGCCGCTTTCCCGTACCAATTCGAAGAATCCGGGCAAGACCGTCAACGGCACCGTCGACAATGGCGAGATCTATGTCGGTTTGAGCTGGAAGTTCCTCTCCCTCAAGTACTCCTACGCCGTCACCGACTATTTCTCTCTGCCCGACTCGAGCGGCACCAGCTACCTCGATTTCGGCGCCAACTATGATCTGGGCGGCGGCTGGGGTGTCAACGGCCACGTTGGTCATCTGTTCGCCAAGGACTATCGCTACTCGGGCACCACCGGGTCCGACAAGATCGATTACACCGACTGGAAGGTTGGCGTGACCAAGGACTTCAGCGGCTGGGTGGTTGGCGCTTCGTACGTCGGTACCAGCGCCAAGGGCGATTGCGGATCGGCTGAGTTCTACTGCTTCTCGAACTCGCTGAATGCCAATGGCACCCTCGGCAGCAAGTCCAAGGATGCCGGTCGTGGCATCGCCGTCCTCTCGGTTTCCCGCTCTTTCTAAGCACTTTACCTTCCCCCGCCGGTGTCCCGGCCGGTGCCAGCGGGGGAACCAAAAATTTCAATCTTGTGAGGAATACTCATCATGAAATTCGTTACCGCCATCATCAAGCCGTTCAAGCTTGACGAAGTGCGTGAAGCCTTGTCCGCCATCGGCGTGCAAGGCATCACGGTTACCGAAGTGAAGGGGTTCGGCCGGCAAAAAGGGCATACCGAGCTGTATCGGGGCGCTGAATATGTCGTCGATTTTCTGCCCAAAGTGAAGATCGAGGCCGCCGTCAAGTCCGATCAGATCGAGCAGGTCATTGAAGCCATCGAAAAATCGGCCAGTACCGGCAAGATCGGCGACGGCAAGGTTTTCGTCTTCGACCTCGAACAAGTCATTCGCATCCGGACCGGTGAAACCGGCACCGATGCCCTGTAAGGAGCGCACCATGAAACGCTTGATCGCATTGCTGGCCGTCGTTGGTGCCGTCGCATTCGGCGCACCGGCCTGGGCCGAAGAAAAGGCTGCCGAACCGGTAGCGGCTGCCGCTGTCGTTGCCCCGGCAGCAACCGCTGATGCCGCCGCCGCTCCCGCCGCTGTTGCGGAGGCTGCTCCGGCCGCTGCCGCTCCTGCCGCAGCGCCGATTCCGCCCAACAAGGGTGACAACGCCTGGGTCATGATCAGCGCTGCGCTGGTCATCCTGATGTCCATTCCCGGCCTCGCCCTGTTCTACGGCGGTTTGGTCCGCACCAAGAACATGCTGTCGGTGCTGATGCAGGTCTTCGTCACCTTCTCGCTGATCTCGGTTCTCTGGGTGATCTACGGCTACTCCGCTGCCTTTACCGAAGGCAATGCCTTCTTCGGCGTGCTGGACAAGCTCTTCCTGAAGGGGGTCACGGTTGATTCCGTGGCGGCTACCTTCACCAAGGGTGTGAACATCTCCGAACTGGCTTACGTCGTCTTCCAGGGCGCTTTTGCCGCCATCACCTGCGGCCTGATCGTCGGCTCCTTTGCCGAACGCGCCAAGTTTGCCGCGATTCTGGTCTTCATGGTGATCTGGTTCACGCTGTCCTACATCCCGATGGCGCACATGGTCTGGTACTGGGCTGGTCCGGATGCCTACATCGATGCGGCAGCCGGTGAAGCGGCTGGCAAGACGGCCGGCTTCCTGTTCCAGAAGGGCGCGCTCGACTTCGCCGGCGGTACCGTGGTGCATATCAATGCCGCGATGGCCGGTCTGGTCGGTGCCTACATGATCGGCAAGCGGACTGGCCTGGGCAATGTCTCGATGGCCCCGCACTCGCTGACCTTCACGATGATCGGTGCTTCGCTGCTGTGGTTCGGCTGGTTCGGCTTCAATGCCGGTTCCGCCCTCGAAGCTTCCGGCGGTGCTGCTCTGGCCATGGTCAACACCTGGGTGGCGACGTCCTGCGCCGCGCTCTCCTGGATGTTTGCCGAGTGGATCCTGAAGGGTAAGCCTTCGATGCTGGGTGCCGCTTCCGGCGCCGTTGCTGGTCTGGTGGCGATCACCCCGGCGGCTGGCTTCGTCGGTGTCATGGGCGCCATCATCATCGGCCTGCTGGCTGGTGTGGTCTGCCTGTGGGGCGTCAATGGCCTGAAGAAGCTGCTCGGTGCCGACGACTCGCTCGACGTCTTCGGTGTGCATGGTGTCGGCGGCATCCTCGGTGCCATCCTGACCGGTGTCTTCGCCGATCCGGCCCTGGGCGGCACGGGCGTCTATGACTACGTCGCCAACGCGGTTGGCGCCTACGACATGACTGCTCAGGTGATCAGCCAGATCTGGGGTGTCGGTACCGTGATCGTCTGGTCCGGTGTCGTCTCGATCGTCGCTTACAAACTGGTGGATATCGTGATCGGTCTGCGGGTGCCGGAAGAGGAAGAGCGCGAAGGCCTCGACCTGACCTCGCACGGCGAAACCGCCTACCACCACTAAGCAACACCGCAGTCTCTCTCCTTTCGGGCACCTTCGGGTGCCCGTTTTTTATTGGGAGTTACTTGATCAGCGGGAGCAGGGCCCGGAACTCGTCGGTACCGGCCTGCTGCAGCCACTCGAAGAGGACCATCTCGGTGGTGACGATATGGACGCCGCCGGCCTGCATCCGCTCGATGGCGGCCGAGCGGTTTTCCGCTGTGCGCGACGACGCGGCGTCAGCGACGAGAAAAACGGTAAAGCCGGCCTCAATCAGGCCGAAGGCGCTTTGCAGCACGCAGACGTGAGTTTCCATGCCGGTCAGGATGACCTGCCGGCGGCCGGTGGCGCGCAGCATCTCGATGACCCCGGGTTCGCCGGTGCAGGAAAAATGCATTTTTTCAAAAAACCGGGCATCGCCCGCCGCATCGCGGATCGCCGCGACGCTGGCGCCGAGTCCGCGCACATACTGTTCGGAGACGAAGCGCGGTATGCCCAGTTGCCGGGCGCCGGCAAGCAGGCGGACATTGTTGGCAATCGCTGCATCGCCGGCGAAGATCGCCGGAGCCAGCTTTTGCTGGATATCGACGAGCAGTAGCAGCGATCTGTCGCGGCGGATCAGCATGGTCTAGCGGAAGACTATGGTTTTATTGCCATGGACCAGCACCCGGTCTTCCAGGTGATAGCGCAAGCCACGGGCCAGCACGGTCTTTTCGATGTCCTTGCCGTAGCGCACCATGTCTTCCGGCGAATCGGAATGGTCGATGCGGATGACGTTCTGCTCGATGATCGGCCCGGCATCGAGTTCGCTGGTCACGTAATGGCAGGTTGCGCCGATCAGTTTGACGCCGCGCTCGTAGGCCTGGTGGTAAGGCCGGGCGCCGGCAAAGCTGGGCAGGAAGGAGTGGTGGATATTGATGATCTTGCCGGGCAGCGCATCGCACAGTTCCGGCGAGAGGATCTGCATGTAGCGGGCGAGGACCATCGTATCGCCGCGCACATCATCGAAAATCCGCGCCATTTCGGCGTAGGACCCCTTCTTGTTGTCGGCGGTGACCGGCAGGTGATGGAAAGGGATGCCGTGCCATTCGACGAAACCGCGGAAGGTGTCGTGGTTGGAAATGACGCAGGGGATTTCGATGTCCAGTTCCTTGGCTTGCCAGCGCGCCAGCAGGTCGTAGAGGCAGTGTTCCTGCTTGGACACCAGGATGACGACCCGTTTCTTGACCGCGCTATCGTTGATCTGCCAAGTCATTTGCAGCGGATCGGCGACTTCGTTGGCGAAGCGTTCGCGGAATTCGGCGAGCAGGAAAGGCAGTGAATCGGCCTTGATCTCGATGCGCATGAAATAGCGGCTGGTCAGCACATCCGAATGGAAACTCGATTCGAGAATCCAGCCGCCGTGTTCGGCGATGAAGCCGGATACCCTGGCGATGATGCCCACCTGGTCGGGGCAGGAGGCGGATAGCGTGTAGAAACGGTTGCGTAGCATGGCTTTTCAGGATCGAGCTATTGGGATCGGGGATCCAGTGGGTTTGGTCTTGCCAGGTAACTGGATCCCGGGCAACTAGGCAGCTAAAAAAGCCTTGTCGATTTCACTGCGCAGGTCGTCGTAGTTCAGCACGACCGGGTACTGCGGGAATTCGCGGATGACGTTTTCCGGCGGGTGGAACAGGATGCCGCCGTGGGCTTCGCCGAGCATCGCCGTGTCGTTGTAGCTGTCGCCGGCGGCGACGATGGTGAATTTCAGTTCCTTGAAGCGCTTGACCGCTTCGCGCTTCTGGTCCGGCATGCGCAGGTGGTAGGCGACCAGCATGCCTTCCGTGTCGGCTTCCAGCGAATGGCAGAACAGCGTCGGCCAGCCGAGCTGACGCATCAGCGGATGGGCGAATTCGTAGAAGGTGTCGGACAGGATGACGACCTGGTAATCCTCGCGCAGCTTGTCGAGGAAGGCGCGGGCACCCGGCATCGGGCCCATTTCGCCAATCACCTTCTGGATGTCCGGCAGGCCGAGCTTGTGCTGGCGCAGGATGTCCAGGCGGTAGGTCATCAGCTTGTCGTAGTCCGGCTCGTCGCGCGTCGTGCGCATCAGCTCGGGAATGCCCGTCCGCTTGGAGAATTCGATCCAGATTTCAGGGACGAGGACCCCTTCGAGGTCAAGGCAGACGATTTGCACGGTGAGGCTCCTGCGGAGGTGTTCGGAAAGACGAAATTTTACCTGATGCGGCGTGGATTTCGCCTGCTTTGCCGCGGCTTCCGGGCATTAAGTTAGCGTCGGGCGAGGATCAGCGAACCCTTTTCCAGCGGGTCGAGATCGATCCGCTCGATTGCCGTGAAACCGGCCGCCGTCAGCCATTCGGTGTAGTCGTCGTAATGATAGGTGCGGGTCCCGGTCTCGTAGAGCAGCGTCAGACGGAAAGCGGCCTGGAAGGCGCTGGGCGTCTCGTCGTGCAGGTATTCGTGAATGACCAGCAAACCGCCGGGGCGCAGCGTCTCGCCGATTTTGGCGATGACCTGGCGGTTGTCGTCGGCGCTCTGGTTGTGGGCGACCGACAGGTAGAAGACGACATCGTGCTGACCGCCCCAGTCCCAATGCAGGACGTCGCCCGGGCGCAGGCGGACGCGGTCGGAGAGCTGCTCCTGTTCGATGGTGGTGGCGGTGTCGGCCAAAGCCGTCGGCAGATCGACGATCAGCGCTTCGAGCTGCGGATAGCGCTGGCAGAAGCGGATCGAATGCAGGCCGTGCGAGCCGCCGAGGTCGAGCAGGCGTTGGTGGCCGTCGGCAATCGGCACGTGCTTGAGCAGGTCGGGGCCGAGATCGTGCGAAAAAGCCCGCATGTAGGACGAGAATAGCGGGCCGAGCTCCGGTTGTTCGAGCATATTGTCCCACAGCGTCTTTTCCGGCATGCCGGCTTTCACCGCTTCGGCCAGGTTGCCCATCATCGACCAGGCGGCATGCGTCCACAGCACGCCCGGCGTGTAGTCGATCTGGCCGGCGCTGGTGAACCAGCGCTGGGTACTGGCCGAATTGGCGACGCAGTCATCCTGTTCCTCGAGATAACCGATGCTGACCAGGAAATCGACCAGGCGGGCCGTACCTTCCAGGCTGGCGTGGATTTTCGCGGCCAGCGTGACGATGGCCAGCGGGCCGCCGGCCAGGGCTTCGAACAGGCCGAGGCGGCTGGCCGAGATGATCGCCGCCGACTTCATCATCGGCATGTAGACGTCGAGCATGGCCAGTTCAGCCGAGCCGTTCGGCAGGCAGACGTCGGGTTTGGGCGGGCGGGGCGGGGGCGTGGTCATGGTGGGCTAATGCTGGGTGCGGTCAGTCGACGGCCGGCAATGCTTCCAGCGCTTCATGTACTTCCAGCCAGCGCATTTCCGCCTCGTCGATCTGGTCGCCGAGCTGCCCGGCCTGCTTATGCATTTCCTCGCTTTTCGCCCGGTCGACCGTGGTGTAGAAGGCCGGATCGGCAAACTGCGCTTCCAGGGCGGTCTTTTCCTCGTGCCACTTGGCAAGCTTCTTCTCCAGTTGCTCGATTTCCTTGACCAGCGGCCGGCGCTGGGCGAGCACGGCCTGCCGGCTGGCCTTGGCGTCGGCACGCTGCTGCAGGCGCTCGGTTTTTTCGGCGAGGAGCTCCGGTTCGGCCGCTTTTTCGGCATTGCGCTGGCTGGCCAGCCAGGCGGCGT
The DNA here is from genome assembly GCF_020510685.1 of Dechloromonas denitrificans. Lineage (NCBI taxonomy): Bacteria > Pseudomonadati > Pseudomonadota > Betaproteobacteria > Rhodocyclales > Azonexaceae > Dechloromonas > Dechloromonas denitrificans. Next base: position 68,666 of record NZ_CP075185.1, read on the forward strand.
AATCGTCGAGGTCACCGTCGAAGGGCTCGGCCTTGCCGTCGGCGACCAGCAGCAGTTCGTCGGCACAGGTGCGCAGCAGGTGGCGGTCGTGCGAGACGAAGACCATGCCGCCGGCAAAATCCTGCATGGCGAAGGTCAGGGCTTCGCGCATTTCGAGGTCGAGGTGGTTGGTCGGCTCGTCGAGCAGCAGCAGGTTGGGCTTGGTGCGGATCAGCAGGGCCAGCGCCAGACGAGATTTTTCGCCGCCGGAGAAGGGTTCGATGGCGCGCATCGCCATGTCGCCGCGGAAGTCGAAGCCGCCGATGTAGTCGCGCAGTTCCTGCTCCGGGGTGGTCGGTTCGAGGCGGGCCAGGTGCTGCAGCGGCGATTCGTCTGGGCGCAGCTGTTCGAGCTGGTGCTGGGCGAAGTAACCGATGTTCAGCGCTTTCGCCTCCTTGCGTTCGCCGCCCTGCTGGGCGATGGTGCCGGCCAGCAGCTTGATCAGCGTCGATTTGCCGGCACCGTTGCGGCCGAGCAGGCCGATGCGGCAGCCCGGGCGCAGGGTCAGCGAGATATTGTCGAGAATCTTCCGGTCGATATAGCCGGCCGAGGCTCTTTCTATCGTCAGCAGCGGGTCGGGCAGCGCGGTTGGCTGGCGGAAGCTGAAATGGAAAGGCGAGTCGACGTGGGCAGCGGCCACCGTTTCCATCCGTTCCAGCATCTTGATCCGGCTCTGCGCCTGGCGGGCCTTGGTGGCCTGGGCGCGAAAGCGTTCGATGTAGCTGGAAAGGTGGGCGATCTGCCGTTGCTGCGCCTCGAAGGCTGATTGCTGGGTGGCCAGCCGGGCGGCGCGGGCCCGTTCGTAGTCGGAATAGCCGCCGGTGGTCAGGGTCAGCCGTTGCAGGTCGATGGACATGATCTGGCCGACCACGGCATCGAGGAAGTCGCGGTCGTGCGAAATCAGCAACAGCGTGGCCGGCGTGTTCTTCAGCCAGCTTTCCAGCCAGAACACGGCGTCGAGATCGAGGTGGTTGGTCGGCTCGTCGAGCAGCAACAGGTCGGCGCGGCAGGAGAGGGCGCGGGCCAGATTGAGGCGAACCCGCCAGCCGCCGGAGAAATCGGCGACCGGGCGGGTGAAGTCGGCATCCTTGAAGCCGAGGCCGTGCAGCACTTCGGCGGCGCGGGCCTTGGCCGAGTAGCCCTCGATTTCGCCATAGCGGGCATGCAGGTGGCCGATCGCGACGCCGTCGCCGGCCGCTTCGGCGGCGGCCAGTTCGCGTTCGACGCGGCGCAGTTCGACGTCGCCGTCGAGCACGAACTCGAGCGCCGCATCGGGCAGGGCCGGCGTTTCCTGGGCGACGCGGGCGATGTGCCAGCTGGCCGGGATCTCGACATCGCCGGATTCGGCGTGCAGCTCGTTGGAGAGCAGCGCAAACAGGCTGGATTTGCCGCACCCGTTGGCGCCGACGACGCCGACCTTCCAGCCGGGGTGGAGCTGAACGGAGGCATCGATGACCAGCGGGCGGCCGGCACGGGCAAAAGTGACTTGACGAAGGGCGATCATAAGGCCGCGAATTATAGCGGTGGGCTGCTAAAATCTTCTGCATGATCAAGCAGATTCGCATCGACCAGCTCAAGCCCGGCATGTATGTCCATGACCTGAATTGCGGCTGGCTCGATCACCCTTTCCTGTCGAATGCCTTCTACGTGCGCGATGCGGCAACCGTAGACAAGATTGCCGAGGTCGGCATCCGCGAGTTGTACATCGACACGGTCAAAGGCGCCGATGTCTGGGCGGCGCGCAGCCAGCGCGAAGTCAATGCCGATCTCGACCAGCGGCTGCAGGAAATCGCCCGGAAGCCGCCGGAAAAGCCGATTGCCACCGAGCTGACCGAGGAATCGGTGCGCGCTCGGCGCTTGCACGGCGAAGCCAACAAGATCGTTCGCCACATGATGGACGACATCCGCATGGGCCAGCAGATCCAGATCGACCGTATCGAGCCGCTGGTCGAGAACATGGTCGATTCGATCTTTCGCAACCAGGATGCGCTGCTGCCGCTGGCCCGTCTGAAGAATCACGACGATTACACCTTCGAGCATTCGGTCAGCGTCTGTGCCTTGCTGGTCGCTTTCGGCCGGGGCATGAAGCTGTCCAAGGAAGTCATCAAGGAGATGGCGCTGGGCGGGTTGCTGCACGACGTCGGCAAGGCGCGGATACCGGACGAGATTCTCAACAAGCCGGCCAAGCTGACCGACGATGAATATGTCCGGATCCAGTCGCACGTCGCGCAGGGCAGGCTGCTGCTCGAACAGACGCCGGGTATCGGCGAAATTGCCCGGCAGGTCACCTGCCAGCACCATGAGCGTTTCGATGGCAGCGGTTATCCGGACAAGCTGGCCGGCGGGGGTATTTCGCTCTACGGGCAGATGGCGGCCATCGTCGATGTGTACGATGCGATTTCCTCCGAGCGCGTCTATCACAAGGGCATGTCGCCGACGCAAGCGCTGAAGAAGCTGCTCGAATGGAGCGCCCACCACTTCGATCCGCAGCTGGTCCAGGCTTTCATCCGGGCCATCGGCATTTACCCGACCGGCACGCTGGTCCAGCTCGACAGCAAGCGGATGGGCGTGGTCGTCGAACAAAACGAGAAAAGCCTGCTCGAACCGGTGGTGCGGATTTTTTACCACGCCGGTCAGCAGCACTACATTCCGCCGGAGATCGTCGATCTCGCCAAGGTGCAGGACCGCATCGCCAGTTTTGAGAATTACGAAAAATGGAAAATCGATCCCTATCACTGGCTGCCCGCCTGATCCTGCTGCTTGCCTTCAGTTGTCCGGCGCTGGCCGCCGATAGCGGGCCGAGCCCGGAGCTGGAGGCCGATTGGCAGCTGCGCCTCGACAAGGCAGAAGCGCTGCAGAGCGAAAGCCGGGCGCGCAAGGAAGAGGCGGAGCGGATTTTCGAGCAAAAAAGTGCGCAATGTCGGAAGAATTTTCTGGTGAACCAATGCCTCGATCAGGCACGCCACGAGCACATGCTTTCCGGCCGTGCGGCGAGCAAACTGGAGATCGAGGGCAAGGCGCAGGAACGCGCGGTCAAGAAAGAACAGCTGGCCGATAAGGACCGGCGCCAGGCCGAGGCGGCGCCGCAACGGGCTGTCGAACGTGAGAACCGGGCCGTGGAAACCGGCGAGGCGCGGCAGGCGGCCGAGGCCGAGGCGGCAGCGACCCGGGCCAACAAGGCGCGGCAAGCCGAGGAAGGCGCCCGGCGCAAGGCAGCCGAGGCGGAACAGCAGCGCAAGAAGCGCGAGGACCACGAGGCCCGCGTTGCCCGGAAAATGCAACAGGCCGAACGGCACGAAGCCGAAGCGGCGAAGAAATAGGGCGGGATAGCCAGCGTGATCCGCCAGATTCCGATTCGGCAGCTGCTGCCCGGCATGTATGTGGTGGATCTGCATCGGCACTGGCTGGAGCACTCGTTCTGGCGGCGGCGCTTTTTCGTCCGCGACGAAGCGCAGATCGGCCGGCTGCTCGAGGAAGGCATCGTCCAGGTCAGCATCGACACCGCCAAGGGCATCGATCTACCGCCGCCACCGCCGCCGCGGTTGGTTCCGGACAATCTGCTGGTGCGCACCTTCATGTCGCGGGCCGAGCGCCTCAAGGCCAGCCCGGCGACGATTTCACTGGGCGAGGAGCGCCGGCGGGCCAGCCGCCTGATCACCGAAGCCAGCGCGACGGTGAGCGATCTGATGCTCGCCGCGCGGGCCGGCCGCGAAGTCGATGCCGCCCGTCTCGAACCGGTGGTAAGCAAGATGATCGAATCGGTCAGCCGCAACCCGGATGCATTGGCCCCGCTGGCCCGCCTCAAGCAAGCCGCGACCTATGCCACCGAACACGCCGTGGCGACTGCGGCGCTGATCATTGCCTTTGGCCAGAAACAAGGCATGGCGCAGCCGGAAATCGAAAAGCTGGCGCTCGGCACCATGCTCAAGGACATCGGTCAGGCGGCCCTCGATGCCCGCCTGATCACCAAGCCCGGCATGCTCTCGCAGGCCGAATATTCGGTGGTCCAGAGCCATGTCGAGGAAGGGCTGAGCGTTCTCGAAGCGACCTCGCACCTGTCGGAAACCTCGGTGGCCGTCGTTCTCGAACATCACGAGCGCTATAACGGCTGCGGCTACCCTTACCGCATGGCCGGCGACGGAATTTCAGTGGCCGGCCGGATGGCGGCGATTGTCGACAGTTACGACGCGATGACTTCGGATCGCCCCTACCGGCCGGCCATTTCGCCCTCGGATGCCTTGCGCCAGCTGTACGACCAGGGTGGCACCCAGTTCGACCCGTCGCTGGTCACCGCCTTTGTCCGCACCGTCGGGATCTATCCGGTCGGCACCCTGGTTTTGCTGGAAAGCGGCCATCTGGCGGTGGTTGAGGAACTGCACCACGACAATCTGCTCAGCCCGATCGTCCGGGTCATTTACCACGCCGCCCGCCACCAGTACGTGACGCCGGTCGAGATCGACCTGACCCGGAAAGTCGGCAATCACTACGGCCAGATCGTCCGCGCCGAGAGCTACGAGCGCTGGGGGCTCAGTCCCTTGCGCTGGCTACCAGCCTGATCAGTTTCTTGATCGGCGCCGGCACGCCGGCCTCGGCCGCCTTGTCGAGATCGACCCATTCGAGGCCTGGTTCGGCAATCCTCGGGTTTGCCACGACGCGGCAGAGTACCGGCTGCAAGGTCAGGCGAAAGTGCGTGAAGGCATGTTTCAGCGGCGGCAATGGCTGCTGCTGCGCGGCGTTCAGGCCGAGCCGGGCGAGGATGCTGTCAACGTCGCCCTCCGGCGGCACCAGCAGGCCGCCCCACAAGCCGCTCGGCGGTCGCCGCTGGAGCAGCAGGCGCGACCCGTCGACAATCAAGGCGAAGCTCGCCGTGCGTTCCGGCACCGCCGCCCGTGGCCGCGCCTCGGGCAATTCACCCTGGCGTCCATCGCGCCGGGCGACGCAGCTGCCGGCCACCGGGCAATCGGCGCAGCGCGGCCGACTGCGCGTGCACAGCGTTGCACCGAGATCCATCAGGCCCTGCGTATAGGTTTCGATGCCGCTATCCGGCAGCAGTTCTTCCGCCAGCTCCCATAACTTGCTATGGACGGCCGCTGCACCGGGAAAGCCGGCGATCCCGAAGTGCCGGCAGAGGACGCGTTTGACATTACCATCGAGAATTGCCGCGCGCTGGCCAAAGGCAAAAGCGGCAACGGCCGCCGCTGTGGACCGTCCGATGCCGGGTAGTTCGCTCAGCTGTTCGGCGGATTCGGGGAATTTGCCGCCGTGCAGCGCAACAATCTGCCCGGCGCAATGGTGCAGATTGCGCGCCCGGGCGTAGTAGCCGAGGCCGGCCCAGTGTTCGCTGACCTTATCGATCGACGCCGCCGCCAGCGCCTGGACATCGGGAAAACTGGCGAGGAAGCGCTGGTAATACGGGATCACCGTCGTCACCTGCGTTTGCTGCAACATGATCTCGGAAAGCCAGATGCGGTAAGGATCGCGGGTTTTCTGCCAGGGCAGGTCGTGGCGCCCGGCGACTTGCTGCCAGGCGATCAGATGTGCGGTAAATGCATTGGGAACGGCCAATTCTGCCTCGACGTCGGCTACGGGAGCACGGATAATACGGCCTTTTCGCCGGCCCTAGCCTGATCGACCCCGATGACCCAAGCCCAAACTGATACCCGTGCACTGCGTAATGCCCTCGGCCGTTTTGCCACCGGCATTGCCGTCGTCACGGCCATCGATCCGGATGGGCATCCGATCGGCCTGACCGTCAATTCCTTCTCCGCCGTATCGCTCGAGCCGCCGCTTGTCCTGTGGTGCCTCGACAACGGCTCGCACAATCTCGAAGCCTTCCGCCGGGCCAGCCACCACGCGATCAACATCCTGTCGGTTGCCCAACAGGATCTCTCGAACCGTTTCGCCACCTGGCCGACCGACCGTTTCGTCGGCCTGCCCTGGCACCCGGGTGCCGGCGGGGCGCCGGTCTTCCCGGCCTGCTGCTCGAGCTTCGAAGTCGCCAACGAAACGACGCATGTCGCCGGCGACCACACCGTTTTCATCGGCCGCATCGAAAAATTCAGCGAGACGCCGGATCTCGCGCCGCTGCTTTTCCACGCCGGCCAGTACCGGAAACTGGCCGACCTCTGACAAGGTTGTTCGCGGCGGCTTCTCCGCTTAGAATGCGGCCTTCTGCCCAGAGCGGGCGTCGTATAATGGTAATACCCTAGCTTCCCAAGCTAGAGCCGTGAGTTCGATTCTCATCGCCCGCTCCACTTTCCTCCGGCAGTTTTCCTGTTTGTAACTGACCTACGTCGGTGCCGTGCTCTTTGCAGCCCTTTGGGCTTTCAGAAGGCAGATTTCAACGTACCAGCTAACAGATATACCTGCGGCACGCGTGGGGCCGAATGCTACCCAGTGGCATCAGCAAGGAAGCATTCAAAGTTGGCCATGCCATTGAAGACCTTTTCCGTGTCCACACTCAAATCGCCAAACGAAGCGAACTACACAGCATTGCCGTGATACCCCAGCACTGGGTGGCGGAGCGATCATTCCTCCCGCCTCTCTCGCGCTCTTGCTCGGAAGGCCGTGAACCGGTTCTAAGACACTTGACTGTTTTCGTGGCGCTTTGAGAGAATCCGCGCTCCTATCGGTATCGAGATACGGAACACGGTGCGAATCCGTGGCGGGCCCGCCGCTGTAACCGGGGACGAAGACTGCATGGTCGCCAGACCAGCCACTTGCGGGGCATACCGCGCAGGGAAGGCGCAGTGCTTCGGCTGATCCGGAAGCCAGAAGACGAATCGATACCAATCAGGAGCCAAGGCAAGGGCTCCGGCTGACTGCATGCGAGAAGCGTGCAGTCAGCCGGAGCCCTTTTTGTTTTTGCATTCCCGAGGAGTGGAACATGACCAAAACTGTGACTTCAACCGTTAAACACCCGCAAACGCCGATCAGTCAGACTGCGTCGGTCGCCCCGACCATCGCCGTGCGTAAGAGCTGCAACCCGGAAGGCATGGGCCTGTCGCACTACGTGCTGATGGACAAGAAGGCGGCCAAATGACCGCAGCGCTTCCTGAGGGAGCGCTGCGCGACCCGCATTTTCTGCCTGTCGACATCGGCCATGATGTCTACGCCGCGTTGACCGACCCGGATACCGCCTTCTGGGCCCTGGTCGACAAGCGCAAGGTCGGCGAGGGGCTCGACTCGGCGACGCTTGCCGCCTATCGCGAGAAGGCAGATGGGTTCCGGCAGGAGTTGCATGCCCTGCGCTTCGAACTGAAGCCCTCCGGCGTCTATCTCAACCCGACCGAGCGCTGCAATCTCAACTGCACCTACTGCTATCTGCCCGATACCCAGCGCAGCAGCGGTACGCACATGTCGGCCGAACTGTTGCACGCCTCGCTCGGTAAGCTGCGCGACTATTTCCGCTCGGTGATGCCGGACGGCCGCAAGCCGCGCGCCATCTTCCACGGCGCCGAGCCGCTGATGAACCAGGCCGCTGTCTTCGAAGCGATCGATGCCTTTGGCGACGATTTCATCTTCGGCCTGCAGACCAACGGCACACTGCTCGACGATGCGGCGCTCGACTTCCTGACCTCGCGCAATGTCAGCATCGGCCTCTCGCTCGACGGCCCGCTGGCCGAAATTACCGATGCAACGCGCCGGACCTGGGGCGGCAAGAGCGTCCACGACAAGGTGCTGCGTACCATGGAGAAGCTGCGCGGCTACGGTTCATGGAGCGTCATCACGACCTGCACGACCGAGAACCTGCCCTACCTGACGCGCATGGTCGAGCTGTTCCACGCCCATGAAGTGCCGACCTGCATGCTCAACACCGTGCGCTGCACCCTGCCCGGGGCGCGCGGCGTCAAGCCGGCCGACGGCGACATGGCCAAGGCCTTCTTCGCCGCCATGGACCGCACCCACGAGCTGTACCGGGAGACCGGCCGCAAGCTGATGGTCGCCAATTTCGCCAATATCCTGATTGGCATCCTGGCCCCGACGGCGCGCCGGTTGATGTGCGACATTTCGCCCTGCGGCGGCGGTCGCGCCTTCTTCGCGCTGGCCGCCGACGGCGGCCTCTACCCGTGCAGCGAGTTCATCGGCCTGCCCAACTTCCGAGGCGGCAACCTGCTGGTCGATGGCGTCGAGGCGGCCCTGGCCTCACCGGCCTTCCAGACCGTTACGACGCGGGATGTGGACAAGTTCAGCCCGTGCGGCGACTGTGCGATCCGCCATTTCTGCGGCTCACCGTGTCCGGCCGAAGCCTTCGAGATGAACGGCGGCATGGACAAGATCGGTGCCTTCTGCGATTTCTACAAGGAACAGGTCAATTACGCCCTGCGCCTGATCGCCGACGGCAAGGCCAACGACTACCTGTGGGACGGCTGGGACGAGGGAACGGAAACCGTTTTTGCGCTGAGTTGAGGAATTGCCGGAGGGCGCCGTAACATGGCGCCCTCGGTCATTTCTCCAGCGATATCCACCATGGCCTCCTGCCTGTTCGCTTCTGGCTGACCTGAGCCGGTTGCCGACGTCGAGTAGCTGCTCAAGCAATGTCGGTTTTACACTGAGTTTCAGAAACCCACGGCTGTGCCAATTTCCGGTAACTGGTCAGAAGCGCACTTGGAACTTCTCTGCTCGTCCCAGCTCTATTGCTGGCATTTCCCATCAGATACGCTCCCGGAGTTAAGCAGTGCAAAAGGTGATTGAAGGTTTCTTGAAGTTTCAAAAGGATGTTTTTCCGGAAAGAACCCAGCTGTTCAAGCAATTGGCGCAGCGGCAGAACCCCAAGGTGCTGTTTGTGACTTGCTCGGATAGCCGGGTGGTGCCGGAACTGTTTACGCAGCAGGAGCCGGGCGATCTGTTCGTCATTCGCAACGCGGGCAACATCGTGCCGTCCTACGGGCCGGAACCGGGCGGTGTTTCGGCAACGGTCGAGTACGCGGTATCGGTCCTTCAGGTCAGCGATATCGTGATATGCGGTCATTCGAATTGTGGCGCGATGGCGGCAATTTCCAGCTGCCAATGCCTCGACCACCTGCCGGCGGTCGCCCACTGGTTGCGCCACGCGGATTCCGCCAAGGCCATCGTCGCCTCGCAGGAGTACGCGACCCAGCAGGAGAAAGCTGATGCGCTGGTTCGCCAGAACGTGATCGCCCAGCTCGCCAATATCCGTACCCATCCCTCGGTCGCGCTAGCCCTCGCGCAGCGCCGCCTGAACCTGCACGGTTGGGTGTACGACATCGAGAAAGGGGTGATCGATGCACTCGACGGCGCAAGTTCGAGTTTCGTGCCGCTATCAGCCAATCATCAGGTTGTTGCCACCTAGAGTCGGTAACAGAGGTGATCTTATGTTTTCGTAGATACTGAGCAACTTTGGTGATCATGGTCTTCACTGCCCGATGGATAACCCGTTTGTAGAGCTCGCGGAGTTGCAGTTCCTGCGTGGCTCTTCCGCCGAGGCGTTGCGCACGGCCCGGATGGGCCTGACGCTGTTTCCCGATGATGGGGCGTTGCTCGAGCTTGCCGCGACTTGCGCGGGCAGCGAGGGCGATGACGAATATGCGGTGACCTGCTGGCGACGTCTGCTCGAACTTGATCCGTCGCTGGTTACGGCCCACAACAGTCTGGGCCTTGCCTTGCATCGCCGGGGGCTGGGTGGCGAGGCCGAAACGGCCTATCGGCAGGCGTTGACAGCCTTTCCCGATGATCCGGCGCTGCCCGCCAATCTTGCCTTGTTGCTGGAGGATCTTGGCCGGCTGGACGAGGCAGAAATTCAGCAGCGGCAAGCCCTGGCACTGGCGCCCGACTCGGCGGAGATTTGTTCCAATCTGGCCGGCCTGCTGCTCAAGGCGGGGCAGGAGGTGGAAGCGGAAAAGTTGTACCGGGAAGCGATCCGGCTCAAGCCCGAGTTTGCCAAAGCGCATTCCAATCTGGCTATTTTGCTCGTCGACCAGGGGCGGGCGGCCGAGGCGGAAGCCTGTTTTCGCGCGGCGCTGGCACTTCAGCCGGACGCCCAGCAGGCGCGGATGAATTTTGCCCAGTTGTTGCTGCAGCAGGGCCGTCTGGCCGAGGGCTGGCCGCTCTACGAGGCGCGCCAGCACGTTCGCGCCGGGGCCGGCAGCGGGGCGCTGGGCCGGCCGCCATCTTGCCTGCAATGGCAGGGCGAGGCGCTGGCTGGCAAGTCGATCGTCGTCATCGCCGAGCAGGGGCTGGGCGATGAAATCCAGTTCGTGCGCTATCTTGCCTGGCTGAAGGCGCAGGGGCCGCGGCAATTGACGCTGCTTGGCCGGCCCTGCCAGCAGGCCTTGCTGAAGACGCTGGCCGGCCCCGATCTGGTGGTCAGCCTGAACGACGCCGAGCCGTACCTGGACAGCCACGATTACTGGGTTTTCCTGCTCAGTCTGCCACTGCATGCCGGCACGGTGCTGAGCACGATTCCGTCGGCGACCCCCTACCTGTTTGTCGATCCCGTGCGGGTGGCCCGGCATGTCGCGCTGCTGGCCGGCGATGGCCTGCGGGTCGGGCTGGTCTGGCGCGGCAATCCGCAACACGCCAACGATGCCGACCGGTCGTTGCCCGGGCTGGAAGTGCTGGCGCCCTTGTGGCGGCTGGCCGGGGTGCGTTTCTTCAGCGTCCAGCAAGGCGAGCAGGGAGCCGCGCCAGTGCCGTCAGGATTACCGCTGACCGCACTCGGCCCGGCCATTGAGGACATGGCCGATACGGCGGCCATGCTCAGCCAGCTCGATCTGCTGATTGCCGTCGATACCGCGGTTGCCCATCTGGCCGGGGCGCTCGGCCTGCCGTGCTGGTTGCTGCTGCCCGCTTACAAGACCGACTGGCGGTGGTTGCAGCAGCGCCGCGACAGCCCGTGGTACCCGACCATGCGGCTGTTCCGGCAGGCGCAGCGCGGTGATTGGACGGCAACGGTGGCCGAGTTGGCCGAGGCCTTGCGGCACTTCAGGGACGGCGTTTAGCCGAGCAGTTTGCGCTGGTCGAGAAACTTCTCAAGGATTTCCAGCCGGGCCAGCGGGTCTTCCAGTTCGAGCAGCTTCTGCTTGGCCAGGTTCTGGATCGGCAGGACTTCGGTAATCCGGTAGCCGACCCATTCCGCGTCATCGTAGCGATGCGGTTCGGGAATGCGTTCGTTGCCGAGGTCGTTGACCACCCGGCGGAGCAGCGGCAGCAGGCGTCCGCGTTCGCCCGGCAGGGTAGCCGGCAGCGTATCGGCGAGCAGTTCGACGGAGGCTTCAAGCAGGTTGTCCGGGCCGACCTGCGTTTCGATGATGCGAAACCGCCGGCCGCCGTGGGCGGTGATCATCAGGATGCCGAGCTGCTCCATTTCCCAGTTGCCGATGGTGGCCAGCGTACCGACCGGGTGCGGCTGGGCGGCGGTGCCAGTTTCGCCGCCGCTGGCGATCAGGCAGACGCCGAAGGGCTTGTCGCCCTTCAGGCAGGCGGCGGCCATGTCGAGATAGCGTTGCTCGAAAATTTTCAGCGGCAGGACGCCGCCGGGAAAGAGCACGGCGTTCAGCGGAAACAGCGGGATGCGCAGGGTATCGACCGAGGCCCCGGTTGGCGAGCGGACGAAATCGAACCAGCCCATCATTCGCCCCAGCGCTGCATCAGCGTATGGCCGACGGCAATCTGGTCGAGGACGCGGGCGACGACGAAATCGACGATGTCCTGGACGCTTTGCGGATGGTGGTAGAAGCCGGGGCTGGGCGGCAGGATGACGGCGCCGGCTCGCGCCAGGCGCAGCATGTTTTCCAGGTGGATGGCCGAGAACGGCGTTTCACGTGGAACCAGCACCAGCTTGCGGCCTTCCTTGAGCACCACGTCGGCGGCGCGTTCGATCAGGTTGTCGGCCAGCCCCTGGGCAATCGCCGCCAGCGTGCCCATCGAGCACGGGCAGACGACCATCGCATCGGGCGGGTTGGAGCCGGAGGCGACCGGGGCGAACCATTCTTCGCGGCCGAAAACCTGCAGCTTGTCCGGATCGGCGGCCGGGAAACGGGCGAGCAGGGCGGCCTTGGTTTCGGCCGGGCGCGACGGCAGTTCGAAATCCATTTCCTGGCGGGCAACGACCTGGGCGGCCTGCGAGTAGAGCAGCTGGACCTGGCAGCCGGCGTCGAGCAGGCATTCCAGCAGGCGCAGGCCGTAGGGCATCCCGGAAGCGCCGGTCAGGGCAAGGCAGATGGTCTTAGGCATGGCGGGTTTCCGATGGCGCGGGTTCAGCCAGCAGTTTAGCGGCGATCAGGCCGTTGATGGTGCCGAATACCAGCGCTGCGCCGGCAAAGACCGGGGTCAGCAGGAAAATGCCGTCGTGCGGAATCAGCCAGACCCTGGCCAGCAACAATTGCCCGCCGATGTGGGCAAAGGCGGCCAGGATGCTCAGGCTGACCGGCCCGAACCAGCGCTGCGGCAGGTGGCGGGCCAGACCCAGCGTGAGCAGGCTGAGCGTCGTGCCGGTCAGCGACAGGAAGAAGCCGGGGGCGAGAAAGAAACCGAGGAGCAGGCTGCCGGCCAGGACGCGCAGGCCGCTGACCCAGACCGCCGTGCCCCAGCCATAGCGGGCGAGGACGACCAGCGTCACGATATTGGCCAGGCCGGGCTTGACGCCGGGCAGCGGCGACGGAATGGCGGCATCGACCAGCGACAGCGCGACGGCGGCGGTGGCCAGCCAGGCGACGCGGCGGTCTTCGCTGGTCACCGTGAGTTCAGTAATTGATCGAGTCATAGACCTTGGTGCGCCCGGTGATCTGGACACTGACGCGATTGGGGGCGCAGATGGCGATTTCGCCGGGACGCATCAACCAACCCTGGCGCACGCAGTACTGGCGCGGCCCGGGGTCGGAGACGACGCGGACCCGCCCGGGTTCGACGGCGATCAGCGTGGTGCCGAGCGGCCCGCTGATTTCAAACTGGCGCTTGCTGCGCAGGTCGACCTCGGCAAAAACTTTGCCTTCCTGGCGGATGATCGCCCGGTCGGCCATGCCGCCCTGCCAGAACAGCGGAATGCTGGTGCCGACCAGCAGCGTGCCGGCCAGGATGACCAGCCAGTCGCCCGGTCGGATCAGGCTTAGCCAGGGCACTATGGCCAGCGCCGTAGCAGACTGGCCGGAATGGGCGTGCCGGGCGGGCAAATCGGGGAATCGGCCATGGCGGGTCGGTCAGCCGCCGGCCAGGGTGCGGTGGCGGACCAGTACGCGGGCGCGATCGGCGAATTCGCGGGCCAGCCATTCGGCGATGTAGACCGAACGATGCTGGCCGCCGGTGCAGCCGATCGCTACCGTCAGATAGCTGCGGTTGTCGCGGATGTAGGCCGGCAGCCAGGTGGCGACGAAATGGCTGATGTCGTCGCGCATCCGGCGAACCTCTTCCTCGGCTTCGAGGAAGTCGATGACCGGTTGGTCGCGGCCGGTCAGCGGGCGCAATGCGACGTCGTAATGCGGGTTGGGCAGGCAACGGACGTCGAAGACGAGGTCGGCATCGAGCGGCAGGCCGTGCTTGAAGCCGAAGGATTCGAACATCAGCGTCAGGCCCTGGCCGGGCTCGGCTTCGATGAACTGGCGCACCCACTCGCGCAGCGCATTGGCTTTCATGCCGCTGGTGTCGATGCGATGGCCGAGGCCGGCGATCGGTTCGAGCATTTTCCGTTCGCTGCGGATCGCTTCTTCCAGCGTCTTGCCGTTGCTGGCCAGCGGATGGCGGCGGCGCGATTCGGAATAGCGCTTGAGCAGCGTTTCTTCGTTCGAGTAGAGGAAGAGAAAGCTCGGGCGCACGCCGTATTCGACGAGTTTCGCCAGTTTTTCCGGCAGCATTTCGATGCCGTGGCCGGAGCGGGCATCGATGGCGATCGCCACCTTGCGGATTTCGTCCTCCATCAGCATCGGGACGAGTATCGTCAGCATGACCACCGGCAGGTTGTCCACGCAGTAATAGCCCGAGTCTTCGAGAAGGTTGAGGGCGACCGACTTGCCCGAGCCGGAGAGGCCGCTGATGAGAACGAGTTCCATTTGTCGCAGCATAATCAAGGCGGCGCGGCGGGGCAAGCCGCGGCATAATGGAAACCGATAAGGAGACGACCATGCCCCCGACCCTTCCCCTGCTTGATTTACCCTTCCTCGCCGAGCTGACCGCGCAACGGCGCGACATCCACGCCCATCCCGAACTTGCCTTCGCCGAGGCGCGCACGGCCGATCTGGTGGCCGGCGAACTTGAACGCTACGGCCTCGAAGTGCATCGCGGCATTGCCAAAACCGGTGTCGTCGGCGTACTGCGGGCCGGCACTTCGTCCAAAATGATCGGCCTGCGGGCCGACATGGATGCCCTGCCGCTCGCCGAGATGAACGAGTTTCCGCACCACTCGCGGCATGCCGGCAAGATGCACGCCTGCGGCCATGACGGCCATACCGCGATGCTGCTCGGTGCGGCGCGCCACCTGGCCGGCAATCCGGATTTCGACGGCGTCGCAGTGTTCATTTTCCAGCCGGCCGAGGAATCGGAAGGCGGCGCCGCGGTGATGATCGAAGACGGCCTGTTCGAGCGTTTTCCCGTCGAGTCGGTATACGGCCTGCACAACTGGCCGGGCATTCCGGTCGGCGAAATGGCGGCGATGCCGGGGCCGGTGATGGCCGGCACCTGCGCTTTCGAAATCTTCGTGCGCGGCCACGGTTGCCACGCGGCGATGCCGCATCAGGGCGTCGATTCCATCGTCGCCGGCGCGCAACTGGTGCAGGCCCTGCAAACGGTGGTCAGCCGCACGCTGCATCCGTGCGAGTCGGCGGTGGTTAGCGTCACCCAGTTCCATGCCGGCGAAGCGTGGAACATCATTCCGGAAGAGGTGGTGCTGCGCGGCACGATCCGCAGTTTCAAGGCGGACGTCCAGGAGAACATCGAGCGGGCCATCGAGCGGCTGTGTAGCGGCATTGCGGCGGCGAACGGGGCACAGATCAGCGTGCATTTCGACCACCGCTATCCGCCGACGGTCAACAGCGTCGCTGAGGCAAAATTCTGCCAGGCCGTGGCGGCCGAGGTTTTTGGTCCGGAACGGGTACTCACCGATATTCTGCCGTCGATGGGCGCCGAGGATTTCGCCTATATGCTGCGCGAAAAGCCGGGCTGCTATGTCTGGCTCGGCAACGGCCCGGGCACCGGCGGCTGCACGCTGCACAATCCGCACTACGACTTCAATGACGAGTTGCTGACCCTGGGAGTCAGCTACTGGGTGCAACTCGTCCGGCGGGCCTTGCCGAAAGCCTGAGGCTCAGACCTTGAAGCGGGCGATGGCCTGACTCAAGGCGGTCGACGTCGAATTCAGACGGCCGGCCGAGCCGACCACATTCTGCATCGCCTGGTCGTTCTGTTCGATCAGGTTGCGGACCTGTTCGACATGCGACTGCAGGGCTTTCTCGTTGCCGTTCTCGACGCTGATCGCCGTGGCAATCTGCTGGACCACCTGGGTGACCTGCAACGAGCTGGCATTCATCTGGTCGAAGGCTTCGCGGGCCTGATGCGACAGGTCGACGCTGTCGCCGACCTGCAGCAAACCCGATTCCATGCCGGCGACGGCGCGTTTGGTGCCGGACTGGATGCTTTCGACCATGGCCGAAATTTCGGCGGTCGATTGCGTCGTCCGTTCGGCCAGCTTGCGCACCTCGTCGGCGACCACCGCGAAGCCGCGCCCTTGTTCGCCGGCCCGGGCCGCTTCGATGGCCGCATTGAGCGCCAGCAGGTTGGTCTGGCCGGCAATCTCGGAAATGACGCCGAGGATGGAACTGATTTGCGCCGAGAGGGCGCCGAGTTCCTGGACGTGGCCGGCCGTGGCGCGAACCGAATTGGCCATTGCCTCGGTTTCGCTCGCCGCCTTGCTGGCCAGCGCGGCACCGCTGCCGGAAATATTGCTTGAAGCGCCGACAATCTGCTCGGCCTCGGTGACGGCCGACATCACGGCACGCAGGCTGGTCGCCAGGCTTTGCACATTGCCGACCATTTCGCCGGCTCGGTCGAGCTGCTGGCGACTGCCGGCGGCGACTTGCTCGGTTGCTTCGCCAACCTGGCGAGCCGTCTGCTCGACATCGCGGGCATGGCTGGCCAGCGTCCCGACCAGCTGGCGCAGTTGCTGCTGCATGCTGGCCAGCGCGGCGAGCAGGCTGTTGCTGTCGCCGCTGCTCAGGGCGATCGGCTGGGTCAGGTCGCCAATCGCCACGGCATTGGCCACCTGGCGGGCGTAAGCCGGCTCGCCGCCGAGTTCGCGGCGGACGTAAGCAAGCGTGGTGAGGGCACTGGCGATCCCGATCAGCACTGCCAGTATCGACAAGCCGAGAATGATTCCTTGCAGGCGTTCGACCTGCGTGGCGACGGCGCTGCGCTGCGCATCGGCAATTTTCTGCAGGGCCCCGATATCGTCCAGCAAGGCCTGTTTCAGCGCCCGCCAGGCGGGCGTTTCGCGGCTGTTGATCAGGGTCTTTCCTTCGTCGATCTGGCCCGCCTTGAGGGCTGCCATGACCTGCGTCTGGGCTTCGGTCTGGGCGGCGGCGAGCGGTTCGAGGCGGCCGATGCTGCTGGCGAAGCCATCGACCGTCGCGCTGGCCGCGATGGCGCTGGCGCGCGCGGCGGCGAAATCCTTGCGGGCCTTTTCGAGATTCTGGTAGGCCTTGGGATTGCCCGGGTCGAGCACGATGTTGCGCAGGGCCTGGCCCATCTGCAAACCTTGGGCGTACATTTCCCGGTAATTCTGATTGAGTGCTCCGACCCCGTCGAGGAAGGTGCCGAATTGCGCCGAGGTGGAGCGCAGGCCGCTGTAGGAGACGACGATTGCCGCGATAAAGGCGGCCATGATCAGGGCCATGCCGAGCAGCAGTCGATTACGGAAACTCATGTTGATTAAACCCTTTGCATATAAGGGTTTGATTGTACGTTATCGGTCTGCCTCGATCCAGCGAGAATCAGCCTGCGACCAGATCTCCGGCCTCGCGGCGCAAGGCGTTGACCAGCAGCAGATCGCGTTCGACCCGGGCCGCCAGCATCTCTTCGTCAAGCCCCAGGTAGCGGCGATTGACGTCGATGGCAAATGGCAGGCTGAGGATGAAACGGGGGAAATCG
Source organism: Dechloromonas denitrificans (assembly GCF_020510685.1). Taxonomy (NCBI): domain Bacteria; kingdom Pseudomonadati; phylum Pseudomonadota; class Betaproteobacteria; order Rhodocyclales; family Azonexaceae; genus Dechloromonas; species Dechloromonas denitrificans. The sequence continues at coordinate 85,796 of NZ_CP075185.1, forward strand.
GCAGCGGCGATGCACCGCCGTTCCATCATGGCGAACGAGACGATGACCTTGATCGCGTGCCAGGCCAGTTTGTCGATTTCGGCGGTAAACATCTCGAGACGCCGGAAAGCCCGCGCAAAAGCCGCATCCACCGTGGCAAACGGCTTGCCGTGTCCGGGAATCACCGTGTCGATGGGCAGCCGGGCGAGCATTTCCAGCGTTGCCCGGGTACTGGCCAGGCCGTCGGCCTCGCCGAGCAGTTCCGGGAAAATCACGCCGAAACCGTTTTCCCACAGCGCATCGCCGGAAATCAGGATGCGCTGTTCGGCGTTGTAGAAGGCGAGCGCTTCCATGTCGTGGCCGGGCACGGCCAGCAACTGCCAGTTCAGGCCGGCCATTTCGACTTCGCTGCCGGCGGCGAGCAGGCTGTCGTGCTGGAAGCGCGCCGATTGCTGGCCGAGCGGCGAAAGGAGCAGGGCGTTTTCGTCCCATTCGGCAATCACCGCATGCAGGCCGGCCGGCACGCTGATTGAACAACCAAACCGGGCCTGCAAGGCGGCGTTGCCGCCGATATGGTCGGAATGCGAATGGGTGTTGAACAGCCGCTTCAACTGCCGGCCATCCAGCGCATGGCCGACCAGCTCGACGGTCTGGGCGGCATGCGCGACGTAGCCGCTATCGACCAGCGTGGCGTTTTCGCCTTCCAGGCAAAGAATGTTGTTGGCCGAGAGCCAGCCGCGTTCGAGAACGACCAGCGACTCGGGCAGATGCACGCTCATTCCGGGTGGTCCGGGTCGGTGCTGATATTGGCCGGCTGGATCGATGGCCAGGCCACCTCAGCGACGATTTGCGGTGCGCCGAGCGGCGGCCGGCCACAACCCAGGCAGTAGCCGGAATCGGGATCGGCCATGCAGACCCCGACGCAGAGATATTGGTCTTCTTCGTAGTTTTCCATGATCGGCTCAGCGCTTGCCGTCGCCCGGCAATGCGTCGTGTTCGGCTCGGCGCCGGGCGATGGCGGCGAGGATGCGGGCCCGGTGGGAATCGTCGGTCCGCGACCAGACGGTGATTTCTTCGATGGTCCGGAAACAGCCGAGACACAGGCCGTTGTCGGCATCCATCCGACAGATGTTGATACAGGGTGAGGGGAGCATTTAGATGAGCATGAACCGGTGTTGCTGATCGCGCACCATCTCAACGGCTTCGAGTGCTTCGTCGCGGCTTATTTTGGCGAGCATGACCAGATGAAGACGCTTGTCGCGGGCAGATAGTTCCGGAAAGTTGAGGGTGTGCACGTCGATATCCTGGCTCGCCTCCTCGCGGACGATGCCCAGGCGGTCAACGGTAACGCTGACCGGGGTGAGGCTGAGCGCCGGTTCCGGCGAACGGAGAAACTCGGCCAGCGAGGCGAGCAACTGTTCAGGCATCAAGGATTCGACATTCTGGCGCAGGCGGGCGTCGAGGTCGGCGAGATGTCGGGTGCGCACTGCGTATTCCGAACCTGGTGTGCTGCCGCGCAGCACCGTCAGGTGGGAGCGCCCGACCGAGACATCGGCGCGCAAGCCTTCGCGCTCCTGGCGCAGCGCCTCGACGTGGGCGCTGAAGGTGCGGAGCAGGCTTTCCAGCGCCTGGCAGCGCAGTTTCTGCAAGGTGACGGCAAGATCGCAGCACGGCGCGATCAGCAGATGGTCGGAAAAGAACAGGACCTGCTGCGGCACATCGTTCTGAATCAGGTCGCCCTGCTGCACCATGCCGAATTGTTTCTTTTGCTGGCGGCGCGCCGCGAACATCGCGTAAAAATGCTCGTTCTCCCAGCAGCCCGGCTCGGCCAGGAAATCCCGTACGGCCTCGCTGCGACCGAGCATCTGGTCGATGTCGCCGGCCGTGGCGAACAGCGCATGGATCAGTGGATCGGTGGCAAAGGCCTGGCGGTTGATCTCGATCGGTCCGGGCAGCGCCGCGACCAGTCCGTCGCAATAGCCCAGCGCGTGCTGTACCGGAAAAGCCAGCTGTTTCTCGAAATTCGGCGCCACCCGGAGTAGCGGATCGACCAGTTCGGCCACCCGTTCGAGCGCCTTGAGGACAGCCGGTTCCGGCCGCGGCGTAGGCTTCAGAAAATCGGCAACAGCGGAAATCAGACTCACACAGTAGCTTTGGCACAAAGTGCCCGGCCAGCCTTGGCGCCGTTCGGGCGATTGAGGGAGGTGGAAATCCATTCCCCGATAGCTGCCAGTTTAGCCAGATCGATGCCGGTTTCAATGCCCAGGCCCTGCAATAAATAAACAACATCCTCGGTCGCCACGTTGCCCGAGGCGCCTTTGGCGTAGGGGCAACCACCCAGACCGGCGATGGAACTGTCGAAAACGGCCATGCCGAGTTGCAGCGAGGCGTGGATGTTGGCAATCGCCATGCCGTAGGTGTCGTGGTAATGGCCGGCCAGCTTTTCGATGGGCACGAGGCGGGCGCAGGCTTCGATCATGCGCTGGATCGAGGCCGGGTTGCCGACGCCGATGGTGTCGCCGAGCGACACTTCATAGCAGCCCATGGCAAACAGCCGGCTGGCGACACTGGCCGCCTGCGCCGGTGCAATGGCCCCTTCGTAGGGACAGCCGACGACGCAGGAAACATAGCCGCGGACCGGGATTTCCAGCGCGCTGGCGGCCGAAACGATGGGTTCGAAGCGTTTCAGGCTCTCGGCAATCGAGCAATTGATGTTTTTTTGCGAGAAAGACTCGGAAGCGGCGCCAAAAATAGCCACTTCCGTGGCTCCCGCCTGCACCGCCGCATCGAAACCCTGCAAATTCGGCGTCAAGACCGGGTACGCCGTCGCCGGGTGGCGTTTGATGCCCTGCATGACTGCCGTGTTGTCGCCCATCTGCGGCACCCACTTCGGCGAGACGAAAGAGGTCGCCTCGATGACGCGCAGGCCGGCCTCGGCCAGACGTTCGATCAGTTCGATCTTGATCGCTGTCGGCACGACCTGCTTTTCATTCTGCAAGCCGTCGCGCGGGCCGACTTCGACAATTTTTACCTGGCTGGGAAGGGACATGGACTGACCTCGTAGGGATTACTGGCTTTCGAACTCGACCAGCGCTGCGCCGTCGCTGACCTGCTCGCCGGCGGCATAGCAGAAGGCTTTGACGGTGCCGGCGGCGGGGGCGGTGATGGTGTGTTCCATTTTCATCGCTTCGAGGATGAGCAGCGGCGTGCCTTTGTCGACCTTCTGGCCGGGTTGGGCGAGCAGGGCGACGACCTTGCCGGGCATCGGCGCGGTCAGTCCGCCGCCGTGGCTGTCGCCGGCGTCGACACGATGCAGCGGGTCATCGCGGAGAAGTGAGTACGTGCTCCCGTTCAAGAACAGGCTGCGCTTGTCGTCGGCGGCGACGACGCTGGCCATCAAGCGGCGGTCGTCGAGTTCGACGGCAAAGCGGTCGCCGTCCAGCTTCTTGCCGCGGGCCAGGGTCGTTATGCCGGCGATGGTGATTTCCCAGTGATCGCGCCGGTAGCGGACGTGCGCATCGATCAGCGCTTCGCCATCTTCCCCCAAGGGGACTTCCTGCGCCGCGAAGCAAGTCCCCTTGGGGGCGGGGGCGCGGAAGCTGATGGTGCGGGCCGACGACAGGTTCATCCGCCAGCCGTCGCGGGCGTGCCAGGGCGACCAGGGGTCGCCGCTGGCCTTCGCCGCCTGTTTGGCGGCATGCTGTTCCCAGAGCAGTTCGCCGACCGTCGCGACGAGCAGCGCATCGCGCGGCACGGCCTGAGCGGCCGGGAAGAGGAAGTCTTTCTGCCGTTCGATCAGGCCGGTATCGAGATCGGCACCGGCGAAGGCCGGGCAGGCGACAAGGCGCGACAGGAAGTCGATGTTGGTGGTGACGCCGGCTACCTGGTAGTCGGCCAGGGCTTTCCGCATGCGGGCCAGCGCCGCATCGCGGTGTTCGTCCCAGACAATCAGCTTGGCGATCATCGGGTCGTAGAAGGGGGTGATCTCGTCGCCTTCCTCGACGCCGGTATCGACGCGCACATTGAGGCTTTCGGCCGGCGGCGACAGGCGGATCAGGTGGCCGGTCGAGGGCAGGAAGCCCTTGTTGGCATCTTCGGCATAAATCCGTGCTTCCAGCGCGTGGCCGCGAATCTGCAGCTGTTCCTGGGCGAGCGGCAGCGGCTGGCCGGCGGCAACGCGCAATTGCCATTCGACCAGATCCTGGCCGGTGATCATTTCGGTCACCGGGTGCTCGACCTGCAGGCGGGTGTTCATTTCCATGAAATAGAACGAGCCGTCCTGATTGGCGATGAACTCGACCGTGCCGGCGCCGACATAGCCGACCGCCTGGGCCGCGGCGACGGCCGCTTCGCCCATCTGGCGGCGGCGCTCCGGCGTCATGCCGGGCGCCGGGGCTTCTTCCAGCACCTTCTGGTGGCGGCGCTGCACCGAGCAGTCGCGCTCGAACAGGTAAACGCAATTGCCCTGGCTGTCGGCAAAGACCTGGATTTCGATGTGCCGGGGGCGGGTGATGTACTTCTCGATCAGCACATGCTCGTTGCCGAAGCTGGACGCCGCTTCACGCTTGCACGAGGCGAGCGAATCGGGGAAATCGTCGCTTTTTTCGACCAGCCGCATGCCCTTGCCGCCACCGCCGGCCGCCGCTTTGATCAGGACCGGATAACCGATCTGGTCGGCTTCGCGGTGCAGCAGCTCGGGGCTCTGGTCATCGCCGTGGTAGCCCGGGGTCAGCGGCACGGCGGCCTTGCCCATCAGCTTCTTGGCTTCCGATTTCGAGCCCATGGCGCGGATCGCCGAAGCCGGCGGGCCGATGAAGGTGATGCCGCTGGCGGCGCAGGCCTCGGCAAAGTCGGCATTTTCGGAAAGAAAACCGTAGCCGGGATGGACGGCCTGGGCGCCGGTGCGCTTGGCGGCGTCGAGAATCTTGTCGGCGACCAGATAGGACTCGCGAGCCGCGGCCGGGCCGAGCAGCACCGCCTCGTCGGCCAGCCGGACATGGCGGGCGTTGGCGTCGGCTGCGGAATAGACGGCGACGGTGCGGATGCCCATGCGGCGGGCCGTCTTGATCACCCGGCAGGCGATTTCGCCACGGTTGGCAATCAGAATTTTGTTGAACATGGTCTATTCCCCAATCCAGGCGGGCGGGCGTTTGTCGAGGAAGGCGGCGATCCCGTCGCGGGCTTCCGGCGTCGCCCGCAGGTGAGCGATGCGGTGGGCGGTGTCTTCGACCAGCGTGTGGTTGATCGGCTGGTTATCGACGGCGCGGATCAGGTCCTTGGCCGCGGCCTGGGCGAGCGGCCCGCCGAGAATCAGGGCGGCGACGATTTCCTGCACCTTGGCGTCGAGTTGCTCCGGTTCGACCATTTCGTGGACCAGTCCGAGCTCGCGGGCGCGGGCGGCGTTGATCCGTTCGGCCGACTGGAAGTAGCGGTAGGCCTGGCGGGCACCGATGGCGCGCACAACATAAGGGCTGATGGCCGACGGGATGATGCCGAACTTGACTTCCGAGGTGGCGAAGAAGGCCTTGCTCGACGCGACGGCGATATCGCAGGCGGCGGTCAGGCCAGTGCCGCCACCCAGGGCGGCGCCCTGGACGCGGGCGATGGTCGGCTTCTTCATCTCGGCCAGCGTGCGCAGCATGCCGGCCAGGCCGCGTGCGTCGTTGAGGTTGTCGTCGAGGCCGTTGTTGGCGGCGCGCTTCATCCAATTAAGGTCGGCGCCGGCCGAGAAGCTCTTGCCGCGACCGGCGAGCACGACGACGCGGACGTCGGGGTCAGCGTCGAGGGCGATGCAGGCGGCGGTCAGTTCGGCGATCAGCGTTTCGTCAAAGGCGTTGTGCATGTCCGGACGGTTCATCCAGATCGTTGCGACCTTGCCCGAGAGTTCGATTTCCAGTGTGGTAAACATGTCTATTCCTTACATTCGGAAGATGCCGAACTTGGTTTCTTCGGCCGGGGCGTTCATTGCGGCGGACAGGCCGAGACCGAGCACGCGGCGGGTATCGGCCGGGTCGATGATGCCGTCGTCCCACAGGCGGGCGCTGGCGTAGTAGGGGTGGCCCTGGGTTTCGTACTGCTCGCGGATCGGCGCCTTGAAGGCGGTTTCCTCCTCTGCGCTCCAGGTCTTGCCGGCCGCCTCGATGCCGTCGCGCTTGACGGTGGCCAGCACGCCGGCCGCCTGGTCGCCGCCCATCACCGAAATTCGGGCATTCGGCCACATCCACAGGAAGCGCGGCGAGTAGGCCCGGCCGCACATGCCGTAATTGCCGGCGCCGAACGAGCCGCCGATGACCACGGTGAATTTTGGCACCTTGGCGGTCGCCACTGCGGTGACCATCTTGGCGCCGTCGCGGGCGATGCCGCCGTTTTCATACTTGCGGCCGACCATGAAGCCGGTGATGTTCTGCAGGAAAACCAGCGGAATGCCGCGCTGGGCGCACAGTTCGATGAAATGGGCGCCTTTCAGGGCCGATTCGCTGAACAGGATGCCGTTGTTGGCGACGATACCGACCGGGTAGCCGTAAATCCGGGCAAAGCCGCAGACCAGTGTGGTGCCGTAGCGCGCCTTGAATTCGTCGAAATCCGAGTCATCCACGACGCGGGCGATGATTTCACGGACATCGAAGGGTTTCTTGCTGTCGGTCGGAATGACGCCGTACAGCTCCTGGGTCGGGTAGCGCGGCTCGCTGGGGGCGGTCAAGGTGACCGGCGGCGCCTTCTGCCAGTTCAGATCCTTGACGATGCGTCGGGCAATGGCCAGCGCATGCGCGTCGTTCTCGGCCAGATGATCGACGACGCCGGAAACGCGGGTATGCACGTCGGCCCCGCCGAGGTCTTCGGCGGTCACCACCTCGCCGGTCGCCGCCTTGACCAGCGGCGGGCCGCCCAGGAAGATCGTGCCCTGGTTCTTGACGATGATCGACTCGTCGCACATTGCTGGCACGTAGGCGCCGCCGGCCGTGCATGAGCCCATCACGGCGGCGATCTGCGGAATGCCCTGGGCCGACAGGTTGGCCTGGTTGAAGAAAATGCGACCGAAGTGTTCCTTGTCCGGAAAGACCTCGTCCTGCATCGGCAAAAAGGCGCCGCCGGAATCGACTAGATAGACGCAGGGCAGCCGGTTTTCCAGGGCGATTTCCTGGGCCCGCAGGTGTTTCTTGACGGTCAGCGGGTAGTAGGTGCCGCCCTTCACCGTGGCGTCGTTGGCGACGATCATGCATTCGACGCCATGCACCCGGCCGATGCCGGCAATCACCGAAGCGGCCGGCACATCGCCGCCGTACATGCCATAGGCGGCGAACTGGCCGATTTCAAGGAATGGCGTGCCGGGATCGAGCAGGCCGCTGACCCGTTCGCGCGGCAACAGCTTGCCCCGCGCCAGGTGTTTCTGGCGGGCGGCTTCCGGGCCGCCGAGCGCGATCTTTTCGACTTTTTCGTGCAAGTCGGCAACCACGCTATCCATCGCTGCCGCATTGGCCTGAAAGTCGGCCGAGCGCGGGTTGAGTTGGGTTTTTAGTACAGTCATGTCTCCTCTTTTCTAGTAGTTGGCCGTTAGTCTTTAGTTATTAGCCAAACCGCGCTTTTGCTAATGACCAACAACTCATAACTCATAACTGCTTTTCAGCCACTTGCTGACCGGCTCTGGCCGGTAGCTCGCCATCTGGTCGAGCAGGCGCCCGATGTCGGTGTCGGCCAGTGCCATCGCCCGGTTCTGCTCGCGCAGGAAACCTTCGCCGACGGCATGGTCGAACAGTGCGAGCAGCGGGTCGTAAAAGCCATTGACGTTGAGCAGGCCCATCGGTTTCACGTGGAACCCGAGCTGGCCCCAGGTCAGGATTTCGCAGAATTCCTCGAATGTCCCGAAACCGCCGGGCAGGGCGATGAAGCCGTCGGCCAGTTCGGCCATCCGCGCCTTGCGGGTATGCATCGAATCGACTACTTCGAGGCGGGTCAGCGCCCGGTGCTCGACATGGCGACCGGCCACTTCCTTGCCCATCAGCGCTTCCGGAATGACGCCGATGGCCGCGCCGCCGGCCGCCAGGCAGGCATCGGCGACGGCACCCATGAGGCCGACATTGCCGCCGCCATAGACCAGTTCGATGCCGCGCGCCGCGAGCAGCCGGCCGAGCTTTTCAGCCTCGCTACGGTATAGCGGGTTGTGGCCGGGGTTGGAGCCGCAGAAGACGCAGATTCGTTGCATGTCGGTCTCAGAAGCCACCGCTGGCCAGCCATTGCTCGATCTGCGGCAGGCGGTCGGCGCCAAAGAAAGCTTCGCCGTCGATGATCACGTGCGGCGAGCCGAAGACGCCGATGGCCAATGCCTTGTCGCATTCATCCTTGAGGCGGGCCTTGATTTCCGGGCTTTGCAGCGCAGAACCCAGTTCGCCACGGTCGATGCCCAGACCGGCAGCGATGTCGAGCACGGTGTCGGGCGAGGAAATGTCGCGGTCGTCGACGAAGAAGGCGCGGTAGACGGCATGGGCAAATTGCCGGGCCAGTCCGCAGTCCTGGCCGTGCAGCCAGTAATAGGCGCGGGCGGCATTCTGCGTCGGCAGCGGGAAGCGGCTCGGCGGGTTGTAGGGGATTTCCATGAAGCGGGCGGAGCGGTGGAAATCCCGCTCAATGTATTTGCCCTTGCTGCTCACCCCATCGGCCGGCGGCCGCGAGCCGACGGCCTGGAAAATGACGCCGAGCAGGACCGGGTGCCATCTGACCTTGCGGCCATGCCGGGCGGCGAGGGCATCGATCTTCTCGCTCATCAGGTAGCCGTAGGGGCTGGAAAAATCGAAGTAGAACTCGATGGGCGCGGTGCCGGAATCAGGCATGGTTTGTCTCCTCGTTGGGGCGGTCGCGGGCATTTTTTGTTTTTTGCCCGTCGACCGCGGTAGTGCGGTTTATTCGGCGGCGATGCTGCGCCCGATGACCAGTCGCTGGATGTCGTTCGCCCCTTCGTAGATCTGGCAGATGCGCACGTCGCGGTAGATCCGCTCGACCGGGAAATCGCTGGTGTAACCGACGCCGCCGTGGATCTGGATGGCGTCCGAAGCAATCTTCTCGGCGGCTTCGGAGGCGAACATCTTGGCCATCGAGGCTTCCTTCAGGCAGGGCTTGCCGGCATCCTTCAACTGGGCGGCGCGCCAGACCATCAGGCGGGCGGCGTCGAGCAGGGTGTTCATGTCGGCCAGTTTGAAGTTGACCGCCTGGTGGTCGATGATCGGCACGCCGAAGGTGACGCGTTCCTTGGCGTAGCGGATGGCGGCTTCGAAAGCGGCGCGGGCCATGCCGATGCTCTGGGCGGCGATGCCGATGCGGCCGGCTTCGAGGTTGGAGAGGGCGATCTTGTAGCCTTCGCCTTCCTTGCCGAGCAGGGCCGAGGCCGGCACACGGCAGTTTTCCAGGATGATCTGCACGGTATCGGAGGCGTGCTGGCCCATCTTGTCTTCGGTACGGCCGACGATGAAGCCCGGCGTCGCGGTCGGGATCAGGAAGCAGGAAATGCCCTTCTTGCCCGCCGCCTTGTCGGTGACGGCAAAGACGATGGCCATGTGGGCATGCTTGCCGGTGGTGATGAATTGCTTGACGCCGTTCAGCACGAAATGGTCGCCGTCACGGTCGGCCTTGGTGGTGATGGCGGCGGCGTCGGAACCGGTGTGCGGTTCGGTCAGGCAGAAGCAACCGAGTTTCGCGCCGCGGGCGAGCGGCTTCAGCCATTCTTCCTTCTGCGCGTCGGTGCCGTATTTCATCGTGATGCCGCAGGCCAGCGAGTTCTGTACCGAGACGATGGTCGACGTGGCGCCGTCGCCGGCAGCGATTTCTTCCAGGGTCAGGACCAGCGACATGTAGTCCATGCCGGCACCGTCCCATTCCTCGGGCACGACCATGCCCATGGCGCCGAGTTCGCCGAGTTCCTTCAGCGCTTCGGCCGGGAAGGTGTGGTTCTTGTCCCAGTCGGCGGCGAAGGGGGCGAGGCGCTCCTGCGCGAAACTGCGCATCGAGTCGCGGATCATTTCCTGTTCTTGCGTGAGAATCATGCTGTTTCCTTGCTGTAGCTTGTTAGCCAGACCCCGGCGATGACCAGCAGGCCACCGGCCAGCACGGCCAGGCCGAGGTGTTCATTGAGTAGTACCGCCGCTTGCAACACGGCAAAGACCGGTACCAGATTGACGAAGATCGAAGCCCGCGCCGCCCCCAGCTGTTTGACGCCATCGGCGAACCAGGTGAAGGCGAGGGCGGTGCCGCCGATGGCGAGAAAAAGGACGCTGGTCCATACCCGCCACGACCACTCGGCCAATTCGTTGCCGCCCTGCAGCAGCGCCGTGACGCCGAGCAGCAGCGCCCCGAGCAGGCTGGCCCACAAGGTCGCGGCGAGCGGCGACAAGGTTTTTGTCGCACGGCGACCGATGAAGGTGTAGGCCGTCCAGCACAGCGCGCAGCCGAGAATCAGCCACTCGCCGGTGCCGACCGCGCCCTGCAGCAGGGCCAGCGGATCGCCGTTACCGACCACGGTCAGGCAGCCGGCCATGGCGACGATGACACCGGCCAGCTTGCGCGGCGTCATCCTTTCCTGGCCGAGAAACCAGGCGGCCAGTGCGACAAGGACCGGGTTGAGGGCGACGACCAGCGCGCCGCGTCCGGCGGTGATGTATTTCAGGCCGTAGAAGAAGCACAGGGCGTAGATGAAAATCCCCGTGACGGCCAGGCCGGTGACGATGCCCCATTCGCTGCCGGTCTGTGGCCGCGGGATGCGGCCTTCGCTGGCCAGCGCAACGCCGGCCAGGACCAGCCCAGCGAGCAGGAAGCGGAAAGCCGGCACGGCCAGCGGCGCAGTCAGTTCCTGCGCCACGACCCGCCCGGCAATCCAGGTTCCACCCCACATGAACATGGTCGCGATCAGCTTGAAATAGGTAATCGACCCGGCCCGCTGCGGCACTTACAGCAGTTCCACCGCCAGCGCCGTCGCTTCGCCGCCGCCGATGCACAGCGAGGCAACGCCGCGCTTCAGGCCGTACTTCTTCAGCGCGCCGAGCAGCGTGACGACGATGCGGGCGCCGGAGGCGCCGATCGGGTGGCCGAGCGCACAGGCGCCGCCGTGGATGTTGACCTTGGCCGGATCGAGCTTGAGGTCGTGCAGCGCGGCCATGGTGACGACGGCGAAGGCTTCGTTGATTTCATACAGATCGACGCTTTCGGCCGTCCATCCGGTCTTGGCGAACAGCTTCTGCATGGCGCCGACCGGGGCGCTCGGGAACAGCGCCGGCACGCCGGCATTGGTGGTGTGACCGACGATGCGGGCGAGCGGCTGCAGTCCGAGCTTGGCGGCTTGCGAGGCGCGCATCAGGACCAGGGCGGCGGCGCCGTCGGAAATCGACGAGGAGTTGGCGGCGGTGACCGTGCCATCCTTCCGGAAAGCCGGCTTCAACGTTGGAATTTTTTCGACATTGACGGCAAACGGGCCTTCATCCTTGTCGACGACGACATCGCCCTTGCGACCGGCGACGGTGACCGGGGCAATTTCCCAGGCGAAGGAACCGTTGTTGCTGGCTTCGATCGCGCGAGTCGTCGAACGGACGGCGAACTCGTCCTGTGCTTCACGGGTGAAACCGTAAGTGGTCGCACACTCTTCGGCAAAAGTGCCCATCAGGCGGCCGCGCGTTTCCTTGCCGTAGGAGTCTTCCAGACCGTCGAGGAACATGTGGTCCATCAACTGGCCGTGACCGAGACGATAGCCGCCGCGCGCCTTGGGCAGCAGGTAGGGGGCGTTGGTCATCGACTCCATGCCGCCGACTACGGCGACGTTGTACGAACCGGCGAGGATGCCGTCGTGGCCGAGCATGGTGGCTTTCATCGCCGAGCCGCAGACCTTGTGGATGGTGGCGCAGCCGGCGGTGATCGGCAGGCCGGCCTGCAGCGCCGCCTGGCGGGCCGGGGCCTGGCCCTGGCCGGCTTGCAGCACGCAGCCCATCAGCACTTCTTCGACCAGGTTGGCGTCGAGGCCGGCGCGCTCGACCGCCGCCTTGATGGCGACGGCGCCGAGGTTGGCGGCGGTCAGGCTGGCAAAGCCGCCCTGGAAGGCGCCCATCGCGGTACGGGCGGCGGAAACGATAACGATCGGATCATTCATGCTGTTTTCTCCTGCGTGCTTGTTATGAAATCAGACTTCCAACGCCTTCAGGGCGGCGTCGTAACGGGTAAGTAAATCTTCCGGGCAATCGATGGTGATGCCGAGGTCGTGCACCAGGCCGTCCTTCAGGCCGTAGACCCAGCCGTGGATGGTCAGCTTCTGGCCGCGCATCCAGGCATCCTTGACGACCGGCGTGTGGCACAGGTTCACCACCTGTTCGAGAACGTTCAGCTCGCACAGCCGGTCGTGCCGTTCGCCCTCGGGCAGGGCATTGAGGTGGGCGAGATGCTTGTTGTGCACTTCGGTGACGTTGTGCAGCCAGAAATCGACGATCCCGACGCGGTCGCGGCGCAGTGCGGCCCCGACGCCGCCGCAGCCGTAGTGGCCGACGACCATGATGTGCTTGACCTTCAGGACATCGACGGCGTACTGGATCACCGACAGGCAGTTCATGTCGGTATGCATCACCAGATTGGCGACGTTGCGATGGACGAAGACCTCGCCCGGCAGCAGGCCGACGATCTGGTTGGCCGGCACCCGCGAATCGGAGCAGCCGATCCACAGGAATTCCGGGGCCTGCAACTCGGCCAGCTTCTTGAAATAGGTCGGGTCGACTTCACGCATCTGGCTCGCCCAGGCGCGGTTGAAGTCGAACAGGTGGGAGAGGTTCTCGCTGCGGATTTCCTCTTCCGACCAGTTGTCGAGGTCGAGGGCGAGGAACATCGTGCCTTCGACCGGCGTCTGGTAATAGTTAGGCGCTTCGGTGAAACCGAGTTCGCGGTAGAGTTTTACCGCCATCCGCATGTTGGGTAGGGTGTCGATCATCAGCTTGCGATAGCCGATTTCCTTGGCCGCCTTGATCGCCGCCAGCGCCAACTTGGCCCCGACGCCGTGGCCGCGTTCCTCGGGCGTCACATAAAGACGCTTCATTTCGCAGACGCCATCGCTGCCCGGTAGCGGGCGGACGCCGACGCAGCCGGCCGGGCGGCCCTCGACTTCGGCGAAAAATAGCCTGCCCTGCGGTGCGACGTAGGCACCGGGCAGCGAGGCCATTTCCTGATCGAAGTTCTGATAGGACAGGTCGACGCCGAGCCAGGCCGCGTAGTTGCGGAAGAACTGGCGGACGTCCTCGAGGGCGTCGGTATCGTTGGCGGTGAGAGTGCGCAGGGTGGCGGGCATGCTGTTCGGCTCCATGTAGCGGCGCCCCGTTCCGGGGACGCCGGCGGGAGCTTGTTAGGCGGTTTCGGCGAAAAGTTCGCGACCGATCAGCATTCTACGGATTTCGGAGGTGCCTGCCCCGATCTCGTAAAGCTTCGCATCGCGCCACAAACGGCCGGTCGGGTACTCGTTGGTATAGCCGACGCCGCCCAGTGTCTGAATCGCCTCGCCAGCCATCCAGGTAGCCTTTTCGGCCGAATAAAGGATGGCGCCGGCGGCGTCCTTGCGCAGCGTGCGCGAATGGTCGGTCGTGTCGCAGGCCCGGCCGACGGCATAGACATAGGCGCGGGTGGCCTGCCAGGTCGAATAGAGATCGGCGACCTTGCCCTGCATCAGCTGGAATTCGCCGATCGCCTGGCCGAACTGCTTGCGTTCATGGACGAAGGGCACGACAACGTCCATGCACGCCGCCATGATGCCGAGCGGGCCGCCGCATAGCACGGCGCGTTCGTAGTCGAGGCCGGACATCAGGACCTTGGTGCCGTTGCCGATGCCGCCGAGGACGTTTTCTTCCGGCACTTCACAATCGTCGAAGAACAGCGGGAAAGTGTTGGAGCCGCGCATCCCCAGTTTGTCGAGGTGGCTGCCGTGGGTAAAACCTTGCATGCCCTTCTCGACAATGAAAGCGGTCATTCCCTTGGCCCCGGCGGTCGGGTCGGTCTTGGCGTAGACCACCAGGGTGTCGGCGTCGCCGCCGTTGGTGATCCACATCTTGGAACCGTTCAGCACGTAACGGTCGCCTTTTTTCTCGGCTTTCAATTTCATCGACACGACGTCGGAGCCGGCGTTTGGCTCGGACATCGCCAGTGCGCCGACATGCTCGCCCGAAATCAGCTTGGGCAGATATTTCTGGCGCTGCGCGGCGCTGCCGTTGCGGCGAATCTGGTTGACGCACAGATTCGAGTGGGCGCCATAGGACAGGCCGACCGACGCCGAGGCGCGGGAGATTTCCTCGAGCGCGACGATATGGGCCAGATAACCCATGTTGGTGCCGCCGTACTCCTCGCCGGCGGTCATGCCGAGCAGGCCCATGTCGCCGAATTTCTTCCACAGATCGGCCGGGAATTCATTTGCGCGGTCGATTTCCGCGGCGCGCGGCGCGATTTCGGCGTCGGCGAAGGCTTTCACCGCATCGCGCAGCATATTGATGTCTTCGCCGAGGGCGAAGTCGAGGCTGGGAATGTTCATGGGTTTGTCTCCGTTCTAGGTTTGTTTTTCAATCCCCAATGGGGATTGGATATTCCGGGCATGGCGTGATTGTATTTACGTTGACGTTAACGTCAACTGATTGCCCAAGTTTTTATGCGGCATCCCGGCGAGCCAACTCCAATTGGCACTGCTCTTCGAACTGGGCAATTTCGGCCAGCATGGCTTCGATATCCTCGCGCTGCTGTTCCAGGGCCTCCCGCCGTTTCGACATGACGCGCAGACATTCCATCAGCTGTGGCGTCTCGTCCTCGGTCGAGTTGTACATGCCGATCAGGTCCTTGATCTCGGCCAGCGACAGACCGAGCCGTTTACCGCGCAGGGCCATCTTCAGCCGCGCCCGGTCGCGCCGGGTGAATACCCGCTTACTGCCCTCGCGGTGCGGCGCCAGAATGCCCTGATCTTCCCAGAAACGAATGGTGCGCGGCGTGATGCCGAACTCGCGGGCGAGGTCGGAAATGGCGAAGATGATGGCCGGCTGGTTCACTTGGCTGTCCTTGAAGAAGTCGGCCAAGTAAATCAGAAGAAAGAGGTTTTTTCAATCCGCTACCGTATGGTAATTTGCAGTTCCCGATTCCCGAGTTTGGCCATGTCCCTGCACTACCCGCACGCTGTTCCGCCGTCTGCCGGCGAGTTGATCGAGGTCGCTCGCGGTGTCTTCTGGTTGCGCATGCCGCTGCCGTTTCAGCTCAATCACATCAACCTCTGGCTGCTGCGCGATGGCGATGGGTGGACGATAGTCGATACCGGTTTTCCCGATGACGCGGTGCGGGCGACCTGGCAGCAGATCATCGAACGGCTCGACGGGCCGGTGAAACGCTTGATCGTGACCCACTTCCACCCCGACCACCTTGGTCTGGCGACCTGGTTGATGGAACTGACCGGTGCACCGCTGTGGATGACCAGCGGCGAATTTCTCACTGCTCATGTCGTCTGGCACGAGGTCGCCGGACACGGCGCGCGTTTCATGGTCGAGCAGTTCCGTCAGCACGGGCTGGATACCGATCACCTGGCCAAATTCGAGAAACGCGGTTCGGGCTATCGCAAGGCCGTGCCGGCCTTGCCCGAGTACTATCACCGGCTGAAGGCCGGCGATGTGGCGACCGTCGATGGCAAGGAGTGGCAGATTCTGATTGGCCACGGGCATGCCCCGGAGCATATGGCGCTTTACTGCGCGGAACTTGACGTGTTAATTTCAGGTGACATGCTATTGCCAAAAATTTCCACTAATATCAGTGTGTTCGCGGCAACGCCAGATGCAAACGCCTTGTCGTGGTTTCTCGATTCGCTGGATGAACTGGCTGGTCAAATGCCAGCCAATACCTTGGTGTTACCGTCGCACGGACTGCCGTTTTTTGGCGTACAGCCCCGGGTGGCGGCTTTGCGCGCGCACCATGAAGAACGTCTGCGCGCTCTGGAGATCAGTTGTGAACATGCGCCGAAGAGCGCAGCCGAGTTGCTTGATGTCCTTTTTCAGCGGGCGCTCGATACGCACCAAACGATGTTTGCGATGGGCGAAGCAATTGCTCATCTGAATTACCTTGAACAAGCCGGACGGTTGTCGCGCAGCACAGGCTCCGACGGTGTAATTCGATTCTTGCGGTTGCAGCATCAACCTACCGCGCACTGACAGAGGGAGTTTCAAGTATGTCGCAGCAATCCGAAGAACAGGGCCTGAACCAGCCCAATCCGGCTGAAATAGCCAAAACCTATGCCGAGGTCGCCCAGCGCGCTTCGCGCCTGATCACCCAGTTCATGGAAAAGAAGGCCAAGGACGGCGTCAGTGCCCCGACTGACGAACTTGGCGTCGCCAAGGCCTTCATGGACCTCTCGTCGCGTCTGATGGCCAATCCGTACAAGATGGCGCAGACCCAGATGAACATGATGTGGGACTACTTCTCGCTGTGGCAAAACACCTCGATGAAGATGCTCGGGATGCCGGTACATAATCCGGTGGCGACGCCCAGCAAGGGCGACAAGCGGTTCAAGGATGAAGAATGGGAGCAGCATTTCCTGTTCGATTTCGTCAAGCAGTCCTATTTGATCACGGCCCGTCATCTGCATGACACGGTGGCCGGCACCGACGGTCTGGACGAAGCAACCCAGCAGAAGGTCAACTTCTTTACCCGCCAGTACATCGACGCGTTGTCGCCGTCCAACTTCGCGCTGACCAATCCGGAAGTTTTCCGCGAAACGGTCAAGAGCCATGGCCAGAATCTGATCAAGGGTCTGAACAACCTGTTGCATGACGTCGAGTCCGGCGATGGCCAGCTGCGCATCCGGATGACCGACACCTCGGCCTTCGAAATGGGCAAGAATGTCGCGACGACGCCGGGCAAGGTGATTTTCCAGAACGAACTGTTCCAGCTCATCCAGTACAACCCGAGCACGCCGGAACAGAACAAGAAGCCGCTGCTGATCGTGCCGCCCTGGATCAACAAGTACTATGTGCTCGATCTGCGCGAAAAGAACTCCCTGGTCAAATGGGCGACCGATCAAGGGCACACCACCTTCATCATTTCCTGGGTGAATCCCGACGAGCGGCTGGCCAAGAAGTCGTTTGAAGACTACATGCTCGACGGCTCACTCGAGGCCATCAACCAGGTTTGCGCCCAGACCGGCGAAGACAGCATCAACGTCGCCGCCTACTGCATTGGCGGCACCCTGCTGATGTCCACGCTGGCCTACATGACCGCCAAGAAGGACAAGCGCGTCAGTTCCGCCACCTTCTTCACCACCATGCTCGACTTCTCCGAGCCGGGCGAACTCTCGGTCTTCCTCGACGAAGGCGCCATCGAAGGCCTGGAGAAGAAGATGAGCCAGCGCGGCTTCCTCGAAGGTTCGGAAATGGCCGGCACCTTCAACATGCTGCGTGCCAACGACCTGATCTGGTCCTTTGTGGTCAATAACTACCTGATGGGCAAGGATCCGTTCCCGTTCGACCTGCTCTACTGGAATTCCGATTCGACGCGCATGCCGGCCGCGATGCACAGCTTCTACCTGCGCAACATGTATCTCGAGAACAAGCTGGTCGAGCCGGGCGGCATTACGCTGGGCGGCGTCAAGATCGACATCAGCAAGGTCAAGACCCCGTGCTACTTCATCTCGACCATCGAAGACCACATTGCCCCGTGGAAGAGCACCTACATGGGGGCGCGTCTGCCCTCCGGCCCGACCAAGTTCGTCCTGGGTGGCTCCGGCCACATCGCCGGCATCGTCAATCCGCCGGCCGCCAACAAGTACGGCTTCTGGACCAATGAGGCGACCGACGGCAATCTGCCGGCCAGTCCGGAAGATTTCCTGGCTGGCGCGACCCAGAACGCCGGTTCGTGGTGGACGCACTGGGACAAGTGGGTGACCAGCCTGCCGGGCGGCGCGGCCAAGGTCAAGGCCCGCAAGCCGGAAGACGGCACGCTGAAGGTCATCGAAGAGGCGCCGGGCAGCTATGTCAAGTTCCGTCTGGATACCCAGAAGAACGACTGAACAGGCTTGTTCGCCTGAAACGATGAAGACGGGAGGCTGCGGCCTCCCGTTTTTTCGAACTCGATTTGAGCCAGGGTGTCTGACCGGTAACATCCCTGAGGAGAACGATCATGCTTTCCGAGTTCCCTGTGGTTACCGTACACATTCCGCCCATCTTGCGTCAGTTTGCCGATGGGCATGAAGAGGTCATGGCCAGCGGCGAAACGGTCGGCGACATTCTGCAGGCGATCGGTCGCGAATATCCGGCTTTCCATTCGCGCTTGATCGGGAACGACGGTCGCCTGGCGGCCGGCTTGAACGTCTATCTTGGGTCGACCAGCATCGGCCGGTTGCAGGGTTTGGCGACCCCTGTCCTGCAGGAGGAACTGGTCAGCATTGTGCCGACCGGTGAGCTTCCCGCCGGCTTAGCGGCTGGTCAGGGGCAAACGTGGCAGGCTGGGCCACTCGACGGCGTCGAGCATGTTCTTGACGACCAGTCCCAGTTCGGTATCGCCAGTAATCTCCAACTCCCGGTTGAAGAACAGCGTGTCGGGGTCCTCCTGGCGGGCGAGCAATTGCAGGTAGGCGGAGAGGTTTGCGGCAAAGGCGAGGTCGGGCTCGCGGTCGGGGTGGAAAACCGGCCGGAACATGCCATTTCTATAGGTGTATGAAGCCTCGCCGCCGGTATCGTTGATGCGCACCCGGAAGAGCTTGTCTTCGAGCAGGCTCAAGCCGTCTTCCGCCAACAGTTTCATCTTCAGCGCGGCATTCAGCCCGGCGACCAACACGATGACGTGCGGCCATTGCGGTAGGCGCTGACCGAGGCTGGCGACGAAGGTCGGCAGGCGAAATTTCGGGATGGTGAAACTCGGATTCATGGTCATGCTCCCGGTTGGGCGAGGGCTCGCGTGTGGTGCTGGACGATCCCGGCATCACCGAACCAGTAGCCATCGACCAGACCGCTGGCGTTCCAGGATGTGCTGTCGACGCTGACCGGTTCGCCGCGACGGGCGGTATCGAAGGCGCCGATGATGGCATCGATGTGTTGCTTCTGCGGGCTGATCCGGACGATATCGATGCCCATGCCGAGCATCTCGGGAATTTCGTGCAGCAGGTTGTAGCACTGGGCCGACATCGTCTGGATGCCGTTGATGGTCAGGAAATCCTGTCCGTCGCGGGTTTTCAGGGTCAGTCCGTCGGCATGATCGAGGCACTTGAACTGGCAGTCGTCCTTGTTCAGGTCGTAATGCCGGGCGGTAAAGCAGCGGGCCGAGAAGGCGAGCGGGATCTTGCCGAAGACGAAAACCTCGGTTTCGACACCGTCCGCTTTGCTCCGGTGCAGAGTTTCGACCAGCGTCCGGGTCGCTTCCAGCGGCGGCACCCAGCGCTTCAGGCCGTAACGGGCGAAGGTGGCGAGCGTCGTTTCGTTGTAGATGTTGAGGTGCGGGCCGGCGACGAAATCCTGGCCATGTGCCAGATTGACCGCCCCGAGGTCATTGGCTTCGAGCATGCAGCCGGCGTCGTCGATCAGCCGGCGCAGCGCCTTGAGGTCGCTCTCCGATTCGAGTAAGGCCTGGGCCGAGACGACGACCTGTTTGCCGGCGTCGGTCAGGTCGCGGGCCAGGCCGATCCAGTCGGCCGTGCGCAGTTGCTGGCGGCGCGAGCAGACGACCTCGCCGACGTAGATGATGTCGAGAGCCGGGTTCTGCGCCATTTCGGCGTAAAACTCCATGACTTCCGCCTTGGACCAGAAGTAGAGCAGGGGACCTAAAGATAATTTCATCGGGGGTTTCCTCAGCGCCAGGGCCGGTTGTAGGCGCCCAGCGTCGCCTGGCTGCCTTCGGAGACCTTGGCCAGTTCGGCTTGCCAGGCGGGTTTCACGTGGAACCGCTCACTGCCATCGGCCAGCGAATCGAGTGCGGCGCGCAGGGTGCGGGTAACCTGGGTGACGTAGGCCGGGCTGCGTTGGCGGCCCTCGACCTTGATCGCCCGGACGCCGATCTTGATGATTTCCGGAAGGATCGGCAGCACGTTCAGACTGGTCGGTTCTTCCAGTGCGTAATAGGTTTCGCCCTCGACCTCGAAGCGGCCCTTGCACAGGGTCGGGTAACCGGCCGGTTCGTCATCGCCGAAGCGGTCGATCAGGATGCCGTTGAGGCGGGTTTCCATGGCGCCCGGTTTCTTGTCCCACTTGACGTACTTGGCCGGCGAACAGGCCCCGACGGTGTTGGGCGATTCGCCACAGGCGTAGGAGGAAAGCCAGCAGCGGCCTTCGTTCATGACGCACAGGCTGCCGAAACCGAAGACTTCGATTTCCACCGTGGTGTTTTTGATGACGTTCTCGACCTGCGCCAGCGTCAGGACGCGCGGCAGGACGGCGCGCTTGATGGCGAATTCGCGCTGGCAGAAATTGATCGCTTCGTAGCTGGTCGCCGAACCCTGAACGGAAAGGTGCAGGCGTTGCTGCGGATGGCGGTTGCGCGCGTAGTCGAGCAGCCCGACATCGGCCAGGATCAGGGCGTCGACGCCGTGGTCAACCGCCGCGTCGACGGCCTTCTGCCAGTCGGCGACGCGGCCGGCCTGGGGGAAGGTATTGATGGCCAGCAGTACTTCGCGGCCCTTGGCATGGGCGTAACGGATGCCGTCGGCCATACTCTTCGGGTCGAAATTGAGGCCGGCGAAATTGCGGGCGTTGGTATCATTCTTGAAGCCGAGATAGACGGCATCGGCGCCGTTATCTACCGCAGCTTTGAGGGCCGGCAGGCTGCCGGCCGGACAGATGAGATCGGGCAGCGAGCTCATGGGAGATATCCTGAAAGGCAAGCAGGGCAGTATAGCCAGCGACTACGTCAGGCCATTGATCCTGGTCAAACGGAGACGCTGAATTAGCGGCTGACGACCGTCGGCTTGTAACCGAGGGCGGTGCGGATCTTGTCGGCGATCCGGTCGGCATCGTCGCGACTGGCGTAAGGACCGAGCTGCAGGCGATGGATGCTGCCGCCCGGCTGGACGCGCATCGGTTCGGTCAGCCAGTCGAGTTCGCGGGTCAGGTGATTCTTCAGGTTTTCGGCATTGTCGGCATTGGCGAACGCGCCGAGTTGCAGATAGATCCCCGTCTGCTTTGTATTCTGGACGGGCTGCTGCTCAACCGACATGCGCGCCGCCAGACGTTCGATTTCGTCGTTTTCAGCCGTTGCCGTTTTTGCCGGCGGCGTCAGTTGCGCATAGGAGGTCGTGCCCAGTTCGCCGGGGATAACGGCTTCGACCTCGACCTGACCGCTGCCGCCGTTGACCAGCCCGAGTTTGTAAGCGGCGGTATAGGAAAGGTCGATGACGCGGTCGGCATGGAAGGGGCCGCGATCGGTCACGCGCACGACGACGGCCTTGCCGCTCTGGGTATTGGTGACCCGGACATAGGACGGCAGCGCCAGCGTCGGATGCGCGGCGGTCATGGCGAACATGTCGTAAGGCTCGCCGATAGAGGTTTTCTGGCCATGGAATTTCTTGCCATACCAGCTGGCGATGCCGCGCGCTCGGTAGGGCTTGAGCGCGGTATTCGGGACGTATTCCTTGCCGAGAACCACATAGGGTTTGGTGGCCGGTTTGTGCAACGGCTCCCATTTCGGTTCGGCATCCGGAATGTCATCGAGGCCATCCGGGATGTCGTCGGCCGGACCATCGTCCTTGTAGAAGCCGCCACCTTTCTTCAAGGTCACTCCCGGCTTCCGGGTCGGCGTTGGCGTTTTCGACGATGCCGTTTTCTGACCATTCGCCGCGACATCGTCAGGCGTCCTCGGCGAACTGCCGCAACCGGCCAGCAGCAGTAGCCCGATGGCAAAGGGGGTCAGGCGCAAGATCATTTCTTGACCAGCATCCGATGAGTGTGAATGGACATCAGCATACCGATGCCGAGGAACAGTGTCACCAATGCTGTGCCGCCATAACTGATAAAAGGCAGCGGGACGCCAACCACCGGCAGGATGCCGCTGACCATGCCCATGTTGATGAAGGCGTAGCTAAAGAAATTCAGTGTGATCGCCGCGGCCAGCAGGCGGGAGAAAATGGTTGGCGCGGCGGAGGCGATGATCATGCAGCGTCCGATGAGCAGCGTGTAGAGAAAGACCAGCAGGAGATTGCCGAGCAGGCCCCACTCTTCCGAATAGACGGCAAAAATGAAGTCGGTGTGTTTTTCCGGGATGAATTCGAGATGGGTCTGGGTGCCGTTCAGGTAACCCTTGCCGGACAGCCCGCCGGAGCCGATGGCGATGGTGGACTGGATGATGTGGTAGCCGGAGCCGAGTGGGTCGGTGGTCGGGTCGATTAGGGTCATGATCCGGCGCTGCTGATAGTCATGCAGGGCATTCCACAGCAGGGGGGCGGCACCGGCCGCGGCGGCGGCGAGGCCAAGGATTATTTTCCACGGCAGGCCGGCAAAGAAAATGACGAAAAATCCGGCCCCGCCGACCAGGATGGCGGTACCGAGATCGGGCTGCTTGGCGATCAGGCCGAACGGTATCAGCAGGAGCAGGGCCGCGACGGCGAAATGCTTCAATTTCAGCGTCGCTTCGTATTTCTGGAAATACCAGGCGAGCATCAGCGGCATCGCAATCTTCAGGATTTCCGATGGCTGGATACGGGTGATGCCGATCGACAACCAGCGCCGAGCGCCATTGACCTTGATACCGAAGAGAAAGACCGCGATGAGCAGCAGAACCCCGATGATGTAGAGGGGAACGGCAAAATTCATCAGTTTCTGCGGCGGCATGCGCGAGACGATCCACATGATGACCAGGGCAATACCCATGTTGCCGGCCTGGGAGAGCATCCGGTGGGCGCTGTCGATGGTTGCCGAATTGACCGTGGCCAGCCCGACCAGCATGATCGCAGCGGTAATCAGCAGCAGCGGAAAGTCGATGTGGGCCGTGGCGTTGAGCCACCAACGCTTGAGGGTGCCAGTGATGTCCATCATTCGACCGGGTCCTCTTCGAGCGCCTCGGCATCCTCGGGCGCCGCGCCGGCCGGCAGTTTGCCGAGCAGGTAGTAGTCGAGCACCATGCGGGCAATCGGCGCCGCCGACTGGGCGCCGAAACCGCCGTTTTCGACCAGGACGGCAAGGGCGATCGTCGGTTTTTCGATCGGGGCGTAAGCGATGAACAAGGCATGGTCGCGCAAGTGCTGTTTGACCGAGGATGTCTTGTAGTCCGAGCCTTTCAGCGAAAAGACCTGGGCCGTCCCGGTCTTGCCGCCAGCCAGGTAAGGCGCGCCGGCAAAGGCACGGGTGCCGGTACCTTCCTTGATGACACCGAGCATGGCGCGATGAATCACCTCGAGGTTTTTCTCCTTCCATTGCAGGTCACGGACGGGCTTGGACTCGACCGGACGCTTTTCGGAAGTGCGCGTATCGATGATGTGACGAACCAGATGGGGGCGGAACATCACGCCATTGTTGGCTAGTGTCGCCGTGGCGTGGGCAAGCTGCATCGGGGTGTAGGCGTTGTAGCCTTGACCGATGCCGATGGAGATCGTTTCGCCGGCATACCATTTCTGCTGTTCCGGCCGCTTGAAGCGCTGCTTCTTCCACTCCTGCGAGGGTAGCACCCCTTTCGATTCGGCCAGCTCATCCTTGCCGAGGTCGATTCCGGTGCGCTGGCCGAAGCCCATCTGGCCCATGAAACGGGCGATGGTGTCGATGCCCATGTCGTTGGCCAGCGAGTAATAATAGGTATCGCAGGAATGGACGATGGATTTGTACATGTCCACCATGCCGTGGCCCCCCTTCTTGTCGTCGCGGAAGGTGTGGTTGCCAAAGGTGAAGAACCCGGGGTCGCTAATCGCCTGCTGCGCCGTGCGCTTGCCGGTCTCCAGCGCGGCCAGTGCCATGAAGGGCTTGAAGGTCGAGCCGGGCGGATAGGCACCGTTGATCGCCCGGTTGATCATCGGCTTGTCGGGATGGTCGTTCAGTTCCTTCCAGTTTTCCGGCGAAATGCCATCGACGAAAAGATTCGGATCGTAGGTCGGATTCGAAACCAGGGCGAGAACACCGCCACTGGCCGGGTCGATGGCGACGAGCGCCCCCTTGCGATCACCGAAGGCCTTTTCGGTGATTTCCTGCAGTTTGATATCGAGCGTCAGCTGCAGATTGTTGCCGGAGACCGGGGGGATCCGCTTCAGGCTGCGTACGGCGTGGCCGCCGGCGTCGATTTCGACCTGCTCGTAGCCGGTTTCCCCGTGCAATTCGAATTCGTAACGCTGCTCGAGGCCTGTTTTGCCGATATGGTCACTGCCTTTGTAGTTGGCCTGTTGTTCAGCTTCCTCGATCCATTTGAGGTCGCGGTCGGTAATCCGTCCGATATAGCCAAGCGCATGCGAAGCCACCGTGCCCATCGGATACTGACGGAACAGCCGGGCCTTGACCTCGATGCCAGGGAAGCGGTAACGCTGGGCGGCGAAGATCGCTACTTCGGCGTCGGACAAGCGGGTTCGGATGGGAATCGATTCGAAATTCTTCGCTTCTTCAAGCAGGCGCTTGAAACGCTTGCGATCCTTGGGCTGGATTTCGATGATCTCGGCCAGCGAGTCGATCGTTTCTTCCAGGTTGGCGGTCAGCGAGGGGGTGATTTCGAGCGTGAAGGCCGAATAATTGTGGGCCAGCACGATACCGTTGCGGTCGGTGATGACGCCGCGGTTGGGGACTATCGGAATCAGCGCGATTCGGTTGTCTTCGGCACGGGTCTGGTAAAAGTCGTGCTGAATGACCTGCAACCAGAAAAAGCGGGTGATGAGCAGGCCAAAGGCGAGCAGTACGACAAACACCGCGATGCCGAGGCGAAAGCGGAAACGCTCGACATCGCCTTCAGGATTGTGAAAGTTGCCCACTGACCGCTCGGCTTAAATCGGTCGATTCGGATCCTGGTGAACCGGCCGGTATTGCGGCAGGAGCAGGATGAAGGTGGCGGGAATCCAGAGCAGGGTGGCGATCAACGGGCCGATGAAATAGCCCCAGCCCGGAAAGTCGGCACCCACGGCAAGGCGCATCAAAGCCTGAATGACCTGGGCGGCAACGAGCAGCGGCATGACCTGCAGGGCCTGCTGGAACAGGGGAAACCAGAGCAGGCGCCGGGACAGCGAGGCGGAAACGTAGGCGAGCAGGACATAGGCGAAGCAGTGCTGGCCGAGTACGGCACCATCGGCGACATCCATCACCAAACCGAGCACAAAGGCCCAGCCCATGCCGACCCGCCGGAATTCGCGGACGCTCCAGAAACACAGCACCAGCGCCACCCAGTCCGGCATGCCGGGCCAGTGTGCGGTCGGCAGGAAGTTCAGCAGGGCCGCGCCGATCAGGCTGAAAAAAATGAACCAGGGCCGGACCGGCAGCAGGATGCGAGAGGAAGAAAAAGTCGGTTGCATCAGTTTGCGTTCATCGCCCGTCGTTTGTTCAGGCGGCTGCCTTCGCCACCGACTGTGCCGCGGCTGGCGGCCGCCGGCGGAGCGGGTGGAAGCGGCTGGCGCCGGTCAAGTACCATGACTTCGCCAAAGTTTTCAACGCCGGCTACCGGTAGGCAGAAGATGCGAGCGAAAGAGTAGGCGCTGTCCCGTTCGATATTGACCACTTTGGCGACCGGGAAGCCCGGCAGGTAGACGCCGTCAAGACCCGAGGTGACCAGTACGTCGCCGACTTGAATATCGGCGTTGGTCGGCATGTAGCGCAGTTCGAGCTGGCCGTTGCCGAGGCCGAAGACAACGGAACGCTGGCCGCTGCGGACAATCTGCACGGGGACCGCCTGATCCTTGTCGGTGATCAGTGTAATTTCAGCCGAGAAGGCAAAAACGCGGGTCACCTGACCGACGACACCCGCTTCATCGATCGTCGGTTGACCGGCAATAATCCCGGACTGCTGCCCCTTGTCCACAATCACCTTGCGGGAGAAGGGGTCGCGCGCCGTATAGAGAATCTGGGCAACCTGTCCCTTGGCCTTTTCGCGCTCCTTGACCTCGAGCAATTTGCGCAGACGCCCGTTTTCCGATTCGAGTTGGGCCACGCGCTCCAAGTCGGGAGCGCTCGTCAGCTTGGCATGCTTCAATTCGTTGTTTTCGCTTTGCAGCGCCCGCATGCCCTGCAGGTAGGTCGCTGCATAGTCGACCAGGCTGCCCGGGGTCTGGGCGATGCGCTGGACCGGGTCGACGATGAGGGCGATGCTCTGGCGCAACAGATCGAGGCTGCGGAAACGCAGGTCGACGACAAAGATCGCCAGGGAAATGGCGATGTAGAAAGTCAGAAGAGCCAGCGGTGCTGGCCCTTGCTTGAAGAACGGCGGTGGTGCGTGGTCGATTCCGGCCATCGCAATCAATCCTGCTCGGCTGCGGTCGATGGGTTAATCCGAGGCGAAAATACTGCCCAGTTTGTCCATCTTTTCCAGTGCCATGCCGCAACCGCGGGCAACACAGGTCAATGGCTCATCGGCAACGATCACCGGCAAGCCGGTTTCTTCCATCAGCAGACGGTCGAGATCGCGCAGCAGGGCGCCGCCACCGGTCAGTACCATACCCTTTTCGGCAATGTCGGCGCCGAGTTCAGGCGGGGTCTTTTCCAGCGCGGATTTCACGGCGGAAACGATCTGGTTCAGCGGGTCGGTCAGCGCTTCGAGGATTTCGTTGGAGGAAATCGTGAACTTGCGCGGGATGCCTTCGGCCTTGTTGATGCCGGAAACTTCCATTTCCTTGACCTCGGCGCCCGGGAAGGCGGAACCAATGTTCTTCTTGATGTTTTCGGCGGTGTTCTCGCCGATCATCATGCCGTAGTTCCGGCTGATGTAATTGATGATCGCCTCGTCCAGCTTGTCGCCGCCGACCCGCACGGAACCGGCATAGACCATGCCGCCGAGCGAGATGACGCCAACTTCGGTGGTGCCGCCGCCGATATCGACGACCATCGAACCGGTTGCATCGGAAACCGGCAGGCCGGCACCAATGGCGGCAGCCATTGGTTCTTCGATCAGATAAACCTGGCTGGCGCCGGCGCCGATCGCCGATTCGCGAATGGCGCGGCGTTCGACCTGAGTCGAGCCGGAGGGTACACAAATAATGATGCGTGGGCTCGGACTGAACAGCTTCGAGTCATGCACCTTCTTGATGAATTGCTTGAGCATCTGCTCGGTGACGGTGAAGTCGGCGATCACGCCATCTTTCATCGGCCGAATGACAGTGATGCTGCCGGGGGCCTTGCCGAGCATATCCTTGGCTTCTTTACCGACGGCCTGGATGGTTTTCTTGGCATTGGGACCGCCTTCAAGGCGGATGGCGACGACGGATGGCTCGTCGAGCACGATACCGCGGCCACGCACGTAAATCAGTGTGTTGGCCGTACCGAGGTCGATAGCAAGGTCGTTGGAGAAGTATTTACTGAGGAAACCGAACATCTGTGACTCCGCGAGGGGGGGTGCGGTAGGGAAAACTTTTATGATACCTTATAACGCTTTCCATTTTAAGACTTTGTGCACTGCAATAAAGTCTTTGGGTCCCATGTCGCTCACATTAGAACAGGTTCAGCGTATCGCTCATCTCGCCCGTATCGAGGTCAGCGAATCCGAGGCTCTCAGCACGCAGGGCCATCTCAACGGTATCTTCCAGCTTATCGAACAAATGCAGGCCGTTGATACGGCGGGCATCGAGCCGATGGCACACGCTCAGGATCTCAGTCAGCGTCTGCGCGACGATGTGGTCAGCGAAGGCGATCGCCGCGCCGCCTATTTGGCTGTCGCGCCGGAAACCGAGGCCGGTCTCTATCTCGTGCCGAAGGTAATCGAATGATCAACGCCAGTCTCAAACAACTGTCGCAGGCGCTGGCCGCGAAACAGATTTCCAGTGTCGAACTGACCCAATTATTCCTTGATCGGATCAGCCGCCTCAATCCGTCGCTGAACGCTTTTGTCACGATTGATGCCGAAAAAAGCCTGAATTCGGCACGTGCCGCTGATGCCCGTCTGGCGGCCGGGACTGCCGGCGCCCTGACCGGTATTCCGATTGCCCAGAAGGACATTTTCTGTGCCGAGGGTTGGCGCACCACCTGTGGCTCGAAAATGCTCGCCAATTTTGTCTCGCCGTACGATGCGACGGTGATCCGCAAAATGGAAGCGGGAGCCGGACTGGTGTCGCTCGGCAAGACGAACATGGACGAATTCGCGATGGGCTCGTCCAATGAAACTTCATTCTTCGGCCCGGTGCGCAACCCTTGGGATCAGGCCCGCGTGCCCGGCGGCTCGTCGGGCGGTTCGGCGGCGGCGGTCGCAGCCCGTCTGGCCCCGGCGGCGACCGGTACCGATACCGGCGGTTCGATTCGCCAGCCGGCGGCGCTGTGTAATCTGACCGGTCTGAAGCCGACTTATGGCGTGGTCTCCCGCTACGGCATGATTGCCTTTGCTTCATCGCTTGACCAGGCGGGGCCGATGGCGGCGAGCGCAGAGGACTGCGCCCTGTTGCTCAATAGCATGGCCGGGTTTGACGAGCGCGATTCGACCTCGCTCGACCGCCCGACCGAAGATTACGCTCGCGATCTCGACAAGCCGCTGGCCGGCCTGCGCATTGGCCTGCCGAAAGAGTTTTTCGGCGATGGTTGCGACGCCCAGGTGATGGCTGCGGTGCGCGCGGCGATTGCCGAGTACGAAAAGCTCGGCGCGACCATCGTCGACGTCTCGTTGCCCAATTCGCACCTGTCGGTGCCGGCCTATTATGTGATCGCGCCGGCCGAGGCCAGTTCCAACCTGTCGCGGTTCGATGGCGTGCGTTACGGTTATCGGGCGCCGGATTATGACAGCCTGGACGACATGTACCTGAAGAGCCGCGCCCAAGGTTTCGGCGCCGAGGTCAAACGGCGCATCATGATTGGTGCCTACGTGTTGTCGCACGGCTATTACGATGCCTATTATTTGCAGGCGCAGCGCATCCGCCGGCTGATCGCTAACGATTTTGTCGAAGCATTCAAGGTGTGCGACGTGATCATGGGGCCGACCTCGCCGTCCACCGCGTTCAAGCTGGGCGAGAAGGCGGCCGATCCGGTGCAGATGTATCTTTCCGATATTTACACCATCGCCGTGAACCTGGCTGGTCTGCCCGGCATGTCGGTACCCTGCGGTTTTGTCGGCGGCCTGCCGGTCGGACTGCAACTGATCGGCAATTATTTCGCCGAGGCGCAACTGCTCAACGTCGCCCATCGTTACCAGTTGGCGACGGACTGGCATCAACGTCGGCCGGCCGGCCTCGAGTAAAATGCGGCGGTCTTGGGCGCTTCTGGCGGTGCTGCTCGCGGCGGGGTGTGCCGAGGTCGAGAAGCAGCCGGAAGCCACCCCGGAAGTCGAATCGAATGCCGAAAGGTCGCCGGCCGCAAGCCGCGAGCCGAAACTCAAGAATTCGACGCTGAAATATCTGGCCAACCGCAAGCTGAAGCCGCAGCCGACCCGGCCACTCAACGTCAAGTCGCGCTGTGCGCACAAGGATGCGATCGGGACGACGACGAAGCTCGATCTGCTGGTCAAGGAAGCGGTCGTCAAAACCTTCGACGCGCGGGTAACCATGAAGGGCTATGGTTCCTGCCACTTTGATCTGAAGGATTTCGAGCAGACCGAGCAGTTGCCGCAGGCCTTGCTCCGGCACAAGCGCGATGCCGGCTGTCTGGTCCGCATGTGGGAAGAGGGCCCCCGGGTGACGGTGGCGTTCAACAGTTGCCCCAAGTCCTGCGAAGGGGACGCTTTCAGTTACCTCTGGCCAATCATGGTCGAGGCGAAATCAGGACGTTGTTTCTGAACGGATGAAACTATGAATCAGTGGGAAGTAGTGATCGGCATCGAAACGCACGCGCAACTGGCGACCGTTTCGAAAATTTTCTCCGGTGCTTCGACGGCTTTTGGCGCCGCGCCAAATACGCAAGCCTGCGCAGTCGACCTGGCTTTGCCCGGTGTTTTGCCGGTGCTAAACAAGAAGGCCGTCGATTGCGCCATCCGCTTCGGGCTGGCGATCGGTGCCGAGGTGGCGCAGAAATCGGTATTCGCCCGCAAGAATTATTTCTATCCCGATTTGCCCAAGGGTTACCAGATCAGCCAGATGGACCTGCCGGTAGTCGTTGGCGGCACCATCACGTTGCAGGTCGGCCAGGGCGACAAGGCTTATGAAAAGCTGGTTCGCCTGACCCGCGCCCACCTGGAAGAGGACGCCGGCAAGTCGCTGCACGAAGATTTCCACGGCAAATCCGGTATCGACCTCAATCGGGCCGGTACGCCGCTGCTCGAAATCGTTTCCGAACCCGACATGCGGTCCTCCGACGAGGCCGTCGCCTACGCCAAATCGTTGCACGCGCTGGTCCGCTGGATCGGTATATGCGACGGCAACATGCAGGAAGGCTCATTCCGCTGCGACGCCAACGTCTCGGTTCGCCCCAAGGGCCAGGCCGAATTCGGTACCCGGCGCGAAATCAAGAACCTCAACTCCTTCCGTTTTCTCAAGGAGGCGATCGACTTCGAGGTCCAGTGGCAGATCAACGAAATCGAAGAAGGCCGCCGGATTCAGCAGGCCACCGTACTGTTCGATCCGGATACTGGCGAAACGCGGATGATGCGGAGCAAGGAAGATGCGCATGACTACCGCTACTTCCCCGATCCGGATCTGTTGCCACTGGTCATTTCCAGCGACTGGATCGATCGCGTCAAGGGCGAGCTGCCGGAGTTGCCGGGCCAGATGCGCGAGCGCTTTATCAACGATCTCGGGCTGTCGGCCTATGATGCCCGGACGCTGACCGCCAGCCAGGAAATGGCCGATTATTTCGAGGCCACCGTCGCGCTTGCCGGCAAGGCCAACGCCAAGCCCTGTGCCAACTGGGTAATGGTCGATCTGGCCGCCCGCCTGAACAAAGAAGGCAAGGATCTCACCGAGTCGCCCGTTGGCGCTGCGCAATTGGCCGGGTTGGTGCTGCGCATTGCCGACAACACCATTTCAAACAACATCGCCAAAAAGATTTTCGAGGCTTTGTGGAATGGTGAAGGGGCGACGGCCGACGAGGTTATCGAAAAGCAGGGGTTGAAGCAGATCACCGATACCGGCGCCATCGAGGCGCTGGTTGATGAGGTCCTCGCCGCCAATGCGGCCAATGTCGCTGAATTCAAGGCTGGCAAGGAGAAAGCCTTCAACGCATTGGTCGGTCAGGTGATGAAGGCGGCGAAGGGCAAGGCCAATCCGCAACAGGTCAATGATCTGTTGCGCCTGAAACTGACGGCCTGATCAGCGTCGCTCGGGTGTCGCCGGCGCCGCGCCGCCAGTCGGCGCGGGGGCCGGCGAGCGTCCGGTCAGCTCGAAGTAGCGCTTGCGATCGGCGTCGTATTTTGCCTTGATCGCGGCGAAATCGTGTTTTTTGACGTCCATCAGTTCCTGCTGGACCTTGATTTCGTGGTCGAGCGCTCGCAACTCCTTGGCAAGTTCGGGCGGCATGGCTTTTTTCTTGTAAAACTCGGCCTCTTGCTCAAATTTCTTGCGCTTGTTAACCGCCGCATCAATGCGGCCTTGCGTATCCCGCATTGCCAGATTGACGTCGGCCTCGGCCTTGCGCTGGGCCAAGTCGATATCCTGCGGTGTGGCGTAGGTATCGAGCAAGGCTTGATCCCTGCGCCGCAATTCCCGGGCGGCTTCTTCGAGTTGCTTTTTGCGCCGGTTTTCGGCGGCGAGTTCGATTTTCTGCTCGGCCGTCATCGGCGGGCCGACTTCCTTGACGATGTTGCCCCCGCTGTCGAGGACACGATAGGCGCGCCCCCGGCACTGTTCGGGCAGTGTGTCGCCACAGATCCGGCGTCCGCTGGCCGGGTCCGGGCAGCAATAAAACTCGCCGGCGGCCTGGGTCGAACTGGCTGCAACAAAAAGCAAAAGAGGCACGAGCAGGCATTTAGGCATTGATGCCGTATTGCTCCCGGTAATTGGCAACTGCCGCGCGGTATGCGGCAAATTCAGGGTGGTGTTCGAGGTAGGCCATCAGGTCGCCGAGACCAGCCACGGCAACGACTGGAATGCCATAGTCGCGTTGCACCTCCTGGACGGCGGAAAGTTCGCCCTGTCCGCGCTCCTGCCGATCCAGCGCGATCAGTACCCCGGCCGGCGTGGCGCCGGCGGCACGAATCAGTTCGACTGATTCACGCACCGAGGTGCCGGCTGAAATCACGTCGTCCACGATCAGGACGCGACCGGTGAGCGGGGCGCCGACGATGCTGCCGCCTTCCCCATGGTCCTTGGCTTCCTTGCGGTTGTAAGCGAACGGGAAATTCTGTCCGCGCTGAGCGAGGGCGATGGCAATCGCCGCGACCAGCGGGATACCTTTGTAGGCGGGGCCGAACAGCATATCAAAGCGGATGCCGCCAGCCTCGGTGGCTTTGGCGTAAAATTCGGCCAGGCGACCAAGAGAGTTGCCGTCATTGAACAGGCCGGCATTGAAGAAATAAGGCGAAAGCCGCCCCGCCTTGGTCTTGAACTCGCCAAAACGCAGCACTTGGTTGGCGAGGGCAAACTCGATGAAATCCTGACGAAAATCCATATTTTCCCAATTAACGTGTCCGGCAAAACAAGGCCAATACTCGCGCAATGTTACGCATCATCTCCCTCAATCTCAATGGAATCCGTTCCGCCTGGAGCAAAAAATTGCTGCCCTGGGCGGTTGCCCAGCAGGCTGACGTCATTTGCCTGCAGGAATTAAAAGCCCAATTGCCGGACCTTACGCCGGAAATGCTTGGGCCGGACGGCATGCATGCCTTTTATCACTGCGCCGAAAAGAAAGGTTACAGCGGTGTCGGCATCTGGAGCCGGCGGGAACCCGATCGGGTCGTCGAAGGTTTTGATGCCGGCGAATTCGATGCCGAAGGGCGTTATATCCGGGCCGATTTCGGCAATCTGTCGGTGATTTCGCTCTATCTGCCCTCGGGGTCATCATCGCCGGAACGGCAAGAGGCAAAGTTCCGTTTTCTCGACGCCTTTTTCCCGCAGATGCTTGCGCTGCGGGCAGAGGGCCGGGAGATCGTGCTCTGTGGCGACTGGAATATCGCGCATCAGCAAATCGATCTGAAAAACTGGAAGTCGAATCAGAAAAACTCCGGCTTCCTGCCCGAAGAGCGCGCCTGGTTGAGTCGGGTGTTCGACGAGATGGGTTGGGTCGATGTCTATCGCCGGCTACATCCGGATGCGACCGGCGATTCCTACACCTGGTGGAGCAATCGCGGCCAGGCCTGGGCCAAGAACGTCGGCTGGCGAATCGATTACCAGATCGCCACGCCGGGTCTCGCGGCGCTGGCCCAGCGAGCTGAAATATATAAGGCCGAGCGATTCTCCGACCACGCGCCGTTGATCATCGATTATGAAATTGCATAAATGCCGGATGCGAATTGATTTCGCTGCACGGACGGGCTAACCTGTAGTCCTTGTTTAACTGACTCCGACGAGGTTCAAAATGGCTGAACAATTCACCACTGCAAATAAAGACAAGCTGGTTTCCGACTTGCGTGTCGTTATTTCCGATACCGAAGAGTTGCTGCGTGCTACGGCTGGTGCTGCCGGTGAGAAGGTTGGCGATCTGCGCGAGCGTCTTAGCCTGCGTCTGCGCGATGCCAAGGAGCGCCTGATTGATCTCGAAGCGGCCGTGGTCGAAAAAACCAAGGCAGCGGCTCGTGCCACCGATGATTTCGTCCATGAAGAGCCGTGGAAAGCGGTCGGCGTTGCCGCTGCTCTGGGTCTTGCCCTTGGCGTGTTGATCGGCCGTCGCTAAGCGAATGACTGATCAGGCAGGTGGCGAAGGAAGCCGGGAGGGGCTTTTCGCCGCCTTGAAAAATATCGTCGCGACACTGATCGCGATCGGCCGGACGCGTGCCGAATTGCTGGTGACCGAGCTGGAAGAGGAGAAGTATCGCCTCATGTCGCTCTGGTCGAAGGCCATCGGCGCAGCGTTCATGCTCTGTCTCGGCATCATCATGGCGGTATTTTGTCTGGCGCTGGCTTTCTGGGAGCAGCGTGTATTTCTCTTTGGTGCCTTCGCCGTCATGTTCATTGGCGGCGGGTTGCTCCTGATCGGCTCGCTGAAAAGCCAGGCCAGTCAGCCGAGCAAACTTTTCCGGACAAGTCTGTCCGAGCTCGAAGCAGACATGGCGCAACTGCGCCGGCGGGCCAAAGAGGCCGAATGAACAGCAAGCAGCTTGATCTGGCGACCCGGCGGGGTATGCTCAAGGCGCGCATCGACGAGCAGCGGCGTGCTCTGGGCCAGCACGCCGTGCCTTTGCAGGCTGCTCTGGCCCGGGGGGATAGCGTGCTCAAGGGCGTGGACTGGTTCAAACATCATCCGCTGGCAATTGGCGCAGCTGTAGCGGCCGTCGTGGTGGCGCGCCCGAAACAGGCCTGGCGCTGGGCAAAACGCGGATTTTTGATCTGGCGCGGCTGGCAGGTTGTCCGCAGTTCGCTCGCTGCAATACGCTGACCGTGGCTGAAGCGGAACGCGTTGCCGCGGAACTGCCGGGCTGGTGGCGGCAGATGTGGTCCGCGCAACGTCGCGAAGCGCGACGGGTTTTGGCCGAATTGATGGTGACGCGCGGCATGATGCCTTTGCTGATGAAGGCGCGTAACGGCGAACAGTGGACCGCCGAAGAAAAAGAGGAACTCCTCAGCCATCTACGCCGGATGGTTCATCTTTCGCCTTACCTGATTGCCTTGCTGATGCCCGGTTCGGTATTGCTTCTGCCAGCCTATGCCTGGTGGCTGGATCGACGTCGACTCAGGCGCGGTGAGTGATTGCCTCGGCACGCTTGTGCCAGGGCGCCACTTTCAGCAGCAGGAGCATGCCCGGTACGGCTAGCGCGGCGCATAACCAGAAAAAGCTGTACCAACCGAGCATCTCAACCAGCCAGCCGGCCGAAGCATTGATGAAGGTGCGCGGGACTGCCGCCAGGCTGGTGAACAGGGCCATCTGCGTCGCGGTATAGGCGGGATGTGTGGAGCGGGCGATGAAGGCGACAAAGGCCGCCGTGCCCAGCCCGACGCCGAGCGCTTCGAGGCCGATGACGAAGGCCAGGGCCAGGCGTTCGCTGCCCCCGATGCTGTCGTAGTGGCCTTGGGCGGCGAGCCAGGCAAAGCCGAAGATCGACACCAGTTGAACCACGCCGAATAGCCACAGGGCTCGGTTGATGCCCAGGCGGACCATCCACAGGCCGCCCAGCAAGGCACCGATAACCGCCGGCCATAGCCCGGCGTGTTTGGCGATCAGGCCGATATCGGTCTTCGTGAAACCCATGTCGAGGTAGAACGGGGTGGCCAGGGCGGTGCACAGGCTGTCGCCGACCTTGTAGAGGAAGATGAAGCCGAGCACCATCAGGGCGCCGCGCCAGCCCTGCCGGCCGATGAATTCGTGGAAAGGCTCGGTCACCGCCTGGCGCAGGGTTTTTGGCGCACCCTTGACCAGCGGTTCGCTGACCAGCCAGGCCATGGCCATGCCGGGCAGCATGAAGGCGCTGGTGATCCAGAACACTTCATTCCACGGCAGGCGGTCGGCCAGGATCAGCGACAGCGAGCCGGGTATCAGTCCGGCGATCCGGTAGGCGTTGACGTGCACCGCGTTGCCTAGGCCGAGTTCCTCATCGTTCAGGATTTCCCGGCGGTAGGCATCGACGGCAATATCCTGGGTTCCCGAGAGGAAGGCAAGCAGCGCGGCCAGCCACAGGATGGGCCAGATGTTTTCCTGCGGATTCAATCCGCCAAGCGAGCCGATGGTGAACAGCAGGCCGCCTTGGGTGAGCAGCATCCAGCCCCTCCGGCGGCCGAAGCCGGGGACGCTGAAACGGTCGAGCAGCGGCGACCAGAGGAATTTCCAGGTATAGGGAAACTGGATCAGGGCGAAGAAGCCGATCGTTTTCAGATCGACGCCCTCACTGCGCAGCCAGGCCGGCAGCAGGTTGAGCAGCAGATAGAGCGGCAGCCCGGAACTGAAGCCGGTGAAGATGCAGATCAGCATCTTCCGGGTGAGCAGTGCTGCGAGCCAGGCCGGCATCAGCGGGCGCGCGTCAGGCGATAGACGGCGAGACTGCCGAGGAAATTGACTTCATTCTCGACCGGGTTGCCGGCTTCATCGAGGACGCTCCGCTCGCGGACGATCAGGCCCATTTGCGCGCACAACGCCTCGAAATCGAGCAAAGTGAAAAAGCGCACGTTGGGCGAGTCGTACCACTGATAGGGGAGGTCTTCGGACACCGGCATGCGGCCATCAAGCACCGAGCGCAGATTCTTCCAGTAAGCGAAATTGGGGAAGGAGACCACCGCCTCGCGGCCGACGCGCAGCATTTCGCGGAGGATTCCTTCGGTGTGCCGGACGGTCTGCAAGGTGCGCGACAGAACAACGTGATCGACAGCCTGGTCGGCAAATACGTCGAGGCCACGCTCCAGGTTGCCCTGGATGACGTTGATTCCGTTGCGGATGGCGGCCAGGATGTTGGCATCGTCGATTTCGACGCCCCAGCCCTGCACGCCACGGGTGTCGATCAGGTGGCGGAGCAGTGTGCCATCGCCGCAACCGAGGTCGAGGACGCGGTGGCCCGGCTCGATCCAGCCGGCGATGACGTCGAAGTCGGGGCGGCCCAGGGTATGCGTCATAGCTTGATGTTCCGCAGATAGGCATCGACCACGCCGTGATAGTGCGCGTCATCCATCAGGAATGAATCATGGCCGAAGTTGAGATCGATTTCCGCATAGGAGACGTTGCGGCCGTTGGCCAGCAGGGCGGCGACGATTTCCTTGGAGCGGGCCGGCGTAAAGCGCCAGTCGGTGGTGAAGGACGCAATCAGGAAACCCGCCTTGGTGCGGGCCATGGTGGCCTTCAGATCACCGTTGTTTTCCCGCGACGGATCGAAATAATCGAGTGCCTTGGTCATCAACAGGTAGGTGTTCGCATCGAAATAGCCGGCGAACTTGTCGCCCTGGTAGCGCAGATAGGATTCCACTTCGAATTCGACGTCGAAATCGAAGGAGAACGAGCCATTGCGCAGCTCGCGGCCGAATTTTTCACCCATCTGATCGTCCGACAGGTAGGTTATGTGGCCGAGCATTCGGGCCAGGCGCAAGCCACGTAGCGGTCGGGTGTTGTGCTCGTAATAATGGCCGCCGTGAAAATCGGGGTCGGTCAGGATGGCCTGCCGGGCGACGTCGTTGAAGGCGATATTCTGTGCAGAGAGTTTGGGCGCCGCCGCGATCACAATGGCGTGGCGCACCCGCTCCGGATAGGTGATGGTCCAGCGCAAGGCCTGCATGCCGCCAAGACTGCCGCCCATGACCGCCGCCCAGCTGTCGATGCCGAGCAGATCAGCCAGTCGGGCCTGGGCATGCACCCAGTCATTTACCGCAACGATCGGGAAGTCGGCACCCCATGGCTTGCCGGTGGCTGGATTCAGCGAGGACGGCCCGGTAGAGCCATGGCAGCCGCCGAGATTGTTCAGGCCAACGATGAAGAACCTGTCGGTATCGAGCGGGCGGCCGGGGCCGACGATGTTGTCCCACCAGCCAATGTTCTCCGGCTGTTCGGCGTAATGCCCGGCCACGTGGTGATGGCCGGAAAGCGCGTGACAGACCAGGATGGCATTCGACTTGGAGGCATTCAGCGAGCCATACGTCTCATAGACCAGATCGTAGGCCGGGAGAACCCCGCCGCTGCGCAGGTGCAGCGGCTGATCAAAGTGGGCGTGCTGCGAATGGACGACGCCGACGGATTGTCCTGACATGTGCTTCCTGAAAACAAAAAACCCAGTTGGCCAAAAACGCGAACTGGGTGGTTCCCGTTTTAGCAGTATTTATGTAGCGCCCGCAATCAGAGCTCAAATCGGCGCGGCTGGCCTAATGCCAGTGTGTGAAAGACAATACCCAGCGAGCTGCGAAAAGTCAATGAAACAAGATCCCTGCGGCAAGGTGGTTGGAGTGTTAGATTTTGTTAAACTGCCGAAAACGACAATTTTCGATGAGCGAGGAGTAGCCGACCAATGCTGGATCAAAGACGGCACCAGAGAATTCGTTTTAGTGTGCCGCCCTTGGTCAGAATCGGCCACGGCGGAGCCATCGGTGAGGGGTGGATCGAGAATCTCTCGGTATCGGGACTGATGGCGCGGACCAACCTCGCCCTTGAGGTTGGTCACACGGCGGGTTGCGAGTTCTCGCTGTTCGGATCGCCGATCATCGATGTGCCGGCAATGGTCGTCAGTCGGGTTGGCGACCTGTTTGGCGCCCGCTTCCAGACCGGGCCGATCAACCAGGTCCTGATCGACGATGCGATCAACGCGGCACTGGCCAGCGGCCAGGCCTCGATTCTCGCTGTCCGCGAACTTGCCGGGCGCCGGGTCATGCGCATTTCCGGCGGTCTGAACGGTGCATTGCGCAATGACTTCATGCATGCCCTGACCCGGGTTGGCGTTGATGAGATTGATCTTGAGGCCGTTACGGCCGTCGATCAGAGCGGTCTGGCCCTATGCCTGGTGGCGACTGGTCGCCATGGGGTGGTTATCGGAGCTCAGTCGGAATGCTTCGCCGGTGCGTGGAAATTGGCGCTGGCGATACCGGGTGCAACGGGGAATATTTGAATGGTGCTGGTACAACAATCGTTTCGTCGGCGATGCAACCCCCTGGTTCTGGCCCTGGCTGGTGTCTGGCTGGCGGGAACCGCCGCCGCCGCAGAGGACGATGAAAATCTCTACTTCAGCGATCTGCCGATTGTCGCCTCGGTCAGCCGCTTGCCGCAGCGGCTCTCCGAGGTGCCTGCATCGGTGACGGTAATCGATCGGGACATGATCCGGGCTTCTGGTGCCCGCAATTTTGCCGATCTGTTGCGTCTGGTGCCCGGTTTTCAGGTTACACCGCCGAATCAGGAGAGCGCCGTTGTTGCCTACCATGGCTTGAGCAACGAGGAATACACGCCACGAGTCCAAGTGTTGATTGATGGTCGTTCGCAGTATTCGCCGCTATTCAACTCCGGGGTGAACTGGAACTTGTTGCCGGTGGTGCTTGAGAATATCGAGCGGATCGAAGTGATTCGTGGCTCCAATACGGTTTCCTACGGCTCGAATGCCTTTCTCGGTGTGGTCAACATCATTACTCAGGATACATCGCAAACTCAGGGCTGGATGATTGCGGCGAATCATGGGAACGCCTCGATTCGCGATGAAACAGTCCGCTGGGGTGGACGGAGCGGCCCGGTCGATGTCCGCATGACCTATCACCAACTGGGCGACTCCGGATTCCGGAAAATGTTCGATGCCAACCGTTGGTTCGATCCGCATGACAGTCGCCACTCCAAGGTTTTTGATTTGCGCGTCGATGCGCCTCTGGGTGATCGGGACGAACTGCAATTTACCCTCAGCCATGCGTCTGATATCTCGCAATACGGCCGTCCGAACAGTCTGACCGATCCGTTTCGCGATCTGAGTCAGAGCAGTACGGCGCTGAGTGGTCAGTGGCGTCGCGTTCTCGGCGAAGGCTCAGAAGTGAAAATCCGTTATTCCCATGTCGAAGACTGGGCATCTGGGGCCTATCAGGAGCGTCTTTCCTACGCCGACAAGAACAGCGTGACGCAGACTTATTATTACCCCGCTAATCCAGGGGGTGAGTCGCGGATCGACGAAATCGACTTTGAACACCTGTTTTCCCCTTCGGCAAAAACCCGTTTCGTCTGGGGAATGAGTGGAAAATGGACTGCGCTTTCCTCGTATCAGCAGTTCTCCACCAAGGACTGGCAGCAGCGTTCGTCGCACCGTATTTTCGGCAATCTGGAATGGCGGCCAGATAAGGAGTGGTTGTTCAACCTGGGGGGGAGCTTCGAAAACGATTCGGTGGTCGGTGAACTGTTCGATCCGCGGGCCAGTGTCAGCTACCATCTTTTCCAGGATCACACGTTGCGTTTCGTGGCGTCCCGTGCCCATCGTACTCCCAGCCTTTACGAAGCCTATGGCAATACCTCGAAAGCAGCGGCCGGAACGGTTTCCCCGGTTGACCGTACGTTCTACGCGAAGCCCGGCCTCAAGGCCGAACGGATTGACACGCTGGAGCTGGGCTATCTTGGCCAGTACAAACCCTGGCGAGCGAGTTTCGATTTTCGGGCCTTTCATGAGCGTAGTCCGAACCGGATCACCATCATTCCCTATGCTCCGCCGGCGACTGCGGCCGACGACAAGTTTGAGGACTCAGCACATCCTTACGGACGGGCCGATTCGGCACTCAATCTCGAGCGGGTCACCATTCAGGGTTATGAATATCAGGCCAACTGGCAAGCCCTGGAAAGAACCCGGCTGCTCTACAGCTACGCCTATATCCGCACCTACGCCTTCTTAAGCAGCGAGGACATGGTTGTCGATGCCGCCAACAACATCGCGAAAATATCCCGCCAAACCAGCGAGTCGGCGCCGCGCCGCTCGCAGTCGTTGATGGTCATTCAGAAACTTCCGTTCGATCTGGAAGCTTCGCTGATGTATTACAAGAGCGGCTGGATGCGCTGGCGGCGGAATTCTTATACCAGCCCATACGAACGCGTGGACTGGCGCCTGGCTTGGCCTTTCAAGCTCGGCAGTTCGCGGGCCGAGGTGGCGTATACCGCCCAGATGGCGAATCACAGCATTGAGGGGCGGCGTGAAACGCGGGTGGCCAACGAGATGCACTGGCTTTCGTTGCGCCTGGATTTCTAGGCGCGGTCATTGCGAGATTCGGGGGCTGCCCGACGCGCTCCTCGTTTATACGCTCCGCAGCACCGCCCCTTCCAGCCAGACCTCAAAGGGTTCGCAAGGGGCGACGGCGCTGCCCTGGACGTAGCTGATGCCGAGGTCTTTCAATTGCTTGATGGCCCAGATGTCGTCGATCCCTTCGGCGATCGAGTAGATATTCTGGTCGGCGGTGATTTCCTGGATGGCGCGCAATAGCGCGGTCGAGGCGCGGTTTCCGCCGAGATCGCGGGTCAGGCTGCGGCTGAGCTTGACGTAGCCGGGAGAGATGCTGCGCAAGTGGCTGAACGATGACAGACCGCCACCGAAGTCATTAAGGCCGATCTGGCAGCCGAGGGCGCGGACTTGCCGCGAAAATTCGATGGCCTGGCTGGTCTGATGTGTTGAAACGTCTTCCGAGAAGATCAGGCATAGCCCGTTACCGGAAAGATTATGGCTGGCCAGGCTGGCGGCGATGCTGTCGACCACCTCGCTGCGGCCGAGCGAGGCACCGGACAGCGGTACCAGGCAGTGCAGTGACTTGTTCTGGCGCTGGGCGCGCGCCAGGGCGTTGATTGCCGTTTCGACAAAACGCAGGTCGATGGTCGGCGCCAGATCATAGCGCTCGGCGGCATCCATCAAGGCCGACAAGGCCACCGGCGGTTGTCCCGGTTCGTGCAGGCGGGCCGTCAGTTCGACCAGGTGCCCGGTCTGCGCATTGCTTTGCAGCGCGTGTAGCGGCATGGCTTCGATGTGCAGGCGATCGTCGGCCAGCGCGCTGGCAATCCGGGTCGACCAGCCATTGGTTTCATGGCGCCGCTCTTCGGTATTGAGCGGCTCCTGCTCGCAAACCTGGTTGCGGCCGGTTTCCTTGGCGCGATAACAGGCCGAATCGCCGGCGGCAAGAATTTCGGTGATGTTGCGGACCCGACGGCTGAGCGGTGTCAGTCCGATGCTGGCGCCGATGGCGAAGACCTTGTCTTGCCAGATGAAGCGATAGGCGGCAGCCAGGCCGCAGATATCCTCGGCCACCTGGCGGGCGCGCGGCCCGCCGCAGTTGGCCAGGATGATGCCGAATTCGTCGCCGCCGAGCCGGGCCAGGGTGTCTTCTTCGCGCAGGCGGCCCTGGAAGAGTTGCGATATCTGGCGCAGCAGTTCGTCGCCGGCCAGGTGGCCGCAGGTGTCGTTGACCGGCTTGAAACGGTCGAGGTCGATGAACAGGACGCTGCATTCCTCGCCGCCGGCCTGCACGCTGGTCAGCGCCTTGTCCAGCCGGTGCTCGAATTCGCGCCGGTTGAGCAGGCCAGTCAGGGCATCGTGGCGGGCCTGGAAGGCAAGCTGGGCCGTCGCTTCCTCGATCCGGCTCTGCATCGATTGATGCGCCTCCTGGATATGCGTGGCCATTTCGTTGAAGCCCTGCTCGAGTACGCCGATTTCGCCGCTCGAAGTGACCTGGACGCGACTGTTCAGATGGCCGGAGGACATTTCGCGCACGGCGTGAACCAGCTGCATGACTGGTTTGGCGAGGTTGTCAGCCATCGTCACGGCAAGAATGGCGAGGACCATCAGCCCGAAAAGCACGATAAGCAGGCCGCGATTGAGCAGGTCGCGCTGGCGGGTGGCGAGTTCGCTCTTGTCGAACTCGACGAAGATGTGGCCGATGACTTCCGGCGGGGTGTTCTTGTCGGCGGCGCCGGCCGGTTCGAACAAGGCATCGGTCTCGTTCAGCGAACGTCTGACCGGGGCGCCGAACGCCACCCAGCGGTCGGTCTCGGCCACCTGGGTCGGCTCGTCGAGCGCCTGGCGCAGGGTCTCGCTGGCCAGCGAGACACGGCCGCTGACGGCGATCGCCCGGCCCTTCTGGTTGACGATGATGGCCGCCTTGACGCTGGGTTCCTGGACGGTCGCCTGAGCCAGCCCGTGCAAACTCTCGATTTGCCCGGCAATGATGCCGTATTCGCTGATCGGCGCCAGGTAGCGAACTGTCGCCATGCCTTTGGTGCGCAGCTCCCCTTCCAGGGTATGAATGCCGGAGATGGTGAAATAGGCGACCAGGGCGATGGCGATCACAGCACTGGGAAGCAGTGTGAGCAGCAACAGGCGGTGGCGTAGAGTGAGTCGATTCATCGAGACTCCCGGTCGGCGAGCATGGCTTGCCGGATGGTGGCTTCGTCGGGAACGGAGAGGCCGAGGGCCTGGGCTACGTTCTGGTTGATGGCAATGGCAAAGAAGTTGGGTGCCATCGGGGGCGGCAACGTTGGGCCGAGGCTGTTAACGATATCAGCCGTCTGGCGGGCGATCTGGGTGGGCGTCGAGTAGAGCGCGGCGAGTGCCCCGGCATTGACGAAAGCGGCCGAGAAGGCGATGACCGGCCGCTGGTGCCGGTAGGAAGTGATCAGGATGGCCTTGATGTTGTCGCGCTTGAAGATCGTCCCGTCCGGGATGGCCAGCAAAGCGTTGATCCGGGGCAGCAGGGTGTTGAGGGCCGGTAGCAGGGTGCTGCTGGTATCGCTGTCTTCGCTGTCGAGGGTCAGGCCGGCATTGGCGAAGGCCTGGCGGAACTGCGCGGCGCTCGCCCGGGTTTCGCTGCTGAACAGCATGCCGATGCGTTTCTGGCCGGGCAGCAGATGACGCACAAAAGCCGCCTGACGGCCGGGCGGCTGATCGAGATAAATCGCCGTGCTGCGACTGCGCCCCTTGTTGGCCTCGGCCAGGATCTTTTCGTAGGTCTGGCGGGGCAGCAGCGTGGCGATGATCGGCGCATTCGGGGCGCGCGCCAGGGTCTGGCGCAGGGCCTCGCCGCCGGCCGTGACGATCAGGTCGGACGCCGGGCTCGGCGGATCGCCGGCGGTCGGTTTTCCGCTCGTGGTGATTTTCCAGCTGCCGCCTTGCAGCGCTTCGCCGAGCGCATTGGCAAATTCGGCGTAGGGGCCGCCGTGGTCGCTGAGCGCCAGCGTAATGCTTCCCGCCCAGGCAATGGAGAGCGTGGCGGAGAATACGACGAAGGCGCGCAGCAGAAGGCGAAGCATCGCCCGAATATAGCTGCCGGGCTATGCCATGGCAATGGCTGTTTTCAGCGCCTAGCGAGCGCCCAGATAGCCGCCGATTCGGGCGGATAACTCGTCAACAGGGGTGGCAAAGGCAAATTTGGCGATGAAGCTGCCATCCGGGCCGAGCAGGAACATGCCGGCCGAGTGGTCGACCGCGTAATGCGCCGGGTCGCCGCCGGGTTCGCGAACCTTGGCGTAGCGGATCTTGAAATTGTCGGCGGCGCGCCGAATCAGGGCCGGCGAGCCGGTCAGGCCGATGATGCGCGGGTCGAAAAAACCGGTATAGGTCTTCAGCACCTGGGCGCTGTCGCGCTCGGGGTCGACGGTGATGAAGATCGCCTGCAGGCGGCCGGCCTGGTCGCCAAGCTGCTTGAGGATGGCCGCCATTTCGACCAGCGTGGTCGGGCAGATGTCCGGACAGTAGGTGTAGCCAAAGGCGATCAGCTGAAAGCGGCCACGGAAGTCCTCGCTGGTCACCGAACGACCATTCGGGTCCTGTAGCAGGTAACGCGGATTGATCCCGACGCTTTCCTCGGCCGCCGGCAAGGACGCCGTCTGGGCGGCCAGCGGGCCGCTCAGCGCGAGGGCCAGGAAAAGCGCGGGGAG
Source organism: Dechloromonas denitrificans (assembly GCF_020510685.1). NCBI lineage: Bacteria > Pseudomonadati > Pseudomonadota > Betaproteobacteria > Rhodocyclales > Azonexaceae > Dechloromonas > Dechloromonas denitrificans. The sequence continues at coordinate 130,162 of NZ_CP075185.1, forward strand.
GCGGCTCATCGGCTGGTAGGGAAGGCATCCTGCAGCTGTTTCTCGGCATCGCCGAGGCGGCCGGCCAGGGTCGCGGCGTCGGGGCAGGGGGCGCCCTTGCCTTGCTCGAGATAGGCGGCATTGGTCGCCGCTTCGAAGGCTTCGCCGTTGGCCCGGGTTTTCGGTGCGCTGGTCTGTACGGCATTGCGCGCCCGGCTGACGATGGCCGGTTGCTGGCAGGCGAGGGCGATGCCGTTGATCTGGCCGACGGCGGCAATCGCCGCGCTGCCGGCGTCGGCGGCAAGGCTGGCGGTGCTGAGGCCAGCCAGCGTCAGCATGAGGATGGAGGCAGCAAGTTTCATGAGCGGTTTCCGGAAAGTGGACAGTGGATTATAGGCGGCGGCCTGGCGCTGGCCTTTTCACAGATCAAAAATAGCGAGTAATTGCGGCAAGCCTTCGCTGATGGCGACCGGCCCTGGCGTCAGGATGATTGCCGACTTGATTTCATGCATCCGTCCGCTGCGCACGGCGCTGACGTCCGCCCAGCCGGGGCGGGCGGCAATATGTTCGGGACGGAAGTGCTTGCCGCACCATGAGCCGATGATGATCTCCGGGTCGCGGCCGACGACTTCCAGCGGGTCGGCCAGGATGCGGTCGCGGGCCAGCGGCAGGGCGGCGCGCTCGGGGAAGATGTTTTCGCCGCCGGCGATCGCGATCATTTCGGAGACCCAGCGCACGGCGGTGATGTTCGGCTCGTCCCATTCCTCGAAATAGACGCGCGGCCGGTGCCCGGTGCGGGCGAAGCGTTCGGCGGCGATGGCGCGGGTTTGGTCGATCTGCGCTTCGAGCGCGCCGACCAGCTCGGCTGCCCTGGCCTCGGCACCGACCAGGCGGCCCAAGGTTTCGACCATGCCGAGAATGTCCTCGACGCTGCGCATGTTGAAGGCGTACACCGGCACGCCGGCCTTGATCAGGTCGCGTGCGATGTCGGCCTGGAGGTCGGAGAAGGTGAGCACCAGGTCGGGCTGTACGGCGAGAATCTTGTCGATGTCGCCGGTGGTGAAGGCATAGACCTTGGGCTTTTCCTTGCGCGCCTGCGGCGGTCGCACGGTATAGCCGGAGATGCCGGCGATGCGGTCCTGTTCGCCGAGCGCATAAAGGACTTCGACGGTCTCGGTGGTCAGGCAGACGATGCGTTGCGGCCGGCGGCTCATTTGGCCGGCCGCCGGCTGCGTGCGATATCGAGGTCGGCGCACAGCTTCTCGGCGCCGTCGAGGATGCGCGGCGTGTGGCGCTGCATGATGTCCGGGTTGATGTGGAAAAGGTTGCCGCGCTTGACCGCGGTCATCCGGGTCCATTTGTCCCAGTCATGCAGCCACTCCGGGCGGGCATCGCCCATGCCGGTGGCGATGATGACTTCCGGGTCGGCTTCGAGCACCGCCTCGACGCTGACCGTCGGCGCCATGTGCGCCAGGTGGCCGAAGACATTGTCGCCACCGCATAGCTTGATCGCGTCGCTGATGATCTGCGGCCCGCCGACCGTCATCAGCGGCGCCTTCCAGATCTGGTAAAAAACCCGCACTTTCGGTTTGTCGGCATAGCTCGCGCGCAGTCCCTCGAGTCGCTTGCGGAAACGCTCGGCGGCGAGCTTGGCGGCTGCCTCGGTGCCGGCCAGCCGGCCCATCTGCTCCAGCTGATAGGCGATATTGGCCATGGTGTTGGGCTGCGAGACATAGACGGTGAGGCCGAGTGCCTTCAGCTTGTCGACTTGCGTCAGGTTGTTGCCGCTTTCCCAGGCGAGGACCAGGTCCGGCTTGAGTGCCGCGACTGCCTCCAGGTCGACGCGCGAATAGCCGCCGACCCGCGGCACTTTCTTCGCTTCCGCCGGGTAATCGCTGTACTCGACGGTGCCGACGAGGCGATCGCCGGCCCCCGCGGCATAGAGGGTTTCGGCGGCATGCGGGGCGAGGGTGATGATGCGCTTGGCCGGCCCCTTGAGGCGGACTTCCTGGCCGGTGTCGTCCTTGACGACGAGATCGGCGCGGGCGGCCGGCAGCAGGGCGAAGGCGACGGCGAAGGCCGTGACGTGACGAACAAGCGGACGGTTTTTCATGCGGGTTTCCAGGTTTCGAGGGCGGCGGCCAGGCGTTGCCATTCGGCTTCGCTGCCCGGCAGGCCGAAACGGAGCAGTGGCTGTTGTTCGTAGCGGCGAACGAGAATGCCCTGGCTGGCCAGCGCTTCGTGCAGTTCCACTGCATGCGGGGTGTTCAGCGTGGCGAACAGGGCGGCGGATTTTGCTTCGCCGAGCGGCGCCAGCAACTGCTGCAGGCGTTGCCCGGCCGCCACCAGACGGGGGCGCATCGCGCTTTGCCAGGCACTGTCGGCGAGCGCCAGACGCACCGCCTCGCGCGACGGACCGGCGACGGTCCACGGGCCCATCGCGTCGTTCATCCGGTTGAGCAGGTCGGGCGCCGCGAACAGGAAGCCGACGCGGGCCCCGGCCAGCCCGAAGAATTTGCCGGGCGAGCGCAGCACGATCAGATTCGGCGCCTCGGCGGTGCCGGCCAGCGGCGTCAGGCTGTCATCCGGCGTGGCGTCGATGAAAGCCTCGTCGACGATCAGCCAGCCGCCGCGTTTTTTCAGCTGCTGCGCGGCATCCACCACCAGCTCGCGCGGGTGCCGGTCGGCCGTCGGGTTGTTCGGATTGCACAGCAGCACATAGGGCGTCGCGGCGGCTAGGGCGCGCGGCAAGGTGGCGTTCTGCAGAAAGCGCAGGCGGTGCCCGGCGCGGCTCCAGGCCTGCGGGTGCTCGGCATAGATCGGGCTGATGCAGGCGACGACGGCGCGCGGCAGCAGCATCGGCAGGAGCTGGATGGCGGCTTGCGAGCCGGCCACCGGCAGCAGCTGGTCGTTGCCGTAATAGGCGGCGGCTGCCGCTTCCAGCCCGTCGCCGGCTTCCGGCAGGCGCTGCCAGCAACTGGCCGGCAAGGCCGGCACCGGCCAGCCCTGCGGGTTGATGCCGGTGGACAGGTCGAGCCAGTTGGCCAGCGGAATAGCGTAGTGGACTGCGGCTTCGCGCAGACGGCCACCGTGTTCAAGCATGCAGGAATCCGATCATCAAAAAGACTGCCAGCCAGAGCAGCACGCTGCGCCGGATCAGGCTAATCGCCCGGCCAAGGTCGGCCGCCATTGGCGGCGGGCCGTCGCCGAGTGGCGGCCGGATTTCTTCCTGGCCGTGGTAAATGGCGGCGCCGCCCAGTCGCACGCCGAGGCTGCCGGCCCCGGCCGCCATCACCGGGCCGGCATTCGGGCTGTCCCAGCCCGGGGCTTGGGTCCGCCAGCAATTCAGGGCGCTGCGCGTCCGGCCGAGCAGCGCGTAGGTCAATGCGGTCAGGCGGGCTGGCAGCCAGTTGAGGCCGTCGTCGAGGCGGGCGGCGGCCCAGCCGAAATGCGTGAAGCGTTCGGTGCGGTAACCCCACATTGCATCGAGCGTGTTGGCCAGCCGGAACAACAGGGCGCCGGGGCCGCCGAGCAGGGCGAACCAGAACAGCGCGCCGAAGATCCCGTCGTTTCCGTTTTCCAGCACCGATTCGACGCCGGCCTTGGCGACGCCGGACTCATCGAGTTGCGATGTTTCACGGGAAACAATCCAGCCAACGCGCTGCCGGGCCTCCTCCAGACGGCCTTCGCGCAGCGGTCGGGCGACGGCTTCGGCGTGCTCGGCGAGGCTGCGGGCGCCGAGCGCGAAGTAGAGCAGGACGACATCGACGATGAACGGGGCGAGCGGGCGGAGCAGCGCCGCCAGGGCGACGCCGGGGCCGACCGCGAGCAGCCAGGCGAGGAGGCCGGCGAAGCGCGTCCGCCGGTTCAGCCGCTGCTCGATGGCCGCCGCCAGATGGCCGAAGCTGACCAGCGGATGCCAGCGCCGCACCTCGCCAAACAGGCGATCGAGCGCGACGGCGGCGAGCGCCGCCAGCGGCATGGCGAAGGCTGCGAAGTTCAGGCTCATGCGGGGAAAATGCCTTGTGTCTGGATCTCGCTCTGCATGGTGCGCAATGCCGTGATCAGCGGCGCATTCTGTCCGGCATCCGTGGCACCCCACTGCTCGAAATAGAGCAGTTCATCGATCGGCAGGCGCGGCAGCCAGCCGGCCTGTTCCAGCTCCGGCTTGTCCTTGAAATGGCTGACCTGGCCGATGCACAGGTAGGCGATCGGCACGATGTGCTGCGGAATACCGAGTGCGTCCTGCAGCGCCTTCTCGTGAAAGATGCTGACCCAGCCGACGCCCAGCCCTTCGGCGCGGGCCGCCAGCCAGAGGTTCTGCACGGCGCAGACGCTGGAGTAGAGATCCATGGTCGGCATATGGGTGCGGCCGAGGACGACCGGGCCGCTACGCGAGCGGTCGCAGGTGATGCACAGGTTGAGCGGCGCTTCGACGATGCCCTGCAGTTTGAGCCGGCTATAGATCTCGCGTTTTTCGTTCGGGAACATCCGCGCCGCTTCGCCGTTCGCCTCGGCAAAGACATCATGGACGCGCTGCTTGACCTCGGGCGAACGGACCAGCAGGAAGTTCCACGGCTGCATGAAGCCAACCGACGGCGCATGGTGGGCCGCCATCAGTACGCGGCTGAGCACCTCGTCCGGGACCGGATCGGGCAGGAACTGGCCGCGCACGTCGCGCCGGCTGAAAATCGCGTGATACACCGCCGCCCGGTCGGCGTCGGAAAATGCGTGCGCCATCGGCGCGAATGGGTTTTCCATGGATTCCCCTTCTGGAAAAACGGCAGCTGCCTGGCCGTGCAGCCTGAACTGATCTCCCGGCCGGTCTTCTGACTTGGCTTCACCCGGCCGATGCGCCTTCCCGGCTGGCGCCAGTGGCTTATGCATCGCCCGTCATCCATACAGCGCTGGGCACGTGGCGGATTCGCACCGCCTTCCCGATTCTCCGTTCAACCTGGGCGGAACGGCACCTGGAGACACTCCCCCGATCGAAATCGGGCGAGGGCGATGCTAAGCGAGCGTGCGGCAAGTGGCAAGTGCGATAATCCTCGCCCCTTTGTTCAAGGCTTTCCCCATGTCCTGCCTGTCGCTGATGGTCCAAGGCACTACCTCCGATGCCGGTAAATCGACCCTGGTCGCCGCCTTGTGCCGCATCTTGAAACGCCGTGGCGTGCGGGTTGCGCCGTTCAAGCCGCAGAACATGGCGCTCAATTCGGCGGTGACGGTCGATGGCGGCGAGATCGGTCGGGCCCAGGCATTGCAGGCGCTGGCCGCCGGGCTGGCGCCGCATACCGACTTCAATCCGGTGCTGTTGAAGCCGACCACCGACAAGAAGGCGCAGGTCATCATTCATGGCCAGGTGGCCACCGATCTCGATGCCAAGGCTTATCACGCCTACAAGCCGCGGGCGATGGGGGCGGTGCTCGAATCCTGGGGGCGGCTGACCACGGCCTACGAGTGCGTGGTCGTCGAAGGGGCCGGTTCGCCGGCTGAAATCAATCTGCGTGACCGCGACATCGCCAACATGGGCTTTGCCGAGGCCGTCGACTGCCCGGTGATCCTGATCGCCGACATCGACCGTGGCGGTGTCTTTGCCCATCTGGTCGGCACGCTTGATCTGCTCTCGCCGTCCGAGCAGAACCGGGTCAAGGGTTTCGTCATCAACCGCTTTCGCGGCGATATCGGCCTGCTCGAATCGGGCCTGAGCTGGCTGGAAGAGCGGACCGGCAAACCGGTGCTCGGCGTCTTGCCCTACCTGCACGGGCTGATGCTCGATGCCGAGGATGCCATCGCGACAGCCGCGGTGGCGGGCAAAAAGACGGCCAAACTGAAAGTAGTGGCGCCGGCCTATCCGCGCGTTTCCAACCACAACGATCTCGATCCGCTGAGGCTGCATCCGGAAGTCGATTTTCGCTGGATCGGGCCGGGCGAAACGCCGCCGGCCGCCGACCTGATCGTCTTGCCCGGGTCGAAGGCGGTGCGGGCCGATCTCGGCTGGCTGCGCGAACAGGGTTGGGCGACGGCGATCCAGAAGCATTTGCGCTATGGCGGCAAGGTGGTCGGCCTGTGCGGCGGCTACCAGATGCTCGGGCGGACGATCCACGATCCGCTGGGTCTGGAAGGTCAGGCCGGCAGCACGCCGGGGCTGGCTGTGCTCGATGTCGAAACGACGCTGGAAACGGAGAAGCAGCTACGCAATGTGAGCGGTCACTTGGCGCTGCCGGGCCGGCCGGCAATGACCGGTTACGAAATTCACCTTGGCGTCACGGGTGGCGCCGGGCTGGCGCAGGGCGCCGTGCAGTTGGCCGATGGTCGTAGCGACGGCGCCATTTCGGCCGACAACCAGATCTTCGCCACCTACTGCCATGGCGTCTTTGACCACCCCGATGCCCTCACCGGGCTGCTGGCCTGGGCCGGCATGACGGAGAGCGAACAGGTCGATTTCGCGGCCCGCCGCGAAGCCGATCTCGACCGTCTGGCCGATTCGGTCGAGGCGGCACTCGACTGGGAAAAACTGGCGCCCTACCTGCCGGCCGGGCCGGCGCAGACTCAGGCCGACGTGCGCAGCGTGTAGGCCAGGCAGAGCCGCATCGGAATGTCGGCGGCGGTGAACAAGTCGGTCAGTTCGTTGGCGCTCAGGGTATCCGGGGCGACGCTGACGCGCCCGTTGCCGGCTTCGAAGACCGGCGTTTCGAGCAGGGCGGCGCGCGAACTTTCGAGGGCCAGAAACACCTCGGCTTCGAGGCTGGTGCTGGATAGCACGAGGAAGTGAATCGCCGGGGCCGGGACGCGGGCCAGCGGGGTGTCGCCGAGCAGGCGCGGCAACGGCGTGCTGCGGACACGCGCATCCTCTTCCAGGCGCCAGGGCCAGACATAGAGTCCGCCAGCCTCGTCCGGCCGGCCAATACGCACCGGCAGTCCGGCGCTCTTTTCGATCAGTGTGCACAGCGCGGTCAGGCGGGTGTGGAGCGGCATGGCGTTCTCCTGAATAGGCCAGATTGAAATTCAGGTTAGCACAGCGGGCTAGCCGCTGCGTCAGTTAGCGGCCGGCTTCAGGCTGAGCGGCAGGCCGGCGGCGACCAGCGTTACGCGCTCGCAGACGGTGGCGACGCGCTGGTTCAGCCGGCCCTGCTCGTCGGCGAACAGCCGGGAGACCGGATGCATCGGCACGATGCCCCAGCCGACTTCGTTGGAAACGACAATGATCCGCCCCGGCAAGCGCGGCAACAGCTCGATCAGCGCCGTCGTTTCGGCATCGAGCAGCGGGCAGCCGATGGCCTCACCGGCTTCGGCCTGGGCGGCGGCCTGACCGGCGAACAGCAGGTTGGACAGCCACAGGGTCAGGCAATCGACCAGGATGCAGCGATCCGCTGCGGCCAGCTCGCGCAGGCGGGCAGCGAGGTGCAGGGTTTCTTCGGCGCAGCCCCAGTCGGCCGGGCGGCGCTCGCGGTGGTGGGCGATGCGGCGGTTCATTTCGCCGTCGCGTGCTTCGGCCGTCGCCAGATAAACGACGTGCAGCCCGGATTCCGCCGCCCGCTTCTCGGCCAGCAGGCTCTTGCCCGAACGGGCGCCGCCAAGGATCAGTTCTTTCATGGCCGGAACTGTAGGTGATTGCGTGGCTTCCCGGCAAGCCGGATAATTCGCCCCGATTCGATAAAACGGAACACGGTGCAAATCCGTGGCGGGCCCGCCGCTGTAATCGGGGACGGATGTCGTGAAATGCCACTGCCTATGGGGAAACAGACCCGGCGGGAAGGTGCGACGATCCGGCTGATCCGAAAGCCAGAAGACCTATCGCATCATTTTGGGCTGGAAGCCTGTGGACAGGGCTTCGCGGTGGCGTTTTCGCGAACGTTGCCGCGAGGCCCTTTTGTTTTTTTGAACAGGAAGAATCGGATGCATTCAAAATTCACCATCACCGCCCCGGACCAGGGGCTGGCCGCTGCGCTGCAGCAGAAGATCGACCAGAAGACCAAGCCGCTCGGCGCACTTGGCCAGCTTGAAGCGGTCGCCAAGCAGATCGGTCTGATCCAGCAGCGCCTCGACCCGGAATTCGGCCAGCCGCACATGCTGGTCTTCGCCGGCGACCACGGCGCGGCCAAGGCCGGCGTTTCAGCTTACCCGCAGGACGTCACCTGGCAGATGGTCGAGAACTTTCTCGCTGGCGGGGCCGCGATCAACGTTTTTGCCCGCCAGAACGACCTCCATCTGGCGATCATCGATGCCGGCGTGGCTCATGATTTCGGCAAGCGGCCGGGCTTGATCAACGCCAAGGTGGCGTCCGGCACGGCCAATTACCTGGAAGAACCGGCGATGACCGCCGAGCAGTGTGCCGTGGCCGTCGAGCGGGGGGCGGAATTCATCCGCAATCTGTCGGCCAACGGTTGCAACTTGGTCGGTTTCGGCGAAATGGGCATCGGCAATACGGCCGCCGCCTCGCTGATCACCCATTGCCTGACCGGCGTCTCGCTGGCCGCCTGTGTCGGGCGCGGCACCGGGCTCGACGATGCCGGCCTGCAGCGCAAGCAGGGCCTGCTTGAACAGGCGCTGCGGCGTTACCGGGCGGCCGGCGGCGGCGACCAGCCGGCGGCCGTACTCGCCGAGTTCGGCGGTTTTGAAATCGCCATGATGGTGGGCGCCATGCTGGCCGCCGCCGAAGCCAAGATGGTCATGCTGATCGACGGCTTCATCGTCGGTTCGGCGGCGCTGGTCGCGGCCCGTCTGGTGCCGGCGGTGGCCGACTACTGCATCTTCTGCCACCGCTCGGCCGAAGCCGGCCATGCCGCCCAACTGCAGGCGCTGGCTGCCGAACCCCTGCTCGATCTGGGCTTGCGCCTGGGCGAAGGGACCGGCGCGGCGCTGGCCTATCCGCTGGTCCTGGCGGCGATCAGTTTCCTTGGCGAAATGGCCAGTTTCGAATCGGCCGGCGTTTCGGATAAAGATTGATGCTGCGCCGCGAGCTCGAGTATTTCTTCGGCGCCATCCGCTTCTTCACGCGGCTGCCGGTGCCCGGCTGGGTCGGGCATTCGGCCGAGGCGCTGAACCACTCGGCCCGCTATTTTCCGGCCGTCGGCCTGCTCATCGGCGGCCTCGGCGGGCTGGTCTATCTCGCGGCGGCACTGTTCTGGCCGGCGCCGGTTGCCGTGCTGCTGGCCATGGCGGCGACCATCTACGCGACCGGCGCATTCCACGAAGACGGCCTGTCGGATACCGTCGATGGTCTGGGCGGCGGCTGGGAGAAGCAGCGCATCCTGGAAATCATGAAGGACTCGCGGGTCGGTAGCTATGGCGCGGTGGCCACGGTACTGGCCTTGCTCGGCAAATTCACGCTGCTCGTCGCGCTCGATCCGGCGCTGCTGCCGCTCGCACTGCTCGCCGGCCATGCCGTGTCGCGTTTCTGTGCGACGCTGCTGCTGGCCGGCATGGACTATGCCCGCGACGACCAATTGTCGAAGGCCAAGCCGCTGGCCAACCGCCTGTCCGGCGGCGCGTTGCTGGTCGCGCTGGTCTTCGTGCTGGCGGCGCTGGTCTGGCTGCCCTGGCCCCAGGCCGTCGCCGGCTGCGCCCTGGCCGCGCTGGCCACGCTGTGGCTGGCCGGCAAGTTCAAGCGCTGGCTCGGCGGTTATACCGGCGATTGTCTCGGGGCGGTGCAGCAGGTCAGCGAGATTGTCTTCTACCTTGGTCTGCTGGCGCACTGGCCGAATTGATTCAGCCGAAAATGATGATTTTCAGCCGCTCGAAAAAATCAAGACTGGCCCACCAGACGAAGCCGTTTTCGCGGAATTTTGCCCCGGAGGGGGTCAGCGCGAGCGTTCTGGCGCCCAATTCGGTCAGCCCGGCCTCGGCAATGAAGCCTTCGTCCATCAAATAGCGGGCGATGACCGGCTGCACCTGCTGCCCATCGATAATCCAGCGCGTGCCAAAGCCGTCGTCGGCGCCGTGCAGCATCAGGATCGGCTGATGGGCGCCCATCAGCTGCAGCACCTTGAGCGTTTCGGCGCGATTGGGGATGAAGGATGTCAGATGGGAAGCCATGGGTGATTCGATTGTGTCGTCTATCCGAAATTCCCTGATTATTTGCGTTGTCAAACAGATAATCTTGGCCAACCGTGCATCAAGTCGCGGTCCATCAACTGAAGCCTGGTTTTTACCATGATCCTGCACCTGATCCGTCACCCGAAACCGGCGATCGAGCCGGGCATCTGCTACGGTCGGCTGGATATTCCGGCCGAAGATCCGGCGACTGTCGCCCGCGGCCTGCTTGGCGAACTGCCGGCCGGCTTGCCGGTGTGGAGCAGTCCGTTGCGCCGCTGCCGGATGCTGGCGGAACAGTTGAGCCGCCAGCCGAGCTTCGACGAGCGGCTGCTCGAAATGGATTTCGGCAGCTGGGAGGGCCGGCGCTGGGACGATATTCCGCGCGCCGAACTCGATGCCTGGGCGGCCGATGTCGCCGGCTATGCCCCGCCGGGCGGCGAATCGCCGCGCCAGTTGCAGCGCCGGGCGCTCGATTTCGTGGCCGGACTGGCGGTGCCGGAGGCGGTCATCGTCACCCATGCCGGGGTGATCCGCACCTTGTTGGCACATTGGCAGGGTTTGCCGCCCGAGCAATGGACGCAACTGGTTTTCGCTTACGGATCGCGCACGACTGTCGAAGTCCCCCGGTAAAATGCCACCCATGGAAACTTTCAATCCTTTGCGCGACGCCGTGCCGCTCGCCGAGATCAAGCGGGTGCTGGTCATCAAGTTGCGTCACCACGGCGATGTGCTGGTCAGTTCGCCGGTCTTCTCGGTACTCAAGGCGCATGTTCCGCAGGTCGAGATCGATGCGCTGGTTTACGCCGATACGGCCGAGATGCTGACTTTCCATCCGGCTATCACCAGCGTGCACACCATCGACCGCAAATGGAAGCAGCTCGGTGCCATCGGCCAGCTCAAGGCCGAACTGGCGCTGTTCAACAGCCTGAAGGCGCGCCATTACGATCTGATCATCCACCTCACCGAACACTGGCGCGGCGCCTGGCTGTGCCGCCTGCTCAAGCCGCGCTGGTCGGTCGGGCCGGCGGTCGGCGGGCGCAGCAAGCGCTGGCGGCAGAGTTTCACCCATCTCCAGACGGCACCGCGCAATGCCTTGCGTCACATGGCCGAGACCAATCTCGATGCGCTGCGCCGGCTCGGCATCCAGCCCGGCGCGGACGAACGGCGCCTGACGCTGGTCCCGGGGGCGGCCGCCGAGGCCAGCGTGGCGGCGCATCTGCACGGCTTTGGTTTGGCCGGCGGCGATTTCATCCATGTCCATCCGGCTTCGCGCTGGTTCTTCAAGTGCTGGCCGGTCGAGCACATGGCGGCGCTGGTCGGGCGCTTGCAGGCCGAGGGCCACGCCGTGCTGCTGACCGCGGCGCCAAGCACGGACGAGCAGGCGATGCTGGAAGCGATCCAGGCCCGGCTCAGCCAGCGGGCCTTGGCGCTTTCCGGCCAGCTGTCGCTGAAGGAACTGGCGGCGCTGACCCAAGCGGCAAAACTATTCATCGGCGTCGATTCGGCGCCGATGCATATTGCTGCGGCAGTCGGCACGCCGACCGTCGCCTTGTTCGGGCCGTCCGGCGACAAGCAGTGGGGGCCGTGGGGCGTGCCGTTTCGCGTCATCAGCAGCCAGCAGCATCCCTGTCGGCCGTGCGGTATCGACGGCTGCGGCGGCGGCAAGGTCAGCGACTGCCTGACTTCGCTAAGCGTCGATGCCGTGCTGGACGCCGCCCACGAACTGCTCGCCCGGTGAAGATCGCCATCGTCCGTCAGCGCTACAACCCCTACGGCGGGGCGGAGCGCTTCGTCGAGCGGGCGCTCGGCGCGCTGGCCAGCGAGGGGGCCGAGGTGACGCTCATCACCCGCAGCTGGGACGGGGCGCCGCGTGAAGGCTTCCGGCAGATCACCTGCGATCCGTCCTATTCCCGGCTGTTCGGCGGCCGGGCGGCGCGTGACCGGAGTTTCGCCAACTGCGCCCGGCGGGAAATGGCGCAGGGCGGCTTCGACATTACCCAGTCGCACGAACGGATTCCTGGCTGCATGATCTTTCGCGCCGGTGACGGCGTGCATGCCGCCTGGCTCGATCACCGGGCCCGCGTGCTGACGCCGCTGCAGCGGCTGAGCCAGCGCTGGTCCGGCTACCATCGCTACGTGCAGGCCGCCGAGCGGGCGATGTTCGCCGACCCGGCTCTGCGCGCGGTGATCTGCAATTCGCAGATGGTGGCCGATGAGATTGAGCGCTATTACGCCGTCGACCGCAGCAAGTTGCCGGTCATCTACAACGGCGTCGATACGGCGGTTTTCCATCCCGGGCTGGCCGACGAATTTCGTCAGACGATGCGGGCGCAGGCCGGCATTGCGCGGCGGGCACCGGTGCTGCTTTTCGTCGGCAGCGGTTTCGAGCGCAAGGGCGTGCCGCAGTTGCTGCGGGCGGCGGCCAGGATGCGCCGGGTCGAGACGCGCCTGGTCATCGTCGGCGCTGACCGCAAGCTGGCGGCGATGCAGGCCCTGGCTGCCCGGCTCGGGCTGGCTGGCCGCGTTTACTTTACCGGCCCGCTGAAGGATGTCCGGCCGTGGTATGGCGCGGCCGACGGTTTCGTCCTGCCGACCCTCTATGATCCCTGCCCGAATGCCGCGCTGGAGGCGCTGGCCTGCGGCTTGCCGATCGTCACCTCGACGACCTGTGGCGCCCAGGAGTGGGTGCGGCCGGGCAAAAATGGCTGGGTAGTCGATGCTGTCGATAACGTCGAACTGGCCGACCGCCTCGACGATCTCGCCGCACTGGCCGGCGATCCGGCGGCCCGGGCCGCGGCGCGGGCGGTTGCCGAGCCGCTCACCTTGCCGGCGATGGCCGACCGGCTGCTGGCGCTCTACCGTTCGCTCGGCCGGCCACAGGGCGGCCGGGTATAATCGCGGGTTCAACTTTTTGCTTCAGGGATTTGCATGGCCAGTGACATGACCAGTCGTGAGCTCTACCTTCGGCTGCTGACCTATGTCCGCCCGTACTGGAAGGCATTCGCTGCCGCATTGGTGGCGATGGGCCTGTCGGCGCTGGCCGAACCGGTGTTTCCGGCGATGATGAAAAAACTGCTGGACGACGGGTTTTCCCAGTCGGCCGGCGCGTGGGACTGGCTGATCTACCCGCTGGCCATCATGGGCATCTTCCTCGCTCGCGCGGTGTTCGGCTTCATCGGCGAATACGCGATGAGCTGGGTCTCGAACAATGTCATCACCGAACTGCGCCGGGTGATGTTCGCCCGCATGGTTCGGCTGCCGACCCGCTATTACAGTGACAACCTGTCCGGTCGGCTGATGTCGCGCATCGCCTACGACGTGGCCGGCGTGGCTGGGGCGGCGACCAATGCGCTGACTTCGCTGATCAAGGATTCGCTGGCCATCGTCGGCCTGCTCGCCTGGCTGATCTACCTGAACTGGCAATTGACGCTGATCACGCTGTCGGTCGTCCCGTTCATCGCCTTCGTCGTGCGTTTCTTCAGCAAGCGGCTGCGCGCCGTGGCCAAGGGGCAGCAGGAATCGATGGGGCGGATTACCCAGGTGCTGCAGGAAACCATCGAAGGCCACAAGGTGGTCAAGATTTTCGGCGGCCAGACTTACGAAGAAGGGCGCTTCTACAAATCGGTGCGCGAGCAGCGCCGGTTCGCCATGCGGGCGACCATGGCCACCGCCGCGCAAAGCCCGATCGTCCAGTTCTTTGCCGCCTCCGGCGTCGCCATCATCATGGGCGTTGCTCTGAAGCAGGCGTCGAGCGACCAGACGACGGTCGGCAGCTTCGTCTCCTTCATCACCGCGATGCTGATGATCCTGCCGCCGCTGCGCCGGATCACCGACGTCAATGCGCCGATCCAGCGCGGCCTGGCGGCAGCCGAAAGCGTTTTCTCGCTGATCGACGAAGAGGCCGAAGAGGACGCGGGCAAGGAAGAGCTCGGACGGGCCAAGGGTCTGGTCGAATTCGACCAGGTCAGCTTCACTTATCCCGGTGCCGAGCGCCCGGCGCTCAATGCCGTCTCGCTCACCGTCCGGCCCGGCGAATGCGTCGCCCTGGTCGGTCCCTCGGGCAGCGGCAAGACGACGGCGGCCAATCTGCTGCCGCGTTTCTATGCCATCGATGGCGGTGAAATCCGCGTCGATGGCCATGCGCTGCCCAATATCCGCCTGAACAGCCTGCGCGACAACATCGCGCTGGTCAGCCAGGATGTCGTGCTGTTCAACGACACCATCGGCGCCAATATCGCCTATGGCGGCAAGCGCGATGCGACGCTGGAAGAAATTCGCGCCGCCGCCAAGGCCGCGCATGCGCTCGAATTCATCGATGCGCTGCCGGACGGCCTCGACACGATGATCGGCGAAAACGGCGTCAAGCTGTCCGGCGGTCAGCGCCAGCGCCTGGCCATAGCCCGCGCCATCCTGAAGGACGCGCCGATCCTGATTCTCGACGAAGCCACCTCGGCCCTCGACACCGAGTCGGAGCGCCATGTCCAGGCAGCGCTCGACGAGCTGATGCGAGGTCGCAGCACGCTGGTCATCGCCCACCGGCTGTCCACCATTGAACGGGCCGACCGCATCGTCGCGCTGGCTCACGGCCAGAAGCAGGAAGAGGGCTCGCACAGCGAACTGCTCACCCACGACGGCCTGTACGCCCGACTCTACCGGATGCAGAAGGCGGAAGAGGGCATCGCCTGATGCGCGTGCTGCATACCGAGTCGTCGACCGGCTGGGGCGGCCAGGAAAACCGCACGCTCAACGAACTGATCACCATGCGCCAGCGCGGCCATGAGCTCGCCGTGCTCAGCCGGCCCGGGGCGCGCATTCTCGAGCGGGCCAAGGAGGCGGGGTTCGAGACTTTTGCCGTCGATATGCGCGGCGCCATCGATTTTCCGGCCATTTTCCGGCTGCGCGGCGTGATTCAGCGCTTCCGCGCCGACATCGTCAATACCCACAGCAGCCGCGATACCCAGCTGGCCGGGATGGCCGCCCGGAGCATCGTCGGCCGGCGGCCGCGCATCGTGCGCACCCGTCACCTGGCGCTGCCGATCACCTCGAAATTCACCTACAGCGTGCTGCCCGATCACGTGGTGACGGTCAGCAAGTTCGTCGAAAACTATCTGGTCGAGGCCGGCGTGCCGCGCGCCAAGATCACCACGGTATCGACCGGCGTCGATTTCGCGCGTTATGACCGGTCCACCGTCGCCGGCGATCTGCGCGCCGAGCTCGGCCTGCCGGCCGATGCCCTATTGATCGGCACCGTCGCCATCCTGCGCGCCAAGAAAGGCCATGCCGAAATTCTTGATGCGGTGCCAACGGTGCTGCAACGCTTTCCCGACGCGCATTTCGTATTCGCCGGCGACGGCGCCCAGACGGCCAACCTGACGGCGCGCATCGCGGCTGACGGGCTGGGCGGCCGGGTGCATCTGCTCGGCCTGCGCCGTGATGTGACCAATATCCTCGCCTCGCTCGACGTCTTCGTCTTGCCGACCCATCAGGAAGCGCTCGGCACCGCCTTCATCGAGGCCGGCGCGATGGGCTTGCCGGCCGTCGCCAGCGCCGTCGATGGCGTGCCGGAAGTGATCCAGGACGGCCGGACCGGCCTGCTGGTCCCGGTCAAGGACGGCGCGGCGATTGCCGAAGCGCTCTGCAAGCTGCTCGCCGACCCAGTCTATCGCCGGGGCATGGGCGCCAACGCGGCCGAATTCGTGCGTCGCAAATTCTCCCGCGAAGCCATGGCCGAAGGCATGGAGCGCCTTTATCTGCAGTTGCTGGAGGCCCGGTGAGTTTCGGGCAGCCGCTGCCCGTGCTGATGTATCACCACGTCAGTCCGAAGCCGGGGCTGGTCACCTGTTCGCCCGAAAATTTCCGGGCGCAGATGGCCTGGCTGGCGAACAACGGCTGGAAAACCCTGGCTACCGCGGAATTCGAGGCGGTCTTGAAGAGCGGCGAGATTCCGAAAAAGAGTGTCCTCGTCACCTTCGACGATGGTTATCTCGACAACTGGGTTTATGCCCATCCGGTACTGCAGGAATTCGGCCAGCGGGCCACCATTTTTCTCATCACCGGCTGGCTCGGCGACGGCCCGTGCCGCCCGCATGCCGGGCAGGGTGCGGTTCCCGAGGTGCCGACCCACAAGCAGGCGATGGCGGCCGCCGCCGAGGGCAAGCTGGATGACGCCTTCCTGCGCTGGTCCGAGGTCGAGGCGATGCGCATCGCCGGGACTTGCGACTTCCATTCGCACACCCACAGCCATACCCGCTGGGACCGCCAGCTGGCCGATCAGGCAACGCGCGATGCCGCGCTGGCCGACGATCTAAGCGCCTCACGGGCGACCCTGGCGGCCCGCCTCGGTGCCGCCAGTCCGCACCTGTGCTGGCCGCAGGGCTATTTCGATACAGCCTATCAGCGCGTCGCGCAGGAAGCCGGGTTTACCCACCTGTACACCACCGAGCCAGGCGTCGTCCGGGCTGACGTCGAGTTGATCCGCCTGCCCCGGCTCGTCGCCAAGGACAAACCGGCCGCCTGGTTCGCCCGGCGCCTGGGTATCTACGGTCGGCCGCTGCTGTCGGCGCTGTATCTCGGCCTGAAGTCGGGTAACAAAGGCCACTGACATGCGACTGCGCCTGCGCGAACCGCTGCTCTACCGCTGGCTGCGTCTGAAGCGCGCCGTCGACCGGCGGCCGCGCCCGGCCAGCGAACTCGGTACGCCGGCCATCCGCCGCATCCTGGCCATTTCCTGTACGGCACTCGGCGACACGCTGTTGTCGACGCCCGGGCTGCGGGCCTTGCGCCTGACCTATCCGCAGGCCCACATTACGCTGCTCGTTCATCCTTCGCTGCTCGCGCTGTTCACCGGGCTGGCCGAGGTTGACGAACTGATTCCCTACGACGGCAAGTGGCGCAGTTTCCGCCGCACGGCCCGGCAACTCAAAGACTACGATCTGGCGGCGATCTTCCACGGCAACGAACCGCAGGCGACACCGCTGGCCTACCTGTCCGGCGCCCGCCATATCTTCAAGCTGCCCAACAACAATCGCTGGAACTTCCTGTTGAGCAATCGGACGCCTTTGCTCGGCTGGGACGACCTCGGCCATGGCATCGCCCAACGGCTGGCCGTGGCGCGGCTGGCCGGGGCGGTTGGCGAACTTTCGCCGCGCATGACGGTACCGCTGCCGGCGGCCGGCGCCGCTGCATTGAGCACGGCTCTCGCCGAGCGCGGCTGGCAAGAGGCGAACATCGTCGCGCTGCAGCCCGGCGCCTCGACGATCAGCCGACGCTGGCCACGCTCGCGGTTCATCACGGCGGCGGTGCAACTGGCGCAGGCTTACCCCGATTTGCGCTTCGTGGTCAGCGGTTCTCCGGCCGAAGCGGCGCTCTGTCAGGAAGTGGCGGCCGGCATCGAAACGACGGCGCCGCTGGCCGGCGGCGTGCGAGCCTGGGCCTCGGCCGGCCAGTTGCCACTGATCGCCCTGCCGGCGCTGATGCAGCGCGCCCGCCTGCTGGTCACCGGCGATACCGGTCCGATGCATCTGGCGGTGACGGTCGGCACGCCGGTTGTCGCGCTGTTCGCCGTCTCCGATCCGGCGCGTTCCGGGCCGGGCTACGATCTGGACAAGCATGTGGTGATCCGCAAATGGCGGACCTGCGACCCCTGTTTTTCCAAGAACTGCCCCTATGCCGAGCCGATCTGCATGGACAACATCGCGGTCGACGAGGTGGTTGCCGCGGCGGCCACGATTTTGGCCCGGAAAAGCGCATGAGCACGCCGAAACGCATCCTGCTGCTCGATACCGGCAACGAATGGGGCGGCGGCACCAACAGCATGATCGAGCTGCTCAAGCGCCTCGACCGCAGCCGCTTTGCCGTCACCTGCTGCTTCTACAAGGATTACCGCAAGGGCCGGGATGGCCGCCTGCTCTCCGAGGAACTGGCCGACATTGGTATCCCGCTGATCCTGTTGCCGATCCGCCGCCAGCCGCTGTGGGCCAAGCTGGCCAAGGAAGTGGCGCGGGGCATTTTTTCCTGGTCGAGCCGGCTGAAAAAGCGTGCCGTTTTCGCCATCGAGCGGCGCTGGCGGGTCGCGCCCCGTGCCGCCGCCTTGCACCAGCTGCTGGTCGAGGGCGCCTTCGATCTGCTCTACATGAACAACCAGCCGGCCTCGAATCTGGAAGGCTATCTGGCCGGCCAGATAGCCGGCCTGCCGGTCGTCCAGCATTGCCGCATTGAGCCAACCCTGCAGGCCAGCGAGGCGGCCATCGTCAATCGCGTCGCATCGCGCGTCATCTGCGTTTCGCAAGGCGTAGCCGATGTCCTGGCCGCCCAGCATGTGGCGGAAAACCGGCTGCGCGTCGTCTATAACGCGATCGACAGCAGCGCCGCATTGCCGCCGCCGGTCGACGGCGTATTGCCGGCCGGCCCGGTGATCGGCACGGTCGGCCAGCTGACCGCCCGTAAGGGCGTCCAGCATCTGTTGCAGGCAGTGGCGACGCTGAAGGCCGAAGGCCGGCCGGTAAGCTGTCTGATTCTCGGCGAAGGGCCGCAGCGCGGCGAACTGGAAGCGCTGGCCGGCCAACTCGGCATCGCCGGCCAACTCCGCTTCGTCGGCTTCCAGCCCGTACCGCTGGCCTGGGTGCAGGCGATGGATGTCTGTGTCCTCTGTTCGAGCAAGGAAGGCCTGCCGCGCGTCGTCCTCGAAGCCATGCTGGCCGGCAAGCCGGTCGTCGGCTCCGATGTGACCGGTACCCGCGAACTGATCGTCCATGAAGAAACCGGCATCCTCTATCACCATGGCGACGTTCCGGCGCTGACCGCCGCTCTCCGCCGCCTGCTGTCCGACGCCCCGTTGCGCCAGGCCATGGGCGTGGCCGGGCGGCAGCGGGTGATCGAGAATTTCTCCATCGCCACCTATGTCGCCGGCGTGACCCAGGTGCTTGAGGAGGCCGGCGCATGATTTATCTGCTGCTCACCTGGCTGGCCGCCCCGTGGCTGTGGTGGCGTGCCGCCCGGCATCAGCCAGGTCCATCCCGTCGGATCCTCGTCATCCAGACCGCCAAGATCGGCGATTTTGTCGCTACTACGCCGGTTTTTCGTGCCTTGCGCCAACGCCTGCCGCAGGCCGAAATCGTTGCCCTGCTGCACCCGGTCAATCTACCGCTCGCTGCCGGCCTCGACAGCATCGACCGCTGCATCGCGCTGCCGCCCGGCGGTTTCAAGGGCTGGGCCGGCAAGCGCTGGCTGCTCGCGCAGTTGGCCGACGGCTACGATGGCGTGCTGGTTCTCTCCCCCAATCTGACGACCCTGCTGGCCCCGTTCTGGGCGGGCATCGCGCAACGCGTTTCGGTCTTGCCCGATCGGCGCCAGGGCAGTGCGCGTCTGGCCTGGCCGTTTCTGACCCACGGCGAAGCTCATGTTGCCGGCTGTCTCTTCCGCGAAACAGCGCTGCGGGCGCTGGCCGGGCTGGGCATTGCCGTCGATGATGCGCTGCTGACCTTGAGCAACGAAGTACCTTGCACGGCCGGCGGGGAGGCCAAGCGACAAGCCTTGTTTGCGGCATGCGCCGGGCCGTTCATCGGCATCGGGCTGGGCGCCGGCAACCGGATGAAGGCGCTGGATGCTGCGCAACTCAGGACGCTGGCCGGCCGGCTTGTCGAGCAAAGTGCGGCGACCCTGATTTTGATCGGCACCGCGGCGGACCAGCCTGGTGCCGCAGAATTGCTGGCGCTGCTGCCGCCCGGGCGCGCCATCGACACCACCGGCCAATGGAGCCTGAGCGAGCTTCCCTCGTTGCTGGCCGCGCTGGATTGTTTTGTCGGGGTCGATTCCGGCGCCACCTACATGGCCGATGCGCTCGGCGTGCCGGTCGTTGATTTCATGGGCCCGGCCGATGCCGGGGATCAGCGACCAACCGGCGCCCGGGCTGTGGTCATCCGCAGCGCCGAACCTTGCGCGCCCTGCTCGCACGCTTTCGATGCGCCGTATCGCTGCCATCTGGGGACACGGGCCTGCATCGTCGCCGCGCCGCTTGAGGCGATGGTGCGCGCTGTCTGCCAGCGCTTGGAGCAATGATGTTGCGCCGCTACGTCAAATCGATCAAAAAGGCCGTTCGCCGGCTGCAAAACCGGCTGTTTTCCGGCCGCAAGATACTGGTCCTCGGCGATTCGCATTGCGGCATCTTCGAGTATTGCTTTGACCACGGGTTGCTCGTGCCCCACTTGGTGAATTGCGAGATCGTCGCCGGCGCGACGGCATACGGCTTGAATAACGATGCATCGCAAACCGGAGCCTGGCAAAAGTTCGAGCGCGCCTTGCGGCGTTTTGCCGATTTCGATGTCGTGGTATTGATGCTCGGCGAATGCGATTGCAGTTTCGCGTTGCTGAAAAAAGCCGAGCGCCTGCATGTTTCAGCGGAATCGCTGATCGATCAGTCGCTTGCTGGCTTGCGCCGCCTGGTGCTGAAGGTTCGCGGCGATACTTCGTTGCCGGCTCGCCGGATCATTCTGGTCGGGGCGATTCTGCCGACCGTCGATGATTGCGCGGCAACCCGCCAGGAGAACGTTCTGCGCCGCGAGATCCGGACTTCGCAAGGCGAGCGGACGCGTCTGGTATTGTCCTTCAATGAAAAGCTCAGGCAATTGGCCGATGAAATGCAGGTCGGCTACTTCGATCTCACGGCTCAGACCATGAATCCGGAGACCGGCCTGGTCGATGGTCGTTTCGTTGCCTCAGCCGACGATCATCATTTATCCCATCCGGCCAGTGCGTCGCTCTGGGCCCGGGGACTGCTGAATAGCCTATGACAATTCGCGCCTTCGAAATTGCCTTCGGGCTTTTCCTGTTTATCCTGCCCATTCCCGGGACCATCGCCTTGCGTAACGTGCTGCTGCTTACGCTGCTATTGCTCATGGTCTTGTGCCGGCGCGAATTGCGCCAGGCCTATTCGCTTGATGTCTCGCGTGTGCCGGGGCTGGCTGGCTGGCTGGCCGCGCTCAGCGCGTGGATAGTGCTCCAGGCCGTCTGGATTTCCGATGAAACGGCCTGGGCGCTCAAGGAGTCGCTCAGTCAGTGGCTGCCGGCGCTGCTGGCAGCGGCAGTCGGCGTCGGCGCCGTATTGCTTGGACGCTTTGCCGGCTGGTCGCGGTCGCAAATGCTCGGCCGACTGGTCCTTCTCCTTCTTGCCCAGACCATCTTTTCGCTGCTTGTCTGCATCCCGGATTTCCTGGCCGACGGCGTCTTTCCGCAAGGCAAGACCATCCTGACCGCCGGCAAGCTGGAAATCAGCTACTGGAACAACCTGTTGCTCGCCTTTCTTGCCGTCGATGGCCTGACCCGATGGCTTTTTCGGCAGCGCCTCTGTTCCCTTCCGACCTCCGTGCTGGTCGGCGGCATCGTCATAGCGTTCTTCAGCAACCTGGCTTTTGGCGCCCGCAACGGAGTCATCGGCTCGTTATTGTTGCTCAGTTCGCTGCTGCTGCTTGTCCTCTGGCATGAGCGGAAGAGGCGTTCGGTCGGCAAAGTGTTGGGCGTTGTCGTGCTTGGTGTCGCTGTCATGAGCATTTTGGGCTGGGCCAACTACCAGCTTGATCCGCGCTGGGCAAGGTTTGAGGAGACGGCGCAGGTGGCCTGGCAGGCTGGCCCGAATCAGGCATGGCTGCACCCGGACGACACCGTGCTGCCGCGCCTGAAGTCCGGCGAGTCCGTCGAACCGTCGGCGTACTTCCGGATTGCCTGGATTCGGGCCGGCCTGAATCTGGTCGCTGACTACCCCTGGGGGGTCGGCTACGGGAGAAACGCTTTCGGGCACGCCTTGCGCAAGACGATGGAAACCCGCCTTGGCCATGCCCATAGCGGTCTCATCGACTGGACCGTCGGTCTCGGCATTCCCGGCCTCTGCCTGGCGGTCGGCTTCCTCTCCTGGGCCGCCTGGGTAGGGGTCCGGCGGTACTTTGCCGGGGCCGACCCGGCCGGCTTGATTCTCACTTTTGTCGTTGGCGGATTCTTCGGCCGGATGGCGCTCGACAGCATCAACCGGGATCACATGCTCATGGTTTTTTTCTTGGTTCTGGCAATCCTCCTTGCCGTGCGCGAGGAAACGGTAAAACAATGAAAATTCTCATCATCCGGCGCGACAACATCGGCGACCTGATCTGCACGACGCCGCTGTTCGAGGCCATCCGGCGCCAATACCCGCAGGCCTACATCGCGGCGCTGGTGAACAGCTACAACGCCCCGGCGATTGACGGCAATCCGCATCTCGATGCGATCTTTGCCTATACCAAGGGCAAGCATGCGGCCGGTGAGCCGGTCTGGCAGGCCTATCTGCGACGGGCAAAGCTGCTCTGGCAGCTGCGCCGGATGAATTTTGATTACGTCGTCCTGGCGAGCAGCGGCTTTGCCGCACGCTCGCTGAAACTGGCGCGGCTCCTGGCGCCGAAGCATATCGTCGGGTTCGTCACCAAAAAGAATTCCTCAGCCAGAATCGATCTGGCCATCCCGCACGGCAAAGACGGTCCGCTGCATGAGACCGAGGACATCTTTCGTCTGCTTGTCCCGTTGGGCATTGCCGGTGAAATACCGGGTCTGACGGTGCGTGCCGATGGTGATCTGGCGGCACGCCTGCATGGCCAGTTGCCGGCTGTTGTAGCGCTGGGCGACGGTCCTCTTGTCGCGTTGCACATCAGTGCCCGCAAGGAAAAACAGCGCTGGCCGGTAGAACGCTTCAGCGAACTGGCGCATCGGCTACACGAGCCACATGCCGCGCGTTTCCTGGTCTTCTGGTCGCCGGGTGACGAGAACAACCCCTTCCATCCCGGCGATGACGGCAAGGCAGCTCGCCTGCTGGCAGCGTTGTCCGACCTGCCGGTCGCACCGATGCGGACTGAGCATCTCTCCGAATTGATTGCCGGCCTGTCGCTGTGCGATGCGGCGGTGCTTTCCGATGGCGGGGCGATGCACGTCGCGGCCGGCCTCGGCAAACCGTTGGTCTGCTTTTTCGGCAATTCTTCAGTCGAACGCTGGCACCCGTGGGGTGTGCCCTACGAATTATTGCAAAAGCCGTCGCGCGATGTATCCGACATCAGCGTCGACGAAGCCGTCGACGCTTTTGGCCGGTTGCTATCCCGGCGCTAGTGCGCCGCCTCCCAGTTCGGCCCGACGCCCAGTTCGACGACCAGCGGTACTTTAAGTTCGGCGACCTGGCCCATTAGTCTGGGCAGGTGCATGCGTACCTCGTTCAGCTCGTCATCCGGTACTTCGAGGACCAGCTCGTCGTGCACCTGCAGCACCAGGCGCGATTTTCGGCCTGATTCCTCCAGCCAGTTCTGGACGGCAATCATCGCCAGCTTGATCAGGTCGGCGGCGGTGCCCTGCATCGGCGCGTTGATCGCGGCGCGTTCGGCGCCCTGGCGGCGATTGCCGTTGCTCGAGCGGATATCGGGGAACCACAGCCGGCGGCCGAAGGCGGTTTCGACGTAGCCCTTCTGGCGAGCGGTTTCGCGCGCTTCTTCCATGTACTGGGCGACCCCCGTGTAGCGGGCGAAATAGCGGTCGATGTAGATTTGCGCCGCACTGCGTTCCAGGCCGAGCTGGCGGGCCAGGCCGAAAGCGCTCATGCCGTAGATCAGGCCGAAGTTGATGCTCTTGGCGACGCGGCGCTGGTCGGGGCCGACTTCGAGCGGCGTGACGCCGAAAATTTCACCGGCCGTCGCGCGGTGCACGTCCTCGCCATGGGCGAAGGCATCGAGCAGGCCGGGGTCGCCGGAAAGATGCGCCATGATGCGCAGCTCGATCTGCGAATAGTCGGCCGAGACGATGCTGCTGCCGGCCGGCGCGATGAAGGCGGTACGGATTTTCCGGCCTTCTTCGCTGCGTACCGGAATGTTCTGCAGATTGGGGTCACTCGAGGCGAGGCGGCCGGTGACCACGGCGGCCTGGGCAAAGTGCGTATGGACCCGGCCGGTGGCCGGATTGACCATGCGTGGCAGCTTGTCGGTGTAGGTGCCCTTGAGCTTGGACAGGCTGCGGTGCTCGAGCAGCAGCTTGGGCAGCGGGTAATCGAGGGCCAGTTCGGAGAGCACTTCCTCGTCGGTCGACGGGCCGCCTGATGGTGTTTTCTTCTTGACCGGCAGGCCGAGCTTCTCGAATAGGATCTCGGCCAGCTGCTTGGGTGAGGCGAGGTTGAAGGGCTGGCCGGCCAGCTCGAAGGCCTGCGCTTCGAGGGCCATGATCTTCTGGCCCATTTCGTGGCTTTGCCGGGCCAGCACGGCGCTGTCGATCAGGATGCCGTTGCGTTCGATCCGCCAGATGACCTGGCGGGCCGGCATTTCGATGGCGTGATAGATGTAGGACAGGCCGGGCTCGGCGGCAAAGCGCGGATGCAGCGCCTGATGGACGCGCAGCGTGACGTCGGAATCTTCCGCCGAATAGGTCGCGGCGCGCTCGATATCGACCTGATCGAAGCCGATCTGCTTGGCACCCTTGCCGCACAGGTCTTCGTAGGCGATGGTGGCGAGACCGAGGTGGCGGCTGCACAACTGGCCGAGATCGTGACCCTTGTCAGACTCGATGACATAGCTCTGCAGCATCGTGTCGTGTTCGATACCGGCCAGCGCGATGCCGTGGTTGGCGAAGACGTGCTGGTCGTACTTGGCGTTCTGCAGCACTTTCTTGTGGCTGCTTGCTTCCAGCCAGGGCTTCAGCTTGGCCAGCACTTCGTCACGCGGCAACTGGTCGGGGGCGCCGGGAGCGGTGTGGGCGAGCGGGATGTAGCAGGCTTCGCCGACCTTGACCGACAGCGAAATGCCGACGATGCGGGCGGCAAACGAGTCGAGACTGGTCGTTTCGGTGTCGAGTGCGGTCAGTTCGGCGGCTTCGATTCTGGCCAGCCAGGCATCCAGTTGCGCCCAAGTGAAGACTGTCTCGTAGGCGACCGGAATCACCCCGGCCGGCTCTTGCTCAATGGGGGCTGGGCGGTTCCCGTCCTCGCTTGGTGCGGTGGAGGCGGCCGGCGCATCGAGATCGCGCAACCAACTCCGGAATTCATAGCGGCTGTACAGGCGGCGCAGGGTTTCGCTGTCGCGCGGCGTGGTGGTCAGCGCATTCGGGGCGGGCAGATTGGACAGGTCGCAGGCGACGGTGACCAGCTTCTTGCCGAGCGGGAGGAAGGCGAGGTGAGCGCGCAGGTTCTGGCCGACCACGCCGCCGATTTCATCGGCATGGGCGACGATGGCGTCGAGCGAGCCATACTGGGCCAGCCATTTCAGCGCGGTTTTCGGGCCGCACTTGGCAACGCCGGGCACGCCGTCGACGGTATCGCCGACCAGCGCCAGGTAATCGACGATGCGGCCCGGCGGTACGCCGAACTTGGCCTCGACCCCGGCTTCGTCGAGCAATTCGTTGCTCATCGTGTTGTACCAGCGGACCAGCGGGCTGACCAGCTGGGTCAGGTCCTTGTCGCCGGTCGAAATCAGCGTTTCGATGCCGTCCGCCGCGGCCTTGGTCGCCAGCGTGCCGATCACGTCGTCGGCCTCGACGCCATCGACCATCAGCAGCGGCCAGCCGGCGGCCTGGATGGCGGCGTGCAGCGGTTCGATCTGGCCGATCATTTCGTCCGGCATCGGCGGCCGGTGCGCCTTGTATTCCGGATACCAGTCGTCGCGGAAGGTCTTGCCCTTGGCGTCGAAGACGACGGCCTTGTAGTCTGCCTTGTAGTCGCTTTCCAGCCGGCGTAGCATGTTCAGGACGCCATAGATGGCGCCGGTCGGCTCGCCTGCCTTGTTGCGCAGGTCGGGCATGGCGTGGAAAGCGCGATAGAGATAGGACGAACCGTCCACCAACAACAAAAGAGGCATGAGAAGTGACGGAGAATGACAAACTGGTGATGGGCGTGGAATCCGAGGCCCTGCTGCAGGCGGCATCGGCCCGGGAATCCTGGCGGATTTTCGGCATTATGTCAGAGTTCGTCGAGGCGACCGAACGTCTGGCGGCGATCAAGCCGGCCGTCACCGTCTTCGGCAGCGCCCGCGTTCGGCCCGATTCGCCTTATTACATGCTGACGCAGCAGACGGCGCGGCTGCTCTCCGATTCCGGTTTCTCGGTGATCTCCGGGGGCGGCCCGGGGATCATGGAGGCGGCCAACAAGGGGGCGTTCTTCGGCAAGTCACCCTCGGTCGGCCTGAATATCCAGTTGTCGCACGAGCAGCAGACCAATCCTTACCAGGATATTTCGCAGACTTTCCGCCACTTCTTCGCCCGCAAATACATGTTCGTCCGCTTCGCCAGCGCCTATGTCGTGATGCCCGGCGGTTTCGGCACGCTGGACGAACTGATGGAAGCGCTGACCCTGATCCAGACCGGCAAGTCCCGCAAGATTCCGTTGATTCTGGTCTGTTCCGATTTCTGGAAGGGCATGATCGACTGGTTCAAGGAAAAACTGGTCGAGGAAAGAATGGTCGATCCGGAAGACATCAACCTGATCCAGATGATCGACGAGCCAGCCCTGGTCGTCGAAGCCATTTTCAAGCATTACGAAGCGCGTCCATTCGGGCCGTTGCCCAACGAGCGCGAGTTGATGCTCAACCTGTAATAAAATTGGCCCTAGACCAACGAGGAAAACCCCATGCGCCGTCTTCTCCCCATCCTGCTTCTCGCCGCCTTGCCCGTCTGGGCGCAGAACGATCTGCAGCCGCTACCCGCCGTGCCACCGCCGCCGCCCGGCATGGAGGCTTTCGACGAGGCGCTTGAGCCGCAGGTGACGATCGTCAAAGCCGAAAAGGAAACCCGCGAGGAATACCGCGTCAAGGGCAAGCTGTACATGGTCAAGGTGACGCCGGCCATCGGCCCGTCCTATTACCTGGTCGATCGTCTCGGCGACGGCAATTTCATCGAGGCGGACATCGGCAAAAACCCGGTCAAGCCACCGATGTGGATACTCCATAGCTGGTAAGTCTTGTCCGTCTATACCTCGGTCGGGCGCGACGAACTCGCTGCCTGGCTGCAGCCGCTGGCCCTCGGTGAGTTGATCGGGCATGCCGGCATCGCCGCCGGCATGCAGAATTCCAACTATTTCGTGACGACGGCCAGCGGCCGTTTCGTGCTCACCCTGTTCGAGCGCATCGAGCCGGCGGCGCTCGATTTCTACCTCGGCCTGATGGATCATCTGGCGCGCCGCGGCATTCCCTGTCCGCAGCCGCTGGCCGACCGGCAAGGCCGGCGCTGGCGGCTCTTGGCCGGCAAGCCGGCGGCGCTGCTCAGTTGCCTGCCCGGCGCCATCGAAGAATCGCCAAGCCCCGCGCAGTGCGAAGCGCTCGGCGAAATGCTGGCGCGTATGCATCTGGCCGGGGCCGACCTGCAGAATCCCCTGGCCAATCCCTGCGGCGCCGCCTGGCGCCAGGCGACCGGCGAGGTCCTGATGCCGATGCTGGCGTCCGCCGAGCGCAGCCTGCTGGCCGACGAACTGGCCTTCCAGGCGGCCCAGGATTTCTCGGCCTTGCCGCGCGGCATCATCCACGCCGATCTCTTTCGCGACAACGTGCTGTGGGATGAAGCGGGGCGGCTTTCCGGCGTGCTCGACTTCTATTTCGCCGGTGAGGACTGTTTATTGTTCGATCTGGCCGTCGTCGCCAACGAGTGGTGTTTCAACCACGCAACATTGTCCCAACTGCTCGCCGGCTACCGCCGCCAGCGCCCGTTGAGCGAGGCCGAGATGGCCGCCTGGCCGGCCATGCGGCGGGCCGCCGCGCTGCGTTTCTGGCTGCTCCGGCTGGACGCCCGACACCGGCCGCGCGATGGCGAGGTGGTGACGATCAAGGATCCGGAGCATTTTGGCCAGATGCTGGCACGTTTCCGCCTTGCTCCCGAGGCGCTCCCCCGTTAGCATCCGCGCATGAACGAAACTACCGAATTTCCGCTGGAGCCGGCGCCTTTCAACGGTGAAAGCCGTGAAGTCGACCCCGGCGCCTGTTTTGACTGGCTGCAACAGGGCTGGACGATGTTCCTGGTCAACCCCGGGGTATGGATCGGCAGCACCATGCTGCTGCTGATCATGCTGATGGCCATCTCGATCGTGCCATTTTTCGGCCAGATCGCCGCCCACCTGCTGGTCCCGCTGTTCGGCGCCGGCATGGTGCAGATCTGTCGGCATATGGGCGACGAGCGCCAGGCCGAAATTGCCGATCTGTTTGCCGGTTTTCGCCATAACGCCGGTCAGCTGGTAATGGTCGGCGTCTTCTTTGCCGCCGGTGTTTTCGGCCTCGCCTTCATCGCCTTCCTACTGGTCAGCGGCGGCGTCTTCGGTGGCGTCGTCACCGGCAAGATCGCCGGCTTCGGCATTGCGCTGGGCGGGGTGATGCTGGCCGGGCTGGTCGTCGCGATCTTGTCGGTTCCGGTCATCATGGCCACCTGGTTCGCGCCGGCCCTGGTCTTCTTTCACGACATGAAGCCGGCCGCGGCGATGCGGGCGAGTTTCGATGCCGGCGCCAAGAACTGGCTGGCCATGCTGATCTTTGGCGTCTTTCTCGTCGTTGCGCTGTTCTTTGCCATGCTGCCGCTCGGTCTCGGCTTGCTGCTGCTGCTGCCGATATTTTCCGGCGCGGTGTACGCGTCCTACCGCGACATTTTCGTCGGGACCTGACGGTGCGCGCCCAGACTCTTCCCGCCGCCGCCGGCTGGCGCTGGATCGTCGCCGGCTTGGCGATCTTCCGGCGCAATCCGCTGACTTTCTCGATGCTGGTGGTCACCTACTGGTTCACCGTGATTTTCCTCAACGTCCTGCCGCTGATCGGCGCGGTGGCGGCTTCGCTGGTCATTCCCGGTCTTTCCGTCGGATTGATGCAGGCGGCGCGCAACCTCGAACGCAGCCAGCCGATCGGGTTGCAAACCCTGTATGGCGGGCTGAAGGAAAACACCAGGACGCTGATCGGCCTCGGCGCCCTCTATCTCTGTTGCACCCTCGGCATTCTTGGCGCCTCGACCTTGGCCGACGGCGGCGATCTGCTGCGCTACATGCTGGCCTCCAGCCGGGCCGAACGAGCGGCCGTCGAAGATGCCGATTTCCTGCTGCCCTCGCTGGTCGTCATGATCATGCTCGTGCCGCTGCTGATGGCCTACTGGTTCGCCCCGGTGCTGGCCGCCTGGCATCGCTTGCCGATCGGCAAGTCGCTGTTTTTCAGCTTTGTCGCCTGCTGGATCAACTGGCGGCCTTTCCTCGCCTACAGCATCGGCCTGCTGCTGTTTGCCGGGGTCGTTCCGGGCATCCTGCTCGGCCTGCTGCTGATCCTCTTTCCGGGTGCCGCAAGTTTGATCGCCGGGCTGGTCATGGTGCCCATCGCGCTGATTATCGCGCCGGTGATCTTTGCCAGCTTCTACGCCAGTTACCGCGATATTTTCGGCATCTCCGAAATTGTCTGAGCCTTTAGGCCTGTTCGGC
This sequence comes from Dechloromonas denitrificans, assembly GCF_020510685.1. NCBI lineage: Bacteria > Pseudomonadati > Pseudomonadota > Betaproteobacteria > Rhodocyclales > Azonexaceae > Dechloromonas > Dechloromonas denitrificans. Next base: position 159,587 of record NZ_CP075185.1, read on the forward strand.
GGCACCTTCGATCCCGTGCACTTCGGCCACCTGCGGCTGGCCGAGGAAGCCATCGGTCAGCTTGGCCTGGGCGGCGTGCGCTGGATTCCCGCCGGGCATCCGCCGCACCGTGGCCCACCACAGGTGACGGCCGAGCAGCGGCTGGCGATGGTGCGCCAAGCGACGGCCGGAAATCCCCGGTTTTCGATCGACCCCGGCGAGGTCGAAGCGAGCGCCCCGAGCTATACCGTGCATACGCTGGAGCGCCTGCGGGGCGAACTCGGCGCCGGGCAATCGCTGGTCCTGCTGGTCGGCGCCGATGCCTTTGCCGGCTTGACCACCTGGCACCGCTGGTCGGAGCTTTTCGCGCTGGCCCATATCGCCATTTCGCACCGCCCGGGCTTTCCGGTCGAAGCCGCCAGCCTGCCGCCGGAACTGGCCAGCCAGTTCAAGACGCGCCAGCTGAGCGATATGGCGCAGTTGAAAAGCGCGCCGGCCGGCCGCATTGCCACCTTTGCCATGACCCAGCTCGCCATTTCGGCGACCCAAATCCGAAAACTGTTGTCTAACGGCCTTTCCGCGCGCTATTTGCTGCCGGATAGCGTTCTCGACTATATTGACCTTCACCAACTCTACAGAAATAGGCTCTAAACCCTGATGGATATCCGCAAGCTGCAAAAAATCGTCGTTTCCGCCCTTGAAGACATCAAAGGCAAGGACATCGAAGTCATCAACACCACCAAGCTGACCTCGATGTTCGATCGTCTGGTCATCGCCACCGGCGATTCCAACCGCCAGGTCAAGGCATTGGCCGGCAACGTCCAGGAAAAGGTCAAGGAAGCCGGCGGCGAGGTGTTGTCCACCGAAGGTGAAGACGGCGGCGAATGGGTGCTGGTCGATCTGGGCGACATCATCGTCCACGTCATGCAACCGACCGTGCGCCAGTACTACAACCTCGAAGAACTCTGGCAGGCCACGCCTTCCCAGCGCCGCAAGGCAACGGAGCAGGCTGCGTCTGAATGAAACTGAGCGTACTCGCTGTCGGCCATCGCCAGCCCGACTGGGTGAGCGACGGCTGTGCCGAGTACCTCAAGCGCCTGCCGCGCGAATTGGCAGTCAGCGTCACTGAAATCAAGCCCGAGCCACGCGGCTCGAAAACACGCGAGCAACTGCTGGCCGCCGAAAAAGGGCGGATCCGCGATGCCCTGGGTTCGGGCTGTCGCATTGTCGTGCTCGATGAAAAAGGCGACGACCTGACGACGCTCAAGCTGGCCCGTCGGCTGGAAGTCTGGATGCAGGACGGCCGCGACGTGGCGCTGCTGATCGGCGGGGCGGACGGGCTGGATGAAGAATTCAAACAACAGGCCGACGACAAGTTGCGCCTGTCCAGCCTGACGCTGCCGCACGGCATGGCGCGCCTGGTGCTGTGCGAGCAGCTGTACCGGGCGGTCAGCGTACTGAAAAACCATCCATATCATCGGGAGGGATGATGCGTCTTTACCTTTCTTCGCGTAGCCCGCGGCGCCGCGAACTGTTGACCCAGATGGGCATTGCGTTCGACACCATCGTTTTTCGCGATGGCTTGCGCAGCGACTCGGCCACCGATGAAACGCCGTTTTCCGCCGAAGACCCGGTCATTTACGTCGAGCGCGTTACCCGTGCCAAGGCTGAGCACGGGCTGAAAATCGTCAATGAACGCAAGCTGCCGCTGCGCCCGGTGCTGGCCGCCGATACGACGCTCGAATTCGACGGCCAGATCATCGGCAAGCCGGTTGATATGGCTGACGCTGTCAGTATCCTGCGCCGCCTGTCCGGCCACACCCACCGCGTGCTGACCGGTGTGGCGCTCGATCACATGGGGCGGACCGAATACGTGCTGTCGCGCAGCGAAGTGCGCTTTCGCACGCTGGATGAGGAAGAAATCCGCCATTACGTGCTGAGCGGTGAACCGATGGACAAGGCCGGCGCCTACGGCATCCAGGGGCGCGGCGGGATGTTCGTCGAACATCTGTCGGGCAGCTTTTCCGGGGTCATGGGTCTGCCGGTCTGCGAAACCGGCGAGTTGCTCAAGCGTTTCGGCTGGCGCTTCTGAGCAGTCCGGGCCCGTCCGGCGGCTAGCCTGGCCGGGCGCCGAGGGCGACGATCGCTTCGGCCGCCTGGCGGGCGCCGCCGACCGCCGGCCGTGGCGGCCGCGGTTGCTGCCACAGGGCGCTCAGCGCTTCAGCCAGTTGCCCGTCGGCCAGCCGGCCGGCCGCGATCTCCAGACTGGGCGCATGGCCGGCCAGCCAATCGATCAGACAGTCCTGTTCCGGCCAGTCCTCCCGTCGCTGATAGAGCACCGGCGTGCCATTGGCGGCCGCTTCGGTGAAGGTGCCGTAGCCGGGCTTGGTGACGATCGCGTCGACCGAACACAGCAGATCCGTAAAACTCAGCCCGAAGCTCTCGACGGTCAGCGCATCCGGGTGACGGCATTGCCAGTCGGCGGCGACCAGCCAGCGGAGGCCGGGCCGGCGCGGCCATTGGTCGACCGGCAGGTGGTGGGCGATGCCGCCCATGGCGACCAGCACGGCCCGGTCGCCGCCCAAGCCGAGGTCGTGTTTTTGGCCGAGTGCGGCAATCGGGCCGATGGCCCGGACGTTGCCCAGGCTGTCCATCGGCATGCCGGGCGTGACGCGCAGAAAGGCCTTGGCCGCCCGGTAGGCGGCGAGCATCTCGGCATGTATCGCGGCGGCCCACGGTTCGTCAGCGAAATAGTGGGCAAACAGATCGGCCCAGTTCAGCGAACACAGACTGAGGGCCGGAATGCCGGCCGCGGCGGCGCCGGCCAGCGGCAGATAGCTGACATTGGTCAGCACGAGGTCCGGCTTGAGCCGGCTCAGCCAGGCCGCTTCGGCGGCCACACTGGCCGGCCAGTCGGCATGGGCCTGGCGGTAGGCGGCGGCGCTGGCCGGCCGGTCGATGCGGGTGGCGTCGAGCATCACGTAGCCGAAATCGGTGCGCTCTTCGATCAAGGTAAACGGCACGTCGATGCGTTGCCGGAGTTTGCTGGCGGGCAGCCGTGTCCGGATGGTCAGGCGGTAGTTCGGGACGATTTCCGCCAGGGTATTGAGGACCGGGGCGGTGATGGCGAGATGACCGAAGCCGTGGCTGGAGATGTCGACAAAAAGGTGCAGTGGATTGAGCATGGCGGCGCCATGGTAGCAGCTTGGCAAAAGCGCTTTGTCATCTCCCGGAAGTGCGCCGGTGCTATGCTGCCCAAGGGAATGCTGGAGTGTGATTCCCGACAACCTACCGCGAAAATAAATAAAGGAGAGTTCCTTATGAATACGTTGCGCAGAGTCGTCGTAGCATCACTCGTTGGCCTGGGGGCCGGGCTGCTTGCCCCAGTGGCCATCGCCGTCGATAACAGTTCGCTGGATCAGCCGGCATTTCGCGAGCATAAGGCCACTTACGGCCTGGTTTACCGCTTGCCGCCGGAAGTCACTGCGCTTCTCGACAGCAAGATTTCGCCGCCGTTGCGTGAGCGCCTGATCAAGTTGGGCCTGGTAAACGAGGCGCGCACCTTCAATCTGCCGCACGTGACGGTGCTGCACATTCACAGTGCCGACCCGACGACCCCGGCAAAAATGCTCAAGGCCTTGCCCGGCATGCCGCCGCCAATCACGCTGACGCTGAAGAGTTTCTACAACACCGAGGCCGCCAAGGGAGCCGGTGCGCCCTGGTGGTTCGACTTGGGCGTGGTGAAGAGCGGCTCGGGCTATAGCGACATGATGTCCTTCAACACCGTGGCGACGGCCGCCTTGACGCCATTGCGCGATGGGCCGCTGCCGCGTTGCACCGGACCGGTGTTCGCCAAGATGAGCGAGGCAGCGAAGGAACTGACGCGCACGGTCGGCGTCAGCGGCGTCAATGTCTTCAAGGACGGCAAGGAAACCGCTTCGCATAATCCGCACACCACGCTGGTGTACAGCATGACGCCTTACGACGAGCGGGTGCAGGCGGCCATGAAGGATGTCGCCGACGAAATGAACCGGATTTTGCCGAATGGCATCGACACCCAGTTCAAGGATGTTTCCATCGTCGAGATCGGCTTCATGGGCAACGTGCTGCGCGAGTTCTACCGGATCAGCCTGGAAAATGGCTCGGCCTGGGATGTGAGCAGCGGCAAGGCAGTGCCGGTCGGCAAATAACGGCCGGGGCAATAGCCAAAGGGGGCGCTCCCCGGCAACGGAGGGCGCACCCCGGTGAACTCAGCGGTTCTTGAAACTCGCCTTGCGCTTCTCGGCGAAGGCGGCCATGCCTTCCTTCTGGTCTTCCAGCGCGAAGGATGAGTGGAAGACGCGGCGCTCGAAGAGCAGGCCTTCGTTGAGCGACGACTCGAAGGCGCGATTGACCGATTCCTTGATCATCATCACCACCGGCAGCGAGTAGCCGGCAATGGTCGTCGCCGCCTTCAGCGTTTCTTCGAGGAGTTGATCGGCCGGGATGATGCGGGCGACGAGGCCGGCTTTCTCGGCTTCGACGGCATCCATCATCCGGCCGGTCAGGCAGAGGTCCATCGCTTTGGCCTTGCCGACGGCGCGCGGCAGGCGCTGCGTGCCACCGGCGCCGGGCAGGGTGCCGAGCTTGACTTCCGGCTGGCCGAACTTGGCGGTGTCGGCGGCATAGATCATGTCGCACATCATCGCCATCTCGCAGCCACCGCCCAGCGCAAAGCCGGCCACCGCCGCGATGACCGGCTTGCGCGTCGTCTTGATGCGCTCCCAGTTGCGGGTGATGAAGTCGGTCTTGTAGGCGTGCATGTAGTCGAAATCCTTCATGAAGCCGATGTCGGCTCCGGCGGCGAAGGCTTTCTCATTGCCGGTGATGACGATGCAGCCGATCGCTTCGTCGGCTTCGAAGGCATCGATCGCCGCGCCGATGCCGTCGACCACGTCGTTGTTCAGCGCATTCATCGCTTCCGGACGGTTGATGCGGATCAGGCCAACCTTGCCGTGGGTTTCAACCAGAACTACCTGTGTCATCTCTGCTCTCCAAAAAAATGGCCGCTCCGGGGTGCTCCCGGCGGCTCACGTTGAATCAATGCTTGTCCCGGCCATGGCCGAAAGGCGGCAGTTTAACCCGCCCCGGCCGACCATGCCGATGGCTTGCTCAGCGATCGTCGAAACTGACCACCAGTTTCCGGGTCGTCGCCCGGGCCTGGCAACTGAGCACGAAGCCCTGTTCCATCTCGGCGCTTTCCAGCGTGAAGTTCTTGTCCATCACCACCTCGCCGCACAACACCTTGGCCCGGCAGGTGCAGCAGACGCCGGCCTTGCACGAGAAGGGCAGATCGAGGCCGGCATTCAACGCGGCATCGAGGACATGCTCGTCGGCGCCGATCTGCAGCTCATGCTCCTTGCCGTCGAGCACGATGGTCAGCGCGATGTCCTTGGCAGCCTGCGTCCGGGTCGCCGCCGCATCGGTATCGGCCTGCACCTTGGCGGCCATTGCCGGGCCGCTGGTGAAGCGCTCGGCATAGACGCGGCTGGCCGGCACGCCGGCGTCGATCAGCGCCTTCTCGGTGGCTTCGATCATCGCTTCCGGGCCACAGATGAAGACTTCGTCCATGCTCTTTACCGGCAACAGGGCATCGATTACCGCTTGCACCTTGGCGCCGTCGATGCGGCCCTGCAGGAGGTCAACCTCCTGGGCTTGGCGGGAGAGGATGTGGATCAGCGTCAGGCGGTCCGGGTAACGGTCCTTCAGATCCTGCAGCGCTTCGTTGAACATCACGCTGGACATCCGGCGATTGCCATAGACCAGCGTGAATTTCGATTCCGGCTGCTCTTCCAGCGTGCTGGCGGCAATCGACAGGATCGGCGTGATCCCCGAACCGGCGGCGAAGCCGACGCGATGGATGGCGCGCTGCTTCTTGACGATGAAGCGGCCGTCCGGCGGCATCACGTCGAGCGTCGCACCGGCCTTCAGGGTTTGCGCCGCCCAGTTGGAAAACAGGCCGCCTTCGACCGGGCGGATGCCGATTTCCAGCTCGCCGGCCTTGGCCAGCCGGCTGCGCGGGCTGCTGATCGAGTAGGTGCGGCGAACATCCTGGCCATTGATTTGAGTACGCAGCGTCAGGAACTGGCCGGGCTGGAAACTGAAGGCTTCGCGGGCGGCGGCCGGGATGGCGAAAGTGACCGCCAGCGAGCCGGCCGCTTCGGGGCTGACACGCTTGACGGTGAGTTCATGAAAGCGGGGGGCGGACATGTCGTTATGCTCCGAAAATCTAATATGGCTTGAAATAATCGAATGGTTCCTGGCAGTCGAGGCACTTGTAGAGTGCCTTGCAAGCCGTTGAGCCAAAGTGTGAGGATTCGACGGTGTGGCTCGAGCCGCATTGCGGACAGGGCACGACAGCCGCCGTGGCCGGGCGGGCCATGAAGCGCACCACCGAGCTGCCGGCCGGTGTCTGGTGGGGTGGGGCGATGCCGTAGGCGCGCAGCTTTTCCTTGCCGGCCTCGCTCATCCAGTCGGTCGTCCAGGCCGGGGCCAGCTGGGTGACGACGCGGGCGACAATGCCCTGGGCGAGCAGCGTCGCCCGCACGTCGTCCTCGATCTGGCCCATCGCCGGGCAGCCGCTGTAGGTTGGCGTGATGACCACCTCCAGGCCGTCCGGCCCCTGGCGCACGTCGCGCAGGATGCCGAGATCGCGCAGCGAAATGACCGGGATTTCCGGGTCGGCCAGATCGGCCAGCGCGGCCCAGGCGGCCTCGACGCTCGTCGTCATCGCCTTACCAGTTTCCGTTCGGATGGGCCCGGGCGAGGCTCTGCATTTCGGCGAGGAGGAAGCCGAGATGCTCGGAATGCAGGCCCTTCTTGCCTTCCGGTACATAGCCGCCGAGCGCCGGGCGGTGCAGCGTTGCTTCGGCCAGCGCGGCATCGACGAGGCCGTCCCAGTCGGCCTTCAGGCTCTGCGGATCGATGCCGATACCGGCCGCGATGGCCGCCGCTTCGGCCGGGCTGCTCGCCCAGAATTCCTCGGTGTAGGGCAGCAGGTGATCGAGCGCCGCCTGGGTCCGGGCATGCGATTCATCGGTACCGTCGCCGAGGCGGACCAGCCAGTCGCGGGAATGGCGCAGGTGATAGCGCACTTCCTTCAGCGACTTGGCGGCGATCGCCGCCAGATCGGCATTGGCCGACTTTTCGAGCGCTTCCCAGAGCAGCGCCATCAGCGCGCTGTAGAGGAAGTTGCGGACGATGGTCGTGCCGTAGTCGAGGCTGGCCTGGGCGTAGCCGGAAAGCGGGCCGTGGTGCGGCAGTTCGAGCAGCGTGTAGTTGCGGAACTCGCCGGTGTCGCGGAAATAGGCCAGCTTGTCTTCCGTGCAGTCGCCGCCCTTGAGCGTCGCGACCAGCTGATAGAGCAGGCGGGCCTGGCCGATCAGGTCGAGGCTGACGTTGGACAGCGCGATGTCTTCCTCGAGGATCGGGCCATGGCCGCACCACTCGGCATTGCGCTGGCCGAGGACCAGGGCATTGTCGGCGAGGTGCAGCAGGTAGTCGATGGCGGCGCTCATTACATGTGCCCCACTTCTTCCGGGATGTCGTAGAAGGTCGGGTGGCGGTAGATCTTGTCGGCCGCCGGGTCGAACAGTTCGCCCTTTTCGTCCGGGTTGCTGGCGGTGATCGCCACCGAGGGCACGACCCAGATGCTGACGCCCTCCTGCCGGCGGGTATAGACGTCGCGCGCCATGTCCAGCGCCTGGGCGGCGTCGGCGGCGTGCAGGCTGCCGCAGTGCTTGTGTTCGAGGCCCTGCTTGCTGCGGACGAAAACTTCCCAGAGCGGCCATTCTTTCAATGCGGTAGTCATGCTGCCTCCTTAGTGGCGCGTTCTTGCTGTTTGCTGTGGTGGGCCAGCGCGGCATCGCGCACCCACTGTCCTTCGTTGTAGGCCTTGACGCGGGTCGCCAGGCGTTCCTTGTTGCATGGGCCGTTGCCGTTCACCGTCGCCCAGAATTCGTCCCAGTCGATCGTGCCGTAGTCGTGGTGCTGGCGTTCCTCGTTCCATTTCAGATCGGGGTCGGGCAGCGTCACGCCGAGTACCCTGGCCTGCGGCACGGTGGCATCGACGAATTTCTGGCGCAGCTCGTCGTTGGTCACCCGCTTGATGCCCCAGCGCATGCCTTGGGCGCTGTTCGGGCTGTCGGCGTCGGGCGGTCCGAACATCGCCAGGCACTTCCACCACCAGCGATTGACGGCATCCTGGACCATCGCCTTCTGTTCCTCGGTGCCGGTCATCATCACCAGCAGCGCTTCGTAGCCCTGGCGCTGGTGGAAGGATTCTTCCTTGCAGACGCGCACCATCGCCCGGGCGTAGGGGCCGTAGGAGCAGCGGCAGAGCGGGATCTGGTTCATGATCGCGGCGCCGTCCACCAGCCAGCCGATCACGCCGACGTCGGCCCAGGTCAGGGTCGGGTAGTTGAAGATCGAGCTGTATTTGGCGCGCCCGCTGTGCAGGCCGTCGAGCATCTGGTCGCGGCTGGTGCCCAGCGTTTCGGCGGCGGAGTAGAGGTAGAGGCCGTGGCCGCCTTCGTCCTGGACCTTGGCGATCAGGATGGCCTTGCGCTTCAGGCTGGGGGCGCGGGAAATCCAGTTGCCTTCCGGCAGCATGCCGACGATTTCGCTGTGGGCGTGCTGGCTGATCTGGCGCACCAGGGTCTTGCGATAGGCGTCGGGCATCCAGTCCTGCGGCTCGATCCGCCCATCGGCGTCGATGCGGCTGTCGAACGCCGCCTGCAGGGCGGCATCTTCAATGGCTGGAGCCAGTGCGACGGTCTTCGCGCCGGGTGTGTCCGGGACGTTGAAAGACTGTGTGTACATGAGTATCTCCTTGGGGTTGGGCCGGTTCCGGGCGGGCCGGAACCGGTTTGTCGTTGTTGCCTGCTGCTCCGACGGCTTACGGGACCAGGGTCCAGTCGCCGTTCTTGACTTCGAGCATGCGGAAGGCGGTCAGGTCGAGGCCCATGTGGTCGGTCGCCGACATGTTCACGATGCCGCCGGTGCCGATGTAGCCCTTGGTCGCTTCGATGGCGTCGCGGACCTTGGCCTTGTCGGTGCTGCCGGCGCGCTTGATGGCATCGACGGCGAGCATCAGGCCGTCATAGGCATGGCCGCCGAAGGACGAGACGTCGGTCTTCCACTTGTCGCTGAAGGACTTGGAGTAGGCGGTGACGATCGGCTTCTGCGGGTCCTTGGCGTCGAGCTTGCTGGCCACCAGCAGGGCGGCGGCCGGCAGGCGGATGCCTTCGGCGGCCGGCCCGGCCAGCTTGATGAACTCTTCCGAGGCGACGCCGTGCGCGTGATAGAGCGGCAGCGTGATGCCCAGTTGCTTGTAGTTCTTGGTGGCGATCGCCGGACCCTGGCCGAGACCGAAGATGAACACGCCCTGGACGCCGGCGGTGTTCTTGATCTTGGTCAGCTGCGGGCTCATGTCGGTGTCCTTGGGGCCGTAGGTCTCGTTGGCGACCAGCGTGATGCCGTACTTGGCGGCGACGCCTTCGGTCTCCTTCTTGCCGGACTGGCCGAAACCGGAGGACTCGGAGAGCAGGGCGACCTTGCTGATGCCGCGCTTCTTCATGTCCTCGAAGACCTTTTCAGCGGCCATCCGGTCGGTGTGCGGCGTCTTGAAAACCCACTTCTTGACCGGCTCGACGATGACCACGGCGCCGGCCAGCGAAATGAACGGGATGCCGGCCTTGTCGACCAGCGGGGCGGCCGACATGGTGGCGCCGGTCGTCGTGCCGCCGACCAGAATGTCGACCTTGTCGTCGTCGATCAGCCGCTTGGTGAAGCCGTTGGCCTTGCCGGCATCGCTGCCGTCGTCGTAATGGACCAGTTCGAGCGGACGACCGAGCAGGCCGCCCTTCTTGTTGATGTCCTCGACGTACATCTGCAGCGTCTTCAGTTCCGGGTCGCCGAGGAAGGCGGCCGGACCGGTGACCGACAGCACGGAACCGATCTTGATCGGCTCGGCGGCGACGGCGGCAAAGGCGCCGAGGACCAGGGCGGTACCGGCAACGAGCTTCTTGATGCTGTGCTTCATGGTTAGTCTCCTCTGTTGTAATGGGGTCAAACGCGCTCGATCACCATGGCGATGCCTTGCCCGACACCGATACACATGGTGCACAGGGCGTAGCGGCCGCCACGGCGTTTGAGTTCATAGGCGGCGGTGGTGACCAGCCGGGCGCCGCTCATGCCGAGCGGGTGGCCGAGCGCGATCGCGCCGCCGTTGGGATTCACATGCGCCGCATCGTCGGCCAGGCCGAGGTCGCGCAGCACCGCCAGACCTTGGGCGGCGAAAGCTTCGTTGAGCTCGATGACGTCCATCTGGTCGAGCGTCAGGCCGGTCTGCGCCAGCACCTTGCGCACCGCCGGGGCCGGGCCGAAACCCATGATCCGGGGCGGCACGCCGGCCGTCGCCATGCCGACGACGCGGGCCAGTGGCTTGAGGCCATACTGGCTGGCGGCGGCACCGGAAGCCAGCAGCAGCGCGCAGGCGCCGTCATTGACGCCGGAGGCGTTGCCGGCGGTGACGGTGAGTTCGGGGCCATTGACGCCCTTCAGCTTGGCGAGCATTTCCAGCGTCGTTTCCGGCCGCGGATGCTCGTCGGTATCGACCACTTTCGCCTCGCCCTTCTTCTGCGGAATGAGCACCGGCACCAGCTCGTCGGCGAAGCGGCCGGCCGCCTGGGCGGCGGCCCAGCGCTGTTGCGAGCGGACGGCGAAGGCATCCTGGTCGGCGCGCGAAATGGCGAACTCGGCTGCCACGTTGTCGGCCGTCTGCGGCATCGAATGCGTGTCGTAGAGCTTCTTCATCAGCGGGTTACTGAAGCGCCAGCCGATGGTCGTGTCGTAGATCGCCGCGTTGCGCGAGAAGGCCGATTCCGCCTTGCCCATGACGAAGGGGGCGCGTGACATGCTTTCGACGCCGCCGGCGATCATCAGCGACGTTTCGCCGGACTTGATCGAGCGGGCGGCCAGGCCGACCGCATCCATGCCGGAACCGCACAGGCGGTTCACCGTGGTGCCCGGCACTTCGATCGGCAGTCCGGCCAGCAGGCCGGACATCCGGGCGACGTTGCGGTTGTCTTCGCCGGCCTGGTTGGCGCAGCCGTAGATGATGTCATCGACGACCGTCCAGTCGACCTGCGGGTTGCGTTCCATCAGCGCCTTGAGCGGAATGGCGCCGAGGTCGTCGGCACGCACGCCGGAGAGGGCGCCGCCGTAGCGGCCGATCGGGGTGCGGATGGCGTCGCAGATAAAAGCTTCAATCATTTTTTAGGATCCAGGATCGAGTTGTTAGGATCGAGTGGTTTTGCTAGTAGCTAAGAGCTAGTAGCTAACTACTGCTGTTTGGGTCGTTCATCGAGCACGCGCTTGGCTTTGCCGGTCAGCGTGCGGGGGATGGAGTCATGCTCCATGACGGTGATCCGCGTCGAGATGCCGATGATCGTCTTGATGTGGTGCTGCAGTTCCTTGCTGATCGTCTGGATCTCGCTCGGCGACAGCTTGCCGGACAGTTCGCGCTGCAGTTCGCAGCGCACTTCGACGTTGTCGAGATGGCCGTCGCGCGTCAGCAGGATCTGGTAGGTGCCGGCCAGCCGCGGGTCGCGCAGGATCTGTTCCTCGATCTGGGTCGGGAAGACATTGACGCCGCGGACGATCAGCATGTCGTCGGAACGCCCGGTGATCTTGCCGATCCGGCGGAACGAACGGGAGGTCGGCGGCAGCAGGCGGGTCAGGTCGCGGGTCCGGTAGCGGATGACCGGGAAGGCTTCCTTGGTCAGCGAGGTGAACACCAGCTCGCCTTCCTCGCCGTCGGGCAGCACTTCGCCGGTTTCCGGGTCGATGATCTCGGGGTAGAAATGGTCTTCCCAGATCACCGGGCCGTCCTTGCTCTCGATGCATTCGCAGGCGACGCCGGGGCCCATCACTTCGGTCAGGCCGTAGATGTCGATGGCGTCGATGCCGAGCTTGCGTTCGATCTCATGGCGCATCCCTTCGCCCCACGGCTCGGCGCCGAAGATGCCGACCTTCAGCGAGATGTCGGCCGGCTTGATGCCGAGCCGCTCGAATTCCTCGGCGATGACCAGCGAGTAGGACGGCGTGACCATGATCGCGTCCGGCTTGAAGTCCATGATCTGCTGCACCTGCTTTTCGGTCTGGCCGCCGGACATCGGCACGGCGCAGCAGCCGGCGCGTTCGATCCCGTAATGGGCGCCGAGGCCGCCGGTGAACATCCCGTAGCCGTAGGCGTTATGCACCATGTCGCCGGCCCGGACGCCGGCCGCGCGCAGCGAGCGGGCGATCAGGTCGGACCAGTTGTCGATGTCCCTGGTGGTGTAGCCGACGACCACCGACTTGCCGGTCGTGCCGCTCGAGGCGTGCAGGCGGGCCACCTTGGCGCGCGGCACGGCAAACAGGCCGAACGGATAGTTGTCGCGCAGGTCGAGCTTGGTCATGAACGGGAACTTGCCGATATCGGCCAGCGTCTTCAGGTCGTCCGGGTGGATGCCCTTGTCCAGGCACTTGCGGCGATACGGCTCGACGTTGTCGTAGGTGTGGCGCACCGACCATTTCAGGCGCTCCAGTTGCAGCGCGGAAATCTCGTCGCGGCTGGCGCTCTCGATCGGCTCGAGGTCGCCGGGCAGGGGTTTTTTGACAGTCATGGTTATCTCCTCTGTTGGTTGTTAGCTGTTAGTCGTTAGTAGCTGGAGTTGTTAGCGGGTTTGCTAGCAACTCTTGCCTCCTAACAACTAGTTGCTGCCGTTTGCAGTCCGGCGATGACTTCGCCGCTGATGCGATAGCTCTTGCCGCGGAACAGCGCAACGGTCCGGCCGTCGGCGGTACGCACCGTGACGTCATAGACGCCGGTGCGGCCTGATGCCGACTGTTCGATGGACTCGGCTTCGAGCGTTTCGCCTTCGCGGGCCGGGGCCAGAAAGTCGATGTGGCAGGCCGAAGCCACCGTGTTCTTGTTGTAGCTGTTGCAGGAATAGGCGAAGGCGGTGTCGGCTAGGCTGAAGATCATGCCGCCGTGGCAGATGTGGTGGCCATTGACCATGTCGCCGCGAACCGCCATGGTGAGCAGGGCCTTGCCCGGCTGGACGCGGACGATCTTCATGCCGAGCGCCTGGGCGGCGCGGTCGCGCGCCCACATCGCCGTGGCGGTGGCATCAGCCAAGGTCTGGGCTTCTTCGGCGGTCGGTTTGGGGTGATGTTCAGTCATGGATTTTCTTTCCGGCAAAAACGGCGCGCTGGATCAGCGGCGAGACGCGGTAGCGGTCTTCGCCGTAGCTGGCGCCGAGATGGGTGAGGACATTGCGGATGTTCGGCAGGCCGACCTGATCGGCCCAGGCGAGTGGTCCCTGGGGATAATTGACGCCGAGGCGCATCGCCGAATCGGCGGCGGCAGCCGAGCAGACGCCCTGATTGACGGCATCGGCCGCCTCGTTGGCGAGCATGGCGACGCTGCGCATGACGGCCAGGCCGGGAATGTCGGCGAAACGCGAGACGGCGAAACCGGCTGCCTGGAGTAGACCGCAGGCGGCGTTGGCGGCCTCCGGGTCGCACTGTTCGGCAACGGCGATGGCCAGGCGCGTGGCCTTGCCGTAGTCGAGGGCGAGGTCGATCAGCACGGTGTTGGCGACGCCGCTCTCGGCTGCCCGTTGCGTGGCGCTGCGGCCGTCGGTGACGTAGAGCGCGGCGCGGCCGATCTCGGCGATCCGGCCACCGTTTTCAGGGACACGGCTGAACGACAGGCTGCAGTGATGCAGTCGGTCGACCAGCGCTTCGGCGGCCGCCGATTCGCCGACGATGCTGATCTTGCCGACCGGCGTCTGGGCCGCTTCGCTTTGCGGCACGGCTTTCACGGCACCCTCACGGTAATCGTAGAAACCGCGGCCGCTCTTCTTGCCGAAGAAGCCGGCATCGACCAGCTCCTGCTGCAGCAGCGAGGGCAGGAAGCGCTGGTCGTGGTAGAAGGCGCGCCACACCGAGTTGGTCACGGCGAAATTGACATCGTGGCCGATCATGTCCATCAGCTCGAACGGCCCCATGCGGAAACCGCCGGCCTCGCGCAGCACGGCGTCGATCGTGGCGTAGTCGGCGGCGCCTTCCTGGGCCAGGCGCAGGGCCTCGGCGTAATAGGGGCGGGCGACGCGGTTGACGATGAAGCCGGGCGTCGATTTGGCATGCACCGGGGTCTTGCCCCAGGCGGCGGCGGTGGCGAACAGCGTCGCGGCGACGGCCGGTTCGGTGGCCAGACCGGAGACGATTTCGACCAGCGCCATCAACGGTGCCGGATTGAAGAAGTGCAGGCCGGCCAGCCGTTCCGGGCGCTGCAAGGCGGCGCCGATGGCGGTGACCGAGATCGACGAGGTGTTGGTGCCGAACAGGCAGTCGGGGCCGACGATGGCTTCGAGGTCGGCGTAAAGCTTCTGCTTGGCTGCGAGGTTCTCGACGATGGCTTCGACGACCAGGCCGGCATCGGCCAGATCGGCCAGTTGCTCGACCGGGATCAGGCGGGCGCCGGCCGCCTGCGCGGCTTCGGCGCTCAGCTTGCCCTTGGCGGCGAGCTTGGCGAACTGGGCACGAATGCCGTCGACCGCCTTTTCGGCAGCGCCGGGGCGGTTGTCGAGCAGCTTGACCGGGTGGCCGGCAGCCGCCGCGACCTGGGCGATGCCGGCGCCCATGGCGCCGGTGCCGACCACCGCGATGACGGTTTGTTGGGGTAGGGGTGGGTGACTCACGCCTTCACTCTCCGGTGAAATTCGGCGCACGTTTGGCCATGAAGGCGGCGACGCCCTCGGCGTAATCCGGGCTCCAGCCCAGTTCGCGCATGAAGCCGCCTTCGAAGGACAGTTGCTGCTCCAGCGTGTGGCCGGGGGCGGCATGCATCGCCTGACGGGTGCGGACCAGTGCCTTGGTCGGGGCGGTGGACAGTTGTTTGGCGATGGCATCGACCGTCGCCGCGAACTCGGCGTCCTCGACGCATTGCCAGATCAAACCCCAGGCGGCGGCCTTCTCGGCCGGCAGCTTCTCGGCGAGCAGGGCGAGGCCCATGGCGCGGGCCATGCCGACCCGTTGCGGCAGGAACCAGGTGCCGCCGGTGTCGGGAATCAGGCCGATCTTGCTGAAAGCCTGCAGAAAGGAAGCCGACTTGGCGGCGATCACCAGGTCGCAGGCCAGGGCGACCGAGGCGCCGGCCCCGGCAGCGATGCCGTTGACCGCGGCGATGGTCGGCACGCGCAGGTTCTGCAGACGGAGCACCAGCGGCTTGTAGTTGCGTTCGACGGTATTGCCGATGTCCGGCATCTTGCCGGCCTGCATCTGCATGGCCCGGTCCCCGAGATCCTGCCCGGCCGAGAAGCCGCGTCCGGCGCCGCTCAGCACCAGCACGCGGATCGCCGTGTTGTCCTGAACGTGGTCGAGGGCGGTGCGCAGCTCGGCGTGCATGGCGTCGGTGAAGCTGTTCAGCTTGTCCGGCCGGTTCAGCGTCAGGCGGGCGATGCCGTCGGCGACTTCAAAGGTGATGTTGTCAAAGTTCATGGGCTGTCCTCAAACGTGGTAGCGGCGCTGGACGACGCGGAAGCGGTTGGCGACGAAGGCGGAGTCGGCGTAGGAGGCGTTGGCCGACGGGTTGCCGCCGGTGCCGTGGTAGTCGGAGTAGGCCGTCGACTGATTGACGAAGACGCCGCCGGTCAGGTTGATCGACAGCGCGACCTTGGAACGCCAGGTGGCGGCGGTCATCGCCTCGATCACTTCGGGCCGGGTCGAATAGATGCCGGCGGTCAGCGCGCCGTGCGTGCTGATGATGCGTTCGGACAGGGCGATGGCGGCGGCGGTATCGGCCACCTTGACGATGAAGCTGATCGGCCCGAAACGCTCTTCCATGTACTTGGCTTCTTCGCCGGCAGCACAGGCGAGGAGCACCGGGGTGCGCACTTCGGCCTTGGGGAAATCGGGGTTTTCCAGCCGGGTCGGGGCGAGGATGACCGTGCCCAGCTTGCCGGAACCGGCTTCCTCTATGCGCTTCAGCGTATCGGCCGACTGGATGGCGCCGAGCACGGCGAAGGCGACTTCCGGCTTGGCCAGGAAACCGGTGACGGCATTGGCCAGGTCGCGACAGATCTCGTCGTAGGACTTGTGGCCCTCTTCGGTGTCGATGCCGGCGGCCGGCACCAGGATGGCTTGCGAGGTGGTGCACATCTGGCCGGAGTAGAGCGACAGCGTGAAGGCCAGGTTGCCAAGCATCTTGCGGTAGGCATCGGTCGAGTCGATGACGATGTTGTTGACGCCGGCCAGCTCGGCATAGACCTGGGCCTGCCGGCAGTGGTCGATCAGCCATTGGCCGAAGACATTGCCGCCGGTGAAGTCGACCGACTTGACGGCCGGGTGGGTGACCAGCTGCTGGGTGGTTTCGCGCTTGTCGGTGACGCACAGCGTGACCAGGTTGGGATCGATGCCGTTTTCGGCGAGCACGGCGCGGATGGTGCGGACGGTGATCGCCGCCGGCAGAATGGCGTTGCTGTGCGGCTTGACGATTACCGCGTTGCCGGTGGCCAGCGCCGCGAACAGGCCGGGGTAGGTGTTCCAGGTCGGGAAGGTGCCGCAGCCGACGACGACGGCGACGCCCCGCCCGACGATTTCGAAATGCTTCTTCATGACCAGCGGCGGGTTCTTGCCCTGCGGCTTTTCCCAGACCGTTTCGGCCGGCACGAAGCTCTGCTCGCGCCAGGCGTAGGCGACGGCTTCCAGGCCGCGCTCCTGGGCATGCGGCGAGCCGGCCTGGAAGGCCATCATCCAGCCCTGGCCGGTGGTCATCATCACGGCATGGGCCAGTTCGAAGCTCTGCTGGTTCAGGCGGCTGAGGATTTCGATGCAGATGCCGGTGCGGCCTTCGGCGCCGACTGCCTGCCAGGCCGGCATGGCTTGCTGGCCGGCGGCGATCAGCGCGGCGAAGTCGCAAACCGGGTATTGCACGGCGAGGGCGACCCCGTACGGCGATTGCTCGCCGCCGGTCCAGCCGCTTTCGCCCGGCTGGTTGAGCGCGAACGGCTGGCCGAGGTGGCTTGCGTAGGCTTTCTTGCCGTCGTCCGGCGCCGTTTCGCCATACACCTTGGGGCTCGGCATTTCATTGAAGGCCGACCAGTAGCCGCGGGTGTGGATGGCATTCAGGGCGCCGTCCAGCGTGGCGCGGTGTTTCTCGAATAGGGGGTGAGTCATTTGCTTCCTCCGGGAGTGGGGCGTTTTCTTGTCGAGAGACAGCCGGTGAAGGCCGTTCTTCGGGTAATTCGTTACCAACTATTGCTAAGACTGTTGATGAAATGTATCACGTCATTTGCTCCTGTTGTGAAGTTTTAAATGCGGGAAGTCATTCCTCGGTGCACCAAAAAATACATCAAAAACAATCATTGAATTCTGTTTTATAAGGAAAATTCAAGTGCTTTGACAGCCCCCTCGGCAAAAATGTTTCGTTCTATTTTCACAAAGCGATACAAAAAGCGTTGACTAATCGAATGAATGTGTAACATGATGCTTCCACGGCAGCCTGCTTCGGGCTGACCTTCTACCTGACGATCCGACCTGAGGAGGAGACACACATGGCAAGTAATAAAGAGCGTTTCGCGGACAAGATGGAATTTCCGCCGGCTACACCGCAGCCGAACATTTATCCGCTGTCCTGGAACAGCAAGACCAAGAAGTTGCAGGAAGTCTGGGAAGCCTCGTTGCGCGAGAACTGGGATCCGGAAAAGCTGCCCTGGGATACCCTGGATGTGGACAGCTACACCTGGGAAGAGCGCGAATCCATCGCCTACTGGTGGAGCCTGCTGTCGGTATTCGACGCCTCGGCACCGCCGGTGTTCGCCGAAGCGCTGATCAAGACCTATGAAGTGCATGAGGAAGATCCGGTCCGCAAATGCTTCTTCTCGGTCACCCGCGACGAACAGAACCACGAGATCATGTGCGGCCTGGCCATTACCAAGCTGCTCGGCCATCCGGACCCGCTGACCTACGTGCCGAAGACCGACCTCGGCAAGCGCCTGCAGAAGAATGTCGCCTGGCTGTATTTCAACGGCGGCCGCTACTGGACCGGTTACAAGCAGGCGGTGCCGAAGTACGACCTGGCCGTCCTGTTCAGCTCCTTCCTGATGGGCGAGATCGCTGCCGCGACCATCTTCAAGCAGATGTTCGACAACTCCCGCGAACCCGTCTTCAAGGAGGGCTTCAAGAACATCGGCCGTGACGAAGGCCGGCACATGGCCATCTGCATGGCGGTGATGGAGCGCGACTATCCGGGCCTCGACGAATCGACCAAGGCCGTCGTCACCAAGCAGATCCGCGCCGGTTACCTGTTCCTGTCGGCCGTGCTGTTCGAGCCACCGATGGAATTCTGGGACCTCCCGGCCGACTTCATCGGCAACCAGCGGGAAGCCGAAGAAGTGGCACGCGGCGCCGGTTTCGGCATCCCGAGCTACGAAGCCAAGCTGGAAAACTGGCGTAATGCGATGCTCAACCTGAAGGGCGTGCTCGACCGCTACAACATTCCGTTCCCGGCCATTCCGGAAGTCGGCATCTCCGGCCAGGAAGTGTCGGAAATCGACATGGAAGACATCATTCCGGTCTTCTAAGCAGCCATAAGAAATGCTGCCGGCCGGTGCTCCGCAAGGGGTGTCGGCCTTGCCGCAAGAGAGAGACGAATAGACAAAGGGGAAGAAAATGGCTCGTATCGTGATGCAGCCTTCGGGCAAGTCGGTCGATTGCAACTACGGCGACACGGTTTTGATGGCGCTCGAAAAGGCCGGCTACGCGCTGCCCAACAACTGCCGGGCCGGCGCTTGCGGCGAGTGCAAGGTCAAGGTCACCGGCGGCCAGTTCGACCAGGGCATGGTGCTCGACATGGCGCTGTCGCAGGACGAGCGCAAGCAGGGTTACGGCCTGATGTGCATGGCCAAGCCGATTTCCGAGGAACTGGTCATCGAATGGGGCACCCTCGATGCCCGGCCCAAACTCTTCCCGCCGCGCGAAGACGCGCTGTTCGTGGTGACCGACAAGCGCCCGGTCGCGGCGCGCGTCGTTGAAGTGCGGATGCGCCCGGTCGGCCAGCCGATCCGTTACTGGCCCGGCCAGTACGTCACGGTCGGCAATCCACGCGCCGACGTGCCGGCCCGCGCCTACTCGATTTCCAACGCGCCGCGCCCGGATGGCGAACTGGTGCTGCAGGTGGCCCGCGCCGAGGGCGGCAAGACCAGCAACTGGATACACGACAGCCTGAATATCGGCGACAGCCTGAAAATTTCCGGCGCCTACGGCACCTTCATCGGCGACCCGGCGGTCGATACGCCGGTTCTCTGCCTGGCCGCCGGTACCGGCCTCGCGCCGGTCCTGGCGCTGGCCGAAGCCGCCTTGCGCCGCGGTTTCCGCAAGCCGGTGACGATGCTCTTCTCGGCGCGCACCAAAGAAGACGTGTACAGCCAGGGGATGATGGCCTGGTGGCGTACCAAGCATCGCAATTTCGACTACAAGGTGACGCTGACCCGCGAAACCGCCGAAGGCTATCTGGCCGGCCGGGTGGACGCGGTGTTGCCGAAAATGTTTCCCGACCTGTCGAAACACACCATCTTCGTCGCCGGCAGCCCGGAGTTCGTCGAAACCTGTGTTGCCACCATCAAGAAACTCGGCGCCCGGGACGATTTGATCCACACCGAAGGCTTCTTCGCGCAGCAGCAACCGGTGACGGCCGATGCCGATCACCTGTTGCCAGCCTGATTTGATGCCCTCCGCCCTGTTCAGTACCGGGTGGAGTCGCTAACATGCGCAGATTCTCCGTTGCAGCCGATACAGTGATTCAACCGATCAAGACCCGCCTCGACGATTTTCGGCAACAAACCCGCGTCCAGGCCGGTTCGCTCATCATCTCCATGTTTGGCGACGCCATCCTGCCGCGTGGCGGGCGGGTCTGGCTCGGCAGCCTGATCCGTCTGCTCGAACCGCTGGAACTCAACGAGCGGCTGGTTCGCACCTCGGTCTTTCGGCTCGCCAAGGAAGAATGGTTGCGCACCGAAACGGTCGGCCGGCGCGCCGACTACGTGCTGACCAATTCCGGGCGGCGGCGTTTCGAAGAGGCCTCGCGCCACATCTACGCTTCGCATGCGCCGCTCTGGGATCGCCGCTGGCGGCTGATTCTGGCGGTCGGCGAGTTCGAGCCGAAGGAGCGCGAGCGACTGCGCCAGGCGCTGTTCTGGCAAGGCTTCGGGGTGCTCGGCGCCGATTGTTTCGTGCATCCCTCGGCCGATCTGACCGCCGCCTTCGATGCGCTGGTCGCCGAAGGCCTGTCAGGCTATCTCGACCGCCTGATGCCGCTGCTTGCGGCCGATTCGCGCTCCGGGCTGTCGGCCAACGACGCCGATCTGGTCCGCCGGGCCTGGAATCTCGATGCGCTGGCCAGCGCCTACAGCGAGTTCGTCGCGACCTACCTGCCGGCCCTCGCCGAATTGCGCCGCGACCGCCAGGCCGAGGTCGGCGAGGAAGACGCCTTCCTGTTGCGCACGCTATTGATCCACGACTACCGTCGTCTGCTGCTGCGCGACCCGGAACTGCCCGACGTGCTGCTGCCGGTCGACTGGCCCGGCCAGAAGGCCCGGTTGTTGTGCAAGGAACTCTACCGCCGCCTGGTGCCCGCCTCGGAGCGGCATCTCGACCACTTGCTGACGCTCGCCGACGGCACCAACCCGCCCTGCGATCCCTCCTACGCCGACCGCTTTCCCCAGGACGACCCGCTGGCCGCGATGGCGCTGTAACGGCGGCCAGGTGGAATCAGTCCGGCCGGCCGCCGATCGCCGACGGACGAGCCTGCCAGCCAGATCAAGCGGGCGGGCTGACCGGCAGGATCGGCGTGTAATCGCCGTAGCCATCCGGCCACGGGGTCAGGATGTCGAACCCGCTGTCGGTGACCAGCACGGTATGTTCCCACTGCGCGGAGAGGGAGCGATCCTTGGTTACTACGGTCCATTCGTCGGGCAAGTGCGTGATTGCCGCCTTGCCGGCGTTAATCATCGGCTCGATGGTAAATATCATCCCCGGCTCGAGCTTGAGTCCCTTGCCCGGTTGGCCGACATGCAGCACCTGCGGATCATCGTGGTAGATGGTGCCGATGCCATGCCCGCAGTATTCGCGAACGACGCTGAAGCCCTCGCGCTGGGCGACGGTCTGGATGGCATGACCGACATCACCCAGCGTGGCGCCCGGGCGAACCTGCCGAATGCCCGCCCGCATCGCTTCGTAGGTCGTTCGGACCAGGCGTTTTGCCAGCGTGCTGGGGTTGCCGACGAGGTACATCCGGCTGGTATCGCCAAACCAGCCATCCTTGATGATGGCGACGTCGATATTGACGATATCCCCATCCTTCAGCTTCTTGTCGGACGGAATTCCATGGCAAATGACATGATTGACCGACGCACAAATGGTCTTCGGGTAGCCGTGATAGCCGACATTGGCCGGAATCGCCTGCTGCACATCGACGATGTAATCGTGGCAGAGCTTGTCCAGTTGATCGGTCGTGACGCCCGCTTTGACGTGCGGGGCAATCATCCGCAAGACATCGGCCGCCAGCATGCCGGCCCGCCGGGCCATGGCAATTTCGGATTCCGTCCTTATCGTGACCTGTCCGGAAGCGCTCATGCTGCCACAACCGACAAAGCGCCATTGCCAAGCGCCTGCCCCTCGGCCTGCTGTTCCGCCTGGACAAGCAACTGGCAAATGTCGGCATAGCGCAGGTTCGGATTCAACTCGGCAAGCATCCCGACGCGAAGCCAATGCTCGGCCTGCGCATTGATCGAGCGACTCAGCGCGCCACTGGTCAGACGCAAGTTCTCATGCATCCGCTCTGAAATTTTGACGATTCCCATCAGATCACCGATATATGGTTTGTATACGGTTCGTATATTACCAGATGCGCGGCTGCGTTGGTTTCCTTCGGGCAACGTGGGGGGGCCTTGTTGCCGCTGAGTGCGGAATATCAGGTGAGTTGACCATGAATTCTCAACAATGCTGACCAGCAAATATCATGCGCCTGGCCAACTCCGCATAGTGGCAATGAAAATGCCATCAGGCAGACATCGGCCAGGAGCGGTTCCTCAGGAAGTCGCCACATATCGGACGTTGGCCCGGTCCGTATGATTGTTGATTGATAAGGAGACCGGCATCGGATAATCTCCATGTTATTCAAAAACTTACAGGCGATGCAATCGTGTCCGTATTATTAGCAATAACGCTGACGTTTCTGTACCTGAATAACTGTTGGATTGCATATGAACCCTAATCGCGCATTCGGTGTTGGATGCTTTCATTTTGGCTACCGCAAGGCGGTTCCGTATCGCTTTTCGGCGTCCGACTATGTCAGTGATGTTAAGAAGGCGTTGTCTTCGCTCTCCTCTCTGAGTGAGTTGGAAGTTTCTTTCTTCGAAGAACTGTGCGAGCCATTTGAGGTCGCCGATAAGGCGCCAAGCTTATTAGACGACGGAGATTATTTTCCGGGCGTCATGGGGCTGACTATCACCTTTACGGTTTTCATCCCATTCAGAGTTCAATCAGAACTGTTCCCGAACGAATCCGTCGAAATGCAAACGACGACGGAGACATTCCGGGTTTCAGTTCGAGACTCATTTCATGGCCCATTTAGTTTCGTTGAATGCATAGGAGCTACAGACCTATGCAGCCCATCCGATTCAGTACGCCTGCTTAGGGTCTACCTTGAACGAGAGTTCGAGAAGCTCGCTACGCCGGTTTCCTTCGAATACCTCGGGCCGTCGCCATTTCATGCTGATTTCTTCCTGCGTCCTGGCGAAGCCACTTTGGATCAATCCTTTGTGCTAGAGGAAACCAAACGACGTGGCTATAACGATCTCATTTTCAAGTACAGCCAGAACCAATCGCCCGACAAAGCACTCGACGATCTCCTTGGTGAGTTGAGTGGCGAGCTCAGCTTGTTCTACGAGATTCAGCGAAGAGCCGTTCGTTTAATGCACGCCGGAGACAACCTAACAGCTAATTGGCAAGCCCTTCAGTCAATTGCGACGCCAAGCATAGGACTATTCGATGTGCGTTCTCGAATACGCGTCCACAGAGAGGCTCAGGCTCTTGTCTCCGACGCTTATACGTTGCAGGCCCAATACGCAGTCGAAGAGCAGCAGGTTCAGCGAGACATTGCATCAACCTACGAAAAAGGGGTCGCAACGTATCTTGAAAAGTACATCTGTGATCGCAGTGAAAAACTTCCTATGTACCCTGTCGAATCGATAGTGAAATGGGGCGAGCACGTTGTGGGGTCGTCACTGAAATCGGCGGAGATTGCCGCGGTGGTCCTATCGGCGATTGGCGGCGGAATCATAGGCTCGTTGCTGACTTCACTAATGTCGCGTGGTGTATGACACTGCAATCCAACCCGGCAGTCCACACGGACGCTGCGCGATAAAGCCGCGCAGCGCCGGTGACTTCTACGTTGGGCACCCACAGCCGTACCCCTTTAGCTATTTCGTTGTTTGTTTCCACCCAGTTAGGAGCACAGAGAAAATGACCAAGTACAGAGTGACGATCAAATATGGAAATCCGGGGGAATACAAAAACGCCTCTCAATACATTACGGTCGAGGCGGAGAGTGAATCGACTGCAATGCAGCTAGCCGTCAACAAGTTCAAGAGCAGCAACGCCGCATACAGGAACAAAGAAGCAGAGGCAGTGAAGATCGAGAAGATCTAGGCAAATATGGCAATGTTCATGGGAAACCAATTCCAACGTTGGGCTTCATTAATTGCTTTAGGAGGGCATCAAGATGGAGGTTTACAAGGTTTACATCCACACCGAAGACGATCCTCATGTTTCGGAGATGGTCGTTGCAGCCTCCTCGAAAAAGGAAGCCGAGTCTCGCGCGCTTGAGCACGTCAAGAGAAGCAACCCTCACAAAGGCTACCGAACAACCGAGGAATCGAAAGACCTCACCAAGGTTCTCTATGCCAAAAAAGCTGGCACAAACGGCTGCCTTGTTATTCATAGGGTTCCGCTTGAGGTTTTCAAGCGAGTGAAAGGCATCGCCTAGTCATGCCCAACAATCAGCTCCAGCCGACCGTCGAAAAGCTACGCTTTTTGCCGTCGGCTGAGCTAGCTACAAGGGCTTCCCCATTCTCCGCAAGCGTTCTGAAGTTTTATCGTTTCATTCCTGATCCTGTTTTCCTGCTGTTCATCGATTCCTGCTGTGTTGGTGCGAGAAGGTGAAGGACTGCGGTACTACAACCGGTCATCTTGGGCTTTTGCCCGGACCCTGATGAAAGACGCGCGCGGGGGCCTCATTCGTTAGCCGGGAGTCACTTGCCTCCCCTGTAGCTAATCAGGCTCTCCCCGCGCGGGTCCAACCCGCTTCACATCAACGCTGGCAGTGCTTCGCTGGTCTTAGGCCGCCAGCGAACGGCCGGTGATTCCTTTCCTGTTTTTCCCTATCGACGCTTTTGCTTTTCCATCGCCTATTCAGTGGTGAGACGAAAATCTTCGCCATAGTGCATGACCGCCCAGGCCAGCCGCAGGTTCTTGGCGGCAATGGCGACCGCCGCTTTCCAGTAACCCCGTCGCTCAGCCAGGTTTCTGGCCCAGCGACTGAACCTATCCAGCTTCTCGCCGAGGCCGGAGAGAACGGCGCGGGCGCCCATGACGAGCAGACTGCGTAGGTAGGCATCGCCGGCTTTGGTGATCCTGCCCAGCCGGGCTTTACCACCACTGCTGTATTGGCCGGGGACAAGGCCGGCCCAGGCGGCGAGTTGCCGACCATTTTTGAAGTCGTGACCGCCGCCCAGGCTAGCGACCAGGGCACTGGCCGTGGTCGGACCGATGCCGGGGAGTTGCATCAGGCGCCGGCTGCGCTGGTCTTGTTTGGCTGCCTCGGCAATGGCTTTGTCGTCCCCCAAGAGGACTTCCTTCGGGGCGTACTCGTCGATGCGTTCATTGAGGCGGTCGGCGTGTACGAGCAGGTCGCCGACACAGCGGTTGGCCCAGCCGGGCAGTGCTTCAAGGTGGGCACCGATTTCCCGGCGCAGGCGTTCGACTTTCTGCGGCAGAACAATGCCGAACTCGCTGATCAGGCCACGCAGGCGGTTATAGAGCGCCGTGCGTTCTTCGATGAAGCCTTGCCGGGTGCGATGCAGGCAGAGGATGGCTTGTTGATCGACGTCCTTGACCGGCACGAAACGCATGTTGGGCCGGGTAACGGCTTCGCAGATGGCAGCGGCATCGGCGGCGTCGTTCTTGCCGCGCTTGCCGCTCATCCGGTAGGGTGCGACGAACTTGGGCGCCATCAGTTTGACGGTGTGACCGAAGCGACTGAACTGCCGGGCCCAGTAGTGGGCGCCGGAGCAGGCTTCCATGCCGATCAGGCAGGGTGGCAGATTGGCGACCGTCTCCAGCAATTGGCCGCGAACCACCTTGGGCTTGATGAAAACCGCCTTGCCGCTCTGGTCAACGCCATGCAAAGCGAATACATTCTTGGCGAGATCGATGCCTACGGTGACAATATTCATGGACTTCCCCTTTCGAACGAATGATTTGGTGTGGAAACTCAATCATGGCAGCAACTGCTGCCGGCGGCTTCCGCCGCTAATTCGGGACGGGGAAGTCCCTTTCATTCGTTAGAGCACCTATGGTTCGCCAACTCAACATCTTTTTTTTGGTCGCCCTGTATGCAGGAGTCGCCTTGCCCCAGACAGAGCCAACGTATGTCCTGAAGCATGGGTGGATGCAATGCAATGACGAGAGAGACGTGATCGATATCGCAGACGCGTCGTCAACGGGCACCGAATGGTTCAAGACTATTTGGGCGAAGGTCGTCAAGGGAGCATGCACAGGAGGTATGCAATTCCCGCAGCGCGTAACGTCTGTCATGGAAAAACGTACTCCGGCCGACCACACGTACTACTGCTTCAATCTCTTAGAACAGGGAGAGCTGTCCCCATCTGGAGATAGCCATATATTTCAAGTCGCCATCGGGGAACATCTATGTGCGCCAGCAAATATGGTCACCACTGTAGACGCGGAGCTAGCTGCTCGTACTGGCGACTTTGATGTTGTCGCTGACTATGATGTATTCGTTTCCGCTACGTGCCGCGAAGGTGGCCTTGTTAAGGTGCACAAGAACGACGACGGAACGTGGTTTCGCACCTCGTTTGGCTTTCCATGGAAGAGGCCATATTTCATTGTAGATGTTCCCGCCGGACAGGATCAATCAAAAGCAATCAGAGATGGCTGCAAGGGCGCCGATGTGCAATGAATGTTTTCCGTGCTCTAACCGCTCAAGCGGACCTGCGCGAAAAGCCGCGCAGGTCCGCTTAGCTCCACGTTCCTAAAGGTCCGCTTTCGCAATCGACCTAGGTCCACAAAGGGCACCCCGCTGCCGTTCCGCTTGGGCTGGTCAAGTTGATGATTTCGCCCGGTCAGATCAGATGCGATTCAGTGGTCAACACAGCACGATTCCGCAGCTGAGCGTGATGAAGGTGACTACCGCAGCTCGGAGCCCTGTTAGTTTCCGCCACGGCTTTTTCGGCCGCCAGTAATCTGCGGCAAACCCGGCCTCGACGATGGATTGGCGAATGTTGTCCAGGCCGATAAGGCGGCGGTATTCCACATTGGCTTCACCTATTTTT
Organism: Dechloromonas denitrificans; assembly: GCF_020510685.1. Classification (NCBI taxonomy): domain Bacteria; kingdom Pseudomonadati; phylum Pseudomonadota; class Betaproteobacteria; order Rhodocyclales; family Azonexaceae; genus Dechloromonas; species Dechloromonas denitrificans. The sequence continues at coordinate 186,286 of NZ_CP075185.1, forward strand.
AGCCAAGGCAGGCAATACGTCGCCGGGCAAGGGTGAATCCGAACCCGGTTTTCCCTTTCCGACAGCCAAGACCTGATCACAGATCCCCGTTTGCCAGGTGAATTTACCGCGTGAATTTGATGCAATTTCGCACCGTAAACGTGCTTGCTGGTGCCTTGTTGCACCAGATTACGGCGTGAATTACAGTGTAAATCAATGTGATAATTTTGTAAGTTACTGAATTTATATAATAAATATTTCTGGCACTTTGCTTGCTATCCCGTTCTTGCGTTCCGTCACACCCGGTATGGAACAGTCAAGTTGATCAGGAGGCTTTATGGACGTAAGCAAAGGGCAGGCGCAACCGGTCGTGACGGTTGATAGCTACACCAGAGGTATTGTTGGGCCGAGCAACAGCATGTTGGGGCCGGTCAAGAACGGCGGGCGGATCATTGCCGGTACGCCGCCAGGTTGTTGGGGACCGATGATCACGCCCAAGTTTCAGGGCGGCCATGAGGTCAGTCAGCCGGTTGCCGTCGAGGGGGCCGATATCGGCGATGCGGTCGCCCTGAAGATCCGGCAGGTCGACGTGACTTCCCTGGCTACCTCTTCCGGCGTGATGAGCTTTGTAGACGGCCGCTATCTCGGCGATCCGTTTGTCGCCAAGCTCTGCCCGTCATGCGGCACCGTCAGTCCGGCCAGCCATATCGAAGGCATCGGCGACGACGCGGTTCATTGCGATGTCTGCGGCGCCGAGGTCAATGCCTTCCGCTTCAGCAACGGCTATGTCATTGTCCTCGACAAGGACAACGGCGTTTCGCTGACCGTCGGCAAGGACGTCGCCGAACGGCTGGCGGCGAATGCCCGGGAGATGTCGGCCTTGCCCGGCGCGTCCGAGCAGCACTCCATCCTCAGCCTGGCGCGGGCCGACATTGCCGGCCTGGCCGCCCACATGCAACCGTTTCTCGGCAACATCGGCACGACGCCGTCGCGCGATCTGCCGGATTCGCACAATGCCGGCGATTTCGGCGGTTTTCTGGTCGGCGCCCCGCACCAGTACGCGATGACCCAGGAAGAGCTGGACCGCCACAAGACCGATGGCCACATGGACACCAATTCGGTGCGGGCCGGCGCCATCCTGATCTGTCCGGTGAAGGTGCCCGGCGCCGGCGTGTACATGGGCGACATGCACGCCCAACAGGGCAATGGCGAGGTGGCCGGGCACGCCACCGACGTCTCCGGCATCGTCGAGCTCGACGTCGAAGTGATCAAGAACCTCGCCCTGGATGGCCCGATCCTGCTGCAACGCCTGGACGACCTGCCGCCCATGGCCCGGCCGATGAACAAGACGCAAAAGGCGGCCGTGCAGCGGCTGGCGGCGCGTTACGGCCAGCGCGAAATCGAGGACAACGGCCCGATCACTTTCATCGGCTCCGGCAAGACGCTGAACGATGCAACCGACAACGGCCTGGAGCGGGCTGCCAAGGTCACCGGCCTGCCGGTCGCCGAAATCCTCAACCGGGCAACGATCACCGGTTCGATCGAAATCAGCCGCCTGCCCGGCGTCGTCCGCGTCACCTTTCTTTGTCCGATGCCGATCCTGGAGCGCCTGGGCATCGCCCACCTGGTCCGCGAACAGTACCAATTGAACGATTGAAATCCGGCCGGGCGGCAACGTCCGGCGAACCACCACCACCTTTTTTCAAGGAAGCAAAATGAATGCACCAGCAGAACTGAAGTGGGCCGCCAAGTATCCCGAACTCGGCACCGGTCCGATTCCCGTCGAACCCTGCGTTTCCCCGGAGTTTTTCGAGGAAGAGCGGCAAAAGGTATTTTTGAACAGCTGGCTGAAAGTCGGCCGCGTCGAGGAAATCGCTAATCCTGGTGATTACAAGGTCAAGAAGCTGTCCTTCGCCAAGACCTCGGTCATCTTGATCCGCGGCAAGGACGGTCAGATCCGCGGCTTTCACAACGTCTGCTCGCACCGCGGCAACAAGGTGATCGTCGAGCAGGGCGAGGAAACCTTCGGCCGCAACAAGGCCGCCGTCGTCACCTGCCGCTTCCATGGCTGGGTCTATGGCGCCAAGGGCGAGATCGTCCAGCTGCCCGAGCAGGACAAGTTCCACGCCTGTTTCGAGAAGGAAAAGAACGCGCTGACCCCGGTCCATACCGACGTCTGGGAAGGCTTCATTTTCGTCAATCTCAACCCGGCCGAGTCGGTCGTTCCGCTCAAGGACTTCCTCGGCGGCTATGGCGAACACATGGCCGGTTTCCCGTATGGCGAACTGCCGTACTGCTTCAGCTACTACACCTATCTCGACTGCAACTGGAAGGTGGCGCATGACGCATTCGCCGAGGCCTACCACGTGGCGACCATCCACGCCGGCTCTTTCCCGAACGTGTTTTCTTCCGGTTTGTCGGACGTCCAGTTGTTCGGCCCGCATCGCAGCACGGCCATCTGTCTGAGCCTGAATGCCGAGCCGACGCCGGTCGCCAAGCTGGCCAACTCGCTGGTCACCGGCTCGCTGGTCGCCAAGCGCGGCGCCTCGATGTTGCCGCCGTCGGTCAATCCTTCCCGTCGCGAAGATTTCTCCTTCGAGCTGTCGGTGACCTTCCCCAACCTGTTGCTGCACATCTCCGAAGGCATCTGGTTTACCCACCAGTTCTGGCCCATCGCCCACAACAAGACCTTGTGGGAAGGCAAGTACTACGTGGCCGCGCCGAAGACCAACAGCGAACGCTGGGCCCTCGAACACGCCCAGTGCCTGCAGCGCAATGCCTGGCTGGAAGACACGGCGACCATGGAAGACACCCAGTGCGCGCTGGAGTCCGGCGCCAAGCAGTTCATGCACCTGCAGGACGACGAAGTCCTGATCCGCCATGGCTACACCGCGCTTCACGACTACATGGAACAGAACTGAAAGGAATGATCATGTTGACCCTCCCGAAAAAATTTGAAGCCCTCGACCCCTTCGTCAGCCAATGGGCCCTGGCAACGCAGAATCAACGCCAGCAGAAGCGCATTTCCTCGTCGCGCGGTGAATTGCAGGCCTTTTACGACGCCATGCTGCCGAATATCGAAGGCATCCTGAAGCTGGCCGACGAGTACCCGCTGGGCAAGATTCCGTCGCCGGCCTACGAGCTGTACTGCATGGCGCTGTCGCTCGCCGAGATCGCCCCGCACGTCGAGCTGTACGGCGGCGACCCCAAGGTGCCGCACAGTTTCGACGAAGCCCGTTTCGTCGCCGAACACGGCGAAGTCGCCGCCTGATCCGGAGGCCGGGGAAGAGATGCCAGCGACATTGGAGCAACGGATCAAGCGCCTCGAGGATATCGAGGCCATCCGTCTATTGGTTGGCCGTTATGCCCACGGCGCGGATCGCAACAACGATCCGCAGATCATGGGTGCGCTACTGGCCGACGATGCGGTCTGGGAAGCGCCCGGTTTCGGGCGTTACGAGGGCCGGGATGAAATCACCCGCCAACTGGCGCGCATCGGCCGCGAGGAAATCCTCTGGTCGCTGCACTACATGGTTTCTCCGGTCATCGAGGTGGCACCGTCCGGGCAGAGCGCCCGTTGTCACTGGTATCTCTGGGAACTGGCCAAGATGCCCGGGGGCGATGGCGCGCAGAGTCACTGGATCGGCGGCTGCTACCACAGCGAATTGATCGAGACGGCCGCCGGCTGGCGCTTTTCCCACGTGCTGCTCAACCTGAAGCTGAACAGCCGGTATTCCGAAGGCTGGCAAAGCCAGCCATCAACGACACAGAAAACCCCAACAGAGAACTGAAAGGAAAGGCAATGCGCAAATTTGCAATCATCGGTGGCGGGCAGGCCGGCTTGCATATCGGTTTCGCTTTACTCAAGGCGGGCCATGCCGTGACGCTGTACAGCGACCGGACTCCGGCCGAAATCCTGGGCAGCCGGATTCCCAGCACGGCCTTCCTGTTCAACAGCACGCTGGACATGGAGCGGGAACTCGGTCTGAATTTCTGGGAAGACCTGGTTCCCTACGGCGAAGGGATGCACGTCGATTTCCGCGATCCGAGCGGGGCCATCGGCCTCACCGTCCAGGGCCGGCTGGAAGACCGGAAAGGCCAGGCCCTCGACCAGCGCACCAAGTTTTCGCGCTGGCTGGAAGAGTTTCCGAAACGCGGCGGCAAGCTGGTCATCAAGGCCGTTTCGGTCGAGGAACTGGACCAGATTTCGGCGGAAAACGACCTGACCATCGTCACCGCCGGCAAGGGCAACATCAATGCGCTGTTCGAGCGTGACGACCAACGCAGCGTGCACACCAAGCCGCCGCGCCACCTCGCCGCGCTGCTGCTGACCGGCCCCAAGTTGATGGGCGACCGTCCCTGGTTGCGCGTCCCGTTCCGGCCGCTGCGCTTCAACTTCGTCGCCGGCGTCGGCGAGTTCTTCTCGCTGCCGTTCTATACCCACACCGTCGGCGAGTGCCGGAGCGTGCTCTTCGAAGCCATTCCCGGCGGCCCCATCGACCGCTTCCAGAACGCCCAGAGCGGCGAGGAACTGCTGGAAATCGCCAAGGGCGTGATCCGCGAATTTTCACCCGACGATGCGCATCATTTCGAGGATGTCCAACTGACCGATCCGAATGCCTGGCTGAAAGGCGCCTTCACGCCGACCATCCGCAAGCCGGTCGGCCGCCTGCCCTCGGGCCGCTTCGTCATGGGCGTCGGCGACACGGTCGTTCTCAACGACCCGATTACCGGCCAGGGCTCGAACAACGCCGCCCGCATGTCGAAATTCGTCATCGAGAAAATCCTCGCCATGGGTGACGGCAGCTTCACCCCGGGCTGGGTCAACGACGTCGTCGATACTTTCTGGCACGAATCCGGCCAGTACACCTCGGCCTTCACCAACGCCCTGCTCAATCCGCCGCCGCCGTCGGTGATGGAAGTGCTGGTCGCCGCCTCGCAGACGCCGGCCATCGCCGACAAGTTCATGCAGAACTTCGACAAGCCCAGCGACTACTGGCCGTGGCTGGTCGATCTCGATCTCGCACGCAAATTCATCGTCGACAACGGAGGCCATCTTGCTGCCTGAGCTCAAATCCGGCGTGGCGCTCGACCCCAAGGATTTCCGCCGGGCCCTGGGCTGCTTCGCGACCGGCGTCACCGTGGTCACTACCGTTGCCGAGGATGGGCGGCTGGTCGGCCTGACCGCCAACTCCTTCTCGTCGGTGTCGATCGATCCGCCGCTGGTGCTGTGGAGCCTGGCCAAGAGTTCGCCGAGTCTGGCGACCTTCGAAAAGTCCGGCTATTTCGGCATCAGCGTGCTGGCCGAGGAGCAACTCGATCTGTGCAACCGCTTCGCTTCGCCGGGCGGCAACAAGTTTGCCGGCGTCGATTACCGCATGTCGGAACACGGCGTGCCGCTGATCGAGGGCGCTCTGGCGCATTTTGAATGCGCCCGCTCGGCGATCTATCCGGGCGGTGACCACCTCATCCTGGTCGGCAAGGTGCTCGCCTACGCCTGGGGCCTCGGGCCGGTGCCGCTGCTCTTCTGTCAGGGACAGTTGAGCGGCGTGCCGAGCCCGGCCGCTTTGCAAAAAACCGCTTGAGGAGATGCTCATGAACGGACTGGAAAACAAGGTGGCGATCGTCACCGGCGGCGCCACGCTGATCGGCGCCGCAGTGGTCAAGGCCTTTCTCGCCGCCGGGGCGCGGGTGGTCATTGCCGACATCGATACGATCGGCGGTAGCGCCCTGGCCGGCGAACTCGGGGCCGGCGTTCGCTTCGTGCGAACCGATCTGGCCTCGGATGCCGACATTGCCGCTTGCGTCGAGGTGGCAGTGGCCGACTACGGCCGCATCGACTGCCTGGTCAATGTCGCCGCCGCCTACGTCGATAGCGGCATGGCGTCGTCCCGGGCCGACTGGCATCAGGCCTTCGACGTCAATGTGTTCGGCGGCGTGATGTTGCTCAAGGCGGCCTATCCGCATTTGCTGAAGAGCGGCGGCGGTGCCGTGGTCAATTTCGGCTCGACCAGCGCTACCTCGGCTCAGGCCGGGCGTTGGCTTTACCCGGCGAGCAAGGCGGCGCTGCTGCAACTGACCCGCAGCCAGGCGCTCGATCTGGCCAAGGATCGCATTCGGGTCAATGCCGTTTCGCCCGGCTGGACCTGGTCGGGAATCATGAACACGCTCTCCGGCGGCGACAAGGACAAGACCAATCGGGTGGCCGGCAAGTATCACATGCTCGGCCGGATCGGCGAGCCGGAGGAGGTTGCCGCCGCGGTTCTGTTCCTCTGCTCGAGCCATGCCTCGTTCATTACCGGCGTCAATTTGCCGGTCGATGGCGGCTATTCGGCACTCGGCCCGGAGCAGTGCCTGTCGCCGATCAACGATTTGTTGAATTAACCCCCCTTTGTTGAACCAACCCCAACAGGACAAACAATGAAAACCAGAAAACTAGTGACGCTGCTGGCCGCCGTGGCGGCCTCCCATGGCGTATGGGCGACCAATGGCACGATGCCGCACGGTTACGGCATCAAGGCGCAGGGCATGGGCGGCGTCGGCATTGCCTTGCCGCAGGATGCCGTGGCCGCCGCCAACAACCCGGCCGGCATGGTCAGCCTGGGCGAACGCCTGGATATCGGCCTGGCCGCGGTCCTGCCGAATATTCATGCGGACATCCGCGGCACCGATTTCGACGGCGGCGGGGTCAAGGCGATTCCCATTCCCGAACTCGGCTACAACCACATGCTGGACGCTCGCCATTCGGTCGGCGTTTCGGTCTACGGCAACGGGGTGACGACCAAGTACGACGCCAACATCAGCGGCGGGCCGAACAGCGACAAGGACGGCTCCAACCTGATGCAGATCATCATTTCGCCGTCCTTTGCGATGAAGCTGGATGACGTTAACAGCATCGGCGTGGCGCTCAACATCGCCTATCAGGACTTCAAGATCACCGGCGTGCCGGATGGCCTGGGCAAGGAAGATCAAGGCCACGATAGCTCCTGGGGCTACGGCCTGAAGCTCGGCTGGCTGGGCCAGCTGACCGACCGCCTGAGCCTCGGCGTGCAATACACCAGCAAGACCAAGATGGGCAAGCTGGACAAGTACCGCAATCTGCTGGCCGGCCAGGGTGAATTCGATATTCCCGAGAACTACGGCGTCGGCGTCGCCTTCAAGGTCACGCCGGCCCTGACCGTGGCCGCCGATTATCTGCGGATCAACTGGGGCGATATCAAGTCCCTGGGCAACCACCTGACCTCGGTCGGTGCCTTCGGTGCCGACAACGGCCCGGGATTCGGCTGGAAGAACCAGAACGTCGCCCGCATCGGCCTCAGCTATGCGGCAACCGCCAGCACCACGTTGCGCGCCGGCTATAGCCATGGTTCGCAGATCGTTCCGACGCGCGACACGACCTTGAACTATCTGGCCCCGGTGACCCCGCAGGATCATCTGACGCTCGGCGGCACCTGGGCGGTCAGTCCGGCCGCCGAACTGTCCGCGGTTTACGGCTATGCCATCCGCGAGAAAGTCAGCGGCAGCGGAGCCTCCACCGGGACCGATGTCGCGATGGGTCAGCACTGGATCGGCATTGCCTACGGCATGAAATTTTAATCGGCGAGCGGCGGGGCGTCGGCTGGAATGCCCCGCTGCAAGCAAATCACTGCGGGAAAAACATGCACTTCATCTGTAAAAAACAAGCGGTGCCGGAAGGCGGCGCCCTGCGTATCGAACTGGCCGCTCGTCCGCCACTCGCCGTCTTTTCTCTGGATGGACGCTTTGTCGTAACCGACGATACCTGCACGCATGGCGATGCCTCGCTCTGCGACGGCGAGATCGAGGACGGCATCGTCGAATGCCCCTTTCATCAAGGTGCCTTCGACATTGCCACGGGCAAGCCGGTGGCCGCCCCGTGCGCCATTCCGCTCAAGGTCTATCGCAGCGAAACGCGGGGCGACGAAGTTTTTGCCGATCTTCCGACTACTTGAGGTGGGCCATGGCTGAAATCACCATTGACGGCGAGCCGTCGAGTTTCTCTTGTGCGGCGGGCGATACGCTCCTCCAGGGCGGCTTGCGCGCCGGCCTCGGCATGCCCTATGAATGCAGCGTCGGGGCCTGCGGCAGCTGCAAGTTCGAGTTGCTGTCCGGCGCGGTCGAAACGCTCTGGAACGAGGCGCCGGGATTATCGCCGCGCGACATCAAGAAGGGCCGGCGACTGGCCTGCCAGTCGAAGGCGCTCGGCGACTGCCTGATCAAGACGCATCTGGCGGACTCGTCCAAACCGTTCTTCATCCCGACCAAGCGCACCGTCCGTTTGCAGCAGGTGGCAAACGTCACCCACGACATGCGTCAATTCTCGTTTGCCGGTGCGGGCGCCGCCGAATTCCTGCCCGGCCAGTATGCCTTGCTCTCGCTACCCGGCGTGCCGGGCGTCCGGGCCTATTCGCTGTCGAACATCGCCAATCCGGACGGCACCTGGGAATTCATCGTGCGCCGCGTCCCCGGCGGGCGCGGTACGACCTGCCTGTTCGAGCAGATCGATTTGGGCGACGAAATCGTGCTGGACGGTCCCTATGGCCTGGCCCATGTCCGCCCCGAAATTCCGCGCGATGTCGTTTGCCTGGCCGGTGGCTCAGGCCTGGCGCCGATGCTGTCGATCGCCCGGGGACTGAGTGCCGCGACAGCGTGGACGGGCAAGGTCCATTTCTTCTATGGCGCCCGTACCGCCGCCGACTGTTGCAGCGAGCCCCTGCTGCAAACGCTGCCGGCCTTCGGTTCGCACCTTTTCAGTCACACCATCGTTTCCGATCCCGACGGCAAACTGCCGTGGGATGGTCCCGTCGGCTACGTGCACGACCTGGCTTTGCGCACCCTGGACAAGGAACCGGCATCCTACGAGTTCTACATGGCCGGGCCGCCAGCGATGATTCAGGCCGTGATCGATACCTTGTGCGTCGCACACGCGGTACCGCCCCAACAAATCCATTTCGACCGATTTTTTTAGGGATCGATGAATTGGACTTTCGCTATAGCCCGACTTGTCGAGAGCCAAGATAGTCGATCGCTGTAATTCCAACGGATCTGGCCGCAGATATAGCGTTCGACCAATATCATAGGGCGCATGGCAAGACTTTGCTAGAGCGGGTAGCTGACGACTCCCGAGTTTCCTTCATCACGACATTCCCTGCACCGAAATCCTGTTGAGGTTGATGATGACGGGGAGTGGCGCCACTATCTAATTGGCAAATCCAACGCCGAAGGGGATGTGCGCTCTGACACCTCACGGATGGCTTGAACGGTTCGTGCGGTCTAGAGCGGGTCTGCCAAAATTCGCTGACATCCCATACAGGATCAAGATCACCGGGAGATCGAAACTAGCGATCGCGATTGATCCTGAGGGCCGCCCTGCCTGTGTGTAGTCAGCAACCAGCGGGGGGCTCAGGAAGTCCGGTGCCTCTTGATTCCCTACAATCTCGTACGTCTGGTAATAATGAGAAATCCCTATTTTCATAAAATTACTAACTAAACGTAGTGATGCACGTTTGATAGCTATATGTTAGTGCAAATGGCCAGACCGTGTAATCTTAATGTCATTAATTGCAACTATTATTGACTCGTAGACAAAATATAAATATGCATTAGCAATTATTTTATTTCTTCAATATGCTTGTAACACCAATTAATCGAACGCTTTGTCGTCTCTTGACGTGACAACAAAAAATAAACCCATCTGACATATGACTTCAATTCGCAGTTTTTCATGCCTTGTATCGTTTGTGGTTGGTATGTTGCTTTCGGTGGTATCGGTGCTGTCTTATGCGGCATCTGTTGTTGTATGGGATTTTCCTTATCTTGGTTCTCAGTCGTTACACAATTTCGTTACAGCGCAAGCAGCCTGTGATGCGCTAGGTTCCAGCCCTTGGGGGCCGGGTCCATTTTTTTTTGTGCAAACTGCTAATGGCGTATCGAGTCCACCTAGCGGCGCTGGAGATTGCCGCAAGTCTGGGCAAGTTTTAAGTGGGCAAGTCGTTGCTTCAGGAACCTACAACTGCGGTTCAAGTTTTTTGGTTTTAGCGGAAAACAAAGTGGCTGGTTGCACAGCAGTATGTGCAGCAGGAATGGAAGCAGTTTCAGGCGTGTGTCAGCCTGTTTGCATTTTTCCGAAAGTTCGTGAAGCTGGAACAGGGGCTTGCATTACGTCGTGTCCTTCCGGGCAGACCGTAGACGAAATGGGAATATGCCAGTGCCCGACCGGGCAGATAAAGGATGATGCCGATGCCAATCGGTGCGTAGATCCTGGGTCTGGTAAGGATAACGGTCCGACCTGTCAGCCATCCACCTTCAACCCGATAACCCTTGGAACAGGCAACAAATGGTTAAGTGAAGTAGATATAGCGGGTAGTGGTTCGTTGAAATTCGGTCGCACTTACAACAGTAACGCCGCCACTGTTGGCTCGGTCTTCGGTGCTCGCTGGCGATCGGCTTATGGTCAGCGCCTCAGTTTTGAAACCTCGACTGGCACCGTTCGGGCATACCGTCCCGACGGCAAGCTCTACAGCTTCCACTTGTCCGGAAATGTCTATCTTTCGGATGCGGACATCAACAACCGCCTTAGACGCGAGACCGACCCCAATGGGGGCCTGTCCGGCTACCGTCTTGATACCGCCGATCTACACATGGAGCGTTACGACCTTGCTGGTCGTCTGATCAGCCTTGCCGATGTCAGCGGCAAGACTCAGGTTATGGCCTACGATCTCCAGAGCCGGTTATCCAGCATCACGGATGGTTTTGGACGCATACTTACCTTCACCTACGATAGCCAGAACCGCGTTGCCACCCTAACCAATGCCCTCGGTGGCATCATCCGCTATACCTACGACGCGGCCAATAACTTGTCGACGGTGACCTACCCCGACGGCAACAGCAAAACCTACCACTACGAAGACAGCCGTTTCCCAAATGCCCTGACCGGCATCACCGACGAGAACGGCATCCGCTACATCACCTACACGTACGACAGCACGGGGCGGGCTATCGGCGAAATACTGGCCGGGAATGTCGAACCCTACGGGCTCAACTTTGGCGCCAACAGCACGGTGGTCACCGATCCGCTCGGTACGCAACGCACCTACAATTTCCAGACCATTCTCGGCGTAGCGAAGAACACTGGCGTTTCCCAACCCGGCGGCAGCGGCTGCGGCCCGGCGTCCAGTGCCATCACCTACGACGCCAACGGCAACGTGGCGACCCGCACCGACTTCAACGGCAACACCACCACCTACACCTACGACCTGACCCGCAACCTCGAAACGCAACGGGTCGAAGCTGCCGGCAAGCCGGAACAGCGCACGATCACAACACAGTGGCACCCGTACTGGCGATTGCCGGTCAAGATCGTCGCCCCCCTGAAAATCACCACCTACGTCTACAACGGCGATGGTGGCGTCTACTGTGCCCCGTCCACGGCAACCATCCCTGGCATTAACGGTGGCGCCCAACCGATTGGCGTCCTCTGCGCCAGGACCGAACAGGCAGGCGGTGACGAGAGCGGCAGCCTGGGGCTTGCCGCCACCGCACTGCCCGGTTCCTTGCCTCGCACTTGGGCCTGGACCTACAACGCAACCGGTCAGGTACTCAGCGAAAATGGCCCGCGCACCGACGTGGCGGATGTCGCCACCACCACGTATTACCCCGCCAACGACCCGGATCTCGGCAAGCGCGGCAATATCGCCACGGTCACCAACGCCCTCGGCCATGTCACGCAATACACCGCCTATGACCTCAGCGGCCGCCCTCTCACTGTTGTCGACCCCAATGGCATTGTCACCACCTTCACCTATACCCCACGCGGCTGGCTGCAAAGCCGCAGCGTCGCCGGTCAGACCACCACCTACGACTATGACGGCGTCGGCCAGCTCATCCAGATAAGCCTGCCCGACGATAGCCGCACCGATTACATCTACGACAGCGCCCACCGTCTCGAAGCGATCACCGACTCGGCCGGCAACCGCCTTGCCTATCAGCGCGATGCCCAAGGCAACATCACCCGTGTCGACTGGCTAAACTCCGACGGCTCGACAGCCAAGAGCCAAGGCTACGCCTACGACGCCCTTGGTCGTCGGCAGGCCCTCGTCGATCCGCGTGAAGGTCAGGACGCCACCACGGTCTACGGCTACGATGCCAATGGCCGGTCTACCACCATCATGGATCCCAAGCAGCAGACCACCGCCATCGGCCGGGACGCCCTCGGTCGTGTCACCGGCACCACCGACCCGCTGGCCGGCCTCGCCCAGTTCAGTTATTACGGCGGCCAGGAGCAGCTCAAACAGGTCATCGCCGCCAACGGTAGCGGTACGGTTTTTGAAACCAACTATCTTGGCGATATCGTGGCTGAGAACTCGACCAATCGAGGCCTGCGCCTCACCCCGCGCGACGCCGCCGGCAATATCAAGAGCCTGACCGAATCGCGTGGCGTCACCGCCACCTTCACCTGGGACGCGCTCAACCGGCTGCGCTCGGCCAGCTACACGCCGACTGGCGAAACCATCGCCTACACCTGGGATAGCTGCCCGCAGGGCATCGGCCGCCAGTGCGGCGTGATCGACCCGGCCGGCACCAGCAGCTACGCCTTCGATGCACACGGCAACCGGCTCAGCGAAACCCGCACCATCGCCAGCCTGCCGTTCACCACCACCTACACCTACGACGCAGCCAACCGCCTGGCCAGCCTGGTCGCCCCCTCGGGCACGACACTGACCTACGCCCGCGACGCCGCCGGGCGCATCGAACGCCTCACGGCCAACCTCGCCGGCAACGAACTACCGCTGCTGGCCGTCACCCTCGACGCCCTCGGACAAGCCACCAGCCAGGTCTTCGCCGACGGTCGCAGCGAGACCCGTCGCTACGGCCCGGACGGCCGGCTCGCCGAAATCGCCGGAACGACGCCGCGGACCCTGGACTACGACCTCAACGGCAACCTCGTCGGCGCCACCAGCCCGGCCGGCCCCACCGCCTACGCCTACGACCCCCTCGACCGCGTCGTCGGCGAAGCCGGTCCCGCCCAAACCCAGACCCTGACCTACGACGCCAACGGCAACCGGATCAGCGACGCCAGCGGCCCGCACAGTTACCTGGCCCAGTCAGACCGCCTGACCAGCATCGCCGGCCAGACCATCAGTGCCAATACCGCCGGCTACCTCACCCAGGCCCAGGGTCTCGGCTTCATCTGGGACGGCCCCGGCGCCCTCAAGGAAATCCGCCAGGGCAGCCCCGGCGGCGCGCTGATCGCCACCTACGACTACGACGCCCTCGGCCGGCGGCTCAAGAAAACCACCACCGCCATCGCCGCGCAAGGCGCCGGCACGACGCTCTACCTCTACGACCAGGACGACCGCCTGCTGAGCGAAACGGACGGGCAGGGCAACCCGCGGCGCACCTACGTCTGGCGCGACGACATCCCGGTCGCGGTGATCGAGCACGGCCCATCGGCCAGCGTCCTCCTTCTCGAAACCGACCACCTCGGCACCCCGCGCGCCGCCCGCAACGCCGCCGGCAGCATCGTCTGGCAATGGGAAAGCGACGCCTTCGGGGCGACGCCCGCCAACGAAGACCCGGATGGCGACGGGACTGCCACGACGATCAACCTGCGATTCCCGGGGCAGTACTACGACCGGGAATCGGGGCTGCATTACAACTGGCATCGGTACTATGATCCGCGGGTCGGGCGGTATATTTCGGCGGACCCGATTGGGTTGGCGGGTGGGTTGAACACCTATAGCTATGTCGGCGGGAATCCGCTGAGCTTTGTTGACCCCCTGGGATTGGCGGGGGCTTTGCCGAGCGCTCCTGCGGGGCATCCAGGATATGTGCCTTCAGGGCCTGGTCAAGGCACTGTCGGAGCATGGAACGACTTCGTGCAAAACTACAACGATATGCGAAACGCCAACACTATTGGCGGAGATAAGTATTTCCACTGCAAGGCGAATTGCGAGGCATCTAAACGCGGCAAGGAAGGAGAAAAAATGGCTTGTTTGATTTCCGATACCCGCGAGTGGGTCGATCAGAACGTTAAAGGAGACCCTGCAAGTGCTTCAGCGGCTGACCAGATTGCAAATCATCACGGCCGAAGCCAAGGGGCAAGCTCTGGACAATCCTGCCAAGAGATTTGCTCGCCATTCAGGCCGAATGGACTTCCTGGTAGGTATTAGGCGCATATGAAGAAAAGTACATTGACGTTCTGGAAGGTCGCGATTCTATTGGCCATCATTGCGGTGGGGGCTTTGTGGGTTCGACATGAGCTTCGAATTGATAGCTGCCTTGATAGAGGTGGGCGATGGAACAGCACTACCTCTTTTTGTGAAGGCGCAACAGACCAGTGAAGGCCCAGAAGCGATAAAGGGTCAGAGTGAATTAGTGCCATCTTTCCCTCTAGCGATCGCCGACTCGGGAGGCAACCGCCTGGCCAGCCTGGTCGCTCCCTCGGGCACGACATTGACCTACGCCCGCGACGCCGCCGGGCGCATCGAACGTATTGCGGCCAACCTCGCCGGCAACGAACTGCCGCTGCTGACCGTCACCGTCGACGCCCTCGGCCAAGCCACCAGCCAGGTCTTCGCCGACGGTCGCAGCGAGACCCGCCGCTATGGCCCGGACGGCCGGCTCGCCGAAATCGCCGGAACGACACCGCGGACCCTGGACTACGACCTCAACGGCAACCTCGTCAGCGCCGCCGGCCCGGCCGGCCCCACCACCTACGCCTACGACCCCCTCGACCGCGTCGTCGGCGAAGCCGGTCCCGCCCAAACCCAGACCCTCACCTACGACGCCAACGGCAACCGGATCAGCGACGCCAGCGGCCCGCACAGTTACCTGGCCCAGTCCGACCGCCTGACCAGCATCGCCGGCCAGACCATCAGCGCCAATACTTCCGGCTACCTCACCCAGGCCCAGGGTCTCGGCTTCATCTGGGACGGCCCCGGCGCCCTCAAGGAAATCCGCTAGGGCAGCCCCGGCGGCGCGCTGATCGCCACCTACGACTACGACGCCTTCGGCCGGCGGCTCAAGAAAACCACCACCGCCCTCGCCGCGCAAGGCGCCGGTACGACGCTCTACCTCTACGACCAGGACGACCGCCTGCTGAGCGAAACGGACGGGCAGGGCAACCCGCGGCGCACCTACGTCTGGCGCGACGACATCCCGGTCGCGGTGATCGAGCACGGCCCATCGGCCAGCGTCCTCCTTCTCGAAACCGACCACCTCGGCACCCCGCGCGCCGCCCGCAACGCCGCCGGCACCCTCGTCTGGCAATGGGAGAGCGACGCCTTCGGGGCCACGCCCGCCAACGAAGACCCGGATGGCGACGGGACTGCCACGACGATCAACCTGCGATTCCCGGGGCAGTACTACGACAAGGAATCGGGGCTGCATTACAACTGGCATCGGTACTATGATCCGCGGGTCGGGCGGTATATTTCGGCGGACCCGATTGGGTTGGATGGTGGGTTGAATTTGTTTGGGTATGTAAACGGGAACCCACTATCAATAATTGACCCTGAAGGTCTCGCAGGTGCAATCCCCAAGAGCTTTGGTAAAGGCAAACCGTTACCACCACCTGAAAAACTGCCCAATGACACGAATGAGAGTGTTAAGAACAATCAGCAAACGGCACAGGATCAACTCGATGCATGGAAATGTGCCTTCGGCCTTGTAGCATGCGATGCGCTTAAAGAGATACAAAAGGCGCTGCGATGCGAATTGTCAATTTGCACTACGTGCGATGGCAAAATCTTTTACTCTGGGCCTAAAGCAACGCAAACAAATGCGTTCGATCCTGCTACTACGACTTGCAAGTGTATTCAGTTTGGTCTCGATCCAAATTACCAAGGCGGACCACCGCCTGGCCTAACAGCCCCAGGCAGATAAGCTGGTTAAGCGAAAGTTGATTATGAAAAAAAGTGTTGTATATAGTTTCGTAGCGTTAGTTGTTTGCATTGGCGCGTTCTTTGCTGGCCGTCAGATAGGAGCGTCGGGAACGGAGAGACAACACCTGTTGCGAGACTCTTATTTGGCTGTTATTAACGCAAGTGCCGCGTACTCATATCAGGCAGATATTGCCCAAGCAATAGCGGGGGGGAAAAATGCACAAGCTCTATGCCTAATTAACGTTCAAGCCAGCGCTCAGGTAAACACGGTACGTGCATGCCTGGAAACCCTTAGCTGTGCCCAGATGGTTGAGCCAGAGATTATGAAAATTGCTCCAGAATTACTGGGGCATGGTGAATTGAGAATCAGATACTACAAAGAAGGGGAGCTTTGTACCCCCTAAATCAGGTTTAGCATTTTTGGGTATGTGGGGGGGAATCCGCTGAGCTATACCGATCCACTTGGACTTCAAGTTGGTGGCGCTGTTGGTGGAAGCGCGGGAGGTTTCGGTGGGCTTGGTGGCTTCGGTGGCCGGGGGGCGGGGACGAAGTGGCGGAAGTTCGTCTACCGATTCAGGATCGGGCGGAATGTTGGAGAGAAGCATTCCGGGCGGCGGCAGTGGAGCCGGATCGGGCTCAGGGTCGGGGGCTGGGAACGGCTCCGGGAGTTGTCCTCATTAGCTAGGAACTGCCATGGACGAAAACTCGCTTCAGGTCGGAGCAATCTATTTTGGGGTGGGCTACGAAGACGACGAAAGTCTCTCGCGTCCTATTCTTAGTACTTTTGAATATTTGGGAGAGGAGGAGAGGCGCCCATCAACCCATATTTTCAAGTACCTCGGTACAGGAGATCTTCTTGAGTTAAAGGATTCCCAGCTTGACTATGTACTAGATTTTGAGGGGCTAAAGGAGGTCCTTGGTGATTGGTATCAGCGGATTCAAGTAAATCGTAGTGAATAGTGACGGTCTAGAGTCCGGACCAGTGACGCCAGCGGTCCGCACAGTTACCTAGCCAAGTCCGAGCGCCTGACCAGTATCGCCGGCCAGACCGTCAGTGCCAACGCCGCCGGCACCCTCGGTAGGTAATGCCGATTACGGGCGAGTCGTCAGGACTCGGGCGGCGTGATCGTAAAGGCCGATAAAGACGCCCATGGCCCGGGTCGCCACCTGGAGTTGCTCTTCGATGTTGGCGATGTCGCTGGCCGGTTTGGCGACCAGATTGCGCCGCGTATTGACGTAGTCGTCGATGACCGACTTGCCGCTGGCCGTCGTCCGGTAGGTCGTGCCGCGACTGGATCGGTCGTCGGCCTTTTCGATGAATTTCGCTTTGAGCAGTTTGCGAATGCTGTACTGGATATTGGCCAGGTCGTCGCGATTCAGGAAACGGGCAATGTCCGAGACGCTTTTGGGGCGACCCAGCGTGTGAATGATGTGAAGTATCGTGTTGTCCTGGCTGCTGAACGTCAGATCGTGGGCGGCTGTTGCCAGGCCCTGCCAGTTGAACCTGGCAAACGCCTCGTTCAGGCACATCAGGGTATGTTCGAAGTTGGCCATGGTTTTTTCCAGGCTGTCCTGACCCAAATGCCAGTTTTCCAAATCCTGCGGGGCTAGATCTTTCATCGTCTGATACCTGTGTCGTGAAGTGGGTTTGAGCCAAGCGCCTGGGCCGGGATGCTCAAACGATAGCGGTTGAACGTCGGGCCGCCCGCGGCTATCTGCAGGGCGTAATTCTGCGCGTCGAGCGGGGCACGGACAAGGCCGGATTTACTCAAGGCAAGTAATCGGCGGTAAACCCGGCATCGACGATGGCTTGAACAATGTCGTCCGGGCTGATGAAGCGGCCGTGTTCGATGCTGGCTTCGCCGCTGCTCAGGTTTATGTCGAGATGGCCGATGTTCGGCAGGTCCTGGATGGCGTTGGCCAAGGTGCGCACGCTGGCTTTGTCGGTCAGGCCGCCGATCTTCAAATGCAGGGTGTCCATGGTCTTTCCTCGGCTTAGCTTGGTGAGGCGGACGGGCCGACGATTTGCGCCAGGCGCATCCACAGGATGCCCAGCCATTCATGCAGGGCGTAGTAGGAAGTCTGCAGCGCATTGGCCTGCGGCAGCCAGTCGAACGGCGCGAAGGATTCCCGCTTGCCGCTCTTGAAATCGGTTGGGGCGGGAATGACCTCGAGTCCGGCCGCCGTAAACAGGCTTTTTGCCCGCGGCATGTGGAAAGCCTGGGTGACCAGCACGATGCGGTGTATCCCGGCGCTGCGCAGAATGCGGGCGGACATCGCTGCATTGTCGGCGGTGTCGCGCGATTCCGTCTCCCGCCAGCGCACCGGCACGCCAAACTCGCGTTCGATGATCCCGGCCATCGCCTCGGCTTCCGAGCTGTCGGCATTGGTCGGCCGGCCGCCGCTGATCAGCAGCGGCAAACCGAGCTGGCGGGCCAGCCGGGCGCCATAGCGCAGGCGAATCAGGCTGCGCTCGTTGGCCGTGTCGCCGCCGTATTCGGCCGCTTCCATCTTGATTCCGCCGCCCAGCACGACGATGGCCTGGGCGCCGGCGGCATTGCTCAATACCGGTGCGGCCCGCTGCTCCAGGGTCGCGATCAGCGCAGTTGCCACCGGCGGCAGGCTTTGGGCAAGGAGCAGCCCGCCGCCTGCCAGGGCCAGGCCAAGCGCCCAGCGTCGCCGGCGGAACAGGGCAGCGAGGCAGAGCAGCAGCAAGCCGTTGGCCGGCGGCAGCAACAGCGTGCCGAGCAGGGTCTTGAAGATGAAGGCGAAGGACATGCCGGCGAGTGTCGTCGGCTGGCTCGCCAGCGTCAACGCCCGGCGGCCGGGCCAGACATCTAGGCGCGGTTGTTTTTCTTCAGTTCGACCAGCGGAATGACGTCCGGCAGGTGAATGCGCGGGCGGTCGGCTTCGATTGCCGTCAGCGGTTCGCATTCGACCATGGTTGCCAGGCAGCGCCGCGTCAGGTCCTGGTAGGTGTGGGTGCCTTCGGTCTTCCAGGCGATTTCTTCGTCGGACAGTTGGCGGATGACCTTGGCCGGCATGCCGGCGGCCAGGCTGCGCGCCGGGATTTCGACGCCGGCCTTGACGAAGGCGCAGGCCGCGACGATGGCCGATTCGCCGATTACCGCGTTGTCCATGATCACCGCGTTCATGCCGATCAGCGCGTTTTTCCCGACCCGGCAGCCGTGCAGCACGGCGCCGTGGCCGATGTGGCCATCTTCCTCGACAACGGTGTCGGTGCCGGGAAAGCCGTGCATCACGCAGGTGTCCTGCAGATTGGCCCCGCGCTCCAGGATCAGCCGGCCGAAATCGCCGCGCAGGCTGGCGCACGGGCCGACGTAACAGCCCGGGCCGACGATCACGTCGCCGATCAGGACGGCGCTCGGGTGTACAAAGGCGGTGGGATCGACGACCGGTACAATCCCGTCGATGGCGTAGACGCGCAAGGGCTTCATGCAAATGCTCCAGACAAACAGAGCGCAGATTCTATAAAATAAAAGTCGTTTCGACATGTGGAATTTTCAGGGGGCGTGATGAGCGAAGAATCCGAGAGCAGGCTGGGCGAGGGGAAACACGGCGTCCAGTCACTGGAAATAGGGATGGGCATCCTGCGCGCCATGGTCAATGGCCAGCGTTCGATGATGCTCAAGGACATTGCCGCGGCGGCCGAGATGCCGCCCTCCAAGGCGCACCGCTATCTGGTCAGCCTGATCCGGGCCGGCCTGGTCGAGCAGGACCCGATGACCTCGCGCTACGACCTCGGTCCCTTTGCGCTCAATATCGGTCTGGTCGCCATCGACCGCCTCGATCGCATCCGTCTCGGCCTGACGGCCATTGCCGGCTTGCGCGACGAGATCAACGAAACGACGGCGCTGGCGGTGTGGGGCGAGAGCGGGCCGATCATCGTGCGCTGGGAGCGGCCGCGCCGGCCGATTACCGTCAATGTGGTGACCGGCACGGCGCTCGATCCGCTGACCTCGGCCAGCGGCCGGGTGTTTTCGGCCTGGTTGCCGAAGGAAACGATGAACCGGCTGATCGACCGCCGCCTGAAAGGCGGCGACCTGCCGCCCGAGTTGCAGACGCGGGCCGAAGTCGATGCCTTGCTGGCCAAGGTCCGGGCCGACGGTTATGCCGGGGTTTCCGGTTATCACCTGGTGCCCGGCGTCGAGGCGCTGGCCGCGCCGGTATTCAATTTCAAGGGTGAAATCACGTTGGCGATGCTGGTCGTTGGCGTCCAGGGCATGTTCGACATGGACCCGAACGGCAAGGTCGTCGGGGCGATGAAAAAGACCGCCGCCGAGTTGTCCCTGCGCCTCGGTTATTCGCCAGCCGAGTGAGCCCGAGCCGGCTGATCAGGCCGTGCGACCCGCCCAAATCGACCCGCCGCCCGGCGGGTTTTTCATTGGCGGATTACATGTGAATTGGGTGAAAAACAGTAATAAATCAGTTGCTTGAAATTGATACGGAATTTTTAAAGTTGGCGCAACTTTGTATCATTTCTGCTTGACAGGATTAATTCCATATTTCAGAATCGATTCCACAGAAAAGAAGCAACACATCCATATTTGCTTCGACTGATAACAACAGGAGACGACATGAAAGACCGACGGTATGTCCGCGGCCGGGCGGCGCCCAGCAATCGGGGGAGCCTCTGATGCTGGCCCAGTTCCTGCAATTTCTCTTTTCCGGCCTGACCGTCGGGGCGACCTATGCGCTGGCGGCACTCGGCTTCACGCTGATCTACAACGCCAGCAACGTGATCAACTTCGCCCAGGGCGAATTCATCATGCTCGGCGGCATGCTCGCCGTCTTCTTCACCCAGGCCGGCCTGCCGCTGCCGGTGGCGCTGGTCCTGGCTATCCTGATTCCGGCCATCGTCGGCATCCTGGTCGAGAAACTGGCGATCGAGCCGGTCAAGGGCGCCGAGACGGTGACGCTGATCATTATCACCATCGGCGCCTCGCTGGTCATCCGCGGCCTGATCCAGGTCTGGCTCGGCAAGGGCACGCATAGCCTGCCGGCCTTCTCGGGCGATGCGCCGATCGAGATCCTCGGCGCCACGCTGTTGCCGCAGAGCTTGTGGGTGCTCGGCGTCACCGCGCTGGTCGTCGTCGCGCTGTGGTACTTCTTCAACCGCACGCTGCAGGGCAAGGCCATGCTCGCCACCTCGTTCAACCGCGTCGCCGCCGAGCTGGTCGGCATCAACACCAGCTGGGTGCTGTTCATGAGTTTCGCCATGTCGGCCGCTCTCGGCGCCCTCGGCGGCATCCTGCTGACGCCGATCACGCTGACTTCCTACGACGTCGGCATCATGCTCGGCCTGAAGGGCTTCGTCGCCGCCGTCGTCGGCGGTCTCGGCAACGGCCTTGGCGCGGTGATCGGCGGCCTGCTGGTCGGCGTGCTCGAAGCGATGGGCGCCGGCTACATCTCGTCGAGCTACAAGGACGCGATTCCCTTCGTGCTCATCCTGCTCATCCTGTTCTTCATGCCGCGCGGTCTGTTCGGCAGCAAATCGACGGATCGGGTGTAACGATGAAGAAGAACGCCTATTTCGGCCTGTATATCGTCATCGCCATCCTCGTCGTGCTGCCGTTCGTGGTGCCCAACAGCTTCTATCTCGATCTGGTCATCCGCATGGCGATCAACGCCGTAATCGTCCTCGGCCTCAACCTGCTGATCGGCTTCGCCGGCCAGATCAGCATGGGGCATGCCGGCTTCCTCGGCATCGGCGCCTACGCCTCGGCCGTGCTGCCGACCCACTTCGGCTGGCATCCAGTCCTCGCCATGGCGGCCGGGGCGCTCGCCACCGGCCTGCTGGCCGGCCTGGTCGCCCGGCCGATCTTCAAGCTGAAGGGCCACTATCTGGCGATGGCGACGCTCGGCCTCGGCATCATCATCAACATCGCGCTGCGCAACGAGGCGACCTGGACCGGCGGGCCGGACGGCATGCCGGTCCCGACCATGGGCCTGTTCGGTTTCGATCTCGCCAGCGACAAGCACTGGTACTGGGTCGTCGCGCTGCTGCTTTCGGTCAGCGTCTGGGCCTCGCTCAACCTGATCGACTCGCCGTTCGGCCGTGCCCTGCGCGCCCTGCATGGTTCGGAGGTCGCCTCGCAGGTGGTCGGCGTCGATGTCGTCCGCTACAAGGTGGCGATCTTCGTCATGTCGGCCGTCTTCGCCAGCCTGATGGGCAGCGTCACGGCGCACTACGTCGGCTTCGTGACGCCCAATCTGGCCGATTTCTTCCATTCCATCGAACTGGTCACCATGGTGGTGATCGGCGGCATGGCCTCGGTCTATGGCTCGCTGGTCGGCGCCGTGCTGCTGACCGCCTTGCCGCAGGCGCTGGCCACGTTCGAGGGCTGGGAAACCGTCGCCTTCGGTTCGATCCTGATGTTGTGCATGATTTTCATGCCCAAGGGACTGGTGCCGACGCTGGCCGCCAAGTTCGGGAAGGGAGACTGATATGGCACTGCTCGATGTCCAGGATCTTTCCATCCACTTCGGTGGCGTCAAGGCGGTACAGAACGTCAGCTTCAGCATCGACGCCGGCATCGTCTATGCGGTGATCGGCCCGAACGGCGCCGGCAAGACGACGCTGTTCAACCTGATTACCGGGGTGTACAAACCGACCAGTGGCGAAATCCGCCTCGACGGTGAAGCGATCGGCGGCAAGTCGCCGAACGAACTGGCCACCCGCGGCGTCGCCCGGACTTTCCAGAACCTGCAGATCTGCATGAACATGAGCGCCATCGAGAACGTGATGGTCGGCGCCCACCTGCGGCTCGACCGCAACCTGCTCAAGGCGGCGCTGCGTCTGCCGACGCTGAAGCGGCGCGATGCCGAGATGCGGGCCGAGGCAGCCGAGTTGATGCGCTTCGTCGGCCTCGAGCAATTCATCGAGGCGCGCGCCGACTGCATGCCCTACGGCGCGCTCAAACGGCTGGAGATCGCCCGGGCGCTGGCCATGAAGCCGCGCCTGATCTTCCTCGACGAGCCGGCGGCCGGCCTCAATCCCAAGGAAACCATCGAGGTCGATCATCTGGTTCGCAAGGTGGCCGATTCCGGCGTCACCGTGGTGCTGGTCGAGCACGACATGAAGATGGTGATGAACCTCTCGGACCGCATCCTGGTGCTCGACTACGGCAAGAAGCTGGCCGAAGGCACGGGCGAGGAAGTCCGCCAGAATCCCGACGTGATCGCCGCCTATCTCGGCGCGCACGCCTGATTCCGTTCCCGGCCCACCCATGACTTTGTCAACTTCGCCTCGCCGTGCAACTTGCATTGTCTTCGGCTCGCCTTCGCGTCCTCGGCGAGCCGGGAACGGAATCGAAGAATTAGGAGTTTGATATGGAAGCATTGCGCATCATCAGCGAAGACCATCGCAACCTGTGGCGCATCGTCGCCACCATCGATCTCGTGGCCGATGAGATGGCCGCCGGCAGCAAGGTCGATCCGGCCTTCTTCAGCTCGATTTTCGATTACATCGAACAGTTCATGGATGCCTGCCACCACGCCAAGGAGGACGATCACCTGTTCCCGTTGCTGCGGGCGCGCAGCGCCGACGCGGCGGCCATTCTCGATCGCCTGCAGGCCGAGCACCGCAACGGGCCGGAAGTCCTCAAGTCGCTGCGCGGCAAGCTGGCCGAAACGGCGGCTGGGCAACTCGGCAACGCCGAATTTGCCGCTGCCCTGCGGACCTATACGGAAAGCTTGAAGAACCACATCCGCACCGAAGAGAAGGATGCCATGCCGCTGGCCCGCGAGGTGCTGACCGCGGAGGACTGGGCGCAGATCGACCGGGCCTTTCTCGACGGCGAGGACCCGCTGTTCGGCGAGAAGGCGAAAGCCGAATTCCGCGAACTGTTCCACCGCATCGCCAGCCTTGCGCCGGAATCGATCGGCCTGGGCGGGCAGAGCGCCGGCGAACTGCAGCCGGGTGTCGGGGTGCCGGGCGGCGACGTCCTGCTCGCGGTATCCGGCATGGAAAGCTGCTATGGCCGGATCAAGGCGCTGAAAGGCATCGATTTCGAGGTGCGGCGCGGTGAAACCATCGCCCTGGTCGGCGCCAACGGCGCCGGCAAGACGACCTTCCTGCGCACGCTGTCGGGCGTTCAGCCGATGAGCGGCGGCACGATCCGCTTCGCCGGCGAGGACATCAGCAAGCTGCGTTCCGACATGCGCATGCGCCAGGGCATCTGCCAGAGCCCGGAGGGGCGGCAGGTCTTCGGGCCGCTGTCGATCGAGGACAACCTGCGGCTCGGCGCCTACACCCAACCCAAGGGCCAGGTCGCCGAGGACATGGAGAAAATCTTCGCGATGTTCCCGATCCTCAAGGAAAAGCGCGCCCTGCCGGCCGGCACCTTGTCCGGCGGGCAACAGCAGATGCTGGCGATCGGCCGGGCGCTGATGGGCCGGCCCAAGCTGCTACTGCTCGACGAGCCGTCGATGGGCCTCGCACCGCTGCTCGTCCAGGAAGTGTTCAACGTCGTCAAGACGCTGAAGGCGCAGGGCATGACCATCATCCTCGCCGAACAGAACGCCTTTGCCGCGCTGGCCATCGCCGACCGCGGCTACGTGCTGGAAACCGGCCACATCACGCTGACCGGCACCGGCCAGGAGCTGATCAGCAACGAGCAGGTGCGCGCCGCGTACCTCGGCATGTAGCCGCCGGGATCGAGGCGGCAGCCGTGACTCAGTGGGCCGACGCGTTGAAGCCGAGATCGGCCGAGATGGCGGCGGCCGTTTCCTTCAGGGCGCGGGCATTGGTGCAGTCCCAGTCCGGATCGAAGCCGCCGGTCGGGCCGACGATGGTGATGACGAGGACGATATGGCCGTTGTGATCGAAGACTGGCACGGAAAAGGCGCTGACGCCGGCAATCGGCTGGCCGATGGCGCGCGCCATGCCGTGGGCGCGGACCTCGGCCAGGGCCGGCTGCATTTCCTGCCAGTTGCGGCGCTCGCCGATGATGTGCGGAAAGGCGTCCGGGTGCATCGATTCCTCGACGAAGCGCTCGATCATCCGGGCCGGCATGTAGGCGCCGAAGACCAGGCCGGTGGCGGTCGTTAAGGACATCACGGTGCCCGTCCGGAGGTTCATGTGAATCGGATGGCTGGATTCTTCCAGATGCACCACCGTCGGGCCGGCATTGCCCCAGACCGCCAGCGCCACCGTGTGATGGATGCGCTGTTCGAGCTCGACCGCCGCCGCGGTGGCCAGGCGCACCGGATTGAGCTGGCGCAGGCAGGCCAGGCCCATGTGCAGGGCCAGCCGGCCGAGGGCGTAACGCCCGGAGACCGGGTCCTGGCTGACCAGCCCGAGCTTGCCGAAGCTGACCAGATAGGGGTGCGCCTTGGCCGCGGTCATCTGCGCTTCCTGGGCGAGCTGTTTGAGCGACATCGCGCCGCCCGATTTGGCCAGCGCCGTCAGCAGTTGCCCGCCGACCTCGATGGATTGAATGCCGCGCCGTTCTTTTTCGTCTTCGTGCTCCATGGCCTTCCTGCCGGTCTATCCCTGACGGGGGCCACCTTAGCGGGAGTGCGCCGGGCGGTCAATGGCAAACCCGTTTGCCCATGTTTCAATGTTCGCCATTAACAAATGCATTGACTATTAACGAATGCAAATCTAAATTACGTTCATCGTCCAGTAAAGGAATTCACCATGACCAAAAAGTTTGCCTCCGTCGCCGATCTCGCCGTCAAGAAAACCACCTTCGCCCAGTTGTCCGCCCATTGCTGGGCCTATACCGCCGAGGGTGATCCCAACACCGGCGTCATCATCGGCGACGATGCCGTGCTGATCTGCGATGCGTTGGCCACCCCGGTGATGGCCCAGAGCCTGATCGCCGAGATCCGCAAGATCACCGACAAGCCGATCAAGTACGTCGTCCTCTCGCATTACCACGCCGTCCGCGTGCTCGGCGCTTCCGGCTACAAGGCCGCCGGCATGCAGGAAATCATCGCCAGCCAGGGCACCTACGAGATGATCGTCGAGCGTGGCGAACAGGACTGGAAGTCGGAGTACGAGCGCTTTCCCCGGCTGTTCGATGCCTACGACTCGATCCCCGGCCTGACCTGGCCGACGCTGGTGTTCAAGGACGAAATGACGCTGTGGATGGGCAAGGATCTGGAAGTCAAGATCATGCACGTCGGCCCCGGCCACACCAAGGGCGACACCATCGTCTGGGTGCCGTCCGAGAAGGTGCTGTTCTCCGGCGATCTGGTCGAAGCCGACGCCGCCTGCTACACCGGCGATGCCCAGCTCGAGGAATGGCCGGCAACGCTCGATGCGCTGGCTGCTTTCGGCGCCGAAAAGCTGGTGCCCGGCCGCGGTCCTGCTCTCGATACGCCGGAACGCGTCGCGGCTGGCCTGGCCTATACCCGCGATTTCGTCACCACGCTGCTGGCCTCGGCCAGGGAAGCGGTCGCCCAGGGCCTCAACCTGAATCAGGCGATGGCGCATTGCCGCAAGGCGATGGACCCGAAGTTCGGCCAGGTCTTCATCTACGAACACTGTCTGCCCTTCGACGTTACCCGGGCGGTCGATGAAGCGAGCGGCATCAAGCATCCGCGCATCTGGACGGCGGAACGCGACAAGGAGATGTGGCACGGCCTGCAAGCGGCGGAGTAAAGACCGCTCCCCCTCGCTGGGGCGCGGCCATAACGAGAACGAGGAGACAAAAATGCTGAGTACCTATCAATACCCGAAGTACGAGTACGTCCAGCCGCCGGAACAGAAAAGCGGCGTAACCAAGCGTTATCCGGTGGTCATCGTCGGCGCCGGGCCGGTCGGCCTGGCCGCGGCGATCGAGCTGGCGCAGTCCGGCGTGCCGGTCGTTGTGCTCGACGACGACGACACCGTCTCGGTCGGCTCGCGCGGCGTCTGCTACGCCAAGCGCGCTCTCGAAGTACTTGACCGCCTCGGCGTCGGCGATGCCTGCGTCGCCAAGGGCGTCAGCTGGAATGTCGGGCGCACCTTCTTCCGCGAGGAAGAGGTCTATAACTTCAACCTGCTGCCGCAGCCCGACCACAAGCGCCCGGGCATGATCAACCTGCAGCAGTACTACCTCGAGGAATACGAGGTCAAGCGGGCGAAGGAATTGCCCAACCTCGACCTGCGTTTCAGGAACAAGGTCGTCTCGGTGGCGCCCGAAGGCAACGGCGCGACGCTCCAGGTCGAAACGCCGGACGGCATCTACACGCTGGAAACCGACTGGCTGGTGGTGGCCGATGGCGCGCGCAGCGGCATCCGCCGGATGATGGACCTGGAGATCGAAGGCAAGATCTTCATGGATCGTTTCCTGATCGCCGATGTGGTGATGAAGGCCGATTTCCCGGCCGAGCGCTGGTTCTGGTTCGATCCGCCCTTCCATCCGGGGCAGTCGGTGCTGTTGCACCGGCAGGCCGACAATGTCTGGCGCATCGACTTCCAGCTCGGCTGGCAGGCCGATCCGGAAGAAGAGAAGAAGCCGGAAAAGGTCATCCCGCGCATCAAGGCGATGCTCGGCGACGACCGCGAGTTCGACTTGGAATGGGTCAGCGTCTACACCTTCCAGTGCCGGCGGATGCACAAGTTCCGCCATGGTCGCGTACTGTTCGTCGGCGACGCGGCGCACCAGGTGTCGCCGTTCGGCGCCCGCGGTGCCAACTCCGGCATCCAGGACACCGACAACCTGTGCTGGAAGCTCAAGCTGGTCATCGACGGCCAGGCCCCGGCCGCCCTGCTCGACAGCTATGGCGAAGAGCGCGAGTTCGCGGCCGACGAGAACATCATGAACTCGACGCGCTCGACCGACTTCATCACGCCAAAGAGCAAGACCTCGCTGACCTTCCGCAATGCCGTGCTGACCCTTGCTCGCGACCATGCCTTCGCCCGGGCGCTGGTCAATTCCGGCCGCCTGTCGGTGCCGTCGTATCTCACCGAATCGCGGCTCAATACGCCGGATGGCTCGGCCTTTGCCGGCGACATGGTGCCGGGGGCGCCGATGGACGATAGCCCGATGCGCGAAAACGGCAGCGATTTCTGGTTGCTCGACCGGGTCGGCCAGCGCTTCATGGCGCTCGTCCATGTCGGCGACCCGGCGGCGCTCGATGCCGCGACGGCGCGCCGCTTCAAGGCACTGGCCGACGCCGGCATCCCGCTCGAGGTGGTGCTGGTTTCGCCGATAGCCGGCCAGGCGCCGGAAGGCCTGCGCGTCTTCGAGGATTACACCGGCCGTTTCGCCGAGCGTTACGACAGCGAGCCGGGCACCGTTTACCTGCTGCGCCCCGACCAGCATGTCGCCGCCCGCTGGCGCAGCTTCGATGCGACCCGCCTGAAGGCCGCGCTGGCCCGCGCCACCTGCAACGTTCAATAAGGAGCCGGACATGGCACTCAATCTGAAGCCCAATTTCACCGAGCCCGGCAAACGCTATTTCCGCGCCTTCACGCCCGGCGACGACTTCTACGAAGCACTGATCGACACTCACCGCGACCTGTCGGACGAGCAGAGCGCGCTGGTCAACGCCAAACTGATCCTGCTGCTGTCCAACCATATCGGCGACATCGCCGTCCTCCGCCAGGCGATGCAGATCGCCCGGGCCGGCGTTTAAGGAGAACTCCATGAAAATCGAGAGAATTCACCACGTGGCCTACCGCTGCAAGGATGCCAAGGAAACCGTCGAGTGGTACGGCAAGTACCTGAACATGGGTTTCGTGCTGGCGATCGCCGAAAACGAGGTGCCGTCGACCAAGGAGCCGGACCCCTACATGCACGTCTTCCTCGACGCCGGCCACGGCAATGTCCTGGCCTTCTTCGAGTTGCCGACCAAGCCGCCGATGGGGCGCGATCCGAATACCCCGACGTGGACCCAGCACATCGCCTTCGAGGTCGATTCGCTTGAGTCGCTGCTCGAAACCAAGGCCAAGCTGGAAGCCGACGGCATCGCCGTCGTCGGGCCGACCGATCACACCATTTTCAAATCCATCTATTTCTTCGACCCGAGCGGCCATCGCCTCGAACTGGCGGCCAACACCGGCACGCCGAAAATGGCCAAAATGCTCGACGAAGTGAAATGGGACATGCTCAACGAGTGGGCGATAACCAGGAAGGCGCCGCAACATGCGCGCTGGATGCACGATGGCAGCTATGCCGGGGAGTAAGCCGCAATGAAACTAGCCACCCTGAAAAAAGGCGGCCGCGACGGCACGCTGGTCGTCGTCAACCGCCAGATGACCCATTGCCGCCCGGTGCCGGCCATCGCCCGCACGCTGCAGGCGGCGCTCGACGATTGGCCGGCGGTCGAGCCGCAGTTGCGCCAGATCTACGAAGCGCTGAACAGCGGCGCGCTCAGCGATCCCGATCCGTTCGACCCGGCGGCCTGCCATTCGCCGCTGCCGCGCGCCTATCAATGGGCCGACGGCTCGGCCTACGTGAACCATGTCGAACTGGTCCGCCGGGCGCGCGGCGCCGAACTGCCGCCCGAATTCTGGAACGATCCGCTGATGTACCAGGGCGGTTCCGACTCTTTCGTCGGGCCGCGCGATCCGATCCTGGCCCGTTCCGAAGACTGGGGCATCGATCTCGAAGCCGAGGTCGCGGTGATCACCGGCGACGTCCGGATGGGCGCGACGCCGGAACAGTGCGCGCCGGCCATCCGACTGCTCATGCTGGTCAATGACGTGTCGCTGCGCAACCTGATCCCGGCCGAACTGGCCAAGGGCTTCGGCTTCTTCCAGTCGAAGCCGGCCAGCGCCTTCAGCCCGGTCGCCGTGACCCCCGACGAACTCGGCGCCGACTGGCGCGAGGGCCGGGTGCATCGGCCGCTCACCGTGCATCTGAACGGCCAGCTGTTCGGCCGGCCGGATGCCGGCACCGACATGATCTTCAATTTCCCGCAACTGCTGGCGCATGTCACCCGGACGCGCGACATGGCGGCCGGCTCGATCATCGGCTCCGGCACCGTCTCCAACAAGCAGGGCGGCCTGCACGGCTCGTCGATCGCCAACGGCGGGGTCGGCTACTGCTGTCTGGCCGAAGTGCGGATGTACGAGACCATCGAATCGGGCAAGCCGCAGACCGCTTTTCTGAAGTTCGGCGACCGCGTCCGGATCGAGATGTTCGACCGCGCCGGGGCCAGCATCTTCGGTGCCATCGAGCAGCGCGTCGCCCCCTACCCGGGGTGAGCGCCTCGCCAGCCGCGGCGTCGCCATCCTTCCGGCTGGCGGCGCTGCTGACCACGCTGGTCGCCCTCGGCCCGCTGTCCACCGATCTCTACCTGCCGTCGCTGCCGACGCTGGCCAGGGTCTTTGCCACCGACGCCGCGCGCATCCAGCTGACGCTGTCGGTCTTCCTCGCCGGCTTTGCCGTCGCCCAGCTGGCCTACGGCGCGCTGTCCGACCGCTTCGGCCGCCGGCCGCTGATGCTCGGCGGCCTGCTGCTCTATTTCGTCGCTTCGCTCGCTTGCCTGTTCGCCGACAGCGTCGAAACGCTGATCGCCGCCCGTTTCGTCCAGGCGCTCGGCGCCTGTGCCGGGCCGGTGCTCGGTCGGGCGATCGTCCGCGACGTCTGGGGGCCGGTCGAGGCGGTGCGCGTGCTCGCTTACGTCAGCGGCGCGATGGCCCTGGCGCCCTTGCTTGGCCCGACGCTCGGCGGTTACCTGACGGTATGGTTCGGCTGGCAGGCCAACTTTGCATTGCTGGTGCTGTTTTCGTTGCTGCAGATCGGCGCGGTCTGGTTCTGGCTGGCCGAAAGCAATGGCCATCGCGATCCGACCGCGACCCGGCCCGGGCGCATTTTGGCCAATTTCCGGATCCTGCTGGCCGACCGCAACTATCTCGGCTATCTGCTCGCCCTGTCCTTTTCCTACAGCACGCTGTTCGCCTTCATCTCCGGATCGTCATTCGTGCTGATCGGCCGTTTCGGCCTGTCGCCGCAGCTTTTCGGCCTGTCCTTCGGGCTGGTCGTCGCCGGCTATCTGGCCGGCAGCATGCTCTCCGGCAAACTGGTCCGGCGCTTCGGCGGCGACCGCCTGCTGCTCGCCGGTGCCTGGCTCGGCGCGCTGGCCGGGGCGACCATGTGGGGCCTTGAAGCGGCCGGCCCACGGCATGTCGCGGCGCTGCTCGGGCCGATGTTCTTCGTCACGCTGGCCGTCGGTCTGGTGATGTCGAATGCCGTCGGCCAGGCGCTCGCCCCTTATCCGAAAATGGCCAGCGCCGCGTCGTCGCTGATGGGTTTCTGCCAGATGGGGATCGGCGCGCTGGTCGGCATGCTGGTCGGCCACGGCGTCGATGGCGCGGCAACTGTCCTGCCGATGACAGTCGCCGGGTGCGCCTTGCTGGTACCTTTATGCCATCTTGCGCTGGTCCGTCATCCAGCCCCCTGATTCCGGAGTTGTCATGCTCAAGTTGTACAGTTATTTCCGCAGTTCCGCTGCTTACCGGGTGCGCATCGCGCTCAATCTGAAGGGCCTGCCTTACGAAACGGTGCCGGTGCATCTGCTGCGCGATGGCGGCCAGCAGAACCAGCCGGGCTATCGCGCCCTGAGCCCGCTCGGCACGGTGCCGACGCTGGATGCCGGGGCGGGGGCGATGACCCAGTCGCTGGCGATCATCGAATACCTCGACGAAACGCATCCGCTGCCGCCGCTGATGCCGGCCTCGGCCGAAGGGCGGGCGCGCGTCCGGGGGCTGGCTCAGACCATCGCCTGCGACATCCACCCGGTGAACAACCTGCGGGTGCTCAACTACCTGGGCCGTGAATTCGGCGCCAGCCAGGAGCAGAAGGATGCCTGGTATCGCCATTGGGTGATCGAGGGTCTGCTCGCCATCGAACAGATGCTGGTTGCCCAGCCGGGCACCGCCACTTTCTGTCACGGTCAGGCGCCGACGCTGGCCGATTGCTGTCTGGTGCCGCAGGTCTTCAATGCGCGCCGTTTCAACTGCGCCCTCGATAAAATGCCGACCATCCAGCGCATCGTCGCCGCCTGCGAGGCGCTGCCCGCTTTCCAGAATGCCGCGCCGGCCAATCAGCCGGACGCCGAGTAAAAAATACCGGAGACGACATGACTTACGCCATCGATTCAACCCCGTTGTGGAAACCCAATCCCGCCACCGTCGGCGACACGCGCATGGCGCAGTTCATGCAGGCAATGGGCCGGGCGCCCTATGCCGAGCTGTGGCAGTGGTCGGTGGACCAGCCGGCCGAGTTCTGGTCGCAGATCTGGCGCTTTTGCGGCGCGGTCGGCGAAGCAGGCGGTCGCGTCCTGGTCGATGGCGAGAAAATGCCGGGTGCCCGCTGGTTCCCGGATGCCCGGCTGAACTACGCGGAAAACGTGCTGAAGCATCGCGATGCCGGCGAAGCGTTGGTTTTCTGGGGCGAGGACAAGATCAAGCGGCGGCTGAGCCGGGCCGAACTGCATGGCGAAGTCGCCCGCTTCCAGCAATTCCTGATCGCCGCCGGGGTCGGCGAGGGCGACCGGGTCGCCGGCTACCTGCCCAATCTGCCGGAGACGCTGATCGCCATGCTGGCGACCACGGCGCTCGGCGCCATTTGGTCGTCCGCCTCGCCCGATTTCGGCGTGCAGGGCGTGCTCGACCGTTTCGGCCAGATCGAACCGAAGGTGCTGATCTGCGTCGACGGCTACTGGTACAACGGCAAGCCGGTCGATTGCCTGGAAAAGAACGCCGAGATCGTTGCGAAAATGCCGTCGCTGCTCCGCACCGTCGTCGTGCCGTATCTCGCTGCCGCCCCGGCCATCGATCGCATCGCCGGGGCCATCGCCTGGAATGCCTTGCCGGCCGCAACCGAGGCGGTCAGTTTCCGGCGCGTTGCTTTCGAGCATCCGCTGTTCATCATGTTTTCCAGCGGCACCACCGGCGTCCCGAAATGCATCGTCCATTGCCACGGCGGCGTGCTGCTGCAGCACCTCAAGGAACACCAGTTGCACAGCGACGTGCGGCCCGGCGACCGGCTGTTCTACTTCACCACCTGCGGCTGGATGATGTGGAACTGGCTGGTTTCCGGCCTGGCCTGCGGCGCCACGCTGCTGCTCTACGACGGTTCGCCGTTCGCCGCCAAGGGCAGGGTGCTGTTCGACTATGCCGAAGCCGAGAAAATGACCCATTTCGGCACTTCCGCCAAATTCATCGACGCAGCCGCCAAGCTCGGCCTGACGCCGGGCAAGACGCACGACCTGACAGCGCTGCGCGCCATGTTCTCGACCGGCAGCCCGCTGTCGCCGGAAGGTTTCGACTGGGTCTATCGCGAGATCAAGCAGGACATCCTGCTCGCCTCGATTTCCGGCGGCACTGACATCGTTTCCTGCTTCGTGCTCGGCAACCCGGTGTTGCCGGTCTATCGCGGCGAAATCCAGTGCCGCGGCCTGGGCATGGCCGTCGATGTGTTCAACGACGCCGGCCAGCCGGTCCGTTCCGAAAAAGGCGAGCTGGTGTGCACCAAACCGTTTCCGGTGATGCCGGTCGGTTTCTGGAACGACCCCGACGGCCGGAAATACCACGCCGCCTACTTCGAGCGCTTCGCCGACATCTGGTGTCACGGCGACTTCTCGGAACTGACGGCACACGATGGCGTGATCATCTACGGCCGCTCCGACGCGACGCTGAACCCCGGCGGGGTGCGTATCGGCACGGCGGAAATCTACCGCCAGGTCGAGCAGCTACCGGAAATCGCCGAAGCGCTGGTGGTCGGCCAGGACTGGCCGCCGGGCAAGAACGACGATGTCCGCGTCGTGCTGTTCGTCAAGCTGCAGGACGGTCACACGCTGGATGCGGCGCTGATCGACCGGGTCAAGAAACAGATCCGCGACAACACGACGCCGCGTCACGTCCCGGCCAAGGTGGTGCAGGTGACGGACATTCCGCGCACCAAGTCGGGCAAGATCGTCGAACTGGCGGTGCGCAACGTCGTGCATGCGCAGCCGGTGAAAAACGTCGAAGCGCTGGCCAACCCGGAAGCGCTGGAATACTTCCGGGGGCGGGTCGAACTGGCCGATTAGGCGCGGCGGGCGAGCAGGGTGGCCAGGCCGGGCACCTTGCGCGCCAGTTCCTCGCCCTTGTCGAACAGCCCGCCGAGCGCCGCGGTAATCCGCTGGCTGGCGGCCGGACTTTCGATCCAGCGGTAGAACAGCGTGGCCGCGCCGATGCTGGCGGCGAGGGCGAGCAGCAGGCCGACAATGGCCGAGGCGGGTGAGGCGAACTCTAGCTTGGCGTATAGGCCGTTCACCAGCAGCAAGACCGGGAAGTGCACCAGGAAGATCGAGTAGGAAATCTGGCCGAGAAAGCTCAGCGGCCGGATATCCGGCCATTTTTCCAGGAAGCCGGTGCGGCGGCCGAAGCCGAGCAGCAGCGCGATGCCGAGGGCGAGCACGATGCGCAGGCGGAAATCGACGATCAGCGTGGCGATCACCACGGTGGCGATGACCCCCAGCCAGGCCGACATCTGCCGGCGGTCGGAGGCCCACCAGGCGGCGGCGCCGAGTCCGTAGGAACCGAAGAAATAGAGCGCCCAGTTGTCCCATTCGGCATCGCGGTTGAACCAGAACAGCGATGCGATCGCCACGCTCAGCACGAGCGCCGGGGCGACCAGTTTGCGGCGACCGAGCCAGAGCAGCATGGCCATCAGCGCGAAGAGCTGGAAGTCGATGGCGATATACCAGACGCCGGCCGACAGCGAATCGAAGCCGAGCAGGCTTTGCAGCAACAGGGCATGGGCCAGCCACTGCTTGAAGGTGGCGCGGGCCGGGATGGCGTCGTCATCCATCCAGTGATCGGCGATGGCGGCGCTGGCAATGGCCAGTCCGATGGCGGCCAGATAGGGCACGACCAGTCGCAGATAGCGTTTCCAGATCAGCGGCAGCGGCGAGGCGCCGAGCGCCTGACCGTTGGCCGACAGCCCGCGGGCGGCGAGAAAGCCGGCGATGACCAGGAAGACCTGGACAGCCATCCGGCCATAGCCGTAGAGCCAGCCGAAGGTGTCGGGGAAAGCCTCGCTCGCCACCGCGGCGAGCGGGCCGTAGGAAGAGAAGTGATTGAGCAGGACAAGGATGGCCGCGATCGCCTTGAGGGTGTCGATCAGCGGCATGCGGTTGCTGGGGTGACTCATGGGGGGATTTTACCCCCGTTTGCTGCGGTGCACCAAACGAGGTTCCTATCTATATATATGGATATAGCTAAACAAAACGCGCGACGAAGGAATTGGTGTACAAGGCCGGCAAATCGATCCACACCCGGTGCCCGCTGCCCGGGGCGACGGTGATCGGCTGGCCGGCCTTGTTTTCCATGCGGCTCAGCAATGAAATGTGGTTGCCGGACGGATGCACGCATTCGATACGGTCGCCGACGCTGAAGCGGTTCTTGACGACGATTTCCATCAGGCCGCGCGCCGCGTCAAAACCGATTGCATCGCCCACGTAGAGGCTGCGGTCCGATTCGGAATGGCCGCGCAGGTAGTTCTGATAATCGGCATCGTGGTGGCGCTGGTAGAAGCCGTCGGTGTAGCCGCGGTTGGCCAGTCCGTCGAGTTCGCGCAGCAGCGAAGGGTCGAGCGGCTTGCCGGCGACTGCGTCGTCGATTGCCTGACGATAGGACTGGGCGGTGCGCGCGACGTAGTAGGCGCTCTTGGTCCGTCCCTCGATCTTCAGCGAGTCGATGCCGATCTCGACCAGGCGCTGGACATGCTCGATGGCGCGCAGGTCCTTCGAATTCATGATGTAGGTGCCGTGCTCGTCTTCCTCGATCGGCATCAGCTCGCCCGGACGCTGTCTTTCCTCGAGCAGGATTTCCTGCTCGGGATGGCTGTAGAACGACACGGGCTGATTCGTCGCCACGCCGGGGTTATCCGAGGTCGATACCTTGTAGTCCCAGCGGCAGGAGTTGGTGCAGCTGCCCTGGTTCGGGTCGCGGTGGTTGAAGTAGCCGGAGAGCAGGCAGCGGCCGGAATAGGCGATGCACAGCGCGCCATGGATGAAGACTTCGAGTTCGATGTCCGGGCATTGCTGGCGGATCTCAGCCACTTCGTCGAGCGACAGCTCGCGCGACAGGATGATGCGGGTCAGTCCGAGTTTTTTCCAGAAGCGTACCGCCGCCCAGTTCACCGTGTTCGACTGGACCGACAGATGCACCGCCTGTTCCGGCCAGGTTTCGCGGACCATGTCGATCAGTCCGGGGTCGGACATGATCAGCGCGTCCGGTTTCAGGGCGACGACCGGCGCCATGTCGGCCAGGTAGGTGGCGAGCTTGGCGTTGTGCGGGAAGATGTTGCTGACGACGAAAAACTGCTTGCCGCGGGCATGCGCTTCGTCGATCCCTTCCTTCAGCGCAGCGACCGTGCCGAACTCGTTATTGCGCACGCGCAGGCTGTAGCGCGGCTGGCCGGCATAGATCGCATCGGCGCCGAAATCGAAGGCGGTGCGCATCATCTGGATCGAGCCGGCAGGGGCTAGGAGTTCGGGGGCTTTGAGCATAGTAGAATCAGGCAAAACCTTGGATTCTATCCCCTCATGTCCGAAGAAATACTGATCAATTTCACACCGCAGGAAACCCGCGTTGCCGTGATGCAACAAGGTGTGGTCCAGGAACTGCATATCGAGCGCACGGCGAGCCGTGGCCTGGTCGGCAATGTTTATCTCGGCCGCATCTGTCGCATCCTGCCCGGCATGCAGTCGGCATTCATCGATGTCGGCCTGGATCGCACGGCCTTCCTGCATGTGGCGGATATCTGGCAGCCGCGCGAAACGACGACCGAGCGGCCGATCGAGAAAATTCTTTTCGACGGCCAGAGCATCGTCGTCCAGGTCGTCAAGGATCCGATCGGCACCAAGGGGGCCCGACTGTCGACGCAGATTTCGATCGCCGGGCGGATGCTGGTTTACCTGCCGCAGGAAAAACATATCGGTATTTCGCAACGCATCGAAGCGGAGTCCGAGCGCGAAGCGCTACGCGAAAGGATCACCCGGCTGGTCCCGGCCGATGAAACCGGGGGCTTCATTGTCCGGACGATGGCCGAAAATGCCAGCGACGAGGAATTCGCCACCGACATCGCCTACCTGCGCAAAATCTGGGCCGATATCAGGGACAAGGCGCGCACCTGCGCGCCGCCCTGCGTCCTCTATCAGGAGCTTTCGCTGAGCCAGCGCGTGCTGCGCGATTTCGTCAATCCGGAAACGGCGCGCATGGTCATCGACTCCCGCGAAAATTTCCAGAAACTGAGTGCCTTTGCCCAGGAGTTCACGCCCGCCGTCCTGCCGCTGCTCGACCATTACACCGGCCAGCGCCCCTTGTTCGACCTGCACGGCGTCGAGGAGGAAATCCAGAAAGCGCTGGCCCGCCGCGTCGACCTGAAATCGGGCGGCTACCTGATCATCGACCAGACCGAGGCGATGACGACCATCGACGTCAATACCGGCGGCTTTGTCGGCGTCCGCAACTTCGACGACACGATCTTCAAGACCAACCTCGAAGCGGCGGTCACCATCGCCCGCCAGCTAAGATTGCGGAACCTCGGCGGCATAATCATTGTCGATTTCATCGACATGGAGAACGAGGAACACAAGAAAGCCGTGCTCGACGAATTCAACAAGGCGCTGGCCCGCGACCACACCCGGCTGACGGTAAACGGCTTCACCGCCCTCGGTCTGGTCGAAATGACCCGCAAGCGGACGCGCGAGTCGCTGGCCCATGTGCTGTGCCAGCCTTGCCCGACCTGCGGTGGACGCGGCGAGGTCAAGACGGCGCGCACCGTGGCCTATGAAATTCTCCGCGAACTGCTGCGCGAGGCGCGCCAGTTCAATGCCCGTGAATACCGCATCCTGGCAGGGCCGGCGGTCGTCGACCTGTTTCTCGACGAAGAGTCGCAGTCGCTGGCCATGCTATCCGATTTCATCGGCAAGGCCGTTTCGCTGCAGTCCGAACCGAGCTACTCACCCGAGCAGTACGACATCGTCCTGATGTAATGACCATGAAGGAGACCCATGATGAACCCCAATCCGGAATTCGACAGTCTTGTCCCGGCGCAATTCTTTGACCGGCGGAGTTTTCTCGTGACCAGCCTGGGTGCCGGTTTCGCGCTGGCCGTCCAGCCGGTGATGGCCCAGACGGCGATCCGGACCGACGACAGCGGTCTGCTGGCCGGCGAAATCAAGGTGCCGGTCAAGGATGGCGAGATGGTGGCCTATCGCGCGCTGCCCAAGGGGGCGAGCAAGGCGCCGGTGGTGCTGGTCGTCTCCGAGATTTTCGGCGTTCATGAATACATCAAGGACACCTGCCGCCGCCTGGCCAAGGCCGGTTACTGCGCCATCGCCCCCGAACTCTTCGCCCGCCAGGGTGACCCGCGCGGCATCGACAGCATTCCCGACATCCTGGCCAAAATCGTCTACAAGACGCCCGACGCCCAGGTCATGAGCGATCTCGATGCCTGTGTCGCCTGGGCCGCCAGTAAGGGGGCCGACACCAACCGGCTGGCGATTACCGGCTTCTGCTGGGGCGGCCGGATCAGCTGGCTGTACAGCGCGCACAATCCGCAACTGAAGGCCGCGGCGGCCTGGTATGGCCGCCTGGTCGGTGGTGCCAGCGAGATCACGCCGAAGCAGCCGATGGATCTGGTCGGCCAGTTGCTGGCTCCGGTGCTCGGTCTGTATGGCGGGCTGGATACCGGCATCCCGCTTGAAACGGTCGAGAGCATGGAAAAGGCGCTGAAACAGGGGAGCGCCGCCGCCAAGGTTTCCGAGATTCATGTTTATGACAACGCCCCGCATGCCTTCCATGCCGACTACCGGCCCAGCTACCGCAAGGAAGAAGCCGAGGACGGCTGGCAGCGCATGCTGGCCTGGTTCCGCAAGAGCGGTGTGTGACACTAATTTCGCGGCTGCGCGGCGTGCCTTCGTGCTACGCTTCGCGCCTCGAAAAGACAATGTATGACCATGACGACTGCCGAACCGACTGCAACCAAACCGATCGATGCCCGGGCCCTGCTCAAGGACCTGCAAAACCGCTTCGATGTTTTCCGTAACCACAGCCCGCTGGCCATCGGTATCGACAAACAGGTGTTTGCCCAGTTGCCGGAGCTGGAAAAGAAGGCGCTGCGCCTGGCCATGCGCAGCCACACCATCTCGACCCGCTACCTGAAGGAAATGGAAAAGGGAACGGTCCGCCTGAATCTGGATGGCACGCCGGCCGGCGAAGTCACCGACGAAAACCGTCAGCACGCTGCCGAGCTGCTGCGCGAGCGCTTCAAGAAGCAGGTCGAACAGCGCAAGGCAGCCGAAGCGGCGGCCAAGGCGGAACAGGTGCGGGCGGCAAAGCTGAGTCAGCTGGCCGAAAAATTCGGTCGCAAATAAGGGTTAGCGCCGGCTTTTGCTCTGTTCCGGCCGAGCAAGCCAGTCAGTAAAAGGCCAGTCATTTTGACTGGCCTTTCGTTTTTCAGAACGCATCGCCCGGTCGGGCAAATCAACGCTGCTCGACAAATTTCTCGAAGTCGGCGAGCGGCAAGGGGCGGCTGAAGAAATAACCTTGATAGGCATGGCAGCCGGCGTCGGCCAGGAAGTCGCGCTGCGCTTTCGTTTCAACCCCTTCGGCGATCACCCCGAGGCCAAGGCTCTGGGCCAGCGCGACGACGGTTTTGGCAATCGCCGCATCGTTCGGGTCGATCAGCACGTCGCGGACGAAGGACTGATCGATCTTCAACTGGTCGAGCGGCAAGCGCTTGAGGTAGGACAGCGAGGAGTAGCCGGTGCCGAAGTCATCGAGCGAGAAGCCGACGCCCTTGGCTTTCAGTGCGGACATTTTCTCGATGATCGCCTCGACGTTATCGACCAGCAGGCTTTCGGTCAGCTCCAGCTTCAAGTGCTGCGGATTGGCGCCGCTCTCGTCCAGAACGCCGAGGACCTGCTCGACGAAGTCGGCCTGGTGCAGTTGATGGGCGCTGACATTGACCGCCAGCGTCAGATGCGCCATGTCGGCCCGGCGCGCCCAGGTCGCCAATTGCCGGCAGGCCGTTTCCAGAACCCACTGGCCGAGCGGCAGGATCAGCCCGGATTCTTCCGCCAGCGGAATGAAATCGGCCGGCGACACCATGCCGCGCCGCGGGTGCTGCCAGCGGACGAGGACTTCCGCCCCGGTCAGGCGGTCATCATCGGCCATCTGGGCCTGGTAATGGAGCAGGAACTGGCCGTCCGCCAGCGCCCGCCGCAGATCGCCTTCGAGCGCCGCCCGTTCCTTGGCGGCGATCTCCATCGCCGGGTCGAAGAAGCGAAACGTATTGCGCCCCGCCGACTTGGCCTTGTACATCGAGAGATCGCTCTGCTTCATCAACTCGTCGATCGGTGTCCGGGCGCCATTGAACAAGGTGGCGCCAATGCTCGCCGTGCTGTGATGGCCAACGTCGCCGAGCTGGTAAATCTGGTTGAGCGCGGCAAGTATTTTCTCGGCAACCGTCTCGGTGCCATTGACGGCCTCCCGCTCATTGCCGCTCAGGCCGGAGAGAATCACGACGAATTCGTCGCCGCCCAGGCGGGCGACCGAGTCGCCTTCGCGCACACAGCTCAGCAGTCGCTGGGCGACTTGCTTGAGGAGCAGGTCGCCGACCTCGTGACCGAGCGTGTCGTTGAGCGTCTTGAAATTGTCCAGGTCGAGGAAGAGCAAGGCGCAGTAGTTGCCGCTACGGGCGCTGCTCCGCTGCGCCTGCTTCAAGCGATCGAGCAGCAGTGTGCGGTTGGGCAAGCCGGTCAACTGGTCAAAGAATGCCAGCGCCTCGATTTTTTCTTCGGCCTGCTTGCGTTCGGTAATGTCGTGGTGCGTGCCGATGTAATGCGTGACGACGCCATCATCACGCTTGACGGCCGTAATGGTCAGCCATTTGGGGAAAATTTCGCCATTCTTGCGGCGGTCCCAGACCTCGCCTTGCCAGCCGCCGGTGCGGCCGATGGTCTCCCACATCGCGCGATAAAAATCCTTGTCCTGACGTCCGGAATGGAGCAGGCGCGGTGTCTGGCCCAGCACCTCCTCGGTGCTGTAGCCGGTGTTCTCGATGAAGGCCCTGTTTACCCGCAGAATCACCCGGTTGGCATCGGTGACGATCATGCTTTGTTGCGACTCGAAGGCGACCGCCGCAATGCGCAGATCGTCCTCGGCCTGCTTGCGTTCGGTGATATCGTGAATGATCGAGAACAGCAGGGTGCGTCCGCCCATTTCCATCGGTGTCGCATGCACCTCGACATCGCGGATCTCGCCCGACGCGAGGCGGTGGCGGAACTGGAAATAGTTACGCTCCTCTTTCATCGCCCGCTGCCTGTCCTCGGCAATGCTGGCCGCCGGCAGGGTGTTGATGTTGCTAATCGGCATCCCGGTCAGTTGCGCCGATGAATAACCGTAATAAGCGGCGGCCGCCTTGTTGGCTTCCTTGATGGACCCGGTGGCCGGATCGATGATCAGCATCGCCGAGGAATTTTTCTCGAAAAAATTGCGGAAACGCGCCTCGCTCTCGATCAGCGCCTCCTCCCTTTGCCGCACCGTTTCGAGCAAGCGATTGAAGCCGCCGATCAATTGCCCGACTTCGTCCTGACGGGCGATAGGCAAGGGCCGCAGCGGCTGATCCTTCTCGGCCAGGCTGGCCAATGTCTTAATGGTCGCCAGCATCGGGGCCAGTTGCCGTCGCAACATCCACCAGGTCAGGAGGCCGGCCAGCACGGTGAGCAGGATCGTCGCCCCGATCATCCGCTGCTGCATGGCGCGAATTGGGGCAAATGCTTCGGCGGTGGGCAAAGCGGCGACCACGAGCCAGTTGGCGATCGGGATGCGGCGCGCCGATGCGAGTATTTCGGTGCCAAACGGATCGACGGTGACCGCCGTTTCATCATCGCCGGCAAGGTGTCGGTCGACCAGCGCGTTGACGCCGGGGGGCGGAAGCGACTGCATGATGTGCGCCTTGCCGCTGCCGGTGATGATCAGTCTGGCGCTCGGCTCTTGAAGAAGGTAGTAGCCGCTTCTGCCGTAGTGGTTCTCGGTAATCTGATCGAGGAAGTTCGGCGTGCTCAGGTTGGTTATCCCGCTCAGGACGCCGACGACGCCGCCCTCGGCATCGAGAATGGGGACCAGCATCGTGAAAATCGGGGCGCGCAGCTTTTTCCCCATCACCGGTCGGGCGATCATCGCTTTCCCCTCGCGCAGCACGGTGGCTACGCTCTCGACGTCCTGATAGTTGACGCCGATTCGTCCGGCTGTCCGAGGTACATCGGCAATTGCGGTGCCGGTGCGATCGAGGACGGCGATGCCGCCATTGAACTGGTTTTGCAGAACCGGGCGCTGTTCGAGGAAGTCCTGAATAGTCGTCGGGCCGCTCAGTACCGTTGGGCTGATGATTTTCGCCGTTGCCTTCAGGGCGCTTAGGCGATCCCCGAGTTCACGATTAATCTCGGCGGCGATGAAGGTAACCGTCGAAACCTGCTGCTCGCCGAGCAGGCGTTGCATGTCGTTGTGCAGCATCTGGCTGGCGTACAAGGCAAGCGTCCACAGGCCGCCGAGGAAAATGGCCAGCGTGAAGAGGGTTGCCCGGGTCTTGAGCGACCAGTTCTGAAAAATACTCAAGTTCATGCAGACGTTCACCGTTGATGAGCTTGCTCTACCTGTTGCGATAAAGCCTTGTTGATCCAATGCACGGCACGGATGTTACGGAGCATACCCGTCAAAGACCGATGGCGCCGCTCGTTTTCGGTGAATGTCCGCACTATGGATTGTGGTTTGGCTGACGACCACGCCGGAAACAAGCAGTCCAAAAAATGGACAAAGAAAAAGGCCAACCTGACGATTGGCCTTTATCCGGTGAATTCTTGGTGGGGCGCGACAGATTCGAACTGTCGACCTACGGATTAAGAGTCCGCTGCTCTACCAACTGAGCTAGCGCCCCAAGATTCCTTCTGCGACTGGTGGGTCGGCCGAGATTCGAACTCGGGACCAACGGATTAAAAGTCCGCTGCTCTACCGACTGAGCTACCGACCCGCCGAGGGAGCGCGAATTATATAGATGGGGTAAACCGGCGTCAACGAAATTGCTGTTTGTCGACAATTGTTCGTGAAAAAGCCTGAAAAAATCGGGCTATTCCAGGTTGCCGGTGCTTCGTGCCGCCAATCTTGGGTCAGGCGAGTCGCTGGCATATCTCGGTGGTCAGTGCCGACTGGTTCATGCAATAGAAATGCAGACCGGGGGCGCCGCCCTTGAGCAGGCGTTCGCACAACTCAGTGACGACATCGAGACCGAAGGCACGAATCGACTCGGCATCGTCGCCATAGCTTTCAAATTTCTTGCGCATCCAGCGCGGGATGTCGGCACCGCAGGCATCCGAGAAACGGGCCAGCTTGGTGAACCCGGCGATCGGCATGATGCCCGGCACGATCGGTATCGTGACGCCCAGCGCCCGCGCTTCATCGACGAA
The DNA here is from genome assembly GCF_020510685.1 of Dechloromonas denitrificans. NCBI lineage: Bacteria > Pseudomonadati > Pseudomonadota > Betaproteobacteria > Rhodocyclales > Azonexaceae > Dechloromonas > Dechloromonas denitrificans. Next base: position 229,590 of record NZ_CP075185.1, read on the forward strand.
ATGGAAATAGGCGTCGGCGTTGTAGAAATACTGGGTGATGGCCGAGTTGGCGCCGGCCTTGACCTTGCGGGCGAAGGCTTCGAGGTCATCCTTCGGGCTGCGGGCCTGCGGGTGCCACTCCGGGTAGGCGGCGACTTCGATGCTGAACCAGTCGCCGGTTTCGGCCCGGATGAATTCGACCAGTTCGTTGGCGTAGCGGAACTCGCCGGCTTCGGCCATGCCTGAGGGCAGGTCGCCGCGCAGCGCAACGGTACGTTTGATGCCGGCCGCCTTGTACTCGCCGAGGATTTCGCGAATGCTGTCGCGCGTCGAACCGATGCACGACAGGTGGGGCGCCGCATCGAAGCCTTCGGTGGCGATTTCCTTGACGACGGAGAACGTGCGTTCCCGGGTCGAGCCGCCGGCGCCATAGGTTACCGAAAAGAAGGCGGGTTTCAGTTTGGCCAGCTCGCCGCGCACGGTACGCAGCTTGTCTACGCCTTCCGGCGTTTGCGGCGGGAAAAACTCGATGGAGATTTCAGGGTTCATTTGTTCAACCAGATGAAAAATTCGCGGTTGCCGTCGCCGCCGGTAATCGGGCTGTCGAGCCAAGCGCGGACGGTGAGGCCAAGGTTTTGGGCGCAGTTCCGGAGCTTGCTTTCGACTTCGGCAAAAAGTGTCGAGTCGCGGACGATGCCGCCGCGGGCGACCTTGCCAAAGCCGACCTCGAACTGCGGCTTGACCAGCATCAGCAGGTCGCCGTGGTCGGCCAGCAGAGCCGGTAGTTGCGGCAGGATCAGGGTCAGCGAGATGAAGGAGAGGTCGCCGACGATCAGGTCGAAACCGGCTGGCGGGAACGCTTCGCCGAGATCGTCGGGGCTCAGCGCCCGGCAGTTGATGCCTTCGAAGCTGGTGACGCGTTGATCGGCGAGTAGACGAGGATGCAACTGGTCGTGACCGACGTCGACGCCGACCACATGGCGCGCCCCGGATTGCAGGAGGCGATCGGTAAAACCGCCGGTCGATTGGCCGACGTCGAGACAGGTCTTGCCGGCGATGGCAATGCCGGTTTCGCCCAGGGCGCCAGCCAGCTTCAGGCCGCCGCGCGAGACGTAGCGGTCGTCGGGGTCGCTGGTCACGGTCAGCGGTGTATTGGCGGCCAATTCCTGCGACTGTTTGCTGATCACCCCGCCCGCCCAGCTGACGCGCCCGGCAGCAATCAATCGTTGCGCAGCGGTGCGCGACACGGCGAGGCCGGACTCGACCAGCAGCTGATCGGCCCGCGGCATCAGGGTTTCCTGGCTGAAAAGAACAGGCTGCTGAGGATCCAGGAGATCAGGCTATAGACGATGGAGCCGAGCAGCGCTGGCCAGAAGCCGCCGACATTGAAGCCGTCGACCAGATTGCCGGCCAACTGGAAGAGCAGGGCGTTGATCACGAAAATGAACAGGCCCATGGTCAGCAGGGTGACCGGCAAGGTCAGCAGGATGAGCAGCGGCCGCAGCACGGCGTTGATCAACCCGAGCACGAGCGCCACCATCAGCGCCGTGCCGAAGCTCGCCACCTGAACCGAAGGCACCACATAAGGCAGCACCAGCAAGGCCAGTGCATTGACGATCCAGATGGCGAGCAGGCGCATGGCTTAGTAGCGGTAGTGGTCGGCCTTGTACGGGCCTTCCTTGGGGACGCTGATGTAGGCGGCCTGTTCGTCGGTCAGCTCGGACAATTGGGCGTTCAGCGTCTTCAGCTGCAGACGGGCGACCTTCTCGTCGAGGTGCTTGGGCAGCGTGTACACGCCAATCGGGTACTTGTTCGAGCCCTTGACCGCTTCCGTCCACAGTTCGATCTGGGCGATCGTCTGGTTCGCGAAGCTGGAACTCATCACGTAGGACGGATGGCCCGTGCCGCAGCCGAGGTTCACCAGGCGGCCCTTGGCCAACAGGATGATGCGCTTGCCGTCCGGGAAGATGACGTGATCGACCTGCGGCTTGATTTCTTCCCACTGGTACTTTTCGATCGAAGCGACGTCGATTTCGTTGTCGAAGTGACCGATGTTGCAGACGATGGCGTTGTTCTTCATCGCGACCATGTGGTCATGCGTGATGACGTGGAAGTTGCCGGTCGTGGTGACGAAAATGTCGGCCTTGTCGGCGGCGAATTCGGTGGTGACGACGCGGTAGCCTTCCATGGCCGCCTGCAGGGCGCAGATCGGGTCGATTTCGGTGACCCAGACCTGGGCCGACAGGGCGCGCATGGCCTGGGCGCAGCCCTTGCCGACGTCGCCGTAGCCGATGATGACGGCGACCTTGCCGGCGATCATCACGTCGGTGGCACGCTTGATGCCATCGACCAGCGATTCGCGACAGCCGTAGAGATTGTCGAACTTGGACTTGGTGACCGAGTCATTGACGTTGATGCCCGGGAACTTCAGTTCGCCGCGCTGATGCATCTGATACAGGCGATGGACGCCGGTGGTGGTTTCTTCGGTGACGCCCTTGATCTGGGCCAGGCGCACGGAGTACCAGGTCGGATCGACGGCCAGCTTGGCCTTGATCGCGGCGAACAGGATGGTTTCTTCTTCCGAGCCCGGCTTGGCGAGCAGCGAGATGTCCTTTTCGGCACGGGCACCGAGGTGCAGCAGCAGGGTGGCATCGCCGCCGTCATCCAAAATCATGTTCGAATAGCCGCCGTCGGTCCATTCGAAGATGCGGTGGGTGTAATCCCAGTAATCGACCAGGGTTTCGCCCTTGACCGCGAAGACCGGGATGCCGTCGGCGGCAATGGCGGCAGCGGCGTGATCCTGGGTCGAGAAGATGTTGCAGGAAGCCCAGCGGACTTCGGCGCCAAGCGCGGTCAGCGTCTCGATCAGGACGGCGGTCTGGATGGTCATGTGCAGCGAACCGGTGATGCGCGCGCCCTTCAACGGCTGGGTCTTCGCAAATTCTTCGCGAATGGCCATCAGGCCCGGCATTTCGGTTTCGGCAATGCGGATTTCCTTGCGACCCCAGTCGGCAAGGTTCAGATCGGCAATAACGTAATCTTTGAATTCAGCCACAGTAAGCTCCTAAATAACTGTGACGGGGAGGGGAAAGACGGCTTGGATACTCACCGGCGGCCCCCTGCGCCCGGCAGGGTTGATCAGTGAGCGCCGTTTTAAACCGAGCCTGGGAGTGATCTCCTGCAGCGCCCCTCGGTAGGCCGAGGATTATAAACCGGTTTTGGATTTTGTCGTCGGCCCGCTAGCGGTTCAAATTGTCCTGACGAAAAAGGGGAGCCGTGATGGCTCCCCTTTGTTGGTGCGTCGTGGTGTTACAGCCCGGCGTCGCCCTTGAGCAGGGCGGCGCGATCGGTACTTTCCCAGGTGAATTCCGGCTCGTCGCGACCAAAGTGGCCGTAGGCGGCGGTCTTCTGGTAGATCGGGCGGAGCAGGTCGAGCATGTTGACGATGCCCTTCGGCCGCAGATCGAAGTGTTTTGCGATCAGGGCGGTCAGGGTTTCGTTGCTGACCTTGCCGGTGCCGAAGGTGTCGACCATGATCGACGTCGGATGGGCAACGCCGATGGCGTAGGAAATCTGCACCAGGCAGCGCGAGGCGAGACCGGCGGCAACGATGTTCTTGGCGACGTAACGACCGGCATAGGCGGCGGATCGGTCCACTTTCGACGGATCCTTGCCGGAGAAGGCGCCACCGCCGTGCGGTGCGGCACCGCCGTAGGTGTCGACGATGATCTTACGGCCGGTCAGGCCACAGTCACCCTGCGGGCCACCGACGACGAAGCGACCGGTCGGATTGACCAGGTACTTGATGTCGCCCTTGATCAGTTCCTTCGGCAGCACCGGCTTGATGATTTCTTCAATGGTCGCTTCGCGCAGGTCTTCCAGGCTGATGTCCGGCGAGTGCTGGGTGGACAGCACGACGGTGTCGATCGAGTGCGGCTTGCCGTCGACGTAACGGATGGTGACCTGCGACTTGGCGTCCGGGCGCGCCCACGGCAGGCGACCGTCCTTGCGCAGCATGGCCTGGCGTTCGACCAGGCGGTGCGACAGGTAGATCGGCAGCGGCATCAGCGATGGCGTTTCGTCGCAGGCGTAGCCGAACATCAGGCCCTGGTCGCCGGCACCTTGGTCGAGGCCGTCGTCGTAGGCCTTGTTGACGCCCTGGGCGATGTCCGGACTTTGCTTATCGTAGGCGACCAGCACGGCACAGCCGCGGTAATCGATGCCGTAGTCGGTGTTGTCGTAGCCGATGCGCTTGATGGTGTCGCGCGCCACCTGGATGTAATCGACGTTGGCGTTGGTGGTGATTTCACCGGCCAGTACGACCAGACCGGTGTTGCACAGCGTTTCGGCGGCGACGCGGGAATGCTTGTCCTGGGCCAGGATGGCATCGAGGATGGCATCGGAAATCTGGTCGGCGACTTTGTCGGGATGGCCTTCGGAAACCGATTCCGAAGTGAAGAAGTACTCGCTCATGCGATGCTCCAATGGTCCTTTGATCTGGCGTTACCAGCCTCGGACCATGAGCGGGTGACGCTTTAGCAGAATTTGTAAATCGCCCCGCAAGTTGTCTGTTTAACTCGGCGATCCCATAATATTAAACTTTTCACGGCGGGTATCAACCCCCGGAGTCGCATGGTTTTTCTTTTCAGGATTCTTTCCCGGCTACCTTTGTCGCTGGTGCACCGCCTGGGTGGCTGGCTTGGCTGGCTGACCTATCTGCTGTCGCCAACCTATCGTCGCCATGTGCAGGAGAACATGGCGCAAGCCGGTATCGATTCAGCGCTACGCGGCGCGGCGGTGGCCGAGGCGGGCAAGCAAATGGTCGAACTGGCCCGCATTTGGTTGCGGACGCTGGCGGAGACCAACGCCCAGGTCGTCGAGGTATGCGGTTGGGAGCATGTCGAGGCAGCACAGCAGGCCGGCAAGGGCATTGTTTTCATGACGCCGCATCTCGGTTGTTTCGAGATTACCGCCCAGTATTATTCGGCCTTCGGCGATGTGACCGTGCTTTACCGGCCGCCGCGTCAGGCCTCAATCCAAAAAATGATTCTCGATGGCCGCAAGCGCGAGCGTCTGCATCTGGCGCCGGCCGATTTGTCGGGGGTGCGGGCGCTGATCAAGGCGCTGAAAAAAGGTGAAGCGATCGGCATGTTGCCGGATCAGGCGCCGAAAGTTGGCGAAGGCGTCTGGCTCAAGTTCTTCGGCAAACCGGCCTATACGATGACCCTGGCGGCACGCCTGACCGAAACCGGGGCGACGACATTGATGGCCTGGGGCGAGCGGTTGCCGGCCGGACGTGGCTACCGCCTGCATTTTCACCCGCCGCGCCAGCCGCTGAGCGGAGCTACCGTGGAGCGCGCCCAGCAGATCAATCATGAGATCGAGGCGCTGGTCCGCGAATGTCCGACGCAGTACCTGTGGGGTTACAACCGCTACAAACAGCCGGGCGGCGCCGATGCGCCGCCGGTGGAGTAATTTGTCTTGAAACTATTGTTTACTTATCTTCTGGTTGGTTTTCTCTGGCTTTTGCACTGGCTGCCCTTGCCTGTCCTGCGGGCTATCGGCGGTGCGCTGGGTGCCCTGCTGTACGCGGTTGGTCGCGAGCGGCGCAAGGTGGCGTTGACCAATCTGCGCCTGTGTTTTCCGGAAAAAACGGAAGCCGAACGCGAGGATCTGGCGCGCCGCCATTTCATTGCCTTCAGTCGCGCCGTGCTCGACCGGACGCTCGGCTGGTGGGCATCGAAGGAGCGACTGGAGCGCATCATCCGGATCCACGGTGCCGAACATTTGAACGATCCGGAAGGCAAACCGATCATCCTGCTGTCGCCGCATTTTGTCGGTCTCGATGCCGGGGCGACGCGAATTTCGATGTACGTCACCGGTTGCAGCGTCTATTCAAACCAGAAGAATCCGGTTTTCAACAAGTTGCTTTATGATGGCCGCAAGCGATTTAACCCGACCGTGCTCTTTTCCCGTCAGGAGGGGATGCGCGGCATCATCAAGGCAATGAAGGCGGGGCATCAGTTCTACTATCTGCCGGATATGGACTTTGGTCCGAAGGAATCGATTTTCGTGCCGTTCTTCGGCGTGCAGGCCGCGACTATCCCGGGTGTTGCCCGGCTGGTCCGCCTGACCGGGGCCAGGGTGGTTGCCTGCATCACCCGTCAGGTGGCGGATGGCTACGAAGTCGAGGTGATGCCGCCCTGGCAAGACTTCCCCGGGGCAAGCGTCGAGGCGGATACGGAGTATGTTAATCGGTTTATCGAAAGCCAGGTACTGCGCATGCCGGAACAGTACTTCTGGTTGCACAAGCGGTTCAAGACCCGGCCACCCGGAGAACAGAGGTTTTACAAATGAGCAGCCTGAACATCGAAATTCGTCCCGTCACGCCGCCCGACGTGCCGGCCATCTCGACACTGGCCCGCGAAATCTGGCAGGCCACCTACCCGGGCATCATCACCCAGGAACAGATCGACTTCATGCTCGAACAGCGTTACGGCCACGAACGGCTCTATGACGATATCGAGGATGCCGACAAGTGGCTGGATCAGGCCTTCCATGAAGGACGTCGCGTCGGCTTCGCCTTCAGCGAGATATACAAGGGTGAGTTCAAGCTCGACAAGCTTTATATTCATCCGGATGTTCAGCGCAAGGGCGTCGGCGGCCAACTGATCGCGCATGTCGCGGCGCGGGCCAAGAAGCTGGGTTATCCGTGCGTGATCCTGGCGGTGAACAAACGCAACGACAAGGCCATCGGTTCGTACAAGAAATACGGTTTTGCCGTGCGCGAGGCGATTGTTGACGACATCGGTCACGGTTTCGTGATGGACGATTTCGTGATGGAGAAAAAACTTTAAGAATTTGAGACAAGTTGCTGTCTCTGCTATTCTTTTTTAATTACTCAGCGGAGCGGCATGTGAAACTCAAATTCTCGAAAATGCACGGGCTGGGCAACGACTTCGTTGTCCTCGACGGCATTCGTCAGCAGATTTCCCTGACCCCGGAACAGCTGCGCTACCTGGCCGATCGCCATTTCGGCGTCGGCTGCGACCAGATTTTGCTGGTCGAAAAGCCCAGTCAGCCGGAGATCGATTTTCGGTATCGCATCTTCAATGCCGATGGCAGCGAGGTCGAGCAGTGCGGCAATGGCGCACGCTGCTTCGTCCGTTTCGTGCATGAAGCAGGGCTGACCGACAAGCGCGAAATTCGCGTTGAGACGAAAAGCGGCATCATCGCGCCGCGTCTCGAAGCGGACGGCAGCGTCACCGTGGACATGGGCATTCCGCGCTTCTCGCCAAACCAGATTCCCTTCCTGCACGACGACGATGTGATCATCTACTCGCTCGACGTGGCAGACGAAACACTCGACATCAGCGTCGTCTCGATGGGCAATCCGCATGCCGTCCAGGTTGTCGATAGCGTCGATCTGGCGCCGGTTGGCGAGCACGGTCCGCTGATCGAAAACCACGAACGCTTTCCGCAGCGGGTCAACGCCGGCTTCATGCAGGTGATCGACCGGCATGCCATCAAATTGCGCGTCTATGAACGCGGGTCGGGCGAAACGCTGGCCTGTGGCACCGGTGCTTGCGCCGCGGTGGTCGCTGGCATTCGCCGCGGCCTGCTCGATTCGCCGGTGCGGGTCAGCACGCGTGGCGGTGATTTGAGCATCGTCTGGGGCGGCGCCGAGCGGCCCGTGCTGATGACCGGACCGGCAATGACGGTCTTCACTGGAGAAATTGAATTATGAGTGCGCTGTTCCCCGAAGATGTTGCCGATTACCTGAAGAACAACCCTGGATTTTTCGAGCAGTACGCCGACCTGATCGCGCAGATTTTCCTGCCGCATCCGCATGGCGGCCGCGCCATTTCGCTGGCCGAGCGCCAGATGCTGACCTTGCGCGAGAAGAACCGGCAAACGGAAAGCAAGCTGGCCGAATTGACTGCCTTTGGCGAGGAAAACGATGCCATCAGCGAGAAGGTGCATCGCCTGGCCGTGGCGCTGGTTGCCGCTGAAACCTTCCAGGCGGTCATTCATCTGTTGAACTTCCATTTGCGCGACGACTTTACCGTGCCGCATGTCGCGCTACGCTTGTGGAACACGCCGGCCGACATCGATGACCTGCCGGAATTCGCCGCCGTCAGCGAAGAGTTGCAGGTTTTCGCCGAAACGCTCAGCCGTCCGTATTGCGGTTCGACCGCCGGCTTCGGTACCGCTTCGTGGTTCGGCGAGCATGCCAATCACGTTCGCTCGCAAGCGCTGATCGCGCTGCGCAACGGCGGTGGCACGATCGGCATGATCGCCTTGGGCAGCGAAGAGACGCAGCGTTTCTACGCCGACATGGGCACGCTTTACCTCGAACGTCTCGGCGAGATGGTTTCCGCCGCGCTCGCCCGGGTGACCAAGAGCGTACTGTGAGCTCCACTGCTGCCGTCGCTGCGTATCTGGCCGAGCTGGCCGAGCAACGGCGGCAGTCGCCCCATACCGTCAGCAATTACCGGCGCGATCTCGTCCGTTTGGTGACGCTGGCTGGCGAAACGCCGCTGGCCGAACTGCAGGTCCATCACGTTCGCCGTTTTGTCGCGCAAATGCATGGCCAGGGCCTTTCCGGCCGTTCGCTGGCGCGGCTGTTGTCGGCCTGGCGCGGCTTTTTCAAGTGGTTGGGGCGAGGCGACGTGGTGCGCGCCAACCCCTGCGACGGCATTCGCGCCCCGAAATCCCCGAAGCATCTGCCGAATGCCCTGTCGGTCGATGAGGCGGCGCATCTGCTCGAACCCGATGACGAGGCCGATCCGGTACTGGCGGCACGCGATGCGGCGATGTTCGAGTTGTTCTATTCATCAGGCCTGCGCCTGGCCGAACTCGCGGCGCTCGATTTCGCAGCCCTTGAATCGGCGCTCGATGAAGGTGAAATTCGCGTCCTCGGCAAGCGCAGCAAGGCGCGCATTGTCCCGGTCGGCAGCAAGGCCCGCGAGGCGCTCGCCGCCTGGGCTGCGCTGCGCGATACCTTGGCGGCGGTCAACGAGGCTGCCCTTTTTGTCAGCCGGCGCGGCACGCGCATCAGCCATCGCATGATCCAGTTGCGCCTGGCCCGCCGTGCCGTGCAACTCGGCCTGCCGCAACACGTCCATCCGCACATGTTGCGCCACTCCTTTGCTTCACACGTGCTGCAGTCGTCCGGCGATTTGCGCGCGGTACAGGAAATGCTCGGCCACGCCAGCATCGCTTCGACGCAGGTCTATACCCATCTCGATTTTCAGCATCTGGCCAAGGTCTATGACTCGGCGCATCCGCGCGCCAAGCGCTAGCGGTTGGCTTCGGCGGCCGGGGAAAATCGACAAAAAATACGCTTCAATTGACCTTTTCTTCGCCAGCCTCTATTATTGGGAGTTCAAAATTTCGCCGGAATCAAGGAGTTAGTCATGGCTATCAATCGTACCCGCCGTTCGTCGCTGGAACGCCGCAGCGTTTCCAAGTCCACCAAGCGCCTGTTCAAGGGCACCGGCAAGACCATGTTCAAGGTCATCTACGCTGCCGAATGCCACGCACGCAATCGCAAGGCACTGGGCGCTTAAGCCAATTCAGGTTTGTTGGGCCCCGGTTACCTTGCGGTAACCGGGGCCTCTTGCATTTGAGGTCGAGAAAAACATGGCTCAGCTGATTCTCATGCCGGGTAAGGAACGCTCCGCGTTCAAGCAGCATCATCCGTGGTTGTTTGCCGGTTCGGTCGGGCGTCTCGAAGGCAGGGCCCGACCGGGTGATACGGTCGAGGTGCTGGCCGACAATCTGCGCCCGCTGGGCCGTGCGGCGTACAGTCCGAAATCGCAGATCCGTGGGCGTTTCTGGACTTTCGATCCGGAAGAATCGGTGGATGATGCCTTCTTCAAGCGCCGCGTTGCGGCGGCCGTCGAACGGCGGCAGGCCCTGCCCGAGTTGCTTGGCCAGGCCGGCTTGCGGCTGATCCATGCCGAGTCGGACGGGCTGCCCGGGGTGATTGCCGACCAGTACGGCGATACCGTGGTGCTGCAGCTGACTTCGGCCGGGGCCGACAAGTGGCGCCACGCGATTGTTGCCGGGCTGGTCAAGGCGACCGGCTGCGCCCGCATCTACGAACGTTCGGATTCCGACGTGCGCGGCCTCGAAGGCCTGGAGCCGACCACCGGCTGGTTGTACGGCGAAGCGCCGACGACCCCGCTGGCCATCGCCGAAAACGGTGTCAAGTTGGCGGTCGATATCGTCGGCGGCCACAAGACCGGCTTCTATCTCGACCAGCGCGACAACCGCGCCTTGCTCGGCCAGTTGTCGGCCGGCAAGGATGTCCTGAACTGCTTCTGCTACACCGGCGGCTTTTCGCTGCAGGCTCTGGCTGGCGGCGCGGCGAGCGTCCTTTCGATCGATTCCTCCGGCCCGGCGCTCGAGCAGGCCAAGGCCAATCTGGCGCTGAATCCGCAACTGCCGGCCGAACGGGCCGAGTGGCGCGAGGCTGACGTCTTCCAGGCGCTGCGCGATTTTCGCAAGGAAGGGCGGTTGTTCGACCTGATCGTCCTCGATCCGCCCAAGTTCGCCCCCTCGGCCGCCCATGCGGAGCGGGCCGCCAAGGCTTACAAGGACATCAATGTCTTCGGCTTCAAACTGTTGAGGCCGGGCGGTCTGCTGATGACCTATTCCTGTTCCGGCGGCATCGGCCTTGAGCTGTTCCAGAAGATCGTCGCCGGCGCGGCCCACGACGCCGGGCGCGAGGCGCGCATTGTCCGGCGTCTGGCCGGGGCGGCCGACCATCCGGTGGCACTGAACTTTCCGGAAGGTGAATATCTCAAAGGCTTGCTCGTCCAGGTCGATTAAACTCTCATCGTGAATTCGCTGCGCCATCTTCTTCTCGTTGCCGTTCTCCTCTTCGCCCAACTGGCGGCGGGGGCGCATGCCGTCGGGCATGCGGTGGACAACGAGGGGGCGCCGCCGACGCACGTCTGCGAACTCTGTCTGGCGGCGCACGACCTCGGTTCGGCCCTGCCATCGCTGGCGGTGTTGCCGCCGGTCGTCACTGCCTATGTGCGGCCGGAAACGCTGCAAACGCATGCGCGCACAGCCTTCCCGCCGCCGCTGGCGCGCCAACGCGATCCTCCTTCTGCCTGAAAACTGCCTTTTCTAAAGCGTCGCCCGCCTGACACGGCTTGTCTTTACCGAGACGCGCCGTTGGCGGCCGAACCCGTGCATTTTTCAGGAGAATCCCATGCAGAAGTCTTTTGCCATGGCTGCCTTGCTTGCTGCGTCGTGCGCGGCCCAGGCGGCTGGCAGTGATGCCGATCTGGCCGCCATTCGCGCCCAGATCGCCGAAATGAAGCAAAGCTACGAGCAGCGCATCGCCGCGCTCGAAAACAAACTGGCCGAAGCCGAGAGCAAGACGGCTCAGCCGGCCCAGGCCCCAGTGGTTGCCGCCGCCCCGCAGGCGCAAGCCTCGGCCAGCGCTTTCAATCCAGAAGTGTCGCTGATCCTCCAAGGCAAGTTTCGCCAGATGAAGGATATTCCGAACCGCGGTATCACCGGATTTTTTCCGGCCGGTATCGAAGGCGCCAACAAGCGCGGCTTCTCGGCCGATGAAACGGAGCTCGTGCTGGCCGCCAACATCGATCCTTACTGGCGCGGCCAAGCAATTATTGCCATGGCCGATGGCCAGGCCGAAGTCGAGGAGGCCTGGTTCCAGTCACTGGCTATCGGCCATGGCGTCGGCCTGAAGGCCGGGCGCTTCCGCTCCGGTATCGGCTATATCAACGAGCAGCACCCGCATGCGCGCGATTTCGCCGATGCGCCGCTGATGTACCAGGCGATGTTCGGCGACAGCTACGCCCAGGATGGCGTGCAGCTCAAATGGCTGGCACCGACGCCGCTGTTTGTCGAGTTGGGTGCGGAGGTCGGCCGCGGCGCCAATTTCCCGGGCACCGAGCGCAATCGCAATGGCGCTAACGGGTCGGCGCTCTATGTCCATGTCGGCGACGACCTTGGGATTTCGAATAGCTGGCGGGTCGGCATGTCCTGGCTGAAGACCAAGGCGGGCGAGCGTAGTGCCGATTTCACCGATCTGGCCGGGGTGACGGCGCAGGGTGCCTTCAGCGGCGACTCGACAACCTGGTTGGCCGATTTCGTCTGGAAATGGGCGCCGAACGGCAATCCGAAATACCAGAACTTCAAGTTCCAGAGCGAGTACTTCTCGCGGGAGGAGAAGGGGGCCCTGAGCTGCCGTTCGGATGACGCGGCCAGCCTGTGCAATGTCGCCGTCGACAGCAGTTACCGGACGCGCCAGTCCGGCTGGTATGCGCAAGGCGTCTACCAATTCACACCCGAATGGCGGGCCGGTCTGCGTTACGAGCAACTCGACAGCGGCACACGCGATTTCGGTCTCAATGCGGCGAATCTGGCAGTCGACGCCTACAAGCCGAAGAAAGCCACGGCGATGATCGATTACAGCTGGAGCGAGTTCTCGCGCGTTCGCCTGCAGTTTGCCCAGGACAAATCGATGCAGGGCATTACCGACAATCAACTCACCATGCAGTACATCATGAGCCTGGGTGCCCATGGTGCGCACAAGTTCTAGGAGCGGACGATGCGCAAACAACTATCCCTTTTGTTACTGACGCTGGCCGCCTTGCCGGCCTGGGCCAATCTCAATGTCTTTGCCACCGTGCCGGAATGGGCGGCGCTGGCCAAGGAGATCGGCGGCGACAAGGTCACCGTCTATAGCGCCACCACCGCCTTTCAGGATCCGCACCGGATCGAGGCCAAACCGTCATTGCTCGCCCAGGCGCGGCGGGCTCAGCTGGTCGTCGCCGCCGGCGCCGATCTGGAGATCGGCTGGCTGCCGCTGGTCGTCCGCGATTCGGGCAATTCGACGATACAGCCCGGTAGCCCGGGTTATTTCGAAGCCGCCAACTACGTCAATCGTCTGGATGTCCCGGCCGTGCTTGATCGTGCCCATGGCGATGTGCATGCGGCGGGCAATCCGCATACCCACCTCAATCCGCATAACGTGATGCTGGTCGGTGCGGCTCTGGCTACCCGCATGGCGGAACTCGATGCCGCCAATGGTCCGGCCTATCAGGCCGGCTTCAAGGCATTTGCCGGCAAGTGGCAGACGGCGATGGCCCGCTGGGAGAAGGCGGCCGCCCCGCTGCGCGGCGTGCCGGTGCTGGTCCATCATTCTTCCTTCGTTTACCTGACCAACTGGTTGGCGATGAAGGAGGTCGGGGCGCTTGAACCAAAGCCCGGCATCGAGCCGAGCAGCGGACATCTGACCGGGTTGCTGGCCAAGCAGCAAGCGACGCCCGCCAAAATGGTGCTGCGCGCCGCCTACAACCAGGATGGTCCGAGTCAGTGGATTGCCGGCAAGGCGGGCATTCCGGCGGTGCTGCTGCCCTATACGGTGGGCGGGACGGCCGAGGCGAAAGATCTCTTCGGCCTGTTTGACGACACGCTGCAACGTTTATTGAAAGCTCTACCTTGAGTTTCCTGCTGCGCATCGAGCACTTGGTGGCCGGCTGGCAACGGCCGGCCACCCAGCCCGTCGACCTGACGCTGGCAGCCGGTGAGATCGTCGGCCTGACCGGCCCCAACGGCGTTGGCAAGAGCACGCTGCTGGCGGCCTTGGCCGGCCGGGCAACCGTCTTCTCCGGTCGTCTCGAACGGCAACCGGGGCTGCGCCTGGCCTTGCAGACCCAGGATATCCCGCCGGTCGACGGCCTGCCGCTGGCCGGCCGGGAATTGCTGGCGCTGACCGGCGCCAGTCCCGCCGGCCTGCCACCCTGGCTGGCCGAGCGCATCGATAGCCGCCTCGACCGCCTGTCCGGCGGTCAGCGCCATTACCTGGTGCTGTGGGCCATTGTGCAGGCGCCGGCCGACCTTGTGCTGCTCGACGAACCCACCAACAATCTCGATGCCGCCGGTGTCGCCCACCTGACGGCTCACCTGCGCGAGAGGGCCGAAGCCGGGGCGGGGGTGATTGTCGTCAGTCACGACGCCGCTTTTGTAGAAGCCGTCTGCGATCGCGTCATCGTACTGGGAGCCGGCGATGTGGAGTGACCTCTTCCTGGTGCCGTTCCTGACCGGCCTTTGTCTTGCCATCGTGCTGCCCCTGCTCGGCTGTTACCTGCGGTTGCGCGATGAATGGCTGGCGGCGCTGGCCTATTCGCATGTTGCCGCTGCCGGTGCCTTGCTCGCCCTGGTCATCGCCATGCCGCCGGTGCTCGGCGGTATGGCGGCGGCCGGCCTGGTCGGGGCCGGCAAACGGTTTTTTGCCAGCAAGCTGGCCGGTGGCGCCAGTTATGCCTTGCTGCTGCTCGGCGGCTGGGCGGTGGCGGTCTTGCTGGCGGCCAATCATCCGCTGGCCGAGCGCCTCGGCCATGCCCTGTTCGATGGTCAGCTCTATTTCTCGAGCAGCGAACAGCTCTGGCTGGTTGCCGGCGGTAGCCTGATCGCCTTGGCCATTCTGCGGGCGCTAGCCAAACACCTGCTGCTGGCCCATGTTTATCCCGATTTTTTCCGTCTGCGCGGTCTGCATGCCTGGCCAACGCAGAGCGGCTTCGATGTGCTCGCCGCCTTGCTGCTGGCCCTGGCGACCATGAGCATCGGGGTGATGGGGGCATTTGCCCTGGTCTTCATTCCGCCCTGGCTGGCCTTCCGGCGGGCGCCCAACTGGCGGCGCGGGCTGCTCCTTGCCCAAGTCATCGGCGTCCTCGCCTATATTGCCGGCTTTCTACTGGCGCTCGGCCTGGACCAACCGTTCGGGCCGGTCCTGGCGCTTCTCCTGATTGGCATAGGGCTGGTCATTGCATGACGCCGGATGGCGTGCTAAAACATCCATTCTGTACGCGGAGTGCTTATGGTTTTTTCCTTCTTCAAAAAACAACCTCAGAAAATGCCGGAGCGCCCGGCTGCCCGCCCCCGCCCCGCTGAGCCGCCCGTTGTCCTGAAACAGCCTGAGCCGGAGGCTGCGGCCCCGCTGGCCGAGCCGTTGCCCGATCTCGAGTTCACCAACAGCAATCCGGCGCCGTCAGCGCCCCTGATGCCGCTGGCGGTTACTGATGATTTCGATTTCTCCGGCGAAGATTTCGATCGCGATTTCACCGAATCAAGCGTCATGGCCATCGACGTCGAGCAGGGCGGCGATCCCGTCCAGGCCGATATCGAACAAGTCGTGGTGATGTTCGCCAACAGCCAGGATGCCCCGGCCCGCGCCCTGCTCGAGATGCTGATTCGCAGCTATTCGCGCGAAGAAGGCATGCGCTTCTGGCGCTTGCTGTTCGATTTGCTGCAGGCAACGGGCGACCGGGCGGCGTTTGAAAAACTCGGGTTCGAGTTTGCCGAGGCCTGTGAAACCTCGCCGCCAACCTGGCGGCAGGAGCACCCGGCGCCGCCGACCGCCGTTGCCGGCCCCCGGGTTTTCGTGCTGCAGGGGGTGTTGACCGGCGATGGCGCGCAGCCGGTCGCCGAGTTGGCCAAACTGGTCGATCAGAAAATTGATGTTCGCGTCGACTGCGGCAAGCTGGTCGGTTGCGACGACGATGTCGCCGGCGAATTGGCCGCGCTGCTGAGAAAAGCACGGCGTACCGGTGTCGCGGTGGATCTGGAGCATGTCGAGGGTTTCATCGATCGACTGAATGAGCGTCTGGTGGCGGGTGAGGCAACCCGCGCCACGGCCTGGCTGTTGCTGCTTGAGTTGCTGCAACGGCACGGTACCCAGGACACCTTCGAGGAGCGGGCGGTCGATTACGCGGTGACTTTCGAATTGTCGCCACCGTCCTGGGAAACCTTGCCGGCCAAACACTCCGTGGTGCCAAAGGCCAGCGAGCGGCCGCGCGATGAGGCGTACTACCTGTCCGGCGAACTCAAAAATTGTCGTTTCGATGAACTGGTCGCCGTGTTCGAAGCAGGGGAGCTAACGATTCTCGATTTCTCCGCCGTGCGCCGGATGGATTTCTTTTCGGCCGGGCAACTGGTCAATCGCATCGCGCCGTTCAAGGCAAAGGGTTGCGACATCGTGATCCGCAGCCCGAATCATCTGGTCGCCGAGCTGATGGCCGTGGTCGGGCTGAACAAGCAGGCCCGGATCATCGTTCCCAAGTTTTAAGAGTCAGGAAAAAGCATGGAGCAATATCACGGCACGACCATCCTGTCGGTGCGGCGGGGCAATTCGGTCGCCATGGGTGGTGACGGTCAGGTGACGCTGGGCAACATCGTCATCAAGGCGACTGCGAAAAAGGTCAGGCGACTGTATCAGGGCCGCATTCTGGCCGGCTTCGCTGGCGGTACGGCCGACGCCTTCACGCTGTTCGAGCGTTTCGAAGCCAAGCTGGAAAAGCATCAGGGCAACCTGACGCGTTCGGCGGTCGAACTGGCCAAGGACTGGCGTTCCGACCGCGCGCTGCGCCGGCTGGAGGCGATGCTCTCGGTGGCCGACCAGGACGTCTCGCTGATCATCACCGGCAATGGCGATGTGCTCGAGCCGGAACAAGGCATCGTCGCCATCGGCTCGGGTGGCTCCTACGCCCAGAGCGCGGCCCGTGCCTTGCTGGAAAATACCGAACTGAGTCCGCGCGACATCGTTACCAAGTCGCTGGAGATTGCCGGCGATATCTGCATCTACACCAATCGCAATTTCACCATCGAGGTGCTGGAATGAGCGCTGGAGAATCGATGACGCCGCAGGAAATCGTTTCCGAGCTGGACAAACATATCGTTGGCCAGACCAATGCCAAGAAATCGGTGGCCATTGCGCTGCGCAACCGCTGGCGGCGAGCCCAGGTGGCGGAACCCCTGCGCCAGGAAATCACCCCGAAGAACATCCTGATGATCGGCCCGACCGGCGTCGGCAAAACCGAAATCGCCCGGCGACTGGCGCGGATCGCCAACGCGCCCTTCATCAAGATCGAAGCGACCAAGTTCACCGAAGTCGGTTACGTCGGGCGCGATGTCGAAACGATCATCCGCGACCTGGTGGAAATCGCCATCAAGAGCCATCGCGAGCGGGCCATCAAGCAGATGCGCTCGCGCGCCGAGGATGCAGCCGAGGATCGCATCCTCGACGTGCTGCTGCCGCCGGCCCGCAGCCCCGGGTTTTATGCCG
This sequence comes from Dechloromonas denitrificans, assembly GCF_020510685.1. Lineage (NCBI taxonomy): Bacteria > Pseudomonadati > Pseudomonadota > Betaproteobacteria > Rhodocyclales > Azonexaceae > Dechloromonas > Dechloromonas denitrificans. The sequence continues at coordinate 246,679 of NZ_CP075185.1, forward strand.
AGAACAGCGGCCCGGCCGAAGACAATGCGACCCGCCAGAAATTTCGCAAGAAGCTGCGCGAGGGCGAGCTGGACGACAAGGACATCGATATCGAAGTCGCCGCGCCGGGCATGCAGGCCGAGATCTTCGCCCCGCCCGGCATGGAGGAATTGACCCAGCAGATTCAGGGAATGTTCCAGAACATCGGCGGCGGCAAGAAGAAATCGCGCAAGCTGAAGATCAAGGAAGCGCTCAAGCTGCTGACCGAGGAAGAGGCCGGCAAACTGGTCAATGACGAGGAAGTGAAACAGCAGGCGGTTACCGCAGTGGAACAGAATGGCATCGTCTTTCTCGACGAGCTGGACAAGATCGCCAGCCGTTCCGAAATGCAGGGGGCCGATGTCTCCCGTCAGGGCGTCCAGCGCGACCTGTTGCCGCTGGTCGAAGGGACCACGGTGTCGACCAAGTACGGGATGATCAAGACCGACCACATCCTGTTCATTGCCTCGGGGGCCTTCCATCTGTCGAAACCATCCGACCTGATTCCCGAGCTGCAGGGGCGCTTCCCGATCCGCGTCGAACTCGATTCGCTGTCAGTAGCCGATTTCGAATGCATCCTGACCCAGACCGACGCCTGCCTGACGCGGCAATACCAGGCATTGCTGGAAACCGAAGGCGTCCATCTCGAATTCGCCGCCGACGGTATCCGCCGGCTGGCGGAAATCGCTTTTCAGGTAAACGAGAAGACTGAAAACATTGGCGCCCGTCGCCTGCATACGGTGATGGAAAAGCTGCTCGAGGAAATTTCCTTCGATGCCGGCAAGGCCGGTCAGGAAAAGATCGTCATCGACGCAGCCAGCGTCAATCAACGTCTCGGGGAGCTGGCCGCCGACGAAGACCTGTCGCGTTACGTTCTGTGACGCCGGATAGCCTGGCCTTCCGGCTGCTGGCCATTCTCTTCCCGATTTTCGGGATTATCGCCGCGGGCTATTTCTACGCCCGCCAGCACAAGCCGGAAATGGCCGTGGCCAACCGGCTGAACATGGATGTCTTCGTCCCGGCCCTGGTTTTCGCCGCGATGGCCGGCAAGTCCTTCGATCTGGTGGCTTTCGGGCCGCTGGCGCTGGGCGGCTTCATCGTGCTGGCGACCTGCGGCCTGTTGGCCTGGCCGGTCGCCAAGTTGATCGGTGTGCAGCCAAAGACGCTGGTGCCGCCGATGATCTTCAACAACTCTGGCAACATCGGCCTGCCGCTCGCCGTGCTGGCCTGGGGCGAAGATGCGCTGCCGGCGGCGGTCATCCTGTTCATGGTCGAGAACACCCTGCATTTTTCGTTCGGCGCCCGGCTGCTCGATCCGCATGCCCGCCTGCTGACCTTGTGGCGGGTGCCGGTGGTCTTTGCCGCAATCGCCGGGTTGGCCGTCGCCATGCTCAAGATTCCCATCTGGCAGCCGCTGGTCATTGCCATCAAGATGCTCGGCGACGTTTCGGTGCCGTTGCTGCTGTTCTCGCTCGGCGTGCGGATGACCGATGTCTCCTTCCGCGAGTGGAAGGTGGCAACCGGCAGTGCTGTGCTGCGGCCGCTTGCCGGCATGCTGATCTCTGCCGGGGTCATCCAGCTGCTCGGCCTGCATGGTCGGGAAGCCGCGATGCTGCTGGTCTTCGGTGCCTTGCCGCCGGCCGTGCTCAACTTCCTCTTTGCCGAACGTTACAAGCAGGAACCGGAGCGCGTCGCGTCGATTGTGCTGATCGGCAATCTGGCGGCGCTGTTGTTCCTGCCGCTGGCGCTGGCGATGGTGTTATGAGCCGCCGAATCGGTTGATCTGACGGCGGTCGCGCTTGGTTGGACGGCCGTGCAAATCGGCTGCCGGATCGACGACCAGCTGGCGGGTTTCGCGCTGTGCTTCGCGGCTGGCGATACTCGCCTGGCTTTCTTCATAGAGCAGCCGTGCTTCGGGAGCCGGGCCGCGTTTGTCGGAAAGCGCCCGGACCGTAAGCTCCCAATGCGTTTCGCTATTGGCGACATCCAGGCGGTCGCCGATTTTGACTTCGCGGGATGGCTTGATGCGCGTCCCGTTAAGCTGGACCTTGCCGCCACTGACCGCATCACTGGCCAGCGTGCGCGTCTTGAAAAAACGCGCAGCCCACAGCCATTTGTCGAGGCGCACGACGTCGCTTATTGCGGCAACAAGGTTTCGCCGGCGTATAGCTGGGCGACTGTTTCACGCTGGCGGATGATGAAGGTCCGGTCGCCATCGACCATGATTTCGACCGCCCGCGGCCGGGTGTTGTAATTGGAACTCATCGCCATGCCGTAGGCGCCAGCCGACATCACGGCGAGCAGGTCACCAGCTGCGATGTCCAGCGGCCGTGCCTGGCCGAGAAAATCGCCGGTTTCGCAAACCGGGCCGACGACGTCATAAACCCGGCTTTCGCCGCCATGTGGCACGACGGGCAGAATGTCATGCCAGGCTTCATAGAGCGCCGGGCGCATCAGGTCGTTCATGGCTGCATCGATGATGGCGAAACTCTTGCCTTCACCCGGTTTCAGATACTCGACACGGGTCAGCAACAGGCCGGCATTGCCGACCAGCCGACGGCCGGGTTCGAGCACGACCTTCAGGCCGCGACCAGCCAGCTTGTCGAGCAAGGGCGTCAGATAGGCGGCAACGGTCGGGTGCACCTGGTCGTCCTTGTACTTGATGCCGAGGCCGCCACCGAGGTCGAGGTGGTGGATATGGATGCCGGCTGCGGTCAGCTGATCGATCAGCGCCAAAATCCGCTCAAGCGCTTCGCTGAAGGGTGACGGGTCGAGCAACTGGGAGCCGATATGGCAGTCGATGCCGGCCACCTCGATATTCGGCAAGGCAGCGGCACGGCGATAGAGGGGCAGCGCGTCGTCATAGGCGACGCCGAATTTCGCTTCCTTGAGTCCGGTGGAAATATAGGGGTGCGTCTTCGGGTCGACATTCGGATTGACGCGCAAGCTGACTGGCGCCTTCTTGCCAAGCTGGCCGGCGGCTTCGTTGAGGCGCTCCAGTTCGGGCGCTGATTCGACGTTGAAGCAGAAGATGCCCGCCTCAAGCGCCTGTTTCATTTCGTCAGCGGTCTTGCCGACCCCGGAAAACACGATCTTTTGCGGATCGGCCCCGGCTGCCAGGACGCGCTGCAGTTCGCCGCCCGAGACGATGTCGAAGCCGGCGCCGAGGCGGGCGAAGATATTCAGAATGGCGAGGTTCGAGTTGGCCTTGACCGCATAGCAGACGAGTGCGCCCAGGCCGGCCGGGTGGCTGGCGAGGACATCGTGGAATTCACCGAGTGCAGATTCCAGGGCGGCACGTGAATAGACATAGGCGGGGGTGCCGAACTGGTCGGCAATGGCCGGCAGGGCAACGGATTCGGCATGCAGCACGCCGTCTTTCAGGGTAAATGGGCTCATTGGGTGTTTGTTTTGGTGGTCGTGCTAACATCGGCCGGGCTTGCCTTAGTGGCCGGCTTGGCCGGTTTCGGTGTGCCAAGCAGCGGTTCCGGCGCCGGGCCGGGCGGCAATTCGAGAGGGCCTTTCATGCCACAGGCGGCGAGGCTGAAAGTCAGTAAAACGGCTGCAATTCTGGACATTGGCGATGGGTTGTCAGCAAAGAGCGGGATGGTAGCACACGATGGATGACAAGGAATTCAACGGTTTGGCCGATGCAGTATTGGCCCGGATCGAGTCTGCACTGGAGGCCAGTGGGGCCGATATTGATTTCGAATTGGCCGCCGGCGGCGTGCTGGAAATCGAGTTCGAGGATGGCGGCAAGATCATCGTCAATCGACACGGCGTGGCGCGTGAAATATGGGTTGCCGCACGGGCCGGCGGCTTCCATTTTCGCTGGGATGGTAGTGCCTGGATTGATACCCGGGATGGCGCCGAGTTGATGGGCAAGCTGTCAGCCCTCGCCAGCCAGCAAGCCGGCGAGAACATTACGCTGAGCTGATCAGTCGCTCGGTGGCGCGCTCAAGTCGGGAACCGGCTCCGGGGCGGTTGCTGCGTCTTCTGGCGGATGCCCCTTGCTGGCATTCTCGGCATAAATATAGCTGCGATCCCGGCCTTCTCCCGAGGTGATCAGGCCATCCGGCATTTCCGGGAGCTGAATTGGCACGTCCTTGAGAGCGCGGCTCATATAACCGATCCAGATCGGCAATGCCGCCGCGCCGCCGGTTTCCCGGTCACCCAGTTTTTTGGGCTGGTCGAAGCCTAGCCAGGCGCAGCCAGCGACAGTCATTTGATAACCGCAGAACCAGGCATCGACATACTCGTTGGTCGTCCCGGTCTTGCCTGCCAGATCCTGGCGTTTCAGGGTTGCCGAGGCTTTTGCCGCAGTGCCATAGATGGCGACATCGCGCAGCATGGCATCCATCATGAAAGCATTGCGCGGGTCGATGGCGCGGATCGATTCCTCTCCTGCTTCGACGCCGGCCGAATGAGCCAGGACCTGGTTCCGTTCGTCACGGATCTCGCGCACGATGTAAGGATTGATCTTGAAACCGCCATTGGCGAATACCGAATAGGCCGTCACCATCTGCCACGGAGTGACTGAACCCGCCCCAAGCGCCATCGTCAGGTAGGGTGGGTGCTTGTCGGCATCGAAACCGAAGCGGCTGGCGTAATCCTGTGCGTATTGCGTGCCGATCGATTGCAGAATGCGGATCGACACCATGTTCTTGGATTTGGCCAGCGCGGTCCGCATTTTCATCGGGCCTTCATACTTGCCGTCGTAATTGTGCGGCTGCCAGGCTTGGGCGCCCGTCTGGCTGGCCGGAATGACAATCGGCTCGTCGGCGATCACGCTGTTCGGGCTGTAGCCTTTTTCCAGCGAGGCCGAGTAAATGAAAGGCTTGAAGCTTGATCCGGGCTGTCGCCAGGCTTGCGTGACGTGGTTGAATTTGTTGCGATTGAAATCGAAACCGCCGATCAGCGCGCGAATCGCCCCATCCTTCGGCGTAACTGCGACGAAGGCCGATTCAACCTCCGGTAGCTGGCTGATCTGCCAGTCACCCTTCTCGTTCTTCTGCAGGCGGATGATTGCGCCCCGCCGCAGGCGTTTGTTCTGCGGGGCCTTGTCGTCGAGCATCTTGACGGCGAATTTCATCGCCTCGCCATTGAGCTGGACAAGTTCGCCGCCCTTGCGATAGGCGCGGATCTGCTTGGCATCGGCCGCCAGAACCAAGGCAGGGATCAGGTCGCCAGCTTCGGCAATCTCCTGCAGTGCTTCGTCAATCGCCTCGTCCTGATCGGATTTGAAATCCTTCATGTCGAGATAGGACTCGGCACCGCGATAGCCATGGCGCCGGTCGTAATCCATCACCCCTCGGCGCAAGCTGTTATAGGCGGCTTCCTGCTCGGACTTGATCAGTGTTGTGTAGACCTTCATGCCGCGCGAGTAAACGTCGTCTGGAAAGCGTTCAGCGGTGATCTGGCGCGCCATTTCAGCGGCGAATTCTGCATGGACGGAATATTCGGCGAGTTCGCGCTTGACCACGAGGGGCTCCTTGAGCGCCGCTTCGTGCTGGGTTTCGGTAATTTTTCCCAGTTCGTGCATCCGGCGCAGCACGTATTGCTGGCGGAGCCTTGCCCGTTTGGGATTGACGATTGGATTGTAAGCCGATGGTGCCTTGGGCAAACCGGCCAGCATTGCAGCTTCGGCGATGGAAATATCCTTGAGCGGCTTGCCGAAATAGATCTGGGAGGCAGCGGCAAAGCCGTAAGCTCGCTGGCCGAGGAAAATCTGGTTGATGTACAGCTCGAAGATTTGGTCCTTGGATAGATTGCTTTCAATCTTGAAGGAAAGAAGCGCCTCGTAGAGCTTTCGGGTGTAGGTCTTCTCGCCGGTCAGAAAGAAATTACGGGCAACCTGTTGGGTAATCGTTGATGCCCCCTGCCTTTTGCCGCCACCGAGTACATTGGCGCCGGCGGCGCGCAGTATGCCGACGTAATCAATGCCGCCGTGCTGATAGAAACGGTCGTCCTCTGCCGCCAGGATGGCTTGTTTCATGATTTCAGGAACCTCCTGGATCGTCACCACGGCGCGTCGTTCTTCGCCAAATTCACCGATCAGGTAGCCGTCGGCGGTATAGACACGTAAAGGTATCTTCGGCCGGTAATCGGTCAGCACCTCGAGAGAGGGAAGATTGGGGTAGGTCAGGACCAGGACAATCAGAATGATTGCCACGATGATGGAAGCGGTACCCAGCAGAACAATCAGCGGGTACAGAACGATACGGAGTGCCAAAGGAAGGGTGGGCAAGGTGGTCAAGGGTGCAAATTGGAATTGCGCGGATTATACGCTGCGTCAATTCTTGGCCGTGAAAGTGCTTTACATGCCTATAGGTTGTTGCTAGCATCTGAAGTGAATTATTGGTTGTTTTGCTAACTTCGTATTCCGTAAGGACTTTTTGGGGGTCTGGTGGGCTTCGATATCTCCGCGTTATTAAATCCCAAGGCGCGTTCCTTGCTCGGTTTGGACATTAGTTCCTCCGCAGTCAAGATGGTCGAATTGACCGCCAACGGAAAAGATGGCTACCGCGTCGAACGCTACACCATAGAGGTGTTGCCTAAAGATGCGGTATCCGACGGCAATATTGCCAATTTGGAAGGGGTCGTTGACTGTGTCCGGCGTGCCTGGAAACGTCTCGGCACCTCGACTCGTCACGTCGCCATGGCTTTGCCTGGGTCGGCAGTGATTACCAAGAAAATTATTGTGCCGGCAGGTCTGCGCGACGATGAGCTCGAAGCTCAGGTCGAGTCGGAGGCCAATCAGTACATTCCTTTTTCCATCGATGAAGTGAATCTGGATTTCCAGGTAATTGGTCCGGCGCCTTCTGTGCCCGACGAGTTGGAGGTTCTGATCGCCGCTTCAAAGAAGGAGCGGGTTGAAGATCGTGTGGCGGTGGCGGATGCGGCTGGCCTCAAGGCTGTCGTCATCGATGTCGAGTCACTGGCGTCATTGTCTGCTTTTGAGCTGGTCGAGCGGCAACTGCCCGAATCCGGGAAAAATCAGGTGGTAGCGCTGATCGATGCCGGTGCCAATGTCATGAACCTGACAGTTTTACGCAATGGGCAGCAGGTTTATTCACGCGAGCAAGCATTTGGCGGTGGTCAACTGACGCAAGACATTTCCCGGCACTATGGGATGAGTTACGAGGATGCCGAGGCGGCAAAGCGAGCCGGAAATCTGCCTGAAGGCTACGAGGCCGAGTTGCTTAATCCGTTTATGGAAAATCTGGCACTCGAAGTATCGCGGGCGCTGCAGTTCTTCTTCACCTCGACGCAATACAATCAAGTCGATCACATCGTATTGGCGGGTGGGTGTGCTGTGATTCCCGGTATCGATGAGGTTGTTGCGACGCGAACGCAGGTTAATACACTGGTTGCCAACCCGTTTGCCAACATGGTTCTTTCCGACCGTGTTCGGGCTAAGAATCTGTTGGCAGATTCGTCATCACTGATGGTGGCTTGTGGCCTAGCTCTGCGGAGGTTTGATCCCTCATGATTCGTATCAACCTCCTTCCTCATCGCGAAGAGGCGAAAAAGGCTCGGCGTGAACAATTTTTTGTGTTGGGTGGCCTTGTTGCGGTACTTTCGGCACTGATTGTTTTTGCCGTCTACACGCTGATCGATAACTCCATCGGAAACCAGATTAGCAACAATAATTTTCTTAAGAAGGAAATTGCCGTTCTTGACAAGCAGCTTGATCAAATCAAGAGGCTTAAGGAGCAGACCCAAGCCTTGCTGTCTCGTAAGCAGGTCATTGAAAATTTGCAGCGCGATCGCGGTGAAACCGTTTATTTGCTGAGTGAGCTTGTCAAGCAGGTTCCCGAGGGGATTTATTTGAAAACCCTCAAGCAGGATGGCTTGAATGTGAATATATCCGGCTTTGCCCAATCCAATGCGCGGGTTTCGGCATTGATGCGCAATCTGGAAGCTTCTCCGTGGCTCGAAAATCCTCGCTTGATCGAGACTAAGGCTGGTGTGCTGGGGGGGCGACGGATCAACGAGTTCGGCATGACTTTTGTTCTGACTCGAGTCAAGCCTGAAGATGCAAAGGGGAAGAAATGAGTGCAAAATCCATTTCGTTGCCCAAAATTAATCTCCAAGACATTCTGGATGATTTTAAATACTTGAATCCGAATGACCCAGGTGCTTGGCCATTAATTCCAAAGATTGCAGTGTTGCTCGGCTTGTTTGTGGCGATCTTGGTGGCCGGATGGTGGTTTGTCTGGAGCGATCAGCTGACAGAGCTTGAAAGCAAGCGGCGTGAAGAGGAGACTCTGAGGCAACAGTATCTCGACAAAAAGCGTCAGGCCGTCAATCTCGACCTTTATACGCAACAGCTAGCGGAAATCGACCGTTCGTTTGGTGCTTTGCTCAAGCAGTTACCTAATAAGTCGGAAATTGAAGCCTTACTTATCGAGGTGAACCAGGCTGGCTTGGGGCGCGGCCTGCAATTTGAGCTGTTCCGGCCTGGTCAGGAGCAGATCAAGGATTTCTACGCCGAATTACCGATTGCTGTAAAAATTAATGGCAGTTATCACGATTTTGGTGCGTTCGCTGCTGATATCGCAAAATTGCCTCGGATCGTGACCCTGAATAATATTTCAATCACACCGGTCAAGGAGGGGGGCGTTTTATCCTTGGATGCTACGACCAAGACCTTCCGCTATCTGGATGAAGAAGAGATCGCCAAACAGAAGAAGCCAGCACAAGGAGCGAAGAAGTGAAGCGGATAATGCTTGTCGCCTTGTGTGGTGCCCTTGGAGCTTGCTCCGGAGGGGACCATGAAGACTTGAAGCAATGGATGGTCGAGAGCACCAAGGATATGCGAGGGAGTGTTCCCAAGGTGCCTGAAGTTTTGCCCTACCAGCCAGTTCCTTATGAGGTGGAGGGGGTTTTGGACCCATTCAAGCCGAACAAGATAGAGCCAGAGTCAAAGTACAAGCAAGCAGCCGGGAAGGGAGGCGCTTTTCAGCCTGATTTCGAGGCTCGTGAAATGCGTAACAGCCTACTTGAGAAATATCCGATTGAGTCGCTGAAAATGATTGGTTATCTGAATATCAACAATCGTCCGATGGCGGCCATTCAGGTTGACGACAAGGTCAAGCAAGTCAAGGTTGGCGATTACATCGGTCTGGATTTTGGGATGGTGACGCAGATTACCGACAAGGAAGTTGAGTTGCGCGAATTGATACAGGATTCTGCCGGTGACTGGAGCGAGCGCAAGAGTTCGCTCTACCTGCAGAGCAAGGAGGGAAGCAAGAAATGAAACTATTAAACTACACGCTGCTTGCGGCCATGGCTTGCCTCGCCTTGATTTCGCCTGTTCGTGCCCAGAACGTTCCGGCCAACGCCATTGAGGCGATTAATGTGGCCAAACAAGGCAACGAAATAGCGGTCAAGATTGATCTAAAGGAAGCGCTGTCTGTCCCTCCTGCGGGCTTTAGCGTTGCCAATCCAGCCAAGATTGCGCTTGATTTTCCGTCAACGGCGAACAGTCTCGGAAAAAATAGCCAGGTGCTGAATGAGGGGGATTTGCGTAGCATGAACATCGTTCAGGCTGGCGAAAGGACTCGTCTGGTACTGAATCTGGTGCGTCACATGAATTACACGACCCGCCTGGAAGGCAAGTCGCTTTACGTCACGCTTTCTCCGATTGCTCGGATTGGCGATACGGCCGCGCAGCAAGTGACCCGATTCGCTGAAGAAAGCGCGGTTGGGAGTCGGCATGCCTTGCGCGATGTCCTGTTTCGCCGGGGGAAAGATGGCGAAGGTCGTATTGTTGTTGATCTAAGTGACGCGGGTACCGGGATCGACATCCGGCAACAAGGGTCTGCGTTGATTGTTGATTTCATCAAAACAGCTGTTCCCGAGCATCTCCGTCGCAAACTGGATGTTACTGATTTTGCCACACCGGTGGGTACCGTTGAAACGAAGTCGCTGGGTGAAAATGCGCGCATGACGATCTCGCCCAAAGGCCAGTGGGAACACAATGCCTATCAGAGCGACAATCAGTTTATCGTTGAGGTAAAACGGATTGTCGAAGATCCGAACAAACTGGTTCAGGGGTCGAAAGTCGGTTATCAGGGGCCGCGTGTCAGTATCAATTACCAAAATGGTGATGTTCGGGCGTTGCTCCGTTTAATGGCCGAAGAGTTGGGCTTGAATGCGGTGATCAGCGAAACCGTGACGGGAACAACTACATTGGTCCTCAAGGATGTGCCTGCTGATCAGGTCATTGATATTATTTTCCAGCAAAAGGGTCTGGATATGCGCAAAAAGGGCAATATCATCATGATTGCCCCGCGTGATGAAATATCGACTCGAGAAAAGCTTGAATTCGAATCTAAGCAACAGATCAACGATCTTGAGCCAATTAAGCTTGAGCAATTTGCCCTCAATTATCAGAAAGCGATCGATGTTGCCCGCCTTCTTGCCGGGGTGGCCCCGACGGGAGGGGTTGCTGGCGCAGCACAGCGTATTTTGAGTAAGCGGGGAAGTGCGGTGGCAGACCCACAATCCAATATTCTGTTCGTAAATGATATTCCATCGAAGTTGGAAGAAATTCGTTCCTTTATCAATGCAATTGATATTGGTGCTCGGCAGGTATTGATTGAAGCGCGCGTGGTTGAAGCTAACGACAGTTTTAATCGTGACTTGGGGGTGAAGCTTAATTTTCTCTCAGGAGCTAAAAGCGCGACCAATATTGGGGGTAGTGGAATCGCCGTAAATGGTGGTGCCTACAGCAGTACAGGGACTCAATCAGCAACCAGCGCCGTGGGCGTTAACCTTCCTTCTTTTACTTCAACGGGAGGAACGCTGGCGTTGTCTTTGTTCAACTCTTCACTGACTCGTATTCTAAATCTTGAATTGGCTGCATTGGAGTCGGATGGCGTTGGCAAGATCATTTCGAGTCCGCGGGTGATAACCGCCAATAACGTAAAGGCTAAGATTGAGGATGGCTCGGAGATTCCCTACGTAACCACCTCAAGCAGTGGCGGAACGACTACGCAGACTGTTAGCTTCAAGGCGGCCAAGTTATCTCTTGAAGTGACGCCACAGATCACGCCGGAAGGAACCGTGCGGATGGCTTTGATCGTCAAAAAAGAGGAGCCGGATTGGACGAAGGCTATTTTGGGGAATCCACCACTGAAAAGTTCAATTGTGGAAACCAATGTCGTCGTCGAAAATGGTGGCACTGTGGTGATCGGCGGGGTTTTTATCACGAATACTCAAGCGTCCACCGAGAAGGTGCCGATGTTGGGTGATATTCCGTTCTTTGGTTGGCTCTTCAAGTACAAGAACGATATTGCAGAGCGTCGCGAATTACTGGTTTTCATCACGCCACGCATTCTTTCCGACAAGATGCGTTTGGATTGATAAGTAACCGATTTGTCATCAGGGGCCGGCTTAGCCGGCCTTTGTTTTTTGTGGCTAGGCTAGAGTCGGATAGAATTCGGTCGTGGAAAATCGTCGAAATATCTATCTCGTCGGCCTGATGGGGGCCGGCAAAACAACCGTAGGGCGGCAACTGGCGAAACGTCTGGGACGCGCCTTTTACGACTCCGATCATGAAATCGTCGAGCGGACGGGGGTTCCCATTCCGACTATTTTCGAAATTGAGGGTGAAGACGGGTTCAGGCGTCGGGAGGCCCAAACAATCGCAGAGTTGTCAAATGCACAAGATATTGTCCTGGCGACTGGCGGCGGTGTTGTGCTCAATCCGGAAAATCGTCGGCGTCTGCACGATACGGGCTGGGTGGTTTATCTGAATGTGCCGCCAAGGCTCTTGTATGAACGCACCCGTCACGACAGGAATCGACCTCTACTCAATGTGCCGGATCCGTTGGCCAGGCTGGAAGAGCTTTATGCGGTGCGTGACCCACTTTATCGAGATGTAGCCCATTTCGTTGTTGAAGGTTCTCATCTCGTCGCTTCGGGCATCGTGCAGCATTTGCTGCGGGAATTTAATCGGCTGGGTAAATCATGAATCAGACTTTGAATGTGGCGCTGGGTGAGCGCTCCTATCCGATCCATATCGGCTGCGGCATTCTGACTGACGCCGAATTGCTGCTTTCTCATTTGAAGCAGAAAAATGCGGTGGTGGTGACCAACACGACCGTCGCGCCTCTTTACCTTGATGTCCTGCGATCAACCTTGGAAAAGGGTGGTGTTTCAGTTTTGCCGGTCATTCTCCCGGATGGAGAGCGCTATAAGACTTGGGAAACCTTGAATCTGATCTTCGACGCCTTACTCGGGGCGCATTGCGAACGCAGCACCACGCTGATCGCTCTCGGCGGAGGCGTGATCGGCGATATGGGGGGCTTTGCCGCGGCTTGCTACCAGCGGGGTATGCCATTCATTCAGGTGCCCACAACGTTACTGTCGCAGGTCGATTCCTCGGTCGGTGGCAAGACTGCCATCAACCACCCTCTGGGGAAAAACATGATCGGCACCTTCTATCAGCCCAAGCTGGTGCTGGCCGACCTATCGACCCTTGATACCTTGCCCGACAGAGAGTTGCAGGCAGGCCTGGCCGAAGTCATCAAGTATGGTTTGATTCGTGATCCGGACTTCTTCGTTTGGTTGGAGTCGAATATCGACAAATTGCTGGCCCGTGACAAGACGGCCCTCGCCTATGCTGTGCATCGCTCTTGCTCGAACAAGGCTAAGGTGGTGGCCGCTGATGAGCGGGAGAGCGGCGAGCGCGCGCTGCTGAATCTTGGTCATACCTTCGGTCATGCCATTGAAACAGGTATGGGCTATGGGGTGTGGCTGCATGGCGAAGCAGTAGCGGCCGGCACACTAATTGCGGCAGAGCTGTCGCGTCGCCTTGGCTGGCTGTCAGCCGAGACGGTTCAAAGAATCGAAAAATTGTTCATTCAGGCAGGCTTGCCTGTGCAAGGACCGGCCTTGGGTGCGGCACGTTATCTTGAGTTGATGAGCCACGACAAGAAGGTGCAGGATGGCAAGTTACGTCTTGTGCTACTGAAAGAAATAGGCAAGGCGGTAATGTCCGATGAGGCTGGCAAGGAGTTGATCCGTGCGGCGATCGAAGCCCGATGCACTTGAGCGGGGACCGCTTGAATGCGATTGGGCCATATTGGTGCATTGCAGCATCTTGAATTGACAGGGTTTTACCAGTATATTTGATGGTTGCCTCAAAATTTCGTACAGGCCGACGCATAAATTATGATGTTCGGCTTTTTTTATCTTTGGTCCATGTGGTCTGGCCAAGTTATTTGAAGGAATGCGTGTGATGGAACCGGCAGTACCTGATCGGCAGGGTTTGTACGACCCAGCCAACGAGCACGACGCTTGCGGCGTGGGTTTTGTTGCCCATTTCAAGGGGCTGAAGAGTCATAGCATCGTCGAGCAAGGTTTGTTGATCCTGAAAAACCTTGATCACCGGGGCGCCGTTGGTGCCGACCCGTTGCAGGGTGACGGTGCCGGTATTCTCATTCAGATTCCCGACCAGTTCTATCGGGAAGAAATGGCTAAGAAAGACATCGAGTTGCCGCCGCTTGGCGAATACGGTGTCGGTATGGTCTTTTTGCCGCAGGAGGCTGCATCGCGCCACGCCTGCGTCGAGGAGATCGAACGCTCGGTAAAGGCCGAAGGCCAGGTTGTTCTCGGCTGGCGCGAAGTTCCGGTCAATCGTGACATGCCGATGTCGCCGACGGTACGCGCCAAGGAACCGGTGATCCGTCAGATTTTTGTCGGTCGCGGTCCTGACGTATTTGTCACCGATGCCCTCGAGCGCAAGCTTTACATCATCCGCCGCCGTGCCGCGAATGCGATCAAGTCGCTCAAATTGAAGCACGGCAAGGAATTCTACGTGCCGTCCTTCTCGGCTCGTACGGTCAACTACAAGGGCCTGTTGCTGGCCGACCAGGTCGGTGTCTACTATCTCGACCTGCAGGACAAGCGCACCGTTTCCGCCCTGGCCATGGTGCACCAGCGCTTTTCGACCAATACCTTCCCGACTTGGGATCTGGCCCACCCGTTCCGCTACATCGCCCATAACGGCGAAATCAACACGGTGCGCGGCAACGTCAACTGGTTTAAGGCGCGCGAGCAGGCAATTTCCTCCCCGATTCTCGGCGATGACCTGAAGAAGGTCTGGCCGCTGCATTATCCGGGGCAGTCCGATTCGGCCTCCTTCGATAACGCACTCGAACTGCTGGTCATGGGCGGCTATTCGCTGGCCCAGGCGATGATGCTGATGATTCCCGAGGCTTGGGAAAAGCACACGCAGATGGACGAAAATCGTCGGGCGTTCTACGAATACCATGCTGCGATGATGGAGCCGTGGGATGGCCCCGCCGCCGTCGCGTTCACCGACGGTCGCCAGATCGGCGCGACGCTCGACCGTAACGGTCTGCGGCCTGCCCGCTATCTTGTTACCGACGATGACCTCGTGGTCATGGCCTCCGAATCCGGCGTGCTGCCGATTCCGGAAAAGAAGATCGTCAAAAAGTGGCGCCTGCAACCGGGCAAGATGTTCCTGATCGACATGGAACAAGGCCGCATCATCGACGACAAGGAACTCAAGGACTCGCTGGCCAAGGCCAAGCCCTATCGCGAGTGGATCGAAAAGATCCGCATCAAGCTCGACCAGGTCCCGGCGGCCGACGAAAAGTGTGCCGTGCCGTCCGCTTCGCTGCTCGATCGTCAGCAGGCCTTCGGTTACACCCAGGAAGACATCAAGGTCATCCTCGAGCCGATGGTACAGAACGGCGAAGAAGCGACCGGTTCGATGGGTACCGATTCCGCGCTGCCGGTGCTGTCGAGCAAGAACAAGACCCTCTACACCTACTTCAAGCAGCTGTTTGCCCAGGTTACCAATCCGCCGATCGATCCGATCCGTGAAGAACTGGTCATGTCGCTGGTCTCGTTCGTCGGTCCCAAGCCCAATCTGCTGAATACCACGGACATCAACCCGCCGATCCGCCTGGAAGTGTCGCAGCCGGTCCTGAACTGCACCGACATGGAGAAGCTGCGCCATATCGGGAAATACACCTCGAGCAAGTTCCGCTCTTTCGAGCTGGATATCTGCTACCCGGTCGCCTGGGGCAAGGCCGGTGTCGAAGCCCGTCTCGCCTCGCTGGCGGCGGATGCCGAAGATGCCGTGCGCTCCGGCGCCAACGTCCTGATCGTCTCCGACCGCAAGGTCGATGCCGATCACGTGGCGATCCCGGCGCTGCTGGCGACCTCGGCCATTCACCAGCATCTGGTCAAGAAGGGCTTGCGCACCAGCGCCGGTCTGGTCGTCGAGACCGGCTCGGCGCGTGAAACGCATCACTTCGCGCTGCTCGGTGGTTACGGCGCCGAAGCGATTCACCCCTACCTGGCTCTGGAAACGATCGAGGGCTTTGCCAAGGGCGATGCCGAAAAAGCCGACAAATACGTCAAGAATTACGTCAAGGCGATCGGCAAGGGGCTGAACAAGGTCATGTCCAAGATGGGCATCTCGACCTACATGTCCTACACCGGCGCGCAGATTTTCGAAGCGATCGGCCTGCAGAAGGACTTCATCGAGAAGTACTTCACCGGCACGCCATCCAACGTCGAAGGCATTGGCGTCTTCGAAGTGGCCGAGGAAGCCATTCGTTTGCATACGGAAGCCTTCTCGGCTGATCCGGTGCTGACCAGCATGCTCGACGCCGGCGGTGAGTACGCTTATCGCACGCGTGGCGAAGAGCATATGTGGACGCCCGATTCGATCGCCAAACTGCAGCATGCGACGCGCTCCGGCAAGTACGAGACGTACAAGGAATACGCCAAGCTGATCAACGATCAGACCAAGCGTCACCTGACGCTGCGCGGCCTGTTCGAATTCAAGCCGCAAGGTACCCCGGTACCGCTCGATGAAGTCGAGTCGGCCAAGGAGATCGTCAAGCGTTTTGCGACCGGCGCCATGTCGCTCGGCTCCATTTCGACCGAAGCCCACACCACGCTTGCCCTGGCGATGAACCGCATCGGCGGCAAGTCGAACACCGGCGAAGGTGGTGAGGATGCCAAGCGTTTCGCCCCGGTCAAGGCGGGCACCATGCTCTCCGAAATCATCGGCGCCGGCCGCATCGAGCGCGACATCGAGATGAAGGAAGGTGATTCGCTGCGTTCCGCGATCAAGCAGGTCGCTTCCGGTCGTTTCGGCGTCACCGCCGAATACCTAGTCAATGCCGACCAGATCCAGATCAAGATGGCCCAAGGCGCCAAGCCGGGCGAGGGCGGCCAGTTGCCGGGGCACAAGGTGTCCGAGTACATCGGCTTCCTGCGTCACTCGGTGCCGGGCGTCGGCCTGATTTCGCCGCCGCCGCACCACGACATCTACTCGATCGAAGATCTGGCCCAGCTGATCCATGACCTGAAGAATGCCAATTCCAAAGCGTCGATCTCGGTCAAGCTGGTTTCCGAAGTGGGCGTCGGTACCGTGGCTGCCGGTGTTTCCAAGGCCAAGGCCGATCACCTGGTGATCGCCGGCTTCGACGGCGGCACCGGTGCTTCGCCGCAATCGTCGATCAAGCATGCCGGTACGCCGTGGGAACTCGGTCTGTCCGAGACCCAGCAGACTCTTGTCCTGAATCGCCTGCGCAGCCGTATCCGCGTCCAGGTCGACGGCCAGATCAAGACCGGCCGCGACGTCGTCATCGGCGCCCTGCTCGGCGCCGACGAATTCGGTTTCGCTACCGCGCCGCTGGTCGTCGAGGGCTGCATCATGATGCGCAAGTGTCACCTCAACACCTGTCCGGTCGGCGTTGCCACCCAGGACCCTGAGTTGCGCAAGCGCTTTAGCGGCCAGCCGGAGCACGTTGTCAATTACTTCTTCTTCGTTGCCGAAGAAGTCCGCGAAATCATGGCCCAGCTGGGCATTCGCAAGTTTGACGACTTGGTCGGCCGGGCTGACCTGCTCGACACCCGTCCGGGTATCGAACACTGGAAGGCCAAGGGTCTCGATTTCTCGCGCATTTTCTACCAGCCGAACGTGCCGGCCAGCGAGCCGCGTCGCCAGACCGAAACGCAGGATCACGGTCTGGCCAAGGCGCTCGATCACAAGTTGATCGAGCAGGCCAAGCCAGCCCTGGAAAAGGGTCAGAAGGTGCAGATCGAAACCTCGATCATCAACGTCAACCGCACCTGCGGCACCATGCTGTCGGGTGAAGTGGCCCGCCGTTATGGCAACGCCGGGTTGCCGGACGACACCATCCACGTCAAGCTGACCGGCACCGCCGGCCAGGCCTTCGGTGCTTTCCTGGCCAAGGGCGTCACGCTCGAACTGAGTGGCGAAGGTAATGACTATGTCGGCAAGGGACTGTCGGGCGGTCGCCTGATCATCAAGCCGAGCCCCGATTTCCGTGGCAACACGCAGGAAAACATCATCGTCGGCAACACCGTCATGTACGGTGCGACCGATGGCGAGGCTTTCCTGGCCGGCGTCGGCGGCGAGCGTTTCGCCGTCCGTAACTCCGGTGGCACGGCGGTTGTCGAAGGCGTCGGTGACCACGGCTGCGAATACATGACCGGCGGTACCGTGGTTGTGCTTGGCATGACCGGGCGTAACTTCGCGGCCGGCATGTCGGGCGGCATCGCCTACGTGCTGGACGAGGATGGCAGCTTCAAGCATCGCGCCAATCTGGCTCAGGTCGCGCTTGAGAAGGTTCTGCCGGCGAGCCGCCAGGCTGCCGGTGAGCCTCTGCACCTGGGCATCGCCGACGAAGAGCAACTCAAGGAACTGGTCACCCGCCATGCCGAGTACACCTGCAGCACGACCGCCAAGGCTATCCTGGCCGACTGGGATGCCTACCGCGAGAAGTTCGTCAAAGTTTATCCGCATGAGTACAAGCGGGCGCTCACCGAGCTGGCCGCTGCACAGAAGGAGGCCGCATAATGGGCAAGCCGACTGGCTTTATGGAATTCGACCGTCTCTCCGAGGCTTACGATCCGGTTGAACAGCGCCTGAAGCACTACAAAGAATTCGTTCATACCCTGAACGACGAGGATGCCAAGACCCAGGGCGCACGCTGCATGGACTGCGGCATTCCGTTCTGCAACAACGGTTGTCCGGTGAACAACATCATTCCCGACTGGAATGATCTGGTTTATCGCGGCAACTGGAAGCAGGCCCTGGAAGTGCTGCATTCCACCAACAATTTCCCGGACTTCACCGGCCGCATCTGTCCGGCCCCCTGCGAAGCCGCCTGTACGCTGGGCATCAATGCTGCGCCGGTCGGCATCAAGTCGATCGAGCATTTCATCATCGACAAGGGCTGGGAAATGGGTTGGGTCGTGCCGCAACCGCCGAAGGCCAAGACCGGCAAGAAGATTGCCGTGGTCGGTTCCGGCCCGGCCGGCCTGGCTGCCGCCCAGCAACTGGCGCGGGTCGGTCACGCCGTGACGGTGTTCGAGAAGAGCGACCGTATCGGTGGCCTGCTCGGTTACGGCATTCCCGACTTCAAGCTGGAAAAGACGGTGATCGATCGCCGTGTCGCCCAGATGGAAGCCGAAGGCGTCAGCTTCAAGACCAAGGTCGTCGTCGGCAGCAAGGATCTGCCGGCCGGCATCAACAATGACGCCGTCGAGTTCGTTTCGGCCGAGCAACTGAAAAAAGACTTCGATGCGGTGATCGTCGCGGCCGGTTCGGAAGTGCCGCGCGACCTGCCGGTCCCCGGCCGCCAACTGAAGGGCACCTATGCCGCGCTGGAATTCCTGATTCCGCAGAACAAGGAAGTCCAGGCCGGCAAGGCCAACCCGATCAATGCCAAGGGCAAGCACGTGATCGTCATCGGCGGCGGTGATACCGGCTCCGACTGTGTCGGTACTTCGAACCGTCAGGGCGCTGCCTCGGTGACCCAGTTCGAACTGATGCCGATGCCGCCGGAAGAGGAAAACAAGGCGCTGACCTGGCCGTACTGGCCGTACAAGCTGCGCACTTCCTCGTCGCACGACGAAGGCTGCAGCCGCGATTTCGCGGTGGCGACCAAGGCGTTGATCGATGATGGCAAAGGCAACGTCAAGGCGCTGAAGGCGGTGCGTGTCGAATGGAAGGACGGAAAGATGAGCGAAGTTGCCGGTTCGGAATTCGAACTGCCGGCCGATCTCGTTTTCCTCGCCATGGGGTTCACCAATCCGGTCGGCAGCCTGCTCGAAGCCTTCGGCATCGAGAAGGACAACCGCGGCAATGCCAAGGCAACGACCGACGGCGACGGCTGCTATGCCACCAATGTCGGCAAGGTCTTCGCCGCCGGCGACGTTCGGCGTGGTCAATCGCTGGTCGTCTGGGCGATCCGCGAGGGTCGGCAGTGTGCCCGCGAGGTCGATAACTTCCTGATGGGTAGCACGACGCTGCCGCGCTAAAAACGCAGCATCCCCAAAAAAAGCCCCGCCGGTCACCATGCCGGCGGGGCTTTTTGTTTGGCCTCGCGGTTGTCGGTGAGCGCTTGGCGGCCGAAGGCTTGCGCGAAATTTCTCTGTGGCCAAGCGAACTTTTGCCTGCCCAGCCACACCAACGGACAGGGAGTTCTTGCCGTGGACGCCCGACCCAGGCATCAGCAGGAAAAGGCAGGAGCAGCAAGGCAGATTGGTCGCAGTACATCGAAGGAGGCAGCCATGTCGATATTCGCCCGCTACCAGCACCGCTATGAAGCCCTTCAGGAAGAAGAGCTGTCACTTCAGGGGTATCTGGATGTCTGCAAGAGCGATCGCACCGCCTATGCCAGCGTCGCCGAGCGCATGCTGCTGGCGATCGGCGAGCCGGAGCTGGTCGATACGCGCAGCGATCCGCGCCGCTCGCGGATCTTCGCCAACAAGATGCTCAAGCTGTACCCGGCCTTCCGCGAGTTTTACGGCATGGAAGAGGTGATCGAAAACATCGTTTCCTACTTCCGTCATGCCGCGCAGGGCTTGGAGGAAAAGAAGCAGATCCTCTACCTGCTTGGCCCGGTCGGCGGGGGCAAGTCTTCGCTGGCCGAACGCCTGAAGTACCTGATCGAGAAAGTACCGTTCTATGCGATCAAGGGCTCGCCGGTTCATGAGTCACCGCTTGGCCTGTTCAATATCGATGAGGATGGAGCGATCCTCGAAGAGGACTACGGCATTCCCCGCCGCTACCTCGGCACGGTGATGAGTCCATGGGCGGTCAAGCGCTTGAGCGAGTTCGGCGGCGACATCAGCCGTTTCCGGGTGGTCAAGCTCCGCCCGTCGGTGCTGTCGCAAATCGCCGTGTCGAAGACCGAACCGGGCGACGAGAACAATCAGGATATTTCGGCGCTGGTCGGCAAGATCGACATCCGCAAGCTGGAAACCTATTCGCAGAACGATCCGGACGCCTATTCCTACTCCGGCGGCCTGTGCTTGGCGAACCGCGGCGTGCTCGAATTCGTCGAGATGTTTAAGGCGCCGATCAAGGTGCTGCATCCGCTGCTGACGGCAACCCAGGAGCAGAACTACAAGGGCACCGAAGGTTTCGGGGCGATTCCCTTCGACGGCATGGTCCTCGCCCACTCGAATGAGGCGGAGTGGCTGACCTTCAAGAACAACCGCAACAACGAAGCCTTCCTCGACCGCATCTACATCGTCAAGGTGCCCTACTGCCTGCGGGTGACCGACGAGATGCACATCTACGAGAAGCTGCTGTTCAATTCCTCGCTCGACAAAGCGCCATGCGCCCCCGACACGCTGCGCATGATGGCCCAGTTCGCCACGCTGTCGCGGTTGAAGGAGCCGGAGAACTCGAGCATTTACAGCAAGATGCGGATTTACGACGGAGAGAATCTCAAGGATACCGATCCGAAAGCCAAGAGCTATCAGGAATACCGCGATTTTGCCGGGGTCGACGAGGGGATGAACGGGCTATCGACCCGCTTTGCCTTCAAGATTCTCTCCAAGGTCTTCAACTTCGACCATCGCGAGGTGGCGGCCAACCCGGTGCACCTGATGTACGTGCTGGAACAGCAGATCGAGCAGGAGCAGTTTCCGCCCGAGGTCGAGGAGCGCTACCTGCGCTATCTGAAGGAGTTCCTCAGCCCGCGCTACGCCGAGTTCATCGGCAAGGAAATCCAGACGGCCTACCTGGAAAGCTACTCGGAGTACGGCCAGAACATTTTCGACCGTTACGTCACCTACGCCGATTTCTGGATCCAGGATCAGGAATTCCGCGATCCGAACACCGGGGAAATGCTCGATCGCAGCGCCCTCAACGACGAACTGGACAAGATCGAGAAGCCGGCCGGCATCAGCAACCCGAAGGACTTCCGCAACGAAGTGGTGAACTTCGTGCTGCGCGCCCGCGCCAAGCACGACGGCAAGAATCCGGCGTGGACCTCGTACGAGAAGCTGCGTGCGGTGATCGAGAAGAAGATGTTCTCCAACACCGAGGAACTGCTGCCGGTCATCTCCTTCAACACCAAGTCGAGCGCCGACGAGCAGAAAAAGCATCAGGATTTCGTCAACCGCATGATTACCAAGGGCTACACCGAAAAGCAGGTGCGCTTGCTGTGCGAATGGTATCTGCGCGTCCGCAAGTCGTCTTGATCGATTAGCTCCGGGGCGCAGGTTCCGGGGGCCAAGGGAGCGCACATGACGGTTCGCATCGTCGACCGGCGGCAGGACAGCAGGAACAAGAGTTCCATCAACCGCAGCCGCTTCATTCGCCGCTACAAGGGACAGATCCGCAAGGCGGTGGCCGATGCCATCGCCCAGCGCGGTATTCGCGACCTGGAAAACGGCGAGAAGATCGGCATCTCCGGCCAGGACATTTCCGAGCCGCAATTCCATCACGGCCAAGGCGGCGTCAGGCAATCGGTACACCCGGGCAATGACCGCTTTCAGAGCGGCGACGAGGTGGAACGTCCGCTGGGTGGCGCGTCGGGGCCAGGGCGCGGCCAGGCCAGCCCGGATGGCGAGGGGCTGGACGATTTCGTGTTCACGCTGAGTCGCGACGAGTTTCTCGACATCTTCTTCGAGGAGCTGGCCCTGCCCAACCTGGTCAAGCGGCAACTGGCCCGGATCGACGAATACAAGCGGGTCCGCGCCGGCTATACGCAAACCGGGGTGGCGACCAACATCAATCTGGTGCGCACCATGCGCGGCGCGGCCGGGCGGCGGGTGGCGGTCGGCGGACCTTACGCCACCCGGCTGCGCAGCCTGCAAGCCGAACTGGAACTGGCGCTCGACGAAATGCCGCCCGACGAGCCGGAAATCGCCCACCTGCAACGCGAGATCGCCAGTCTGAAGCTGCGCCGCGAGGCCATCCCCTTCATCGACCCCTTCGATCTGCGCTACAGCAACCGCATCCGCATTCCCCAGCCATCGACGCAAGCCGTGATGTTCTGCCTGATGGACGTTTCCGGTTCGATGGACGAAGCCAAGAAACAGATGGCCAAGCGCTTCTTCATGCTGCTTTACCTGTTCCTCAACCGCAATTACGAGCATATCGAGGTGGTCTTCATCCGTCACCATACGGCAGCCGAGGAGGTCGATGAGGAGAACTTCTTCCACGCCCGCGAAACCGGCGGCACCATCGTCTCCAGCGCCTTGCTGTTGATGCAACGGATCATCGGCGAGCGCTATGCCAGCGATACCTGGAACATCTACGGCGCCCAGGCTTCCGATGGCGACAACTGGAACGACGATTCGCCGAAGTGCCGGGAGTTGCTGGCCAATGCCATCCTGCCGTGGGTCCAGTACTTCGCCTACATCGAGATCACCGATGGCGAACCGCAGAACCTGTGGGACGAGTATGAAAAACTGACGGCCAGCCATGCCGGCGTTTTTGCCTTGCAGCACATCGCCGCGGCCAGCGACATCTACCCGGTGTTCCGCGAACTGTTCAGAAAGCGGCTGGCATGACCAAAAAACGCTCCCGTCTGATTGCCGAGGGTTCCGAGTGGACGCTCGAAAACCTCGCCCTGTACGATGCCGAAATCGGCCGTGTGGCCCGCGAGTTCGGGCTCGATTGCTATCGTCACCAGCTCGAGATCATCACCGCCGAGCAGATGATGGATGCCTATGCGGCGATCGGCATGCCGGTCTATTACCACCACTGGTCCTTCGGCAAGCACTTCCTGGAAACCGAAAACCGCTACAAACGCGGCCAGATGGGGCTGGCCTACGAAATCGTCATCAACTCCGATCCCTGCATCGCCTACTTGATGGAGGAAAATACGCTGACCATGCAGGCGCTGGTGATCGCCCATGCCGGCTACGGCCACAATTCGTTTTTCAAGGGCAACCACCTGTTCAAGCAATGGACCAGTGCCGACGCGATCATCGACTATCTGGTCTTCGCCCGGCACTACATTGCCGAATGCGAGGAGCGTCACGGCGTCGATGCCGTCGAGCACCTGCTCGATGCCTGCCATGCCCTCGGCAATCTCGGGGTCGACCGCTACAAGCGCTCGCCGCCGCTGTCGCTGGAAAAGGAGAAAGTCCGTCAGCGTGAACGCGAGGCCTACCTGCAGGCGCAAGTGAACGACCTGTGGCGCACCCTGCCGCGCCACGATGCCACGGTGAGCGCTGCCGAGGAGCGTCGTTTCCCCGAGGAACCGGAAGAGAACCTGCTCTATTTCGTCGAAAAAAACGCGCCGCTTCTCGAGCCGTGGCAGCGCGAGATTGTTCGTATCGTCAGGAAGATCAGCCAGTATTTCTACCCGCAGCGCCAGACCCAGGTAATGAATGAAGGCTGGGCCTGCTTCTGGCATTACACCCTGCTCAATACCCTGTACGACGAAGGCAAGCTCAACGAAGGCTTCATGCTGGAATTCCTCCAGTCGCATACCAATGTCGTTTACCAGCCACCCTACAACAGCCCGTGGTATTCCGGCATCAACCCCTATGCGCTGGGGTTTGCCCTGTGGCGCGACATCCGCCGCATCTGCGAGACGCCGACCGACGAGGATCGCCAGTGGTTCCCGGAGATCGCCGATTCCGACTGGCGGGAGACTTTCGACTTCGCGATGCGCAATTTCAAGGACGAGAGCTTCATTGCCCAGTACCTGTCGCCTCGGCTGATGCGCGAGTTCCGCCTGTTCGCCGTGCTCGACGATGACGCCAAGGCGATGCTGAAAGTCGATGCCATCCACGATGAGCCGGGCTACCGGGCGCTGCGCCGAAACCTCGCCGAACAATACAACCTGGGCAGCAGCGATCCTAACATCCAGGTCTGGAACGTCGATCTGCGTGGCGACCGTTCGCTGACCCTGCGCCATTTCGCCCATCAACGCCGACCGCTCTCGCCGGCCAGTCTGGTGGTGCTCGAACACTTGTCTACGCTGTGGGGTTTCAACGTCCGTCTCGAGCACCAGAATCCGGCTGGCGAATGGACCTTGCTCGCCGAACGGAAGACCGAGCGACGGAAGCACACCGATCCCTGAAACAGCCGATTATTAGCGCTTCCTCCTTCGACAGGCCGCTGCAATCGTGTAAAAATGCTTGGCAATCATAGGGGGATAAAAATGTCGGCTGAATTGCAAACTGCCTTCCAGGTGAGCGCGCCAAACGGTGGGCTTGATACGCACATGGTGCTCATCCTGATCATCATGGTGGTGACGGGAATTCTTGGTGGCGTGGCCAATTATTTCCTCGCCGACCGTCCGGCCGAACCGGCCCGGCGGGACTGGCTGAAATATCCTGTTCTGGGCATTGTCGCGGCGCTGACCGTGCCGCTGTTCCTGAACATGATTTCCAGCACCCTGCTCGAGGGCGCGCGGACCAAGCCGGTCGATTTCTTCGCCTTCGCCGGTTTTTGCCTGATCTACGTCGTCGCCTCGCGGCGCCTGCTCGACAACGTCGCCCAGCGCCTGCTCGGGCAGATCGACCAGGTCAAGCGACAAGTCGGCGATCTCGCCCAACAGCAGCGCGAAGAACCGATCATTGCGGCAGGCCGGGCGGAAGCGGCCAAGAACAACGAACCGGAACCGCGCGAGGTGCTGTCCTACAACGACATCGAAATTCTCCGCACGCTCAGCGAAGAGAGTTTTGTCTATGGCAACCTCGCCGCCATCTGCGAGCGCACCGGCCTGGCGCGCGATTTCGTCAGCCAGCGCCTGACGGTGATGAAGGCGTTGGGCGTCATCGAAACCCGCATCAACGACAAGAATGTTCTGCACTGGGGAGTTTCGGCGCGCGGCAAGGCCGTGCTCGGTGAAATCCTGTCCGGTCAGGAAGACAAAAAAACCGCATGAACCCGGCCGGCCGTGCGCCGACCCCAACCTGAAGCCAAAACCATGAACATCGTCATTCTCGCTGCCGGCCAAGGCAAGCGCATGCACTCGAATCTGCCCAAGGTGCTGCACCCGATCGCCGGCAAGGCCCTAGCGCAACATGTCATCGATACCGCGCGGGCGCTGGCCCCCGAAAAAATGGTGGTGGTTTATGGTCATGGCGGCGACGTGGTGCGCTCGACGCTGGCCGCCGACGATCTGGCCTGGGCCAGGCAGGAGCCGCAGCTCGGCACCGGCCACGCCGTGGCGCAGGCCGTGCCGGCGCTGGGCGCCAGCGGTCAGACCTTGGTTCTCTACGGCGATGTGCCGCTGACCCGGGTCGATACCCTGAAACGCCTGCTGCATGCCGGCAAGGATGCGCTGTCCATTCTCACCGTCGATCTGGCCAACCCGACCGGCTACGGGCGCATCGTCCGCGACGCCGTCGGCAACGTGCAGCGCATCGTCGAAGAGAAGGACGCGACGGCCGAAGAAAAGGCCATTCGCGAGGTGAATACCGGGATCATGGCCATTCCGTCGGGGCGCCTGGCCGACTGGCTGGGCCGGCTGTCGAACAACAACGCCCAGGGCGAGTACTACCTGACCGACATCGTCGCGCTGGCCGTCGCCGAAGGTCTGCCGGTGCGCACGGCGCAGCCGGATGGCGAATGGGAAGTGCTGGGGGTCAATAGCAAGGTCCAGCTGGCCGAGCTGGAGCGCGTCCATCAGCGCAACATCGCCGAGGCCATGCTGGTCGGCGGCGTCCGTCTGGCCGATCCGAACCGCATCGACGTGCGGGGTGAAGTCAGCTACGGCCGCGATGTGTCGATCGATGTCGGCTGTGTTTTCGAGGGCAAGGTCGAGCTGGCCGATGCCGTCGAGGTCGGTCCCTATTGCGTGCTGAAGAACGTCAAGGTCGGCGCCGGCAGCCGGATCGCCGCTTTCTGCCATTTCGAGGATGCGGTGATCGGTCCGGACGGCGTGCTCGGCCCCTACGCCCGCCTGCGGCCAGGTACCGAACTCGGTCCCGAAGTCCATATCGGCAACTTCGTCGAGGTCAAGAAGAGCATCATCGGCGCCCAGTCGAAGGCCAACCATCTGGCCTATATCGGCGATGCCGAGATCGGCCAGCGGGTCAATGTCGGCGCCGGCACCATCACCTGCAATTACGACGGCGCCAACAAGCACAAGACGATCATTGAGGACGACGTCTTCATCGGTTCCGATACCCAACTGGTTGCGCCGGTCACCGTCGGGCGGGGGGCGACGCTGGGCGCCGGCACGACCTTGACGCAAAATGCGCCGCCCGATGCGTTGACCGTATCGCGCGCCAAACAACTGACGCTGACCGGCTGGCGGCGTCCGCAAAAGGTAAAAAAATAATGGATTTCTGGTTCCTGACTTTTCTGTTCACGGTCGCCATTCTGGTTGCCGTTGGTGTTTCGCTGTTGCTCGTCGGTTATCTCGGCACTCTTCCGGCTTCGTTCGATCATGGCTGGCGCTCCTGGATGCCGGCGCTGTTGTTGCCGGTGCTCGGCCCGTTGTGGTTCGCCAGCACGCGCTGGGCGGAGTTTTCGCGGCCTGGTCGGCAACTGCTGGTCGGCCTGATCCTGCTGGCGGCCGCCGTCGGCCTGCTCTACGGTGCCGGGCCGCACTTCGTCGACCGCATGGCGGCCGGCGTCAAATGATGTTGAACTGATTTCGCGCAAGCTCAGGGAGAATAAAATGTCCAAGTACACCACCGAGGCTATCCGTTCCATCGCGCTTGTCGGCCATGGCGCGGCCGGCAAGACCAGTCTGGCCGAAGCTCTGCTTCACGCCACCGGCACCATCAACACCCGGGGCAGCGTCGAGAAAGGCAGCACCGTCTGCGATTTCGATACCCAGGAAAAGGAAGCCGGCCATTCCCTGAGTTCGGCCATCGTCAATTTCGGCTACGAAAATACCCATGTCCATCTGATCGACACGCCGGGCTACCCGGATTTTGCCGGCCAGGCCATTGCCGCGCTGGCCGGTGTCGATACCGCGCTGGTCGTCATCAATGCCCAGACCGGCGTCGAGCTGATGACCGAGCGGATGATGCGGCATGCCGCCGAGCGCAAGCTGTGCCGGATGATCGTCATCAACAAGATCGATGCCGACAACCTCGATCTGCCGGGTCTGATCGCCGATATCCGCGAGCGTTTCGGCAAGCAGTGCATGCTGCTAGACCTGCCGGCCCATGGTGCGGCAGATGTCGTCGAGGTGCTCGAACAGGCCGCCGGCGATGCCGATTTTGAATCGGTCGCCGCTGCCCACCGTGCACTGATCGACCAGATCGTCGAGGAAGACGAGGATCTGTTGGCCAGCTATCTGGACGGCAACGATCCGACAGCGACCGACCTGCATGCGCCTTTCGAGAAGGCGCTGCGCGAAGGGCATCTGATTCCCATCCTGTTCGTCTCGGCCAAAACCGGCGCCGGCATCAAGGAATTGCTGCATGTGCTGGCCTCGCTGGCGCCGAATCCGGCCGAAGGCAACCGGCCCCCGTTTTACAAAGGGCAGCCGGGCGACGTCACGGAACCGTTCGCCGCCGTGCCGGATGCCGGCAAGCACGTGCTGGCCCATGTGTTCAAGGTGGTGGCCGATCCCTACATGGGCAAGATCGGCATCTTCCGGGTCCATCAGGGCACGGTGAAGAAGGACATGCAGCTCTTCGTCGGCGACAGCAAGCGGCCGTTCAAGGTCGCTCACCTGTACCAGTTGCAGGGCAAGGATACGGTCGAAGTCGACGAACTCCAGCCGGGCGATATCGGGGCGGTCGCCAAGGTCGACGACATCGATTTCGACAGCGTGCTGCACGATTCGCATGACGAAGACCACATCCACCTGGTGCCGCTCGAGTTTCCCCGGCCGATGGCTGGTCTGGCCGTCGAAACCCGGAAAAAGGGCGACGAACAGCGACTGTTCGACATCCTCGGCAAGCTGGCGATGGAAGATCCGACCTTCCTCATCGAGCGTCATCCGACCAGCAACGAAACGGTCATCCGCGGCCTCGGCGAAATCCACCTGAAGGCCAAGCTGGAGAAAATGGCCAGCCAGTACAAGCTGGAAGTGGACACCAAGCCACCGCGCATTCCCTATCGCGAAACGATCACCGGTTCGGCCGAAGGCATGCATCGCCACAAGAAGCAGAGCGGCGGTGCCGGGCAGTTCGGCGAAGTGCATCTGCGCATCGAGCCGAAGGAGCGCGGTGCCGGGTTCGAGTTCGTCGATGCGGTCAAGGGCGGCGTCATTCCCGGCGTCTTCATGGCGGCAGTTGAAAAAGGCGTGCGCCAGGGTCTGGAGGGTGGCGTCGTCGCCGGCTATGCGGTCGACGACCTGAAAGTGACCGTCTTCGACGGCAAGACCCACGCCGTCGACGGCAAGGAAGTGGCCTTCGTGGTCGCCGGTCGCAAGGCGGTTATCGAGGCCATCCGGGCCGCCAAACCGATCGTGCTGGAACCGATCGTCAATATCGAGATCGTCGTGCCGGAAGGCGCGATCGGCGACCTGAGCGGCGATCTCTCCGGCCGGCGCGGCCACATCACCGGTACCGACGGGCGCGGCCACGGTCTGGCGGCGATCAGCGGCGAAGTGCCTCTGGCGGAGCTCAACGACTACCAGTCACGGCTCAAGTCGCTGACCGGCGGCCAGGGTAGTTACACCATCGAGTTCGCCCGCTATTCGGCAGTCCCGGCCAACGTCCAGCAGCAACTGGCCGGCAAGTTCCAGTTGCACGACGAAGACGAGTAATTTCCGTCCGGGCATCAGTCACCAAGGGGCAGGCAACTGCCCCTTTTTCTATGGCGCCTGGCTGGCCGGCAAGGCCGCTTGCCGCCCCTGGCGATTGAGCCAGAGCGAGGCGACGATGATGGCGCCGCCGAGTGCCAGGCGGGGCAGGTTGGCCTCGCGGTTCCAGATCAGCACATTGACCAGCAGGCCGGCCGGCACGTGCAGTTCGTTCATGATCGCCAGCGTGCCGGCGTCGACCAGGGTGCTGCCCTTGACCCACCAGAACATGCCGAGGGCGGTGGCGAACAGCCCCATCCAGAGCAGCACGCCCCACTGCATCGCGGTGTGCGGCAGGCGCTCCGGATTGCCGAAGAGCAGGAAGGAGGGCAGGGCAAGGAGCAGGGCACCGAGGAAGAAATGGCCGAAGAAGCGGTGCAGCGGTTGCTCGGTCGGATAGCGGACGAGCAACTGGCGGCATAGCACCTGGCCGGCGGCAAAGGTCGCGTTGGCCAGTTGCAGCAGCAGGAAGCCGATCAGGTAATCGCCTTCGAGATGCTCGAAACGGATGATCACGCCGCCGCCGACCGCGACCAGCGCGGCGAGCAGCGACCACGGCGAAAAGCGGCGGGCCAGGGCGTCGTCGAGCAGCGTGACGTAGATCGGCGTCAGCACGGTGAATAGCAGCACCTCGGGCACCGTCAGCACCGCAAAACTGCGATAGAGGCAGAGATAGGTGACGCCGAATTGCAGCGCGCCGGCCAGCCAGAAGCCGGCCAGCAGGCGGGGTGGCAGGCCGCGCCACAGCGTAAAAGGGGCGAAGACCAGGGCCGCGATGCACACCCGGGCCAGCACGGCGAAGTCGCTATCGACCTGACCGGCCAGATAGACACCGATCAGGCTGAAGGAAAACGCCCAGAGGACGGTGACGATGCCGAGGTAGCGCATCTCAGCGACTCGCGTTCGCGGAATTCGCCTCGCCAGCCCAGTTGACCGTGGCCAGGAAGAGATAACCGGCGCCGTACACCGTCTTGATGAAGGCCGGGCTTTGTGCATCGGGTTCGAGCTTGCGACGCAGGCGCGAGATGCGGACATCGATGCTGCGGTCGGTCGGCGCCAGGTCGCGGGTGCCCATCAGCTGTTCGCGCTGCAGGATGCGATTCGGATTGCTGACGAAGACCTTGAGCAACTCGGTTTCCGAGGTGCTGAGCAGGTGTTCCTCGCCGTTCGGGGCGTACAGCGTGTTGTTGCCGAGGTTGAAGCGCCAGCCGGAGAATTCGGCGATCTGCCGGGACGGGCTGCTGCTTGCCGTTTCCCGGCGGCGCAGGATGCTGCGGACGCGGGCGACCAGTTCGCGCGGTTCGAACGGCTTCAGGATGTAATCGTCGGCCCCCAGCTCAAGCCCCATCACCCGGTCGCTGACATGGGCGCGGCCGGTCAGGATGACGATGCCGCAGGCCGACTGGGTGCGGACGCGCTGCATCACTTCAAGACCATCCATGTCCGGCAGGCCGAGGTCGATGATGCACAGGTCGGGCGCCAGCGAGCGCAGGCGGCGCAGCAAGTCGCCGGCACTGCGGCACCAGACGGTACGGAAGGAAAAATCGCCGAGGACCTGTTCGATGATGCGGGCGACGTCGGGGTCGTCCTCGACGATGGCAATCAGTTTGTGGACGTCGGTTTCGCTCATGGCTTGTCTTTGTTTGCTCGTTGCAGGGCGCGGGCCAGATCCTGACGGGCGAAGGGTTTGGCGAGGATGGGCAGATTGTTGCCAGTGTCCTCCTCGCCTTCGTCGGTGTAGCCACTCATCAGCACGATGCGCATGGCCGGGTGTCCGGCCAGCGTCTGCTCGGCCAGTTGGCGGCCGTTGATGCCGCCCGGCATGATGACATCGCTGACGACGATTCCGATATCGGGGATTTGTTCGATCATTTCCAGCGCCTGGGCGCCGTTCTCCGCTTCGATCACCGGGTGGCCGAGGTCAATCAGTTGCTGGCGGACAACGCGCCGGACATTCGGCTCGTCTTCGACCAGCAGCACCAGTTCGCCGCCGTGCGCCAACAGGGCATCGGCGGCCGGCGGGTCGATGTCCGGTTCGGCGGCGACCAGCGGCAGCACCATCAACACCGTCGTGCCCTGGCCGGTCTGGCTCTGGATGGCGATGCCGCCACCCGACTGCTTGACGAAGCCGTAGGCCATCGACAGGCCGAGGCCGCTGCCCAGACCGAAGCGCTTGGTGGTGAAAAAAGGTTCGTAGACGCGGGCCAGGGTCGCCGCATCCATGCCGCAGCCGTTGTCGGCCACTTCGATTAGCGCATAGGGGCCGGGGGCGACGTCGAAAGCCGCGGCATCGCTCGACAGTTCGATGGCGCGCGCGGCAATGTGCAGTCGGCCACCCGCCGGCATCGCGTCGCGCGCATTCAGCGCAAAATTGAGCAGGGCGCTTTCCAGTTGCCCCGGATCGACCAGGGCATGCACCGAGCCGGTTGCCAGATCGGTCGATACGACAATCGATTCGGGCAATGAGCGGCGTACCAGCTTGGCCAGCCCGGCGGTCAGCCGGCCGATATCGACCGCCTGCGGTTCCAGCGGCTGCTGGCGGGAGAAGGTGAGCAAGCGCTTGATCAGTTGTACGCCGCGCCGCGCCGACTGCAGCGCCGGGGTGACGAATTCGTTGATCTCGGCGTCATTCGGCCGATGATCCTGCAGCGCCGCGAGATTGCCGATGACGACGGTCAGCAGGTTGTTGAAGTCGTGGGCCAGGCCGCCGGTCAGCTGGCCGATGGCCTCCATTTTCTGGGCCTGGACGAGGGCGGCCTCCATCCGTTTTTGCTCAGTAATTTCATGCGAGAAGACGAAGAATCCCAACTTTTCGCCTTCCGCACTGATTTCCGGAACCAGTGTGCTGCGCGCGAAAACGCTTTGCCCCGGACGATCCATCTTGTATTCGTAAGTCACCTGCTGGCCGGCCAGCGCCTTGCGTACCGGCTCGCGCACCTGGCTATAGACCTGTTCGCCGGTCACCTCGCGCACGGCCCGCCCGGTGACTCCGCCCTCGGGATGTCCGTACCAGTCGGAGTAGCCCTTGTTGGCGTATTGATAGACCTCGTCCTTGTCGACATAGCCGATCAGGATCGGAATGGTGTCGTTGATCAGCCGCAGGCGTTCCTCGCTGCGGCGCAGGGCAGCGGCAATCCGGGTGTTTTCGGTATTGGCCCGGATCAGGTTGGCGTTGGCGTTTTCCAGCTGGGCGGTCCGCCGGCGGACCCGTTCCTCGAGCTGGATATTCTGATGTTCGCTCAGGTTCTCGATGTAACGTTGTTCGGTGATGTCGCTGTACAAGGTAACGAATCCCGCGTCCGGCAGCGGCTCGCTGCGCAGCAGCAAAACCCGCCCGTTCGGCCGCTGGCGTTCGGTGACCCGGGCCGCGAAGCCGGCCGCCGCGGTCACCCGTTCGGCGATCTGGGCTTCCTTGTCGCCGGGTCCGTATTCGCCCCGTTCGGCGTTGTAGCGGATGAACGACGCGAAAGAGGCGCCAACCCAGGCCATCTCGTCCGGAAAATCGAGTAGCCGGAGAAAGGGCTGGTTCCAGGCAACCAACCGCAGATCGCCGTCGAAGACGGTGATGCCCTGGTCGAGCAAATCCAGCCCGGTTTGCAGCATTGCGTCATGCTGGGCGAGACCCGGAGCAGGGGGGGCGAGGTTCATGTCACAATTCTAGAGCAGGCGTTTGGCGAGTTCGGTCGGTGTAACCATTCGTTACATTCGACCAATAGTTGCGCAAGAGTATTTTGTCACTCTTGTCAGATATAAAAAAACCAAAGCCCAAAAGAGAACAGCGCTTTCGCAAGAATCGTGAGGAGATGTTTGTGGCCAATCCGTACACCGTCGGGCTCGATCAGAACCCGGCTAATTATGTTCCGCTTTCCCCGCTGAGCTTCATCGAGCGCTCGGCGTTTATCTACCCCAAACGTATTTCCGTCATCCAGGGTGCTCGTCAATATACCTGGAAGGAAAGTTATGAACGCAGTCGCCAGCTTGCCTCCGCGCTGAAGAGCCGCGGTATCGGCAAGGGCGACACCGTTGCCGTAATG
Organism: Dechloromonas denitrificans; assembly: GCF_020510685.1. Classification (NCBI taxonomy): domain Bacteria; kingdom Pseudomonadati; phylum Pseudomonadota; class Betaproteobacteria; order Rhodocyclales; family Azonexaceae; genus Dechloromonas; species Dechloromonas denitrificans. The sequence continues at coordinate 279,734 of NZ_CP075185.1, forward strand.
TTGCCGAATACGGCGCCGATGTTCGAATGTCATTTCGGCGTGCCGATGAGCGGCGCCGTACTCAATACCCTGAATACCCGGCTTGATCCGGAAGCCATCGCCTTCATGCTGACGCATGGTGAAGCCAAAGTGCTGATTACCGATCCGGAATTTTCCGCCATCGTCAAACCGGCCCTGGCGTTGCTCGAAGGCCCCAAGCCCTTGATTATCGATACGCTGGACCCGGAATTCACCGGTGGCGAAACGCTGGGCGAAAAGGATTATGAAGCCTTCCTCGCCGAAGGCGAACCCGATTTCGCCTGGCAACTGCCGGCCAACGAGTGGGATGCCATCGCGCTGAACTACACCTCGGGCACCACTGGCAATCCGAAGGGCGTCGTCTACCACCATCGCGGCGCCTACCTGAATGCCGCGTCCAACATCATTTCCTGGGGCATGCCGCAGCACTCGGTCTATCTGTGGACGCTGCCGATGTTCCATTGCAACGGCTGGTGCTTCCCGTGGACCATGGCGGCCAATGCCGGAACCAGCATCTGCCTGCGCAAGATCGATCCGGCCCTGATTTTCGGCCTGATCAAGGAGCACAAGGTCAGCCACATGTGCGGTGCGCCGATTGTGTACGGCATGATGATCAACGCCCCGGCGGCGCTCAAGGAAGGCATCACCCATCAGGTCAACGGCCTGATCGCCGGTGCTGCCCCCCCGGCGGCCATCATCGAAGGCTGCGAGCAGATGGGCTTCAATATCACCCACGTTTACGGCCTGACCGAAACCTATGGTCCGGCTTCGGTGTGCGCCAAGCATCCCGAATGGGACCGGCTGCCAATCGACCTGCGCGCCGCGCGCAACGGCCGACAGGGCGTCCGCTACCACATGCAGGAAGCGATCGCCGTACTCGACCCGGTGTCTCTCGATCCGGTGCCCTGGGATGGCGAAACGATGGGCGAAATCATGTTCCGCGGCAATCTGGTGATGAAGGGTTACCTGAAGAACACGCATGCCACGGAGGAAGCCTTTGCCGGCGGCTGGTTCCATACCGGCGACCTGGCCGTCGTGCACAGCGATGGCTACGTCAAGATCAAGGATCGCTCGAAGGACATCATCATTTCCGGCGGCGAGAACATCTCCTCGCTGGAGGTCGAGGATGTGCTCTACCGTCATCCGTCGGTGATCGCCGCCGCTGTGGTCGCCAAGCCCGACGAGAAGTGGGGCGAAGTGCCGGCCGCCTTCATCGAGCTGAAGGAAGGTTCGACGACGACCGAAGCTGAGATCATCGAGCATTGCCGAGCTCACCTGGCCCGCTTCAAGGTGCCGAAGCAGGTGGTGTTCGGTGAATTGCCGAAAACGTCCACCGGCAAAATCCAGAAATACGTCCTGCGCCAGCACGCCAACTCCGCGCTCGCCATCGAGTAATCGGCATACCCCCTGTCACCATGCCTTGGTCGGCAGGGGGTTTTGTGTCCGGAAAAGGAATATCCCATGAAAATTCTCGTCCCCGTGAAACGGGTAGTGGACTACAACGTCAAGATTCGGGTGAAGGCCGACGGTTCGGGTGTTGACCTGGCCAACGTCAAGATGAGCATGAACCCCTTCGACGAAATCGCCATTGAAGAAGCCGTCCGGCTGAAGGAGGCCGGCATCGCCAGCGAAGTCATCGCCGTCTCCTGCGGCGTCGCCGCCTGCCAGGAAACCCTGCGCACCGCGATGGCGATCGGTGCCGACCGCGGCATCCTCGTCGAAACCGACGTCGAGCTCCAGCCACTGGCCGTCGCCAAGCTGTTGAAAGCCCTGTGCGACAAGGAACAACCGCAACTCGTCATCTGCGGCAAACAAGCCATCGACGACGATGCCAACCAGACCGGCCAGATGCTCGCCGCGCTGCAAAACTGGCCGCAAGCCACCTTCGCCTCGAAGGTCGTCATCGCCGACGGCCAAGCGACGGTCACCCGGGAAATCGACGGCGGCCTCGAAACCCTGGCGATCAGCCTGCCAGCCGTCGTTTCCACCGACCTGCGCCTGAACGAGCCGCGCTACGCTACGCTGCCCAACATCATGAAAGCCAAAAAGAAGCCGCTCGACACCGTCAAGCCGGCCGACCTCGGCGTCGATGTCGCGCCGCGCCTGACGACGCTGAAAGTCGCCGAACCCGCCAAGCGCAGTGCCGGCGTCAAGGTCGCCGACGTCGCCGAACTCGTCAACAAGCTTCGCAATGAAGCGAAAGTGATCTAAGGGAGAACACACCATGACCATTCTCGTCATTGCCGAACACGACCAGCTCAGCCTCAAAGCCGCCACCCTCAACACCGTCGCCGCCGCCGTCAAGATCGGTGGCGAAGTGCACGTTCTGGTCGCCGGCAGCGCCTGCGCCGGCGCCGCCCAGCAAGCCGCCGGCCTGCACGGCGTCGCCAAGGTCAAAGTCGCCGACGCCGCCCACTACCAGAGCCAGACCGCCGAAAACCTGACCGCTCTGATCATCGCCCAGGCCGCCGGCTACAGCCACATCCTCGCCCCGGCCACCACCTTCGGCAAGAACCTGCTGCCGCGCGTCGCCGCCTTGCTCGACGTCGCCCAGATCTCGGAAATCACCGGCGTCGAAGCCGCCGACACCTTCGTCCGCCCGATCTACGCCGGCAACGCCCTGGCCACGGTCAAGAGCGCCGATCCGGTCAAGGTCATCACCGTCCGCACCACCGCCTTCGATGCCGTAGCCAGCGGCCACAGCGCCCCGGTCGAGACCATCAGCCCGGCGGCCGACACCGCCCAAACCCAACTTACCCACCGCGAACTGACCAAATCCGAACGGCCCGAACTCGGCGCCGCCAAGATCATCGTTTCCGGCGGGCGCGGTCTGGGCAGTGGCGAGAACTACCACGCCCTGCTCGAACCGCTCGCCGACAAGCTCGGTGCCGCCCTCGGCGCCAGCCGTGCGGCGGTCGATGCCGGCTTCGTGCCGAACGACTACCAGGTCGGTCAGACCGGCAAGATCGTCGCACCGCAGCTCTACATCGCGGTCGGCATCTCGGGTGCCATCCAGCATCTGGCCGGCATGAAGGAATCGAAGGTCATCGTCGCCATCAACAAGGATCCCGATGCGCCGATCTTCCAGGTCGCCGATTACGGCCTGGTCGGCGATCTGTTTGAAGTCGTACCGCAACTCGTTGCCACCGTCTAAACCCAAAAATAGCCAGGAGATACCCCTATGAGCACCTATATCGCCCCGATTCGCGACATGCAGTTCGTCCTCAACGAAGTCGCCGGTCTCGAAGAGATCTGCGCGCTGCCCGGCAACGAGGAATGTTCCGTCGATCTCGTCGAGTCCATCCTCGATGAGGCTTCCAAGTTCGCCACCGGCGTCCTCGACCCGATCAACCGCGTCGGCGACCGCACCGGCCACGTCTGCAAGGATGGCGTCGTCACCACGGCGCCCGGCTTCAAAGAAGCCTACAAGCTGTTCGCCGAAACCGGCTGGACCTCCATGCCCTTCTCGCCGGAATTCGGCGGTCAGGGTCTGCCGGCCGTCGTGTCGATGGCGGTCAACGAAATGTGGAAGGGCGCCAACATGGCCTTCGGCCTGTGCCCGATGCTCACCGGCGGCGCCATCGAAGCCATCGCCCACCACGCTTCCGAAGAGCTGAAGCAGAAATACCTGCCGAAGATGGTCGAAGGCACCTGGACCGGCACGATGAACCTGACCGAGCCGAACGCCGGTTCCGATCTCGCCGCCATCTCGACCAAGGCCAAGCCGGCCGGCGACGGGACCTACCTGGTCAGCGGCACCAAGATCTTCATCACCTGGGGCGAACACGACGTCGCCGAGAACATCATTCACCTGGTGCTGGCCCGTCTGCCGGATGCCCCGCCGGGACTGAAGGGCATCTCGCTGTTCATCGTGCCGAAATTCCTGGTCAATGACGACGGTTCGCTGGGCAAGCGCAACGACCTGATCTGCGCCTCCATCGAACACAAGATGGGCATCCACGGCAGCCCGACGGCAGTGATGTCCTATGGCGAGAACGAAGGTGCCGTCGGCTATCTGGTCGGCGAAGAGCACAAGGGCATCGGCTACATGTTCACCATGATGAACCACGCTCGCGTCAATGTCGGCCTGGAAGGCGTCGGCATCGCCGAGCGCGCCTACCAGCACGCCCTGTGGTATGCCCGCGAGCGCATCCAGGGGGCGCCGGTCGGCGACAAATCCGGCGTCAAGAAGCCCATCCTGCATCACCCGGATGTCCGCCGCATGCTGATGGATATGAAGTCGCGCACCGAAGCCATGCGTACGCTGGCCTACTACACCGCCGCCAACATCGACCGCGCCCACGCCGGCGATGCCGCCGCCCAGGTCCGTGTTGACCTGCTGACCCCGGTGGTCAAGGGCTGGAGTACCGAGCAGGGCGTCGAACTGTCGTCGACCGGCGTCCAGGTTTTCGGTGGCGTCGGCTTCATCGAGGAAACCGGGGCGGCCCAGTACTACCGCGATTCGCGCATCACCACCATCTACGAAGGCACGACGGCGATCCAGGCCAACGACCTGGTCGGCCGCAAGCTGGCCCGCGAGAAGGTGCCGGGCGCCGGAATGAAAGCCCTGTTGGCCGAAATGACGGCCACGGCTGAAGAACTGGCCGGCAACGCCCAGTTGGCCGGCATTGCCGCCAATCTGAAAAACGGCATCGCAGCCCTGAGCGGTGCTGCCGAGTGGATTCTCGCCAACTACGAGAGCGCCCCGCAGGCCGTCCATGCCGGCTCCGTGCCTTTCCTCAAGCTGACCGGCATCGTCGCCGGCGGCTGGCTGATGGCCAAGTCGGCGGCGCTTGCCGTCAAGCAGATCGCGGCCGGCAACAGCGACCAGTTCTATCAGGCCAAGCTGGCCACCGCGACCTACTTCGCCGCCCACCAGTTGCCCTTCGCCTCCGCCTACGCCGCCGAAGTCACCGGCGGTAGCGAGTCGGTGTTCGGGCTGCCGGAAAACCTGTTCTGAGCATGATCATGCGTACTGATCGCGATGCGATGGAATACGACGTCGTGATCGTCGGCGGCGGCCCTTCGGGGCTGTCTTCGGCGATCCGCATCAAGCAACTGGGTTTGGCCAATGGCAAGGAGCTCTCGGTCTGTCTGCTCGAGAAAGGTTCCGAAATCGGCGCCCATATCCTGTCCGGCGCGGTGCTCGAGCCACATGCGCTGGCTGAACTGATCCCCGACTGGCAGGAGCGCGGTGCACCGCTCAATACGCCGGCCGGCGAAGACCGCCTGCTGTTCCTCACCGAGGGCGCTTCCTACAAGCTGCCGACGCCGCCGCAGATGGGCAACCACGGCAATTACATCATCAGCCTCGGCAACCTCTGCCGTTGGCTGGGTGAGCAGGCGGAGGCGCTGGGTGTCGAGATCTACCCCGGCTTTGCCGCCGCCGAAGTGCTCTATCGCGAAGATGGCTCGGTCAAGGGCGTCGCCACCGGCGATCTCGGCATCGGCAAGGACGGCCAGCCCGGCCACAACTTCCAGCCGGGTATGGAGTTGCATGCCCGCCAGACGATCTTTGCCGAAGGGTGCAGGGGTTCGCTGACCAAGGAGCTGTGGGCAAAATTCAACTTGCGCGACGGTGTCGATCCGCAAACCTACGGCATCGGCATCAAGGAATTGTGGGAAGTCGATCCGGCCAAACACCAGCCGGGGTTGATCGTCCATAGCGTCGGCTGGCCGCTGCAAAGCGACACCTATGGCGGCTCCTTCCTCTATCACCTGGAAAACAATCTGGTGGCGATCGGCATGGTCGTCGGCCTCGACTACAAGAACCCGTGGTTGTCGCCTTATGAAGAATTCCAGCGCTACAAGACGCACCCGGCGATCCGCGGCGTCTTCGAAGGCGCCCGGCGCATCTCCTATGGTGCCCGTGCGCTGTCGGAAGGCGGCTACCAGTCGGTACCCAAGTTGACCTTCCCGGGCGGCCTGTTGATCGGCGACACCGCCGGCTTCCTCAATGTGCCGAAGATCAAGGGCACGCACATGGCGATGAAGTCGGGCATGGTCGCCGCCGAAGCCGTTTTCGAGCACCTGTTCAAGGACAACGTGGGGGCGGAAGCCACCGAGTACGCCGAGCAGCTCAAGAAGAGCTGGCTGTGGGAAGAGCTGTACAAGGTGCGCAACATCCGGCCGGCCTTCAAGTGGGGCTTGTTTGGCGCCCTGGCCTACGGGGCGATCGACACCTATGTCTTCAAGGGCAAGGCGCCGTGGACCATGCACAACCACGCCGATCATACGCAGTTGGGCGAAAAGGGCGCTTATCCGAAAATCGACTATCCGAAGCCGGATGGTCAGCTGACTTTCGACCGGCTGTCTTCGGTTTTCCTCTCGGCCACCAATCATGAGGAAAACCAGCAGTGCCATCTGCGTCTGAAGGATGAAAGCGTCGCCATCAGCGTGAACTATGCCAAGTATGGCGCACCGGAAACGCGTTACTGCCCGGCCGGCGTGTACGAAATCCTCGGTGAGGATGAAGGCAAGCCGCGCCTGCAGATCAACGGTCAGAACTGCCTGCACTGCAAGACCTGCGACATCAAGGATCCGACCCAGAACATCAACTGGACGGTACCCGAAGGTGGGGGCGGGCCGACGTATCCGAATATGTAGTGGTAAGGACCGGGCGTCGCCTTTTCGGGACTCCGGTTGTTCAAACCCGGCCTGTCGCGCCTCGTGCCAGGCCGGGCGTTGTATCCGGATGCCGCCTGGGGGGAGGCATCCGCGAATTTTGATGGTGATCGGCCGGATAAATTGAAGTCAAACAATCACAAAATGGGGATTTGATCATGACCGCACAAATACAACCGCAACAAGCTGTTACCGAAACCAAGATCATCATGTCCGACCCGACTGCGCTCGGGGTGTTCGGTCTTTCGATGGTGACCTTTGTTGCCGCCTCGCAGAAGATGGGCTGGACAACTGGGTCCGTCTACCTGATTCCCTGGGCCTTGCTGCTCGGCTCCATAGCCCAGATCTGGGCGTCGACCATCGACTTCAAGAAGAACAACTACTTCGGCTCGATCGTGCTTGGTGCCTATGGCCTGTTCTGGGGCGCGGTTGCCATGCACTGGGCGATCAGCCAGGGTCTGCTCGGCGCCCTCGATCCAGCCAAGGCCGATCCGAAGCAACTTGCCTTTGCCTGCCTGGGCTATTTCTTCTTCTCGCTGTTCATCATGGTGGCTGCCTTCGAGGTCAACAAGATGTTCGCCATCATGCTGATGCTGATCAACGTCCTGCTGCCGTCGCTGGCCCTGTCCATCCTCGGCATCAATCCGGGTCTGTTCTCACCTCTGGCGGCCTGGTCGGAATTGCTGATTTCGCTGATCGGCTTCTATACCGCCGGCGGCCTCTTCCTCAACAGCTATTTCGGACGGACCCTCGTGCCGCTGGGCAAGCCTTTCGGTTTCATCCGCAAGGGGCCGGCGAAATAAGCCAGCTTTTCGCCAAGCCTGCGAGAACGGAACACCACTGACTCTGCGGGTGAGATTTCGGGAGAACAGCACCCGTTGTCTCAACCTTTCAGGGGCCTTCGGGCCCCTTTTTTTATGTGGTGTCTATTGATCGACGGTCACCGTCAGCAAACTATTATTGCCTGATTGTTTAAAAGTGCTTGACGGCGGTCTGGGTGGCGGATATAGTTCGCCCCCCGTCGCAGCAGACGGCTTCGAAAGAAGCGGCGCGACAGGAAGTGATCTTTAACAATTTGGACAATCGATAGGTGTGGGTGCCTTGATGCGAAAGCGGCGCAAGTCGCAAAAAGTATTAAAGGCAATCACACGGATGGAGAGATCCATCGAGGTAGAAGTCAAATTCTACCGTCAGTGAATTGTGAGTAATTAGTTGGATTGAACTGAAGAGTTTGATCCTGGCTCAGATTGAACGCTGGCGGCATGCCTTACACATGCAAGTCGAACGGCAGCACGGGAGCAATCCTGGTGGCGAGTGGCGAACGGGTGAGTAATGTATCGGAACGTACCTTTCAGTGGGGGATAACGTAGCGAAAGTTACGCTAATACCGCATATTCTCTGAGGAGGAAAGCAGGGGACCTTCGGGCCTTGCGCTGTTAGAGCGGCCGATATCAGATTAGCTAGTTGGTGGGGTAAAAGCTCACCAAGGCGACGATCTGTAGCGGGTCTGAGAGGATGATCCGCCACACTGGAACTGAGACACGGTCCAGACTCCTACGGGAGGCAGCAGTGGGGAATTTTGGACAATGGGCGCAAGCCTGATCCAGCCATGCCGCGTGAGTGAAGAAGGCCTTCGGGTTGTAAAGCTCTTTCGGCCGGGAAGAAATCGCATTGGTTAATACCTGGTGTGGATGACGGTACCGGAATAAGAAGCACCGGCTAACTACGTGCCAGCAGCCGCGGTAATACGTAGGGTGCGAGCGTTAATCGGAATTACTGGGCGTAAAGCGTGCGCAGGCGGTTTTGTAAGACAGGCGTGAAATCCCCGGGCTCAACCTGGGAACTGCGCTTGTGACTGCAAGGCTAGAGTACGGCAGAGGGGGGTGGAATTCCACGTGTAGCAGTGAAATGCGTAGAGATGTGGAGGAACACCAATGGCGAAGGCAGCCCCCTGGGTCGATACTGACGCTCATGCACGAAAGCGTGGGTAGCAAACAGGATTAGATACCCTGGTAGTCCACGCCCTAAACGATGTCAACTAGGTGTTGGGAGGGTAAAACCTTTTAGTACCGGAGCTAACGCGTGAAGTTGACCGCCTGGGGAGTACGGCCGCAAGGTTAAAACTCAAAGGAATTGACGGGGACCCGCACAAGCGGTGGATGATGTGGATTAATTCGATGCAACGCGAAAAACCTTACCTACCCTTGACATGTCAGGAAGTCTTGAGAGATTGAGATGTGCCCGAAAGGGAACCTGAACACAGGTGCTGCATGGCTGTCGTCAGCTCGTGTCGTGAGATGTTGGGTTAAGTCCCGCAACGAGCGCAACCCTTGTCGTTAATTGCCATCATTTAGTTGGGCACTTTAGCGAGACTGCCGGTGACAAACCGGAGGAAGGTGGGGATGACGTCAAGTCCTCATGGCCCTTATGGGTAGGGCTTCACACGTCATACAATGGTCGGTACAAAGGGTCGCCAACCCGCGAGGGGGAGCCAATCCCAGAAAGCCGATCGTAGTCCGGATTGCAGGCTGCAACTCGCCTGCATGAAGTCGGAATCGCTAGTAATCGTGGATCAGCATGTCACGGTGAATACGTTCCCGGGTCTTGTACACACCGCCCGTCACACCATGGGAGCGGGTTCCGCCAGAAGTAGGTAGCCTAACCGCAAGGAGGGCGCTTACCACGGCGGGGTTCGTGACTGGGGTGAAGTCGTAACAAGGTAGCCGTAGGGGAACCTGCGGCTGGATCACCTCCTTTCTAGAGAAAAGCATCAGTGGCACCCACAACCTATCGATTGTTCAAACGTAGCGCAAACAGACGAGGGTCTGTAGCTCAGTCGGTTAGAGCACCGTCTTGATAAGGCGGGGGTCGTTGGTTCGATTCCAACCAGACCCACCAACGTCTTAAAACGGGGGATTAGCTCAGCTGGGAGAGCACCTGCTTTGCAAGCAGGGGGTCAACGGTTCGATCCCGTTATCCTCCACCAGAAACTAAAGATAAACAGGGTTGTTTATCTTTAGCTTTTGAGGAATCAAATGCTGCGCTCTTTAACAAAACGGAAGAAGGTTGTGTCACTTGGGCTGATGAGGCCTGGGTGATGCGTTGTGATTGCATCGATCTTTGTATGGAGTATGAAGATCGCACAAATATGAGTTTGCCTGTAGCCGCTCTCTGACGAGAGCACAAGGTTATAGGATCAAGCGACTAAGTGCATGTGGTGGATGCCTAGGCGATCACAGGCGATGAAGGACGTGCAAGCCTGCGAAAAGCGGGGGGGAGCTGGCAATGAAGCTTTGATCCCCCGATATCCGAATGGGGAAACCCACTCAGCAATGAGTATCTTTATCTGAATACATAGGATATTGAGGCGAACCCGGTGAACTGAAACATCTAAGTAGCCGGAGGAAAATAAATCAACCGAGATTCCCCAAGTAGTGGCGAGCGAACGGGGAGCAGCCTGCTAGTGATAGCGGAATCGTTAATGGAGCGGAATGGAAAGTCCGGCCGTAGTGGGTGATAGCCCCGTACATGAAAACGAATCCGTGGTACTAAGTTAGCGAAAAGTAGGGCGGGGCACGTGAAACCTTGTCTGAACATGGGGGGACCATCCTCCAAGGCTAAATACTCGTGATCGACCGATAGTGAACTAGTACCGTGAGGGAAAGGCGAAAAGAACCCCGGGAGGGGAGTGAAATAGATCCTGAAACCGCATGCATACAAACAGTGGGAGCGGACTTGTTCCGTGACTGCGTACCTTTTGTATAATGGGTCAGCGACTTACGTTGTGTTGCGAGCTTAACCGAATAGGGGAGGCGTAGCGAAAGCGAGTCTGATAAGGGCGTTTAGTAGCACGGCGTAGACCCGAAACCGGATGATCTATCCATGGCCAGGATGAAGGTGCCGTAACAGGTACTGGAGGTCCGAACCCACTAATGTTGAAAAATTAGGGGATGAGCTGTGGATAGGGGTGAAAGGCTAAACAAATCCGGAAATAGCTGGTTCTCCCCGAAAACTATTTAGGTAGTGCCTCAGGTATCACTTGCGGGGGTAAAGCACTGTTATGGCTAGGGGGTCATCGCGACTTACCAAACCATGGCAAACTCTGAATACCGCAAAGTGCAAGCCTGGGAGACAGACAGTGGGTGCTAACGTCCATTGTCAAGAGGGAAACAACCCAGACCGCCAGCTAAGGTCCCCAAGACACAGTTAAGTGGGAAACGAAGTGGGAAGGCATAGACAGCTAGGAAGTTGGCTTAGAAGCAGCCATCCTTTAAAGAAAGCGTAATAGCTCACTAGTCGAGTCGTCCTGCGCGGAAGATGTAACGGGGCTCAAACTGTGCACCGAAGCTGCGGATATCGAAAGATATGGTAGGGGAGCGTTCTGTAGGTCTGTGAAGGTGTCTTGTAAAGGATGCTGGAGATATCAGAAGTGCGAATGCTGACATGAGTAGCGATAAAGGGAGTGAAAAGCTCCCTCGCCGAAAGCCCAAGGTTTCCTACGCAACGTTCATCGGCGTAGGGTGAGTCGGCCCCTAAGGCGAGGCAGAAATGCGTAGTCGATGGGAAACAGGTCAATATTCCTGTACCGATTCTAGATGCGATGTGGGGACGGAGAAGGTTAGGTCAGCCATCTGTTGGAATAGGTGGTTTAAGCGTGTAGGCGTGCCCCTTAGGCAAATCCGGGGGGCTAAGCTGAGGCGTGACGACGAGGCACTACGGTGCTGAAGTGATTGATACCAAGCTTCCAGGAAAAGCCACTAAGCTTCAGTCTAGAATTGACCGTACCGCAAACCGACACAGGTGGGCAGGATGAAAATTCTAAGGCGCTTGAGAGAACTCAGGAGAAGGAACTCGGCAAATTAACACCGTAACTTCGGGAGAAGGTGTGCCCCGGTAGGTTGTAGAGCCTCGCGCTCGAAGGCCGATGGGGTTGCAGTGAAATGGTGGCTGCGACTGTTTAATAAAAACACAGCACTCTGCAAACACGAAAGTGGACGTATAGGGTGTGACGCCTGCCCGGTGCCGGAAGGTTAATTGATGGGGTGCAAGCTCTTGATCGAAGCCCCGGTAAACGGCGGCCGTAACTATAACGGTCCTAAGGTAGCGAAATTCCTTGTCGGGTAAGTTCCGACCTGCACGAATGGCGTAACGATGGCCACACTGTCTCCTCCTGAGACTCAGCGAAGTTGAAATGTTTGTGAAGATGCAATCTCCCCGCGGCAAGACGGAAAGACCCCATGAACCTTTACTGTAGCTTTGCATTGGACTTTGAATCGGTCTGTGTAGGATAGGTGGGAGGCTGTGAAACCGGGACGCTAGTTTCGGTGGAGCCAACCTTGAAATACCACCCTGATTTATTTGAGGTTCTAACCTTGATCCGTGAATCCGGATCGGGGACCGTGCATGGTGGGCAGTTTGACTGGGGCGGTCTCCTCCCAAAAGGTAACGGAGGAGTACGAAGGTACGCTTAGGGCGGTCGGACATCGCCCATAAAGTGCAATGGCAAAAGCGTGCTTGACTGCGAGACCCACAAGTCGAGCAGGTGCGAAAGCAGGTCATAGTGATCCGGTGGTTCTGTATGGAAGGGCCATCGCTCAACGGATAAAAGGTACTCTGGGGATAACAGGCTGATACCGCCCAAGAGTTCATATCGACGGCGGTGTTTGGCACCTCGATGTCGGCTCATCTCATCCTGGGGCTGTAGCCGGTCCCAAGGGTATGGCTGTTCGCCATTTAAAGAGGTACGTGAGCTGGGTTTAAAACGTCGTGAGACAGTTTGGTCCCTATCTGCCGTGGGCGCTGGAAATTTGAAGGGGGCTGCTCCTAGTACGAGAGGACCGGAGTGGACGAACCTCTGGTGTACCGGTTATGACGCCAGTCGTATCGCCGGGTAGCTATGTTCGGAAGAGATAAACGCTGAAAGCATCTAAGCGTGAAACTCGCCTTAAGATAAGATTTCCCGGAGTCTTGAACTCCCTAAAGGGTCGTCGAAGACCACGACGTTGATAGGTCAGGTGTGGAAGCGCAGTAATGCGTTAAGCTAACTGATACTAATTGCCCGTGCGGCTTGATCCTATAACCTTGTAAGACACTGCAGCAACTCATAGCAGTCACAACAACAACCTTCCTCCCCGTTTTGCGTTTGCCGCGCTTCAATACGCGACAAACACACAAGTTACGCTTGGCGGCAATAGCCCTCTGGACCCACCCCTTCCCTTCCCGAACAGGACCGTGAAACAGATGAGCGCCGATGATAGTGAGCTTCCGCTCGCGAAAGTAGGTCACCGCCAGGCTCCCATTCAAAACCCCGTTAGCACAAGCTAACGGGGTTTTTGCTATGCGGCCTTCTGGCTACGCGTGACTATTTGCTGATTTGGGCGGAAAAATTCGCCGAACCAGAGTTCGATGCGGCATCCTTTCATGACTCTTCAGCGCTGAGTGGCTTCGCTGAAACGCTAGGTACTCAACCAAAAACCGCCATTACTGAGAAAACGAATGAAGGATTACTACGGCTTGCTCGGCGTATCGCCTGATGCAACAACAGAAATCATCAAAACGGCTTACCGGAAAAAGGCGGCGCAGTTCCATCCCGACCGTAACCCGGAGCCAGACGCGGCGGCCAAGTTTCGGTCCGTGCAACAAGCATATGAAACACTAACCGATGGCGATCGCCGCAAGGCGTACGACGATACCCGCCGCAAGAGCCTGGTCGATGACCCGTTGGTCGTGGCGCGTGAAATCTGGACAAGCTATATGGAAAACATTCAAAAATGAAAAAGTCCTACTATTTCTCAGAGCTCTCTTCTGCCTACGATGCCGAACTTCAGGATCTGATGAGCGATTCGGAGGGAAGCCCGGCCCTTAAAGCCCGGTTGATGGAAAAGCGCAAGGAACTCAAATCGATCTTGCCGATGATCGAGTTCAGCCCGGAGATGGTGCTGCCGGTGTTTTATGATGGATTTTCTTTCCCCAATGCCAAAGCCATGACTGCGGCGGTTATGTGTGAACCGGATGACGGCGATTTTCCAAACTGGAACGACTTGTCGTCCAGCGTCGATGTAGCAAGTTGGGCCGCGCCGTTCCTGGATGCCGTGTTGGCCGAGAGCGCCGGCGAGATGTTCATGGTGACGGCAGCCTGCTTGGAGTTCATCCGCAAATTTGATACGTCGGCACCAGTTTCCGAGGCGTCGGAGTCGGAGGGCGGGAAAAACGATGAGGAAGATGGCGACGACGAGGGGCGCGACCTTGCCGAAGCAGGGGATGACTGGATGGCCGAGCAGGGCTTCGACTCATTCAAGTCTTGAGTGATTGGGCAATAATCGTCCGGGCGCAATACAGAATTCGATTTATTGAATAAGGCATGACATGACACATCCAGTCGTAGTTAGAACATCACAACTGATTCTCGCCGGCGACCTGAAAGGTGCGGAAACGGCGTTGGCCTCGATTGCCGAAACCGAAGGTGATGATGCTTTGGTCACCGTGCTCAACGATGTTCCGCCAAAGGATCTGCTGGCGATCATGCGGGGCTTTGATGGCTCCAAGCAATCGGTGGTCAATCTGGTGGTAACGCCGGATCAGTTCGCCCGGGCTGTCGTTCTTGAATCCCGCTACCGTGACGAAACCCATGCTGCCTTGCGCGGCATGATGAATGCCGTCCTCTACCGTGACGATGAGCTGACCGTCGAATACCTCGAGGCGATCGGCGAGATGGACGGCGGCTATGAGGTGCTGGCCAATTACTTCGGCGAACGGGACGACGAACTGCTGGCGTTTGCCATGTCGGGCGAGTTCTCGGAAGACTATAACGCCGAGCGTGGCCTGGAATCGAGATCGATCTCCTGGCTCAACGAGAAAATCCACGAAATCGACGAGGCTCTCCACGAAGGGGACTCGATTACCGCTTCGCGGCCCAAGGTAACGCGCTCGGAAACCTCCGACCATGACTGGATGGAAACCGCCTGGCTGTTGCGCTACGAGCTGTCGGATATTTTTGAGCAGATCGTCATCACCTTGCGCGACCGGCTGGCGCATCGCGTTGAAGATCTTGAGGAAACCGCGGTGATTGAGAGTCGGCCAGGTACCGTCGCCTCGGCCGATGAAGAGGAATCGGCGCTGTAACGGAGCTAGCCAATGACAAAATCAGTTGCCACTGTCGATGCGCGTCCATTCTTCGAGAAAGCCGTTCGCTACGGCCTCGCCCAAGGCCTTCTGTCCCAGGACAACATGAGCCGGATGGCCGCCGAAGCGCCCAAGGGAATCGTCCAGATTGCCGACCATTTCGGCACGGCTTATTTGCGTACCGATCTGGAGAGTGCTGCGACCCGGATGGCCAACCTGATCAGCCTCTATCTGGAAGACTCGGCGAACGGCGACTTGCGTGCCGCAGCAATCTCCCTGCGCGACAACACGCTGCTCTCCCATTCGCGCGGCGGCTCGGAAATGTTGAAACGCTTGCACGCGATGCCCGGGGAGACCAGCCTGCATTCAAGGAAAGTCGATCCGTTGGCGCAGAAGCTGTTCGTCAATGAGCGATCGTTTGCCTTCCCGATCAGCGTTGCCAGCTACCGGGAACAGGTAAGGCAATGCCAGGCCAACCAGATGCGGATCGATTTTGCCCGTTGGCTGGCCCGTCAGATGAATGTAAAGCAGGACGAGTACGAGGATTTCAGTGCCGAGGAAGTCATTCGTTCGGCGATGCTGGTCCTCTTTATTGGCGGCAAAGCACTGGAAATGCCGTCAAAGAGCCAGTTCGTCGAGCTGGTCGGGATGCTCCGCAAGAAGACCTTCAAGCCCAGACCGGCCGCCCTTGATTCCTTCCTGCGCGATGCCCCGGAGGCGTTCGATGAACTGACCCGCCAGGCCATGCAGGGGTTTATCGACGACGTGTTGCCGCGCCTCAAATCGACGGAAAAATCAGCGGATGAAATCCTGCACGCCGAAGCGCAAGGGGCTTTCTTCATCCGTGAGGTGGCGGAAGAGGATGTGGTGGCCTACGACAAAATCGTTGCCCGCGAGTGGGTTCGGATTACCAAAGGCAACGCCGATGATCCGGCGGTGCTGGCGACCATTTTCCTCAACGTCGCCACGGGACATCCGGCTAAGGCCAGTGCCCTGCTTAAAGAGGCGAAAGCGATTATCCAGTCCTACCGCGCGCAGGGATTCGATTCGAATGCCGTGCTGAAATTCGTCGATGACTTCGCCCCATTCGAGCAGCGCGAAGATCTCAAGGCAATGTGGTTGCAGGACTTGTTGCCGGATGCCGAGGTGCATTTGGCCGACAACGACCCGCAGATGCCGGATGCCTTCATGGAGCGAGCCCTGCGGTATTTCAAGCAAAACTGCGTTGGCGCCTGGAAGGGAAGCAGCCGCTAGCGGCTGTTCCCGGTTGTTTTCAGGATTGCGCCGACGGCGGTGGTGGGAGCCGCGGTGAGACCTCAGGCGGCCGTCGTCAGCTCGGCTGGCTCGAACAGCGAGCGGATGGTGACGCGGCGGATCGCCGGATTGTCCGGGATCGCATAGATCACATCGGTCATCATTTCCTCGAAGATGCCACGCAGGCTGCGCGCCCCTGCCTTGTATTCGATGGCCAGTTCGGCGATTTGGCGGAAAACTTCGGTTTCGATCTGCAATTCCACCCCATCAGCCTGCAGCATGGCAGTGAACTGCCTGGCCAGCGCATTGCGCGGCTCGGTCATGATGCGGACCAGCATGTCCTGACTGAGTTCATGCAGCCGGGTGACGATCGGCAGGCGGCCGGCGAATTCCGGGATCAGTCCAAATTCGAGCAAGTCGGTCGGCTTGATCCGGGCGTTCAGGCGTTCGAGGATCTGCTGGTCGTCGCCATCCGAGGTCGAGATGAAACCGAAGGTATGGGTCTTGGTCAGGATGCGCTCCATCCCGACAAAGGCGCCGCCGCAGATGAACAGGATGTGCGTGGTGTCGATGTGACGGCCATCCCTGAGACGGACCGGGGCGCCTTCCATGATCTTGAGCAGGGCGTGCTGGACGCTTTCGCCCGAAGTGGCACGGGCCTGGCCGCCGATGGCTTTCAGCTTGTCGACTTCATCGACGAAGACGATACCGCGCTGGGCGCGCGGCAGATCGCCTTCGGCCCGGTCGACCAGGCGGTGCAGGATGGCTTCGATTTCGTCGCCGACGAATTGCGTCTGGGCCAGCGAGGTGGCATCGGCGGTGACGAACGGCACGTCGAGAATGCGCGCCAGCGTTTCGCAGAGCAGGGTCTTGCCGGTGCCGGTCGGGCCGATCAGCAGGATGTTGCTTTTGCTCAGTTCGACGCTGTCGAGGGCGGCATTCGCCGTCATCCGCCGGAAATGCGTGTAGATGGCGACGGCAAGCGTGCGCTTGGCGCTGTCCTGGCCGATCACATGCTCGTCGAGCCGGTGGACGATTTCGCTGGGTTTGAGAAGGGAGGGCATCAGGGCTTCCGCTATTCCGAAGGCCCCGATGCTATGCCCGATGTGGGTGCCCGGTAAAGGCTGGTGACGTGCCGTCGCCGTTCAGTTCTTTTCCGGTAGCACGATATTGACTTCCAGTACCTCGTAGCGGTCCTGCTTTTCCAGCGAGACGCGGATGTCGTCCGGGTTTACGTTGACGTACTTGGAGATCACCGCGATCAGTTCGCGCTGCAGGTCGGGTAGGAAGTTGGCGCTACTGCCGCCGCCATCGCGTTCATGGGCGATGATCAGTTGCAGGCGCTCCTTGGCTAGATGGGCGGTTTTCGGCTTGTTGCCGAAGAGCATGGAAAGCAGCGACATGTCACTTGCCTCCGAACAGGCGCTTCAACAGGCCCGGCTTGACGAAATCGACGAAGCGCAGCGGCTTGTCTTCGCCGAGGAAGCGGGCGATCACATCCTGATAGGCTTCGGCGGCATCGGTCTCCTTTTGATGGATGACCGGGGCGCCCTGGTTGGAGGCCTGCAGCACTTCTTCCGATTCCGGAATGACGCCGATGATCGGCACCCGCAGGATTTCCTGGATGTCCTTGTAGGACAGCATTTCGCCGGCTTCGACGCGGTTCGGGTTGTAGCGCGTGATGAGCAGGTGTTCCTTGACCGCCTCGCGGCCTTCGATGGCGCGCCGCGACTTGGCCTGCAGGATGCCGAGGATGCGGTCGGAGTCGCGCACTGACGACACTTCGGGATTGGTCACGACGAGCGCTTCGTCGGCGAAGGTCAGCGCCATCACGGCGCCCGATTCGATACCGGCCGGCGAGTCGCAGACGATGTAATCGAAGCCCTGGTGTTCCAGTTCCTTGATGACCTTCTCGACGCCTTCCTCGGACAGCGCATCCTTGTCGCGCGTCTGCGAGGCGGGCAGCACATACAGATTGTCGCAGTGCTTGTCCTTGATCAGCGCCTGGGTCAGCGTCGCTTCGCCGTTGATGACGTTGATCAGGTCATAAACGACACGGCGCTCGCAGCCCATGATCAGGTCGAGGTTGCGCAGGCCGACGTCGAAGTCGATGACGGCCGTCTTGAAGCCGCGTTGCGCCAGGCCGGTGGAAAAGCTGGCGCTGGTGGTGGTCTTGCCGACCCCGCCCTTGCCGGAAGTAACGACGACGATTCTGGTCACGATGATTTCTCTTTGGATAGGTTGTTTGAATGGATTGATTAGCGGAGAGCCAGCGGCGCGACGGTCAGGCGCGCTTCGCCGCCTTCTTCGCTCAGGCTGATGGTGGCAGGCTGGCGCGCCAGTTCGACGGGGACGCCTGCTTCGAAAGTCCGGTACAGGCCGGCCACGGAAACCAGTTCGGCTTCCAGGCTGGTTGTAAAAATGCGTGCCGTCTTGTCGCCGCTGGCCCCGGCCAGGGCCCGGCCGCGCAGCGGGGCATAGACGTGGATGTTGCCGTCGGCGATGACCTCGGCACCGGCGCTGACCATGGCCATGACGATCAGGTCGCTGCCGCGGGCATAGAAGCGCTGGCCCGAACGCAGCGGCTTGTCGAGGGTGACGGTGCTCGGTGCCGCTTCGCGGGCCGCTGGCGGTGCTGGCTCTTGCGGCGCGGCAACCGGGGCAGGCGCGGGCGCGGGCGTCGGCGCCGGTTCGACCGGCTTGGCGCGCGGCGCCCGGCTCAGCGCATCGCGGCCGAGCGGTGGCAGGCCGGCGGCAGACGCTGCGGCGGCCAGTGCTTCCGGCAGGCCATGGGTCGCCACGGCGGTCAGGCCCGAACTGCGAAACAGCTGGCAAATCTGCCCCCAGTCGGCACCTTCCGGCAGGTCCTCGGCATTGCTGAAATCGAGCACGGCCAGCTCGTCCTCGAAGAAATCCGGGCTGTTGCCGGTCAATTCGCCCAGTGCGGCATGCAAAGTGGCGAAATCGGTGGTCCGGAGCTGGGTCTGGATGATCTTGAGCGTCGTGCCCTTGAACTGAATCGGTGAATCTTTTGCCATGCCTGCTGCGTGTTTAGCGGAGAGGTCGCGATTATCCCACAGGCCGGCAGCAGGAATGAATATTGACCATTTCACGTCGTTGCCAGGCCGCCTGATGGTCCATGAAAATTGCGATGGCATGTGCTTTGCGGAGGCCGGCATGGCTCTGGTGCCTCCCTCTGTCGCGCCGAACCCTGTGCGATCGAAGGTAAAATGTCGGTTCAATTGAATTATCGGCGACGCCGTTGTTTCCGGCGTCACGGATGCGAACCCGATTTCCCCTTGCTGGAACCTCTCCCATGCTACAAAAGCTCTCTTCTTTCGCTGGCGTTCCGGGCCCCGTCGTCATTATCGTGATGGACGGCTATGGCATTCCCCAATCCGCTGCGGGCAGCGCCATTGCGGCGGCTCGCAAGCCGACCCTGGATCGCCTGTTCGCCGATTTTCCGAACATTCGCTTGCGGGCGCACGGCACGGCGGTCGGCATGCCGTCGGACGACGACATGGGGAATTCCGAGGTCGGCCACAATGCGATCGGTGCCGGCCAGGTCTATAGCCAGGGCGCTTCGCTGGTTGCCGACGCCATCGCCAGTGGGGCGCTCTGGCAGGGTGAGGCCTGGCAGCAGATCGTTGCCGGCGCCAAGGCCGGGCGCGGTGTAGTGCATTTCATCGGTCTGTTCTCCGACGGTAACGTGCATAGCCATATCGATCACCTGAAGGCGATGGTCGTCCAGGCCAAGGCCGAAGGCGTCAAGACGGTGCGTATTCATGCGCTGCTCGACGGCCGCGATGTGCCGGAAACCAGCGCGCTTGACTACGTCGTGCCGTTCGAGGCCTTTCTCGGCGAAATCAGTGGTGACGGCTTCGATGCACGGATTGCCTCCGGTGGCGGTCGGCAGTTCATCACGATGGATCGTTATGATGCCAACTGGAGCATGGTCGAAAAAGGCTGGAAAACACATGTGCTCGGCGAGGGGCAGCAATTCGCCACGGCGACTGCAGCGGTCAACGGCCTGCGCGAGCAGAATCAGGGCACCATCGACCAGGACCTGCCGGCTTTCGTCATTGGCGAGAACGGCAAAGCTATCGGTACCGTCGAGGATGGCGACTCGGTCGTTTTCTTCAATTTTCGTGGCGATCGCGCCATCGAAATCAGCCGGGCCTTCGAGGAAAGTGCGTTCGACAAGTTCGATCGGGTTCGGACGCCGCGCGTGACCTACGCCGGCATGCTGCAATATGACGGCGACCTCAAGCTGCCGGCCCGTTTTCTCGTCGCCCCGCCGGCGATTCGCAACACCATGGGCGAATGGTTCGGCAAGGCCGGCCTGACCCAGTTCGCCTGTTCCGAAACGCAGAAGTTCGGCCACGTCACCTATTTCTGGAACGGCAACCGCTCCGGCAAGTTCGAGGGCGAAACCTGGCAGGAAGTGCCGAGCGATGTCGTCCCCTTCGAGCAGCGGCCGTGGATGAAGGCGGCCGAAATTGCCGACGCGATGATCGCCGCGCTGCAGTCGGGCCAGTACAAGACCCTGCGCTGCAACTTCGCCAATGGCGACATGGTCGGCCACACCGGCAATTTCCGCGCGGCAACGATGGCCATCGAGGCGGTCGACCTGTCGCTGGCCCGGGTGCTCCAGGCGGTCGATGCGGCCGGCGGCGTGGCGCTGATTACCGCCGACCACGGCAATGCCGATGAAATGTACGAACTCGACAAGAAGACCAAGGAGCCGGCCCGGCACAAGGACGGCAGCTTCAAGGCGAAGACGGCGCACACGCTGAATCCGGTGCCGCTGATTCTTTACGACACGGTGAGCGGCGGCAAGTTGGGATTGAAGCAGACGGCTACCGCCGGCCTGGCTAATCTGGCGGGCACAGTTGCCAACCTGTTGGGGTTGGAGAAGCATCCGGCTTGGGAGGAGAGTCTTCTCGACTTCCGTTAGGCTGACCTGCAAATACAAAGGGCATGTACCGTTAGGTAGCATGCCCTTTTCCCCCGAGCGGGTAACTGAAGTGCCAAATGCGGCGGTCAGTCCTTACCGGTCTGAAGCTGCTGTTTAGGCGGCCTTGCGACGCTGGCGGAACAGCATGCCAGCCAGGGCGGTACCAAATAGCAGCAATGCGCCCGGTTCGGGAACATTGTTGATTTGTCCTCGGTCACCGATCACCATGTCGTCGAAGCCGAAGCGGTCGCTGCTGCTGGTGTTGCGAATGGAAACGTTGGAGTAGGTTACGCCAGTGTCGATGAAGCCCCAGAACAGTACATTGCCGTCGTTGATTCCGCCCGCATTCTGGATGATATTGAAAGTGGTGACATTGTTCAGTGTGTCGGTCAGGGAGACGACGAGATCGCCACCGCTATCGGAAATATCCGTGCCGTAGAAGCCGAAAGCCGAGATTGGATTGAGCAGAAAGTTGATTGACAGGGTGGAGCCGAAGCCGGCATCCAGATGCATTGAGGGCGATGTTGAGAATTGGCCGACGGGATTGCTGTTCGTCGCGATAACGGTGCCGCCGATGGAGCTCAGTGTCGCACTCAGATTGCCGGAGGAGCCCGGGAATGAGAGTGTCAGCGGAGACGATTGACCATTGGCGAAAGCTGAGAAGCTTTCATTGCCGACCGAGGTCAGGCCATTCAGGAAGTTGGTGCGGGCAGTTACGGCGTTGCCACCTACCGGAACAACGCCACCTGGATTGGTGTCCACTCCATAGTAGGTGACTGGAGCAGCAAGGGCTGCTCCGCTGCAGCCGAGAAGTGCTGCTGAAAAAAGCAGTGACCGTGATGATCTCTTGAACATTGTAAACCCCCTTGATTAGTCAAACCGTCTCGGTTTGGAATTGGTTTCTGGGTTAAAGCAGAAATCGGGCCACAATGCAGGTTATTGATTTGATATGCAGTTGGCGATGATGATCGCGTATTGTGTAAAGAAATTCGACAGTAATCAGATGTGCGATCGGAGCGAGCGTACTGTCGCGAGGCGACGACTGTTTTTCACATCTTTGCCACGCAGTCGCGAGTGATACTTCGTTATTTTCAGAGTATCGCTGTTGGGAATGCGGGTGTTTCGATGTATGCCGGCCTCGCTACAATCTCCGCCTTGAACTGTCTTCTGGCGATATCCCTATGTTCGACCTACTCCTTTCTCCCGAAATCTGGATTGCTTTCTTCACGTTGACCGCGCTGGAACTGGTGCTCGGTATCGACAACATCATTTTCATCTCGATTCTGGTCGACAAGCTGGCCAAGGAGAAACAGGAGCTGGCCCGGCGCCTCGGCCTGTTTCTCGCGATGTTCATGCGTATCGGCCTGCTGCTGGTCCTGTCGTGGATTGTCGGACTGACTGAGCCGGTGTTGACGCTGTTCCACTTTGCCGTCTCCGGGCGCGACCTGATCCTGATTGCCGGCGGCCTGTTCCTGATCTGGAAGAGTACCGGCGAGGTGCACCAGTTGCTCGAGGGCGAGGAGGGCGGCGAGTCGCGCAAGGTGGCGTCGAGCTTCGCCGGCGTCATCGCCCAGATCATCGTCATCGACCTGGTGTTTTCGCTGGACTCGATCATTACCGCCGTCGGCATGGTCAGTCAGGTCGGCGTGATGATTGCCGCAGTGGTCGCCTCGGTCGGTCTGATGATGCTGTTTGCCCGCTCGATCGGCGAATTCGTCACCAATCACCCGACAATCAAGATGCTGGCGCTGTCCTTCCTGGTCGTCGTCGGCGTCGTGCTGATCGCAGACGGCTTCGGCCATCACGTGCCGAAGGGCTACATCTATTTCGCCATGGCTTTCTCGGTCGGTGTCGAAATGCTCAACATCCGCATGCGCAAGAAGGGCATCAAGCCGGTCGATCTGCGCGAGCCGTACGTCCGCGAAACCGAGTCTACCTAAGCTCTCCTGCCTGCCGCGCCGACAGCGCGGCAGGCGACTTGGGTTGGAGCAAGCGCGCGCTGTCGATTGCCTTTGCTGCGACGCGCCTCAAGTCGCTCTGGCCAGCTTGCCGGCCCATTTCTGCCGGTAATGTGCCGGCGCCATCCCGGTCCATTCGACAAAAGCCCGATAGAAGGCCGAGGTGTCGGCATAGCCGAGGTCGGCGGCGACTTCGGCTATGGAATCGCGGCTTTTGGTCAGCCGGGCCAGCGCCATGTCGCGGCGCAGGGCGTCCTTGATGGCGCGAAAACTCGAGCCTTCCTCTTCCAGCCGACGATGCATGGTGCGCGGTGAGAGGTGCAGGCGGTCGGCGATGTCGTCGAGACTGAGCGTTGCCGGCAAGGCCGTGCGCAGCAGGTCGCGGACACGGGTGACCATTTCCCGGTCACGCCGGTAAAGGGTGGTCAGCTTGCCCGGGGCGCCGTCGAGGAAGTTGGTGAGGGCCGCTTCGTCGCGGCGGATCGGCAGGTCGAGCAGGTTGGCGTTGAAGCTGGCGACCAGCGTGCCGACGCCGCCCGGCACGGTCGGGGCGAAGCGGGAATCCTCGGTGAAAATCAAGGCGTAATCGGCTGAATGCGGCGGGCGGCGGTAGGGAAAGATCACGCTATCGAGCGCCAGGCCACGCCCGGCCAGCCAACAGGCCAGGCCGTGCAGCAGGCGGAGCAGCCATTCGAAGGCGAAGACGCGCCCCGGATCGTCCGGGTCGGCCGCCAGCCGACGGCTTTCGCTGATCACCAGTTCGGCCTGACCGTGGTGCCGCCGGATGCTGAGCGTCAGGTCGGGCAGTACGATGTGCAGGAAGCGGCAGGCGCGCTGCAGGGCTTCGGCCAGCGTCGGAGCGCTGATACAGCCGCGGCAGAGAAATTCGAAGCTGCCGATCCGCATCGGCTGGGCGAACAGCCCGAAGCCTTCGTCGTCCAGTTCGCGGTTGATCCGGTTGTAGAGCGCGGCATAGCGCTCGATCGGAATCCGGCTGGCGGTGTCTGCAATATCGATATCGGTGGCGGCCAGCAGCGGGGCCGGGTTTCGGCCCTGGCGCCGCAGTCCGGCCAGCATGCCGGTGACAAAGCCCATGGCGACAGTGGTTTGGCTGCGCATAGGGGCGTTCGGATTGGTGCGATGCAGCATTGATGCTGTTCCCAAGTGGACGACCGCAGCACTTTATCACCTTGGCGGAATTTGCACGATTATCGTCATTCGCGACAATGGCATGGTCGATAAAGCGGCATACCATGGCGCCTTTCCCCAGTTTTGATGAGGCATCGCTCCCATGACCGATCTTTCCGTTGCCAAGAAGCTTTCCCCGTACAAGCCGAAAAACAAGGTGCGTTTCGTCACCGCCGCCTCGCTGTTCGACGGTCACGATGCCTCGATCAACATCATGCGCCGCATCCTGCAATCGACCGGCGCCGAGGTGATCCACCTCGGCCATAACCGCTCGGTGCAGGAAATCGTCAATGCCGCACTGCAGGAAGACGCCCAGGGCATCTGCATTACCTCGTATCAGGGCGGCCATGTCGAGTTCTTCAAGTACATGATCGACCTGCTGAAAGCCAATGGCGGCGAGAACATCAAGGTCTTCGGCGGCGGCGGCGGCGTCATCGTGCCGTCCGAAATCAAGGAATTGCACGCTTATGGCGTGACCCGCATCTATGCGCCGGAAGATGGCGTCCATATGGGCCTGCAGGGCATGATCAACGAGGTCGTGCAGAACGCCGACTTCGATCTGGCTGACGACGGTGTGCCGACGGCCGACGAGGCGCTGGCCGGTCTCAAGGCCGGTGACAAACGCCTGCTGGCCCGTCTGATCACGCTGCTGGAAAACGGCGAGGCGCCGGCGCTCAAGGAGCCCTTGCTCAAGGCCGCCGCCGCGTTGACCGTGCCGGTGCTCGGTATCACCGGTACCGGCGGGGCCGGCAAGTCCTCGCTGACCGACGAACTGGTCCGCCGCTTCCGTCTCGACCAGAACGATGCGGTCAAGATTGGCCTGATTTCCATTGACCCGTCGCGCAAGCGCACCGGCGGCGCGCTGCTCGGCGACCGCATTCGGATGAACGCCATCGAGCATCCGAACATCTTCATGCGCTCGCTGGCGACCCGCGATACCGGCAGCGAAATTTCCGTCGCGTTGCCCGAAGTGATCGCCGCCTGCAAGTTGGCCGGTTTCGATCTGGTGATCGTCGAAACCTCGGGCATTGGCCAGGGCAATGCCGCCATCGTGCCCTTCGTCGATATTTCGATGTATGTGATGACACCCGAGTTCGGCGCCGCCTCGCAGCTGGAAAAGATCGACATGCTCGATTTCGCCGATTTCGTGGCGATCAACAAGTTCGACCGCAAGGGTTCCGAGGATGCGCTGCGCGATGTCCGCAAACAGTACCAGCGCAACCGCGAGCTGTTCACCACCCCGACCGACGACATGCCGGTGTATGGCACGCAGGCCGCCCGCTTCAACGACGACGGGGTGACCGCGCTGTACCAGGCACTGGTTCCGGCCCTCGCCGAAAAGGGGCTGCAACTGGCCCAAGGCAAGCTGCCGCGGGTTGGCGTCAAGCAGTCGTCCAGCCAGCGCGCCATCGTGCCGGCCCAGCGCGTTCGCTACCTGGCGGAAATCGCCGATGCGGTGCGTGGCTATCACGCCCACACCGACGAGCAGGTCAAACTGGCTCGCGAGCGCCAGTCGCTGCGCATTTCGGCCGGCCTTTTCAAGGGCTGCGACAAGCCGACCGCCGACTTCGACGAAATGATCGCCTGGAAAGATGGCGAAATCGATCCGAAGGCCAGGAAACTGCTCGACATGTGGCCGGACACCGTGGCCGCCTATGCCGGCGACGAATACGTCGTGAAGATCCGCGACAAGGAAATCCGCACCCAGCTGGTCTCCGAATCGCTGTCCGGCACCAAGGTCCGCAAGGTGATCCTGCCCAAGTTCGGTGATGACGGCGAAACCCTGCGCTTCCTGATGAAGGAAAACGTTCCCGGCTCCTTCCCCTACACCGCAGGCGTCTTCGCCTTCAAGCGCGAGGGCGAGGATCCGACCCGGATGTTCGCCGGCGAGGGCGATGCCTTCCGCACCAACCGCCGCTTCAAGCGCGTCTCCGAAGGCATGCCGGCGCATCGCCTCTCAACCGCCTTCGACTCGGTGACGCTGTACGGCTGCGACCCCGACGAGCGGCCGGACATCTACGGCAAGATCGGCAATTCCGGCGTCTCGATTGCCACGCTCGACGACATGAAGGTGCTCTACGACGGTTTCGATCTGGTCTGCCCGACCACTTCCGTGTCGATGACCATCAACGGCCCGGCGCCGATCATCCTAGCCTGTTTCTTCAATACCGCCATCGAGCAGCAGCTGGTCAAGTTTGTGAAGGACAACGGCCGCCAGCCGACCGAGGACGAAGCCGAGAAAATTCGCGAATGGACTTTGGCGAACGTGCGCGGCACCGTGCAGGCCGATATTTTGAAGGAAGACCAGGGGCAGAATACCTGCATCTTCTCGACCGAATTCGCGCTGAAGATGATGGGCGACATCCAGGAATTCTTCGTCCATAACCAGGTGCAGAATTTCTACTCGGTGTCGATCTCCGGCTATCACATCGCCGAAGCCGGGGCCAATCCGATCAGCCAGCTCGCCTTCACGCTGTCGAACGGTTTCACCTACGTCGAGAGCTATCTGGCGCGCGGCATGCACATCGACGACTTCGCCCCGAACCTGTCCTTCTTCTTCTCCAACGGCATGGACCCGGAATACTCGGTGATCGGCCGCGTTGCCCGCCGCATCTGGGCGATCGCGATGAAGAACAAGTATGGCGCCAACGAGCGCAGCCAGAAGCTGAAGTACCACATCCAGACCTCCGGCCGTTCGCTGCACGCCCAGGAGATGGACTTCAACGACATCCGCACGACGCTGCAGGCGCTGATCGCCATCTACGACAACTGCAACTCGCTGCACACCAATGCCTACGATGAAGCGATCACGACGCCGACCGAAGAGTCAGTGCGACGCGCCATGGCCATCCAGCTGATCATCAACCGCGAATGGGGCGTTGCCAAGAACGAGAACCCGAATCAGGGCGCCTTCGTCATCGACGAACTGACCGATCTGGTCGAGGAAGCCGTGATGAAGGAATTCGAAGCCATCGCCTCGCGTGGTGGTGTGCTCGGGGCCATGGAAACCGGCTATCAGCGCGGCAAAATCCAGGAAGAGTCGATGTTCTACGAGCACAAGAAACACGACGGCTCCTACCCGATCATCGGCGTCAATACCTTCCTCAATCCGAAAGGCATGGCGCAGCAGGAAATCGAGCTGGCCCGTTCGACCGACGAGGAAAAGCAGGGGCAGATCAAGCGCCTGCGCGACTTCCAGGCCCGTAACGCGGCCCAGGCGCCGGCCATGCTGGAAAAGTTGAAGCAGACGGTGATCGAGGACGGCAATGTCTTTGTCGTGCTGGTCGAGGCGGTGAAGTGTTGCTCGCTCGGCCAGATCAGTACCGCGCTCTACGAAGTTGGCGGCCAGTACCGGCGCAGCATGTAAGGAAACCCCCGAAAGGGGAACAGCAACCGGAACCCGATAGGGTGGCGGAGACAAAACGGACGGCGAGGCAATGAACCTCGCCGTTTTTATTTGCGGTTATCGCTCGAAGAGTCCTTGTGGCGCCCTGCTCGACTCGTCTTTATCTAGTTCGAGGATTACTATCCGCAAAGTAATAATCCGAACTGATTAGGGAGAACTAATGACTATTGCCAAACGTTTGGCTATTTTGATATTGGTGGCTGTCGCAGGCTTGGTTGTGGTTGGCTCGTTCGGCCTGCGTCAGATGGGGGCGATCAATTCCAACCTGCAGTATGCGCACGAGAATTCGATTCCGAGCATTCGCAAGGTGGCCAACATGGAGAGCAGCTTCCTCCGACTGCGCGTTGCGGTTCTGGGATATCTGCTGAGCAGCGAAGAACAGCGTCCGACTTACGAAAAGCGCATTGAAAACAGCAAGCAGGATCTCGAACTACATCTGCGCGATTACGAGAAGCTGATCAGTGACGACAAGGACAAGCAGTACCTGGAAACCAGCAAGGGGCTGGTCAAGGATTACCTGCCGCTGCTCGATAACGCCATAGTTGCGACCAAGGCCGGCCAGCCGGACAAGGCCAAGTCCGGCATGGGGCAGGCTGGTGAGCTGTCGAAGAAAATCGGCGAGAACATCGAGGCGCACGCCAAGTACAACGAAACGCTGGCCGAAGGGGAAGTGCAAAAGGCTGCCGACGCATACTCCAGCGGCAAGGTTGTTTCCATCCTGGTGATTTTGCTGGCCACAGCCCTGACCGGATTGATGGGCTTCATGCTCTACAGCCATGTAACGACGTCGCTCGGCGGCATGGCCGCCATCTTCTTGCGTATCGAAAGCTCACTCGACTTCACCGGTCGTCTGCCGATCAAGGGCGACGACGAAGTGGCCAAGGCCGGTGGTGCCTTCAACCGTCTGCTCGATCGCCTGCAGGGGAGCCTGCAGGAAATCGCCCGCCACACGACGAGCGTCAATTCTGCCGCCAACCGGGTGGCGACCTCTTCCAACCAGATGTCGATTGCCTCCTCGCACCAGAGCGAAGCAGCCTCCAGCATGGCTGCCACGGTCGAGGAAATGACGGTCAGCATCAACCACGTTGCCGACCGGGCGCGAGAAGCCAACGGTTTGTCGGTGTCGTCGGGCGAGCAGGCGCAGCGCGGCGAAACCATCATCGGCCAGACCGTGGTCGGCATCAATGGTATCGCCGAAACGGTGCGTAGCGCTGCCGAGCAGATTTCCCGCCTGGAACAGCAGAGCGAGCGCATCAACCATGTTGTCTCGGTGATCAAGGAAGTGGCCGACCAGACCAATCTGCTGGCGCTCAATGCCGCCATCGAGGCGGCGCGGGCCGGCGAGCAGGGCCGGGGTTTCGCGGTGGTGGCCGACGAGGTACGCAAGCTGGCTGAGCGGACTACCCAATCGACCCAGGAAATCGGCAAAACCATCGCCGAAATGCAGACCAGCGCCCAGTCGGCGGTACAGGGCATCGGGATGGTGGTGGAAAAGGTCGAGGCCGGCGTCAGTAGCGCCGAAGAAGCCAATGTGGCGATCCAGGCGATCGGCAGCAGTTCGCGTCAGGCGGTCAATATGGTCGGCGACATCAGCGATGCGATTCGCGAGCAGAGCGTGGCGAGCACCAGCATCGCCCAGCAGGTCGAGCAGATCGCCCAGATGTCGGAAGAAAACAGCTCGGCATCGAGTTCCACCTCGGAAACGGCCGGCGAACTGGCTCGGCTGGCTGCCGAAATGCACCGGGTGGTCGCCCAGTACCGGGTCTGATGATCTCTTGAAGCGCCAGTCCCCCAGCCGGCTGTTCGGTGCAAGGGGGCGGCGACAAAACCGACGGCGAGGCGATCAACCTCGCCGTTTTTCATGGTGCATGGCAATCGTCCGGATTTTGTCGCAGAATCGAAAATCACTCATTTTCTTAGCTTGCCGGGAGTTCCGATGCGCCATCACGATGATCTTGCCTTGAGTCTGCAACGCAACCGCCTCACCCGTCGCCAGGTACTTGGGTTGTTCGGGGCGGCCGCTCTATCCGGTTGCGCCAGTTCGCCGGTCGGCGGTGGCGCCATCCTGGTCGGCATGAGCGAGGACGAGGAAAAGAACGTCGATAGGAAGGTCGCGCCGCAGCAGTTTTCCCAGGATCTCGGGCCGGTCCAGGATGCCTCGCTCAATGGCTACCTGGGCAGCGTCGGCCAGCGACTGGATGCCAACACGCATCGGCCGCAAATGCCGTATTCCTACCGCGTGCTCAACGCCAATTACGTCAATGCCTACACCTTTCCCGGCGGGGCGGTGGGGGTGACGCGCGGCATTCTGGTCGACCTCGACAACGAGGCCGAACTGGCCGCCTTGCTCGGCCACGAACTGGGTCACGTCAATGCCCGTCATGCCGCGCAGCGCCAGGGCCAGGCGATGGTTACCCAGATTGCGGTCAGCGGCGCCAATCTGATCGGCTCAGCCGCCGGTTACGGCGGTCTGGTCGATCTCGGGACCAAGCTCGGGGCCAGCGTGCTGCTCTCCAGTTATTCCCGCGACAACGAGCGCGAGGCCGATGCGCTGGGCCAGGAATACATGGTGCGCGCCGGCTATCCGGCGAGCGGCATGGTCGGCCTGCAGCAATTGCTGGTCGATCAGCAGAAGGAAGCGCCGA
The DNA here is from genome assembly GCF_020510685.1 of Dechloromonas denitrificans. Taxonomy (NCBI): domain Bacteria; kingdom Pseudomonadati; phylum Pseudomonadota; class Betaproteobacteria; order Rhodocyclales; family Azonexaceae; genus Dechloromonas; species Dechloromonas denitrificans. The sequence goes on from NZ_CP075185.1 coordinate 309,905, forward strand.
GCATGCTGCAGACGATGTTCTCGACCCACCCGATGAGCAGCGAGCGGCGTGATACCGCGAAACAGCTGGCCGAGAGCAAGTACGCGGCGAGCAACAAGCGCGAGGTCGGGCGCGAGCGTTTCATGGACAACACGGCGGCGCTGCGCCGCATCAAGCCGACCATCGAGGCCTGCCAGAGAGGCGAAACGGCGATGGCGGGCAAGCAGTACGGCAAGGCCGAGGAGCAGTTCCGGGCGGCGCTGAAAAGTACGCCGCGCGATTACGCCGCCAACCTGCTGATGGCGAAATGCCTGTCGGTGCAGGACAAGGATGCTCAGGCGCTGGAATATGCCCGGACGGCAACGGCGATCTATCCGCAGGAAGCGCAGGCCCACAAGCTGGCCGGCGTGCTGGCCCTCGGTCAGCGTGATCCGGCTGGGGCCTACGAGCAACTCGATCGCTATGACCGTCTGCTTCCCGGCGAGGCGGGGGTTACCTTCCTCAAAGGCATCGCCCAGGAAGGCATGGGCAACAAGCAGGAAGCGGCCCGTTTGTTTTCGACCTATCTCGGCCAGAACAAACAGGGCAAGGCGGCCGAGTATTCGCAAAGCCGCCTGAGGAGCTGGGGCTACCTGAAGTAGCCCCGGTCTGTGCTCCTGGCTGGCGCGATTATTCGGCGCGCCGCCGACGCCGCCGGGCGGCCAGCGGAATCAAGCCAAGGCCGGCCAGCAACAAACCGCTGGTCGCCGGTTCCGGCACGCTGGCCAGCGACATCTGGCCGCCATCCTGCACGGTGAAGGCGAATGATGAAGCGACGTAGGGGCTGCCGTTGCAGCCGGCGCCGCCATAGCCGGCCAGGCCGCAGACGATTTCGGAAAGCAGCAGGGCGTCCGGCGTTGTCGTCTGGTTGAAGACGCCGAGTTGCATCAGCACATTGTCGGCATTGGCCAGATCATTGCCGGCCGCGTCGAACAAATAGCCGGAGCGCAGCGTACCGGCGTCGAGTCGGGCGCTCAGATTGACCATTCCGTTGCTCGCTATGCCACCGGCGAAAATGCTGAAGCTAGCCAGCGGCGTACCATTGTCGGCGCCGTAGGTGCCGGTCGCGCTGGCGAAATCGAAGTTCGGATCGGCATACAGGTTGATGCTGCCCGTATTGAAATGGAGGGCAAAGGGATTGGCGAATAGACCGTTGCCGGCCACCGAGTAGACCACGGTGATTTCCTGGGCGCCTGGTAGCGCAAGGCGGTAGGCGCCATGCTCGATAAAGGTGAAGTCCGTCTCACTGGTCGGTTGTCTCTGGACAAAACCGACGCCGCCAACCGTGACCTCGGACACCGCTGTGGCGCCGCTGACGCCAAGGCCCGAAGGGTTGATCTGCCAGGCCGGGGCCGCCTGGGCGATCGGCGCGGTGAGTGCCAGAGCCAGGATGCACAGCGCCTGTTTGATGCGGTTTGCCGTTCTGCCTTGCGTCATGAATTTCCCCCTAAGTAGGTTTGTGGTGACCATTGGGCCGAATGCCATCGATTAAACCAAATGGCATAAATCGGGTGCCGGAAAACTATAGGGCATCCGGCATTGGCGACAAAGCCTTTTCGGGGGAAATCGGGCTTGCGGTCGGCCGGTGGCCGCTCCGCTCAGTCGCCGAAGCTGCGCAGGCCGTCGAGGTCGAGGACGTTGATGCCGCCGTACTCGCTGCGCACCAGGCCGGCATCTTCGAGCACTTTCAGCGCCTGATTGGCGCGCTGCCGCGAAACCCCGGCCAGGTAGCCGAGCTCTTCCTGCGAAATTTGCAACAGGCGGTTGGTGCCCGGGTAGAGCACCGGGTTGAACAGCGCGGCCAGGCCGCGGGCGATGCGGGCATCGGTGTCGAGCATGCGCTCGTTTTCGATCATGCCGATGAACTGGCCGAGGCGTTCGTTCAACTGGGCGACCAGGTAACGGTTGAACGGAATGCTGTGGTCGAGCAGCCAGTTGAAGGTGGCGCGATTCATGAAGGCGACGCGGGTTTCGCGGATCGCCATGACGTCGTAGCGGCGAACCTCCGTCTTGAGCAGGGAGCCTTCGCCGAACCAGCCGCCGGAGCTGATGCCAGTCAGCGAGGTGGTCTTGCCGGTGGTCCAGTGGCTGGCCATCTTGCCCAGGCCGTTGATGATGCCCATCCAGTAGTCGACCGGTTCGCCCTTCATGCAGATGAAGGCGCCGGCCGCGAAGGTGCGCTCGCTGGTGCCGGCCAGTGCTTTGAGCATTTCTTCTTCGGTGAGGGATCGCCCCCACAGGGAGGTGCGCAATAGTTCTTCGGCGTTCTTCAATTTATTTCCTGGATTGTCTGCCGGATGACAATTATAAGCCCCGGCTGTGCCTACACTGGGCCGCGACAATCTGTGATCGTTGTGGTGCGCTGCAAGGTTTGTGTAAGGCTATCGTGCCCACAATGATTCAAACGAACGTTAGACCGCGTACCTAAAAACGCGGCAAAGAGGAGACTAAAGAATGCCCAGGCAGGCGAATTTTGCTTCGCTGGATGGTTTGCATACCTTCCCGCGATTACTGTTTCATCATGCCCAGACGCGGCCCGATGCACCGGCCATGCGCGAGAAATATCTCGGCATCTGGCAAACGTGGACCTGGTCCGATGTCGCCGAGCGCGTCCGGGCGCTGGCTTGCGGCCTGGCCTCGCTCGGTTTCAAGCGCGGCGACAATCTGGCGATCATCGGCGACAACCGGCCGCATCTCTACATGATGATGACCGCCGCCCAGTGCCTGGGCGGTGTGCCGGTACCGCTCTACCAGGATGCGGTGGCCAGCGAAATGCTCTTCGTGCTGCAGGATGCCGGCATCCGCTTCGTCGTCGTCGAGGATCAGGAACAGGTCGACAAGATGCTGGAAATCCAGGATCAGGTGCCGACGCTGGAACATATCGTCTATGACGACCCGCGCGGCATGCGCCATTACAGCCAGCCCTTCCTGCACGACATCCACGAACTGATGGAGATGGGCCGGATTCATGACCGCAATCACAGCGATTTCTTGAACACTGAAGTCGAGCAGGGACATTTCGACGACGTTTCGGTGATGCTCTACACCTCGGGCACGACCGGCAAGCCGAAAGGGGTCTGCCAGACGCACGCCGCCTTCATTGCCGCCGCCCAGGGCGGGGTGCAGGTCGACAAGCTGGGGGCGGATGGCGACATCCTCTCCTACCTGCCCATGGCCTGGGTCGGCGATCACCTGTTCTCCTACGCCCAGGCGCTGGTCGCCGGCTTCACCATCAACTGTCCGGAATCCGGCGAGACGGTGATGACCGACCTGCGCGAAATCGGCCCGACCTGCTATTTCGCCCCGCCGCGCGTCTTCGAAAGCCTGCTGACCTCGGTGATGATCCGCATGGAAGACGCCGGCCCGCTGAAACAGAAGATGTTCCATTACTTCATGGCGGTCGCCAAGCGCTGCGGCGCCGATATTCTCGATGGCAAGTCGGTCGGCTTCGGCGATCGTCTGCAGTACTGGCTGGGCAACCTGCTGGTCTATGGTCCGCTGCGCAACGTCCTCGGCATGAGCCGCATCCGCGTGGCCTACACGGCCGGGGCGGCGATCGGGCCGGAACTGTTCCGCTTCTATCGCTCGATGGGCGTCAATCTGAAACAGTTCTACGGCCAGACCGAAACCTGCGCCTATGTCTGCATCCAGCCGGACGGCGCGATCAAGTTCGACTCGGTCGGCCAGGCGGCTCCCGGCGTCGAAATCAAGATCGCCGATAGCGGCGAGGTGCTGGTCAAGGGGCCGATGCTGCTCAAGGAATACTACAAGCGCCCCGATGCCACCGCCGAGGCGATCAACGTCGATGGCTATTTCATGACCGGCGATGCCGGCTTCCTCGACGAGGACGGCCACCTGAAGATCATCGACCGGGCCAAGGACGTCGGCAAGCTGTCGAACGGCGCGATGTTCGCCCCGAACTACATCGAGAACAAGCTGAAGTTCTTCCAGCACATCAAGGAAGCTGTCTGCTTCGGCGACCAGCGCGACATGGTCTGCGCCTTCATCAATATCGACGTCGGCGCGGTCGGCAACTGGGCCGAGCGGCGCGGCATCTCCTACGCCGGTTATGCCGACCTGGCCGGCAAGCCGGAGGTGCTGGAACTGATCCGCGAGTGCATCGAGCAGATCAATGCCGAACTGGTCCATGACACGATGGTCGCCGATTCGCAGATCCATCGTTTCCTGGTGCTGCACAAGGAACTCGATCCCGACGACGACGAACTGACGCGGACGCGCAAGGTGCGCCGCGGCTTCGTTGCCGAGAAATACAAGGTGCTGATCGACGCGCTCTACGCGGGCAAGACCAATCAGTTCATCGAAACCGAGGTCAAGTTCGAGGATGGCCGGCGCGGCAAGGTGTCGGCCGACCTGAAGATCATCGAAGCGAAAACCTTTCCGATCGTGAAAAAGGCTGCCTGAACATGAGCAAAAAAATAGGCGACGTCATTCTCGACCTGCAGAACATTTCCCTGCGTTTCGGCGGCGTCAAGGCGCTGACCGACATCTCCTTCGACGTCCGCGAACACGAAATCCGCGCCATCATCGGCCCGAACGGGGCCGGCAAGAGCTCGATGCTGAACGTCATCAACGGCGTTTATCACCCGCAGGACGGCAAGATTTTCTGGCACGGCCAGGAGCGCAAGAAGATGGAGCCGCACATGGCGGCCCGCCAGAACATCGCTCGCACCTTCCAGAACATTGCCTTGTTCAAGGGCATGACCGTGCTCGACAACATCATGACCGGGCGCATCACCAAGATGAAGTCCAACTTCATCGAGCATGCCCTGTGGTTCGGTCGGGCCCGCCAGGAAGAGCTGGCGCATCGCCAGAAGGTCGAGGAAGTGATCGATTTCCTGGAAATCCAGCACATCCGCAAGACGCCGGTCGGCCGCCTGCCCTATGGCCTGCAAAAGCGCGTCGAGCTGGCCCGGGCGCTGGCCGCAGAGCCGTCGATGCTGCTGCTCGACGAGCCGATGGCCGGTATGAACGTCGAAGAGAAACAGGACATGTGCCGCTTCATCCTCGACGTCAATGACCAGTTCGGCACGACCATCGTGCTGATCGAACACGACATGGGCGTCGTCATGGATATTTCCGACCGCGTCGTCGTGCTCGACTACGGCAAGAAGATCGGCGACGGCGTGCCCGACGAAGTGAAAAACAATGAGGATGTGATCAAGGCCTATCTTGGCGCTGGTCACTAAGGAGACGGGGAGATGAATTTTTTCTTTGAAGTCCTGATCGGCGGACTGCTCTCGGGGGTCATGTATGCCCTCGTGGCGCTCGGCTTCGTGATGATCTACAAGGCCTCGGGGGTGTTCAACTTCGCCCAGGGCGCGATGGTCTATATGGCGGCGCTGTCGGTGGTCGGCTGCATCGAGAAGGGGGCGCCGCTGTGGCTGGCGATCATCCTCGCGTTCGGCATCATGACGCTGTTCGGCATCGCCACCGAGAAGTTCGTGCTGCGCAAGTTGGTCAACCAGCCGCCGATTTCGCTGTTCATGGCGACCATCGGTCTGGCCTTCTTCATCGAAGGCCTGGCCCCGATGATCTTCGGCAGCGACCCGCGGGCCCTGGAGCTGGGCATTGTCGACGAGCCGATTCCCTGGATTCTCGACAACTGGAACATGGTCATTTCCAAGTTCGATCTGGTGGCGGCCGGCGTAGCCGCCGTGCTGGTCGCGACGCTCGCCCTGTTCTTCCAATACACCCGCATCGGCCGGGCCCTGCGCGCCGTTGCCGACGACCATCAGGCGGCCCTGTCGATCGGCATTCCGCTGCAGCACATCTGGGCCATCGTCTGGGGCGTCGCCGGTTTCGTCGCGCTGGTCGCCGGCATGATGTGGGGCGCCCGCAATGGCGTGCAGTTTGCGCTCACTTTCACCGCGCTCAAGGCGCTGCCGGTACTCATTCTCGGCGGCTTCACCTCGGTGCCGGGGGCGATTGTCGGCGGCCTGATCATCGGCGCCTCCGAAAAGCTGGCGGAAATCTACATCCCGCCGGTCATGCAGGATCTGTTCGGCGGCAATTTCGGCGGCATCGAGGGCTGGTTCCCGTATGTGCTGGCGCTGCTCTTCCTTCTCGTGCGGCCGGAAGGCTTGTTTGGCGAGAAGCACATCGACCGCGTGTAGCGCCGCTGCTTCTGCTCCGCGACCAAAGACTAGCGACTAAGGACTAATAAAACATGCTTTACCGTGAAGCCGGTCAATTCAAGACCACCTACGCCGCCGACCAGCAACTGTTCCCGATCCGCCAGGACCGCATCGGGGTCATCGTGCTGCTCGCCGTCGCTTTCCTCGGGGTGCCGTTGCTGGCCAGCGAATACTGGTTCTCGGCGATCCTGATTCCCTTCCTGATCTTCGCCCTGGCGGCGCTCGGCCTGAATGTGCTGACCGGCTATGCCGGCCAGTTGTCGCTCGGTTCGGCCGCCTTCATGGCGGTCGGCGCTTACGCCGCCTACAACTTCCAGTTGCGGGTCGAGGGCATTCCGCTGCTGGTTTCCTTTGTCCTGGCCGGCCTCACCGCCGCCGGGGTGGGTATCCTGTTCGGCCTGCCCTCGCTGCGCATCAAGGGTTTCTATCTGGCGGTGGCGACTCTGGCGGCACAGTTCTTCATCGTCTGGTGCCTGACCAAGTTTCCCTGGCTGTCGAACAACTCGTCGTCCGGCGTGATTTCGACCCAGAAGCTGATCATCTTCGGCCATGAGCTGACCACGCCGGTCGAGAAATACCTGCTGGTGCTGTCCATCGTCGTCGTCATGGCGCTGGCCGCCAAGAACATGGTCCGCTCGTCGACCGGCCGGGCCTGGATGGCGGTACGCGACATGGACGTCGCCGCCTCGGTGATCGGCATCCGGCTGATGCCGACCAAGCTACTCGCCTTTGCCGTCAGTTCCTTCTACTGCGGCGTGGCCGGGGCGCTCTACGCCTTCTGCTACCTCGGCTCGGTCGAGCCGGACGGCTTCTCGCTCGAGATGTCGTTCAAGATCCTGTTCATGATCATCATCGGCGGTGTCGGTTCGATCATGGGCAGCTTCCTCGGCGCCGCCTTCATCCTGCTGCTGCCGATCTTCCTCGATGTGGCTCTGCCCTTCGTCGCCGATCTGTTCGGCCTGCCTTTTGCCAGCGCCACCGTGTCGCACATCCAGATCCTGGTGTTCGGTGCGCTGATCATGTTCTTCCTGATCGTTGAGCCGCACGGGCTGGCCCGTCTGTGGCAAATCGCCAAGGAGAAACTGCGTCTGTGGCCGTTCCCGCACTAGGAAGGGCTATTGTCCAAGCGGCGGCGGCCCCGTCGCTTTTCTGTAAATCTGGAGGAGACATTCAATGATCAAAAAATTCAAACCCGCCCTCGCCGCCGCTGCGGTGTCCCTGGCCCTGCTGTCGCAGATGGCGGTCGCCGCGGAAGAGCAGTTCTTCCCGCTGATCGACTACCGCGTCGGTCCCTACGGTTCGAACGGCCAGGCCTTCTACGGCGGTTTCATCGACTACCTGAACTACGTCAACATGAAGGAAAAGGGCGTCAATGGCGTCCAGATGACCTGGGAAGAGTGCGAAACCGAATACAACAACGCCAAGGGCGTCGAGTGTTACGAGCGCCTGAAGAGCAAGGCCGCCAAGTCGGCCGGCCCGATCCACACGATGTCCACCGGCATCTCCTACGCCCTGGTCGACAAGTCGGCGCAGGACAAGCTGCCGCTGGCGATGATGGGCTACGGCCGGACCGATGCGGTGGACGGCTCGGTCTTCCCCTACGCCTTCCCGCTGGTCACCACCTACCAGATGCAGGCCTCGGCCATCGTCAAGTTCATCAAGGACAAGAATGCCGGCAATCTGACCGGCAAGAAGATCGTCTACCTGTATCACGACTCGGCCTACGGCAAGGAAGCCATCATCGCGATGGAAGCCGAAGCCTCGCTGAACAAGTTCCAGCTGGTGCAGATTCCGGTCGCCCACCCAGGCAACGAGCAGGGCGCCCAGTGGCTGAAGATTCGTCAGGAGAAGCCGGATTACGTCGTGTTCTGGGGCTGGGGCGTGATGAACCAGACGGCGCTGAAGGCGGCCCAGAAGGTCGGCTACCCGCGTGACAAGATGATCGGCTCATGGTGGACCGGTTCAGAGGAAGACGTCATTCCGGCCGGCGAAGCCGCCAAGGGTTACATGGCTGCGACCTGGAACGTCGCCGGCAAGCAGGTGCCGGTGATTTCCGACATCGAGAAGGTGGTCTACGGCGCCAACAAGGGCAACCTGCAGGACAAGGCCAAGATTGGCACCGTTCTCTACAACCGTGGCGTTTCCGCCGCCGTGCTGTCGGTCGAGGCGATCCGCAAGGGCCAGGAGAAGTACGGCAAGGGCAAGGCGCTGAACGGCGAGCAGATGCGTTGGGCGCTGGAAAACCTGAACATCACCGAGGCCCGCCTGAAGACGCTGGGCGCCACCGACCTGTTGCCGGAAATCAAGACTTCCTGTGACAACCACGAAGGTTCCGGCAAGGTGAAAGTCCAGCAATGGGACGGCGCCAAGTGGGTGCCGGTCTCCGGCTGGATCGAAGGCAACAAGGCGCTGATCCACCCGCTGTTCCAGGCCTCGGCGAAGCAGTACGCCAAGGAAAAGGGCATCACGCCGCGTGATTGCAGCAAAGAAAAGTAATTAGTCGGTAGTCGTTAGTCGCTAGCCGGGGCTCTTGCTCACGACTAGCGACTAGCAACTAAAAGGAATCCCATGACTGCACAAACCACTACCGCTACCGACCACTACCTCGCCATCAACAACATCGAGGTCATCTACGACCACGTGATCCTGGTTCTCAAGGGCGTGTCGCTGCACGTGCCGAAAGGCAAGATTGTCGCGTTGCTCGGCGCCAACGGCGCCGGCAAATCGACGACGCTGAAAGCGATTTCCAATCTGTTGCGCGCCGAACGCGGCGATGTCACCAAGGGCTCGGTCGAATACAAGGGCAATCGCATCGACCAACTGACCCCGAACGAACTGGTCAAGCGCGGCGTCATCCAGGTGATGGAAGGGCGGCATTGCTTCGGCCACCTGAGCATCGAGGAAAACCTGCTGACCGGCGCCTACACCCGCTCGATTTCGCGCGGCGAACTGAAGGACAGCCTCGACAAGGTCTATCACTACTTCCCGCGCCTGAAGACGCGGCGCAGCTCGCAGGCCGGTTACACCTCGGGCGGCGAGCAGCAGATGTGCGCCATCGGCCGGGCCTTGATGGCCAAGCCGGAAATGATCCTGCTCGACGAGCCGTCGATGGGGCTGGCGCCGCAGATCGTCGAAGAGATTTTCGAGATCGTCAAGGATCTGAACAGCCGCGAGAACGTCAGTTTCCTGCTGGCCGAACAGAACACCATGGTCGCGCTGAAATACGCCGACTTCGGCTACATCCTGGAAAACGGCCGGGTGGTCATGGAAGGCGATGCCGAAGGACTGCGCACCAACGAGGACGTCAAGGAGTTCTACCTTGGCCTGTCGTCGGCCGGGCGCAAGTCATTTAAAGATGTGAAGCACTACCGTCGCAGAAAGCGCTGGTTATCATGAGCTATTACGATCCGCTGGAAACCCGCGATCCGGACGAGCGCGAAGAAGACCTGATGGACAAGCTGGCCCGTCAGGTGGCGCATGCCAAGGAAACGACCCATTACTATTTCCAGGCGCTGGCCGGGGTCAATCCGTTCGAGTGCGTGACGCGCGAGGCGCTGGCCAAACTGCCGCTGACCCGCAAGCGCGATCTGATCGAATTGCAGAAGAAGACGCCGCCGTTCGGCGGTCTCAATTCGCTGCCGCGCCACAAGGCCAAGCGCGTTTTTTCGTCGCCCGGGCCGATCTACGAATTGCAGGGCAAGGACATGGATCCCTGGCGCATGGCCCGCGTGCTTTATGCGGCTGGCTTTCGTAACGGCGACCTGATTCACAACTGCTTTTCCTATCACTTCACGCCGGGCGCCTTTCTGATGGAGGGCGGGGCACGCAAGCTCGGCTGTGCGGTGTTTCCCGGCGGCGTCGGGCAGACCGAGCAGCAGGTGCAGGCGATGGTCGACCTGAAGCCGGACGGCTATGTCGGCACGCCGTCCTTTTTGCGCATCATTGTCGAAAAAGCCGAGGAAATCGGCGCCGACATCAGTTCGCTGAGCAAGGCCTGCGTCTCGGGCGAAGCCTTGCCCGGGGTCACCCGGAGCTGGCTCAACGAACGCGGCATCAGCGTCCGCCAGTGTTACGCCACGGCCGACATCGGGGCGATCGCCTATGAAACCGAAGCCGAGGCCGGGCTGGTCGTCGAGGAGGAGTTGCTGCTCGAAATCGTTCGTCCCGGTACCGGCGACCCGGTCGCCGAGGGCGAGGTCGGCGAAGTGGTAGTCACCACCTTCAACCCTGATTACCCGCTGATCCGCTTCGCCACCGGCGATCTTTCCGCCATCCTGCCCGGCCGTTCGCCGTGCGGGCGCAGCAATATCCGGCTGAAAGGCTGGCTCGGCCGGGCCGACCAGACGACCAAGATCAAGGGCATGTTCGTGCATCCCGAGCAGGTCGCCGACATCGCCCGGCGTCATCCGGAAATTCATCGCATGCGCCTGGTCGTCGATAATCCGGGCGGCCAGGATCGGATGGTGCTGCATTGCGAAATCGAAGCCGGTGGCGAGGCGCTCGACAAGGCGCTGGTTGCCAGCCTGCGCGAGGTTACCAAGCTGCGTGGCGAGGTGGCTTTTTCGGCGCCCGGGGGCTTGCCCAACGATGGCAAGGTGATCGAAGATAGCCGGGTCTATTAAACCGGCTGTGTTCATGCGAAATCTTCTTGTGCTGCTGGCCCTGCTGGCGACCCCGGCGCTGGCCGCCGAGCCGGCGCTTCGTCCGTCGGCCCGGCTGCTCTTCAAGCAGCCGGAATTGCTGCAGGCGGGTGCCTGCGTGGTCTATCAAGAGGGGGGCAGCGGCTGGGTCGTCACCGACCCGGTCTATTATCTGAAGGGGCAGGTCATCGACACCGAAGTACAGACCCGCCATCTCGGCCACTGCCCGACGGTGCCGGGCAAGAATATCGAGCAATATAGCCGGGCCGAATTCAATCGCCAGGCGCTGGCCTATCCCTGTGTGGCGGCAACGCAGCCGGAACGCGATGAACAGATCGGCATGGTTCGCCTGCGCGTCACCGAGTGGGAAACGCCGCATGGTGTGAAAGCGGCCAATGCCGGGCGTCTCTATCGCGGCATGTTCATCGACCGGCGGCTGGAAAAAGGCATGGAGATCGAACTGGAAGCCGATCTCCTCGGCGTCTGCGACAAATGAGCCGGCCGGGACCGCTGGCCGGCATCCGCATTCTCGACCTGACCCGCCTGCTGCCGGGGCCGGTGGCCACCTTGCATCTCGCCGACCTCGGCGCCGAAGTGATCAAGATCGAGGATCCGCAGGTCGGTGACTATGCCCGGACGCTGGGCACTGGCCAGGGTGAGGACAGCGCCTATTTCCGGATGATCAACCGCAACAAGCAGGGCCTGCGGCTGGATTTGAAGAAGCCGGAAGGCGTCGACATCTTCCTGCGGCTGGCCGGCACGGTCGATGTCATCGTCGAAAGCTTTCGACCCGGCGTCATGGACAAGCTCGGCATCGGCTATGCGACGGTAGCGGCGCTCAATCCGAAAATCGCCTACTGCTCGATCAGCGGCTACGGCCAGGACGGCCCGTACCGTGATCTCGCCGGCCATGACATCAACTACCTCGGCTACGCCGGGGTACTCGACCAGATCGGCAGCGAAGGCGATCAGCCGGCGATTCCCAATTTCCAGATCGCCGACCTGCTGGGCGGCGCGCTGACTGCCGCCATGGGCATTCTCGCCGCCGTGCTCGAAGCGCAGCGGACCGGGCAGGGCCGCTACATCGACGTATCGATGACCGACAGCGTGCTGGCCCACACCTATTTCACCATGCTCCGGCTGAACGACGCCGGCCAATCGGCGCCGCGCGGCACCGACATGCTGACCGGCGGCCTGCCTTGTTACGCCACCTATCGCTGCGCCGACGGCAAATACATGGCGGTCGGCGCCCTCGAAGGCAAATTCTGGGCGATCTGCTGCAAAGTGCTGGCCCGCCCGGACTGGGTCGCCCGGCAGTGGGATGCCAGCCTGCGCAGCGAGATGGCGAGCGTTTTTGCCGGCCAGCCGCGCGATGCATGGGCCGCTCGCTTTGCGACGGCGGACTGTTGCGTTACGCCGGTGTTGACGCCGGAAGAGGCGCTCGACAACGAACAGATCGCGGCGCGTGGCATGGTCGTCAAAAGCGATGGCCTGACCCAGTTCGCCCCGCCGCTGAAAATGGCGGATTTCCAGTTCGCGGTGCGCCAGCCCGCCCCGAAAAGCGGTGAGCACAACACCGCCATCCTCCTCGCCGCCGGCTATTCGCCGGAGCAGATCGAACGTCTGACGGTGAGCGGCGCCCTCGGCTGAACACCCGGTCGCCCCGGTAATCGAGGGCAAAACGAAGCGGCTGACCCCCTGTAGGTCGTCCCCGACAGGTTCCAGCGTGATCGCCTACATCGCCGAAGCGACCGGCCGCTAGCGTTTTCCCGAAGGGCCGTTAGCCTATGGCTTTGGCCAGATTCGATGTCCGGGGGGCTGATGTCAGCAATGAAACGGTCTGGGCCGCCAAGCCTGAATCGGCGCCGATTGCAGGAGCGGCGGCTGCTTGAGCTCGGCCCGCCGTATGGCTGGCGCGAGCGTCGGCTGAAGGTTGAACGGCGCCTGCCGGCAGTTGAAGAGAATGTGCTATCCCATAGCGAGTGGCTGGGCCACTATGTCGCTTTCATCGCCCGTCGGCGGGCCAGGAAAGCGCCGCCGGACCAGCGTTGAGGGTCGTCCGCTCAGCCCTTGCTGCGTCCGAACAGGCCGCGTACCGCCTCCTGCAGATCGGCCGGCAGCACGATGACCTTGGCGTTGTCCTTCTCGCCCATGCGCTCCAGCGCAGCGATGTACTTTTCGCCGAGCATGTAGGACATCGGTCCGGTCTGCTCGCCGATCGCCGCGGTGATGCGGCGGATGGCCTCGGCCGAGGCTTCGGCCAGCATGACCTGGGCGTTGGCATCGCGTTTGGCCGATTCGAGTCGCGCTTCGGCTTCGAGAATGGCCGACTGCTTGGCGCCTTCCGAGCGGGTAACCACCGCTTTTCGTTCGCGTTCGGCCGCCGCCTGCATCTCCATGGCTTTCTGCATCGACTGCGACGGCTTGATGTCCTGGATCTCCACCGATTTGACCGTCAAGCCCCAGTCCACCGCCTCGTCGGCGATGCTCTCGCGCAGCCGGGCCTTGATCTTGTCGCGCGAGGAGAGCGCCTCGTCGAGTTCCATTTCGCCGACGATGGAGCGCAGCGTGGTCATGATCAGGTTACGGATCGCTTCCGAGAAATCGGTCACGCCATAGACCGCCTTGACCGGGTCGGTGACCTTGATGAAGGCGATGGCATTGGTCAGGATCACCGCGTTGTCGCGGGTGATCACTTCCTGTTCCTGGACGTCGAGGATGATGTCCTTGGTGACCAGCTGGTAGGCCACCTTGTCGAGGTAGGGGATGACGATGTTGAGACCGGGCTTCAGCGTGCCGTGGTATTTGCCGAGCCGCTCGACGATCCATTCCTCGCCCTGCGGCACGATACGGACGCCCTTGGCGATGGTCACCACGACAAAGACGAGGATGGCCAGGGTGACCATGAAACCAGCATTCATATCCATTTTTCGACCTTTCTAAGCCTTGCCTATCTTCAGGAAACTGCCTTCCACCGCGATGACCTTGACCCGCTCGCCGGCCGCGATCGCCGTATCGGACAGGCACACCCATTCCTCGGCGCCGAGCACCGGCCGTTGAAAACGCACCTTGCCCCGTTCGAAGGGGGCGACGGCGCTGACCAGCAGGCCGATTTCCCCGATGACTTCGCCATCGGCCGTGCCGATCCGCGTCCGTTGAAAACTCTGCTTGAAAACCCGGAACCACAGCCAGACCATGGCCAGTGAGGCGACCGTCCAGGTCGCCAGCTGAGCCGTCAGGGACAGTTCGAAAGCCAGTGCCAGCAGGCCGACGAGCAGCGCGCCCAAACCGAACCAGACAACGAAAAACGAGAGAATGACCAATTCGGCGAGAACCAGCGCAATGCCGCCGACGACCCAGTGCCACCATTCGGGATTCATATATTTCTCCTAGCTGCAAAGCAGTATTTCGGGTTTGCCAGGCCCGGTCAAGCCGGCTTGCGGCTTTCCACAGTTGGGCGCCGGCGGCGCAGCGCCTAAAATGTGCCGATGAGCACCGCCCTTCTCCTTTTTCCCGACTTCGCGCTGATCCTGCTCGGGGCGGCCATCCGGCGCTGGATGCATCTCGGCGACCATTTCTGGAACGGCGTCGAGAAGTTGGTCTATTTCATTCTGTTTCCGGCCCTGCTGATCAACGCCATCATCAAGACGCGGCTCGATCTCGGCGCCGCGATGCCGCTGCTGCTCACGGCATTCGCCGCGATGCTCGGCGGCATGGCTCTCGGCATCGTGCCCAAACTGTTCAGCCGCTTGCCGGCGCTGACCTATGCCTCGCTGTTCCAGTGCGGCTATCGCTTCAATTCCTACATCGCGCTGGCCGTCGCCGGCATGTTGTACGGTTCGCCCGGCATCGCCACGATGGGCCTGATCGTCGGCGCCGCCGTGCCGGTGGCCAATCTGGTCTCGGTGTGGATGCTGGCGCGCCATGGCGAAGTCGGCCTGTGGCGCGAGGTGGCGCGCAATCCGTTGATCTGGGGAACGGCCACCGGGTTCTTGCTGAATCTGTCGGGTTTCGTGCCGCCGGCCCCGCTGCAGGCCTTTCTCGGTCGTCTGGCCGATGCCTCGATTGCGCTTGGCCTGATTACCGTCGGTGCCGCACTGCGGCTGGACAGCTTGCCCGGGGTCCGGGGACTTTCATTGTGGCTGCTCGGCGTCAAGCTGCTGGCCCTGCCGTTGATTGCCCTGACGGTTGGCGCGCAACTCGGCTTGAGCGGTCTCAATTATCAGGTGGTGGTGCTGTTCGCCGCCTTGCCGACG
This sequence comes from Dechloromonas denitrificans, assembly GCF_020510685.1. Classification (NCBI taxonomy): domain Bacteria; kingdom Pseudomonadati; phylum Pseudomonadota; class Betaproteobacteria; order Rhodocyclales; family Azonexaceae; genus Dechloromonas; species Dechloromonas denitrificans. The sequence goes on from NZ_CP075185.1 coordinate 324,974, forward strand.
GCGTCGTCGGCCTACATCCTGGCGATGCGCATGGGCGGTGACGGGCGCAGCGTGGCCTGGCTGATCTCGGCGACGACGCTGGGTTCGATGCTCACGCTGCCGCTCTGGGCAGCGTGGCTGGCCGGCCGCTGACTACTTCTTGCGGCTGCCCGACAGCTCTTCGGCCTTGCTCTCGGCACTGGCCTGAGCGGCGGCATCGGCGGTTTGCTGCATTTGTTCGCGCATCTGCTGCATCATCTGCCACGGCCACATCGCCGCTTCGGAAAAGGCACTTTGCGCCGGATCGGCCGGTGCAGCCTCTTCGGCCGCCGCCGGATTGATCGACTTGGCGGCATCGACGGCCATCTTGCTCATGGTCTGCACGGTCGATACCGTGGTGCGCTGCATTTCCAGACCCTGGATGGTCATTTGCAGCATCGAGAGGTTCATCCGCAACCAGCCTTCGACGGCCTTCATATCCTTGATGCGCTTGTCGAGTTCTTCCAGATCGAATGTCGGCGCGACCATGCCCGGCAACGTGAAACCCATCCTGCCCCACATGTTGCGCATGAAATTAAGGGGATCTTGTGCTTGGTTGTCGGACATTTGTCTCTCCTTCTTATTAGCGTAAAAACATCTTAAACCACTTTTTGGAGGGTGTTCGCGGTAATTGGTTCCAGCTTGCAATTCGCATGAACACGCGATGTGACAAAGTGATAAATTAGCGCCCGTTAATAGGGGGGAACGTATGCTCAGGTTGCTGGTGGTTGAAGATCACGCACTGGTGCGCGAAGGCTTGGTACGTCTGCTCGGGCAGATCGAGAAGGAGGTCGCGGTGTTTGAAAGCGCGGATTTCGAATCGGCGCTTTCGGTGCTCGACGAAGAAGGCGAGTTCGATCTGGTGCTGCTCGATCTGGCGCTGCCCGGCATCGATGGCTTTGCCGGTCTGGATATTTTGCGCCGCCGTCACCCGGCGATGCCGGTCGCCGTCGTCTCGGCTTTCGACGATACGCCGACCGTTACCCGGGTGCTCAATCTCGGTGCCTCCGGGTTCATTCCCAAGGCATTTTCCGGCGAGGCGCTGCTGGCGGCGGTCCGCGAAGTGCTGGCCGGCAACATCTTCCGGCCGAGCGGCCAGCAGGGGGCGCGTCTCGACGATGCGACGCCGGTGCCGCCGTCGAAGTTCGGCGTCAAACCCGAGGAAGTCGGGCTGACCGACCGGCAGGCCCAGGTGCTGGCGCTGATGGTGCGCGGCCTGTCGAATCGCGATATTGCCGATCAGCTCGAACTCTCCGAGGGGACCGTCAAAATTCATGCAACTGCCGTCTTCAAGGCGCTCGGCGTCGGTAGCCGGACCCAGGCGCTGGTTGCCGTTTCCCGTTACGGCATCGATTTCGGCAACGTTTTCTGAAGCTGGTTGAGCAGCGCCCGCAGCTTGGCCGGCCTGACCGGGGTCGGCAGCGCGTGGGCCCCGGCCGGCAGCGCCTGACCGACCGCGCCGGTCAGGACGATCAGCGGGGCGCCGGGCGATAGTTCGGCACTGACCTCGCCGGCCAGTCCGGCATCGACAATCAGCACGGCGTCCTGCGGTGGCCGCTGGCGCGCCGTGCCATCTTCCGAAGTGACCCCGAAATTCCAGCTTTCGACCAGTTTCAGCCCGGCGAGCAACTCGTCGGAGTTGCCGATGAAGTGCGCCTTGCCGATCGATGGCGGGCGATTTTCCGGCCGGTTGTACTCGGCGGGATCGCTGACCGGAACGAGTAGCGCGAAAGTCGTGCCTTCGCCGAGCCGTGAGCGGAGGCTGACCTTGACGTCGAGCGCGCGGGCCAGCCGGTCGATGATCGATAGCCCGAGACCGAGGCCCTTGTTCTGCTCCCGGGCCGGATTGCCGACCTGGTAAAACTCGGCAAAAATCGCCGCCTGATGTTCGGGGGCGATGCCGACGCCGCTGTCGCGCACTTCGATCTGAACGTAGTTGCCGCGCGGCCGGGCGGCGACGAGGATGCGTCCGCCGGGCGGCGTGTAACGCAGGGAATTGGAAACCAGATTGGCCAGCATCCGTTCGATCATCACCGGGTCGGAGTCCAGCCAGCAGGTGGTCGGCCGGAATCGCAAGCCCAGTTTGCGGTCGGCCGCGGCCCGCCGGAAGGAGTTGTTGAGGCGCTCGAACATCGGGCCGAGGGCGAACGGCCGGATGTCCGGCTTGATGCCGGCGACATCGAGCCGGGAAATGTCGAGCAGCGAATCGAGCAGCTCGCTGAGCACGCTGGTCGAGGTGGCGATTTGCTCGGCCAGGCGCGGCAGGTCCTGCTGGCCGCCGTCGCGCACCTGGCGCTGGAGGTCAGCGGCAAACAGCGAAAGGGCGTGCAGCGGTTGCCGCAGGTCGTGGCTGGCGGCGGCCAGAAAGCGGCTTTTCGCCTTGTTGGCACGCTCCGCCGCATCCTTTTGCCCGGCCAGTTCGAGGGTTGCGGTGCGCACGCGCTCTTCAAGATTTTCATGGCTGGCCGCCAGTTGTTCGGTCATCGCCGACATTTCGCGCAGCTGACGGCGGACCAGCAGGGCGCCGACGAGCAGCACGACGCTGACCAGCAGGCCGACCGTGCCGAGTTCGAGCAGACGGCTGCGCCAGTTGGCGAGCAAGGTGTTTTCCGGGATGGCTGTCAGGATGCGCAGGTCGGAAAAGCCGGGGACCGGCGAGACCGAGATGAGCAAGCCATTGCCGTTGGCCAGGCCGGTTTGCGGCACCAGGTCGCGCAGCATACCGTCGAACAGGACTTCGGTCGCCTGGCCGCCGAGCAGCGGCGATTGCCGGCTCAGATCGGTCGGCCGGCAGGAGCCGACGATCTGTCCCTTGCCGTTGATCAGGACCGCTTCGAAATCGTCGGACAGCCGGTTCGACCAGCAGAAATCCTGCAGATAGGCCGGCTCGATCGCGGCAAAGGTGGCACCGCTGAACCGTCCGTCGCTGCCGACGATGCGACGGGCGATGGCGTAGGTGTAGCGGCCGGAATTGCGGCCGATGTAGGGGCCGAAGGAGGAGGCATCGGCACCGTTTTCGAGTGCCACGAAATAGGGCCGGTCCTTGACGTTGATGTGCGGCGGCGGAAAGTAGGTGGAAATGAAACGCTGGTTGCCGTAGCGGTCGAAGATGATCAGGTCGCGCAGTTGCGGCATGGCGCGGGAATGCCGCTGGGCGACGTATTCCCAGCCCTGGCTCGCTTCCCAGCTTTCCCAGTCGCGCCGGTTGTGGGAAAGGTCGGTGGCCATCTCGCGCAGCAGAACGTCGACGGCTTCGAAGGTCCGCGCCGTATGTTCGGCCATCATGATGCCGAAATGCTGCAGGCGGCGCTCGCCGGCTTCAAAGTCCCGGTGGCGGGCGAGCAGCAGGTCGGTGAGGAAGACGCCAAGCACGGTCAGGGTGCTGATCAGCGCGATGAACAGGGCGAGGGTTTCCGGTTTTTTCCGAAACATCGGCGCTCAGATCTGGTAGCAGTACAGCGGCCTGGGCGGCGTGCAGTCGACCTCGATGACCTGACTCGGAACCTCGCCGGGTACCGGGAAAGAGTTGCTGATGAACAGGCTGCCCGGCTGCATTTCGGCCTTCGCCTTCTGCCATAGCGCGGGCATCGGGACCGGCGAGAGGAAGGCATAGACGACGTCGAATTCGCCGAGCGGCGCCTGCCAGAGATCGTCCCAGCGCCAGCGGATGTTCGGCCGGCCGAGACTGAGCAGACGGCCGACCAGCCAGGTCAGCGGGGCGTTCTCGTAACCGGTGAAATGGCTGTCCGGCAGCAGGTCGGCGAGGGGCACCGTGGTGCTGCCGACACCGGCCCCGAGGTCGAGAAAGCGCGACGGGCCGCGTTCGCCGAGCAGTTTGGCGAGTTCGGCGACGGTTGCCTTGTTCGACAGGTAGAGCGGGACTTGCCCGGACAGGGCGCCGCGATAGACGAGAAGGAGCAGCACGAAGGCGAGCAGGAACCAGCTGGGGTCGATGGCCAGCGTGTTGGTTGCCCAGACCAGCGGCATGAAGGTGAGGTGAATCAGGCGCCACCACCACGGTTGGCGGGACAGCGTGGCGAACAGCAGGGCGACGCCGCCGATGGCCAGGCTGGTTTCCAGCCACGGCATGGCCTGGGCCGTCCAGCCGAAATAGGGCCAGGCGAGGGATAAAACAAGAATGACAGCCGCCCCTTGCAGGGCCAGCTGTCGAGTGGGGGTCGCGGACATGCCGCGATTATGCCACCAGTGCGGCCCTTGCCGATTCCCTTGCTGCGCCGGCCTGTGCTGCCGCCTGGCTGCGGACCGGGCCAAAGCCGCGGACCTCGGCCGGCCAGCTGGCCAGATCGATCGCCTTTGGCAGCGGTCCGGGGTGGCCGATGATCAGGTCGAGATCGGCTTCGTATTCGGCCAGCAGTTGCCGGTCGACGGCTTTTTCCGGGGTGAAACGGAACGGATCGAGCCAGCTGCCGCGGATCGACCGCGCTTTGGCCAGCCATTTCAGGGCGCCGAGCAGCCACGGGCCGATGCTTACTTTCTTCGGCCGCCCGTCCGGCCCGGGCTTGGCCAGCCACGTCGGGGCGAGATGGAAGACCAGGCGAACGTCGCCGTCGAAGCGCTCGCCGAGGCGGCCGAGGAAATCGGTTTCGGCATACAGCCGGGCCACCTCGTATTCGTCCTTGGGGGCGAGCAGGCGGGCGTACTGGATGGCGACGGCCCGGCTCAGCGCCTCGTCGCCGAGAGCGCGGACCTGGCTCAGGCGAGCCAGGTAGCGCTCGGCCAGGGCGGCATCCTGATAGGCCGTCAGGTGCGCGGTCCGGCTGGCGATCAGTTCGTCCAGCGTGCTTTCGGGCGGCCGGGCGCCGGCCAGCGGCCCGGCGATTTCCGCCACCTTTTCGGGCTCGACCGCTGCCCGCCGGCCCCAGGCGAAGGCCTGTCGGTTGGCCGTGACGGCGGTTCCGTTCAATTCGATGGCGCGCTCGAGCGCCGCGGCGGAAACCGGGACCAGCCCCTTTTGCCAGGCGTAACCGAGGAGCAGCATGTTGGCGTAGAGGGCATCGCCCATCAGCTGGGTGGCGAGGTGCTGGGTGTCGAGAAATTCGACATGGTCGCGCCCCAGCGTGTCGATCAGGCTTTGCTCCATGCCGCCGCGCGGGAAGTGCCAGTCGCGGTTGCGCGTAAAGTCGGCGGTCGGCGTTGCGGTGCAGCTGACGACGGCGCGGGTCCGCCCTTCGAGCATTTTCGCCAGGGCTTCGGCGCCGGCGCTGACCACCAGGTCGCCGCCGAGCAAGGCATGCGCTTCGCCGGTGGCGATCCGCGCGGCGTGGATGTCTTCCGGCCGGTCGGCAATGCGCAGGTGCGAGAAGACGGCGCCGTATTTCTGCGCCAGCCCGGTCATGTCGAGGGTGGAAATGCCCTTGCCGTCGAGGTGGGCGGCCATGCCGATCAAGGCGCCGAGCGTGATGACGCCCATGCCGCCAACGCCGGTGATCAGCAGGTTGTAGGGCCGGGCGGTGTCCGGCAGTTGCGGCTCGGGCAAGGCCGGCCACAACGCGCTGCCGGGCGCCGCCGCAACATCGAGACCGCCGGCCGGGCGGGCTGCATTGCCTTTTTTCAGCCGGCCGCCTTCGACGGTGACGAAGCTCGGGCAAAAGCCCTTGAGGCACGAGAAGTCCTGATTGCAGGCCGACTGGTCGATCTGCCGCTTGGTGCCGAAGGGCGTTTCGAGCGGTACCACGGAGAGGCAGTTGGATTGCACCGAGCAGTCGCCGCAGCCTTCGCAGACGGCTTCGTTGATGAAGACGCGGCGGCTGGTCGGTGGCAATTTGCCGCGTTTTTTGCGCCGGCGCGATTCGGTGGCACACAGCTGGTCGTAGATCAGGACAGTGACGCCCGGCTCCTCGCGCAATTCACGCTGCACCAGATCGAGCTCGTCGCGGTGGCGGATCGGGACATGCGGCGCGAGGTCGGTGACTTCGGCATACTTGTCCGGCTCGTTGGTGACGATGACCATCTTCGCGACGCCTTCGGCTTCGAGCTGACGCGTCATCCGGGCGATGCTCAGTACGCCGTCGACCGGTTGGCCGCCGGTCATCGCCACGGCGTCGTTGTAGAGAATTTTGTAGGTGATGGCGACCTTGGCGGCGATCGCCTGGCGGATGGCGAGCAGGCCGGAGTGGAAATAGGTGCCGTCGCCGAGGTTGGCGAAGATATGCTTTTCGGTGGTGAACGGCGCCTGGCCGACCCAGGGCACGCCTTCGCCGCCCATGTGGGTGAAGGTCGAGGTGTTGCGGTCCATCCACGTCACCATGTAGTGGCAGCCGATGCCGGCGACGGCGCGCGAGCCTTCCGGCAGGCGGGTCGAACTGTTGTGCGGGCAGCCTGAGCAGAAATGCGGCTTGCGCTCGGCGAGAATGAGCGGCATCTGTGCCGCCTTCTGCTTGGCTTCGATGACCTGCAGGCGGGCGGCGATGGTCGGCGAGGTGAAGAAGCGGCCGATCCGTTCGGCGATCACCCGGGCGATGCTGGCCACCGGCAGTTCGCCGGTCGCCGGCAGCAGCCAGTCGCCGTGCGGCAGCGACCATTCGCCTTTTTCGTCGAACTTGCCGACGATGCGCGGCCGGACGTCGTCTTTCCAGTTGTACAGCTCTTCCTTGAGCTGGTATTCGAGCAACTGGCGTTTTTCCTCGACGACGAGAATTTCTTCCAGACCTTCGGCAAAGTGCCGCACGCCTTCCGGCTCGAGCGGCCAGACCATGCCAACCTTGAACAGCCGGATGCCGATCTCAGCGGCCAGCGCCTCGTCGATGCCGAGTTCGTCGAGCGCCTGGCGGACGTCGAGATAGCTCTTGCCGGCGGTCAGAATGCCGAGGCGCGGATTGGGCGAATCGATGATCACCCGGTTCAGCTTGTTGGCCCGGGCATAAGCCAGGGCGGCGTAGAGCTTGTGGTTGAGCAGGCGGGCTTCCTGGACCAGCGGCGGATCGGGCCAGCGGATGTTGAGGCCGTCGGGCGGCAACGCGAAATCGGTCGGCAAGACGATTTCCAGCGCCGCCGGATCGATCAGCACCGAAGCCGATGTCTCGACGGTGTCGGCCAGTGCCTTGAAGGCCACCCAGCAGCCGGAGTAGCGGCTCATCGCCCAGCCGTGCAGGCCGTAATCGAGGTATTCCTGGACGTTGGCCGGGTAGAGCACCGGCATCAGCACCGCCTTGAAGATGTGTTCGGTCTGGTGCGGCAGCGTCGATGACTTGGCGGCATGGTCGTCGCCGGCAATGACCAGGACGCCGCCATGCGGCGCCGTACCGGCGGCGTTGGCGTGGCGGAAGACGTCGCCGCTGCGGTCGACGCCCGGCCCCTTGCCGTACCACATGGCGAAGACGCCTTCGTAGCGGGCGTCGGGAAACAGGCCGACCTGCTGGCTGCCCCAGACGGCGGTGGCGGCAAGATCCTCGTTGATGCCGGGCTGGAAGGTGATGTGGTGGGCGGCGAGATGCTGCTTGGCTTTCCACAGGCCGAGATCGAGATTGCCGAGCGGGCTGCCGCGATAACCGGAGATGAAGCCGGCGGTATTCAGGCCGGCTGCCAGATCGCGTTCGCGCTGCAGCATCGGCAGCCGGATCAGGGCCTGGGTGCCGGTCAGAAAGACGCGGCCGGAGCTGCGGGTGTATTTCTCGTCCAGCACAGCGGACGGGTCGGCGAGTGGCGCCGGCTGAGCCATGTTGCTCATTTTTGTCTCCTTTATGACGCCTTGTGGGCGCTGTTGAATGGCACCTCGCCGGGGGTGTTGGCGGTGTGCAACCTGGAGGTCGGATTGTCGCGGCCGGAAAACGTTCCGGCAAGCGGATTTATTCGGCGATGCCGAGCGGTAGCGTAAAGCTGAAGGTGCTGCCGACGCCGGCCCGGCTTTGTGCGGTAATTCGCCCGCCCATCAGCTCGACCAACTGGCTGGAGATGGTCAGGCCGAGGCCGGTGCCGCCGTAGTTGCGGGTGGTCGAGCCGTCGGCCTGGGCGAAGGCGTCGAAAATGGTTTCCAGGCGGTCGGCGGCAATGCCGATGCCGGTATCCGCGATGGCGACGGTCAGAGTCAGTCCGCTCGCCGTTTTGGCGGCAAAGCTGACGTCCACGGTAATGCTGCCTTGCGTCGTGAACTTGATGGCGTTACCGATCAGGTTGAGCAGCACCTGACGGATGCGCAGCGGGTCGCCGATCAGTCTTTCCGGCAGCTCGGCGGGCCAGGTGAGCTGCTGGCTCAGGCCTTTTTCGTTGATCAGTGGCGCCATCAGGCGAAGCACTTCGGTGACCAGCGTGCGCAATTCAAAAGGTGTCTGTTCGATATGCAGCTTGCCGGCCTCGATTTTCGAGACATCGAGGATGTCGTTGAGGATGGCCAGCAGGCTTTCCGCCGAGTGCTGGGCAATCCGCAGGTATTCCTGCGTTTCGGCATCGAGCGGGTTCATGCGCGCCAGTTCGATCATGCCGATGACGCCGTTCATCGGCGTCCGGATTTCGTGACTCATGTTGGCCAGGAACTCGCTCTTGGCCCGGTTGGCTGTTTCCGCTGCCTCCTTGGCTTCGGCCAGACTGGCCATGATCCGCGAACGCTGCTGTTCGCTGACGGCGAGCGCCAGTTCGGCGTCGTTGCGGGCGGCGAGAAATTCGTTGAAGGCGGCGCCGACGGTACGGATTTCGCTGCTCCCGGTTTCGGCCACCGGCAAGGCCGGCTGCCCAGGCTGCATGCTGGCGGCCCGGGCGCGCATCGCCCGGGCGAGCTGCCCGAGTGGGCGAACGAGGCGGTGCGAGAAGGCCCAGAGCAGCGGGACGATGATCAGCATCAGGGTCGCGGTGATCAGCGCCATGTTGCGCTGGATGCTGGCGATCGGCCGGAAGGCTTCGTCGATGGTGACGACCGAAGCCAGTATCCAGCCGGTCGATTGCAGGCGCTTGAAGGTAAACAAGCCATCCAGGCCGTCGCTGTTCACGCCCTCGATGGTGCCTTCGAAGCCGGCCAGTGCGCGGGCGAGGGCCGGGTTGGTCCGGGCATCCGGGACCGGCTGCATGATCCGCTCGCGATTCGGGTGGGCGATCATCAGGCCTTCGTTGGAGACCAGATAGAAATAGCCCTGCTCGCCGATCTTGCGCGCACCGAGCATGCCGATCAGGTTTGGCTTGTAGAGGTTGAGCACCCCGCCGACGATGGCGACGAGTTCGCCTCGCGCATTGAGAACCGGCGCGGCAAGGACGACGATGGGCTGTTTCGTGGCCCGGCCGAGGACCGGTTGCGAGATTGTCGGCTTCAGCGTCTTGCGGACGTTTTCGATGTAATCCCGGCCCGACATGTCGAGTCCGCGGCGGCCCGCCTTCATCGGCCAGTCGATCAGCAACCTGCCGTTCGCGTCAAAAATATAGAGGTCGTCGAACAGCGTCAGCAGGGCCGATTTGCTCTGCAGGTGGCGTTCCAGCGCTGCGAGGTCGTCCAGCTTGTCGAGCGGCAGCGAACTGGTCGAGTGGGCGAGGACGATCAGCCGTTCTTCGAGCTTGTCGTCGAGGTGGCCGGCCAGTTCGGAAAGAAGCTCGAACTGCCCGGTTTCGATGCGGGCCGCGAGGTCGCCCCGCAGCGCATAGAACTGCCCGAAAGACTGGACGAGGAGCAGCAGCAAGGCAATGGTGATGGCGCCGAGCGTGAGCTTCAGTTTCAGGCTGAGGGATGGCATGAGGCTCGAGTTACAGGGTTGGCGCGCATTGTAAATGCTGGTCCGGGTGCCTCATGCTTGCGGCGGCAGTATTTTCCCCGGATTCATCAGGTTTTTTGGGTCGAGCGCCTGTTTGATCGCCCGCATCACGTCGACCGCCACTTCGCCATGCTCCAGTGGCAGGTATTTGCGTTTGCCGAGGCCGATGCCATGTTCTCCGGTGCACGTGCCTTCCATGGCGATGGCGCGTTCGACGACGCGCTGGCTGATCCAGGCGGCCTCGGCCATTTCCTTGTCGTTGCCGGTATCGACCAGCACGACGAGATGGAAATTGCCGTCGCCGACATGGCCGAACAGCGCAATTGGAATGCCGACCTGGGCAATGTCCTCGTTGGTCGCGGCAATGCATTCGGCGAGGCGGGAGATTGGTACGCAGACATCGGTCGGAAAGCAACGACAGCCGGGCTTCAGTTGCAGGCAGGCGAAATAGGCGTCGTGGCGGGCCTGCCAGAGGCGGCTGCGGTCTTCCGGGTGGGTTGCCCAGGCGAAGTTGGCGCCGCCCAGTTCGTCGGCAATGGCCTGCACGGTTTCCGCCTGTTCGGCGACCGAGGCCGGACTGCCGTGGAATTCGAAAAACAGGGTCGGCGCTTCGCTCAACGTGGTCTTGCTGAACAGGTTGATGGCCTTCAGCGACAGCGCATCGAGCAGTTCGATGCGGGCCACCGGGATGCCGAGCTGGATGGTCTGGATGACCGTCTGGACGGCCGAATCGATATCGGGAAAGGTGCACACGGCAGCCGATATGGCTTCCGGGATCGGGTAGAGCTTGACGGTCAGTTCGGTCATGATGCCCAGCGTGCCTTCCGAGCCGACCAGCAGGCGGGTCAGGTCGTAGCCGGCCGACGACTTGCGGGCGCGGCCGCCGGTCTGCATCACCCGGCCATCGGCCAGCACTGTGGTGGTCGCCATCACGTTGTCGCGCATCGTGCCGTAGCGTACGGCATTGGTGCCGGAGGCGCGGGTCGCCGCCATGCCGCCGAGCGTCGCATCGGCACCGGGGTCGATCGGGAAGAACAGGCCGCTGCCTTTCAGTGCATCGTTCAACTGCTTGCGGGTGACGCCGGCCTGGACCGTTGCATCGCCGTCTTCGGCATGGATGGCGAGAACCTGGTTCATGCTCGAAAGGTCGAGCGAAATGCCGCCCTGCGGTGCCAGGACGTGGCCTTCGACCGAGCTGCCGACGCCGTAGGGGATTACCGGTACGCCGTGTGCGGCGCACAGCTTCAGGGTCAGTACGACTTCGTCGGTGCTTTCCGCCATGACGACGCCGTCCGGTGCCTGCGGGTGATGCACCGATTCGTCGCGACCATGCTGCAGTCGGGTCGACTCGCCACGCGAAAAACGTTGTTGAAAATGTTCGCTAAGCGCGAGGGATAGTGCGTCGGGGAGTGTTGTCTGGGTCACGAGAGGAAACGGGTGGCTTGGTCGAGATCGGAATGAGTATGCCCTTGATAGAGCGCGGTGACGAATTTTCTCCAGACCAGATCCGGTTCGCCGATGCGAAAACCGCTGTAGTGCTTGTCGTCCTGATCGGTACCCTGGACCACCTGGACGGTGAGCCGCGAGACCTCCTGGGCACCAAGCTGGATCACCGCGGTCAGCCAGACTTCGCCCGGGATTTTGCGGCTGGTTCGGGCGCGGAAGCCGTAGCGGGAGACTTCGCTGATTTCGATCGGGATGGCCTTCTCGTCGCCCTGGCTGAGCAGTTGGGCCGGGCATTTGACGGAAAAGCGCTGGTGCCGGCGGATCTTGCTGTCAGCCTGCTTGTCGGGCAGCGGCGGCAGGACCTTGCGATACTCGGGCAGATCGTAGATCAGATGCAGCAGGGTCTTCTTGCGGTCGCTCAACTCGGCAAAGACCGTGGTCCGCTGGTTGAAGAAGTAGTCGATCAGGTCGGGGGTCAGCACCGGATCGTTGGTGGTGAAGAACCGCCGGTGCGGAATCTGGATGTTGGGCAGCGTCGTTTCCAGGAAATAATGATAGAGATTCCGGCGCAACGGTTTGTTGGCGTAAGCCTCGCGCAGGATATCCGGCGCGTGTTTGAGGTCGAGCGTGGCGCCGACGGCGGGGGCGCCATTGACGAAGTCATAGTTCTCGACGACCGTGCTGGTCAGCCGGCGAAAGAAGAGCAGCGACTCGTACATCTCGATGTGGCGCGGGTTGACCGCGATGACCAGATGACGGGTGTCGAAAAACGTCGTGCAGTACTCGTACATGAACTTCATCAGCGGAAACAGGATCGTTCCGCCGGTCCGGCGAAAGCGCGGGTGTACGGCGAGCGCCGAGACCTCGGCGATATTCCCTTCCTTTTTGCGCACATTGGTCAGATCGAAGATGCGCTGCAGCGGAAAACCGATGGCGCTTTCGCGGATCAGCGACAGCGTGCCGACGACCTGATCATTGTATTTGGCGCAGAGGGTCGTCGTCGTCGGCAGGGCGTGGTAAATGGTGACGCGCATGCCGGACGGATCGGGGGTCATGAAGCCGCTGCTGACATAGGCGTCATGCAGCAGCTTGAAGCAGGCTTCAAGCTCTTCGCGCGTTTCGGCAATCTTCAGGACCAAGCGCTGGTTGGGTTCCGGATCGCAGTCGACGAAGGAGCGATAGATGGTATGCCGCTTTCCCTTCGGCAGCAGGGCGAACAGCTTGCGGGCAGCCTGATGGACGAGATTGCGCAGACGGGAATAAGTCGACATCGGCTCCTCTCATTTGGAATTATTGCTGCATTTATAGTAGCACCTTGTTATTGACATGTATTCTGAGGCTCCGCACAATCGTATGAACCCTTTTCACCCACCAGAGTTCAGGAGAATACCGATGCACGCCAAGCTTTCCGTAGTTGCACTCTCCGTCATCACGGCTTTTGCGTTATCCGCTTGCGGTCAGAAGGAAGAACCGAAACCGGTCGCCGCGCCGATCACGCCGGCCGCTCCGGCAGCGAAGCCGGAAGTCGTGGTCAAACTGGGGCATGTGGCACCGATGACCGGCCCGCAAGCTCACCTGGGCAAGGACAACGAATATGGCGCTTTGCTGGCCGTTGAGGAATTGAACGCCCAGGGTCTGGAAATCGGTGGGGCCAAGGTCAAGTTCGAATTGGTGGCGGAAGACGATCAGGCCGACCCGAAACAGGGTTCGATCGTCGCCCAGAAGCTGGTTGATGCCAAGGTTAACGGGGTGATCGGTCACCTCAATTCCGGGACGACCATTCCGGCCTCCAAGTTGTACGCCGATGCCGGCATCCCGCAGGTTTCGGGTTCGGCGACCAATCCGAAATATACCCAGCAGGGCTTCGCCACGGCCTTCCGGGTGATGGCCAACGATGTGCAACAAGGCAAGGCACTTGGCGAGTTTGCCGCCAAGCAGGGGGTCAAGAGCGTAGCCATCGTCGACGACCGTACCGCCTACGGCCAGGGGCTGGCCGACGAGTTCAAGAAGGCCGCCGAGGCGTCCGGTCTGAAGGTGGTCGCTACCGAATACACCAACGACAAGGCCACCGACTTCAAGGCCATCCTGACCAAGATCAAGTCGAAGAAGGCCGAACTCGTCTTCTTCGGCGGCATGGATGCCCAGGGCGGCCCGATGGCCAAGCAGATGAAGGAACTCGGCATCAAGGCCAAGTTCCTCGGCGGCGACGGCGTCTGTACGCCGGAATTCATGAAACTGGGCGGCCCGGCCAGCGAGGGGCAATATTGTTCCCTGCCCGGCATGCCGTTGGAAAAACTGGCCAAGGGGCCGGAGTTCAAGGATAAGTTCGGCAAGAAGTTCGGTGCCGAAATCCAGCTCTATTCGCCCTATGTCTACGATGCGGTGATGGTCGTGGCCGATTCCATGAAGCGCGCCAACTCCGTCGAGCCCGCCAAATATCTGCCGGAAATCGGCAAGACCAAGTACGACGGCGTGACTGCGCTGATCGAGTTCGACCAGTTCGGCGACCTCAAGGGCGGCGCAATTTCCGTCTACCAGTACAAGGGTGGCAAGCTGGAATACGTCGAAACGCTGGGTGGTGGCGGTCCGGTTGATTCCGCCAAGGCGGAAGTCAAGGAGGCGGTTGCCGAAGTCAAGGAAGCCGCCCAGGCGGTAGCCGGCGCGGCCACCACAGCCGGGGCCAATGCCGTCAAGGCCGGGGCCGAGGCGGTGAAGAGCGCGGCGGAAGCCACTAAGTCAGCAGTCGAGAAGAAGTAAAGCCCAAACAGGCTAAAGGAAACGGCACCGCAAGGTGCCGTTTCCATATGCTGCGGTCGACTTACACAATATGGATATTTTCCTTCAGCAGATCATCAACGGACTCGTCCAGGGCAGCATCTATGCTCTGGTCGCGCTCGGCTACACGATGGTGTACGGGATCATGGGCCTGATCAATTTCGCGCATGGCGAAGTGGTGATGATCGGCACGCTGGTCACCATTACGGTGACTGGCACCCTGATCAAGGCCGGCATGCCGGTGGCGCTGGCCGGCCTGGCCGGCGTCAGCGTTTCGGTGCTGGTCTGCATCGCGCTCGGCTGGGGGCTGGAACGCATCGCCTATCGCCCGTTGCGCGGCGCGCCGCGTCTGACGCCGCTGATCACGGCCATCGGCATGTCGATCGTCCTGCAGAATCTGGCGATGATCGTCTGGGGGCGTAATTACATGACTTTTCCCGCCTTCCTGCCGAAAATCGATTACGAGTTCGCCGGGGCCAACTTCACCGCGGTCCAGATCGTCATCGTGCTGGTCTCGGCCGCGACCATGGGCGGTCTGCTGCTCCTCGTCTATCGCACCAAGCTCGGCATGGCGATGCGCGCGACGGCGCAGAACCCGGCGGTGGCCAGCCTGATGGGGGTCAATATCAACCGCGTCATCGCCGCCGCCTTCATCATCGGTTCGGCGCTCGGCGCGGTGGCCGGCGTGATGGTCGGCTCCTACTACGAAATCGCCCATTACCAGATGGGCTTCATGCTCGGCCTGAAAGCCTTTACCGCAGCGGTGCTGGGCGGTATCGGCAATCTCGGCGGGGCGATGGCCGGCGGCATCCTGCTCGGCCTGATCGAGGCGCTGGGCGCCGGTTATATCGGCGACCTGACCGGCGGCTTCCTCGGCAGCCACTACCAGGACATCTTCGCCTTCATCGTGCTGATCGGCGTGCTGATGTTCCGGCCTTCCGGCCTGTTCGGCGAGAAGACGGGAGATCGCGCATGAAAAAGTGGCTCAATCCCCGTTCGGCCTTCGGCATCGCGCTGATCGCCGCCGCCCTGATCGCCCTGCCGTTTGTCGCCGCGATGGGCGGCCAGGCCTGGGTGCGCATTCTCAATTTCGCCATCCTCTATGTGTTTCTGGCGCTCGGCCTGAATATCGTCGTCGGTTTTGCCGGCTTGCTTGATCTTGGCTATATCGCCTTCTACGCCGTCGGCGCTTACGTCTATGCCCTGCTGGCCAGTCCGCATTTCGGCCTGCACTGGCCGTTCTGGGTCATTCTGCCGATCGGTGCGATGGTTGCCTGTTTCTTCGGCGTACTGCTTGGCTCGCCGACGCTGAAACTGCGCGGCGATTATCTGGCCATCGTCACGCTGGGTTTTGGCGAGATCGTCCGTATCTTCCTCAACAACCTGAATGCGCCGATCAATGTGACCAACGGCGCCCAGGGCATAACGCTGATCGATCCGGTGGCCATTGGTGGTTTCAAGTTCTCGAGTTCAACGCAGATTCTCGGCGTTTCGCTGAGTGGCCCGCAGAAGTACTACTACC
The DNA here is from genome assembly GCF_020510685.1 of Dechloromonas denitrificans. NCBI lineage: Bacteria > Pseudomonadati > Pseudomonadota > Betaproteobacteria > Rhodocyclales > Azonexaceae > Dechloromonas > Dechloromonas denitrificans. Next base: position 340,424 of record NZ_CP075185.1, read on the forward strand.
TGCTGGTCGTCCTGGCCATTCTCGTCATCCTCATCAACCTGCGCCTGCAAAATTCCCGCATCGGCCGGGCCTGGCAGGCGATCCGCGAGGACGAGATCGCCGCCAAGGCGATCGGCATCAACACCCGCAATATCAAGTTGCTGGCCTTCGCCATGGGGGCGAGCTTCGGCGGGGTGGCCGGCGGCATCTTCTCGGCGATGCAGGGTTTCGTCTCGCCGGAAAGCTTTTCGCTGATCGAGTCGATCATGATTCTGGCGATGGTCGTGCTCGGCGGCATGGGGCACATTCCCGGCGTCATTCTCGGCGCGGTGTTGCTCAGCATCCTGCCGGAGGCCTTGCGCTACGGCGTCGGGCCGATCCAGATGGCCCTCTTCGGCAAGATGCTGGTCGATCCGGAAAGCCTGCGCATGCTGATTTTCGGCCTGGCGCTGGTCCTCGTTATGCGCTTCAAGCCGGCCGGCCTGTGGCCGTCGCCCGAGCGCAAGCGCGAACTGCAGGGGGATGCCTGATGGCCGAGGTATTGCTTGAAGCCAAGGCCGTCGCCAAACATTTCGGCGGCGTCAAAGCCTTGCGCGATGTCTCGCTGAGCATCCGCCAGGGCGAAATCTACGGCCTGATCGGCCCGAACGGCGCTGGCAAGACCACCTTCTTCAACTGCATGACCGGCCTCTACATACCGGACGGCGGCGGTTTTACCTTCGCCGGGGCGCCGCTGCTTGCCGATGCGCCGCATCAGGCGGCTGAGCGCGGCATTGCCCGGACTTTCCAGAACATCCGCCTGTTTGCCAACATGACGGCGCTGGAGAATGTCATGGTCGGTCGCCATGTCCGGACCCGGGCCGGCGTGCTCGGTGCGATGCTGCAGAATGCGGCGACCCGGGCCGAAGAAGCGGCGATCCGCCAGCGCGCCATCGACCTGCTGCACTACGTGCGCATCGAGGAGCGGGCCGACGACCTGGCCAAGAATCTGTCCTACGGCGACCAGCGCCGGCTGGAAATTGCCCGTGCCCTGGCCACCGAACCGAAACTGCTTTGTCTCGACGAGCCGGCCGCCGGCATGAACGGCACCGAAACCGCCGAGCTGCGCGAACTGATCGACGGCATTCGCCACGACGGCACGACCATCCTGCTCATCGAGCACGACGTCAAACTGGTCATGGGGTTGTGCGATCGCGTCGCCGTGCTCGATTACGGCGCGCTGATCATCGAGGATGTGCCGGCCGTCGTGCAGAAGGATCAACGTGTCATTGAGGCTTATCTAGGTGCTTGAAGTTACCGGACTCCACGTCGCCTACGGCGGCATCCAGGCGGTGCGCAGCATTACCTTCCACGTCAACGAGGGCGAGATGGTCGCCCTGATCGGGGCCAACGGGGCGGGCAAGAGCAGCACCCTGAAAGCGATCGCCCGGGTGATCGATGCGGTTGGCGGCGACGTGCATTTTCGCGGCGAAAAGATCAGCCGCATTGCGCCGCACCACATCATCGGCAAAGGCATCGCGCTGGTGCCGGAAGGGCGGGGGGTCTTTCCGCGCCTGAGCGTCGTCGAAAACCTGGCGATGGGCGCCTTCCTGCGCAACGACAAGGCGGACATCGCCGGCGATCTCGATAAAATCTACGGCTACTTTCCGCGCCTTAAGGAACGGGCGGCCCAGCTGGCCGGCACCTTGTCCGGTGGCGAGCAACAGATGCTGGCGATCGGCCGCGCCCTGATGAGCCGGCCGAAAATGCTGCTGCTCGACGAGCCGTCGATGGGCCTCGCGCCGATCATGGTGCAGAAGATTTTTGAGGTGATCCGGATCGTCGCCGCCGAGGGCATGACGACGCTGCTCATCGAGCAGAATGCCAAGCTGGCGCTGCAGGTCAGCCAGCGGGGCTATGTCATGGAAAGCGGCGAAATCACGCTGACCGGCGAGTCGGCCCAGTTGTTGAACGACCCGAAGGTGCGCGCCGCCTATCTGGGCGAGTAATTGCCGCTATTTTTTAACTGCATCAAACTGTTCGGCAGGCAGGCAGGGCAAAATGGGCGGATCGTCTTTCCCGTGAAGTGCCCTCTGCCATGAAGATCCGTCATTCGCTGTTCGCCTTGAGCGCCACCTTGCTGGCTATCGGTCTTCAGGCCGAGGAGGCCAAACCGGCCGACAACGCACCGAAATTCGCTTACGGAATGATGCTCAAGCACGGCGACAAGGTGGTGTTCTCGCCGTGCCGCGATCGCAGTTACTCCACCATGGAAGATGTCTCACCCGACAAGGCAGTGACCAAGGCCTTGAACAGCGTCGGGCTGGCCGCCGGCAAGAAGCTTTATGCCGAGCTGCTGGCCGTCGTCGAAGGCGATACCCTGAAAGCCTCGGCGATCAATATGGCGCAGACCGAAGGGCGCTGCCAGTTGCCCGGCACCCGGGACGAGGCCTGGCGGGCAGCCGGCAACGAGCCGGGCTGGCTGCTTGCGGCGGGCGGCGATAGCGTCACCCTGAAACGTCCGGGCCAGCCGGACGTCGTCGTGCCCTACACCCCCTTGAAGCTTGACGGGGGGCGGGCCAGTTTCACCTCCGACAAGCTGACGCTGCGTCTGGACAATAGCTTGTGTCGCGATGCGCTGGCCACTGCCGTCTTCGGCTGGACGGCCACGGTGACGGCCAATGGCCAGACCCTGAAAGGCTGTGCCTGGCAGCGTTGATCAGCTGGCCGAGAAGGTGAACGCGTCGGCGAAGAATTCCTCTTCCGGCAGCTGCCGCGTCGTGGTGAAGTCGCGCCGGGCGACATCGATCATCACCGGCGCCCCGCAGGCATAAACCTGGTAGCCGGAGAGGTCCGGAAAATCGGCCAGCACCGCCTGGTGCACGAAGCCGGTGCGGCCGCTCCAGGCATCGCTGGCGGCCGGTTCGGAAAGCACCGGCAGGTAGGTGATGTTGGCGTGTTGGGCGGCCCATTGCTCGGCCAGGGCATTTTGATAAAGATCGACACGCGCCTTGGCGCCCCAATAAATGTAGATCGGGCGTTGGCACTGCTCGGCGATGGCGTGTTCGACAATCGCCTTGATCGGCGCGAAACCGGTGCCGCCGGCCAGCAGGATCATCGGCTTCGACGAGTCTTCGCGCAGGTAGAAACTGCCGTGCGGACCATTGAAGCGCAGGATGTCGCGCACTTTCATCGTCGAGAACACCTGCTCGGTAAACAGGCCACCCGCCACGTGGCGGATGTGCAGTTGCAGCACGGCGTCGTCGTGCGGCGCGTTGGCCAGCGAGAAACTGCGTTTCTTGCCATCCTTGAGCAGGATGTCGATGTATTGGCCGGCCCAGAATTGCAGGCGTTCATTGGCCGGCAGGCGCAGGTGCATTTCGATGACGTCCGGCGCCAGTTTTTCCAGCTTTTCGATGCGCGAGGGCAGGGTCTTGACCGGAATGTCGTTGATCGAGCCGAGCTGCTTGCATTCGATGACCAGATCCGACTTGGCCGTGGCGCAGCAATAGAGCGCCAGACCGGCGGCCTTTTCGCTCTCTTTCAGCGCATGCTCCTGGGCTTTGCCGTGCTCGACGCTGCCGGCCAGCACCTTGCCTTTGCAGGCGCCGCAGGCGCCATCCTTGCAGCCGTAGGGCAGGGTCAGGCCCTGGCGCAAGGCGGCGTCGAGCAGCGTTTCATCGGCTTCGGCGGCGAACTGACGTCCGCTGGGCTGGACAGTAATCTGGTAGCTCATTGGTTCCCCTTGGTCGTCGGCTACAATGCCGGCGTGCAAAAAATCCTGATTGTCGGCAGCGGGGACGTGGCCCGCCGCATTCTCTCCCGCCTTGCCCGCCGCTATCGTGTCTACGCCTTGTTGCGCGATTCAGGCCGGGCCGTCGCGTGGCGTAACGCCGGCGCCAAACCGGTGGTGGCTGATCTTGACGACCGGGCCAGCTTGCAGCGTCTGAGCGGCCTGGCCGATCTGGTTCTGCATCTGGCACCACCGCCGGCCGAAGGGCCGAGGGATACGCGCACCCGCAACCTGCTGGCCGCCTTGGGCAAGAGCAAAAGTCTACCACGCCGGCTGGTTTACGTAAGCACGACGGGGGTTTACGGCGATTGCGCCGGGGCCTCGATCGATGAAACGCGCCGCCTGAATCCGGAAAGCGCGCGGGCCGGCCGGCGGGTCGATGCCGAACGTTGCCTGCGCCGCTGGGGCAAGCAGACTGGCGTCCAGGTCTCGATCCTGCGGGCGCCCGGCATTTACGCCGCGGATCGCCTGCCCGTCGAGCGTCTGCACAAGGGCCTGCCGGCCCTCGTTGCGGCCGATGACGTGTTCACCAATCATATTCACGCCGACGATCTGGCCGCCGCTTGCGTTGCCGCGTTGCGCCGCGGCGGGGCTAACCGCGCCTACAATGCGGTCGATGATTCCGCTCTGCGCATGGCCGAGTATTTCGACCGGGTCGCCGATGCTTTTGCCTTGCCCCGAGCGCCGCGCATCACCCGTGACCAAGCCGAAAAGACCTTGTCGCCGGTGCAGATGTCATTCATGCGCGAATCGCGGCGGATCGGCAATCGTAGAATCAAGAAAGAACTCAAATTAAGCTTCGCGTACCCGACGATCGACGACGGGATAGCAGAGGCCCTTCGCTCAAGGAGAAATGCATGCTCGTCGTGAAAGCGCTTCATATTTCACTGGTTGTCGCCTGGTTCGCCGGGCTGTTCTACCTGCCGCGAATTTTCGTCAATCTGGCCATGGTGCCGGCCGACAGTCCGGCTGAGCGCGATCGCCTGCTGTTGATGGCCGGCAAACTGTTCAAGTTCATGACGCCGCTCGGCATATTGGCGGTGCTGCTTGGCCTGTGGTTATGGTTTGGCTATAGTTTTTCCGGTGGCTGGCTGCATGCCAAGACCGCGCTGGTCGCCTTGCTTGTCGCTTACCACGTGCATTGCGCCGTGCTGTTGAACGCCTTTCGCGCCGGGCGCAATACCCGTAGCCATGTCTGGTTCCGTTTCTATAACGAAATGCCGGTGGTCGTCTTGTTCGCCGTGGTCTTTCTCGCTGTCCTGAAGCCTTTCTGATGAATAAATATTTTGCAATCTGCCCGCGCGGGCTGGAAGAACTGCTCCTCGCCGAACTGGCTGGCGTTGGCGCCAGCGAACTGCGCACGACGCACGGCGGCGTATTTTTTGCCGGGGACTGGTCGGTCTGTTATCGGGCCAATCTGGAATCCCGGCTGGCGACGCGCATCCTCTGGCATATCGTCAAGGGGCCTTACGCCAAGGAAGAGGATATCTACCGGCTGGCCGTCCGCCAGTTGTGGCCGAATCACTTTGCCGTATCGCGGACGATGCGTGTCGTGACGACGGCGATCAAGTGTCCGCTCAAGTCGCTCGACTTCGTCACGCTGCGCGTCAAGGACGCCGTCTGCGACCGCTTCCGCGAGGATCTCGGCGAGCGGCCGAATATCGAGACGCGCAATCCCGATGTCAGCGTCCATGTCTTCCTCAGCGAGAACGAGTGCACGCTGTACCTCGATACCTCCGGTCAGCCCTTGTGGCAGCGCGGTTTCCGCAAGGCCAGCGTGGATGCGCCGCTGAAGGAAAATCTGGCGGCCGGCATTCTGAAACTGACTGGCTGGCAGCCCGGTACGCCGCTGATCGATCCGATGTGCGGCAGCGGGACTTTCCTGCTCGAAGCTGTGCAGATGGCGCTCGACCGGGCGCCCGGCCTGGATCGCGGCTTTGCCTTCGAACTGCTCGGCAAATTCGAGGCCCTGAATTGGGCCGATATCCGGAGGGCTGCCGAGTTGCGCTGCAAGCCGGCAGAGCCGATGGACATTCGCGGCTACGACAGCGATGAAAAGGCCGTCCGGGCGACCCGCCGCAATTTGCAGGAGGCTGGCTTCGGCGGCGTGGTCACGGTCGATCACGCCGATGTGCTGGAGGTCCAGCCGCTCACCGAGCACGGTATCCTCGTCGCCAATCCGCCCTACGGCGAGCGGATCGGCGAGCAGGAAGAACTGGCCGAGTTCTATCCGCAACTCGGTTCGGCCCTGAAGAAATACTGGGCCGGCTGGAACTGTTTCTTCTTTACCGCCGACCTGCGTCTGCCCAAGCTGGTCGGTCTCAAACCCAGTCGCAAAACGCCGCTGTTCAACGGCCCGCTCGAATGTCGGCTGTTTGAAATCCGGATGGTGGCGGGGAGCAACCGCAAGCCGTGATTGTTGCGTTGCAATAAACTCGTCCTTTTGATCCTGGTCAGCAATTTGCGCTGATCGCTATGCGAGCATCGTAGTTTTTCAAAACAATTATTGGAGATAGTCGTATGTCTGTTCAGTCGCTGTATCAGCAAAAACGCATGCCTGCCACCGATGCCATCCGGGTGGTCAAGAATGGCGACACGATCGTCGTGCCGACCGCCGTGGGCGAACCCCCGGCCTTGCTGACGGCGCTTTCCGAAGCGCGTCGCGATTTTCGCGACGTACAGATTTCGCAGATTCTGCCGGTTCGCAAGTACGGATATCTGGACCCGGAAACGGCGGAGCACGTACGGCACTCGGCCTATTTTTTCAGTGGCGTGACTCGCCCGGGCGGCCAGGCCGGCTGGATTGACTATATCCCGGCCTTCTTCTCCGAACTGCCGGCGCTGATCAATCGCAATCTTTCTCCGGCCGATGTCGTCTTCTCGCTGGTATCGCCAATGGACGAGCACGGCTACTTCTCGCTTTCCCTGGCCCCTGACTACACCATGGCCGCCATTGCCAAGGCCCGTGCGGTGGTCCTCGAAGTCAATCCGAACGTGCCGTTCGCCAACGGCAATTGCCATATTCACATTTCTCAGGTCACCGCGCTGACCGAGAGCGAGGATCCCATCCTGGAAGTCGGCCTGCCGAAAATCGGCCCGGTTCAGGAGGCGATCGGCAAGTATGTCGCCGAGATGATTCCCGATGGCGCGACCCTGCAGATCGGCTATGGCGGCATTCCGGATGCCGTGGTGATGCAGCTGACGCACAAGCACGATCTCGGCATCCATACCGAAATGGTCGGCGACGGCATCATGACCCTGGTTGAGGCCGGCGTCATCACCAACCGGAAGAAGAACTACCACCCGGGCAAGATGCTGGCGACCTTCGCGCTCGGCTCCAAGAAGCTGTATCAGTTCATGCATCGCAATCCTTCGCTCGAAATGCATCCGGTCGATTTCACCAATGACCCGTTCCTGGCCGGTCAGAACGACAACCTGCATGCCATCAACGCGACGATGCAGATCGACTTCATCGGGCAGTGCGGTTCGGAGAGTCTCGGGTTCGCCCCGTATTCCGGTACCGGTGGGCAGAGCGATTTTGTCCGTGCGGCGAACCGTTCGAACGGCGGGAAGGCCTTCATCGTTCTGCCGTCCACGGCCAAGAACGACACCATTTCGCGCATCGTCCCGACCCTCTCGCCGGGCACCCATGTGACGACCAGCAAGAACGACATCAACTACGTCGTCACCGAGTATGGCGTTGCCCAGTTGCGCGGCAAGACAGCCCAGCAGCGTTGTGCCGCCCTGATTGGCATCGCCCACCCGGATTTTCGCAGCGAGTTGCGCGAGTCGGCCAAGCGGATGAACTTGCTCTGAGGGCGTCTCGCTACCGACCCGCTACGGCGACCAGCAACTGGAAAGCATCGAGCGCCCGGCCTGCTTACAAAATGTAGCAATTTAATTCATCCGGTCGCCTGATAATTCGCTATTGTGAATAGCGAGTATCAGGACGATCGGGTGTGATGATGAAAGCGAAAAAACTGCTGCTGGCCTTGCTGGTTCTCGGCTTCGCCGGAATCGGCGGGGCCTTGGCCCACGGCGTTCGAGGGCAGGTCGGCGTCTATGTGAATCCGTTCTGGGGCTATCCGCCGCCGTTCTACTATCCGCCCCAGGTCATCGTCGTGCGGCCCTCGCCGCCGCCGGTCTACGTCGAACAATACGAAGCGCCCGCCGAGCCGGCCGCAGCAGCCCAGCAATACTGGTATTACTGCGCCGCTGCCAAGGGCTACTATCCTTATGTTCAGGAATGCCCGGGCGGTTGGCAGAAGGTCTTGCCGCAACCGGCAAGGTGATCAGCATGGCAAATAAAATGAGTGTGTTTTACCGGGTGCCCGCCGTATTCGGCGTGGTTTTCCTGACGGCGTGCACGGTCATGCCAAGCGGGCCCGATGTAATGGTCTTGCCGGGGACCGGGCAGACGCTGGAACGCTTCCGCGACGATGATGCGCTGTGCCGGCAATTCGCCTATGTCCAGATCGGCGGCAAGACAGCCGAACAGGCCGCGCGGCAGTCGGCGGTGACCAGTGCCGCGGTCGGAACGGCGGTTGGCGCGCTGGCCGGGGCGGCGATCGGCGGTGGCCGTGATGGCGCCGCAGTCGGTGCCGGTGCCGGCCTGCTGATGGGCAGTGCGGTCGGCAGCGATGCGGCGCGTAGTTCGGGTATCGGTACCCAGCGCCAGTACGACAATGCCTACATCCAGTGCATGTACGCCAAGGGGCATCGGGTGCCGGTGCCAGCCAATGTCAGCTATTCCCGGCCGGTACGGGCCGCCGATGCCGGTATTCCACCACCGCCGCCGGGCGCTCCGCCGCCACCGCCGCCGGCCAAATAATCAGCTGACCGGAAATGACAATGGCGCTCCGCGGAGCGCCATTGTTGCGTTTTACCCAGGTGGCCTGAAAGCGGCCGGCGCCGTTCAACTGAGCGGATTGATCCCGGCCGAATGCGCTTGCTCATCTGCCCAGTAGCTGGAACGGACCATCGGGGCGCAGGCGGCGCCGGTGAACCCCATTTTCTTGGCTTCTGCTTCGTACATCTTGAAAGTATCGGGCGGTACGTAGCGGACGACCGGCAGGTGATGGCCGGTCGGGGCGAGGTACTGGCCGATGGTCAGCATTTCGACATCGTGGGCGCGCAGGTCGCGCATGACGTCGAGGATTTCCTCGTCGGTTTCGCCGAGCCCGACCATCAGGCCGGACTTGGTGGAAACGTTCGGATAGCGTGCCTTGAACTGCTTGAGGAATTCCAGCGAGTGTGCGTAATCGGCGCCCGGGCGGGCCTGCTTGTAGAGGCGGGGCACGGTTTCCATGTTGTGGTTGAGGACGTCGGGCAGCGCGCCGCCGAGGACGTCGAGGGCAACCTCCATCCGGCCGCGGAAGTCCGGCACCAGCGTTTCGATGGTCGTGCTCGGCGACAGCTCACGCACCTGGCCGATCACGTCGACGAAATGCTGGGCACCGCCATCGCGCAGGTCGTCGCGGTCGACGCTGGTGATCACGACATATTTGAGTTTCAGCGCGGCGACCGATTCGCCGAGCTGGCGCGGCTCGTCCGGGTTGGGCGGCAAGGGCTGGCCGTGGCCGACGTCGCAGAACGGGCAGCGGCGGGTGCAGATGTCGCCGAGGATCATGAAGGTTGCGGTGCCACGGCCGAAACATTCGCCGATGTTCGGGCAAGTCGCTTCTTCGCAGACGGTGTGCAGCTTGCGTTCGCGCAGCATGGATTTGATTTCGCCGAAGCGGCCGGCGCTGTTGCCGGCCTTGACGCGTATCCAGTCGGGCTTTTTCAGCGGCTGATCGACCGGGATGATCTTGATCGGGATGCGCGCGGTCTTCAGTTCGCCTTTTTGTTTGACGCCTTTTTGCTTCGCGCTGCCTACGTTGTCAGCCATGTTGTTTGTCCAGTTGCTGCAGTAGATGTTGGGAGAGTTGTTCGCCGGCCTCGCGGACGGTGAGCGGGATGTTCAGATCCTTGGTCTGGACTACTTCCAGTCCAGCATAGCCGCAGGGGTTGATGGCGGTAAATGGGGAAAGATCCATATCGACATTGAGCGAAACGCCATGGTAGGAGCAGCCATTGCGGATGCGCAGGCCGAGTGCCGCGACCTTGGCTTCGCCGACGTAGACGCCGGGCGCCCCGGCACGCCGTTCGGCGCTGACGCCATGGGCGGCGAGCAGGTCGATGACCGCCTGTTCGATGGCGGTGACCAGTTCGCGCACCTTGATTTTCAGGCGGGGCAGGTCGAGCAGCAGGTAGATCACCACCTGGCCAGGGCCGTGGTAGGTGACCTGGCCGCCGCGGTCGATCTTGACGATGGGGATGCCGATGTCGCGCAGGATGTGTTCCGGCTTGCCGGCCTGGCCGAGCGTGTACACCGGCGGGTGTTCGACGATCCACAGCTCGTCCGCGGTGTCCGGCTGGCGGCTGGCGGTGAAATCCTGCATGGCCTGAAAAGTCGGGGCGTAGTCGACCCGGCCAAGCCGTTTGACCAGCAGGTTCACAGCCTTGCCCCTGCTCGGTACCTCACAGCACCACTTTGATCAGGGGGTGGCCGCTCAACTCGGTGTACAGCGCATCAAGCTGCGGCTTCGAGGTGGCAATCACGGTGCAGGTCAGGCTCAGGTAGTTGCCGCCCGAACTGGCACGCATTTCCATCCGCGCCGCGTCGAAGTCCGGGGCATGTCGGGTGACGATTTCGAGAACGACCTGGGCGAGCGTCTCCTCCGCCTTGCCCATGATTTTCAGGGGGAAGGCGCAGGGGAATTCGAGGAGGGTGTCCTTGTAGGAAGCCATTTCAGCCTTTGCGCATTACCGTGTTTTTGAAATCCTGATACCACCGCCACATCTTTTCGCCGATCGGGCCTGGTTGGCCGGTGCCGACAGCGCTACCGTCGAGGGTCGTGATCGCCAGGATTTCCTTGGTCGACGAGGTCATCCAGACCTCGTCGGCGGTACGAAGTTCAATTTCCTGGATCTCGCGGACTTCGATGGCTTGACCGTGGAGGTCGGCCAGTTCAAGGATGACGTCGTAGGTGATGCCGGGCAGCATCAGCTGCGTCTTCGGCGGCGCAAGCAGCACGCCGTTTTTGACCAGGAAAATGTTCGAGGCGGCGCCTTCCTTCAGGTAGCCGTCGCGAACCAGCAGCGCTTCGGCGCAGCCGGCCTCGATCGCCTGCTGGCGGGCCAGCACGTTGGCGAGCAGCGAAATGACCTTGAGGTCGCAACGCGCCCAGCGCTGGTCGGCCACGGTGATCGCCGCAACGCCCTGGGCCCGCGTTTCGGCCGACGGAGTGACCAGCGGTGAAGCGAAGGCGAAGACCGTCGGCGGTACGCTGGCCGGCGGGAAGGCGTGGTCGCGCTTGTTGTCGGCGCCGCGCGTGACCTGCAGGTAGATCGACTGGTCATCCCATGGCGCGCTGCCGATCAACTGCTCGACGACCGCCGTCCAGCCGGCGAGATCGAGCGGATTGGCCAGCTTGATGCCGGCCAGTGTCGCTTGCAGGCGCCGCAGGTGTTCGTCGCTGCGAAAGGCGCGCCGGGAGTAAACCGGAATGACCTCATAAACCCCGTCGCCATAGAGAAAGCCGCGGTCGAGCGGCGAGATGCCGGCCTCGGCCAGGGGCAGGAATTGACCGTTCAGATAAACGGGATCAGCGACGTAAGGGGTCATGGGTCTCAGTTGAACCAGAGTTTTACAGTGTCGATGGTGCGACCGAAGATGCCGGCGACCGGCACATTTTCAAGGGCGCTGACCGGATATTCGCCGTAGGCCTTGCCATCGATGCTGACCTTGACCACGCCGACTTTCTGGCCGATCTGGACCGGGGCCATCAACGGTTGTTGCGAGATAAACTGGGCCTGCACCTTGTCGGCATAGCCCTTCGGTACGGCGACCATCAGGTCGGCGGGGAAACCTGCCTTGGCCTCCTTCTGGGCGCCCTTCCAGACACGCAGCGACGAGACCGGCTGATTGGCGGCGTAGAGCTTGACGGCGTCGTAGGCCGTGAAGCCCCAGTTGAGCAGTTTCAGGGATTCGCTGGCGCGCGCCGAGTCGGAGCTGGTGCCCAGCACGACGGAGAGCAGACGGCGCTTGTTGCGCTGCGCCGAGGAAATCAGGCAATAGCCGGCGGCATCGGTGTGGCCGGTCTTGACGCCATCGACGGTGGGGTCGACCCAGAGCAGGCGGTTGCGGTTGGGCTGGGTGATGTTGTTGTAGCGAAATTCCTTCATCGAGTAATACTTTTTGTATTCCTCGGGGAAGTCATGGATCAGCGCGCTGGCCAGAACGGAGAGGTCGCGGGCGGTGGTGTAATGCTGCGGATCGGGCAGGCCGGTTGAGTTGCGGAAGCTGGAGTTTTTCATCCCCAGCCGCTGTGCTTCCCGGTTCATCATCTGGGCGAAGTTTTCCTCGCTGCCGGCAATGCCTTCGGCCAGCGTGACACAGGCGTCGTTGCCCGACTGGACGATCATGCCCTTGATCAGGTCTTCGACCGGCACCTGGGTGTTGACCCGGACGAACATCTTCGAACCGCCGGTCCGCCAGGCTTTTTCCGAGACCGGCAGGGACTGGCTGAGGGCAATGGTCTTCTGGCGCATGGCCGAGAAGGTCAGGTAGGCGGTCATCAGTTTGGTCAGGGAGGCCGGCTCAAGGCGTTCGTCCGGCAACTCCGCGCTCAAGATCTGGCCGGAGCCGGTTTCCAGCAACAGCCAGGACTTGGCAGCCAGCGACGGCGGGATGGGCAGTTGCTGGGCGGCTGCCTGGGCGGCGAAAAAGAGGCTGAGTGCGAAGAGGAAAGTCTTGTGAAACATCGGCATGGGATTTGTTTTATTTCGCGGTGCGTTGGGGGGAATTGATTATACCCCCGGCCCGGACTGGACCTGTGCCGAGGCGGCGCAGAGGACCTCGATGGCTGGATGACGGATGCGGCGTTCATTCGAGATGGCGTAAATCTGCTCGCTGACGCCGGTCATCGGGCCGAGTACGCGGGCGTTGAGCTGGCTTGCGATCTGTTCGGCAAGAACCAGCGGCGCCGGAAAGATGCCGAGTCCGCCGCGGCCAAAGGTGTTGAGCAGGGCGCTGTCTTCGAACTCGCCAACGATTTTCGGGCGGATCCCGGTGCTTTCCAGCCAGCGGTCGATCCGCCCGCGCAGGGCGTTGTGCCGGGTCGGCAGCAGCAGCGGCGCGCCATCCAGGCTTTTCGGGAAACCGGCCTGATAGCGCTCAAGCAAATCGGGCGTGGCGAACAGGCCGTTTTCGAAGTCGCCCAGGCGTGTGCTGAAGACCTTCAGATTGCCGCCGACCGGCGCCGCCCGGTCGGTGAGCACGACATCGAGGCGGTGCAGGGCGAGCTCGGCGAGCAAGCTCTCGAACTCGCCCTCGTCGCAGATCAGCCGGACGTCGACCGGCATGCTGGTGACCGACGAGAGCAGCCGATAGGCAAGCAGTTTCGGGATGCCGTCGGAAATCCCGGTGCGCAGACGCAGCGTCGATTCGCTGCCGCTGGCCTGGACGGCATCGACCAGTGCGTCGCCCAACTGGAATATCTGGTCGGCGTAGCCGAGCGCCACCCGTCCCGCCTCGCTCAGCACGAGGCCGCGCCCCTGGCTGTTGAACAGGGCCTTGCCCAACTGGCGTTCGAGCAGCGACAGCTGGCCGCTGATCGTCTGCACGGCCAGCCCGAGGCGTTCGGCGGCACGGGTGATGCTGCCTTCCTGGGCGACGACCCAGAAATAGTGGAGGTGTTTGTAATTGAGTGGCGTCATGGTTGTTTTGCAGAAAAAACCGATGTAATTGTCAAGTTAGATGTGATTTTACCGTAGTGTGCGATGCAATATTATTCCGCTGTTTCCCTCATTTAGGAGTTCGCCATGAAACGCGTTCTACTCTTCCTTGCTACCAATCTTGCCGTAATGCTGGTCCTCAGTCTGGTCACCAGCCTGCTCGGCGTCAATCGCTTCCTGACCGCCAACGGCCTCAATCTTGGCATGCTGCTCGTCTTCGCTGCCGTGATCGGCTTCGGCGGCTCCTTCATTTCGCTGCTGATGTCGAAAATGATGGCCAAGTGGAGCACCGGGGCGCGCGTCATCGAGTCGCCGAGCAGTTCGACCGAGGTCTGGCTGGTCGATACCGTGGCCCGTCTGGCCGAACGGGCCGGCCTGCCGATGCCGGAAGTGGCGATTTACGATGGCGAGCCGAACGCTTTCGCTACCGGCGCCAGCAAAAACAGTTCGCTGGTTGCCGTGTCCACCGGCTTGCTCGCCAGCATGACGCGGGAAGAGGCGGAAGCGGTGCTGGCCCATGAGATTGCCCACATCGCCAACGGCGACATGGTGACGCTGACCTTGATCCAGGGCGTCGTGAACACTTTCGTCATCTTCCTGTCGCGGGTCGTCGGCTATCTGGTCGATTCCTTCCTGCGCAAGAACGACCAGGAGAGTAGCGGCCCCGGCATCGGCTACATGGTGACCAGCATGATCTGCGAAGTGGTGTTCGGTGTTCTGGCCAGCATCATCGTCGCCTGGTTCTCGCGGCAGCGCGAGTTTCGGGCCGATGCCGGGGCGGCGCAGTTGATGCGTTCGCCGTTGCCGATGCAGAACGCGCTGCGTCGCCTGGGCAATCTGCACACCGAACCCCTGCCGCAGAACATGGCGGCCTCAGGGATCGCCGGTGGTCAGGGCTGGATGGCACTGTTTTCGACCCATCCACCGCTGGAAGAGCGTATCGCTGCGCTGGCCCAGTCGCGCTGAGCGGGTGCTGAAAGGCATGCGAGTTAGCCAATACAAAACCATGATGCGCTGCACAAAATTAATCGCTCTCGGACTGGGCTTGAGCGCCAGCCTCGCCTTCGCCCAGCCGGCCTATGACCTGCCGCATCTGGAAGCGTTGGCCATGGAATCGAGCCGGGCGGTTCTCGCCGCCCGCGATCAGGTAACGGCGGCACGTTCGGCGATCGACAGCGCCGGCGCCTTCGCCAATCCCGAAGTCGAGTTCCTCGCCGGTACGGCACGTTCGCGAGGGGCGGCCGGTAATCCGGGCGATGCCCGCAGCCTGACCTTGACCCAGCCGCTCGACATGCCGTGGCGTCGGGTAGCCCGGATCGGTGCGGCCGAGGCCGGGCTGGATGTCACCGTGGCGGCCACACGGGCTTTCGAGGCCGACATCCTGGCCCGTCTGCGCATGCGTTACTTCGAAGTGTTGCGGCGTCAGGTCGAGTTGCAGAACGCCTTGGAGGATGCCGCGCTGATGGACGATGTGCGCTCGCGGATTGCCTTGCGCGTCGAGGTCGGCGAGGCGCCGCGTTTCGAGCTGATCAAGGCCGATGCGGAAATGCTGATGGCCCGGAAAACCGCCCAGGCGGCGGGCTTTCGCGTTGAGCAGTCGCGCTCCTTGCTGCGCCAGGCGGTCGGCAATGCGCTGCCGGCTGACTTTACGCTGAGCGGGCGGCTCAGGGATGTGCCCGATCTGCCGCCGCTGCCCGGCCTGAGCAAGCAACTGGCGGAAAACAGCCCCGATTTGGCGCGGGCCCGTGCCGAAATGCGCCGCGCCCAGCGTCAGCTTGATTTCGAGAAAGCCCAGCGCTGGCCCAACCTGGCGCTGAAAGCCAGCGTCGATGAGGACCCCGATATGCGCACCTCGAAGTTCGGCGTCGTCGTCTCGATCCCGCTCTGGGATCGGCGGCGCGGACCAGTCGGCGAAGCGGCGGCGCAACTGGCGCGGAGCCGCAACGAGTTGGAGGCCCAGGAGTTTTCGCTGGGCCAGGCGTTGCAGGTGGCCTATCAGCAATATGAAATCGCCGAGGCGCAGGTCACCGCGCTGGAAGGCGGCATCGTCAAGCAGGCCCAGGCGGCCCTGAAGGTGGCCGAATCGGCCTACCGCTTTGGCGAGCGCGGTTTCCTTGAAGTGCTTGATGCCCAGCGCGTTTATCGCGCGGCGCGTTCCGAATTGATTGCGGCTGCCTACGAACTGGCAGCGGCCTGGGTTGATATTGAAAGGCTGCGGGCGACTCCCGGAGAAAAAACAGAATGAAAAATGCGTTGGTTTTACTGTTGAGCGCGGCGCTGCTGCTTGGCTGCGACAAGGAGGATGCGCCAGGGGCCGCCGCCCCGGTTGCCGATCCGGCGGTCGTCACACCGGCCCCGGAACTGTTGGCGCAGCTCAAGCTGCACCAGGTCACTACCGAGCCGGTCGCGGAAACCTTGCGGGTGGCCGGGAAGATCGATTTTGACGAACAGCGTCTGGCGCGGATCGGGGCGACGGTAACCGGGCGGGTCACCCAGATCGACGCCCTGCTTGGCCAAGCGGTCAAAAAGGGCGAGGTCCTGGCGCGCCTGAACAGCAGTGAACTGTCCAGTCAGCAATTGGCCTACCTCAAGGCGCGCGCCCAGCTCGAACTGAACCGGCGCAACGCCGAACGGGCGAAGGCGCTGTTCCAGGCCGATGTGATCGGAGCCGCTGAACTGCAGCGGCGCGAAAGCGAACACCAGATTTCGCTGGCCGAAACCCGGGCCGCCGCCGACCAGTTGCAATTGCTCGGCGTCAGCCCGGCGGCCATCGACCGTTTGGCCAAGCAGGGCGCCGTCGATTCGGTGACGCCGGTGGTGGCCAGCCTGGGCGGCGTGGTTGTCGAACGCAAGCTGGCGCAGGGACAGGTTGTGCAGCCGGCCGATGCCTTGTTTGTCGTCGCCGACCTGACCCGGTTGTGGGCGGTGGCCCAGGTGCCGGAGCAGCAGGTCAGCCAGGTCAAGACCGGGCAGATCGTCAACATCGAAGTGCCGGCGCTGGGTAATGAGAAGCTGGTCGGCAAGCTGATTTTCGTCGGCCAGACGATCGATCCGGACACCCGGACCGTGCTGGTGCGGACCGAACTCGACAATGCCGATGGCCGTTTGAAGCCGGCCATGCTGGCCACCATGCTGATCGAGGCGAAGGCCGTCGACCGCCTGGTCGTGCCGGCCAGCGCCGTGGTGCGCGAGAACGACGAAGACCACGTCTTCGTTGCCGAGGCGAATGGGGCATTCCGGCTGCTCAAGGTCAAGCTGGGGCCGGAGCAGGGCGGACGGCGGGTCGTGCTGTCCGGCCTGAAAGGCCAGGAAAAGCTGGTCATCGACGGCGCTTTCCACCTGAACAACGAGCGTAATCGCAAGGAAATGGAGGGCGCGTGATCGAGTCACTAGTTCGTGCGGCGCTCAAGCAGCGCCTGATTGTCGTCGTCATCGCCATCGTGCTTTTTGTGTTTGGTATGGATGCCGCACGCAAGCTGTCGGTTGATGCCTTCCCCGATGTCACCAATGTCCAGGTCCAGATCGCCACCGAGGCGCAAGGGCGCTCGCCGGAAGAGGTCGAGCGCTTTGCCACCGTGCCGCTCGAAGTGGCGATGACCGGCCTGCCCGGGCTGGAGGAAATGCGCTCCTTGAACAAGCCGGGCCTGTCGCTGATCACCCTGGTCTTCAACGACAAGACGGATGTCTATTTTGCCCGCCAGTTGGTCATGGAGCGCCTGCTCGAAGTCGGTTCGCGCCTGCCGCAGGGCATCACGCCAGTGCTCGGGCCGGTGTCGACCGGCCTCGGCGAGGTCTATCAATACACGCTGGAACGCCCGGACGATGGCGACCGGACCTTGACGCCGGAAGAGCTGATGCAGCGCCGGATTGCCCAGGATTGGGTGGTCCGGCCGTTGTTGCGCTCGATTCCCGGGGTGGCCGAGATCAACTCCCAGGGTGGCTATGCCAAGCAGTACCAGGTGCTGGTCAACCCCGACAAGTTGCGCCATTACGGCTTGTCGGTGGCTGATGTCTATCAGGCGGTCGGGCGCAACAACGCCAATGCCGGCGGCGGTGTGCTGCCGCAATTCGCCGAGCAGTACCTGATTCGCGGCGTCGGCCTGGTCCGTGACCTGGAAGACCTGCGCGCCATCGTGCTGCGCGAAAAGGACGGTGTGCCGGTCTATGTCCGCGATGTCGCGGAAGTGGAGATCGGCCACGAGGTGCGCCAGGGCGCGGTGATCAAGAATGGGGTGACCGAGGCGGTTGGCGGTGTGGTGATGATGACCGCCGGCGGCAACGCCAAGGCGGTGGTCGGCCTGATCAAGGCGCGAGTCGATGAGATCAACGCCAAGGGCATGTTGCCGGATGGCCTGAAAATCACCGCCTACTACGACCGTTCCGAACTCGTCGATGCCGCCTTGTGGACCGTCACCAAGGTCTTGCTGGAAGGCGTCGTGCTCGTCGTCGTCGTGCTGTTCCTCTTCCTCGGCGATGTCCGCTCCTCGCTGATCGTCGTCGCCACCCTGGTGCTGACGCCGCTGCTGACCTTCATGGCGATGAACCAGTTGGGCATTTCGGCCAACCTGATGTCGCTGGGCGGTCTGGCGATCGCCATCGGTCTGATGGTCGATGGTTCGGTGGTGGTGGTCGAGAATGCCTTCCTCCAGCTCGGCCGTCAGGCCAAGTCCGGCGAAAGCCAGCTGCGGGTGATATTGCGGGCGGTGGTCGAAGTTGCGACGCCGGTCATCTTCGGTGTCGGCATCATCATCCTGGTGTTCCTGCCGCTGATGACGCTGCAGGGCATGGAAGGCAAGATGTTTGCGCCGCTCGCCTACACCATTGCCATTGCGCTGGGCATTTCGCTGATCCTGTCGATGACCCTGACGCCGGTGATGTCGACCTACCTGCTCAAGCCGCCGGTCCATGATGGCGATCACGACACCAAGCTGATCGCCGCGATGAAGAAGCGCTACATGAAGCTGCTGCACTGGACGCTGGGCAACGAGAAGAAGACCGTTACCCTGGCTGTCGCGGCTTTCGTCGCGACGGTCGGCGTCCTGCCCTTCCTCGGCACCGCCTTCATTCCGGAAATGAAGGAAGGCTCGGTGGTGCCCGGCATCAACCGGGTGCCGAACATCTCCCTCGACGAATCGATCAAGATGGAAATGGAGGCGATGCGCTTGGTCATGCAGGTGCCCGGCGTCAAATCGGCGGTCTCCGGCGTCGGTCGGGGTGAGTCGCCGGCCGATCCGCAGGGGCCGAACGAATCGACCCCCATCGTCAGCCTGAAGCCGCGCAGCGAGTGGCCGTCCGGTTGGAACCAGGACGATATTCAGGATGCCATGCGCGACAAGCTGAAAGCCTTGCCCGGCGTGCAGATTGTCATGGCCCAGCCGATTTCTGACCGGGTCGACGAAATGGTGACCGGGGTTCGTTCGGACATTGCCGTCAAGGTGTTTGGCGACGATCTCGATCAACTGCGAAAAATTGCCGGCCAGATCGGCAAGGTGGCGCAGGCGCTGCCCGGCGCGCAGGATCTGCGCATCGAGCGGATCAGCGGCCAGCAGTATCTGTCGGTCGAAATCGACCGGCAGGCCATTGCCCGGCTCGGCATCAACGTCTCGGATGTCAACGATCTGCTGGAAACGGCGATTGGTGGCAAGGTGGCGACGGAAATCTTCGAAGGCGAGCGCCGCTTTCCCGGGGTCGTTCGCCTGCCGGAGCGCTTCCGGAATAATGTCGAGGCGATCTCGAACGTCCTGATCACCTCGCCGAACGGCGCCCAGGCCCGCCTGGCCGACGTCGCGCAAATCAAGGTGATGGACGGTCCGGCCCAGATTTCGCGTGAACTCGGCAAGCGTCGCATTGTCGTCGGTGTTAACGTCAAGGATCGCGACCTCGGCAGTTTCGTCGCCGAGCTGCAGCAAAAAGTCGGGCAGGAGATCAAGTTGCCGGAAGGCTATTACCTCGAGTGGGGCGGTCAGTTCCAGAACATGGAGCGGGCGCTGGGCCACCTGACGGTGATTATCCCGATCACCATTGCGGCCATTTTCTTCCTGCTGTTCCTGCTCTTCAATTCGCTGCGTTTCGCCACGCTGATCATTACCGTACTGCCCTTCGCCTCGATCGGCGGCATCGTCGGTCTGTTCGTCAGCCGGGAATACCTGTCGGTGCCGGCCTCGGTCGGCTTCATCGCGCTGTGGGGCATCGCCGTGCTCAACGGTGTCGTGCTCGTCTCGTATATTCGCGGCTTGCGTCAGGAAGGACGCACCGTGCGTGAGGCGGTGATCGAAGGGGCATCGCTGCGTTTCCGGCCGGTGATGATGACGGCAACCGTCGCCATGCTTGGCCTGATTCCCTTCCTGTTCTCCAACGGGCCGGGTTCGGAAGTGCAGCGGCCGCTGGCGATTGTCGTCATCGGCGGGCTGATCACCTGCACCTTGCTGACGCTGCTGGTTTTGCCAACCATTTACCGCTGGTTTGACGATGAGGAGGTCGAAGCATGAAAGAAATCAAGGCGGTTATCCGCCCCAACAAACTGTCCGCATTGCGTGACGCGCTGGTTTCCCTGCCCGGTTTTCCCGGCATGACGGTTACCCGCGTCGAAGGTTGCAGTGCGCCATCGCGCCATGTGGCAAGGCATACGATCAAGGAGGTGCTGACCGATTACACCGCCAAGGTGCGGATCGAGATCGTTGCTCCCGACGATGTCGCCGAAGCCATTTTCCAGCGGATTACCGAGGTCGCCCAGACCGGCCATTATGGTGATGGCCTGGTCTGGATCACCGAACTTGAGAAGGCCGCTTTCATTTTCAAGAGCACGCCAGGCGCAGATTAGTACTGCATGTTTTTTCGGTGTATTACTTTCGTGATATGTGAAGCTTTTCACGCTGGGATTCGCCAGGCATTTGTACACTCGACAGCTGTTCATGTCCCGATTTGGGTGGGCGGCTTGTCGAGTTTATGGAAAATGTACTGAATCCTGGCGCCAGCCTTACGCTGATGTCGCCGACCGAATTGCAGGAAGGCGTCGCCAGCCTTTCGCGTGGGGCCTATTTCAAAGAGGCCTCGTTCGAGATGACGCTGAGCATCCTCACCGAGTCCGCGGCGCAGATGTCGGGCATCGAGCGGGTCAGCATCTGGGCGTTGACCGATCAGCAGCAGGAATTGCGCTGCCTGGATCTCTATGAATTGGCCGGGCGCCGGCACAGTCGCGGCGAGGCGGTGCGGGCCAGCCGCTATCCGCGCTATTTCATCGATTTGAGCAGTGCGAACTGCATTTCCGCCGACGACGCCAGCTTGCATCCATCGACCGCCGAGTTCGCCGGCGATTATCTGGCCAAGCACAAAATAACCGCCATGCTCGATACGCCGATACATATCCGCGGCGAGTTGCAGGGCGTTTTTCGCCTCGAACAGGTCGGCTCGCGCCAGCCCTGGGCAACGGCCCACCGGCTCTTTGCCCATGCCGTGGCGAATCTGGTGACGCTGGCGCTGGTCGAGTATGAAGCCGACGAGGCGCGGCGTTTGGCGGCGAGCGCCAAGGAGCGCCTGGAGGCGGTATTCAGTGCCTCACGGGATGCCCTGTTGCTGTCCGATGGGGAAAGCGGGGTGATTCTCGATGCCAATCGTCAGGCGGAAAAGCTGTTTGGCTGCGCGCGTCGCGAACTGGTCGGGCGGCATCACCGGCAATTGCATCCGGAATCGGTCGCGGCGAAAGCGGCTCGCGAGTTTCAACGGGTCCTTGATGGGCTGGGCGATGCCGTGCAGCTCTCGGAAATCAAGCGTAGCGACGGCACGGTCCAGGCGGTCGAAATCACCACTGAAGTCGCCGATCTCAGCGACGGCCGGCGCCTGGCGCTCGGCATTTTTCGCCAGGTTTAGGCGTCGACCAACGCAATCGCCGCAGTCAATTGGCGCAGGCTCTCGTTGATCCGCCGGCGGGCGGCATCGTTGTCGAGATCAAGTTCACTGCCGACGAGATCGGCCAGTTGGCGCCCCTGATGCATGAGGCCGTAGAGTTCGAGATGCTCCGCCTGCTGGGCGATCTGCGTCGCTGCACTCTTCAGTGCATAGGCATCGGGCGGTAGGGCAGCCAGCGCGTCATGCATCTGTTCGATGTGTTCCCGGGCTTCCTCGGCAAACAAGTGGTCGAGCACCGCTGAGCGCTCGCCGGCTTCCGGGCGCACGCTCAGCGTCGCCTCCAGTCGCTGGGCGAAATGACGGGCGCGCTCGGCAAAAACCTTGTGTTCCAGACCGCCTGCTTCGCCGAGACACTCGATGGTCGCGGTCAGTGCCGCAATCAGGCGCGGGGCAGTCGTCCGTTCCAGCTGATCGGCGGCGCTGGCCAGCGCTTCACCCAGGCGCAGGCAGTCGGCATCGGCGGTTTCCAGCGCCACGCCATAGAGCGCAAAAATGGCGCTGCGCACTGCGCTGCCATCGTCGCGGTAGCGATCCGACCAGGCCTGGGCGAGACAACCGCAAGCGGCAATCCAGTGCTCGTTGAGCTTTTCATCGAAACGCAGTGGCTGTGGTTTGGCCAGCCAGGGCAGGATGGCGGCGGTCGCCTCCAGGGTGGGGGCGAGCGCCGCGCGGGTTTCCTCGAGATCCTTCTCGGGGATGTCGGACATGTCGATGATTATTGCGCGGCCAGTTTGGCGAAGGCGGAAACAACTTCCGGCGGCGCCTGGACCAGTTCGATCAGTACGCCTTCGCCGCCGATCGGAAATTCTTCATTGCCCTTCGGGTGCAGAAAGGTGATGTCGAAGCCGGCGGCGCCCTTGCGGATGCCGCCCGGGGCGAAACGCACGCCATTGGCCGACAGCCATTCGACGGCCTTGGGCAGGTCGTCGATCCACAGGCCGACGTGATTGAGCGGCGTGGTGTGCACGGCCGGTTTCTTTTCCGGGTCGAGCGGCTGCATCAGGTCGACTTCAACCTTGAACGGGCCGGTGCCCATGGCGCAGATGTCCTCGTCGACGTTCTCGCGCTCGGAAACGAAAGTGCTGGTGATTTCGAGGCCGAATTTCTCGACCCACAAGGTGCGGAGCTTTTCCTTGGAGGGGCCGCCGATGGCGATTTGCTGAATGCCGAGTACCTTGAACGGACGTTGCATGGCTTGATTCCTGTCGTGAATTGAAAGACCTAATCCATAATTATAAAGGCTGGGCGCCGCCTGGGAAGGCGCTTCAGGTGCGTCGTCGGTGCGCCATGAGGAGCAGGCCGATACCGATCAAGATCATCGGCAGCGACAGCCATTGCCCCATGCTGATGGTGTAGGACTGGCCGAAAATCCCGGCATCCGGTTCGCGGAAAAATTCGGTGAAGAAGCGGAATGCGCCGTAGCCGATCAAGAACACGCCGGAGGCCGCGCCACGCGCGCGTGGCCGGCTGGTGTAGAGCCACAGGATGATGAACAGTGCGAGGCCTTCGAGACCGATGTGATAGAGCTGCGATGGGTGGCGCGGCTGCATGTCGCCGGCTTGCGGAAAGATCATCGCCCACGGCAGGCTGGCGTCGGCGACGCGGCCCCACAACTCGCCGTTGATGAAATTGCCGAGACGGCCGGCGGCCAGGCCTAGCGGGACGAGCGGGGCGATGAAATCGGTGATGTCGAACCAGGCCAGGCGATTTTTCCGTGCCCACAGCGTCATGGCCAGCAAGACCCCGAGAAAGCCGCCATGAAAGCTCATGCCGCCCTTCCAGACAGCGACGATCTCAAGCGGGTGGCTCAAGTAATAGGCCGGCTCGTAAAACAGCACCTGGCCGAGCCGGCCGCCAATGATCACGCCGAGCATGCCGTAGAACAGCAGATCGTCGAGCTGTTCGGCAGTAATGAAGCCGGGGCGGGTCTTGATCCGGTAGCGGCCGAGCAAAATAAACTGAACGAAGGCAACGAGGTACATCAAACCGTACCAACGCACCGACAGTGGGCCAAGCGAAAAAGCGACCGGGTCGAACTGGGGGTGAAGAAGCATTGATGGCTTAGAGTGGGCTAGAATTAGCCGATTATAGTTCGCGCCTTTCGTTATCGAATTCCGGCGCATAGTTTTGACGGAGATAGTCATGCCCCAGTACCGTTCCCGCACTTCCACCCACGGTCGCAACATGGCCGGCGCGCGCGCCTTGTGGCGCGCCACCGGCATGAAGGACGGCGATTTCGGCAAACCGATCATTGCCGTCGTTAACTCCTTCACGCAATTCGTGCCGGGCCATGTGCACCTGAAGGACATGGGCCAGCTGGTCGCCCGCGAAATCGAGGCGGCCGGCGGCATCGCCAAGGAGTTCAACACGATTGCCATCGATGACGGCATCGCCATGGGGCACAGCGGCATGCTGTATTCCTTGCCGTCGCGCGACCTGATCGCCGACTCCGTCGAATACATGGTCAATGCCCACTGTGCCGACGCCATGGTCTGCATCTCCAACTGCGACAAGATCACCCCGGGCATGCTGATGGCAGCCATGCGCCTGAACATCCCGGTGGTCTTCGTCTCCGGCGGTCCGATGGAAGCCGGCAAGGTCAGCTGGAAAGACCAGACCATCAAGGTCGATCTGATCGATGCGATGATCAAGGCCGGCGACCGGTCGGTTTCCGATCAGGAAGTCGAGAGCTTCGAGCGTTCCGCCTGTCCGACCTGCGGTTCGTGCTCCGGCATGTTTACCGCCAATTCGATGAACTGTCTGACCGAGGCCCTGGGTCTCAGCTTGCCCGGCAATGGAACGGTCGTCGCCACGCATGCCGACCGCAAGCAGCTTTTCCTGCGCGCCGGCCGTCTCGTCGTCGACTTGTGCAAGCGCTATTACGAACAGGACGACGCGTCGGTGCTGCCGCGCTCGATCGTCACCAAGGAAGCCTTCGAGAACGCCATGACCCTCGATGTGTCGATGGGCGGTTCGACCAACACCGTGTTGCACATCCTGGCGATGGCGCGCGAAGGCGGCGTCGATTTCACCATGCCGGACATCGATCGCATTTCCCGCCGCGTGCCCTGCCTGGCCAAGGTGGCGCCGGCGACCCAGGAATACCACATCGAGGACGTACACCGTGCCGGCGGCATCATGGGCATCTTGGGCGAACTCGATCGGGCCGGCCTGTTGCACCGCGATTTGCCGACGGTCTATTCAGCAACGCTGGGTGAGGCCATTGACCGTTGGGACGTCGTCCGTGAGCATGACGTGACGGTGCATGAGTTTTTCAAGGCCGCCCCGGGTGGCGTGCCGACGCAGACCGCCTTCTCGCAGGATCGCCGTTACAACGAACTCGATCTCGATCGCACGCATGGCTGCATCCGCAACAAGGCCAATGCGTATACGCAAGATGGCGGGCTGGCCGTGCTCTATGGCAACATCGCCCTCGACGGCTGCATCGTCAAGACCGCCGGGGTCGATGAATCGATCTGGAAATTCACCGGCAAGGCGCGTGTCTTCGAAAGCCAGGATGCCGCGGTGGAGGCCATTCTCGGTGAGAAAATCGTTGCCGGTGACGTTGTCGTCATTCGCTACGAAGGCCCGAAGGGCGGCCCGGGCATGCAGGAAATGCTCTATCCGACCTCTTATCTGAAATCGATGGGGCTGGGCAAGGAATGTGCACTGTTGACCGATGGCCGGTTCTCGGGGGGCACCTCCGGGCTGTCGATCGGGCATGCTTCGCCGGAAGCGGCGAATGGCGGCGCGATCGGTCTGGTGGAAGAAGGCGATACGATCGAGATCGATATCCCGAATCGGCGCATTCATCTGGCGATTAGCGATGACGAACTGACGGCGCGTCGGGTCGCCATGGATGCCAAGGGTGACGCCGCCTGGCTGCCGGTCGACCGTGAACGTGTTGTTTCGGCCGCCTTGCAGGCTTACGCGTTGATGGCGACCTCGGCTGACAAGGGCGCGGTGCGCGACGTGACGCAGATTCAGCGCCGCAAATGAGTTTCGCGGTCTGGCTCGGGTTCCTGTTGGCGGCGATCCTGATCGCCGTCACGCCCGGGCCGGGTGCCGTGATCAGCATGAGTACCGGGCTGCGTCATGGCTACCGGGCGGCATTGTTGGCCATTTGCGGCCTGCAGGCGGCGATCATTCTGCATCTGCTGATCGTGGCAATCGGTCTGGGGGCGTTGCTGGCAACTTCCGAAACGGCCTTTTCCATCGTCAAATTCGTAGGCGCCGCCTATCTGGTCTGGCTGGGCATTCAGAAATGGCGTGCTCCGACCGTTCCGGCGGCAGCTGGTGCGGTGCCTTTGACGCATAAAGGCCTGTTTTTCCAGGGACTGCTGGTCAATCTGACCAACCCTAAGGCAATTGTCTTCATCTGTGCCCTGGTGCCGCAGTTTATCGATCCGGCAAGGCCGCAGGTGCCCCAGTATTTGCTGATCGCCGTGACGCTGTGCCTGACTGACATGATGGTGATGTCGACCTACGCCTTGGGCGCGGCAAGTTTGGCGCGCTGGTTGCATGATCCGCGTACCATTTGTCTGCAGAATCGCGCCTTCGGCGGTTTGTTCGTATCGGCCGGGGCGCTCCTGGCAATGTCCTCTCGATCTTCCTGAGTGTGCTGGTCAACGTCCGGTCGAGGTGTGCGTTAATTGACCACCGATACCGGTCGGCCGACGTTCCCGCCAGCGAAATCCCCTACTGCTGAAGCGGTTTGCACGCGACGGGAAAGGGTCTTATCATCCGAAGCTGATTTTCTACCTATAAACCTGACACACGGAGTGAACGAATGAAAGCTGTTTATATCGCCATGATGGCTGCCGCAGGCATCGTGATGACCGGCCAGGCCCACGCCGACGAAGCCTTGGCCAAAGCCAAGAACTGTATGTCCTGCCATGCCATCGACAAAAAGCTCGTTGGCCCGGCCTACAAGGAAGTTGCCGCCAAGTACAAGGGTGACAAGGGCGCGGTTGCTACCTTGGCTGCCAAGGTCAAGGCAGGCGGCAAGGGCGTCTGGGGTCAGATTCCGATGCCGCCGAACAATGTGACCGATGACGAAGCCAAGAAGCTGGTTACCTGGGTTTTGTCCCAGAAATAATCTGCTCTCTGCGGAAAAGGCCGGCCTCGAGCCGGCTTTTTTTATTTTAGGGGTTGACAGTCTTCGGCTGGGTCCGGATAATCTTGCGTTCTCCGGAGGGGTTCCCGAGCGGTCAAAGGGATCAGACTGTAAATCTGACGGCTCTGCCTTCGAAGGTTCGAATCCTTCCCCCTCCACCAGATTTAATGCTGTAGCGGCCTGTGCTGCGGGCGTTGGGTTTTGCGGGTGTAGCTCAATGGTAGAGCTGAAGCCTTCCAAGCTTAAGACGAGGGTTCGATTCCCTTCACCCGCTCCACGATGCGGTAAGGCTGGGTTTTTAAGGTAGGCCCATGTGGCTCAGTGGTAGAGCACTCCCTTGGTAAGGGAGAGGTCGGCAGTTCGATCCTGCCCATGGGCACCACCGTTTAGCTTGGATTCTGGATTTTTTGTTATTTGATCATTGAGGAACTGGAATGGCTAAGGAAAAATTCGAGCGTACGAAACCGCACGTAAACGTGGGCACGATTGGTCACGTTGACCATGGCAAGACCACGCTGACGGCTGCGATCACCACGGTGCTGGCCAAGAAGTTCGGCGGCTCGGCCAAGGCGTATGACCAGATCGATGCGGCGCCGGAAGAAAAGGCTCGCGGTATCACCATCAATACCGCCCACGTCGAGTACGAAACCGCCAACCGTCACTACGCCCACGTTGATTGCCCGGGCCACGCTGACTACGTCAAGAACATGATTACCGGTGCCGCCCAGATGGACGGCGCCATTCTCGTCTGTTCCGCCGCTGACGGCCCGATGCCCCAGACCCGCGAGCACATCCTGCTGGCCCGTCAGGTCGGCGTGCCGTACGTGCTGGTGTACATGAACAAGTGCGACATGGTTGACGATGCCGAACTGCTCGAACTCGTCGAAATGGAACTGCGCGAGCTGCTCTCCAAGTACGATTTCCCGGGCGACGACACCCCGATCATTCACGGCTCCGCCCTGAAGGCTCTGGAAGGCGATCAATCCGAAATCGGCGAACCGTCGATCTTCCGTCTGGCTGATGCTCTGGACTCCTACATCCCGACCCCGGAACGTGCCGTTGATCAGCCGTTCCTGATGCCGGTGGAAGACGTCTTCTCGATCTCCGGTCGCGGCACTGTCGTTACCGGTCGTATCGAACGCGGCGTCGTCAAGGTTGGCGAAGAAATCGAAATCGTCGGTATCCGCCCGACCGTCAAGACCACCTGTACCGGTGTGGAAATGTTCCGCAAGCTGCTTGACCAAGGTCAGGCTGGCGACAACGTCGGCGCGCTGCTGCGCGGCACCAAGCGGGAAGATGTCGAACGTGGTCAAGTGCTGTGCAAGCCGGGTTCGATCACCCCGCACACCCACTTCACCGGCGAAGTGTACGTGCTGTCGAAAGACGAAGGTGGTCGTCACACCCCGTTCTTCAACAACTATCGTCCGCAGTTCTACTTCCGCACGACCGACGTGACCGGCGCGATCTCGCTGCCGGAAGGCGTTGAAATGGTCATGCCGGGTGACAACATCCAGATGACCGTCAAGCTGATCGCTCCGATCGCCATGGAAGAAGGTCTGCGTTTCGCCATCCGTGAAGGCGGTCGTACCGTCGGCGCCGGTGTCGTTGCCAAGATCATCGAGTAATCGGTAGTCTTTTGTAATCAAGGCGCTTCGGGAGACCGAGGCGCTTTGATGTTTCTGCAGCAGGGGTGTAGCTCAATTGGTAGAGCAACGGTTTCCAAAACCGTAGGTCGGGGGTTCGATTCCCTCCGCCCCTGCCACCCTCTTTAAAGATCGCGAACTTCATGGCTGACAAGATCAAGTTTGCGCTGGCGCTGGTAATTCTGGCAGCTGGCGTGGCTGGCTTCTACCTGCTCTCGGAGCAGGCAATGATTTTGCGCGTCCTGGCGGTCCTCGTTGGGTTTGCGCTGGCGATTGCCGTGGCTTGGAAGACTGAGCCCGGTCAGCGCTTTTTTGTATTTGCCAACGAGTCAGTGGTTGAAGCCAAGAAAGTTGTCTGGCCAACCCGCAAGGAAACCATGCAGACCACCGGGGCGGTTTTTGCCTTTGTCGTGGTTATGGCGGTCTTCCTCTATCTGACTGACAAGAGCCTCGAGTGGGTTCTCTACGACCTCGTGTTGGGCTGGAAGAAATCATGAGCAAACGCTGGTACGTCGTACATGCCTACTCCGGCTTCGAGAAAAGTGTGATGCGCGCCATACAGGAGCGCATCACCCGTTTGGGTATGGAAGAAAAATTCGGCCGCATTCTGGTGCCGGTTGAAGAAGTTGTGGAAATGAAGGGCGGTCAAAAGGCCATTTCCGAGCGTAAGTTCTTTCCAGGCTACGTGCTGTGCGAAATGGATATGGACGACGATTCCTGGCACTTGGTGAAGAACACGCCCAAGGTCACCGGATTCGTTGGCGGGACCGCCACCAAGCCGACCCCGATTTCCGAAAAGGAAGTCGAAAAGATCATGCAGCAAATGCAGGAAGGGGTTGAAAAGCCCCGTCCCAAGGTGCTCTTCGAGGCAGGGGAAGTGGTTCGGGTCAAGGAAGGTCCGTTCACTGATTTCCACGGCTCGGTCGAGGACGTCAATTACGAAAAAAATCGCCTGCGTGTTTCCGTGACCATTTTTGGTCGGGCGACGCCAGTTGAGTTGGAGTTCGGTCAGGTCGAAAAAGCCTGATTGTTTAGTTTAGGGCAGGCCGAAAGCCTTGTGTTTCGGCAAGAGGAGCGTTGGTAGTGAGGTGATCCTCATGAAGGCGCGCTACCACTCATTTATTAGGAGCCATTATGGCGAAGAAGATTGTTGGCTACATCAAGCTGCAAGTGCCGGCGGGCAAAGCAAACCCGTCGCCCCCGATTGGTCCGGCGCTGGGTCAGCGCGGCCTGAACATCATGGAATTCTGCAAGGCCTTCAATGCCCAGACGCAAGGCGTCGAGCCGGGCCTGCCGATTCCGGTCGTGATTACCGCCTTCGCGGACAAGTCTTTCACCTTCGTGATGAAGACCCCGCCGGCTACCATCCTGATCAAGAAGGCCGCTGGCATCAAGTCCGGTTCGGCCAAGCCGCATACCGACAAGGTTGGCAAAATTACGCGTGCTCAGGCTGAAGAAATCGCCAAGGCCAAACAGCCGGATCTGACCGCTTCCGATCTCGAAGCAGCTGTCCGCACCATCGCCGGCTCCGCCCGCTCGATGGGCATCACGGTGGAGGGCCTCTAATCATGGCTAAGCTTACGAAGAAACAAAAAGCCCAGCAGGGCAAGGTCGTCGCGCAAAAGCTCTATCCGGTTCAGGAAGCGCTGACCCTGGCCAAGGAAACCGCCACTGCCAAATTCGATGAGTCGATCGACGTCGCCGTTAACCTTGGCGTTGATGCACGTAAGTCCGACCAAGTTGTGCGTGGTTCGGTCGTGTTGCCGGCCGGTACCGGCAAGTCGGTTCGCGTTGCCGTGTTCGCTCAGGGCGAAAAGGCTGAGGCCGCCAAGGCTGCAGGCGCCGAAGTCGTCGGTTTCGACGACCTGGCTGCCGAAGTCAAGGCCGGCAATCTGAACTTCGATGTCGTCATCGCCACGCCGGACGCCATGCGTATCGTTGGTCAGCTCGGCCAGATTCTCGGCCCGCGCGGCCTGATGCCGAACCCGAAGGTTGGTACCGTGACGATGGATGTCACGACGGCTGTCAAGAACGCCAAGGCCGGCCAGGTTCAATACCGCACCGACAAGGGCGGCATCGTGCACGCCACGATCGGTCGCGCATCGTTCTCTGTCGAAAGCCTTGAAAGCAACCTGAAGGCCTTGATTGATGCCTTGAACAAGGCGAAGCCCGCTTCCTCCAAGGGGCAGTATCTGCGCAAAGTCGCGGTCGCCGCCACCATGGGCCCGGGCGTTCGCGTTGATCAGGCTACGCTGGTTGGCTAAAAGTACTTTGGGCTGCTGATTGCTGTCTAGGCAGCAATCAGCGGATCGTCAAAGACCGCAGGCGCCCCGGTAACGGAGCTTAATCGCAACTGCAACCTGCGCAGACGGTGCCCCAGAACAAGATTTCTTGCTGGCCGATGAGGGCAGCATAGCTTCTGGTTCAGGTCGCCGTAGGTGCGGCGGAAAATTCTTTCCGCCGTGTTATGACTTGAAAGGAGGAAAGACCTGTGGGTCTCAATCTGAACGACAAAAAAGCGGTTGTAGCTGAGGTGTCGGCACAAGTGGCCAACGCACAGACCATCGTGATTGCCGAATATCGTGGCATTGGGGTCGTCGACCTCACCGTGCTGCGCAAGAAGGCGCGCGAGTCTGGTGTGTATCTGCGTGTGTTGAAGAATACCTTGGTGCGTCGCGCGGTCGCGGACACCCCGTTCGCCGGCCTGGCTGACCAAATGGTCGGTCCGCTGATTTACAGCGTGTCTGCCGATCCGGTAGCTGCTGCAAAGGTTCTCAGCGATTTCGCCAAAACCAACGACAAGCTCGTGCTCAAGGCCGGTTCCTATGCCGGCAACGTGCTCGACAAAGCCGGTGTGCAGGCGCTTGCCTCCATCCCGAGCCGCGAAGAGTTGCTCTCCAAGCTGCTGTATGTCATGCAGGCTCCGGTTGCCGGCTTCGTCCGTGCTCTGGATGCTCTTGCCAAGCAGCGCGAAGAAGTCGCCGCTTGATCCTTACCGCATACGAACTGATTTAGGAGTTTATTGAAATGGCAATTAGCAAAGAAGACATCCTGGAAGCCGTTGGCTCCCTGACCGTTATGGAACTGAATGACCTGGTCAAGGCATTCGAAGAGAAGTTCGGCGTTTCCGCCGCTGCCGTCGCCGTTGCTGGCCCGGCTGCTGCTGGTGCCGCTGCTGCCGAAGAGCAGACCGAATTCACCGTCATGCTCAATGCTGCCGGCGACAAGAAGGTTGAAGTCATCAAGGTCGTGCGCGCAGTGACCGGTCTGGGCCTCAAAGAAGCCAAGGACCTGGTTGATGGTGCCCCGAAGGCCGTCAAGGAAGGCGTTTCCAAGGCTGACGCGGAAGCCCTCAAGAAGCAACTGGAAGACGCAGGCGCCAAGGTCGAAGTCAAGTAATCGACGACAGGTGTTCGGGCTGGCGGTTCACCCGCCAGCCCTTTTGTGCTTTGTACGACAGGTTTCATTGATCCAAAAAACGAACTTGAATATCGCCAAGCGGCAAACGCAAACGACGCTTTCCTCTTCCCTGAACGGGAGGCGAGCACGTTTGCGTTTGCCTGTTTCGACAGGTTCTACGTTTGATTTAATCCTCACGGAGTTACCATGACTTACTCCTTCACCGAGAAGAAACGCATCCGCAAGAGTTTCGCCAAGCGCGCCAGCGTGCTTGATGTTCCCTTTCTGCTTGCGACCCAGCTCGAGTCCTTTACAGCTTTCCTGCAAGCGGAAGTCCCCGCTGAAAAACGCAAAAATGAAGGCTTGCAGGCTGCATTCAACTCGATCTTTCCGATTGTTTCTCACTCCGGCAATGCGCGCCTCGAGTTCGTCAGCTTCATGTTGGGTGCTCCGGCCTTTGATGTAACCGAGTGTCAGCAGCGCGGCCTTACCTTTGCCTCTTCGCTGCGCGCCAGGGTGCGCCTGGTGATCATGGATCGCGAAGCACCGGACACCGTGAAGGAAGTCAAGGAGCAGGAAGTCTATATGGGCGAAATTCCGCTCATGACGACCAATGGTTCCTTCGTGATCAACGGCACCGAGCGCGTCATCGTTTCGCAGTTGCATCGCTCGCCTGGCGTCTTCTTCGAGCATGATCGGGGCAAGACCCACAGCTCGGGCAAGCTGCTTTTCTCCGCCCGGATCATTCCTTACCGCGGTTCCTGGCTCGATTTCGAGTTCGATCCGAAGGACACGCTGTTCTTCCGTGTCGACCGTCGTCGCAAGATGCCGGTGACCACGCTGCTCAAAGCCATCGGCATGTCCTCCGAGGAGATCCTCGACCAGTTCTTCGATTTCGATACCTTCCTGCTGGGTAAGGAAAAGATCGAATTCACGCTGGTTCCCGAGCGTCTGCGCGGTGAAGTTGCCCGCTTTGATTTTGTTGGTCCGGACGGCAAGGTTATCGTCGCCAAGGACAAGCGCATCACCGCCAAGCACATCCGCGATATTGGCGCCGCTGGGCTGCAGCAACTCGTCGTGCCGGAAGATTTCATCGTCGGCCGCGTGGTCGCCCGTAACATCATCGACAAGGCCACTGGCGAAGTCATTGCCAATGCCAACGACGAAATCACTGAAACCCTGCTCGCCAAGTTGCGCGAAGCCGAGATCACGACCGTTGAGACGCTGTACACCAACGAACTCGATCGTGGTGCCTTCATCTCGAACACCCTGCGGGCTGACGAAACAGCTTCCCGCCAGGCCGCTCGCATCGCCATCTACCGCATGATGCGTCCGGGTGAGCCGCCGACCGAGGAAGCTGTCGAGATCCTGTTCAACGGTCTCTTCTACTCGGATGAGCGCTACGACCTGTCCGGCGTTGGCCGGATGAAGTTCAATCGCCGCCTGACGCGCCCCGGTGTCATTGAATACAAGGTTACGGTCAAGAATCTGGCGTCGCGTGCCGAAGCAGCTCTGAAGAACCTGTCTGAAGGTTCGGGCTTCTCGATGGCCGCCATTCAGGATCTGGTCGGTCTGCTGCCTTACGGCCCGCGTGCCTTCTCGGAGAACCTGACTCTGGAAGAAGCCGAGTCGCTGGTTGCCAAGATCAAGCCGCTCGGCGCCAATGCCGAAGTGCGTGAGCAACTGACCCTGTCGCCGCGCGACATCGTTGAAGTGATCAAGATCCTCGTTGAACTGCGCAATGGCCGCGGTGAAATCGACGATATCGATCACCTCGGTAATCGCCGCGTCCGTTCGGTCGGCGAACTGGCCGAAAACCAGTTCCGTGCCGGTCTGGTTCGTGTCGAACGCGCCGTCAAGGAACGTCTGTCGCAAGCCGAATCCGACAACCTGATGCCGCACGACCTGATCAACGCCAAGCCGATCAGTGCCGCGATCAAGGAATTCTTCGGTTCCAGTCAGTTGTCGCAGTTTATGGACCAGACCAACCCGCTGTCGGAAATTACCCACAAGCGTCGGGTTTCCGCTCTCGGCCCAGGTGGTCTGACGCGTGAACGCGCCGGCTTTGAAGTCCGCGACGTGCACCCGACCCACTATGGTCGTGTTTGCCCGATCGAAACACCGGAAGGTCCGAACATCGGTCTGATCAACTCCTTGGCACTGTTTGCCCGGGTCAATGATTACGGCTTTATCGAAACGGCCTACCGCAAGGTTTCCGACAGTCAGGTTACCAACGAGATCGAATACCTCTCGGCGATCGAGGAAGGCAACTATGTCGTCGCCCAGGCCAATTCTTCGCTCGACGCAAACGGTCGTCTGTCCGACGATCTGGTCACCTGCCGCGAAAAGGGCGAAACCATCCTGGCTGAACCGGCCCGTGTTCAATACATGGACGTGGCTCCCGGCCAGATCGTTTCCGTTGCCGCATCGCTGATTCCGTTCCTTGAGCATGACGATGCGAACCGCGCGCTGATGGGCGCCAACATGCAGCGTCAGGCCGTGCCTTGTCTGCGTCCGGAAAAGCCGTTGGTCGGAACCGGTATCGAGCGCACCGTTGCGGTCGACTCGGGTACCGCGGTTGTCGCCCTGCGCGGCGGCAAGGTCGACTATGTCGATGCAGCGCGCGTCGTGGTCCGGGTTAACGACGATGAAACGATTGCCGGTGAAGTCGGCGTCGATATCTACAACCTGGTCAAGTACACCCGTTCCAACCAGAACACCAACATCAACCAGCGTCCGCTGGTCCGCGTTGGCGACATTATCGCCAAGGGCGACGTGGTGGCCGACGGCGCTTCTACCGACAAGGGCGAACTGGCCCTCGGTCAGAACATGCTGATCGCCTTCATGCCGTGGAATGGCTACAACTTCGAAGACTCGATCCTGATCTCCGAACGGGTCGTTGCCGAAGACCGCTATACCTCGATCCATATTGAGGAACTGACGGTCGTCGCCCGCGACACCAAGCTTGGTCCTGAAGAAATCACCCGCGACATCGCGTCTCTGGGTGAAGTCCAGCTGTCGCGTCTGGATGATTCCGGCATCGTCTATATCGGTGCCGAAGTCGAAGCCGGCGACGTGCTGGTCGGCAAGGTTACGCCCAAAGGCGAAACCCAGCTGACGCCGGAAGAAAAGCTGTTGCGCGCCATCTTTGGCGAAAAGGCTTCCGACGTTAAGGACACTTCCCTGCGCGTTCCTTCGGGCATCGCTGGTACGGTCATCGACGTTCAGGTGTTCACCCGCGAAGGCATCGAGCGCGACAAGCGTGCCCAGTCGATCATCGACGAGCACCTGCGGCACTACAAGCTGGATCTGGCCGACCAGATGCGTATCGTCGAGCGCGACGCGTTCGAGCGGGTTGGTCGTCTGATTGTTGGCAAGAAAGCCAATGGCGGACCGAAGAAGCTGGCCAAGGGCGCGAGCATCGATCAGGCCTATCTCGATGGCATGGATCCGCACCACTGGTTCGATATTCGTCTGTCCGAAGATGACGCCGCACTGCAGCTGGAACAGGTCAAGGATGGCCTGGAACAGGCCCGCAAGGACTTCGATCTGGCTTTCGAAGCCAAGCGCAAGAAGCTGACCCAGGGCGACGAACTGCCGCCGGGCGTGCAGAAGATGGTCAAGGTCTATGTCGCCGTCAAGCGTCGCCTGCAGCCGGGTGACAAGATGGCCGGTCGCCACGGTAACAAGGGTGTGGTTTCCCGCATCCTGCCGGTCGAAGACATGCCGCACATGGCTGACGGCAGCCCGGTCGATATCGTGCTGAACCCGCTCGGCGTGCCGTCGCGGATGAACGTCGGTCAGATTCTCGAAGTCCACCTCGGCCTCGCCGCCAAGGGCCTCGGTCACAAGATCGGCGCGATGTTGCGCGCCCAGTCCAGTGCCAAGGAAATGCGTGGCTTCCTGGATACGGTATACAACTCCAGTGGCAAGTCCGAGAACCTCGACGAGTTGAACGATGTCGAAGTGATGGAGATGGCTGGCAATTTGCAAAGCGGCGTGCCGTTCGCGACGCCGGTGTTCGACGGGGCCAAGGAAGAAGAAATCAAGGCGATGCTGGCGCTCGCCGGCATGCCGTCTTCCGGTCAGATGACGCTGTACGACGGCCGCACTGGCGAAGCTTTCGAGCGCTCGGTAACCGTCGGCTACATGCACTACCTGAAGTTGCACCACTTGGTCGATGACAAGATGCACGCTCGTTCAACCGGTCCGTACTCGCTGGTTACCCAGCAACCGCTGGGCGGCAAGGCGCAGTTCGGTGGTCAGCGCTTCGGTGAAATGGAAGTGTGGGCGCTGGAAGCCTATGGTGCAGCTTACGTGCTGCAGGAAATGCTGACCGTGAAGTCCGATGACGTGAATGGTCGTACCAAGGTGTACGAAAACATCGTCAAGGGCGAGCACAGGATCGATGCCGGCATGCCGGAATCCTTCAATGTGCTGGTCAAGGAAATTCGTTCGCTGGCGATCGATATCGATCTGGAACGTTACTGATTTAGGGCTGGGAGTTAAACGATGAAAGCATTGCTCGATCTATTCAAGCAGGTAACGGCGGAAGAGGAATTTGATGCCATTACCATTGGCCTCGCTTCGCCCGAAAAGATCCGTTCCTGGTCCTACGGCGAAGTCAAGAAGCCGGAAACCATCAACTACCGCACCTTCAAGCCGGAACGCGATGGCTTGTTCTGCGCCAAGATCTTTGGCCCGATCAAGGATTACGAATGCCTGTGCGGCAAGTACAAGCGCCTCAAGCACCGTGGCGTGATCTGCGAGAAGTGCGGCGTCGAAGTGACGCTGGCCAAGGTTCGTCGTGACCGCATGGGTCACATCGAGCTGGCCTCGCCGACCGCCCACATCTGGTTCCTGAAATCCTTGCCGTCCCGTCTCGGTATGGTGCTCGACATGACGCTGCGCGATATCGAGCGCGTCCTGTATTTCGAAGCCTATGTCGTGACTGATCCCGGCATGGTCAGCAACCTCCAGCGTGCCCAACTGCTCACCGAAGAGCAGTATCTGGAAATGATGGAAGAGCACGGCGACGAGTTCGTCGCGTTCATGGGTGCCGAAGGTATCCGCGAACTGCTGCGCAACCTCGATCTGACCAGCGAAGTCGAGTCTTTGCATGCCGAACTGGAAGTGACCGGTTCGGAAGCCAAGAACAAGAAGCTGGCCAAGCGCCTGAAGATCCTTGAAGGCTTCCAGAAATCCGGCATCAAGCCGGACTGGATGATTCTTGAAGTCCTGCCGGTTCTGCCGCCGGATCTGCGTCCGCTGGTTCCGCTCGACGGCGGCCGCTTCGCGACCTCCGATCTGAACGACCTCTACCGTCGCGTCATCAACCGGAATAACCGTCTGAAGCGTCTGCTCGAGCTGAAGGCGCCGGAAATCATCGTCCGCAACGAAAAGCGCATGCTGCAGGAGTCGGTCGACTCGCTGCTCGACAACGGTCGTCGCGGCAAGGCCATGACCGGTGCCAACAAGCGTCCGCTGAAGTCGCTGGCCGACATGATCAAGGGCAAGGGCGGTCGTTTCCGTCAGAACTTGCTCGGTAAGCGCGTCGACTACTCCGGCCGTTCGGTCATCGTCGTCGGTCCGCAGCTCAAGCTGCACCAGTGCGGCCTGCCCAAGCTGATGGCCCTGGAGCTGTTCAAGCCCTTCATCTTCCACAAGCTGGAAGTGCTCGGCTACGCCACCACCATCAAGCAAGCCAAGAAGATGGTCGAAGGCCAGGAACCGGTCGTCTGGGACATCCTCGAAGATGTCATCCGCGAACATCCGGTCATGCTGAACCGCGCGCCGACCCTGCACCGTCTGGGTATCCAGGCTTTCGAGCCGACCCTGATCGAAGGCAAGGCCATCCAGCTGCACCCGCTCGTCTGCGCGGCCTTCAACGCCGACTTCGACGGTGACCAGATGGCTGTTCACGTGCCGCTGTCCCTTGAAGCCCAGATGGAAGCCCGCACGCTGATGCTGGCCTCCAACAATGTGCTGTCGCCGGCCAACGGCCAGCCGATCATCGTGCCGTCGCAGGATATCGTGCTTGGTCTGTACTACGCGACCCGCGAAAAGACCAATGGCAAGGGTGAAGGCATGTACTTTGCCGACATCGCCGAAATCGAACGCGCCATGGCCGCCAAGGAACTCGACGTCCAGTCGCGGATTTCGGTTCGCCTGAAGCAATACGAACCGGCTGCGGTGGATGGTGAATGGGTCGAGAAAATCGTTCGCGTCGAAACGACGGCTGGTCGTGCGCTGCTTTCCAAGATCCTGCCGAAGGGGTTGCCGTTCAAGGTTATCGACCGCGCCCTGAAGAAGAAGGAAATCTCCAAGCTGATCGACGAATCCTTCCGTCGCTGCGGTTTGAAGGAAACGGTTATCTTCGCCGACAAGCTGATGCAGAACGGTTATGCCCTGGCCACCCGGGCCGGCATTTCCTTCTGTTCCGACGACATGTTGGTGCCGAGCAAGAAGTACGAAATCATTTCCGCCGCTGAAGCGGAAGTGAAAGAAATCGAAATCCAGTACACCAACGGTCTGGTGACCAATGGCGAGCGTTACAACAAGGTCGTCGATATCTGGGGCCGGACCGGTGACCAGGTCGCCAAGGTCATGATGGACGAACTCGGCCACGAGGACACCATCGACCGCCACGGCAAGAAGGTCAAGCAAGAGTCCTTCAACTCCATCTACATGATGGCCGACTCCGGGGCTCGCGGCTCTGCTGCCCAGATCCGTCAGCTGGCTGGTATGCGCGGCCTGATGGCGAAACCGGATGGCTCGATTATCGAGACGCCGATTACCACCAACTTCCGCGAAGGCCTGAACGTCCTCCAGTACTTCATCTCGACCCACGGTGCTCGTAAGGGCCTGGCAGACACGGCACTGAAGACCGCCAACTCCGGTTACCTGACCCGCCGTCTGGTGGACGTGACGCAGGATCTGGTCATTACCGAAGATGACTGCGGAACGCAGAACGGCTTTGTCGTCAAGGCCCTGGTCGAAGGCGGTGAGGTCATCGAACCGTTGCGCGAGCGGATTCTCGGCCGTGTCACGGTTGACGATCTGGTCGACCCGGAAACCCAGGAAACCGTTATTTTCGCCGGTACCATGCTGGACGAGGATCTGGTTGATCTGATCGACAAGTTGGGTATCGACGAAGTCAAGGTTCGCACCCCGCTTTCCTGCGATACCCGCTATGGTCTGTGTGCCAAGTGCTACGGTCGTGACCTCGGTCGCGGCATGATGGTCAATGCCGGCGAGGCCATCGGCGTTATCGCCGCTCAGTCGATCGGCGAGCCGGGTACCCAGCTGACCATGCGGACTTTCCACGTCGGCGGCGCGGCCTCCCGGGCTGCTGTTGCATCGCAGATTGAAGCCAAATCGGCCGGTACGATTCGCTACACCTCGAATATGCGTTATGTGACCAGTGCCAAGGGCGAGAAGGTTGTCATCTCCCGCTCCGGTGAAGTGCTGATTA
This sequence comes from Dechloromonas denitrificans, assembly GCF_020510685.1. Taxonomy (NCBI): domain Bacteria; kingdom Pseudomonadati; phylum Pseudomonadota; class Betaproteobacteria; order Rhodocyclales; family Azonexaceae; genus Dechloromonas; species Dechloromonas denitrificans. Next base: position 379,492 of record NZ_CP075185.1, read on the forward strand.
CCGACGACCATGGTCGTGAGCGCGAGCGCCACAAGGTGCCGTACGGCGCCACGCTTTCCGTCGATGAAGGCAAGGTGGTCAAGGCTGGTGCCAAGTTGTCGACCTGGGATCCGCACACCCGTCCGATCGTTACCGAATATGCCGGTACGGTCCGCTTCGAGAATGTCGAAGAGGGCGTCACCGTCGCCAAGCAGGTGGACGATGTTACGGGGCTGTCGACTCTCGTCGTTATCGACCACAAACGTGGTGGCAAGGCTGCCACCAAGGGTATTCGTCCAGTGGTCAAGCTGCTTGATGAAAGCGGTCAGGAAGTGAAGATCACCGGCAGCGACCACCATGTGTCGATCGCCTTCCAGGTTGGCTCGATCATCTCGGTGGTTGACGGTCAGCAGGTTGGTGTCGGCGATGTGCTGGCCCGGATGCCGCAGGAGTCCGCCAAGACCCGCGACATTACCGGCGGTCTGCCGCGCGTCGCCGAGTTGTTCGAAGCCCGGACGCCGAAGGATGCGTCAGTGCTGGCCGAGTTCACCGGGACTATCAGCTTCGGCAAGGACACCAAGGGCAAACAGCGCTTGGTGATCACCGATCTCGACGGTACGGTCCACGAATTCCTGATTCCGAAGGACAAGCATGTGCTGGTCCATGACGGTCAGGTAGTGAACAAGGGCGAGAAGATCGTCGAAGGTCTGCCCGATCCGCATGACATTCTCCGTCTGCAGGGGGTCGAAGCGCTGGCCCGCTATATTACCGACGAAGTCCAGGACGTCTATCGTCTGCAAGGCGTGAAGATCAACGACAAGCACATTGAAGTGATTGTTCGTCAGATGCTGCGTCGGGTCGCCATCGTCGAGCCGGGTGATAGCAAGTTCATCAAGTCGGAACAGGTGGAGCGTGCCGAACTGCTGGCCGAAAACGATCGCATGATCGCCCAGGGCAAGCTGCCGGCTACCTTCGACCACATGTTGCTCGGTATTACCAAGGCCTCGCTGTCGACCGATTCGTTCATCTCTGCCGCGTCCTTCCAGGAAACCACGCGTGTTCTCACCGAGGCTGCCATCATGGGCAAGCGCGACGAACTGCGTGGCCTCAAGGAAAACGTTATCGTCGGACGCCTCATTCCGGCCGGTACCGGTCTTGCCTACCACCGCAGCCGCAAGGCTCAGCTGGCGGGTGAGGACATCGCAGCGGCAAGGGCTCTCGAGCCGGCTGCTGCGGAAAACGCAACGCAGGATGCCGATCTGGGCCTGTAAGTCAAGAGCGACCCTCGTGTCTCGTTGACACGGGGGTTGATCAACCATAGAATCTATGGTCTTTGTCGGCAGAGACTAATCATTGTCTCTGCTTTGGATAACAAAATTGCCGTCGTGCGCCGTCTTTTGGTGCCCGGTCGTTGAAGGAAGTTCGATATGCCGACTATCAATCAGCTCGTGCGCAAGCCGCGCGTTGCCGAGGTCACCAAGAGCAAGGTTCCCGCTCTGGAAAAGTGCCCGCAGAAGCGTGGCGTTTGTACTCGCGTCTATACCACCACCCCGAAGAAGCCGAACTCTGCGCTGCGTAAAGTGTGCAAGGTTCGTCTGACGAATGGCTTTGAAGTCATTTCCTACATCGGTGGTGAAGGCCATAACCTGCAGGAACACTCCGTGGTCCTGATTCGTGGTGGTCGTGTCAAGGATTTGCCGGGTGTGCGTTACCACACCGTGCGCGGCTCCCTGGATACCCAGGGCGTCAAAGATCGCAAGCAGTCCCGTTCCAAGTACGGGGCGAAGCGTCCGAAGGCTGCCTGATTCACTAAGCAGCCTGAGTAAGTGGTCATTCTTCTGGATGGCCGTGAGAGCCGGGTGGGTGTTAACCCATACCCGGCTTTTCAACTGAATCGTGTTTATTTGAGGTTAATATGCCCCGTCGTCGTGTAGTAGCAAAACGTGACATTCTTCCGGATCCCAAGTTCGGCAATGTCGAAGTTTCCAAGTTCATCAATGCAATCATGCAGAGCGGCAAGAAGTCGGTTGCCGAGCGCATTGTTTACGGTGCTTTCGAGATCATCACCACCAAGGGTGGCAAGGATCCGCTAGAAGTTTTCGGTTCGGCCATGTCGAACGTTCGCCCGATGGTTGAGGTGAAGTCCCGTCGTGTTGGCGGTGCCAACTACCAGGTGCCGGTTGAAGTGCGTCCGGCTCGCCGTGCTGCGCTTGCCATGCGCTGGTTGCGTGAGTCGGCCCGCAAGCGTTCGGAAAAATCCATGGGTCAGCGTCTGGCTGCCGAAATGATGGAAGCCGCTGAAAATCGCGGTGGTGCCGTCAAGAAGCGTGATGAAGTGCACCGTATGGCTGAAGCCAACAAGGCTTTTGCTCACTTCCGCTTCTAATTTTCAAAGGGCTCTAACGTGGCACGTAAAACTCCTATCGAGCGCTACCGGAATATCGGTATCAGCGCTCACATCGACGCCGGCAAGACGACGACGACTGAACGTATCCTTTTCTACACCGGTGTTAACCACAAGATCGGTGAAGTGCATGATGGCGCTGCCACCATGGACTGGATGGAGCAGGAACAGGAACGTGGTATTACCATTACCTCTGCTGCGACCACCTGCTTCTGGAGCGGTATGGACAAGCAGTTCCCGCCGCACCATATCAATATTATCGACACCCCGGGGCACGTGGACTTCACCATTGAAGTCGAACGTTCGATGCGTGTGCTTGATGCCGCCTGTATGGTCTATTGCGCCGTCGGTGGTGTGCAGCCGCAGTCGGAAACCGTTTGGCGTCAGGCTAACAAGTACGGCGTGCCCCGCCTGGCCTTCGTGAACAAGATGGACCGCTCTGGCGCCAACTTCTTCAAGGTGGTCGAGCAACTGAAGGTGCGCCTCAAGGCGAATCCGATCCCGGTGGTCATCCCCATTGGTGCAGAGGACAACTTCGAAGGTGTGGTCGACCTGATTCGCATGAAGGCGATCTACTGGGACGAAGCGTCGCAAGGCATGAAGTACGACGCTCGCGAAATCCCGGCCAATCTGGTTGATGAAGCCAATACGTGGCGCGAGCAAATGGTTGAGGCCGCTGCCGAGGCGTCAGAAGACCTGATGAACAAGTACCTCGAAAATGGTGAGCTTTCCGAAGCCGACATCATTTTTGGTTTGCGCACGCGCACGCTGGCTTGCGAAATCCAGCCGATGCTCTGCGGTACCGCCTTCAAGAACAAGGGCGTGCAGAAGATGCTGGACGCCGTGATCGAGCTGCTGCCGTCGCCGGTCGATATTCCGCCGGTCAAGGGTATTCTCGAGAACGAAACCGAAGGCGAACGTCGTGCCGCCGATGATGAGCCGTTCTCCGCGCTGGCCTTCAAGATCATGACCGACCCGTTCGTTGGCCAGTTGATCTTCTTCCGCGTTTATTCCGGCGTGATCAATTCTGGTGATACGGTCTACAACCCGGTCAAGGGCCGCAAGGAACGTCTCGGTCGCATCCTGCAGATGCACGCCAATCAGCGTGAAGAAATCAAGGAAGTGCGCGCTGGCGACATCGCTGCTGCCGTGGGCCTGAAAGAAGCCACGACCGGCGATACGCTGTGTGATCCGGCGAAGGTCATCACCCTGGAGCGCATGGTTTTCCCGGAACCGGTGATTCACGTTGCCGTCGAACCGAAGACCAAGGCCGACCAGGAAAAAATGGGCCTGGCGCTCGGTCGTCTGGCTCAGGAAGATCCGTCGTTCCGTGTGCGTACCGACGAAGAGTCCGGTCAGACCATTATTTCGGGTATGGGCGAGCTGCACCTGGAAATTCTGGTTGATCGCATGCGTCGTGAATTCAACGTCGAAGCAACCGTCGGTGCGCCGCAGGTTGCCTACCGCGAGTGCATCAAGAAGGCTGTCGAACAGGAAGGCAAGTTCGTCAAGCAATCCGGTGGTCGTGGTCAGTTCGGTCACGTCTGGCTCAAGATCGAGCCGAACGAAGCCGGCAAGGGTTACGAATTCATCGATGCGATCAAGGGCGGTGTCGTGCCCCGCGAATTCATTCCCGCGGTTGACAAGGGTTTGCGTGATGCAGTGACGAGCGGTGTTTTGGCTGGCTTCCCGGTTGTCGACGTGAAGTTCACGTTGTTCGACGGCTCCTATCACGACGTTGACTCGAATGAAAACGCGTTCCGCATGGCCGCTTCCATGGCTTTCAAGGAAGGCATGAAGAAGGCTAATCCGACGCTGCTTGAGCCGATGATGGCCGTTGAAGTCGAGACCCCGGAAGAGTACATGGGCAACGTCATGGGTGACCTTTCCTCCCGTCGTGGCATCGTCCAGGGCATGGAAGATCAGGTCGGCGGCATCAAGTTGGTCAAGGCCGAGGTTCCGCTGTCCGAGATGTTTGGTTATTCGACTTCCGTGCGTTCGTTGTCGCAAGGTCGCGCGACCTACTCGATGGAATTCAAGCACTATACCGAGGCGCCGAAGAATGTCGCCGAGGCCGTCATTAACAAAAAGTAATTCGTTATTGGAGAACCGATAATGGCAAAAGAGAAATTTGAACGTACGAAACCGCACGTAAACGTGGGCACGATTGGTCACGTTGACCATGGCAAGACCACGCTGACGGCTGCGATCACCACGGTGCTGGCCAAGAAGTTCGGCGGCTCCGCCAAGGCGTATGACCAGATCGATGCGGCGCCGGAAGAAAAGGCTCGCGGTATCACCATCAATACCGCCCACGTCGAGTACGAAACCGCCAACCGTCACTACGCCCACGTTGATTGCCCGGGCCACGCTGACTACGTCAAGAACATGATTACCGGTGCCGCCCAGATGGACGGCGCCATTCTCGTCTGTTCCGCCGCTGACGGCCCGATGCCCCAGACCCGCGAGCACATCCTGCTGGCCCGTCAGGTCGGCGTGCCGTACGTGCTGGTGTACATGAACAAGTGCGACATGGTTGACGATGCCGAACTGCTCGAACTCGTCGAAATGGAACTGCGCGAGCTGCTCTCCAAGTACGATTTCCCGGGCGACGACACCCCGATCATTCACGGCTCCGCCCTGAAGGCTCTGGAAGGCGATCAATCCGAAATCGGCGAACCGTCGATCTTCCGTCTGGCTGATGCTCTGGACTCCTACATCCCGACCCCGGAACGTGCCGTTGATCAGCCGTTCCTGATGCCGGTGGAAGACGTCTTCTCGATCTCCGGTCGCGGCACTGTCGTTACCGGTCGTATCGAACGCGGCGTCGTCAAGGTTGGCGAAGAAATCGAAATCGTCGGTATCCGCCCGACCGTCAAGACCACCTGTACCGGTGTGGAAATGTTCCGCAAGCTGCTTGACCAAGGTCAGGCTGGCGACAACGTCGGCGCGCTGCTGCGCGGCACCAAGCGGGAAGATGTCGAACGTGGTCAAGTGCTGTGCAAGCCGGGTTCGATCACCCCGCACACCCACTTCACCGGCGAAGTGTACGTGCTGTCGAAAGACGAAGGTGGTCGTCACACCCCGTTCTTCAACAACTATCGTCCGCAGTTCTACTTCCGCACGACCGACGTGACCGGCGCGATCTCGCTGCCGGAAGGCGTTGAAATGGTCATGCCGGGTGACAACATCCAGATGACCGTCAAGCTGATCGCTCCGATCGCCATGGAAGAAGGTCTGCGTTTCGCCATCCGTGAAGGCGGTCGTACCGTCGGCGCCGGTGTCGTTGCCAAGATCATCGAGTAATTCGTTCTTTTTGAAATCCGGGGTGGAAGCGATTTCACCCCATCGTTCTTTGGAAGCCAAACATGCAAAGTCAAAAAATCCGTATCCGTCTGAAGGCCTTCGACTATCGCCTGATCGATCAGTCTGCTCAGGAAATCGTTGAAACCGCCAAGCGTACCGGTGCTGTTGTTCGTGGTCCCGTGCCGCTGCCGACGCGTAAGCAGCGTTTTGACATCCTGCGTTCGCCGCACGTCAACAAGGCTTCCCGTGATCAGTTGGAAATTCGCACCCATCTGCGTCTGATGGATATCGTTGATCCGACCGACAAAACCGTTGATGCCCTGATGAAGCTGGATCTGCCGGCAGGCGTCGACGTCGAAATCAAGTTGCAGTAATTAGGGGTTGCGGATATAATCCGCGCCTTTCGGGGGTGGCCGGCGACGGCTGCCCATTTGTTGTTTTACATCGACCGGCCAATCGCAGCCGGCGATGAGGAGAATAACCATGAGTCTAGGCCTTGTAGGTCGCAAGGTCGGCATGACTCGCATTTTTGCTGAGGATGGCGCGTCCATTCCGGTAACTGTGCTTGACGTGTCGAATAACCGTGTGACCCAAGTTAAAACGCCGGAGTCCGATGGCTATGCAGCCATTCAGGTCTCTTTCGGCAAGCGCCGTGCCTCGCGTGTTTCCAAGCCCCTTGCTGGCCATTTGGCCAAGGCGGGTGTGGAATCCGGGCACGTCTTCAAGGAATTCCGTATCGATGCTGATCAGCTGGCTACTTTTAAGGCCGGCGATCAGGTTGCTGCCACCATTTTTGCCGAAGGGCAGAAAGTGGATGTCAGTGGCAAGTCCATTGGTAAGGGCTTCCAAGGCGGCATCAAGCGCCATAATTTCAGCTCCAATCGTGCTACCCACGGTAACTCGCTGTCGCATAACGCGCCGGGTTCTATCGGTATGGCGCAGGATCCGGGTCGTGTTTTTCCGGGTAAGCGCATGGCCGGTCATATGGGTGATGTCCAGACCACGATGCAAGGACTGACGATTGTTCGCGTCGATGTTGAACGCCAGCTTCTGCTGGTCAAAGGTGCCGTTCCTGGTGCCAAGGGTTCCGACGTCGTTGTGCGTCCGGCAGTCAAGGCTTAAGGGGGCGACATGGAACTTAAGGTAATTAACGAACAAGGACAGGAAGCGGCCAAGTTGCAGGCTTCCGACGTGCTGTTCGGTCGCGACTTCAATGAAGCGCTGGTGCATCAGATCGTCGTGGCCTATCAGGCCAATGGGCGCTCCGGTGACCGTCAGCAGAAGGATCGCTCCGAAGTCCGTCACACCACGACCAAGCCGTGGCGCCAGAAGGGTACGGGTCGTGCCCGTGCCGGTAGTAATGGCAGCCCGCTGTGGCGTGGGGGCGGTCGGATTTTTCCGAGCTCTCCTGAAGAGAATTTTAGCCATAAGGTTAACAAGAAGATGTTCCGCGCCGGTATGGCCGCGATCCTCTCCGAGTTGGCCCGTCAGGATCGCCTGGTTGTGATCGATAGCCTTTCCATCGACGCGCCGAAGACCAAGCTCTTCACCGAGAAGTTGAAAGGCTTGGGTCTGGAAGGCAATCTTCTGATCATCACCGACAAGCTGAGTGAGAATTTGTATCTCTCGTCACGCAATCTGCCCAACGTTCTGGTTCTCGAGGCCCAGGAAGCTGATCCGGTATCCCTGGTTCGCTTTGCCAAGGTTCTCGTTACCAAGGATGCCGTGGCCAAGTTCGAGGAGATGTGGGGATGAACCAAGAACGTCTGCTGCAGGTGCTGCTGGCACCGCAAATCTCCGAGAAGGCCACTTACCTGGCCGACAAGTTCGAGCAAGTGATCTTCCGCGTTGCCACCGATGCAACCAAGCCGGAAATCAAAGCTGCCGTCGAACTGTTGTTCAAGGTTGAAGTTGAGTCCGTTCAGGTCGCCAACGTCAAGGGTAAGGTCAAGCGCTTCAAGGGCGCAACCGGTCGGCGCAAAGGCTGGAAGAAAGCCTATGTGAGCCTGAAGCCGGGCCAGGAAATCAATTTTGTTGAAGGGGGGAATGCCTAATGGCTCTCGTTAAAGTCAAGCCGACTTCCCCGGGTCGCCGTGCCGTCGTTTTGGTCGTCAATCCGAATCTGCACAAGGGCAAGCCTTTTGCAGGTCTGGTTGAAGCCAAGTCCGGGAATGCCGGTCGTAACAACAATGGCCGCATTACCGTTCGTCACCAAGGTGGCGGGCACAAGCAGTCTTATCGTGTAATCGATTTCAAGCGGGCCAAGGATGGTATTCCGGCCAAGGTTGAACGTCTCGAATATGATCCGAATCGCACCGCCAATATCGCACTGTTGTGCTATGCCGATGGCGAGCGTCGTTACATCATTGCCAACAAAGGCATGGTGGTTGGTCAGCCGGTCATGAGCGGTTCCGAAGCGCCGATCAAGTCCGGGAATGCTTTGCCGATTCGCAATATTCCGGTTGGTACGACGATTTGCTGCATTGAAATGTTGCCTGGCAAGGGAGCTCAGTTGGCTCGCTCTGCTGGCGCATCGGCTCAATTGCTGGCTCGCGAAGGTACCTATGCGCAGATCCGTCTACGCTCCGGTGAGGTTCGTCGGGTTCACGTCGAGTGCCGCGCCACCATCGGTGAAGTCGGTAACGAAGAGCACAACCTGCGCAAATACGGTAAAGCCGGTGCCATGCGTTGGCGCGGTGTTCGTCCGACCGTTCGTGGTACTGCCATGAACCCGGTTGATCACCCGCACGGTGGTGGTGAAGGTCGTACTGGCGAAGGTCGTGTGCCGGTTAACCCGTGGGGTCAGCCCACCAAGGGCTACCGCACTCGCAGCAACAAGCGCACGAACAGCATGATCGTTCAGCGCCGTCATAAGCGTTAAGGGGTAGGAAATGGGACGTTCTCTCAAAAAAGGCCCGTTTGTTGATGCGTACCTGATCGACAAGGTCGAAGCGGTTCGCGCCACAGGCGATAAGCGCCCGATCAAGACTTGGTCGCGTCGTTCGACGATCCTCCCCGAGTTTATCGGTCTGACGATCGCTGTTCACAATGGCAAGCAGCATATTCCGGTGTTCGTCACCGAAAATATGGTCGGTCACAAGCTCGGCGAATTTTCGCTGACCCGGACGTTCAAGGGTCACACCGCCGGCAAGAAGGCCAAGAAGTAAGGAGCTGACATGGAAACTCGTGCAAGTCTGCGAGGCGTACGCCTCTCTGCGCAAAAAGGTCGCCTCGTGGCTGATCTGGTGCGTGGCAAGCCGGTTGGTCAGGCTCTCAACATCCTGGCCTTTTCCCCGAAAAAGGGAGCTGGTATCGTTAAAAAAGTGCTGGAGTCGGCTATCGCCAACGCCGAGCATAACGACGGTGCTGATATCGACGAATTGAAGGTGAAAATCATCTACGTCGAAAAAGGCATGGTGCTCAAGCGCTTTACGGCGCGCGCCAAAGGTCGTGGCAATCGGATCATCAAGCCGACCTGCCACATCTATCTGACCGTTGGTAACTAAGGAAAAGCCATGGGACAGAAAATTCATCCGACTGGCTTCCGTCTGGCCGTCACCAAGAACTGGAGTTCACGCTGGTACGCTAACAGCAAGGACTTTCCCGGGATGCTCAACGAAGATATCAAGGTTCGTGAGTATCTCAAGCGCAAGCTGGCACATGCTTCGGTTGGTCGCGTTCTTATCGAGCGCCCGGCGAAGAATGCCCGCGTAACCGTTTTCTCTGCTCGTCCTGGCGTCGTCATCGGCAAAAAGGGCGAAGACATCGAACAACTCCGTTCGGATCTTCAGCGCATCATGGGCGTTCCCGTCCATGTTTCGATCGAAGAAATCCGCAAGCCGGAAATCGATGCGCAACTGATCGCCGACTCGATTGCCCAGCAACTTGAAAAGCGCATCATGTTCCGCCGCGCCATGAAACGTGCGATGCAGAACGCGATGCGTCTTGGTGCCCAAGGGATCAAGGTGATGAGTGCCGGTCGTCTGAACGGTGCCGAAATCGCCCGTAGCGAGTGGTACCGCGAAGGTCGCGTGCCGCTTCATACATTGCGTGCCGATATCGATTACGCAACTTCTGAAGCGCTGACCACCTACGGCATCATCGGGATCAAGGTCTGGGTTTACAAGGGCGACATGCTTGATCGCAACGAGCAGCCGGAAGTTGTTGAGCCAGCTGCTGATGATCGCCGCCCGCGTCGTGCCCCCGGCAAGCCGGAAGGTGACAAGCCGCGCACCCGCACCGTCAAGAAGGCCGACGGCGCAGGTGATCCGGCCAAGCGCGTAAGAAAGGCAGGTGCTTAACATGTTGCAACCAAATCGTCGCAAGTTCCGCAAGGAGCAAAAGGGACGTAACGAAGGTCTGGCCACCCGCGGCACCAAGGTGTCGTTTGGTGAGTGGGGCCTGAAGGCGACCGGTCGCGGCCGTCTGACGGCTCGTCAGATTGAAGCAGCTCGCCGTGCGATGACCCGCCACATCAAGCGTGGCGGCCGCATCTGGATCCGTATTTTCCCGGACAAGCCGGTTTCCAAGAAACCTGCCGAAGTTCGAATGGGTAACGGTAAGGGTAATCCGGAGTATTGGGTTGCCGAAATCCAGCCGGGCAAAGTGCTCTATGAGATGGATGGTGTCAATGAAGCTCTGGCGCGCGAGGCCTTTGCGCTTGCGGCCGCTAAGCTGCCAATTGCCACCACCTTCGTGACTCGTCATCTGGGGTAATCATGAAAGCTAGTGAATTGAGAACCAAGAGCGTGGACGAGCTCAACAAGGAATTGCTGGACCTCCTGAAGGCCCGGTTCGGTCTGCGTATGCAGCTTGCTACCCAGCAGCTGTCCAATACCAGCCAAATGTCCAAGGTGCGCCGCGACATCGCTCGCGTCCGCACGCTTATCCGTGAAAAGGCGGTGCAGCAATGAGCGAAACCACCAGTAACAAACGTACTCTGATCGGTCGCGTTGTCAGCGACAAGATGGAAAAAACGGTCACCGTCCTTGTCGAACGTAAGGTCAAGCACCCGATGTATGGCAAGGTGATGGTTCGTTCCAAGAAATATCACGCTCACAATGACGGCAATACGGCCAAAGCCGGTGATCTGGTAGAGATTGTCGAAACGCGTCCGGTTTCCCGTACCAAGTCTTGGGCAGTAACTAGCGTTCTGCAAAAAGCGATCGTTGTATAACGATTTATTTTGAAAGCGCTTGCCTAGTCAACTAAGAAGCCGGTATAATCCGGCTTCTTTTTTGCGAGCCGCCACATTCGCTGGCTTGCAAAGTTGTTCGACCCGTACGGGTTCCAAGACTGACCGCGCAAGCGGATTAAGTTGGAGTATAAATTAATGATTCAGATGCAGACGACTCTGGACGTCGCCGATAACACCGGCGCCCGTTCAGTAATGTGTATCAAAGTGCTGGGTGGATCCAAGCGCCGCTATGCGGGTATTGGTGACATCATCAAGGTCAGCATCAAGGATGCTGCGCCGCGTGGCCGCGTTAAAAAAGGCGATGTTTACAATGCCGTGGTGGTTCGTACCGCCAAGGGTGTTCGTCGTCCGGATGGTTCGCTGGTTCGCTTTGATGGCAATGCCGCAGTTCTTCTCAACAACAAGCTCGAGCCTCTTGGCACGCGCATCTTTGGCCCGGTGACACGCGAACTGCGTACCGAGCGCTTTATGAAGATCGTGTCCCTTGCTCCTGAAGTGCTGTAAGGAACGCGAGATGGAAAAGATTCGTAAAGGCGACGAAGTCGTAGTTATTACCGGTAAAGACAAGGGTAAGCGCGGTTCCGTGCTGTCTCGCGTCGGTGAAGAGCATGTGCTTGTTGAGGGTGTCAATCGTGCCAAAAAGCACGTGAAGCCGAACCCGATCAAGGGCGTAGCTGGCGGCATTGTTGATAAAGACATGCCGATTCATCTCTCCAATGTTGCGCTGTTCAATCCTGCTACCAAGAAAGCCGATCGTGTTGGCTTCAAGCAGTTGGATGATGGCCGCAAGGTTCGCGTGTTCAAGTCGAACGGCGAACTGGTGAACGCATAAGGGACAGTCATGGCGCGTTTGCAGCAGTTTTATAAAGAAACCGTCGTCGGTGATTTGGCCAAGCAATTTGGCTACAAATCGGTGATGGAAGTGCCGCGGATCACCAAGATCACCTTGAATATGGGTGTTGGTGAGGCTGTGGCTGACAAGAAGGTTCTTGAGAATGCCGTTGGCGACATGCAGAAGATTGCGGGTCAAAAGCCGGTGACGACCAAGGCTCGCAAGTCCATTGCTGGTTTCAAGATTCGTGACGGTTACCCGATTGGTTGTATGGTCACCCTGCGTGGTCCCCGTATGTTCGAGTTCCTCGATCGTCTGGTAACCGTGGCTCTGCCGCGTGTTCGTGACTTCCGTGGTATCTCCGGCAAGGGTTTCGATGGCCAGGGCAACTACAACATGGGCGTCAAAGAGCAGATCATTTTCCCGGAAATCGAGTACGACAAGATCGATGCTCTCCGGGGTATGAATATCAGCATCACCACGACCGCGAAGACCGATGCAGAAGCGAAAGCCCTGCTCGTAGCGTTCAAGTTCCCGTTCAAGAATTGAGGCAATCATGGCAAAACTTGCTCTGATCAACCGTGATGAAAAGCGCCGCAAAATGGTCGCGCAATACGCCAAAAAGCGTGCGGCCCTGGAGGCGATCTTCAATGACGTAAGCCTCTCTGACCAGGAGCGCTACGACGCTCGTCTGAAGATGCAGGCACTTCCGCGTAACTCCAGCCCGTCCCGTCTGCGCAATCGTTGCGCTCTGACCGGTCGTCCGCGTGGTGTTTTCCGTAAATTCGGTCTGTGCCGTAACAAGATCCGTGAGCTGGCCTTCAATGGCGAGATCCCGGGTGTTGTTAAGGCCAGCTGGTAAAAGGAGATTCAGAAATGGCTATGAGCGATCCGATCGCGGACATGCTGACACGCATCCGCAACGCCCAGCTCGCCGAAAAGGCGTCTGTCTCCATGCCGTCGTCCAAGGTGAAAGTGGCTATCGCCGCTGTGCTGAAAGATGAAGGTTACGTTGATGATTTCGCAGTTCGTCAGGCTGATGGCAAGCCGACACTCGATATCGCACTCAAGTACTATGCCGGTCGTCCGGTCATTGAGCGCATCGAGCGTGTCTCCAAGCCTGGTCTGCGGATTTACAAGGGCTGTGAAGATATCCCCCGCGTCATGAACGGTCTGGGCGTCGCCATTGTGTCGACCCCCAAGGGCGTCATGACTGACCGCAAGGCTCGTGCCAGCAAGGTTGGCGGCGAAGTCCTTTGCATCGTGGCGTAAGGAGGGAATTCATGTCTCGTATTGGTAAGAATCCTATTGTTCTGCCCGCCGGCGTCGAAGTCACGGTTGGTGAGCGCATTTCCGTCAAGGGGCCGCTGGGTACCTTGTTGGCTGCTGCTCACCCGTCCGTACAGGTGTCTGTTGAAGGTCAGAACGTCCAGGTCTCCAAAGTTGAAGGTGCGGTTAACTCCAGCGCCATGTGGGGCACCATGCGTGCCAACCTCAACAACATGGTGATCGGTGTCTCCAAGGGGTTTGAGAAGAAGCTGCAGCTGGTTGGCGTGGGTTACCGCGCTCAGGCTCAAGGCGATATTCTGAATCTGTCGCTGGGGTTTTCTCACCCGGTGGCGCACAAGATGCCTGCTGGTGTGAAAGTCGAATGTCCGACCCAGACCGAAATCCTGATCAAGGGGTCTGACAAGCAACAGGTCGGCCAGGTTGCTGCCGAAGTCCGTGCGTATCGCAAACCCGAGCCCTACAAGGGCAAGGGTGTTCGTTACTCGGATGAAGTGGTGGTTATCAAGGAAACCAAGAAGAAGTAAGGGTGGCATATGTTTAACAAGAAACAAGCGCGTCTGCGCCGTTCCCGCCAAACCCGGGCCAAAATCGCCGAGCTTAAGGCTGTGCGCTTGTGCGTTAATCGCACGAACTGCCACATTTACGCCCAGATCATTTCACCCTGCGGCGGCAAGGTCTTGGCTTCGGCTTCCACGCTCGAAACGGTGGTCCGTACGGACCTGCCGAATGGCGGCAACAAGGCTGCGGCAACTACGGTTGGCAAGCTGATCGCCGAGCGCGCCAAAGCTGCCGGCATCGAGCAGGTTGCTTTCGATCGTTCCGGTCTTCAGTACCATGGTCGTATTCAGGCGCTGGCTGAAGCCGCGCGTGAAGCCGGTCTGAAGTTCTGATCGCCGCATAAGGATAAGGTTAGAAAATGGCTAAACCTGAAAGAAACAAAAAGCCGCAACACGCTGAAGAGCGTGATGACGGTATGCGCGAGAAGATGGTTGCGGTCAACCGCGTCACCAAGGTAGTGAAGGGCGGCCGTATTCTCGGTTTCGCAGCACTGACCGTGGTTGGCGACGGTGATGGCAGCATCGGCATGGGTAAGGGCAAGTCCCGCGAAGTGCCGGTTGCCGCTCAGAAGGCTATGGAAGAGGCCCGTCGCAAGATGGCCAAGGTCAGCCTGAAGAACGGTACCGTTCATCACACCGTTTTTGGTCGCCACGGCGCTACTACCGTGATGATCCAGCCTGCTCCGGAAGGTACGGGCATCATCGCCGGTGGCGCCATGCGCGCTGTCTTCGAGGTTGTCGGTGTCACCAATGTGGTGGCCAAGGCTCATGGCTCGACCAATCCCTACAACATCGTGCGTGCCACTATCGACGGTTTGTCGAAAGTGAATACGCCGGCCGAGATTGCCGCCAAGCGTGGCTTGTCGGTTGATCAGATTCTGGGGTAAGTCATGGCTGACAAAAAAATCAAAGTGACGCTCGTCAAAAGCATCATCGGTACCAAGCAGGACCATCGCGCCACCGTGCGCGGCCTGGGGCTGCGCAAGCTGAACAGTTCGGCCGAACTGGAAGATACGCCGGCTGTTCGCGGCATGATCCAGAAGGTTCAGTATCTCGTTAAGGTTGAGGGTTAAGCCATGCGTCTGAATACCATCAAACCGGCCGAAGGTGCCAAGAAGGCCGCCAAGCGTGTTGGCCGTGGCATCGGTTCTGGCCTCGGCAAGACCTGTGGTCGCGGTCACAAGGGTCAAAAGTCCCGTTCCGGCGGTTTCCACAAGGTCGGCTTCGAGGGCGGTCAAATGCCGTTGCAACGTCGCTTGCCCAAGCGTGGTTTCAACTCGCTGACGCGCGCTCGCAACTACGAAGTCCGCCTGACCGATCTCGATCGCCTGCCGATCGATGAGATCGATCTGTTGGCGTTGCAAGCCGCAGGTATCGTTCCTGGTGATGCGCTGGCCGCCAAGGTCATCCTCGCAGGTGCAATTACCCGCAAAGTTACGCTCAAGGGCGTCGGTGCGACCAAAGGTGCCAAGGCTGCTATCGAAGCAGTCGGTGGTTCGGTCGCCGAGTAAGTTAGGGAAAGGTTAGAACGTTGGCTGCAAATCCCAATACCGTTGGTAAAGGTGGCAAATTTGGCGATCTGAAACGCCGTCTTTGGTTCCTGCTCGGTGCGCTCGTGGTTTACCGCTTGGGCGCCCATATCCCGGTGCCCGGGATTGATCCCAACGTTCTTTCCGATCTGTTCAATTCGCAGCAAGGTGGCATCCTGGGCATGTTCAACATGTTCTCCGGGGGCGCCTTGTCGCGGTTTACGATTTTTGCATTGGGGATCATGCCGTATATTTCGGCGTCGATCATCATGCAATTGATGAGTGTAGCCAGTCCCCAACTTGAGGCCCTCAAGAAGGAAGGCGAGGCGGGGCGTCGCAAGATTACCCAATACACCCGTTACGGCACCGTGTTGCTTGCGCTGTTTCAAGGCATCGGTATTGCCGTTGCTCTCGAGTCGCAGGCCGGATTGGTCAACGATCCAGGGTTCATGTTCCGTTTGACGACTGTGTCGACCCTGCTGACCGGCACGATGTTCCTTATGTGGCTGGGTGAGCAGATCACCGAGCGTGGGCTTGGTAACGGTATCTCGATTATTATTTTCGCGGGTATTGCCGCCGGATTGCCGACTGCCATTGGCGGCTTGCTCGAGTTGGTGCGCACCGGAGCAATGCATCCGCTGACCGCCCTGATCATTTGTATTCTTGTAGTGGCCGTTACCGGATTTGTGGTTTTTGTCGAGCGTGGTCAGCGAAAAATTCTCGTCAATTACGCCAAACGCCAGGTTGGTAACAAAATTTACGGCGGGCAGAGTTCGCATCTGCCGCTCAAACTGAATATGTCGGGCGTCATCCCGCCGATCTTCGCGTCGTCCATCATCCTGTTCCCGGCGACCATCGCAGGTTGGTTCGGCTCCGGAGAGTCGATGAGCTGGCTGAAAGACGTGGCGGGTACGCTTTCTCCGGGTCAGCCGATTTACGTGATGCTTTATGCTGCCGCGATCATCTTCTTTTGTTTCTTCTACACCGCGCTGGTCTTCAATTCAAAAGAGACCGCCGATAACCTGAAGAAGAGCGGTGCGTTCGTTCCCGGTATTCGTCCTGGCGAGCAAACGGCGCGCTACATCGACAAAATCCTGATGCGCTTGACGCTGATTGGCGCCGGTTACATCACTATCGTCTGTTTGCTCCCCGAATTCCTGATTTTGAAATGGAACGTTCCGTTCTATTTCGGTGGCACCTCGTTGTTGATTATCGTAGTCGTGACCATGGACTTCATGTCTCAGGTTCAGGCTTATGTCATGTCGCATCAATACGAAAGTCTCTTGAAGAAAGCAAACTTCAAGGGAGCACCTATGAACAAGTAATCAGTTATGGCCAGGGAAGATTACATTGAAATGCAAGGGGAGGTGGTTGAGAACCTCCCGAATGCGACCTTCAAGGTCAAGCTGGAAAATGGGCACATAGTGCATGGATTCATCTCTGGAAAAATGCGTATGCACTATATACGCATCCTTCCGGGCGATAAGGTGACCGTGCAGTTGACGCCCTACGATTTAACCAAGGCGCGGATCGTTTTCCGCGTTAAGTAAAAAGTTCTCTACGCAATAAACCGCAGGGCAAGGAATCACGGCTGCTTCCAAGCTCTCGCAGACGAGGAGTAAAACATGAAAGTTCAACCTTCAGTGAAGCGCGTTTGCCGCAATTGCAAAGTCATCCGTCGCAAGGGTGTGGTGCGCGTCATTTGCAAGGACCCGCGTCATAAGCAGCGCCAGGGCTAATGCTCTGTCGTGTCCGGCATTTGTTAATTTTCGAAATATTGGAGTGATTCGATGGCCCGTATTGCAGGGGTAAACATTCCGAACCATCAGCATGCTGAAATTGCCTTGACGGCGATTTACGGCATCGGTCGTACCCGCGCACAGAAGATCTGTGATGCGGCCGGCGTTGGTCGTACCATCAAAATGAAAGACTTGTCCGACACGGACATGGATCGTCTGCGTGACGAAGTGGGGAAATTCACCGTTGAAGGTGACTTGCGCCGCGAAGTTACGATGAACATCAAGCGTCTGATGGACCTAGGTTGCTACCGTGGACTGCGCCATCGCAAGGGTTTGCCTTGCCGTGGTCAGCGCACCCGTACCAATGCACGTACCCGCAAAGGTCCGCGCAAGGCCATCGCTGGCAAGAAGTAATAGGGACAGAACATGGCAAAGACTGCTACCAAAGTTCGCAAAAAGGTTAAAAAGAACGTCGCTGAGGGCATCGCCCACATTCACGCCTCGTTCAATAACACCATCATCACCATTACCGACCGTCAGGGCAACGCGCTGTCCTGGGCAACTTCCGGTGGTGCCGGCTTCCGCGGTTCGCGTAAGTCCACCCCGTTTGCCGCTCAGGTCGCTGCCGAAGCTGCCGGTAAGGCTGCTCAGGAATGTGGCGTCAAGAATATTGAAGTCCGTATCAAGGGCCCCGGTCCTGGTCGTGAATCTTCCGTCCGTGCGCTCAACGCACTGGGCATGAAGATCACTTCAATTTCCGACGTGACGCCGGTGCCGCATAACGGCTGCCGTCCGCCTAAAAAGCGCCGCATCTAAGGAGAAAGACAAGTGGCTCGTAATCTCGATCCGAAATGCCGTCAGTGCCGCCGCGAAGGCGAAAAGCTGTTCCTGAAGGGCGAAAAGTGTTTTACCGACAAGTGTGCCATCGAGCGTCGTTCGTACGCTCCTGGCCAACACGGTCAAAAATCCGGCGCCCGTCTGTCCGACTACGGCGTGCACCTGCGCGCCAAGCAGAAGATTCGTCGCGTCTACGGCGTGCTCGAAGGCCAGTTCCGCAAGACTTTCGCCGAAGCTGAGCGCCGCAAGGGCCAGACCGGTGAGAATCTGCTGCAACTGCTGGAAGCCCGTCTCGACTCCGTTGCCTACCGTATGGGTTTTGCCGCTTCGCGCAGCGAATCCCGCCAGGTCGTCCGTCACAACGGCGTGCTGGTCAATGGTAAGCGCGTCAACATCCCGTCGTATCTGGTCAAGCCGGGCGACGTGGTGCAGTTGACCGATCGGTCCCGTGCCTCCCTGCGTTGCAAGGCCGCCCTCGAAGCTGCGGAATCCCGTGGTTTCCCGGAATGGATTGCAGTTGACGTCAAAGAAGGCAAGGGAACGTTCAAGGCCATGCCGCAGCGCTCAGAGCTGCCGTCGACCCTGAACGAAGGTCTCGTCATCGAACTTTATTCGAAGTAAGCACTGAGCAGAGGAATTTAGCCCATGCAAAGCAGTGGACTTCTGAAACCCCGCATCATTGATGTGCAGAGCGTTTCGCCCGTGCAAGCCAAGGTTGTGATGGAGCCGTTTGAACGCGGTTACGGTCACACCTTGGGAAACGCCCTGCGACGCATTCTGCTGTCTTCGATGCCGGGTTATGCGCCGACCGAAGTCGGAATCGAAGGCGTGCTCCATGAGTACTCCACCGTTGATGGTGTTCAGGAGGATGTCGTCGATATCCTTCTCAACCTGAAGGGTGTCGTATTCAAGCTGCACGGCCGCGATGTCGTGAATCTCAATCTGGTCAAGGAAGGTGAAGGTCCGGTTCGTGCTGGTGATATCGAATTGCCGCACGATGCGGAAATCATCAACCCCGAACATGTGATCGCTCACCTGTCTCCCGGCGGCAAGCTGTCCATGGAGATCAAGGTCGAAAAAGGTCGCGGCTATGTGCCGGGCAACGTCCGTAATCTGGGCGATGCCAAGACGATCGGTAAATTGGTTCTGGATGCTTCGTTCAGCCCGATTCGCCGCGTCGCCTACGCTGTGGAAAGCGCTCGCGTCGAGCAGCGGACCGACCTCGACAAGCTGATCGTCGATATTGAAACCAACGGCGTCGTCGAGCCGGAAGAGGCCATTCGCTACGCGGCACGCGTGCTGATGGAACAACTCTCCGTCTTTGCCGACCTGGAAGGTACTGCACCGGTTACCGAGGCCTCCAAGCCGGCCCAGGTTGATCCGGTTCTGCTCCGCCCGGTTGATGATCTCGAATTGACCGTTCGTTCTGCGAACTGTCTCAAGGCTGAGAACATTTACTACATCGGCGATCTGATTCAGCGCACCGAGAATGAACTTCTCAAGACCCCGAATCTGGGTCGCAAGTCGTTGAATGAGATCAAGGAAGTGTTGGCCGCGCGCGGCTTGACTCTGGGCATGAAATTGGAAAATTGGCCGCCGGCCGGTCTGGAAAAAGTCTAAGGACTTTTTTCGACCCGGGCAGTCAAGGGACGCCTGTAGAACATAGAAAGGATTAACCATGCGTCACCGTTTGGGACTTCGCAAACTCAACCGTACTAGCAGCCATCGCCTGGCGATGCTGCGCAACATGACCGTTTCCCTGCTCAAGCACGAGGCCATCAAGACCACCCTGCCGAAAGCTAAGGAACTGCGCCGTGTTGTTGAACCGATGATCACGCTCGGCAAGAACCCGACGCTCGCTAACAAGCGTCTGGCCTTCGACCGTTTGCGCGATCGCGACATCGTCGTCAAGCTCTTCGCCGAAATCGGCCCGCGTTACGCCAAGCGTCCGGGTGGCTACCTTCGCATCCTGAAGTGTGGCTTCCGCGTTGGTGACAATGCACCGATGGCCTTCGTCGAGTTGCTTGATCGTCCGGAGCCTACCGAGGCTGTGGAAATCGACGAAAGCGCTGCTGCCTAAGCAGCGTCTGCATCAAAAGTTAAAAGGCCGGGGTTTCCCGGCCTTTTTTTTAGTGCTGCAAAATTTTCGAGAGAAACTGGGTCGCTCGCTCCGAACGCTGCGTACCGAAGAAATCGTCCTTCGTCGCGTCCTCGATGATCTTGCCCTCGTCCATGAAAATGACCCGGTCAGCCACCTTGCGGGCAAATTCCATTTCATGGGTGACGCACATCATGGTCATGCCCTCCTGGGCGAGTTCGACCATGACATCGAGTACCTCGTTGATCATTTCCGGGTCGAGGGCCGAGGTCGGTTCATCGAGCAGCATGCAAATCGGGTCCATGGCCAGTGCCCGGGCAATGGCGACACGTTGCTGTTGGCCGCCGGAGAGTTGGCCGGGATATTTTTTGGCTTGGGCGTTCAATCCGACGCGATTGAGCATTTTCATTCCGCGCTCGAGTGCTTCGTCCTTGCTGCGGCCGAGGACTTTGATCTGGGCAATGGTCATGTTTTCGGTAATGTTCATATGCGGGAATAGCTCGAAATGCTGGAAGACCATGCCAACGCGGGATCGCAGCTTGGGCAGATTGGTTTTCGGGTCGCCGACCGAGGTGCCCTTGACGATGACTTCTCCGGACTGAAACGGCTCGAGTCCGTTGACGCATTTGATCAGCGTCGATTTGCCGGAGCCCGATGGCCCACAAACGACGACAACTTCGCCTTTCTGGACCGTCGTCGTGCAATCGGTCAGCACCCGAAAGTCGCCATACCATTTGGAAATATTGCGGATTTCAATCATTGGGAGAATCTCGCTTGGAGGCGCTTCACTAGCCGGGAGACGGAGAAGCAAATGACAAAATACACGGCGCCGGCGAAAAGCAGCAGTTCGACCAGTCGGCCGTCGCGGTCGCCGACCCGGGAGGCGGTGCCGAAAAAGTCGGAGAGGCCGATGACGTATACCAGGGAGGTGTCCTGGAACAGGATGATCGCCTGGGTCAGGAGGAGCGGCATCATGTTGCGGAAAGCCTGGGGCAGAACGATCAGCCGCATCGTTTGGGCATTGGTGAATCCGAGTGCCTGGCCGGCGGCGACCTGGCCTTTCGGAACGCTTTGGATACCGGCGCGAATGATTTCGGAGTAATAGGCTGCTTCGAACAACGCAAAGGCAGTCAGTGCCGAAGTCAGGCGGATGTCGCCGAGACCTTCGCCAAATACCGATTTGATCGCCTGCGGGATGATCAGGTAGAACCACAAGATAACCATCACCAGCGGTACCGAGCGGAACAGATTGACGTAACCGGCGGCCAGCGTGGCGAGCAGCCGGCTGTTGCCAAGGCGCAGGATGGCGAGGACGGTGCCCCAGACAACACCGACGACGATTGCGGTACCCGTGATCTCGAGCGTCGTCAGCATGCCTTTGGCGAGGAGCGGAATCGCTCCGGGAATCGACGACCAGTCAAATTCATACATGTTCATTTGCTCCCGATATACCCGGGTATGCGAACGCGCTGTTCAAGGCGGCGCATTAGCGACATCACCGTCACATTGATGATGACGTAAAGCAGGGTGACCGCGATGAACGCTTCATATGGCTGGGCGGTGAAATCGACCAGTTGCTGGGCCTGACGGGAGAGTTCGACCAGGCCGATCGTGGTGGCGACGGCGGAGTTCTTGAAAATATTGAGAAATTCGGAAGTCAGTGGCGGCACGATGATGCGATAGGCCATCGGGAGCAGTACATAGCGGTACAACTGCGGCAACGTGAAGCCCATCGCCTGGCCGGCCGCTCTTTGCCCCGGCGGCAGCGAGTTGATCCCGGCGCGCACTTGTTCGGCCACCCGGGCCGAGGTGAACAGGCCCAGACAGAGCATTGCCGAGAGAAATTGCTGGAGCAGGGGATCGGTCTGCTTGAAGGCATTTCCCCAGTCGACCGGCAGGAGTTCCGGAAGCACGAAATACCAGATGAAGAGCTGAACGAGCAGCGGGATGTTGCGAAAGACTTCGACATAACCGGTCGCCAGCTTGTTTAGCCAGCGGTTGGGGACGGTGCGCAGGACGCCGACGATGGAGCCGATCAGTAAGGCAATGAGCCAGGCGCCGAGGGAGAGGGCGATGGTCCATTTGAATCCCTCAAACAGCCACGCCAGATAGGTTCCTTCCCCGGTCGCGCTCGGTTGCAGGAAGACTTGCCAATTCCAGCTGTACGCCATTGCCTAACCATCCCCCAATGGCCTGTGGGGCATTTTTGCCTCCACAGGCTCTAAGCAGTATTACTCGAAAGCCTTGTCGTTCGGGGCCTTGTACAGCGCCTTCATTTCATCCGACAAGGGCATGTTCAGATTCAGGCCCTTCGGCGGAATCGGGTTCATGAACCACTTGGCGTAGATCTTGTCGGCTTCGCCCGAGGTCATCACCTTGGTCAGCGCCGCATCGACCACCTTCTTGAAGCCCGGGTCGTCCTTGCGCAGCATACAGCCGTAGGCTTCCTTCGATTGCGCGGTACCGACCACCGTCCAGTCGCCCGGCTTCTTGGCCTTGGCCATTTCGCCGAAGAGCAGCGCGTCGTCCATCATGAAGGCGACGGCGCGGCCGGTTTCCAGGGTCAGGAAGGCTTCGCCGTGGTCCTTGGCGGAGATGACGTTCATGCCCATTTTCTTGTCTTCGTTCATCTTGCGGAGCAGGCGCTCGGAGGTGGTGCCGGCGGTGGTTACGACGTTCTTGCCGGCGAGGTCGGCGAAATCGGTGATGCCGGCGGTTTTCTTGACCATCAGCTTGGTGCCGATGACGAAGATGGTGGTCGAGAAAGCGACCTGTTTCTGGCGGTCGAGATTGTTGGTCGTCGAGCCGCATTCGATATCGACCGTGCCGTTCTGGATCAGCGTGATGCGGTTGGCCGAGGTGACCGGCATCAGCTTGGTGTCGATCTTGGCCAGCTTGAGGTTGTCCTTGATGCCATCGACGGCTTTCAGCATCAGTTCGTGCGAATAGCCGATGACCTGCTGCTTGTCGTCATAGTAGGAGAACGGAATCGACGATTCGCGGTGGCCGAGGGTGATCGTCCCGGTCTCCTTGATCTTCTTCAGGGTCGCCGACTCTTGCGCGAAGGCAGGGGTGGTGCTGAAGGCGGAAGCGATGATGACGGCAGAAGCGATCTTGATGAAGTTCATGGTCTTTCTCCTTTGTTGTAATTCAGGGGCAGTCAATGATCATCAGCGAGACATCGTCGGCGGCAACGCCGTTGTCGAGATGACGGTCGAGTGCTGCTTCGATTTGCCCGAAACGGGTGGCCGGCGAGGTATTCGCTGCGGCGGCGGCCAGACCTTCGGCACCGAATTGCGCACCTTCCTTGTCCGTGGCTTCCAGTAGTCCATCGGAGCACAGCACCAGCTGACTTTCCTTTTCCCAGTTGAAAATGGTCGGCTCACATTCCATCTGGCTGTTGTCGACGATGCCCAGGGCCAGGTGTTCCGAAGCAAAAACACGGCTGACCCGACCCCAGCGGTCGAACAGAAAGGCTTCGGGCGTGCCGCCCACCCATATTTCGCCATTTTGGGCGACTTCGTCAAGGCAAAGCAGCGTGGCTGCGACAAAACGACCGACCGGCATCGATTCCTTCAACTGTTGATTCAATTCCTGGATGATTTCCTTGACCGAGCGATTCAGCTTTGTCATCCGGTAGAACAGGGCGAGCACCGGCAGCACGCTGATCGCGGCGGTCAGCCCATGCCCGGTCGCATCGGCGAGCAGGGCGTAGAAGCGGCCCTCGGGCGAGCGTGCGGCAGCAACAATGTCGCCGCTGAAATTCTCGGCCGGAATCACCTTGTAATGCAGTCGCTCATCGGTCAGGCCGCGCCGGTGCAACTGCTTTTCCATCAGCCGCATGGCGAGCTGTTGCTCGTTTTGCGTCTGGTCGTAATAGGCCTGAAGCAGGCGGGCACTTTCGCGCTGCTTTTGCTCGGCCTGCTTGCGCTCGGAAATATCACGGATGACGCCGATCGACATCGGCTTGCTATCGAGTTCGATCTCGCTCAGCGCGATCGTTGCCGGAAATGATTGGCCATCCTTGCGCCGGGCCTCCACTTCGCGTTCCTTGCCGGATCTCCTGAGCGGCTTGCTGCCTGGTGCTTCCTGGCCAAACTTGTCGGCAATGAGCGGCGGTTCGGGGATCAGCAGGCTGATCTCCTGCCCGAGCATCTCGGCGTTCGTCCAGCCGAAAATACGTTCAGTCGAGCGGTTGACCGAAGCAATCAAGCCCCGCTCGTTGATTGTGACGATGGCATCGAGAACATTGTCGGAAATAGCCTGGACCCGGCGCAATGAGTCGATCGATGCCTGCTGCAATGAGAGCGAACGCTGCATCGAGCGCAATTTGGCTTCAAGGACGACGAAATTGATTGGTTTGGTCAGGTAGTCGTCGGCCCCGGCATCGAGGCCTTCGACCAGGTTTTCATCGCGATTGAGCGCCGAGAGAAAAATGATCGGGGTCCACCGCTCGTTCGTCAGGCTCTTGATCCGGCGTGCCGCCTCGAAGCCGTCCATCACCGGCATCATGATGTCGAGCAGGATCAGGTCGGGCGCCTCCGCCTCGAAGCGCCGTACCGCCTCTTCGCCGTTCTCGGCGAGGATGACCTCGTGGCCGAGCTTCTTCAGAAAAACCTGCAGGATGTGCAGGTTGGTACGGTTGTCGTCGACCGCCAGTACCTTCATTTTGTTGAGTTGCGGAGTCATGGTCGGCAAGCGCTAGGTGGTCGTTGCATTGCGGGTGATCGTGGCCACGGCGATGTTGCCGCAGCCCTCATAGCAGATATTCGTGAAACTCAGCATCCGGGCCAGTGCAATACCCCGGCCGTTAGGGTCGAAGGCCCGTTCCGGATCGAATTCGAGATACTGCTGCCAGTTGAAACCTTTGCCCTCATCGACGATGCGTAGCGAAATGCCGTCGTCTTGACGTTGAAAGGCAAGCCGGACGTGCTTGTTGGCATTCTCCGGCAGGCTGCTCCGACGGTCGATTTCAGCGCGCCAGTTGTCTTCCCGCTTGAGTCGGGATTTTTCTGCGTAGCTCAGGCCAAGGTTGCCGTGCTCGATGCCGTTGATCAGCAGTTCGGAAATGCCGACCACCACATTGCCCGGATCGGGGCACGCCTGGGCGATGAAGGAGGCGAGTTGCCCGGCCTCATCGACGGTGCGAATCGAAAATTCTGCCCGGGTGAGAAAGCTCAGGGAGCCGATGTGGTTGTGCAACTGTCGCCGCAACTCGTCCCGCGTTTCGGCATCGGTCAGGGCGGCATGGACGATGGCCAGCAACTCGTCGCGATCGTAGGGCTTGGTCAGGTAATAGTAGGCGCCGGCTTCGAGACCCTCGCGGATCTCGGCGGGCGAGTCGGCCGCCGTCTGCATGATGACCGGGATGCCGGCCAGACGGGGATCTCCCTTGATCCGCTTGAGCAGGCCGATGCCATCGAGTTCGGGCATCATGCGGTCGAGCAGGATGACCTTGAAGTCCGCTTCCGGGTCCTGCAGCATGCGCCAGGCAGCCTCCCCGTTATCGGCTGTCCGCAAGGCCAGCGATGCCTCATCCTCGAAATATTCGAGCAATATTTCCAGATTGAGCGCTTCGTCATCGACGACCAGAACGCGTGCTTTAGTCATGTAGCTCCGAAACCTCTCCAGTCCGGCTATTGGTCGGCAGGGTTACCGTAAAACAGGCGCCGCCCGCAGCATTGTTGTTCGCAACAATCGTACCACGGTGTTGCATGGCGATTGCCCGGCTGATCGCCAGACCAAGCCCGGTGCCGCCCGCTCCGGTGCGGGTGGCGGAGCTTTGCACGAACTTGTCGAAAATGCTTTCTAGTTCCGCCTCCGGGATGCCGATCCCGTGATCGATGAAGCGAATGGCCAGCGCCGGCTGGCTGCCGGTATCGTCGAGGCGGCGTCCGCCTGGCAGTTCGGCGGCGCCGAGTTCGAGGCGGATTTTGCCCTGCGGCGGGGAGAATTTGATCGCGTTGGCCAGCAGGTTGTAGATAATCTGGCTGAGCCGCATCGGATCGGCGCGAATCTCGGTATCGGACGTCATGACCACGGTTTCGATGCTGAGTTGGCGAGCGAGCAGCAGCGATTCGAGCTGTGTTCTGGCGTGAGCCAGCAAGTCGAGGACATCGACTTGGCTTAACGTCAGATTCATCTTCCCGGCTTCCAGTTTCGAGAGGTCAAGCAGCTCGTTGATCAGGCCCAGCAGGCGCTTGGCGCTCAGTTCGATGCGCTGGAAATATTGGCTTAATTTTGGCTGATTGCCGCCCTCGGCGCGCTTGATGCCGAGCTGGGCAAAGCTCAGGATAGCGTGCATCGGCGTTCGCAGTTCGTGCGACATGTTGGCGAGAAATTCCGACTTCGCCTGACTGGCGGCGCGCGCCTGATGCAGCGCCTCGTTGAGCCGGACCGTCCGCTCTTCGACCAGTTCATGCAGATGGTCGCGATGCAGGCGAAGTTCATGCGTTACCCGGCGGGCGTAACGCTCGGCACGCGCCCGGTGCGTGCTCAGGTGAAAGATCAGCAGGGCCAGTAACAGGCTCCCGGTCAGGCCGCCATAGAGGATCAGCAAGGCCGGATCGAGTACTCCGTCGTCGGCGTGGTTGAGGCGCGGGTAAAAATGCAGGATCCAGTTGCGGCCGCCAAAATCGATCTCGTGATGGAAAAACGGCAGGGCGGTGTTCGTCGCCAGGCTTGGGTCGGAGTCGTAGATCAGGGTTGGCGAAGTGGCTCCGGACGAGCCGCCGGAGAGGGGTTCGTCGAAAATTTTCAGTGCGAAATTGCCCTGCGTGGTCTGTTTCAGAGCGGACAGGAACTCCTCGGTGCGATAGCTGCTGAGGACAATCCCGGCGAAAGCCTGGCGGCGCTGCTCGGTATTCTTCAATGGCATGTCCGGACGATAGAGTGCATGCACGAGCAGGAAGCCCGGGCGCGGCTTTTCCTTGTCGGCGAGCAGGGTGACGGGTCCAGTCATGGCGATTTCCCGCCGGGCGATGGCGGCTTCGACGGCCTGGCGCCTGGTCGGTTCGCTCAATAGATCGAAGCCGATGAACGACTTGAGTTCTGGCCCTTCCGGGGCGGCAAAAGTGAGCGGTGCGGCGATATCGCCGGCCGATTGCGGAAATATCCGGAAAGTGCTGCGGTCGATCTGCCGGCGCATCGACCGGACAAACGCCTTTTCTTCGCCGGACCGGACGGCCGATGCGTAGCCAAAGGCGAATAGCCCGGAAAGCCGGCCGCCGACCTCGGTCTCGCGTGCGAAGCGCCGCCAGGCTGGCAAGTCGAGCTCCGGGTGCGCTGCGGCAAAAGCCTGCAGCGAGTGCAGGAACTGCGCATGCAAGCGCAGCCGTTCGCGAATTTCGCCGGTGATCGCGGCGCTTTGCTGGATAGCGAAAGCCGCACGGGTTTCGGTTTGCACGCGGGACTGCCAAACCCAGGCGCCCAGCGTCGCCGCCGCCAGCAGTAAAAAGACGACGACCGGCAACAGCCAGCTCGACAACGAACGGTCTGCGGCATCGGAATAGGGCGGTGGATTGTTCATCGATGGAGGGCGTAACGGCCGGCAGTATAGAACTTAAGCTACGCGCCGGCCGGGCTCTTTTCCCTGTCTTCCTGCTGCTGAAGGTTCCACATCCGGGCGTATTGCCCGTCGGCGGCGAGCAGCGCGCCATGACTGCCGCGCTCGATGATGTGGCCATCGCTCATGACCAGGATTTCGTCGGCATTCATCACGGTCGATAGCCGGTGGGCGATGACCAGCGTGGTCCGGCCGATGGCGGCGAATTCAAGCTGGCTCTGGATGGCCCGTTCGGTCGCCGAGTCGAGTGCCGAGGTGGCTTCATCGAATATCAGGATGGGCGGATTCTTGAGCAGTGCCCGGGCAATGGCGACCCGCTGTTTTTCACCGCCGGACAGCTTGAGGCCGCGTTCGCCGACCCGGGTTTCGTATTTTTGCGGCAAGGATTCGATGAACTCGTGCAACTGGGCGGCGCGGGCCGCGCCATAGACTTCCTCCCGGCTGGCCGTCGGTCGGCCGTAGTTGATATTGTAGAAAATCGAGTCGTTGAACAGCACGGTATCCTGCGGCACGATGCCGATGGCGGCGCGCAGGCTGTTTTGCTTTAGGCTGCGCAGGTCGTGGCCGTTGATCCGGATGGCCCCGCCGGTAACGTCGTAGAAACGGTAGAGCAGGCGCGACAGCGTCGATTTGCCGGCTCCGGAATGGCCGACCACGGCCACCGTCTTGCCCGGCGCGATGGCGAAATCGACGTTCTTGAGAATCTGGCGGTCCGGGTCGTAGCCGAAATTGACCGCGTCGAAGTTGATCTGCAGCGGCCCGCTCGGCAGTTCGCGGGCGTCCGGGGCGTCGGCAATCTCGCGGTTTTCCTGGAGCAGCTTGAACATCCGCTCGATGTCGGCCAGCGCCTGGCGGATTTCGCGATAGACGATGCCGAGGAAATTGAGCGGTGCGTAAAGCTGGATCAGGAATGCATTGACCAGCACCAGGTCGCCGATCGTCATGTGGCCCTCGACCACGCCGTTGGCCGCCCGCCACATCATCGCCGTGACGCCGAGGGCGATGATCGCCTGCTGACCGAGATTGAGGAAGGCGAGGGTAGTCTGGCTGCGCGTCGCGGCGTCTTCCCACTTGAGCATCTGCTCGTCGTAGCGACGGGCTTCCCAGGCTTCGTTGTTGAAATATTTGACGGTCTCGTAATTGAGCAGGCTGTCCACCGCCCGGGTGTTGGCCGCCGAGTCGTTTTCATTGACCGCCCGGCGGATGTCGATCCGCCAGTTGCTGACCTTGACCGTGAACACGATGTAGCTGACCAGCGAAACCAGCGTGATCAATACATAGCCGCTGTCGTATTTGACGAACAGGATGGCCAGCACCAGCCCGATTTCGACCAGGGTCGGCAGGATCGAATACAGCGTGTAGGAAATCAGGCTGGAAATCGACCGGCTACCCCGCTCGATGTCGCGCGACACGCCGCCGGTCTGGCGCTCGAGATGAAAGCGCAGGCTGAGCGCGTGCAGGTGGCCGAACACTTCCAAGGCGACCTGGCGGACGGCGCGCTGGGTGACGCGGGCGAAGAGGATTTCGCGCAATTCGGTAAACAATGCCGTCGAAAAGCGCAGCATCCCGTACAGGCCGAGGAGCAGCGCCGGCAGCGCCAGTACCTGCTGGGTGTTCGACAGGCCGTCGATCATCTCCTTGAAGACCATCGGGACGCTGACGTTGGCGACCTTGGCGGCAACCAGGCAGCCCAGTGCGGCGATGACGCGCAACCGGTAGCGCCAGAGATAGGGGAACAGCGTCCGCACGGTCAGCCACAGGTGGGTTTCGGCCAGCGGCTGGCCGGCTGGCGGTTTGGGGAGGGCGGTGGTGCGGCGCATCGTGAAACCTGTTCTGGGATGTTGTTCGGTGGTGGGCGCCAGTATATGAAAACTGGCCGGTTTCCGCGAAAATCAGGCATTGATTTAATTTTGGATAAATTATGACCGTCGACCGCATCGTCCTCCCTGCCCGGCACTCAACGCTGCGCGTTGTTCCGATGCCGGCCGATCTCAACCAGAACGGCGATGTTTTCGGCGGCTGGGTCATGGCCCAGGTCGACGTGGCTGGCGCCATTCCGGCGATGCGCCGGGCGCGCGGCCGGGTCGCGACGGTGTCAGTCAACTCCTTCCTGTTCAAGCAGCCGGTCTCGGTCGGGGATATCGTCAGTCTTTATGCCGAAATCGTACGGGTCGGCAAAACCTCGATTACCGTCAAGGTCGAGGTTTATGCCGAGCGCAATTACAGCGATCCGATCACCGTCAAGGTGACCGAGGCGGAGCTGACCTACGTGGCAATCGATATGGCCGGAAACAAGCGCGCGCTTCCGCCCGAAAAACCGTCCGAAATGGAATAAAATCGCGCGGTTAATCAATTCGCCCGCCTTCGAGAGAATCAAGCAATGAATAAAATGACGCTGCGTATCCTGCCTGCTCTGCTGTTGGCTGCCTTTTCCGGCGCTGCATCGGCCGCTGCCTTCCAGCTCTGGGAGCAGAATGCCAGCGGCCTGGCTACGGCATATGCCGGCTCGGCAGCGGTCGCCGACAACGCCGGTACGGTCTTTTTCAATCCGGCCGGCATGACGCAGCTGACCGGCTTTCAGCTGTCGGCCGGCGTCGCGGGCGTTGGGCCAAGCTATGAGTTCCGCAATGAGGGTTCGACCGGCCCCCTGCTTGGTTCGGGCGGCAACGGTGGCAATGCCGGCGGCTGGGCGGCCGTGCCGAATGCCTACCTGTCCTGGCAAGTGGCGCCGCAAGTCTTTCTCGGCCTCGGTATCTCGTCGCCGTTCGGGCTCCAGACAAAATACGACGACAGCAACTGGGTTGGCCGTAGCTATTCGCTGAAGTCGGAAATCAAGACGGTAAATTACAACCCGTCGATCGCTTACCGGCTCAATGACAAGGTTTCCTTGGGCTTCGGGATCAATTACCAGACCATCGATGCGGAACTGACCAGCGCCGGGGCGCGCCTGAAAGGCGACGATGCCGCCTGGGGCTGGAATGCCGGAGCCTTGTTCACGTTGTCGCCGGCCATGCGGGTCGGGGTTTCCTATCGTTCGGCCATCGACTACACGCTCGAAGGCACGGCGAATGGCGTGATGCCGGTGAAAGCCGATGTCAAATTGCCGGATACGTTCATTCTCTCCGTCTGGCAGCAGGTTTCCGACCGCTGGGAAGCGATGGGTGATTTGTCCTACACGCGCTGGAATACCATCAAGTCGCTCGATGTCTTTAGTCGCAACTCCGGTGCGCTGGCTTCCTCGGAGGCCTTCAACTACAAGAATTCATGGCGCTTTGCCTGGGGCGCCGCATATCAGGCCAGCAATGCGCTGAAGCTCAAGTTCGGCATCGCCTATGACCGTACGCCGGTCACCGACAACGATCGTTCGGCCCGTGTGCCGGACAACGACCGCGTCTGGTTGTCGCTCGGCGGTCAATGGAATGCCGGCAGCTACGGCAAGGTCGATCTCGGTTACGCCTATCTTTACGCCAAGGATCCGAGCGTTGCCCAGCTCAAGCAAACGACGACGCTGCGCGGCAGCTATGACGTCAGCGCCCACGTTGTCGGCGTGCAGTATTCGGTAGGGTTCTAAGCCTTCGTGCTCGGAGGGAATTTGCCGACACTTGAACTGGGCGGTATCTCGCTGGGGGTGCGTGAAGGCGTAATCATCCTGATTTCGCTGGTCGCCATCTATATGGTGTTCGAGTTGTGGCGCATGCGGCGCATCCGTCACAAGCGCCTGTCGGCGACCCTGCCGGAAACGCCGCCGACGCTAGAGCCATCGGTCGAACCCCTGGCCGGATCGGCTGCGGAAGAGGCTGGGGCGGCCGAGGAGCTTTGGGAGCGGGCGCCGGCCGGCATGGCCGAGGAAATGATGCGGCAGAGCCTTGAGCAGGAAATGGCCCAATTGCGCGACGAAGTCGATTCCATTCGCGGCGAACTGGCCGCCTTGCGCGAAGACATGTTGCAGGAGTTGGCGCATGTCCAGGCATCGCAATCGGTTTCCCCGATTTACGGCGATGCGATGCAGATGGCTTTGGCCGGTTACGAGCCGGCGATGATTGCCGAACGTTGCGGCATTGCCCGCGCCGAGGCGGAACTGGTGGTGGCGCTGGCCAAGAGCCAGGAGCGGGGAGGGGCGGAATGACGGAAAAATCGACAACACCCGAAAACGAGGACAACGCTGCCGATTTGCGCGGTACGCTGATCAAGCGTCTGGCGGTTGCCGGCGTCCTGGTTGCCGTCCTGCTCGGCGTGCTGGCTTTCTTCGACTACCTGGCTTCGCCGCCGGAAGAACCGGAGGCCCAGGTATTCACCCAGCCGGTACCGGTTGCCCCGAAAAAGGAAGTGTCGCAGCCGGTGACGCCGGCCGAGAACCTGCCGGAACCGCCTACCGCCGCGGCCGTGCCGGAACCGGTTGCCGAAGCCGCCGCACCGGCCGTGGCCGAGAGCAAACCGGAGCCAAGTCCGGAAAGCCGTCCAGCAGCGCCATCTCCCGCCGCCCCAGCGAAGACTCCAGGCGCCCCGTCGCCAGCTGCGACGCCGGCGCCGGTGCGCCCGCTGGCGCCAGCCCCGGTTCGTCAGCCATCACCAACGCCGCGTGCGGCCCCCGAGGCTAGCGCCGGCCCTAGCGTGGCACCCGAGCCGTCGGTTGTCGCGCCCGCCAAACCGGCGGCCCGCGTTGTCGAGACGCGCAGCGCACCGCCCGCTCCGCCGTCCGGCGTGGCACGGCTATTCGCTGGCTTCGTTTTGCAGGCCGGGGTGTTTACCAGTGCGCAGCGGGCTGAGGAGTTGCACGCCAAACTGACCTTGAGCGGCGTACCGTCGACGCTGGAGACGCGGGTCCAAGTTGGCCCCTTCAGCACTCGCAAGGAAGCCGAAGCGGCGCAAGCCAAGCTCAGGGAACTGGGCGTCGAGACAATACTGGTTCCCCCTAAGGGCGGCCGCCCCTAACTCAGGGCATCCCGGGCAGGCGCGGCAATCCGAGGCTGCGGCGAATGTCGCGGTGCACCTGGGCCGGGCTGGGAATCGGCGCCTCCATCCGGCGCGGCTCTTCGTAGCGACGTTCTTCCCGGTAATAGCGGCCGCCGCGATCGCCGTAGCCATAGCCGTCGTAATAGGTATTCGGGTAGGCGTGGCGGTAAGTCGGGTAGGTCTCGACATAGACCGGCGGCCCGCGATAGCCGACTGGATGCGCCGGGGCCACGATGCAGCCCCCCAGGCTGCCGAGCAGGGCGGCAGCGAGGGCGAATCGAATGAGTTTTTGCAGCAAGGGCATTGGGGGCGACTCCGTTCAGTGTGTACCTGTTTAACGCACTCGCCCCCGGCCCGGCCGACGGCAGGGCCGGGCTGCTTTGTAACAAGACGTTAGAGGTCTAGTCCGGCAATGGCGGCAAGGCCCTGACTGATATTGTCCCGAGCGGCTGCCTCGACTGCCAGTCGCAGGCGGGTGACGGCGGCAAAGGCGTCGCCCATGGTCGCCGTTCCGGAGGATTTGACTGATTTGCGCATGACCACCGATTGGTCGGCCGTCCGCGATAGCGACCAGCCGGTTTCCATCTCAACGGTAAATGTTGTCCCGAAGATCGGTTTCGCCAGGCTCGTCACGCGAACGCTCAGTGCGTAATCGCCACCGGCTCCCTGGACGATGCTCTTGAACAGCTTGTTTTGCACCACGGCATCTTCGATGGCCGCCTTCAGGTCGGCATCGGCGATATTGCTGCTGTCCATGGCCCCGGTTTCCGCGCCGCCACTGGCTTGAACCGCCAGGCTATGGGGGAAATGCTTGCTGGTCGTCAGGCCCGTTGGTGTCATCCCTTCGCGACTGGCCGGCGAGGAACAGCCAACCAGGGTGAAGGCGAGGGCGGTCGCAAGGAGAAGCGCGCTGCCGCGGGAAATTGATCGTCCCATTTATTTCGCCCCTTTGTAGATGTTGTCGACGACTTCGTTGACCATTTCCTTCGGAGATAGGCGAGTCAGTGAGGTGTGATACGAATTGCCGGTCGCCATCGGGAAATCGGTCTTCGGGTCGCGGATGGTGATGGTCAGTTCGAGCATGTACATGGTGATGTCCCACATCCATTTGTCGATATAGGTGACGACCGCATCGACGTTGCTCGGCGGGGCTTCGGTGCCGGTCGTCACGGTAACGCCTTTGGTCCGCAATTTGTCGGCAATCAACTCGTTGGTACCGCCATCCTCGGCCGGGATCTTTTTCACATACATGGTTTTGATGGCTGACAGATTGGTTGATGGATCAACGCTGCCTGTGGCTCGATTGACTGCGCAGCCGGTGGTCAGCGTCGCGACGAGGCCAAGTAGTGCGGCAAGTTTGAGAATATTTTTCACGCCTTCTCCCTGTTTTCTTGATTGAAAGGAGGTGTGATTCTATCCCATTCGGCATGGCGGCCAATCGTTCCGGCGAACCCGTGCGGCGGCTGGAAAGCCTTGTCCCGGCGTCGAACTCAACGGCCAAGCGCGTTCCGGATCCGTCTGGCAAAGACCGTCATTTCCTTCGCGGCCTGAATGTCGCCCTTGCTTTCGGCGACGCTGATGCCGCGTTCGTAGGCGGCCAGCGCGGCGACGTGTTCACCGGCTTCGGCGAGGGCCTTGCCGAGTGCTTTCCAGGCCGCCGAGTACTGACTGTCGCGGTCGACGGCTTCCTGGAAGCATTTTCCGGCCTTCGCCGGATCGCCCGCCTTGAGGTATTCGTTGCCGAGCGAGAAGCGGAGCAGGGCGCCGTCACGCGGACCGTCGAGCATTTTTTCCAGGGATTCGATACGTGGGTTCATGGCTTTCAAAGGCTAAAATAGGGTTTTGCAATCCAGATACAGGAAGTCTCTAATGGCCAAGACCATCATCGCCACGCCGCACGCCCCGGCTGCCATCGGCACTTATTCGCAAGCCGTCCGGGTTGGCGACACTGTTTACCTGTCCGGCCAGATCGGACTCGATCCGGCATCCATGCAGATGGTAGACGGCATCGACGGGCAAATCGTTCGCGTCTTTGAAAATCTCAAGGCTGTCGCCGAAGCGGCAGGCGGTTCGCTGGCCGATGTCGTCAAGCTCAATGTCTTCCTGACCGACCTGGCCCACTTTGCCCGGGTCAATGAAACGATGGCGCTTTACTTCAGCGCGCCGTATCCGGCACGGGCTGCCGTCGGCGTCAAGGAACTGCCGCGGGGCGCGCTGGTCGAGGCCGATGCGGTGATGTTCATCGGCTGATGCCGGAGAGCGGGGCGCCGGCCCCGATTCGCGCTACGGAAGCGTTGCGCAAGAAACTGGCGAAAATCGGCCTCCACAGCGAGGCCGATTTGCTGGTGCACCTGCCGCTGCGCTACGAGGATGAAACGTCCATCACGCCGGTGGCGCAGGCTTGTCACGGTGCGCCGGTGCAGGTCGAGGTGGTCGTGCTGTCGAGTGAAATCCAGTTCCGGCCGCGCCGCCAGATGATCGTTCGGGCCGAGGACGAGAGCGGCGAACTGACGCTGCGTTTCTTCAGCTTCTACCCGAGCCAGCAGGCAGTCCTGAGCGAGGGTTCGCGGATCCGGGCCTTTGGCGAAGTGCGCGGCGGCTTCTTCGGCGCCGAGATGGTGCACCCGCGCTTTCGCAAGGTGGCCGAGGATGCCCCGCTGGCCGAGGGCTTGACGCCGATCTACCCGACCACCGCCGGGCTGGCCAATTCGGTGCTGCAGAAATTGATCACGCGCGCCCTGGCCGATGGCGACCTTTCCGAGACGCTCGACGAAGCTTTGCGCCAGCGCCTGAAACTGCCCGGCTTCGCCCGCAGTCTGCGCTTTCTCCATGCGCCGCCGCCCGGCACTGCGGTCGATACGCTGCATGCCCGCAATCACCCGGCCTGGCGGCGGGTCAAGTTCGATGAAGTGCTGGCCCAGCAGTTGTCGCTGCGCCGCGCCTATCTGGCCCGGCGCCAGCAGGGGGCGCCGGTGCTGGTGGCGCAGGACGATCTCGGGGCGCGCCTCGTCGATCAGCTGCCGTTCGGTTTGACCGGGGCGCAATTGCGCGCCATGGCCGAAATTGCCGCTGATCTCGCGCAGCCTTACCCGATGCAGCGCCTGTTGCAGGGTGACGTCGGTGCCGGCAAGACCATCGTCGCCGCACTGGCTGCCTGTCAGGCGATCTCGGCCGGCTGGCAGGCGGCCTTCATGGCGCCGACCGAAATCCTCGCCGAGCAACATTATCTGAAACTGCGCGATTGGCTGGAGCCGCTTGGCATCCGCGTCGCCTGGCTGTCCGGCAGCCTGAAGAGCGCCGCCAAACGAGCGCAACTGGCGGCGCTGGCGGCCGGCGCGCAACTGGTCGTCGGGACGCATGCGCTGATCCAGGATGGCGTCGATTTCGCCCGGCTCGGTCTGGCCATTGTCGACGAGCAGCACCGTTTCGGCGTCGCCCAGCGCCTGGCGCTGCGCAAGAAGGGGGCGAATCCGCACCAGCTGATGATGTCGGCGACGCCGATCCCGCGCACGCTGGCCATGAGCTATTACGCCGATCTCGACGTGACGGTGCTCGATGAACTGCCGCCGGGGCGGACGCCGATCAAGACGCGGCTGGTCGCCGACAACCGGCGCGAAGACGTGGTCGGCTTCGTCACCAAGCTGGTCGGCGAAGGCCGGCAGGCCTACTGGGTCTGTCCGCTGATCGAGGAATCCGAAGCGCTGCAATTGCAGACGGCACAGGATACCTACGAGCAATTGTCGACCGACCTGCCGCTGTTGCGCATCGGCCTCGTCCATGGCCGCTTGAAGGCCGACGAGAAGCAGGCAGTGATGGCCGCCTTCGCAGCCGGCGAAATCGATGTGCTGGTGGCGACGACGGTGATCGAAGTCGGCGTTGATGTGCCGAATGCCAGCCTGATGGTGATCGAGCATGCCGAACGCTTCGGCCTGTCGCAGTTGCACCAGTTGCGTGGTCGGGTCGGGCGCGGGGCGCATGAGTCGAGTTGCGTGCTGGTTTTTGCCGGGCCGCTCTCGGAAACGGCCCGCCAGCGTCTGAAAATCATTTTCGAGAACACCGACGGCTTCGAGATCGCCCGCCAGGATTTGCATCTGCGCGGTCCCGGCGAATTCGTCGGGAGCCGGCAAAGCGGTGTGCCGCTGTTGCGCTACGCCGATCTGGAAATGGATGCCGATCTGGTCGACATGGCGCGCGAAGTCGCCGAAGAAATGTTGCTGCAGGCGCCCGACCAGGCCGAGCGCCACCTGCGGCGCTGGCTCGGGATGCGGGAAGAGCTGCTCAAGTCCTGAGCCCGGGAATCCCCGGCCCTAGGATTTCTTGAAGGTTTTGTGGCACTCGCGGCAGGTATCGTGGAGTACCTCGTAGGCGGCTTTCGCCTTGGCTTCGTCGCGGGTTTCGGCGGCGACGAGCAATTGGTCGGCGGCCTTGAAGAAATCCTGGCGATGCGCCTCGAATTTTTCCGCTTCCGACCACACTGCGCCGGTCGCCCGGCTTGGCGGATAGTCGCTACCCGGCGTGAAGTATTCCCAGGGGCCTTGTTTCGCCTGGTTCAAACGCTTGGCCAGGGCGATGAAATCGTCCGCTTTGTATTGGCTCTTGCGCAACTGGCTGCCCATCGGCTCGAAGGCTTTCAGGATGGTGTTGAAGGCGGTGCGGCGATGGGCGACGGGCTGGCCCGGCCCGGTGTCTTCCGGCTCGCTGCAGGCAGTCAGCAGCAGGGGAATCAGGGCGACGATGAAGAGGCGGCGGCAAGGCATGGTGGTGGCGTCTGCTGGCAGAAATGGGGAGCGTATTATGGGCCGTCGTTTGGCCGGCCCCCGGTATTAATTTGCCGGCCTTGGCGCGCAATCAGGTAAGGAATGTTTCGATGAGGCGCGCCACATCGGCTGGCTGGTCGTGGTGCAGCATGTGGTCGGCGTCCTCGATCCAGCTTTCCGCAACATCGGCGAAGCAGGCCCGGCGGGCTTCCCAGTCGCCCGGCCGGGTGGCGTATTCGCGCACCACCCAGGACTGGCGGCCGGCTACCCAGAGGACCGGGCAGGTAATTTTGTTCCACACTGCCATCGATTCCTCCAGGCGGAACAAGTAGGGCGACGACGGCTTGTGCCACGGGTCGCCGTTCCAGATCACGCCATGCCGGCGCTGGCCGCAGCGGTTTTCACCATCGCCGATGCGGGCCAGATGTTTGGCGAGGAATTCGGCGCGCTCGGCGGTCAGGAAACGATCGGTGCGCAGCAGGCGCCGGGCAAAAGCGTCGCGATCGGCGTAAACGTGCATGCGTGGCGGCTTTTTCAGCGTATTCAGCCACTGCTGGTAACGTTCCGGCGCCATCTCGGGCTGGCTCGGCGCGATGCCGAAGCCTTCGAGCGTGACCAGCTTGTCCACCCGCTCCGGCCGGATGCCGGCATACAGGCAGGCCAGGATGCCGCCCATGCTGTGACCGGCCAGCCGGACTTTCCCCTCGGGCGCGTAATGGTCGAGGATGGCTTCCATGTCGCCCAGGTGTTCGGCGAAGAAATAGGGCCGGTTCAGCCACTCGGAAAGCCCAAAGCCGCGCCAGTCGGGCGCGATGATGTTCCAGTCCTGTTGCAGTTCATCGACGACGAACTGGAAGGAGGCCGACACGTCCATCCAGCCGTGCAGCAGGAACAGCGTCGGGGCATCGGGCTTGCCCCAGCGGCGGACGTGCAGGCGAACGCTGGGCAGGTCGAGGTATTCGGAACGGGAACGGCGCATGGGATTAGTTCTGGTTTTCGGGAAAAAGACCGGTTCGCGGCGGCAACCGGCGAGGCGGCGTGGGGGGAAGGATTCTAGCAGTCTGCCGGCCCGCTGGGGTTCTCGAACACCGCTTAAGTTGAGGCGGCGCTTCCCGTTTTCACCCGATTCAAAAGGTTCTCAAGCCCTGAATTCCACTTTGTTGCATAGCGGCCTGTTCAGCGTCCGTCCTGAACCGCCGCGCAGTCAATCGCCCAACTTCCGCTTGGTGCCCACTTTTCTTGCCGACAGTGAGACGAGGAAGGGGAACTCTTCGTCGGCCGATTTGACGATGCGAAACTCTTGCCCCACAGCGCCGGCAATCGTGGCCGCCAATGCCTCGATGTTCACGGCTTCGCAGCGCAGGTCCGCGACGACGCAGCCGCGATCCTCGTATACCGGGAAATCCGTGCACCCCAAAGGCTTGAGTTCCTGGCCGTAGACCCGGCACGAGCGGTGCGTTTCGTCGTAGGCGGGGCAGGCTTTGCTATGGATGTAGTAGAGCCCGTCGCCCGCTCGGATCTCCTCCGGGCCTTGGCCGGCGGAGAGCTTTCTGTCGAAGGCGGTGCGCGACTCTTCAAGTCGCCAGAACGACTTGAGTTGCTTCCATTCCAGTTCGAGGACCAGCGAGTCGAGTCGGCAACAAGGCTTGGCGCACTCGGCGCAATGCGGGATGACGGCGGCAGCCTGATAGGCGGCGGCCGCTGCAGCCAGCTCCTTGGCCAGGAGACGGCGGGACGCCCGGCTGCTCATCGAAGGGCAGACCGGGGAAGCGCGGCGGATTGTCGAAGAAGGATCACAGGCACCTGATATCACGTAGCGGAAGTGGAGCGGCTGCTCCAGCGGCTGCCCGGACTGGATCCTAAGCAGTGACCAGTATACGGCTAACGTCCGTTATCGGCGGCGGGAACTCCGAATGATCGCCAAACTAAAAAGAGGGCAATGCCTGTCCTACGTGCCGGCGGTTCCGAATGCGATTGTACCGATCGGCAGGCATTGGATAAGCGCCTGGGGTAGAAGCCCGCTCGCGAGTTGCAGCTCCCTCTCTCCCATGTTCAGGATAAGACGGGGGTTCCGCAGGATGTGCTACCCGCCACCCCTGCCAAGAAGAATGCCGCCAAGGACAAGACTAAGCACTACCATCCGCGAGATATGAAGTAGTTCGTGCTTTGGAACGGGCGGCTCACCGAGCCGGGTTGATCGATTGACGTCGCCTCTCGACGATGTCATCGACAATCAGCGGGTCGGCGACAGTCGACGTATCGCCGAAATTGTCGAATTCGTTGGCCGCGATCTTGGTCAATATGCGACGCAGAATCTTGCCGGCCCGATTCTTCGGCAGCGCTGTCGCCCACTGGATCAGATCGGGCGAGGCAATCGGGCCGATGCGGCTGCGGACCAGATTGACGATCTCGTGGCGCAGTTGATCGCTTTCTTCTACCGTTGCCTTCAGGGTCACAAAGGCAAAGACGCCTTGCCCCTTGATTTCGTGGGGGTAGCCGACCACCGCCGATTCGGCGACTGCCGGGTGGGAGGCGATGGCGCTTTCCAGCTCAACCGTGCCGAGGCGATGGCCTGAGACATTGATGACATCGTCCACCCGGCCGCTGATCCGGTAATAACCGTCGGCGTCGCGACTGGCGCCGTCGCCAGTGAAGAAGTAGCCGGGAAACTGGGAAAAATAGGTGCGGACGAAACGTTCGTGGTCGTGCAGGATGGTTCGTGCCTGGGCCGGCCAGGAGTCGGCAAAGCACATGTTGCCTTCGGCTTCGCCCGCGAGAACCTCGCCCTGGCTGTTGGTGAGTTCCGGGCGTATGCCGAAGTAGGGCTTTGCCGCGTAGCCCGGCTTATTGGGAATGGCGCCGGGCATCGGGACGAGCAGGACGGCACCGGTTTCGGTCTGCCAGTAGGTGTCAACGATCGGGCAGCGACCGCCGCCGATAAGCTTGTGATACCAGTGCCAGGCTTCCGGATTGATCGGTTCGCCGACCGAGCCGAGGATGCGCAATGAAGAGAGATCGTGCCGGCGGACCGGCGCCTCTCCTTCGCGCATCAGCGAGCGGATTGCCGTCGGTGCCGTGTAGAAGATGTTCACGCGGTAGCGCTCGATGATGGACCACCAGCGCGAGCTGTCCGGCCAGGTCGGAACGCCTTCGAACAGCACGCTGGTTGCGCCATTGAGCAACGGGCCGTAGATTTTGTAGGTATGGGCGGTCACCCAGCCGACGTCGGCGGTACACCAGAAAACATCGCCCTCGTGCCAGTCGAAAATGTTCCGCCAACTGGTCCCAGTGTGGACGAGATAGCCCCCGGTCGTGTGTACCAGCCCTTTCGGTTTGCCGGTCGAGCCGGAGGTGTACAGAATGAACAGCGGATCCTCGGCGCCGACGACGACGGGCTGGCACCAAGGGTCGGCCTGGGCGATGGCCTCGTCGAACCAGTGGTCGCGCCCGGCGGTGAAGGGAACGCGGGCGCCGGTCCGGCGGATTACGACAACATCGGTGACCGATGGCTGATTCTTGAGCGCCGCATCGGCGTTCTCTTTCAGTGGCACGACCCGGCCGCCGCGTCGACTCTCGTCCGCCGTAATCAGCACCTTGGCGCCGGCATCCTCGATCCGGTTGGCGAGCGCCTCGGCCGAGAACCCGGAAAATACGACCGAATGGATGGCGCCGATGCGAACGCAAGCCATCATCGCGACCATGATCTCGGGGATCACCGGCAAATAGATCGTGACCACATCTCCCTTCTGGACGCCGAGCCCACTCAGGACGTTGGCGAATCGATTGACCTGGTCGGCCAGTTCGCCCCAAGTTACCGTGCGCGATTCATCCGGGTCATCGCCTTGCCAGAAAATGGCCGGCTTGTCGGCCTTGCCGGGAAGATGGCGATCGATGCAGTTCACCGAGGCATTCAGGGTGCCGTCGGCAAACCAGCGGATGGTCGGATCGACCGGGTCGAAGCGCGTGTCCTTGACGACGGTGAACGGCTGAATCCAGTCGATCGATTTCGCCTGTTCTGCCCAAAAGCGCGATGGGTCTTCGATTGAGCGGCGGTAGTTGGCGGCATAAGTTACTGCGTCGATGTGCGCGTTGGCGGCGATGTCTTCGGGAACCGGAAATGTGACGGGAGTGGGCATGGTTTGTTCAGGAGAGGGGAATTGGAAATGCTTCGGCGCTATGTTCAAGGCCGCCAACGATCTGGGAAACGATCTAATTTTTATTAGGTTATGTCGATAAAAACTGTCCGGCGCTTGGCTTATATCGAAAGCGTTTTTTCGTCGTTCGGAGCACCGCCACCAAGGGTTAGATTGATGTCTCTCCTTTCACCCGGCCTGGTCGATTTGCATGTCGATATTGATAGTTGCTGCCCCCGTCGAGGCACCACCGGTGGTAACCGCGCTACTGGGCAACCTCGGTAGCTGGTTTGCGGCCCGCTCGATCCGCTGGCGAGCGTTGTCCGTGGCGTCGCCCGGCATTTCTCAGGGAATCCTTGCGGCGAGCGCGCTTGTCCTGGTCGGCGGCGATCAGGCGGCGAGCGCGCTGGGCGCCCTGCTTGCGGGATTGCCGGCCGACTCACTCGCCGGAAAGCCGTTTCTCTGGATCGGGCCATCCATCCATCCGGTGGCTGGCGATTTCACGCATGCCAGGCTGTGGTACGCCTTGCAGGCGGCGGGTGTCGAAATACATATCAAGCCGGCTTTGCTCGATGACTGGAGTCGCTCAGTCCCGGTTCTGCAGCCGCGCGACGAAGCGCGCCTCGACGATGCGCTAATCGCGCTCGGAGAAGGAGTTAGCTTCTGCCAGCGTCTCCAAAGAAAGCGGGACTCCCTGAGCTTGGCGTTGTGCTTTGCCCAGGCGCCCCTGTTGGCTTGAAGCGATCTTCGTTCCGGTTTTTACGCTAATGCTTGTTGCCAATCGGCAATCAGATCCTCGGCCGACTCGATGCCGATCGACAGCCGCAGCAAGTCGTCGGGCACCAGCGTGCCGGCGCCTTCGACGCTGGCGCGGTGTTCGACCAGACTTTCGACGGCGCCCAGTGACGTGGCTTGCCGGAACAGCTTGAGTTTGCCCGCCACGGCCCGGGATCCGCTTTCCCCGCCGGCAATCCGTACCGAAAGCATGGCGCCGAAGCCGCCCTGCATCTGGCGGGCCGCCACCGCGTAGCCGGGGTTGCCCGGCAGGCCCGGGTAAAGCACTTCGACGACCGCCGGGTGGCCGGCCAGAAAGAGAGCCACTTTCTCGGCGTTGGCGGCCGCCGTCCGTACCCGCAGAAAGAGCGTGCGCAAGCCGCGCTGCAGCAACCATGCTTCGAACGGGCCAAGCACCGCCCCGCCGAGGTTTCGAGCCTTGCGGATGCGCAACCAGAAATCATCCGTCGCCCGGGCGACCAGTGCGCCGGCGACCACGTCCGAATGGCCGTTGAGGTATTTGGTGGCCGAGTGCAGCACGATGTCGGCTCCCAGCTCGATCGGCCGCGTGAAGACCGGCGTGGCGACGGTCGAGTCGACCACCACTTTTGCCCCGGCGGCCTTGGCCCGCGCGGCAGCGGCGGCAATGTCGGTGATTTCCCAGGTCGGGTTGGCCGGCGTTTCGATCCACAGCAACTGGGTTGGCGCCGCATTCAGCTGGCGTTCGAGATCGGCCAGGTCGCTATTGGCGTACAAGGCCAGTTCGATGCCCCACTGGCTGGTGAAGTCGCGCAACCAGTTGCGCCACGCCCAGTAAGTCGAGCGCGGGGCGAGAATCCGGTCGCCCGGTTTGAGGGCTTGCAGGACGGCTGTTGCCGCCGCCATGCCGGAGGCGAACAGTAGCGCCTGGGCGCCGCCTTCCAGTTCGGCCAGCAGTTTTTCACTGCTGTCGTAGGCCGGGCTCTGGTCGCGCGAATAGACCCGCCCGCCCGGGTAGCTGCCGTCTTCCGCGCGTTCGAAGGTGGTCGCCAGATGAATCGGTTGAACGATGTCGCGATACGGTTCGGTGATGCCGCTGCCGCCATGGGCGGCGAGGGTTTCAGGGGCGATCCGGCTCATGCCTGCCTCTGCCGTTCGAGATGCAGCTGGGGCGGCTGTTTCAGCGTTTGATAAATGACGCAGTAGCGCTCCGAGAGACGCAGCAGGTTGTTCAACTGGTCGTCGGTGGCATCGGTGTCGAGTACGAACTTCAGGCGAATGTCGCTGAAGCCGACCGGCGCATCCTTGCTGACGCCGAGCGTGCCGCGAAAGTCGAGGTCGCCTTCGACCGACACCGTGCCTTCGCGGATTGCGATGCCCATGGCGGTCGCCACGGCTTGCAGGGTGACGCCGGAACAGGCGGCCAGCGCTTCGAGCAGCATGTCGCCCGAGCAGGCGTCCTCGCCGCTGCCGCCGGTGGCCGGATGCAGGCCGGCCAGTACTTTGCCGTGGCCGGTTTCGATGCGCACGGTCTGGTCGTTGGGCGTCAAGCGGCCGCGGGCCGAAAGGGTGCGCAAGGCGCTCGCCGGATCCTGCTGGTATTGGGCTTTGATCGGCGCCTGGCGCGCCTTGAGTTCTTCTGCATTCATAGGGGGTATCGGGGATTAGTAGGCAAAATTGAAGCGGGAAATCATCAAGGGTTGATGCGCGGTTGTCGATTGTGCCAGGTCTTCCGAGATGTCCAGGTAATTGTGACTGCCGCCGTTGAGCAGGGTCAGGATATCCGCTTCCTTGCGTGCCAGCTTCGGGTTGCGGCGGTCACGCGGGCGCGCCAGGTCGATCGTTACATCGCCGCTGATCCGCCCCGGGCGGCTGGCCATGACGATGACCCGGTCGCTCAGGTAGGCCGACTCGTTGACGTCATGGGTGACCAGCAGCAGCGTCGTGCCATGGTGGCTGGCGATCGAGAGCAGCAGGTCCTGCAGGCGCATGCGGGTGAAAGCGTCGACGGCACTGAACGGTTCGTCGAGCAGCAGTAGCGCGGGCTGGGTGAACAGGCCGCGGGCAATCGCCGCCCGCTGCGCCATGCCA
Source organism: Dechloromonas denitrificans (assembly GCF_020510685.1). Lineage (NCBI taxonomy): Bacteria > Pseudomonadati > Pseudomonadota > Betaproteobacteria > Rhodocyclales > Azonexaceae > Dechloromonas > Dechloromonas denitrificans. Next base: position 423,511 of record NZ_CP075185.1, read on the forward strand.
CCCGAAAGCTGCTTCGGGTAAGCGTTGGCGAAATCGGCCAGGCCGACTTCGGCCAGCAGTTCATGGACGCGCGGATGCTTGCCGCCGGCCCGACCGAGGTCGAAGCCGACGTTTTCGGCGACGGTCAGCCAGGGCAGCAGGCGTGGCTCCTGAAAGATGAAGCCGACATCGCGCGAATGCAGGTGCGGCTTTTCGCCCTTGATGCGGACCTCGCCCTGATAGTCGGCATCCAGTCCGGCGACGATGCGCAGCAAGGTGCTCTTGCCGCAACCGCTCGGCCCGACCAGGCTGACCACCTGGCCCTGGCCGATGGAAAACTCGACATTGTCGATGACGCGATGGCTCTGGAAATCCTTGGCCTTGACGGCCAGTTCTAGCAATTGTTGTGACATGGGGAGGCTCAGGAGGGGCGGCTGTCGAAGACGTCGCGCCAGGCCAGCAGGCGGCGTTCGAGCCCGCACAACAGGCTGTCGCTGAATTTGCCGAGCAGGGCCAGGACGATGATGGCGACGATGACCAGGTCGGCCCGGCCGGTTTCGCGGCCATCGGTCAGCAGATAGCCGAGGCCTTTGGTCGCGGCGATCAGTTCGGCCGCCACCAGGAACATCCAGGCCAGCGACAGGCTGGAGCGCAGCCCGGTAAACAGATTGGGCAGCGAAGCCGGCAGGAATATCCGGGTAATCAGCTTGCGACCGCTCAGCCCGTAGATGCCGCCGACTTCGACCAGCTTGCGATCGACGTTCTGAATGCCGGCGACGAAGTTCAGGTAGACCGGGAAAAAGGCGCCGATCGCAATCAGGGTGATTTTCGGCGACTCGTCGATGCCCAGCCAGAGCAGCAGCAGCGGCACCCAGGCGAGCGACGGGATGGCGCGGATGGCCTGGAAAGTCGGGTCGAGCAGGGCTTCGACCCGGCGCGACAGGCCGACGGCGGCGCCGACGACCAGGGCCAGGAAGGCGCCGATCGAAAAGCCGATCGCGACACGCAGCGAACTGACGCCGATATGGCCGAAGATGGCGCCACTCTGTCCGAGATCGGCCAGCGTAAAGACCAGTTCGCTCGGCGGCGGCAACAAATGGGCGCTGACCCAGCCGAGCCGGACGACGCTTTCCCAGACGATCAGCAGGATGACCGGCACGATCAGGCCCTGGCCCTTGCGGGCCAGGGCCTGCCAGCGGAATGAGTTGCCGGCCGGGATCTCGCCTGCGACGGGGAGGGCGGCGGTGCTGCTCAGGCTCATCCGGTGGCCTCTTTAGCGAACGACGGCTTTGGCGAAGCTCGGCTCGATCAGATCATCGATCACCTTGTTCACGTCCGTACCCTTCTTGACCAGTTCTTCTTCGACCAGGATCGAAGCGGCCGACTTGAAGGCCTTGACGTGCTCTTCACCCGGAACCGGGTTCCTGAAATCGTTGCGGGTCAGTTGCAGCTTGGCCACTGGCAGCGCCAGCTTGGCTTCTTCGGAAACGATCCTGGCGGTTTCATCCGGGTTGGCGATGATCCACTTGCGGGCCTTTTCGTAGGCGGCAATGACCTTCTTGACGTGATCCGGATGATCCTTGGCAAATTTCTCGGTGACGTTGAGGAAGCCGTAGGTGTTGTAGGCCACATTACGATAGATCAGCTTCGATCCGGCCTCGACTTCGCTGGCCGCCATCAGCGGATCGAGTCCGACCCAGGCATCGACCTTGCCTTGTTCCAGTGCGGCACGGCCGTCGGCGTGCTGCAGTGCGACGTGCTCGATGTCGGTCTTCTTCAGGCCTTCGGCATGCAGGCTGCGCAACAGGAAGAGGAAGGGATCGGTGCCCTTGGTGGCGGCCACTTTCTTGCCCTTCAGATCCTTGATCGACTTGATCGGCGAATCCTTGGGGACGACCAGCGCCGTCCATTCCGGGCGGGAGAAAATATAGACGCCCTTGATCGGGTTGCCGTTGGCCTTGCTCAGTACGGCGGCCAGGCCCGCGGTGGAGCCGAAATCGACGCTGCCGCTGTTGAGATATTCGAGCGCCCGGTTGCTGCCGGCGCTGAGCACCCATTTGACCGGGATGTTTTCAGTCTTGAGGTCCTGCTCCAGCCAGCCAAAGCGCTTGAGCACCAGGCTGGGGGGCGAGTAATAAGCGTAATCCAGGCGGATTTCCTTGGGGGCTTCGGCTTGGGCGATGCCGACGGAGGCCAGCGCGATGGCTACAGATGAAACGATCCGCTTGAAGACTGAATTCATTGTCCGGTTCCAGAATGTGAATGAAGGAAGCGAATCTAAGGTGCCGGGCGCGACCGGCGAAGGACGAACTTCTTCATTGCTTATTCCGGTATAACGAATAAGCAAAATTTGACCGGCCTTCCGGGAAGGCGCCGCTTACCGTTGGGCTGCCGTATCCGGCCTCTGGCCGGCAGATTATTGCCGCTCATCATAAATCTGCCTGGCGAAGACCGGAGTTATCTAAGATATTCAACACATTGCGTGGCGAATTCAATATCGATAACAGAGCGCGATGAGCATTTTGTATTTTCAAAATTATTTGAAAAAACAGGGCCATTGAGGAGGAGATATGTTCAACAAACTCAAGTTCAGGACCAAGGTCATTCTGCTGGTCGTGCTGTCGTTGATCGGCATGGTCGGCCTGACAACGGTTTCCGTCGTCGAGATGAAGCGCGATTTGTCGGCGAGCAAAAAGGTCCAGATCAAATCGGTCACCGAAGCTTTGTTCAATACGATTGCCGACTTCCAGGCACAAGAGCAGAGCGGCAAGCTGACGCGCGAACAGGCGCAACAAGCTGCGCTGGCGGCAATCCGAACGGCTCGCTACGGCGGGGCGGATGGAAAAACCGAATATTTTTATGCCTACACGATGCAAGGCATAAACATTTATCACACCAAGGCCGAGTTCATTGGTCAGGATTTGCGGGAAAAGATCAAGGACAGCCGGGGCGGCTATCCCATCAAGGATCTGCTGGCCGCCTTGCAAAGCCAGCGCAGCGCCTTTGTAGACTCGTTTTTCCCTCGGCCGGGCGAGCAGGTGGCGGTCGAAAAACTGCAGTTCGTCATGCATTTCGAGCCCTGGGGCTGGATGCTCGGCACCGGTGTCTATATGGACGACATCAAACATGAGTTCAATGAACGCCTGGTTTTCTCGCTGTCATTCGCGCTCGTTGTCCTGCTGGTCATGGCGACGTTTGGCGTGGTCATCGTCAGAGGGGTGCTGCGCCAGGTCGGCGGCGAGCCGGCCGATGCCATCCGCTTCATGTCGCAAGTCGCGGCGGGTGATCTGACCGGCGATATTCCGCCGGCCGCGAAAGGCAGCATGCTCGATTCGATGCGCGACATGGTCGGCTCGGTCCGCCAGATGCTCGGCGATATCAGTCATTGTTCGACTCAGCTGACGCAGGGTACCGAGCGCATCAACACCGCGGCCCGCGAAGTGGCCATCGCCTCCGAACGGCAATCCGATGCGACCTCGTCAATGGCGGCGGCGATCGAGGAAATGACGGTGAGCATCAACCATATTTCGGACAGTGCCAAAGATACCCAGCACAATTCGCGGGAGTCGGTCTCCTTGTCCGAGGACGGGTTCAAGCGGATTCAGGTGGCCAGCCATGAAATCAACGAGATCGCGGCGAGCGTCAATAACGCCTCGGGCCGGATTCGCAAGCTGGAAGAAGGAGCCAGGCAGATCTCCTCGATTGCCGGGGTGATCAAGGATATTGCCGGGCAAACCAATCTGCTGGCGCTCAATGCGGCGATCGAGGCGGCGCGCGCCGGCGAGCAGGGGCGCGGCTTTGCGGTGGTGGCCGATGAAGTGCGCAAACTGGCCGAGCGGACATCGCTGGCGACGATAGAGATCGAAAAGATGATCGAAGGTATCCAGTCGGATACGGTGCAGGTCGTTGGCGTCATGGATGCCGCCTTGCCGCAGGTGGTGGCGGGGGTGAAAGCCGCCGAGGACGCGGCCGAGGCGCTGAGCCACATCAAGACGGGGGCTGAAACGACGCTGGTGCGCATACGCGAGGTCGCCGAATCGACCAAGGAACAGAGTCAGGCGAGCGACAGCATCGCCCAGCGGGTCGAAGAGATCGCGACCATGGTTGAGGAAACCTCGGCAGCGATGAAATCGACTGCCGAGACCGCCGAAGACCTCGACAAAGTGGCCCATCAGCTGACCTTGTTGGTGCAGCGCTTCCATTGCTGAAAATGCGTCAGCGTCCGGGAAGGTGATGCCCGGTCAGCGGCCGGTCGCGTGAGCAGGCATGCCGCCTGCTGCACGCGACGCACAGGTCTTACTTGAAGAAGACGATGGTTTTCTGCACCGTCATCCAGCCGCCCCAGCCGAGCGGAATCCATACCGCCAGCCAGGCCAGGAAGACGCGCCAGGAATGGCTGGCTTCGTTGACCAGCGCCGAGACGTCCTCGACGAAATGCTGGTGCGTGTCGTCGGCGCCCTTCTTTTCTTCCGTCAACTCGGCCGGCGTCATGTGATGCTCTTCCGCCACCTGGTGGATGCGCCAGTTGCAGAGCATGCCGAGGACCAGCAGGCCGGCCAGGATGTACATGGTGATGGTGTAGGCATCGGCCCGCGCCACGCCCTGGTCGAGCTGGTATTCGCGGATGTAGTTCACCAGCACCGGCCCGAAGATGCCGGCGGCCGACCAGGCGGTCAGCAGGCGGCCGTGGATGGCGCCGACGAAGCGGGTGCCGAACATGTCGGCCAGGTAGGCCGGCACCGTCGCGAAGCCGCCGCCATACATCGACAGGATGATGCAGAAGAAGGCGACGAACAGCGCCAGGCTGCCGGCTTGCGCGGTGCTCGGGATGGCGGCGTAGAGCGCGAAGCCGAGCAGGAAGAAGGTGAAATAGGTGGCCTTGCGGCCGATCCGGTCGGACAGCGAGGCCCAGAAGAAGCGCCCGCCGATGTTGAACAGCGAGAGCAGGCCGGTGAAGCCGGCGGCGACCGCGGCGATGGCGCCCTTCTGCGCGGCATCGAGATCGTTGAAGGCGACGTCGACGCCGATCAGTTTGCCGGCGAAGACTTCCTGCAGCATCGGCGAGGCCATGCCGATGATGCCGATGCCGGCCGTCACGTTGAGGCAGAGCACGGCCCAGATCAGCCAGAACTGGCGCGTCTTCCAGGCGACGTCGAGGTGCACGTGGCTGTCGGTGATCATCGAGGTCTTGGCCTTGGCCGGCGGCGTCCAGCCGGCTGGCTTCCAGTTCTCGGCCGGCACGCGGTAGCCGAGCGCCCCGGCCATCATGAAGACGAAGTAGATCGCGGCCAGGGTCAGGAAGGTTTCGACCACGCCCACCGAGGTCGGTGTCGCGAAATACTTCATCAGCTTGTCGGCGAGCGGCGCGCCGATCATCGCGCCACCGCCGAAGCCCATGATCGCCATACCGGTGGCCATGCCACGGCGGTCCGGGAACCACTTGATCAGCGTCGACACCGGCGAGATGTAGCCAAGGCCGAGGCCGATGCCGCCGATCACGCCGGAGCCGAGCCAGAGCAGCCAGATCTGGTGCAGATGCACGCCGAGCGCCGAGATGACCAGGCCGCCGCACCAGCACACCGCCGAGACGACGCCGGCCTTGCGCGGCCCGGCCTTTTCCAGCCAGCCGCCCCAGATCGCGGCCGAGGAGCCGAGGAAGACGAAGAACATCGTGTACATCCAGCCGAGCATGGAAATCTTCCAGTCGCAGCCGGAGCTGAACACCTGCTCGAAGAAGCCCATGTCCTTGGCGCATTCGATCGACTGGGTGATGCCGAGCGCCCGCGACAGCGGCAGCCAGAACACGGAAAAGCCGTAGGCCATGCCGATGCACAGATGGATGGCCAGCGCGGCCGGCGGAACCAGCCAGCGGTTGAAGCCGGGCTGGGCGACCGTCCGGCGACGGTCGAAAAAGTCAGGTGCTGCGGGGGCTTGGTTGGCCGCCATGGAATCTCCTCCCGGAGGTGTCAAATCCGCCAGACTGGCGAATTACTAGGGGGCGCGATTTTACCCCTATCGGCCCGCGGTTTTCCTCGGCGATGCGCCATCCGGCAATGGCGGCGAGGGCAAGACCGGGCGCGCCGAGCGACTGGAAATCGATCCGTCGCCGCCCGGGCGTTTCCACTCACACTCGCAATCCGACCGTTCGCCCCCGCCTTTTTACCGCTCTCTGGAAAGCCTGAATAGACGCTTTACCGACTCCTAAGATTCAACTCGTGAACAATCTTTTTCACGACTCTTGAGGAGATAAAAATGGACCAAGCGATCTATTTTGTTATCGCAACAGTCTGTGTCCTTGCCCTCGCATATCGCATATACGGGATATTTTTTGTAAGCAAGGTCCTAGCTGCCGACGACAGTGAAGTTACGCCATCCCATCAATTCCAGGACGGCAAGAATTACGTGCCCACGAAAAAATGGGTTAATGCAGGTCAACACTTTGCGGCGATCGCCGCCGCCGGCCCGTTGGTCGGTCCGGTGCTGGCCGCCCAGTTCGGCTACCTGCCAGGCTTCATCTGGCTGCTGGTCGGCGCGGTGGTCGGCGGTGCGGTACACGACACGGTGGTGCTCTTTGCTTCGATGAAGCATCAGGGCAAATCCCTGTCGGAAGTCGCCAAAGCCGAACTCGGGCCGGTTGCCGGCTGGAGTACCGGTCTGGCGATGCTGTTCATCATCACCATCACGATGGCCGGTCTGTCGATCGTCGTCGTCCATGCCCTCGAGCGCAATGCCTGGGGTACTTTCGCCGTCTTCATGACGGTGCCGATCGCGATCTGTCTCGGTCTCTATGAACGCTACTTCGGTTCCTCGAAGTGGGGCACCTACATCGGTGTTGCCGCGGTCATGGCTTCGGTTGCTGCCGGCCCGCACCTGCAAGGTACGATGCTCGGTGACTGGCTGACCCTGCACAAGACGACGGTGAGCTGGCTGCTGCCGGTCTACGCCTTCTTCGCTACCGCCCTGCCGGTGTGGATGTTGCTGACGCCGCGCGGTTACCTCTCCAGCTTCATGAAGATCGGTGTCTTCGCTGCCCTGATCGTCGGCGTCGTGTTCATCAACCCGACCATCCAGTTCCCGGCCCTTACCGAATTCATCCACGGCGGTGGCCCGATCCTGAAGGGTGCGGTCTGGCCGTTCATCTCCATCACCATTGCCTGCGGTGCGATCTCCGGCTTCCACGCCTTCATCGGTTCCGGTACCACGCCCAAGCTGGTCGACAAGTGGAGCGACATTCGTCCGGTGGCTTTCGGTGGCATGCTCGCCGAGTGTCTGGTCGCCGTCATGGCCCTGATCGCCGCTACCTCGCTGCATCCGGCTGACTACTTCGCGATCAACTCTTCGCCGGAAGTCTTCAAGACCCTGGGCATGACCGTTGTCGATCTGCCGGAACTCAGCCAGAAGATGGGCATTGACCTGTACGGACGCACCGGTGGTGCGGTGACTTTGGCGGTCGGCATGACCTACATCTTCACCAAGCTCTCGTGGTTCTCCGATCTGGCCGCCTACTTCTTCCAGTTCGTGATCATGTTCGAAGCAGTGTTCATCCTGACGGCCGTCGATTCCGGCACCCGTGTCTCGCGTTACCTGATCCAGGATCTGCTTGGCGACATCTTCCCGCCGATGAAGCGTCTCGACTCGATGCCGGCCGCCATTACCGCCAGCGTCATTGCCTGCGTCCTCTGGGGTTACCTGCTGCTCTCCGGCGACATCAGTTCGGTCTGGGCGCTGTTCGGTGTCTCCAACCAGTTGATGGCTTCGGTTGGCCTGATGATTGGCGCGACCATCATCATGCGCATCTCGAAGAAGCGGATTTATGCCCTGACCTGCCTGATCCCGCTGGCCTACCTCTTCGTCACGGTCAACTACGCCGGCTACTGGATGATCGCCAACGTCTATCTCGCCGCCGGTACCAAGGGCTACAACCTGTTCAACGCGGTGATCGCCTCGTCGATGATGGTTCTCGGTTTCATCATCATGTTCGCCTCGCTGAAGCGTTGGGTGGTGTTGTGGAAAGCACGCGGTGCGTCTTCGGTGATCCCGCCGACCATGCTGCCTTCCGCCGCCTGACCAGCAATCAACGGTAACGGCCTACCCGGCCGTTGCCAAGACCAGCGGCTGCGATGACCTACCAGAACATCGCAGCCGCCCGCCAAAAGCAGAATTACCTTCAAGGAGCAACAAATGAACGCACTCTACAAAATCGCAAGTCGCCAGGATCCGTGGGCCGGTTTTGCCACCGGCGAGTGGTCGAAGAGCGTCGATGTCCGGAGTTTCATCCAGGCCAATTACACCCCTTACCTGGGTGACAGTTCCTTCCTCAAAGGCCCGACGCAGCGCACCACCGCCCTCTGGGCGAAAATGCAGGAACTGTTGAAGCAGGAACAGCAGAAGGGCGTTCTCGATGTTTCTGCCGACCGCGCGTCGAGCATCACGGCGCACGATGCCGGCTATATCGACCAGGGCAACGAGATCATCGTCGGCCTGCAGACCGATGCGCCGCTGAAGCGCTCGATCATGCCGAATGGCGGTCTGCGCATGGTCGAAGGCGGCCTCGAAGCCTTCGGCTTCAAGATCGACCCGATCGTCTCCGAAATCTGGACCAAGTATCGCAAGGATCACAACAGCGGCGTCTTCGACGTCTATTCGCCGGAAATCATGAAGGCCCGCAAATCGGCCATCCTGACCGGTCTGCCCGATGCTTACGGGCGCGGCCGGATCATCGGCGACTACCGCCGGGTCGCCCTGTACGGCACCGACGCGCTGCGCGCTGCCAAGAAGCAGTCGTTCCACGAACTAGACGGTGCCGAATTCACCGAAAGCGTCATTCGCCTGCGCGAAGAAGTCTCCGAGCAATATCGCGCCCTCGACGAACTGAAGCAGATGGCCGCCCTGTACGGCTGCGACGTCAGCCGGCCGGCCGCCAACGCCCAGGAAGCCGTGCAATGGACCTACCTGGCCTATCTCGCCGCGGTCAAGGAACAGAACGGTGCCGCGATGTCGATCGGCCGCATCTCGACCTTCCTCGACATCTACTTCGAGCGCGACCTGGCCTCGGGCCTGATCAGTGAGGACGAAGCCCAGGAAATGATCGACGACCTGGTGATCAAGCTGCGCATCGTCCGCTTCCTGCGTACCCCGGAATACGACCAGTTGTTCTCGGGCGATCCGACCTGGGTCACCGAATCGATCGGCGGCGTCGGCGAAGACGGCCGGCCGCTGGTCACCAAGAGCAGTTTCCGCGTCCTGCATACCCTCTACAACCTCGGCCCGGCCCCCGAACCCAACCTGACCGTGCTGTGGTCGGCACGCCTGCCGCAGGGCTTCAAGGAATTCTGCGCCAAGGTCTCGATCGACACCTGCTCGGTGCAGTACGAGAACGACGATCTGATGCGCCCGTACTGGGGCGATGACTACGGCATTGCCTGCTGCGTTTCGGCGATGCGCATCGGCAAGCAGATGCAGTTCTTCGGGGCCCGCGCCAATCTGGCCAAGACCATGCTCTACGCCATCAACGGCGGCCGCGACGAACTCTCCGGCGAACAGGTCGGGCCGAAATTCCAGCCGATCACCGGCGATGTGCTCGATTACGACGAAGTCGTCGGCAAGTTCCTGCCGATGATGGAGTGGCTGTCCGGCGTCTATATGAAGGCGCTCAACACCATCCATTACATGCATGACAAGTACGCCTACGAGCGCATCGAAATGGCGCTGCACGACCGCGACATCCTGCGCACCATGGCCTGCGGCATCGCCGGTTTGTCGGTGGTCGCCGACTCGCTGTCCGCCATGCGTTACGCCAAGGTCCATGTGGTGCGCGACGAGCGCGGCCTGGCCACCGATTTCCGCATCGAAGGCGATTACCCGGCCTACGGCAACAACGACGAGCGCGTCGACTCCATCGCCACCTGGGCGGTCGAGACCTTCATGAACTACCTGAAGCGGCAGCGCGCCTACCGCGATGCGACGCCGACCATGTCGGTGCTGACCATCACCTCGAATGTCGTCTATGGCAAGAAGACCGGCAATACGCCGGACGGTCGCAAGGCCGGCCAGCCCTTCGCGCCGGGCGCCAACCCGATGCACGGCCGCGATCACAAGGGCGCCCTGGCCTCGATGGCCTCGGTCTGCAAACTGCCCTACACCTGCTCGCAGGACGGCATTTCCTACACCTTCACCATCGTTCCCGCCGCCCTCGGCCCAACCGAAAGCGAACGGGTCGCCAACCTGGCAACCATGCTCGACGGCTACTTCGCCAGCCATGGTCACCATATCAATGTGAATGTCTTCGATCGCGAAACGCTGATGCACGCCATGGATCATCCGGAGCTGTATCCGCAACTGACGATCCGGGTCTCGGGGTATGCGGTCAATTTCATCAAGCTGACCCGTGAGCAGCAGCTTGATGTCATCAACCGTACTTTCCATGCCAGCCACTAACTTCGCTTCGGCTTGCTCTGCCGCCACCTCCTCGGGGGTGTCGGCACGCCCGGCACTGCTCGAGGGCTGGGTGCATTCCACCGAAACCTTTGGCACGGCCGATGGCCCGGGCATCCGCTACGTGCTGTTCCTGTCCGGTTGCCCGCTGCGTTGCCAATACTGTCACAACCCCGATACCTGGCATCGCCAGGACGGCACGCTCACCCCGGTTGAGGACGTATTGGCCGACATCGGCAGCTATCGCGGCTTCATCCGGGCGAATGGCGGGGTCACGCTGAGCGGCGGCGAGCCGCTGGTCCAGGCCAGGTTCTGCAAGGCCGTGCTGCAGGGTTGCAAGGCGATGGGCCTGCATACCGCGCTCGATACCTCCGGTTACCTGGGCAACCTGGCCGACGACGAATTGCTGGCCAATGTCGATCTGGTGCTGCTCGATATCAAGGCGGCCAGCGGCCGGCGCTATCACCAGCTGACCGGCGTCGAACTGAAGCCGACCATCAAGTTCGCCGAGGATCTGGCGGCGATCAACAAGGCGGTGTGGCTGCGTTACGTACTGGTTCCCGGCCTGACCGACAACCTCGACGAAATCGAGTCGCTGGCGACCTTCGCCGCCGGGCTGGGCAATGTCGAGCGGGTCGATGTCCTGCCGTTTCACAAGTTGGGCGAACACAAGTGGCGCGATCGCGGCCTGGATTATCGGCTTGAACGCGTCGAACCGCCATCGCAGGAATTGCTTGAAACCGTGCGGCAGACGTTTCGCGCCGCCGGACTTCTGGCGCACTGATCGCCTCGATCGGCACCGCGCCAACAAACAAGCGTCAATTGAGTATTAGGAGAATAGCGTGTTAGCAGAATTCGCTTCAAAAATCGGTCTGGATGCCAGCTTGCTGGCCAACGGTTCGCCCGCCGCGGCGCTGCCCTGTTTCGATCAACAGGCGCTGGCTGCCGGTGTCGACAACGTGCCTTTCGACGAGATCGAAATCGGCCAGTCGGCGAGCATGTCGCGGCAATTGACGATGGACGACATCGAGTTGTTCGCCACCGTTTCGGGCAATACCAATCCGGTCCATCTCGACAAGAATTTCGCGGCCAATACCAGCCACCACAAAATCATCGCCCACGGCATGTGGTCGGGGGCGCTGGTCTCCGGGGTGCTGGGTTCGAAGTTGCCGGGGTCGGGCACGGTCTATCTCGGCCAGAATCTCAATTTTGAGCATACCGTCGGCCTCGGCGACACCGTTACCGCAACGGTGACGGTGATCGAGAAAAAGCCGGCCAGCAATATCGTCATCCTCGACTGCATCTGTGTTAACCAGCGTGGCGAAGTCATCGTCACCGGCAATGCCGAGGTCGTGGCGCCGACCCAGAAGGTGCACCGCGACGCGCTCGACCTGCCCGAAGTGCAACTGATCCACCACGACCAGCACGATGCCCTGCTGCACAAGTGCGACGACCTGGTCCCGGTGCCGACGGCGGTGGTTTATCCGTGCAACGAGAGTTCGCTGCGCGGTGCCGTCGAGGCGGCCGAGGCCGGCTTGATCTCGCCGGTCCTGGTCGGCCCGGCCGCGCTGATCAAGGAGATCGCGATGACTTTCGATCTCGACATCAGCCCGTACCGTCTGGTCGATGTCGAACTCGCCCCGGACGCCGCCGAAACGGCCGCCCGCCTGGCGCGCGACGGCGAGGTCGAAGCGCTGATGAAAGGCTCGCTGCATACCGACGAATTGATGGGCGCCGTCGTCCGCAAGGAGAACTGCCTGCGCACGCGTTCGCGGATCAGCCATGTCTTCCTGATGAACGTGCCGACCTATCCGCGCCCGCTGCTGATCACCGATGCGGCGATCAACATCGCCCCGACGCTGGAGGACAAGGTGCATATCGTCCAGAACGCGATCAATCTGGCCCGCGTGCTCGGCGTCGCCAAACCGAACGTGGCGATCCTCTCGGCGGTCGAGAACATCAACCTGAAGATTCCCTCAACGCTGGAAGCCGCCGTGCTGTGCAAGATGGCCGACCGCGGACAGATCACCGGCGGCGTGCTGGACGGCCCGCTGGCTTTCGACAACGCCATCTCGGCCGAGGCCGCCAAGACCAAGGGCATCAACTCGCCGGTCGCCGGCGCCGCCGACATCCTGCTGGTGCCCGATCTCGAATCCGGCAACATGCTGGCCAAGCAGCTTTCCTTCCTGGCCAATGCCGATGCCGCAGGCATCGTCCTCGGCGCCAAGGTGCCGATCATCCTGACCAGCCGCGCCGACAACCTGCGCTCGCGCCTGGCCTCCTGCGCCGTCGCTGCCTTGCTCGCCACCGCCAACCGCAAGGCGCATCCAGCGCCCGCCGGCAACTGAGGAGCGGATCATGACTAGCAAACAAGCCGCCTACCTGGTCCTCAATGCCGGCTCGTCGAGCCTGAAATTCTCGGCCTTCCGCCAGCAGGCCGCCAGCGCCGATCTGGAAACCCTGCTCTCCGGGCAGATTTCCGGTATCGGCAGCAGCGCCCACTTCGCCGCCAAGGGGGCGGACCGCCGCCTGCTCGCCGAGCATCGCTGGGACGACAAGGATTCGCTGTGCCGCGATACGCTGCTGCAATATGTGCTGCGCTGGGTCCGCGCGACGCTGGTCGACGACGAGATCGTCGCCGTCGGACATCGCGTCGTGCATGGCGGACTCGCCCTCGGCCAGCCGATGCGCGTCAGCCCGCAACTGCTCGACCAGCTCGACAGCCTGGTCCCGCTGGCGCCCTTGCACCAGCCGCACAATCTGGCGCCGATGCGCATCCTCGCCAAGAACTTCCCGGATCTGGAGCAGGTGGCCTGCTTCGATACCGCTTTCCACAGCAGCCAGCCGGCCATCGCGCGCAGCTTCGCCTTGCCCCAGGCGCTGACCGATGAAGGCGTGTGCAGCTACGGCTTCCACGGCCTGTCCTATGAGTACGTGACCAGTCAGTTGCTGGAGAATCGCCCCGATCTGGCGGAAGGCCACGTCGTCATCTGCCATCTCGGCAATGGCTCGAGCCTGTGCGCGGTCAAGGGCGGGCGCAGCATGGATACCTCGATGGGCTTCTCGGCCCTCGACGGCGTGCCGATGGGCACGCGGGCCGGCAGCGTCGATCCGGGCGTCATCCTGTACCTGATGCGTGAGAAGAAGATGGGCCTGGAAGAGCTGGAAGACCTGCTCTACCGGCAATCCGGCCTGCTCGGCGTGTCCGGCGTGTCGAACGACATGCAGGTACTGCAGGCCTCGGACGACCCGCGCGCCCAGAAAGCCGTCGAGCTGTTCTGCTTCCGCGTCGCCAAGGAAGTGGCGGCCCTGGCGGCATCGATGGGCGGCCTGGATGCCCTGGTGTTCACCGCCGGCATCGGCGAGAACTCGCCGGAGATTCGCGCCCTGATCGCCGAGCGTCTCGAATGGCTGGGCGTCAAGGTCGATGCCGCGGCCAACCGGAATCGCGAGTATTACATCGCGGCAACGGACTCCAAGGTGCCGGTCTTCGTCATCCCGACCAACGAAGAAATGATGATCGCCAAGCACACGATCAACGTGCTGGGGCAAACGATCGGCCATGCCTGAGCGGTTCAGGCAGCGGATGACCATGGCAGCCGGGTGACAGCACCCGGCCGCTTCACAGGAAGGCATGAAATGCTCAAGAAAATAGACGGCGGGCGCCTCCTCGAGGCGCGCGACAGCAGCCGGCCGACGGCGGCGCATGGCGAGGCGAGCCTCAGCTTCGCGCTCGACCCCCTGATGCCGGACGCCATTGCCCAGGCGGCGGAGGATGTCGGCGTCAAGAAAGCCAAACTCAGTCCGGGTGTGCTATTCGGCTTGTCGGTGCTGGGCGGGGCGTTCGTCGCTCTCGGCGGGCTGTTCGCCACGGTGACGATTTCCGGCGCGGCCGGGCATCTGCCCTACGGGGTGATGCGCCTGCTGATGGGGGCGACTTTCTCGCTCGGCCTGATGCTCGTCGTCATCGCCGGCGCCCAACTGTTCACCAGCGACGCGCTGATGGTCATGGCCTGGGCCAGCGGCCGGCTCAAGACCGGGCGCATGCTGCGCGTGTGGACCACCGTCTGGCTGGGCAATTTCGTCGGCGCGCTGGGCGTCGCCGCCCTGGTCTTCCTGTCCGGCCAATACACCTTCGGGCATGGCGAAGTGGGCGCCTCGGCGCTTTACCTGGCCACCGCGAAAAGCACGCTGGCGCCGGACAAGGCCTTCTTCCTCGGCATCCTCTGTAACGTCCTGGTCTGCCTGGCGGCCTGGGTGGCCATGGCGGCACGCAGCATCGGCGACAAGATCCTGGCGATGTTCTTCCCGATCGCCGCTTTCGTCGCCGCCGGCTTCGAGCACTGCGTCGCCAACATGTATTTCATCCCGGTCGGCCTGTTCATCAAGTGGTGGGCGCCCGACGCCTTCTGGGCCGATCTGGCCAGCCATGGCGGCACGCCGCCGGAAATTCCGCTCGATCAGTTCGCCATCAACCTGGCCGCCGTCACGCTCGGCAACTGGGTCGGCGGCGCCGTGCTGGTCGGCGCCGTCTATTGGCTGATCTTTCGCAGCGGCAGCAAGCTCGCCGACCCGATCAAGGAAAAGCTCTACAAAAGCATATGACCAAAACAATCGACATCACCGAGCTGTGCCTGCGCGACGCGCACCAGAGTCTGCTGGCGACCCGGATGGCGCTAGCCGACATGGTGCCGGCCTGCGCCGACATTGACCAGGCCGGCTACTGGTCGGTCGAATGCTGGGGCGGCGCGACCTTCGACGCCTGCATCCGTTTCCTCAACGAAGACCCGTGGGAACGGCTGCGCGTCTTTCGCAAGTTGCTGCCCAATTCGCGGCTGCAGATGCTGCTGCGCGGCCAGAACCTGCTCGGCTACCGGCATTACGAGGACGGCGTCGTCGACCGCTTCGTCGACAAGGCGGCCGAGAACGGCATGGATGTCTTCCGCGTCTTCGATGCCCTCAACGACATCCGCAACATCCGCCATTCGGTCCAGGCGGTACGCCGCAACGGCAAACATGCCCAGGGGACGATCTGCTACACGGTCAGTCCGCTGCACACCACCGAAACCTTTGTGGCAATGGCCGAACAACTGGTCGACCTCGGCTGCGACTCGATCTGCCTGAAGGACATGGCCGCACTGCTCAAGCCGCAGCCGGCCTACGACATCGTCAAGGGCATCAAGACGCGCTGCGGCGAGGGCGTGCGCATTCACGTCCATACCCATGCGACGACCGGCGTCACGCTGGTCTCCCTGATGAAAGCCATCGAAGCCGGCGCCGACTGCGTCGATACCGCGATCAGCTCGCTCAGCCTCGGCCCCGGCCACAATCCGACCGAGAGCCTGGTCGCCATGCTCGACGGCACCGGCTACGAAGCCCGCCTGAACAAAGCCTGCCTGCATCGCATCAAGGATCACTTCGCCGCCTTGCGGCCGCGCTACCAAGCTTTCATGTCGAACATCCACGGCGTCGAGACCGACATCTTCGACAGCCAGATCCCGGGCGGCATGATTTCCAACATGGAAAGCCAGCTCAAGCAGCAGAAGGCGGAAGACCGCCTCGATGAGGTTCTGGTCGAAGTGCCACGGGTCCGCGAGGATGCCGGCTTTCCGCCGCTGGTCACGCCATCCAGCCAGATCGTCGGGACGCAGGCCGTGTTCAATGTGCTGATGGGCCGCTACAAAGTGATGTCCAGCGAATTCGCCGACCTGATGCTCGGCTATTACGGCCAGGCACCGGGCGAGCGCGACCCGGCGGTCCTCGCCCTGGCCGAACAGCACGCCCACAAGCCGCCCATCGAACAGCGCCCGGCCGATCTGCTGCAACCCGAGTGGGGCGCCCTGCAGGCTGCGGCGACAGCGTTGCCGGGTTGCGACGGCAGCGAAGAAGACGTCCTGACCTACGCGATGTTCCCGCAGGTCGCCCCCGGTTTCTTCGCCAGCCGCGCCCTTGGCCCGAAGAACCTCGGCGTCGACCCGGCGCCGCCCGCCGCTCCGGCCGGCAGCCCGGCCGGCGAGGCGGCCCCGCTGCGCAGCCCGATCACCTACGACGTCAAACTGAACGGCCGCTCGCACCGGGTCTCGGTGACGCCGGTCAGCGAATAGACAGGACGAACCATGAGCACCATGCAAGAGAAGATTGCCGAACTGCGCCGCCGCCGCGCGGTGAATGCCCTCGGCGGCGGCGCCGAGAAGCAGGAGAAGCATCGCCAGTCCGGCCGGCTGACCGCCCGCGAACGGGTCGCCGCGCTGGTCGATGCCGACAGCTTCGAGGAAGTCGGCCAGTTCGCCACGCATCGCGCGACGCTGTTCGGCATGGCCGACAAGGTCTTTGCCGCCGATGGCGTGATCACCGGCGCGGCCTCGGTCGGCGGCCGGCTGGTCCATCTGGCCAGCCAGGATTTCACGGTGGCCGGCGGTTCGGCCGGCGAGACGCATTCGATCAAGGTCGCCGAGATCATGCAATCGTCGCTGAAGACCGGCTCGCCCTTCGTCTTCATCAACGATTCCGGCGGCGCCCGGGTACAGGAAGGGATCGCTTCGCTGTCCGGTTACGGCAAGGTGTTTCACGCCAACGTGCTGCTCTCCGGCGCGGTGCCGCAGATCTCGCTGATCTGCGGGCCGTGCGCCGGCGGCGCGGCCTATAGCCCGGCACTGACCGACTTCATCATCCAGACCCGCCAGGCGCAGATGTTCATCACCGGGCCGCAGGTCATCAAGCAGGTCACCGGCGAGAGCGTCACCGCCGAGGAACTCGGCGGGCCGGATGCGCACATGGTGCACTCCGGGGTCATCCACTTCATCGCCGACGACGATCAGCACGCCATCGCGCTCTGTCGCAAACTGCTCGCCTTCCTGCCGGCCAATAATCTCGAAGATCCGCCGCTGGTCGAGGGCGATTACCTGATCGAAGCCAATCCGCTGCTCGAAACGCTGTTGCCCGAGGAAAGCAAGCAGGGTTACGACGTCCGGACGGTGATCGCGGCGATCGTCGATGAGGCCGATTTCCTCGAAGTCCAGGCCGGCCATGCGATGAACATCGTCGTCGGCTTTGCCCGGGTGTGCGGCGCCTCGGTCGGCATCGTCGCCAACCAGCCGTCGGTCAAGGCCGGCGTGCTCGACATCGATGCGTCGACCAAGGCGGCGCGCTTCATCCGTTTCTGCAACGCGTTCAACATTCCGCTCGTCACCTTCGTCGATGTGCCGGGCTTCATGCCGGGCGTCGAGCAGGAGTACGGCGGCATCATCCGCCATGGCGCCAAGCTGCTCTTCGCCTATTCGTCGGCGACCGTGCCGAAGATCACGATCATCCTGCGCAAGAGCTACGGCGGTGCCTACCTCGCGATGTGCGGCAAGGATCTCGATGCCGACCGGGTGTTCGCCTGGCCGACCGCCGAAATCGCCGTGATGGGCGCCGAAGGCGCGGCCGAGATCGTCTTCCGCAAGGAGATCGGCGAGGCGGCCAACCCGGAGCAACGGCGGGCCGAGCTGATCGCCAGTTATCGCGAGACCTTCTCCAACCCCTATGTCGCCGCCGAACAGCGGCTGGTCGATGCCGTCATCGAACCGGCCCTGACCCGCCAGCACATCGCCCAGGCGCTCGAGTACCTGCGCATCAAGCGGGTGCCCCGGCCGCACAAGAAGCACGGTTTGATACCGCTGTGAGAAGGCTCGCATGAAAAACAAACAACCCGAAGACGACTTGCTGGCGCTGATCGCCCTGATGCGCGCCGAGATCGGAACGCTGACCGGCCGGGTGTCGCAACTCGAGCACGGCCTGGACGAGAGGGCATCGGCCGGGCGGGCTGAAATCGGCGAAGAGACCTTGCTCGCCATTTCGGCGGCGGTCGCCGCTTTCCTCGGCGTGCCGGCCCGCATCCGCCAGGTCCGCGTCGTCCACTCCAAGGTCTGGGCCCAGGTCGGGCGCATCGGGGTGCACGCTTCGCACCGCCTCAATTGATCGGGAAACCAGCATGAAACTGAAGATCACCATCGCCGACACCACCTACGAGGTCGATGTCGAAGTTGCCGAAGCCGACCACGCCAGCCTGCCGCCGGCCTATCCGGTCGGCTCGGCCAGACTGGCCGGCAGCGCCGCCAGTCCGCCGAGCGCCGCGCCGGCCAGCCTGCCCGATCGGCCCCTGGCCGACGAGGACCGGGTCTGCCGCAGCCCGGTCTCCGGCGTCGTCGTCAAGGTGTTCGCCAAGGCCGGCGACAACATCCAGGCCGGCGATTCGTTGCTGCTGCTCGAAGCGATGAAGATGGAAACCAACATCACCGCCCCGGTTGGCGGCGTCGTGGCCGCAGTCAAGGTCGGGGCCGGCCAGCATGTCCAGACCGGGAACATCCTGATCGAGTTCGTTTAAGGCAGCCGGGACGGCAAGGAGGTAGCGATGGCAACGATTCAGGCAGAGGCCGGGGGCTTCTTCAGAAACCCCGGTCGCGAGGTGGCACGCCTCGAAGACGAAGTGGCCCGCCGGCTGCGCCTGCTCGGGATCGCGCCGGACGACCGGGCAGGCATCCGGCGATTGTTGGCCGGCCCGCCGGCCGGCAAGGCGGGCGGCCAGCATGATTCGACGACCGCCGATCTGCTCGGCCTTGGCCTGCTACTGGTCAGATTGCTCCGCCAGTCAGCCTCGGCCGGCCGCGATCCGGGTCTCGGACCGACCAGCCGCGCCTTCATCGATGGCGTGCTCGGCCGGCGCAGCACGCCATCGGCATTGCCCGAAAAATGATCGATGAATTGCCCGGCGCCGACCGGCCGAATGCCGGGTGGTGAATGAGGTTTTGGCGCCTCGTTTGTCAGCATAGAATGCGCAAATGATTCTCGACTCAATCGAACTGACCCTGACGCTGTTGCAGCAAACCTGCGTCTATCTGGTCATCGCCTATCTGCTCAGCCGGACCCGGATTTTCATCCCGCTGATGCACGTCACCATCCAGTTGCCGCACCGGGTGACCTGCTATGTCGTGTTCTCGCTGTTCTGCATCATGGGCACCTATCTCGGTCTGAAGATCGACGATTCGATTGCCAACACGCGCGCCATCGGCGCCGTTCTCGGCGGCATTCTCGGCGGGCCGTCGGTCGGGCTGGCGGTCGGCTTTACCGGCGGCCTGCACCGTTATTCGCTGGGCGGTTCGTCGGCTTTCGCCTGCATGGTGTCGACGGTCATCGAAGGCCTGATCGGCGGGCTTTTCCATCGCTACATGACGCAGCGCGGGCACTTCCGCTCGCTGTTCAATCCGCTTGCGGTGGCCCTCGTCACGCTGGCGGCGGAAGTGGCGCAGATGCTGGTTCTGCTGCTGCTGGTCGAGCCGCCCGGCGTGGCCAAACACCTCGTCGAGCAGATCGCCGTGCCGATGCTGGTCGCCAACGCGCTGGGCGCCGGGATGTTCATGCGCATCCTGCTCGACCGGCGCCAGCTTTACGAGCGCCAGTCGAGCGTCTTCTCGACCAAGGCGCTGGCCATCGCGGCGCGCGTCGAAGGGCTGCTCCGTTCCGGTTTCAATATCGACACCAGCACCCTGGTCGCCCGGATCATCTACGAAGAAACGGGGGTCGGCGCCGTCGCCATCACCGATACGGAAAACCTGCTGGCCTTCATCGGCATCGGCAGCGACCATCACGTGCCGGGCACGCCGATCAATTCGGTGCTCACCCACCGGGCCATCGAGAACAACGAAGTGGTTTACGCCGACGGCAACGAAGTGGCCTACCGCTGCTCGATCAGCGCCAAGTGTCCGCTCGCCGCGTCGCTGATCATTCCGCTGCTCGGCGAGGAAAACCGGGTGATCGGCACGATCAAGCTCTACGAACCGCGGACCCGGCTTTTCTCGACCATCAACCGGGCGCTCGGCGAAGGGATCGCCCGCCTGCTTTCCAACCAGATCCTGGCCGGCCGCTACGTGCGGCAACGCGAGTTGCTGGCCCAGTCGGAAATCAAATTGCTGCACGCCCAGGTCAATCCGCATTTCCTGTTCAACGCCCTCAACACCTTGTCGGCGGTTATCCGGCGCGACCCGGAGCGGGCCTGCCATCTCGTCCTCAACCTGTCCACCTTCTTTCGCAACAACCTCAAGCGGCCGAGCGAAGAGGCCAGTCTCAATGAGGAAATCGAACACGTCACGGCCTACCTTGAAATCGAACAGGCGCGTTTTCTCGGCCAGCTGGTGGTCGATTTCGATATCCCGGACGATTTGCGCCATATCCGCATGCCGGCCTTTTCGCTGCAGCCGGTCGTCGAGAACGCCATCAAGCACGGAACTTCGCAACTGCTCGGTGTCGGCCGCATCCGCATCTCGGCCAGGGCGAGCGACGATATGCTGTTGTTGAGCGTCGAAGACAATGCCGGCCTGTATGTCGAATCCTCCGGCGGCACAGGGCTCGGCATGCATCTGGTGCAGCGGCGCATCGCCATGCGTTACGGTTCTTCGTTCGGGCTCGAGGTGGCGTGCGAACGCGACGTCTTTACGCGTGTCACACTCAAGCTGCCGCTCAAGCCTTGCGACGCACCGACTGCACTGGAGGGCTATCACGCATGAAGGTTCTGATCATCGACGACGAGTTGCCGGCCCGCGAAGAAATCGCCCGCCTGCTCGGCAAGGAGCCCGACATCGAGATTCTCGGGCAGTGCGCCAATGCGATCGAAGGCATTTCCGCGATCAACCGGTTGAACCCCGAGGTCATTTTCCTCGACATCCAGATGCCGCGCGTCAGCGGCCTGGAGATGCTGGGCATGCTCGACCCGGAGAAAATGCCGCGCGTCGTCTTCCTGACGGCCTTCAACGAATACGCCTTGCAGGCCTTCGATCAGAATGCCTTCGATTATCTGCTGAAGCCGATCGATCCGGTCCGCCTCGATGTCACCCTCAAGCGCCTGCGCCGCGACCGGACGCCCAGTCCGGCGCTGTTCAACGCGGCGGCACCGTTGAAGCAGATCCCTTGTCCCGGCCACCACCGGGTGCTGTTGATCAAGATCGACGACATCGAATACGCCACCTCGAAGGCCAGCGGCGTCTATGTGACGATCGGCAACGGCAGCGAACATTTCACCGAACTGACGCTGCGCACCCTGGAAGAAAAGACCCCTTTCCTGCGCTGCCACCGGCAATACCTGGTCAACCCGGAGCAGATCAAGGAAATCAGTTTTCTCGAAGCCGGCACGGTTGAAATCATCACCCGCAACAACCACCGGATACCGGTCAGCCGCCGCCTGCTCGGCGAACTCAAGGAAAAGCTCGGACTGCTCTGAGGCCCGGCCGGGTTGCCCGGCTCAGACGAGCTTCCAGCCGTCGATGAACAGATAGTGGCGGCCCCAGAAGGTTTTCGCGCGGATCAGCAGTTCCTGCCGGCTCGGGAAGCAATACGGGACAAAAACCTCGGCGCCCTGAATCCGGGTCAGCGCGTGCTGGTCGGTCTGGCGCGGCGTGCCGAAGCGGACGGCCGGGCAGGTGGTTATTTCCAGGCAACAGGCTTCGATGGTTTCCGGCACGTCGATATAGACCGGCTGCTGGCGCTCGGCAATCAGGGCCAGGGCATCTTCTGAGAGGGTAAGCATGGCAATGCGCTCCAGGTGATGGTGATTCCCACGGCGACTTCCGCTGACAACGGAAGGGGTGCGATGGGGACAAGCGATGGCGAAACGGAATTTCGCCAGCCTTTTCACCTCCCATTTTAGGAATGCCCACCAGGGGCAAAGCGATATTCGCGCTAACGGTCAGCCAGGGCGGTCGTGCGGTCGCCAGATGGCGGCGAGCGGTTAGCGCGAGTGAGCCGGTTGGGTCGATTCAGTCGCGCATCTTGCCCGGCAACTCGGGCAAGCCGTCGGTTGATGGCGCCCGCTCATAGAGCCCCGCCACCCATCACCTTGTAAAAGGTGACGCGATTGCCGTAGTTGGCCAGGCGGACGGTAATCAGGTTTTGCTGGGCCGCATACTCGGCGCGTTGCGAGTCGAGTACCGAAAGATAGCTGTCCACGCCCTTGTCGAAACGGGCGCGCGATAAACGATGGCTGGCGGAAGTCGCCTCGACCAGCGCCTGCTGGGCCGCCAGCTGCTGCTGCAAAGGGATGTTCTGGACCAGCGTATCGGCGACTTCGCGGAAGGCGGTCTGGATGGCTTTCTCATACTGCGCCAGACTGATCTGCTCCTGGATCTTGGCGACATCGAGATTGGCCCTGATCCGCCCGGCATCGAAAATGGGCAAGCTGATCTGGGGAACGAAGCGCCAGGCCGCGGAGCCAGAACCGAACAACTCGGCGAGTTGGTTGCTCGCCGAGCCGCCGCTGGCCGTCAGACTGATGCTCGGAAAGAAGGCGGCGCGGGCCGCGCCGATGTTGGCATTGGCCGCTTGCAACTGGCGTTCGGCCTGGAGGACATCGGGACGCCGCTGCAAATGGGCCGACGGCAAGCCGGCCGGGATGTCGGCGATGCCGGAAACGCTTGCCGGTGCGTCGGCCTGCAGCATTTCCTCGGGCAGGTCGTTGCCGGCCAGCAGAACCAGGGCGTTGCGATCCAGGGCCTGTTGGCCGGTGTAGCGGGCCACGTCGGCCCGTGCCGACTCGACGCTGGTCTGCGCTTGATGGAGGTCCAGCGCCGAGCTGCTGCCCAGTTCGAAGCGCCGCTTGGTCAGCGCGTAGGAGGCCTGCTGGCTACGCCAGGTCTCTTCGGCCAGCTTGAGGCGCTGGCTATCGGCGGCCAGCGTCAGGTAGGCGTTTGCTACTTCGGCGATCAGGCTGATCCGGGCGCTGCGCTGTGCCTCTTCGGTGGCCAGGAACTGGTATAGCACCTGGTCCTTGAGGCTCCGGATGCGCCCGAAGAAATCCAGTTCGTAGGAGGCAAAGCCGAGGTTGGCACTGTATTCATGCGAAACCACCGCCTGCCCGGTGTTCGACAGGCTGGCCGGGATGCGTTGGTTGGTGCCGCTGGCGCCGGCGTTGATGCTCGGGAACAGATCGGCGCGCTGGATCTGGTACTGGGCGCGGGCTTTTTCGATATTCAGCCCGGCGACGCGCAGGTCGCGGTTGTTGGCCAGCGCCAGGGCGATCAGCTGGCGCAGCTTGGGGTCGGTGAAAAAGCTCTCCCAGCCGAGTTCCGCCGGCGATGCCGCGACCGTGGCGGCCACGCCGCCGGGCCATGTGGCGGCGACCGGTGCGGCCGGCGTCGAATAGTCGGGGGCCAACGTCGTGCAGCCGCTGATCAGGGCAGTCGCCAAGGCAGCGGCGAGAATGGTCCGGGACATATCAGTGATCCTCCTGGGCAAGCGTCGGCTTGCCTTTGAAAATACGACGCACGGCGACGAAGAAGAGCGGGACGAACAGCACGGCAAGGACGGTGGCGCTCAGCATGCCGCCGATCACGCCGATCCCGATCGCGTTTTGGGCGCCGGAGCCGGCGCCGCTCGAGATGGCCAACGGCAGTACGCCGAGAATGAAGGCCAGGGAAGTCATGATGATCGGACGCAGGCGCAGGCGGACCGCTTCCAGCGTCGCTTCGATCAGTTCCTTGCCATGCTCCATCTGTTCCTTGGCGAACTCGATGATCAGGATGGCGTTTTTGGTCGACAGACCGATGATCATCAGCAAGCCGACCTGGAAGTAGACGTCGTTCGACAACCCGGCCAGCGACGCCCCGAGCAGGGAGCCGATGACGCCGAGCGGCACGACCAGCATCACCGCAAACGGGATCGACCAGCTTTCATAGAGGGCGGCCAGACACAGGAAGACGACGAGCAGCGAAATGGCGTACAGGGAGGGGGCCTGCGATCCGGACATGCGTTCCTGGTAGGACAGGCCGGTCCATTCGTAACCGATGCCGGGCGGCAGTTTGGCCGCCATTTCTTCCATCTGCGCCATGGCTTCGCCGGTGCTGCGCCCGGCTGCCGCATCGCCCATGATCTCGGCGGAGGCCAGGCCGTTGTAGCGTTCCAGCCGCGGCGAGCCATACGCCCAGTGGGCCGAGGCGAAGGAAGAGAACGGCACCATCTCGCCGGCACTGTTGCGGACATACCATTTGTTGAAGTCCTCGGGCTGCATCCGGGCCGTGGCATCGCCCTGCAGAAAGACCCGTTTGACGCGGCCTTTGTCGATGAAGTCGTTCACGTAGGAACTCCCCCAGGCGGTCTGCAAGGTGTTGTTGATGTCGGACTGGCTCAGCCCCAGGGCGCCGGCCTTGGCCAGATCGATGTCGAGTTGGTATTCCGGCGTATCTTCCTGGCCGTTCGGACGGACGGCGATCAGGGCAGGGTTTTGCGCCGCCATGCCGAGCAGTTGGTTGCGCGCCTCCATCAGCTTCTGGTGACCCAGGCCGCCACGATCCTGCAACTGGAAGTCGAAGCCCGTCGCGTTGCCCAATTCGACCACGGCCGGCGGAGCGAAGGCGAAGGCCATGGCGTTACGAAAGGTCGAGAAGTAGCCCATGGCCCGGCCGGCGACGGCCGCGACTTTGAGATCCGGTCGCTTGCGCTCGCTCCAGTCCTTCAGATTGATGAAGGCCAGGCCGTTGTTCTGCCCACTGCCGCCGAAGCTGAAGCCGATCACGGTAAAGACCGAATCGACGGCTTCTTTCTGCTCTTCGAGGAAGTGACGTTCGACTTTCTCGATGATTTCCAGCGTTCGCTCGGTGGTGGCGCCCGACGGCAGCGTCACCTGGGCCATCAGGAAGCCCTGGTCTTCATCCGGCAAGAAAGCCGTCGGCAGGCGCATGAACAGTGCGCCCATGCCGATGATGATCAGGCCGTAGATCAACAGGTAGCGCTTGCTGCGCCCGAGCATGCGCTGGATCGTCGACTGGCTGGCACTGTTGGTGCGGTCGAAGATCCGGTTGAACCAGGCGAAGAAACTGCCCAGCAGGCCGCCTTCGCCTGCCGTATGGCCCTTGTCCACGGGTTTGAGCAAGGTTGCGCACAAGGCCGGGGTGAGGACCAGCGCGACGACGACCGAGAGGACCATGGCCGAGACCAGGGTGATCGAGAACTGCCGGTAGATGATGCCGGTCGAACCGCCAAAGAAGGCCATCGGCACAAAGACGGCGGACAGCACGAGGGCGATGCCGATCAGGGCGCCGGTGATCTGGCCCATCGACTTCTTGGTCGCCTCGCGTGGCGGCAAACCTTCCTCGCTCATGACGCGCTCGACGTTTTCGACGACGACGATGGCGTCATCGACCAGCAGGCCGATGGCCAGCACGACACCGAACAGGGTCAGGGTGTTGATCGAATAGCCGGCGGCCGACAGTACGCCGAAGGTCCCCAGTAGCACGACCGGAACGGCGATGGTCGGGATCAGCGTGGCGCGGAAATTCTGCAGGAAGAGGTACATCACCAGGAAGACCAGGGCGATGGCTTCGACCAGCGTCTTGATCACTTCCTCGATCGAGATCCTGACGAAGGGCGTCGTATCGTAGGCCACCACCGCTTTCATGCCGGCGGGAAAGAAAGGGGTCAGCTCTTTCATCTTGGCGTTGACCGCATCGGCGGTATCCAGCGCATTTGCGCCGGTGGCGAGCTTGACAGCCAGACCGGTCGCCGGTTTGCCGTTGTAGCGCGAGACGATGTCGTAGCTTTCGCCGCCCAGTTCGATCCGGGCAACATCGCGCAAACGGACCATGGCGCCGTTTGCCGTCGTGCGCAGGATGATGTTGCCGAACTGCTCCGGCGTCTGGAACCGACTCTGCGCGGTGACCGTGGCATTGAGCTGTTGCCCTTTGACGGACGGCATGCCGCCCAGCTGGCCGGCGGAAACCTGGGCATTCTGCGCCGTGATGGCAGCGCTGACATCGCTTGTCGTCAGGCGATAGTTCTGCAACTTGGCCGGGTCGAGCCAGATCCGCATGGCGTACTTGCTGCCGAAGAGCTGGGTTTCGCCGACCCCGTTGATCCGGGCGACGACATCCTGGATATTCGCGGCGACGTAATCCCCCAGGTCGATATCGGTCATGCCGCCATCCTCGGAGACAAAGCCCAGGATCATCAGGAAATTCGACGTGGCCTTGGCGACCTGCACGCCCAGCTTCTGGACCTCTTGCGGCAGCATCGGCGTGGCGAGGGCCAGCTTGTTCTGGACCTGGACCTGGGCGACATCGGGATTGGTGCCGGAGTCGAAGGTCAAGGTAATGGTCACGGTCCCGGAGGAGTCGCTGGCGGAAGACATGTAGGCCAGATGATCGATGCCTTTCATCTTCTGCTCGATGACCTGGGTGACGGTGTCTTCAACCGTCTTGGCCGAGGCGCCCGGGTAGGACGCGCTGATCGAGACGGCCGGCGGGGCAATGGGCGGGTACTGGGAAACCGGCAGGGTGCGGATGGCCAGCACGCCGGCCAGCATGATCACGATGGCGATCACCCAGGCAAAAATAGGCCGATCAATGAAGAAACGCGACATGAAATGCCCCTTAATGTTGCGCGGCGGCGGCCGGCGCAGCCGGCACGGCCTTGTCCGCGGAGACCGGGTGGACCGCCATGCCCGGCGCGATCTTTTGCAGGCCGTCGACAATCAACTTGTCGCCGGCCTTGAGGCCTTCGCTGACCAGCCACTTGTCGCCGACCACCCGGCGGGTCTTGAGGACACGCAATTCGACCTTGTTGTCCGCGCCAACCACCAGGGTCGTCGGGTTGCCCTTGGTGTCGCGGGTCACGCCCTGCTGCGGCGCCAGGATGGCCTGGGCCTCGTCGCCTTCTTCCAGCACCGCCCGGACATACATGCCGGGCAGCAGGTCGCCCTTGGGGTTGGGAAAGACGGCGCGCAGCATGATGGTGCCGGTATTCTGATCGACCGTGACATCGGAGAACTGCAGCTTGCCGGGCAGGGGGTAGGCGCTGCCATCTTCGAGGAGCAGTTTGACCGCCGCCTGATTGGCGCCGGCCGGCTTCAGCTGGCCGCTGGCGAGGTCACGCTTGAGACGGAGCAACTCGGCGCTGGATTGCGTCACATCCACGTAGATCGGATCGAGCTGCTGCACGGTGGACAGCGCCGATGCCTGGCTGGCCGTTACCAAGGCCCCCGGGGTGACGCTGGAACGGCCGATCCGTCCCGAGATCGGGGAGGCTACCCGGGTGTAGTCGAGATTGATCCGGGCCGTTTCGACTGCGGCTTTGGCGGCGGCCACGTCGGCTTGCGCCTGTTTCAGGGCGGCCTGACTGTCGTCGTTGTCCTGTTGACTGACCGCCTTGATGGCCACCAGCTCTTCATATCGGGAAGCCTTGTTGCGCGTACTGACCAGGCTTGCCTCCGCCTTGGCCAGACTGGCCCGGGCGCTGTCGTAAGTGGCTTGATAGCTTGCCGGATCGATCTGATAGAGCGGCTGCCCGGCCTTGACCTCGGCCCCCTCGACGAACTGCCGTTTCTGGATAATCCCGCCGACCTGGGGGCGGACCTCGGAAACCAGATAGGCCGAGGTTCGGCCTGACAGCTCGGTCGTCAGCGTCAGCGCTTGCGCCTGGATGTCTATTACCCCGACTTCCGGCGGCGTCGCTGCCGCCTCCGAGGCTGCCTGGCGACCACAGCCGCTCAGCATGACAGCGCTGAATACCAACGCGACGCCGGCCGGGAGCAGCCGTTTGATTTTGATTGCCATAGCCAACCTCGTTCCACAGGTGAAAGGGCGAAGAACTTTCCGTCCAACGACAGAGAGTGCATGAATGGAGTGAACGTTCATTCTAGTTCGAGCGCTCATTCTATATTAGAATTAAAAGATAACCAATGCCTTGAACCAATCGCCAGGAACTTGTTTTGTAGCGGTCAAGGGATCTCACGATTGAGCCAATGGTAGATCTCCGTCGGAGGTCCTGGCCATCAAGGACGAGAATAATCGTCGGGGAAGACAAGAGGAAAAGCAATGAATGCAAATGCCAATCAACCGCCGGAACAGCCTCGCGCCGAACTGCGCAAGACCCAGGTATTGGATGCGGCAACCGATTGCTTCCGGCTGCATGGTTTTCACAACACGAGCATGGTGCAGATTTCAAAAGCGGCCGGGATGAGCGTCGGCCATATCTACCATTATTTCGAGAACAAGGAAGCCATCATCTCGGCCATCGTCGATCGGGAGGTGCTGCATCTCCTGACGCTTGTCGAGCGCCTCCGCGAGAACAGTTCCGGTGGCGATCTGTTGCACGCCACAATGGACGCGCAGTTCGTTATTGAAGAAACGCTGAACGACCGGAATGCACCGCTGATGTTGGAAATCGTTGCCGAGGCAGCGCGCAATCCGGCGGTAGCCAGCATTGTTCAGGCGGCTGACCAAAAAGCCATGGAGCACTTCCGGGAATTGATCCGGGATGGACTCCGGTTTCGTGATATCGATTTCCAGGAAGCCGATTTGGATGGTCCGCTCGAAATTTTTTATGCCCTGTGCGAGGGCTTGAGTATTCGCACCATTCGTAATCCCAAGCTGGATATGGCCGCAGTAATGCCGGCGTTGCGCCGTGCTCTGGAGTTCATTTTCGAAGAACTGGTAGCCAAGCCGCCTTCATTTCGCGCGTCTGCATTGCCTTAGCGGCTACGCCAAGCGAGGTTTTCCAGCCCCTTTGAAGGGCGATTTCTCCGAGGCGGGCATCGGCGTTAACCGCCACCGGGTGGCTGACCGCTTCGAGGAGCGTGTGGTCGAGGTCGAAAAAGGCGCGGTAGAGCCGCTCGCCGTTATTAGCTAACTGCGATAGGCCGGTTCCGCTAAGGCGCCTGCCGCATCAGGGCAATGTCCTTGAGCGGCGGCGCGCCGAAGATCCGGCGGTATTCGCGGCTGAACTGCGAGGGGCTTTCGTAGCCGACCCGGTGGCTGGCCGAGGCGGCGTCCAGTTGCTCGATCAGCATCAGGCGCCGGGCCTCCTGCAGGCGCAGGGTCTTCTGGTATTGCAGCGGGCTCATCGTCGTCAGCTCCTTGAAATGGTGGTGCAGCGACGACTTGCTCATGCTGACCGCGCCGGCCAGTTCGTCGATGGCCATCGGCTGGGCGTAGCGCTGCTTGATCCACTGGATGGCGCGCGATATCTGATAACTCTGGCTGCCCTTGATTGCCACGTCGCGCAGGCGGCCGCCCAGTTCACCGGTCAGCAGGTGATAGAGCAGTTCCTGCTCGATCAGCGGAGCAAGCACCGGAATGGCGGCCGGCGTGGCGAGCAGGCGGGTCAGGCGGAGCACGGCATCGAGAATCTCGGCGGTCAGGTCGGCGATCGCCAGACCGCGCGCCAGGCTGGCGGGGGATGCCGGCGCGGCGGCCAGCTTGCTGATCAGTTCGCCGACCCGGCGGGCGTCGAGATCGAGCGCCAGGCCGAGATAGGGGGCGGCGGGCGAGGCCTTGGTGATCTGGGCGAGCAGCGGCAGGTCGACCGAGGTGATCAGGTAGCGTTGCGGGTGGTAATCGTAGGCCTGGTCGGCCAGCACCACCCGCTTTTCGCCCTGGACGAGCAGGCCGAAAGCCGACTTGACCACGGCACAGGCCGGCGTGCTCGGCGAGCTCTGGCGGAAGAAGGTCAGGCCGGGAATCGGCGTCGGATGACTGCCGTCGGCGCCGCAATATCGATCAATGATCGCCGCCAGTTCGCCGCGCTGGCTGGCGAAGTCCACTGCCTGACGGGATGCCGAACTAATCGTGTTCATTCTGGTCCGATCTGAAATTCCAATGCTGTCGAGATTAACGGAATCGCCGGATGGCGACGAGTGGCGAAGGCCGGCGGTGCACGATTAGGCAAGAAACTCGCAGGAAGTTGCTAACGATCGTCGGCCGCCGTCATCCACACTCGCTCATCGACCGCTGGCGGCACAGACCGCCAGCCACCCCAACCCGATCAACGGAGCCTGCCAAATGATTACCCTCAATGTGAATGGCCAGCCGCATCAAGTCGATGTGGCGCCCGATACGCCCCTGCTCTGGGTGCTGCGCGATACCCTGCAGATGACGGGAACCAAATACGGCTGCGGCCAGGCGCTGTGCGGCGCCTGCACCGTGCATCTCGACGGCGCGCCGGCCCGCGCCTGTACGCTGCCGGTCTCGGCGGTGGTCGGGCGCAAGATCACCACCATCGAGGCGGTCGACCGCCAGCGGGTCGGCAAGGCGGTGCAGGACGCCTGGCGCAAGCTGGATGTCGTGCAGTGCGGCTACTGCCAGTCCGGCCAGATCATGAGCGCCGTCGCGCTGCTCAGCGAAAAGCGCAAGCCGACCGATGCCGACATCGACAAGGCGATGGCCGGCAACCTCTGCCGCTGCGCCACCTACGTGCGCGTCCGCGCCGCCATCCACGAAGCCGCCAAGGCGCTGGCCTGAGGAGATCGCCATGTCCGACATCCATATTGAAAACCTCAGCCGCCGCCGTTTCCTGCAAGGGAGCGCCGGCCTGACCCTCGGCTTCTGCCTGCCGTCTATCGCCGCGGCGGCCGGCCCGGCAGCCGCTGCCAGCTTCGAGCCGAACGCCTTCCTGCGCATCGGGGCCGACAACAGCGTTACCGTCATCTCCAAGCATCTCGAGATGGGGCAGGGCACCTACACCGGCCTGGCGACCATCCTCGCCGACGAGCTCGATGCCGATTGGCAACAGGTCCGCGTCGAAGGCGCGCCGGCCGATGCCAAGCGCTACAACAACGTCTTCTGGGGGCCGGCGCAGGGCACCGGCGGCAGCACGGCGATGGCCAATTCCTGGGAACAGATGCGCCAGGCCGGCGCCACCGGACGGGCCATGCTGGTTTCGGCCGCCGCCAAGCGCTGGCAGGTCGGCACCGCCGATATCGCCGTGCGCGACGGTGTGGTCAGCCATGCCGCCAGCGGCCGCCGGGCGAGCTTCGGCGAACTGGCGGCCGAGGCTGCCAACGAGGCCGTGCCGGGCGCGGTCAAGCTGAAAGACCCGAAGGATTTCCGCCTGATCGGCAAGCAGGCCAAGCGCAAGGACAGCGCCGCCAAGACCGACGGCAGCGCGCAATTCACCCAGGACGTCTTCCTGCCCGGCATGCTGGTCGCCGTCGTCGCCCATCCGCCGCTGTTCGGGGCCCGGGTCAAATCCTTCGATGCCAGCCAGGCCAAGGCGATCAAGGGCGTGGTCGAGGTCGTGCAGATCCCGCAGGGGGTGGCAGTGCTCGCCGCCGATACCTGGAGCGCCAAGAAAGGCCGCGATGCGCTGACGGTGATCTGGGACGACAGCGCCGCCTTCAAGCTGGGCAGCGACGAAATCCTGGCCCGTTACAAGGAGCTGGCCAAGACGCCGGGGCTGGTCGCCAAGCAGACTGGCGACACCAGCCAGGCCTTCGCCGGGGCAGCCAAGGTGGTCAGCGCGGCCTTCGATTTTCCCTACCTGGCGCATGCCGCGATGGAGCCGTTGAACTGCGTCGTCCGCCTCAATGCTGACGGTTGCGAAGTGTGGAACGGCGAGCAGTTCCAGACCGTCGACCAGGGCCGGGTGGCGCAGGTGTTCGGCCTCCAGCCGGCGCAGGTCAAGCTGAACATGCTGTACGCCGGCGGCAGCTTCGGGCGGCGGGCCTGTACCCAGTCCGACTACGTGCTGGAAGCGGCGCACATCGTCAAGGCGATCGATGGCCGGGCGCCGGTCAAGCTGGTCTGGCTGCGCGAAGACGACATGCGCGGCGGCTACTACCGGCCGCTCTTTCATCACGCGCTGCAGGCGGCGCTCGACGCCAACGGCAAGCTGGTCGGCTGGACGCACCGGCTGGTCGGGCAGTCGATCCTGACCGGCTCGCCGTTCGAGCAAATGATGGTCAAGGACGGCATCGATCATGTTTCGGTCGAGGGCGCTTCGAACCTGCCCTACGCCATTCCCAACCTGACCGTCGACCTGCACACCCCGAGCGATATCGGCGTGCCAGTGCTGTGGTGGCGCTCGGTCGGCTCGTCGCACACGGCCTACTCGACCGAGGTCTTCCTCGACGAAGTCGCGGCGGCGATGGGCAAGGACCCGCTGGCCCTGCGCCTCGACCTGCTCGGTGAGCATCCGCGCCACGCCGGCGTACTCAAGCTGGCCGCCGCCAAGGCCGGCTGGGGCAAGCCGCTCAAGGCGACGGCCGGGGTCCGGCGCGGGCGCGGCATCGCGGTGCATGAATCCTTCAATTCCTACGTCGCCCAGGTCGCCGAGGTGAGCGTCCGGAAAGACGGTTCGGTCAAGGTCGACCGCGTCGTCTGCG
This sequence comes from Dechloromonas denitrificans, assembly GCF_020510685.1. Classification (NCBI taxonomy): domain Bacteria; kingdom Pseudomonadati; phylum Pseudomonadota; class Betaproteobacteria; order Rhodocyclales; family Azonexaceae; genus Dechloromonas; species Dechloromonas denitrificans. The sequence continues at coordinate 456,041 of NZ_CP075185.1, forward strand.
CGGTCGATTGCGGCACGGCGATCAATCCCGACAACATCCGTTCGCAGGTCGAAGGCGCCGTCGGCTTCGCGTTGAGCGCGGCGCTGAGCGGGGAAATCACGCTCAAGGCCGGGCGCGTCGAGCAGGGCAATTTCGACGGCTACCCGCTGCTGCGCATCGGCGAAATGCCGGTGGTCGAGGTGCATATCGTGCCGTCCACCGCCGCCCCAACCGGCATCGGCGAACCGGGTGTGCCGCCGCTGGCGCCTGCCGTGGCCAACGCCATTGCGGCGGCGACCGGCAAGCACCTGCATCGGATGCCGTTCAATCCGGCGGAACTGGTGGCCTGAGATGGACAGCCAGGACACTCAGGTCCTCGCCGCCGCCCGCCGCTGGGCGGCGGCCGGCCACCGTTTCACGCTGGTCACCGTGGCCCGCACCTGGGGTTCCGCGCCGCGCCCGCCCGGCGCCTGGATGGCGCTGCGTGACGACGGGCAAGTGCAGGGTTCGGTTTCCGGCGGCTGCATCGAGACCGACCTGATCGACCGCCTGCTGGCCGGCGATTTCACCGCCTCGGCACCCTTCGTCGTGAGCTATGGGGTGACCCAGGAAGAAGCCCGCCGCTACGGTCTGCCCTGCGGCGGCCGCATGGAACTGCTGATCGAACCGGCGCCGGATCTGGCGTCGCTGCATCTGCTCGGCGAGCGCCTCGCGGCCGGCCAGCTGGTCCGCCGCAGCGTCGTCGTCGGCCAGTCGGGGGCGAGCATCGGCGCCGGCTCGGCCGGCGATGCCCTGGGCTGGGATGGCCGGACGCTGACCACGCTGCACGGCCCGGCCTGGCGCCTGCTGATCGTCGGCGCCGGGCAGATTTCGAGCTATCTGGCGCAGATGGCGCAGGCCCTCGATTACCACGTCTACATCTGCGATCCGCGCAGCGAATATGCCGCCGAATGGAATGTCCCAGGCACCACCCTGGTGCCGGGCATGCCGGACGATGCGGTGATCGCCCTGGGCCTTGATCCGCACAGCGCCGTGGTGGCGCTGACCCACGATCCCAAGCTCGACGACATGGTCCTGCTCGAAGCGCTGAAGTCGCCGGCCTTCTACGTTGGCGCGCTGGGTTCGCGGATCAACAACGAGCGGCGGCGCGAGCGCTTGCTGCAATATTTCGACCTGTCGCGGGCCGAAGTCGATCGCCTGCATGGCCCGGTCGGTCTGCCGATCGGCAGCCGGACGCCACCGGAAATCGCCGTCTCGATTCTGGCCGAGATGACCGCCGTCAAGAACGGCGTCCGGCCAGCCGACGGCTTGCTCGCCGCGCGAGCCCCGGCGACGGTCGGCTGCGGCGTCGGCTGAATCGTGCCCGGCGCGATCGTCGGCATCCTGCTCGCCGCCGGGCGGGGCAGCCGCTTCGGGAGCGACAAGCTGCGCCATCCGCTGGCCGACGGAACGCCGCTGGCGGTGGCGGCAGCGCGCCATTTCTACCCGGCCTGCGAGCGCCGGCTGGCCGTCCTGCATCCGGGCAGCGAGGCGCTGGCCAGCCTGCTCGCCGCCGAAGGATATGAAACGGTGATTTGCCCGGATGCCGATGCCGGTATGGGCCACAGCCTGGCCGCCGGCGTCCGGGCCAGTACCGAAGCGGCCGCTTGGCTGGTCGCCCTGGCCGACATGCCTTTCATCCTGCCAAGCAGCCATCAAGCCGTCGCCGCCCGCCTGCGCGCCGGCGCCAGCCTGGCGGCCAGCGAATTTAACGGCCGGCGCGGCCACCCAGTCGGCTTTGCCCGGGAGTGGCTGGCTCAACTATCGACGCTGACCGGCGACCAGGGCGGAAAAACGATCCTGCAAGCCCATCGCGACAGACTGCAACTTTGCCCGGTGGCCGATCCCGGCGTGCTCCGCGATATCGACCGGCCTGACGATCTGGAATAGGTCGGACTGGATCTGTTTGCCCGGTGCAAATCGGCGGCGGTGATGCCCTTTGTCTTATTCGGCGGGCTCGTATTCGGGCGCGGCTATCCCGCTTAGATGTGCGCGGCCAACCTGTGCGTTGGCTCGCGAGATACGGTGGAGTAGCTACTTTCAGCTTCCGCGAATGGGTGCTGTGCAGCCCTAAGCTGCCGTAGTCGGCTTAGGGAAGCGGTCAATCAGAATGTTTAAGGTACTCGGCAGCCAGAGCGTGAAGCGCGGAGGGGACAGGCTCGCGCGGCTTGCAGGCGGCCCGGTTGACCGAGTTTAGCCCGCTGCTGGGAATAGCGAGAGGAATTCATTCCAGTCCTCACGGTAATGAAAAACCTTGATTCCGAGTAGTTGCTCAAGCGTCCGCTTGTGAGTACAGATGTCTCCTTTGTCGCTGGTAAGAAAGACTTGGCACCCCTCCATATAGGCTGAATCAAGGTGCTTTGCATCGACTCTATTGCCCTTCCCAATGAGGGACTGGATTGCCGGCCAGTGATCGGATTGTTTTCCCATATCGTTCCATGTGAGGCCTTCAAGCTCATTGCACGTGTATTTCGTTTCGCTCCAGGTTGGACGAGAAGGCAATGCTCTATGCCTGATCTTCCGGTTCTTGTTCTCATACTTGAATTGATACACGCGAATTGCCCCATTTCGTTCCAGCTCTGACAACTCGGAACGATACGCACCTGTATCGCAGTAGACGCTTAGCATGGTAGAGGGCGGGCTATCAGTTACTCAACGCAATAAATATAAAATGCTATTGAGGAGGGCATCTGAACCAACGCTTTTTGGAATCAATAGGAGTGTTTTTGTTCCAGCACCATCCGTGCACGCGCAAATATTTGACTGCCGACTCGCGATTATCGCAAGCTGCTTCGGTATCCTGTTCGGCAGTCTGACAAATCTTGTTTGATTTCTCAATATTCGAAATGACGTCATCTGGACGGTACGCATCCGAAGTTCGTTGAACCATACGGGTTACATCATTGCCTTTTTGGTTTTCGATCCAAACGGTGATATCACCCCAAGAAGCATCTTGAATCCAACAGCCTTCTCCTCTGACCGCTACCGTCGCTGAGGGAAGCGATTCCGCAAAGACGTAAGACGCTTGACGCCAAGGGCATCCTGATATGCGTATGTTCGGCACGTATTTATAAAACGAATATTTCACCCCATCTGTAGTAATCGTTTCTTCCAACGTAAATTTAATTGCGTAAGCAGAGAATGGAAATGTCAGCAAAGCTGCTATCACTAAAATTGAAAATCGCGTTTTCACATAAGCTCCTAGCTGTGCTTAGAATAAATATTCGTCTGATTCGAATGTTGATAGCATAACCGAATACGCATCAGCTGCGAATGTCTGCATTGAAGGAAAGATGTCAATGGCCGCTTCTAGCTGCAACTCGCCAGGTGCGCGATATTGGCGGCGAGATGGTTTTTCCGAAACCCATAGCTAACCCCAGCCTTAAAATATTTTGGAACCAGATTTATTTTTTCCACTTCGCCCATGGATCTGGATCGTGACTAACAGAGGCTCTTGCATTATTCGATACACGCTTGTCGGTTTTGAAGCGGTGGTCTGTATCTTGGTCTCGCAGAGCCGCTTTTTTGGCGCGTTTTTCGCGCAACCGCTCGGCGTCTTCCAGACTCAATTCAGCCGGCTTGCCCGGCGTTTGACCCGGTGGGATAATGCGATCTCTGGGCGGCAATTCAAATTGTTCGTCAGATGCTCGAGGCAAGCTCTTGAATTGATATAAATAAAATGCTTCGACTTTTTCGCGTGCCCAATCCGTCTTCTTAAGGAATTTGACACTGGAATCAATGCTCGAGTTTTTATTAAAACAATTGATATTTAAATAGGCGAATAGAATTTCAAAGCCGTAGTGGTCGACTATTTCGGTTATCAATTGTTTTAAAGCAATGCCGTGCAGAGGATTATTGTTGTAATTTATATCGGTTTCCATGGAAATTCTCAAACAAGTGGCGGATTATCAATTATACCCGTCGCGGCATGGCGCATGCAGCAACGGTTATTGAACGATTATTATTGAATTGGACTGGCATATTGCAAATCCATCGATGGGCTAATTGAAATGAATGTGGAGATGGCTACCTTCTGCCTGATGCCAAATGGCATCAGGATTTAAAGGCAGATGCCCCCGTGGTCATTCGAAAAGCCCATCAAAATGCGTCTGTCGCCAAACCTTCAGGGGTTGGCGTCCGTGGCGTCCTCGGCATCCCCGAGGCGGGCATTCAGTGTCGGGTTTTGCAGCCAGTTGGATATGTCGTAGGCAATTTCGTAGCTCAGGCGATCCGATATGCCGCATCCGGTCCAGGCACGAAACGACTTTCGCACGGCAATGAAACTGCCGATTTCATGATCGTTGTCGACCAGCGAGCCGGTTACCGTCAGCCACTTGAAGCCTGAGTACAGCCCGCCGCCGAGCAGGCGGGAGTTCACAATCGTCAACAGCAGTTTCTTGCCGCCGGCAGTGCCGATATCGTCGGTCACCTGATAGACGTTTCCGAAGGTCATCCCGGTCAGGTAGTTTGGCAGTTCGGTGTTCCACGGGCAGGATTTCTTGATCTCCTGATCGATAGTGTCGTCCCGCAGCGTGTTGATCGTTTCGGCGATCTTGATGCCCGGCTTCGGCTCTTCCAGCCAGCCGGCAATGCTGTCCCCCAGGCCTTCGCCAAGGCGAATGGCTTGCTTGCACTTGTGCAGATTGCCGGAATACCGGTCGTCGCGAAAACCGAAGTCGCCGAGGGGTTTGCCGTTTTCGTCGAGCAGCGTTCCCGTTACCTCGATCCAGCTTGGCGCCGCCTTTTCGCCGGTGCCGACGGTCGGGCCGAGTCGCCCGGTCAGTATCAGTTTTTGGCCCTGGGCTTCCATCGGTTTGGGCGTGATGACCACCCGGTTGCCGCTGCTCTTGGCCAGATACTCGACAAGACGGGCGTCCCAAGGGCACTCCTGGCCGGGCGAGGTGCTCCCGTCGGCGGCCGGGGCGGCGTAGGGAATGGTCGATGCGACGTAGATGCTTGGCGCCGGGCCGGCATTGGCGATTGAGGCGGAGAGCAGGAGTAGCGATAGGACGAATGTTTTCAGAAGCATGAGAAATGGATTGGTTATATGAAAGAGTTGCTGCGGTTTTTGGACGAAAGAGCGTTTGTCGTATGCGGAGCAGGCCCCGGCTCGATGCCGATCAGTCGGATCATGATCGGCAATCGATGATGCCAAAGCGGGCGTCACCCGATTACGGCTTCGCAGTTTAGATTAAGACAGGTAAAGACCAATCGCATTACTGAATCTGGCCGGCATTTCGCGCTTCCCCGCGTGCTCGATCACCTGGATCGCTCCGCCGCACGGCAAGGCCTGGAAATCGAAACCCGCGAGCGGTCAATGATCGAATCCCCGGCAAAACGAAATGACAGCTAGGGCGGAGGTGGCTGGCGGCTGCCTCCGCTTCCGGCTACAGCCAGCCTTCCACCTTGCTCCGTGTCGGCACGCCGCCGGCGTGCACCACCGTGCCATCGATCACCACGCCGGGTGTGGACATCACGCCATAGGCCATGATGGCCGGCAGATCCTCGATTTTTTCGAGGCTGATCGCGACGCCCTTTTCCCTGGCGACGGCTTCGACCAGGGCAATGGTGTTACGACAGTTGGCACAGCCGGTGCCAAGAACCTTGATGCTTTTCATGGTGCTTCCTTTCATTGAATTGGCGAGTGCGAAGGGCTTGCCTCACAACAGCCAGTTGAAGACATAACCGACGAGCATGATGCCGACCGCCACGACACCGGCAAACGTGGCGATCAAGGTCGGCTTGAGCGCCTTGCGCAGGATGATCATTTCCGGTGCCGAGAGGGCGATCACCGCCATCATGAAGGCGAGCACCGTGCCCAGCGCAGCCCCTTTGCCGAGCAGCGCCTCAACAATCGGGATGATGCCGGCGGCGTTGGTGTACATCGGGACGCCGAGTACGACGGCGGCCGGCACCGCCCACCAGACATCCCGGCCCATGAAGGAGGCCATGAAATCTTCCGGCACAAAGCCGTGAATGCCGGCCCCGAGGGCAATGCCGAGCAGGATGTAAGGCCAGACCTTGCCGACGATTTCCCGGACATGGTTGCGGCCGGCCTGAAAGCGCTGCAGCCAGGAAAACTTCTCGTCAACCGGATGGGCCGTCTGCCCGGCGAGGATTTTCTGTACCCAGTCTTCAAGAAAGCGTTCCATCTTCAGCTTGCCGATGACCAGGCCGGCAACGATGGCGATCAGCAGTCCCATGCCGAGATAGAGAGCGGCGACCTGCCAGCCGAACATGCCGAACAGCAGCACCAGCGCGACTTCATTGACCATCGGCGCCGAAATCAGGAAAGAGAGGGTCACGCCGAGCGGCACGCCGGCCGACAGGAAGCCGATGAACAGCGGCACGGCCGAGCAGGAGCAAAACGGAGTAACGATGCCCAGACTGGCCGCCAGCACGTTGCCGACTCCTTCGCGCTTGCCGGAGAGTAGGGCGCGGGTGCGTTCCGGCGCAAAGAAGGTCTGGATGATGCCCATGACGAAGACGATGCCGGTCAGCAACAACAGTACTTTCGGCGTGTCGTACAGAAAGAAATGCATGGCTTCACCGAAATGCGTCTGGCGTGACAGCCCTAACAGGCCGACCAGCCATTCGGCGAAATCGGAAAGCTGGCTGTAGGCAATGAACCAAGCGACGGTAGCAACGGAAATGCCAAGCAACCATTGAATCAATTTGCGGCGATCGGCCATTTCAATGGGAACTGCGCTCATGGGTTTTCTCCGGGCTTCAATGTGAAAATTTGCGGTCTATCGATGCTTCATGCCAAAGGAGACGAAGCTCGCTCGAAAAAGACGCACATTGGTAGCGCTAGGTTAAACATCCTCAACCCGGCCGCCGCGCCAAAGCCGTGGCGATGAATGGTGGCGGCAAATTGTTCGAAAACCGCCATGGGCGGGGCGCTAAAATGCGGCAATGCCAAAATCCCTGGCCGTAGCAACGCCCGAGCTAAAGCCTTGGCGTGCTGCCGCCGGACTGATGGGCGGTTTGGCTGGCGCCGACAGGGTGTTTCACGGCTGGCGATCGATGCTTGCCCCATCCACTGGAGAGACGAATGTTATTCCTTGCCCGCGTTGCATCTGCTCTGTTGATGACTGGTGTACTGCACACCTTCGCACTGGCTCGTGACGACGCGCCGCAGCAGAAACTCCAAACGCTCGTCCCGTTTGTCTCTGAGGAAGGCGGGGAGCGATTGGCTCGGGCGACAGCAAAAAAAGACTTCGCTGCGCTAGCCAATCAGTTTGAAGCCCAGGCGACGATCGCATTCTGCGGCCCGACATCGGCGGCCATTGTGCTGAATGCCTTGCACCCGCAGGGAAATGAGGCGCCACGTGATCGCAGCAGACTGCTGCCGGAGGATGCGCGGTATCTGCCGAAAAATCTGGAATTGACTGTTCCCCGGCATACCCAGGAAAGCGTCATTGCTGCCGGCAAGAAAACGCGGGCGCAAGTCTTTGGCGAACCGGCCAGGATCAACGACAAAGCCGTGCGCGATGGCGGCTACCAGTTGCGCCAGCTTGACGAAATGCTCCAGGCCCACAACGTCGTCACCCGTTTGGTGATCGTCAATGCAGATGTCGCAGAAGCCGATATTCGCAAGGAGCTTATCGACAACCTGAGCCGGGCCGGTGATTTCGTAATCGTCAATTATCAGCGCGAAGCGATTGGTCAATCCGGTGGCGGGCATATCTCGCCGCTTGGAGCCTACGACGCGGCAACGGATTCGGTACTGATCCTGGATGTGAATCCCAGCCGTTATCCCTGGGTTTGGATGCCCCTGGCGACCTTGCTCAAAGGGATGCGAACCAGGGACGTGGTCGAGAATCGGGGTTACATTCTGGTTCAATCCCGTTGATCTTCATTTTGGCAACCGTCGGCGGCCATCAACCGCCCAAGGTGGCACCTTAGCCAGGACCAGTGCGTGAGCTTCTTCTCGACCGTCGTCAGATTTCTTGCCTTACCCTTTGCGCTCGCCAGTTACCGCAATGACCTGCGGCGCACGCTGCTGGCGCTGAGCGCCGATGGCGCCCTGATGCTGCTGGTGCTGGTCGGCGCCATGCTCGTCACCGTCCTGCCCAACCTGCCGGCCTTCGATGTCGTGACCGACTATCGCCCGAAGATACCGTTGCGTATCTATACGGCCGATGGCGCGCTGCTTGGGGAATTCGGCGAGGAACACCGGGACTTCACGCCGATCAAGGAAATTCCCCCGGTCCTCAAGGATGCGCTGTTGGCGATCGAGGATTCGCGCTTCTACGAGCACGGCGGCGTCGATTACCGCGGGGTTGCGCGGGCGCTGGCGGCCGATCTGACCGGCGGTTTTCGGCAGGGCGCCTCGACGATCACGATGCAGGTGGCGCGCACTTTCTTCCTCTCGCAGGAAAAAACCGTCAAGCGCAAATTGGCCGAGGTGGTGCTGGCCTACCGCATCGAATCGGCCTTGAGCAAGGACCAGATCCTCGAGCTCTACATGAACCAGATCTACCTCGGCCAGCGCACGCACGGCTTTGCCAGCGCCGCCCGCACCTACTTCAACAAGCCGCTCGCCGAGCTGACCCTGGCCGAAGCGGCCATGCTCGCCGGCATCCCGCAAAACCCGGCCAAGCACAATCCGGCGGTCAATCCGGTACGCGCCAAGGCCCGCCAGGAACTCGTCTTGAAGCGCATGCTGCACCTCGGGAAGATCACCCAGGTGCAACACGACGAGGCCGTCGGCCAGCCACTCAAGATCGGCCGCAGCCTGCAGTTCGACGCCCATGCCGACCATGTCGCCGAACTGGTGCGCCAGGAGCTCTATGCGCAATACAAGGGCGAGGCCTATACCCAGGGCTTCAATGTCTATACCACGCTCGACAAGGCCGAGCAGAACGCCGCTTACGACTCGGTCCGGCGCAATGTGCTGGCCTACGACCAACGCCACGGTTACCGCGGGCCGGAAGCTTATGTCGAGCTGCCGGACAATGCTGACGAGCAGGAGGATGCCATCGACCAGATCCTGGCCAGGCATCCCGGCAGCGACAACCTGATCGCGGCCGTCGTCACCGAAGTCTCCGCCAAGCGCGTGCGCGCCGAACCGGCCTCCGGCGACACGCTGGAAATCAAGGGCGACGGGCTGCGTTTTGCCGCCCGTTCCCTGCAGCCGAACGCCAAACTGGATCTCAGGATACGCGTCGGTTCGGTGATCCGCGCCAGCCAGGACGCCAAGGGCCGGTGGTCGATCGTGCAGATGCCGGAAGTCGATGCCGCCTTCGTCGCGCTGAACGCCGAGGACGGTTCTTACCGGGCCATGGTCGGCGGCTTCGACTTCTCCCGCAATCAGTTCAACCATGTCACCAGCGCCTGGCGCCAGCCGGGATCGAGCATCAAGCCCTTTGTCTATTCGGCGGCGCTGGAAAAAGGCTTCTCGCCGGCCACCCTGATGAACGATGCGCCGCTCTCGCTGCCCGGCGGCGAAGGCGGCCAGGCCTGGGAGCCGCGCAATGACGACGGCTTTGACGGCCCGATCAGCCTGCGCCAGGCGCTGGCCCGCTCGAAGAACGTCATCGCGGTCCGCCTGCTGCAAGCCATCTCGCCGCAATATGCGCGCGACTATCTGCAACGCTTCGGTTTCGATGCGGCCAAACATCCGGCCAACCTGACCATGGTGCTGGGTAGCGGCTCGGTCACCCCGCTGCAGATGGTCGGCGCCTACGCGGTGTTCGCCAACGGCGGGTTCAGGGTCACCCCACGGCTGATCCAGAAAATCACCGATGCCCGCGGCAACGTGCTGTGGGAGGCACCTGCGCCGCCGCCCAGGCAGGAAGAGCAACGGGCCATCGACCCCCGCAACGCCTTCATCATCGACAGCATGCTGCGCGAGGTGGTCAGAAGCGGCACCGGCGCCCAGGCGAGCCAGCGCCTCGGGCGCAACGACCTGGCCGGCAAGACCGGCACCACCAGCGACGCCGTCGATGGCTGGTTTGCCGGCTATTCCGGGAATGTCGTAGCCGTTTCGTGGATGGGGTACGACCAGCCTAAATCGCTCGGTGGCCGGGAATTCGGCGCGACGCTGGCCTTGCCCATCTGGATCGACTACATGCGCCAGTTCCTATCCGGCAAGCCGGCCAACGAAAGAAAGCCGCCGCCGGGCGTCTCCTACGTCGATGGCGACTGGCTCTACGATGAATTCAAGGGCGATGACGGGGTCAAGGCCGTGGACGTCGAGGAGTCGCCGCTCAAATCCATCTTCGATGCAATACGGAAGGTGTTTACCGACTGAAGCAGGAAAGCTTCAGTCGCCGTCTGGGCGCGCCGGCGAAGGAGCGCCGGTCGCTCGCCGGAAGCGCTCTGCCGTCAAGGCTTGGGAATCTGGGTGATCGTCAATGCGCGCAAGTCGGCCTCAGCGGTTATCCAGGCCTTGCTGCTTGGGCGACCGCACCCCGTCGCATTACCGCCATTCGAACGTGTTCAACGAGAATTTTGTGGTGAGATGAGCGAGCGGCCGCTTACCGAAAATCGCTACTCACCCTTCACCCCCATGCACAGTTCGAAACTGTCTACAGGTAACTCCGTATGTGTTGTGTTGACTGTCTTCCAGTCGTGCGTGCTACACATAGTTTTTGCGTTTGCAGTAATCGCATACAAAGAACCGAGCATCGGGCTCCGTCCCCCACTATTGATACGAGCGCTCGAGGTCGGCTTGCCGGCGATGTTAATGTCTGCCCGCGAGAGGCAGCTTATCCGCTGCTTCTCGCACGGCGTTCTGCCAGCCAATGCCTGGGGGATACGCCGCAGTTCGCTTTGAATGCGCGGGATAAGGCAGCTTCGCTACCATAGCCGACCAGGGTGGCGACCCATTTCAAGGATCGCCCGAGCAGGAGTTCGCGCTGGGCAAGGCTGACTCTCCAGCGCTGCAGATAGGCACCGGGCGTACTACCTACCCGTTCGCGAAACGTATTTGCCAGCACACTTCGCGACATCCCCGCCTGCTTGGCAAGTTCCTCCAAGGACCAGTCATGAGCGGGTTTCTCATGCATGGCAACCAATGCCATGCGAAGGCGGGGATGGGACATCCCGGCGAGCATCCCGACCTGAATGCCACCCGCTTCCATCAGATGCCGGAGCACCTGGATCAACACGATTTCGACCATGCGGTTCAGCATTGCCTCACGCCCACAATTCTGCGCAAACGCCTCGGTAAAAAGGAGGTTCAGCATGGATTCGGCACCGCCTATCATCGCCAGCGGCAAGCAAATGAAAGTAGGAAGCGACATCACTATCGGATTGCTCGCGCCACCTTCGAAACCGAGATCGGCACAAACGAAATCAGCCCCCCGTTCCGGATCCGTCACAAAACGATGCGCTATCGGCAGCGGATAGAGCAACAGGCTAGGCTCGGTGATTTGTGCCATCTCCTGCCCCCCGTGATAAACCGCCACCCGCCCTTGGCGAATCAGATGGAGGTATCCGACTTCGTCACTTCGACTCAAGTCGTTTATCCCACAGAGCGCGCTGGTGTTGAAGATACGCGCAGTTACGGGAAATTGATCCAAAAGAGCCGCTAAACGATCGGTCACAAAAATACTCCTGATCATGTTGTTGATACTAATCATGCCTTTTAGTATCAATCGGAAGCGTACATTTCGTCTTGCCAACAGGCAAACGTTTTTACACCGAGTTACTTAACCAAGGAGTTCCAAATGTCGCTAGATAAGATTCTTTATACCGCAGAAGCCATTGCCACCGGCGGACGCGAAGGTCGTGCCGTATCGTCTGACCGTGCGCTTGACGTTCAGCTTTCCACCCCCCGCGAACTGGGTGGTGCAGGTGGCCCGGGGACGAACCCGGAACAACTGTTTGCCGCTGGCTATTCAGCTTGCTTCCTTGGGGCGCTGAAATTCGTCGCGGCTCAGAATAAGGTGAGCTTGCCTGCCGATGCGCAAATTACCGGGCAAGTGGGTATTGGGCCAATCCCGACCGGCTTTGCCATTCAGGTTGCGCTGACGATCAGTCTGCCAGGCCTGTCGGCCGAACAAGCGCGCGCCCTGGTGGAAAAAGCTCACATCGTTTGCCCTTACTCGAACGCCACGCGCGGCAACATTGACGTTGTCCTGAACATTGCCGAATAAGCCCGCCACAATCATTTTCTTTCTCATATATAGATAGGAGCACATCATGAAATCCATTCAACATCACCTGCGTTCGATTGCCGTAGCGACCCTGCTAGCCACCGCCGCAACATCTTCGATGGCCGTGCTGACAGAAGCTGTGGGACAACCGGATGCATCTACGCCTGTATCGATGCAGAAGTCTTCCAGCTATGTCACAACGAGCGACGGCGTGCAAATCTACTACAAGGACTGGGGTCCCAAAGACGCTCCGGTCGTTGTCTTCAGCCATGGCTGGCCATTGAGCTCGGATAGCTGGGAATCGCAAATGATCTTTCTAGCCGCCCATGGTTACCGGGTTGTGGCGCATGACCGCCGTGGTCATGGTCGCTCCAGTCAGCCGTGGGATGGAAATGACATGGATCATTATGCGGATGATCTGGCATCGGTAATCAAAGCGTTAGGTCTGAAAAACATAACCTTGGTTGGATTCTCGACAGGTGGCGGCGAAGTGGCTCGTTACATTGGTCGTCACGGTACAGCGGGGGTCAAGAAAGCGGTACTGGTTTCATCGGTCACGCCGTTGATGCTGAAAACAGCGACCAATCAAGGTGGACTGCCGATTGAGGTTTTTGATGGCTTCCGCAAGGCATCGTTGGACAACAGGTCGCAGCTCTACCTGGACATCGCCTCCGGACCGTTCTTTGGCTTCAACCGACCCGGTGTCAAAGCCTCTGAAGGACTGGTTCAATCCTTCTGGATGCAGGGAATGCAGGCAGGCCACAAGAACACTTACGACTCCATCGAAGCGTTTTCAGCAACCGATTTTCGTGAGGATCTGAAAAAATTCGATGTGCCGACTCTCGTCATCCACGGCGACGACGACCAGGTTGTTCCGATTGACGCCGCTGGCCGAGCTGCGGCCAAGCTGCTCAAGAACGCCAAGCTGATCGTCTATCCCGGTGCTCCTCACGGCCTGACCGACACACACAAAGACCGGCTCAACCAGGATCTCCTGGACTTCGTGAGAAACTGAAGCTCGGCGTTGGCTCCGGCTTCATCGTCACCCCCGACGACATGGTGCTGACCAGCGCCATGTCGTCAACGGCGCCAAGGAGCTACCGCCAAGTCCGGGCGCAATCGCCGTGCAGCAGTCACGACCATGTTGCGTCATTACCGGCCCCGAAGTTCGATGCCAAGGGAATTGCCCGTACCGAAACGGTGCGGGAAGAGTTTGACAGCAAAAGACAAGCCATTCAGGTCCGCGTCGATTTCGCACCAGGCGCCTCATTTCCGAAGCATTCCCATCCCGGGGTGGAAATTGCCTACGTCCTGAGCGGTGCAATCGAATACGAAATGGACGGTAAGACGATCCGCTTGCAAGCAGGCGAGTCGCTTTATATTCCGGTTGGCGCAATGCACTCGGCCAAGAATATCGGATCCGGCAGCACTTCCGAATTGGCCACGTATCTGGTGGAGAAAGACAAGCCGATCGTGGTTTTCGACAAATAAGTGGCTTGATGGCGTCGCAGCCGTGGCCGGAGCGACGCCATCCAGACCGTGCGATGACCTGATCGACCAGCGACAGGTCCGGCTGCACCTGCACCTGACATTGGCCGAAGCTCAATCATTTTCCAGAACATCACCGAACACCGTGTATTCGCCATCCTTGCGATCAGGGCCGGGGGCGTCGTAGAGCACCAGCCAGCTCGGCGTGTGCGGAGCGAGCTCAGACGGTAATTCGCAAAGGGCCTCGGCGCGATTGGTGCCTTGCCCGTGGGGCAGGGAAAGCAGCTCGGTCAGGGCCGCTTCGAAACGCACCGGTTCGCGGTTGGCCGCCAGTTGGGACTTGGCGTTCGGCCACTTGAAAACGCGGATATCGCCATCCAAGGTCATCGTCGGCCCGGCCAGGATGTAGAGGTCATTACCGGTAAATTGCAGATCGCGTATCCCGAGTCCTTCCAGTTGCAGGAAGTGCTTGCGGATCAGGCAGCCGCTGCCGTCCAGCGGCGCCAGCCGGAGTTGCTCGCCCTTGGCTTCGAGGGCGATTTCCAGCAGCGCCGACCAACCGCGCAACACCGGGCCGCGCAGTCCGAGCAGCAGGCGGTTGCCGTCCACCACCAGCCCTTCGATATCGAAACCATTGTCTTTGCCGGGAATGCCCAGGTACGGCCCGATATGCGGATCATCGGCTAAAGCCTGGGTGAGCAGGTTGGACTCGGCATCCCCTTTCAGTCGGCGCGCCCAGCGGCCATCTTTCGCCTCGCGGACCAGGCAGGGTTGGCCGTCGTCGCCGATTTCAATCGGCAAACAGGCTAGCAGGCGGCGGTTGCCGTCGAGCGTCACCTTGGCCAGCCGCTTGGCGTTTTCTGCGTCGTCCCGATCGCTCTTCGCATTCTTGCGCTTCAGGCCATGCGAGCCGACCACCCAAAGATAGCCATCCGCCACGGCCATGCCTTCCAGGTCGGCTTCCTCGTCAGCCGCGCCGGGCAAGTCCAGCAGTTCGGAGAGTGGAAAGCTCAGCCCGTCGCCGAAGCGCAGCAGTTCGCTGCCGCTCGGATCGAGGCGGCGCAGGCGGTCGATGCCACAGGCCTCGTCACCGGCAACCCACAAACATTCACCGGAAAACGCGGCGCCGGAAAGGTTGGCATGAACCAGTGCCCCCGGAGAAAACTCAAGACGAATGGCGTTTTTAAGGCATTTGCTGGGCATGTCATGGCTCTTTTCTGAAAGGGTTTCTGGTAGGGAGTTGATGCCGATCAGCCGCCGTGTTCGGCCTCGTGCAGCATGTCGGCCGAGAGCAGGATGACCTCGATTTCCTCGGTGATTTCCTCCTGGCGCTGGATGTTGTAGGTCAGCTTGAGGCGCGCGCTGTCTTCGTCGAGCCGTTGCAAGGCGCTGTCCATATGCACCTGGCGCTGGCGGTTTTCGGCCATCAGCGAGCTGTAGAGCACTTCGTTGAGCACCGCATGCAGGTAGTGCCCGGTCAGGCCGCGCAGGAAGGTTTCGGGCGGCAGATTCAGTTCAGCCGGATAAGGATAGCCGCGCTCGGGCGCCGGCAAGTCGCGCAGCGGCAACAGGCGACGTTGGCGAATGTCGCCGGTCGCCGCGCAGTGGTAAAGAGCGGAAAGCTTGAAGCCGCTCAGCCGGCGACTCAACTCATGGGTCAGATGCAGCAGGACGGCCGGCACCTCGTCGGCGACGGTGGCGCCGGGCAGCGCCAGTTCGAGGCAATCGCGCTCGCCGATCCGGCTGGCCAGTCGCCGGCCGACCACCAGCCAGCGTGGCGGGGCGCTTTTTTGCTGGCAGAGCAATTCCATCCGGCTCAACAGGGATTCGTTGAAATCGCCGCAGAAGCCCTGTTCCGAACCGATCAGGATGTACAGCTCGTTTCCCGCCTGGTCGGTGCTGGCGAATTCGCCATGGGCCGCGAGAAAATCGGCGGCAGCCGCTTCGATGCCGGCCACCATGCGCTGCTGGCTGGCCAGAAAATCGGTCAGGATGCGCACCTCCATCAGCGCCAGCCCCTTCATCGCCGACATGATGCCGGCAATGTCGGCGAGCGCCTCCAGCCGCCGGGCGATTTCACGCCGCCGGCTCATCGTCCTGCTCCTGCAGCCAGGCGGCGACGGCCGACCGCCAGGCGTCGCGGCTGGCGCTCAAGGCCGGGCTGTCGGTGGCGGCCCGGCGAAGCAGCTTGTCCAGTTTGGCGCGGGTGACAGTTCCTTCCGGTCCGTCGAACCAGCCTTCGTTGAAGGCCACCAGCCAGGCCATGTGCTGTTCGGGCGACAGTGGCGCCAGCCGATCCTGCTTGAGCAATTCACGGAGCAGCCGGCCGCGTTTGATCTTGGCTTCGACACTGGCTTCGAGGCGCGACCCGAAGCGGGTGAACACCTCCAGTTCGAGAAATTGCAGGAAATCCAGCTTCATCCGCCCGGCTTCGCTCTTGATCGCCGGCACCTGGGCCTTGCCGCCGATCCGCGAAACCGAGCGGGTGATGTCGATGGCGGGCAGGAAGCCGCGGGCGTAGAGGGCCGGATCGAGGTAAATCTGGCCGTCGGTGATCGAGATCAGATTGGTCGGAATGTAGGCGGAAATCTCGCCCTGCTCGGTTTCGACAATCGGTAGGGCGGTCATGCTGCCGCCGCCGAGGCGGGCGGCCAGGCAGGTCGAGCGTTCGAGCAGGCGGGAATGCAGGTAGAAGATATCGCCGGGATAGGCCTCCCGCCCCGGCGGCCGGCGGAGCAGCAGGGACAGTTCGCGATAGGCCCGGGCATGGGTGGTCAGGTCGTCGTAAACGATCAGCACGTCGCGCCCGGCGCCCATCCATTCTTCGGCCAGGGCGCAGCCGGCAAAGGGGGCGAGGAACTTGAGGCCGGGCGTCGTCGTGGCCTCAGCGACGACGATGCAGGAAATGTCGAGGACGCCCGCCTGGCGCAGGGTTTCGATGGTGGCGACGACGGCCGAACGCTTCTGGCTGATCAGCACATAAACGCAGAGGACATTGCGCCCCTTCTGGGCGACGATGGTGTCGAGGGCCAGCGAGCTTTTGCCGGTGCCGGCATCGCCGATGATCAGCTGGCGCTGGCCTTTGCCGATCGGAATCATCGTATCGACCATCTTGTTGCCGCTGAGCAGCGGCCGTTCGACAAAATCGCGCGCGGTGATCGGCGGCGAGGAAACCTCCAGGGCGCGCCGGCGGTTGAATTCAACCGGTCGGCCGCCATCAAGCGGATGGCCGAGCGGATCGACCACCCGCCCGAGAAAGCCGTCGCCGACCCCGATGTCCAGGCGCCGCCCGGTGAGCTGGGCCGAACTGCCGGCCGCCAAGCCTTCGCGCTGATTGAGCAGGATCGCGCCGATGCGCTTGCTGCCGAGATCGAAAACCAGGGCTTCGCTGCCATCCTCGAAGCGCAAGATCTCGTCCATCGCCGCCGAAGGCAATCCTTCGATGCGGGCGATGCCGTCGCCGATGGCGACCAGCTTGCCGACTTCGCTGATTCGCAACCGGGGCCGGTAATCGGCCAGCCAGGGGCGATCGGGGATATCACCCACGATTGGCGGCCTCCGAAAACACGCCCAGTTCACCGGCCAGACTGAAGTCGAGCTGCCAGGCCCCGAGCGTCAGCCGCGCCCCGGCCAGCAGGCTGGGATCGACGACGAAATCGAGGACCAGGGTTTTGCCCAGCCGCGTTTCAATGGCGTCCGAGAGTTGCTGGCGCTGGCCGGCGCTCAAGGCGAAAGCGCTGCTCACCATGCCCCGCCCGTCACCGTTCTGGCCGGCCCGCACGGCACCCAGATGCTCTTCCGGCAAGGCGGCCAGTTCTTCGCTGAATAGTTGCACCAGGCGTTCCTCCAGTTCCGGTCCGGCCAGTCGGGCGAGCAGCTTGCTGGCGAACTGGCGGGCTTCGGTGCTCGCCTGGGCGGCCAGTTCGCGCCTTTGCGTCGCCTGGCGGTGGGCATCCTGGGCGGCGCTGCGTTCCCGCTCGCTGGCCAGTTCCGTAGCCAATGCCGCCATCTGCCGGGTCCGTTCGCTGGCCAGTTCGGCGGCAAAATCCTGGCGCGCCTTGGCCTTCTCCTGCTCCCAGTCGGCCAGCCGGCCGGCAAACTGCTGTTGCATCGCCGCCGCCTGCGCTTCGCTCGCCCGCGCCTCGGCCAGGGTGCGCTCGATGCCGGCCCGCCGCTCGGCCAGCGTCTGCAGCACCGGCCGATAGAGAAAGCGCTTGAGGATCCAGAGCAGGGCCAGGAAATTGATGATTTCCAGCGCGAAAGTGGTCCAGTTCAGCTCCATGACCGCCGCCTACTTGAGCAGGTATTCGAGCAGCGGATTGCGGAAGAGGATGATCAGCACGATGACCAGAACGTAGATTGCCAGCGATTCGATCATCGCCAGACCGATGAACAGGGTGCGGGTGATCGATTTCTCCGCTTCCGGCTGGCGGGCCAGCGATTCGAGGGCCTGGGTGATGGCCTTGCCCATGGCAATGGCCGGGAAAATGATCCCGGCCGCGATGGCGACGGCCGCCGCCACGGTGGAAATCAGGACAAACCAGTGCATGTCGCTCATGGTGCGCTTCCTTTCTTGTCGTTGGTTTGAGGCGCTTCAGGGCTGGCCGAAGCTTCATGGGATTGCATGCCGCCGGCGATGTAGATCAGCGCCAGCATGCCGAAAATGTAAGCCTGGACCAGGGCTTCGACGATGTGCAGCATCAGCACCGGGACCGGCACCAGCAGGCCGGCGACCAGCAGTACCAGCAGGGCCGCCATTTCCAGGCTCATGATGTTGCCGAACAGGCGCATGGCCAGCGCCAGCGTGCGCGACAATTCGCCGAGCAGATGAAAGGGCAGCAGGATCGGGCTGGGCGTCAGGTAGTGCTGGAGATAGTCCTTGAGGCCGGCACTGCGGATGCCGTACCAATGCACCGAGAGGAAAACCACGAAGGCCAGCGCTGCGGTGGTCGATAGATCGGCGGTCGGCGAATGCAGTTCGGGCACCAGCCCGGTCAGGTTGGCCACGGCGACGAACAGCCAGAGGGTGCCGATGAAAGGCAGCAGCAGCTCGGACCGCCCCGGCAGGACGCCGTCGATGGCCGCGGCGATAGATTGCACGGCGCCCTCCAGCGCCGTCTGCACCAGCCCCGGCTGATCGACCGACAGGTGCCGGGTGGCCAGCCAGCTGCCGATGCCGAACACCAGCAACAGGCCCCAGGTGGTCACCACCGTGGTGGTGATCTGCAGCCAGCCAAGCGTGAAGACGACGCCGGCCGCTTCCATTACCAGTACTTCCGGATGAAGAAATAGACATTGAAGATGCCCAGCGCCAGGCCGAGGATGATCAGGTTCATCGTCCACCGCACGGTGTAGCCGTCACCCTGGCTGTCCAGCCAGCGCCCGAGATAGGCGCCGGCCAGCAGGGGCACGATGAAGAGCACCGACAGGCTGCCGAGGAAAACCGTCTGGGCGAGCAGCGAACGGCGGTTGCGTTCGGCGGTCTTCAGGCGCTCGCTATCCCGCGCCACGTCGTTGCGCCATTTCTCGTCGTTCATGCCGGCCACCGGTCCAGATTGCGCAGGCGCCGGAACAGTTCCTGTTCCAGCTGCTGCAGGTTGTCCTTGACGCTCTTCAGCGCGGCTTCTTCCTCCGCCAGCTGGCCGGCCAGCAGTGCCGAAATCCGCTGGTAATCGCCATCGCACAGATAGCGCCGGGTGCTCACCGTCAGCTGGTTGTCGGCAAAGTCGAGCACCGCCCCGGGGCAAGCCAGATAGATCCAGTCGCCACGCGCCGTGCAGAAGCGGGACAGCCCGTAGTCGAGAATGGTCATCAGGCGGGCCCGCCCCGGCTGGATGCCGAAACTGCCGCTGGCATCGCTGCCGACAAAACTGCTCACCGCGTCGATGCGTTCGCTGCGCACGGCGCTGTTCAGGTGCAGGGTGATGCCGCTCATCGCGCCCCCGCCATGCTGCCGCGCATGTAGCAGCGCTCTTCCGGCAGGTCGTCGTAGTGGCCGGCGATGAAGTCCTCGCAATCGGCCAGTGTCGTTTCCAGCGGCACCGAGGCGCCGGCGATGCCGGTGTGCTCGGCCACCACGAAAAACGGCTGGGTCAGGTAACGCTGCAGCAGACGGGCGCGCAGCACCGTCAGGCGGTCGGCTTCGGACAGCGCTTCCAGCCCCAGCATGGCGATGATGTCTTCGAGTTCGCGGTAGCGCGCCAGATGTTCGCGCACCGTCTGCGCCACCCGGTAATGGCGCTCGCCCAGCGTGATGCGATCCATCATCCGGCTGCCCGAGGCGAGCGGATCGACCGCCGGATAAATCCCCTTGGCCGCCTGCTGGCGCGACAGGATCACCGTGGTGTCGAGGTGGGCGAGGATGGCGCCGACCGCCGGGTCGGTCATGTCGTCGGCCGGCACATAGACGGCTTCGACGGCAGTGATGTTGCCGCTGCGTGTCGACGAAATGCGTTCCTGCAATTCCGCCACTTCCGAGAGCAGCGTCGGCTGGTAACCCACGGTGGCCGGCATCCGGCCGAGCAGGCCCGACAATTCGCTGCCGGCCTGGACGAAGCGGAAGGCGTTGTCCATCAGGAACAGCACTTCTTTCGCCACGTGGTCGCGCAGGTATTCGGCATAGGTCAGCGCCGACAGCCCGATGCGGAAACGGACGCCCGGCGATTCGTCCATCTGGCCGAAGACCATCAGCGTGCGCGGCATGACCCCGGCGTCCTGCATGTCGTGCCACAGCTCGTGGCCCTCGCGGATCCGCTCGCCGACCCCGGCGAAGACCGAGACGCCCTGGTGCAGGCGGACGATGGCGTTCATGAATTCCATGATCAGCACCGTCTTGCCGACCCCGGCGCCGCCGAACAGGCCGGTCTTGCCGCCGCGCACGAAGGGGCAGAGCAGGTCGATGACCTTGATGCCGGTCGGCAGGATTTCGCCCATGCCGGTCGCTTCGGAGAGTGGGGCCGGGGCGGCGACGATCGGTCGCGTTTCGGTGGCATTCAACAACGGCCCGCCATCGAGCGGCCGGCCGAAAATGTCGAGCAGGCGGCCCAGGCAATCGGGCGTCACCGGCACCTGCAACGGCCCGCCGGTGTCGAAGACCGGCATCAGCCGGCGCAGGCCGCCGGTGCGATGCAGGGCGATGGCGCGCGCCCGGGATTCGTCGAGATGGCGATGCACCTCGAAGGTGTAGCGCTCGCCATCGAGGCAGACGTAGACCGCCTGATGCAGTGGCGGCAGGCGTTCGCAAAGAATATCGATGACCGGCCCATGCACTTCCTCGATAACGCCGAGCGGCGGCGAGCCGGGGGCGGGGCAGGGCGGTCTTGTCGTTTCCGGTGGATCAGGGGCAATCAGAAGCTCAGCCATCGTTGCTCGTCCGAACTTGCTATTCCGATAAGGTATTTGACCAGCAATTGCTCAGCAAAGGCAATCGATAAGGTTAACTCCTGGAATTACTGCCAAGCCGACCAGGCGGTCATCAGGCTGGGGGCACTCATCCGGCCGCTTCACCACTGAAGAAACGTTTGCGGAACCACAACGACAGGCTGACCAGGGCGATCATCACCGGCACTTCGACCAGCGGGCCGATCACCGCGGCGAACGCGGCACCGGAGTTGATGCCATAGACGGCAATCGCCACCGCGATGGCCAGCTCGAAGTTGTTGCTGGCGGCGGTGAAGGACAGCGTCGTGCACTTCTTGTAATTGGCCCCGACCTTCCGGCTCATGTAGAACGAGAACAGGAACATCACGACGAAGTAGATCAACAGCGGGATGGCGATGCGCACGACGTCGAGCGGAATGGTGACGATCAATTGCCCCTTGAGACTGAACATCACGACGATGGTGAACAGCAGCGCGACCAGCGTGATCGGCCCGATTTTCGGGACGAAATGGGTGTGGTACCACTCTTTGCTGACGAAGCGCAGCATGATGACGCGGGTCAGGATGCCGGCGACGCAGGGAATGCCGAGATAGATGAAGACGCTTTCGGCAATCTGGCCAATCGAGATATCGACCACCATGCCGCTCAGTCCGAACAGTGGCGGCAGCACGGTGACGAAGAACCAGGCATAGACGCTGAAGAACAGCACCTGGAAGATCGAGTTGAAAGCGACCAGGCCGGCGGCGTATTCGGTCGAGCCTTTGGCAATTTCGTTCCAGACGATGACCATGGCGATACAGCGGGCCAGACCGATGAGGATCAGACCGACCATGTACTCCGGCTTGTCGGGCAGGAAGATGATGGCCAGCGCGAACATCAGGAGCGGCCCGAGTATCCAGTTCTGGACCAGCGACAGGCCGAGCACCTTCTTGTCGCTGAAGACGTCGGGCAGTTCCTCGTAACGCACCTTGGCAAAGGGCGGGTACATCATCAGGATCAGGCCGAGGGCGATCGGGATGTTGGTCGTGCCGACCTGGAAGCGGTTGATGAAAGCCTCGGTGCCCGGCACGAAATAACCGAGACCGACCCCCAGCGCCATCGCGGCGAAGATCCAGACCGTCAGGTAACGGTCGAGGAAGGATAGTTTTTTTGTGACTTCACTCATGCTTGACCTCGATCAGTCGGTTACCGGACGGCAATTGGCCAGGGCGCGCAAACGCTCAACCCCAACCGGTTCATCCTGAATCAGCGGGACAACCGCGTAACGGTTGGCGTGCGTAGCGGCGACCAGGTCGATCTGGGCCAGTTCATTGATGGCCCGTTGGCGCAGCAGCGGTGACGACGACTGCACTGCCGCCACGCTGTTATTGATGATCCAGGCCCAGGGTTCGATGCCGGCGCGGCGCAAATCCGCCTGCAGGTTGGCGGCTTCGAGCACCGGCGTCGTTTCGGCCAGCGTCGCGATCAGCACCTTGGTCTGCCTGGGATCCTGCAACTGCATCATCGGCGTCGTGTAGTGCATGTGCTTGTCGCTCATCTGACGGGCGATTTCGCGGTGATAGGCACCGGTGGCATCGAGCAGCAGCAGGGTGTGACCGGTCGGCGCCGTATCCATCACGACGAATTTCTTGCCGGCCTCGCGGATGACCCGGGAGAACGCCTGGAAGACGGCAATTTCTTCGGTGCACGGCGAACGCAGGTCTTCTTCCAGAAGTGCCCGGCCTTGCGCATCGAGCGTTGCCCCTTTGCTTGCCAGTACCTGCTGGCGATATCGCTCGGTTTCGGCATGCGGATCGATCCGGCTGACCGTCAAATGCTCAAGACTGCCGGCCAGGGTTTCCGACAAATGCGCGGCCGGATCGGAGGTGGTCAGATGAACCGGCCAGCCGCGGCTGGCCAGTTCGACGGCGACGGCGGCAGCCAGCGTGGTCTTGCCGACCCCGCCCTTGCCCATCAACATCACCAGTCCGTGACCATCGGCCGCAATACCATCGACCAGTACCGACAAACTGGGTACTTCGGGAAGTACCGTCGCGGCCGGGATATCGGAAGCGGCAATGTCGGCATCGGTGACGAGTAATTTCCGAAGCGCCGCGAGGCCGACCAGATTGAACGGCTTCAGGCCGACCTGATCGATGGACAAGGCTTTCAAGGCTTCCGGAATGTCGAGCAAGTCAGCCTGCTCGCGCTTGAAAATGGCTTTGGCCAGGAGATCGCCGCCGACGGCTGCCTCGGGCAGAACACCATTGATCACCAGATATTGTTGCTTGAGGCCAATGCCCGCCAATTCCTCATGCGTTCGAGCGACCTCGCGCAGCGTTGCCGCCTGGGCCCGGGCAACCAGGATCAGCCGGGTCCGCACCGGATCGGCCAAAGCCTCGACTGCCGACTTGTATTGGGTACGTTGTTTTTCCAGCCCGGCCAGCGGCCCCAGGCAGGAGGCATCGCCTTTGCCTTCATCGAGAAAGCCCGTCCATGCGCCGGGCAGTTGCAGCAGGCGGATGGTGTGCCCGGTCGGCGCGGTATCGAAAATGATGTGATCGTAGCCGGCCACCAGGGCCGAGTCGGTCAGCAGCGCGGTGAACTCGTCGAAGGCGGCAATTTCCGTGGTGCACGCACCGGACAACTGCTCCTCGATTCCTTTGACCACGGCTTCCGGCAACACCCCGCGCACCGGAACGACAATCCGGTCCCGGTAGGCCTGGGCCGCTGCTTGTGGGTCGATCTCCAGCGCGAACAAACCGGGAATAGCGTCTATCGCGACAATGCGGTTACCTATTTCTACGCCAAATACCTGGCCGACATTCGAGGCCGGATCGGTGCTGACCAGCAACACGCGCCGTCCGGCAGCGGCCAGTTGGATCGCGCTGGCGCAGGCAATCGAGGTTTTACCGACGCCACCCTTGCCGGTAAAAAACAGGTAACGCGGCGGCAGTTCGAGGAATTTCATGGTGACCTTTAAATGCTTAGCAGCACTTGGAGCCGCTGCAACAGCTTTTTGCCGGTTGTTCCGGTTCAGTCGCAGCAACTTCAATTTTTGCCCAGCGGGCCAACTCGCTACGGTTCGGATAACGACCTGCCAGGGCAAACTCGCCACCGACCAGAATCAGCGGCAATGCCTCATGTCCCGAGCGTTCGAGAAAGCCTTTGACGACTGCATTCTCGGCAAAGGCCATGGGCTGCTGAGCGAGGTTGAAGCGTTCGATTTGCGCTCCCTGCTGCTTTGCCCAATCGACATCGGCCGAAAAGCTGACCAATTGCTGATCGACATCGACGCCACAGACACCGGTGCTGCAGCACAAGGCGGGGTCGAAAATCTGGATGGTCGGCATGGCGGGTTCCTTTGAAAATTTCAACGTGGATTTGAGAAAGGGCGAGGATTCAAGCCGCTGCTTCTTCGTGGATTCGTTTGGCCGCAGCCTTGATTTCGGCTGCATTCATGGTTTCAAGCGGCAGGGCGAGCAGCGCACGGACCCGTCGTTCGAGCTGTTGATACGCCGCCTCGAAGGCTTCGACGCGGGCGGCCAGCGGTTCGACATGGGCGGGGTCGGGAATCCCCCAGTGCGCCGTGGTCGGGTGGCCGATCCACACCGGGCAGGTCTCCCCGGCGGCCCCGGCACAAACCGTGATGATGTAGTCGATGGCCGGCGCCCCCGGCGCGGCAAACTCGTCCCACGATTTGCTGCGCGCTTCAGGCAGCGGAATGCCATGCCTGATCAGGGTTTCCAGGGCGACCGGATGGACTTTTCCCGACGGCTGGCTACCCGCCGAGTAAGCGCGGATCCGCCCTTGGCCGAAATGGTTGAACAAGGCTTCGCCGAGGATGGAGCGAGCGGAATTGCCGGTACACAGGACCAGGATGTTGCAGATCGGTTGAGACATGGCGGTGGTCGATATCCGGGTTGTTTAGCAAGTCTTGGCGGGATCGCAGGGAACAACATCGATGCCGCAGGGCGTCCCGCCGCAGCAATGTTCCGTCAGGTAGGCGAGCAGTTCGTTCATCGCCGGATAGTTGGCCGAGTAGTAGACAAAGCGACCCGACTGGTTGGCGCTGACCAGGCCGGCAATGGCCAATTCCTTCAAATGAAATGACAGGCGACCGTTTGCCTCGGTGCCCAGACGTTCAGCAATAACCCCGACGGCAAGCCCTTCGGCTCCCGCCTGAACGAGCAAGCGGAAGATCTGCAGACGGGTTTCCTGGGCCAGCGCACCGAGCGCGGCAACGGCTTCTTTGATGATCATATTTCCATAGTAATAGAAATGTTTAAATCATTCAACGGCAGGCGACTGGTGCCGAGTTCTCCTTGCGCCCGGGCCGGCCGCGCTCAGCGAATTTTCGCCGCCCCAGCTTGGGTGCGTTGCCCGGCCGGATGCCCTGTGGCGGTGCATCTTGCATGCAATGTCTGGTGCGGAATCTGGTGCGATTTCACATTGTGAACGCCGGCGAATTGAACAATTTCCAAGTTAACGCCGGCTGAACAGACGCTTAGGAAATACATTCCAAAAAGGGCAGCAATTGGCACATTGCATGCAATCACTGAAGTGCTTTCCCCACTTTGGAGATGTTCATGAAGCCCAATTGCAAGAAGCTTTCTCGCTGGCTGGCGGTAGTCCCGCTGAGCCTCGCGCTGCACGGTGTTTTGCATGCAGAAACCGTCGCCCGCTACGGCATTTCGATGGCCGACATCCCGCTGACCACCGGTCAGCCGGATCGCGGCGCCGGTGCCTACCAGTTCACCGGCCACACCCTGTACGACCCGCTGGTCGCCTGGGAGGCCAACGTCGGCAATCGTCCGGGCAAACTGGTGCCGGGCCTGGCCAGCGAGTGGAAGGTCGATGCCAAGGACAACAAGAAGTGGGTCTTCACGCTGCGCAAGGGCGTCAAGTTCCACGACGGTTCCGAGTTCAATGCCGACGCCGTGGTCTGGAACCTGGACAAGGTGCTGGCCGACAAGTCGCCGCAGTTCGACGCCAAGCAGAGCGCCCAGGTGCGCCCGCGCATTCCGTCGATCGCCTCCTATCGCAAGGTCGGCGACTACGCGGTGGAAATCACCACCAAGGATGTCGACGCGCTGTTCCCCTACCAGTTGCCATGGTTCCTGATCTCCAGCCCGACGCAGTGGGAAAAGATGGGCAAGGACTGGAACAAGGTCGCCAGCAAGCCGTCCGGCACCGGTCCCTTCAAGCTCGACAAGCTGGTGCCGCGTGAGCGGGCCGACCTGGTCAAGAACACCGCCTACTGGGACAAGAGCCGCATGGCGAAGACGGATCGCATCGTGCTGGTGCCGATCCCCGATGCGATGACCCGGGCCAACGCGCTGTTGAACGGTCAGGTCGATATCATCGAAACGCCGCCGCCCGATGTGCTGCCGCAATTGAAGGGCGCCGGCTTCAAGCTGGTGCAGAACGTCACGCCGCACGTCTGGCCGTATCACTTCTCGACCCAGCCCGGCTCGCCGTGGACCGACATCCGGGTGCGCAAGGCCGCCAATCTGGCGATCGACCGCAATTCGGTGGTCAGCCTGATGAGCGGTCTGGCGACGCCGGCCAAGGGCCAGCTCGACCAGACCAGCCCGTGGTTCGGCAAGCCGAGCTTCAAGATCGGCTACGACCTGGCCGCCGCCCGTGCGCTGATGGCCCAGGCCGGCTACAGCCAGGCCAAGCCGTTGAAGGCCAAGGTGATCATCGCCCAGGGTGGTACCGGTCAGATGCTGTCGCTGCCGATGAACGAGTTCATCCAGCAGAGCCTGGCCGAAGTCGGCATCCAGGTGACTTTCGAAGTCGTCGAGCTGGAGAACCTCTACCTGCACTGGCGTAGTGGCGCCAAGGCCGACATGAACGCCGGCAAGGGCATCACCGCGATCAACCTCGGCTACGTCACCGCCGATCCGTTCTATGCGCTGACCCGCTTTGCCGACAGCCGTTACGTCGCGCCGAACGGGGTGAACTGGGGCGGCTACAACAACCCGAAGGTCGATGCCGCGATCGACAAGATCAAGACGACTTTCGATACCAAGACGCAGGACGGCCTGCTCGCCTTCGTCCATCAATCGATGGTCGACGACGCGCTGATGCTGTGGGTGGTGCATGACGTCAATCCGCATGCGATGTCGCCCAAGGTCAAGGAGTTCGTCCAGGCCCAGCACTGGTTCCAGGACCTCACCACCATCCGCATGTGATCCACCGGGCCGGGGCTTGCCCCGGCCATTCACCGGCCTTGGCCGGATCGAAGAAAGCGCCTCATGTTTGCCTACATCATCAAGCGTCTGATCTACGCCATCCCCATCGCGCTCAGCGTGACGGTGGTTTCCTTCGTGCTGGTCTATCTGGCACCGGGCGATCCGCTCAACGCCATCGCCCCGGCCGATGCGCCGGAAGAAGTCATCCAGGCCCTGAAGAGCGCCTACGGCCTCGACAAGCCGGTGCCGGTGCAATATGGCCTGTGGCTGCTGCGCGCCGTACAGGGCGACCTCGGCACCTCGATCGCCTCCGGCCGCGCCGTCACCGCCGAAGTCCTGAGTGCCGTCAGCAACACGCTGCTGCTCGCCGGCATGGCGGCGCTGGGCGGCGTGCTGATCGGCTGCATTCTCGGCGCGCTGGCCGGCTACCGCCACGGCACCTGGATCGACCGCGTCGCCACCGTGATCTCGGTGATCGGCGTCAGCATTCCCCACTACTGGCTCGGCCTGGTGCTGACCATTGTCTTCTCCATCTGGCTGCCCTGGTTTCCGGCCATGGGCGCCGGCCCCGGCGGTTCCTCGGAATGGCTGTGGGATGTCGAGCACATGCGCCACCTGGTGCTGCCGGCGCTGACGCTGTCGGTGATCCCGATGGGCATCATCACCCGCACCGTGCGCGCCCTGGTCGCCGACATGCTGGAGCAGGAATTCGTCACCGCGCTGCGCGCCCGTGGCCTCTCCGGCCTCGCCATCTTCCGCCACATCGCCAAGAACACCGCACCGACCGTGCTCGCCGTCGCCGGCCTGCAGATCGGCTACCTGATGGGCGGCTCGATCCTGGTCGAAACCGTCTTCGCCTGGCCGGGCACCGGCTTTCTGCTCAATACCGCGATCTTCCAGCGCGAC
This sequence comes from Dechloromonas denitrificans, assembly GCF_020510685.1. NCBI lineage: Bacteria > Pseudomonadati > Pseudomonadota > Betaproteobacteria > Rhodocyclales > Azonexaceae > Dechloromonas > Dechloromonas denitrificans. Next base: position 484,119 of record NZ_CP075185.1, read on the forward strand.
ATCCCGCTGCTCCAGGGAACCATCCTGGTGCTCTGCATGTTCTTCGTCGTCCTCAATCTGCTGGTGGACATCCTGCAACCGCTGATCGACCCGCGCATGGGTCGGAGCTGACCGGAGACTATCGATGTCCGCTACTCTCGAACTTTCCCTGCCAACGCCGGCAGTGGCCGCCCCGGCTCCGAGCCGCAGCTACTGGCTGGTCGTCTGGCGCCAGTTGCGGTGCGATCCGATGGCGCTGGCCGCCGGTCTGGTCCTGCTGATCATCATCGGCGCCGCCGTCTTCGCGCCCTGGCTGGCGCCGGCCGATCCCTACAAGGCGAGCATGCTGAAGCGCCTGCTGCCGATCGGCAGCCCCGGCTTCCTGCTCGGCACCGACGAACTCGGCCGCGACATGCTCTCCCGGCTGATGCACGGCGGCCGCCTGTCGCTGCTGATGGGCGTCGTACCGGTCCTCGCCGCCTTCGGCATCGGCACCACCATCGGCCTGTTGGCCGGCTACGTCGGCGGCAAGGTCAACATGATCATCATGCGGGTGCTTGACGTCTTTTACGCCTTCCCCTCGGTGCTGCTCGCCGTCGCCATCTCCGGCGCGCTCGGGCCGGGCATGAGCAACAGCCTGCTCGCCCTGACCCTGGTTTTCGTTCCGCAGGTGGTCCGGGTCGCCGAAAGCGTCACCACCCAGGTGCGCCAGCTCGACTACATCGAGGCGGCGCGGATGAGCGGTGCCGGCGCTTTCTCGATCATTCGCGTGCATGTCCTGGGCAATGTGCTCGGCCCGGTCTTCGTCTATGCCACCGGCCTGCTCAGCGTCAGCATGATCCTCGCCTCCGGCCTGTCCTTCCTCGGTCTCGGCGTCAAGCCGCCGGAGCCGGAGTGGGGCCTGATGCTCAACACGCTGCGCTCGGCGATCTACGTCAATCCCTGGATCGCGGCGCTGCCCGGCGCCCTGATCTTCGTCACCTCAATCGCATTCAATCTGCTGGCAGATAGCGTGCGCTCGGCCATGGACATCCGTCGATGACACAAACTACCCATTTCCCGCCGCCGATCCAGGATCGGGGCGGTCCCGCCCAGCCGCTGCTGGTGGTGCGCGACCTGAAAAAACACTTCGCCGTGCGCGGCAGCCCGCTTGAACGGAGCAAGAAGTTCGTCCATGCCGTCGATGGCGTCAGCTTCTCGGTGCCCAAGGGCAAGACGCTGGGCATCGTCGGCGAATCGGGCTGCGGCAAATCGACCACCGCCCGGCTGATCGCCCGGCTGATGGCGGCCGACGCCGGCAGCATGGTGTTCGACGGCGAAGGCGTCGAGGAATTCGGCGGCATCCGCCTGAAGGAATTCCGCCGCAACCTGCAGATGGTCTTCCAGGATTCCTTCGCTTCGCTCAACCCGCGCCTGACCATTGCCGAAACCATCGCCTACGGGCCGCGCGTCCATGGCATGCCGGCGGTCGAGGCGATGCGCCAGGCGCGCGACCTGCTGGCCCGGGTCGGGCTGGAGCCGGAGCAGTTCGCCAGCCGCTATCCGCACGAGCTCTCCGGCGGTCAGCGCCAGCGGGTCAATATCGCCCGGGCGCTGGCTTTCGATCCGCGCCTGGTCATCCTCGACGAAGCGGTGGCGGCGCTCGACAAGTCGGTCCAGGCGCAGGTCCTCAACCTGCTGCAGGAACTCAAGGCCGAGCGCCAGCTGACCTACCTGTTCATCTCGCACGACCTGCACGTCGTGCATTACATCTCCGATTACGTGATGGTGATGTACCTCGGCCAGGTGGTCGAAACCGGGCCGGTCGAGCGCATCTACGGCCAGGCGGCGCATCCCTACACGCGGGCGCTGCTCTCCGCCGTGCCGTCGATGGACCCGGACAACCGGACGCAGGCCTCGCCGCTGGCCGGTGATCCGCCCAACCCGATCAACCCGCCGAGCGGCTGCCGCTTCCGCGACCGCTGCCCGCATGCCCATCCGGTCTGCGCCAGCAAGGCGCCGGCGCTGATCGGCATCGCCGGCGAACCGGCGCATCAGGCCGCCTGCCATCTTAACGACCCGGCTTCCGGTCATCCCGCCGCCCTTACGGAGATTCAGCCATGACTACCCCCGTGGTTTCCCTGCAGGACCTGTCGGTGCAGTTTTGCGGCAGCCGCACCGCCAGCGCGCTGAACGAGGTCAATATCGAACTGGCGGCCGGCGAGGTGCTCGGCCTGCTCGGCGAATCCGGTTCCGGCAAGAGCGTCACGCTGCGCACGCTGCTGCGTCTGCATCCGGAACGGACGACCAAGGTCCAGGGCAGGATGCTGGTCGATGGCCAGGACGTGCTGGCCCTCAAGGGCCGCGCCCTCGATCTCTATCGCGGCGGCACGGTGTCGATGGTTTTCCAGGAGCCGGGCCTGGCTTTCGACCCGGTTTACACCATCGGCCAGCAGATCACCGAAGCGATCCGCGCCCACGCCGCGATCAAGGAAAGCGCCGCCCGCGCCCAGGCCCTGGCGATGCTTGAACGGGTGCAGATCCCGCAGGCCAAACGCCGTTTCGACGCCTATCCGCACGAACTGTCCGGCGGCATGCGGCAGCGGGCGATGATCGCCCTGGCGCTGGCCTGCCAGCCCAAACTGCTGCTCGCCGACGAGCCGACCACGGCGCTCGACGCCACGGTGCAGATCCAGATCTTGTTGCTGCTGCGCGAACTGCAGCGCGAAACCGGCATGTCGGTGATCTTCGTGACGCACGACATCGCCGCCGCCGTCGAGGTCGCCGACCGCATCGCCGTGATGTACGCCGGGCGCATCGTCGAGCAGGGGCCGGTCGGCCAGATCGTCCGCTCGCCGCGCCATCCCTACACCGCCGGCCTGCTCGCCGCCACGGTCGGCACCGAGAACCGCGGCCAGCCGCTGCTCGCGGTGCCCGGTTCGCCGCCCAACCTGGCCGCCTTGCCGCCCGGCTGCAGTTTTGCGCCGCGCTGCGCCCAGGCCAGCGAGCGTTGCCGGCGCGAGGTGCCGCCGCTGCAAACGCTGGGCAATCAGGCGCTGGCTTGCTGGCATCCGATCCAGCCGCTGGCGGAGGCTGCCTGATGAACAGCGATCCTGTCGAAGCCGGCCGTGGCCGGGGTGGTCTGGCCGACGATGTGTGCCGGCGCATCGCCGATGAAATCGTCCTCGGCAATCTGGCGCCGGGCAGCCGCCTCGATGAGGTCAGTCTGGCGGCGCGCTTCAATGTCTCGCGGACGCCGGTGCGCGAAGCCCTGAAACAGCTGGCCATCATGGGCCTGGTGGACACCCGGCCGAATCGCGGCTCGGTGGTGGCGGCGCTGAGCGTCGACCAGCTCGACCAGATGTTCGAGGCGATCGGCGAACTCGAAGCCGCCTGTGCCCGCCATGCCGCCTTGCGGATGACCGAGGCCGACCGGGCGCGGATGCTCGAACTGCACGCCGAGGGCCGGGCGGCGATGCAGGTCGGCGACATCGACCGCTACGACGCCGCCAACCTGGAGCTGCACGCCACGATCATCCGCGGTTGCTACAACCCGGTGCTGATCGAACTGGCGACCAGCCTGCGCCACCGCGTCTCGAGCTTTCGCCGGACGCAGTTCCGCAACGTCGAGCGGATGGGCGAATCCTTCGAGGAACACACGGTGATCGTCGAGGCCATCCTCGCCCACGACGTCATCACCACTTACCGGGAGATGCGCTCCCACCTGCTTTCGGCGCGCAGCGCGACGAACCGCGTCGCGCCGGCCTGGGCCGGCCCCAATACCAACGGCAAATAAACGGAGACCGTCATGAATCCCATCCTCGCCACCCGCGGCGCCGTCGTCGCCTCGCACTCGCTGGCTTCCCAGGCCGGTCTCGACATCCTGCGCGACGGCGGCAACGCCATCGAGGCGACCATCGCCGTCGCCGCCACGCTGGCCGTCGTCTATCCGCACATGACCGGCATCGGCGGCGACGGTTTCTGGCTGATGCATGCGCCGGGCCAGCCGATGCGCTCGATCGATGCCTGCGGCGCGGCCGGCGCCGGCGTGACGCGCGACCTCTACCAGACGCTGTCGAGCATTCCCTGGCGCGGCCCGCTGGCCGCCAATACGGTGGCCGGCACGCTGTCCGGCTGGGGCGCTGCCTATGAATTCAGCCGCCGCGAATGGGGCGGCCGGCTGCCTTTCGCCCGGCTGCTCGAAAGCGCCATCCACTATGCCCGCGAAGGCTTTCCGGTGACCCATAGCCAGGAAGAGAACACCCGCAACAAGCTGGCCGAACTGAACATGCAACCGGGTTTCGCCGCGGCTTTCCTGGCCGACGGCAAGGTTCCGTCCTACGGCCAGCGGCATCGTTTTCCGGCGCTGGCGGCGACGCTCGAACAACTGGCGCGGGCCGGTGCCGACGATTTCTATCGCGGCGAACTGGCGCAGCAGATCGGCGCCGATCTGGCCGCCGTCGGCAGCCCGCTCACTGCCGACGATCTCGCCCGGCACCAGGCCGAACTCAAGGTGCCGCTCGAAGTCCAGCTGTCCTGCGGCAAGGTCTACAACTTGGCGCCGCCGACCCAGGGCCTGGCTTCATTGCTCATCCTCGGCATCTACGATCGCATTCGCCAGGCCGGCTGGAATCCGGACAACGTCGCCGGCATCCACGCGCTGGTCGAAGCGACCAAGCAGGCCTTCATGCTGCGCGACAAGCACGTCACCGATCCGGCGGCGATGCAGATCGATCCGGCCAGCCTGCTCGGCGACTCGACGCTGGCCGCCCTGGCCGCCGCCGTGCCGCTCGACAAGGCCAGCCCGTGGCCGGCCCCCAACTCGGACGGCGACACCACCTGGATGGGCGTCGTCGATGGCGAAGGCCGTGCGGTGAGCATGATCCAGAGCATCTACTTCGAATTCGGCAGCGGCGTCGTGCTGCCGCAGACCGGCATCTGGTGGCAGAACCGCGGCTGTTCCTTCGACCTGCGGCCGAACCAGCTGCGCAGCCTGGCACCGGGGCGCAAGCCTTTCCACACGTTGAACCCGGCGATGGCCCGGCTAGCCGACGGCCGCCTGCTGGTGTACGGGACGATGGGCGGCGAAGGTCAGCCGCAGACCCAGGCGGCCGTCTTCGCGCGCTATGTCTGGGGCGGCCACAACGTCCGCTCGGCGGTGGCGGCGCCGCGCTGGCTGCTCGGGCGGACCTGGGCGGAGCAGAGCACGACGCTGAAGCTGGAGGCGCGCTATGCCCCCGAGATCGTCGCGGCGCTCCGTGCGATGGGCCACCCGGTCGAGGTGGTAGGCGCCTTCGACGAGCGCATGGGGCATGCCGGGGCGCTGGTGCTGCATCCCGACGGCTGGATCGAGGGCGGCGAAGATCCGCGCAGCGACGGCAGTGTGGCCGGCTGGTAAGGCAGGACTGGCGGACTTCTTCGAGCCTCAACAACAGGTCATTCAAATGAAATTCAAATTCGACTGGTTTCTCAAGGGCATGCTGATCGCCGTGGCGCTCGCCTTTCTCTGGCCGGCGCCCGGCGCCAAGGGCGGCTTCCTGCACCCGGAGCTGCTCAACAAGATCGGCATCGCGCTGGTCTTCTTCCTCAACGGCCTCGGCCTGTCGCTCGCCGCGTTGAAGGATGGCGCGCTGCGCTGGCGGGTCCATCTGCTGATCCAGGGTTGCACCTTCCTGGTCTTTCCGCTGCTCGGCTGGGGCCTGCTCAAGCTGAGCGGCGGCTGGCTGTCACCCGATCTGCAGACCGGCTTCTTCTATCTCTGCGCCTTGCCGTCGACCGTCTCGTCGTCGGTCGCGCTGACCGTTGCGGCGCGCGGCAACGTCCCGGTCGCCGTCTTCAACGCGACGCTGTCCAGCCTGATCGGCGTCGTCCTGACGCCGTTGTGGATGGCCTGGATACTCGGGCAGAGCGGCGGCGACTTCAACGTCGGGCCGGTGATCATCGACCTGCTGCTCTGGCTGGTCCTGCCGCTGGTCCTCGGGCAATTAGCGCGGCCGCTGCTGGCGACCTGGGCGACTCGCCACAAGGCGCGGATCCAGATCGTCGACCGGCTGACCATCCTGACGCTGGTCTACACCTCGTTCGCCGATACCGTGCAGCAGGGCGTCTGGTCGCACTACGGGCCGCTGGTGCTGGTCGAAACGGTGGTCGGCGCCAGCCTGCTGTTCTTCATCGTGCTCAGCCTCACCCGGTGGCTCGCCCGGGTCCTCGGCCTGCCGATGGCGGAGCAGATCGCGGCGGTGTTCTGCGGCTCGAAGAAGACGCTGGCCTCCGGGGTGCCGATGGCCCATCTGATCTTCGGCGCCAACCCGGCGCTCGGCCTGATCCTGCTACCGATCATGATCTATCACCCTCTGCAGCTGGCGGTCGGCGGCGTGCTGGCCCAGCACTGGGCTGGCCGGCCGGCCAGGGATTGAGGCGGCGGCCGGGCGCCTGGCGGCAGCACGGGCCAGGCGCCCGGCGCATACTGAATGCCGGCGGCGGGCGGATTGGCAGGTAATATCCGACTTCGCCCACTGCAGAGAAGCAATTCCCGAATGCCGATAGATGTAGAAGAAAAGCCCATGTACGCCGTCGTGGCGGCCGTTCAACTGCCCAGCGTCAGCGACGTCGAGTTCGAGGCCTCGCTCACCGAGTTGCGCGAACTGGCCAAAACGCTGGGTATCAAGGTGGTCCGCACCTTCGTCCAGAAACGCGCCAGTTTCGATACGACGGCCTACCTCGGGGTTGGCAAGCGGCAGGAAATCCATCACTACGTGAATCACGAAGCCGATTTCGCCGAGCTGGATGGCGCGGCGCCCGGCACGCCCAAGGCCGGTTTTCTCGAGATCGGGGCGATCCTTGTCGACCACGAGATCTCGCCGTCGCAGGCGCGCAATCTGGAGAAGGACGTCGGTTGCGAGGTGATGGACCGGACCATGGTCATCCTCGAAATTTTCCACCGCAACGCCCGCTCCCGTGCCGCCAAGGCGCAGGTCGAAATCGCCCGCCTCGGCTACATGGCGCCGCGCCTGCGCGAGGCGGCCAAGCTGGCCGGGCCGCAAGGCCGGCAGCGCAGCGGCGTCGGCGGCCGTGGGGCCGGCGAGTCGCACACCGAGCTGGATAAACGCAAGATCCGCGACCGGATCGCCGAACTGCAACAGGAAATCATCGCGATGGATGCCGAGCGCCAGACCCAGCGCGCCCGCCGGCAAGGTCGCCAGGAGCACGCCGGTGTCGCCCTGGTCGGCTATACCAATGCTGGCAAGTCCACACTGATGCGCGCCCTGACCGGCAGCGAGGTGCTGGTCGCCAACAAGCTGTTCGCCACCCTCGACACCACGGTGCGCGCCCTCCACCCGGAGAGCGTGCCGCGCGTGCTGGTCAGCGACACCGTCGGCTTCATCAAGAACCTGCCGCACGGCCTGGTCGCCTCGTTCAAATCGACGCTCGACGAGGCGCTGGATGCCTCGCTGCTGCTCCACGTCATCGACGCCAGCGATCCCGGTTTCGAACGCCAGCTCGAAGTCACCGACGAAGTGCTGGCCGAAATCGACGCCGATGCCGTGCCGCGCCTGCGCATCTTCAACAAGATCGACCACGTCGGCGATGAAGCGGCCCAGGCCGAGTGCACGGCGGCCCTGCGGGCGAAGTATCCGGACTGCATCGTGATGAGCGCCCGCCGGCCGGACGAGGTCGCCAGCCTCCGCCAGACCATCGTCGCCTTTTTCCAGAAGGATCTGGTCGAGGACGAACTCTTCCTGTCCTGGTCGGCGCAGCAACTGCGCGGCGAGATCTACGCCAACTGCGAGGTGCTGGAAGAACGCGCCGACGGCGACGGCGCCTTTTTCCGCGTGCGCTGCGAGGGCAGTGTCCTGCAGCGGCTGCGCGAACAGTTCGCGCAGCCGCGCTGAACAGGTGTCCGGAAATCTCCATGAATGCCAGTTCACAGGTTTCGCCGGCAATCGGCACCCCTAAGAACTATCGCGGCCGTTTCGCCCCGTCGCCGACCGGCCCGCTGCATTTCGGCTCGCTGATCGCCGCCGTCGGCAGCTATCTCGACGCCCGTAGCCAGGGCGGCGAATGGCTGGTCCGCATGGAGAACATCGATACGCCGCGCAACGTGCCGGGCGCGGCCGAGCAAATCCTCGCCACGCTGGAAGCTTTCGGCTTCGAGTGGGATGGCCCGGTGCTCTGGCAAAGCCGGCGCCGCGAGGCGTACCAGGCGGCGCTGGAAAGCCTGACAGCGGCCGGGCTGGTTTATGGCTGTGCCTGTTCGCGCAAGGAAATCGCCGATTCGGCCGGGCGCCCGGCGATTGACGGCGGCTTGGCCTACCCGGGGCTTTGCCGCACTGGCCTGCCGCCCGGGCGGGCGGCACGGGCCTGGCGGCTGCGGGTCGATGACCGGGAGATCGCCTTCACCGATCGGCTGCAGGGCCGGATCAGCCAGCACCTCGAACGCGACGTCGGCGATTTCGTGCTGCTCAGGGCCGACGGTTTGTTCGCCTATCAACTGGCGGTGACCGTGGACGACCATTTCCAGGGCATTTCCGATATTGTGCGCGGTGCCGATCTGCTGGCGTCGACGCCGCGCCAGATCTGGTTGCAGCGTTGCCTGGGTTTTGCCGAACCGCGCTATGCCCACTTGCCGGTGGCGAGCAATGCGGCCGGCGAGAAGCTCTCCAAGCAGACGCTGGCACCGGCGCTGGCGACCGACCGGGCGGCGGCCGAACTGGTCGCTGCCTTGTGCTTTCTCGGCCAGGCGGCACCGGCCGAACTGGCCGGCGCGCCGCTCGCCGAAGTCTGGGCCTGGGCCTTTGCCAACTGGGTCTTTGCCGCCATTCCGCGGCTGCCCGCTATTCCTCTGTCGGCTCCGGGCTGACGCCCGGCGTTTCTTCGTCGGCCCGCCAGTGCTTGGGTCCGTAGCCGGTCAGGCCGACCAGGATGCGGACCAGGCCGTAACTCAGCCAGCGCATGAAGTGGGAATGCCAGGGCTGGCGACTCAGGTCGTCGCGGCGAATTTCCCGGCCGCCGGAGGTCAGGGCCGCCTTGATGCTGGCCTGCAGCTGACCGGCGAACACCGCGTCGTGGATGACCAGATTGGCTTCCTTGGCGAGCAACAGGCTGAACGGGTCGATATTCGACGAGCCGACGGTGGCCCACTGACCGTCGATCACCGCCACCTTGGCGTGCATGAAGCTCTTTTCGTACTCGAAGATCCGGATGCCCTGCTCCAGCGTTACCGCATAGAGCGCCTGGGTCGCGAAGCGGAGCATCGGGTGGTCGGTCTTGCCCTGGGCCAGGATGGTGATGGCCACGCCGCGCCGGGCGGCGGCCTGTAGCGCCAGGCCGAAACGGAGGCCGGGCAGGAAGTAGGCGTTGGCGATCAGTATTTCGTGCTGCGCCGTGTTGATGGCGCGCAGGTAGGCGTGGATGATGTCGTTGCGGTGCCGGATATTGTCGCGGATCAGGAAGGCGGCCGATTGCGAGCCGCTGACCTCGGCCGGCGGCAGCAGCGGCGGGTCGAGCCGGAAACGGCGCTTGAAATTGACCCACGAAACGATTTCCCACATCCGGCGAACCGCGTGGTGCATCGGGCGCAAGACCGGGCCCTCGATGCGGACCGCGTAGTCGTAGCGCGGCCGCATCTCTTCCGGGGCGTTGTCGTCGTCGATGATGTTGATGCCGCCGACAAAGGCGATCCGCGCGTCGATCACCACCAGCTTGCGGTGCAGGCGGCGCAGCCGGTGGCGGCGCATGTGAAAGCGCCCGATTTCCGGCCGGTAGAGCATGGCGCGAACGCCGGCGGCGGTCAGCCGCGGCAGGAAGTCGGCGGTGAAATTCCGCGCGCCGAAGCCGTCGACCGTGACATTGACCTGGACGCCGCGCGCTGCAGCGCGGCAGAGCGCCGCGGCGACTTCGTGGCCGACCGGGTCGGCGGCGAAAATATAGCTTTCGAGGAAAATTTCGAGCGCCGCCGCGTCGATGGCGGCGAGCAGGGCAGGGAAGTACTCCGCCCCCGAGTTGAGCAGCGTCAGTCGGTTGCCCGGCAGGAATTCAGGCGACATCTCGCGTCAGATGGGCCGACAGTGCGGCGTGGTCGGAGATGGCCGACCACGGCTGGCCGAAATGCACCTCGGTGCGCTGCACCGCGAAGCCGCGCACGTAGATACGGTCGAGCCGGAACATCGGCCGCGCCGCCGGGAAACTGCACACCGGCCGCCCGGCTCCGTGGCTGAACACTTCGCTCAGGCCGAGGCGCTGGGCCAGCTGGCCGTTGGCCCGGTTGTTCCAGTCGTTGAAATCGCCGGCGATGATCAGCGGCGCGTCCGGTTCGGCCATGTTCTCCAGGTATTTGGCCAGGGCGCCCATCTGCTTGCGCCGGGAATAGCCGAACAGCGACAGATGGACACAGACGCAATGGGCCGCGGGACCATTCGGCAAGTCGATCCGGCAATGCAGCAGGCCGCGTTTTTCGAACTTCAGGTGCGTCACGTCCTGATTGTGCGAGTGCAGGATCGGAAAGCGCGAGAGGATCGCGTTGCCGTGGTGGCCATGGTCGTAGATCATATTGCGGCCATAGGCCGAAGCCTGCCAGATGTCCTCGGCGAGAAATTCATGCTGCGCTTCGGCCGGCCAGTTGTCGTGGGTTTCGGCGTGACCGATATGCAGCCCCTGGACTTCCTGCAGAAAAACGATGTCCGGATTGAGATGGCGCAGCCGCTCGCGCAACTCGTGCACCATCATCTTCCGGTTGAATTGCGAAAAGCCTTTGTGGATGTTGTAGGTGGTGACGTGCAGGGCTGGTTGGGTCATCGCCAGCTCAGGAGATTTCGAGCATGCGGTCGAGGGCCAGCTTGGCCAGCTTGGCCTCGTGTTCCGGAACCTTGATCTGATTGACGATCTTGCCCTCGGCCAGATTCTCCAGCGTCCACGCCAGATGCTGCGGATCAATGCGCTGCATCGTCGAGCACATGCAGACGGTGGTCGCCATGAACTGGACGATCTTGTTCTGCGGCAAAACTTCTTTCGCCAGCCGGTCGACCAGGTTCAGCTCGGTGCCGACCAGCCAGCGCGTGCCTGCCGGCGCTTCCTTGATGGTCTTGACGATGTGTTCGGTTGAGCCGACATAATCGGAAGCGGCGCAGACTTCGAAATTGCATTCCGGGTGGGCGATCACCTTGCCCTCCGGGTACTTGGCGCGGAAGGCGTCGATCTGCGACTTCTGGAACATCTGGTGCACCGAGCAGTGGCCCTTCCAGAGCAGGATCTTGGCCTTCTTGATCTGCGCCGGAGTCAGACCGCCGAGTTCGAGGTCGGGATCCCAGACGACCATCTCGTCCATCGGAATGCCCATGTTGTGGCCGGTCCATCGGCCGAGATGCTGGTCGGGGAAGAACAGCACTTTCGGGCGGCGGGCGAAGGCCCATTTGGCGATGGTGCCGGCATTCGACGACGTGCACACGATGCCGCCGTGTTCGCCGCAGAAGGCTTTCAGGTCGGCTGCCGAGTTGATGTAGGTGACCGGTGTCACTTCTTCCTCGGCATTCAGCACCGAGTTCAGTTCGCGCCAGCAGCGTTCCACCTTGGCCAGGTTGGCCATGTCGGCCATCGAACAGCCGGCGGCGAGGTCGGGCAGAATGGCGACCTGGTGCGGCGCGGTCATGATGTCGGCGACTTCGGCCATGAAATGCACGCCGCAGAAAATCACGTATTCCGAATCGGTCTGCGCGGCGAGCTTCGAGAGCTTCAGCGAATCGCCAGTCAGATCGGCATATTGGTAGATGTCGGCGCGCTGGTAATGGTGGCAGAGGATGACCGCCTTCTTGCCGAGCTTGGCGCGGGCAACCCGGATGCGTTCCTGGCAGGCGTCGTCGGAGAGCTTGTTGAAGGGGTCGAAAGCAATTGTCGCTGTGTGCATGCTGGTCTCTGAAAAAGCGGGCTCTGCGGCCCGGTGAGGTGAATTATCCCTGATGCCAGGGCAGGCCGGCTCGCCGCCAGCCTCCGATGTTGTTGCGCTGGCCGTTGGCATCCTTGTCGCCTTCGAAGCCTTCGAGGATGTTGTAGCTGTTGGCGTAGCCGGCTTCGGTCGCGGCCGTCGCCGCGGCGACCGAACGGACGCCGCTGCGGCAGAGAAAGAGCACGGCGGCTTCCGGATCGACCTGGCGTTGCAGTTCGGCGAGAAAGTTCGGATTGCGGATGCCGCCGGGGTACTGGTTCCATTCGATTTCGACGGCGCCCGGTACGCGGCCAACCCAGTCCTGCTCGGCGCGTGTGCGGACATCGACGAGCCGGGCGCCGGGGGCGAGGCGGAGCAGGTCAAAAGCCTCCTGCGGCGTCAGTTCGCCGTTGTAGGCGCGCCCCAGAGCCTGGCTGCGGGCCTGGGCCAGGGTAAGGATCTCGGTTAACTTTCCCATAATCAATGGCTGCTAGAATCGTGGCCCGACAGTATAGGGCAGACAACATGGAACACGGACAACCCCCGCAAACACAGGCCTCGCCGGCCGACCGGGCGGTCGAGGCGCAACGCGCTACCTGGGTCAGCGTCGCAGTCAATCTGGTGATGACCGTGGTGCAGTTGCTGGTCGGCTGGCTGGCCCACTCGCAATCGCTGGTCGCGCACGGGCTGCATTCGTTCTCCGATCTGCTGTCGGATTTCCTGGTTATCTACGCCAGTCGGGAGAGCGCCCATCCGGCCGACCAGTCGCATCCCTACGGCCATGCCCGCGTCGAAACCGCGGCCACGCTGCTCCTCGGCGTATCGCTCAGCTTGATCGGCGGCGGGATCCTGTGGGAATCCGGCATGCGTCTGCAGCACATCGAGGCGCTGCCGGCGGTCGAGTTTTCGGCCTTCTGGGTGGCGGTGGCGACCGTCGTTTCCAAGGAGGTGCTCTATCGCTACCTGATCAAGGTCGCCGAACGGCTGCGTTCCCAACTGATGATCGCCAATGCCCTGCACACGCGGGCCGATGCGGCGTCGGCGCTGGTCGTCGTGGTCGGTATCGGTGGCGCGCTGCTTGGCTGGTCCTTTCTCGACCTGCTGGCGGCGGCGCTGATGGGTTTCATGATCCTGCGCATGGGCGCCGGCCTGGCCTGGGGAGCGATCAAGGAGCTGATCGATACCGGGCTGGACGAGGCGCAGGTCGACGCCATCCGCCTGAGCTTGCTGGCGACGCCCGGCGTGCGCGGCTTGCACGAACTGCGGACGAGGCGCATGGCGCATCAGGCGCTGGTCGATGCGCATGTCCAGGTCGATGCCCGGATCAGCGTTTCGGAAGGCCACCGCATTGCCGAATCGGCGCGCGCCAGGGTTTTGCGCGAGCACCCCGAGGTCCTCGATGTGCTGGTCCATATCGACCCGGAAGATGATTTCGATCCCGATCAGATGGTGGTCCGCCTGCCATCCCGTGAAGTCTTGTTGCAGGAATTGAAACCGCTGCTCGCTGAACTGCCCGAGCCGGAAAAGATCGTGCTGCATTACCTAGGTGGCGGAGTCGAAGTCGAGGTGTTTCTCGGTCACGCCTTTTTCGAGAACGGCGAGGTCTTGCGCCGGGCCGAATCGGTGGTTGCGGCCCGTCTGCATGAACATCCGACAATCCGCGCGGTGTCCTTGAATTGCATGATTGCACCAATATAGTGCGTATTGTTCTTGTTGGCACAAACTTGGTGCGTTAATTTCTTGCTTAAACCCTGTATCTCCTTGTGGCAAAATACAAAGTCTAGCTGCCGGACTTTGGCACGCTTTCTGCTAATTTCCCCGCGTTGAAATTTTTTATTGGCGCCGGATCAACCGGCACCCTGTTTTCTTAGGAGACTTACGCTCATGGCAACCCCGCAAGACGTGATGAACATGGTCAAGGAAAACGACGCCAAGTTCGTCGATTTCCGTTTTACCGATACCCGCGGCAAGGAACAGCACGTCACCGTGCCGGTCTCCGCTTTTGACGAAGACAAGTTTGAAAACGGCCACGCTTTCGACGGTTCCTCCATTGCTGGCTGGAAGGGCATTCAAGCTTCCGACATGCAACTGATGCCGGATCCCGCCACCGCCTACATCGACCCGTTCTTCGACGAAACCACCATCGTCATCACCTGCGACGTCGTCGACCCGGCCGATGGCCGTGGCTACGACCGCGACCCGCGCTCGATCGCCAAGCGCGCCGAAGCCTACCTGAAGTCTTCCGGCATTGGCGACACCGCCTACTTCGGTCCGGAACCCGAATTCTTCATCTTCGACTCCGTCGAGTGGAACGTCGACATGTCGGGCTGTTCGCTGAAGATCTACTCGTCCGAAGCGGCCTGGACCTCCGGCGAGAAGACCGAAGGCGGCGGCGGCACGGGTCACCGTCCGACCGTCAAGGGCGGCTACTTCCCGGTTCCCCCGGTCGACAGCCTGCACGACATCCGTTCCGCCATGGTGCTGACCCTGGAATCCCTGGGCGTGCCGGTTGAAGTTCACCACCACGAAGTCGCCACTGCCGGTCAGTGCGAAATCGGTACCGTGTTCTCGACCCTGGTCAAGCGTGCCGACTGGACCCAGATCCTGAAGTACGTGGTGCACAACGTTGCCCACCAGTACGGCAAGACCGCCACCTTCATGCCGAAGCCCATCGTTGGCGACAACGGTTCCGGCATGCACGTTCACCAGTCGATCTGGAAAGACGGCAAGAACCTGTTCGCCGGCGACGGCTATGCCGGTCTGTCGGAAATGGCCCTGTTCTATATCGGCGGCATCATCAAGCACGCCAAGGCCCTGAACGCCATCACCAACCCGGGCACCAACTCCTACAAGCGTCTGGTTCCGCACTACGAAGCACCGGTCAAGCTGGCTTACTCCGCCAAGAACCGTTCCGCTTCCATCCGCATCCCGTACGTTGCCTCGACCAAGGCCCGTCGTATCGAAACCCGCTTCCCGGATCCGATCGCCAACCCGTACCTGTGCTTCTCGGCGCTGATGATGGCCGGTCTGGATGGTATCCAGAACAAGATCCACCCGGGCGACCCGGCTGACAAGAACCTGTACGATCTGCCGCCGGAAGAAGACGCGCTGATCCCGACCGTCTGTGCCTCCCTGGAAGAAGCCCTGGATGCGCTGGACAAGGATCGCGAGTTCCTGACCCGTGGCGGTGTCTTCTCCAACGACTGGATCGATGCCTACCTCAGCCTGAAGATGGAAGAAGTGAACAAGGTTCGCATGACCACCCACCCGGTGGAGTTCGACCTGTACTACTCCTGCTAAGCGGTTCAGTAGCCAATAAAGGGCGGGTTTTCCCCGCCCTTTTTTTGTGCACTTTTCGGCGCGCCGGCCGTTAAGTCCGGTACACTAAATCGGTTACGAGGATCGATGACGATGACACGCAGTGCCCTTGCTTTACTGATTGCCACGCTGGCCGTTCCGGCCTCGGCGCAGACCATTTACAAATGTATCGATGCCAATGGTGGAACGCTGATTTCCAATGCGCGTGTCGACAAGAACTGCAAGGCTATCGTCAGCGGCCCGGAATCGACGATTCCCGCGCCCAAGGCCAGGCCGGCGGGGGGCGCTGCCAACCCGACGCCATCCAGTTTTCCGCGGGTGCAGGAAGATACCCAGAAGGCGCGCGACGGCGACCGTCGGCACATTCTCGAACAGGAACTGGCCGGCGAGCAGCGCAACCTCGATCTGGCGCGCAAGGACCTCAGCGAGCAGGAAGGTCTGCGTGGTCCGGCCGATCGTCTGGCCCCCTATCGTGACCGGGTTGGGCAACATGAGCGCAACATCCAGGCGATCCAGAAGGAACTGGGCAACCTTCGCTAGCTGTTAATCGATAGTCGTTGGTTGTTAGCTGAAATTGGGGGGCGCTGTGGCGCCCCTTGTTGTTGCCAAAGACTACCGACCAATAACCATCAACTAGCTTTCACCTTGTACCAGGCGGCGTACAGGGCCGGCAGGAAAATCAGGGTGAGCGCCGTGGCGACGATCAGGCCGCCCATGATGGCGACCGCCATCGGCCCGAAGAAATCGTTGCGCGACAGCGGAATCATCGCCAGCACGGCGGCCGCGGCGGTCAGCACGATCGGCCGGAAACGCCGGACGGTCGATTCGACGATCGCTTCCCAGCGCGGCTTGCCGGCCGCCATGTCCTGTTCGATCTGGTCGACGAGGATCACCGAGTTGCGCATGATCATGCCGAACAGCGCAATGCTGCCGAGCAGCGCCATGAAGCCGAACGGTTGATTGAAGACGAGCAGGAACAGCGCAATGCCGATGATGCCGAGCGGCGCGGTCAACAACACCATGACGACCCGCGAAACGCTCTGCAACTGGATCATCAGGATGGTGATCACGGCGAGCAGGAAGATCGGGATGCCGGCGATGACCGAGGTCGAACCCTTGGCCGATTCCTCGACCGAGCCGCCGGTGACGATCCGGTAGCCCTCGGGCAGCGCCGCCTGGACGGTGGCGATTTCCGGGGCGAGGCGGTCGACGATGGTGGCCGGCTGCGTCTTGCCATACAGGCTGCCGCGCACGGTGATCGTCGGCAGGCGGTCGCGGCGCCAGATCAGGCCGGGTTCGAAATCGTATTTGAGGCGGCCGATCTGGCTCAGCGGTACGCTCTTGCCGCTCCGCGTCGGCACGGCCAGATCGGGCAAGGCGGCGAGATGGGTCCGCTCCTCGCGGTCGCCGCGCAAGACGACATCGATGCTCTTCTCGCCCTCGCGGTAGCTGGTCACCGTATAGCCATTCAGCGACATGTTGAGCAGCGCCGCCAGGTCCTGGCTGGAGACGCCGAGCAGGCGCGCCTTGTCCTGGTCGATCTCGATGTCGACGGCTTTCGAGAGTTCGCTCCAGTCGAAATTGACGTTGGAAATCTCCGGGTTCTTGCGCATGATTTCGGCGACCTGGTCGGCGGTCTTGCGCAGCGTCGCGAGATCCTCGCCGGAGACGCGGAACTGGATCGGATAGCCGACCGGCGGCCCGTTCTCGATCCGGCTGATATTGCCGCGGGCGCTGAAGCTGGCGCTGTCGAACAGTTTGATCAACCGGCTGCGCAAGGCTTCGCGGGCTTCGACACTGCGCGCTACGATGACCAGCTGGCTGACGTTGCTGGCCGGCAGCTGCTGATCGAGGCCGAGGTAGTAGCGCGGTGAGCCCGAACCGACGTAGGTGATGTAGTGCTCGAACTGGTCGAACTCCTGCTTGTCCTTGTCCAGCCAGGCTTCCAGCTGCTTCGTTTCGGCATCGGTGGCGCTCACCGAAACGCCCTCCGGCAGACGCATTTCGACGGTCAGTTCGAGGCGCGTCGAGTTCGGAAAGAACTGCTTTTGCACCTTGCCCATGCCGACGATTGCCAGGGCAAACAGCGCGACGGTGATGCCGATGATCAGCCAGCGCCGCCTGACGCACCAGTCCACCAGGTGGCGGAAGCGGGTGTAGAAAGGCGTGCCATAGACGTCATGGTCGGCGCCGTGGGTGCCGCCGCCCAGGCCGAGCTTGGCGAGGCGGTGGGCGAGGCGCGGCAGGTGGCGTTCGAGCCGGCCGGGTTGACGCGGGGCGCGCGGATTGGGCAGCAATTTGTAGCCCAGCCACGGAATGGCGACGACCGCTGCCAGCCACGAAATGAGCAGGGCGACCGCATTGATCTGGAAAAAGGCGAAGGCATATTCACCGGTCGCCGACTTGGCCAGCGCAATCGGGATGAACCCGGCGACGGTGACCAGCGTGCCGGAGAGCATCGGCCCGGCCGTGCTGGTATAGGCGAACGAGGCGGCGCGGGTCCGTTCCCAGCCCTGCTCCATCTTCACCCACATCATCTCGACGGCAATGATCGCATCGTCGACCAGCAGGCCGAGGGCGAGCACCAGCGCGCCGAGCGAAACCTTGTGCAGGCCGACGTTGAAGAGGTTCATGGCGAGGAAAGTGGCGGCCAGCACGAGGGGGATGGCAATGGCGACGACCATGCCGGTGCGCAAGCCGAGACTGATGAAGGTGACCAGCAGGACGACCAGGATCGCCTCGGCCAGCGCATGCGTGAATGCCGCGACCGAGCGCTTGACGGCGGCCGGCTGACTGGCCGATTCGCTGATTTCAACGCCGAGCGGCAGCGTGGCATTGAGCGCCGCGATGCGGGCGTCGAGCGCCTTGCCGAGCACGATGATGTCGCCGCCCTTGCTCATCGAGACGCCGATCGCCAGCGCCTGCTTGCTGTTGAAGCGGACCCGGGTGGTCGGTGGGTCGCTGGTGCCGCGTCGGACGGTGGCGATGTCGCCGAGCCGGAAACTGCGGCTGCCCGAGCGGATCAGCGTATCGGCGACGGCCTGTACGGTATCGAAGGCGCCGCCCGGACGAATCTGGATGCGCTCGCTCTCGGTCTCGAAAAAGCCGGCGCCGCCGACGGCGTTCTGCTGGCTGAGCGCCTGAACGATGACCGACTGGTCGATGCCGAGCGTCGCCAGTTTGGTATTCGACAGTTCGATGAAGATCTTTTCGTCCTGAATCCCGAAAATCTCCACCTTGCCGACATTCGGCAGGCGCAGCAGGTCGTCGCGGATGCGCTCTGCCGTGTCCTTGAGCTGCGGGTAATCGAGCCCTTCGGCGGTCAGCGCGTAAATGTTGCCGAACACATCGCCGAATTCGTCGTTGAAATAAGGGCCCTGAACGCCGCTCGGCAGCGTCTGGCGGATGTCGCCGATCTTCTTGCGGACCTGGTAATAGACGTCGGGAACGGCGGCTGGCGGGGTGCTGTCCTTGGCGACGAACATCACCGTCGATTCGCCGGGTCGGGAATAGCTCGAGACGCGTTCGATGAAGGGCGTTTCCTGCAGCTTCTTCTCGATCTTGTCGGTGACCTGCTGTTCCATCTGGCGGGCTGTGGCGCCCGGCCACAGGGTGCGGATCACCATCACCTTGAAGGTGAAGGGCGGGTCCTCGGCCTGACTCAGCTTGCCGTAGGCA
This sequence comes from Dechloromonas denitrificans, assembly GCF_020510685.1. NCBI lineage: Bacteria > Pseudomonadati > Pseudomonadota > Betaproteobacteria > Rhodocyclales > Azonexaceae > Dechloromonas > Dechloromonas denitrificans. Next base: position 502,990 of record NZ_CP075185.1, read on the forward strand.
AAAATGCCCATCAACGCGATGGCGAACAGGAAATAGCCGACCAGCGTGCGGTGATGCAGCGTCCAGTCGGAAAGGTTGAAGCGCTGGCTCACGATCTAGCGCTGCCGGGCCGGCGGGGTGACCGGCTTGGCGTCCACGCTTTGCCCGGCGACCAGCCGGCCGGCGCCGGCCGCGACGACCAGCTCGCCGGCCTGCAGCCCGGCGGCGACCAGGGCGCCATCTTCGCGGTAGCCGGCCAGCTTGACCGGCCGCGGCTTGGCCTGGCCGTCGCTGACTACCCACACCGTCGGCCCGTCGCCGCGGTCGATCACCGCGCCGAGCGGGACGAGCAGGGCCGCATCGTCGGCGCCATCGAGCGCGACACGGGCCGTCATGCCGAGCTTGAGGCCGGGCGGCGGGTTGTTGATCCGGATGCGCGCCGCGTAGGTCCGGGTCGCCGGGTCGGCGGCCGGTGCCAGTTCGCGCAATTCGCCGCTCATCCGGCTGTCCTGGTCGGCCCACAGCAGGACGGCAATGGCCTTGGCCGCCTTCAGTTCGGCCAGCCGGCTTTCCGGGATGGCGATGGCGACTTCCTTTTCCTCCGGCCGGGCCAGCCGGAAAACCGCCTGGCCGGCACTGAGCACCTGCCCGGCTTCGGCCAGTACGGCAGTGACGATGGCCGGGAATTCGCTGCTCAAGGTGCCGTAAGTGCTCTGGTTGCCGCTGATCCGGCTTTGCGAGCGGGCTTGTTCGAGGCGGCCGCGGGCGCCGCTGAGGGCGTTTTCCTTGGCCTCGAAAGCCGCCTGGCTGACGAACTTTTTGGCGATCAGTCCGGCGTAGCGTTCGCGTTCGGCGCCGGTCGTGGCGAATTCGCTCTCGGCGGCCGTCAGTTGGGCGCGGGCGGCGCTGGCCGCCAGTTCGAGATCGGCCGGGTCGAGTCTGGCCAGCGGCTGGCCGGCCTTGATTTCGGCGCCGGCATCGACCAGGCGGGCGGCCAGCTTGCCGCCGACCCGGAAGGCCAGGTCGAACTCGTGGCGGGCGCGAATTTCGCCGGTATAGACGCTGCTGGTGCGGGACGCCGGGGCGGCTGGCTGGACGAGCACGCTGCGCGCCACCGGGGGCGGAGCGACATCGCTGCCGCAGCCGGCCAGCAGGGTGGCTGCGACGAGGCTCAGCGAAACGGAAAGCGGGGCAATCTTGTGCATGATCCTGGGCCGAAGGCAAGAGTGCGGATGATAATGAACGATCGGTCAGTAACGCAAGTTGTCCTGATGGGGGAGGGGCAAATAGCTACAATGACGAACATGAATGTCACCCACGCTTCCTTCGCCGGCCTCGATCTGCTGGCTTCGGCGGTGCTGCTGATCGATGATGGGCAGCTCATCCGCTATATCAACCCGGCTGGCGAAAACCTGCTGGCGGTCAGCGGTCGTTCGGTGGTCGGCAAGACCCTGGCGGTTGTCTGCACCTGTTCGGCCACGCTGCAGTCGGCGCTCGACAACGGCCTGCAAAACAACTGGGGCTACACCGGCCAGAATATCCAGTTGAAGCGCAGCGACGGCGAGACGCTGCATCTCAATTGCACGGTGACGCCCTTGCGCCCCGATTTGGCCGGCGGCGTCCGCCTGCTGCTCGAATTGCAACCGATCGAGCATCATCTGGCGGCGACCCGCGAGGAACGCCTGATCGAGCAGCAGCAGGCGAGCCGCGAACTGATCCGCAACCTGGCCCACGAGATCAAGAACCCGCTGGGCGGCATCCGCGGTGCTGCCCAGTTGCTGGAACACGAACTGGCCAACCCGTCGCTCAAGGAATACACCCAGGTCATCATCAAGGAAGCTGACCGCCTGCAGGATCTGATGCAGCGCCTGCTGACGCCGCACCGAGCGATGCTGCCGACGACGGTGAATATCCATGAAATCCTCGAACGGGTGCGCAGCCTGCTGACCGCCGAATTTCCCGGCTCGCTGGAAATCGCCCGCGACTACGACACCAGCCTGCCGGAACTGGTCGGCGACCGCGAGCAGTTGATCCAGGCGGTGCTGAACATTGCCCGCAATGCCGCCCAGGCGATGCATGGCGAAGGCGAAATCGTGCTGCGCACGCGTTCCTTGCGTCAGGTGACGCTGGCCAAGAAGCGTTACCGGCTGGCCATGGAAATCAAGGTCATCGACAACGGCCCGGGGATTCCCGAGGATATTCGCGAACGCATGTTCTACCCGCTGGTTTCCGGTCGCGAGGGCGGTAGCGGACTGGGGCTGACCATTGCCCAGAACTTCATCCAGCACCACCACGGGACGATCGATTGTTTCAGCCAGCCCGGCAACACGATTTTCACGTTGCGCCTGCCGGTCGAGCAGGCCTGAGTTTTGCTAGTGTGTTGGTCATACTAACGAAGAAATGAGCCAACAGAATATGAAACCGGTCTGGATCGTGGACGATGATCGTTCAATTCGCTGGGTGCTGGAAAAAACCCTGACCCGCGAGGGCATTCCGTTCAAGAGTTATGCCTCGGCCAGCGAAGCCATTTCGCAGCTCGAACAGGGCGTCGAGCCGCCGCAGGTGCTGATGTCGGATATCAGAATGCCCGGCCAGTCCGGCCTGGAGCTGCTGCAGGAGGTGAAGACCCGCTTCCCGTCGGTGCCGGTGATCATCATGACGGCTTTTTCCGACCTCGAAAGCGCGGTCGCGGCTTTCCAGGGCGGCGCCTTCGAATACCTGCCCAAGCCCTTCGATGTCGATCAGGCGGTGGAGCTGATCCGGCGGGCGATCGACGAATCGATGCACCAAAGCGGTGCGCTTGAAGAAGAAGGGCTGGTTCCGGAAATTCTCGGCCAGGCGCCGGCCATGCAGGAGGTCTTCCGGGCCATCGGCCGCCTGGCGCTGTCGCATGCGACGGTGCTGATCAATGGCGAATCGGGCTCCGGCAAGGAACTGGTGGCGCGCGCCCTGCACCGGCACAGCCCGCGCTCGGAAAAGCCGTTCATCGCGATCAACACGGCGGCCATTCCGAAGGACCTGCTCGAGTCGGAACTGTTCGGCCACGAGCGGGGCGCTTTTACCGGCGCCCAGGCGCAGCGCCGCGGACGCTTCGAACAGGCCGAAACCGGCACGCTGTTCCTCGATGAAATCGGCGACATGCCCTCCGAATTGCAGACCCGTCTGCTGCGCGTGCTGTCCGACGGCCATTTCTACCGGGTCGGCGGTCATTCGCCGATCAAGGCCAATGTCCGGGTGATCGCCGCGACCCACCAGAATCTCGAAACCCGGGTCAAGGAAGGCCTGTTCCGCGAAGACTTGTTCCATCGCCTGAACGTCATCCGCATTCGTCTGCCGTCGCTGCGCGAGCGGCGCGAGGACATTCCGCTGCTGACCCGCCACTTCCTGCAGAAGAGCGCCCGCGAACTGGGGGTCGAGGCCAAGCGCCTGTCCGATGCGGCGCTGAAATATCTGAACGGTCTCGATTTTCAGGGCAACGTTCGCCAGCTGGAAAACCTCTGTCACTGGCTGACCGTGATGGCCCCCGGTCAGCAGGTCGAAATCGGCGATCTGCCTGGCGAACTGCGCGAATCGATTCCGATGGCCCTGGCTTCCGACTGGGAAAGCGCGCTGGAAGGCGAAGTCGACCGTTTGCTGGCGCGCGGCGTGCCGGATGTCCATGGCGTGCTGGCCCAGACCTTCGAGCGCATCCTGATTTCGCGCGCCCTGGCCCATACCGGCGGCCGGCGGATCGAAGCGGCGCAGGCGCTGGGGATCGGCCGCAACACGATCACCCGCAAGATCGCCGAACTGGGCATCGACGGCGGCAAGGAGGCGGCGGCCACCGCCGAATAAGCTTCTTTTGCCTGCCGAGCGGCGTTGTCGTTGCCCGGCATGGTGTGCGGTGATTGTCGTCGGGACGGGTAAAATTCGGCCATGGCCCTGATCGATCCTGTTCTACTCAAAGCCCGGCTGGGTTTCCTGGCCGGGCGCTTCGATGTCGATGCGTTGGACGAATGCGATTCGACCAATAGCGAATTGATGCGGCGCGCCGAACACGGCGCCCCGGCCGGCACGGTGATCGTTACCGACCGGCAGAGCGCCGGGCGCGGGCGGCGTGGCCGCAACTGGTTGTCGGCTCCCGAATCGAGCCTGACCTTTTCCCTGCTCTGGCGTTTTTCCGGGCCGCTCGGCCGCCTCAGCGGCTTGTCGCTGGCGGTTGGCGTGGCCGTCGCCAAGGCTCTCGAAGGCCTCGGCGCGCAAGGGGTTTGCCTGAAGTGGCCGAACGACGTGCTGCTGCAAACCGGCGAGGGCCATGCCAAGCTGGCCGGCATTCTGGTCGAGCTGGCCGGCGACCGGCGCGGCACCCAGGCGATCATCGGTATCGGCATCAATCTGGCGCCACCGGACGGCGACCTGGCGCAACCGGCCGCCGCCTTGAGTCAGGCCGGTCATAGCGTGGCCGACCGGCATGTCATTCTGGCCGCCGTCCTGAGCGAACTGGCTGGCGTGCTGGAAACGTTTGCGCTCGAAGGATTTGCCGGGCTGAAAGCCGACTGGCAGCAACGCAACGCCTGGCAGGACCTGCCGGTGCAGATTCTCGGCGAAGGTGCGGCCCCGCTGGTCGGCCGTTGCCTGGGCGCCGATGAAGATGGCGCCCTGCTGCTCGAAACGGCGGCCGGCATCGAGCGGATTTTCTCGGGTGACGTCAGCCTCCGCCCCGTAGGAAGTACCCTTGGGGGACGCTCCGCATGATCGTTTGCCTGGACAGCGGCAACAGCCGTATCAAATGGGGCATCCATGACGGCCGGACGTGGCTCGCCCAGGGCGCGGCAAGCCATGCCGACAGTGCCCAACTGGCCGCTCTGCCGGCCGCCTGGCCGCTGCCGGAACAGGTGTTGCTGGCCAATGTGGCGGGTGATGGCGCGGCACAGCGCATCCGCGAGCTACTGCCGGCATGGTCGCCGCTGCTACGCGAAGTCAGTCCCGAATTCAGGCGGGCCGGCGTGACCAATCTCTACCAAAGCCCCGGACGCCTCGGCGTTGACCGCTGGTGTGCGCTGATCGGCGCGCGCCGCCTCGGCCGTGCCGCCTGTCTCGTGGTGATGGCCGGCACGGCGACCACCATCGACACGCTCGATGCCGCCGGCAATTTCCTCGGCGGCTTCATTCTGCCGGGCAGCCACCTGATGCGCCGTGCCCTGGCCCGCGACACGGCCGGGCTGCCCTTTGCCGACGGGCACTACGCCGTCCATCCGCGGTGTACCGACGATGCCATCGTCAGCGGGGCGCTCGAAGCGCAGGCTGGGGCGATCGAGCGGGCATTCGGCCGTCTGCCCGGCGGCGATGGCGTCTGCCTGCTGTCCGGCGGCAATGCCGGCGAGCTGGCCGATCGTCTTGTCATACCCCATGTGCTGGTCGAAAATCTCCCGCTCGAAGGCTTGTTGCAGATCGCCCTCGACCACGGCAAGGCGCCGGAAGGCTAGGCGATTCCAGCGTTTCCCGGCGCGCCTGACTTGAATTAACTTGGCTAAACCATGACAATCCGCTGCTCTTGCACCGCCTCCGGGAGATAACATGTTCGATCCGGTACTCAGCAGTTTGCCGGCATTTGCCAGCTTTTTCCTGACCGCAGTCGCGCTTCTCGCGGTGTTTCTCGGCCTCTATGTTTTTGTTACGCCGTACAGCGAACTGCGGCTGATCGGCGAGGGCAACACGGCGGCCGCCGTTAGTCTCGGCGGCGCCGTCATCGGCTTCGCCCTGCCGATCGCCGTGGCCGTTGCCACCAGCCACAATCTCTACGCGATGTTCGGCTGGGGCGTAGTGGCCTGCGTCGTCCAATTGCTGACCTTCAGCGCGGCCCGTCTGGCGCTGCCGACGATCAACCACAACATTCCCCAGGACAAGCTGGCTTCGGGGATTTTTCTTGCATCGCTCTCGATCGGCGTCGGCATTCTGAACGCCGGCTGCATCGCCTGATCATTCAAGGAGGCTACATGGCACTGATGGATTTCATCAAGAAACAGTTTATCGACATCCTGCAATGGACCGAGGATGCCGACGGCACGCTGGCCTGGCGTTTTCCGATGCAGGAAATGGAAATCCAGAACGGTGCCAGCCTGACCGTGCGCGATTCGCAACTCGCCCTCTTCGTCAATGAAGGCACGGTGGCCGACGTCTTCGGCCCCGGCATGTACAAGCTGACGACGCAGACGCTGCCGGTCCTGACCTACCTGAAGAACTGGGACAAGCTGTTCGAATCCCCGTTCAAGTCCGACCTTTACTTCTTCTCGACGCGTCACCAGCTCGACCAGAAATGGGGCACGCCGAATCCGATCACCATCCGCGACAAGGAATTCGGCATCGTCCGGATGCGCGCCTTCGGCATCTACAGCTACCACCTGAGCGACGCCAAGACTTTCTACCAGAAGATTTCCGGCACCCGCGACAGCTACGGCCGCGAGGAACTCGAAGGCCAGTTGCGCAACAGCATGGTGGCCGGCCTGACTGACCTGTTCGGCGAGTCGGGCGTTTCCTTCGTCGACATGGCGGGCAATCAGGACGAGTTTGGCGCTGCCATGCTCTTCAAAATGAAGCCGCTGTTCGCCGAATACGGCCTGATCCTCGATTCGCTGGTCGTCCAGAACGTCTCGCTGCCGGAAGAGCTGCAGAAGATCCTCGACCAGAAAATCGGCATGAACATGATCGGCGACATGGGTCGCTACACCCAGTACCAGGTCGCCAACGCCATTCCGGAAGCGGCGAAGAACGAGGGCGGCATGGCCGGCATGGGCGTCGGCCTTGGCGCCGGGGTCGGCTTCGGCCAGGTCATGGGCCAGGCGATGGCCGCCGCCATCCCGTCGGTGCCGGCTGCCGCGCCGGGCGTCGCGTCTGTGTCGGCCGACGAGGTCGTCGCGACCCTGGAGAAATTGCATGGGTTGGTCGAGAAGGGCATCCTCACGAAAGAGGAGTTCGAGGCCAAGAAAGTCGAATTGCTCAAGAAACTGACCTGATCGGCGGCCCGTGGCGCTGACCGCCTCCTGCCCTTCCTGTGGCGCGCCGGTTGTCTTCCAGTCGGCGTCGTCGGTCTTTGCCGTCTGCGCCTACTGTCAGAGCACGCTGGTCCGCCACGACCAGGCGCTCGAAGATATCGGCAAGATGGCGGCGCTGGTCGAGGACCGCTCGCCGCTCCAGCTCGGCGCCGAGGGCGCCTACAAGGGCGTCCATTTCGCGCTGATCGGGCGGATCCAGATCAAGTACAGCCAGGGCCTGTGGAACGAATGGCACCTGCTGTTCGATGACATGCGCACCGGCTGGCTGTCGGAGGCGGGCGGCGAGTATGTACTCACATTTGCCGAATTTGTCGCGGACGCCCTGCCGCAATTGGCTGAGCTGAAGATCGGCCAGCGCTTCGTGCTGGCCAGCCGGACGTGGACGGTCAGCAATATCGAAAACGCCGAATGCGTTGCCGGCCAGGGGGAGTTGCCGTTCAAGGTCGGGGCCGGCTACCCGGTGGCTGCGGTGGATCTGCGCAACGGGGCCAATTTCGCGACGCTCGATTATTCGGAAGTGCCGCCGCTGTTCTTTGTCGGCGAGGCGGTTGCTTTCTCGTCGCTGAAAATGACCAACCTGCGCGACGGCATGGCGATCCCGACGGTAATCGTCGAAGCCAGGGTTTTCCGCTGCCCGAGTTGCGGCGCGCCGCTGCAGGCGCGCGCGAAGGACATTCTGGCGGTCGGCTGCGCCAGTTGCGGGGCAGTGGTCGATACGGCCAACGAGAATTACCAGGTGCTTTCCAAAGCGCTCGGCCAGCGCGACGAGAAATACGTGCCGCGCCTGCCGCTCGGCAGCAAGGGCAAACTGGAGGATCAGGCGGTCGAGGTGATCGGTTTTCTCGTCAAGCTGTGCAAGGTCGATGGCATCGCCTACGACTGGCGCGAATACCTGCTCGCCGCCGAGCATGGCAGCTATCGCTGGCTGACCGAGTACAACGGCCACTGGAACATTGCCGACGTGCTGTCCAATCCGCCCGCCACCAGCGGCATCATCGAAGTCGATGCGGTGCGTTACGGCGGGCAGGCGTTCAAGCATTTTGCGACGACGCAGGCGGCCGAAGTCATCCAGGTCGCCGGCGAGTTCACCTGGCGCGTCCGGCGCGGCGAAACCAACCGGGTGGTCGATTACGTCGCGCCGCCGCTGATGCTGTCGCGTGAATCGACCGCCAGCGACTTGAGTTGGTCGCAGGGCCTGTATGTCGCCCCGGCTGTGATTCGCGATGCCTTCAAGCTGCCGGCCAGCCTGCCGGAGCCGATCGGCGTCTATGCCAACCAGCCTAATCCGTGGGCCGAGACGCACCGGCGGGTTTGTCGGCTGTTCTGGAAACTGGCCCTGCTTGCCGTGTTGCTGCAGCTCTTTTTCGTCCTGCTTGCCGGCGGTAAACCGCTGCTCCGCCAGGAACTGGTTTTCTCGCCGCAACTGGCCGGCGAAAGCGTGGTGAGCGGCGAGTTCGAGGTGCGCGAGAAGCCGCGCAAGCTGACCGTGCGCAATACGACGACGCTCGACAACAACTGGATCGGCCTCGAGATGATGCTGGTCAACAAGGCCAGTGGCGCAGCCTGGCCGGCAACCCGCGAGCTGTCCTACTACTCGGGCCGGGATGGCGGCGAAAGCTGGTCGGAAGGCAGTCGGGACGACGAGGTGGTTTTCCGCGATGTTCCGCCCGGTACCTACTACCTGACGCTCGACCCCGATCTGGCGCCGGACAAGCCGGTGCCGGTGCGCGATACGCTCGAGGTGCTGAGTGGCGGCGCCGGCTGGTCGAACTTCGTCATGGTGCTGATCTTTCTCGCCATCTTTCCGATCTTCACGCGGCTTCGCCATGCCGCCTTCGAAGCCGGCCGCTGGGCCGAAAGCGACCACGCGCCGGCGAGCAGCGACGATACCGACGAGGACGACTGATGTTTAGGCATTTCAACCTCGCCGCCGGCATTATTGCCCTGAGCCTTTTTGCCTACGCCCAGCATCAGGGCTGGAACCTGTTCGACAACGTCGCCAACGAGGGCCGTGGTTCGGGCGGCAGCAGTCGCATCTATCACAAGTGATCTAACGGATTGTCGCCAGTTCTTGCGATAATCCGGGTATGCGCCTGATCACCCTTGTCTTGCTGTGGATACTTGTTTCGCCCGCTGCTGCGCTGGAGAAGGTCAGTGTTCAGCTCAACTGGAAGCACCAGTTCCAGTTCGCCGGCTTTTACGCGGCTATCGACCAAGGTTATTTCCGCGACGCCGGGTTCGACGTCAGCCTGCGCGAACTCGCCGATGGCCATGACCCGATTAGCGCCGTCCTCAACGGCGAGGCGGATTTCGGGGTGGCGGCGTCGGAACTGGCGCTGCACCGCGCGCAGGGCAAACCGGTCGTCGCGCTGGCGGTGATCATCCAGCATTCGCCGGCGGTGCTGCTAGTCAATCGCCGCAAGACTCTCACCATCGAAGCGCTCAACGAGCGGCGGATCATGCTGCTGCCGCACGAGGCCGAGTTGCTCGCCTATCTCAAGCGGGCCGGTGTCAGTCGCTACACGGCCGTGCCGCATAGCTTCGATACGGCCGATCTGATTGCCGGGCGGGTAGATGCGCTGTCCGGTTACTCGACGGACGAACCCTTTGTCCTGCGCCGCGAAAAGTTTCCCTTCCTGGCCTTTTCTCCGAGTACGGCAGGCGTCGATTTTTACGGTGATGCGTTGTTTACCGTCGAGCAACGGATCGCCAAATCGCCGGATGCCGTCCGGGCCTTCCGGGCGGCGGTCCTGCGCGGCTGGCAGTACGCCATGGACCATCCGGAGGAACTGGCCGAGCTGATCCGTCGGCAGTATTCGACCCGCCACAGCAAGGAGCATCTGCTGTTCGAAGCGAGCGAAATGGCCCGGCTGATGCAGCCCGACCTGGTTGAAATCGGCCAGATGTCGGCGCCGCGCTGGCAGCAGATCGGCCAGACCTATGCCGAACTCGGCATGCTGCCGCCCGGCTTCTCGCTCGATGGCCTGGTGTACCGGAGCGAGCCGCGCAGCTTGCCGGACTGGGTCTGGCCGGTTCTCGTCTTTGCGACACTGGTTTGTTCGCTGGTGGCGATCGCGGCGGCCCACTACGCCCGCCTGAACCGACGTCTGGCGCGGGAGATCAAGATCCGGCAAGGGGTCGAGGCGGCATTGCGGAAGAGCAAACAACGTTATCGCCGGCTGGCCGAGCAGAGCAAGGATGTCATCTGGACCCTCGATCTGGCCAGCATGCGGTTCACTTATGTCAGCGCCGCGGTCGAAAGCATGCGCGGCTTCACGCCGCAGGAGGTCATGGCGCAGCCGCTGGCGGCGGCGCTGACCGAAGATTCCTATGCGGCCACGATGGCCTTGCTGGAGGAGCATCTCCGCCGTCTCGGCGAAGGCGACACGACGGCCATGTCGGCGATGACCGAGGTCGAGCAGCCGCACAAGAACGGCAGCATCGTTTCGTCCGAAGTCGTCGCTAGCTTTCTGCTCGACGACGACGGGCGGCCGAGCAGCATCCTCGGCATTTCCCGCGACAATTCGGAACGGCGGGCCAGCGAGGCGCAGTTGCGGGCGGCCAACGAAAGCCTGCGCAGCCAGTTGCAGGAAATCGAGCAACTGCAGGTGGCCCTGCGCGAGCAGGCGATCCGCGACAGCCTGACCAGCTGCTTCAACCGCCGCTATCTCGATGAAACCCTGGAGCGCGAGTTGTCGCGCGCCCGGCGTGAAGGTTACCCGTTGGCGCTGGTCATCCTCGATCTCGATCATTTCAAGCAGATCAACGACACCTGCGGTCACCAGGCCGGCGATGCGGCGCTGAAGGAGCTGGCCAACCAGCTGCGTTCCGACATTCGCCATGAGGACGTGCTGTGTCGCTACGGCGGCGAGGAATTCGTCATCCTGATGCCGCGTATGCCGCTCGGCATTGCGGCCGAACGAGCCGAGCGCTGGCGCCGGGCGATTGCCGAAATCCGTGTCCGCTTCGGTAGCTTCGAGCTGGCCTTCACCACCTCGGCTGGCGTTGCCGCCTACCCGGATCACGCCAGAATGCCCGATGATCTGATGCAGTCGGCCGATCAGGCGCTCTACGTGGCCAAGAACGAGGGGCGGAATCGCGTCGTGGTTTACTCGCCGCCCGCCACTTAGTCGCCGCCGCAGCCCCCGCCGCCGTCTCCCCCGGCATCGCTGCTGTCCGCTCCGCCGGAGTCGCCAGAACAGCCGCTGCTGCAGCCGATATGGCTGGCGCAGTAAGCGCGTCCGGCCATCCCGGCCGCTAGGCAATCGAGCTGATAGATGAAGCCGCCGGCCAAGGCCAGACGAGCATCCAGCGCAAATAGCCGGGGCAGACGATCCGGCTGTTTCGGATCGATCCCCTCGTGTGCGCAAGCCAGTCGCCAGGCCCGCCGGATGCCGTCGTCGGCCTGGGTCGGCGATTGCATCGCCGCAGCCGGCGTGTGATGCAGGAAACGGCCGAAAGCGTGGCGGCAGAACTTGTCGTACAGCCGGGTGCTCAGAATGAACTCGTGCCAGGCGTCATCGACGGCCTGCGAGGGCATCGCCACCATGCGCCGGCCGGCCTTGCGGCAGATCTGAAAATAATCGACCAGGCCGGCCAGTACTTCGCCGCGCTGCTCGGCGCTCAGTTCCGGGCGGCGTGCCGCCAGGCGCTGGTCGACAACGCGTTGGTAGGGATAGTGCTCGATGTGGCGCGCCTGTCCGGCGCGCCGCCATTTTTGCCAGACCAGAAGAACCGCCAAAAGCAGGGCGCCGGCAACGAACAGTTTGATCACGGCGTCACGTCGAAGCAGAGGTATTTGATTTCCAGGTATTCCTCGATGCCGTACTTGGAACCTTCGCGGCCGATGCCGGACTGCTTGATGCCGCCGAACGGCGCCACCTCGTTCGAGATCAGGCCGGTATTGATGCCGACCATGCCATATTCCAGTGCTTCGCCGACCCGCCAGCAGCGGCCGATGTTGCGGCTGAAGAAATAGGCGGCCAGGCCGAATTCGGTATCGTTGGCCATGGCGATGGCTTCCGCTTCAGTGGTGAAGCGGAACAGTGGGGCGACCGGGCCGAAGGTTTCCTCGCGCGCCACCTTCATCTCGCGTGTTACATCGGCCAGCACCGTCGGCTGGAAGAAATTGCCGCCCAGGGCATGGCGGGCGCCGCCCGCCAAGACGCGGGCTCCTTTGCTGACGGCATCGGCGACATGGGCTTCGACCTTGGCCAGGCCGGCGGCATTGATCAACGGGCCCTGGGTGACGCCCGGCTGGTCGCCGGGGCCGACTTTCAAAGCCTCCGTCTTCTCGGCGAGCTTGGCGGCAAAGGCTTCGTAAATCCCCGCCTGGACGAGAAAGCGGTTGGCGCAGACGCAGGTCTGGCCGGTGTTCCGGTATTTGGCGGTCATCGCGCCGTCCACCGCCGCATCGAGATCGGCATCGTCGAAAACGATGAAGGGCGCGTTGCCGCCCAGTTCGAGCGAGAGTTTCTTGACCGTCGGGGCGCACTGCGCCATCAGCAAGCGGCCAACGCCGGTCGAGCCGGTGAAGGACAGCTTGCGGACCACCGGGCTGGCGGTCAGTGCGCCGCCGATGGCTTGCGGGTTGCCGGTCACGACATTGAAGACGCCGGCCGGAAAGCCCGCCTGTTCGGCGAGGAAAGCCAGGGCCAGCGCGGTCAGCGGGGTTGCCTCGGCCGGCTTGACGACCACCGGGCAACCGGCGGCAAGGGCCGGGGCGACCTTGCGGGTGATCATGGCGAGCGGGAAATTCCATGGCGTAATTGCCGCGCAGACACCGATCGGTTGCTTGATGACCAGCAAGCGTTTGTCGGCGACCGGGCTGGGAATGCTCTCGCCGTAGGTGCGCTTGCCTTCCTCGGCAAACCATTCGACGAAGGAGGCGCCGTAAATCACTTCGCCGCGGGCTTCGGCCAGCGGCTTGCCGCCTTCGGCCGTGATCAGTTGGGCGAGATCGTCGGCGTTGTCGATGATCAGCTTGAACCAGGCCTGCAACAGCCCGGCCCGCTGCTTGGCGCTCAAGGCGCGCCAGGCCGGCCAGGCCGCCTCGGCCGCGGCGATGGCCCGGCCGGTCTCGGCGGCGCCGCAGCGCGGCACTTCGCCGAGGACCAGGCCGCTTGCCGGATTGACGACCGGCAAGGTGGCCAGATCGTCGGCCGCGATCCATTGGCCGGCGATAAAGTTGCCGGAGCGCAGCAATTCCTTGTTCTGTAGATTCATGGCCTTGAAAAATCCTGTAAAAACTGTAAGTTATGGTTTGTTTGGAGAAACAACATTAACCGTATGCCGATTCCTGCCCTGTTTCCCGCTGCGCTGCTCGCTTTGCTGCTGACGGCCTGTGGCAGCCCGCCCAGTCGTCCGGTCGCGTCGTCGGAAACTATAGCGCAACAAAACTTGGCGGTCAGCGAGAAGCGCAACGAGGTCGCGCTCTACGCGCTCGGCCTGATCGACACCGGCTACCGCTTCGGCGGCAAGAATCCCGAAGCCGGACTCGATTGCAGCGGCATGGTCAGCTACATCTACGGCCAGGCGGCCGGGCTCAAGGTGCGTGGCAGCGCTGCCGACATCGCCCGGAGTGGCCGGCCAATCGAACGGACCGCCCTGCGCGCCGGTGATCTGGTGTTTTTCAACACCCGCAACCAGTCGTTTTCACATGTCGGCATTTACCTCGGCGAGGCGCGTTTCATCCATGCTCCATCGACCAATGGCCGGGTCCGTATTGACCGTCTGAGCGACCGCTACTATGCGCAACGCTTCGAAGCGGCGCGAACTTTCTTCGATTGAAGCATCTAACGTGTCAATAGATTGGACGCGGCCTGCCGCTAAAGGTAAAATCCCGCCTCCTATGCGCCCGTAGCTCAGCTGGATAGAGTACTGCCCTCCGAAGGCAGGGGTCGGGGGTTCGAATCTCTCCGGGCGCACCAGAATATCAACGGGTTAGGTGATCATCACCTAACCCGTTTTCATTTTGCATGGTCTATCGATCCCAATACGGTTCCTCGCCGATATGGGCGATCAGAAAATCGATGAATACCCGGACCTTGCTGGGAAGGTGCCGCGTTGGCAAGTACATCGCGTAGACATGGCGCTCGACCGGGATGTACTCGGATAGCACGGCCTGCAAGCTGCCGTTCTGCAGGTCTTTGCCGATGATGAAAGTGGGTAAAAGACCAACCCCCAGTCCGCCCAGGACAGCTTGCGAAAGCGCTTCGTCGTCATCGACGTGCAATGGGCCATTAACGGGTACGGCGATTTCGCCCTTTGGTCCAGTAAAGCGCCAGCGCCCCGGTTCTCCGGAGCGGGTGTAGTCCAGGCAGTTATGTGTCACCAGGTCGGCAGGGGTTTGCGGAACACCTCGGCGCCGGAAGTAGTCCGGGGTCGCGCACAATTTTCGCCGGACCGGTGCCAGCGGGCGGGCGACCAAATTCGGTTGCGGCTCGCTGGTAACATGGATTGCCAGGTCATACCCTTCCTCGGCTAGATTTACCCAGCGGTCCGTAATGCTGAGGTCTATCTTAAGCTCCGGATGGAGCGGAAGAAACTTGGCGAGCGCCGGTGCCACATGAAGTGTTCCGAAGGCAACCGAGGCGCTGACGCGAAGTACGCCCCGCGCTTCACCGTTGAAACTGCCAACAAGTTTCTCCGCTTCCGTTGCCTCTTCCAGCATGCGGGCACAATGTTCGGCGACCGAGGCGCCGATTTCGGTGAGGCTGAGATAGCGGGTGGTCCGATTAAGCAGGTGCGCGCCAAGCGACTTTTCCAGCTTTGCCACGCCCTTGCTGACGGCTGAACGGGACGTGCCCATCCGTCGAGCCGCTTCCGCAAAACTGCCTGCCTCGACAACGCGAGCAAAAATTGCCATCAAATTCAAATCAGCCATCGATGCCTTCGTTTGTTTTCTGTCATTGCGCTGCTCTGATTGTTGCCATTCAGGATACATTTTGATGCCAGTTTAACGCCTACCGTGTTCATCCTGGAGGCAGTACGATTCGCTCATATGATCAAAATCAATATTGCCATGGCGCAAAACTTCCCAAGAGAATCAGAGTATTCCGGGCCTCCTGTCGTCTGCTCCACAGATTATGTGCGGTTGCGTCAGTATGCGCTGAGCGACGAGCTGGCAGAAGAGCTGGATCGAGCGATTGTAGTCGAAAGGGAACAGGTTCCAATCGACGTTGTGACCATGCACACCCGCTGTACCTATATCGACCAAGGTATCGGGACGCAACGCGAGATCGAGCTGGTCTTTCCGGATGAGGCAGACCCAGCGATGGGGAAAATTTCCGTGTTGACACCTGTCGGTAGTGCATTGATCGGACTCAGCGTCGGACAGGAGATTGCCTGGGAGTTTCCCGATGGTTCGATGCGCCGCCTCAAGGTCGCAAGCGTTACCCAGAGGGCAGGCTAGTTCTGCCCACCCTATAAAACTGTTTGGTACGTCTTTGAACAAGCGATAGCGCGCTTCAATGACGTCACATCACGATGGAGAGTCAAATGAAATCAATTTTCGAAACGATCACTGAGGCACAAAAAACCTCACTTGAGGCGGCTGCCGGTTTTTCCGATAACTGGCTTGTCGTGATCGAGCGGCTTACTCAACTCAATATCGAGGTAAGCCGTACTGCTTTTGAGAAATCCCTGGAAATGGCTCTGCTTGGTATGGCAGGCAGCCTTTCACAGGGAAATGAATTCGCCTGGAGTGCCTCAGTCCAATCGGGCATTGAACAATTTTCTGAGTATTGTCAGAGCGTCCGTGCAATGACGCTGGACGCCGCCAAACATCAGCATTGTCGATAGCGATGGATTTCACGAACCGTCGCCCCTGCCGCTGACACAAGGAGAGGAGAAAAAACCCGACGCATCGACGAAGTCGATGCTCACGTCCGGCCAACATCGTCCTTCCCAAGGAGGTCACCATGAATCAACTGAAGCGCATCCTGGCGGCAACCGACCTGTCGGCCCCGGCTCGCCATGCCGTTGAGCGCGCCGCCCTGGTCAGTAAAGACACGGCGGTCGCTCTCGATCTTCTGCACGTCGCCAACCTTGGGCCATTGGAGCGCTTGCGGCAACTCATGGGAGTAACGCCGGCCGACATGGAACAGCGGGTGCTGGATATCGCGCGGCAGAAGCTCAGCGATCTCGCGGCCGCCCTCCAGCAACGCTTTGGCATTGCGGCTGGCATTCATGTGGTGACCGGCTCCTTGCTGGCCGAACTGGCCAAGAATGTTGATGGTTTGGCGGCTGGCTTGCTGGTTTGCGGCGCCAAGGGGGAAAGTGTCATTCGCCACTTCACGCTGGGCTCGACGGCCTTGCGCCTGCTGAGCACGTCGACCTGCCCCGTCCTCGTGGTGAAGCAGTCGCCCCACGAATCCTACCGGCGGATTCTCGTTCCGGTTGATTTCTCAGCCTCGTCGTTACCTGCCATCCACCAAGCACGGAGTATTGCGCCACAAGCCGACATCGTGTTGCTGCATGTCTTCGAAGTGCCCTTCGAGGGGCACTTGCGCTACGCCAGTGTGGGCGAAGATACCCTCAATAACTATCGGATTGTTGCTAAGCAGGAGGCAACTGAAAAGCTCGATGCGCTGCGCCAGGATGCCGGTCTAAGCTCCCATGGCTCCAGTCTGGTGGTCCTCAACGGCGATCCGATCGGGCGCATCATCGAGCAAGAGCAGGAGCAGGATTGCGATTTGATCGTCATGGGCAAGCACGGCGAGAGCCCGATAGAAGATTTGCTGCTCGGCAGCGTCACCAAGCACGTTCTGGCTGAATCGCTGGCCGACATACTGGTTTCGGTGTGAGCATGATCGAATCCGGACAGAACAGCCTGACCCAGTAAGAGGTCGTGACCTATTTTCGGATGACGTTGTCTCGATTTTGAATTGCCGGGTGCCGCCGCCTACGGAATGTCCTGTCCGGCGCCTATCCGTTGCGCCGACTGGGTAACTGCCAAGACCGATGGGTGGGTGAGCCGCCGTTCGACCGAAATTGCGAAATAGCTGACCCGAAGCTCTTCGCTCCTGCCCAGGATGGCCAGTTCTCCGGAGGCGAGAAATTCCTCTTCGGCAACGGACGGGACGGGAAAAGCGCCGATGCCTGCCTTCCCGAAAGCAGCCATCAAGGCCATGTCGTCGAATTCGCCGACAATTCGGGCGCGAACCCGCTGGCGCTCCAGCCAGGGCTGCAGGCTTGTGCGAACGGCCGAGTCCTCGCCGGGCAAAAGCAGGGGCAGGGCATTCAGGCAGGCCGGAAATGCGGCGGTATTCCCGGCGACCAGGCTTTTCGCCGCAAGAAACGTCACGCCGGACTCCAGCAGGCGGTGGTTGTAGGCTCGAACACTGAACGAAGGCGGAATCGGGCCATCCGATATCACCATGTCGAGTTGATGCACTGCCAGTTGGGCCAGCAAGCGGTCCAGCTGCCATTCGCGGCAGACGATGCGGGTCGACTGCGCGCCATCGATGGCCGGTTGCAGCAACCGGCAGGCCAGCGATTTGGGTACGGCATCTGACACGCCTACCCGGAATTCGGCAGGGCGCCCTTTGGGGTGATGCTTGATCATCACCTCCAGCTCGGCACTCAGGGCGAACATCTCGTCCGCATACTCGAGGGCCAGCTTGCCCGCCTCGGTAAGGACGATGGAACGTCCCTGGCGGACGAACAATTCGGCGCCCAGACTGCTCTCGAGCAAGCCGATCTGGCCGCTCAAGGTCTGCGGCGTGACGTTAATGGCTTCGGCGGCGCGGGCTACGCTGCCAGCCTTGGCGACTTTCCAGAAATAGAACAGGTGCTTGTGATTCATGAGGTCGGTGATTCATCGAGAAAAACGCATGATTGACTGAAATAAATCGAATTTATTTTACTCGTTGCCTGCGCTAACGTATGGCCCCGATCGAACAGGCTGCGCAGCTGGCGATCGCCGTTCAATTCGTTAAAGGTGTTTTCCATGCTCACAGCCATTGTCATCGTCTTCGTCGTAGCCTACGCAGCGATCGCGCTGGAACACCCGCTGAAGGTCAACAAGTCGGCTTCCGCCCTGATTGGGGCAGGCCTCCTGTGGACGATCTACGCCCTGGCGCTGGGCGACACCCATTTGCTGGGCGAGCAACTGGGCGAGTCCTTGACCAGCACGGCCCAGATCGTGTTTTTCCTGATGGGGGCGATGACGATTGTCGAGGTGGTCGATGCGCACAACGGTTTTGAAGTGATCACCCGGCGTATCCGCACCACCAAGTTATCCTCGTTGATGTGGCTGGTCGGTTTCGTCACCTTCTTCCTCAGTTCGATTCTCGACAATCTGACGACGACCATCGTGATGATTTCCCTGATGCGCAAGCTCCTGGCGAAGCACGATGACCGGCTGTTCTTTGCGGGAATTATCGTCATTGCGGCAAACTCGGGCGGCGCCTGGTCGCCGATCGGTGACGTGACCACCACCATGCTGTGGATTGGCGGCCAGATAAGCTCGCTGGCGATCATCAAGTCGGTATTCTTGCCGGCTTTGATCAGCATGCTCGTGCCGCTGGCCATGACGGCTTATGCCTTGCGCGGGCGCGCAGTGGTCAGCCCGGAGGTCGTGGACAGTGACCACGGCCTGCGCACCACGGAATTCGAACGCAATCTGATGTTCTTCATGGGCCTGGGGATACTGGTCGCCGTGCCGGCTTTCAAGACGATTACCCACCTGCCGCCCTTCATGGGCATCCTGTTCGGCCTTGGTCTTCTCTGGTTGGTCGGTGACCTGGTTCATCGCCACAAGGAAGACGAGTTCAAACAGCATTTCACGCTGGCCCATGCCTTGAGTAAAATCGACCTGAGCTCGCTGGTCTTTTTCATCGGTATTCTGCTTTCGGTCGCCACGCTCGAACATACGCACATCCTGACTTCGCTTGCCCGGTGGCTGGACCAGGTCGTCGGGCGGCAGGACATCATCGTGCTGATTATCGGCATGGTCAGCGCGATCGTCGACAACGTACCGCTGGTCGCTGCCGCCATGGGGATGTACAGCTTGACCACCTTTCCGCCCGACCATTTCTTGTGGCAGTTCCTGGCCTACTGTGCCGGAACCGGCGGATCGATACTGATCATTGGTTCGGCGGCCGGTGTCGCCGCGATGGGCCTCGAGAAAATCCACTTCTTCTGGTACGTCAAAAAAATCAGTGGGCTGGCTCTGGTTGGCTATTTTGCCGGGGCGGGTATTTATCTGCTGCAGCGTGGAATGAGCGTTTAAAGAGGGCGTAGCCAATTGGCCCGGCTACGCAATTCAAATTGGGATGGCCGGAAACGGGGTCATCTTCCAGGGAATTTGATCGTGCGCCAGGGCCTACCAGCGTAATAACCGGTTCCCGAGCAGGGTTCCGACCGCTGCCGGAATGAGCATTCCGAGCAGGTACCAGAAAGCCACGAAAGGTGCTCCCTGTTCGGGGCAGTGCAGGCAATAGACGACGGCGGCAACGGCTCCGGCCAGCAGTCCGCTGGCGAAACCGGCGAGGCGCGGCTGGGTTGGCGCGAGTTCCTTCATCGTCCGCAATACGGCGACAAAGACCGGCGCCGAGAGCAGGGCGATCAGCAAGGGGCAGCTTTTCCAGGTGTCGCCATAGAAAAGCTTTGAGCGCTCGACGGATTCGGCCCCGATCAGCGTAAAGGCGGCAATCGCCCACATGACCAATATCGGGAGGCCAATGGCCAGTGGCAACCCATCGAGTTTCGCTCCCGGCCGGGCCAGGCGCAGCGCGGCTAACAGGCTCCCGCCGGTGAGGCTGGCGACAAATCCGACTTTCAGCCAGAACATCGGCAACAGCGCCGCCTGGCCAAGATCGTGGCGGATCTGCAGGAGCGCCAGCATGAGCAGGGTGGCGCCCGCCGCACCCCAGGCGATGGCCGTGCCGAAACGCTGCAGCGCGGGGTAGGGCGTTACGGTTCCGGCGTCGGTCGCCAGCATGGAGATCAGGTCTTCGGTTTTCATAAGGTGCCTCGTATCAGTGCGGCGAGCGCTTTCAGACCGCGATGGACGCCAATTTTGATGGCCGATTCCGACATCCCGCTCAGATCTGCTGCTTCCTTCACCGACAGTCCTTCCAGTTTGGTATGGACAATCGGCAGGCGCAGATTGTCGGGCAACTCGGCGATCAACTTGTTCACATCCCGGCGCGCCTCGGCCGCATCCGAATCGGCGGTTGAAAAAAGGCCGCTTTCTTCATCCAGAGGGTCGTTCAACATCTCATGTCCGGCCCGTCGCCTGAGCATATCGACCAGTTTGTAGCGGGCAATCGCCTGTACCCAGGCCGACAAGGGCTGATCGGGGTCGTAGGTATGGCGCTGGTTGTGTATGGCCAGAAGCGATTCCTGCACGAGATCCTCGACTTCATCGGGTAAGCGAACAAGGCGTTTTCGCAGGAAAGCGCGCAGATGAGCACTCAGTTCCGTCAAGAAAACCTGATAAGCAGCGTTGTCGCCCGCCAGCCCGCGGAGCAATAGCGCCTTCAGGCGGTCTTCCCTGGCACGAAACCCTGCTTCTCTGTTTATTCGTTGCATGGTCGCCTTTGGTTACAGCCGCCGGAAAAAACATCAGGCCTTTCTTTGGGAAACAAATTTTGCCTGAGCTTGTAACCATTCTCCACTTTTCGCCGAACTACCTTGCAAGTAACAGATAAAACGGCAAATGCGGCGCATGGAAAGGAAGTTTATGGCAAACGATACTGGCCTTGTTCATCCGCTTTGGGTGCGTATCACCCATTGGATCAATGCCTGTGCGGTCGTTATTCTGGTGATGAGCGGCTGGCGCATCTATAACGCTTCGCCTTTTTTTGGCTTTGCCATTCCCGGGCAAGCCACGTTAGGTGGCTGGCTGGGCGGCGCGATTCTGTGGCATTTCGCGGCAATGTGGGTGCTCGTTGGCAACGGCCTGCTGTACCTGGTCTGCAGCCTGATCAGCGGACGCTTGCAACGCAAATTTTTCCCGCTCTCGCTGCGCGCTCTGTGGGCCGATCTGCTGGCTGCCGGGCAAGGCAAGCTGTCGCACGCCGAGCTGAGCCACTACAACATGGTGCAACGGGCCGCCTATCTGTTCGTGATGCTCGATTCTGTGCTGCTCGTGCTGTCCGGTCTGGTGCTCTGGAAATCAGTGCAATACCCCATTCTCCGCGAATTGCTTGGCGGTTACGAAGCGGCGCGGCGGGTGCATTTTGTGGCGATGTCCGGACTGGTGATTTTTACCGGCATTCATCTCGGCATGGTGGCGGTGGTTCCCCGGACGCTGCTGGCAATGATCCGTGGCCGTTAGGGAGTTCGACATGATCAAGAAAACGCCGCAACAGATCGCCATGGACGGCGAGCCGCTGCTCAAGGACGTACTGAAGGATGTCGGGCGCCATCTCGACCAACCGATGCGCCGGGCCTTCTTGCAGCGCTCCCTGAGCCTCGGCGGGCTATCGCTGCTCAGCGGTTGCGCCATCGTCGATGAAAGCAGTGTCGAGAAAGCGCTTTTGAAAGTTTCGCGGTTCAACGACAAGGTCCAGGCCTGGTTGTTCGATCCCAATCGGTTGGCCCCGACCTATCCGGATTCGATGATTACCCGCCCCTTCCCATTCAACGCCTACTACGGCGAAGACGAGATCCGGGAAGTGGCGGAAGACAGCTATCGCCTGGAAGTGACCGGCCTGGTCGCCGATCAGCACGCCTGGACACTCGCCGAGCTGCGCGCCATGCCGCAAGCCGATCAGGTGACGCGTCATATCTGTGTCGAGGGCTGGAGCGCCATCGGCAAATGGGGCGGCGTCCCATTCGCCAGCTTCCTGCGCCGGATCGGTGCCGATCTCGGGGCCAAGTACGTCGGTTTCAAGTGTGCCGATGACTACTACACCAGCATCGACATGGCGACCGCACTGCATCCGCAAACGCTGCTGGCACTGACCTACGACGGTCAGCCACTGCCGCCGCGCTACGGATTTCCAATGAAGCTGCGCATGCCGACCAAGCTCGGTTACAAGAATCCAAAACACATCCAGGCCATCTTTGTCACCAACACCTACCCCGGGGGCTACTGGGAAGACCAGGGGTACAACTGGTTCGGCGGCAGCTGAGCAATCCCGCTCGGCTGTCCTGAATAACCGGCATTCATGCCGTCCACTTAGCAACCACAACGGAGATCACCATGAAAACAATCGTTTCCAGTATTTTTGTCGCCTGTCTGACGCTCGCCGGCAGCAGCGCTTTCGCCGATGAGATGATGAAAAAGGATGCGCCAACCGCCGACGGCATGGCCAAGGAGGGCATGAAGAAGCCGGCGATGGCCAAGGAGCACATGGCCAAGGACAGCATGAAAAAAGACGCAATGGCCAAAGATGGCATGAAGAAGGATGGCATGGCGAAAGATCCAATGACCAAGGACACCATGGGCAAGGACGAAATGAAGAAGTAGGCGTGACCGGTGGGGCGGCGCACGTTTGTTGTGCGACAGTGATGGCGCCTGGCCCCGCCAACCTCTTGGCCAGACCAGGTGAATCCGCAGCCGGACAAGATTCCAGAAAGGCGGATTTCGCTGGCCGATTGTGGCAATGTGCCGATTGCTACCTGATCTCGTTCCGGAACGCTGGGCGGTTGTCGCATTGCAGAGTGTTCCGGTGATGTTCTTTCCAAGAGGTTTTTCGATGTGTCGTCTTGACCCAAGCAACGGCTCGGCTGTCGTCCCGGAGTGTCGCCAGTGAGCATGGCCGATTTCATCAAACTGGCCATGTTGTTCGCCCTGACGGCCGTTGCCGAGATTGTCGGATGCTATCTGCCCTGGCTGGTCCTCAAGCAGGACAAGCCGCTCTGGCTGCTCATGCCAGCTACCGTTTCCCTCGCCCTGTTTGCCTGGCTGCTGACCTTGCATCCCGCGGCGGCCGGACGAACCTATGCCGCCTATGGCGGGGTCTATGTCGCCGTTGCGCTGTTCTGGCTCTACTGGGTCGATGGTGTCGTGCTGACCAAATGGGATATCGCCGGTGCCGCGGTCGCGCTGACCGGCATGGCGATTATCGTGCTGCAGCCCGGCTACGATGCCTGAGGCCGCTGGTCGCCCGGTAGTCGCTGCCGGTTGGTATTCCTTGTTTTGATCAATAAGCGCATCATGATGTACTCAAGCAGTCACTGAGGTGGCTAGGAGGCAGTCCATGAGATCACGGCGGTTATTGGTCACCCTGTCCGGCTTTTTGCTGCTGGTGGCAGTTTCGGTCGCCGAGGCGCGCGGCCCGTGGCGGGCCAGTGAAGACAATACCCGGGGTTGGCAATTGATGACCCCGGAGGAGCGCATCGAGCATCAGGCGCGCATCCGGGGTTTCCGGACGCTCGAAGAGTGCCGGGCCTACCAGTTGGCGCATCACCGCCTGATGGAGCAGCGGGCCAAGGACCGGGATTTGCCGATGCCGGCCGGCCGGCGCGATATCTGTGAGCATTTGAAGGCGGCACGCTAGCCGCGTCGCAACCATGGCGGAATCCTGAAATGTCTCGCCTGCGTACCCTGTCGCTTCCTGCGCTACTGCTGCTGTTTGTCGGTGTGCCCGTCTATTGGTCGTTTCCCGACGAGTTGCCGGTCTGGCGTTCGCTCGGGATTGTCGTCGGCTGGGCCGGCAGCGGCCTGCTGTTGTTCAATCTGCTGCTGATGGTGCGCGAGGTTCGCCTGGCGAGCCGCCTGGGTGGGCTGGAGAGAATTACCGCGTGGCACCACCGCACCGGCGTGGCCGCTTACCTGCTGCTCCTGCTGCATCCTCTGGCTCTGGCTGGCGCCGGCTGGTCGGAGTCGCCCGCGCTGGCCTGGCAGGTCATTTCGCCGTTGGCCGCAAGCTGGCCGGTCTGGCTTGGCTGGGGCGGATTGATCTTGCTGATGGCCGGGCTGGCGACGACTTTCAGTCACCGCCTGGCCTATGGCACTTGGCGTTGGCTGCACAGCCTGTTGGGGCTGGGGGTGCTGATCGGTTTCATGCATGTCCTG
This sequence comes from Dechloromonas denitrificans, assembly GCF_020510685.1. NCBI lineage: Bacteria > Pseudomonadati > Pseudomonadota > Betaproteobacteria > Rhodocyclales > Azonexaceae > Dechloromonas > Dechloromonas denitrificans. The sequence goes on from NZ_CP075185.1 coordinate 526,975, forward strand.
CAACTCGGGATCAGCGTCGGCGGCTTGGCGGCCCTGGCGGCTGCTGTCTTGCTGCTGCTCTGGCGCCTGCTCCGGGTCGATCTTGGCGCTGCGGCGAAACCCTATATCGTGACTTCGGTGCAGAGTGTCGCGCAGTCGATGGTCGAAGTCGCGATGAAACCGCTGGCCATGCCGATTGACGGGGCACCGGGTCAATTTGTGCTGGTCGCTTTCTTCCAGGGGGCAAGCTATCGCGGCTGTGGCGAATTCCACCCATTCACGATCAGCGGCATCGGATCGGAGCACGAGTTCCGGATCGGGGTGAAAGCTCTGGGCGATTGCACGCGGCGTATGCAGTCCCTGGAAGCGGGTGTCGCCGCCCGGGTGCATGGGCCCTTTGGCGAATTTCTCAACGCTTTGCCGGCCCGGCCGCAACTGTGGGTGGCCGGGGGCATCGGGATCACGCCTTTTCTCGGCTGGCTGCGGCATCAGCCGGTCAGTCAGCCGACGCGGCTGGTCTATCTGTATCGCGGCCAGCGCGATGCCGCCTATCTCGACGAATTGACCGGGCTGGCGGCGAACTGCCCGGCGCTGAGCTTGCTGGCCGAAGCCACCGGGGCCGGTTTGCCGGATCTTGGCCGGGCGTTGCCCGATGCCGCGGCGCTGGTCGACCATGAGTGCTACGTTTGCGGCCCGCCGGGCTTGATCGATACGGTTTCCCGCGCCCTGCAGCAGCGTGGCGTTCCGCTTGAACGCATCCACTTCGAGCATTTCGACTTCCGATGACACGCAAACTCTATCTTGTTTCGACTGTCGCCTTCTGGCTCGTCGTGGTCGGGCTGGGCCTGACTTCCGCGCTGTGGAATCCCGCCGAACAGGGCGATGTTCAGGCCAAGGAAAAAACCATCTCGCCGGCTGAACTGGCCAAGCATGCCACGCCGAACAATTGCTGGATGGCCATCCGTGGTTCGGTCTACGACCTCAGCGCCTATCTCCCCGAGCATCCGTCTCGCCCCGACATCATCGAGCCGTGGTGTGGCAAGGAGGCGACGCAGGCCTACAACACGAAGACCAAGGGGCGGTCGCACGCGCCGTATGCCGACGAATTGCTGAGCAAGTACCGTATCGGGGCGTTGGCCAAAGCGCCCTGAGGAGCAAGCGGCCGCTAGGCGTTCAGGGCGGAAATCAGCGAAGCGACTTCCTCGGCCGAGTCTTTCAGGATGCTGTTGAGCATTTCTTCGCCGATCAGGACATCGATGTCGGCCGCGACGCCATGGCGCCCCATGTCGGAAAGCTCGGCGAGAGGCGATTCGGTCGGTGCCAGTTCGTCGGCCAGTAGCAAGGTGTCGCCGAGCGACTCGGGCGGCAACGCGAGATAGCCCTCCCACATCGCTTCGATGGCCGTGCAGATCGGGGCGGGAACGCCGTGCTCATGCCAGGCATCCAGGTTGCCGGTCAGCAGGCCGGGGAAGGCGGCCGCCCGGGAGAGCAGGTAGAAGCCGCCGACCTCATGCACGATGCCGGCGAAGAACGCCGCTTCCGGATCCTGGCCGGTGATGCGCTTGGCAATGACCCGGGCCAGTGCGGCGACGTGGGCGGTGTGTTCCCACAGGCGGGCAGCCAGCGCCCGATGCTCCGGCGCACCCGACATGTCGCGCATTTGTCGGACGACCAGCGCCGTAGCCAAGGTCCGCAAGGTGTTGAAGCCGAGCCGCGAGACGGCGCTGCGCAGATCGCTGGAAACCCGGCCGGAAGGATTGTAGGCCACCGAATTGGCCAGCCCGACGACGCGGGCCGACAACAGGGGTTCGGCCGAAATCAGTTTGTGCAACTGGTCGATGGAGCAGTCCGGATCGTCGAGGATGCGCCGCACGCGCAAGGCGATCTCGGCGTGGGTCGGGAAAACCATGTCGCCCCGCCCGGCATCGGCGGCAATCGTATCGAGCACAGCCTGAACGTCCATGGTTCTTCCTTCTCTCAAATGCCCTTGCCGTACGAAGTAATCGCAGTGGCTATTCTATCCAGTGGAATGACCTGATCGACCGCATCGAGCTTGATTGCTTCCTTCGGCATGCCGAAAACCACACAACTCTGTTCATCCTGGGCAATGGTCGTCGCCCCGGCGTCGTGCATCTCCTTCATGCCCCGGGCACCATCGTCGCCCATGCCGGTCATGATGATGCCCAAGGCGTTGCGGCCGACAAATTTCGCCACTGAGCGAAACAGCACGTCGACCGACGGTTTGTGGCGATTGACCAGAGGACCGTCGGTTACTTCGACCACATACTGCGCGCCGCTGCGTTTTACCGTCATGTGGCGACCGCCGGGGGCGATCAGGGCCAGCCCGGGGATCACCCGGTCGCCATTTTTCGCCTCGCGAACCTCGATGTCGCACAGGCCGTTCAGGCGTTCCGCGAACATCGCGGTAAATTTCTCCGGCATGTGCTGGACGACGACGATCCCCAGGCAGGTTGCCGGCAGGTGGGTCAGGACGACCTCGAGGGCATGGGTACCGCCGGTCGAGGTGCCGATGGCGATCAGTTGATCGGTCGTCCGTGCAATAGCGGCCGGGGCGCCGGGTTGGATCATGCTCTGCGTCGAGGCTTGCGAGCGCAGGTTGCCGAACGTCCCGCGCGGCAAGGCGTGCAGATTGACCCGGGCGGCGGCGCGGACGGCATGTGCGATGTCGGTCGAGGCATCGTTGAGAAAGGACTTCAAGCCGGCTTTCGGCTTGGCAATGACCGTTACCGCACCGGCCGCCATTGCCTCGAAGGTGGCGCGCGCACCAGCCTCGACCAGCGAGGAGCAGATGATCACCGGCGTCGGGCGCTCGGTCATGATCTTGCGCAGGAAGGAAAGACCATCCATGCGCGGCATCTCGATATCGAGCACGATGACATCGGGCCACTGCTGGCGCAGCTTGCCAATGGCAAATACCGGGTCGGCCGCCGTGGCGATGACTTCGATGCCGGGTTCCCGGTCCAAGGCGTGCGCGACAACCTGGCGCACCAGCGCCGAGTCGTCGATGATCATCACCTTGATGGCGTGGCTCACGCTCAGGTCTTGCGGTAAACAGTGGCGCGCACGGCGGTCAGGCCGTCGCTGATGCCATTCAGGGTTTCGGAATGGCCGATCACCAAGTGTCCGCCCGGGGCGAGGTGCGGCAACAGATTCTGCACCACCTTGCGTTTGGTCTCGATATCGAAATAGATCATCACGTTGCGCAGAAAGATCACCTCGAAAAGCCCCATTTCCTTGTCAACCGGAAGAGTCAGATTAACCTGTTGGAAACTGACATGGCTGCGCAGTTCCGGAACGATCAAAAAACTCCCTTCCTGGGCGCGGACGCCCTTCAGGCAATATTTGCTCAGGAAGTTGGGTGGAATGCCTTCGTGGCGGCCGAGCGGGTAATGCCCGCGCCGGGCCTTTTCCAGCACGTGGGTGCTGATATCCGAGCCGACGATTTCCCAGGGCGTGTTGGGCAGATGCTCGGCCAGCATCATGGCCAGCGTATAGGCCTCCTCGCCGCTCGAACTGGCTGCGCTCCAGGCCCGGAAGGTGCCCGTGCTGCGCCGCTTGGCGAGAATTTCATCGCGCAGGAACTCGAAATGCTTGGGTTCGCGGAAGAAATAGGTTTCGTTGGTGGTCAGCAAATCGACCATTATCTGCAGTTCCTCCGGATTCTGGCCTGAGGCGAGCATCCGGTAATACTGCGAATAGGTGTCGAGTTGATAGGCGCGCAGCCGCTTTTGCAGGCGCCCGACGAGCAGGACTTTCTTGGCATCGCTCAGGCTGATGCCGGCAATTTTGTAGATCAGGCGCTGGAACAGCGCAAATTCCTGATCGGTGATCGGTGCGTCGGCCATCAGAAGAGCTCGATTTTCTTGTTCGTTTCGCTAGCGGGTTTACGCAGCAAGGATTCGGCATAGGCCAATTCTTCGCGGCGCAGCGATTCCGTCTTGATCAGGCTGGAGGTCACCCGTTTGCAATAGGCATCGCCGTTGGCCGGGACCAGCAATACCTTGCGCGACCACGGCCCGAGGAAATCGGACGCGATCAGCGGGATGTTTTCGCGGTCCAGCCATTCCCGCGTGAAATCGGCATTGCGTTTGCCGATCGATAGGGCGCTCGGCATGTTGGCGTCGATCACCGTACCGCCGCCAAAAGCCTTGGCCTTGATCCGGTGTTTGGCCGCGCCCTGGGCGAGCATCGCATTGAGCAGCGCTTCCATGCAGGCATCGCCGGCGAGCAGCATGTCTTCGTCGGCATGGGTGCTTTTTTTCATCTGTGGCAGCATGAAGTGATTCATCCCGGCCAGCGGCAGCCCGGTATCGATCAGGCAGACCGCAACACAGGAGCCGAGCAGGGTGGAGATCGGCCGCTGCGGCTCGATCGCCCACTCGCCGGGTTTGATATTCAGCGAGTGGCGTTCGATTTCACAGGAGGGGAGCGCGGCGTAGTCAATCATCCAGTGCCGGGCAGGTGAAATACCCGCGCCGCAGTCTCATCGCTAGGTCGCTTCGCTACCGTTGTCGCCAACCTGGGTCAGCATGGCGATTTCTTCGGCCGACAGCACCCGGTCGACTTCGAGAATGATCACGAATTTGCCATTGACCTTGCCCATCCCGGAAATGAAATCGGTGCGAATCTTGGCGCCAAAGGTCGGCGCCGGTTCGATTTCACCGGCGGCGATTTCCAGGACCTCGGAAACCGCATCGACCATCACGCCGATATCCTGCTTGACGTCGCCTTCCGTCATTTCAATGATGATGATGCAGGTTCGGCGGGCCACCTCGGTCGCCTTGCCACCGAAGCGGCAGGACAGGTCGATCACCGGCACCACGGCGCCGCGCAGATTGATGACGCCGCGGATGAAGCCGGGCATCATCGGAATTTCGGTGACGGTGCCGTATTCGATGATCTCCTTGACGTTGAGAATGGCGACGGCAAACATCTCGCCGCCCAGCGTAAAGGTCAAATATTGCTGCGGCGCATTGTCGACCGCCGCGACGGCGGTCGGTGCCCGGGATTTACCCGGGCTCTGGACTGCTTGTCCCATAATCACGACCTTCCTCGATCAGAACTTCTCGAAATCGGATTCATCGACCGCCGCGCTGACCGCCCGGCTGCTCACCGAACGGGCGGCCCGCGGGGCGGTCCTGGCGGCCGGGGCAGCGTAATTGCCGTGGCGGGACGCGCCGCCATGACCGCCCTGGTCGACCGAGAAGAATTCCATCAGCTGCTGCAGTTGTCCGGCCTGGCCGCCGAGTTCTTCGGCGGTGGCAGCCAGTTCTTCCGAGGCCGAGGCGTTCTGCTGGGTGGCCTTGTTGAGCTGGCCCATGGCGCTGTTGATCTGGCCGACGCCGGTCGATTGTTCTTCGGAGGCCGAAGCGATTTCCTGGACGAGGTCGGAAGTCTTCTGGATGGACGGCACGATTTCGGTCAGCAGGTTGCCGGCGTGTTCCGCCATCTTGACGCTCGAACCGGCCAATTGACCGATTTCCTGCGCGGCGACCTGGCTGCGTTCGGCCAGCTTGCGGACTTCCGCTGCGACCACCGCGAAACCCTTGCCATGCTCGCCGGCCCGGGCGGCTTCAATGGCCGCATTGAGCGCCAGCAGGTTGGTCTGGTAAGCGATGTCGTCGATGATGCCGATCTTGTCGGCGATCGACTTCATTGCTTCGACCGTCTTGCCCACGGCGTCGCCGCCTTCGCCGGCTTCCTTGGCGGCTTTCGAGGCCATCGTATCGGTAACCTTGGCGTTCTGGGTGTTCTGCGACACCGAAGCCGTCATTTCTTCCAGGCTGGCCGTCGTTTCTTCGACGCTGGCCGCTTGTTCGCTGGAGGACTGGCTCAGCGACTGGGCCGTGGCGGAAACCTGGGCGGAGGCATTGGACAGCGCGTCGGCCGCGGTGATGATCTGGGCGATGGTTTCCGACAGCTTGCCGATGGTGTTGTTGATGGCATCCTTCAAGACCGCGAAGTCGCCCTGGTATTGCTGGGTGATGGTTTGGGTCATGTCGCCCTGTTCCATCGCGCCCATCACCCGTTGCACATCCTGGATCGGCGAAACGACGGCATCCAGCGTGTCGTTGACGCCCTGGACGATCTTGCGGAAGTCGCCCTGATGCTGGGTGGCATCGGCCCGGGTTTCGAGCTTGCCGGCTACCGCCGCGGCGGACAGCAGGTTGGCGTCGGCGACCAGCGCGTTGACGGCCTGGATGCAGGTGTTGAGGTTGTTCTTGATGAGGTTGAAGTCACCGTTGTACGAATCGGTGATCTTGCTCGGAATGTCGCCCTTGGAGATGCGATCGACGTAAGTGGCGGCGACGTTCAAGGGGCCGATCACGGCATCCAGGGTGCCATTGACCCCGGCGACGATTTTCTGGAAATCGCCCTGATGCTTGCTGGCATCGGCCCGGGTCGCGAGTTTGCCGTCGATGGCGGCCTGGCTCAGCAGGTTGGCATCGGCGACCAAGGCATTGACGGCTTCGATGCAGGTGTTGAGGTTGTTCTTGATGGCGTTGAAATCGCCGTTGTACGAATCGGTGATTTTCTTCGGAATGTCGCCCTTGGCGATGCGGTCGACGTAGTTGGCGGCGACGTTCAAGGGGCCGATCACGGCATCCAGGGTGCCATTGACCCCGGCGACGATTCTCTGGAAATCACCCTGATGCTTGCTGGCGTCGGCCCGGGTCGCCAGTTTGCCGTCGATGGCGGCCTGGCTCAGCAGGTTGGCGTCGGCGATCATCGCTTGAATGGCCGTCTGCACACTGATCACGGCGCGCACGACCTCGCCGATTTCGTCCTTGGCGGTACTTTCGAGTTTGAACTTGAGGTCGCCGACCGACATTTTCTTGGCGCCATCGAGCACTTCGCCGAGCGGTTTGGTGATGCTGCGGGTAATCAGGAAGGCGAAGATGACGGTCAGCAGCGTGGCGATCACGGCCAGGCTGATCATCAGTTTCTGGGCCGTGTCGGCCGCTTCCAGGGCGGTCTTGCCCTCGCTGGCCGTGAGTTCGGTCAGGAAGGTAATCGTGTCGTTGATGGTCTTGAAATATTCGGTTTGCTGGGCGCGAACCGTCGTCAGCATGAAGTCGACCGCTTCATCCCGCTTGCCGGCTTTGACCAGCTCCATGAATTTTTCCTGGAGCGGCACATAGGCAGCGCGGGCATCCTTCATGGCCTTCAAATGTTCCTTGCCCTTGGCGGTGGTGAACGTGGCGTCGAACTTGTCCAGGCGTTCGCCGATGATCTTGCGCTGTTCGAGGATCCGCTGTGCTTCACGGCTTACTTCTTCCGGCGATTTGACCAGCAGCATGTTGCGCATCGAGCGGGCAATGACGTTCAGGGCATCAACGATGTCATTGGCCTGGGCCGTCTTCGGGTTACGGTCGTTGACAATCGATTGCAGGTTGTCGCTCAAGGCGGCAAGACGCATGGTTCCCGTTGTCGCCACGGCGATCAGCAGTATCAGCGTAATGGCGAAACCGATTGCCAGCTTGGTTCCCACTTTAAGGTTATTCAACATTGCTTACCTCCAGGTTTAAACCGTGAAATTTGTTAGTTTTGAGTCGTTGCGCGGAGCAACTGCAAGCCGCCGCCCATCGAGTGTTCTTCGGCCCGCACGTTGCGCTGGACTAGGTTCTGTACGTCGAGAATCAGGGCCACTTCACCGGTCCCGAGGATGGTCGAGCCACCGATGCCGCGCAAGTGGCGGAAAATGTTCGAGAGCGGCTTGATCACGGTCTGGAATTCGCCGAGCAACTGGTCGACGACGATGCCGGCCTTCTGTCCGGCGTACTGGACGACGACGACGTTTTCACGGGTCGGTCGCGCGCCTTCGATTTCGAACATTTCCCGCAAGCGGACGAACGGCAGGACTTCGCCGCGCAGATTGAGGAAAGCGCGGTCGGCGGTGCCTTCCTTGAGTTCGATGCATTCGATGACCATGTCGAGCGGAATGACATAGGCCGATTTGCCGACGCCGACCAGAAAACCGTCGATGATCGCCAGGGTCAGCGGCAGGCGGATGGAGAAGGTGGTGCCTTCGCCCTCGACGCTGCTGACCTCGCAGGAGCCGCGCAGGCTCTGGATGTTGCGCCGGACGACATCCATGCCGACGCCACGGCCGGAGAGGTTGGTCACCTGCTCGGCGGTCGAGAAGCCGGGCTCCCAGATCAGGTTGATGATCTCCTGGTCGGAAAGCTGCTGGCCCGGTTGCACCAGACCCTTTTCGATGGCCTTCTGGAGAATTTTTTCTCGCGGCAGACCGCTGCCATCGTCGATCACTTCGATGACGATGCTGCCCGAGTCGTGATATGCATTGAGTTGGACCAGGCCGCGGCGCGGCTTGCCTTTCGCTTCCCGGGCGTCCGCCGGCTCGATGCCGTGGTCCATCGAGTTGCGAACCAGATGCATCAGCGGGTCGCCGATTTTTTCGACGACGGTCTTGTCCAGTTCGGTTTCGGCGCCGCTGATGACGAGATCGATTTCCTTGCCGATTTCCTTGGCCACGTCGCGTACCACGCGGTTGAAGCGGTTGAAGGTCTCGCCGATCTGGACCATGCGCAGTTGCAGCGCCGAATCGCGAATGTTCTCGACGAGACGGGACAGCACCGAGGTCGATTCCATCAGGTCGCTCTGGCCGCTGCGTGTGGCAAGCAGGTTGGCCGAGGCGCCGGCAATGACCAGTTCGCCGACTAGGTCGATCAGCTGGTCGAGCTTATCGGCCTGAACCCGGATCAGCCGGGCTTCGACAGCTTTCTTCTCGCTAACCTGGGTTTGTTTGTTGATCGCCGCATCAACCACTTCCTTGTGGATGACCTTGTGCCCGACGAGGATTTCGCCGATCTGCGGTGTGCGTGGCGTGGTTTCGTCGTCGCTTTCGGTGGCTTGGGTTTGCTGCTGCGACAGCAGGCCATCGTCGAGTTCGGCCTGGGTCAGGGCGCCACAGCGGACCAGCATTTCACCGAGGCGCATGTCGTCCTCGGGCAGTTCCTTGATCAGTTTCAGATATTCCGCCAGCTTGCTGTTCGGCGGCAGGATGCGCAACTCGCAGTCGTCGCGGCAGAAATCGAAGACGTGCTCGATGTCGGCCTTCGATGAGCGCGTTTGCAGACGGATTTCAAAACCGAGGTAGCAGGATTCCGGATCCATTTCCGCCGCCGGCGGCATCGCGTCGGGCACCGTTTCCAGTGCGGTGATTTCGCCGAGCGAACCGAGGAAGCGGATGAAGGACAGCGGGTCCATGCCGCCGCGCAGGACATCCGGGCCGAAACGCACCGAAATGTGCCAGCTGTCGGTATTGACGATGCCGCCGCCGGATGCCTGCACGTCGCCTTCGGCTTCGACGACATTGCCGGCCGCTGCCGTCGTCGGCTGGTGGTCGCTGGTATAGGCCGCCAATTCAAGCTGCAAGCGCTCGCCCGTGGCCTGGATCTCAGCGGCCGGGGCGGGCAAGGCGGCTTCTAGCGTATCGATCAGACTGCCCAGATGATCGCAACTGCGCAGCAACAGTCCGGTGAGGTCGCTGGATACCTTGATTTCGTTGGTCCGCAAGCGGTCGAGTACGTTCTCGACCTTGTGCATGAAGCCCTCGATGAAGTGGCATTCGATGACGCCGGAGGCGCCCTTGATGGTGTGCGCCGCCCGGAAAATGCTGTTGATGTCGTCGTGATTGTCCGGATTCTGCTCCAGCTCGAGCAGTCCATTTTCCATGGCCTGCAATTGCTCGCGGCCTTCCTGAATAAATACGTTGGTCAGTTCGTCCATGCGCTACCTCACGCTTGTTCGTGGGCGGTGATGATCACCGGGTCGCCAAAAAACGAGGCGAGATTGCAGAAGTCGAGTGTCTGGCGCACCGCCGGGCTATGCGCCACGATGGTCAGCTGTTTGCCCTGTCGTCCGGCTTCCCGCTTGGTGAGTAGCAGCAGTTGCAGGCCCGAGGTATCGATCTCGGCAACACGCGAGAGATCCAGTTCGAGGGCATCGGCGTCGGCCAGCGCCTCGATGAACTGCTCTTTCAGATCCATGGCGTGATAAATCGTCAGTTCCTGGCTTATCGTCAATCGTCTTGGGGTGTTCATGCGCAGCTCCGTCAGAACAACTCGATGTTGGATGAGGCTGGGCCGGAGCTCGCCGGGGGCGCGCTGACCGGTTGATGCAAGGCGTTCTTGTGGCTGATTCGCTGGGCGTCCATGACGTACGAGCTGTACAGCTCATTGAGATGCTCATTGAGTGGCGTGTATTGGAAGTTTGCGTCTTCAGCCGCCAGGATGCGCTGCGCCAGGGTTTCGCAGTGACTGTCCAACTTGTTCAGTCCCTTCGTCACCTGTTCAATCTGTTGCCGGGTAATGTCCTGGAACTGCACGCTGGCCAGCACATCCATGAACATTCGGGCCAGGTCGGCGCTCGATTGCTTGACGGTGGACAATACGTTCAGCTCATGTTCGAGCAGTGTTTGATAACCGTTGCCAAGGTGGCCGAGCTGGCTGGAAAACTCGGTCAGGGCGGCCTGTTCGGCGGCCACGTTGCTGTGGACCAGTTTGTCCTGGAATTGCCGGCGAATAGTTTCGGCAACACCGTTGATGCCTTCGTTGATTTTCGATACCGCGGTGTCGGATTCGGCCGAGAGTTTGCGTACTTCATCGGCCACCACGGCAAATCCGCGCCCGGCTTCGCCGGCGCGGGCTGCCTCGATGGCGGCGTTGAGGGCCAGCAGGTTGGTCTGGCTGGAAATGTTGCGGATCAACTGGACCAATGCGCCGAGATTCTGGGCCTCGGTAACGACTTGTTCAATCCGCGCCTGATCGTTATGGGCTTCTTCGATGCGCCCCTTGATGTAGGCTTCCATCCTGGCGACCAGTACCTGGTTGCCGTTTATTTCCTGTTGCGAGTCGGCGGCAATCGCACTCGATTCGTTGGCCGTCTGCTCGACGAAGTTGTCGAGCCGGGTGACCACCGCATCGATCGACTGCAGGCGTTCGGCGATGTCGTAAGCGGCCTTTTCAGTTTCCTGAACGATATCGTTCAACTGGCCGCGCAGCACTTCGTTGTAGGCACGAACGCCAGCAAGTTCCTTGGCGACTTCCTCGCTGACGATTTCAAGCTCGGCTGCCCGCTTGCCGTTTATCGCTTTGTCCTGCGAAAAGCCAAACATCACATCGCGGTAAACGGCCTTCGATACGGCACGCTGCGCCAGATAGGCGGTGACCACGATAACGACCGAGCCCAACGCGTCACCCAGAGGGTCGCGGATGCCGAGGCTGCGGATGAAGACCTGATGAAACCACTCGTTGAACAGGTAGATCGTGACGAAAGCGCCGAGCGCCACAATCAGTGTGACGATAAGTGTGCGTTTTAACAGGCTGTCGAACGGCATGTCGCGTTCCTAGCGGAGAACGAGCTTGATCGTGTTGAGCAAGTCGTCGGCGGTCGCCGGTTTGACGATCCAGCCCGATGCCCCCGCCGCCTTGGCTTCCAGCTTGCGCGATTGCTGCGACTCGGTCGTCAGGAAGAGGATGGGCATGAAACGGTAGTTCGGCAACTTGCGAACCTCCTTGATCAATTCGATGCCATTGATGCCAGGCATGTTCAGGTCGGTCATCAGCAGGTCAACCTTGATTCCGGACTGGAATTTCTTCAGCGCCTCCTCGCCACTGCTGGCCTTTTCGGTGGCATAGCCGGCCTTGGCAAGAATGTTCGAAATGCTGAGAAGGATGGTGGCTGAATCGTCTACTAAAAAAATGGTTTTCACTGCTTCAACTCCACGGGGTTCAACTGCTGGCGTCATCCAGAAATACGTGTCGCCAACCAAAATAAAATTATGCGGGCATTGCCAATTTTGGCGGATGGCTAGGTCGGTTTACCCTGACCATCAAACCGACGAAAAACAGCCTGGAACAGCCGGTCGAGCGAAATATAACTCATAGAAACCCTGATCAGGCATTGGGTAATCGTTTTGCCAAGACTGCATAATTCCCCGACCTCGAACGCGCCGGTAAAAAATAATGAGAATTAAGTATAGCGTTCGCATAGTTTGCCTGGGGCGATTGTTTGGGGCGTCGTATAAATCCTGACTGATTTCCCCTTCGCGGCGACGGCCGTTGCCTTGTCTTTTCGACCTGGCATCGCGTCCGGAGCTCGCTGAGCATCGCTTGGTCCAGGCTGGTGCAATCCGGCCGTGGCTGCTGTTGACGCCTTCGTCGACACGATCTCGCAGCTTAGGGGATTGGCACCCTCGCTCAGGTGCCGACGATAATAATTTCGAGCGGTGTACTTGAAATCACCAAGTCCCGCCCCTATTATTAGCACTCACCGGAGACGAGTGCTAATAGTCTGCCCGCTCCGTTCCCGGGTGCGCTCCAGGGCGTGCCGGCCAATTTCCAACTTGTTGAAACTCATTATCAGGAGTCAGCTCTATGAATATCCGTCCTTTGCACGACCGTGTGATCGTCAAGCGCGTTGAAGCCGAGCGCACCACCGCGTCCGGTATCGTCATTCCCGATTCGGCTGGCGAAAAGCCGGATCAGGGCGAAGTTCTGGCCGTCGGTCCGGGTAAGCGCGACGACAACGGCAAGCAGGTCGCCCTGGACGTCAAGGTTGGCGACCGCGTTCTGTTCGGCAAGTATGCCGGTCAAGGCGTCAAGGTTGATGGTCAGGAAGTTCTGGTCATGCGTGAAGAAGACATCATGGGCGTTCTGGTCGCTTAAGCGCCGTTCGCCTCTAACCCAATTATTTGAATTAGGAGAAATCAATGGCTGCTAAAGAAGTCAAATTCGGTGATTCCGCACGTGCTCGCATGGTCGAAGGCATCAATGTCCTGGCTGATGCCGTCAAGGTTACCCTCGGCCCCAAAGGCCGCAACGTTGTGCTCGAGCGTTCCTTCGGCGGCCCGACCGTCACCAAGGACGGCGTTTCCGTTGCCAAGGAAATCGAACTGAAAGACAAGTTCGCCAATATGGGTGCCCAGATGGTCAAGGAAGTTGCTTCCAAGACCTCCGACATCGCTGGCGACGGTACGACGACCGCCACCGTGCTGGCTCAGTCCATCGTTCGCGAAGGCATGAAGTACGTTGCCGCCGGCATGAACCCGATGGATCTGAAGCGCGGTATCGACAAGGCCGTGGTTGCCACCATCGCCGAGCTGCAGGCTTTCTCCAAGCCCTGTACGACGACCAAGGAAATCGCCCAGGTTGGCTCCATTTCCGCCAACTCCGACGCTGATATCGGTGAAATCATCGCCAGCGCCATGGAAAAGGTCGGCAAGGAAGGCGTCATCACCGTTGAAGATGGCAAGTCCCTGGCCAACGAACTCGACGTCGTCGAAGGCATGCAATTCGACCGCGGCTACCTGTCCCCGTACTTCATCAACAACGGCGACAAGCAACAAGCGCTGATGGAAAACCCGTTTGTCCTGCTCTTCGACAAGAAGATCTCCAACATCCGCGACCTGCTGCCGATCCTGGAACAAGTCGCCAAGGCCGGCCGTCCGCTGCTGATCATCGCTGAAGATGTCGATGGCGAAGCGTTGGCAACCCTGGTGGTGAACAACATCCGTGGCATCCTGAAGACCGTTGCCGTCAAGGCACCGGGCTTTGGCGATCGTCGCAAGGCCATGCTGGAAGACATCGCTGTCCTGACCGGCGGTACCGTGATTGCCGAAGAAACCGGCCTGTCGCTGGAAAAGGCTGTCCTGAAAGATCTGGGCCAAGCCAAGCGCATCGAAGTCGCCAAGGAAAACACCATCATCATCGACGGTGCCGGCGAAGCCGCTTCGATCGAAGCCCGCGTCAAGCAGATCCGCATTCAGATCGAAGAAGCTTCTTCCGATTACGACCGCGAAAAGCTGCAGGAACGTGTTGCCAAGCTGGCTGGCGGCGTTGCCGTCATCAAGGTTGGCGCCGCTACCGAAGTCGAAATGAAGGAAAAGAAGGCGCGCGTTGAAGATGCCCTGCACGCCACCCGCGCTGCTGTTGAAGAAGGTATCGTCGCCGGCGGCGGAGTGGCCCTGATTCGTGCCCGTGCTGTCGTCAGCAAGCTGAAGGGCGACAACCACGACCAGGACGCCGGCATCAAGATCGTGCTGCGCGCCATGGAACAGCCGCTGCGTGAAATCGTCGCCAATGCCGGTGACGAGCCTTCCGTCGTGGTCGACAAGGTCCAGCGTGGCAAGGGTAACTACGGTTACAACGCTTCCACCGGCGAGTATGGCGACATGGTTGAAATGGGCGTGCTGGATCCGACCAAGGTCACCCGCACCGCACTGCAGAATGCCGCTTCGATCGCCGGCCTGATGCTGACCACCGAATGCATGGTTGCTGAACTGGCTGAAGACAAGCCGGCCGGCGGCATGCCTGACATGGGCGGTATGGGTGGTATGGGCGGCATGGGCGGCATGGGCATGTAATGTCCTGCTGAGCCTCGTTGCTCTTCGGAAGCCCCGCCTTGTGCGGGGCTTTTTTTTCGTCCTTTGGAAAGCTCGTTCGCAGATGGGGTTCGGGAGGTGAATTAACCATAAAGGAAACGATTTCGCTCTGTAAGCTGGTTGTAAGACGCTTCACATAAATTACGCTCTGCAGCAATGCCTCTATAAACAAAATTCTGAGGAGCAAATCAATGTCACAGCACGACGATAGCTACTTGCAGATTCGGAACAATCCAAAGTTCCAGTCGCTGGTGGCCAAACGTAACCGCTATTCGTTCATCATGAGCGCGCTCATGCTGATCGTGTACTACGGCTACATCCTCCTGATCGCCTTTGACAAGGAATGGCTCGCCACCAAGATTGGCGCGGGCTATGTCACCTCCATCGGCATCCCGATGGGTCTGGGGGTCATTCTCTTTACCATCATCATCACGGTCGTTTACGTCCGTCGCGCAAACACCGAGTTTGATACCGAGGCAGCCCAGGTTCTCAAGGAGGCCGGCAAGTGAACGCAAACTACAAATACATTCTCGGCGGTCTGGCCGCTCTGTTGGCCGCTGGCGCAGCGCTGGCCGCCGGTGCCGATCTCGGGCAAACCACCAAGCAGGCGACCAACTGGACGGCTATCGCGATGTTCGGCGGCTTCGTCGGCATCACCCTCTTCATCACCAAGTGGGCGGCTGGCAAAACCAAGACGGCGGCTGACTTCTATACGGCTGGCGGCGGCATCACCGGCTTCCAGAACGGCCTGGCAATCGCCGGCGACTACATGTCCGCCGCATCCTTCCTGGGTATTTCCGGCCTGGTGTTCGCCAACGGCTTCGACGGCCTGATCTTCTCGATCGGCTGGTTGGTCGGCTGGCCGGTCATCACCTTCCTGATGGCCGAACGTCTGCGCAACCTCGGCAAGTTCACGTTTGCCGACGTCGCTGCCTACCGTTTTTCCCAGACCCCGGTTCGCTCCTTTGCCGCTACCGGCTCCCTGGTCGTCGTCGCCTTCTACATGATCGCGCAGATGGTCGGTGCCGGTCAGTTGATCAAGGTGCTGTTCGGTCTGGAATACACCTACGCCGTGATCATGGTCGGTGCGATCATGATGATGTACGTGCTGTTCGGTGGTATGACCGCGACGACCTGGGTGCAGATCATCAAGGCCGTCATGCTCTTGACCGGTGCAACCTTCATGGCCGTCACCGTACTGTTCCAGTTCGGTTTCAGCCCGGAAGCGCTGTTCGCCAAGGCGGTTGAAGTTCACACCAAGCAGGATGCCATCATGTCCCCGGGTGCCCTGATCAAGGATCCGATCTCGGCGATCTCGGTCGGTATGGCCCTGATGTTCGGTACGGCTGGCCTGCCGCACATCCTGATGCGCTTCTTCACCGTGCCGTCGGCCAAGGAAGCCCGCAAGTCGGTTGCCTGGGCAACCACCTGGATCGGCTACTTCTACATCCTGACCTTCATCATCGGTTTTGGCGCCATCGTCAATCTGGTACAGAACCCGACCGACTTCTACGTCGGTGGCGAAATTGCCAAGGGTCTGAAGGGCGGCGGCAACATGGCTGCTATCCATCTGGCCAAGGCGGTTGGCGGCGACGTCTTCCTCGGCTTCATCTCGGCCGTGGCCTTCGCAACCATCCTGGCCGTTGTGGCTGGTCTGACGCTGTCTGGCGCTTCGGCCGTGTCGCATGACCTGTACGCTACCGTGTTCAAGAAGGGCCAAGCCACTTCCGAAGACGAACTGCGCGTTTCCAAGATCACCACCCTCTGCCTCGGCGTGCTGGCTGTGGTTCTCGGTATCCTGTTCGAAAAGGAAAACGTTGCGTACATGGTGATGCTGGCTTTCGCCATCGCTTGTTCCGCCAACTTCCCGGTGCTGTTCATGTCGGTGTTGTGGAAAGACTGCACGACCAAGGGGGCAACCATCGGTGGTTTCGTCGGTCTGTTCGCCGCCGTGGCCATGACGGTAATGTCCGCCAACGTGTGGGAAGCTGTGCTGCACAACCCGAAGGGTTCGGCACCGTTCCCCTACTCTTCACCGGCCATCTTCTCGATGACGCTCGCTTTCTTCACGATCTGGCTCGTGTCCATCCTGGACAACTCCGAGCAGGCCAAGAAGGAACGTGCCCTGTTCCCGAACCAGCTGATCCGTTCGGAAACCGGCCTGGGTGCTTCCGGCGCCTCCGGTCACTAAGCAACAACAGTTCGCTGTTGCCCAGAAGCCCGGGTTCTCCCGGGCTTTTTTTCGTCCTGTTTTTGGGTGGTTTTTTTGTGGCGCGCAGGGCCATGGCAAAAAACAGGGCGCGCGAGTGCACTGCCGAAATCGCAGGGCAGTTTATTTGTTAGACTTGCAGGGCTTTGGGGGAAAAAAACGGTAGGGGGCTACCCAGTGCAGGATCGGGCCACCCCCTGAGTCGTAACCGTAGTAACGACTCCGAGGACCATAAAAGGAGAACAGCCCGCGCAGAATAATGCAGCAGGCTTACAAATTTCTTACGCCGGCATAGACAACGACTACATGCGCATTCTGATTGCTGAAGACGACGCCATCATCGCCGATGGCCTGGCCCGTTCCCTCCGTCAGGGCGGCTACGCCGTAGACTGGGCACCGAACGGCCTGGAGGCGGACACCGCTCTGTTGACGGTGTCCTACGATCTGCTGATCCTCGACCTGGGCTTGCCCAAGCTTTCCGGACTGGAGGTGCTGAAGCGTCTGCGCTCCCGCAGTTCGCAAGTCCCGGTGCTGATCCTGACGGCGCTCGACGGCACCGGCGATCGCGTCAAGGGGCTCGATCTCGGGGCTGACGACTACATGGTCAAACCCTTCGAGCTGGCCGAGCTGGAGGCCCGGGTGCGGGCGCTGACGCGGCGCTCGGCCGGGACGACGCCGACCATTCAGTGCGGTCTGCTGACCTACGATCAGGTCGGTCGCGTGGCGCAGATCCAGGGCGTGACGCTCGATCTTTCTGCCCGCGAAATCGGCCTGCTCGAAGTGTTGCTGACGCGGATGGGCCGTCTGGTCAGCAAGGATCAGCTGGTCGATCACCTCTGCGGCTGGGGAGAGGAAGTCAGCCACAATGCCATCGAGGTCTATGTGCACCGCCTGCGCAAGAAACTCGAGCCGGGTGGCGTGAAGATCGCAACCGTACGTGGGCTGGGCTATTGCCTTGAGCGACCGCAAGGCGAATAGCCTGCCGTCGCCGGGCTCCGAAACCGAGCGCTCGCTGTTTGGCGAGATTCTCGACTGGATGCTCGCGCCACTGCTGTTCGTCTGGCCGCTCAGCATTGCCTTCACCCACTACTTTGCCAACAACGTGGCAAATTTCCCCTACGATCAGGCCTTGCGCGAGCATGTTGCGGCCATCGCTCGTCAGGTCAAGCTGGTCAATGGCAAGCCCTTGCTGACGCTGCCTGCCTCGACGCGCGCCTTGTTGCGGGCCGACGAAACCGATAGCGTCTATTTTCACGTGGTGACGCGCAACGGGAAACTGCTGGCCGGCGACAAGGATCTGCCGATGCCCGACCTGGCGATTGATGCCGATGTGATGGCTGGCGAGATCTATCTTCGCGATGCCGAATTCAATGGCCAGGATCTGCGTCTCGCCTACACCTATCTGGCCGAGGCAAACATGCCGAAGGATCGCTGGGTGGTTGTCGAAGTCGCCGAAACCATCGAAAAGCGCAACCAGTTGGCCAACAAGATTGTCGCCAGTGTCATCCTGCCGCAGTTCATCATCATTCCGCTCGCTGTGATGCTGGTCTGGTTCGGCCTGTCGCGCGGCCTCCGGCCGCTGACCCGCCTGCGCAAAATGATCGAGACGCGCGATCCGGCCGACCTTTCGCCGATCGCTACGCGACGCGTGCCGGAAGAGTTGGAGCCGCTGGTCGAAGCCTTCAACGAGATGCTTGAGCGGATGAAAAAGAATGTCGAGGCGCAGCAGCGTTTCGTTGCCGATGCGGCGCACCAGATGCGGACCCCGCTGACCGGTCTGAAAACCCAGGCCCAGTTGGCTTTCCGCGAAACCGATCCGGATGCCTTGCGGCACGCGCTACGGCAGATCGCCATGGGCGTCGACCGGGCCGGCCGGCTGGTGAACCAGTTGCTGACGCTGGCCCGCACCGAAGGGGGCGGCGAGCCGGCGCAGCAGAAGCACGAACCGCTCGACCTGGCGCAGCTGATTCGCGATGTCGTCGAAGACTGGGTGATGGTCGCCATCGAGAAGGGGATCGACCTTGGCTACGAGTCAGAGGGCCCGGCGATGATTACCGGTAATGCTTTTTTGCTGCGTGAACTGGCGAAAAATCTGGTCGACAATGCCTTGCGTTATACCCCGTCGGGCGGGCGCGTGACCTGCCGGATCCTCGCCAACCCGAATAGCGTCGTCCTCGAGGTCGAAGATGACGGCGTCGGCATCAGTGAAGCCGATTCCGAGCTGGTATTCGAGCGCTTTTACCGGGTCAATGATGCGGCCAGCGAAGGCAGTGGGCTGGGGCTCGCCATCGTTCAGGAAATCGCCATGCAGCACGATTCGAAAGCCAGTCTGCGACCCAACCCGAAGGGGCAGGGGGCGGTGGCGCGAGTGGTCTTCGCCGCCTGGCGACCGCCGGTTCCGCCGCCACCGCCGCCGGACGATTTTTCCGAGCTCTACCGCCAATCCCCGCCAATCGGTCCCTGAGCCAGTTACGGGTTGCCATCAAATCCCCAATTGGTGCGCTTTTGC
This sequence comes from Dechloromonas denitrificans, assembly GCF_020510685.1. Taxonomy (NCBI): domain Bacteria; kingdom Pseudomonadati; phylum Pseudomonadota; class Betaproteobacteria; order Rhodocyclales; family Azonexaceae; genus Dechloromonas; species Dechloromonas denitrificans. The sequence continues at coordinate 546,100 of NZ_CP075185.1, forward strand.
TTGCGGAGCGCCGACGACCTCGCTATAATGCGCCCTCCTTTTGGCCAATTAGCTCAGTTGGTAGAGCAGCGGATTGAAAATCCGCGTGTCCGTGGTTCGATTCCGCGATTGGCCACCAAAAATTCAAGCACTCAACCTCGGCCCCGCGCCGAGGTTCCGGGCTCCTAGGAAGCAAGTGTTATATCGGACGCGGGGTGGAGCAGTTGGCAGCTCGTCGGGCTCATAACCCGAAGGTCGCAGGTTCAAGTCCTGCCCCCGCAACCAAGAAAGTCAACGAAGGATCAACTGCTTAACAGCGTTGGTCCTTTTTTGTTTTTGGGCGTCGCCAGAGCTTGTTGGGTAGCTTCAGTCGGTTTTGGCTGATTCCAGCCGGATCTCGAACCTGGTGCTGCCGTCTTGCGAAAATGCGCAAACCTCGCCGCCATGGGCGCGGGCGATGGAGCGGGTGATCGCCAGGCCGAGCCCGGAGCATTGGCGGCTGGAGCGCGGCCGCGAGGAGTAGGAAGGGGCGTGGCGACAGATGACGGCAACTGCTCGCTTGCCGTCACCTCGGCCCTCGGCGATGGATGCGCCAGGCGAGTCGCGACTACAATTGGTCCGGTCTCTTGCCGAGAAAGTACGTAAACCTTGTCTTGCCTAAGAATCGACCAACTCGTGACGCGACATCTCGGTCCGATTGCGCTCACTGTCGGGGCTGGCGAATGCATTTGTCTACGCGGTGCCTCGGGTAGCGGCAAAACGCTGCTGTTGCGCGCCCTGGCCGATCTGGACCCGCACCAGGGCGAGGTTTATCTGAATGGCGTGGCCTGTTCCACGCACCCCGCTGCCGAATGGCGGTCGGCGGTGTCGCTGGTGATGGCGGAAAGCCAGTGGTGGGCCGAACGGATCGGCGAGCATTTCCCGGATGGCCTCAATCCGGGCTGGCTGGCCCAGCTCGGCCTGCCGAGGCAGGCGCTGGACTGGGATGTCGCCCGCTGCTCGACTGGCGAACGGCAGCGCCTGGCCTTATTGCGCAGCTTGATGCGAGGGCCGGCCGTCCTGCTGCTCGATGAGCCGACGGGCAATCTCGACGAAGAGAGTACGCGCCGGGTCGAAGCCCTGCTCGACGACTATCGGCTGGCCAATCAGGCCGCCCTGCTGTGGGTCAGTCATGACGACCGGCAGGTCGAACGGGTGGCGCAGCGCAGCTATGTGCTGAACGAAGGCAAACTCGCCGAGGTCGCCGGGCGATGAACGTCATAGCGCTGTCGCCGGTCGATCTGAGTGTTGCCGCCCTGCTCATTCTGGCGCTCGCCGGCCTGTCGCGCCGCATGAGTCTCGGCGTCGAACGGCAACTGCTGCTCGCTGCAGCGCGCAGTACCATACAGCTCTTGTTGATCGGTCTCGTCCTCAAGGCGTTGTTCGATCATGCCCAACTGTTCTGGGTGGCGCTGATGGCGGCGCTGATGATCGTCGTCGCCGGCCGCGAAGTCATGCTCAGGCAGAAACGTCGCCTGCTCGGCTGGTGGGGATTCGGCATCGGCACCGTGTCGATGTTCGTCTCGTCATTCACGGTCACCGTCATGGCGCTGCTCATGGTCATCGGGACGACGCCCTGGTATGCCCCGCAATACGCCATCCCGCTGCTCGGCATGGTGTTGGGCAACAGCATGAACGGCATTTCGCTCGGTCTCGACCGCCTGACCCAGGATGCCGCCCGGCAACGACCGATCATTGAAAGCCGCCTGGCGCTCGGCCAAAGCGGGAGTTGTGCGATTGCCGACTGCCGCCGTGAAGCGATCCGGGTCGGCTTGATCCCGATCATCAACTCGATGGCCGCCGCCGGTATCGTCAGCCTGCCGGGGATGATGACCGGCCAGATCATGGCCGGTACGCCGCCGGTCGAAGCGGTCAATTACCAGATCCTGGTGATGTTCCTGATCGCCGGCGGCACCGGCTTCGGCACCATGGTGGCGGTCAGTTTCGCGGCGCGCCGCCTGTTCGACGAGCGGCAGCGCCTGCGCCTCGATCGCCTGGGAACGCCAGGGCGCTGACCGGCAGGGGCCGCTACTCGCGTTGCGCTTCGCCGGCCTCGTAGGCGGCCAGCGTCACCCCGGCATGGGCCAGCAGGTCGCGCAGCGTCTTGATATCGGTCTTGCTGCAGGTATTGCTGTTGTGCGGGTGGTGGAGGATGGCCTCGACCTTGTTCAAGGTGATCTTGAAACGGGCGCCATGCGAGGGTTCGACGTCGGCGCCGAGGTGGTTGAGCAGCGACTCTATTTCACGCCAGTGGATGTTGGCGCTTGGCGGGTCCTGGTAGATGCTGCGTAGCAGGTGGGCGTGCTTGTGGCTCATGATCTTGCTCCCACAAATATAGGCCTCACCATTCTATGCCTGCGGCGGGCATTCGTCAGGCCAAAACGATTTTCAGCAGGGCCAGCGTGAGCAGGGTGTAGCCGGCCGCTACCAGATCGTCGGCCATCACGCCGAAGCCGTTCTTGACGTGCTGGTCGAAGTAGCGGGCCGGTTGCGGCTTGGTGATGTCGAAATAGCGGAAGAGCATGAAGGCCGCCAGTTGCCAGTAGAAGGTGGCGGGGGTGAGCAGCAGGATCAGCCAGAAGGGGACGATTTCATCCCAGACGATGCTGCCGTGGTCGGGGTCGCCGATGGCGCGGCCAGTCAGGTCGATGATCCAGATGCCGAGCAGGTAGGCGGCGGCGAATGCGGCGAGCAGCGCAAAGTCGGAAAAATACGGGCGGAAGAGCAGAAAGGAGCCCCAAGCGAACAGCGTGCCGAAGGTGCCCGGTGCTTTCGGGGCGAGGCCGCTGCCGCAGCCGAGCGCCAGGAAATGGGCCGGGCTGGCGAGGAGGAATTTGAGGCTGGGGGCGCCTCTCGATTGCTCAGCCAAAGTGGTCGAAACCCTTGTGTTCGAATTCGACCGCTTTGCCGTCCGGGTCGAAAACCGTGACTTCGCCGCTCGGGCCGGCGGTCATTTCGCCGATGCACCACAGCGGCAATTCGAGGTCGGCGGCAATCCGGCTGATCGCCTGGCTCTGCGGGCCGGGGGCGGTGAAGCACAGTTCGTAATCGTCGCCGCCGGCCAGTTGGCACTCCAGCGCCATGCGGCGGAGATCGGCGTCGTAGCTTTCACCCTTCGGCAGGTGCGGCAACTGGACGAGCTTGACGGCCGCGGCGCAGCCCGAGCGTTCGGCAATGTGGCCGAGATCGGCGAGCAGACCGTCGGAAACGTCGATCGCCGCACTGGCGATGCCGACTAGCGCCTGACCGAGGGCGACGCGCGGCCGAGGCTTTTCGAGAGCGCCGATGCACAGGCGCGGCCAGGGTTCGGGCAACTGGATCTTGCCTTGCAACTGGGCGAGGCCGAGGCTGGCCAGCCCGGGCCGACCGGAAACCCAGATCTGGTCGCCAGCCTTGGCGCCATCGCGGCGCAGCGCTTGGCCCGGCTCGATTTCGCCGAGCGCGGTGACGCAGATATTGAGCGGTCCCCGGGTGGTGTCGCCACCCACGACATCGACGCCGTATTCGTCGGCACAGGCGAAGAAGCCTGCGGCAAATTGGCCGATCCACGCTTCATCGGCCGCCGGCAGGGCGCCGGCCAGCGTCACCCAGCGCGGTGTGGCGCCCATTGCCGCGAGATCGGAGAGATTGACGGCGAGGGCCTTCCAGCCGAGATTTTTGGGGTCGGTATCGGGCAGGAAGTGCGTCCCGGCGACCAGCATGTCGGTGGTCACCGCCAGTTGCTTGCCCGGCGAGGGCTGGAGCAGCGCGCAGTCGTCGCCGGGGCCGAGGACGGCCGACGGCGTCGGCCGGGTGAAGTACTGGTCGATCAGCGCGAACTCAGCCGCCATCGTTTCAGCGGGCTTTCTTGGCGGCGACTTCGTCCGGACGAATGATGGCGGCGACCTTGTCGAGCACGCCATTGACGTACTTGTGGCCGTCGGTGCCGCCAAACGACTTGGTCAGTTCGATGGCTTCGTTGATGATCACGCGGTACGGCGTTTCCGGGTGGTTGCCCAACTCGAAGGCGCCGAGCATCAGGATGCAGGCTTCGACTGGCGACAGCTCGCTGAACGGGCGGTCGATGTGAATGCTGATCTGTTCGGTCAGTTTGTCTTTCTGGCCGATGACGCCGCGCAGCGTGCCGACGAAGAATTCGCGGTCGGCCTTGGCAAAACCTTCCATTTCCGGCGCGTAGGCTTCAATCGCGGCTTCGTCGGCGCCGCCGACGCGCCACTGGTAGAGGCCCTGCAGGATGAATTCGCGCGACCGGCGGCGGGCCGACTTGTGCGGCGCCTTGGGTTCTTCCGGGTGTTCGCTGTCGCTGAGGAAAGTGGTCATTGGGCTAGCGCTTTCTGGAGATTGGCCATTTCGACCGCGGCCTGGGCGCAGTCGGCACCCTTCGGTTGCATGCGGACCTCGGCCTGTTCGTCGGATTCGCAAGTCAGGATGCCGTTGGCGATTGGCACGCCGGTGTCCAGCTGGACGTCCATGATGGCGCGGCAGGAATCGTTGGAGACGACTTCGAAATGGTAAGTTTCGCCGCGGATCACGGCACCGAGCGCCACCAGGGCATTGAAGCGGCCGGTCTGGGCCATGCTTTGCAGGACCAGCGGGATTTCCAGGGCGCCCGGCACATTGGCGATGACGATGTCGGCATCGGCCACGCCGAGGCGTTTCAGTTCATTGACGCAGGCCGACAGCAGGCCTTCGCAGACCGGCAGGTTGAAGCGGCTCATCACGACGCCGACTTTCAGGCCGGCGCCGTTCAGGTTGTTGTCGTATTCAAAGATATTGTCGAAGCGGGACATGGCTCAGAGCTCCGCAGGAGAGGTGACGAAACCGGTGACTTCGAGGCCGAAGCCGGTCATGGAGGGCATCTTGCGCGGGCTGGAGAGCAGGCGCATCTTGGAAACGCCGACATCGCGCAGGATCTGGGCGCCGATGCCGTAGGTGCGTGGGTCCCACTTGGTCTGGGCGCGCGGCTTTTCACCGGTCAGGCGGGAGAGCAGGGCTTCGCCGTCTTCCGGCCGGTGCATCAGGACGATGACGCCGTGACCGTGCTTGGCCAGCGCCGCTTGCGCTTCGTCGATCGAGAAGGATTGGCTCTTGCTGGCCGGGTCGAGGAAGTCGAGGACCGACAGCGGCTCGTGGACGCGGACCAGAGTTTCGCCGCCGGCCGGGATCTGGCCCTTGACCAGCGCCAGATGGGTGGCGCCGCTGGCTCGGTCGGCATAGGCGTGCAGGGTGAAATCGCCGTGGGCGGTGCTGATGGTCTTGCTGGTGACGCGCTCGACCAGCTTTTCCGAGGCGGCGCGGTAGTGGATCAGGTCGGCGATGGTGCCGATCTTCAGGCCATGTTCCTTGGCGAATTCAAGCAGTTCCGGCAGGCGGGCCATCGTGCCGTCGTCGTTCATGATCTCGCAGATCACCGAGGCCGGTTCCAGACCGGCCATGCCGGCCAGGTCGCACCCGGCTTCGGTGTGGCCGGCGCGGACCAGCACGCCGCCTTCGCGGGCGGTGATCGGGAAGACGTGGCCGGGCTGGACGATGTCGTCGGCGACGGCGTTGCGGGCGACGGCGACGGCAATGGTGCGCGCCCGGTCGGCGGCCGAAATGCCGGTAGTGACGCCTTCGGCGGCTTCGATCGAGACGGTGAAGGCGGTGCCGTACTGGGCCTTGTTGTTGCGCGCCATCTGGACCAGGCCGAGCTTCTTGCAGCGTGCTTCGGTCAGGGTCAGGCAGATCAGGCCGCGGCCGAACTTGGCCATGAAATTGATGGCGTCGGCGGTGATGTGTTCGGCGGCCATGACGAGGTCGCCTTCGTTTTCGCGGTCTTCTTCATCGACTAGGATGACCATGCGGCCGGCCTTCAGTTCGGTGACGATTTCAGCGGTGCTGGCAATGGCGGGATGCGGGGGCATGGGGTTCCGGAAACGACTAAAAGGGGGGTGCTATTTTCGCAGAAACAGGCCGACGCCACATGACTTTAACGCACCGCCGCAGTTCCCGGCCGGCGGCCGCGCCGGGGTCACGGCAGATAGGCTTCGACCTGGATGCGCAGGCGGATCTGGTCGCCGATGAACGGGATGCTGTTCTGCAGGCCGAAATCGGAACGGCGCAGGCTGCCCTGGGCATCGGCGCCGCAGCCGCGCTTGCGGCTGACCAGATTGAGGCCGCATTTGAAGCGGGTGATATCGAGGCGCAGCGGCTTGATCGTGCCGAGCATGACCAGCATCCCTTCGACGGCAACCGGTTGGTCCTGCTCGAAGACGAAGTGCTGGCCGCGGAACAGGATGTCGGGGAAATCGTGGACGTTGAACCACGACTCGCCGCGCAGCACGTCGTCACGCAGGGCAAAGCCGGTGTCGAGCGAGGCGGCGTCGATGCGGATGTCGATATTGCCGCTGCGCGCCTCGAGGTCGAACTGGACGGTGCCCGAGGTGCGGTTGAACTGGCCGCGCTGGGTGGAAAAGCCGAGGTGATCGACCTCGAAGCTGGCATAGGTGTGGCTGGGGTCGATGGTGTAGTCGGCCGCCAGCGTCGGTAGCGCCAGACTGGCGAGCAGGATGGGAAGAAGGGCTTTGAAGGGCATGGTCGACGCTCGAAAAAGGACAAAGCCACGCGCTGTCCACGCTCTTACTGACCGCGCCCGGCGCCCGGCGTTCCCGAATGCAGGCAAAATGGCGAACATTCCGCCCGCCGCTCATCGTTCCCCGCCATGCGTCACGCCCTGCTCTTCTCCGTTTTCGTCATCGCCTCCTGCGGTCTGGCCTATGAACTGATCGCCGGCGCGCTGTCGTCCTATCTGCTCGGCGATTCGGTGACGCAGTTTTCGACGGTGATCGGCACCTACCTGTTCGCCATGGGCGCCGGCTCGTGGCTGTCGAAATACATTACCCGCGACCTGATTGGCCGCTTCATCCAGATCGAGCTGATGGTCGGCCTGCTCGGCGGCTTTTCGGCGATTGCGCTGTTCCTGGTGTTCACCTGGCTGGGCGGGCCGTTCAAGCTGATCCTCTATCTCGTGGTGTTCGGTGTTGGCGTGCTGGTCGGTCTGGAAATCCCGCTGGTCATGCGCATCCTGAAGCGCGAGCTGGCCTTCAAGGATTTGGTGTCGCAAGTGCTGACTTTCGATTACCTCGGGGCGCTGGCGGTTTCCATCCTGTTTCCGTTGGTCCTCGCGCCGCAGCTCGGCATGGTCCGTACCGGCTTGCTGTTCGGTTTGCTCAACGTCGCCGTGGCGCTTTGGGCGCTGCAGCTCTTTCGCGATCAACTGCCGGCCCGGCGCTGGCTGGCGGTCCAGAGCTGGGCCGTGTTTGCCACGCTGGTCGGCGGTTTTGCCGGGGCCGGGCAGCTGACGACGCTGGCCGAGGCGCATGTTTACGCCGACGAGATCGTGCACGCCGAAACGACGCCTTACCAGCGCATTGTGGTCACCCGCTGGCGCGACGACTTGCGGCTGTTCCTCAACAACAACCTGCAGTTCTCGTCGCACGACGAATATCGCTATCACGAAGCGCTGGTCCATCCCGGGCTGGCCAGCCTGCCCGGGGCGCGGCGGGTGCTGGTGCTGGGCGGCGGCGACGGGCTGGCGGTGCGCGAAATCCTCAAGTACCCGAACGTCGCGTCGGTGACGCTGGTCGATCTCGATCCGGCGATGACCTCACTGTTCTCGACGGCGCCGGCTTTGGTCGCGCTGAATGGCGGGGCGCTCAAGTCGGAACGGGTGACGGTGGTCAATGCCGACGCGCTGCAGTGGCTGGAGGAGAGCCGCGAATATTTCGACTTCATCGTCGTCGATTTTCCCGACCCGGCCAATTTCGCCCTCGGCAAGCTCTACACTTCGGCCTTCTACCGGCTGCTGGAAAAGCGGTTATCGGCCCGCGGCCTGATCGTCGTCCAATCGACCTCGCCGCTCTATGCCCGGCAATCCTTCTGGTGCGTGGTGACGACGCTCGAGGACGTCGGCTTGCAGACGGCGCCGTATCACGCGCTGGTGCCGTCCTTTGGGGAATGGGGCTTCATCATCGCCGGCCGCCAGCCGTTCTCGCTTGCCGCCCCGGACGACTTTCGGCGCGCTCTGCCGGGCGGCGGAAAAACCCGCTTCCTGACGGCGGAAACGCTGCCCGACCTGTTCCGCTTTCCGGCCGACATGGGGCGCGTACCGGCCGAGGTCAACCGCTTGAACAATCAGGTGCTTGTGCGCTACTTCGAAGCCGAGTGGCGCAAGGTCATTCGCTGATGGCGGGCTGCGCCTGGATGTAGGCGACGATCTCGGCGAAAGGCAGGGCCTTGCTGTACAGGAAGCCTTGCAGGCAGTCGCAGCCGAGGCGGATCAGGAAATCCCGCTGGGCCTCGGTTTCGACGCCTTCGGCAACCAGCTCCATGTCCAGGTTGTGGCCCAGCGCGATGATCGCGGCGCAGATGGCGGCATCGCTGGCGTCGGTCTCGATGTCGCTGACGAAGGAGCGGTCAAGTTTCAGGCGCTTGATCGGCAGGTGCTTCAGATAGGCCAGTGAGGAGTAGCCGGTGCCGAAATCGTCGATGGCGAGCTTGATGCCCATCGCGTCGAGCTGGTCGAGGATGGACAGCGTCACTTCCGGATTCTGCATCGCCGTGCTTTCGGTGACTTCCAGCTCGATGTCGGCGGGGGCCAGGTCGTAACAGGTGAGGGCGCCGCGCACCAGCAACAGCAGGTTCTCGTGGCGCAATTGCTGGGCCGAGATGTTGATGGCCACTCGCACGTCTTCGATGCCGAGCGTTTTCATCTGGCGGATCTGGCGACAGGTTTCCCAGATCACCCAGTCGCCGAGCGGCTGAATCAGGCCGGTGTCTTCGGCAATGGCGATGAAGCGCATCGGCGAAACCGTGCCGAAGATCGGATTGGTCCACCGCAGCAGAGCTTCAAGGCCGCTCACCCGGCCGCTCGTCGCATCGATCTGCGGCTGGAAATGCACGGCAAACTCGCAGTTGTCCGGCGAGATCGATGAGATCGCCTGGCGCAGCGCATTTTCCATCTGCAGCCGTTGGCCGGCCGCTTCGTTCATCCGGGCGGTGTAGAACTGGTGGTTGTTGCGGCCGGCATTCTTGGCGTGATACATCGCCGCGTCGGCGTTGCGCAGCAAGGTGTTGGCATCCTGGCCGTCGCCCGGGAACAGGCTGATGCCGATGCTCGGCGTGGCGTACAGCACATGGTCGGCAATCTGGTAATACTCGGCCAGTCCGCTCTGGACCTTGCCGGCAACGCGGGCCGCAGTCAGCGGACCGTCGATTTCCGGCAGGACCACGACGAATTCGTCGCCGCCCAGCCGGGCCACCAGGTCGCTGGCCCGGACACAGCCGCGCAGGCGCTTCGCCACTTCCTGCAGCAGTTCGTCGCCGATGTGATGGCCCAGCGTGTCGTTGATGTTCTTGAAATTGTCGAGATCGATCAGCATCAAGGCCAGCTGCCGGGCCTCGCGCTTGCCGACGCGCAGGGCATGGGTGAGCTGCGCGTCGAGCGCCAGGCGGTTGGGCAGGTGGGTCAGCGGGTCGTGGTAGGCCAGCTGGGCCAGGCGGTCGGCCGTTTCTTTGTTGGCGCTGATGTCGGTGAAGTTGGCGACATGGTTTTCGATCTTGCCGGCAGTGTCGCGGATCAGCGAAATGGACAGCCATTTCGGGTAGGTCGTGCCGTCCTTGCGCTTGTCCCAGATTTCACCTTCCCAGTGGTCATGCTGGTTCAGGGCGTGCCACATCCGGGCGTAAAAATCGGGGCCGACGTTCCCGGAGGCGAGGAGGCGCGGATTTTTGCCGGCCACGTCGTCAAGCGAGTAGCCGGTCAGCTGGGTGAACGCGGCATTGACCGCGACGATCCGGTTGTCGCGGTCGGTAATCAGCACGGCTTCGCGGTTCTGCTCGAAAGCACGGAGCAGCACCGCCCGGGACAGCTGCGCGCTGCCGGCCGGGGAATCCGGCGAAACCTCGGTGTCCACCCCGGTTTCGCTCATTCAGGCGGGTTGTTCAAACACGGATGCTCGCCGCGCCGCGTGCTTAGACGTTGAACAGGAAGTTGAGGACGTCGCCGTCCTTGACGACGTATTCCTTGCCTTCGGCGCGCATCTTGCCCGCTTCCTTGGCGCCGGCTTCGCCCTTGTAGGCGATGAAGTCGTCGAAGGCGATGGTCTGGGCGCGGATGAAGCCGCGTTCGAAATCGGTGTGGATGACCCCGGCCGCCTGCGGCGCGGTGTCGCCCTGGTGAATGGTCCAGGCGCGCACTTCCTTGACGCCAGCAGTGAAATAGGTGGCCAGGCCGAGCAGCTTGTAGCCGGCGTGGATCAGCCGGTCGAGGCCGGGTTCTTCGAGGCCGAGGTCGGCCAGGAACATCTGCTTTTCTTCCTCGTCGAGATCGGCGATCTCGGCTTCGATGGCGGCACAGACCGAGACGACTTCGGCCTTTTCGGCGGCGGCATGGGCGCGCACGGCGTCGAGCAGCGGGTTGTTCTCGAAACCGTTCTCGGCGACGTTGGCGACGTAGAGCACCGGCTTGGCGGTGATCAGGCAGAAGGGCTTCAACAGCGCCAGTTCTTCCTTGGAGAAGTCGAGGGCGCGGACGGCCTTGGCCTGGTCGAGCTGGGCAAAGCATTTTTCCAGCACGGCGACCAGGATCTTGGCTTCCTTGTCGCCCGAACTGGCCGGGCGGCGGTAGCGGTTGAGCGCCTTTTCGACGGTGGCCATGTCGGCCAGCGCCAGTTCGGTATCGATCACTTCGATATCGCGGATCGGATCGACGCCGCCGGAAACGTGGATCACGTTGTCGTCGGCAAAGCAGCGCACGACATGCACGACGGCATCGGTTTCGCGGATGTTGGCGAGGAACTGGTTGCCCAGGCCTTCACCCTTGGAAGCACCGGCCACCAGGCCGGCGATGTCGACGAACTCGACGATCGCGTACTGCATGCGCTGCGGCTTGACGATCTCGGCCAGCTGGGCCATCCGCTTGTCCGGCACTTCGACGATGCCGACGTTCGGCTCGATGGTGCAGAAGGGGTAGTTTTCCGCCGCGATGCCTGATTTGGTCAAGGCGTTGAAGAGGGTGGATTTGCCGACGTTGGGCAGGCCGACGATGCCGCATTTGAGAGACATGGATTTTTTCCTTAGACGGCTTTGCCGTGCAACTGTTGTTGAGCGCCGGCGAAGTCTCCGGCGGCGATTTTGGGCCAGGCCAGCAGGCTGCGGGCGAGGGCGTGTTCGATATCCGGCAGTTCGTCCTGGCGCGGCTGATGCAGCACGAAATCGACCACCTGCTGCACCAGACCGAGCGTGCGCGGATGGCCGATGCCGAGGCGCAGGCGCCAGAAATCGGGGGTGCCGAGTTTGGCCTGAATATCCTTCAGGCCGTTGTGACCGCCGTTGCCACCGCCCTGCTTGAGGCGGATGCCGCCGGGTGGCAGGTCGAGTTCGTCATGGATGACGAGAATCTCGGCGGCCGGAATCTTGTAGAAATTGGCCAGTGCCGCGACGGCCTGGCCGGAGCGGTTCATGAAGGTGGTCGGCTGCAATAGCCAGAGCTCGTCAGCGCGGGCTGCCTTGCCGAAGAACTTGGCTTGCGGGACGAGCGAAACCTTCAGCTTGTCGGCCAACTGGTCGACAAACCAGAACCCGGCGTTGTGTCGGGTCGCTGCGTATTCCGGGCCCGGGTTGCCGAGGCCGACGATCAGGCGAGGAGGGTTCATGGTAATAAGTGCGAAAAGGCCGCCGGCGGCAAAATGCCAGCGGCGGCCAGTGCAGCGGAGGGGCCGAAATTACTCGGCGGCAGCTTCGCCTTCAGCGGCTTCGGCAGAACCACCCTTGCCGACGATACCGACGACAACGGAGTCATCGGTGGTGTGCTGGACGAGCTTGACGCCCTTCGGCAGCTTCAGCTGGGACAGGTGAATGGTGTCGCCGATCTTCAGTGCGCTGAGGTCGACTTCGATGAACTCGGGCAGATCCTTGGCCAGGCAGCTGATGTCGATTTCGGTCATGACGTGGTTGACCAGGCCGCCGGTGAGCTTGATGCCCGGGGCGACTTCTTCGTTCACGAAGTGCAGCGGCACCTTGATGTGCAGTTCGTGGGTAGCGTCAACACGCAGGAAGTCAACGTGCAGAACCAGCGGGCGGTAGGCGTGCATCTGGTAGTCACGCAGCAGAACCGGTTCCTTCTTGCCGTCAACGACGAGGTTCACGATGCTGGAGTGGAAGGCTTCCTTCTTCAGCTTCAACAGCAGGTCGTTGTGCGGTACTTCGATGGCTTGCGGGGCAGCTTCGCCACCGTAAACGATGCCCGGCACCATGGCAGCACGGCGCAGGCGGCGGCTCGCACCCGTTCCCTGCAGCGTACGCGCTTGCGCGATCAGTTCAAAAGTCATTGTGATACTCCAGTAAGTTTCCCGAACCGCGACCAGATCGGGAAGGGTTTAAAAACAGTTATTAGTCGGTAGTTGTTAGTCATCAGCGAATTCTTGCTAGCGACTAACGACTCGGTGCTAGCGACTAATCGATAAACAGTGATGAAACCGAGTCGTCGTTGCTGATCCGGCGAATGGTTTCGGCCATGATTTCAGCAACCGAAAGCTGGCGGATGCGCGGTGAGGCGGCAGCATCGTCACGCAGCGGGATGGTGTCGGTGACGACCAGGGCATCGAGGTCGGAGCTGTTGACCCGCTCGATGGCCGGGCCGGACAGGACCGGATGCGTACAGTAGGCAACGACCTGCTTGGCGCCGCGCGCCTTCAGTGCGGAAGCTGCCTTGCACAGCGTGCCGGCGGTATCGACCATGTCGTCCATGATGATGCAGGTGCGGCCGTCGACTTCGCCGATGATGTTCATTACTTCGGAAACGTTGGCCTTCGGCCGGCGCTTGTCGATGATCGCCAGATCGCATTCGAGGCGCTTGGCCAGCGAACGGGCGCGGACGACGCCGCCATGGTCGGGCGAAACGACCAGCGGGTTTTCGTAATTCTGCTTGCGGATATCGTCGAGCAGGATCGGCAGGGCGTAGATGTTGTCGACCGGAATGTCGAAGAAGCCCTGGATCTGTTCGGCGTGGAGGTCCATGGTCAGGACGCGGTCGACGCCGGAAGCGACCAGCATATTAGCGACCAGCTTGGCGGCGATCGGCACGCGCGACGAACGCGAGCGGCGATCCTGGCGGGCATAACCGAAGTACGGGATGGCGGCGGTGATGCGGCCGGCCGAGGCGCGCTTCAGCGCATCGACCATGACCAGCAGTTCCATCAGGTTGTCGTTGGTCGGCGCACAGGTGGATTGCAGCACGAAGATGTCACGACCGCGGACGTGTTCCTGCAGTTCGACACTGACTTCGCCATCCGAGAAACGACCAACGTTGGCGCGCCCAAGATCAACATTGAGTTCGGCTGCGACATTGACCGCCAGTTTCGGATTGGCATTGCCGGTAAAGACCATCAGGCTGTTATAGGCCATTCTCACCTTGCTCCTGCACTCCATGTTGGACGCACATTTCGCCCGCCACAATGAAAATCGGGCAGGCTTGTGACCTGCCCGAAGGAAACTGGCTGGGGAAGAAGGATTCGAACCTTCGAATGCCGGAATCAAAATCCGGTGCCTTGACCAACTTGGCGACTCCCCAGCGGGTCGTTCACACGGGTTCACGTTAGAACGAGGCGCGGATATTACACAAGCAGTTTGCCGCCGTCTACTCTTTTATGAAAAATTGGCTAATGGGTGGGCCGCCAGTCCGTCCGCCACCCAGCCGCTCATCCCCCCCGGCAGCAGCGCGAGAACCCGTTCCGCCTGGTCGCGGCGGGCAAAGCCGGCAAAGACGCAGGCGCCGGAGCCGGTCATCATCGCATCCGGGGCATGTTGCTTGAGCCAGGCCAGGTGTTCGGCGACCTGCGGAAAGCGGGCGCAGGCGACCGCTTCGAGATCGTTATGGCCATCGCCATGCCGCCAGCTGTCCACAGCGATGCCTGGCGTGTCGCGGCGCAGTTCCGGTGCGCCAAAAATTGCCGCGGTCGGGACGTTGACTGCCGGATGGAGCACCAGATAGCTGGCTGGCGGCAGCTCAACGTCGGTAAACGCTTCGCCGACGCCCTCGGCGAAGGTGTTCCGGCCGTGGATGAAGACCGGTACGTCGGCGCCCAGGCTCAACCCGAGCTTTTCCAGTGTTGGCCGAGCGAGGCCGGTTTGCCATAAATGGTTGAGGGCGAGCAGCACGGTGGCCGCGTCGGAGCTGCCGCCGCCCAGACCGCCGCCCATTGGCAGTTGTTTGTCGAGATGGAGGGTGGCGCCTTGGCGACATCCGGTGGCCTGCTGCAGCAGGCGGGCGGCGCGCACGGTCAGGTCGCTGTCCGGCGGTACGCCGGGGATCGGTGTGGCGAGGACGATGTCGCCATCGTTGCGCGGCGTGAAACGCAATTGGTCGGCGCGGTCGATGAAGCGGAATACGGTCTGCAGCAGGTGATAGCCGTCGGCGCGGCGCCCGACGATGTGCAAAAAGAGGTTCAGTTTGGCCGGGGCGGGCCAACTGCTGTCCCAGGTCCAGTGGGTCACGGGTTTTCTTTCCATTCTTCGATACGCAGCCGCAATTCGATCTCGCCGTCGCGGGACAGCGTCAGGCGGGCGGGTAGGGCGGTCGGCGCCTCGTCGTCGTAGGCGTAGTCGATTTGCCAGCCGGCTTCGCGCAGGCGGGCCGGGCGGTTGTAGCTGTCCTTGCTGATCTCGGCTGTGCCGTCCGAGCGTCCGAGCAGCCAGGCGGGCAGGCGGGTGATCGGCAGGCGCTGGCCGGTGACTTCTTCCATCAGGCCGTCGGCGTCCGGTGATTCGTGGACTTCGCCATTGGCGGTGCGCAGGCGGGACAGCGTCGGTGTCGTGTCGATTTCGGCGACGCCGTAACCCAGCGGGTTGGCGACGAGCACGCGGTCGCCGCCATTCCGGTGCTCCCAGGACAGGCGGCCGCCGGAACTTTGCGCAGCCTGATCGGGCAGCGTGATGCGCAGCGCGAAGCGCGCTTCCAGTGCGAATTCGCGGATCTGTTCGCGGCCTGGCAAGGCGGCGGGCGGCACGCTGGCGCAGCCGGCGAGCAGGCAGCCGGCGAGCAGGACAACGAAACGCAGACTCAAGGGGCGAGCTTCTTGACGGCGCCGGCCAGAACTTCATTGTCCGGGTGTTGCCGGATGGCGTCCTTGAGGAGTCGCCGGGCATCGTCCTTGCGCTCCAGCGTCCACAGCACTTCGCCGAGGTGGGCGGCGATTTCCGGGTCGGACTTGATGGCGTAGGCCTTTTCCAGCGTCTTCAAGGCTTCGGCGAGATTGCCCTGGCGGAACTGCACCCAGCCCAGGCTATCCATGATGAAGGGGTCGTCCGGCATCTGGGCCAGGGCCCGGGTAATCAGTTTCAGTGCTTCGGGCAAGCGGATGTTGCGCTCCGCCCACGAGTAGCCGAGGGCGTTCAGGGCGTGGGCATGATCCGGCTGCAGCGCCAGCAAATGCTTGAGGTGGGTTTCGAGGATTTCCGGTTTGCCCAGGCGTTCGCCGGTCAGCGCGGCTTCATAGAGCAATTCGGGATTGTCCGGCTGGCTGGTCAGCCCGGATTCGAGGACGATGTAAGCATCGTTCAGCCGTCCCGCCTCGCGCAGCAATTGCGCTTCGGCGAGAACCAGTTGGGCGCGCTCGGCGTTGGTGCCGCCGCGCGTGTTGTGCAACAGCTCGCGGGCTTCCTCGGGTTTGCCTTGCTGCAAAAGGATCAGGGCGGCGCGCGAGCGGGCGTTGATGTATTGGTCGCCGGCGGTGACCTGGCGGAAATGCTCGAGCGCGGTTTCCGGCTTTTTCTGTTCCTGCTCGAGCTGGCCGAGGAAGAAATGGATGGTGCTCTTGTCCGGAAAATCGGTTTTCAGCAGCTTTTCCAGCTGGGCGCGGCCGGTCTCGGCATCTCCCTGTTGCAGGGCGAGCATGGCGACCGGGTAGATCACGTCGGGGTTGTCCGGGTAGTCCTTGATCAGGCGGTCGAAGTGCTTGCGCGACTCGTCATAGCGCTTTTCGTTGATCAGCAGGCGGGCCAGTGCCAGGCGGGCATCGCGGGCCGTCGGGTAGCGCTCGACGAAGTCGTTCAGGCTGCCGATGGCGGTCTGGTTTGACTGGCGGGCTTGCAGCTGGGCCCGGGCCAGGGCGGCGGTTTCCCAGTCGGGACGCAATTGCAGGGCTTTCTCCGACTCGCCCAGGGCGCGCAGGTTGTCGCCGGCATTGGCGGCCGCCTGGGCCATCGCGAAGTGGGCTTCCGGCAGGCCGTCGTAAGGGGTGGCGACGCGGTCGACCAGTGTTTGCACGGCTTTCTTGTCGGCGTGCCGGGCGAGCATGCGGTTGAGGTGGAGCAGGTTGTTGGCGAGGTTGGCCTTGTCCTGTTCGAGCAGGCTGGCCAGTTGCGGCGCCAGTTCGTCGAGGCGGTTGGCCATGACGAGCAGCGAGGATTGCGTTTGCTTGGCTTTGCTCGAGTCGGGTTCGACTTCGAGCCAGAGCCGCGACAACTCGAGGGCGCGATCATACTGGCGGGCAAAGCCGGCGACTTCGGTGGCGCGGGCGAGAACCTTCGGGTCGCGGGTGCGCACGGCCAGATCGGCCCACGCCTCGACCCCGATATTGATGTCGCCGCGTTGCAGCGCGAACTCGCCGAGCAGCGACTGGAAAACCGTGCGGGCCAGGATGTTCTCCGAGGAACGCCGCGCGTTGTCCCGCTGACTGCTTGATTTCGTCACGGCGTCGCCGGCCGCCAGGCTGAATCCGCCATGGGTCAGACCCAGGGCAATGGTGAGGGCGGCAGCAATGAACTTCGGATGCATGGTCGGCTTTCGGTCGTGGTTGCGTATTGGAACGCATAAAATCGCATAAGTTTGCGATGGTATTTGGGTTTGGGTGGAGGAACAAGCAATGCCGGAATTGCCGGAGGTGGAAGTTTGTCGGCGCGGCCTGGTGCCGGAGCTGGAAGGTCGGATTATCGAGGGGGTGGTGATCAGGGCGCCGAAGTTGCGCCATGTTATTCCGCGCGAACTGCTGGCGTTGTTGCCGGGCTGCCGCATCCTGGCCATCCGGCGGCGCGGCAAGTACCTGCTGATCGATTGCCGGAAGGCCGATGTCGAAGGCTGCCTGATCATCCATCTCGGAATGTCGGGCAATTTGCGCTTTGTGCCGGGCGATCGGCTGCCGGCCAAGCATGACCATTTCGACCTGGTCCTGCCCGGCCAGATCCTGCGCTTTTCCGATCCGCGCCGCTTCGGTGTCGTGCTGTGGCAACCCGGTCCGCCGGAAACGGCCGAGCAACATCCCTTGCTGGCGACCCAGGGCATCGAGCCACTGTCCGACGCGTTCACCGCCGACTGGCTCTACACGGCGGGGGCGCGGCGTAGCGGGCCGATCAAGCCGCTGTTGATGGATAGCCATCTGGTGGTCGGGATCGGCAATATCTACGCTTCGGAAAGCCTGTTCCGGGCCGGGATTTCGCCGGTGCGAGCAGCCAACCGGATCAGCCGGGCGCGCTATGCGCAGCTCACCTCGGCGATTCGCCAAACCCTGTCGGACGCCATTGCCGCGGGCGGCAGCAGCATTCGCGATTACGTCCACAGCGATGGCGAATCCGGTTGGTTCCAGATCCAGGCCGGCGTCTATGACCGGAGCGGGCAAGCCTGTCTGCGTTGTGGCGGGGTGATCCGGCAAATCCGTCAGGCCGGCCGGAGTACCTACTACTGCCCCTCGTGCCAACATTAAAATGGGGGTCCAAGCCCCTGTTTTTATGCTAAATTGGAAGTTCCGTACGTATTCATGGTGCATGCTATGTCGCTCGCCAACCAATTTGCTGCCTACACTGCCTGGCGCTCCCGTCTGTCGACCAACATCGGCGAGTTTCAGGACTGGTTGTCCCAGAACGAGTTGTCCGACGCCCAGACCGATCTGCGGCTCGCCCAGTTGCTTGAGCGCTTGCGCGAGGACCGCCTGAATGTGGCTTTCGTCGCCGAGTTCTCGCGCGGCAAGTCGGAACTGATTAACGCGATCTTCTTTGCCGAGTACGGCAGCCGGATGTTGCCTTCCTCGGCCGGCCGCACCACGATGTGTCCGACCGAATTGCTCTTCGACGGCAGCAAGCAGCCCTGCATCGAGTTGCTGCCGATCCAGACGCGCGCCTCGAATTCCAGCGTTTCCGAGTACAAGCGCTTTCCCGATGAATGGACCGTCGTCGGCCTCGATATCGAATCGCCCGACGCGATGCAGGATTCGCTCCGCCATGTCAGCGAAACCAGTCGCGTCACGCCGGAAGAAGCGGCTCGCCTCGGCTTCGAAGTCGGGCAGGGCGAAATTGAGCTTTACCGGGTGGGTGATGATGGTCTGGTTGAAGTGCCGCGCTGGCGCCATGCCGTCATCAATTTTCCGCACCCGCTGCTCAAGCAGGGGCTGGTCATTCTCGATACGCCGGGCCTCAATGCGATTGGCGCCGAACCCGAATTGACGCTGTCGCTGTTGCCCAACGCCCATGCCGTGCTGTTCATCCTGGCGGCCGATACCGGCGTAACCCAGTCCGATCTGGCGATCTGGAAGGAACATATCTGCGGCGGCGGCACCGCCCGGCGCGGCCGCATGGTGGTCATGAACAAGATCGATGGCCAGTGGGACGAACTGAAGACGGACGAGGAAATCGACGCCGAAATCCAGCGTCAGGTCGACACCAGCGCCAGCATCCTCGATTTGCCGGCCAGCCAGATATTCCCTGTCTCCGCCCAGAAGGGCCTGGTGGCCAAGATCAACGGTGACGACGCGCTGCTCGAAAAAAGCCGCCTGCCGCTGCTCGAGTTGGCCCTCTCCGAGGAACTGATCCCGGCCAAGCGCGACATCGTCTGCGACAACACCGACAGCGAATTCGGCGAAGTCAGCCGTCGTGTGCGCGGCCTGCTCGAATCGCGCCTCGTCGGCCTGCGCGAACAACTGACCGAACTGACCGAACTGCGCGGCAAGAACAAGGGCGTCGTCGAATACATGATGGGCAAGGTGCGGGCCGAGAAAGATGAATTCGAATCCGGCCTGCAACGCTATTACGCCGTGCGTAGCGTCTTTTCGACCCTGACCAACCGGCTGTTCGCCCACCTTGGCCTCGATGTGCTGCGTCAACTGACGCAAGATACGCGTGAGGCGATGCTCGAGGCGGCCTTCTCGAAGACCCTGTCGGACTCGATGGGGAATTTCTTTGGCCGCTCACGCGAGGCGCTGGTCAGGTCGAACGACGAGATCAACGAAATCCTGGCGATGATGGCCGCGGTCTACAAGCGTTTTGCCGTCGAGCACGGGCTCAAGCTCGGTGCGCCAACATCCTTCTCGCTGCTCCGTTACGAGAAGGAGATCGATCGCCTGGAGGCCTGGTGCGACGGGCATCTGAATACCATGGTCAGCCTGCTGACGCACGACAAGCGGAACATCACGCAGAAGTTCTTCGAGGAAGTGGCGGTGCAGGTGCGGCGCGCCTTCGAGCACGCTAACAAGGATGCCGAAACCTGGCTGGGGGCGATCATGGCGCCGATGGAAACGCAGGTTCGCGAGCACCAGATTCAGCTCAAGCGTCGCCTCGAAAGCATCAAGCGCATCCACCAGGCGACCGATACGCTGGAAGACCGGATTGTCGAACTGGAGAGCGTCGAAAAGAACCTGTTGCTGCAGATTCAGTCACTGGAAGATATCGCCGGGCGCATTCGTGAAATGCTGCTGCCGCTCGATATTCAGGAGCTGCAGGCGGCCTGAACGGGAATTGCCGCGGTGCGGCAGGCAACAAAAAGCCCGCGAAAAATTCGCGGGCTTTTTGTTGGCTCGGAAAAGCTCAGGGGCGCTTGTTGCCGGTCAGCTTTTCGTACTTGACCCACAGCATGTCCTCGCTTTCGACATGGTTCGCATCCTTTGGAATGCAGTCGACCGGACAGACCTGCACGCACTGCGGCTCGTCGTAATGGCCGACACACTCGGTGCATTTGTTGGGATCGATTTGATAAATCTCTTCCCCCTGGGAGATTGCCTCGTTCGGGCACTCCGGTTCACACACGTCGCAGTTGATGCATTCGTCGGTAATAATTAGAGACATAGCTGTTCCTCTCTCGGTTAAGCAGTGGTAGTCGCCCGCAGGCGCTTTTGGACACAAGGTTGCACAAATTTGCTGACATCGCCGCCCAGTCGCGCGATTTCGCGGACCATCGTGGCGGAGATGAACATGTACTGTTCGCCCGGGGTTAGAAACACTGTTTCGACCTCGGGATAGACGCTGCGGTTCATTCCCGCCATCTGAAATTCGTATTCGAAGTCGGAGACGGCACGCAGGCCGCGCACGACGACCTTGGCGCCCTGCTCGTGTACGAAATCCATGAGCAGCGTGTTGAAGCCGACAATTTCGACGTTCTTGACATCGCCAAGGATTTCCTGCGCCATGCTGACCCGCTCGGCCAAAGGAAAGCGCGGCTGCTTCGAGGGGCTTTCGGCGATGGCCAGGATCAGCTTGTCGAACAGGCCGGCGGCCCGGCGCACGAGATCTTCGTGACCCCGGGTGATCGGGTCGAAAGTGCCCGGGTAGATCGCCACGCGATGATTGAGTTTATTCAAGCTGTCTGCCGCCGCAACAAGTGAAAGTGGACTTCCCCCGCCTTGCCATGGCGCACCGTGCGCCAATCGCCAAGCGATTCTATTTCGTGCTCCGCCTCGACGTAGACCGCGGCATCTTCTTTCAGAACGCCGGGAAGGAGTGGCTCCAGGCGGGGAATCCAGCCTTTTTTGTAGGGCGGATCGAGGAAGATCAGGTCGAACTTGGTCTTGGACGAGGCCAAATATTGTAGCGCATCCCGGCGGATGATCTCCACTTCGCGCGGGTTTTGCAGAATTTCCGCATTTTCGCGCAAGGCCGCCAACACTTTGGGTGATTGTTCGACCATCACGACCTGGGCTGCGCCGCGCGATGCCGCCTCGAAGCCGAGCGCGCCGCTGCCGGCGAACAGGTCGAGGCAGTGCCAGCCGTCGAGCTCCTGGCCGAGCCAGTTGAACAGCGTTTCGCGGACGCGATCCGGCGTCGGGCGCAGGCCTTCGCTGTCCGGAAACTTCAGCACGCGGCGCCGCCAGGCGCCGCCGATGATGCGCACCGAGTTCAATCGGCGGCTACCGTCACGGTGATCAGATTGTCCGGGCGAACGTGGCGGGCAAAAGCCTGCTTGATATCGTCGGCCGTAACCGCCTGGACTTTCGCCTGGTAGCTGTCGAGATAGTCGAGCGGCAGACCGTAGAAACCGATGTTCGCCGCGTTTTCGAGCAGCTTCTTGTTGCTGTCCAGGCGCAGCGGGAAGCTGCCGGTCAGGTTGGCCTTGGCGGCGAGCAGTTCCTCCTCGCTCGGGCCGTCCTTCAGGAAGCCGTCGAGGACGTCGCGGGCTACCTTGATCGCCTCGCCGGCCTGGCTGCGCTTGGTCTGCAGGCCGATCTGGAAGGGGCCGGCCTGGCGGAGCGGGGCGAAATAGCTGTAGACGCTGTAGGCATAGCCGCGTTTGTCGCGCACTTCCTTCATCAGCCGGGAGACGAAGCCGCCGCCACCGAGCGTGTAGTTGCCGACGAGCAGCGGAAAGAAATCGGCGTTGCCGCGCTCGATGGCCGGCAGGCCAATATAGACGTGGGCCTGGCTGGCCGGATGGGCCAGTTTGATGAGGCTGCCTTTCGCTGGCTGCGGAGCCGCCGGCAGGGCCGCCGCTTCGCCCTTGGGCAGACTGGCGGTCAGCGCTTCGGCAATGCGTTCGGCTTCGCGGCGCGAAATGTCGCCAACCAGCGTGATGCTGGCGTTGGCCGCCGTGTAGTAACGGGCGTGGAAGGCGGCGAGGTCGTCGCGGCTCAGCCCGGCGACCGATTCCGGCGTCGCCTGTTGGCCATAGGGATGGGTCGGGTAGAGGGCGCCCCAGAACGCTTTGCCGGCGATGCTGTCGGGCCGGGTCATCGCTTCCTTCAGGCTGGCGATGGTGCGCGCTTTTTCGCGTTCGAAAATGGCGGCATCGAAGCGCGGCTGGTGCAGCACGCTGCGCAGGATGGCGAGCGCCGGTTCGCGTTGCTCGGCGGCCGACAGCGTGCGCAGGGCGACGCTGGCACGGTCGGTGTCGGCGCCGCCGCCGAGGTTGGCACCGATGTCGGCCAGTTGCTCGGCAATGGCGGATTCGTCGCGGCTGCCGGCGCCGAGGTCGAGGGTGCCCCGGGTCATCGCGGCGAGGCCGGATTTGCCGGCCGGATCGAAGACCGAACCGGCGGCGAAATCGACCTGGACGTCGAGCATCGGCAGGACGCGGCTTTCAACGAAATAGACGCGGGCGCCGGAAGGCGCTACCCAGTGTTCGATCTTGACGCCAGCCAGCGCGGCTTGCGTGATCAGCAGGGCGGTTACTGCGGTCAACAGCTTTTTCATGGTGTTTTTCTGGTGCCAGCTTTGGGTTTGATGGTGCATCAGTGGCGGGTGGCGGTGGCCGGGCGGCGCACTTTGCCATCGAGGGGCTGCGGGTCGAGGATGCCGATGGTCAGCGTATCGTCGGTGAAGTATTTCCTGGCGACCGCCTGTACTTCGGCGGCACTGACCTTTTGCAGCTTTTCCAGCATGCGGTCGATTTTTTGATAGGGCAGGCCGACCGCTTCGATCTGGCCGATTTCCATCGCCTGGCCGAACATCGAGTCCATCTTGTATACCTGACCGGCGACCAGTTGCGCCTTGGCCCGCTTGAGTTCCTGTTCGCTGACGCCGTCCTTCTGGACGCGGGCGATCTCGGCGCGCAGCGCGGCTTCGAGGTCGCCGACCGTGCGTCCTTCCGAGGGGCTGCCGGAGAAGTAGAACATGCCGGGGCCGCGTGCCGTATTGTCGTAGCCGACCCCGATCGACAGCGCCACCTTGTCCTCGCGGACCAGTTTCTTGTTGAAGCGGGCGGCGTCGTGGCCGTCGAGAATCGAGGTCAGCATTTCCAGGGCGTAGGGTTCGCTGTCCTGGTCGACATCGCGCAATATCGGCGCCTTGTAGGCCATGATCAACACCGGCAGTTCGGCCGGCGCCTTGACGGTGACCTGGCGGGGGCCTTCCTGCGCCGGTTCGACCTGTTGCCGGCGCGGCACGAGGGGGCGGCCTTCGAGGCCGCCGTAATACTTCTCGGCCAGGGCGAACACGGCCTTGTGCTCGACGTCACCGGTTACCACCACATAGGCGTTATTCGGCACGTACCAGGTGTCGTACCAGGCCTTGGCATCGGCCGCGGTCATCGTTTCCAGGTCGTTCATCCAGCCGATGATCGGCCGGCGGTAGGGGTGGGCCTGGAAGGCGACGGCATTCATCTGTTCGAACAGCTTGGCCTGCGGATTGTCGTCGGTGCGCATGCGGCGCTCTTCCATGACGACCTTGATCTCCTGCGCGAATTCCTTGGCGTCGACATTCAGATGGCGCATCCGGTCGGCTTCGAGCTGCATCACATCGTCCAGCTTCTCTTTCGGCACCTGCTGGAAATAGGCGGTGTAGTCGCGGCTGGTGAAGGCGTTGTCGCGACCGCCGGCGGCGGCGACGCGCTTGTTGAACTCGCCGGGGCCGACGCTCGGCGTGCCCTTGAACATCATGTGTTCGAGGACGTGGGCAACGCCCGAGCCGCCGTCGATTTCATCCATGCTGCCGATGCGGTACCAGACC
Organism: Dechloromonas denitrificans; assembly: GCF_020510685.1. Lineage (NCBI taxonomy): Bacteria > Pseudomonadati > Pseudomonadota > Betaproteobacteria > Rhodocyclales > Azonexaceae > Dechloromonas > Dechloromonas denitrificans. The sequence goes on from NZ_CP075185.1 coordinate 569,794, forward strand.
ATCTGGACGGCGGTCGGGGCGCGGTGATCTTCCTTGACGATGACGCGCAAGCCGTTCTGCAGCGTCGTTTCATACGGATTGGCGTGGGCCGCGGTAAGCAGCCAGGGAGCCAGCAAAAAGGGGAGGAGTTGTTGCATTCGCATGGGTTGCAGGGCTTTCCGAGTGGTCTTTCTGCTAAAATCAGGAGCAAATTTGCATCGATTCGGGTGGCATCTTAACGGCTTGCCGTCCGCCTGTCAGCTTGGCTTGAGACCACTTTCCCCATGTTCAGTTTCCTGAAAAAATCCGCGCCTGAAACCAAGGTCGAAGCCCCGGCCGCCCCGTCCTGGCGCGAACGCCTCTTCAAGGGGCTGGCCAAGACCCGCGCCCAGTGGGGCGGCAAGCTCAAATCCATCTTCTCGCGCGGCAAGGTCGACGACGAACTGCTCGAAGAGCTGGAAACGCTGTTGCTGACCAGCGATTGCGGCATCGAGGCAACCACCCATCTGCTCGACGAGTTGAAAAAAGCCGCCAAGCGCGACAAGCTCGATACGCCGGAAGGCATCCAGCAGGCGCTGGCCAACGCCCTGCTCGAAACCCTGCAGCCGCTTGAACAGGCGCTCGACGTCAGCGGCCACAAGCCCTACGTGATCATGATTGCCGGGGTTAACGGTGCCGGCAAGACGACTTCGATCGGCAAGCTGGCCAAGTATTTCCAGGACCAGGGCAAGAGCGTGCTGCTCGCCGCTGGCGACACCTTCCGCGCCGCCGCCCGCGAACAGCTGGAAACCTGGGGTGAGCGCAACAACATCACGGTCATTGCCCAGGACAACGGCGATCCGGCGGCTGTGGTCTTCGACGCTATTTCCGCCGCTAAGGCGCGCGGTATCGACATCGTGCTGGCCGACACCGCCGGCCGTCTGCCGACCCAGTTGCACCTGATGGAAGAGATCGCCAAAGTCCGGCGGGTGATCCAGAAGATCGATCCGAGCGGCCCGCACGAAACGCTGCTCGTGCTCGATGCCAATATCGGCCAGAACGCGCTGCAGCAGGTCCGGGCCTTCGACAAGGCGATCCATGTCACCGGTTTGGTTCTGACCAAGCTCGACGGCACCGCCAAGGGCGGCGTCGTCACGGCGATCGCCCGGCAGTGTCCGAAACCGATCCGCTTCATCGGCGTCGGCGAGCAGATCGACGATCTGCGCCCGTTCTCCGCCAAAGATTTCGTCGACGCGCTATTCGAATGATCGTCGCGAGCAACCTGACGAAACGCTATCCGGGCGGCTACGAAGCCGTCAAGGAAGTCAGTTTCGAGATATCGGCCGGTCAGATGGTGTTCATCACCGGCCATTCCGGCGCCGGCAAGACCACGCTGGTCAAACTGATCGCCTCGATCGAACGGCCAACCAGCGGCAGCCTGGTGGTCAACGGCCAGAACCTGGCGGCCCTGCGGCGTAGTGCCATTCCTTATCTGCGGCGCAATTTCGGCATGGTCTTTCAGGACCAGAAACTGCTGTTCGATCGCAGCGTGCTCGACAACGTGCTGCTGCCGCTGCAGATCGTCGGCTTGCCCCGCCGCGAGGCGATTCGCCGCGCCCAGGCGGCGCTCGACAAGGTCGGCCTGCTGGCCCGCGAAAAGGCCCGGCCAATTGCGCTGTCCGGCGGCGAGCAGCAACGCCTGGCCATCGCCCGCGCCGTGGTCAATCGGCCGACGGTGTTGCTGGCCGACGAGCCGACCGGCAATCTCGACAACGAATCGGCGAGCAGCATTCTCGAAATTTTTTCGTCCTTTCATCAGGTCGGCGTCACCGTCGTCGTCGCCACTCACGACCAGAACTGGATCGAGCGCTATCACCCCAACGTGCTCTGTCTCGACCACGGGAGGTTGTTGTGAACGCCTGGCTTTCCCAGCACCGCGCGGCGCTTGCTTCGGCTTTCCGCCGGTTGTGGTCGACACCGCTCAATACCCTGCTGTCGCTGCTCGTCATCGGCATCGCGCTGACCTTGCCGGGCTTCGGCTACGTTCTGCTCGACAACCTCCGCGATCTCGGCCGCAATGCCTCCGGTGTCCAGCAGATCAGCCTGTTCATGAGCCTTGAGGCGAGCAAGAAGGAGGTCGGCGAAATCGAGAGTCGGCTGCGCGCCGCGGCCGATGGCAAATGGCAATTTATTCCCAAGGAGCAGGCGCTGAAGCGGATGCAGAAGAGCGAAGGGATGGCCGAGATCGTCGCCAGCCTGCCGCGCAACCCGTTGCCCGACGCCTTCATCGTCGAGCCGAGCAATAGCGAACCGGAAGCGCTGGAGATCCTGCGCAAGGAGATCGCCAGTTGGCCCAAGGTTGAGCATGTCCAACTCGATTCGGCCTGGGTTAAGCGTTTCGACGCCTTCCTCAAGCTCGGTCGGCTGGCCTTGTCGATGCTGGCCGGCATCTTTGCCGCCGGGTTGATCGCCGTGACGTTCAATACCATACGCTTGCAGGTCATGGCGCAGGCTGCCGAAATCGAAGTGGCGCGGATGATCGGGGCGACCGATGTGTTCATCCGCCGGCCTTTCTATTACTTCGGCGCGCTGCAGGGCGCCCTGGGCGGGCTGCTGGCGGCCGCCCTGGTGCTCGGGGCGCTGCGTTTGCTGGCCGGCCCGGTCAGCGAACTGGCGGCGCTTTACGGCGGCAGCTTCAGCCTGCGGACGCCGGGCGTCGGTGAAATCGCGGCGCTGGCTGGGGCCGGGGCTTTCCTTGGCTGGCTCGGCGCCCAACTGTCGGTCAGCCTGTCGCTCCGGAAGTTTGATTAGTCCCATCAAGCCAAAGGCTGGCACCAGCCGCCGGGATTTTCTTCGTACCGTCGGTGCAGCAGCCCTCGCCGGTTGCGCGCCGGTCGGCAAGCCGCCGCTGCCGCCCGGTCAGCTGCTCGGCATGGCGCATGCCCTCGGCCATCGCCTGCGTGACGGCCATTTCCCCGCCCCATCGGAAGTCCGGAAAACCGGCGTGCTGATCGTCGGCGGCGGCATTTCCGGACTATCGGCGGCCTGGCAATTGAACAAGGCGGCGGTCGACGACTTTCTCGTGCTGGAAATGGAGGGCGAGGCCGGCGGCAATTCGCGGGCCGGGCAATCGCCGCTCGTCGCCTATCCGTGGGGCGCCCACTATCTGCCCTTGCCGGGCCCGGAGGCCACCAGCGTTCGCGAGTTGCTGGCCGAACTGGGCGTGTTGCAGGGCGATCCGGCAGCCGCCAAGCCGACTTACGACGAACGCTTCCTGTGTGCGACGCCGCAGGAGCGGGTCTATCGCCACGGCTTGTGGGACGATGGCTTGCTGCCGCAACGCGGTGTCGATGCCGCCGAGCGCGAGCAGCAGCGGCGCTTCCAGACGCGCATGGAGGAGCTCAAGGCGGCTAGGGGGCGCGATGGTCGGCGGGTCTTCGCCATCCCGATGGCCTTGTCGAGCCGCGACCCGGAGTGGCGGGCGCTCGATCGGCTGTCGTTCAGCCAGTGGCTGGCCGACCACGGCTTCACCGCGCCGACCCTGCGCTGGCTGGCCAATTACGCCTGCCGCGACGATTACGGCACAGCTTGTGAGCAGACCTCGGCCTGGGCCGGCCTGCATTATTTTGCCTGTCGCAATGGCCAGGCAGCCAACGCGACCAGTGATGCCGTGCTGACCGCCCCGGACGGCAACGCCTGGCTGATGCGCGGCCTGGCGCGCCATGCCGCCGGGCGCCTGTTGACCGAGGCGCTGGTCTGGCGCATCGCGGCGGGCAAGTCGACGCTGGCGGTGGATGTGCTGGTCGGCGACAAGACCGTGCGCTTCGAGGCCCGGCAGCTGATCTGGGCGGCCCCCGCTTTCGTGCTGCCCCGCGTCTGGCCGGCGATCCCGGCCGAGCTGCGGGCGGCGGCCCTGGCCGGCGATTACGCGCCGTGGCTGACGGCCAACCTGCATCTCGCCGACTTCCCGGAAGAACGACATGGCGCCGCACCGGCCTGGGACAACGTGCTCTACGACAGCCCTGGTCTCGGCTACGTGGTGGCGACCCATCAGTTGATCCGGCGGCATTTGCGCGGGACGGTTTTTACCTATTACCGCGCCTTGCACGAAGTGGCACCAGCCGAGGGCCGCCGCTTGCTGCTCGAAACGCCGCGCGAAGCCTGGGCCGAAGGCATCCTGGCCGAACTCGAAGGGATCCATCCCGACATCCGTCGGCTGACCACCCGTCTCGATGTTTTTCGCAACGGCCACGCCATGCGTCGGCCGGTGCCGGGCAGCCTGTGGGGTGGCGCCCGCGCCGTGCTGGCCGCTTTCGACAGTCCGCGCCTGACGCTGGCGCATGCCGATCTGTCCGGCTTTTCGCTGTTCGAAGAAGCCCAGTATCGCGGTGTCGTCGCGGCCCAGCGGGTCATCCGGAAGATGCGCTCAGGCTGATCCGTTTAATGACATTGGCTTGACGGTTGGCGGGTGGGGGTGCATAGTCACGGGCTTCCCGGGGCAGTTTGTTGCTTCGTGACTATTTTTCAATTTTTCAGAGGTTGTGATGCTTAGCGGATATGTTATTGGCAACAGCAAGGCCGTGCCGGGGGCTTTTAAGATTGGCGTTCTCGCGGCTTTTACCAGTTTGTTTCTGGTGGCTTGCAGCAACACGGGCAGCGCCGGAATCAACGGCAATAATGCCGGAGGAATGGTTTCCGCCGGCGCCTCGGCCCTCAAGGCGGCGACGCTGAGCGATGCCGACGTCAAGGATCTTTCCGACAAATCCTGCGCGACGCTCGACGGTCAGTCCAGCATTGCTGCGGCGAAAAGCCCGGAGGCCAGGCGACTGGCCAAGATCGTCAAGGGCATGCCGGCAACCGTCAATGGCGTACCGCTCGATTACAAGGTTTATCTGACCAAGGACGTTAATGCCTGGGCGATGGGCAACGGCTGCGTCCGTGTCTATGGCGGCCTGATGAAGCTGATGAACGACAACGAGGTGCGGGCCGTGATCGGCCACGAAATCGGTCATGTGGCGCTCGGTCACACCAAGTCCACCATGCAGACCGCCTATGCCGCTTCGGCGGCGCGTCAGGTGGCTGCTTCGGCCGGCAACTCGGCAGTCGCGGCGCTAAGCAATTCGCAATTGGGCGAGCTGGCTGAAAAGCTGGTCAATGCCCAGTTTTCCCAAGTCCAGGAGAGCGCGGCCGACGACTACGCGTTTGACTTGCTGACTGCCGCGAAACTCAATCGCAACGGCCTTGTCAGCTCTTTCGAGAAACAGGCCAAGCTCGGCGACGAGAACAGCATGTTCAGTTCGCATCCGCCGTCCAGCGAGCGGGCCAAGCACATGCGCGAACGCCTCGCGGCGAAGAAGTAATCGCGCTGCCGTTCGTTATGGACGGCGGCAGGCAGTGACCAAGACCGGGATTTCCCGGTCTTTTTTCGTTCAGCTTTTTTCGCTGGCGATTCCGGCCAGCGGCAGAAGGACCCGGAAAGTGCTGCCGGCCCCGGGGTCGCTGCTGACTTCGATGCGCCCGCCGTGTTTTCGGACGATATCGTAGGCGAGCGACAGACCTAGTCCGGTGCCCTTGCCGACCGCCTTGGTCGTATAGAACGGCTCGAAGATGCGCCGCAGCGCGGCCGGCGTCATGCCCTTGCCGTTATCGGCCACCTCGATCCAGGCCCAGCGCTCGTCACAGCCGCTGCGCACGGTGATGGTGCCGCGCTCTTCGATGGCATGGGCGGCGTTGGTCAGAAGGTTCATCACCACCTGGTTGATCTGGGCCGGAATGCAGGGGACCGGTGGCAGTTCGCCATACTCGCGCTTGACCTCGGCCTTGTATTTCAGCTCGTGCCAGACGACGTTCAGGGTGCTTTCTATGCCGGCGTTGAGATCCGCATCCTGCCATTCGGCCTGGTCGACACGGGAGAAATCCTTGAGATCGCCGACGATTTTCTTGACCCGTTCGAGGCCTTCCTGCGATTCACGCAGCAGGTCGGCCATGTCCTCTTTCAAGTATACGAGGTCGGCGGCGGCAAAATCGGCGGCGCTGGCCTTGCCGGAACGGCTGGCCTCGAGCAGGTCGAGCAGTTGTTGGCTGTATTTTTTCAGCGTGCCCAGGTTGGAATTGACAAAGCCGACCGGGTTGTTGATTTCGTGGGCGACACCGGCGGCCAACTGGCCGACCGACGCCATCTTTTCGGATTGCAGCAGCTGGCCATGCGCTTCTTCCAGTTCCTCGATCTTGCCGGCCAGGTCAAACCAGCGCCGACGCAGCATTTCGAGGAGCAGCCAGCCGGCACCGCCGACCAGCAGAAAGAATATGGCATGGGTCAGCCGCGCTTTTTCGGTGCCGCTCCGGGTTGCCGCGGCGATCCCGGCATAGCGCTGGGAAACGCTGATGCCGCCGCGAATGTCGCCTTCGCGATAGCCTTGCTTGGCGTGGCAGTCGAGGCAGCTTTTTTTGACCGGCAGCGGCGCCATGTAGCGCAGCATTTCGCCGTCCGGCCCGGGTTCGACGCTGATGGTTTCCTTGACGCCGCGCTCGAAAGCCAGCAAGGACTGGTTCTCCCAGGCATCGGGCGCGTTGGCCGGGCGGATCGGGCGCCGGCTGGTCAGCCGGAAAACGGCACCGGAGGCGGATTCGGCCATCTCGCCAATGAGCCGGGTCATGTAGGCCGGGTTGATCATGGTCAGCGCGATGCCATCGGTTGTCATCACGTCGCGTTGCGGATGTTCGAGATAGGGGTTCGGCTGGGTGTGCTCGGTAACCGGTACATAGATGCCGCCGTGGCTGGAATTCCAGTTGCGGGTCAGGATCACCATGCGGAACATGTTGCGCGCGCCTTCGATGGCGATCTCCGTCGCCTGGCGGCGAATCTGTTCGGTCTGCGTCTGCAGCGAGATGGCGACGATGCCGGCCCACAAGGCGAGCAGCAACCACCACCAGCGCCGCTCGCGAATCAGCCGCGGAATGGTGCGCTGGCTGGCCGGGGGCGGCGCTGCTTCGGTTGGTCGGCGACTGCTCATCCCGGGCCTGGTCGGTGGCGCATTACGGTGCGGCGAGGCTAGCGATAGCGCAGAAAGGCCGCGCGTTGTTCCGTCCAGGCCAGCTCGTCGGCCGAGCTGAGCGCATCGAAGGTTTCCGGCCGGGCGGCCGGGTCGTCGACCCATTCGCGTAACAGCGGCGAACCGTTGATCAGGTCGATGGCCAGCCGGTCATGCTCGTATTCGTAGGCGAAGTCGCGCCACAGCGGATAGTCGGGGTAGAGCCGGCGGATCGCCTTGAAGGCGAGGCTCTGCAGGCGCCACGGACGGAAGGCGGCATGCCCGTAGCTGCGATCCTCGACGTGGATCTGGATGGCGTGGCAGAGCTGGCCGGCATGTTTGTGGAAAGTCGGTTCGAACCAGCACTCGCGCAATCGGCAGCCGGCGAGCCAGTGCGGCGCGAGGCGGCGCATCTCGCCGAGCACGGCGCGGGCGTCGATATCCGGAGCGCCGAACAGCTCAAGCGGCCGGGTGGTGCCGCGCCCTTCGCTCAGCGTCGTGCCTTCGAGCATGACGGTGCCGGCATAGGCGCGGGCCATCGACAGGTTGGGCGCGTTCGGGCTGGGGTTGATCCAGCTGCGTTCGCCGAGCGGCCAGCCGTATCCGGGGGCGGCCTCCGGTTGCCAGCCTTGCATCTCGATGACTTGGTAGTCGACGTCAAGCTGCAGCGTGGCGATGAACCATTGCCCCAGTTCGCCCATGGTGAGCCCGTGGCGCATCGGCAGCGGACCGGCACCGACGAAGCTTTCCCAGCCGTCGCGCAGGGTCAGTCCTTCGACCGGCCGGCCGGCCGGGTTGGGGCGGTCGAGGACCCAGACCGTCTTGCCATGCCGGGCGGCGGCTTCGAGCATGTAGCGCAGTGTCGTGATGAAGGTGTAGATCCGGCAGCCGAGGTCCTGCAGATCGACCAGCAGCACGTCGAAAGTGTCGAGCATCGCCGCGGTCGGCCGGCGCACTTCGCCGTACAGGCTGAAGACCGGAATGCCGTGCTGCGGATCGAGAAAGTCCGGTGATTCGACCATGTTGTCCTGCTTGTCGCCGCGCAACCCATGCTGGGGGCCGAAGGCGGCGCTCAACGTGAGGTCCGGCAAGGCGGCCAGCGCATCGAGCGAATGGGTGAGGTCGGCGGTCACCGAGGCCGGGTGGGCGAGAAGCGCGACGCGGCGGCCGGCCAGCGGACGGCGCAGGGCGGGGTCGGCGAGCAGCCGGTCGATGCCGAATTGGATGGCAGTAGTCATGTGGATTTGATGGGCAAGGTCAGCGTGAAGTTCTGACGGAGGTGGAAATCGGGGCGCCCGGCGGCATGCGCCAGAGCCCAGTAGCTTTTTTGGTGATTGCCGGCTTCGACCACGACGCTCAGGCCAAGCTGCAGCGTGTCGCCGGCCGGCAGCAATTCGGGGCCGAGACAGGCGTCCAGTTGAAAGCCGTCGGCCAGGCGGCGAAAGGCAATGTCAGGTACGCCGGCCTGTCGGAAATCGGGGGTGCGGCTCCGGTAATCGGCGAAGTGATAGGCCGCCCACTGGCCGGACGGCGAGAAGTTGAATTCCCGGTATGCCGGGCTGCCGGGCAACGCAATGAAGGCTTCGCAGCAGGTGTGCTGCCACAGGTCATCGGCCGGCCCAGGCGACTGCGGGGTGGGAAGCAGGATCGCCTGCGGGTCGCCGCTCAGGCGGTAGCTCAAGGTCAGCCGGCCGGCCACGTTGAAGCTTGCCTCCGCCGTGATGCCCTGGATGGCAGCACAGGGGCTGGCGGGGTGGCAGAGCAGGGCGTGATGGCGGGAGGCAGGCAAGGGCTCGGGCGCGAAAATTGGCAAAGGCGGTACTTTACCCGCTGATTCGGCAGCCTGCTGCGGTGGATGCCGAATAGTCGTCGATAGCCACCCTGCGCCCTTGGTTGCCCGGGGCTTTTGGGGTAATTTACCGCCTTTGCCGAACAGCATGCAGGGAGATAAAAATATGACGCCGCTACGCATCAATCTAGAGCAGGAAGAAATCCCCACTCACTGGTACAACGTCGTCGCCGACATGCCCACTCCGCCGGCCCCGCCGCTCGGGCCGGACGGCCTGCCGGTGCCGGCCGAGAAGATGGGGGCAATCTTCCCGGGGCCGATCCTCGAGCAGGAAATGTCGGCCGAGCGCTGGATTGCCATCCCCGAAGAAGTGCGCCAGATCTATGCGTTGTGGCGTCCTGCCCCGCTGTGTCGCGCCTTGCGTCTGGAGCAGGCGCTGGGTACGCCGGCCAAGATTTTCTACAAATACGAAGGCGTTTCGCCGGCCGGTTCGCACAAGCCGAATTCCGCCGTGCCGCAGGCTTTCTATAACAAGCTGGCGGGCACCAAGAAGCTGACCACCGAAACCGGTGCCGGCCAGTGGGGCTCGTCGATTGCCTTCGCCGGCCAGATGTTCGGCCTGCCGGTGCGCGTTTTCATGGTCAAGGTCAGCTACGAGCAGAAGCCGTTCCGTCGTTCGATGATGCAGACCTGGGGCGCCGAGGTGTTCTCCAGCCCGACCAACCTGACCAATGCCGGGCGCACCGCGCTGGCCGCCGACCCGAACAACCAGGGCTCGCTCGGCCTGGCCATTTCCGAAGCGGTCGAGGAAGCGGCGGCCGATTCCGGCACCTGCTACACGCTCGGCTCGGTCCTCAACCACGTGCTGCTGCACCAGACGGTGATCGGTCTTGAAGCCAAGAAGCAGTTCGACAAGATCGGCCTCTACCCGGACGTGATCTTCGGACCTTGTGGCGGCGGCTCGAGCTTCGGCGGTATCGCTTTCCCCTTCCTGGCCGATCAGGCGGCCGGCGATAAGCGCGCCACCAACCTGCGCTGCGTTGCCGTCGAGCCGACCTCCTGTCCGACGCTGACCAAGGGCCATTACGCCTACGACTACGGCGACGTCTCCGGCTACACGCCGATCATGAAGATGTACACGCTCGGCCACGACTTCATGCCGCCCGGCATCCATGCTGGTGGCTTGCGCTACCACGGCGATTCGCCGCTCGTTTCGCAGTTGCTGCATGAAGGGCGGATCGAGGCGCTGGCCGTGCCGCAGGTCGCCACCTTCGAGGCCGGCGTGCAGTTCGCCCGGGCCGAAGGCATCATCCCGGCGCCCGAGTCCTGCCACGCCATTCGCGCCGCCATCGACGAGGCGCTGAAGTGCAAGGTGACCGGCGAAGCGAAAACCATCCTGTTCAGCCTGACCGGGCACGGCCATTTCGACATGGCGTCCTACGACAAGTATTTTTCCGGTCAGCTGGAAGATTTCGACTACCCGGCCGAAGCGATTGTCGAATCGCTGAAGCATCTGCCCAAGGTCGGCTGAATCCGTGAAAATCCTCGTTTTTCTGCTCGTCCTCGGCAATCTGTTGTTCTACGCCTTCAGCGCCGGCTACTTCGGCCGGCCGGACAACCCGGATGCGGTACGCCTCGACAAGCAGGTCCTGCCCGAGCGCATGCGCATCGTCTCCCGGGGCGAAGCGCCGGCCGGGCCGGTCAAGGCGCCGGAGCCGGTAAAGCCGGAACCGGTTGCGGTCGAGGCTAGGGTGGAAGAAACAGCCAAGGCGGAAGTGGTCGCCAAGCCTGCAGAAAAGCCGGTTTGTCTGCTCTGGGAGCATCTCCCGGTCGCCGAGGCCGATCAGCTCGGCACGGTGCTGGCCGGCCGCTTCGCCGAATTCAAACTGGCCCGGCAACTGGTGGCGGCCGAAGGTAGCGGCTGGTGGGTGTTTGTGCCCCCCTTGCCGAACAAGGCGGCGGCTGAAAAGAAGGCCGGGGAATTGCGCCAGTTCGGCGTCACCGACTACTTCATCGTGCCGGACGGGTTTAATCGCTACGCCATTTCGCTCGGTGTCTTTTCCAGCGAGAAGGGTGGACAGGACCGGCTGGCCGAGTTGAAAGACAAGGGCGTTCGCTCGGCCCGCCTGGCGCCACGTCCCGGCAAGGATAGTACGGTCAACCTGCAAGCCAGCGGCCCGGCGGCCGCCAAGGCGGCCTTGTTGGCGGCGGTCGGCAAGGTATTGCCGAAAGCCGAGGCGCAGGGCTGCAAGTGAGCGACTACGTCGTTGGCCTGACCGGCGGCATCGGCAGCGGCAAGTCCACTGTCGCCGAGTTGTTCGTCAAGAACGGGGCGGTCTTGGTCGATACCGATGCCATCGCGCACGAACTGACCGCGGCCGGTGGCGGGGCGATGCCGGCGCTACTGGCCAAGTTCGGCCCCGCGGTGGCCAATGACCAAGGGGCGCTGGATCGCGCCGCGATGCGGCAAAGAGTGTTTGCCAATCCGGCCGCCCGGGCGCAACTGGAGGCGATCCTCCATCCGCTGATTCGCCAGTTGGCCGCCGAGCGCTGCCGGGCCGCCGCCGCACCCTACGTCATTCTCGCCGTGCCGCTGCTGGTTGAGTCAGGCGAGTATCGCCAGCGCTGCCAGCGGATCGTCGTCGTCGATTGCCCGGAAAGCCGGCAAATCGAGCGCGTCATGGCACGGAACGGGTTGTCCGCCGACCAGGTCAAAGCGATCATGGCTGCCCAGGCAACGCGTCAGCAGCGACTGGCCGTGGCTGATGACGTGGTGGTCAATGATGGGGATTTGGCCTGCCTTGCCGGGCAGGTTGATGCCTTGCATCTAAAGTATCTACAACTTTCCGCAGAAATACTTAATGCAAACTGTTGAGATTTGCATGCAAATGGCTCAAAATTCAAACAATTTTCCGTTTCTTCGGACACAGCCCGCGTGATAACTTACGAATACCCGTTCAACGAGCGCATCCGCACACTGCTGCGTCTCGAAGACTTGTTCGAAAAAACGGGGTTCTTTCTGCAGTCCGATGGCCAGCTGGAGCACCACGCGGCGCTGGTTACGCTGTTTGAAATCCTTGAGGTGGCGGGCCGTGCCGACCTCAAGATGGATCTGATTCAGGAACTCGAACGGCAGCGCCAGACCTTGCTGGCCTACCGCAATAATCCCGATATTTCCGAAGAGGCGCTGTCCGGCGCCCTTTACGAAATCGAGCAATCTTCGGCGGCGCTGCTCGCGATGACCGGCAAGATTGGTCAGTACCTGCGCGACAACGACTGGCTGATGGGCATCAAGAGCCGGGCGGCGATTCCCGGCGGCGTCTGCGAATTCGATTTGCCGTCCTACCACTGGTGGCTGCACCGCAAGCCGGAAGTCCGGCGCGAGGCCCTGGCTGGCTGGACCAAGCCGATGGTGCCGATGCGCGACGCGGCGGCGATCGTGCTGCGTTTGCTGCGCTCGAGCGGCCGGCCCAAGAACTACACGGCGATCAACGGCCAGTTCCAGCTCAACCTCGGCGGCACCGCGGCACAAATGGTGCGCGTTTCGCTCGACATCGACGAGCCGGCCATCCCGGAAGTCAGCGCCAACAAATATTTCCTCAACATCCGTTTCACCAAACCGCCGGCCGGCGAACTGAAGGCCCGTGGTTGCGAGCGCGATGTCGAGTTCGACCTGACTTTCTGCAACCTCTGATGACCACCGCAAAAGTTCGCAAGGTTCGTTGTCCGCAGTGCGGCGGCGAGTCCATCTGGGCCCCGGAAAATCCGTGGCGGCCGTTCTGCTCCGAGCGCTGCAAGCAGATCGATCTCGGTTGCTGGGCCAGCGAGTCGTATCGCATTCCGGTGCAGCCTGGCCCGGGCGAAGAGGGCAGCGAACTGCCCGAGGCGCCGCAGGACTGAGCCTTACCAGCCGCGCATCAGCGCGATGCCGTGGGCGCCGTGGTTTTGCGCTGCGGTCAGCAGTTCGTTTTCCATCCCCCCCAGAGCGAACACCGGCAAGCGGTTGCCATTGAGCCGCCGGCCAAACTCCGGCCAGCCCAGGCCGCTGCTTTCCGGGTGGCTGGGCGTCGGCAAGACCGGGCCGAGCAGGGCGTAATCGAGACCGAGTTCGCCGGCCCGGGCGATTTCGTCGGCGCTGTGGCAGGAGGCGCCGACCCAGGTGAAATCAGGGCGGCTGGTACAGGCGGCCAACTGGCCGGACGACAGGTGCAGGCCATCGGCTCCGGCCTGGCGGGCGATTTCCGCATCATCGTTGATGACGACCAGCGCACCATGCGCGTGCGCCAGCCGGGTGACCGCCTCGGCGAATGCCAGGCGGCGGGCCGGCGGCCAGCCCTTGTCGCGCACCTGGATCAGGCGCAGACCCTGCTGCAGGGCTTGTTCGAGGCGTTCCAGCTGGCGCTCGACGCCTTCGCTTTCGGCCATCGTGATCGCCATTGTCGTCGGCAGCGCCAGGGCCTTGAGGATAGGGTCATTGGCCGGCAGGATCGGGGCCACCGTCGCGGCCGTGCCGCACGCCTGCCATTTCACCGCCGAATGTTCGAGCGGGGCGGTGATGCCGATCTCGCCGGTCCATGCCGTCGCCCGCCAGAAATTGAGGCGGACGGTGGCGTGCGGGTAAGTGAACTGGCGGGTCAGCCACGGGGAGCATTCCGTGACGGTGATGCCGAGCTCTTCCTGCAATTCGCGGATCAATGCCTGGCGCACCGACTCGCCGGGTTCGACCTTGCCGCCCGGGAATTCCCAGTAGCCGGCATAGACTTTGCCCTCGGGGCGCTGGGCAAGGAGAAATTCCGTGCCGTTGGCCCGCAGCATCACGGCGGCAGCCACTTCGACGATGCCGCTCACTTGGCGGACTTTCGTGCCGGCTTCTGCTGGCCGGCCAGGTCGCGGGCGAACTGCCAGGCGACGCGCCCCGAGCGCGAACCGCGGCCGAGTGCCCAGTTCAGTGCGTCGCGTTCGCTGGCGGCAATCACTTTCTCGCTGACCCCGAGATAGCGCAGCCAGTGATTGACGATGTTCAGGTAGTCGTCCTGGCTGAATGGGTAGAAGGAAATCCACAGGCCGAAACGCTCGGACAGCGAGATCTTTTCCTCGATCGCTTCGCCCGGGTGGATTTCGTCATCGACCCGCGTCGTGTCGAGATTTTCCGCGAAATACTCGGGCATCAGATGGCGGCGGTTCGAGGTGGCGTAGATCAGCACGTTCTCCGGCGGCGCGGCGACCGAGCCGTCGAGCACCGATTTCAGGGCCTTGTAGGCGGTTTCGCCGGCTTCGAAGGAGAGATCGTCGCAGAAGATGATGAAGCGTTCCGGCCGCCCTTCGAGCAGGTCGACAATGTCCGCCAGATCGGTCAGGTCTTCCTTGTCCACCTCGATCAGGCGCAGCCCCTTGGCCGAGTATTCGTTGAGCACCGCCTTGACCAGCGAGGACTTGCCCGAACCGCGGGAGCCGGTGAGCAGCACGTTGTTGGCCGGCTGGCCGGCGACGAACTGGCGGGTGTTGGCGGTAATCCGCTCTTTCTGGTCGTCGATGTTGTTGAGGTCGGCCAGGCGGATCGGGTGCGGATGGCGAATGGCCTGCAGCCAGCTGCGGCTCTGGTTCTTGCGCCAGCGGAAAGCGATGGCGGCGTCCCAGTCGGGCAATGGCGGGGTCGGCGGCAGGGTGGCCTCGAAGCGGCCGAGGACGGCCTCGACCCGGGCAAGCAGGCGATCTAACGGCAGGGAATTGGGCATCGGGGCAGGTATACTTTCAGACGAAGCCTCGAACTCTAACGAAAGCCATGCAAAAAATCCAAGCCGCAATTCTTCTCACTGTCTCTTTGCTGGCCGGCTGTTCCATGCTGCCGCGCCCCGCGGCGCCCGTCGCCTGCGCCCCGTGTGCCGCCTGTCCGGCTTGCCCGGCGCCGCCGGCGGTCACCGTGCCCGTTCCGCCGGTCGTCTTCTCCCGGTCGCTTCAGCCGGCAAGCTGGGCCGACCTGCCGGGATGGACCGAGGACGATCCCGCCGCCGCCTGGCCGGCTTTCCTGCTCTCCTGTCGCGGCATGGCCGGCCGGCCGCATGGCCCGGCCTGGAAGCGGGTCTGCGATCTGGCGCGGGCGGCCGACGGCAAGCCGGATCTCGATCCGCGTCGTTTCTTCGAGCAGCATCTGAAACCGTTTGCCGTGGTAGCTGGCGACGCTTCGGTCAGCGGCATGATTACCGGCTATTACGAACCGCTGTTGCGCGGCAGCCGCCAGCGCACCAAGGGCTTTGAGCAGCCCGTCCGCGGCGTGCCGGATGATCTGCTGACCGTCGAGCTGTCGTCGCTCTTCCCGGAACTGAAGGGCAAGCGCGTGCGCGGCCGGCTGGAAGGCAACAAGGTCGTACCGTACTGGTCGCGGGCTGAAATCGCGGCGCACGGCGACAAGTTTCCGGGCAAGACGCTGGCCTATGTTGACGACGCGGTCGAGCTGTTCTTCCTGCAGGTTCAGGGCTCCGGACGACTCAAGCTGAGCGACGGCAGCACGGTGCGGTTGAATTATGCCGACCAGAACGGCCACACCTATCAATCGATCGGCCGGCTGCTCGTCGAGCGCGGCGAGTTGAAGCTGGAAGAGGCCTCGATGCAGGGCATCCAGGCCTGGGCGCGGGCCAATCCGGGGCGCCTGGACGATTTGCTGAATGCCAACCCGAGTTACGTTTTCTTCCGTGAGATGCCGAACGGCAAGGATGGTCCGGTCGGCGCGCTGGGCGTGCCATTGACCGCCGAACGCAGCATTGCCATCGATCCGCGCTCGGTGCCGCTCGGCGTTCCCGTCTTCCTTGCGACGACCCGGCCGAATTCGGCGCAGGCCCTGAACCGCCTGGTGATGGCCCAAGATACCGGGGGAGCGATCAAGGGGGCGGTGCGCGCCGACTTTTTCTGGGGCTTTGGCAAGGAAGCGGGCGAGCAGGCCGGGCGGATGAAGCAGAGCGGCCGGCTCTGGGTGCTGCTGCCGCCGGAGGCTGCACTGATGAGCGGAGTGGATGCACCGCAATAAGGCGTTGTTTTAAATACAAGCACCAAACAGGTGCTTGTATTTGTGCGATGCTGTCCGCATTGCACTGATTTGTAACATGTTTTGCGCACTGGAATGGTGCTTGCTTTCGCCCTCGGGATCTTTGTCTGGGGGTTTCATGGAAGCGTATCAATCCGGCAGCAACGTACTTTTCATCCTGCTTGGCGCCATCATGGTGCTGGCCATGCACGCGGGCTTTGCTTTTCTTGAAGTCGGCACGGTTCGCAAGAAGAACCAGGTCAATGCGTTGGTCAAAATATTGGCCGATTTCGGCATGTCCACCGTCGCCTACTTTTTCATCGGTTACAGCATCGCCTACGGCGTCAATTTCTTCTCCGGCGTCGATACGCTGATGGCGAAAAATGGCTACGAGCTGACCAAGTTCTTCTTTCTGCTGACCTTTGCCGCGGCGATTCCAGCCATCATCTCCGGCGGTATCGCCGAGCGTGCCAAATTTCATCCGCAACTGATCGCCACCTTTCTGCTGGTCGGCTTTGTCTATCCGTTCTTCGAGAGCATTGCCTGGAATCACGCCTTCGGCCTCCAGTCCTGGCTCAAGGCCACCTTTGGCGAAGAATTCCACGATTTCGCCGGCTCCGTTGTGGTGCATGCCATGGGCGGCTGGGTCGCGCTGCCGGCCGTTCTGCTGCTCGGCGCCCGCTATGGCCGCTACACCAAAGACGGCCGGATCTCCGCCCACCCGCCCTCATCGATTCCCTTCCTGGCGCTTGGCGCCTGGATTCTGACGGTCGGCTGGTTCGGCTTCAACGTGATGAGCGCCCAGACGCTCGACAAGATCACCGGTCTGGTCGCCCTCAACTCGCTGATGGCGATGGTCGGTGGCACACTGGTCGCCCTGATGGTCGGCAAGAATGACCCGGGCTTCACCCACAACGGCCCGCTGGCCGGTCTGGTTGCCGTCTGCGCCGGTTCCGACCTGATGCACCCGATCGGGGCGCTGGTCGTTGGTGGCGTGGCCGGCGGCTTGTTCGTCTTCATGTTCACGCTGACCCAGAACCGCTGGAAGATCGACGACGTACTGGGCGTCTGGCCGCTGCACGGACTATGCGGTGCCTGGGGCGGCATCGCCGCCGGTATCTTCGGCAGCAAGGCACTCGGCGGGGCTGGCGGCGTCGCTTTCATGCCGCAATTGATCATGACCGGCCTGGCGATTGTCGTAGCGATGACCGGCGGGGCGCTGGTCTACGGCGGCCTGAAAGCAGTGCTCGGTTTGCGCCTGGATCAGGAAGAGGAATATCAAGGGGCCGACCTCAGCATCCACAAAATCACCTCGACACCGGAGCGGGAGTCGAATTGGTAGTGATGATTGATAGGAAACAATTAAGTCTGTCGGGAGACAATTAAGTCTGTCGGGCATTTTAGAAGAGGGGGATTTGTAGCCCCCTCTTCTTTTTCTATGTCCTGAGGTGCCCCCAAAAAACAGTGCCAAGGGGAATTTAGTAAAGTCCGTTTTCGAGAAGGAGAATGGACTTGAAGAAGCGGTTTTCAGAAGAGCAGATCATCGGTTTTTTGCAGCAGGCAGAAGCCGGCATACCGATCAAGGAACTGTGTCGGCAACATGGTTTCAGTGACGGATCGTTCTACAACTGGCGAGCGAAGTTTGGCGGCATGTCGGTTCCGGATGCCAAGCGGTTGAAGGATCTCGAAGCGGAGAATGCCAGGCTCAAACGACTGCTGGCCGAATCGATCCTCGATGCCGAGGCACTTAAGGCTGCTTTAGGCCGAAAACGCTGAGCCCCCAGCAAAAGCGTGAGGCAGTCATGGTGATGCGAGAATCGACAACGATTTCCGAGCGCCGTGCCTGCCTGCTGGTGGGTTTGTCGCGCACGGTCCTGCAGTACGAATCGACGGCACAGCCAGAGAATGAGCAATTGCAGGCAAGACTGGTTGAGCTAGCCGGCGAGCGTCGCCGGTTCGGCTATCGCCGTCTGCATGCCTTGGTTCGCCGTGAGGGCGTTCAGGTCAATCACAAGCGTATCTATCGCCTCTACAGCGATGCCGGCCTATCGGTTCGGCGCCGCAAGAAGCGACATGGTGTGGCCGTCGAGCGGCAGGCGCTGGAATTGCCGTCCTCGCCAAACCAGGTCTGGTCGATGGATTTTGTCAGTGATGCATTGGCCAATGGCCGCCGGATCAAGGTACTGACCATCGTCGATGACTTCAGCAAGGAGGCCATCGATCTCGCCGTCGATTTCGGAATATCAGGACATTACGTGACCCGAGTGCTCGATCAGGCGGCTCGTTTCAGGGGCTATCCCAAGGCGATCCGGACTGACCAGGGGCCAGAATTTACCGGCAAGGCATTGGACCAATGGGCCTACCAGCATGGCGTGCAGCTCAAGCTGATCCAGGCAGGCAAACCGACGCAGAATGCGTTCATCGAGAGTTTCAACGGCCGGTTCCGGGATGAGTGCCTGAACGACCATTGGTTTACGAGCTTGCCCCAGGCTCGTATCCTGATTGCCGCTTGGCGCCGAGACTACAACCAGCATCGGCCACATAGCTCACTGGATTATCTGACGCCCGCAGAGTTTGCGGCCAAGCATCGATCCAGTGATCCCGATGATCCCGTCGGGAAAGGATGTCTTTAGCAGTGCAAACCAAGGACTTTTACTAAAACGCCCTTGGCACTAAATCCGGGGGCACCTCACGACCAGCGCGTGGCTGTTGGCGGCGGGAAGGACGTGGTAGAGGCTGGTGTTGGGGATCGCCGGGGTGGCGATCTGGCTGGCGCTGGCGTTGGCCCGGTTGGGGATGGCCGTGCCGCTGCCGGTGGTCTGGTGATCGAGTACGGCGCTGACCGAGGTGTCGAGCGTGACGCCGATGTTGCAATCTGACGATATTGGAAAAGGTGGTCTGTCCCCTATTGCTAGGTTCGTATTTAGCACGCAGCAGGTGGATTAAACCAGTTCGGGTCTTCGACAAGACGTTGGAAAAACTCTGCGAGAGAATCACATATTTTTCCATCATTTGGCAGCTTTTCCCCCCACATCCAGTAAACAGCATTCGGATTTTCACTCTGAGGATGGAGGCATAGGAAAAGATCAACGTCGCGTTGGAAAAATGGGAGTGTGTCCGGCTCTAATTGACTATAAGGCATTAGCCAATCCGATGTTCCTTTTGCTAGCGCCGTGAGTTCATCAATGCTTGCTACATAATTGAAATCCGAAGTATTTCCATTCGTACCTGTTTGTAACTGCCCCCAACCTATCTCTCGATAAAACTCAACTAACTGTATCGGAAGTTTAAATCCCCACACATCTTCCGCTTGACAAATCCTTGCCTCGTCAACGGGGAAAAAAAAGTTTTCATGCAAACCCATCACCTTACCAGGATTGGGGAGGCGCTTTAGGTGGTGCATGAATTCGTACATTGTTATCTCACTTGGTTTTGCAATTGGTCTAGCGGTCGCCCTGGAGCATGTAAGGTAGTATGCCCTGGCTGAGGTGCAGGGGTAATGTTCCACCATGTCGTTGTGCACCAGAAACAGGGACAGACCACGGTTTCCTCCGTCATTCAGTTTGAGTTCTTTATTTTGCCCCCAAATAACTCCCCCGACTCAGGCTCAGGCTTCTTTCGCGGCCGCCCCGGCTGGCCCGGCTGCGCCCGTCGGCCGATTACCGCCGCTACCTCTGTCGCAAAGCGCTCACTGCCCAGCACAAAATTACCATTCGTCGCCCGCCGAATCTGGTCCACCACCCCTGGCTCTAACTCGTAACGAAACAACTCCCGGTAGGCAGCTTGCCGACCCTCTGTATCCCGCCCTAGCGCAACGTAAAGTTCATGCGGTCGAATCAGCCCGTTCTCTTCTCCCTGCCCATTAGCACGGTAACTCGACCAAGGGTAGCTCCCCGGATGCTCCACCATTCCCGCCCGTACCGGATTCAGTTCGATGTAGCGCTGGCAAGCCAGCAGATACGCCTCTTCCTGGATCGGGCAGGAGCGGAAGCGACCTTCCCACAAGGTGCCGCTACGCCGATACACCCGATTCACATACTGCACGTAACGCTGGCCCAAAGCCTTCATCAAGACGCCAGGCGCCTCGGCCTTGTCGGCGGAAATCAGCAAATGCACATGGTTCGTCATCAGTGCATAGGCGTGGATGCGGCAGCCAGTCTTCCCTGCATGCTCCGACAGCCACTCCAGGTAAAAGCGATAATCCTCGTCAGCGAAGAAGCAGGCTTGGCGGTTGTTGCCGCGCTGGATCACGTGTAGGGGAATGCCCGGCAGGGCGAGGCGGGGGCGACGGGGCAAGGAAAGGCTCCTTTAAATACCAAGGTGCCAAGACTATGAAAAAATCGTGGTCTGTCCCCTATTATTTCTGATTAGTGCTGGTGTTGAAATTCTTGCCGAACCTTTTTTAGCCACTGCTCACAAGTCAGCCCAAGCGTAGCGGGATCAAAGTAACAGCCAAGCTTATTGATAAGAACCTCCCCAAGCTCGTCGCTGGTCAGCGATGAGCCTAGAAGTTCATCAATTTCATGTGCACCAGCCAAAAGCTGTTCCTTTGGCTCGGACTCGATAATCGCCTGAATAGCCGACTTGTCGCTATCGAACTCTTCAGCCCAATCTTGGTGAAAGTAGGAGCCTAACAACTGCTCCAACGCATTTAGCTTTTGAGATGTCATGGTAATGTTGGGAATCCTGTAAGAATCTTATATCCTGTTGGCATTGATGGGTCACGAAGCAAAATTGCCCTGGCAGAGCTGGCGTCTACCGCACCTGCCGCTCCACGAGTCACCGAAATACCAACTGGACTAGACGATGAATAGTCCAGACGCAAACGGTTAGACGTTCCGTTCAGCCAGTTTTGAACCACAGATTGGTTTACATCCAATGTCTGTGATAAAGCATTTTCAGCCGTGGCGCGGTCATAGAAAGAAGAAGAACCACTGATTTTTGGCTCGTTTGCAAGACGTGTCATCAAATCTTGCTCAGTTTGCCCAACGTGCTTCTCCAATAAGTGTCCGCCAGCATTCTCATGAGCTTGCAAGCCTCCTCCATCAACAAGCCGGCTGAACGGCGCTTTACTGTTTGTAACAACGCCAACCGCCTGCTTCTCGGTCGTCACCCCCAGTCCTATTGGCCCCGTGGCCATAGAAAACATTATCTCCGTAAGGCTGACATCTTTACCATCCAGTTTTTGGATACCCAAATCCAATGCGCCGCTAGCAAGGGCGGGAACGGGTGCATAGGCAATTGCTGTCGCGGCTAGAGGAGACAGCAAGAAGGAATAAGCCGTATCTTTGACTGAAGCGTCAATTTGTGAGGCAGACCGATTGTCTGGCGTACCAAGCCCGACGCCTGAAGCATTGCTGCCCATGTAGCTCCAATTCGAGGCGAAGGAACCATTAGAGGACGTGCTTGATGGGATTGCGGAACTGGGTTTCTGGTTCCAATCGACGTAATCAAGCACATTCTTACCGCCAAGGTAGGCGATGGCTGCTCGATTTTCATTGCTCAGTTGGACTGTCGGATCGCCCGCCAACTGGCTAAGTACCTTAATCGCACTTTGTGCGTTTGCTTGGTCTATCGAGTTACCCTGACGAATACTGAGCAAGATCGCATTGCGGACTTTGTCATTGATGCACTGCGTGTCATCAGCACAAGCCTTGACATTCTCCAAATAATAGGGGACAGACCACGATTTTTGCCGAGGGGGTGAATTGGTTTTGGTGTGCGTTGTCGCTAAGTTGGGAGAAATAAACGTGATCTGTCCCCTATTATTATGATCGATAGCTAAAATCGGACGAGCAGTCGCGCCCTAAAAACAGGAAATTCAACAGGCGCTCCCTCGAGGGTATAGTTTTGCCATGCAAAATCGATATGCAACGACGGGTTCGTGGTTCCGGATATTCCGCGTAGTCGGAGTCATCGTTCTGACGGCAATTCTCATGGCCGGCCAGGCGATTCCGGCGGTGGCAGCAGAAGCGATGCCGTTACCCGGGATCGAGCTTTTCGTCCGGGATGGCTGTTCGCATTGCGAAGCGGCCAAGAGCTTTCTCGACGACCTGGCTGGCGAACAACCGGGCCTGCATGTGACCGTCGTTGACGTTCGACACAACCCGGATGCCCTGGCGCGTCTGCTTGCACTGTCGGCGAAGGCCGGCATCGCCCAGCCGGGCGTGCCGACCATCCTGGTCGGCAGCGAACTGATCGTCGGTTTCGAAACCCCGGCCACCACGGGCGTACAGATACGTGCCGTGCTCGGTCATGCACAACACCCGGTCGGAACTGGCTCGATGCCGGTTTGCGGCGTCGCGGACGAGACGGTTTGTCAGGCCCCGAACGGCGATTCGATAAAAATCCCGTTTACCAGCCGTCAGGTCAGCGTCAATGAACTCGGCCTGCCGTTGTTTACCATCGTCATCGGATTGCTTGACGGCTTCAACCCTTGTTCAATGTGGGTGCTGATCCTGATCATCTCGATGCTCGCGACGCTCGGCGATCGGCGCCGAATGCTGCTCATCGCCGGAACGTTCATCGCGATTGAAGGAATCGCCTATTTTGGCTTCATGGCCGCCTGGCTCAACCTGTTCCTGCTGGTCGGGCTGTCGCGTGTTTCCGAGATTGCCATCGCCCTGCTCGCGATCGTTGCTGGCGCAATAAACCTCAAGGATTTCCTGGCGTTCGGACGAGGCATCAGCTTGTCCATTCCCGCCTCTGCCAAGCCGGGCATCTATGCGCGGCTGCGTGCGATTCTCCGGGCCGAGCACCTCTGGCCGGCCCTGGCCGGCACGGTGCTGCTCGCCGTGCTGGTGCAGATCTTCGAATTGCTGTGCACCTCCGGGTTTCCGGCGCTCTACACCCGGATACTGACGCTGCGGAACCTCGACCGCATCGATTACTACGGCTATCTGCTGCTCTATGACGCGATGTACATGCTGGACGACATCATTGTCCTCGGGATCGGTGTCGTCACGTTAAGCCATCGTCGCCTGCAGGAAAAAGAGGGACGATTCCTCAAGTTGGTGGCCGGACTGGTCATGCTTGGCCTCGGTGTTTATCTGCTGTTGCCGCACTAGCAGCGTGCCGGTAGTCCTTGCCCTCGGCGGCAGCGCGTTCGGCTCAGGCCAGGCCGCCCGAGCAATTCCAGCTAGAGGGGCCGCACGGCATGGACCATGCCGGGGTCGTCGACGTCGCGGTGCAGGGTGAAGCCGAGCTGCCGGGCGAATTTGAGCATCTTGTCGTTGCCGGCCAGGATGAAGCCCTCCATGCTCGCCATGCCGCGCGCCTTGGCCGCGTCGATCAGCGTCAGCATCAGGAGGCCGGCGACGCCGCTGCCCTGCCATGCATCGTCGATCGCCACGGCAAATTCACAACTGTTGTCTGACGGGTTGGCAACGTAGCGGGCGACGCCGATCTCCAGATCCTGCCCATCGCGCTGGATGATCGCGACGAGGGCCAGGTGCCGCTCGTAATCGATCTCGGTGAGGTACTTCAGCTTGCCCGGCGCCAGTTCCTTCAAGGTCGACATGAAGCGCTTGTAGCGCGAGTCGGGCGACAGATGTTTGACGAAATCCTGCTCCAGGGTCGCGTCGGCGGCGCGGATCGGGCGGATCGTCACCGGGCTGCCGTCGAACAGGTAACGGGTGCGAACGAGATCGGCCGGATAGTCGCTCACGATGTTCAGCCCGCCGGTGTCTTGGCCGCCAGGTAGGCGACGATGCCATCGAGCGTCTGGAGCTTGCCGTAGTCGGTTTCGGGGATGTTCACCTGTAGCCGCTCATGCAGCGCGGCCAGGACGTTCAGCCAGTCCATCGAATCGAGATCGATCTGGGCGCGCAGCGGCTGGTCGGGGATGATCTGGGCCGGCTTGATTTCCGGCGCCAGCGCTTTCAGGATTTCCAGCACTTGGGCGCGGATCTGCGCGTCGTTCAGGTTCATCTTCTCTCCCGTTACTCCAGTGTCGAACTATCGCCTTCCGGCAGGCCGAGCTCCCGGGCCTTGAGCAGGCGGCGCATGATTTTGCCGCTGCGAGTATGTGGCAGCGCTTCGACGAATGCAATTTCCTTGGGCGCCACCGCGGCACCCAGGCGCAGGCGGGCATGGGCCATCAATTCCAGGCGCAAGGCTTCCGTTGCCGCGACGCCGTGTTTGAGTGCGACGAAGGCCTTGACGATCTCGCCGGCCAGCGCGTCCGGCTTGCCGATCACTCCCGCCTCGGCCACCGCCGGGTGTTCCAGCAGCACGCTCTCGACCTCGAACGGTCCGATCAGATGCCCGGCCGACTTGATGACGTCGTCGCGCCGGCCGACGAACCAGTAGTAGCCATCGGCATCGCGCCGCACCATGTCGCCGCTCAGGTACAGCGGGCCGGCAAAGCATTCGGCGTAGCGGTCCGGCTGGTCGAGATAGGCGCGAAACATCGACGGCCAGCCGGCTTCCAGCGCCAGTTCCCCGACCTCGCCGGGGGTTTCAAGCAATTCGAGCGGCCGGCCGGGGCGGCGGCGGACTACATGGGCGCTGATGCCGGGCAGCGGTCGCCCCATCGAGCCGGGCTTGATGTCCTGCGCCGCGGTGTTGGCAACCATGATGCCGCCGGTTTCGGTCTGCCACCAGTTGTCATGGATCGGCCGCCCGAGGACATCCAACCCCCACCAGACCGCCTCTGGATTGAGCGCTTCGCCGACGCTGGCGATGAAGCGCAGGTCGGGGAAGCGGTGGCCGGCGAACAATTCCGGCCCGGCCTTCATCAGCATGCGAATCGCCGTCGGCGCGGTGTACCAGACATTTACCCGCTCGGTTTCGAGAATGTCGATCCAGCGCGCCGCATCGAACTCGGCCTGGTCGACCACGCTGGTCACGCCAAGCACCAGCGGGGCGATGATGCCGTATGACGTTCCGGTCACCCAGCCGGGATCTGCGGTGCACCAGAATACGTCGTCCGGCTGCAGATCGAGGGCCGTCCGCGCCGTGGCGTAATGCGTGAGCACCGCGCCATGCACGTGGATGGCGCCCTTGGGCATGCCGGTCGTGCCGCTGGTGAAATGCAGCAGCGCCGGATCTTCGGGGCCGGTCGCAACGAGCGCCGGTGTATCCGGGGCGGTGCGCAGCAGGGCCTGCAGATCCAGTGTACCGGGAATGGGGCCGCTACCGAGGTCGTCGACCAGCAGCACGTGTTCGAGGCTTGGCAGATCGGCACGCAAGGCCGCCACTTTGCGTTGGTAGGTACTGGCCGTGGTCACCAGCACCTTGCCCCCGGCCTGTGCGATGCGGCTGCGAATCGGCTCCGGCCCGAAGGCCTGAAAGAGCGGCGAAGCCACCGCGCCGATCTTCAGGGCGCCGAGTACGGCGACGTAAAGCTCGCAGATGCGGCCGCACAGCACGAACACGCAATCGCCCTTGGCGACGCCCAGCGACTTGAGGAGATTGCCGAAGCGGTCGGTCAGTCCGGCCAGTTCCCGATAGCTGACGGCACGCGCCCTGCCGTCCGGCCGCAAGAACCGGAAGGCCGCCTTGTCGGCCAGCGCTGAATGGGCATGCCGGTCCACCGCCGCGTAAGCGATATTGAGACTGCCATCGGGCAATACGCCAAGCTCGCGGCTCACCTGCGCCCACGAAAACGCGGTGCCATCGTTCGTCGCGGCTGCGGAGCGCGAATGGAGCGGTGACTTGCGAATAACCGGTGGTCTCATCGGTGTCCTCCGAGGCCTTGCTGTCAGGTGGTGAGTCGGGAGAAGCGGCCGCGACAGTTTATCTCTGGCGGTGCACGCTTTTCTGAACAGTTTATTTGGTGTTTTCGCTAAACCGTAGGGACTACCCGGCCCCGTGGATTAGAGGTGGGAGGGGAGCCATCCCGAAGCGACGGCGAGTAAAGCAAGTGACACAAGAATAAACGCCGAAACGAAGCGGAGGAAGGGTTTGCGGTGCGGGCGCGCTGCTTCGGAAAAGTAGCGATCTGAGGCAAATGAAATTGGCCCTAATGCGTAGGCCCACAGAGGGGCATGAAAACCACGGATCAATGGAACGAAGTGCCGAATAGCCATTGCCAAGAGCCAGCATGGCAGCGCGAAAATGGATATGGCAATTCCGATAGCAATTGTGTCGGTCACAGCAACAGGCCTTTAATGTCTAAAACTACCGGACTGAGCGGCTTTCCGTGACAGGCTCGGTGCAATGAATGGTTGGCCTGGTCACGTTGGGCCTTGTCGTCATTCGTTTGGAAGGGAACGAATTCATGCCACGCGGGTTTTAACTGACTCATTTTCATCAACGGTAAATTTTTTCTTAATCTATTCGCCGGGGTGATCACGGCCCGAATTTGGCCGGTTGCCGCCCGAAGCGCCGCGAATCTGGCCAATGGCTGATCAATTAGCTTCGGGCTGTCGGCACGGGCATCCCGGAAAGAATGCCCCGGGTTTTATTCAGACCTTGACGAACAAGGTCACCAGTGGATCCTCGCCAACCTGGCAGCTCCAGTGGCCGTGCACAGCGGGATCGAAGCTGGTGCCCTCGGGTAGCAGGTCGGCGGAGTAGAAGTGATCGCCGGCCTTGAAGTTGCGGCTGCTGCCGTCCTGAAGGCCGATTTTCATTTCGCCGCTGAGTACGAACAGCCATTGCTCATCGGTGGTGCAGTGGAACTGGCTGCGAAAGCCAATCGGACTTTGGCGAAACTGGCAGCCGATTGCCGGCAATACCGACGACAGCATCGCCTGGGGCGAGCCCTCGGTCAGCGCCACCTGTTCCTCGCGGAATTTGGCATGGCCATCGGTGTCGGTGTACAGGGTCACTTTGGTGAAAGTGGACATATTTGGTCTCCGACTGATTTGAATGGTTGGGGGCGCAGAATTGCTTGTCCCCAACAAATTGAAGCAGCCGCATCGTGCCGAAGTTCCGGTCGGGTGGCAAGCCCGAGCGGCCGCTCCTAAAGGCAAAACCCGGCAATGCGCCGAGTTCTGACTTGTCTGCTTGCCGCGGCTTTGGCGAGCTAATCGGCGGTGGCTTCCATCTCCCTGGCTTCGATGGGCAGCCAGACCGTGAAGGTCGTGCCCTTGCCGAGTTCGCTGCTTACCTCGATGCGGCCGCGGTGTTTCTGGACGATGCTGTAGGCCAGCGACAGGCCCAGGCCGGTGCCTTCGCCGACCGGCTTGGTGGTAAAGAAGGGATCGAAGATGCGCGTCAGGTTCTCCGGCGCGATGCCGCTGCCGGTATCGCCGATGGCGACAAACACCTGATCGCCCTGGCGGCCGGTCCGCAGCGTGATCTCGCCCTTGTCCGGGATGGCGTGGGCGGCATTGACCAGCAGGTTCATGAACACCTGGTTGAGCTGAAACGGCACGCACCAGACCGGCGGCAGGTCGCCGTATTCCTTGTGCACGGTGCACTTGTACTTGAGCTCGTTCCAGACGATGTTGAGCGTCGAGTCGAGTCCCTGATGCAGGTCGGCCCATTGCGAATTGGCTTCGCCGGCGCGGGAAAAGTCCTTGAGATCGCGGACGATCTTGGCGACCCGGGCGAGGCCGTCCTTCGATTCGGCCATCAGCTGGACGATGTCGGTCTTCAAAAACTCGAAGTCCCGGTCACGCTTGAGCGCCCGTATGGCCGCAAGTTGGCCGGCATCGGCGCCAAGGCTGGCTTCGGCCGCTTCATAGGCGGCGGTGATCGAGAAAATGTCTTGCTGGTAGCGTTCCAGCGTACCGAGGTTGGAGGAGACGAAGCCGATCGGGTTGTTGATTTCGTGGGCGACGCCGGCGGCGAGCTGGCCGATCGAGGCCATCTTCTCCGATTGCAGCAACTGGTTCTGCGCCTCGACCAGCTTGGCGTTGAGCGCCCTGGCCTCGGCCAGCGCATGCTGCAACTCCTCTTCGGCATGCTTGCGGCTGTCGATATCGCGGACCACGGCGAGGACCCGTTCGCCGTGGTCGACCTGCATCATTTTCAGATTGACCATGACCCAGAATTCGCGCCCGGTACTGTCGCGGGCCAACCACTCGAAGGACTGCCAGCCTTGCTCCCTGGCGCGCTGGATGTATTCCAGCGCGGCTTCCGGCGTGTACTGCTCGTGGTTGGCCGTGAGCTTGGCCAGATCGAGAGTGAGCAGTTGCTCGCGGCTGTAGCCGTACATCCGGCAGGCCCCGGCATTGACATCGAGAACCCGGCCGTTGCTGGCATCGTGCAGGAAAATGGCATCGTTGATCGTGTCGTAGATGGTGCGGAATTTCTCCTCGCTTTCGGCCAGCGCCACTTCGATGCGCCGTCGCTCGGTAATGTCCTCCTTGACCGCCAGGTAATGGGTCACCCGGCCGTCCGGCTGGCGTATCGGGTTGATGCCGACCAGCTCCAGGTATTCGCTGCCGTCCTTGCGCCGGTTATAGAGTTCGCCGCGCCACGGCTGGCCACGGGTCAGATTGCGCCACATTTCCTCGTAGCTGGCCTTCGGGGTCCGCCCCGAACGGAGCATGCGGGTGTTCTGGCCGAGCACCTCGGCGCGCGGGTAGCCGCTGGAATGGACGAAGGCTTCATTGACGTATTCGATCGTCGCCTCGAGATCGGTGATGACGATGCTCACCGGACTCTGCTCGGCCGCCAGCGAAAGCTTGTGCAGCTCTTCCTGGGCCCGTTTGCGGGCGCTGATGTCGCGCGAAATCCCCTGTATCTGGCGAACCTGACCCTGTGCGTCGGTAAGCAATGTCATGACCGCCTCGGTCTCGATCAGCGTGCCGTCCTTGCGTGGCTGGGTCAGCTCGAAGTGCCGAGTACGGACCGACTGGTCGCCGGCCGCGAAGCGCCCCAGCCAATTCGGCAATTCGCTATTCATCATCTGCCAGGACTCCGGCGTCAGCAGATCCTGCATGCTTTGCTGCAGCGCTTCCGCTACCGTGTAGCCGCGCATGCGTTCGACGGCGGGGCTGACATAGATGAAGCGCTGGGTGCCCAGATCGTAGAGCCAGACGACATCGCTGCCGCTTTCGGCGAGCACGCGATAGTGTGCTTCACGGGCCCTGGCGTCCAAGGCCGTGGCGAAGACTCGCCCGAGCGCCAGCAGCACGATCAGCAGGAAGACGGCGGCGGCGGCGATCCAGCCGAAGTTGCGCCGGGCTTCCCGATAGATTTCGCTGTCGTCCATCTTGGTGATCAGCAGCCAGTCGGTGCCGGGAATGTCGAGCACGACGCCGAGCACCGCTTCGCCACGGTAATCGCTGCCGGCCAGCACATCGCCTTCGCCGCGCAGGGATTTGCCGGCGATCAGTCCCGGCGTGTCGACCGACAGGCGCAGGCTGAGCGGCGGCGCCGCTTGATGCCGCAAGGGGCTGAGGAAAACCACCTGGTTGCCTTCGCGGCGCGCCAGAATGCTTTCCGCGGTGTCGCTGGGCACCGGCCAGCGGTTGATCATCGGGTAAATCACCAGTTTGGGATCGAGTTGAAACAACAGGTAGCCGATCATCTCGGAATCGCCGCTGCCTTCGAAAAACAAGGGCGCCAGGATGTCCAGCACGACATCCTCGGCGGCCTCGCCGGTTCGGTGAAAATCGACAAAGACCGGGCGGCGGGAGTCCTGCGCCTGACGGACTGCGGTGCGGTGCGGTGCATCGAATTGGGGATGGGCATGTGCATCCCCAATGAGCTGATGGCCGGCCGCGTCGTAGAGCGAGACTGCCTTGAATTCCGGATTGGCCGCCATCAGGTCGCGCAGCCGGGTCTGCAATGCCCGGCTGGGGCCGGCCGTGTCGCCGTTAGCCAATAGACGGGCAAGGTTGGGGGCGATGACCCCATCGTGGGGCTGGGTCAGCATGATCACCCGGTCATCAAGCCAGCGCTTGATATCCCAGGATTTCAGCGAGGCGACCGAATACAGCTGTTGCTCGGCCATATCGTGTGCATGGTGGTAGAGCAGCGTGTGGATGCGGTAAAGACCCGCGCCCAGCAGCACGATCAGCGCTGCAATGGCGACCAGCCACTGGCGGCTGGTCGGCACGAATGCGTTGTCACGCTCGGACATGTTGTTTTGCCTCGTTACTGGCACGCCGGGTGCCATCTTTATTGCCATTTGCTTTTGATACTACCCTGAAAAATGTCGTTTTCGGCTTCCCCAAACCGGGCGGCCGGCGCGATTTTGATCGCTTTCGAATCGGCAGTTGACCAGGAGCAAAGGCCGAAAGGCCGCATGGGTCTATAAATGGTAGTGATTCCAAAGAGTAAGGAGTGTCATATCATGAAGTCGCTATACGCAGTCTTTCTCTCCGTCTTCCTGGCCCTGTCCTCCGGCATGGCCATGGCGCAAGTGCCGGTTGTCGCGCAAGGCAACCACGACTCCTTGTTGACCAGTCCCGACCCGAAACTGGCCCGCAACAAGAGGCTTGTTTACGATTTCTGGCGCGAAGTGGTCGAAGCCGGACACGTCGATCAGGTCGGCAAGTACGTCACGGAGGGCTATATCCAGCACAACCCGAACGTCGAAACCGGCCGCACCGCGCTGGTTCAGCAGATCGCCAAGAACGTCAAGCCACAGGCTGTCCAGCCGCGGGTCCTGGCCCCGCTGGTCGCCGTCGTTGCCGAAGGAAACTTCGTGATGGTCAGCTTGGTCAGCGAAGTGGCCGACAGCAAGAACCCGGCGAAGAAACACACCACCACATGGTTCGATCTGTTCCGCATCGAAGACGGGAAGATCGCCGAGCACTGGGACTCCGCGCTGAAACTTCAATGAGTTAAGCGCTGGCCCAAAAGAAAAGGGAAGGCATGTTGTCATGCCTTCCCTTTTTATCAAGCGACTGAGCGAATCAGAAGGTCGCCGACAATTCCATCGCCACGTAAGGCGTATAACCTGCGCTGGTTCGCTCGGTCTTCGCCTGGCCGGCAGAAATGGACAGCAAGGCCGGCAACAGCGTGCGGAAATTCAGGAAGACGCCAAGGCGTTGCTCATCGACCTGGCGATCGCCGCTCAGGAGAATTTCCGGTCCGACGACGTAGCCCGCGAAATCGCGACCGGCCCGCCCGCGCACCCAGTAACGGTCGCGTGCCGTGCTGTAGGTGGCAATCAGGTTTCCATAGTACGGAGCGGCAAAGTCGGTTTCGATCTCGCCGCGGACCTTGGCGCCGAAATGGTCGCCGCGGTTGCGGTCATAGGTGTTTTCCGGGGACAGATCGTTCCCTTCGTACTCGGCACCGACATAACCGCGCAGCGTGACCGCGGTGAGCACTTTCTGGTAGCCGAACAGGGCTTCGACGGCGGTGTAGTCGCCCTTGACCTCGCCGCCAGCAACAGCCGCGCTGCTGTACTTGTATTTGCCGCCGAAAGCGACTGCGCGGGCAATGAAACCGTCATCAAGCACATGTTTGCCGAAGTGGTGCGTCAGACCGAGATAGCCGTAAGCCGATTTTTCGCGGGCATCCACGCCGACCAGAACCCCGGTCTTTGTTTCCTCGGCCCTGACCAGGCCCGGCGTCAGAAGGAGAGAGCTGGCCAGCAACAACGGCAGCATTACGTTAGATCGCATATCAATCACCTCAAAAACGTCAATACAGAAAAATTTATCAATCTATGTTCCCGACAAGTATAAAACAGCTTGGCATTGCCTCCTCTTGAAACGTGCTGCCCGAATCGACGTTAATCCTTGGTTTTTGACGTATTTGCATCAAAATGCCCTAAAAATCAGGGATCCCGTATCAGTTTCCGTTGTTTTGGGACAGGCCCGGTTCAAACGAGAGCAGCGAGTACTCGATCGCGCCGGACGGGTATTCGGCGCGCAGGAATACCGGCCCGCGCAGGCGTTCGAAACGGCATGTCAGGACGCTTGGACAGAGCGGGTCGCTGCTTTCGAAGCTGGCCTTGATAACGATTGCCCCCTGGAATTGCGGGACTTCCTGGCATTCGTAATGGCCCTTCGGGAAATGCTTGCCGAAAAACGGCGCCAGCGA
The DNA here is from genome assembly GCF_020510685.1 of Dechloromonas denitrificans. Lineage (NCBI taxonomy): Bacteria > Pseudomonadati > Pseudomonadota > Betaproteobacteria > Rhodocyclales > Azonexaceae > Dechloromonas > Dechloromonas denitrificans. The sequence continues at coordinate 601,490 of NZ_CP075185.1, forward strand.
GTCTGCAAACCCCATGCCGGAGACCAGTAGCGGCGGCACGTCATCCCAGGTCATGCCAACCTGCGAAGCGTAAGGAATGCACGGCGTCGCCATGCCGAACAGCCGGAGAAACGAGGATTGCACCCGCTCGAGCTCGGTGATCCGCCAGGCATCCGGGTCGAGCGAGGCGAGCAGGCGTCCGCCCTTTCCGGCATCGAAGCGATACCGGCCAGCCTCGTCGAGCGTCACCGCGATCCTGGTCGTGCGATCGGCATTCGCCTGACGCAGTCGGGCCGGCACATCGCCGGATATCGCGCAGAACCAGACAGCCGAGCCGGGCATCATCGTCGATAGCAGGCTGTACACTTGCGGATTCGGCGTAGCCGCCTCGAGCAGGCTGTCGCGAATCGGGATGCCGGAAGCTGTCCAGCGCAGCCATGCCCCGCTGCTGTCGTTATGGGACAGATAGTTGGCCAGTTTGAATGGCTTGGTCGGGGCGCCAACTTTCGCTGCAACCTGAATCTGCATGTGCAGATGCGGCTCGGGCGAGCGCCCTGAATTGCCGACGCGCCCGATGATCGTCCCGGGCTCGACGCGGCTTCCGACGCTGACGCCAATCGAGCCGCGCATCAAATGGGCAACCAGAAGCCAGCCGTCGCGCTCCAGACGAATCACCACATGGTTGCCCCAGTTGTCGGCAAAATTCGAGCCGCCCAACGGATTGTCCGGAACATCGTTTCTGACCCGCTCGATGATTCCGGCGACCGGCGAAAGCACCGTGGCCCCCCAGATCGACTCATTTTCACCGGCGCCGCCATCGTGGCCGGCGGGGCGTTGAAAATCGAAGGCGTGGCTCCAGGCGCCGGCATGGGTTATACCCCCGGCGAATCCCTGGGAAACCCGCAACGGCCCGCTGAGCGGAACGGCCAGCAAGGGATCGCTGTCGCCAAACCGCTGAGCCAGGCAGGCGTCGCGACACCAGGCCACTTCCGGCGGAAAGCGCGACGAGCTGTAGCGCTTGGCGACGGCATTGCGGCCGGCCAGCATCAGTGCGCCGATCCCGAGCCAGATGGTCAACATCGACGAAATGGGCAGGTAAGAGATTGAACCGCCGGCGAAAACCACCTGCAGCGTCAATCCGACGAAGGAGCACAGCACGCCGGCGATCAGCGAAATCAGCAGGGTCTTCCGGGTGGGCAGGAACAACACTGCGCCCAGGGCGACGCCGACCAGGAAGAAGTTGTAGGACAGCGGCAGGAAAAAGTACGGGAAGCCGAGCGCCTGGAAGGCCAGGCCGGCTAGCGCGCCACTGCTCCAGGCGATGACGCCGGTAAGGAATGCGGCCCGCGACCAGAGCAGCATGGCCAGGCAGACCAGCGCCCCGAACTGGAGCGATGGCGAATAAACCAGCCCGCCCATCGAACGGACGAAAGATTCAAGCCAGCCCAATGCATCGGTCGGCTGCAGCCACGGCGCCATGGTGGCAGAGGCCAGTACGGTGCAATTCGGGCATAGCACGAACAGACAACTGGCGACCACGCAATAGCCGGTAGCCATGACCGGAAAGCGCGAGGTTTGAAGCACGGCCATCGCCGCTCCGGTGACGATGGCGGCAGTCCCGGCCGCCAACACGGCAACCATCAGTTGTACCCACAGGGGCATGCTCACCGCGCTGGTCAACCAGGCGGTGGCTACCGCGGAGAGCAAGGCGTTGGCCTTGATGCCCGCTCCCTGGCTGGGTGCGTCGCCCAGCCGGAGAAGCCGCTTGCAAGCCATGCCGACGCCGAGTCCCAGCACGCCGAAGGCGCCCAGGCGCGGATTGGCGAACAGGGCCGCCCACAGGATCAAGCCGATCCACGGATTCGAAATGAAGAAAATGCTACCCAAGCCGTATCCGAGTTGGCGAAGGAATTCTTTGATCCCGTCTAGCGGGGCCCACCGGCCATGCCGAATCGTCTTGCCCGGCAGCCAGTTCCCAGCGATGCTCGACGACCTCATGATGACCTCCTCAGGTCTTCAGGTGGGCGGGAAGGCGCTCGGGTCCGTCAACATCGTTGAGCACTTCGCGCCGCCTGATCAGTTCCGGTACGCCCTGCTGATTGATCATGATCACCGCCGGGCGGTAGGTAATGAATTGCATAGATTGGGTCACGTTGTAGGCGCCGACCGGATGCAGCGTCAGCACATCGCCAACATTCAGGGGCGGCAGGTCGACGCTGTAGCGCACGACATCGATCGCCATGCACAACGGCCCGTACAGTCGAACCGGGGAGAGCGGGGCATTGCGCGCCTCGGCCGGATAGACGTTGATCTGATACCACGCCCCGGTGTACAACAAGGTGACGCCGGCATCGATCAGATAACTTGCCTTGGCATCGTCGCCAAGGATCAGCTGTTCCTTGTAATCCCGCAGCGACCAATCGGCCCCGGTGACCACCGGATGCCGCACGCCCTTGACCGCGACGACCGAGGTGAGCAGGTAGCCGGCTTCGTCGATCAGATGGCGACCGGTTTCGAAGCGCAAGGCCGGCCGCAACTTGGGTGGCAATTCGTTGAGGACCGCGGCGACCGCATCGGCGTAGCGTTCGATCGCCGGAATCAACAGCTCGGGTGCCCCGACCATGCCATGCAACAAACTTTGCGACGGGAAGCCGCCGCCAAGATTGAGGCAGGGGACGAGATGCTGATACTCGACCCGGATCTGTTCGCGCAGTGCGACCAGTTTCCGGGCCGCGATGCCATAGGCCGCCGGTTCGAGGATGTAGGTTCCGATATGGGTATGCAGGGTGTGCAGTTGCAGCTTCGGGTTGGCGACGATTCTGGCGGCGACCCGGCCGGCTTCGCCGGACTCCAGGGAGAAACCGAATTTCGACCAGATCGGGCGGATGCCCGCATCGAGCCAGACGCGAATGCCGACATTGAGCGGTTGCGGGATGTCCTTGACCAGTTCCTCGATCAGGCACAGCTCATCCCAGTTGTCGATCTGGATCAGGGCCCCTTCGCGAATCGCCACTTCGAGGATGGCGCGTGGCTTGTAGGGGCCATTGAAGACGATGTCCTTGCCGGCAATGCCGAGTTTTCTGGCCTTCTCGTATTCGAAGTCGGACACCACCTCGGCAATCCAGCCTTCCTGGTGGAAAACCTGGCAAACGGCTGCCAGGTAATTCGTCTTGTATGACCAGGCAAAGCTGGTGTTCGGATAGCGGCTCTTGAAGGCTTCGCGCAAATGGCGCGCCTTCTCCCTGATTTGATGTTCGGAAAAGACAAACAGGGGGGAACCGAATTTTTCGACGAGTTCGGCGACCGGTATCCCGTCGATCCCGAACAGGGTTTTCGAGGTCACGCCGCGTGCGTAGAAGTTCCGGTCAGCCGCCGCACTGGGGCCGATGCGGCCGAGTTCGTTGCTGATTTCAGGGGGAAGATAGTTGTCGCTCATTTTCTTAACTCCGAACCGCTTTGTTCAGGGCGTAACGTTCGCTCACCGCTGGTTGCCATGGCGGCGAAACCAGCAAAATCGTCGACCAGATCGACGCTGTGCCGAACGAACATCTGCCCCGCCGTACATTTGCCGGATTGACTCGCCGGCCGGTCTAAAAGTCGCTCGAGCAGCAAGGCCGGCATGTTGCATCCGAGTTGCGACGGGAAGTCGATCCATGCCGGGAAGCGGGGATTGATTTCAAACAGGGTATAGGGCTTGCCATTTCCCTTGAGGAATTCAAGCTCGAACGGACCGTTCCACTTGAGCTCCTTGATGATCGCCGCGGCCAGGCGATCAAGTTCCGGATTGGCGACGACGATGCCGCCAAAGCCTTTGCCATGCGAGGTACGCAGCAGTTTTCTGATTGAACAGCTCTGGACTATCGCCCCCTTGCCATCGCCGACGCCGGTGACGTTGTACTCTTCGCCGACGATCATTTCCTGGACGATCAGCGGCCAGCCCCAGACGCGGACGATGTCCTGATAGGCGGCCGGCAGATCCAGCCCGGAATTGACCAGTTGCGCTTCATAGAGGCGGCCCTTGACGTAGACCGGATAGCCGATTTCCCCGGCGTACTGCGCCACGGCGTAATCGTTCATGGCCACCCGGGTTTCCGGTGCCGGCACGCCGATCTTGCGGCAAAGGTTGTACAGGTTGGATTTGTGACGACCTTCGAAGGCCTTCAGTGACGGCAGCAGACAGCGGATGCCGAGTTTGCCGAGCGGCGCCTGGATTTCGATGTAATTCTCGATTTCGGAATCAAGGCAAGGAATGACCGCCGAGAGTTCCTCGTTGCGGTCGATCTCGGTCAGACGTTCGAGCAAGGCCTGCACGCCTGCGCCGGGATAGGGAATCAGGTAGGCGACATCAGGGTGGTCAAGTCCCTGTCCATACAGGCTGCTTTCCAGCGGGTCGTAGGACAGACCGACAATGCGGATATCCGGAAAGTGCCGCCGCAAACTGGCGATCACCGCCGCCCCCGGTTGGGGGTTTTCGCCGCGATGCAATCCGCTGACGGCAACAACTAATTTTTCGCTTTTCATTTCCCACATCCGGGAATGTTCGAGGTCAATATGCCGCGTACCGACAATTCGTTGATCAACAGTTCGACATCGCGTACGGCTGTCATGCGGCTGACCGCACAATGTCTTTGGATCACGTCAGCCAAAGCCTCGCTCCTGGTGCCCTGCTGGATGGCCTGCAAAATCAGTATTGCTGTCGGGGTAACCCGGTAGAACATCCCGGTTTCCGTATTCAATACAAATTCCGAACCGAAAAACTTCAGCGCTGGCAAAGTGCTTTCGCCGCCTCGGCCGGCTTCCTTCGAACGGGCAATTTTTGGTGTTTTTGTGTGCATGATTCGCTTAAGCGTCGAGGTCCATCGCGGCCGCCTTTGTAACTGGCCTGGCCGCCAAAAGTAGCTCGCCAACTGGACACGATTGATAAACAGCGTTTGCCGACACAGGCCAGGCCGGACTGAACGGGCCGCCGAGGCCCCGGTCGGTTAAGACCGGGGGGGCTCAGTGCGACCATCCCGGGATGGTTACGCGAGCTATCGAATCAGCAAACGCCGCAAACTCGATTGGCTGAGTTTATTCGTCCATGTACATGTTCCAGTAGAACTGGACTGGCGTCGTGATGCCCTTGACCTTGGTGCTGTAGGCAACCGGCTCGAAGAACTGCCCGAGGACACCGAGGACACCGGTTTCGGCAACTTGCTTCTGGACCTTCATGGCGATCTGCTTCCGCTCGTTGGCCGATTTGGCTCGGACATAGGCACCACGCAAGTCTTCAAGGACCGGGTCGTTCGGCCAACCGTACCAGCCGGTTGTCCGGTCGCCGGAGAAGGCGATTGCCATCGGATCCATGACGTCTGCGGCCAGCCACCAGGTGTGGAAGATATTCCAGCCACCGGCCCCGACTGCGTCGCGATTGGCGCGGCGTTCGGTCAGCGCGGCCCAAGTCATGTCTTCGACGCGAACGGTCATGCCGAGGTTGCGCAACTTGTCGACCGTGACCTTGGTGAAGGCCGAGATAACCGGGCTGTCCACCGGGTTCAGAATCACGACGGGCGTTCCGTCATAGCCGGCATCGCGCAGTGCCTTTTTCGCTGCCTCAAGTCCGGCTGGCTTCATCAGGTCGCTGGCTGCATCGTTGGCCAGTGGCGTTCCGCAGGGGAATACCGAATGGCAGACTCGCCAGAAGCTCGGGTTGCCCAAGGCCGCCGCCATGTAGTCTTCCTGTTGCATGGCTTGCAAAACGGCACGCCGAACCGCCGGCTTGTCGAACGGTGGCAGCAGGGTGTTGAAGCGGACCATGGCGATATTGCCGAGCGGATCGGTCGAGGTGACGACGATGCCTTTCTTGCCCTCAAGTACCGGAATCGACTTGGTCGATGGTGATTCGACATAATCGACTTTGCCGGCAATCAGCGCCGCGACGGCCGAAGCCTGGTCCGGATAGTAGATCCATTCGATGCGATCAGCCTTGGCTACCTTGCCGCCGGCCGCCAGCGATTGGGGCTCGGTGCGTGGTACGTAGTCGCTGTTCTTGACATAGACGGCCTTGCTGCCGGGTTCCCAGGCACTCTTCTTGAAAATGAACGGGCCGGAGCCGGTGGCATCCTGAATCGGCTTGAACGGATCGGTTTCCGCCACGCGTTTGGGCATCATGAACGGAACGTTGGCCGAAACCTTGGCCAGCGCTTCGAGCACGAAGGTATTGGGTTCCTTGAATTGAATGGTGAATGTCTTGGCATCACCGACGCTGATGTTCTGCACGTCGCGGAACAGCTGTTGACCGACGCCGTCACGCTTGCCCCAACGTTCCAGGGAGGCGACGCAGTCGGCCGCCGTGACATCGGTTCCGTCATGCCATTTCAGCCCGTCGCGCAGGGTGAATGTCCAGGTTTTCTTGTCATCGGAAACCGTCCATTTGTTCACCATCTGCGGTTGCGGCTCGAAACTCTCGTCAAGCGAGAACAACGTGTCATAAACCAGGTAACCGTGGTTGCGCGTGATATAGGCGGTTGTCCAGACCGGGTCGAGAACCTTGAGGTCTGTATGCGGGGCGACCCGCACGACGTTTGCGCAGCCGACGAGAGCGAATGACGCGAGCAGCGTGGCAGTATACAAAGTCGTTTTTGCTAAAGTTTTCATTTTTTTTTCTCCACTCAGTTATGTTGAAGAAACTACACCTGAAATAACTATAGTCTTGGTTGGCTCCAGTATCAGACCCAAATTAATTCTAGTTGACCCATCGCAAAAACTCGGGTGGCGAGAATGACAATCAGCGTATATAGTGAAGTTATCAAAAGCTGTCAAAAACAACAAATTCAACAGAAAAGTGAAGCGTGTTATTTCCGGAGTTGCCTTGATCGTTCCGGAGAGCAAGGAACAGGAGGCCAAAAAATGGCGGACCGTAGAGAAAAGGATGACTGGAGTGTTCTCGGTAGCGATCTGATGCCGTTTGTTGATCGGCGCTCGGGACGTGACCGCCGGAAAGAGGCTGACGAGCGGGCCGGTGGCGTTTCGCCATGGGCCGAAAAGCGGCACGGCGATCGACGTTGTCTAGCCAGTACCGCCCTGTTGTGCATCTCCGCCTTGTTTGTCGCGCCGACGCAGGCGACCGAAAAAGTCAGCTTCGAAGCCAGTAATGCCTATACCGCCGACAGCGTGAAATTGCGCGCCGATATCTCGAAGCCCGAAGGTAATGGTCCCTTCCCGGCGGTCGTTCTGATGCACGGCTGTGGCGGCTGGCAACCGGCAGTACGGCACGCGATGCGGGCCTATGCGGAATATCTCGTCGAGCATGGTTTCGTCGTCCTCGACCTCGATAGTTTTGGTCCGCGCAACATCGGCGGCGGCAAGGTTTGCGAAAGCATCAGGAGCCAGCGCGACGCGCTCGACTATCGAACTTCCGATGCTTACGACGCGCTGAAATATCTGCGTTCGCAAGATTACGTCGATGGCAAGAACATCTTTCTGATGGGCCAGAGCAATGGCGGCAGCGTTGCCATCAATGTCGCCAAGGGCGATGCGCCGCGCGACGCTCAGGCCGCCGATGGCGGTTATCGGGCGGTGGCGGCCTACTACCCGTGGTGTGGCTCGTTTGGTGGTCGCAAGGTCGAACTGGAGTCGCCGTTGATGGTTTTCGCGGGCACCGATGACGACTGGACGCCGGCCAGCGAATGCGAAGGCGTCAAGTCGACCAAGGCGGACTTGCAGCTGAAAACCTACCCCGGTGCCGCCCACTCGTTCGACCTCAACATCATGCCGCAGAAATATCTCGGGAAGTCGCTCGGCCATAACAAGGAAGCGGCGGAAGACAGCCGCCAACGGATGCTGGCCTTCTTCATCGAGCATACGATAGGGACCGATGTGGATTGGAAGATGACCCGTCTGGCGAAGAGCGGAACGCCGACGCAAGAACCGCGCTGACGGACCGGCTTGGGGTCAGCTAAGCAGATGGTTGACGGGGCAGCGTAACGAACAGTTGCGCTGCCCCGTCGTTTGTCTGGCCGGGCCGGCTTCCTTCAGCTCCGGGCGAGGGTTTGCAGTGCCGGCATCAGCGGCTCGATCTGGGCCAGCGTGCGCCGCACGCCGACTGGCGAAAGGCCGGCGTATTCGCGCAATGCCTCGGTCGGCAGCGTGCCAACAATATGCTCAAGATCGCTGAAGCGCAGCCCCTGTCTGAGCAGATGGGCGATACAGGTATGGCGTAGCGTTTCCGGCGTGACGGTCGCCGGATCGTCCAGGCCGGCATCGTGGGCGGCGCAGATCAGCCGGCGTTTCAGTTCATCTTCGGAATGCGGTAGCTCGACGACTTCGCTGCGCTGGTGATCCGGCCGCAGGGCAATCGCAGCCAGTTGGCCGAACAGCATTTCCGGAAGGATGATCGAGCGGGCGGCGGGCCCCGGAATGCGAATGGCCGCCGCTTCCCGGTGCAGATCGGCAGCCGTGATGCGGCGGATTTCCGCCGGTGTCGCGCCGCACAGGAGCAGGGTCACCCACGGGAAATCTTCGTCAGGCACGGCCTGCAGCAGGCCGGCGACTTCCGCTTGCGCTAGCTCGCGCGGCAGATCGGCGATCCCCGGGAGCAGCGCCTGAGCAGCTTCGATCGGTGGCGGCAGCTTGTCCGGCAACGGTTGCCGGGCGAGCAGGGTGATCCAGGGTTGCGGCTGGCTTGGCGCCTGAATCGTGGCCGGCGGCGAGCGATTGAACTGCTCGATCAGGGCCATGGCGAGCAGGCCGGCGACGAGGGCCACGGCGAAGCTGATGGCGGCGTCGCGCGAATAATCCGGCCGCCAGATATCCGGCGCGGCGACCGCCGATTCGACCACCTGCACGGCGGGCATCCGTGAGGTTTCGCTGGTTTCGCTCCGCAACAGGCGTTCGGACAGGCTGCGCCGGCTGGCTTCGAGCTGCGCCAGTTCGTCCTGCATCGATTTGAAGGTGGTGAAGTTCCTGGCGAACGAGTGCACGGCGCTGCGCTCCTCGGCAATCTGTCTTTGCAGCTTCAGTTGGGCCAGCCGGCTCGCCGCCAGGTCGTCCTCGGCTTCGCGGAGGGCGACCTGGCCCGCATTACCTTTCTGTTCGACAATCTGTCCCTCGAGATCGGCCAGGCGCGAGCGCATGCCGCGCGCATTGGGGTCCATCGCCATGAATTGCGGCGTGTAGATGCGTTCCTGTTCGCGCAGCGCCTCGCGCAGCTGCGAGGCGCGCGTTTCGAGCGCCGCCAGGGTCGGGTTGTCGCGGGCCCGGACCACGCTCTTGCCGGCGGTCAGCGATTCGCGCAGCGAACGGACCCGGCCGTCGGCTTGGGCGACTTTGTCGCCGGCCTGGTTCAGGGACTCCGACAGTCCCTTCACCCGCGCCAGAATCTGGTTTTCGTCCCGCTCTCCGGAGACGATGTCGGCCGCTCGGCGAAAATCGTCCAATGCCTTCGTTTTCTCGGCCAGACGCCGGTCGAGATTGTCGAGTTCCTGGCGCAAGGTCGCGTTTTCGCTGGTTGCCGAACTGGCATAGCTGGCCAGGGTCTGCCACGAATAGGCTTCGATCAGGGCATTGAGGATCGCCGCGAGATGCTCGGGCTGTGGTCCGGTCATCGTCAGATCGACGAGATTGGTTTCGGGGATCGGTTCGGCGCTCAAGGCGGCCTGGATGCCGAGGGCCGGATCGGAACCGAATCCGGAGACGTCGACGCCGCGCTGGTGCAATGTGACCAGCGCCGCATCGATCTGCGGACGACTCAGAATGCGCCCGGCTTCGCCGAGCAGGCTGCCGGCCGTGGCGCCGTTCGCCGCCGTCGTGACCGTTGCCGATCCGGGCTGAGCAGCGGCCAGTGCGGTGACGGCGCCGGCCGTCTTGATGGCTATTCTGGCTTGCGCGCGGTATTCCGCCGGGCGCGAGTAGGTAAATATCAGACCGACGGCGAGGACCGTCAGGAAAGTCCGGAGGAATACCCGCAGGCGCCGCCGGTTGCCGCGCACGGCCAGCTCGGCGGCGACGTCCGTTTCGTATGGCCGGGCGGGATTGACCAGTGTCTCGAAGTTCGTCATGGCAAGACTCCTCAACGCGCGCCATTGCCTTAAATACGCAGCTTACGTTTCCTGGCCGGCCAGCCAATCAGCCTGTATCGCGAACTGTGTCGGGGTCAGCCGGAGAGCGGGTAGGGCTTCGCCTACTCGCCTAAAACCAGCGTCATCGGTTTTCCGGAGCGTCGGCGCATCGCCTGAACGCCATCCCATAGCCGGAAATTGAGCGCCAGCGTCGCGCTGAGCAAAAGTGCGGCGCCGACGTTGTGCGCAACGGCGAGCGGCAAAGGCAGCGCGAGCAGCACATTGGCAATGCCGAGGCCGATCTGCAGCGCCAGCAGTGCGAGCAGCAGCCCGCCCCAGGCGCGCCAGGCCGGGCGGCGGAGCAGGGCAAGACCGAGGCTGCCGACGGTCAGCAGGATGAACAGGGCGCCGAGCCGGTGGCCCCAGTGGATGGCGGTCAGGGCGCTGGTCGACAGCAGGCTGCCGGCCGCCGTCTGGCCGAGTTCGCGGTGCACGGTGAAGGCCTCGGCGAAGTCCATGGCGGGCAGCCAGCGGCCCTGGCAGGTTGGAAAATCGGCGCAGGCCAGCGCCGCGTAATTGCTGCTGACCCAGCCGCCGAGGGCGATCTGCATGACGAGCAGGGCGAGTCCGAGCAGACCGCCGGCGCGCAGACCCGGGCTGGCCGTCGGGCCGGCCGGCCGGCTGTGCTGCCGCAGGTTGAGCCAGACGAGCAGCGCCAGCGTCGTCATGCCACCGAGCAGGTGGGCGCTGACCACCAGCGGTTTGAGCAGCAGCGTCACCGTCCACATGCCGAGCAGCGCCTGAAAGAAGACGATGCCGGCCAGCGCTGTCGGCAGCAACGGCGAAATGCGCGGCCGCAGGCGCCAGGCCAGCTGGCAGATGCCGAGGATGACCAGGCCGAGGCTGGCGGCGGCGTAGCGATGGGTCATTTCCTTCCATGCCTTGGCGCTGTCGGCGGCGTGTTCGGGGACACCGAGCAGGTGGCCGTAGCAGCCCGGCCAGTCGGGACAGCCGAGGCCGGCATCGGACAGCCGGACCCAGGCGCCCAGGCCGACGACGACCAGGGCGAGTCCGGCGGCGAGGATCAACAGGTAGCGGTAGAGGCGCATCAGACGAACAGGCGGTCGGCGAACAACGCGGCGAAGAGCAGCGTCAGGTAGATGATCGAATAGCGGAAGGCGCGCCGTGCCAGTCCGTCGCTGTAGGCGCGGCAGAGCGCCACGGCGTAGCCGAGAAAGACCAGGTCGAGCAGGCTGACGGCGGTCAGGTAGAACCAGCCGCTCATTCCCAGCGAAACCGGGATCAGGCTGGCGGCGGCGAGCATCACGGTGTACAGCAGGATGTGCTGGCAGGTGAATTTGACGCCATGCGTCACCGGCAGCATCGGCAGTCCGGACTGGGCGTAGTCGTCGCGCCGGTAGCAGGCCAGCGCCCAGAAGTGCGGCGGCGTCCACAGGAAGATGATCAGGAAGAGAACGAGCGGCTCGGCCGATACCTGCCCGGTCATCGCGGTCCACCCGAGCAGTGGCGGCATGGCGCCGGAAGCGCCGCCGATGACGATGTTCATCGGCGTCGCCGGCTTGAGGATCAGCGTGTAGACGACGGTGTAGCCGACGAAGGTGGCCAGCGTCAGCCACAGCGTCAGGTCGTTGATGAAGGCATGCAGCAGCCAGAGGCCGGCGGCGCCGAGCAACAGGGCCAGGGTCATGGTTTCGAGCGGTGAAATGTCGCCGCGCGCGGTGGCCCGCCAGCGGGTGCGCGCCATCCGCGCATCGATGCCGCGCTCGACCAGGCAATTGAGGGCGGCGGCGGCAAAGGCGACCAGCGCGATGCCGAGCGAGGCGACGAGGAAGCGGAGCAGCGGCGGGAAGCCCGGGGTCGCCAGGAACATGCCGATCATCGCGGTAAACACGATCAGGCTGTTGACCCGCGGCTTGCACAGCTGGGCGAAGGCGGCGAAGTGCTGGCCGAGCGGCAGCGGGCGGGGGGCAACGGTTTCCATCGTGATCTCCTAGCCGGTCCAGGCGAATTTGAGCAGTCGGTCGAGGTCGGCGCGCACCGCCTTGCCGGCGACGTCCGGGCGGTAGCTGATGATCAGCTGGCCCTGCGGGTCGGCGACGTAAAGACGGTAGGCGTCTTGTTCGGTCGGCTGGTCCTTGCATGGCAGCCACAGGGCGGGCGCCGCGCCGACTACGAGGTCGGGTTGCTGCTGGCGAAGCGCCGTCAGCCCGCTGTCGCCGGCGTTGTCGGTCAGCACGACGCGGCGCAGGCGGCCCATGTCCTTGTTCAGCGAGACCTGGATCCGGCGCATCTCGTCGACCCGGCCGCGGCAGGCGGCATCGCAGGCGCCGCGCCCGGCCAGGATGAGCAGCCATTTGCCGTGCAGCTCGGCGGTCGCCAGCGGCCGCCCGGCGCTGTCGAGCAGCCCGTCGGCCGGTAGCGGCTGCGGCGGGTTGAGCAGCGTGCCGTGATTGCCGGTGCGGGCCGGCTGCCAGCCGAGCAGATAAAGCCCGGCGGCGATGGCAAAGGGCAGGGCGAGCAGCGTGACGATCAGGACCAGCATCGGCAACCCGGAAGACGGGCGGGCCAGCGGTAGCGGTGCGCTGCTCGTGGTCATGGCCGGCGCACCAGGAAATAGCCCCAGATGCCGAGGCTGGCGACGGCGAAACCGAACCATTGCAGCGCGTAGCTGCGATGCCGTTCGGCCCGCTCGTCGGGGCGCGGCCAGTCGCGGACGAAGCCGTGCGCCGAATCGGCGTCGAGCTGGACGACCAGCGGCTGGATCGGATAGGGCAGGGCCTGGCGGAAGCGTTCGAGATCGAGGTTCTGCCAAACCGGCGTCCAGCCGCTGACCGGCTGGGGCGCCAGATTGAAAAAGCGCTGGCCGGGCGTGACGACGATGCCGCTCAGTTCGACCACGCCATCCGGCACGCCGATCGCCGGCAATTGCTGATGGTCGGCGGCGGCCGGCACCCAGCCGCGATTGACCAGCACATGCAGCGTCGAGCCTTCGAGGCGGAGCGGCGTAATGACGTGGTAGCCGGCCTGTTCCCGATACAGCCGGTTGTCGATCAGGGTCTGCCGGCCGGCATCGAAACGACCGCGCAGGGCGACCCGGTGAAAGCGCAATGATTCGGCGTCGACCATCGTCGTCGGCAGGGTGATCGGCGCGTCGTGGCTGCGCCGGTCGAGTTGGGCCTGGATGGCGGTCTTGCTTGCGGCCTTGCGCCATTGCCACAGGCCGAGCGAAATGAAGGCGGGGAGCAGGAAGGCGAGCAGGATGCCGCCGAGGATCGCCACCCAGCGCCGGCTGGTCCTTGCCCGGCCGGCCGGCGGACGCGCATACTGAAACCCGGTTCGCGTCGCCGGAGCGTCTTCCATGATCAAGGTAGTGGTGGTTTTGCTGGTGTTGGCCATTGTCGTCAGTCTGTTTTCCGGGCTTTTTTCGCTCTATCGCGAGCGAGGCGCCGGGACGCGCACGGTGCGCCTGCTGACCTGGCGGGTCGGTCTGTCGATCGCGCTGTTCGCCTTGTTGCTGCTGGCCTTCCGCTTCGGTTTCATCGCCGGCTACACCCAGTAAACGAAGACGAAGAGCAGCAGCCAGACGACATCGACGAAGTGCCAGTACCAGGCGACGCCTTCAAAGGCGAAGTGCCGTTCGCTGTCGAAATGGCCGTTCAGGCTGCGCAGCAGGATCACCGCCAGCATGATGGTGCCGAGCGTCACGTGAAAACCGTGGAAGCCGGTGAGCATGAAGAAGGTGGCGCCATAGGCGCCGGCCCCCATGGTCAGGCCCAGTTCGCTGTAGGCGTGGTGGTATTCGTAGGCCTGGAAGCCGATGAACAGCATGCCAAGCAGCACCGTCGCGGCCAGCCCGATGATCAACTGGCAGCGCTGGTTGCGCAGCAGCCCCCAGTGCGCCCAGGTCAGGGTGGCGCCGGAACTCAAGAGCAGCGAGGTATTGATCGCCGGGATGCCCCAGGCGCCCATCGGCGTGAACGGGTTGCCTTTCGGGCCGCTGCTCGGCCAGGTGCCGGCGAATTCCGGCCACAGGCTGGTGCCGTGGGCGGCCGTCATGCCGCCCAGTTCGGGTACGGCGATCACCCGCAGGTAGAACAGCGCGCCGAAAAAGGCGGCGAAGAACATCACTTCCGAGGCGATGAACCAGACCATGCCGTAGCGGAAGGAAACGTCTTCCCAGTCGCGATAGGCGCCGCGCCGCGATTCGCCGATGACCCGGCCGAACCAGCCGAACAGCACATAGACGATGATCGCGAAGCCGCCGAGCATGACCCAGCGGCCGAGGTCGAAGCCATTGATCGCCTGGATGAAGCCGAGCGCTAGAAAGAACATGCCGCCGGCCAGGATGACCGGATAGAGCGTCGGCTGGGGCACGAAGTAGTGTTGGCGTGCGGGCGTGCTGTGGCTGCTCATCGGGCCTCCCGGGGCGTGGTCAGGGTCTGGCGTTGTCCGTCGATGCTGAAAAAGGCGTAGGACAGCGTGATGTGGGTGATGTCGTCCGCCATCTCCGGCTTGATGATGAAAGCTAGCGGCATTTCCACCGCTTCGCCCGGGCCGAGGGTTTGCTGGGTGAAGCAGAAGCACTCGATCTTGTCGAAGTAGCGGGCGGCCTGGCCGGGGCTGATGCTCGGCACGGCCTGGCCGGTGATCCGGCGGTCCGAAGTGTTGCGCACCAGATAGCTGACCTGCTGCAGTTCGCCGGGATGGGCATCGAGGCTGAAGGTCAGCGGCCGCATCTCCCAGGGCAGGCCGGGCATCACCGTGCCGGTGAATTCGACGCGGACGCTGCGGCTGACATCGACCCGTGGCGTCGGGGTCGGGCCGCCCGCCGTGAGCAGGCCGCCGACGCCAAAGCCGGTGCTGCGCCCGGCGCTCTTGCCGTTGAAACCGGTCGCTTCGCAGAGCACGTTGTAGAGCGGCACCAGGGCAAAGGCGAAGACGAAGGCGGCGGCGACCAGCAGCAACAGCCGGCCGATCAGGCGGGCGTGCTTGGCGGGGGCGGGATGGGCCTGTTCCATCGGCTTAGCGTTTGATGAACAGGCCGATGATGTAGATCGCCAGCGCCACGGCCCCGAGCAGCCAGCCGAGGCGGCGCGCGGCGGCGCGGCGGCGCTGCAGTTCGTCAGCGGAAAAACGCTGGGTCATGTTCGCTTCGCTCATTTGACCACCGGCTGGATTTCCCAGCTGTGGTGCGGCGGTGGCGAGGCGAGTTCCCATTCCAGGCCTTCGGCACCTTCCCAGACGCGGTTCTCGACCTTCGGGCCACCCCGTATACAGGCCCAGATATTCCAGGCAAAGAGCAGCTGGCTGAAGCCGAGGATGAAGGCTCCGAGGGTCGAGATCGCATTGAATTCGGCAAACTGCAGCGCGTAATCGGGAATGCGTCGCGGCATGCCGGCCAGGCCGAGGAAGAATTGCGGAATGAAAGTCAGATTGAAGGAAAACACCGTCAGCCAGAAATGCAGCTTGCCGAGCTTTTCGCTGTACATGTGGCCGGTCCATTTCGGCAGCCAGTAATAGACGCCGGTCATCACGCCCATGATGCCGCCGGCGAACAGCGCGTAATGGAAGTGGGCGACGACGAAGTAGCTGTGGTGGTACTGCGCGTCGGCCGCGACGTCGGCGAGGATCAGCCCGGTCAGGCCGGCGATGCCGAACAGGACGATGAAGCCGACGGCGAACAGCATCGGCGTCTCGAAACTCATCGCCCCTTTCCACATCGTGGCGATCCAGCAGAAGAAGAGCACGGCCAGCGGTATCGAAATCGCCATGGTGCTGAACATGAAATAGATCAGCGCCGGCACCGGCATGCCGGCGGTGAAGAAGTGGTGCGCCCAGACCACCACCGAGAGCAGGCCGATGCAGATGAAGCTGTAGACCTGCGCGGTGTGGCCGTAGGTCGGCTTGCGCGAGAAGGTGGACAGGACGTGCGGCATCAGCCCCCAGACCGGCAGCAGCAGGATGTACACCTCGGGGTGGCCGAAGAACCAGAACAGATGCTGAAAGAGGATAGGGTCGCCGCCGCCGGCCGCGTCGAAGAAATGCGTGCCGAAATGGCGGTCGGTGAGCAGCATGGTCACCGCGCCGGCCAGCACCGGCAGCGTGGCGATCAGCATGAAGGCGGTGATCAGCCAGCCCCAGGCGAAGAGCGGCATCTTCATCAGGGTCATGCCGGGGGCGCGCATGTTGAAGATGGTGACGATGATGTTGATCGACCCCATGATCGACGAGATGCCCAGGATATGCACCGCGAAAATGGCGAAATCGACGCCCATGCCGCCCTGTACCGAGAGCGGGGCGTAGAAGGTCCAGCCGGTGGCCAGCGCGCCGTCGCCGATGCCGAGCACGGCCAGGCTGAAGGGCAGAGTGAGCAGGAAGGCGGCCGGCGGCAGCAGCCAGAAGCCCCAGTTGTTCAGCCGGGGCAGCGCCATGTCCGGGGCGCCCAGCATCAGCGGCAGCATCCAGTTGGCGAAGCCGGTGGCGGCCGGCATCAGCGCGCCGAAGATCATTACCAGCGCGTGAATGCCGATCAGCTGGTTGAAGAATTCCGGTTGCATCAGCTGCAGGCCGGGCTGGAACAATTCGGCCCGCACCGCCAGGATCATCGCGCCGCCGACGAAGAACATCAGCAGCGAGAAGCTCAGGTACATCGTGCCGATGTCCTTGTGGTTGGTCGTCGTCAACCAGCGCATGACGCCGCCGGAATAAGGCTCGGCGTGGCCGGCGGGGTGGGTTGTGCTTGCGCTCATGCCAATCTCCTAGCGTAGGGCCTTGACCTGGGCTGGCTGGACCATGTCGCCCCGGGTATTGCCGAAACTGTTGCGTTCGTAGGTGACGACGGCGGCCAGTTCGACATCGGACAGGCTGTTGCGGAATGCCTGCATCGCGGTGTTGACCTTGCCGTTCAGCACGCGGTCGAGATGGCTGTCCTTGGCCGGTTTGCCGTCGGCGCCGAACAGCGGCGCATTGACCACCGGGCTGCCGGCCAGCGCCGGGAAGGCCGGCGGCAGGCCCTGGCCGTTGGTCTGGTGACAGGCGACGCATTGTTTCTCGTAAACTTCCTTGCCGGTCGCCAGCAGTTCGTCCTTGCTCCACGTCCGGTCGGCGCCGCCTGCTGCTGCCTTGGCCTCGGCCTTCTTGGTCTCAAGCCAGACCAGGTATTCGGCTTCCGGCAGCGCCTGGACAACCACCGGCATGAAGCCATGGTCCTTGCCGCACAGCTCGGCGCACTGGCCCCGGTAGATGCCGGGCTTGTCGATCTGCACCCAGGTTTCGCGCAGGAAGCCGGGCACGGCATCGCGCTTGACGCCGAACTGCGGTACCCACCAGGTGTGGATGACGTCGGTCGAGGTGAGCAGCACGCGGACCTTTTTGCCGACCGGCAGGACCACCGGGTTGTCGACTTCCAGCAGGTAATGTTCGCCCTTGGCCTCGGCGTTGCTGATCTGCTGGCGCGGCGTGGCCAGCGTGCTGATGAACTTGACGCCGGCTTCCGGGTACTCGTATTGCCATTTCCACTGCATGCCGGTGACTTTGAGCACCATGTCGGCGCGCGTCTTGGTGTCTTCCATGCTGATGATCGCCTGGACCGCCGGGATGCCCATCAGCACGAAGTCGATGAAGAGCAGGATGGCAAACGGAATGAGCACCCAGAACCACTGCAGCGCGCCGCTCGGCCCGACGAACTTGGCCGGCTGGTGGCCGATGCTTTTGCGGTGGCGGATCATCGAGTAGATCATGATGGCGAACACCACCACGAACAGCACGGTGATGATCAGCATGAACTCGTTGTGAATGTGCAGCGTTTCCCGGGCGATCGGCGTCACCGGTTCCGGGAAGTTGTAGTTGTAGGCCGCCAGGCCAGGCAGCGGCAGCAGCGCTGCCAGGCTGGCCAGCAGACAGCGCGATGATCGAGAATCGGTCTTCAAGCAAGCCTCCTCCTGTGTTGCCTGGCCTCTGGTTCCGCGTTGTCTTTTTTTGCGCTGCCCAGATGCCCGGTTCTAGCCTCAATGCTCTGGTGGACATCTGCTCCTGTTGTGCCGGGGATGCTGACGGGCTTCGGCAAGTGGCCGCGCTTCAAGGAAAGCGGGGCGCAGGGACGACCGGGCAACCAGGCATTGCGCCTTGCTGTCGTGGCTCGCTGAATCGGCCATCCCCTTCCTCCCTTGTGAGAAGCGACGTCAGCATTCAGAATCGGATACATTTACTTAAGTTCAATTAATTTACTCATTGATGATTAATCGCCTGTGCATATTGTTGTGTTGTCTGCTGGCAGTCGCCTGTAGCCGGGAAGCGCCTGCCTTCCGCGCGACCGATCTGACCGGCGCCACGTTCGGCCGCCAGCTGGCCCTGCCCGATCACAACGGCCGGCTGCGTTCGCTGGCCGATTTTCGCGGCCAGGCGGTGGTCGTCTTCTTCGGCTATACCTCCTGTCCGGATATCTGCCCGGGCACGCTGGCCCGCTTCGCCGAAGCGATGAAGGCGCTCGGGCCGGACGCGGCCAAGGTCCAGGTGCTGTTCGTCAGTCTCGATCCGGAGCGCGACAGCGCCGAACGTCTGAAGGCCTTCGTGCCCTGGTTCTACCCGAGCTTCCTCGGCTTGCGCGGCGATGCCGAACAGACCCGCGCCGCCGCCAGCGAATTCCGCGTCTTCAGCGCCCGCAAGGAGGTTGGCGGCGGCCTCGGTTACGTTCTCGACCATTCGGCCGGCGCCTATCTCTACGACCCGGCCGGCCGCCTCCGGCTCTACGTCAAGGATGGCGCCGCCGTCGCCGACATTGTCGCCGACCTGCGCCTGCTGCTCGCCGACTAGCGGCCAGCCGTCCGGCGGCCAAGGTCGAGGCTGCCGATCGCCGGTGCCGCACAGTTCTTTGACAACGCAGCATAGTCATGTATGCTGGCCTGGCATTTTTGACATTTTTATGGGATATGGTGCGATGCAACCGGAACGTCAGCGCCTCATTCGTTCATTGTTCGACGAGTACATCGAGATGTACGCCTCGCGCGACGAGCGCCTGACGACGCGCTTCAGCGAGAACTTCAGCGGCTACGCCGGGAGCAGCGACCGGTTGGTCACCGACCGGGACGAGTGGATCCGGGTCACCCGCCTCGATTTCGCGCAGGTGCCCGGGCGGATCCGGATCGAAATGCTCGACTTCGCGCCGCAGGATCTGGCCGAGGACGTCGTCGCGGCGACCGCCTTTTTCCATATTCACCTGCCGCAACACGACCCCGTTCTGGCGCGCGAAACGGCCCGCCTGGTGCTGGTCTTCCGGCGCGAAGGCGACGCCTGGATGATCGCCCACAGCGGGATTTCGATCCCCTTCGGCCTGGCCAGAGAGGGCGAGGTCTACCCGATGTGGCGCTTGCAGGAACGCAATCATGAACTGGAGGCGCTGGTCGACGAGCGCACGCAAGCGCTGAAAGTCGCCAACGACGCCCTGGCGGCCCATCGCAGCCATCTGGAAACCGAGGTCGAACAGCGCACGGCGGCCCTCTCCATCGCCAAGGAGGCGGCCGAGGCGGCCAGTCGAGCCAAAACCATCTTCCTGACCACGGTCAGCCATGAACTCCGCACCCCGATGAATGCGATCATGGGGATGACCGCGATGGCCCGCAGCCACGCCACCGACCCGGCGCTGGTCCACCGGCTGACGGTGATCGACGGCGCCTCGCGTCGCCTGCTGGCCGTGATCAACGACATCCTCGACATCTCGCGGCTGGAGGCGGAGCGCCTGACCCTGGAATGCCAGGACTTCACGCTGGCCGAAATTCTCGACAACATCACCGCGACCCTCGGCCGCAAGGCCGGCGACAAAGGCCTGCAACTGGCGGTTCATGTGCCGCCGGAAGTCAGCAGCACGCTGCTGCGCGGCGATCCGGTACGCCTGGAGCAAATACTGCTCAACCTGGCCGATAACGCCGTCAAATTCACCGACCAGGGCCGGATCAACTTGCGCGCCGGGCTGACCGAGCTGGGTCCGGACAGCATCAAGTTGAGCATTGAAGTGCAGGACAGCGGCATCGGCATCGCCGGCAAGGACATCGACCGTCTGTTCTCGCTCTTCGAACAAGGCGATGGTTCGCTGAGCCGAAAATATGGCGGCACCGGCCTTGGCCTGGCGATCAGCAAGCGTCTGGCCCAGTTGATGGGCGGCGACATCCGGGTAAGCAGCGAAGCGGGCGTCGGCAGCACCTTCTCGCTGACCGTTCGCCTGAACCGCGCCGCCGGCAATTGAGCGCCGCTAACCGAGCTTGTCGAAAAGCTGCCGGTACAGTCGCCGCATCTGCTTCAGATCGTTGGCGTCGGCTGTTGCGCGGCCGTAGCGGGCCGTCTCGAACAGCCGGGTCAGCGCCGATGTTTCAGCCTCCAGGTGGGGGCGAAACTGGGTCATGGCGGCGAGATATTCGCGGGTGTTGGCGGCCGGTGGGCGGGGCGTATCCTGGATGACGAACAGCCTTTCCATAGCCTGGTAATACTGTCGGGCTCCCGCGCTGCCGCTGGCGTGCTGCGCCAGCAGGCCGAGCCGGAGGTAGTCGTAACGCGTGCGCAGCCAGGTGACGACCTTGACCTCGCGGAGCAGCAGGGCGATGACGCCGAGCAGGATCAGCAGCAACAGCGCGAACAGGCTCAGCCAGGCGGCGGTGCGATGTTTCTGCAGCCACTCCTTGATGGCATTCCACAGTGCCTCGAGGTTTTCCATCACTGGCGCTAGGCTCTGCTGCAGGCTTTCGCTCAGGTTGGCCAATTGTTTGATGGTCGTCGACTGCCAGTGCGGCATCCCCGGGCGATCGGCCGCCGCGCGCATTTCGCCCGGCGTCGGCCAGCCGCGGGTGGATGGGTTGCCCGCGCCGGGCTGCCCGTCGCCGGGACCGTTCTGGCCAGCCGCTGCGCCGTCCGACCCGGCGCCGCCGCTTGCCCCGTCGCCACCCGATTGCCCGGCTCCGCCGCTGCCGGGCGATTCGCCAAGCAGGCCGATATTGCTCAATTGCCCGTAGCGCCAGAACAATTGTGGCCAGGTGACTTGCGGCGTCAGCAGATAGAAGCTCGTGGCGAGTAGCAGAATGGTCGTCGTCGCGGCGGCGATGGCCATCCCCTGCCCTCCGGCCGTCGGCTGGCCAAGGCTGACCTGGCGTAGATCTTCGGCACGCCGGTTGATCTGTTCGGAGACCAGCGTGAAGACCACCGCGGCGACGTAGGGCGCCAAGTAGAACAGCATGGTCCAGTCGGCGCGATAGTGCGATGCGGCGAACATCACCATCACCGCCGAAACCAGCAGGCCCAAGTGCAACTGGCGGCGGCTGGTGGTCACGCAGTTCTGGGCCGCCTGGAGCACGGCGAGCAGGTAGATGCCGGCCCGCGGCAGTCCCCAGAGCGGCATGAACACCAGGACGGTCGCGACAAAGCCGAGGATGAGGACGATTTTTTGTTGTTGCTGGCCGCTTTCCTGCGGGCTGCCCTGTTGCTTCCAGCCGACGCGCAGCGTCCAGGCGAAGACGGCCGCCCACAGGATGACCTCGGTGGAGAAACTGCCGTAGCCGATGTCGAGGAAGGCATTGCAGGCAACGCCCAGGCTCAGCGCGGCGAACAGCCCGAGATAGGCGGAAAAGTAGGTGAGCGGCGGATTCATCGATTGAACAATTGAACCAGGTCGTCGCCGCGGCGGACCGGGACGTAACAGGCCCCGAGTTCGATCAGGGC
This sequence comes from Dechloromonas denitrificans, assembly GCF_020510685.1. Taxonomy (NCBI): domain Bacteria; kingdom Pseudomonadati; phylum Pseudomonadota; class Betaproteobacteria; order Rhodocyclales; family Azonexaceae; genus Dechloromonas; species Dechloromonas denitrificans. The sequence continues at coordinate 623,227 of NZ_CP075185.1, forward strand.
GGCGGTGAGCTGGGCGTTGTCGCCGGCCGGGCCGGCCGCGGTGAAGGAGTCGCGGTCGAAAATCACCGCGAACAGATTGGCCTGCTTGGCCCTGAGCAGGGTCAGGGCGTGCAGCGTTTCGCGCGTCCTGGCCGTTTGCTCGGCGAGGAAAATCACCACCGTCTCGCCGCGAATGGTGGTTTGCGCGACCTGATCAAGCAGCCGGGCATAGGGCGTCACGCCATCGCAATCGACCACCGCCAACTGGTCGAGGATGCCCTGGTAGTGGGCGTCGCCGGTGCCCGGCTGGCCTTGCAGCCAGGTTTGCCCGCCGGCCCCAGCAAGCCGTGTGCGGATGCTCTGGGTGCAGCCATAACGGGCGATTGAAGCGGCGACCCGGACGGCGTATTCGAAAGTCGACTCCTTGCCGAGGCCGACATTCGATTCGGCGGCCTGGTCGAGCACGATGCTCAGGCAGGCCGAGGCCAGCGGTTCGTACTCCCTGACCATCAGCTCGTTCAGGCGGGCGGTGGTCGGCCAATGAATATGGCGCGGGTTGTCGCCGCGGCGGTATTCGCGCAAGCCGGAAAACTCGGCGGCGCCGGCGCCTTCCGGCAGCAGGTAGCCGCCCCGGTGAATCTGGCTGGGGGCGCCGTGCAGCGGCAGCCCGAGGATGCTGAAGACATCGGGATAAATGGTCAGGGCCTGGACGCCGTCGTTGCGCCGCAGACGCGCTTCGGCCAGGCCGAGCGGGAAACTGGAGGCCAGACTGACCGGGCCGAGCCGGTAATGCCCGCGTTTTTCGCAGAGTACCGGAACGTCGAAGGCGCTGGTGCGCCGGCCCGGCAGGTAGGCCAGAACGCCGAGCACCTTCTCGCCGCCGCCTTGTTCGGGATCGGCCAGGCCGACGAAGGGCAGGCGGTCGACCAGTTCGACCATGAAACGGGGTAGCCATCCCGGGTTGCTGACCTCGACCCGGAAGCGGATGGTTTCGCCTTCCTCGGCCCGGCTCGGGCCGCGCCGCGTCACGCTCAGGCGGCGGACCAGCCAGCGCGGCCAGAGAAAGCCGGTGAGCAGCGTGGCGCCGAGCAGCGCACCGATCGCCCAAGGCAGCGACTGGTCGCGGTTCAGCGCGGAAAGATAGGCGACGACGGTCAGCGCCAGCAACACGATGGCCTTGCGGCGCAGCGTCAGCCAGCCGGCGAGCGAGGGCTGGGGCATGGCCTAGATCGGCGGCGGCAATTGGTCGAGCACTTCGCGCAGGATGTCGCGCGCCGTGCGGCCCATCGCCGCGGCCTGCGGCCGGACGATCAGGCGGTGTTCGATGACCGGGCCGGCCATCGTCTTGACGAGGTCGGGCGAGACGAAAGCCTGGTCGCGCAGAAAGGCCAGGCACTGGGCGCCGCTGGCCAGGGCCAGCGTGCCGCGCGGGCTGGCACCGAGGCGGAGGTCGGGATGCTGGCGGGTAGCGGCGCAGATGCGGGCGATATAGGTCGCGACATCGGCATGGATATGGACCGCCTTGACCGCATCGCGGGCGGCCAGGATGGCCGACTCGTCGATCACCGGCTGCAGATCGTCGATCGGGTGGCGCAGGGCCTGGGCCGCCAGGATGCGCACTTCTTCGTCGAGGCTCGGGTAGCCGACGTGCAGGCGGACGAAGAAACGGTCGAGCTGGGCTTCCGGCAGCGGGTGGGTGCCGGCCATGTCGATCGGGTTCTGGGTGGCGAGGACCATGAAGATTTTCGGCAGCGGGTAGGTGTGGCCATCGACGCTGACATGGAACTCGGCCATGCATTCGAGCAGCGCCGACTGGGCGCGCGGCGTGGCGCGGTTGATTTCGTCAGCGAGCAGGATGTTGGTGAATACCGGCCCGGGGCGGAACTCGAAATCGGTCGTTTTCTGGTTGTAGATCGGCACCCCGGTGATGTCCGATGGCAGCAGGTCGGGCGTGCATTGCAGGCGCTTCATGTCGACCGCCACCGAGCGGGCCAGGGCACGGGCCAGCATGGTCTTGCCGGTGCCCGGAACGTCCTCGAGCAGGACATGGCCGCGGCAGAGCAGCGAAATGACGGCAAACTCGATGACCGGCCGTTTGCCGACGATGACTTTCTCGACGTTGTCGATCAGTGACTGGATGTTTTTCATGGGTTTTTCTATGGCGCGGGCGGGATCATTCAAGATGGCCGTTTGGCGGCTGTTGGTGCCGTGCTCAAGGCCGGCGACGACGACTCGCAGATTACCACAATGGCATTATCGGGTTTGGCTGGCGTCTCGCGGCGGGCGCTGATTCTCGGCGCGCCCGAAGGTCAGCGTGTAGAAAATATCCAGCGCATTGTCGCTGCCGGCCCGGCCGATCAGCGAAATTTGCCGCGTCAGGTTGACCGTCAGCTTGACGATGCTTTCGGCCCGGCCGAGCGATTGCTCGTAGGAGAGCAGGGCGTTGGCCGACAGACGTTTGCCGACGCTGAGGATCTGGTTGCCGGTGGTGGCCGCCGTATCGACCGTGCTGCCGGCCACCCGGCTGCTCAGCTGGCGGCTACCGGTGCTGCCGATGTCGCCCTGGCGGACGCCGAGTTCGTCGATGCCGAACGTGGTTTTCAGCTGCTGGACCAGATTGCCCGAGTTGTTGCCGAGCAGGCCACTGGCTGCCGAGAGCAACACCGTCGCGTCGCCGGCGCTCATCTGGTCGGGGCCGTGGCCGAGGACCAGCCAGGCGAGCTTTTCGGCGTCCGGCAGTTCCGGGTCGGAGACCAGTTTGACGATCGGCCGCTGCACCGTGCCGGCGATCTGCACGCCGGCCTCGACGCTGAGGCCCTTGCGCATGGCGCGGACGTCGAGTGCCGGGTTGTCGAGCAGCCCCTGGAAGGTAAGGATGCCGCGTTCGATGGCGAGCTGCTGGCCATAGGCGTCGAAACGCCCGTCGCGGGTGCGGATCGTCCCGCTGGCCCGTGGCAGGTCGCGGCCGGCGGCCTGCAGCCGGATGTTGCCGGCCAGTCGGGTCGCTAGACCGACGCCGTTGAAGTAGAAGTTCTGGCCGAGGTCGGTGCTGATGTCGAGATCGAGTTTCGGGCGCAGCGTGGCGGCCGTTTTGGCCGCGCCGGGGCGCTTGATGATGACGTCGCTGGACAGCCGTGGCGCGCCGCTCGGGGCGAGTTGCCAGTAGCCGGCATCGACCGCCAGCTTGCCCTTGGCGCCGAAGGTGTCGCCTTGCCAGGTCAGCCGGCCGTCGCCGGAAACGGCTACCCACTGGTCGGGCAGTTGCCAGGCGCCGAGCCGGTCGAGGTGGAAGTCGAGAAAGCCGCTGTCGGCGCCCTTGCTGCGGTCGATCTGCGTCTCGCCGGATATTTCGAGGCGGCCCGGCTGCTCCGTCAACTTGGTTACTGCTTCGCGGCCGGCCAGGCGCAGCGGCCGCGGCATGTTTTGCAGCAGGCTGTCGAAGCTTAGCTGGCGAACGCGCAGCAGGTTGTTGTCGAGGTCGATGAGCAGTTCGCCACGGGCCAGGTTGAGGCCCTGGTCGGGCCGGCGCAGCGCCAGTTTCTCGCCGCGGAAGCGGCCGTTGGTCAGCGGCTGGGCCGGGCTGCCGCTCAGTTTCAGTTTGCCGAAGAAGCGCCCGGCGCTCTGCCATTCGTCGCCGATCAGTTCGGCCAGCCAGCCGAGGTCGGCGATGTCGGATTTCAGGCTGCCTTGCCACGGTGCCTGCTGATTGAGCGTCCAGGCGCCCTGCATGCCAGCGTTCAATTGACCGTCGATCTGGCCGACCCGCGAGCCGCGGGCGCTCAGGCTGGCCCGCAATTGGCGCGGGTCGGCCGCGGCCTGCAGCGTGGCCCGCCAGTCGAGCGGGTCGCCGGCCAGCTGGGCCGGTCCGAAAGACCACTGCTCGGCACCCAGTTCGAGTGCGGCAGGGGCGGTCAGGCGGACATTGCGGGCCGGCTCGGGGCCGCGCAGGCTGGCGTCGAGCAGGCGGCCACGCCAGGTCGGGCTGTGCGCGCCCTGACTCAGTCCGCCTTCGGCCGTCATGTTCAGGGCGAGCTGACCGGCCAGTTCGCCGCTGGCTTGTAGCCGGTGCGCCTGATTGCTGCCTTCGCCGTGCACGCGCAGTTGTCTGGCCAGGGCCGGCTGGGTTGGCGTAGCGAGCTGGGCGATGGCGAGGTCGATCAGCAGCGGCGAGTCGGGCTGACCGCCGGCTTCCGCCGCCAGTGTCAGGCCGCTCAGCCGGCCGAAATCCGGGTGGCCGAGCAGGGCAGCCTCGGCGCGGGCCGCCAGTTTCGGTTGCCGGGCCGTGCCGCTCAGCGCCAGTCGGCCGCTGATGCCGCCTTCCAATCCGTAGGGCGTCAGTTGGTTCGCTTCGATGGCGATGCTCAGCGCGTCGCCGGGGCGGCCGAAGGCGCCGCGCGCCTGCAGCGTGTTGGCGCCGGCGGCGAGCGCGATGTCGGCCTGCGGAATGCGGGGCCAGTCGATGCTCAGCTTGCCGTGTCCGGTCAGCGGCTGTTTGGCGAGCAGGCTGTCGGTCAGCGCGAAGCTGGCCGTGACGACCGGGCGCGGTGCCAGCTGACCCTGCGCGGTCAGCTGGGCATTGATCCGGGCAGCCGGCACCTTGGCGAAGCGGCTCGGATCGAAATGGCTGAGGTCGCCGCGGGCGGTGAAAGCCAGCTTGTCGTTCATCGCCAGTTCGCCGCTGGCGGCCAGCCGGGCGTCGCCGGCGCCGATTTCCAGGCGATCGACGTTGATTTTCTCACCGGCATGGCTGGCGGCGGCGCGCAGGGTGAACTTGGGGTCCTTCAGGTCGAGCTTGATGGCTTGCCGGTTGGCGGCGAGGTTCGCAGTAATCGGCCCGGCCAACCGGGTTGGCCGCAGTGCCGAGACGATTTGCGCCGCGTCGAGGTTATGGGCATCGAGATCGAGGGCCAGCGCGCCATTCGCCCATTGCCCGTGGCCGCTCAGTTGGCCCGGGCCGCCCAGCCCGGCCTGGAGATTGTCGAGTCGGGCGCTGGCGCCCTGCCAGTCGAGGCGGCCGGTGAGGCTGGCCAGCGGCAGGCGCTGGCGGTCGAGCGGGCCGGGCTGCGGGTTGCTCAGCGTGAATTCGCCGGCCACGCCGTCGCCTTGTGGCGCGAGGTCGGCGCGCAGGCTGAGACGGGCTTTGGGCGCGGCACGCTGCCAGGCGGCCGGATCGATATTGGCGAGGGCGATGCGGGCGCTGGCAAAAGCCGCCGGCGCGAAGGGGGTGAGCACCACCTCGGCTTCGCCTTCGATGCCCTGGCGGGCGACGGCCTGCAGCGCCAGGCGTTCGAGCCGGCCGGCGGCCTGCACGGCAAGGGCCAGCGGCTGCTCGGCGAGCTGGCCGGTGAGTTCGGCACCGGCCGAGAGCAGCAAGGGCGACGCGCCATCCAGCGTCGCCTGGCCGCTGACGGCGATATCCGCGGCGCGCGCCCGGAAGTCGCTCAGGCGATGGTGGCGACCGTCGCTGCTCAGGCGCCCGGCGATGTCGCTGGCGGTCAGCAGGTTGCCGTAGTGCAGCGCGGCGATCAGCACGTGATCGATGTCGACCGCCAGCGGCAGCCGCAGGTCGGTCGGCGGCGGCGTCGGTGCCGCGCTCGGGGCGCTGACGATGTGCAGTTGCTCGATACGCAGTTCGGCAATCGCCAGGCTGCCGCGCAACAGCGCGGCGGGCGACCAGTCGACATGGATCTGCTCGGCTTGCACCTGCAGCTCCGGCGTTTGCCAGCGTAGCGTGGCGATATCCAGTGGGCCGAGCAGGCGGCCGCTCGGCCGCTCGATCTGCAGCCGGCCGCCGCTGGCGCTGCCGGCCAGCCGGGCCAGTTGGTGCAGGCCGCTGGCGCTGCCGGCCAGCCAGACCGTGCCGCCGGCAATGGTGGCGAGGAGCAGCGCGGCGCTCAGGACAAGGGCGCGGCGCATCTCAGAAGGGAATTGCCAGGGAAAAGTGCAACTGCACTTCGCCGGTCCGCTGACCGTAGGCCAGATCGACCCCGATCGGTCCGGCCGGACTGCGCCAGCGCGCGCCGAGGCCGTAGCCGACGGCCAGCTTGATGTCGGCGAGGTCGTCGATCGCATCGCCGGCATCGACGAAGGCGGCGATGCCCCAGCTGTCGTTCAGCCAGTGCGTGGCTTCGGCGCTGACGACGCCGAGATAGCGCCCGCCGACCGTCGCCGCGCCTTCCTTGATGCCGAGGCTCTGGTAGGCATAGCCGCGCACCGTGCCGGTGCCGCCGGTGCGGAACAGGTAATCCTGCGGAATGCGCCGGCGCGAATCGGCCTGGGTGTAGCCGACCTCGCCGCGCAGGGTCAGCGTATCGACCCGGCCGAGCGGTACGTACTGCAACCAGCGGCCGTGCAGGCGGACGAAGTTCTGGTCGGAGAGCGCCGCCTTGGCGCCGCCGCCGACCTGCGCCTGGAGCACGATGCCGTGGTGCGGGTCGAGCAGGCTGTCGACCCGGCGCCAGGTCCACATCACGTTGGGGACCAGCGCCCGGCTGGTGGTTTCCGGTGCGCCGTCCGGATTGCGGCGTTCTTCCTGCCAGTTCAGCGACAGGCGCTGTTCGATGCTGCCGCGCTGCTGCACGGTCTGCGCGCCAAACGCGTAGCGCTCGGTCCGCAAGCCCTGGATGTCGCTGCCTTCGGCCATCAGGCCGACGCTGTGCCGGCGGTTCTTGCTGTCGGGCGGCAGGAAGACGTCGGCGTAGGCGGTTTGCCGCTTCTGCTCGAGGCGCACGCCGCTGTTCAGTTCCCAGGCCTGACTGAAGAGATTGGGGGTCTGGTAATTGACCTCGACGCGGGCCCCGGTGTTCGAGCTGGCGCCGGCCCCGAAGCCGATGCGGTGCGGCTGGCGCTCGCGGACGGCGAGCAGCACCGGGGCGGTGATTGTCCCGTCGGCATCGATATCGGCGTCACTGGCCGCCGGATCGAGCGTCGCCTGTACCGAAGCGAAGTAGGGCGTCGCTTGCAGCGTGCTCTGCAACGTGTTCAGGCGGTCGGCGCGGTAAGGCTCGCCGGCATGGACGACGCGGTTGTAGCGTTCGATCAGGTCCGGCGTGTAGCGTTGCAGGCCGGTGATGCGCAGCTCGCCGAAGCGGTAGCGCGGGCCGGCGTCGTAGTGGGCGCTGAGCGTCGCGCGCTGGCTGGCGGTGTCGATTTCGGCGGCGCTATCGACCAGCCGGGCGCCGGCATGCTCGGTCGCCAGCAATTCTCCGAGCACCTGCTGCTTGGCGGTATTCCAGTCGGCCTGGCGGAACGGCCGGCCGACCGGCAGGGACCACCCGGCGATCAGCGCCGCCCGGGTCTCGGCCGCGAGCGGGCCGTCGATGGCGACATCGACTTGGCCGATGGTGGTGCGCGGACCGGGATCGACTTTCAGCAGCAGCCGGCCGTCGCTATCGGCGAATTCGAGACGTGGCGAAAAATAGCCCTCTGTTGCCAGGATCTCGCCGAGCTGCTCTTCCAGCTTGTGCCGGCTGCCGGCCTCGGCCGGCAGGTAGGGCGTCAGCAGTTCGCTGATCGCATCGGTTGCCTGCAGCTCGATCTCGCCGGCCGCGAGCGGCGCGGCGAGCGCCATCAACAGCATGGGGAAGAGGCGCCGGGACGCCGCCGAGGCTTTGCTCACCGCCGCATTCTAGCTGCCGGCGGCAGCGTCCGCCGACGGCTTCGGGGGCAGCAGGAAACTGCGCGGCTGTTGGCGCAAGCGCAACCAGATCGCCGAGAACAACGGCCCCCAGTGCTCGAACTGAATGCGCCGGGCGCCGAGGGCGGTGCGCAGGGCCAGCCAGAAACTGACCGCCAGGTTGGTGAAGCCGATCGCGGCGACGCCGAAGGCCGCCCACAGCACGGCCTGGACCGGCAGGGCAAACTGGAAGCCGATCAGCGCGTAGCCGAGATTGGCCGAGGAGAAGGCGATGTGGCGGATGTCGAGCGGCAGGCCGAGGATGGTGCCGATTACCCCGGTCGAACCGAGCATGCAGCCGAACAGGAAGTTGCCCATCAGGCCGCCCAGCCGTTCCTGGATGTAGTTGCCGAAACGCCCGGCCCGCTCGTCGCCGAACAGGCGGCGCAGCCCCGGCAGGCGCCCGATGCGCTGGCCGATGTTGGCATAGGCCGCCTTGTTGTCGAAATAGCCGGTGATCAGCCCGGAGAGGAACAGGTAGAAGCCGGCAATCGCGGCGTGCGGCAGGGCCCAGCTCAAGGGGTCGAGATCGGCGATCAGGTGGGCGCCCTTGTCGGTCGAGATGACCGGCCCGCCGAGCCAGTGGCTCAAGCCGAAACCGATGGCGATGGCCACCGGCAGGGCGACCATCACGTTGCCGGCAATGGCCGCCAGCTGGCTGCGGCTGACCGCCGCGACGACATCGACCAGGCGCTCGAGGTCGGCGGCGCGGGTCGGCTTCAGATCGCCGAGCAGGCCGGCCAGCGTTTGCGCCGTCATCGCCGGCTGCTTGGTGGCCACCGTCATGCCGAGCAGGAAGATGAGGACGAAACCGAGGCCGTAGATCATGCTGAACAGGAAGGCTTCGACGAACAGCGGGGCGTGCAGGTCGGCGGTAAAGATCTTGAGCAGCGCCATGCCGCCGATCAGCACGCCGGCCCCGGCCGCCGAGCGCCACATCTGGCGGTAGTCGGCCGTCGTCTCGCAAATGTAGTGTTCGCCGGAGCGCGCCGCGTTCTCGGTGACGCGCACGGCGAGCAGGCGCGACAGCTGGGTCATGTAGAAGCCGAGACTGTTCCGGCGATTCTCGGCGAGGAAGGCGGCGCGGGCGAAGCCGGCCGAAGCCTCGATGGCTTCGGCATGGCCGCCGCCGGTCAGGATGGCGACCAATTCGTGCAGGCGCAGCAGGCTTTGCTCGCTGCGCGTCAGGATATAGGACAGGTGCAGGCTGGTGCCGATGCTCAGGGCCCGTTTGCGGATGCGCTGCAGGGTGTCCTGGCATTGCGCGGCGATGACCAGCAACTGGCTGCCGTCGTCGGCGGTCTGTGCCGGGTCGCTCTGCGCGGCACGGAAAGCATTGACGAAGTCCAGCGCTTCGGCCGACAGCGCGATGAAACGTGGCGTATGGTCGTCGAAATCGGGCGAGGCGCGCATCAGCTCGCCCTCGATGCCGAGGCCGCTGACCCGGTGGGCAAGCAGCAGCACGGCGTCGAGCATCTGTTCCTCGATGGCGCGCCAGTCGAGGCTGCGCAATTCCTCGGCCGGGGCGATGAGCGCCCAGAAACGTTGCGATGCCCCGTCGGGGATGCGCTCCAGCCAGCGCCAGTCAGTGGGGCGGTCGAAAATGACGTGCAGGCAGTCCTTCAACTGGCGCTCGTCGAGCGCTTCGGGCAGCAGGCGATTGCCCAGGATGCGCCACCATTCGGAGAAAAAGCCGGTACCCGGCAGGATGCCGCTGTCGGTAAAGAAGGTCATCAGCCGGCGGGCGGCGATGAAATGCACGATATGGGCACGAAAAGCCCGGCGCAGTTCGCCATCGACCTCCAGTTCGCTCAGCATGCGCTGATAGCGCCCGGCCGATTCATCGTCGCGCCGGTTCTGTGGGCGCAGGACACTGATCAGGTGGCGGATCAGTTCCAGCGCGTCGGCTTCCGGGTCGCGAAACCGGGCGAGGGCGGCAACCACCGGCTGGTCGCTCGACGTTGGCTTGCCGAGAAGCCAATGGACAAATCTTTTGATGCTTGCCATTACCATCCGTGAATCGAAATCAAGGGCCTATGGTAATTGACCCGTGGCGAAAAACCGGAATTCTCTTTGCATGGCCGCGGCGCAGGAAAGCAACTATTCGTAATAGATTGAGACGGTTTCCCTTACAATGTGGGGGTCTAAAATTTTCGACAGGGATACCCTCATTATGAACATCGTCAAGAAATCACTGGTTCTGGCACTGCTGGCCGGTATCGGCTTCGCTGCCAATGTCGCTCAAGCACAAGAGCGCGTTTATGTCATCGACCAGCGCGACGTCGTCGCCAAGAGCGGCTTCGGCCTGTGCTGGCGTACCGGCTACTGGACCCCGGCTGCTGCCGCCAAGGACGCCGCCGGTTGCGAATGCGACAAGGACCTGCTGCCGAAGGAAGCCTGCGAACCGAAGACCAGCGCTGCAACCGGCGCCGCCCCGGCGAAGACCGGCATTGTTGGCGAAAAGGTAACCGTCGCCGCTGACGCCCTGTTCGACTTCAACAAGGCTGTACTGCGTCCGGAAGGCAAGGCCAAGCTTGACGAACTGGTCTCCAAGGCCCAGGCGATCAAGCTCGAAGTGATCCTGGCCGTCGGCCATACCGACCGTATTGGTGGCGACGCCTACAACCAGAAGCTGTCCGAGAAGCGCGCTGCCGCGGTCAAGGAATACCTGGTTGCCAAGGGTATCGAAGCCAACCGTGTTTACACCGAAGGCAAGGGCGAAAAGCAACCGGTCACCGGCAACAAGTGCAAGGGCGAGAAGAAGTCCAAGGCGCTGATCGACTGCCTGCAACCGGATCGTCGCGTTGATATCGAAGTCATCGGCACCAAGTAATCAGCCGACGCTTCAACGAAAAGCCCTGCTTCGGCAGGGCTTTTTTGTAACTACCGGTTTTGTCCCATGCCCATTTGCTGCCGTTTGATCCGCCCGTTGATTGTTGCCCTGCTGGCTGTCGCCCTTGTCGCGCACGCCGCCGAAGAACCGCGCCGGCCACGCGTCGGCCTGGTGCTCGGCGGTGGCGGGGCGCGCGGCGCGGCGCACATCGGCGTACTGGAAGTGCTGGAAAAACTGCACGTGCCGGTCGATTGTGTCGCCGGCACCAGCATGGGCGCCCTGGTCGCCGGGGCCTGGGCGGCCGGCATGTCGCCGGCCGTGATGCGGCAGAGCCTGGCCAGCGCCGACTGGAACGACATGTTCATCGACAATCCCGAATACTCGGAGATGAGCTATCGCAACAAGGCGGTATCGAGCCGCTACCTGCCGGGCTCGGAGAGCGGCGTCGTGACCAATGGCGTCAAATACCAGTCGAGCGTCGTTGCCGGGCAGAAAATCAAGCTGTTCTTCAACCAGCTGGTGCGCGCCAATCAGGGCGAACGCGGCATCGAGCAATTGCCGCTGCCGTTGTCGATCATCGCCACCGATATCGGCACCGGCCAACGCGTCGTCTTGCGTGACGGATCGTTGGCGACGGCGATGCGGGCCAGCATGTCGGTGCCCGGCCTGCTCGCGCCGGTCCTCCATCGCGGGCACAAGCTGGTCGATGGCGGCCTGGTCGACAACGTGCCGATCGGCGAGGTGCGCGAGCGCTGCCAGGCCGACGTGGTGATCGTCGTCAATGTCGGCTCGCCGCTGCTCAAGGCCGAAGATGTCGGCTCGCTGCTGACGGTGTCGACCCAGATGGTCAACCTGCTGACCGAACAGAACGTGACGCGCTCGCTGGCCACGCTGCGACCGGACGACATCTACATCAAGCCCGAGCTCAACGGCATCACCGCCGGCGATTTCGAGCGCCATGCCGAAACGGCCGATCGCGGCCGGGAGGCGGCCGAGGCAATGAGCGGTCAACTGGCCCGCCTGGCCGTAGACCCGGTGCGCTATGCGGCGTGGTGGCGGGGTATCGAAGTGCTCAACCGGATCTCGCCGAAGATCGATGAGATCGAAATCGTCGGCCTCGACCGGGTCAATCGCGCGGTGATCGAGCGCCATCTGCATGTCGAGCCGGGGCAGACCATCCGGCCGAGCAGCATCAACCGCGATTTGCTCCGGATGTATGGCGACGGCTACTACGAAAGCGTCGATTACACGGTGCTGCAGCAGCGCGAGCGCAACATCCTGCGCGTCATGCCGGTCGAGAAAAGCTGGGGGCCGGATTACCTGCGCTTCGCCGTCAACCTGCAGGCCGACAACAGCCAGGGTTCGGCTTTTTCGTTGCGCGCCGCCTATCACCGGACCTGGCTGAACAAGCTGGGCGGCGAACTGATCGTCACCGGCGAAATCGGTTCGACCCATCGCCTGGGGGCCAATTTCTACCAGCCGCTCGATCCGGCGCAGCGCTTCTTTGCCGAAGCGACGACCGGCGTCGAGCAGGCCCAGATCAACGTCTTTCAGGACGATCGCCGGGTTGCCCAGTACAAGGCGACGGAGAGCGGCATCGGCGCCTACCTCGGGGCCAATGTCGGCTTGCTCGGGCCGGTCCGTCTCGGCTGGGTCGAACGGCATCGTTTCTTCGATCTCGATATCGGCTCGCCCTCGTTGCCGAGCGCCGACCAGAAATTCGGCGGCTGGCGGACAACACTCGATTTCGATCAGTTCGACCGGATGTACTTTCCGACCCGGGGTTGGGCCGCCCAGCTGTCGTATTTCGATTCGCCGCAGCAGAACTATTCGCGGGCCGATGCCGATCTGCGCGGCGCCTTCGCGTTCGGCGGCACGGTGTTCAATGCCCGGCTTCGCTACATCGGTTCGCCAAAGGGCGAATTGCCGCTCTACGATGCGGGAATGCTGGGCGGCTTCCAGAACATGACGGCCTTCGCGCCGAACCAGATCATCGGCGACGACATCCGCTACGCCGGTCTGCGCACCGAGCAGATCATCGGCCGCCTGCCGCTCGGCTTGCGCGGCGACATGCGCCTCGGGCTGTCCTTCGAGGCGGCGCAGGTCGGGATGCGCTACAGCGAATCGAAACTCAACGGGGTTCTCGACTCGACGGCGATCTATATCGGCGGCGAAACGCCGTTCGGTCCGGCCTATTTCGGTCTCGGCTACTCGACCAGCGGCGTTTCCAATATTTTCCTTTTTGTCGGGACACCCTGACGGCACCGCGTGCCGGCGGCTGGCATACTGCCCGAATTGATGTGCTGGAGAAAATCATGCAATTGCGTTTCCTGATCTGCCTGGTCGGCAGCCTGTTGTCGGCCGGCATGGGCCTCGCCCAAAGCAACGCCGTTCCGGCCAGTCCGCCGGGTCCGGCGCGCCCGGCGATGCCCGGCCCGCTCGGGAGCGAGACGCGTTCGCTGGCCCCGGCGCGGCCGACGGCCAGACCGGCCTCGCCGGTGGTCAAACCGGCGAAACCGGAACGTCCGACGCTGCCGGCCCCCGCCCGTCCGGCGCGGCCGGCCAGAGCCAACTGAGCGACCGGACTGCTGGCCAATCGCATGAGCCAAACCCTCTATCTGTGCGCCACGACCCGCCTTGCCCAAACCTTGCGCGGCGCGGTGCCGGGCGGGCAAACCGTCTGGCGGACGCGGCAGGCGCTGACCGTCGGCCAATGGCTGGCGACGCTGGCCGACGAAGCCTTGCTCAGCGGCATCGCCGAACTGCCGGGCGGCCTCGACCCGTTCGCCGAGCGGCTGCTCTGGGAAAACGTTATCGAAGCGTCGCTGACCGAGGCGGCGCCGCTTTTCGATATCCAGGGCATGGCGGCCTCGGCGGCCGAGGCGCACGCCCTCGCGACGATCTGGCAGATCCGCCCGAGCGGCGCCACGCTGTCCGACGAAGCCCGCCTCTTTCTCGGCTGGCAGGCCGAATTCGTCAAACGCTGCCGGAGCGGCCACTGGCTCGACCAGGCCAGCCTGCATCGGCAGCTGATCGGCTTGATCGAAGCCGGTCATTTCAGCTTGCCGCCGGCCGTGTTTTTTGCCGGATTCGATCGCCGCACGCCGCTTGAGGAGCACCTGGCAGCGGCGCTGACGGCACGCGGGGTCATCGTCGACAATGCCGCCGACCGCCTCGACGAGGGCAGTGCAGCGGATGGCGCCGGAACGCGTCGGCGCCTGGCCTGTCCCGACAGCGCTGCCGAATGTGCCGCCATCGCGGCCTGGGCGAGCGCCCAGCTGGCCGCTCATCCGGCCGCCCGGCTGGGGGTGGTGGCACCCGATCTGGCCGGCGTGCGCGACCGGCTGGAATTCGCCCTCGATGATGCCCTGCACCCGGCGCTGATTCGGCCCGATGCCGGTGAAGTGGCGCGTTCCTTCAACTTTTCGCTCGGCCGGACCCTGGCCGATCTGCCGCTGATCCGCGCCGGCCTCGATCTGCTGGCCGTCGGCGCGGTCGGCAAAGGCCGCGGCAAGGTCGAGCAGAGCCGCTTGTCGGCGCTGTTGCTGGCCGGCGGCTGGGCGGCTGCCGAGCACGAAGCCGACGGGCGGGCTCGGCTCGATGCCACGCTGCGCCGCGACCTGCCGTATTTCACGACGCTGTCGGCGCTGATCCGGCAGGCCGAACGGCTGGCTGAAAAAGCGCCGCCGCTCTGTCCGCAAACAATCGCCGCGCTGCAGGCTTTTATCGAGACGCTGAACGGTCTGCCGAAAACCTTGCGGCCCGGCGAATGGTCGGCGCGTTTCCGCCAGGCGCTGAAAGCGCTTGGCTGGCCCGGCGAGCGGCCGCTGTCCAGCCACGAATTCCAGGCCTGCCGGGCGTTCGGCGAAGTCCTCGACGGCTTCGGCCGCTTCGACGCGCTGCTTGGTCCCTTGTCGTTTGGCGAAGCCGTCCGTCGTCTGACGCAGCTTTGCCGGCAGCGCATCTTCCAGCCGGAAACGCGCGGCCAGCCGGCCATCCAGGTGCTCGGCGTACTCGAAAGCGCCGGCCTGGCTTTCGACGCCCTGTGGGTGATGGGGATGAATGACGACCTCTGGCCGCCGGCGCCTCGACCGAATCCGCTGCTGCCGGCCGAACTGTTGCGGGCGGCCGGCGCGGCGCATGCCAGCGCCGAGGTTGAACTCGATTTCGCGACGCGCGTCCATGCCCGGCTGTTGCTCGCCGCGCCCGATGTGACGTTTTCGTATGCGCTGGCCGACGGCAACCGGATACTCCGCCCCAGTCCGCTGATCGCCGGCTTGGCGGCGGCCGCTACCGGGCCGGCGGTCGACGATGGGCTGGCCCGCCAACTGGCTGCCCAGGCAGGCATCGCCTGCGAGCAGCGGGCCGATGCGCTGGCCCCGCCGGTCGCCGAGGGCGAGAAAGTCTCCGGCGGCAGCTGGTTGCTGCGCGCCCAGGCGATCTGCCCGGCCTGGGCCTATTACCAGTACCGGCTGGGCGGCGAAGCCATGGAGGAACCGGTCGAAGGCCTCGATCCGGCGGCTCGCGGCACGCTGGTGCATGAGGCGCTGGAAGCGTTCTGGCGTGAAGTGCGCAGCTCGCAGGCGCTGGCTGCGCTGGCCCCGGCCGCGCTGGCGCAGGTCATCGGGGCGGCGGTGCGGCAGGCGCTGGAGACCTTTGAAACGGAGCGCCGGGTGAGTTTGCCGGAGCGCTTCCGCCAACTGGAAGCGGCCCGCCTGGAAAAACTGCTGATCGTCTGGCTGGCCGTCGAAGCCAAGCGCGGGCTGGATTTCACGGTGGTCGCCTGCGAGCAGCCGGCCGAAGTCGAGATCGAGGAGATCCGGGTAAAAATGGTAGTCGACCGCATCGACCAGCTGGCCGATGGCCGGCAGGTCATCATCGACTACAAGACCGGTGCCGCCATCGACATCAAGAACTGGGCCGCGGCCCGGCTGACCGAGCCGCAATTGCCGATCTACGCGGCGCTGGTCGCCGACGAGGTGGCGGCGGTGGTCTTTGCCAAGGTCCTGCTCGACAAGCCGGGGTTCGCCGGGGTGGCCGACGAAAAGGACATCCTGCCGGGTGTCCAGGGGGTCGGCGACGACAAGCAGAAGATTTTCGATCCGGCCGAATTCCCCGACTGGATCGCCGTCGTCATGCACTGGCGCGAACGCCTGCATGCCGTCGCCCGCGAAGTTCGCCAGGGTGTCGCCGGGGTCAGTTTCGCCGACGCCAAGGCGTTGCAGTACTGTGAAGTCAAGCCGCTGCTCCGTCTGGCCGAGCGCCAGCGTCTGCTGGCTGAAGCGCAGGCCAAAGTCGCCGACTGAGCAGCGACGGCAGGGCGCCGGTGTATGCTAGCTGGTGGACGTGCGGCATCCACCGGTCGGCCAGCTATTTGGCATTGGATTGGCCTATAGTGGAAAAGCAAATTGACTGATTTTCCGGTGCTGCCGACAGCACCATCGCGTCATGCAAGGAGATTCCGCTGATGAAGGACAAGGCTGGCCGGGCGTCGGCAGCAGGCGATGCGGCGCACCGGCAGGATACGGGAGGGACCGACCTGTCGATGCCGGCGTTGCTGCACGAGCTTGAATGCCAGAAACGCGAGCTGGAAGACAAGAATGCCGCGTTGCGCCAGGCTCTGGCCGAAATCGAGGCGGCGCACAACCGTTACCTCGATCTCTATGAACTGTCGCCGGTCGGCTATCTGACCCTGACGCGCGACGGGCTGATTGCCGAAATCAATCTGACCGGTGCCGAACTGTTCGGCATCGCGCGCGACGACCTGCTTGACCACCGTTTTGCCGCCTATCTGGCAACGGACGATACCGAGCGCTGGCAACAATTGTTCGCCTCGCTGATCCTGCGCGGTGGCCAGCAAACGGCTGAATTCAAGCTGCAGCGACCGGCGGCCGGCGTCGTTTATCTGCAACTCGATTGTCTCGGGGTGCGCCGGGAGGATGAAAGGCTCGCCGTGCACGTGACGCTGACCGATATCTCGGACAAGAAGAATGCCGAAATCGCCCGCGAGGAGTCGGAGGCGCGTTACCGGGCGATTTTCGACAAGGCGCGCAACGGCCTGGTCGTTGCCGATGTGGCCAGCAAGCGCCTGCTCAGTGCCAACGAAGCTTTCCTGAAAATGGTCGGCTATTCGCGCGACGAACTGTCGGAACTCGCCGTTCCCGACATTCACCCGGCGGCCGAGGTGCCGCAGGTGAGCCAGGCCTTCGCCCAACTGGTGAGCGGCGAAATCGAGGCCGCCGAGAACATCCCGGTGCGTCGCCATGACGGCCGGATCATCTACGTCGACATCAATGGCAGCCCGTTTGTCCTGAATGGCCGACAGTGCATTCTCGGCGAATTCCACGACATCAGCGGGCGCAAGCAGGTCGAGGACGCCTTGCGCGAGCAGAAGGAATTCTTCCGCCTGATCGCCGAGAGCATCGAGGGCTTTATCGCCGTCCTCGACCCCAATGGGCGGCGCGTTTACAACAGCCCGTCCTATGCCCAGTTGCTCGGCGAGCGCAATCTGTCCGGCACCACGTCCTTTCTCGATGTTTATCCGGCCGACCGGGAGCGCGTCGTGCAGGCCTTCCGGGAGAGCGTCGTTAGCGGGGTCGGGCAGCATCTTGAGTATCGTTTCATGCGGCCCGACGGCAGCATCCGCCTGATGGAGTCGCACGGCGGGGTGATCCGCGACGAGCAGGGGGCGGTCAAATACGTGGTGGTGGTCACCCATGACGTCACTGAGCGCAAGGCGGCCGAGGAAAAGATCCATCACCTCGCCTTCTACGACGCCCTGACCCAGCTGCCCAATCGCCGGATGTTGAACGACCGCTTGCAGCAGGCGATGGCGACAAGCCGGCGGAGTGGCCGCTATGGGGCGCTGATGTTCCTCGATCTCGACGATTTCAAGCCGGTCAATGACATCCACGGCCATTGCGTCGGCGACTGCCTGCTGGTCCAGGCGGCCGAGCGGATCAGTCGGTGCGTCCGCGAGATCGACACCGTGGCGCGCTTCGGCGGCGACGAATTCGTCGTCATGCTGGGCGAACTCAACGTCGATCTCGGGCCGTCGATGCTTGAGGCCGGGATGGTCGCCGACAAGATCCGCTTGGCCATCGGCGAACCGTTCGTGCTCGAAGTCCGGGCCAAGGACGGTTCGCTGAGCAGCGTCGAACTGCATTGCACGGCGAGTATCGGTGTCGCGATGTTCCTCAATCATGAGTTCACCGAGGAAGAGGTGCTCAAGCTGGCCGATATCGCGATGTATCGGGCGAAAGACGCCGGCCGCGACTGCATTCGTTTCTCGCCGGCCGAGACTTGAGGCGGGACGAAACGGCCGAGATATTGGACAATTGCGGCCGGGCGCCGCGCCGTGGCGCGCCGGACAATTTCCAGGATAACCAGATGAACGCTGCGGTCGACCGCCTGCAAGAGGACGAAACTGCCCGGCGCCGGGCTCTCGACGTCGCCTCTTTCATCGTCGAGGCCCCGGCCGGGGCCGGCAAGACGGAGTTGCTGACGCAGCGCTACCTGCGCCTGCTGGCCGTCGTCGAGCATCCGGAAGAAGTGCTGGCGCTGACCTTCACCAACAAGGCGGCAACCGAAATGCGCGACCGTATCCTCGGCAGCCTGGAACGCGCCGCGGCCGGCGAACTGCCGGAACAGCCGCACAAACGCCTGACTTTCGAGCTGGCCGAGCGGGTGCTGGCTCACGACCGGGCGCGGACCTGGGGCCTGCTCGGCCATCCCGGGCGCCTGCGCATCACCACGCTCGACGCGCTGTGCGCCAGCCTGGCTCGGCAGATGCCGTATCTCAGCCGGTTCGGCAGCCAGCCCGGCGTCAGCGACGATGCCGCGGCGCATTACGCGGCCGCCGCCCGGCGGACGCTGGAAATGCTCGAAGGCGAGGGGGCCGATGCCGATGTGGTGGCCGCCGCGCTGGCCTTCATGGACAACAATGCCGGCCGCCTGGAGCGCCTGCTGGTCGCCATGCTCGGCCGCCGCGACCAGTGGCTGCACCATGCGACGCGGATCGAAAGCGGCGAGATGCGGGACGAAGTCGAAGCCGGCTTTGCCGCCCTGATCGAACGCGATCTGGCGCAGCTGGCCGGGCTGCTCGATGCCGGCTGGCAGGCCCGGCTGATGCCGCTCGCCCGCTTCGCCGCGGCCAACGTGCCGGAAGTGCTCGCACCGCTACTCGAGTGGACGACGCCGCTGGCCGGCGAAATCGCCGATCTGGCCCGCTGGCAGGCGCTGGCGACGCTGCTGCTGACCGGCACCGGGACGCTGCGCAAGGCCTTGACCAAGAACATCGGTTTTCCGGCCGACAAGGCGGTCAAGGCGCAGAAGGAGGCGATGGGCGAGTTGCTCGCCGATCTGGCCGCCGTTCCCGAGCTGGAAGCCGGGCTCGGTCAGTTGGGCAGTCTGCCCTACCCGGAATTGAGCGATGCCGAATGGGCCACCGTCGAATGCTTCTCGCGCCTGCTCCGGCTGGCCGCCGGGCAGTTGTGGCTGACCTTTCAGGAGGCCGGCGAGGTCGATTTCATCGAAATCGCCGCCCGTGCCGGGCTGGCGCTCGGCGATGACGAAGCACCGACCGACCTGGCCGAGGCGCTCGACTACCGCATTCGCCATCTGCTGGTCGATGAGTTCCAGGACACCAGCCCGAGCCAGGTCTCGTTGATCGAAAAGCTGACGCGCGGCTGGATGCCGGACGACGGCCGGACGCTGTTCGTGGTCGGCGACCCGATGCAGTCGATCTACCGCTTCCGCAAGGCCGATGTCGGGTTGTTCCTGCGCGTCCGCGAACGCGGCATCGGCGACATCCGGCTCGAACACCTGCGCTTGTTCCGCAACAACCGTTCCTTTCCCGGCATCGTTGATTGGGTCAATGCCAGTTTTCCCAGCATTTTTCCGGCCGCCGATAATCCCGGTTCCGGCGCCGTCTGCTACGCCGAGTCGGCCGCCACCCGGCCCGCCTACCCCGACAGCGGGGTCAGCGTCGAGGCGCTGATTGCCCGCGACGACAGCGATGCTGCCGAGGACGAAGGGCGCCGCGTTCTCGATCTGATTCTCGCCAGCCGCCGGGTCAGCCCGGACGAGCGCATCGCCGTGCTGGTCCGGGCGCGCAGCCATCTCGACGCGCTCGTCGCCGAGATCCGCCGGCGGGCGCCGGACCTGCGTTTCCAGGCGGTCGAGATCGAAGGGCTGGCGGCCCGCCAGCATGTCCAGGATTTGCTCACCCTGTATTCGGCGCTCGCCCACCGGGCCGACCGCGTGCACTGGCTGGCCGTCCTGCGCGCCCCGTGGTGCGGCTTGCTGCTGGCCGATCTGCACGCGCTGGCGGCGGACGACAAGCAGCGCACCATCTGGCAACTGATGCAGGACGAGACGCGTCTCGCCCGGCTGTCCGACGATGGCCGGCAACGCCTTGGTCATGTCCGCGCCGTCCTGGGCCAGGCCTTCGCGCATCAGGACCGCCGCCACCCGCGGCGCTGGCTGGAGGGCGTCTGGCTGATGCTCGGCGGCCCGCAGTGCCTGGAGGCGCCGGAGGCGATGGCCGACGTCGAGGCTTTCTTCCGGCTGGTGGACAAGCTGGCGGCGGCTCGCAAGCTGAATGCCGAAACGCTCGCCGCCGCGGCCGCCGAGCTGTTCGCGCCGCCCGACGCCCGGGCTGGCGACAGCATCCAGATGATGACCATCCACAAATCCAAGGGCCTCGAATTCGAGACCGTGATCCTGCCCGGCCTGCACCGCATCACCGGGGTTAACGAGAGCAGCCTGCTGCTCTGGGACGAAGTGGCCGGGGCCGACGGCAGCGAACATTTGCTGGTCGCCCCGCTGAAAGCCAAGGGCGCCGGCAATGACTTGCCGAGCACCTACGACTACCTGAAGAAACTGGAAGGCGAGCGCGCCGCGCACGAAGACGAGCGCCTGCTCTATGTCGCCGCCACCCGTGCCATCCGCCGCCTGCACCTGGTCGGCGTGGCACAGGCCGACGACAAGAAGGAGGACGGCTTGAAGGCGCCGGCCGGCGGCTCGCTGCTCAAGCTGCTCTGGCCGGGCGTCGCCCAGCCGGTGTTTGCCACCGCTCTGAGGGGCGGCGTGGCGCCGGCTGCAGCGACCGGCGAGATCGATCCGGCGACTTTCGTGCCGCCGCTGGTCCGCCTGATCGCGCCCGGTGTGCCGCCGCTGCTGGCAAATCTGCCGGCGACTGCGGCCCCGGCCGCCGGCAACGCCGAGCAGCCGGACGCCGTCGAAGCCGGCCTGGCGCTCGAGGCGTCGGTCGGCACGCTGGTCCATCGCTGTCTCGAACTGATTGCCGGGCAGGGTTTGGCCCACTGGCCGGTCGATCGCCTGGCCGGTCTCGAGCCGGCCTGGCGGCGCTGGCTGCAGAACCAGGGGCATGACGCCAGCGCGGCGGCCGGCGGGGCCGCCGAAGCGGTACAGGCGGTACGCACGACGCTGACCTCGGAGAGCGGCCGCTGGGTCCTGGCCGAGCATCCGGAAGGCGCCGCCGAGCAGGCGTGGAGCAGCCTGTCCGATACGGCGACCGCCGATGGCGCGGCCCGTCAGGCGGCGGTGAATCACGTGATCGACCGCGTTTTCGTCGCCGACGGTTGCCGCTGGATTGTCGACTACAAGACGGTGCGCGGGTCGGCGGTCGATCTGCCGCAACGCGCCGAACAGTTCCGGCCGCAACTCGAGCGCTACGCCGCCTTGTTCCGTGCCGATGCCCGGCCGCTACGGATGGCGATCTATTTTCCGCTGCAAGGTCAGTTGCTCGAATTGCCGGCCCGGCCGGCCGGATAAGCGAGGCGCCGGAAAACGCTTCATTGTTATACTTTGCCGATCGATACTAGCGAGTGAGGCGGCATGTTCCTCCTGTTGCGCCCCCGGTTTCAGCCCTTCAGACTTGATTGATGCGCGCCTTTTTATCCATCGTCCTGCTCTTGCTTGCCTGCGCCTCCGTCGCCCAGGCCGGGTCATTGCGCATTGCCCTGGGGGTGCAGAACAACCTCTCGCCAGCGCCCGGCCAGTCCGCCAGGGGCGGCGCGCAGAGCGGCGGTCTGATCGCTTTCAATGAAGATCTGGCGCGCGAAATCTGCCGGCGGATCAATGCCCGTTGCGTGACGCGCCATGTGCTGTTCGGCGAAATACTGCCGGGCATTGAGGGCGGAAAGTTCGAGCTCGGTTTCGGCAATTATCTGCGGACGCCGGAACGCGAAAAACAAGTGGCCTTCAGCGACCCGCTCTGGCGTTCGTCCTCGCGCTTGCTGGCGGCGCCGGCGACGACACAGCGTTTTACCAGGCGGCTCGGCCGTGAGCCGGACCTGGCCAGCTTGCGCGGGGCGCGCCTCGGCGTCGTCGCCGAAACGCAGCAACACCGCTATCTGCAGAGCATTGCCCTGGCACAGGAATTGACGGTACTCACCGCCCCGACGATAGGTGACGCCCTCACCCTGTTGCGCGAAGGGAAGGTCGATTTCTGCCTGTTTCCGATGCTCAGCGCCTACGCCATGTTGAATTCCGAGCCGGCCGGGGCCTTCGAGTTTGCCGGCCGGCCGCTGACCGAAAGCGGGCTGGGCGGCACGGTCCATATCGCCCTGCCGAAAACCGACGGTGCCTTGCGGGAGGGCGTCAACCTGGCCATCGCCGCGATGCGCGCCGACGGCACCTACCACCGCATCGTGCGGCGGCATTTTCCTTTCAGTCTGGATTGAGGCCGGGATGATCGATAACTTTTCCGGTTTCAAGGGCATTCGGGCCGGTCGGGCCTTTGCCTTGCTGGCCGCCCTGTTTGTCCTGATTTTCGGGGCGATGGTCGTGCTCATCGCGCTCGACCAGCAGCGGGTGATCGATTCGACGACCCGTCTGCAGGACCAGACGGTGCCCGAGATCATCCGTCACCAGCGGCTCTCCCGCAATCTCGAGCAACTGCGTCAGGAAGGCGAACGGGTCTTCGCGGCCAGTACGCCGCAAGCCCGCCAGCAGGCGATGTTCGTCGTGACGCTGGTGGCCAGTCATCCGAGCGTCCTGGAGCATCGGGAGGCAGCCGAGCAGGCGCGCCTGCTCGAGCGTTTTCTGGTCGATGTGCTCCGCCAGTCAAGCCGCGACGAAAATGCCTTCGCCGCCAATCTGCCCGAATGGCAGCGGCTGTCGGCCCGCCTCGGCCTGCTGGTCGACGATATTTCGATTCAGGGAACCATCCTGGCGACGAAAGACCTTGGCGACGTCGCGGCGGCGATGAATCTGGCCCGCTTGAAGTTGTACGGGGCGATGGTGGTGGTCGGCCTGTTCCTGTTGATTTTCCTGGTCTTGCTGCGGGCTCACCTGATCCACCCACTACAGCTGATCGACAAGGCCTTGTCGGGCCTCAGCGTCGAACGGCCGGCCCCGCAATTCGCGGCCTCGCCGATGATCGAGATTCAGGTCGTCGAGGAGGCGATCGGCGAGTTGCACGCGTCGCTGCTGCAGAATGAAGAGGCCCGCCAGGCGCTGGAAAATCTGGCCAACAAGGATGGATTGACCGGGCTGACCAACCGGCGCCATTTCATGCTGCTGGCCGATGCCGAGCTGCAACGCGCCCAGCGCTACCGGCGGCCGATTACCGTCGGCATGGCCGATCTCGATTTCTTCAAGAAACTGAACGACAGCTATGGTCACGCCGCCGGCGACACGGTCCTCCGCGCCGTCGCGGCGCTGATGCAGGAGACGCTGCGCCAGTCGGATCTGGTCGGGCGCTACGGCGGCGAGGAGTTCGCCTTCCTGTTCCCGGAAAGCTCGCTGGCCGAAGCCGCCAAGCTGGCCGAACGGTTCCGCGCCCGCTGCGCCGATTACGATATCCGCCTGGCCGACGGGCGCCTGGTCCGGGTCACGCTGAGCATGGGGCTGGCCGACGCCAGCGAGTGCCCGCTCGAAATCGCCCTCAAGCATGCCGACGATGCCCTCTATGCCGCGAAACACCAGGGCCGCAACCGGGTCGTCGTGGCCGGCGGCGATGTGGCGGCCGATCTTCCGCTTGATGCCTAGGGCCGATGCATATCCTGATTGTCGAAGATGACCGCGTGATTGCCGAGAATCTCTACGATTTTCTCGAGGCCTGCGGCCATCAGTGCGACTTTGCCATGACGCTGGCGGCGGCCCGGCCGCTGCTCGCGGCCGGCGGCATCGACGCCCTGGTGCTCGACCGCAATCTGCCGGATGGCGACGGGGCCAGCCTGGCCCGCCAGCTGCGCGGTGCCGGCAACATGCTGCCGATCCTGATGTTGACGGCGCGCGATGCGCTGGACGACAAGCTGGCTGGTTTCGCCGCCGGGGCCGACGACTATCTGGCCAAACCCTTCGCCCTGAAGGAGGTCGAGGCGCGGCTGCAGGCGCTGCAGCGGCGGAGCAGCGGCCGCCCCGACAGCGGACCGTTGAGCGCCGGGCCGCTGACTTACGATGGCGTCGCCCAGGAGGTTCGCCTGAACGGCCGCCGGCTGGCCTTGCCGCCGAAGGCCAGTCGCCTGCTGGCGGTGATGATGCCGCATCCGAATCGCCTGTTTTCCCGGCGCGAACTGGAAATCGCCATCTGGGGCCATGAGCAAGCGTCGAGCGACAATCTGCGCAGCGTCCTGCACACCGTCCGCAAGGCGGTCGGCGACGACGCGGCCATCGGCATCCAGAACGTCCATGGCCTTGGCTACAAGCTCGTCGGTGCCTGAACGCGGCCCCAGCATGCGCTTCCGGGTCGCCGCCTCGCTGGCGGCGCTGGCCCTGCTCGTGCTGCTGGTGCACTCGGTGGTCACGGTCCTGCTCTTCGACAAGAAGGAAGAGGAGTTCATCAACCACCAACTCGACGCCCAGATTGCCTACAGCATGGAAATCTGGCGCCAGTCGCCGAATGCCGCGCTGCCCAATACCCCGGCGATGTGGCTGTACCGGGTCGGCCGGGGCGAGACGGCTGGCGCCGTACCGCCGCTATTGGCCGGATTGGCGGTCGGCAATCATGAGGTTTATCTGGGCAGCAAGGAATATCACGTCGCCGTCCGCGAGGATGAGAGCGCCCGCTATATCCTGGCCTACGACGTCGACGATCACGAGTCGCGGCTCGACAGCCTGATGCTGACGACGCTCAGCGCCTCGCTGCTGCTCGGTTTGCTGACGCTGATCGCCGGCTTCCATCTGGCCGGCCGCCTGACACGCCGCCTGGAACGTCTGGCCCTCCGGGTCGAGCAGGAAACGCCGGGGTCGCTGGTCGAGCCCGGCATGGAGCGCGAACTGCAGGCGGTGGCCGAGGCCCTTGATCATTACCGGGCGCGGCAGGGCGCCATGCTCGAACGCGAACGGGCTTTCGCCGCCAATCTGTCGCATGAGTTGCGCACGCCGCTGACCGGCATCCGCACCGATGCCGAATTGCTGGCGGCCCTGCCGGACCTGCCGGAGACCGTCGCCCGGCGGGGCAATCGCATCGTCGACAGCGTCGACCGCATCAACGGCCTGGCCAATAGCCTGCTGATCCTGGCCCGCGAGGCGAAACCGGCGCTGCTCGAGGAAATTCAGCTGCTAGCGGCGATCCAGTCGGTCTGGGCGGCATTGATGCTGGCGGCGCCGAAAGCGGTCGGTTTGCGCCTGGAAATACCCGAAGGCAGCACGGTCAGCGCCGATCCCGCCTTGCTCGATCTGGTCCTGCGCAATCTGCTCGATAATGCGCTGCGTTACAGCGACACCGGCGAGATCGTCTGCCGCCTCGCCGAGAGCAAACTGGTCGTGCGCGATACTGGGCCCGGCTTTGCCGAAGAGGATCTGGCGCGCGTTTTCGACCGCTTTTTCGTCGGCCCGCGCGGCGCCAACGGCCTTGGTCTGGCCCTCGTCCGTCACGTCTGTTCGGCCAGCGGCTGGCAGGTCAGCGCCGGCAATGCCGCAGCGGGCGGCGGTGAAATAACCGTCGATTTCGGCGCCGGCCTGTCGCGTTACGCGGTGCCTCACAATTTCCTCACAGGCGCTTGAGTAGACTGTCGCGCAATACATTTTGCGGTGGTTGGCGATGAAGCGATTCGATGGTTTGAACGGGCACGGACTGCGCGTCTGGGGTTTGACGGGGCTGATTGCGATGGGCGTTTTTCTGCTCACCCGGATCGTGCTGCTCGTCCATGCAGTGATCTTCAGCCAGCAGACGCTCGACGTTCTGCTCGTTCCGCTGGCCCTCGGCGTGCTGCGCGACATTCCGGCAGCGGCCGTGGTCGCTTCGCCGTGGCTGGTCTTCGAGCTGCTGTTCAGCGCCAAGTGGCGCGACCGGCTGCGCCGGCCGCTGTTCGCCGTCTATCTGTTCACACTGTTTTTTGTCGCGGTCTCGGAAGGCATTTTCTGGGACGAGTTCAGCGTTCGCTTCAACTTCATCGCCCTCGATTACTTGGTGTTCACCACCGAAGTGATCGGCAACATCAAGGAATCCTATCCGGTCGGCAAGATTGTCGCGGCACTGGCCGTGCTGACCGCCGTCGTCTTCTGGGGCCTGCGCCGCCCGTTGCGCCTGGCCCTGGCGGTCGATGTCAAACGGCGCAGCCAACTGGGCTGGGCGCTCGGCCTGCTGGTCGTCGCCTGGGTCAGCGCCTACAAGATGGCGCCGCCGGAGTTTGCCGCCAACACCTACGCCAACGAACTGGCCGACAACGGCTGGCGCAGCTTCCTCTGGGCGGCCCGTCAGAACAAGCTGAATTACCGCCAGTTTTACGCCACCCGGCCGGATGGCGAAGTGATGACCGACCTGCAACGCCTGTCCGGCCATGGCCTGGTGACGGCGACCCAGCAACCGGTGCAAAAGGTCGCCTACAAGCCGGCCAAGCAACCGAACGTGGTCGTCGTGATGATGGAAAGCATGTCGGCCGAATACATGGCGACTTTTGGCAACGATGAAGGGCTGACCCCCAATCTCGATCGCCTGGCCAAGGAAGGCCTGCTGTTCACCCGTCTTTACGCCGCCGGCACCCGCACGGTGCGTGGCCTCGAAGCGCTCTCCGCCGGTTTGCCGCCGTTGCCCGGCAAGTCCGTCGTGCGCTGGCCGAACATCACCAACCTGAACACGCTTGGCGGCGCGCTGGCCGCCCGCGGCTGGTCGCCGCATTTCCTGTACGGCGGTTATGGCATGTTCGACAACATGAACGGCTACTTCGCGGCGCAGGGCTATCAGGTCACCGACCGGACCGGCTTCAAGGACGGCCTGATCGAATTTGAAAATGTCTGGGGCGTCGCCGACGAACATCTGTTCGATCAGGTGCTCGGCGAAATCGATGCCGATGCCGCCGCCGGGCGTCCGTTCTTCGGTCACATCATGACCGCCTCGAACCACGTGCCATTCACCTACCCGGAAGGGCGCATCGACATTCCTTCCCCCGGCAAGCGCCGTGGCGGCGTCAAGTACGCCGACTATGCGGTCGGCCGGTTCATCGAAATGGCCAAGCAGAAGCCGTGGTTCGACAACACCATTTTCGTCTTCGTCGCCGACCACTGCGCAAGCAGCGCCGGCAAGGCGAAGATCCCGGTGCATCGTTACCACATTCCGGCCATCGTCTATGCGCCGAAGCTGATCGCGCCGAAGCGCGTCGATACGCTGGCCAGCCAGATCGATCTGGTGCCGACCATGCTCGCCATGCTCGGCCTGCAAGGCGACGATCACTTCGTCGGCCGCGACATCCTGCGCATGCCGCCGGAAGAGGGCCGGGCGCTGCTGTCGACCTACCAGAACCTCGGTTACCTGAAGGGCGACGTGATGACGGTGCTGGAGCCCCGGCGCAAGATCGAAACCTTCAAGATCAGCGCCGACGGCAAGGACGCCCAGCCGATGCCGACCAATCCCCAGTTGGCCGAAGAGGCGATTGCCTACTTCCAGGGCGCTGCGCTGCTGATGGATCGGCACGGCGAACATGGCGAAGCCGCGGCGCCCGGCCGCGGCGGCTTGTAGGCGGCAGTCACCCCCGCTGGCGCTGGCGGGGGCCGGCCGGCGGGGCGAATCGCCTACAATGCGGCGATGAATTCATCAATCGAATGGCTTGAAGCCGGCGCGCCGCATGCTGCCCGCTGGCGCTCCGAAGCGGCCATCGCGCCGCATGCCAAGGTTGTCGTCGGTGACGACCGGCTCGGCGCCGATGCCGCCTACCGTCTGCTCGCCGATGGCACGGCGATCCTCTGGCGCGGCGACTGGCAGAATGCCCGCCAATTGCTGCAGGCCCTGACTCAGCGGGCCGACCGCCAGGCCCGCACGAAAAGTGGGCCAAAGCCGGCGACGCCGGCCGCCGCCTTCGCCCAACATCGGCGCAGCCAGGGCCGCCGTGCGGCGCTGCTCGGCCTGCTGCTGGTGCCGCTGGCCGCCGATTACAGCGTCCCGCTGCACCGGGCGCAGGATGTCCGGCAGGCATGCCACGAAGCCTATGGTCCGGGCGGCGAAGACTCCGTCGTCGCGCTGCGCGAACTGCTGGCGGTGGTCAGCGCGCACGAATGGCGCAAGAAAGGCATCCCGGTGCCGGCGGTCGAGGGCCGCATCTATCCGCATTTCGGCGTCTTCTCACCAGTCCGCGGGGAATACGTCGATCTCGTCGCCACGGCACCGTTGCCGGCGGCCTGCCAACTGGCCTTCGATATCGGCACCGGCTCCGGCATCCTGGCCGCCGTGCTTGCCCGGCGCGGCGTCAAGCGCGTGCTGGCGACCGATCAGGATCAACGCGCCCTGCAGTGCGCCAGCGAAAATGTGCAGAAACTCGGCTTGAGCGCCGCCGTCGAGGTGATCAAGGCCGATCTCTTCCCGGCCGGGCAGGCGCCCCTGGTCGTCTGCAATCCGCCCTGGGTTCCGGCGCAACCCAGTTCGCCCATCGAATATGCCGTCTACGACCCGGATTCGCGCATGCTGCGCGGCTTCCTCGGCGGCCTCGCGGCACATCTGGCGCCGGGCGGCGAGGGCTGGCTGATCATCTCCGACCTCGCCGAACACCTCGGCCTGCGCACCCGGGACGAACTGCTCGGCTGGATCGGCGCCGCCGGTCTCGCCGTGCTTGGCCGCCTCGACACCCGTCCGCAGCATCCCAAGGCCAGCGACCGCAGCGACCCGCTGCATGCCGCTCGGGCTGCGGAAGTGACCTCGCTGTGGCGGCTCGGGCTGGCCAGCGGATAAATAATTGTCGGCGGCAGGAATATTGGCGGACTGATTTTCGTATATCCCGTGTAGCACCCCAAAACCAACGGAGAAAATCATGAAAAGAGACAAACTGACGTTCGCCCTGCTTGTTTCCGCCACGCTGTTTGCCGGTACCGCCGGCGCGGCACCGCCGATGGCCAGCGGTGGCGTGCTCACCGGCAACAATGGCATGACGCTCTATACCTTCGACAAGGATGCCGACGGCAAGAGCATGTGCAACGGTCCGTGCGCGACCAACTGGCCGCCCGCCCTGCTGGGCGATGACGAGATGGCGAGCGGCGCCTACACCGTGGTCACCCGCGACGATGGCAAGAAACAGTGGGCAGTCAAGGGCAAGGCGCTGTATTACTGGAGCAAGGATCAGAAGCCGGGCGACCAGACCGGCGATGGCTTCAACAACCTCTGGCACGTCGCCAAACCCTAAGCCCGGTGGAGAGAAACGCGATCCTGGCCGAATTGCCCCGCCTGCGGCGTTACGCGCGGGCGCTGGTTGGCGATCGCGCGGCTGCCGACGATCTGGTCCAGGACACGCTCGAACGGGCCTGGTCGCGCCTTGCCCAGTGGCGTGCGGGGAGCGACCTGCGCGCCTGGCTGTTCAGCATCATGCACAACCTGCGCGTCGATCAGTTGCGCCGCCCCGGTCTGAGCACCGTCGCGATCGACGACGCGGATTGCCTGGCGCCGAGCCGGGCGACGCAAAGCGACCGGCTGGAAGTCGGCGATCTCGAAGCGGCGCTCGGCCAATTGCCGGAAGAGCAACGCGCCGTGCTGCTGCTCGTCGCGCTGGAGGAAATGAGCTATGAGGAAGTCGCCGGGGCGCTGGCCATTCCGCTCGGTACCGTGATGTCGCGCCTGTCGCGCGGCCGCGAACGGCTGCGCCAGATTCTCGCTGGTCGTTCGTCTTCATCAATTTTGCGAGTTGTCCGATGAGTTCCTTGCCAATCAGCGAAGCCGATCTGCACGCCTATGTCGACGACCGCCTGCCGGCGGCGCGGCGTGGCGAGATCGATGCCTATCTGGCGAACGATGCCGAGGCGGCCGAGCGCCTGCAGGCCTACCGCGGGCAACGGGACGCCCTGCGCGAATTATTCGCTCCGCTGCTCGCCGAGCCGTTGCCCGCAACGCTGCGCCGGTTGGCCGAGCCGCCGGTTGCGACGGGCGAGGCGCCGCCCGGGTCTTGGTTACCGGGCTGGTTCGTGCAGCGCATTGCTGCCGGTTTGCTGATCGCCCTGTTGGGCGGCGTTGCCGGCTGGTTCGGGCATCTCCAGTATCAGCCGAACGAACGCCTGGCTGCCGCGATTCCGCTGGCCCGCCAAGCTGCCGTGGCTCACGCCGTCTATAGTCCCGATCTCCGGCGGCCGGTTGAAATCGCCGCCGATCAGGAAGAACTGCTCGTCAAGTGGTTGTCGAAGCGTCTGGGCAGCCCGGTACGCCCGCCCAAATTGGCGGGGCTCGGCTACGAACTGATCGGCGGCCGGTTGTTGCCGGGCAACGCCGGTCCGGTCGCGCAGTTCATGTATCAGGAAAGTAGCGGCCAGCGCCTGACGCTCTACGTCAGCACCGAAAGACAAGTCAATGGCGATACCGGCTTCCGCTTTGCCAGGGAAGGGCAGGTCAATGTCTTCTACTGGATCGACGGAGAATTTTCCTATGCCTTGTCGGCCAGCATCGCCAAGGGCGAATTGGCGAAAGTCGCGACGGCGGTTTACGACCAGCTGGAGCCGAAATAATCGGCGCCAAACAAAACGGGATGCTCATTGCGAGCATCCCGTTCGTTATCTGGCTCAGTCAAGCCGGGCAACCGGAAGCGGTTGCCAAGGCAGACTATTTGGTCGGCTTGCGGCCCGGAGCGGCCGGCGGGAAATAACCGGAAACGCGGCACTGGAAGCCTTCGATGGGCTTGCCATCCTTGAAGGTGGTCACGGTGCAACGGGAAATCTCGCCGCGCTCCGAGAGATCGGTCAGCGAGAGACGGACTTGTTTAAGCGAGATCCCAGTTGCGGCGGCAATCTCGGAGTCTAGTAGCTGACCGTGCTTCTTCAGGTGTTCGAGGACCGGGTTGGTGGGCATGTGAAATCCTTTCAAGAAGATGGCTGCAGGTATCGTATGCCTATCCCGCATTGACCAAAAATGGCTACACCGTCGGTGCATGTAGTCAGTAAAGCAACAGCCCCCGGTTTGTTGCCGAGGCTAAGTGTTTGATTCGTTGGTGGTCTGCACCGGCTTGCGCCGGAGGTCAAAGGATGGTGAGCCGGGATGAAGAGGCTCGTTTGCCTTTGCGTTACAGAAGACCTTGGAACCGCACAGTATACCCCTCAAATGACGATTTTGCTAACAAAATCAACGGATAATCCGGTTTTTCGTGAAGACTGTCGAGCGCGACCGGTCAACGGCCCGGGCGAGTCGCGACAGTAGTTCCGGAGATGCACGCCTACTCTGCATTTGCATCGCTTGTCGGCCAGCATGTCGATTGCGCGTTGGCTGCGCTTGGCATAGTATCGAAGCAGACGGAACGGCGGAATAAGTACATCCAACACGGGGGCGTACCGAAGTTCATGGCAATGGAAAACCGAGTCGAAAAAGAGCGCATCATCCAGGAATTCGTTCCTGGAAAGCAGGTGACTCTCGCCCATCTGATCGCTCACCCGACCGACGAGCTGAGTAAAAAAATCGGTGTTCCGGGCGCCGAAGCGATCGGCATCATGACCCTCACGCCCGGCGAAACCGCGATGATCGCTGGCGACATCGCCACCAAGGCTGCCAACATCCAGATCGGCTTTCTCGATCGTTTCAGTGGCGCGCTGGTCATCTACGGTTCGGTCGGCTCAGTCGAAGAAGCCTTGAACCAGGTCATAGCAACGCTTGAGCGTTCCTTGGGGTATGCGGTATGTCAGACCACAAAGACGTAATCATCGACCGGGCGCACGCCTTCATGCTGATGGGGCCGGTCGGCGCCGGCAAGTCGACCCTGTTCAATGCCCTGTTCGAGCGCGGCAGCGACGTTCAGAAAACGCAGGCGGTCGAATACGAAAGCGATCTCGGCGTTGATACGCCGGGCGAGTTTTTCAGCCACCCCCGCCTTTACCGTGCCTTGATCAATACCGCCGCCGATGTCGGCACCCTGGTCTATGTCCATGCCGCCGACGACTTCGCCTGTCGCATGCCGCCGGGTTTTCTGCAGATCTACCCGGGCAAGCACCTGGTCGTCGCGTTGACCAAGACCGATCTGCCCGAGGCTGACCCTGACCGTGTCGAAGCACTGCTCCGCGAACAGGGAATCGCCGGGGACGTTTTTCGGATCTCGAGCCAGCATCCCGAAAGCATTGCACCCCTTGCCCTCCGGCTTCTCGAATTTCAAAGAGAGGCCGAATCCGCCACGGCGTTGGAGGTTTAGCTCATGAAAAAACTGATCACTGCGGAAACCATCCGCCAGCAGCACGCCGCCGGCAAACAGCGGCTTGAGGTCGAACTTCCGGCGACCATCATTACCCCCGAGGCCCGGACGCTGGCGACCCAGTTGCACATCGAACTGGTTGAGAGCGTCGCGCCGCGGAAAGAAAAGACCGGCACTGCCGTTCCCGCTGCATCGGCCATCCCGCACCGCGCCGAGCGCCCGGCGCCGCATCCCGAAGAGCTCGCCGCAATTCGCGCTGCCATCGTCGCCCGTTTGCCGAAAGGCAGCGTTTCCGACGACGTTATCGAGCAATTGATTCGCAAGGCCCTCGACGAGAAATCGGCCGGCGTCGCCGCTGTCGCTTCCGGCCCGGCCGAGGCCAATGCCGAGGGCGCCGGGTACGGCATCAAGCATGTCAAGGGCAGTTCGGTTCAGTTCTCCCGCTTCGACGGCGCCGGGGCCGGCAATACGGTCGGCCTGAGCGACGTGATCACGGCCAGCGACCACAGTCCGATGGCTGCCGGGTACATGGCGTGGAGCAACTGCTTTTTCCCCTGGACGCTGACCTACGACGAAATCGACGTGATCCTCGAGGGCGAGCTGCATATTCGCCATCAGGGAAAGACCGTCATCGGCCTGCCCGGCGACGTCATTTTCATTCCCAAAGGCTCGGCCATCGAATTCGGTTCGCCGAGCAACGTGCGTTTCCTCTACGTCACCTATCCGGCGGACTGGCAAAACCAGTAACCGGCGAAAACCATGGGCACTTTCATCACCGAAACCTGGCTGCGCGAACACTTCAGCCTCGCCCCCGGCACCGAGATTCATCTGCCGGCGGAGGGGCAGTTGACGCCGGCGGCACGCACGCTGATCGGCGAGCGGCGCATCGGCGTCAAGTTCATCGACGCCGCCGGGCGGACCTATCTTGAAAGCGGCCCGGCGCCGCGCGACTCGGGTGATCAAGCGGTGGCGCGCCTCAAGGTACATCCGCTGACCAGCCAGGCCACCCGGGAAGCGGCAGCGTGTACGCTGTGCGGCCAGGAAGTCGCGCACAAGTCGGAGGCGATGACCCATCTCGACGCCCGGCAACTGGTCGCCAAAAACCACCCGCGCATGCATTTGCGCGGCAAGCTCGATACCGTCATCGCCCATGCCGTCTGGGTGCAAAGCGAACTGCCGGCGAGCGGCGGCGACGGCAAGGTGGCGCTCTGGCTGGCCGATGTCCGCTCCTGTCTGGGCATGGTGTTGCGTGGCGAAGTGACCGGCGAGACGGTGCCGGCCATCCATATGGGCGAACTCGACGCCGAAGCCATTCATCGCCTGTCGCATGACCCTTTGCGTTATTTCGGCCATGACCATATCGTGCCGGATGCCGCCCAGGGCGTAATGGTGGCCCGCCTCAATCTCCTGCGCGCCCTGATTCGCGAAGCCGAACTGGCGGCCGCCAATGTCTACATCGATGCCAATTACCAGCTGACGCGGCCGGATATCCTGGAATCGCTCAACCGGCTGAGCAGTGCGGTCTATGTGCTGATGATGCTCAGCTACGTCGCCACTCTTGGCGGGCCCGAGCAGCCGGGGGGGCATTCCTGATGGACCTGATCCGGACCTGCACCGAGTGGTGTCGCCAACATCCGGCGCGTGTCGTCTTCCCCGATGGGCAGGACACCCGGGCCATTCTGGCAGCGAGCAGCCTGCTGACCCAGGGGCTCGCCCGGCCCGTTCTGCTCGGTAATCCGTTCGGCCTGCGGGCATTGAGTCAGCACCACGGCTTGCTCAGCGGCGGCGTGCCGATCATCGACCCGGCGTGCGCCTCGCAGCTTGCCCGCTATGCCGATCTTTTCGCCGCGCAGCTGGCCGAGAAAAACCAGCCGCCGATGCCCCGGGAGGAGATTCTTCTGCACCTTGCTGACCCCTTGTGGTTTGGCGCCATGATGGTGGCGAGCGGCGATGTCGATTACTGCATTGGCGGCAACCTCTCGGCCACCTCGTCGGTGCTCCGCGCCGCATTGCATGTGATTGGTCTGGCCGAAGGCAACAACACGGTTTCCAGCATCTTCTTCATGCTCGATCCGGAGCGCAAGCGGGTACTTGGTTTTGCCGACTGTGGCGTGGTCCCCGAACCAAGCCCGGAGCAGCTGGCGGATATCACGCTGACCACGGCGGCCAGCTACCGTGCGGTGACCGGCATCGAGCCCGCCATCGCGCTGCTTTCCTTCTCCAGTGGCGGCAGTGCCAAGCATCCAGCGGTCGAGAAGGTCCGTGCCGCAGTCAAACTGGTCCGCCAGCGCGACCCGCAGCTGCGCATCGATGGCGAGTTGCAGTTCGATGCCGCCTATGTGCCGTCGGTCGCGTTGCTGAAAGTGCCTGACAGCCCGCTGGCCGGCCAGGCCAATGTCTTCATCTTTCCATCGCTCGAGGCGGGCAATATCGGTTACAAGATTGCTCAGCGCCTCGGCAACTACACCGCGCTTGGACCGATGCTTCAAGGCTTGCGCCGGCCGATGCACGATTTGTCGCGGGGGTGCAGCGTCGGTGACATGATTGAAGCGAGCTTGATCGCGAACAAAATGGCAACGCCCATTGCCAACGATAATCTGGTAACAGCAAGCACACAGGCAAGTTTGTCGCGCAACGAGAACACACCGCTCTACACGGCTTCACCGTTCGTGAGTGCACCGGTTCCCGCCACGCATTCAATGTTGTAAAACCCTAAGGAGGCAAAGCAAATGGAAGCTCTCGGACTGATCGAAACCAAAGGCTTGGTCGCACTGATTGAGGCATCCGATGCCATGGTCAAGGCAGCGCGCGTCAAACTGGTCGGTTACCAACAAATCGGCGGCGGTCTGGTGACCGCGATGGTGCGTGGCGACGTCGCCGCCTGTAAGGCGGCAACCGATGCCGGCGCCGCAGCCGCCCAGCGTATTGGCGAACTGGTCTCGGTGCACGTGATTCCCCGTCCGCATGGCGATCTGGAAGAAATTTTCCCGATCAAGATGCGCGGCACTCTCGAAGACTGATCGGGGGCGGGGCATCCTGCCCCACCCCGACCGGAACTCCCGCCATGCCCCGCGGCCTTCGTCGGCCGGTGCGGGACAGAGGAGCAGAGGGTATTGCATGCGGATGACCATCCATCAGTCATCGCATTTCCCAATGGGCTGCCAGTCGTCAGCTCAAGGGTTGCTTTTTTGAGTTGAGGCAAGCATGGAACTCGCAGTTGTCGTCGGACAAGTCGTGTCAACCGTCAAATGTTCGGGCTTTTCAGGGGATCGTCTGTTGCTGATCGATTTCATCGATGCCGATGGCAAGCCGCAGGGCTCGACACACGTCGCAGCGGATGGAATCGGCGCCGGCACGGGCGAATGGGTTCTCGTCGTGCAGGGGAGCTCCGCCCGCAAAACGCTGAGCGACGATGTCCCGGTCGACATGAGCGTCGTCGGGATTGTCGATGAGGTTGTCCTCGGGGACCGCGTCACGTACCACAAGTAAGTACGCGGAAAGTTTGGTTGTTGGACGGGGTTTCCCCTGAAAGCAGGAGATCAACGTGGATCTGGATGCCAACGAAGTCGAACGGATCGTTCGCGCAGTTTTGCAGTCGGTCGGTCAAAACCCGGGGCTGCTCGCCGGGGAAAAACCGAAGGGCAGTGCCGGGAAGCTGGCGCCCGGTGTGTTTGTCGAGCTTGACGATGCAGTTGCCGCGGCGGACAAGGCTTACCGGGCGTTACGCTCGCTCGCCACCCGCAACAAGGTGGTCGCCGCCATTCGTGCGGTCGGTGAACAGTACGCCCGTGAGCTGGCCGAACTGGCCGTCAGCGAAACCGGCATGGGGCGGGTCGACGACAAGATACTCAAAAACATTGCCCAGGCGCGCCAGACGCCGGGCCCTGAAACTCTGCATCCGGCGGTCATCACCGGCGACCGCGGCCTGACGCTGACGGAAAATGCCGCCTGGGGTGTGATCGCATCGGTTACGCCGTCGACCAACCCGGCCTGCACCATCATCAATAACAGCATCAGCATGGTCGCGGCCGGTAGCGCCGTGGTCTTTGCCCCGCACCCGGCAGCCAAACGGACTTCGCAACGGATCATCGCCCTGATCAACGAAGCGGTGGTCGCGGCCGGCGGGCCGGAGGGGGTGGTGACCACGGTCGCCGAACCGACGATCGAAGTCGCCCAGCGGCTGTTCCGCTATCCCGGAGTCAATCTGCTGGTCGTCACCGGCGGCGAGGCGGTGGTCCATGAGGCCCGGCGTCATACCGACAAACGGCTGATCGCCGCCGGCGCCGGCAATCCGCCGGTCGTCGTCGACGAAACCGCCAACATAGTCCAGGCCGCGCGCGATATCGTCTGGGGCGCCAGCTTCGACAACAACATCATCTGCGTCGACGAGAAGGAGATCATCGTCGTCGCCGAGGTGGCCGATGCGCTGAAACACGAGATGGCGAAGCACAAGGCGGTCGAACTGACGGCCGCCCAGGGCCGGCAACTGCAGGATGTTCTGCTGACCGGCATGGAACCCGCGACGCCCGGCCATTGCGGCAAAGGTATCGTCAACCGCAAATGGGTTGGCCGGGATGCGGCACTGATCGCTCGCCAGATCGGTCTCGATGTGCCGGCCGACACCCGCCTGCTGTTCGTCGAAACCCCGGCCGATCACCCCTTTGCGACGACCGAACTGATGATGCCGGTGATCCCGCTGATTCGGGCCGGCCATGCCAACGAGGCGATCGATCTGGCGGTGCAGCTGGAAGGCGGCTATCACCATACGGCGGCCATGCATTCCAAGAATCTCGACAACCTCGATCGCATGGCCAACGAAATCAATACCAGCATTTTCGTCAAGAACGGCCCCTGCCTGGCCGGCCTCGGTTTTGGCGGGGAGGGCTGGACGACGATGACCATTTCGACGCCGACCGGTGAAGGCGTTACCTCGGCCAGCAGTTTCGTTCGCCTGCGTCGCTGCGTGCTGGTCGACCACTTCCGGATTGTCTGAGATGCCGCGCCGCGATTTCCAACACTGGCTGGCCCCCCGCCTCGATCAGGCGGCAGCGCTGATCAACGACGCCAATCCGGTTCGCGTCGGCGGACCGTTGCGCCTCGGGATCGATCTGGGGACCAGTGATATCGTCTCGATGGTTCTCGATGCCGACGACAACCCCGTCGCCGTCTGTCTCGACTGGGCCGATGTGGTGCGCGACGGCATTGTCTGGGACTACTTCGGCGCCGTGACGATCGTCCGCAACCAGCTCGAACGTCTGCAGGCGCGTCTTGGCCAGTCGCTGGAGAGCGCCAACACCTCATTCCCGCCGGGCACCAATCCGCGCATCTCGGTGAATGTCATCGAAGCGGCCGGCCTGCGGGTCGCCCAGGTCATCGATGAGCCTTCGGCCGTTGCCAGCCTGCTCGGCATCGAGCGCGCCGCCGTCGTCGATATCGGTGGCGGCACCACCGGCATCGCCGTCGTGCGCGACGGTCAGATCGTCTATTCCGGTGATGAGCCGACCGGCGGCCATCACGTCTCGCTGACCCTGGCCGGCAACCGGCGGATCCCCCTGGAAGAGGCCGAGATTCTCAAACGCCATGACGGCGATGGCGTCTGGCCGGTCGTCCAGCCGGTCTTCGAAAAAATGTGCGATATCGTCCGCCAGCACTTGGCCGGCCATCAGGTCGACGAGCTCTATTTGTCCGGCGGCTCATGCGCCTTGCCCGGCGTCCGCGAATTGTTCGCCAGCGAATTTCCCGGGTTGACGGTCCATCTGCCCAGCCAGCCATTGTTCCTCACTCCGCTGTCGATTGCAGCCTACCGGGAGATTGGCGGTCATTGACGACTTCTGAATCGCCTGCCAGCAAAACAATGAAACAACATCTTCTCCTGCCAATTTTTGGAATCTAGCCATGGAAACGATCAACCAGGTAATCATGATGGTGATGATGGGCTTCATGGCCATCGCCGCGCTGGACCGCATCCTCAACCAATTCGGCGGAGCCGAGGCGGTCCTCGGCAAGATCGGACTCGGCGCCGTTGGCCGCGGCTTCGCCGGGGCCGGCGCCCAGTTTGAAGAAGGCTTCATGGCCATGGGCGCCCTCGGGCTGGCCATGGTCGGCGTCATTGCCCTGGCTCCCGTCCTCGCCCAACTGCTCGGTCCGGTGGTCATCCCAATCTACAAGGCGGTCGGGGCCAGCCCGGCGATGTTCGCCACCACGCTGCTGGCCAACGACATGGGCGGCTTCTTCCTGGCCAAGGAGCTGGCGACGGTGAACGGTGTCGTCGATAGCGCCGCCTGGCTTTATGCCGGCTTGATTCTCGGCGCCATGATGGGGCCGACCATCGTCTTCTCGATCCCGGTCGCCATCGGCATCATCGATGAAAAAGACCGCCGTTTCCTGGCGCTCGGCGTACTCGCCGGCATCGTCACCATTCCGCTCGGCTGCATCGCTGGCGGCCTGGTAGCGATGAATTCCGGGGTCACGGTCAATGGCGAACCGGTCGTCTTCAACCTGGCGATGATCCTGATGAATCTGATTCCGGTATTGTTCTTCTCGGTGCTGGTCGCCGTCGGCCTGTGGCTGATTCCGGAAAAAATGATCAGTGGCTTCCAGATCTTCGCCAAGATCCTGGTCAGCCTGATAACCGTCGGACTTGCCCTGGCGGTCGCCAAGGCGACAATCGGGTTGGAAATTCTGCCCGGCATGGATCCGATCTTCATGATCGCCGGCGACAAGCCCGGTGAAGTGATGCGCGCCGTCGAGGTCATCGGCTATATCGCCTGCGTCCTGCTCGGTGCCTACCCGATGGTTTTCTTGCTGACGCGCTGGTTCGAGAAGCCGCTGATGCGCATCGGCCTGCTCCTCAAGATCAATAACCACGCGGCGGCCGGCATGGTCGCCACGCTGGCCAACAACATCCCGATGTTCGGCATGATGAGCAAGATGGATGACCGCGGTAAGGTGCTTAACGTCGCGTTCTGCGTCAGCGCCGCCTTCACCTTTGGCGACCATCTCGGCTTCACCGCCGCCAACATGCCCGGCATGATTTTCGCGGTCATCGTCGGCAAGCTGGTCGGCGGTTTCACCGCCCTGGCGGTGGCCATGCTGATCGCGCCGAAGGCCACGGCGACCACGAGCGAAGCCTGAGACGGCAACGGAAAAAGCGGACCACAATGAGTTCCCGGCAGATCAACAGCGTAGGCATCGACGTCGGCACGACGACGACGCAGGTGATCTTTTCGGCGCTCGAGCTGATCAACCGGGCGCCGGCCTCGCAGGTACCGCATTACGAGTTTTCCCGGCGGGAAATCACCTATGTCAGTCCGGTGATCTTCACGCCGGTCGATCATGACGGCCATATCCGCCTGCCCGAACTGGCCGCCTTCGTCGACCAGCAGTACCAGGCGGCCGGCCTGACGCGCCAGCAGGTCGAAAGCGGTGCCATCATCGTCACCGGCGAAACCCTGAAAGCCCGCAACGCGCGGGCGACGGTGATGCAACTGGCGGAATCGCTCGGCGATTTCGTCGTCGCCACGGCCGGGCCGCACCTTGAATCGATCATTGCCGGCCACGGCTCGGGCGCCGGCGAATACTCGAGCAGCAATTCGGCGCGGGTGCTCAATATCGATATCGGTGGCGGCACCTCGAACTATGTCGTCTTCGACTGCGGCCGCGTCGACGACACGGCCTGCCTGAATGTCGGCGGCCATCTGGTCGAAACCGATACGGCAGGGCGGGTCGATTTCGTCCATGCGCCCGGTCAGAAGATCATCGATGCCTTGTTCGGCTCCGCCGACCGATCCTCGCTGGACCGCGCTCGCCTGGAGGCTGTCGCCGAGCGCATGGCGGTCCTGATCGTCGAGGTCATCGAAGGCCAGCCGTCGCCGCTGGCCCGCGATCTGCTGATGACCGACAGCTTGCGTCCCGGTCATGCGCTTGATGCGATTTTTCTCTCCGGCGGCGTCGGCGAGTGTTACTACCATCCGGTTGCCCCGGATGCCGCGTTTTCCTTCGGCGATCTCGGGCCGCTGCTGGCCGCCGCCCTGCATCGTCACCGCGCTTTCGCCAAGATGCCGGTGCGCGAGCCGAAACAGACCCTGCGCGCTACGGTGATCGGGGCCGGCGCCTATTCGCTGTCGCTGTCCGGCAGCACGATCTGGCTCAATTACGCCAATCTGCCGATCCGCAACGTGCCGGTCGTCCATCCCTCACTGGCCATCGCCGATTTTTCTTCGGGCCAGTTGTGCGAAGCCTGGGAAACCTCGGCCCGGCGCATGGACATCGACCTTGGCGCCGATCGCTATGCCCTGGCCATTCCGCCTGAACTAGCCGTCTCCTATCGCGTCGTCCTCGACTGCAGCGCGGCGTTACGCCAGTTCATTTCGCGCCACCCGAATCCGGAAAACCCGCTCATCGTCATCGCCCGCCAGGATATGGGCAAGGTGCTCGGCATGGAGTTGCAACCCGATATCCAGGGCCGCGAACTGGCCGTCATCGATGAGGTGGAAACCCGTGAGGGCGATTACGTCGATATCGGGAAAAGTTATTTTGGCGGCGACATTGTGCCGCTGACTGTCAAATCACTGGCATTTCCTTCATGAAAAGGAAGACGACGAGATGAAACTGACCACTCAACTATTTGGCAAGACCTACCAGTTCAAGGACGTCAAGGATGTGCTGGCCAAGGCCGGCGACTTGCGTTCCGGCGACATTCTGGCGGGGATTGCCGCACAGACCGCGCAAGAGCGCGTGGCGGCCAAGCACGTGCTCAGTGAGTTGTCGCTGGCCGACCTGCGCAACAATCCGGCGATTCCCTATGAGGATGATGCGGTCACCCGCGTGATCCAGGATGCGGTGCATGAAACGTCGTTTGCCGCCATTCGCAACTGGACGGTCAGCGAACTGCGTGAATACATCCTGAGCGACACGACGACGCTGGAAAACGTCGAATACCTGCGCAAGGGCATCACCTCGGAAATGGTCGCGGCAGTCGCCAAGCTTTGTTCCAACGCCGATCTGATCTACGGGGCGAAGAAAATGCCGGTGGTCAAGAAGGCCAACACCACCATCGGCCGTCCTGGCAGCTTCAGTTGCCGGCTGCAGCCGAACGACACCCGCGACGATGTGAAAAGCATCCTGGCCCAGATCTACGAAGGCTTGTCCTACGGTGCCGGCGATGCGGTGATCGGCGTCAACCCGGTCACCGACAATGTCGAGAACGTCAAGCGCCTGCTCAACCAGATTTACGAGGTGATCGAAAAGTTCGCCATCCCGACTCAGGGCTGCGTTCTCGCCCACGTTTCGACGCAGATGGAAGCGATTCGCCAGGGGGCGCCGAGCGGCCTGATCTTCCAGAGCATCTGCGGCAGCGAGAAGGGGCTGAACGAATTCGGGGTCAGCATCGCCCTGCTCGATGAGGCCTATGAGGTGGCGCGCAATCACAACAAGGTGGCGGGGCCCAACGTGATGTACTTCGAAACCGGCCAGGGCTCGGCGCTGTCGGCGAATGCCCACTACGGGGCCGACCAGCTGACGATGGAGGCCCGCAACTACGGACTGGCCAGGCGCTATGACCCGTTCATCGTCAATACCGTGGTCGGTTTCATTGGCCCGGAATACCTTTACAACGACCGGCAGATCTTGCGGGCCGGCCTTGAGGACCACTTCATGGGCAAGTTCACCGGCATTTCGATGGGCGTCGACTGCTGCTATACCAACCATGCCGAAGCCAACCAGAACTCCAACGAAAACCTGATGATCCTGCTCGCCACGGCGGGTTGCAACTACATCATGGGCATGCCGATGGGTGACGACATCATGCTCAACTATCAGACCACGGCCTATCACGACACGGCAACCATCCGCCAACTGCTCGGCCTGCGCCCGGCCCCCGAGTTCGAGGCCTGGCTGGAACGCATGGGCCTGATGGAAAACGGCACCCTGACCCCGAAGGCGGGTGACGCCTCGGTATTCTTCTGAGAGGTAAGCAGAATGGACCAGAAACAGATCGAAGATATCGTCCAGGCCGTCATGAGCAAGCTCCAGGCGGATGCCGGAGGTGCCGGCAACAGTACGGTTTGCGCCGTGAGCCAGTCGGCCGCGGCGCCGGCCCGGCGGGATGAAGGTTCCTTGCCCGATCTCGGCAGTGACGACATAAAAAACTGGATCGGGGTGCAGAGCCCGCATCGCAAGGAAGTCCTGGAAGACCTGCGGCGCAGTACCGGCGCCCGGGTGGCCGGCGGCCGCTGCGGCCCGCGGCCGCGGACAACCGCCTTGTTGCGCTTCCTGGCCGACCATTCCCGCTCGAAGGATACGGTGCTCAAGGAAATTCCCGGCGAATGGGTGGCCAAGACCGGGTTTTTCGAAGTGCATACCGAAATCTCCGACAAGGACGAATACCTGACCCGTCCGGACAAGGGGCGGCGGCTCAGCAAGGAGGCGATCGACACGGTGCTTGCCAAGTGCAAGAAGAACCCGCAGGTCCAGGTCGTGGTTTCGGACGGCTTGTCGACCGATGCGATTACCGCCAACTTCGACGAAATCCTGCCGCCGCTACTGAAGGGGCTGCAGAGCGCCGGACTGGAGGTAGGGACGCCGTTCTTCGTCCGCTACGGCCGGGTCAAGCTGGAAGACCAGATCGGCGAATTGCTCGGCGCCAAGGTGGTCATCCTGCTGATCGGCGAACGACCGGGCCTCGGGCAGTCCGAGAGCATGTCATGCTACATGGTGTATAGCCCGACCCTGGCCAAGACGGTCGAGTCCGATCGCACCTGTATTTCCAACATCCATCGTTCCGGCACGCCGCCGGTCGAAGCCGCCGCAGTCATTGTCGACCTGGCCAAGCAGATGTTGCAGAAGCAAACCAGCGGCATCAATTTGAATCGCGCCTGATTCCGCACAAGGAGAACGTCATGGCTGTAATGGACATCATCAAACCCTCGGTCCGCGCGGTGCGTCTTATTGCTTCGCTGCACGCCGACTTCAAGAAACAACTCAAGCTTGGCGACCACATCAACTGTCTGGGGCTGCTGACCGCGGACTCCGACGATGTCACCTACATCGCCGCCGATGAAGCGACCAAGCAGGCCAGGGTGGAAGTGGTCTATGGCCGTTCGCTCTATGCCGGTGCCGCCCACAGTTCATCGCCGACGGCTGGCGAGGTGCTGATCATGTTCGGCGGCCCGACGCCCGGCGAAGTGCGTTCCGGCCTCGACTCGGCGATCGCCACTATCGAGTCCGGCCCGGCTTTCCGTTGCGCCAACGAGGATGGCTCGATCGCCTTCCTCTCGCATCTGATCTCGCGGACCGGGACTTACCTGTCGGGTGTTGCCGGGATCAAGGCCGGGTTGCCGATGGCGTACCTGATTGCGCCGCCGCTGGAGGCAACCTACGGCATCGATGCGGCGCTGAAAGCCGCCGATGTGCAGATGGTGATGTATGTCCCGCCACCGTCCGAAACGAACTACTCGGGTGCCTTCATGACCGGCAGCCAGGCCGCCTGCAAGGCCGCCTGCGATGCCTTCGCGCAGGCCGTACTGGAAGTGGCAGCCGACCCGATTCGGGTTAGCTGAGTTGCGATGAACTGGAACTCGATCGGCCTGATCGAAGTGCACGGCTGGGTGCCGGCCATTGCCGCCGGCGATGCCATGGTCAAGGCGGCCGATGTCCGGCTGCTGCGCCAGCATTCGATCTCACCGGGTTTCGTCACGGTCATCGTCGAAGGCGATCTCGGCTCCTGCCGGGCGGCCGTCGATGCCGGGGTTGCCGCCGCCGCGCAACTCGGCACCGTGCTGGCGCAACTGGTCATCGGGCGTCCCGATCCGGATACCTGGAACCTGTCCGGGCCGCTGCTCGCCGCAGCCGACAAGAGCCGGCGCGGCTTCAATGGCCGGCGCAGCAAAGCGGTTACCCAGGTTAGCAAAATCATTGAGCAGCCTGCGTCAGAAGAGACGTCTGAAGTGCCGCCAAGGCCCGCCGACTCGCCGGCCGGCTGGCCGAATGACAGCGAAGCGGGGGCGCTTCTGGCCTATATCGGATCGAGCAATCGGGGACGCACCACGCAG
The DNA here is from genome assembly GCF_020510685.1 of Dechloromonas denitrificans. Classification (NCBI taxonomy): domain Bacteria; kingdom Pseudomonadati; phylum Pseudomonadota; class Betaproteobacteria; order Rhodocyclales; family Azonexaceae; genus Dechloromonas; species Dechloromonas denitrificans. Next base: position 667,312 of record NZ_CP075185.1, read on the forward strand.
GAAGTGGCGCGTCACTTCAAGCAGCCGGTAAGCGAAACCCGCGCCCTGCTGGAACAATGGGCGGCCGCCGGCCGGCTCGGCCGCACCGGGGCGCGTTATCTCGTTGGCTGAGAACGAACCGATGAGCCGGGCGCCACGCACAGGAAAGGGCAGCAGATGAGCGACATTCTCCAGAAAATTCGCCAGGCCGGCATCGTCGGTGCCGGTGGCGCCGGCTTTCCGACCCATGTCAAGCTGGCGGCCAAGGCGGAGATCCTGATCGTCAACGGGGCGGAATGCGAGCCGCTGTTACGCGTGGACCAGCAGTTGATGGCCAACCATCCCGAGGAGTTGATCAGGGGCGTGCGCTATGCCATGCAGGCAACCGGCGCCAGGGAAGGCATCATCGCGCTGAAAGCAAAATACAAGAAGGCGATCGCCGTGCTCGAACCGCTGCTGCCGGCGGAAATGCGCATCCACATCCTGAAGGACGTGTACCCGGCCGGCGATGAAGTGATCACCATCTGGATGGCGACCGGCCGCCGCGTGCCGCCCGGCAAGCTGCCACTGGATGTCGGGGTGATCGTCAGCAACGTCCAGACGCTGATCAACGTGACCCACGCCGTCGAAGCCGAGCGTCCGGTGACTCACCGGGCGCTGACCGTGACCGGCGCGGTGCACAATCCGGTGACGGTCAGCGTGCCGATCGGCACCTCCTACGCCGAAGCCTTGAGCATGTCGGGCGGGCCGGCCCGCAGCGGTACGGCCGTTGTCGAAGGCGGACCGATGATGGGGCATCTGGTGCATGACATGGAAACGCCGGTGACCAAGACGACCGGCGCGCTGATCGTGCTACCGGAAGACAATATCGTCGTTCTTCGCCACCGCAAGAACATGGATGCGGTGCTGCGCATCGCCAAGACGACCTGCGAGCAGTGCTGTCTGTGTACCGAGTTGTGCCCGCGCCACCTGATCGGTCACGAACTGCCGCCGCACCTGATCGTCCGGTCGCTGAGCTATAACCATGTCGGTTCGCCGTCGACCCTGCTGAGCGCCCTGACCTGCTCGGAATGCGCCATCTGCGAAGCCTGGGCGTGCCCGGTCGATATCTCGCCGATGCGCATCAACATTGCCCTGAAAGCCCAGATGCGCGAACAGGGACTGCATTACGAAGGCGAGTTGCACCCGCTCGACCCGATGGCCGAATACCGCCTGGTGCCTTCGCTGCGCCTGATCGAGCGCCTGGGCATCGGGAGTTACAACGTACCGGCGCCGTTTGTCGAGGCGGCGGCGACACCGGCGCAAGTCAGGATTCCACTTAAACAGCATATCGGCGCGCCGAGCCTGGCGCTGGTCAGCCAGGGCGACCAGGTCAGTTGCGGGCAGCCGATCGGCGAAATACCCGAAGGGGCCATGGGCGCTCGCATTCATGCCAGCATCGATGGCCGTGTGACACAAGTGACGGACGAGTTCGTCACGATCAGCCGTTCATAAGGAGACTAGCGTGTTACATGCAATCGGATTGGTGGAGTACTCGAGTATCGCCAAAGGCATCGAGGCGAGCGACGTGATGGCGAAGACCGCCGAGGTGACGATCCTCGTCTCGAAGGCGATCTGCCCGGGCAAATACATCGTGCTGGTCGGCGGCGACATCGCCTCGGTCAAGCAATCGGTACAGGCCGCCATCGCCCTCGACGGACCGAATGTCGTCGATCACTTCCTGATTCCGAATATCCATCCCTCGGTGATGCCGGCGATTGGCGGCGGTAATTCGATCGGCAAGGTTCTGGCGCTCGGCATCATCGAAACCTTCTCGGTCGCCTCGACCATCGAAGCGGCCGACGCGGCGGTCAAGGCCGCCAAGGTCGAGCCGGTGCGCATGCATCTGGCTTTCGGCATCGGCGGCAAGAGCTATGTCGTCTTCACCGGCGATGTTGCCGACGTCGAGGCCGGCGTTCGGATCGGTAGCGAAGTGGCCGGCGACAAGGGCATGCTGGTGCAGCGCGTCGTCATTCCCCGTCCGCACAAGCAGGTCATCGAACATCTGATGTAATAAAAAACCCGCCGCTCCGTTTCCGGAGGCGGCGGGGTTTTTTTGCCCACCTGCTGCCCGCAGGCAGCAGGTTTCTCGTTACTTGAGGATCTGGCCTTGGGTGGCGCCAAACTTGATGTGGGCTTGCGACTTCACGAATTCACCCGTGTTGTCGTTGCGCCCCTGCAGCAAAATCTTCGCATCCGGCGTGCGGTAGGAGTCCACTGCCTGTTTTGACAGCGTGGCGATGTCCTTGCCCTTCAGACGATTGACGATCAGCACCAGTTTCGTGTCGGCAAAGTCCTGCATCATGTTCATGTCGCCTTCGCTGTCGCCGGCCACAAAACTCGGACCATAACCATATTTCGAAACCAGGAAGCGTTCGATCGCCTTGGTTTTGCCTTTCTGTTGTGTTTGCACATAACCACGCCGGAATTCGGTCTGGATGATGCCGTTCGCGTCCCGCTCGAGTTCCATGCCGATTACCCGATCAGCCGGATTGTTGTAGCCGTAATTCGGGTTCGACGAAATTTCCTTGATCACATCGACAAAGGATGCCGTGCAGACCCAGATATCGATACCCGCTTCACGGAAGGCGGTGAACACGTCCTGCATTTCCGGCATCAGGCGCAGACCGTTCTTCCAACTGACCGAGACAACGCCGGCTTTGCCTAGCAGCGAAGCCGGGCTGGTCCATTTAACTTTCTCGATCGGCTGCGTCTTTTGCCATTCGAGCGTCTCGTTGACCATCTGGCGAACTTGCTGCTCGTTCATCCCGGTGAATAGATAGAGAACCCAAGGATAGGCAATCGAGACGTCGAAGGTGTCGCCAATCGCCTCATACATGTAGCGGGCTTTGGTCGTGAAATTCGCGTAATGCGGATTCTTCTTGACGTCAGCCAGCGACAGTTGGCCCTTCATGCCTTTGTAGTTGTTGTAGATCCAGCGGTAGCTGTCGACCGCATCAGGAACAACCAGATCGATATTGACCGGCTGACCGGCCGCGTTGTTGTAATCCTTGGCGAAATTGGTTTTCGGCACCTCCATCCGCAACGCCTTGTCCATCTGTTCCGGCGTCATGGCAAAGCGGAGATTCTCCAACTGATAAATGAAGGTTGCTTCCTCGACATCGAGGAAAACCATCGTGTTATCCCAGTCGAAAACGGCGTAAGGCGGCTTCGCCGGATTGTATGAGGGACTGTTCTTGCCGTAGGTGTTGAGAAACTTTTCGATTTTCGCCCGGTTGAAGTTGTCCCAGTTGCGATCGGCGAGCTTTATCGCCGACTGGCTTTGGGATACTCCGGATACCGGCTCCGTCGAACAGGCGCCGAGCATCGTGGCGGAAAAGACTGCAGCAAGTAACAGTGCAGCGGATCTGTGTTTCATCGCGTATCTCCTTTTTCGTTATCGCTAAAAAGAAACTACTACCAGCAATGTCTTGCGGGACATTATGTGCGCCAGATCGATAAATAAAAGATCTGACGGTAGATCACGCATTTTTCAACATAAAACAATCGCGAGTCGTTGTTAACCGTGTGCAGCAGAGGCTTCTCCCCCCACGACCCGCGAACAGGACGCCCATCAATTATGCTCCTAGTCGGCCGGCAGGGGGAGTGTGTCGAGACGAGAAAACACTTCCCGCGGCGGGAGGCAATCGACTCCCGATTGCCGCGTTCATGCATCACGCCAATGTGGGTTGGCACAAAAAGAAAAGCCAACCCCGGAAGGTTGGCTTTTCAATATTGGTGGGCCCGCACGGACTTGAACCGTGGACCAAAGGATTATGAGTCCTCTGCTCTAACCAACTGAGCTACAGGCCCGAAAGCTTTAGCTGCCGTTGGTGTCGATGAAGCTGCGCAGCTTGTCGGAACGGCTCGGGTGGCGGAGCTTGCGCAGCGCCTTGGCTTCTATTTGGCGGATGCGCTCGCGGGTGACGTCGAATTGCTTGCCGACTTCTTCCAGCGTGTGATCGGTGTTCATTTCGATGCCAAAGCGCATGCGCAGGACCTTGGCTTCCCTTGTCGTCAGCGTGTCGAGGATTTCCTTGGTGACGCCACGCAGGCTGGAATACATCGCCGCGTCCGCCGGCAGCAGGGTGGACTGGTCTTCGATGAAGTCGCCGAGGTGCGAGTCGTCGTCGTCGCCGATCGGGGTTTCCATGGAGATCGGTTCCTTGGAAATCTTCATGATTTTGCGGATCTTGTCTTCCGGCATGTCCATCTTCTTGGCCAGCGTTGCAGGATCGGGTTCGGCACCCGTTTCCTGCAGGATCTGGCGGCTGATCCGGTTCATCTTGTTGATCGTTTCGATCATGTGCACCGGGATGCGGATGGTCCGTGCCTGGTCGGCGATGGAGCGGGTGATGGCCTGACGGATCCACCACGTGGCGTAGGTCGAGAACTTGTAGCCGCGACGGTATTCGAACTTGTCCACCGCCTTCATCAGGCCGATGTTGCCTTCCTGGATCAGGTCGAGGAATTGCAGGCCGCGGTTGGTGTATTTCTTGGCGATCGAGATGACCAGGCGCAGGTTGGCTTCGGTCATTTCGCGCTTGGCGCGACGAGCCTTGGCTTCGCCGGTGGACATCTGCTTGTTGATTTCCTTCAGTTCCTTCAGCGAGATGCCGATGCGATCCTGCAGGGCGAGCAGTTTTTTCTGTTGTTCCTTGATGTCCGGCGCGCTGCGGGTCAGGATGGCGACGTAGGTCTTCGGTGCGGCAGCGATTTGGGCGTCGGCCCATTCGAGATTGACTTCATTGCCCGGGAAGGACTGGATGAACTGCTGGCGGGGAATCTTGACGCGATCGACGCAGATCTGCTGGATCTTGCGCTCCGAGCGGCGAATCTGTTCGACCATGCCGCGCACGCTATCGCACAGCTTTTCGATCGAGCGCGAGGTGAAGCGGATGTTCATCAGCTCGTCGGACACCTGCTGCTGCATCTTCAGATAGGTCTTGTCCTGCGAACCCTTGCTCGACAATGCCTTTTGCATCTTGCTGTGCAGTTCCCGGATGATCGCAAAGCGCTCCAGCGCATCGACCTTGAGTTGCAGCAGGGAGGCCGAAACGGCACCGGCCGCGGCGCTTTCGCTGTCTTCGTCGTCGGCATCCTCGTCTTCTTCGGCGGCAGCTTCTTCATGCACTTCGGCAACCGGCTCGGCGACAACCGCGTTCGGGTCGATCAGGCCGTCGACCAGTTCATCGATGCGCATTTCCTCGGCTTCGACCTTGGTCGCCATTTCGAGGATGTCGTCGATCGTCGTCGGGCAGGCGGAAATGGCCTGCACCATGTGCTTCAGGCCTTCTTCGATGCGTTTGGCGATTTCGATTTCGCCTTCGCGGGTCAGCAGTTCGACCGAGCCCATTTCACGCATGTACATGCGGACCGGGTCGGTGGTCCGGCCAAATTCTGAATCGACGGAGGAGAGCGCCTGTTCGGCTTGCTCTTCGGCTTCTTCATCGTCCGTCGCGGCGGCAGCGGTATCGGACATCAGCAGGTCTTCGGCAGCCGGGGCTTCGTCGAAGACCTTGATGCTCATGTCGCTGAAGGTCGAAATGATCGCTTCGATACTTTCCGCATCGACGACGTCGTCGGGCAGGTGATCGTTGATTTCGGCGTAAGTGAGAAAACCGCGTTCCTTGCCAAGCTTGATCAGCGCCTTGAGGCGCATTTTGCGCGCCTCGGCGTCGAGCGGCTCCGGGGTTTCTGCCATTGCACCATCGAGCAGCGCCTTTTCGGCAGCTTTTTCCTTGGCTTTGCTGATGCGAGCCTTCGGGGCTTCCTTAGCGGTGTCTTTTGCCTTAGCCATGAACGCGATCCATTAAAATCTAGAAAACCATAAATTATACCACAACTTAGCTACGATTTTGCTTCCCCGAGAGGAGCTGGATGTAGGTCTGTTTTTCTGCCGCACTCAGGCCGGCGACGCCAAATTGCTGGGCTTTTGCCTGCAGTTCGGCGAAGGCGCGTTTCTGGCCGCCTTCCTGGAGTTTCTCCAGGGTGTCGCGAAATTCCTCTTCGGCTTCCGCTTCGTCAAAATGCTGGCCGAGAAGTTCCGCTGCCGCGTTTTCGATCATCTGCTCTTCCGGTAGTCCGCGCAGTTGTTCGCGCAGGCCGGCGTAGCTGCTGGTTTCGCCGTTGGCGCTGACCAGTTGATGCAGGCGAAGCAGCGGGGCGCGTTCCGGGGTGTCGGGCAGCAGGTCGATGGGGAGTTTGCCGGCTAGTTGCGGCATGTGCAGCACGATGCGCAGCAGGTTGCGGGTCAGCGATGGCGCAGTGCGCCGCGATTTGGGCGGGGCCGCTGGGGTGAAGGACTTCAGTTCGCAGAGGCGCTCGACTTCGCTCTGGGCGAAGCCGCTGGCCTCGGCCAGGCGCTTGACCAGTTGTAGGCGTAGCAGCGGCGTCGGTAGCTTGAGGAGCAGAGGCTTGGCTTCGTAGATCAGCTGCGCCTTGCCTTCCGAGCTGGTCAGGTCGCAGCGCTGGGCGAGTTCGCGCAGCAGAAAGTCGGAGAGGGGCATGGCCTGCAGCACCAGGCGGTCGAACTCGGCCTTGCCGTTAGTGCGAATGTAGCTGTCCGGATCTTCGTCCTGGGGCAGAAAGACGAAGCCGAGGCGCTTGTTGTCGGCCAGTGCTTCCAGCGAGTTTTCCAGGGCGCGCCAGGCTGCCTTGCGGCCGGCGTTGTCGCCGTCGAAACAGAAGACCACGCGGTCGACCTGACGGAGCAGCTTGTTGACATGGGTTGCCGTGGTCGCCGTGCCGAGCGTCGCGACGGCATTGCCGACGCCGTTCTGGGCCAGCGCGATAACGTCCATGTAGCCTTCGGTGACGATCGCCGTATCGGTTTCGCGTAGCGCCTGCCGGGCTTGCGGCAGGCCGAACAGTTCGCGGCCCTTTTCAAACAGCGGGGTTTCCGGCGAGTTCAGATATTTCGGTTCGCCCTGGTCGATGATCCGGCCGCCGAAGGCGATGATGTCGCCTTTCGGGTTGATGATTGGGATCATCAGCCGGTCACGGAAGCGGTCGTAGCGGCGGCCGGCCTCGTTCTCGATGACCAGTCCGGCCAGCTTGAGTTCTTCGGCGTTGTAATCGGGGAATACGGCCTGCAGGTTCTGCCAGCCGTCCGGTGCGTAGCCCATGCCGAAGCGGCCGGCGATTTCGCCGCTCAGGCCGCGTTTCTTGCAATATTCGACGGCGCGCGGCGAGGCCTTGAGCTGATCCTTGTAGTACTGCGCGGCGCGGGCCATGATGTCGATCAGCGTGCGCGTCTGGCCGGGCTTTTCGTCCTTGAAGCTGCGCCCTTCGCTTTCCGGCACTTGCATGCCGGCGCGACTGGCCAGTTCCTTGACGGCATCGATAAAGCCGACGCCCTGATACTCCATCACGAAGCCGATGGCCGTGCCGTGGGCGCCGCAGCCGAAGCAGTGATAGAACTGCTTGGTCGGGCTGACCGTGAAGGACGGTGATTTTTCGTTGTGGAAGGGGCAGCAGGCGGCATAGTTGGCGCCGGCCTTTTTCAGCGGGACGTAAGCATCGACCAGGTCGACGATGTCGACCCGGGCGAGCAAATCCTGGATGAACGAATCCGGGATCATCGATGTTTAGCCAGCCAGTGCCGCCTTGACCAGTTTCGACACTTCCGCCATGTCGGCCTTGCCGGCCAGGCGGGGCTTCAGGATGGCCATCAACTTGCCCATGTCGGCCGGTCCCTTGGCGCCAGATTCGGTAACGGCCGCCGCAACCGCAGCAGCGGTCTCGTCGGCGCTCATCTTTTCCGGCAGGTAGGCGGCGAGGATGTCGATTTCGAACTTCTCGGCATCGGCCAGATCCTGGCGACCGGCAGTTTCGTACTGGGTAACGCTGTCCTTGCGCTGCTTGGTCAGTTTTTCGATGATGGCGACGACGGCCGCGTCATCGAGTTCGACGCGCTCGTCGACTTCCTTTTGCTTGAGGGCGGCGAGCAGCAGGCGAATGGCCGACAGCTTGCTTGCTTCCTTGGCCTTCATGGCCGTTTTCATGTCTTCGGTGATGCGTGCTTTGAGGCTCATGGTCTTCTTTTTCAGAAAAATCGCCGGAAAAAAGATAAAGCCGCCGGCTTTTAAAGGCGGGCGGCTCTTTTTTGCTGCGAAATGTACTTGATTAGTACATCTTCGGCGGCAGGGTCAGGCTACGGAGGCGCTTGTGTTGACGTTTAACGGCAGCAGCAGCCTTGCGCTTGCGCTCGGCGGTGGGCTTTTCGTAAAACTCACGGGCGCGCAGCTCGGTCAGGAGACCCGTCTTTTCGACAGTACGCTTGAAGCGGCGAATGGCAACTTCAAACGGCTCGTTTTCCTTGACTCGAATGTTCGGCATGTAAATCACCCCCTTCCGTTAGGCGCCTGCCAGGTCAAGTAAAACGGCAGTGCGCGCAAAAATTGTGTCCGCATGATCGCGGAAAGCCGAACAGTATATTGCAAAAAACCTTTTTGCTCCAAGTGTTAAAATCCGCGCCCATGTTGATCCTCGGTGTTGAATCCTCCTGCGACGAAACCGGCATCGCGCTCTACGACAGCGCCGCCGGCCTGTTGTCGCATGCCTTGCACTCGCAGGTGGCGATGCATGCCGAGTACGGCGGGGTAGTGCCGGAGCTGGCATCGCGCGACCATATTCGCCGTGTCGTGCCGCTGCTGCGCGAGGCTTTGAGCGGTGCCGGGCGCTGCCTGGCCGACGTCGATGCCGTTGCCTACACGCGCGGTCCGGGGCTGGCCGGCGCCTTGCTGGTCGGTTGTGCCTTTGCCGAAGCGCTGGCCCTGGCCCTCGACAAGCCGACCATCCCGGTGCATCACCTCGAAGGCCATCTGCTTTCGCCGCTGTTGTCGAGCAATCCGCCGAGCTTTCCGTTCATTGCGCTGCTCGTTTCCGGTGGGCATACGCAGTTGATGCGGGTGACCGGCGTCGGCGAATACGAACTGCTTGGTGAGACCCTTGACGATGCGGCCGGTGAAGCCTTTGACAAGAGCGCCAAGCTGCTCGGTTTGCCTTATCCCGGCGGCGCACTGTTGTCGAAACTGGCCGAACAGGGGCAATCGGGCATTCATCAATTGCCGCGGCCAATGCTGCATTCCGGCGACCTGAATTTCAGTTTTTCCGGCCTGAAGACCGCGGTGCTGACGCTGGTTCGGGAACAGGCGGAGCTGACCGACGAGTTCAAGGCCAACGCGGCCCGCGCCTTTCAGGAGGCGATCGTCGAAGTGCTGGTCAAGAAGTCGCTGAAAGCGATCAAGCAGACCGGCCTCAAACAATTGGTCGTGGCCGGCGGCGTTGGGGCCAATAAACAACTGCGGGCGACCCTTGATGACGAGGCGAAGCGCAAGCGCTTTCGGGTCTATTACCCGGAACTGGAATTCTGTACCGACAACGGCGCGATGATCGCGCTGGCCGGTGCCTTGCGCTTGCAGGCCGGTGCGCTGCCGAAAGTCGCCGGCGATTTTGCGGTGCAGCCACGCTGGCCGCTGATGGATATTTCGACGCGCCGCTAATCGGGCCATCGAACAGCAAAAAGGCCAGCCGTTGCCGGCTGGCCTTGGTATCTGAGGATCAGACGCTTCCGTCGCCGGCTGTTCAGGCCGGCGCTGAGGTGCGAATCAGGTGGTCGAAGGCGCTCAGCGAGGCCTTGGCGCCTTCGCCCATGGCGATGATGATCTGCTTGTACGGCACCGTGGTGCAGTCGCCGGCGGCGAAGACGCCGGCTACCGAGGTCTGGCCCTTGGCATCGATTTCGATTTCGCCGCGATTCGACAGGTTGACCGTACCTTTCAGCCAGTCGGTGTTGGGCAGCAGGCCGATCTGCACGAAGATCCCTTCGAGATCGATGCGCTTGACCTCGTCGGTGTTGCGATCCTTGTAGAGCAGGCCATCGACTTTTTCGCCATTGCCGCTGACTTCGGTGGTCAGGGCCTTGGTGATGATCGTGACGTTCGGCAGGCTGGCCAGCTTGCGCTGCAGCACGGCATCGGCCCGCAACTGGCTGTCGAATTCGATCAGCGTGACATGACCGACAATGCCGGCCAGGTCGATCGCTGCTTCGACCCCCGAGTTGCCGCCGCCGATCACGGCGACGCGCTTGCCCTTGAACAGCGGACCGTCACAGTGCGGACAGTAGGCGACACCCTTGCCGCGATACTGCTGCTCGCCCGGCACGTTCATTTCGCGCCAGCGGGCGCCGGTTGCCAGGATCACCGACTTGCTCTTCACCGTCGCGCCGTTCTCCAGTTGCACTTCGATCAGGTCGCCCGGAATCAGCTTGGCAGCGCGCTGCAGGTTCATGATATCTACGTCGTAATCCTTGACGTGCTCTTCCAGACCCATGACCAACTTCGGACCATCGGTCGCCTTGACCGAGATGAAGTTCTCGATGGCCAGCGTATCCATCACCTGGCCGCCGAAGCGCTCGGCCAGCAGACCGGTACGGATACCCTTGCGGGCTGCGTAGATGGCGGCCGAGGCGCCGGCCGGGCCGCCGCCAATGACCAGGACGTCGAAGACCTGGCGGGCATTGATTTTCTCGGCGTCACGGGCGGCTGCGCCGGTGTCCACTTTGGCGATGATTTCCTCGATGCTCATCCGTCCGGCGCCGAACTCCTCGCCATTCAGGAAGACGGTCGGCACGGCCATGATCTGGCGGCGTTCGACTTCGCCCTGGAACATCCCGCCGTCGATCATCGTGCTGGTCACGCCGGGGTTGAGCACAGCCATCAGATTCAGGGCCTGCACAACGTCCGGGCAGTTATGGCAGGACAGTGAAATGAAGGTCTCGAACTTGAAGTTGCCGGGCAGGGCCTTGATCTGGGCGATAACCTCGGCATCGACCTTGGGTGGGTGGCCGCCAGTTTGCAGCAGGGCGAGGATCAGTGAGGTAAATTCATGGCCCATCGGGATGCCGGCAAAATGAATGCGCGGCGCCTGGCCGGGTTGGGCGATGGCGAACGAGGGGCGCAAATTGGCCGTGCCGTCCTCACGCAGGCTGACCTTGGCGGAGAGTTCGGCGATGTCGACCAGCAGGCCGCGCATTTCCTCGGCCTTGGCGCTATCGTCAAATGAGGCAATCAGTTCGATCGGTTGTTGCAGCTTTTCGAGATAAGCCTTGAGTTGCGTCTTGATGTTTGCGTCGAGCATGATGTTTCCTCAGGTTTTTTAGTCGCTAGACACTGGTTGCTAGTCACTGGCCGGCTTGCGCCAGCAACTAACAACCAGGAGCTAATAACTGAGAGCTAACTATTACTTAGATCTTGCCGACCAGGTCCAGTGACGGAGCCAGGGTCTTTTCGCCTTCTTTCCACTTGGCCGGGCATACTTCACCCGGGTGGGAGGCGGTGTACTGGGCAGCCTTCAGCTTGCGCAGGGTTTCCGAGACGTCGCGGGCAATCTCGTTGGAGTGGATTTCGACAGTCTTGATCACGCCGTCCGGGTTGATCACGAAGGTGCCGCGCAGGGCCAGGCCTTCTGCGTCGATATGCACGTCAAAAGCGTGGGTCAGTTGGTGCGTCGGGTCGCCGACCAGCGGGAACTGAGCCTTGCTGACGGCCGGGGAGGTTTCGTGCCAGACCTTGTGCGAGAAATGCGTGTCGGTGGTAACGATGTAAACCTCGGCGCCGGCTTTCTGGAATTCGGCGTAGTTGTTGGCGGCATCTTCGATTTCAGTCGGGCAATTGAAAGTGAAGGCGGCCGGCATGAAGATCACGACGGACCACTTGCCCTTCAGGTCGGCTTCGGTGACTTCGATGAACTTGCCGTTGTGGAAAGCCTGGGCCTTGAACGGTTGAACCTGGGTATTGATGAGCGACATGGGGTTTTCTCCTGGTGGGTAAAAATTGAACACAGAGCAATATTAGGGGGCGGCAATCAATTGAGCTAATTGATTGCCTAAATAAACAATATAGCGATTGCCTATCTGTTCCAGTGGCGCGATTTGGTCGGTGGTCAGCGCTTAGTCCAAAAGAACTAATACCTCGCCATCATTGGAACTAGCGTGATTCTGTCAGCAGTATCCAGTTGATTCAAATCAAATGCTGATCTATTCAGGATCCGGAACATTGCCGGCGAAGCAGTTATCGACAGTAAGTGTCCCAGGAGGATTAGGCCGGATGAACATATCCAGTGCCATTTTGTACATTGCGCCAGAAAGCCTCGAAGAGGCATGTGTGGCGTTGCTCCAGATGCCGGGTGTGGAAATTCATGCCAGGAGTCCTGAGGGGAAGGTCGTCGTTACTCTGGAGGATGACGATACCAATTCGGCTGCGGACAGTTACGTGGCCTTGCATGGTGTTGCCGGCGTCGTATCGGTAGCCATGGTCTATCAATACAGCGACGACGAATCAAAAGATACCGAGGAGGTAGAGGCGTGAAGCTCAATCGACGGGATTTCATCAAAGCCAATGCAGCAGCGGCGGCGATTTCTGCGGCAGGTTTGTCCGCACCGGGTGCAGCTGTGGCCCAAGGCAAGGACGAGATTCGCTGGGACAAGGCAGCTTGTCGCTTTTGCGGCACCGGTTGCGGTGTTCTGGTCGGCACTCAGGATGGGCGCGTCGTCGCCACTCAGGGGGATCCCGATGCACCGGTCAATCGTGGCCTGAACTGCATCAAGGGCTATTTCCTGTCCAAGATCATGTATGGCGCCGACCGTCTGAAGACGCCACTGCTCCGCATGAAGGACGGCAAGTACGACAAGAACGGCGAGTTTACGCCGATCTCCTGGACCAAGGCCTTTGACATCATGGAAGAAAAGGCCAAGGCCACCATGAAGGCCAAGGGGCCGAATGGTCTGGCCATGTTCGGTTCCGGCCAATGGACCATCTGGGAAGGCTATGCTGCCGCCAAGTTGATGAAGGCCGGCTTCCGCACCAACAATCTTGACCCCAATGCACGCCACTGCATGGCCTCGGCCGTTGCCGGCTTCATGCGTACCTTCGGTATCGATGAGCCGATGGGCTGCTATGACGACATCGAGCATGCCGACGCCTTCGTGCTGTGGGGCTCGAACATGGCCGAGATGCACCCGATTCTGTGGACCCGCATCACCGACCGCAAGCTCTCGAACAAGGGCGTCAAGGTCGCTGTGCTATCGACCTTCGAGCATCGTTCCTACGAGCTGGCCGATATCCCGATGATCTTCACGCCGCAGACGGATCTGGCGATCCTCAATTACATCGCCAATTACATCATCCAGAACGGCAAGGTCAATCAGGCGTTTGTCGACAAGAACGTCAATTTCAAGAAGAGCGCCACCGATATCGGCTATGGCCTGCGTCCGACACACGCTCTGGAAAAGAATGCGACGAGCAACGGTTATCCTGGCGCTGATGGCAAGCCGAAGGGCGATACCGGCAAGTCCGATCCGATCACCTTCGACGAATTCAAGAAATTTGTTTCCGAATACACCGTCGAAAAAGTCTCCAAACTGTCCGGTGTGGCCGAGAAGGATCTCAAGGCGCTGGCCGAGTTGTATGCCGATCCCAAGGTCAAGGTTGTTTCCTTCTGGACCATGGGTTTCAACCAGCACACCCGGGGCACCTGGGCGAATAACCTCTGCTACAACATCCACCTGCTGACCGGAAAGATATCCGAGCCCGGCAACAGCCCGTTCTCGCTGACCGGCCAGCCTTCCGCTTGCGGCACGGCACGCGAAGTCGGCACCTTCTCGCATCGCCTGCCGGCCGACATGGTCGTCACCAACCCGGAACATCGCAAGCATACGGAAGAGCTGTGGGGCCTGCCGGAAGGCACGATTCCCGACAAGGTTGGCTACCACGCCGTGGCCATGGCGCGCGCCCTGAAGGACGGCAAGGTCAATTTCTACTGGCAGCAGTGCAACAACAACATGCAGGCCGGTCCGAATATCAATGAAGAACTCTATCCGGGCTGGCGCAAGCCGGAGAACTTCATCGTCGTGTCCGATCCGTATCCGACGGTATCGGCCATGGCCGCCGACCTTATCCTGCCGACCGCCATGTGGGTCGAAAAGGAAGGCGCTTACGGCAATGCCGAGCGGCGTACCCAGTTCTGGCGTCAGCAGGTCAAGGCGCCGGGCGAGTCTCGCTCCGATCTGTGGCAACTGATGGAATTCTCCAAACGCTTCAAGGTCGAGGAAGTCTGGCCGGCCGAATTGGTCGCCAAGGCGCCGAAGCTCAAGGGCAAGACGCTGTTTGATGTGCTCTACGCCAATGGCGTGGTGAACAAGTACAAGCTGAATGAAACAGCTGCCGGCTTCGATAATGAAGATTCCAAATTGCTGGGCTTCTATATTCAGAAGGGCTTGTTCGAAGAATATGCGGCATTCGGTCGCGGTCACGGTCACGATCTGGCGCCGTTCGACAGCTATCACCAGGCCCGTGGCTTACGCTGGCCGGTAGTTGGCGGCAAGGAAACGCTGTGGCGCTTCCGGGAAGGTTATGACCCGTACGTCAAGAAGGGTGAGGGCGTGAAGTTCTACGGCCACAAGGACGGCAAGGCGGTCATCTTCGCGTTGCCCTACCAGCCGCCCGCCGAGTCGCCGGACAAGGAGTTCGACATGTGGCTGTCGACCGGTCGTGTCCTTGAGCACTGGCATACCGGTACGATGACCCGGCGTGTTCCGGAGCTCTACAAGGCCTTCCCTGATGCGGTCGTCTTCATGCACCCGGATGACGCCAAGGCGCGTGGTTTGCAACGCGGCATGGAGGTCAAGGTGGCATCGCGGCGCGGTGAAATTCAGCTGCGTGTCGAGACGCGTGGCCGTAACAAGCCGCCGCGCGGTCTGGTCTTCATCCCCTTCTTTGACGCCGGCCGTCTGGTTAACAAACTGACGCTGGATGCGACTTGCCCGATTTCGAAGGAAACGGACTACAAGAAGTGTGCAGTCAAGGTGACCAAGGTCTGACGCGGTCGATAACAAAAATGAGCGACAAAGCGGCCGGCGGCACTGCCCCGGCCGTTCATCGGAGGTAATAAAATGAGATTGATCACTGCACTGGCCTTGGCCGCAGGCATGCTCCTGGGAGGAGTTGGCGGCGTCGGCGCGCAGGAACTGGTGAATGAAATCGGTCATGTGTCGATCGAGGGGAATTCGAAGGTCGATATGTTCCGCCCGGAGAAAGACAAGGAGAGCATTCCGCGCAATTTCCAGAAACAGCCGCCGCTGATCCCGCACAGCATCAAGGGCTACAACATCACGCAGAACTTCAACAAGTGCATGGACTGCCACTCGAAAGAGCGCGCCGACGAAACCGGGGCGACCAAGGTTGCCAAGTCGCACTATCTTGACCGGGAAGACAAAAAGCTGAGCAATATTTCTCCCCGTCGCTACTTCTGCATGCAATGTCACGTACCGCAGTTCGACGCCAAGCCTCTGGTCGAAAACACTTATAAGCCAGCTGCCAAAAAGGGGGAATGATGAGTCTCGAAAAATATATGCCCGCCTGGGTCAAGCGGATTGGCTTGGTGACTGCGCTGTTGATTTTCGTCGCCGGTATTGTCTTCTGGGGCGGTTTCAACTGGGCGCTGGAGGCAACCAACAAGGAGGCTTTCTGTATTTCCTGTCACGAGATGGAAGAAAACGTTTTCAAGGAATACCAGAACACCATCCACTACACCAACCGGACCGGGGTGCGCGCCACTTGTCCGGATTGTCACGTGCCCAAGGAATGGGGCCCGAAGATGATCCGCAAGATGCAGGCCTCGAACGAAGTGCTGCACAAGATTCTGGGCAGCGTCGATACGCCGGAGAAATTCAACAAGAAGCGTCACGAACTGGCGCAGCATGAATGGGATCGCATGAAGGCCAGCGATTCCCGCGAATGCCGCAACTGCCATCGTTTCGACTACATGGATTACACCGAGCAGGGCAATCGTGCTGCCCGTATGCATCCGAAGGCCTTTGACGAGGGCAAAACCTGTATCGACTGCCACAAGGGCATCGCTCACCAGTTGCCGGCGATTGACCAGCATATCGGCACGCAAAACGAGGGGGCTGTGGCCATTTCGCACGGCGAGAAGCCGGCCGAGGCTGTCGAGGCTGCCGAGAAAAAATAGTTGTTGCGGCATTCAGGCATCAAGACAACCCCGGCCAACGACCGGGGTTGTCGTTTTTGAAAGCCTCATCCGCGCGGGCAGTGGTAAAGATGCAAAACTTCTTGAACGGTGCGTGAATAAAGGCTTTTGGCATCAACACATATTCAATCAGGTATGCTACTTTTAGCCTGCTGCCGTTCTGACGGCCAGTTTTCTTAAACAAACACAGGTAACAGGAGTCACTTAGATGAATAAATCCGAGCTGGTCGAAGTTGCTGCAAAAGAAGCTGGTATTACCAAGGCTGCTGCCGATAAGGCGTTGTCAGCTATTATCGGTGCGGTCGTCCAGACTGTATCCAAGGGGGAATCTGTTACTCTCGTCGGTTTCGGTACGTTCAAGTCAGCGCAGCGCGCAGCGCGCACCGGCAAGAATCCCAAAACCGGCGCTACGCTCAAGATCCCGGCAACCACGGTGCCGAAATTTACCGCCGGTACTGCTTTCAAGGCTGCCGTTGCCCCCAAGAAGCCCGCTGCCAAGAAGAAATAATCTGGCATTACCCAATGCGGGGCCCGTCATGAATGGGCTCCGCTTTTTTGATTTGCGATGACTAATTCGAATCCCGAAAACCTGCCTGAAGATCCGCCCGTTGTGGCGCCGCCGCCCAACGATAATCGCCGTCGCTTGCGAGAGCTTCTGTCGATTCCGGAGCGTGACCGCTCCGATGAACAGTGGGATGAAATCATCGAGCTGGAAATCCAGCTTGCTCCCGGCAACCGCATCTCCGGAAACGAACCCAGTGCCAATGTCGGACGTGGTCCGATGTCCCAGGGAAAACCTGGTGGTGGCGGTGGGCCGCAGCAGAAAAAACACCGGCCGCGCACGAACAACAACAATAACAACCGTCGCCCGCGTCAGAACAAGCCGCCTTCTGGCGGTACGCCCGCCTGAGCGTTTTGCCTCGTTTCGTTGACGCGGCATAATTGCCGTCATGCAGCAATTTGATCTGATCATTGTCGGCGGCGGTCTGGCTGGCGCCAGTCTGGCGCTTGCGCTGCGCGACTCGCGCCTACGCATCGCGCTGGTGGAAACTCAAGCACCGCACCCGCCGGCGAACTGGGATGCGCGCATCTATGCGATCAGCCCGGCCAACGTTTCCTTTCTCGAAGCGATCGGCGCCTGGAAGCATCTGGACATGACGCGCGTTACCCCGATTCGGGCAATGCGGGTGCATGGCGATGGCGGTGGAAGAATCGATTTTTCGGCGTTCGAGACCGGTGTTTCCGAACTGGGCTGGATACTCGAGTCGTCGCTAATGGCCTGCGAATTCTGGGAAAGCGCCAAACGCCAGGCCAACCTCGCGCTCTTCTGTCCGGCCAAGCCGGCCCAACTGGAGTTGCGTCAGGATGCCGCCGTGCTCTCGTTGAGCGATGGTGCGGTGCTTTCCGGAAAGTTGCTGGTCGGAGCCGATGGGCGCGATTCCTGGGTGCGCCAGGCGGCCGGATTAGCTGCGGTCAATACGCCCTATGGCGAAAAAGGTCTGGTCGCCAACTTTGCGACGGAAAAGCCGCATCGCAATATTGCTTATCAATGGTTTCGTGACGACGGCGTGCTGGCTTATTTGCCTTTGCCCGGGAACCGTATCTCGATCGTCTGGTCGACACGGGATGAACACGCTGACGACCTCTGTGCGCTGTTACCGGAGCAGTTGTGCGATCGAGTTGCCGAGGCTGGCGAGCATGTCCTTGGTGGGCTCGAATTGCTGACGCCGGCCGTTGCCTTTCCCTTGCGCTTGATGCGTGTCCCGCAGACGGTGGCGCCCCGCCTCGCGCTGGTTGGCGATGCGGCGCACGGTATTCATCCGCTCTCCGGTCATGGCATCAACCTCGGCTTCCAGGATGTGAGTGAGTTGGCGAAGCTGTTGTCCAATGCACAACCGTGGTTCGATATCGGTCAGGAGCGTTTCCTGCAACGTTATCAGCGCGCCCGGCGTGAAGAAACTGTCCTGATGCAGTCGGCAACCGACGGTTTGCACCGGCTGTTTCGCGACTCGTCGCCCGGCTTGGGGCCGTTGCGTAATCTCGGGTTGAACCTGACCAATCGCCTGCCTTTTGTAAAAAATTCCCTGGTGCGTTACGCATTGGGTGCCTTCTAGGAGATTTGCATGTTGAAAAAGCTGTTGCCGCTCGTCCTGATGCTGGCCTTTGCTTCACAGGCTGTGGCGGATGAAGCGGACATCAAGAAGGCGATGGAGGCCAAGCTCGGCACCAAGATCGAAAGCGTCACCAAGTCGGGATATCTCGGGCTTTACGAAGTGTATGCTGACGGAAATATTCTTTATACCGACGAGAAGATGACGGCTTTCATCGCTGGCGGTCAGTTGATCGAAGGCAAGTCGATGAAAAACGTCACCGAGGAGCGCATGCGCAAGCTGACGGCCATCCGCTTTGGCGATCTGCCGTTTGAGCGTGCCATCAAGCAGGTGCGCGGCGATGGCAAGCGGGTGCTGGCGACCTTCGAGGATCCGAACTGCGGTTACTGCAAGCGGCTGGCCAAGGATCTCCAGAAGCTGGATAACGTCACGATATACACCTTCCTGTTGCCGATCCTGTCTGAAGATTCGATTCGCAAGTCGAAGCAGATCTGGTGTTCGGCTGATCGCGCCAAGACCTGGAATGACTGGATGCTTGATGGCAAGGCACCGGCCGGCCGGGACGATTGCGATACCTCGGCGGTCAGTAAAAATCAGGAATTCGGTCGCAAGTTGAGTATTTCCGGAACGCCAACCATGTTCTTCGGCGATGGCGAACGCGTGCCGGGCGCAATGCCGCTGGCGCGTATCGAGCAGAGGCTCAGCCAAGTCAAGTAGCGCCGGCTCTTTGATTCAATGCACAAGAGGCAGCTTCGGCTGCCTCTTGTGCATCTGCCTGGCGAGGCGCCGTGCCGCGCCTGAGCCCTGCTGCAGGGCGCGTCGGGGCGATGCCAAAACGGTCTGATTTGACCGTGTTTTTACCACGACGGCATTGTCGGCGAAGGTCTTTCTTCGCTCCCGTGGAACTCCTTATAAGTCACTTTAAGTGTTGAGTTTCGGCCTTTGATTTTTAAAGGAAAAATTTGACATTCGTCGTCGACAAAAGCGTTCCTAAGTCATTGTTGCAAAAGAAAAAAATACAAATTTCGCTATTGACTGTGGGGGGTTCATGTTCTAAAGTGGGAAAACGTGTCGAAATGTGGGTAAACGGGGAGCGAAGCGGAAGATGTTCGAAGGGGCTACAGCACTCAGTCTGGATGCGAAGGGGCGGCTTGCCATACCGGCAAGACACCGCGAGCCCCTGCTCGCCGCCGCCGAGGGCTCGCTCGTCCTGACGGCGCACCCGCATCGCTGTCTGCTGCTCTATCCTTCGCCGGCCTGGCAGCCGATCCGCGATCAGATTCTCAAGGCGTCCAGCCTGGATACTCGTGCAGCCTCGATCAAGCGCGTCCTGGTTGGTAACGCGCGTACCGAGGAACTCGATTCGGCCGGGCGCATTCTCGTTGCGCCGGAACTTCGCGACTACGCCAATCTCGAAAAGACGGTCTATCTGGTCGGTATGGGGTCGCATTTCGAAATCTGGAGCGAGGCTGGCTGGAAGCAGCAGAACGATCTGGCTGCGGAGGCGCTGTCCGGCGACCTGCCGCCGGGCTTCGGAGATTTGGTGCTGTGACCGCGGGTGGCACCCACGTCACGGTGCTGCTCGACGAGGCGGTTCAGTCCCTGGCGATCAAGCCGGAGGGTGTCTATATGGACGCCACCTTCGGGCGCGGCGGGCATAGCCGGCGGATTCTTGCCGCGCTGAATGAGCGCGGCCGGCTGGTCGCCGTCGACCGCGACCCCTCGGCCATTGCGGCTGGGGCAATAATCAATGATTCCCGTTTTCAGCTGGTCCATCGCGCCTTTGGCGAAATCGCCGAAGCGGCGCGCGAGGCCGGTGTGCAGGACGTGGATGGAATCCTTTTTGATGTAGGGGTGTCGTCGCCGCAAATCGACGATGGGGGGCGCGGTTTCAGCTTCCGCCACGATGCACCGCTCGACATGCGTATGGATACGACGCAGGGCGAGACGGCGGCCGAGTGGCTGGCGCGGGCCGAAATAAGGGACATAACGGAGGTTATTAGAAATTATGGCGAAGAACGGTTTGCTTTCCAGATTGCAAAGAAGGTTGTGGCTGCTCGGCTCGAACAGCCTATTGTCACAACAGCTCAGTTCGCGGCCATCGTACGCGCGACCGTGCGCACCCGTGAGCCAGGGCAGGACCCGGCGACGCGCAGCTTTCAAGCTTTACGGATTCATATCAATCAAGAGCTCCGCCAGCTGGAAGTAGCCTTGCCGCAAGCGCTTGACTTGTTGAAACCGGGTGGTCGCCTGGTGGTGATTTCCTTCCATTCGCTGGAGGATCGCATCGTCAAGAATTTCATGCGCGCCCAGTCGTCGGCCGATGATCTGCCGAAAGGCCTGCCTTTGCGGGCCGACCAGTTGCCGCAACCGAAATTGCGCCTGATCGGCAAAATGATCAAGCCGTCGGCAGCGGAAATCGCGGCCAATCCGCGCGCCCGGAGCGCCGTGATGCGGGTGGCCGAAAAACTGTAATGGTCCGTTTCAACATGATCCTTCTCCTGATCGTCGTCGTTTGCGCACTGGGTGTTGTCACCTCCCAGCATCGCGCGCGCAAGCTGTTTCAGGATCTGGAGAGCGAGCAGGAGCGGGCGCGTCAGCTCGATGTCGAGTATGGCCAGCTGCAGCTGGAGATGTCGACCTGGGCGACGCATCCGCGGGTCGAAAAAATCGCCCGTGACCGTCTGCACATGGTTTCGCCCGATGCGCTGAGTGCGAAGCGCCCGCCGGCCGCCGCCAAAGGAGGTGCCTGATGGGTGTCCGGCGGCGTCCCCAGCGCGGGCATCGGTTTACCGAAAGCCCGGTGCTGCAACTGGCGTTGCAGGGCTGGCGTTCGCGTACCGTCGGCTTGCTGCTGATGGGCGCTTTCCTGGCGCTGGTGGCGCGCGGTTTCTATTTGCAGGTAATCAACAACGACTTTCTGCAGGAGAAGGGTGATTCGCGCTACCGCCGCGATATCGAGGTTTCCGCTTCACGCGGCAAGATCACCGACCGCAACGGCGACATGCTGGCGGTGTCGACGCCGATGAAGTCGATCTGGGCGATCCCTGGCGACGCCCGGGCGATGCCGGGGCAGCAGAAGCAGCAACTGGCCGCGCTGCTCGAGATGACCGTCAAGGAGCTCGATGGCAAGCTGGTCTCGGACAAGACCTTCGTCTTCGTCAAGCGCCAGGTGCCGCCGGAAACGGCCGATCGCATTGCCGCGCTGAAGCTGCCGGGTGTCCATCAGGAAAAGGAATACCGCCGTTATTACCCGACCGGTGACATGACGGCGCATGTCGTCGGGTTTACCGGCGTTGACGACAAGGGCCTGGAGGGCGTCGAACTGGCTTTCCAGAACAGTCTGCTCGGCCACTCGGGGAGCCGCAGCGTGATCAAGGACCGCCGCGGCCAGATTGTCGAGGACGTCGGTGCGCTGAAGCCGCCGATGGATGGCAAGGATGTCCGGCTGGCCCTCGACTCGAAGATTCAATACCTGGCCTACAGCCAGCTCAAGGCGGCGGTCGAGACCAACAATGCCAAGGCCGGCGGCGCCATCGTCATCGATGCGCGGACCGGCGAGATACTGGCGCTGGCCAACTGGCCGACCTATAACCCGAACAACCGCCAGCGCCTGTCCGGCGCCCAGCTGCGCAACCGGGCCATCACCGATACCTTCGAGCCGGGGTCGGTGATGAAGCCGTTTACCGCCGCGTTGGCGCTCGAAAAAGGCAAGGTTCGCTTCGACACCGTGATCAACACCGCGCCGGGCCGCCTGACCATTGGCTCGGCGACCATTTCCGATTCCCATGCGCATGGTCTGCTGACCGTCGCCCAGATAATCCAGAAATCTTCCAACGTCGGCACGGCGAAGATCGCCCTCGGTTTTTCGCCGCAGGAATTGTGGGAGATGTTCGATGGCGTCGGTTTCGGCCAGGCGCCCAATCTCGGCTTTCCGGGCGAGGTCGTTGGTCGTTTGCGGCCGTGGAAAAGCTGGCGGCCGATCGAGCAGGCCACGATGTCCTATGGTCATGGCATTTCGGTCAGTCTGGTTCAGTTGGCTCGGGCCTATACCGTTTTTGCCCGTGACGGCGAGTTGATTCCCTTGTCGCTGATTCGCCTGGAAGATACGCCGGTGCGCGGCGTCCGTGTTTTTTCGCCGCAGACCACCCGTGAAATCAGGGCCATGCTGGAAATGGCCGTGCAACCGGAAGGGACCGCGCCGAAGGCCCGGGTCGCGGGCTATCGTGTCGGTGGCAAGACCGGTACGGCCTACAAGGTCGAAGGCGGTGTCTATGCTAGAAAATACGTCGCCTCGTTTGTCGGCATCGCGCCGATCGGCGACCCGCGCCTGATTGTCGCGGTGATGATCGACGAGCCTTCCGCTGGCGGCCACTTTGGTGGCGATGTCGCTGGCCCGGCATTTTCGTCGATCGCTGGCGGCGCCTTGCGGACCATGGGCGTGCCGCCCGATGCGCCGGTCCAGGTGGCCGAGGCCAATCTCGGAAAGGGAGCGCTGTGACTACGCCGCGCGAAATCCTGCAGCGTCTGGAAGCCATCGGCATCGTGCCGAGCGGGGTTGCCGACGACAGTCGCCAGGTCCTGCCGGGTGATCTCTTTCTCGCTTATCCCGGCGATCTGGCCGACGGCCGGCGCTATATCTGCGATGCCCTGGCGCGCGGTGCGGTGGCCGTGGCCTGGCAAGCGGGTGGTGATTTTGCATGGGATCCGGCGTGGGCCGTTGCCAATCTGCCGGTTGCTGCCTTGCGCTCGCTGGCCGGGCCGCTCGCCCATGCCGTCTATGGCTATCCGAGCGAAGGCCTGTCGTTGATCGCGATCACCGGCACCAACGGTAAGACGACGATCAGTCAATGCATCGCCAAGGTCTACCCGAAGCCTTGTGCCGTTATTGGCACGCTCGGCGCCGGTTTTCCCGATGCCCAGGTCGATACCGGCTTCACCACCCCGGAAGCGACCACCTTAATGCGCTATCTGGCGCAATTCCGCAGCGCTGAGGCTGCCGCCTGCGCCCTGGAAGCCAGTTCGATCGGCATTCAGGAAGGGCGGCTGAATGGCGCCCGGGTCGACGTTGCGGTGTTTACCAATATCACCCGCGATCATCTCGATTACCACCGGACAATGGATGCCTATGCCGCGGCCAAGGCGCGCCTGTTCAGCTGGCCGCGCCTGCGGACGGCGATCATCAATCTGGACGACGAATTCGGTCTGCAGCTGATTCGCGAGACGACGGCGATGCGCGTGCTGGGCTACGCCATTGGCGAACCGCGCCGCGACTTCCCGGCGCTGGTGCGGGCCGAGAATCTGGTCGATACGCCCTTTGGCCAGCGCTTCACGCTGATCCTGCCGAACGGTCGGGGCACGGTCGATACCGGTCTGGTCGGCCGTTACAACATTTCGAATCTGCTGGCTGTCGCTGCCGTCTTGCACGATGCCGGCATGGCCGTGGCCGATGTGGTCCGTCGCCTGTCCGAACTGACGCCGCCGCCCGGGCGGATGGAGCGGGTGGGGGGCAATGGCGAGCCCCTGGTCGTGGTCGACTACTCGCATACGCCGGATGCACTAGAAAATGCCCTGATTGCCTTGCGCGATGTCGTGACGTCGCGCGGCGGCCATCTGAGCCTCGTCTTCGGCTGTGGCGGCGATCGTGACAAGGGCAAGCGGCCACTGATGGGCGGTATCGCCGAGCAACGGGCCGACCGGGCGCTGGTGACCAGCGACAACCCGCGCAGCGAAATGCCGCAAGCCATCATCGACGACATTCTGGCCGGCATGCACCATGGCGAAGTCGAAATCGACCGGGCGACGGCGATTCGTCGCGCCATTCTTGAAGCCGACGAGCGCGATGTCATCCTGCTGGCGGGCAAGGGGCACGAGTCCTATCAGGAAATTGCCGGCATTCGTACCCCGTTTTCCGACCTTGAGCAGGCACAGGCTGCGCTGAGCTTGCGTCGTACCGATAACAATAAGGAGATCGCCGAATGAACTGGCTACTCTCGCAAGTTGCCCACGCCGTCGACGGGCGTCTGGTTGGTCCCGACGTGGCGTTGAACGGTGTTTCCACCGATACCCGGGCGATTGGCCCCGGGCAGTTGTTCATCGCCCTGAACGGTGACAACTTCGATGCCCATGATTTTCTCACCCAGGCCGTGGCCAGTGGCGCCACCGCGCTGCTCGTCGCCGATGCGGCGAAGTTGCCGGCCGATGTGCCGGCCGTCGTCGTCGCCGATACCCGCCTCGCACTCGGTCGCCTGGCCGCTGCCTGGCGCGCCAGCTTCGTGCTGCCGGTGATCGCCGTGACCGGCTCGAATGGCAAGACGACGACCAAGGAAATGATCGCCGCCATCCTCGCCGCCGCCTTCGGCGATGCCGTGCTGGCGACGCGCGGCAACTTCAACAACGATATCGGTCTGCCGCTCACGCTGCTCGGCCTGAATGCCTCGCACCGCGCCGCGGTGATCGAGATGGGCATGAACCATCCCGGCGAAATCGCCTACCTGGCCCCGATCGGCGCTCCGACCGTGGCGCTGGTAACCAATGCCCAACGGGCCCACCTCGAAGGGATGGGCGACCTCGACGAAGTGGCGCGGGAAAAAGGCAGCCTGTTCGCCGGCCTGCAGCCAAACGGTATCGCTCTGGTCAATGCCGATGATTGCTACGCCGGACTGTGGCGCGAGATGGCCGGCGCGCATAAGGTCCGCAGCTTCGCCATCGACCATGCCGCCGACGTGCATGCCACCGTGCATCAGCACGGGCTGGAATTGGCGCTCGAACTGACGGCCCCGGAAGGTGAGGCCGCGCTGCATCTGCGTATTCCCGGTCGGCACAACGCCCGCAATGCGGTTGCCGCAGCGGCCGCCTGTCTTGCTGCCGGTGTTCCGATGGCCGCCGTGGTCGCCGGGCTGGAGGCCTTTTCCGGCATCAAGGGCCGGCTGCAGCGGCGGGCCGGCCACAACGGCGCCGAGATTCTCGACGACACCTATAACGCCAATCCGGATTCGGTGCGTGCCGGTATCGACGTGCTGGCCTCGACCATCGGCCGCAAGCTGCTGGTCCTCGGCGACATGGGCGAAATCGGCGAAGCCAGCGGCCAGTATCACGATGAGATCGGCGGCTATGCCAAGAGCCAGGGCATCGACCGCCTGTATGCGCTGGGTGAGGCGGCGCAGCAAGCGGTGCGCAATTTTGGCGACGGGGCCCGGCACTACTGCAGTATCGAAAAGCTGATTGCCGCGGTGGACAAGGACTTGGGGCCGGAAACCACGGTGCTGGTCAAAGGCTCGCGCTTCATGAAAATGGAACGGGTGGCCGATGCGCTGGCCGCGTCCTCCGCCACTGACGCGACTGCCGCCACCGTGCCGCTGACCAAGCCAGCCGGGGAGAACCACTGATGCTGCTCGAACTTGCCCAATGGCTGGCCCAGGACGTACGTTTCTTCAACGTCTTCAACTACATCACGCTGCGCACCGTGCTGGCGGCGATGACCGCGCTGCTGATTTCCTTCGCGTCCGGTCCGCGCGTCATCCGCTGGCTGGCCGCCAAGAAAATCGGTCAGGCGGTTCGTACCGACGGGCCGCAGACGCACCTCGTCAAATCCGGCACGCCGACCATGGGCGGCGTCCTGATCCTGATCTCCATCGGGGTGACGACGCTGCTCTGGGCCGACCTCTCCAACAAGTATGTGTGGACGGTGCTGGTCGTCACGCTGGGCTACGGCATCGTCGGCTGGTACGACGACTGGAAGAAGGTGGTCTACCGCGACCCGAAAGGCCTGTCGGCCAAGTGGAAGTATTTCTGGCAGTCGTTGCTCGGCATCGGCGCCGCACTGTTTCTCGCCTTCTCGGCCAAGTCGGGAGCCGAAACGCAGTTGATCGTGCCCTTCTTCAAGACCATCGCCTATCCGCTCGGCATCATCGGCTTCATCACGCTGACCTATTTCGTCATCGTCGGCACCAGCAACGCGGTGAATCTGACTGACGGCCTGGATGGCCTGGCCATCATGCCGACCGTGATGATCGCGTCGGCTTTCGTGCTTTTTGCCTACGTCACCGGCCACGCCGTCTATGCCAAGTATCTGCTGATCCCCTACGTGCCGGGTGCCGGCGAGCTGTGCATCCTGCTCGGCGCGATCGCCGGGGCCGGTCTTGGTTTCTTGTGGTTCAACGCCTATCCGGCCGAAGTCTTCATGGGCGACGTCGGTGCGCTGGCCCTCGGCGCGGCGCTCGGCACCGTCGCCGTGATCATCCGCCAGGAAATCGTGCTGCTGATCATGGGTGGTGTCTTCGTCGTCGAAACGCTGTCGGTAATGTTGCAGGTCGGCTATTTCAAATACACCAAGAAACGTTTCGGCGAGGGCCGGCGCATCCTGCGCATGGCGCCGCTGCACCACCATTTTGAACAAACCGGCTGGAAGGAGACGCAGGTCGTCGTCCGCTTCTGGATCATCACCATCATGCTCGTGCTGGTCGGGCTGTCCTCGTTGAAGCTGCGCTAATGGAACTCAGGGGCAAACGCGTTGCGGTAATCGGACTCGGCGAGTCCGGACTGGCGATGGCCAAATGGCTGCATCGCCAGGGCGCGTTCGTCCGGGTTGCCGATTCGCGCGCCACTCCCCCCAACCTTGATGCGCTGGCGAAGGTTGCCCCACAGGCTGAAGTGATCGCCGGGCCGTTTGCCGCCGCCACCTTTGCCGGCCTCGACTTCGTTGCGCTGTCACCCGGCGTGCCGAAAGCGACGCCGGAGATCGCTGCGCTCGATCTGCCGATCATTTCGGAAATCGAGCTGTTCGCCGCCGGCGTCCGCGCGCAGGTGCCGACCTCGCAGATCATCGCCATCACCGGCAGTAACGGCAAGACCACCACCACGGCGCTGACCGCGCACCTGCTGAACGGCGCCGGCGTGCCGGCCATCGCCTGCGGCAATATCTCGCCGTCGGCCCTCGACGCGCTGATGGATGCCCAGGATGCCGGCCAGCTGCCGGCCGTCTGGGTGGTTGAACTGTCCAGCTTCCAGCTCGAAACGACACACCATTTGAACGCTGCGGCGGCCACCGTGCTCAACGTCACCGAGGATCACCTCGACCGCTACGACGGCAGCCTGGCCAATTACGCGGCGGCCAAGTCGCGCGTCTTCCAGGGGCGGGGCGTCATGGTCCTCAATCGCGACGACGACTGGTCGATGGCCAATGGCCTGTGCGGCCGCAAGATCGTCACCTTCGGCCTGAACGCCGCGCCGCGTAGCGCCGATTATGGTCTGGCCAGCGGCATGATCTGCCGGGGCAAGGCGGCTATTGTCGGGGTTGATGAGCTGAAGCTGACGGGCTTGCACAATGCCGCCAACGCCATGGCGGCGCTGGCACTGTGCGAAGCGGTCGGGGTCGCCGTCGACCGTCTGGTCGAGCCGCTGAAAACATTTTCCGGTCTGCCGCACCGGGTCGAAACGGTAGCCGAGATCGGCGGCGTGCTCTACGTCGACGATTCCAAGGGCACCAATGTCGGCGCCACGCTGGCCGCCATCGAAGGCATGGGCCGCAAGGTGGCCATCGTGCTCGGCGGCGACGGCAAGGGCCAGGATTTCTCGCCGCTCAAGCCGGCCCTGGAAAAACATGGCCGGGCGGTGGCGCTGATCGGTCGCGATGCGGCCGCCATCGGCATGGCCCTCGAAGGCAGCGGCGTGCCGACCCGCATTCTCGGCGACATGGCTGCCGCCGTGCGCTGGCTGGCCGAACACGCCGAGGCCGGCGATTGCGTGCTGCTCTCGCCGGCTTGCGCCAGCCTCGATATGTACCGCAATTACGCCCATCGCGCCGAAGCCTTCATCGCGGCGGTCAAAGAGTTGCCATCATGCTGATCGGCGCCCTCGACTCGCCGCGCCGCCAGGTGGCCGAAATCGACTACGCGCTGTTGTGGAGCGTGTTGATCCTGTTGTTCACCGGTCTGGTGATGGTCTATTCGGCATCCATCGCGATTGCCGAAGGCGGGCGCTTTACCAACCACCAGCCGGCCTATTACCTGGTGCGTCACGGCATTTTCCTGTGCATCGGCTTGGTCGCCGCCGCGGTGGCTTTCCAGGTGCCGCTGGCGCTGTGGCAGAAATCGGCGCCGTATCTGTTCATGGCCGGCGTCGTCCTGCTCGCCATCGTGCTGATTCCCGGCATCGGCCGGGATGTGAACGGCGCCCGCCGCTGGCTGCCGCTCGGCTTTGCCAACCTGCAGCCGTCCGAACTGATGAAGCTGTTCGCCGTGCTCTACGCCGCCGACTACACGGTGCGCAAAATCAACGTGATGCACGACCTGAAGCAGGCCTTCCTGCCGATGTTCGGTGCCATGGCCATCGTCGGCATGCTGCTCCTGAAGGAACCGGACTTCGGCGCCTTCGTCGTCATCATCTCGATCGCCATGGGTATCCTCTTCCTCGGCGGCCTGAAGGCGCGTTTGTTCGCCCTGCTGATCTTCGGCCTGCTGATCGCCTTTGCGGTGATGATCATCGTCTCGCCTTACCGGCGCGACCGGGTGTTCGGCTTCATGGACCCGTGGGCCGACGCCTTCGGCCGCGGCTACCAGTTGTCGCATTCGCTGATCGCCTTCGGGCGCGGCGAATTGTTCGGCGTCGGGCTCGGCGCCAGCGTCGAGAAACTGTTCTACCTGCCGGAAGCGCATACCGATTTCCTGCTCGCGGTGATCGCCGAGGAACTCGGCTTCTTCGGTGTGCTGGCGGTAATCGCCCTGTTCGCGCTGCTCGTCCAGCGCGCCTTTGCCATCGGCCGGCGCTGCGTCCAGCTCGATCGCCTCTACCCGGCGCTGGTCGCCATGGGCATGGGTATCTGGTTCGGCGTGCAGTCCTTCATCAACATGGGCGTCAACATGGGCCTGCTGCCGACCAAGGGCCTGACCCTGCCGCTGATGAGTTTCGGCGGTTCGGGGGTGCTGGCGAACTGCGTCGCCCTGGCCATACTTTTGCGTGTCGATTGGGAAAATCGCCAATTGATGCGCGGAGCCAAGCTATGACGAAGCCTGGTATGTATTCGCATCAATTGGCGATTTCGGCGCAGGCTAACCCGGCGCAGCCGGTGTTAAGCGCGCAGCGCGGCCGTAGCCAAAACCGTCAGATGATGCGCGGAGGCAAGCTATGAACAAAACCATCCTGATCATGGCCGGCGGGACCGGCGGGCATATTTTTCCGGCCCTTGCCGTCGCCGACAAAATGCGTCAGCGCGGCTGGCGGGTCGTCTGGCTCGGCAATCCCGATGGCATGGAGGCGCGGCTGGTGCCGCAAAGCGGTTTTGAAATGGTCTGGGTCAAGTTCGCCGCGCTGCGCGGCAAGGGCATCCTGCGCAAGCTGTTGCTGCCGCTCAATCTGCTGCGCGGTTTCTGGCAGGCGCAAAAGCTGATCCGCCAGATCGCCCCGGATGTCGTGCTCGGCATGGGCGGCTACATCACCTTTCCCGGCGGCATGATGGCCTCCTTGCTGGGCAAGCCGCTCGTCCTGCACGAACAGAATTCGGTGGCCGGGCTGGCCAATCGCGTGCTGGCCAGTGTTGCCGACCGCATCGCGACCGGTTTCCCGAATGTCCTGGCCAAGGGCGCCTGGCTCGGCAACCCGGTACGTCCGGAAATTGCCGCCATCGCCCCGCCGGCCGAGCGTTTTGCTGAACGCAGCGGCGCCTTGCGCCTGCTCGTCATCGGCGGCAGCCTTGGGGCCCAGGCGCTGAACGAGATGGTTCCCAAGGGCATGGCCCTGCTCGCTGCCGACGAGCAGCCGCAAATCGTCCATCAGGCTGGCGAAAAGCATCTTGAGGCGCTCAAGGCCAATTACGCCGCGGTCGGCGTCCAGGCGCATTGCGTGCCCTTCATCGAAGACATGGCCGGCGCCTATGCCTGGGCCGATCTGGTCATTTGCCGGGCCGGCGCGCTGACCATCGCCGAGCTGGCCGCAGCCGGCGTGGCCAGCATCCTGGTGCCTTTCCCGCATGCGGTCGATGACCACCAGACGGGCAACGCGAAATTCCTGGTCAATGTCGGCGGCGCCTTCCTGCTGCCGCAAGACGAACTGACCCCGGAGAGCATCTCGTTGATCCGCAACTACAGTCGCAGCCAGTTGCTGGAAATGGCTGAAAAGGCCCGCAGTCTGGCCAAGCCCGATGCCACCGAAGAAGTGGCGAATATTTGTGCAGAGAGTGCGAAATGAAACACAAAGTCAAACATATCCACTTCGTCGGCGTCGGCGGTTCGGGCATGAGCGGCATCGCCGAAGTGCTGGCCAACCTGGGCTACACGGTGAGCGGTTCGGACCTGGCGGCGAGCGCCACGACCCGTCGTCTGGAAGGCGAGGGCGTCAAGGTGATGATCGGTCACGCCGCCGAAAACATTCGCGGCGCGCAGGCCGTCGTCGTCTCGACGGCGGTCAAGGCCGACAACCCGGAAGTGGTGGCGGCTCGCGAACTGAATATCCCGGTGGTGCCGCGTGCCCAGATGCTGGCCGAACTGATGCGCCTGAAGCGTGGCATCGCCATCGCCGGTACGCATGGCAAGACGACGACGACCAGTCTGGTCACCAGCATCCTGGCCGAAGGCGGGCTCGATCCGACCTTCGTCATCGGCGGTCGCTTGAATGCGGCCGGCGCCAACGCCCGGCTGGGCAGCGGCGATTTCCTGGTGGCCGAGGCCGACGAGTCCGATGCCTCCTTCCTATTTCTGTCGCCGGTCCTTTCGGTCGTCACCAATATTGACGCCGATCACATGGAAACCTACGGCCACGATTTCGAGCGGCTGAAAGGCGCCTTCGTCGATTTTCTCAGCCGCCTGCCGTTCTACGGCGTTGCCGTGCTCTGCGCTGACGATGCCAACGTCCGGGCCATCATGCCGCAGGTCGCCAAGCAGATCGTTACCTACAGCCTGAGCCCGGGCAGCAACTTTTACGCCGAGAACGTCGTGGCGGCCGACGGCCAGATGCGCTTCGACGTCGTGCGGGTCAATGGTTCGGTCTCGCGGCTGGCGATCACACTCAATCTGCCCGGTTTGCACAATGTCCTGAACGCGCTGGCGGCGATTGCCGTGGCCACCGAGTTGCAGGTGCCGGATGCCTCGATCATCAAGGCGCTGGCCGAGTTCAAGGGGGTCGGGCGGCGCTTCCAGCGCTATGGCGAAGTGGCGCTGCCGGCTGGCGGTTCATTTACGCTGGTCGACGACTACGGTCATCATCCGGTCGAGATGGCGGCGACCCTGGCCGCAGCCCGCGGCGCCTTCCCCGGTCGCCGTCTGGTGCTGGCTTTCCAGCCGCACCGCTACACCCGGACGCGCGACTGCTTCGAGGACTTCGTCAAGGTGCTGTCTACCGTCGACGTGTTGTTGCTGGCTGAAATCTACGCCGCCGGCGAAGCGCCGATCGTCGCCGCCGATGCTCGCTCGCTGGCCCGCGCTCTGCGCGTCGCCGGCAAGGTCGAGCCGGTGTTCGTCGAAGATATCGCGGCCATGCCGCAAACGATTATGGATGTCGCCCGTGACGGCGACGTGGTGTTGACCATGGGTGCCGGTTCGATCGGTGCGGTGCCCGGCAAGGTGGTGGAAGCAAAATGAGCGGTTTCGGTAAAGTTGCAGTCCTCTTCGGCGGAACCTCCGCCGAGCGCGAGGTCTCCCTCAATAGCGGTTCGCGTGTGCTGGCGGCGCTGCAGGGCCAGGGTATCGACGCCCATGCCTTCGATCCGGCCGAGCAGCCGCTCGATGCGCTGAAGGGCTACGACCGCGCCTTCGTCGCGCTGCATGGCCGGCACGGCGAGGACGGCACGATCCAGGGCGCGCTGGAATTGATGCACATTCCCTATACCGGTTCCGGCGTGATGGCGTCGGCGCTGGCCATGGACAAATTCCGCACCAAGCTGCTGTGGCAGGCGGCCGGCCTGCCGATCCCGGAATATGCACTGTTGACCGCCGACTCGGATTTCGCCGAGGTCGAGGAAGAGCTCGGCCTGCCGATTTTTGTCAAGCCAGCCCATGAAGGTTCGTCGATCGGCATCAGCAAGGTCAAGGAACGCGGCGGCCTGCAGCAGGCCTACGCCGAGGCGGCCCGCCACGACCCGCTGGTCATCGCCGAAAAAGGTGTGATGGGTGGTGAATACACGGTCGGCATCATCGGCTGCGGCGCCGACATGGTGGCCTTGCCGATCATCAAGATCGAGCCGGCTACCGACTGGTACGACTACGAAGCCAAGTACAACCGCGACGACACCCGCTATCTGTGCCCGTGCGGCCTGCCCGAAGCCAAAGAAATGGAAATCCGCAAGGGCGCGCTGGAAGCCTTCCGCATCCTCGGTGGGCGCGGTTGGGGACGGGTCGATTTTCTGATGGACGAAGACGGCAAGCATTACTTCCTGGAAGTGAATACGGCACCCGGCATGACCGACCACTCGCTGGTCCCGATGGCAGCGCGGGTGGCTGGCATGGAGTATCCGGCGCTGGTCCGCCGCGTGCTCGAACTGGCGGCCAACGACTGAGACGATGAATGTGGAACAAACCGCACCTGCTCAACGCCATTGCCGACCTGCTAATGCTGGTCGCCGCGGCTGCGCTGCTGGCCGCCGCCGCGGTCTGGCTGGCGCGGGTGCCGTCGCTGCCGGTGCGCCAGGTGGTGTTTGCCGAGCCGCTGCAGCACACGCGCCGGCAGGAAGTGGAGCAGGCCTTGCCGGGCGCCCTGCAAGGCAATTTCTTCAGCCTGAATCTGGAGACGGTGCGCGGCGCGCTGGAAAAGCTGCCCTGGGTGCGTCAGGTCGAAGTACGGCGGATCTGGCCGGCGCAACTGGAAGTGAAGGTCGAGGAACATCGTCCGCTGGCGCGCTGGGGCGACGGGCGCGGCGAACTGGTCAACAGCTACGGCGAGGTCTTTGCCGCGATGGCGGCCACCGAGGAAGCGGCGGCGTTGCCGCTGCTGTTCGGGCCGCAGGGCACGGCGCCCGAGGTGTTGACGCGTTATGGCGAGTTTGTCGGCCGCTTCAGCGCGGTGCACGAAAGACCGGTGCAGTTGTTGTTGTCGCCACGACTGGCCTGGCAGTTGAAGCTGGAGAGCGGCATGCTCGTGGATATGGGGCGGGAGCAGCCGAAATCGCCGGTCGGCGTGCGGTTGCAGCGTTTTATCGAGGTTTATCCGGAAATGGTCGCCAACCGGGCGAACCGGCCGGTCGTGGTGGATTTGCGGTATCCGAATGGCTTTGCGATGCGAGTCGCAAGCGAGGGGAAGGGGAAGTAAGCATATGAGCAGGGATAACAAGGATCTGGTTGTCGGTCTGGATATCGGGACGTCGAAAATCGTCGCGCTGGTCGCCGAGATCAACCAGGAAGGCCAATTGAACGTCATCGGCATGGGTTCGCAGGATTCGCGCGGCCTGAAAAAGGGCGTCGTGGTGAACATCGAGGAAACGGTGCACACCATCAGCCGGGTCATTCAGGAAGTCGAGCTGATGGCCGACTGCAAGGTCAAGGATGTGTACACCGGGATTGCTGGCAGCCACATCAAGAGCTTCAACTCGAACGGCATGGTGGCGATCAAGGACAAGGAAGTGACGCAGAGCGACGTCGAGCGCGTCATCGAGACCGCCAAGGCGATGCCCATCCCGGCCGATCAGGAAATCCTGCACATCCTCACCCAGGAATTCGTCATCGACGGCCAGGACGGCATCCGCGAGCCGATCGGCATGAGCGGCATGCGTCTCGAAGTGAAGACGCATATCGTTACCGGCGCCATCTCGGCCGCCCAGAACATCGTCAAGTGCGTCCGCCGTTGCGGCCTGGAAGTCAACGACCTGGTGCTCCAGCCGCTGGCTTCGAGCTACGCCGTGCTTTCCGAAGACGAGAAGGATCTTGGCGTTTGCCTGATCGACATCGGCGGCGGCACGACCGACATCGCGGTGTGGACGCAGGGCGCCATCCGCCATACCTCGGTGATTCCGATTGCCGGCGACCAGGTCACCAACGATATCGCCATGGCGCTGCGCACGCCGACCCGCGAAGCCGAGGACATCAAGTGCAAGTACGGCTGCGCGCTGTCGCAACTGGCCGATGTCTCGGACAGTCTCGATGTCGCCGGGGTGGACGACCGGCCGAGCCGCAAGTTGAGCCGCCGGGCGCTGGCCGATGTGATCCAGCCGCGCGTCGAAGAGCTTTACGAGTTGATCCAGAACGAACTGCGCCGGGCCGGCTTCGAGGAAGTGCTGTCGTCGGGCATCGTCCTGACCGGCGGGGCCAGCGTCATGCCGGGCATGGTCGAGCTGGGCGAGGAAATTTTTCATATGCCGGTCCGGCTCGGCAACCCGAAATACACCGGCAGTCTGGCCGATGTCGTGCAGAGCCCGCATTTTTCGGCGGCCTACGGCCTGCTGCTCGAGGCCCAGGCGCAGCGCAAGCGGGGCCAGAAGATCCAGGAAAAGCAGGGCTTCATGGATGTCTTCGAAGGCATGAAGTCGTGGTTTGCCAAGAATTTTTGATTTGTTTTTGACCAGTTTTTTCAGAGGAGGTAGTTATGTTTGAAATTATCGAGAAAGACGAGGAATCCGGCACCATCATCAAGGTGTTCGGAGTTGGTGGGGCCGGTGGCAATGCCATCGAGCACATGATCCACGAAGGCGTGAACGGCGTTGAGTTCATTGCCGCCAATACCGATGCCCAGGCGCTCAGCCGCAATGCCGCCCCGAGCAAGCTGTCGCTCGGCAAGACCGGCCTCGGTGCCGGCGCCAAACCGGAAAAGGGTCAGGAAGCTGCCCAGGCGCATCGCGACGACATCCGCGCGACGCTGCAAGGCGCCCATATGGCCTTCATCACCGCCGGTATGGGCGGCGGTACGGGGACCGGCGCGGCACCGGTGGTCGCCGAGATCGCCCGCGAAATGGGCATCCTGACCGTCGGCGTGGTGACCAAGCCGTTCAGTTTCGAAGGCAACAAGCGGATGAAGGCGGCCGAAGCCGGCATCGCCGAATTCGCCAAGCACGTCGATTCGCTGATCGTCATCCTCAATGACAAGCTGATGGAAGTCATGGGCGACGATGCCGATGTCGACGATTGTTTCAAGGCGGCTGACGATGTGCTGAAAAACGCCGTCGGCGGCATTGCCGAAATCATTACCTACCCGGGCCTGGTCAACGTCGACTTCGAAGACGTCCGCACGGTGATGGGTGAAATGGGCCGCGCCATGATGGGTTCGGCCGCTGCCGCCGGGGTCGACCGGGCGCGCATCGCCGCCGAGCAGGCCGTTGCCTCGCCGCTGCTGGAAGGCGTCAACCTGTCCGGCGCCAAGGGCGTGCTGGTCAATATCACCGCCTCGAAGGGCGGCCTCAAGATGAAGGAAGTCAATGAAGTGATGAATACCGTCAAGGCCTTCGCGGCCGACGACGCACACATCATCTTCGGTGCGGTGTACGACGAACTGATGGGCGATGCGCTGCGCGTCACCGTCGTCGCCACCGGTCTCGGCCAGGCTGCCGCTGCGCGCGGCCGCCAGACCTTCGAAGTGATCAACACGCCGGTCGTCCAGGCGCAGGCCACCGGTACGCACGATGCCATCGGCTTCTCCAGCGGCCCGGCGATCGACTACAACCAGATCGCCGACGTTCCGGCTGTCGTGCGCAAGCGCAATGTGACAGTCGAAGCGCTGGCCAACAGCGGTGTCGACCGTTACGACATTCCGGCTTTCCTGCGCAAGCAGGCGGATTGATGTAACAAAAACTCTCTCTGAAAAAGGGTGGCGTCACGTTGTGTTACAATGTGACGCCTTCCCCAATCAATCAAGCACTTACATGCTCAAGCAACGTACGCTCAAGACTATTATCCGCGCCTCCGGCGTTGGCCTGCATGGTGGCGTCAAGGTCAATATGGCCCTGCGTCCGGCCGCCCCGGATACCGGTATCGTCTTTCGTCGCGTCGATTTGCCCGAGCCGCTGGATATACGCGCAGACGCCTTCATGGTCGGCGATACCCGCATGTGCTCCTGTCTGGAAAAGGACGGGGTCAAGGTTGGCACCATCGAGCATCTGATGTCGGCTTTTGCCGGCTTGGGTATCGATAACGCCTGGGTCGATCTGGATGCGCCGGAAGTGCCCATCCTCGATGGCTCGGCTGCACCGTTCGTCTTCCTGATCCAGTCGGCTGGCATCGAAGAACAGAACGCCGCCAAGAAATTCATCCGTGTCACCCATCCCATCGAAGTTCGCGATGGCGACAAGTGGGCGCGTTTCGAGCCCTATGACGGTTATCGTCTGGCTTTCTCCATCGTTTTCAATCATCCGGCCATCGACAAGTCGGCGCAAAAAGCCGAAATCGATTTCGCCGAGCAGTCCTACACCCGCGAAGTGGCGCGGGCCCGCACCTTCGGTTTTATGCAGGAAGTCGAATACCTGCGGGAAAACGGCCTGGCCCTCGGTGGCGGTCTGGAAAACGCGATCGTTCTCGACGAATTCCGTGTCCTCAACCAGGACGGCCTGCGTTACGGCGACGAGTTCGTCAAACACAAGATTCTCGACGCCATCGGCGACCTCTATCTGCTCGGTCACCCGCTGCTTGCCGCCTATTCGTCGCACAAGGGCGGCCATGCGCTGAACAATCAACTGGCCCGCGAACTGCTCGAACACCAGGAATCCTGGGAGCTGGTCACCTTCGAAAAAGCTGAGCGCGCCCCGGCCGGCGTTACCCGCTGGCTCAACCAGCCGGCCTAAACGGCGATGTGGCTGCTGCGTCTGCTGGCAGTCATCCTCATTCTGGCCATCGGTGCCGGTTTTCTGGTCTATGCCCTGAGCGGCAACCGCTGGTATCTGGCGCTCTCCTGGCGACTTCTTCGCTACGGAATTGTCTTTGCGCTGATCATTTTTGCCCTGATGATCATCGAGCGCGTTGCCGTCATTCCCGTATAGCGGCGCGCTTCAACAAGGTGTCGAGGGCGGCACGCAAGGGACCGTTCGGCAGGCTGTCGGTAGTCGCCCGCAACACCAGGCAAGCCGATGCCGAGAGCGGTTTTACGGTTGAACTTGTTGATTGGTAAGGAATTTGCCGGGGTTGAACTTTTACGTCCAGGCCGTTACACTCCGGTCCTCCTTTAGATAACTCGTCGCACAAACGCTGGCCCATCTGGCGAATCTTAGTAGCGACCGCGCCGTTATCGGCGTGGATAACGATTTGTCCCAACTTGTAATTCGCAACGTGAGCTGCGTAGCGCAACCCCGCCGGGGCAATCGCTTCGAAGCGCCGTGAGAGCTTGAGCAACAGCCGTGCATGGACCATCAGCTTGCCGGCGGCAGCATCGCTGTCGAGATATTGCTCTGGTCCTTTGTACATAGGAGGTTCCGTGCAGATTATTCTGGTTTCGCGCCATTTGAAGGCGGCACGAACAATCACCATTATGCCTCGTCACGTGCTGATGGTGTTTGCCGCTTTTTTCATTCTGGTCTTGTCGTCATCGGCCCTGATCTCTTGGCTGTCTGTCCATTTCCGTTTGCCGATCGTTGAAAACCTGATGCTTTCCCTGCAGCAGCAGGAATCCAGGAAGGTCCATGACTATCTGAGCAACAATCTCCAATTGATGGCAACCCGCCTCGGCGAATTGCAGGCCAAGGTTTTGCAACTCGACAGCCTGGGTGAGCGCCTGTCCGGACTGGCTGGCGATAAGCCGCCGACGCCGGCGGCGAAAGCGAAGGATGCCCAGGGCGGCCCATTTTTGCCCGCCCCGCTGAGTACCGAAGCATTGCAGCAGGAAATCAACCGGCTGGCCGCTGTCGTCGAGACCAAGACCGACGAGTTGAGTTTCCTTGAAGCCCGCCTGCTCGAAAAACGAGTGAAGGATCGCCTGTTGCCGACCACGCTGCCGGTCAAGGACGCTTTTTTCGGCTCCCCGTTCGGCTACCGGCAAGATCCGATCGCCGGCTTGCGGGCGATGCACGAAGGGATCGATTTCATTGCCCCTCCCGGTACGCCGATCGTCGCCGCGGCCGACGGGGTGATCGTTTCCGCCGAATACCATCCGGAGTTCGGCAACATGGTCGACATCGATCACGGCGCCGGCCTGACTTCCCGCTATGCCCACATGTCGCGCCTTGACGTCGAGACCGGCCGGATGGTCAAGGGGGGCGAGCGGATCGGCGCACTCGGCAATACCGGCCGGTCGACCGGTCCGCATCTGCATTTCGAAGTACGGATGCTCGGCGTTGCCCAGAATCCGGCCCTGTTTCTGAAGCAGGGGCAGGAATTTGCGCAAATCAAACATCGCTAGGGTGCTTGGCTCAATGCCTTGATTTAGGTCGTCGTCGTCGTATCGGGGCGGCATGCTAGAATCCCGCCTTTGCCGCACCCTGCGCCCACCTACTCGATCGCGATGATTTCCGGCCTACTCAAAAAGATTTTCGGCAGCCGCAACGACCGGCTGATCAAACAATATTCCCAGACCATCAAGCGCATCAATGCCCTTGAGCCAGCGCTCCAGGGACTGACCGACGAACAGCTGCGCGCCAAGACGGACGAGTTCCGCCAGCGCCACGCCAACGGCGAGTCGCTCGACGATCTGTTGCCCGAAGCTTTTGCGGTCGTCCGCGAAGCCGGCAAGCGCGAACTGGGCATGCGCCATTTCGACATGCAGCTGGTTGGCGGCATGGTCCTGCATTACGGCAAGATCGCCGAAATGCGGACCGGCGAGGGCAAAACCCTGGTCGCCACGCTACCGGCCTACCTCAATGCCATTTCCGGCAAGGGCGTGCATGTTATTACGGTCAACGACTACCTGGCCAGCCGCGACGCGGAATGGATGGGGCGTCTGCATCGCTTCCTCGGTCTCTCGGTTGGCGTCAATCTGTCGCAGATGGACCATGAGGCGAAGCAGGCCGCCTACGCCGCCGACATCACCTATGGCACCAACAACGAATTCGGCTTCGACTACCTGCGCGACAACATGGTCTACACGGCCGGCGAGCGCGTCCAGCGCAGCCTGAATTACGCGATCGTCGATGAAGTGGACTCGATCCTGATCGACGAGGCGCGGACGCCGCTGATCATTTCCGGTCAGGCCGAAGACCACACCGATCTTTACGTCCGGATGAAGGACGTCGTTCCCCATCTGACGCGCGCCGCCGAAGAAAATGGCGAGGGTGGCTACTGGGTCGACGAGAAGGGCCATCAGGTCCACCTTTCCGAATCCGGTTACGAACATGCCGAGCAACTGCTCGCCGAGCATGGTCTGCTCAAGGAAGGCAGCGGTCTCTACGATGCCGCCAATATTTCCCTGCTGCACCATCTGAACGCCGCCCTGCGTGCCCTGACGCTGTTCCAGAAGGATCAGCAGTACGTCGTGCAGAACGGCGAAGTGGTCATCGTCGACGAGTTCACCGGCCGCCTGATGGCCGGGCGCCGCTGGTCCGACGGTCTGCACCAGGCGGTCGAAGCCAAGGAGGGCGTGCAGATCCAGGCAGAGAACCAGACGCTGGCCTCGATCACCTTCCAGAACTATTTCCGCATGTACGGCAAGCTGTCCGGTATGACCGGCACGGCCGATACCGAAGCCTAC
Source organism: Dechloromonas denitrificans (assembly GCF_020510685.1). Classification (NCBI taxonomy): domain Bacteria; kingdom Pseudomonadati; phylum Pseudomonadota; class Betaproteobacteria; order Rhodocyclales; family Azonexaceae; genus Dechloromonas; species Dechloromonas denitrificans. The sequence continues at coordinate 707,010 of NZ_CP075185.1, forward strand.
GAATTCCAGCAGATCTACGGCCTGGAAACCGTCGTCATCCCGACCCATCGGCCGATGGTCCGCAAGGACATGAACGATCTGGTCTTCAAGACGGCCGACGAAAAGCACACGGCGATCATTGCCGACATCAAGGATTGCGCCAAGCGCGGTCAGCCGGTGCTGGTCGGAACGACCTCGATCGAAGCCTCGGAACTGCTGTCCGGGCTGCTCGACAAGGAAAAGCTGTCGCACTCGGTACTCAATGCCAAGCAGCATGCCCGCGAAGCCGAAATCGTCATCGAAGCCGGTCGGCCGGGGCAGATCACCATCGCCACCAACATGGCTGGTCGCGGTACCGACATCGTGCTCGGCGGCAGCATCGAAAAAGCCACGTCGGCGATCAAGCATGACGAGTCGCTGCCGGAAGCCGAGCGCGAGGCGAAGATCGCCGCGCTGCGCGAAGAGTGGCAGAAGCTGCACAACCAGGTGCTGGAAGCCGGCGGCCTGCATATCATCGGTTCCGAACGGCACGAGTCGCGCCGTATCGACAACCAGTTGCGCGGTCGCGCCGGGCGCCAGGGCGATGCCGGTTCCTCGCGCTTCTACCTGTCGCTCGACGATCCCTTGTTGCGCATCTTCGCCGGCGAACGCCTGCGCTCGATCATGGACAAGTTGAAAATGCCGGAAGGCGAGGCGATCGAGCATCCGCTCGTCACCCGCTCGCTGGAATCGGCGCAGCGCAAGGTGGAAGCCCGCAACTTCGACATCCGCAAGCAACTGCTCGAGTATGACGACGTTTCCAACGACCAGCGCAAGGTGATCTACCAGCAGCGCAACGAGTTGCTGGAATCCGACGATATTTCGGAAACCATCACCGCCATGCGGCACGGTGTTATCGCCGAGATCTTCCGTCTTTATGTGCCGGCCGATTCGGTCGAGGAGCAGTGGGACATGGAAGGCCTGGAGCGGGCGTTGCACGCCGACCTGCAGATCGCTGCCCCGGTCGCCCAGTGGTTCAAGGATGAGCCGACGTTGTCCGACGAGGAAATTCTTGCCCGCATCATCCAGGGGGCCGACGAAGCCTATTCGGCCAAGGTCGAGATGGTCGGCGCCGAAAGCTTCCATCAGTTCGAGCGCAATGTGATGCTGCAGAGCCTCGACGCCAGCTGGCGCGAACACCTGTCGGCGCTTGATCACCTGCGCCAGGGTATCCATCTGCGCGGTTACGCCCAGAAGAATCCGAAGCAGGAGTACAAGCGCGAAGCCTTCGAACTGTTCGAGGGCCTGCTTGACCGTGTCCGCAAGGAAGTCACCCGCATCGTCTTCACCGTGCAGATCCGGACCCAGGAAGACGTCGAGGAAACCGCGCCGCATGCCGATGTGCAGAACGTCCAGTATCAGCACGCCGGTTATGACGAGGCGCTGGGCGGTCCGGATGACGGAGAAGCGCAGCAGCCGGCCAACGCCGGGCCGAAGATCGGACGCAACGATCCCTGCCCATGCGGTAGCGGCAAGAAATACAAGCAGTGCCACGGAAAACTGTCCTGATCCCCCAAGGCACCCACGCGGTGCCTTGATGCTTTTGGAGCAATGAAATGCCTGTCAATTACGCCACCCCTGCCGCCGATCAGCTTTTTCCGGTCGCTGGCGTCCGCCTCGGTGTCGCCGAGGCCGAAATCCGCAAAAAAAATCGCCGTGACCTGACGCTGGTCGCGCTCGATGCCGGCTGCACGGTGGCTGGCGTGTTCACGCTGAACCGTTTTTGCGCCGCGCCGGTGCAGCTGTGCCGCAACCATCTGGCCGGCGGCCAGGAAATCCGGGCGCTGGTCATCAATACCGGTATCGCCAATGCCGGAACCGGCGAGCCTGGCCGGCAGGCGGCGCAAGCGACCTGCGAGGCGGTCGGCGCCCTGTGCGGCATCGCCGCCGAGCAGGTGCTGCCGTTCTCGACCGGGGTGATTCTCGAAGCATTGCCGGTCGACCGCATCAAGGCCGGCCTGCCGGCCGCCCAGGCCGATCTGAAGGCCGACAACTGGCACGCCGCGGCACACGGCATCATGACCACCGACACCGTGGCCAAGGCCGCTTCGCGCCGGCTCGTGGTCGGCGGCAAGACGGTCACCATCACCGGCATTTCGAAGGGCGCCGGGATGATCAAGCCGAACATGGCGACTATGCTCGGTTTCCTCGCGACCGATGCCGGCATTGCCCAGCCGCTGCTCGACAGTCTGGTCAAGGAAGCCGCCGATTCTTCGTTCAATTGCATCACCGTCGATGGCGACACCTCGACCAACGATTCCTGGGTGATGATCGCCAGCGGCCAGTCTGGCGCCCGCTTTGCCAGCCCGAGCGATGCCGGCTGGGCCGAAGTCAAGGCTGCCATCATCGCGGTTTCGGTCGAACTGGCTCAGGCCATCGTCCGCGACGGCGAGGGCGCCACCAAGTTCATCACCGTTGCCGTCGAAGGCGGCAAGGACGTTGAGGAATGCCGCAAGGTCGGCTACGCCATCGGTCATTCGCCGCTGGTCAAGACCGCCTTCTTCGCCTCCGATCCGAATCTCGGGCGCATTCTGGCGGCCATCGGCTATGCCGGCATTGCCGATCTCGATGTCGATGGTGTCAAGGTCTGGCTCGACGACGTGCTGGTCGCCGAGAACGGCGGCCGGGCCGCGGCCTACGTCGAAGAGGACGGGGCGCGGGTGATGGCCCAGGCCGAAATCACGGTACGCGTCGATCTCGGACGCGGCGCGGCCCGGGCGACTGTTTATACCTGCGACTTCTCCTACGACTACGTGAAGATCAACGCCGACTACCGCAGCTGATGACCGACATCCGCCGCGACCTGGCCAGGAATACCCTGGCCATTTTCTTCATCCTCGGGCTGATCGGCCTGTCGTTGTGGGTGTTGCGGCCGTTTCTCGCGGCCACGGTGTGGGCGACGATGATCGTCGTCGCCACCTGGCCGTTGTTTCTTGGCCTGGAAGCGCGCCTGCGCGGGCGCCGGGCGCCGGCCGTCGCGCTAATGACGCTGGCCATGCTGCTGCTATTGGTGCTCCCGCTGTGGCTGGCCATCGATACCATTTTCGATCATTCCGAGCAGCTGGCCGCAGCCTTCCGCAATGTCGCCACCAACGGCCTGCCCTTGCCACCCGACTGGGTAGCCGGCCTGCCACTGGTTGGCGGAAAGCTGGCGGTCGTCTGGACGCAACTGGTGAGCGACGGTTCTGCCGGCCTGGTTGCCAAGGTCGCGCCCTACGCCGCCGATACCGGCAAGTGGATGCTCACTCAGGTCGGCGGCCTGGGCGGCATGTTGCTGCAGTTTCTGCTGGTCGTGACCATCGCCGCGATTCTGTATTCCGGCGGTGAGAGCGGAGCCCGGATGGCTCGCCGTTTCGGCCGGCGACTGGCCGGCGAGCGGGGCGAGAACTCGATCATTTTGGCCGGTCAGGCGATTCGCGGCGTGGCCCTCGGCGTCGGCGTCACCGCCATCGTCCAGACGGTGCTCGGCGGCATCGGCCTGGCGATTGCCGGAGTGCCCTTCGCCTCGCTGCTCTCGGCGGTCATGCTGATGCTGTGCATTGCCCAGATCGGTCCCAGCCTGATCCTCTTCCCGGCCGTCGGCTGGATGTACTGGATGGGCGACACCGGCTGGGCGACTTTCCTGCTCGTCTGGAGCGTCGTGGTGGCGACTCTCGACAACTTCCTGCGGCCGATGCTGATCAAGAAAGGCGCCGACCTGCCCTTGCTGCTGATTTTCGCCGGGGTCATCGGCGGCATGCTGGGCTTCGGCCTGATCGGTATTTTTGTCGGGCCGGTCGTGCTGGCCGTGACCTACACGCTGATGCTGGCGTGGATCGAGGACGCCCTGGGCAAGGACGAAGTGCCGGTCCTAGAGGCGGCGCAGCCGGAGCATCCGGAACCACCCGCCGGCTAGGGCCGGTTGATCGTCTTCGAGCGCCAGTTGCGGCGTTGCGACGAGCAGGTCTTCGAAGACGACATCGAGCCGGGTCGCCACCCGGCGCAGTACCGGGTTAATCAGGCGGCGGAGCAGCGCCGGCTGGCCGCGCCGGAGGAACTTGTCGAACACCAGCACCTGCCCGCCCGGCCGAACGACGCGGGCAATCTCGGCCAAGCAGTCGGCGGGCTCCGGCACGACGGCCAGGATCAGATGCAGTACCGCCATGTCGAAAGCGCCAGCGGCGAACGGCAGGCGCTGGGCATCGCCCTGTACCGGCTGGAAATCGACTTGTCCGGCCCGTGGCAGAGCACGGCCCAGCATTCCTCGGTTGAGGTCGATCCCGACGTAGTGGTGTTGCGGCGGCAGGTGGGGCAGGTCGAGACCGGTGCCGACGCCGGCCAGCAACACGCGCCCGGCTTCGGGGCTCAATGCGGCCAGGCTGCGCCGGCGAGCGGCCAGCGTGGCACCGGCAATCGCCCGGTCGTAGAACGGCGCGATCAGCGTGTAGCTGTGCTTCAGGCTCAATGCAGAACGCGCGGCATGGCCAGCGTGAATTCGGGAATCTCGGCTTCGAAATGCGTGCCGTCCTCGGCCACCATCTGGTAGGTGCCTTTCATCGTGCCAACCGGGGTGGTCAGCGACGAGCCGCTGGTGTACTGGAAACTCTCGCCCGGCTTGAGCAGCGGCTGCTTGCCGACGACGCCGAGGCCGCGGACTTCCTGCACTTCGTCGTGGGCGTCGGTGATGATCCAGTGGCGCGAAACCAGCTGGGCCGGCACTTCGCCGATGTTCTTGATGGTCACGGTGTAGGCGAACAGGTAACGGTTGTCGTCCGGATCGGACTGGTCGGGAATGAATTGCGCTACCGGTTGGACTTCGATGCAGTATTTGTTGGAGTCGGGCATGGGATAATTTCGTCTATCTTTTCTTGATTAGGGAAGCGTCATGTCAGCCAGAGATTTCATCATCGCACCGAGCCTGCTTTCCGCCAACTTCGCCAAACTCGGCGAAGAGGTAGCCAACGTCATCGCCTCGGGCGCCGACTGGATTCACTTCGACGTGATGGACAACCATTATGTTCCCAATTTGACGATCGGGCCGCTGGTTTGCGAGGCGATTCGGCCGTGCACCAGTGCGCCGATCGACGTCCATCTGATGGTCAAGCCGGTCGACCGCATCATTCCCGATTTTGCCAAGGCCGGGGCCAACATCATCACCTTCCACCCGGAAGCTTCGGAGCACGTCGACCGCAGCCTGTCGCTGATCCGCGATGCCGGCTGCCAGGCCGGCCTGGTTTTCAACCCGGCGACGCCGCTCGACTATATGGAGTACGTCCTCGACAAGGTCGACGTGATCCTGCTGATGAGCGTCAATCCCGGTTTCGGCGGGCAGAAATTCATCCCCGGCACGCTGGCCAAGGCCAAACAGGCGCGCGCCCGGCTCGATGCCTATGAGCAGCAAAGCGGCCGGCGTATTCGCCTGGAGATCGACGGCGGCGTCAATGTCGGCAACATCGCCGAGATCGCCCGGGCCGGCGTCGATGCCTTCGTCGCCGGTTCGGCCGTCTATGGCGCCGGCAAGGACAGCGACCCGCAGCGTTACAACTCAATCATTGCGGCGCTACGCGCCGAGTTGCTAGCCGTTAGTCGCTAGTCGTTAGCAAAACTCTTGCCGCTGCAACGCTAACCACTACTCATAACTAATGACTGGCAACTAGATATGTACTTCCAATCCGTTACCTTCGACCTCGATGGCACCTTGCTCGACACCATTGCCGATCTGGCCGAGGCCTGCCGGCTGATGCTCGCCGAGACCGGCGAGTTGCCGCGCAGCCAGGCCGAGGTGCACAGCTTCGTCGGCAAGGGCATGGCTGTGCTGGTCGAACGCTGCCTGACGCACGACCAGCCGCCGTCGGCCGAACGGTTGCAGGCCGCGATCGAGTCCTTCAGGCGCCACTATGCCGAGGTCAACGGCCGCTTGACGCAGATCTACCCGGGCGTCCTCGACGGCCTCAAGGCATGGCAGGCGAGTGGCCTGAAAATGGGCGTCGTCACCAACAAGCCGGGGATGTTCACCGAAGCCCTGCTCGACCGCATGGGTCTGACCGGTTATTTCGACGTCATCGTCTCCGGCGATACCACCGCCCACAAGAAGCCGCATCCGGAGCCGATCCTGCATGCCTGCCGGCTGTTCAATGTGCGGCCGGACCGCAACCTGCATATCGGCGACTCGAAGAACGACATCCACGCCGCCCATGCCGCCGGCTGCCAGGCCTATGCCGTACCCTACGGCTACAACGAGGGCGAGCCGGTGGACAGTGCCGATTGCGATGCGCTAGTATCCGATCTGCTTGCCGCCTACCGGCAAGCGCTCACTTTCAAAGACCTCCACAAAAAATGACTCCTTTGCGTATCTGGAACGAATGGCACGGTTGGCGTCGCTGGCGCCCCTGATCTCCCTTCGCGCGCCCTTGCGGCGCAATGCACCAGTACGCAACACCCCTGTCATTTTCGAGGTTCCCCATGACTGAAACAGAATTCAACGCGCTTGCCGCGCAAGGCTACAACCGTATCCCCGTTACGCTGGAAACGTTTGCCGATCTCGACACGCCGCTCTCGATCTATCTGAAACTGGCCAACGGCCCTTACACCTACCTGCTCGAATCGGTGCAGGGCGGCGAACGGTTCGGCCGCTATTCGATCATCGGCCTGGCCTCGTCGACGCGCATCGTCGTCACCGGCCACCAGGTGCTGGTCCTGACCGGCAACCGCATCGCCGAGCGTGAGGACGACACCAATCCGCTCGACTTCATCGGCAAGTTCATGCAGCGCTTCCGCGCCGCGCCGCAGTCCGGCCTGCCGCGTTTCTGCGGCGGCCTGGTCGGCTGCTTCGGCTACGACACCGTGCGCTACGTCGAAACCCGGCTGACCCGCACCAACAAGCCGGACGACATCGGCACGCCGGATATCGGCCTGCTGCTCTCCGAAGAAATCGCCGTCGTCGACAACCTGTCCGGCAAGCTGACCCTGATCGTCTATGCCGAACCCGGCTTCCCGGCTGCCTATCAGAAAGCCAGGGCGCGCTTGAAGGAACTGCTTGCCAAGCTGCGCCTGCCGGTGAATATCCCCACCGAGCAGCCGGTCCATTCCGAGGCGGCGGTCTCGGTCGTCGGCGAAGCGGCCTTCAAGAAGGCCGTGCTCAAGGCCAAGCAGTACATCACCGAAGGCGACATCATGCAGGTCGTCCTCTCGCAACGGATGACCAAGCCTTTCCTGGCCAGCCCGCTGGCGCTCTACCGCACGCTGCGCAGCCTGAATCCGTCGCCCTACATGTTCTATTTCGATTTCGAGGACTTCCATGTCGTCGGCGCCTCGCCGGAGATTCTGGTGCGCCTCGAAGGCGACCGCGTCACCGTCCGGCCGATTGCCGGCACGCGCAAGCGCGGCGCCTCGCCGGAAGAGGATGCGGCGCTGGCCGTCGAACTGCTGGCCGACGAGAAGGAGCGGGCCGAGCACACCCAGCTGCTCGACCTCGGGCGCAACGACTGCGGTCGGGTCGCCAAGGTCGGCACGGTCAAGCTGACCGAGAACATGATCGTCGAGCGCTACTCGCACGTCATGCACATCGTCTCGAATGTCGAAGGCAAGCTGCAGCCGGGGCTCGATGCGCTCGACGTGCTGCGCGCCACTTTCCCGGCCGGCACCGTGTCCGGCGCGCCGAAGGTGCGGGCGATGGAAATCATCGACGAACTGGAGCCGGTCAAGCGCGGTATCTACGCTGGTTCGGTCGGTTACCTCGGTTTCAACGGCGACATGGATCTGGCCATCGCCATCCGTACCGCCGTGGTCAAGGACAAGCAGCTGCACGTCCAGGCCGGGGCCGGCATCGTCGCCGATTCCGACCCGAATTCGGAATGGGTGGAAACCCAGAACAAGGCCCGCGCCGTACTGCGTGCCGCCGAACTGGCCGAGCAAGGGCTGGATACGCGCGACTGAGTGCGGCCGGCTAGCCAGCCGGAATCAGGTCGGTGACCGCGCGGTCACCGGCCGGATCGACGAAAGCGGTTCAGCGCCAGCAATTCGACAAGCCCCCAGAGCACCGTGCTGCCGATGGCCAGGGCAGGGTGGGTCAGCGTTTTTCTGATAATCGTCGGCATCATCGCGGTCCTCTCGGAAGTTTGCCGGGTGCCAACAGCGGCCCTGGTCAGCCGGGCGTTGTCATCAAAAATTCATCTTCGCCCACGGGGTGGCTACTAACATAGCAGGCAAATGTTAAGCCCCTGTTGCAGGTTTGTTACCTGCGGGGCTTGGCGATGCCGGCCTCGCGCCAGCCCCATCTCTTCTCATTCAAGGCGATCCGCAAGTGCACGGCGTGGCTCCCTCCGAACTCGTTGAATTGCTCGAACTGGAAGCCATCATGCGCGATGGCAGGGCTCATCTCGAGACGCAGGTAGCCTGCGAGGTGAGCGTCGGGACGCAGAAGTTTCCGGTGCATGTCATCGCCCTCGGTAATCCGGATCCGAGTGTTCCCGTCGTCGGCTTCTTCGGCGGTTTTCACGGCCTCGAACGGATCGGCAGCGCCGTCGTCCTCGCCTATCTGCGCAGCCTGGTCCAGCGTCTGCCCTGGGACAGCGAACTGCATCGCCAGCTTGAAGCGGTCCGCCTGGTCTTCATGCCCATCGTCAATCCGGGCGGCATGTGGCGCGGTACGCGGGCCAATCCGAATGGCGTCGACCTGATGCGCAATTCGCCGCTGGAGGCTAGTGAAGACGTGCCGTTCCTGCTCGGCGGACAGCGCATCAGCGCGCGTTTGCCGTGGTACCGGGGACCGCTGGCCGGACCGATGGAAGTCGAGAATCAGGCGGTCTGCGCCGTCGTGGAAAGGGAGTTCTTCGGCCGCAAGTTCGGCATCGCGCTCGACTGCCATTCCGGCTTCGGCATCAACGATCGCATCTGGTTTCCCTATGCCCATACCGCCCTGCCGATTGCCCATCTGCCCGAGATGCATGCGCTGAAGGGCATCTACGACCAGACGCATCCTCACCATCGTTATGTCTTCGAGCCGCAGAGCCGGCAGTACCTGGCCCATGGCGATCTGTGGGATCACCTCTATCAGCGGGCCTGCGCGCTACCGGGGCTGACTTTTCTGCCGCTGACGCTGGAAATGGGCTCCTGGCTCTGGGTCAAGAAAAATCCGCGGCAGCTGTTTTCGCGCCACGGCATCTTCAATCCGCTGATCGAGCACCGCCAGCAGCGGGTCTTGCGCCGCCATGTTTACTGGCTCGATTTCCTGGCCCGGGCGGCCTGCGGCCACCGGCTGTGGATGCCCGGCGAAGCGCAGCGCGAAGACTATCGGCAGCAAGCGATCAAGCACTGGTACTGGAAAGCCGGGTTGTGAGCACCTGGATCTTGCTGCGCGGGCTGACCCGGGAAAGCCGCCATTGGGGCGATTTCCCCGCACTCCTGCAGCATGAGTGCGCGGCGGCACAGGTTCTGGCGCTTGATCTGCCGGGTAATGGCAGCCTGAACGACCAGCAGAGTCCGACGCAGGTCGCCGACATGGCGCAGAGTTGCCGCAGCCAACTGGGCGAACGCCGGGTTGCCCCGCCCTATTACATCGTCGCCATGTCGCTCGGCGCCATGGTCGCGGTGGATTGGGCGACGCGGCACCCGGACGAAGTCGCCGGCTGCGTGCTGATCAACACCAGCCTGCGGCCGTTCAGCCCGTTTTACCACCGTCTCAAGCCGCGCAATTATTTGCCGCTGATCGATCTGCTGCTGCGCAAACGGGATGCCGAGTATCGCGAAAGGACTGTCCTGCATCTGACCAGCCGCCATGCCGTAGCGCCGGAAAAACTGGCCGAGTTGGCCGGCTATGCGCGGCAAAGCCCGGTTTCCTCGGGCAATGCGCTGCGCCAGTTGCTGGCCGCCGCCCGTTATGCGGCACCGGCCGCCGGGCCGCCAGTGCCGGTGCTGATTCTGAACAGCGCTGAGGACCGTTTGGTCGATCCGCGTTGTTCGCGCCGGCTGGCGGCGCGCTGGCACACAGCCTTTGCCGAACATCCGACGGCCGGCCACGATTTGCCACTCGACGATGCAGCGTGGGTGGCCCGACAGGTCGGAAGTTGGGCGCAGACGCTGGTGCCGTGAGGCGAACCGCCGGATAAAAATCGTTGTTGGCCGGTGAGGCAGGCAAGCATAATGGTTGTCGCGATCACGTACTGCCCTGGGCCGGTACGTCCGAACCCGCAGCGGCAGGCGCTTCTATCCCTCTCCAGTACGGACTTTACCGATGAGAAAACCGACCCTTTACCAAAGCTTGAAAGCCAAGCGCCGCAGCCAGTCGCTGGTGATCGGCGTGACCTGGTACACCGAGGAAACCTGGGGCCAGGTCAAAGCCACGGCCGTGGACCCCGAATGTTTCGAGGAGTCATTCACCAAATGGAAAGCGATGGCCGTCGCGGCGCGGCGAAATTTCCAGCGCTCGGGCGTGCTCGCCCTGGAATGCCAAATCGATCCGCAGGAGTTCTTCGACTGGTGCACGCTGAACAAGCAGGAAAACAACTCCACCGCCCGGGGCGAGTTCGTGTCGGAAAAACTCAGCGCGGCGCACGAAGCCAAGGCTTGATTCGACCTGCCGGCCGGGCTGCCTTCGGAATAGTAGTCGCAGCAAGTTATTGGGTCAGCAGAGCTGCGTTAAAGTGACTTGCCATAGAACCGAGTCAGTTTATCCATGGCTTGATTCACATATTGCGGCTTCCAGTAGGTTTCAATGTGGGTCGCACCGTCAATCAAAAACAGTTCCTTGTCTTTCGCATTGACTGCATCCTTGAATGCGCTCTGCGTCATGTACAGCGAATCGGCCTTGCTGCCAGCGATCATCAGCAAGGGTTGATTGATCAAATCCATGTTGCTGGCTGCATCAAAGTTCATCAATTCGAGCAGGCTGCTCATCGTGTACCGGAAGGTCGAATTCGGATGCGCGTGTGTCTTCCAGTAATACTCGAAGCCCTGGCGATAGAGATCGAACGGCAACTTGGCAATCTGCTCGTCGGTCAGCATGGTGTCGGCAGCATAGATGATCTTGCCGCCAGCGGCTTCCTGGGCGCGAGCGTCAGAGGCCTGCTTCAGGCGTTCCTGGACCGTGTTCAGTTGGGAATCCATGTAGCCATTGCGTCGCACGAGACCAGAATTGAACATGCTCAACGTGGCGATGGATTTGAAGCGCTTGTCGGTTTGTGCGGCCTTTAGTGAATATCCGCCACCACCGCAGAGACCGAGCAAGCCAAGGCGAGCTGCATCGGCGCCGGCGTACTGGCTGATGAAGTCCGCCATGCCGTGAATGTCTTCAATGCGCCGGGATGGCTTGTCTACATTGCGCGGCATGCCGCCGCTCGCCCCTTGATAAGCCGCGTCTGCCGTGATGGTGATATAGCCTTGCTCAGCCAGGCGCTGGGCATACAAGCCAGCGACTTGTTCCTTGACGCCACCATTGGGGTGGGCAACCACAATCGTCGGATATTTCTTGCCAGGGTTGTAGTTCGCCGGGGTGTAAACGTTGGCAGCAATATCAAGACCATTCAGTTTGTAATTCACGGGATGAATATTGACTTTGCCTTTGACGTTTTCGGTGATCGCGCCTTCGTAGGCCAGCGTGAACGGATTTTGTTTGTAGTCTGCAGCCATGGAAACTCCCGAAAAAACACCGATGCTTACACTGACTGCCGCTGCTTTAATTAAGCTGGATTTCATGTTTGTAACTCCTGAAAAATCGAAGTCGTTTCAATTGGAAGCCGGGGGCAATTCAGTCCAGATGCTTTTCGGCAAGGAATCGCGACATCAGATCAGCAATCTGGACATTGTTGAGGTCGGAAAAAGGAAAGTGTGTGTTGCCGTGGATGCCGATCTCCGGCAGATGGATGACCTTCGCATCCCCGCCATGGCGATTGATTGCATCGGCCCACTGTCTGGCCATGGCGAGGCGCACGCGCCAGCCGTCCTGACCGGGATTGGCGACGGGTTCCTTGAGGATGAAATCGCCGTAGTAGATGACGATGGGGATTCGGGTCAGCTTGATGAACTCGGCCTGCGGGATTCCGCTGCCTTCCAGTGTGCCTGCGGCACTGGACATCGCTGGCGGTACCTCGCCTTCCGGAAAGACAAAGCCGCTCCCCGGTTCGTAGGAGACGATGGCCCGGATGCGCGGATTCTTCATGGCGGCCAGCCAACCCATGCCGCCACTGTGCGAATGAGTCACGAGGATGCCGGCACCGATCTTGTCGAACAAGGCAGAGATGGCATTGCTGGTCAGGTTCGTGTCGATAGGGCCGGTGTCCGGCGTCATTGCCCGGAAATACTGCTCCAGAGCCTCCGGTGAGCGGGAGAACTGCACGCCAGGGAAGTAGTTTGGCCAGATACCGACACGGAAGGTATCAAACCAGCGCTGGTCATCCGGCGTGGCGCTGATCGTTGTGGCTATGCTGCTTCGCCCCGCAGAACCGCGACGGGGCTGATCGAGCACATAGGTGGCGAAGCCGCGACGCAGAAAGATGTTCTGGTAGCCCTCACGGCCATCCGGTGTCGATTCCCAGGTCTTGGTGGATTGTCCGAAGCCATGCCACATCACCAGGGGCAATTTGCGCGAGTTGACCGGGACTTGGTAAAACACGCGGGCATGGTCGCCATGGAGCGTCTGACCACCGGAAGCCAGGTTGAGCGGATCGTAGCTGCCGGGGCTCTGAACAACCGTTCCACCCACAGCGAAACTGCCTTGTTCCTGGATCGCCAACGGTGCAACCGGCTTCTGCGGCGCTGCCACCGAGAATCCGGCTGTAAATAGCATGCAGCCTGCCAGGACGAGCACGTTCTTTCGCCAGTTTGAAGTCATGATCGAAAACTCCTTCGGTTGAATGGGTTACTTGGCCGGCAGCACTTCTTTGGCGACCGAAACCGCCGAGACAGCACTGGGCCAGCCTGAATAAAAAGCCAAATGGGTAATCGCTTCGGCTAGTTCTTCACGCGTTAGACCGTTCTGGATAGCCAGAGCAAGGTGCGAGCGGAGTTGGTCGGGGCGATTCAGTGCGATCAGCGCACTGACCGTTGCCAGGCTTCTATCCCGTTTCGACAGCCCGGGACGCTCCCAGATGTCGGCAAACAGCACGTTATCGGTTAGCTCGGCCAGCTTCGGGGCGAAATCGCCCATCAACTGCTGAGCACGGGAGGGCTGTCCGGAGGGGGTGACGCTTCCCTGGCCAGAAGGCGTATTGCGATATTGGTTAGCGGAGACCTTTTCCTGCCAGTCCACCGATTTGCCATCGACTTGCTCCTGGATGGCCAGGTGGGTCATGGCTGCTGTCGCCGACGCCCCGTGCCAATGCTTTTGGCCTGGCGGGATCGACACCACATCCCCGCGCTCGATGCGCTGAATGGGGCCATTCCAGAACTGGATCAGTCCGCTGCCTTCGGTCACGACCAGCATCTGTCCCAAGGGATGGGTATGCCAATCGGTGCGTGCGCCTGACGCGAAGGTGACGTAGGCTGCCGAGGCCCTGGCCGGCGCAGTCGGCGAAAAGAGCGGAGCCACGCGAGCCGTGCCGGTGAAATGCTCGGGCGGTGCCTTGTAGGGTGTTCGCGACGCGCTCCGCGAAATAGTCGCCGCGACAACATGCTCCGTTTCGATGGCAGCGGTGTTCGGCTCAATGCTGGTGGTTTCAGCAAACGAGGGTGACAAGACCGGCATCAATAGCAGCAGCAGGAGTGTTTGTTTCATGACCGATACCTTTTTCAGTTCGTATATGAATGAGCTTTCATAGCCGTGATTACAGTCCCGTCATGTTCAGCGCGTACTCGGGCAGACGCGCACCTTCCAGATGTAGTTTCGAGGCAGCCGACTCGATGCGCTGCAATTCGGCAGAGGTCAGTTCGATAGCGATGGCCCCCAGATTCTCTTCAAGGCGATGCAGTTTCGTGGTGCCGGGAATCGGAACGATCCAGGCTTTTTGCGCCAGCAGCCAAGCGAGCGCAATCTGGGCGGGAGTCACCCCTTTGCTCTCGGCAACTGCGCGAATCAAAGCGACCAGCGCGACGTTGGCTTTCAGTGCATCCGGGGCGAAGCGCGGAACCTGCGAACGGAAGTCGGAGCTATCGAAACGGGTGTTCTCGTCCATCTTGCCGGTCAGGAAACCGGCCCCGAGCGGGCTGAACGGGACGAAGCCTATCCCCAGTTCTTCCAGCGTCGGCAGCAATTCGCTTTCCGGGCCTCGCCACCACAGGGAATACTCGCTTTGCACGGCGGTCACCGGCTGAATGGCGTGAGCGCGGCGAACCGTCTGGATCCCCGGCTCGGACAGGCCGAAATGTTTCACTTTGCCTTCGGCGATCAACTCTTTCACAGCGCCGGCCACGTCCTCGATGGGGACACTGGGATCGACACGGTGCTGGTAAAACAGATCGATGGCATCGACCTTGAGGCGCTTCAGCGATGCCTCGGCCACCGCCTTGACGTGTTCCGGACGGCTATTGACGCCACCGGTGCGCTGCGCTGTCGCTGGATCGAGATCGAAGCCGAATTTCGTGGCGATGACTACCTGTCCCTTGAAAGGTGTAAGTGCTTCACCCAGCAATTCCTCGTTGACGAACGGACCGTAGACTTCAGCCGTGTCGAAGAAAGTGACGCCCAAATCGACCGCCTTGCGGATCAGCGCGATCATCTCCGTTTTGTCGCCGGCCGGACCGTAGGCCGAACTCATCGACATGCAGCCGAGACCCAGTGCAGATACTTCCAGACCGCTATTGCCGAGCATGCGTTTCTTCATGACGAATCTCCTTGGATGTGAGGGGCACACCGCTGTGTCTTATCCAGGCGCGTTTCGTGTGCTGATGTTCGTCAATGTAGTTGTCGCTGATTAATTTGTTAATACGCTAAAATCGGCATGGGTTTATGCGTGGAACTGATAAATGGCTGCCGGCGACTTTAGCGATCTTGTTGCGTTTATTGCTGTAGCGCGTGAAAGAAGTTTCACCCGCGCTGCTGCTCAATTGGGGATGTCGCAATCGGCGTTGAGTCACACGATTCGCAGCCTGGAAGCCCGGCTCGGGGTTCGCTTGCTGGCTCGCACCACGCGGAGTGTGTCGCCGACCGAGGCAGGAACCAAGTTGCTGGAAACCGTAGCCCCGCGCCTTGAGGAAATCGATAGCGAACTGGCGGCGTTAAGCGAGCAAAAAAACAAGCCCAGCGGCCTGATCCGCATCACGACCGCCGAACATGCGGCCAACACCGTGCTTTGGCCTCGCCTACAGGGACTTTTGCAGGACTACCCCGCAATCAGGGTCGAGATCAACGTCAATTACGGAATGACCGATATCGTTGCCCAGCGTTTTCATGCCGGCGTGCGCCTCGGTGATCAGGTCGAAAAGGACATGGTAGCGGTGCGGATCGGACCCGACCTCCGGGTTGCCGTGGTGGGCTCGCCGGACTATTTGTCTCGCAATCCGCGGCCGCAATCCCCTCAGGATCTTTCTCGGCACAAGTGCATCAATTTGCGTTTGCCGACCCACGATAGCTACATGGTTTGGGAGTTCGAGAAGGAGGGAAATCCCTTGAAAGCCCACGTCGAGGGGCAATGGACATTCAACATAGGGTCGCACATTCTTCGAGCGGCGGTGGCTGGTTGTGGTTTGGCTTACCTGCCAGCCGACATGGCAAAAGAGGAAATCGCCAGCGGGAAACTCATTTCGGTGCTGGAGGACTGGTGCCAACCGTATCCCGGGTATCACCTTTACTATCCGACAAGCCGGCAGTCTTCACCGGCATTTAGCCTCTTAGTGGAGTGCTTGCGGTATCGGGTTTGAGTTGTATTTCAATGCCCGGCATCAGGCTATTTGACCGGACGTTCATCGCTCCAGCCTGATTACAGTCGGTCATCGCCTCAAAGGTTTTCCCACTGGAAAGCCGGATAATGGCGGCCAATTCGTTTTGAACGCTATTTTTGGATTCCCGCATGGAAATTAAGGTCAATTTTCTCGACAAGCTTCGTCTCGAGGCCAAGTTCGACGACTTCACGGTCATTGCCGATCAGCCCATCCGCTACAAGGGCGACGGCTCGGCGCCGGGGCCGTTCGATTACTTTCTGGCTTCGTCGGCTTTGTGTGCGGCTTATTTCGTCAAGTTGTACTGCGACACGCGCAACATTCCGACCGAGCACATCCGCCTGTCGCAGAACAACATCGTCGATCCGGAAAACCGCTACCAGCAAATTTTCAAGATCCAGGTCGAGTTGCCGGCGGATATTTCCGCCAAGGACCGGCAGGGCATTTTGCGCTCCATCGAGCGGTGTACCGTCAAGAAGGTGGTGCAGACCGGGCCGGAGTTCGTCATCGAGGAAGTCGAGAGTCTCGATGCCGATGCGCAGGCCTTGCTGACGCTCAATCCGGATTCGGAGGCGAGCACCTATATCGCCGGCAAGGATCTGCCGCTGGAGCAGACCATCGCCAACATGTCCGGCCTGCTCGCCGGGCTGGGCATGAAGATCGAGATCGCCTCGTGGCGCAACCTGGTGCCCAACGTCTGGTCGCTGCATATCCGCGATGCGCATTCGCCAATGTGCTTCACCAACGGCAAGGGCGCCACCAAGGAAAGCGCGTTGGCGTCGGCGCTCGGCGAGTTCATCGAGCGGGCCAATTGCAATCACTTCTACAACGACAATTACTGGGGCGAAGAGATCGCCAACGCGGCTTTCGTGCATTACCCGAGCGAGCGCTGGTTCAAGCCGGGCAAGAAGGACGCGCTGCCCAAGGGGCTGCTCGATGACTACTGTCTGGAAATCTATAACCCGGATGGCGAGCTGCGCGGCTCGCATCTCTACGACACCAATTCCGGCAATACCGAGCGCGGCATCTGCGCGCTGCCCTACGTGCGCCAGTCGGACGGCGAGACGGTGTATTTTCCGACCAACCTGATCGACAACCTGTTCCTGAGCAACGGCATGAGCGCCGGCAACACGCTGGCCGAGGCGCAGGTGCAGTGCCTGTCGGAAATCTTCGAGCGGGCAGTGAAACGCGAAATTCTCGAAGGCGAAATCGCGCTGCCGGATGTGCCGGCCGACGTGCTGGCGAAATACCCCGGCATCGTCGCCGGCATTGCCGAACTGGAAAACCAGGGCTTCCCGGTGCTGGTCAAGGATGCGTCGCTGGGCGGCGAATTCCCGGTGATGTGCGTGACCCTGATGAACCCGCGCACCGGCGGCGTCTTCGCCTCCTTCGGCGCGCATCCGAGCCTGGAAGTGGCGCTCGAACGCAGCCTCACCGAACTGTTGCAGGGGCGCAGCTTCGAAGGCCTCAACGACCTGCCACGGCCGACCTTCGAGAGCAACGCCGTCACCGAGCCGAACAACTTCGTCGAGCACTTCATCGATTCGAGCGGCGTCGTGTCGTGGCGCTTTTTCAGCGCCAGGGCGGATTACGAATTCGCCGAGTGGGATTTCTCCGGCCAGGGTGAAAATTCCAACGCCGACGAGGCCGCGACGCTGTTCGGCATTCTCGAAGCCATGGGCAAGGAAGCGTACATGGCGGTGTATGACCAACTCGGCGCCACGGCCTGCCGCATCCTGGTGCCGGGCTACTCGGAAATCTACCCGGTGGACGA
Source organism: Dechloromonas denitrificans (assembly GCF_020510685.1). Lineage (NCBI taxonomy): Bacteria > Pseudomonadati > Pseudomonadota > Betaproteobacteria > Rhodocyclales > Azonexaceae > Dechloromonas > Dechloromonas denitrificans. The sequence goes on from NZ_CP075185.1 coordinate 724,588, forward strand.
CCTGATCTGGGACAACACCAACAAGGCGCTGGCCTTCCGCGCCGACATCCTGAACCTGCACCGTCTCGACGACGCCGGCCTGGAGGCCTTGCTGGAGCGCCTGGAAGACAGCGAGCTCGACGACTACACCGACATCATCACGCTGATCGGTGTCGAGTTCGACGAGAACACCGACTGGGGCCAGCTGACGATTCTGGAGTTGAAGCTGCTGATCAACCTTGCCTTGCAGGACTTCGCGGCGGCCAAGGAGCAGGTCGAGGCCTACCTGCAATACAACGAAAACACCGTCGAGCGCGGCCTGTTCTACCAGGCGCTCAACGTGGTGCTGGAAGTGCTGCTCGACGACGAGCTGGAACTGGACGACTATGAGGCCAATTTCCGTCGCATGTTCGGCGACCCGCGCATGGATGCGGTGCTCGGCTCGGTGGACGGCAGCGTGCGCTTTCATGGCCTGACGCCGACCAGCCTGCAACTGGAAGGGCTGGACCGGCACCAGCGCCTGATCGACAGCTACAGGAAACTGCACACAGCGCGGGGCAAGGCGGCGGCTTGATTCGGTTAGGGTTACGGGTCAGGGCTGGATCAGCCGTGGCCGGGCGTCTCCCGATGCGCTTCGGGCCGGGTGTTCTGATTCGCAGGCTTGGAAAGCCGACGTCCGTACCAAGTTGCCGTTGTAGGGCATGCAACCGATCGATTGCCAACCGATAGGCGCCGATTCGAGTTTGGCCGATGTGCCAGTGGTCTTAGCCGCTTTAGCGTGAGCGTTGCCGATTAGCTGACATCGCGTATTTCATTGAGTCCCGCTTCGCTGGCAGGCACGATGAATACCGCGCAGACGAGGCTTCCACAACCGAATGCAGCAATGATCCAAGCCATCGGCCACGGCGTTCCGTCGGCGAAGAAGCCGACCAGTGCCGAGCCGAAAATGCCGGTGCCGTACTGGATGGTGCCGACCAGCGCCGATATCGCGCCGGCCCGCTCGGGATAGCTGCTGAGCGCCCCGACAATCGAGTTGGCGACGATGAAACCGGTTGCCGAGACGAACAGGAAGAGCGGGATCAGCAGGCCGATCAGTCCGCCCAGGCCAATGCCGGTAATGATGGCCAGTAGCCCTCCCGAAATCGCCGCAGCAATTGCCCGTAGTGCGCCATGGCGCTCGGGATCGTCTGCCGGCTCCGCCGTTCTTCGGGCAAGGTTTCGGGGAGGGCGCGCAGTGCCCAAAGGGTGGCGATGCCAACGCCGACCAGGCTCCAGAAGATGAAGCGCCACGAAGCGACATGCAGGATGCCGCCGCCCAGGCTCGGGCCGATCAAGGGCGCGATGGCCATCACCGTCATCAGGCTCGACAACATCCGGGCCGCCTGGTGGCCGACATAAAGGTCACGAATCATCGCCCGGGCCAACACGACACTGGCGCAGGCGCCGAGGGCCTGGACGATTCGCCAGCCGATCATCGCCGTGACGGTCGTCGAGGTCGCGCAACCGGCCGAGCCGATGATGAACAGGAGCAGGCCGACCATGATCGGCAGCCGGCGACCGTAGCGATCGCCGATCGGACCCCAGAATAATTGGCCGAGGCTGAAGCCGACCAGATACCCGGAGATCGTCAGTTCGATCGTCCCGGCGTCCTCCTGCAACTCGGCGGCAATGGCCGGGAGAGCCGGCAGGTACAGGTCGGTCGAAATCGATGCAAAGGACAGCAGGGCGCTCAGAATCGCCAGGGTCTTGAGGCTGCAGCCGGGGGGCAGCGCCTGAGCTAGCTTGGTCTCACTCACCCGGCGGAAAATCCGTCGAGGCGGCGCGTTCGCTCTGCGTTTCAAAATCGGCAAGGCGGGCGCGCAAAGTCTGCAAGGTGCTGCTCAGTGCCAGCGAACCGAGGACTGTGCGCAGCGGTGCTGGTTCGCTGTCGACGCTGTCGATGATGCGCGCGGCCCCGGCCGGTTGCGGCCTGGCCTACCTGCCCGAGGACATGGTCGCGCCGTACATCGCGGCGGGTCCGCTGGTCCCGAGCTTGGGCGAGTGGTGCCCGCCCTTTCCCGGGTATCACCTGCATTTTCCGACGCGCCGTCAGACCTTTCCCGCCTTCCGGCTGCTCGTCGATGCCTTGCGCCACCAGGCTTGATCGCATCGGCGCGGGCCTAGGGAAGTCCATTATTGACCGGCGAGGATGCGGCAAACATACTCGCGGCCGACGCCGTCCAACCCATAGCCACCTAAGCGCGAATCCATGGAAATCCTGATCGACATCATCCTCAAGTCCGGACGCTCGGCCGTTGAACTGGCGCTCTTCGTGTTGTTGCCGGTGATGGTGGTGATGCTGTCGTTGATGCGCCTGCTCGAAGCGCGCGGCGTCCTCGACTGGGTGGTCGCCCGTCTGGCACCGCTGCTCCGGCCTTTCGGCCTGACCGGGCTGGGCGTCTTCGCCGCCTTGCAGATCAATTTCGTCAGCTTCGCCGCGCCGATGGCGACCTTGACGATGATGGAGCAGCGCGGCGCTTCCGACCGCCATCTGGCGGCGACGCTGGCGATGGTCTTCGCGATGAGCCAGGCCAACGCCGCCTTTCCGATGCTGACCATGGGTCTGAACTTCTCGACGACGCTGGTCTTCTCGCTGGTTGGTGGCCTGGTCGCTGCGGCCGCCACCTACTATCTGTTCGGCCGCGCCCTGTCGGTCGAGGAGGAGCGCCTCGACGAAACGCTGCACCATCCAGTGGCCGAGAGCGCCAAAGGCGTGCTTGACGTGATCAACCGGGCCGGGGCGGAGGCGTTCAAGATCGCCGTCGGCGCCATGCCGATGCTGGTGCTGTCGCTGGTCGTCGTGATGGCCCTCAAGCGGTTCGGCGCCATCGACCTGCTGACCCAATGGCTGACCCCGCTGCTGGCCATGGCGGCGATCGATCCGGTGCTGATCCTGCCGACGCTGACCAAGTATCTGGCCGGCGGCACGGCGATGATGGGGGTGATGGACGATATGCGCCGGAGCGGCCAGATCAGCGCCGAATTGCTCAATGCCAGCGCCGGCTTCCTGATTTCGCCGTTCGATATCCCCGGCGTCGCCGTCCTCATTTCCGCCGGCCGGCGCGTCGCCGCCGTCTGGAAACCGGCAGCGCTCGGCGCCTGCGTCGGCATCGCCGCGCGCACCGCCGGACATATCCTGGCCGGCTGAGCGCCGCCCGCTAAGGGCGGGGGCCGGGCACGCAAGCGGCCTGCCTTTGCCGTTAGTCGCTGCCGGCAAAGTGTCGGAATTCCGATGGCTGGTTGCTGTCCAATATCGGAATTCCGGCAGCGCCGCCGACTATCGGTTTATAAACCCCCAATAAATCAAGAGCATGGTTTCTTTTTGCTGGCTCGGTCGGGCTGGCACGCCATCTGCGTTGTCTTTCCTGCCGAAGCCATCCGCTGGCTTCTTTGCCCAACTGGAGACGTCATGAACCGATTTGCCCTTGCTGCTGCACTTGCCACTGCCCTGAGCGCTTCTGCCCTGGCCCCCGCCCATGCCCAGGAATCGCTGACCCTGAAGAAGATCAAGGAGACCGGGACGATCACCCTCGGCCACCGCGAATCGTCGATTCCGTTCTCCTACTACGACGACAAGCAGCAAGTCATCGGCTACTCGCACGAACTGATGCTGAAAGCCGTCGATGGCATCAAGGACAACCTCAAGCTGGCCAAGATCGACACCAAGCTGATGCCGGTCACCTCGGCCAACCGCATCACGCTGATCCAGAACGGCACGGTCGATATCGAATGCGGCTCGACGACCAACAATCTCGACCGCCAGAAACAGGTCGCTTTCTCGACCACCATCTTCGTCATCGGCACCAAGCTGATGGTCAAGAAAACCGCCGGCATCACCGATTTCGCCGACCTCGCCGGCAAGAACGTCGTGACCACCGCCGGCACCACCTCCGAGCGCCTGCTCCGCAAGATGAACGAAGACAAGAAGATGGGCATGAACGTCATCTCCGCCAAGGACCACGGCGAAGCCTTCCTGACCCTGGAAACCGGCCGTGCCGTCGCCTTCATGATGGACGACGCGCTGCTCTTCGGCGAAATGGCCAAGGCCAAGAAGCCGGGCGACTGGACGGTGGTCGGTACGGCCCAGTCCAAGGAAGCCTACGGCTGTATGCTGCGCAAGGACGACCCGGGCTTCAAGAAGGTGGTCGATGCGGCGCTGACCAAGGTGATGACCTCGGGCGAAGCCGAGAAGATCTACGCCAAGTGGTTCATGAACCCGATTCCGCCGAAGGGCCTGAATCTGAACATGCCCTTGTCGGATGAAATGAAGGCGCTGTACAAAGCCCCGAACGACAAGGCTTTCGAGTAAACAGCCGTACCCGGCTGCCGGCCCGTCGGGTCGGCAGCAGCCTGCCCCAAGGAGACTCGCCATGTCGAACCGTTTTCTTTCCCGCTGCCTGCTGATTGCCGCTGCTTGTCTGGCGGCCCTGCCGGCCTTCGCCGCCAAGCCCAATGTCGTCATCCTGGCCACCGGCGGCACCATCGCTGGGGCCGGCGCGGCGGCCACCAACAGCGCCACCTATCAGGCGGCCAAGGTGCCGGTCGACAAGCTGATCGCCGGTGTGCCGGAACTCGCCAATGTCGCCCAGGTGCGCGGCGAACAGGTTTTCCAGATCGCTTCGGAGAGCTTTACCAACGAGCATCTGGTGACGCTCGGCAAACGGGTCGCCGCGCTGGCCAGGCAGGGCGACGTCGACGGCATCGTGATCACCCACGGCACCGACACGCTGGAAGAAACCGCCTACTTCCTCAACCTGGTGGTGCATACCGCCAAGCCGATCGTCGTGGTCGGTTCGATGCGCCCCGGTACCGCGATGTCGGCCGACGGCACGCTGAACCTGTTCAACGCGGTCAGCGTGGCGGCGAGTCAGGATGCCCGTGGCAAGGGCGTGCTGGTGACGATGAACGACGAACTGAACAGCGGTCGCGACGTCGCCAAGACGATCAACATCAAGACCGAAGCCTTCAAGAGTCCGTGGGGGCCGCTCGGCATGGTGGTCGAGGGCAAGAACTACTGGTTCCGCCTGCCGGCCAAGCGCCACACGACGAATTCCGAGTTCGACATCGAGCAGATCGACGCCCTGGCGCCGGTCGAAATCGCCTACGGCTACGGCAATGTCAGCGACACCGCCTACCGGGCGCTGGCCGACAAGGGCGCCAAGGCGATCATCCACAGCGGGACCGGCAACGGCTCGGTGGCCGCCCGGGTCGTCCCGGCCCTGCGCGAACTGCGCGCCAACGGGGTGCAGATCATCCGCTCCTCGCACGTCAATGGCGGCGGCTTCGTGCTGCGCAATGCCGAACAGCCGGACGACCAGTACGACTGGGTCGTGGCGCATGACCTGAATCCGCAGAAGGCGCGCATCCTGGCTGCCGTGGCAATGACCAAGACCCAGGACAGCAAGGAACTCCAGCGCATCTTCTGGGAGTACTGAGCAAGCTGAAAAAGACGGAGTCGGTTTTCCGACAGGCTCCGGGGGATCCACAAAGGAGGAAATGATTTATGGGCTATCAATGGAACTGGGGTGTCTTCCTGCAGCCGAGCGCGAGCGGCGACGACACCTATCTGGGCTGGATGTTCGCCGGCTTCAAAATGACCATCGGGCTGTCCTTGAGCGCGTGGCTGATCGCCCTGTTGCTCGGGGCGCTGGTCGGCGTCCTGCGGACCGTGCCGAACAAGGTGCTGGCCGGTATGGCCACCGCCTATGTCGAGATGTTTCGCAACGTGCCGCTGCTCGTGCAGTTGTTCATCTGGTACTTCGTGTTGCCTGAGCTGCTGCCGGTCAGTATCGGTGATGCTTACAAGCAGACCAATCCGGTGATGCAGCAATTCCTCGCCTCGATGATCTGCCTGGGGCTGTTTACCAGTGCCCGGGTCGCCGAGCAGGTGCGGGCCGGCATCAATTCGCTGCCGCGCGGCCAGAAGAATGCCGGCCTGGCGCTCGGCTTGACGTTGCCGCAAACCTATCGCTTCGTGATGCTGCCGATGGCCTTCCGCCTGGTCGTGCCGCCGCTGACGTCCGAGTTCCTCAACATCTTCAAGAACTCCGCCGTCTGCTCCACCATCGGCCTTCTCGAACTGGCCGCCCAAGGCCGCCAGCTGGTCGATTACACGGCGCAGCCCTTCGAGTCCTTCATTGCCGTGACGCTGTCCTACATCATCATCAATGTCACCGTGATGACCCTTATGCACAAGTTCGAGCGGCGCATTGCGGTGCCCGGCTATATCGGAGGCAAATAACATGTACGAATTCGACTGGTCTTCGATTCCCGGCGCCTTGCCCTTCCTCTGGGACGGCATGAAGGTCACCCTGGTCATCACCGTGCAGGCCGTGCTCATCGGCATCGTCTGGGGCACCTTGCTGGCCATGATGCGACTGTCGCCGGTCAAGGCGCTGTCCTGGTTCGCCGCCGGCTATGTCAACCTGTTCCGCGCCGTGCCGCTGGTCATGGTGCTGCTCTGGTTCTTCCTGATCGTGCCGGAGTTTGTCGGGCAACTGTTCAACATTCCGAAGGGGACGGACATGCGTTTGTCTTCGGCGATGGCCGGCTTTGCCCTGTTCGAATCGGCCTATTACTCGGAAATCATCCGGGCCGGCATCCAGAGCGTGCCGAAGGGGCAGATTTCTGCGGCTTCGGCACTGGGCATGACCTACGGCCAGGCGATGCGTCTCGTCGTGCTGCCGCAGGCCTTCCGCAACATGGTGCCGCTGCTGCTGACGCAAGGCATCATCCTCTTCCAGGATACCTCGCTGGTCTACGTCTCGGCGCTCGCCGACTTTTTCGGTGCCGCCTACAAGGTCGGCGACCGCGACGGTCGACTCGTCGAAATGCTGCTTTTTGCCGGTGCCGTCTATTTCGTCATCTGCTTCTCCGCTTCGCAGCTCGTGAAGCGTCTCCAGAAAAAATATTCCCCGGCCTGAGCGCCAGCTTCAAGGAGAAATCCCATGATCAAGATTGCAAATGTCAGCAAGCAGTATGGCGACTTCAAGGTGCTTACCGATTGCACCACCTCGGTCAGCAAAGGTGAAGTGATCGTCGTCTGCGGCCCGTCCGGTTCCGGCAAATCGACGCTGATCAAGTGCGTCAATGGCCTGGAACCTTTCCAGTCCGGCGAAATCGTCGTCAACGGCATCTCGGTCGGCGACCGCAAGACCAACCTGTCCACGTTGCGCGCCCACGTCGGCATGGTTTTCCAGAACTTCGAACTGTTCCCGCACATGAGCATCACCCAGAACCTGGCCATCGCCCAGGTCAAGGTGCTCAAGCGCAGCCAGGACGAAGCGATGGACAAGGGCCTCAAGCTGCTCGACCGCGTTGGCCTGAAAGCCCAGGCCAACAAGTTCCCCGGCCAGCTGTCCGGCGGCCAGCAGCAGCGCGTGGCGATTGCCCGGGCGCTGGCGATGGACCCGATCTGCATGCTGTTCGACGAGCCGACTTCGGCCCTCGACCCGGAAATGGTCAACGAGGTGCTCGACGTGATGACCGAACTGGCCAAGGAAGGCATGACGATGATGTGCGTGACGCACGAAATGGGCTTTGCCAAGCGCGTTGCCAACCGCGTCATCTTCATGGACCAGGGCCGTATCGTCGAGGACGACAGCAAGGAAGCCTTCTTCGCCAATCCGCGTTCGGAACGGGCGCAGCAGTTCCTCGCCAAGATCCTGCACCACTGATATTCCGGCGCCTGCCGCGACGCTGCGGCAGGCCGACCGGCAGAATGAAAAACATAAAAGGAGACACCATGAACACACGACGCGAACACGATCTGCTCGGCGATGCCGATGTGCCGGTCGGCGCCTACTGGGGCGTCCATACCCTGCGCGCCATCGAGAATTACCCGATTACCGGCAAGACCATCGGCAGCTATGGCGAACTGGTCCGCGCCCTGGCCCTGACCAAGCAGGCCGCCGCCCTGGCCAATGCCGAACTCGGCCAGCTCGACCAGCGCCGCGCCGAGGCGATCATCGCCGCCTGCCGGGAGATCGCCGCCGGCCAGCTGCATGAAGAGTTTGTCGTCGACGTGATCCAGGGCGGCGCCGGGACGTCGACCAACATGAATGCCAACGAGGTGATTGCCAACCGGGCGCTCGAATTGCTCGGTCACCGGAAGGGCGACTATGCCGAGCTGCACCCGCTCAATCACGTCAACATGTCGCAGAGCACCAACGACGTTTATCCGACCGCCTTGCGCGTCGCCGCCTGCTTTGCCATCGGCGCCCTGCTCACGGCGATGGCCGGGCTGCGGGTGGCCTTTGCCGCCAAGGCCGAGGAGTTCAAGGACGTCCTGAAAATCGGCCGGACCCAGTTGCAGGACGCCGTGCCGATGACCCTCGGCCAGGAATTCTCGACCTACGCGGTGATGCTGCACGAAGACGAGCTGCGCCTCGGCGAGGCGATCGCGCTGATCCGCGAAATCAATCTCGGCGCCACCGCCATCGGCACCGGCATCAATACCGACATGCGCTACTCGAAGCTGGCCATCGACCACCTGTCGCAGTTGTCCGGCCTGGCGCTCGAAGCGGCGCCGAACCTCATCGAAGCGACCCAGGACTGCGGCGCCTTCGTGCAGCTCTCCGGCGTGCTGAAGCGCGTCGCCTGCAAACTGTCGAAGACCTGCAACGACTTGCGCCTGCTTTCCTCCGGCCCGCAGGCCGGGCTCAACGAGATCAATCTGCCGCCGCGCGCCGCCGGCTCGTCGATCATGCCGGGCAAGGTCAATCCGGTGATTCCCGAGGTGGTCAACCAGATCGCCTTCGAAGTCATCGGCAACGACGTCACCATCACCATGGCGGCCGAAGGCGGCCAGCTGCAATTGAACGCTTTCGAGCCGATCATCGCCCACAGCCTGTTCAAGAGCATCCAGCACCTGACCGCCGGTTGCCTGACCCTGACCACCCATTGCGTCCAAGGCATTACCGCCAATCGCGAACTGCTCGCCGAACGCGTCCGCACTTCGGCCGGCCTGGCGACGGCGCTCAATCCGTACATCGGTTACGAAAACGCCACGCGGGTGGCCCAGGAAGCGCTGCGCACCGGGCGCGGCGTCGCCGAACTGGTCGAGGAAATGGGCCTGATGGATGGTGCCACGCTGGCCGCCGTGCTGGCCCCCGAAGTTCTGACGGCGCCGCGCCGGATGAATTGATGGCGTACTGCGCTCAGCGTTGCCTGGCCCCGCCGACCGCCCGGTCGGTGGGGCTGTTGCGGCCGGTGAGCGGCGCCGGGGGCGGCCGTGCCAACGCTACAATGGACGCATCCTCCTGCCGCCGCCCCGATGCCTGAAGCCCGTTCGCCGATTCCGTCCTCTTTGCCCAAGCCGCACCGCGCCCTCGGTCTGGCGCTGCTGCTGGCGATTTTTCTGGCGGCCGGCCTGTTTGCCTATCGCCTCTCCGAGCGCGACGGCATCGACCGCATGCGCCAGGCGGCCAGCCATCAACTCGATACGCTGGCCGCCGCCATCGACAGCGAAGTGACGCGGCATGCCTCGATTCCCAGCGCCGTCGAACTGAATCCGGACGTCCTCGCCCTGTTGCGGGCGCCGGAAGACAAACAGGATGTGCTGCAGCCGGCAGCCAACCGCTTCCTGCAGAAACTCAACGACCACCTCGGCGGTCCGGCGATTTTCGTTCTCGATACCAAGGGGCGGGTTGCCGCTTCCAGCGACTGGATCTTTTCCGACAACCTGCTGGCGGCCGAGCTTTCCTACATGCCGTTTTTCCGCAACGCGGTGCGCGGCGTGCCGGCCCGCCATTACGCGGTGGACCATGTGCGCCACGAGCCGGGCTATTACTTCGCGTTGCCGATTCGCGACGAGCAGCAGGAGTGGAAGGTGATCGGCGTCGCCGTCGTCAAATCCGGCATCCGCGAGCTGGAACGGCGCTGGCTGGGCCAAGAGGCGCCGGCCCTGATCGTCGACAGCAGCGGCCTGGTGCTGCTCGCCTCGCCGCCCGACTGGCGCTACGCAACGCTGCAGCCATGGCCGAAGGCGGAACTCGAGCGGGTCAGCCGCGAACAGTTCGCCGGCCAGGCAATCGGCGCGGTAACGCTGGATATCGAACTGGAAGGCGCTGCCGACGGGGCCATCGTCCGCCTGCCCAAGCATCTGCGCGGCGACCTCAGCCCGCTGAGCGGGGCCAAGCCCTATCTCGCCCTGTCGCGCAATTTGCCGGGCACGGCCTGGCGCATCGTCGTCTTTTCCGACTTGCGGCCGGTCGCCGTCCAGGCGGCGACGCATGCCGCGTTGACCGCCGCCGCCCTCGGCTGCCTGCTGCTCGGCGCGCTCTATGCCAAGCAGCGCCAGCGCCTGGCGCGCGGCCGCGAAGAGGCGCAGGCGATGCTGCAACGGGCCAATCAGGAGCTGGAAAACAAGGTCGGCGAACGGACGGCCGACCTCTCCGAGGCCGTCGACCGGCTGCAGCGCGAAGTGGTCGAGCGCGAACGCGCCGAACAGACCCTGCGTTCGGCCCAGGACGAACTGGTCCAGGCGGCCAAGCTGGCGGTGCTCGGCCAGATGGCCACCGGCATCACCCATGAGTTGAGCCAGCCGCTCGGGGCGATCCGCACGCTATCGGCCAATGCCGTCGAGTTCATGCATCGCGGCGATCTGGTGACGGCCGAGAAGAATCTCGGCATCGTCGGCCAGCTGGCCGAGCAGGCCGGGCGTATCATCACGCCGCTGAAAACCTTTGCCCGCAAGTCGCCGGCCGTCTCGGCGGCGGTCGATGTGGCGCAGGCCGTCGATAGCGCGCTGTTTCTGTTCGAGCAACGGTTGCGCAAGCAGAACGTGACAGTGGACCGGCCAATTGCCGCTGATTCGTGGATCGCCTGGTGCGACCAGAACCGCCTGCAGCAGGTGCTGGTCAACCTGATCGGCAATGCCATCGACGCCATGGCCGAGCGGCCCGAGCGCCGCTTGCGCTTTGCCATCGCCCTGGCCGACGAGCGGCGCCTGGCGCTGACCGTCAGCGATACCGGCAGCGGCTTCACGGCGCAGGCGCTGGAACATCTGTTCGAGCCCTTCTTCACCACCAAGCAACCGGGCGAAGGTCTTGGCCTGGGGCTGACCATCTCGCGCGACATCCTGCGCGATTTCGGCGGCGACCTGCTGGCCGAACCGGCGCCCGGCGGCGGCGCCTGTTTCACCGTGCTATTGCCGCTCTCGATCAACGCTGATCCACCAAAGGGTTTGCCATGAAGGCCCCGCTTGCCGTGCTGCTCGTCGAAGACGATCCGAATGTCCGCCTGGGCTGCGAACAGGCCATGCAACTGGCCGGCATCCCGGTCGATGCCGTGGCTACCGCCGAGGAGGCGCAGCGCCGGCTGAGCGCCGACTACGCCGGCATCGTGGTCAGCGACATGCGGCTGCCCGGCATGGACGGCATGGCGCTGCTGCGCTGGGTCAATCAGCTCGATCCCAATCTGCCGGTGATCATCATCACCGGCCATGGCGACGTGACGCTGGCCGTCGAGGCGATGCGCAGCGGCGCCTACGACTTCATGCAGAAGCCGTTCTCGACCGGCGATCTGGTCGATGTCGTCCGGCGGGCGCTGGAAAAGCGCGAGCTGGTCCTTGAGGTTGAGGCGCTGCGCCGCCGGCTCGATCATCGCGACGATCTCGAGGCCCGGCTGATCGGCCGCTCGCCGCAGATGGCCAAGGTCCGCCAGCTGATTCTTGACGTCGCCAATGCGGCGGTCGATGTGCTGATTTTCGGCGAAACCGGCACCGGCAAGGAGATGGTCGCCCGCTGCCTGCACGATTTGAGCGGCGCCCGGCAGGAGAACTACGTCGCGCTGAATTGCGGCGGCATGGCCGACAACCTGCTCGACAGCGAACTGTTCGGCCATGAACCGGGGGCTTTCACCGGCGCACAGAAGCGGCGCATCGGCAAGATCGAATACGCCAGCGGCGGCACGCTGTTCCTCGACGAGGTCGAGTCGATGCCTATGAACATGCAGATCAAGCTGCTCCGCGTCTTGCAGGAGCGGGTCATCGAGCGGCTCGGCTCGAACCAGCAGGTGCCGGTGTCCTGCCGGGTGGTGGCGGCGAGCAAGGAAGATCTCAAGCTGCTCTCGGATCAGGGGAAATTCCGCGCCGACCTCTATTACCGCCTCAACGTCGTGCGCATCGAGCTGCCGGCGCTACGCGAACGGCGCGAGGATATTCCGGCGCTCTACGACGAATTCCTGCTCCAGGCCGCCAAGCGCTACAACCGGCCACCGCCGCCGCTGACCTCGGAGTATCTGCGCCAGCTGATGGCCCAGGACTGGCCGGGCAATATCCGCGAACTGCGCAATGCCGCCGACTGCCACGCCCTCGGCATCGGCCGCGACGGCGCGACGCCGGGCGTCGGCAGCACGCCGCAATCGCTGACCGAGGCCGTCGAAAACTACGAGCGGGTGCTGATCGCCAACGAATTCACCAAGCAGGACGGCAATATCGCGCGGACCAGCGATGCGCTGAAGATCGCCCGCACGACGCTGCACGACAAGCTGAAGAAGTACGGGCTAATCTGAGCCGGCCGGCAGCCAGCCGAATTTGCGGAACAGGAATTCCACCGCCCAGAGGCTGAAATAGGTGGCAAACCAGGCAAAAACGGTGTCCGAAAGGAAATGCCCGCCCGGCACCATGCGGACCAGCGCGAACAGGCCGCCGCCGACGAGGCTGGCGAGCAGCCAGCGGCGGCGCGCGGCCGGGGCGCCGAGCCAGCCGAACGCCATGATGAACGAGGCGGTGGCGACATGGCCGCTGACGAAGGAGCAGTTCTGTGCGCATTGATCGGCCGGAATGAAGGCCGGCGTGAACTGCCGGCTACCACCGAACTGTTCGACATTGACCGGCCGGGTCCGGCCGGAGTGTTCCTTCAGCGTCGCATCGACCAGCAGCACCGGGCCGAGCAGGGCGCCGGCCAGCAGGAAACCGAGGGTTGCCCGGCGCGCCTTGAGGCGCGGCAGGCGCGACCAGAAACTGAGCAGCCAGAGCAGCAGCAGCCCGACCAGCAGGCTCTGGCCGAGCCGGGGCAGGCCGCGGTAGGGAATGGCCAGCCAGAGATCCTCGCGATTCAGCGCCCAGTGGCCGGCGCCGCGGTAGAACAAGCCGCTGGCCAGCAGGTCGAGCTGCGGAAAGGCGATGAACAGCCCGGCCAGCAGGCCGAAGGCGATCAATACCAGGCGCGTTTCAGTAGCCCTTGAAGTCACGGAGCAGGTAGACCTTCATGTCGCGTGTCGTCTGCGCATCGAGCGGCGCCTGCAGCACGGCCAGCGGTTCGACGCTGGCGAAGCGGCTGGCGAAATCGGCCCCCGGCGGGTCCTCGGTGATCAGCAGCGCATCCTTGCCGAGCCACGGCCGCAGGTCGGTGGTCAGCTTGTAGTGGTCGCTCGCCGCGCCGCTCGGATTCCAGCTCGCCGCCGCCGGCTTGAGGTCGCGCAGTTCGTAGAGCATGTGGGCGAGCAGCGTGCGGTTGTCGGCGATCAGCACGCTGTCGGGGTGGGCGGCAATGATCGGCGTGAGCTGCCGGCCGAGTTCGTCCCAGCCCATGGCGCGGTTGAACGGCGTCTTTTTCGCCGGATTCTGCACATCGGCGGCGGCCAGCAGGCTCGGCCAGTGATAGACGACGCCAACCAGCAGGAGATTGATGGCCAGCGCGATCAGCAGCAGGCGTTGTTTTTTCCGCTGGACCAGCCAGGCGACGGCGGCGATGGCGGCGGGGGCAAAGGCCGGAGCCGCCCAGTTGGCATTGGCGCCGCCTTTGAGCGCCTGGGCTGAAACGACCAGCCACAGCGGCAGGGCGAACCACAGCAACAGCCGGGTCCGGTCGTCGCGCCAGCTCTGCCGGGCCTGGGCGAGCAGAATGAAGAAAACGCTGCCGACGATCGGGCCGAAGGAAATCCACTGCGCCGCCCAGAATTCAGCCAGCGGCGCCAGGCCACCGGCCGCCTTCTTGTTCAATGTGATGTCGGCGGTGTGCTTGAGGGTCGGAAAGTCGTGGGTGAAATTCCAGTAAATATTGGGGGTCAGGATCAGCAGCGCCAACCCGGCGGCCAGCCAGGGTTTGGCCGAAGCCAGCCGTGGCCGATGGCCGGCGAGCAGATGCAGGAAGGCGGCGCCGAGCCAGACCGCCATGGTGTATTTCGACAGCAGGCCGAGGCCGCAGACGCCGCCGAGCAGCAGCCAGTCGGCCCAGGCATCGCTGTCGAGCGCCCGCAGATAGGCCCATAGCGCCAGCACCCAGAACAGGGTGAGCAAGGCGTCGGTCGACACGAACAGGCCGAGCCAGCCGAACATCGGCAAGGTCAGCACGGTCAGCGCCGCCCAGAAGGCGATGCGCTGGTCGTAGAGGCGGCGGGCGATGGCCCAGCAGGCGGCGGCGGCCAGCGGATAGCAGAGCATGGCCAGCGCCTTGACGCCGAGCAGGCCGTCGCCGAACAGCGCGGTGGATAGCCAGATCAGCGCGGCGACGCCGGGCGGCTTGGAGAAGTAGCCCCAGTCGAGGTGCTGCGCCCAGGTCCAGTATTGCGCTTCGTCGACATAAAGCGTGATGCCCAGTTGCGGCACCACCCAGAAGCGCCAGGCAAGCAGCAGCGCCGCCAGGCCGAACAGTAATTTGCCGCCGGATTTCAGGTCGGTTGGGCGGCCGAACGCGGAACTCACGCCGGCTTGTGCCAACCTTCGTCGGCGTTCAACAGGCGCTCGGGACGGGCCGCGTAGGAGCGGATGGTGCCCGACTCGAAATAGATGCGGGCAAGCAACTCGGACAGTACGCCGGTGGTGATGAAATGGATGCCGGCAATCAGCGTGCCGATGCCGACGATGAGCAGCGGCCGGCCGCCGATGTTCTCGCCGAGGCCGAATTTGACCCAGGCCAGCCAGGTCATGATCAGGCCGGAAAGCGCCGTCAGAGCGAGGCCGATGCCGCCGAAGAAATGGCCGGGCCGGGCACGGAAGCGCATGAAGAAGTAGACGGCGATCAAATCGAGAATAACGCGGAAAGTCCGCGAAATGCCGTACTTGGAAACGCCGGCGGTGCGTGCGTGGTGCGTCGTCGGCTCCTGGGCGATCCGCCGCGGCGTGGTGACGGTGGCCAGCCAGGCCGGGATGAAGCGGTGCATTTCGCCGTACAGCCGGACGCTCTTGATGACGCTGCCGCGGAAGGCTTTCAGGCTGCAGCCGTAGTCGCGCAGATGGACGCCGGTCATCCGGGCGATCAGCTTGTTGGCGATCTTCGACGGAATCTTGCGCAGGAACAGGCCGTCCTGGCGGTTCTGGCGCCAGCCGGCGACCAGATCGAGGTCTTCGTTCAACAGCCGGGCGACCATGCGCGGAATGTCGACCGGATCGTTCTGCAGATCGCCGTCCATGGTCACGATCACGTCGCCGCGCGCCGCATCGATACCGGCCTGCATCGCCGCCGTCTGCTTGAAGTTGCGGGTCAGTTCGACGATGCGCACGTGCGGGCCGTACTCCTTGGCCGCCTGGACAGCGCGTTCGACCGTCGCGTCGCTGCTGCCGTCATCGACCAGCACCAATTCCCATGGATTCTCGTAGCCGACCAGGGCTTCATGCACGCGCTTGACCAGTGGCGCGATGTTCTCTTCCTCGTTGTAGAACGGGACGACGATGGAAAGGCTGTGCGGGGGCATGGAGAGGGCGGCGCTCATGGGTAGATCCGGCGGGAAAGGCGGCATTTTAACGTGAAACTCGCTCACCCCGCTTGCCGGCCGGCGCGCTGGGGCGGGGGCTTGTTGTAGAATTTGATGTTTACCGTAACCGGCAAGGAACCGACTGCATGTTGCTGATGATCGACAATTACGACAGCTTCACCTACAACATCGTCCAGTACTTCGGCGAGTTGGGTCAGGATGTTCAGGTCTACCGCAACGACGCGATCAGCATCGCCGACATTGCCCGTCTCAAGCCGGACTATCTGGTCATCTCGCCTGGCCCGGGCACCCCCGCCCAGGCCGGTGTTTCGCTGGCGGCGATCGGCGAATTTGCCGGCAAGATTCCCTTGCTCGGCGTCTGCCTCGGTCATCAGGCGATTGGCGAAGCTTTCGGCGGCAAGGTGGTGCACGCCAAGAAACTGATGCACGGCAAGGTGTCGCCGGTGCACCATAAGGATATCGGTGTTTTCAAGGGCCTGCCCAATCCGCTGACCTGCACCCGCTACCACTCGCTGGCCATCGAGCGTGAAAGCCTGCCCGACTGTCTGGAAGTCACCGCTTGGACCGAGGATGGCGAAATCATGGGGGTCCGGCACAAGACACTGGCCGTCGAAGGCGTGCAGTTTCACCCCGAATCGATCCTGACCGAGCGCGGTCACGATCTGCTTAAAAACTTTCTGGACGAACACAAGAAATGACTCCGCAAGCCGCCCTCCAGCGCGTGATTGAACACCGCGAAATTTTCCACGACGAAATGGTGTCGCTGATGCAGCAGATTATGAGCGGCGAGGTTTCGCCGGTGATGATCTCGGCCATCATCATCGGCCTGCGCGTCAAAAAGGAAAGCATCGGCGAGATAGCCGCCGCGGCGACGGTGATGCGTGAGTTGTCTACCAAGGTGCAGGTCGATGACGTGGCGCGGCTGGTCGATACCTGCGGCACCGGGGGCGATGGCGCCCATACCTTCAATATTTCGACTGCCGCGATGTTCGTCGCCGCCGCCGCCGGGGCGCAGATCGCCAAGCATGGCGGACGTTCCGTATCAAGCCAGTCGGGCAGCGCCGATGTCCTCGAGTCGCTCGGCGTTAATATCAATCTGCAGCCCGCTCAGGTCGCCCAGTGCATTGCCGAAACCGGCGTCGGCTTCATGTTTGCCCCGAACCACCACAGCGCCATGAAGCATGCCGCCCCGGTGCGCCGCGAACTCGGCGTGCGGACCATCTTCAATATTCTCGGCCCGCTGACCAATCCGGCCAATGCGCCGCAGCAGGTGCTGGGCGTTTTCCACGCCGATCTGGTCGGCATCCTGGTGCGCGTGCTGCAACGCCTCGGCAGCACCCGGGCGCTGACGGTATTCGGCCGCGAAGGCCTCGATGAAATTTCCATCTCCGGCAGCACGCTGGTCGGCGAATTGAAGGATGGCCGGATCAGCGAATACGAAATCCACCCGGAACAGTTCAATCTGCCGGTGCACGATCCGAAAGTGCTGCGCGTCGCCAATGTCGAGGAATCGAAAGCCGTTCTCCTCGGCGCCCTCGACAACAAGCTCGGCGCGGCGCGCGACATCGTCGCCCTCAATGCCGGAGCCAGCATCTACGTCAGCGGTCAGGCGGCAACGCTGGCCGATGCCGTCGATCAGGCGTTCGAGATGATCGTCTCCGGTGCAGCGCGCGCCAAGCTCGAACAGTTCATCAACAGCACCAAGCAATTCGCATGAGCGACATTCTCAACAAGATCGTCGCCACCAAGCGCGAGGAAATCGCCGCCGCTCTGGCCGTCAAACCGTTCGCTGCCGTTGAGGCCGAAGCCGCCGCCCAGTCGGCGCCACGCGATTTCGTCGGCGCCATTCGACGCAAGATCACTGGCGGCCAGCCGGCGGTGATTGCCGAAATCAAGAAGGCCAGCCCCTCGAAAGGCATCATCCGCCCCGACTTTCAGCCGGCCGAAATCGCCCGCAGCTACGAAGCGCACGGCGCCGCCTGCCTGTCGGTGCTGACTGATCGCCAGTACTTCCAGGGCTGCCCGGAATACCTGCAGGCCGCCCGCGCCGCCTGCCAGTTGCCGGTGCTGCGCAAGGATTTTATGGTCGATGCCTATCAAGTGGCCGAAGCGCGTGCCATGGGCGCCGACTGCATCCTGCTCATCGCCGCCGCGCTGACGCTGCCGGAAATGCAGGCACTCGAAGCCCAAGCACAGGCTTACGGCATGGCCGTGCTCGTCGAAGTGCATAACGGCGAAGAACTCGATGCCGCGCTGCAACTGAAAACCCCGTTGCTCGGCATCAACAACCGCAACCTGCGCACCTTCGAAGTGACGCTCGATACAACACTTGGCCTGCTCGCCCGCGTTCCGGCCGAGCGTATCGTCGTTACCGAAAGCGGCATCATCAAGCCGGAAGACGTCGCATTGATGCGTGCCAACAAGGTTGAAGCCTTCCTGGTCGGCGAAGCCTTCATGCGCGCCCCTGAGCCGGGCAGCGAATTGGCGCGTTTGTTCGCCTGAGTGCTGTTGCGCCGAAACAACAAAGCTCGGCTGAATCATCTTCCGATGCCAAACACTCGTTGCTACTGCCTTCCGCTCTTTGCGACAATCGCTTTCAACTTCTCAATCCGAGAGGTAAAGCTTAATCGGTTCGCAAGATCGGATTAAAAACTAACCACTAAGGAGATTTTCTGATGCAAAAGAAGATTATTGCTCTGGCCATCGCTGGTCTGGCTTCTACCGCTGCTTTCGCCCAATCCAACGTCACCATCTACGGTATTGCTGATGCTGGCGTTTTCTACGTCCATAACTCCAAGGGTACGGATGGCATGGCCGTTCAATCCGGTGTTCTGGCTGGCTCGCGTCTGGGTTTCAAGGGCACGGAAGATCTGGGCAACGGTGTCAAGGCTGTGTTCGTTCTCGAGCAAGGCTTCAACATCGATAATGGTTCGCAAGCTTCCGTTGATAACGGTGCTTTCCAACGTCAAGCTTTCGTCGGTCTGGACTCCAAGGCCGGTACGCTGACCCTTGGTCGTCAGTATGCTCCTGCCTATGGCGCTGGTATCCGTAACGACGCTTTCGGCGGTTCTGTTGTTAGCGCCCTGGTGACCCTGCAAAGCGCAACCGGCACCTCCGCCGTCGTTGGCAGCAATGCTCGCTGGAATAACTCCATCAAGTACGTTTCCCCGACTATCGCTGGCTTCCAAGGTGAAGCAATTTACCGTGCTGGTGAAGGCGGTAACGATATGGCTTCCAATGAAGGTTACGGCATTGGCCTGCGCTACGCTGCTGGTCCGGTGAATGTTGATTACGTCTTCCAACACGCTGACACCTCCCTGACCGGTACCGGCGCTCTGTGGGCGAACGTTGCTGGCGGTATTGAAGAAGTCCATTTCGTTGGCGCTAGCTTCGATGCCAAGGTTGTGAAGATTGTTGCCACGGCTCAATTGTCCGACTTCGGTGGTAAGCAGCTGCAGCAAGCTGCTCAGACCGAACTGTACTCCCTGGGTGCAGTGGTTCCGGTTGGTAAGGGCAACATCCACGCTAACGTTGCTTACCTCGACCAGAACGGCAAAAACCGTACCTCGGCCGGCGGTTCCGCTACTAGCTACGCTCTGGGTTACACCCATCCGCTGTCTAAGCGCACCACCCTCTACACCGCTGTGAATTACACCGATCTGTCCTATGGTGCAAAGTACGCAGCCCTGGCTGGCGGCACCACTGCTAACTCCGCTCTTGGCACCCACAATGCTGCCAATGCTGTTGGTGGTTTTGGTGACGGCACGACCTTCGGCGTTGGTATCAACCACGCTTTCTAATCTGACTTAATCGTCTTTTTAGATTAGAGAACGGACGCTTCGGCGTCCGTTTTTATTTGCCTCTTCTGTTTCGTAAGTGATTTAGCAAGTTGGGGTGGCGCCAACAGGCGCACCTTGTGCAATAGGTCGAACAAGGCATCAAGGTCTTCAGTCGTAAGCGCCGAATCATTCAAGTGGTCTGTTTGCGCATTTCCTGCTGTTGCTGACGCAGGGGACTGCTCTTGGCTTGATCGAGTATTGGTTCGTGCTCCGCTTCTCAGCGGTAAACAAAAAACCGGGGCTCGCCCCGGTTTTTTTGTTTGATGATTTAGGGTTAGCTGAAGAGGATCAGGTTGTCGCGGTGGATCATTTCGGGTTCGTCGACGTAGCCCAGAATCGATTCAATCTCTGGTGTCGAGTGCCGGGCGATCAGGCGGGCTTCGCCGCTCCCATAGTTGCTCAGGCCACGGGCGACTTCGCGACCTTCCTGGGTGACGCAGGCAACGGCTGCGCCGCGCTCGAATTCGCCTTCGGTGCTTAAGACGCCAATCGGCAGCAGGCTTTTACCGGATTTCAGGGCGTTGATCGCGCCGTCGTCGAGAATCAAGCGCCCGGCAAGTTGCAGGTGGTCGGCCAGCCATTGTTTGCGTGCGGCAAGTGCCTGGGTTTGCGAGACGAGCAGCGTGCCGACCGATTCTCCGTTGGCTAGCCGAATGATCGGGTCTGTCTCGTGACCGCTGGCAATGACCGTGTGTGCCCCACTGCGGGCGGCGCGTTTGGCGGCGATCACTTTGGTGATCATGCCGCCCTTGCCGATCGAGGTGCCGGCGCCGCCAGCCATGGCTTCCAGTGACTCGTCGCCGGCCGTGGCTTCGCGGATCAGCGTCGCATTAGGATCCTTGCGCGGGTCGGCGGTGTACAGGCCGATCTGGTCGGTCAGGATGATCAGGGCTTCGGCTTCGATCAGGTTGGCCACCAGGGCGCCCAATGTGTCGTTGTCGCCGAACTTGATTTCATCGGTGACGACGGTGTCGTTCTCGTTGATGATCGGTACCACACCGAGTCGAAGTAGCGTGATCAGGGTCGAGCGGGCGTTGAGATAGCGCTTGCGGTCGGCCAGGTCGTCGTGGGTCAGGAGAATTTGCGCGGTCTGCAGGCCATACTTGGCAAAGGCGCCTTCGTAGACCTGAACCAGTCCCATCTGGCCGACGGCAGCGGCGGCCTGCAATTCATGGACTGATTTCGGGCGTTTTTCCCAGCCGAGGCGCTGCATGCCGCAGGCGATGGCGCCGGACGAAACCAGCACGACCTCCTTCCCCTGCTGCTGGAGAACGCTGATTTGACGCGCCCAGTCGTCGATTGCCGCGAGGTCGAGGCCGGCTCCGTTGTTGGTAACCAGCGCCGAGCCGACTTTGACGACGAGGCGTTTGGCTTTGGCGAGGCGGGTTTTGTTCATGCGTCTTCGTTGCTGGCTGTTTCGGGTTCGTCGTCATCGACTTCCGGGCGAGCCATCTGTTCCAGGGCTTCCTGGATCGCATAGATCAGCGGCTTGGTGCCTTCGCCGCTGATGGCGGCAATCGGGAAGTAGGGGCCGTCGTACTTGGTGGCTTTCTTGTAGGCCTTGAGGAAGTTTTTCACCGCTGCTTCGCGGTCTTCCTCGGGAATCAGGTCGAGCTTGTTGAGGACCAGCCAGCGCGGCTTGTTGGCCAGTTCCGGGTCGTGCTTGATCAGTTCGCCGACGATCGCCTTGGCGTCGCGGACCGGATCCGAATCCGGGTCGATCGGCGCAATGTCCACCAGGTGCAGCAGGATGCGCGTGCGTTGCAAGTGCTTCAGAAAGCGGATGCCGAGGCCGGCGCCATCCGCGGCGCCTTCGATCAGGCCCGGTACGTCGGCCATCACGAAACTCTTTTCGGAGTCCACGCGAACCACGCCGAGATTCGGGTGCAGCGTCGTGAAGGGGTAGTCGGCAACCTTCGGGCGGGCTGCGGAGATGGCGCGGATTAGCGTGCTTTTGCCGGCGTTGGGCAGGCCGAGCAGGCCGACGTCGGCGAGGACGCGCAGCTCAAGCGTCAGCTCGTGTTCTTCGCCTTGGTCGCCCTTGGTGCACTGACGCGGGGCGCGATTGGTGCTGGATTTGAAGTGGATATTGCCGAGGCCGCCTTTGCCGCCTTTGGCGAGCAGGACCTTTTTATCGTGCTGGTCGAGGTCGGCGAGGATTTCCTCGGTGTTCAAATCTTTGATCACTGTGCCGACCGGCATGCGCAGGATGATGTCGTCGCCGCCGGCGCCGTATTGGTCGGCGCCGCCACCGTTCTCGCCTCGCTTGCCGATGAACTTGCGGGTGTAGCGATAGTCGACCAGGGTATTGATGTTGCGGTCGCCGACAACGTAGATGCTGCCGCCGCGGCCGCCGTCGCCACCATTTGGGCCGCCCATCGGGATGTATTTTTCGCGGCGGAACGTGGCCGCGCCGTTGCCACCGTCGCCGGCCTTGACGTAGATTTTTGCTTCGTCGATAAATTTCATGTTCCGCCTCTACATCCGGCCCAGGGCCACGTTGCCATCACCGGAAAATCCGGCGACATAAATTAAAAAGCCCTATCCGGCGGATAGGGCTTTTGTTTCCGCCGTGCCGAATTTATTCGGCGGCAGGAACGATGGTCACCACGCGGCGCTTTTTCAAGCCCTTGATGGAGAATTGAATGACGCCGTCCTTCAGTGCGAACAGGGTGTGATCCTTGCCGCAGCCAACGTTTTCGCCCGGGTGGAATTCAGTACCGCGCTGGCGAACGATGATGTTGCCGGCGAGAACGAACTGACCACCGTAGCGCTTGACGCCGAGTCGTTGGGCATGTGAGTCGCGGCCGTTACGTGAACTACCGCCTGCTTTCTTGTGTGCCATTTATTAGCTCCTTGTCTGAACTTAGGCGGCGATCGAATCGATGCGCAGTTCGGTGTAGTTCTGACGATGGCCTTGATGCTTTTGGTAATGCTTACGACGACGCATCTTGAAGATCTTGACCTTGTCGTGGCGGCCGTGGGAAACCACGGTGGCTTTAACGGTGGCGCCAGCAAGGAAGGGGGCGCCGATCTGTACCGACTCGCCTTCGCCTACCATGAGGATCTGGTCAAGGGTAACTTCTGCGCCAACGTCTGCCGGTATCTGTTCTACTTTAAGTTTTAGACCATTGGTAACGCGATACTGCTTACCGCCGGTTTTTATGACCGCATACATGGGTTGGACTCCGAAAATAATACAAAGGGTGCTACAAAGAACCGCGCATTATACGGAAAACTGCCACGAAGTCAAAGCCTTGTGGTGCGCTTGTGGTAAACTTTCGGCCTTTCCACCACCTCTCTTCCCCGGTCCTTCTCCCAGCGGCCGAGGAGGGATTCGAGAGTCGCTACGACTCCGCAAATCTGGAGCTATACATGGCTGAAATTACCACGGCCTCCGGCCTGATCTACGAAGATTCCGTTATTGGCGAAGGCGCCGAGGCCAAAGCCGGCGACCACGTCGTCGTCCATTACACCGGTTGGCTGACCAACGGCAGCAAGTTCGATTCGAGCAAGGACCGCAACGATCCTTTCGATTTTCCGCTCGGCCAGCGCCATGTGATTTCCGGTTGGGATGAAGGCGTCCAGGGCATGAAGATCGGCGGCACGCGCAAGCTGACCATTCCGCCCGAACTCGGCTATGGCGCCCGCGGGGCGGGCGGCGTAATTCCGCCGAATGCGACGCTGGTCTTCGAGGTTGAATTGCTCGGTATCCAATGAGCGATTTCGGCAACGAGCGTAAACCCAAACGGCCACCGAGCGATGCGGCCGGTGGCGACCCGTGGGCCAAGTGGCGGCAGCCGGAGGGTGCGGCGACGCCCGCACCGGCACGGAAGCCGCGTCCGGCCCCGGCTCCTCAAGCGGCAGCCGGTCGGGACGACGGCGAGGTAGAAAGTAAGGCGGAAGTGCCGCCGGTGCCCGCGGTGCGCGAGCGTCCGACGGGGACTTTGAGCCCGATTAAATCCGCCGTGCCGGCCAGAACGGCTGAAAAACGGCCGTTCAAGAAGCCGTCTGCGGCAACTACGCCGCCTCGTCCGCGCGATCAGATGCGGGGTGGGAAAGCGCGCGATGCGCGTCCGCTGGCCCGTGCTGACCGTGCGCCGGTACCCCCGCGACCGCCGCGCGACCCGGCCGATGTGCCGGAAGGTGTCCGGTTGTCCAAGGTGATGTCCGAACGGGCGATGTGTTCGCGGCGCGAGGCGGATCTATGGATCGAGCGCGGCTGGGTCTTCGTCAATGGCGAGCAGATTTCCGAACTGGGTTCGCGTATCGATCCCAATGCCGAAATCTCCATATCCAAGGAAGCCAAGCTGGATCAGGCCAAGCAGGTCACCATCCTGCTCAACAAGCCGATCGGTTATGTTTCCGGCCAGCCGGAAGCCGACTGCAAGCCGGCGGTGACGCTGATTTCAGCCGAAAGCTGGGTTCGCCAGTCGGGCGATCCGGAGTTCAAGCCGTGGATGTTGCGCGGTCTGGCCCCGGCCGGGCGGCTCGACATCGATTCGACCGGCCTGCTGGTGTTCACCCAGGATGGCCGGATCGCCAAGAAGCTGATTGGCGAAGACAGTCTGGTGGAAAAGGAATACCTCGTCCGGGTCAGTGGCGAGATGATTCCCGGTGGCCTGAAACTCTTGCAGCATGGCCTGGAACTCGACGGCAAGCCGCTCAAGCCGGCCTGGGTCAAGCAGTTGAACGAGGACCAGTTGCACTTCATCCTGAAGGAAGGGAAGAAGCGCCAGATTCGCCGGATGTGCGAACTGGTCGGACTGCGCGTCATCGGCCTCAAGCGGGTACGCATCGGCCGGGTCAAACTGGGCGATCTGCAACTCGGGCAGTGGCGGTTTTTACGGCCCGACGAGTCGTTCTGATTGCTGCTGGCAACAAAAAGCCCGGTCGCTGAACCGGGCTTTTTTTCGCGCGCAGTGTGCGATCAGGCCGGCTTGTTGCCGATCATCACGGTCGCTTCGCCTTCGATGACGACGGTTTCGCCGACCTTGCAGGTCGTTTCGAGGATGACGCGCTTCTTGGCGGCGATGACTTCCTTGACGGTGACCGTGGTCTTCACGGTGTCGCCGGGGCGGACCGGGGCCTTGAACTTCAGGGTCTGCGCCAGATAGATGGTGCCGGGGCCGGGCAGGTGGGCGCCGAGGACGGCCGAGATAAAGCTGGCCGAGAGCATGCCGTGGGCGATGCGGCCACCGAACGGCGTGGTCTTGCCGAACTCTTCATCGAGATGAACGGCGTTGGTATCGGTTGAGACGCCAGCGAACAGAACGATATCGGCATCGGTGATGGTCTTGCCAATGGTCGCACTCATGCCAGGCTGCAGGTCTTCGATGTAATAGGTCATGGCTATTTTCTCAGGGTTATGAAATTTGTTATTTGAACTTTAGCATGCCAGACGGGCATTTTCCTGCCGCGATTCGGCGCGGTTTATTCGGTGCGCAAGGCTTCCACCGGGTTGAGGCGGGCCGCATTGCGTGCCGGTAAAACGCCGGCGGCGAGACCGATGGCAATGGCGACGCTCTCGGCGAGCAGGACGAAACTGAGCGGCGTGTGTACCGGCAGGGTGGGTAGTGCGAAATGGATCAGCTGGGCGAGGCCGATGCCGAGCAGCAGGCCGAGCAGGCCGCCGAGCGCCGAGAGGGCCACCGCCTCGCCGAGAAAGAGCAGCAGGATGGTCCGCCGGGGGGCGCCGAGGGCGACCAGCAGGCCGATTTCGCCGGTCCGTTCGGTCACCGCAATGGTCATGATGGTGACGATGCCGACGCCGCCGACGAGCAGTGAAATGCCGCCGAGCGCGCCAACCGCCATGGTCAGTACGTTGAGGATGTTGGACAGCGTTTTCAGCATCTCTTCCTGGGTGACGATGGTGAAATCCTCGCGGCCATGGCGGGCGATCAGGCGTTCCTTGATGGCGCGGGCGACAATGGCCGAAGGCACGCCTTCTTCGGCAGCGACGTTGATCTCGTCGACGCCCTCGCGATTGAACAACTCCTGGGCACGGGCGGCCGGAATGAAGACGGTGTCGTCGAGGTCGATGCCGAGGAACTGGCCTTTGGCCGCCATCACGCCGATCACCCGGAAATGCAGGCCGCCGATGCGCAGGCGCTGGCCAAGCGGGTTGTCGCTGCCGAACAGCTCGTTCTTGACCTTGCTGCCGAGCACGACGAAGGCACGGGCGCTGCCTTCGTCGTCGGTCGGCAGGAACTGGCCGCTTTGCAGTGTCGAGCGGAATATTTTCGGCAAATTGGCATTGACGCCGTAGATCAGCGTCCGCCGCGTCCGGCCGTTGCCTTCGACCTCGGCGTTGCCGCGCACGTTGGGGGTGACGGCGAGGATATGCGGCAGGCGGTGCAGTGATGTGGCATCTTCGAGTGACAGCGGCCGGGCGCTCGACGGCAGACCGTGTGCGGTACCGCCCGTCTTGGTCTTGCCGGGATGGATGCCGATGACGTTGGTGCCGAATTGCGAGAATTCACCGAGGACGAAGCGATGGATGCCTTCACCGATCGAGGTGAGCAGGATCACCGCGGCGATGCCGACGGCAATGCCGAGCAGCGTCAGGAAGCTGCGCAGGCGCTGGGCGGTGATGGCGCGCAGGGGGAGCTGGAGCGAGTCGGCGAGGAGCATGGCTAATGCTTCATCAGGGCTTGCACCGGATCGAGCCGGGCAGCCTGGCGGGCCGGCATGACGCCGAACAGCAGGCCGGTCAGCAGCGCCGTGGACAGTCCGGCGATCACCGCCCAGTCGGGCGGGTAGGCCGGAAACACCGGAAAGGCCTGGCGCAGGGCAAAGGCGCCGAGCTGGCCGAGCAGGTAGCCGACGACGGCGCCGACCGTGGACAGCATCGCCGCCTCGGCCAGAAAGGCCAGGCGGATGGTCCGCGCCGTGGCGCCGAGCGCCTTGAGCAGGCCGATTTCGCCGGTGCGCTGGGTGACGGCGACGAGCATCACGTTCATCACCAGGATGCCGGCCACCGCCAAGCTGATCGCGGCAATACCGGCGACGCCCATGGTCAGCGCGCCGAGCAGCTTGTCGAAGGTGGCGAGGATGGCATCCTGGGTGATCACCGTGACGTCTTCCTCGCCGCGATGGCGCTGCTTGAGGATTTCCATCGCCTGCTCCTTGGCGTCGGGAATCGCCTCGCGGCTCCTCGCTTCGACCAGGATGCGGAACAGCGTGTTGGAATTGAACATGGCCTGGGCCAGCGAAACCGGCACGATGACCAGTTCGTCGGTATCCATGCCGAGTCCCTGGCCGACCGACTTGAGCACGCCGACGACGCGCAGCCGGCGGTCGCCGACGCGGATCAGCTTGCCGACGGCGGGCTCGTTGCCGAACAGTTCTTCGCGAATCTTCGCGCCGATGACGGCGACCGGCGAGCCGCGATTCCAGTCCTCCTCGGGCAGGCCGCTACCCTGGGCCAGCTCGAAATTGCGGATCGGAATGAATTCGCTGGTCGCCCCGGCCACCATGATTTCGCGCAGGCGGCCACCAAAACTGATTTCCGAGGTGCCGACGGTGAGCGGTGCGACGCGGCTGACCGCCGGGGCGCGGCGCAAGGCGCCGGCATCGTCGATGGTCAGGTCGCGCGGTGTCGTGGTGATGGCGTTGGCCGGGTTGAAGCCGCCGGTGCCGGAACGGCCGGGCAGCACAATGACGAGATTGGTGCCGATCGACGAGAACTGGCCGACGACGTAACGCCGGGCGCCGTCGCCCAGCGCGGTGAGGATGACAACGGCGGCGACGCCGATCGACATGGCCAGCACCGAGAGCGTCGTGCGCATCGGGTAGCCGGCCGCCGCATCGCGGGCGAAGCGCAGGGTGTCAGCCAGGCGCATCGGCAGTGGCCCCGCTGTCGTGCCGCAGCCGCCCGTCCTCCATCACCAACTGGCGTCGAGCGCGGGCGCCCATGGCCTGGTCGTGGGTGACGACGACTAGCGTGACGCCGCTGGCGTTGAGCGCTTCGAGCAGGTTGACCACTTCCTCGCCGGTGTGGCGGTCGAGGTTGCCGGTCGGCTCATCGGCCAGGATCAGCGCCGGTTGCATGATGGTGGCGCGGGCAATGGCGACGCGTTGGCGCTGGCCGCCGGACAGCTGGTCGGGCCGGTGGTCGGCGCGGTTTTCCAGCGCGAAGCTGGCCAAGGCGCGGGCCACGCGGTCGCGCCGCTCCTTGGCCGGGATGCCGGCCAGCATCATCGGCAGGGCGATGTTCTCGGCGGCACTCAGGCGCGGCACCAGATGAAAACTCTGGAAGACGAAGCCGATGCGCTCGCTGCGCACCTGCGCCTGCTCGTCGGGCGACAACGTCGTGACGTCGCGGCCTTCCAGTTGATAAGTGCCGGCATTGGGCCGGTCGAGCAGGCCGAGCAGATTGAGCAGGGTCGATTTGCCGGAGCCGGAAGGGCCCATCACGGCGACATATTCGCCGGCGGCGATCGATAAGTTCAGCGCGTTCAGCGCGTGCACCGTCGAATCGCCGAGCTGGAAGACGCGCTCGATGCCGCTCAGTTCGATCAGCGCCATGCGCTCACCTGGCCTTGGCTTTGTCGTCCGGCGTCACCGTCGCACCGGCCTTGACGCCTTCCTTTTCGAGCGAGGTGACGATGCGCTCGCCGGCCTTCAGGCCTTCCAGCACTTCGCTGTACTCCCAGTTGGTCAGGCCGGTTTTGATCTGCCGCTCTTCCAGTTTGCCGCTTTCGGCGTTGAACAGCAGCACCCGGCCGCCTTCCTGGATGGCGGCGGTCGGAATGCGTAGCACCTTGTCGCGGCCGCTGAGGATGATCTCGACGTCGGTGCTGTAACCGACCAGCAGGGCGGCGGCCGCCTCGGGCTGGTCGAAGTCGACTTCGATATCGACGGTCCGCGCCTGCTTTTCAACCGCCGAGACATAAGGCGCGACGCGCCGGACCTTGCCCGGCAGCGTTTGCCCGGGCAGGGCGTCGAGGGTGATGCGGACCGGCTGGCCGGGCTTGATTTTCGGGGCGTCGACCTCGTCCATCGGCGCCTTGACATAGAGGCAGGAGTCGTCGATCAGGTCGATGGCCGGCGGCGTCGGCACGCCGGGCGGCGAGGGCGTCGAATACTCGCCCAGTTCGCCGACGATCTTCGCCACGGTGCCGTCGAACGGGGCGTACAGCGCGACGCGCCCCTGTTCGACGCGGGTCGCCTTGAACCGGGCCTGGGCCTGGGCGATGTCGGCCTTGGCCGTATTGCAGCTGGCGCGGCGGACTTCGGCATCGGTTCGGGCGGCTTCTTCACGACTGGTCGAAACGAATCCCTTTTTGCGCAATTCGGTCTGCCTGCTGGCTTCCTTTTCGGCGTTCGTCGCGGCAATGCAGGCTTCCTCGGCGCGTTTGCCGGCCAGCACGATCTGCGTCTGGCTCAGCGCAGCCTGGGCCTGCTGGTCGTCATTCCATAACTTGAGCAACAACTGCCCCTTCTTGACCTTGTCGCCTTCCTTGACGCCGAGGAACTCGATCCGGCCGCCGACGATGGTCGACAGCTTGGTGCGCTGGCAGGCTTCGACGGTGCCGGCCCGGGTGTTGGCCAGCGTCGCTTCGACCTTGCCTTCGGCAACTTCCTTGAGGACGACCGGAATCGGCTTGGGGCGGTTGAACCAGAACAGCCCCAGGCCGAGCAGGACGACGATGGTGACGACGATCAGGATACGGCGCATGCGGGATTCCTAACGAAAGCCGGGGAGCCAGCCGGATTGGGCATGCGCCCGGTCCGGTTCGAGCGCTCCCTGGTAGAGCGCCTCGATGACCGGCGGTTCCGGCCAGGGCTCATTCATGAAAGTCAGGCCGATTTCTTCGACGGTGCGCCCCGACCAGTAGTGTTCGGCTACTTCATCGAGGGCGCTGAGCGACAGACTGTGCGGCAGGCGCAGGTAATCGAGCCAGCTGGCGTCATGGAAGGAGCACAGATAGGCGCCGGTGGTCGTGGCGCAGGAGAGATTCTTACCGAATACGCGTTGCGGATGCTTGCTCCGGAAGGTCATCGCATCGGTTCGCGTGGCGAACAACAACAAGGCGTGCAGGCGGCTCGGGAAATGGTTGTAGCGGCGCTGGCGGAAATATTCCAAGTGATATTCGGCGAAGTAATTCTGCACCGAAACCAGCTGGTCGCCGGCCGTCGGCCCGCCGCCTTCCGGCGACGACAAGGTGGCGCCGAACGGGCTGCCCTTGAGAATGTCCCAGCCGGGCAAGTCGCTTCCCGGCTCGAGCCAGCAGAAAAGCTCAAGGGTTGCGGTGTCCTTGATCAGGTTATCCATGGGCCGAATGGGTAATGGGGCATTGCGCTATTCTGAACGATAGCCGGGCATAGACCAACAAGGCCGGCAAAGATAAATTCGACGGTTGCCGGCAAGTGAATTGGCATATGATTCAATTCACATAAAACGCCGAATCGGCAGGAGACAAAGTGATTTCTGCAGTGGGGTCTGGCCCATTCGCTTGGGCCGACAAAGGAGCCGCGTGAATCTGCGTCGGGCCTTTCTCGCCGTTTCCTTATCGCTGACCGGCATGTTGGTGCTGATCGGCGGGGTGACGTTCGGCGCGCTCTCCGGTTTCAACGAGGCGAGCGCGGCGACCCGGCATCGGCAGAGTTCGATGGCCCTGATGGACGAGGTGCGGCATGAGGTCGATCTGCTCGGGCGGCTGGTCAGTTCCTACATCAGCACAGCCAACCCGCGCTTCCTGATCTATTACTACGATATTCTCGCCATTCGTGAAGGGGCCAAGCCGCGACCCGAAAATTTTTCGGCCGCTTATTGGGAGCAGGTGATTGCCGGGACGAAAGCGCACCTCTCGCCGACCGCCGGTCAGGTTCGGCCGCTGGTCGAGCGGACCGCCCAGCTCGGCTTCGATGTCGGCGAGCAGGCGGTGGTGCAGCGGATACACCAGATTACCGAGCAGATGAAGCAGATCGAGCAGGTGGCATTTGCCGCGACCCAGGGGCTCTACGATCCGGAGGCGCAGGAATTCGTCTCGGAGGCCAAGCCGCAGCGCGAGTTTGCCGGCGCCTTGCTGCATCAGCCGCCCTATCTCAAGCTGCGCGCCGAACTGGCGCTGGCCGTCGAGGAACTGAGCGGGCTGGTCGATCAGCGGACGGCGAGCAATCTGCAGCACGCCTCGGAAGCGCTGCAAAACTGGATTATCTCAGCCATTTTCCTGCTGATCGGCACCGGCCTGGTGCTTCTGCTTTGTTACCGTTACCTGCAAAGGCATTTGCTCGATCCCCTGACCTTGCTGCATCGAACGGCCACGGCTTTGGCCGGGAAATCCTTCGGCGCGCGGGTCGGCGATGTGCATGGCGTCGATGAAGTGCAGGCTTTGGCGACGACGATGGACGGCATGGCGGCAGCCATCGAGGCCGACATCCGGCAGCGCGAAAACGTGCAGCAGGCATTGCTCGAAGCCCGAGCGAAAGCCGAGGTAGCGACCGAGGCCAAATCGATCTTTCTGGCCAACATGAGTCATGAGATCCGGACGCCGATGAATGCCATTCTCGGGATGGCCTATCTCGCCATGAAATCCGGGCTGCCGCCGCGCGAGCACGAGTACGTCGCCAAAATCCATGCGGCGGCGCGTTCGCTGCTCGGCATCCTCAACGACATTCTGGACTTCTCGAAAATCGAGGCCGGCAAGGTCGCGCTCGAGGCCACCCAGTTCGAGGTCGAGTCGGTCGTCCAGAATGCCCTGTTCATGGTGCAGCACCGGGCCGAAGGCAAACACCTCGAGCTGATCCTCGATTACCGGCTGGCGCCGGATTTTCCGGCGTTGATCGGCGACCCGTTGCGCCTGGGGCAGATCTTGATCAATCTGCTGACCAACGCCGTCAAATTCACCGAAGCCGGCCATGTTCGGCTGACGGTCAGCGAGCGGAGTCGCGAGGCCCGGATCTCGACCCTGGTTTTCAATATCGAAGATACCGGGATCGGCATGACGGCCGAGCAGGTAAGCCGGCTGTTCCTGGAGTTTACCCAGGCCGATGGTTCGACGACCCGGAAATATGGTGGCACCGGTCTCGGCCTGAGCATATCCAAACATCTGGCCGAGGCGATGGGTGGTGAAATTGCCGCCGAAAGCGTGGTCGACCGTGGCAGTGTGTTCCATTTTTCCGTGCGCCTGCCGCTCGCCGCCGACGTGGCGCTCGACCAAGATGCCGGTCCGATCTGCCAGCGGGCCATGGTGGTCGATGACTACCCGGCGGCGCGGGACAGCATGGCCGACATGCTGGTCACACTGGGTTGTCGGCAGGTGGATCGCTCTTCCAGCGGCGAGGATGCCCTGGCCCGCCTGGTCGCCGCCAGCGCGGCGGGCCTGCCCTACGATGTGCTGTTGCTCGACTGGTTGATGCCCGGCATCTCGGGGAGCGGGGTGGTCGAAGGGCTGCTGGCGCAGGGGATCGCCTTGCCGAGAAAAACCATTGTCGTGTCGGCGGCGGATGCCGCGCTGTTACGGGCCGAAGTCAGCCAGCCGGGGGTTAGCGAGTATGTCCAGAAGCCGTTGCTGCCCAACGTCTTGCGGCGCATCTGTGGTGCAGCGGCGAGTCCGGAAAGCCCGCCGGTTTCCGAGTACAAAGGGTTGCGTTCCGGGCGGCTGGCCGGGATGCCGTTGCTGCTCGTCGAGGATGACGAAATCAATCGGCAGGTGGCCAGCGAAATGCTCCGCGGCTGGGGAGCCAGGGTCGATATCGCCGTCAATGGACAGCTCGCGCTCGACCGGCTGTTCGCCTTGCCGCCCGATCATTACGCGGCCGTTCTGATGGACCTCGAAATGCCGGTGCTGGACGGGCGCGAGGCGACGCGGCGAATTCGCGCCGATGCCCGCTTCAAGGACCTGCCGATCCTCGCGATGACGGCGCACGCGTTGGGCGGCGACCGGCAACGGCTGGCGACGCCCGGCATGGACGCTTACATCGTCAAGCCTTTCGAGCCGGAGGCGCTGGTCGAGGCGCTTCGCCCCTATTTACGGCAGGCGGAAACGGCGCCGGTGTCGGCCATGGATATGCCCGCCAATGCCCGGGAGCTGCCTTTCATCGAAGCGCTGAATGCCATGCCGGAGATCGATTCAGCGCTGTTGCTGCGCCGCTTCAGTGGGCGAATTCCCTTCGTGGCGCGGTCGCTTAAGCACTTTGCCGGGGACGGCCGGCGGTTTGTCGGCGAGTTAAAGGAAGCCATGGCAATCGGCGATCACGAAACCGCGCAGCGACAAATTCATTCTTTCAAGGGGCTGGCCGGAACCTTTGCCATGACGTCCCTGCAGCAGGCCGTGGTCGCCCTTGAAAACGCGATCAAGGCCGGGGCTGCCAATCCGTCCGGCGAAATTGCCACGGTCGATGAGCTGTTGCGGCCGCTGCTCGACAAGCTGGATCGATTGCCGGGCGTCGCCAGCGAGCCTGCGCCACCTGCCATTTCTGCCAACCTCAATGGCTTGCTCGATCGCTTGCGCCGCCACCTCAGCGAAGGCGATGGCGAAGCCGAAGAGTTGTGGCGCAGCAACAAAGCCCGCCTCGCCGTCCTGTACTCCCCGCTGCAACTGGCGGCGATCGAGCGTGCCATCAATCAATGGAACATCGACGAGGCGCTGGCCGCCCTGGCGAACACCGCGCCACGTGAGGAGACCCAATGAACCCCGATAGCCGACCGACCGTGCTGGTCATCGACGACACGCCGGCCAACCTGAGCCTGCTCAACAATCTGCTGCGCACCCAGTATCGCGTCAAACTCGCCAACAGTGGGGAGCGCGGGCTGGAGTTGGCGACCAGTAAACTGCCAGACTTGATCCTGCTCGACATCATGATGCCGGAGATGGATGGCTACGAGGTCTGCCGGCGCCTGAAGGCCAACCCGGCAACGGCCGGGATCCCGGTCATCTTTCTCACCGCGAAGACCGATGCCGCGGATGAGGAGCTGGGTTTCGAACTTGGCGCAGTCGACTTCATCCACAAGCCGATTGCCCCGTCCATCGTCCTGGCCCGGGTGCGCACCCATTTGCAGATCAAGGGCTGGCAAACCTTCCTGGAGGACCAGAGCGCCTGGCTGCAGGCCGAGGTCGAGCGCCAGGTCAGCGAAGTGCTGCATCTGCAGGAGGCCTCGATCCGGGTCATGGTGTCGCTGGCCGAGTTTCGCGACGAGTGCACCGGCAACCATATCAGGCGCACCCAGACCTATGTCCGGCTGCTGGCCGAGTTTCTCAGCAAACAGGAGCGGGATCGCGCCTTCCTGACGCCGGAGCAGATCGACCAGATCGCCAAGGCCGCGCCGCTGCACGACATCGGCAAGATCGCCATTCCCGATCACATTCTGCTCAAGCCGGGCAGGCACACGCCGGAAGAGTTCGAAATCATGAAGACCCATGCCATCAAGGGCGAAAGTATGCTGGCCCGGACACGGCACGAAATGGGCGAGGACAACCTGCTGCTCCACTTCGCCAGCCAGATTGCCCGCAATCACCATGAACGCTGGGACGGCACCGGCTATCCTGACCAGCTGCAAGGTGAGAGCATCCCGCTGGCGGCCAGATTGATGGCGGTGGCCGACGTCTATGATGCACTGCGCTCCCGGCGTCC
The DNA here is from genome assembly GCF_020510685.1 of Dechloromonas denitrificans. Lineage (NCBI taxonomy): Bacteria > Pseudomonadati > Pseudomonadota > Betaproteobacteria > Rhodocyclales > Azonexaceae > Dechloromonas > Dechloromonas denitrificans. The sequence goes on from NZ_CP075185.1 coordinate 758,682, forward strand.
CTACAAGGAGCCTTTCAGTCATGAAGAGGCGGTGCGTCTGCTCGTCGAGCAGCGCGGCAAGCAGTTCGACCCGGCCCTGATCGATGCATTTCTCGCCCTGGAAGACGAGTTTTTAAGGGTGGCGACCTTACTTGCCGACGATACGGTCGACTACAGGGTTTAAAATCCGAAGCAATATGAGATTCAAGTATTTGTTGCCTCTGGCACTCCTTCTTCCGCTAACGGCCGGCGCCGTGGACCTGACCTGGTCGGGCTTCGCGACGCTTGGCTATGCCCAGTCGGATCAGCCGTACAAATATCAGCGCTTCATCGATGACCAGGGCAGCTTCAACCGGGACAGCATCTTCGGCGCGCAACTCGATCTCAAGTTCAACCAGCAATGGGGCGCCACCTTGCAAGGCAAGCTCGCCCCTTCGGTGAAGAGCGATTCGCGCTGGGATGCCACGCTGTCATGGGCTTTCATCTCGTGGCGGCCGGTTGACGACTGGTTGATCCGGGTCGGCAAGCTGCGCCTGCCGTTGATGCTGAATACCGAGAATACCGATGTCGGTGCCACCTTCGATCTTGCCCGCCTGCCGATGGAGGTCTATTCGATCGCCCCGACGACCGACGTGCTCGGCCTGAGCATCAGCAAGACATGGCTCGCCGACCGTTTCGACTGGACGCTCGAGGCCTACACCGGCGAAGCGAAGACGCACTGGCGCTACTACGGGCGGGAGATACATGACGTCACCGTCTCGCCCGGCAGCTGGTTTTTGCCGGTCGATATCAAGAGCAGCGGCCTGGTGCTGACGACGCGCGATATCGACAACACCTTCCGGATCGGGGTGCATGAGGTCGAGGCGACGCGGGGTGGTGAGCCGACGCACGCCGAAATTCCTTTCCGGACGATCGCGCCGGGGGTCGGCTACTATGACCTGAATAGCGGCCGCCGCGTCGATAAACTGCTCATCCCGGTGCAAACGATCGGTGCCAGCTTCAAGCTTCCCGCCGATATCAAGGTGACGGCCGAATATGCCCGGATGGAAGTCAACAGCCTCAGCGAAGGCTTGAGTCGCTGGGGGGCTTATCTGGCGGTGGCCAAGCGCGTTGGCAAGTGGACGCCGTATGTCTATTACGCCAAGATGAAATCGACCGATAGCGCGCTGGAAAAATACAAGGCGATCAACGGAAACACGGTGCCGCCCTTGCCCGCGCCGTACGATGCCAGCCTGATCAACAAGTCGCAAAAACTGGCGGCGGATATCGTCGTCCCCTACGATCAATGGACCGCAGCAATCGGCACTTCGTACCGACTGACGCCAAGCAGCCTGATCAAGGCGGAATGGGCCCATACCCAGAGCGGCATCGTTTCCAGTTTTATCGATGCCGACAGCGCCGACCAGCGCCTCAATGTTTTTTCGCTCTCCTATAGCCTGACTTTTTAAGCCGGCATCATGCGAAAAAGCACGCTTGCCCTGCTGCTGATAGCGTTGAGCAACCCGCTGCCGGCGGCTGAAGATCCGGTCGTCGTCATCGCCTATCAGAGTATTCCGAAGGCCGATCTGCCAACCCTGCAGCGCTTGTACACCGGTCGCATCGTGTCGATCAACCGGCAGTCGGCCGTGCCGGTCAGCCTGCCGCCCGGGCATCGCGTTCGTCAGCAATTTCTCGAAATGATTTTCGACCAGAACGAAGAGCAATACACCGGTTACTGGCTGGTTCGGCGTTACGTCGGCAAGGGGGCGCCGCCGCAGGAACTGGCCGACGTCGACGAGCTGATCAGCTACGTCATTGCGACGCCCGGAGCGGTCGGCTACGCGCCCTTATCAAGGGTGCCGCCCGGTACCAACATTATTTACAAACGCTAGGAGCAACGCCTAGCTATTTTTTTTCAGAGTGGTAAGGTGAACTTGTGTCGTGGTTAGCAGCAGGCCCGACATGTAGTGGCAGTCGATGCTGCGTTGCAGGAGAGTCTATGGCAGTTATCAACGGAAGCACTTCTTGAGATTACCGTGTAGTACTCCATAACGGCGTAATGTCGTATGCCCCAGCCGAAAGTGCCGGGGCGCAGTAACCGAAGCCCATACCCGAAAAGTATGGGCTTCCTGCTTTCAGGAAAATCACATGCCTATCCAGCGCCACGGCACCACCCGCCGTTACTCCGACAGTGTCGTGCACAACGGCACGGTCTATCTGGTCGAAGTCCCGTCGAATCTCGATGCCGATATCACCGAGCAGACCCAGAGCCTGCTGGCCGGTGTCGAACGCCTGCTGGCCCAGGCCGGCAGCGACAAATCGCGCTTGCTGATGGTCACCATCTACCTCGCCGATATGGCCGACTACGATGCCATGAACGTCGTCTGGGACGCCTGGTTGCCCGACGGCTGCGCGCCTAGCCGCGCCTGTATCGAGGCCCGCTTGGCCAAGGCGGAATTCAAGGTTGAAATGGCCTTGACCGCCGCCCTCTGATCCACTTTTGCCATCGCCCTGATTCCCATGAGGCATAATCCGGCCATCGGATAAGCATAAGTTAAAGGGGCGTTTTGGCTGCACGTGATTCCGCTGAAAAGGCCGATGTTCCATGGCTTCAGCTTTTTTTGCCGTTTGCCGCCGGGTTCTTCCTGTCGTATGTCTATCGGACCGCCAATGCGGTCATTGCGCCATTGATCGGCCAGGAACTCGATCTGAGCGATGGTGCTCTCGGGCTGCTGACCAGCACCTATTTTCTCGCTTTCGCCCTTGCCCAGCTGCCGGTCGGCGTGTTGCTCGACCGCTACGGCCCGCGCCGTGTCGAATCGGCGCTGCTGGTCGTGGCTGCCGCCGGGGCCGTTATCTACGGCACGGCGCAGGATCTGACTATGCTGACCGTCGGCCGGGCGGTGATCGGGCTCGGCGTTTCCGCCTGCCTGATGGGGCCGCTCAAGGCCTTCGCCATGGCCTACCCGAAAAAGCGTCTGGCCTCGCTGACCAGCTGGATCATGGTGGCCGGCGGCGTCGGGGCCATCGTTGCCGCCGCCCCGCTGGAGTATTTGCTGGGGATTGCCGCCTGGCGGGAGGTTTGCCTGTTTGGCGCTGGCATCACCTTGCTGGTCGCCGTTGCCATCTTCCTGGCGGTTCCCGAATCGCCATCGGGCGCCCCGCAAGCGGCGGGGCAGAATGACCTGCGTCGGCAATTCGGCGAATTCCGGCTGATCCTTCGGGCGCCAAAATTCTGGCGTATTGCGCCGGCGGCATTCTTTTTCTCCGGCGGCTTCAACGCTTTGCAGGGCTTGTGGGCCGCCCGCTGGATTAGCGTTCATACCGATGGCGACAAGATGGCGACCGCCGCCCAGTTGACCGGCATGAACGTTGCCGTCCTGGTCGGCATGATGCTGATCGGCGTATTCGCCACGCCGCTGGTCCGGCGTGGCATCAAGCTGGCGATGCTGTACCGCACCGGAATGCTGCTTGCCCTGCTCGGTATCGGCGGCATGGTCCTGATGCCCCGTTCCGGCGGGCTGCTGATCTGGCCGCTGCTCGGCTTGTGCTTCAGTCTCAACAGCCTGGCCTATACGCTGATTTCGCAAGCCTTTCCGGCCGCCTATGCGGGGCGTGCCAACAGCGCGCTGAACATGCTCATTCTGCTTGGCGCCTTCGGTCTGCAATGGGGCCTCGGCGCCATGATCGATACTTTCCGCCTCGGCGGCGCCAGCCTCGCAACCGCCTACCAATTGAGTTTCGGGCTGCTCGTTATCGGCCAGTTGCTCACCTGGGTGCGCCTCGCCTACCGCAAACCCCGCCCGGTCGGCGGCCTAATCGCCGATACCCCATCCGGCTGGCGATGACCGCCGCCGTGCCGTCGGCTTGAACGCCACACGCTTCGCCAGATAAACGGCAACGATCCCGGCCATCGCCCGAAACCCCCGAGCAATCAAGTATTTCGCGCCTTTCCGCGTGGCATAATTTGGCAACTGAAAGTCATAAATAGCAGGGGGGTTATGGCGACACTCATTCCGGCCATCGGGACTTGCGTTTCACGCATGACCGGCGGCGAGAAACGCCTCGCCCGCCGCCTCGAAGACAAGCTCGAAGAGGACTGGCTGATCTGGTACGACGTCCCGCTCGGCCCGCGCAATGTGCATCCCGACTTCGTCGTCTTCAACCCGCGGCGCGGCCTGCTGGTGCTCGAAGTCAAGGACTGGCGGCTCGACAGCATTCAGGAAATCGACCGGCAAAGCGTCAGCCTGCTCACCGCGAACGGCCTCAAGCGCCAGGTCAGCCCGCTGGAGCAGGCCCGGCAATACGCCCATGAAGTCGTCGATCTGCTCAAGCGCGACCCGCAACTGACCATCAACAGCGGCCGGCTGCAAGGCACGCTGCTTTTTCCGTGGGGCTACGGCATCGTCCTTGCCAACATCAGCCGCAAGCAGTTCGACAGCACCAACCTCGGCGAAGTCATCGAGCCGCACCGCGTCCTCTGCCAGGACGAAATGAGCGAAGCGGCCGAGGTCGAAGCCTTTCAGGAACGGCTCTGGGGCATGCTGCCATTTACCCGCAGCGTGCCGCTTGCGCTGCCGCAGATCGACCGTATCCGCTGGCACCTCTTTCCCGAAATCCGCATCGCCGCGCCGAGCCAGAACGGACTGTTCGCCGAAGACGAGCTGGAAATCCCCGACATCGTCCGCGTCATGGACCTGCAGCAGGAACAACTGGCGCGCAGCCTCGGCGAAGGCCATCGCGTCATCCACGGCGTGGCCGGCAGCGGCAAGACGCTGATCCTCGGCTACCGCGCCGAACACCTCGCCAAAGTCTGCGCCCGGCCTATCCTCGTGCTCTGCTACAACCAGACCCTGGCCAAGCGCCTGGGGCGGACCATGGCAAGCAAGGGCCTGGCCGACAAGGTGGTGGTGCAGACCTTCCACCAGTGGTGCCGGGCGCAATTGCTCGCCTACAACGCCGGGCTGCCCGCCAGCAACGAAGACAAGAACGCCTTCTTCGGCGAAATGGTCGACCGCATCATCCGCGCCGTAGACGCCAACATCATCCCGGCCGGCCAGTACGACGCCGTGCTGATCGACGAAGGCCACGACTTCCAGCCCGCGTGGCTCAAGCTCGCCGCCCAGATGGTCAACCCGGCCACCAATTCGCTGCTCGTCCTCTACGACGACGCCCAATCCATCTACGGCCGCGACCAGCGCGGCAAACTCAGCTTCAAAAGCCTCGGCATCCAAGCCCAGGGCCGCACCACCATCCTCAAGATCAACTACCGCAACACTCAGGAAGTCCTTGAACTGGCCAGCGGCATCGCCAGCGAACTGCTCAAACCGACCGCCTCGGACGAAGACGGCGTCCCGCTCGTCGCCCCGATCAGCGCCGGCCGGCACGGCCCGAAACCACTGCTCATCAAGCTACCCAGCATTCAGGAAGAAGCCGACTACATCGCCAAACACCTCAAGGAAGCCCACAAAACCGGCACCCCGTGGAGCGACATGGCGGTGATCTACCGCGACTACGGCATCGGCAAACCGGTACTCGCCACGCTAAGAAAAGCCGGCATCCCGGTGACCTATCAGGACGACATCACCTTTGCCGAGAAGGAAGACACCGTGAAGTTTTTGACCATGCATAGCTGCAAGGGGCTGGAGTTTCCGCTGGTCGCGATACCGGGGGCAGGCAGGACGGTGGATGACGGGCGGAAGGATGAGGAGGCGCGGTTGTTGTATGTGGCGATGACGCGGGCGACGAGGGAGTTGGTGGTGGTTGGGTGAGTTGAACTTTTTTATTATGGTTTTAATGTGAACTTATTTAGGAGGTGTTTGTGAGTCCTGATAGTTATCGTGTACTTTTGAATGAAGATTGGGAGCTTGAGGATCTCTATGAGTTTCCTCATGCGTTGTCTCAGTGTTATGCATTTATCTATTGCCTTGATTCAGAACTGCAACCGCGGGATAGAGAAAGAATTAACTTTGCGTTGCGCGAATATCCTTGGCGCGGAGGGTATAGCTATGTAAATATTTTCACTGTTTTTAAAAATCAGATACCACTGCTTGATCGACCAAAAATAAAGTCAATTCAGAAAGCATCACCGGGTTGGTTGGATTTGTTTCTAAACATTAATGTTGCTTATCAGGTTGCAACTGCGATTGCTGTATTGTCCGGCGCTGCGTTAAGTGCTGCTAACGTATACAAAAAAGCGAACAAATTAATACTTGAAGTCAATGCAGCTCGTCGCAAGGAAACGGTAGAGAGACTGACTTCTACTGCAGGAGAAATGAAGGCATTCAATTCAATGTGTACAGAACTTGCAAAAAATCTTGGCTTCAAAAGTCTAAAAGAGCTTCATGAACATACCGGAGATCCCGAGATATCGTTAAAGTTGCTTATGGCACACTATCGAAGAATGTCGGTAATAGTTGAATATGCAGATAAAGGAAAGGCAACGCTTACACTGCCGAAGCTACCATAAAAATGGGAGACAAAAGCACTATAGAAATAGTGGCAGACTCCAGGGGTATCGGGGGTTAGAGAGGTTTTGATTTTGCATATTTCGAATTTGGCGAATTTTTTCGGTTAAAAATAGTGGGCGGAGTAATTTTATTTTTATCAAAACTAATTCTCTTCGTCATTTTGTTTGAGTGTAGATAACTGAAAATTCTCCCCGCATCCCTCATCTGCCGTCTGGTATTTACTGCCATTCTTGTTGTCATTGCAGGCATCGGCTTGACCGGTTTCCCTTTCGAGGTCGACTTGTGGGGCATCAATGCGCAGGTCGGTCTGGCGCTCGCCTTGGCCATTCCCTTTAGCCTCGTCTGGGCAGGCTTTGCTTCTCCGCGCGGTGACATTCGCCGGGCCGCCTTTATTTTCGCCTTGCCGGTCCTGCCGATCAGTTTGTTGTGCTGGCTGGTGATGTCTTTCTCGGCGCCGTTCAGCGACGGCATGCTCGACGAAGCCGGTTCGGGAGTGGTTCGCTATCGCCTCTATCGGGTTGCCGCGTTTGACGCCGATCCGCTGGGTATCGTGCTGCAACGGGAAATCGATCTGCTTCCCGGCTTGCGGATATTCTGGAAACTGTGCGGCGACACTTACGAGTCGGCCGGCAAGATCACCCGCGTCACGAATGATGAGATCGAGGTCAGGGCGGGCGAGCGTCTCGTGCTGAGCTGTCGGCTTTGACAGGAATTGCCGGTCGTATTGCTGGTGTGATGCGTGAGGTGTTTTGGTATTTCCGGCTTCTCCGGGGCTTGGTCGGCTTCGTAGTCTTGCGGCTTTCCTCTGCCGAGCATTGTTGCCGCCCAAGCCGAAGCGCGTATCCTTGCCGGCCGCACCCGCCGATAGCTAAGCCTTTCCCCGTCCATGTCCACCGAGCTTTCCCCCCGCGCCGAACGTTTCTTCCTGCTGACGCTGGCCGGCATTCAGTTCAGCCATGTGCTGGATTTCATGATCATGATGCCGCTTGGGCCGATCCTGATGGGGGCGTTCGGCATCGGGACGCACGAGTTCGGCTTGCTGGTGGCGTCCTACAGTTTCAGCGCGGCTCTTTCCGGAATACTGGCGGCGACTTTCGTCGATTTGTTCGAGCGCAAGCGCCTGCTGCTCATCAGCTTCACCCTGTTTGCGCTGGCGACGCTGGCCTGCGGGCTGGCCCCGAGTTATTCGATGCTGATGCTGGCGCGCGGTCTGGCCGGGGTGTTCGGCGGCATCATGGGGGCGCTGATCCAAACCATGATCGGCGATGCCATTCCGTTTTCCCGGCGGGCGCGGGCCAGCGGCATCGTCTCCAGCGCCTTTTCGGTGTCGACGATCGCCGGCGTACCCTTGTCGCTGTGGCTGGCCAATCATCTCGGCTGGCGCGCGCCGTTCATGCTGATTGCCGCGCTGAGCGTGGTTTTCCTGGCCATCGGCCTACGCTTCCTGCCGGAGCTGCGGCATCACCTGGGCGAGGAAAAGCGCGCCCATCTGCTGTCGGCGACCTTCAGCGTGCTGGGGGATCGCAACCATCTGGGCGCCTTGCTGTTTTCGGCGCTGATTATTTTTTCCGGCTTCACGGTGATTCCCTACATCACCGTCTATGCGGTGAATAACGTCGGCATTGCCCAGCAGGACATTCCCATCGTCTATCTGGTCGGCGGCTTCGCCACCTTCATCAGCGCCCGCCTGATCGGGCACTGGGCCGACAAGCACGGCAAGGTCGAGGTTTACCGCTGGGTGGCGCTGCTCGCCATCCTGCCGTTGCTGGCGGTGACGCATGCCGGGGCGGTGCCGCTGTCGATCTGGCTGATCTGCACTACCGCCTTCTTCGTGCTGACTTCCGGGCGGATGATTCCGGCCATGGCGATCATCGCGTCGGCCGCCCAACCCAAGCTGCGCGGCACCTTCATGTCGCTGAACGGCACTGTGCAGTCGCTGGCCATGGGTTTGGCGACGACGCTGGCCGGTTTCCTGACCTCGCTCGATGCCGGCGGCCGGATCGTCGGCTACCCGCTGGTCGGTTATGTCGCGGTCGCGGCGAACCTGCTGGCGATGTGGTTCGCCGCGCGTATCGTGATGCACGGGCGGCATGCCTAGAACGGATGGTGGAGTGATCATGAGTAAAACGGCTTACTGGATTTTGCGCTGCGAACATCGACTGCTGGCCATGCCAGCCAACGCTGACGGCGGACTTTTCCCATCCGGCCCGGCCGCCGCTTTCGGCGATCCGGAAAACGCCCTGTACGTTGGCGAATTGCACGGCCAGCCCTGCCATGCGGTCGATGTCGCCGCATTCCCGGACATTCCCGGCGGCGAGGCCACGCCGCTGCGCGCCATCTTCCAGCTGGCCGGCCCGGAAACCTTTGCTCTGGCCGGCCGGGCGACGCAGTTGCTGGACTGGCAGGCCAACCACCGTTTCTGCGGTAAGTGCGGCAGCCGGACGCTGATGAAATCCGGCGAAGCGGCGATGAGCTGTCCGAGTTGCGGGCTGCTCGCCTACCCGCGCATTTCGCCGGCGGTCATGGTGCTGGTGCGCGATGGCAACAAGCTGTTGCTGGGCCGCAGTCCGCATTTCAAGCCGGGCGTTTTCAGCGCCCTGGCCGGTTTCGTCGAGCCCGGCGAAACGTTGGAGGAGTGCGCCGCCCGCGAGGTCCGCGAGGAGGTCGGCGTCGAAATCGCCAACCTGCGCTATTTCCACAGCCAGCCCTGGCCATTCCCCAACTCGCTGATGGTCGCCTTCTTTGCCGACTACGCCGGCGGGACGATCACCCCGGACCCGAGCGAAATCGAAGCCGCCGACTGGTTCTCGCTCGACGCGCTGCCGCTGCTGCCGGAGCCGATCAGTATTGCCCGGCGACTGATCGACGCGGCCCGGCAACCGCCCGCCGTGGCCTGATCGCCGGTTGGCCGGTTGCCTTGGGCCGGCCGTGAATTTGTTATCGTTTGCCGCCGCGGGATGGGTGTAACTTATCCAGCGTGGATTTGAGCGGGTGGCCGGGGAGGCCGACGCCAGGCGCCTGGCCGGAGCCGAAGATCCGCACCGCAAATCGCAACGGCAAACGCGACAAAATTCAAACAAGATCAGGAGTTCCTATGTCGTCGGCAACGCAAAGCAAAATTTCCACCTCGCCGCAGGGAGAAGAATTCGCCCTGCCGGAGGCTTCCGACTATGCCGCCGAGTACGCGCGGGTCAAGGCGCTGGCCGATGCGGCGCGGGCCCGCGGGCAGGAGGTCGTGGTGGTGATGGGCGTTGGCTTCGTCGGCGCGGTGATGGCGGCCATCGTCGCCGACTGCGAAGATCAGGACGGCCGGCCGAGCAAGTTCGTCATCGGTTGCCAGCGCCCGTCGACACGGTCGTTCTGGAAGATTCCGCTGCTCAATCGCGGCGTCTCGCCGGTCAAGGCCGAAGACCCGCAGGTCGATGTGCTGATCGGCCGCTGCGTGCTGGAAAAGAAGACGCTGACCGCGAGCTACAACAGCCAGGTGCTCGATCTGGCCGACTGCGTGGTGATCGACGTGCAGTGCGATTTCCTGAAGCAGGAACTCGGTAACATGAAGTCGGGCGAATGCGACATGGCGGCGCTGGAGGCGACGCTGAAGACGGTCGGCCAGCATATCCGGCCGGATTGCCTGAGCCTGATCGAAACGACGGTGGCGCCGGGGACGACCGAGTTCGTCGCCTGGCCAATCCTGAAGAAGGCGTTCGCCGGGCGTGGCATCGAAGCCGTTCCCTTGCTGGCCCACTCCTACGAACGGGTCATGCCGGGCCGCGAATACGTCGCCAGCATCCGCGACTTCTGGCGCGTCTGCGCCGGTTGCGACGCGCCGGCCCGGGCGCGGGTCGAGAAATTTCTGCGCGAAGTGCTGAATACCGAGAAATTCCCGCTGACGGTGATGGACCGACCGATCGAATCGGAAACGGCGAAGATCGTCGAGAACAGCTACCGGGCGACCATCCTGGCTTACCTCCATGAGTGGTCGATCTTCGCCGAGCGTAACGGCGTCGATCTGGTCAAGGTGGTCGATGCCATCAAGCTGCGGCCGACGCACAGCAACATGATCTTCCCAGGCCCGGGCATTGGCGGCTATTGCCTGCCCAAGGACGGCGGCCTCGGCTACTGGGCCTACAAGCACATTCTCGGCTTCGAGGACGGCGACAAGGTTTTCCGCATCACGCCGGTGGCGGTCGATATCAACGACACGCGGGCGTTGCACGTCGCCGAACTGACGCGCGATGCGCTGCGCAACATGGATCGCTACATCGCCGCCTCGCAGGTGCTGATCGCCGGCGCCTCCTATCGCCAGGATGTCGGCGACACCCGCTACAGTGGTTCGGAGCTGGTGGTCCGCAAGCTGGCCGAAATGGGCGCCGAGATGCGGGCGCACGATCCCTATGTCGAACAGTGGTGGGAATTCGCCGAGCAAGACAGCTACCCGACCTCGGGCCTGTCGTGGAAGCGCTTTTTTCGCAACCAGGACGAGCTGTCACAGTTGAAGGTCGAAAACAATCTCGAGCAGGCGCTAAAGGGTGTCGACGCGCTGATCCTGGCCGTGCCGCACGACGCCTACCGGGGTCTGACGGCGGAGCAGGTGGTCGCCTGGGCCGGGCGGCCGATTGCCGTCATCGACTGTTTCGGCCTGCTCGACGATGCCACGATCAGCCGCTATTTCGAACTGGGCTGCGAGGTCAAAGGCTTGGGGCGCGGCCATATCCAGCGCCTCAAACAGGCCGTGCGCAAGGATTGACCGGCGCCGGCCGCAAGTGAAAAAGCGAAAAGGCGCCGAGGCGCCTTTTCGCTTTTTGCCGCTGGCGAGCGGATCAGAGAATTTCCAGCACCTTTTCCGGGGGGCGTCCGATGATTGCCCGCTCCCCGTGCACGAAAACCGGGCGTTCGATCAGGCGCGGGTTTGCCGCCAGCGCGGCGATCAGGGCTTCCTGGCTGAGCGCCGGGTTGGCGAGGCCAAGTTCCTTGTATTCGGCTTCGCCCTGGCGCATCAGGCTCCGCGCATCGGTCAGTCCGAGCTGGCCGAGCAGGACGCCGATTTCGCCCGGCGACGGGGCTTGCTCAAGATAGGCGACGATCTGCGGCGCGATGCCGCGGGCCTCGAGCAGGGCGAGGGCGGCGCGGGATTTCGAGCAACGCGGGTTGTGGTAGAGCGTGCTGGCGTTCATGGGGGCAGTTTCCAGGGTTCAAGGGGCGGGGCAGGATTGTAACCAACCCGGGCCGTCGGGCACCGGGGGAACTTCCTGCTGCGCTATAAATCAAAAACAAACGCTCGCCACGTCCGGCGTCGCGGCCGCAGCACGTCGTTCGGGTGAATTTCTCACGGCCGGAAAAGGCACCGAGGAGGCATGACGATGAATACATCACAGCAGGCTTTCGATCCGGAGCGCGAACTGCTCCTGACCCGTCTGATCGATGCGCCGCGCGAAAAACTGTTTCGCGCCTGGACCGAACCCGCCTTGCTCAGGCAGTGGTTCACGCCTCGTCCATGGACTGTCGCGCACGCCGAGATGGATGTCCGGCCGGGCGGTTCGAATTTGATCGTGATGCGCGGCCCGGAAGGCCAGGAGTTTCCGAATCGCGGCATCTATCTTGAGGTGGTGCCCAACCAGCGACTGGTGTTTACCGATGCCTATACCGCGGCCTGGGAGCCTTCGGAAAAGCCGTTCATGACGGCGATCATCAGCTTCGAGGCGGCGGGCGGCCAGACCAGGTACACGGCGCGCGTCCGTCACTGGACGGTGGCCGATCGCGAGGCGCATGAGGCGATGGGTTTTCACGCCGGCTGGGGGCTGGCTACCGATCAGCTGGCTGAACTCGTGGCGACGCTCTGATCCACCCGACAGAGGACATCCCATGCAACTGCAAAAGATTACGCCGTGCCTGTGGTTCGATACCCAGGCCGCAGAGGCCGCGCAGTTCTACTGCTCTATTTTCAGCAACGCCCGGATTGTCAGCGTCAGCCATTATGGCGAAGCCGGGCGCGAAATTCATGGCAAACCGGCCGGCAGTGTCCTGACCGTGGTCTTTGAACTGGCTGGCCAGACATTCACCGCCTTGAACGGTGGCCCGGTCTTCAAGTTCAACGAAGCGATTTCCCTGCAGGTTAATTGCGACAGCCAGTCAGAGCTTGATTACTACTGGGCCAAGCTTTCGGCCGGTGGCGCCGAAGCGGCGCAGCAATGCGGCTGGCTCAGCGACAAATACGGGGTGTCGTGGCAAATCGTGCCGAGCGTACTGGCGACGATGATGGCCGATGCGGATCCGGGCAAGTCCGAACGCGTCATGGCCGCCCTGCTGCAGATGAAGAAGCTCGACATCGCCGCTCTGCAGCAGGCCTACGCCGGCTAGGCCGGGGCGCCGCCGGCAGCGGCTGCATCGCGCGGCAGCACCACGCGGAACAGCGAACCGCGACCGACTTCGCTGCTCACTTCGATGTGTCCGCGATGTTTGCTGACGATCCCGTAGGAGAGCGACAGCCCGAGTCCGGTGCCTTTGCCGACCTCCTTGGTGGTAAAGAACGGCTCGAAGATCCGCCCGAGGTGTTCGGGGGCGATGCCCTTGCCGGTGTCTTCCACCTCGACCCAGACGTTTTCCGCGTCGTGGCCGGTCCGGATGGTGATCTGGCCGCGCTCCTCGATGGCGTGGGCGGCATTGATCAGCAGATTCATGAAGACCTGGTTGAGTTGCGACGGGAAGCACTCGATCTGCGGCGTATCGCCGTATTCCTTGACGACCTTGGCCTTGTACTTGAGTTCGTTCCAGACGACGTTGAGGGTGCTGTCCAGCCCCGTCTCCAGCTTGACCCGCTCGAGTTCCGAACGGTCGACGTGCGAGAATTCCTTGAGGTCCTGGACGATGCGTCGCACGCGCTGCAAACCGTCGAGCGATTCGGTGAGCAGTACGCCGATGTCTTCGCGCATGTACGGGGCGTCGATCTCCTTCTTCAATTGCCTGATGTCCAGCAGCAAATCGTCCACCAGCGATCCTTCCAACTGCTCGTAAGCGGTCAGCAGGCGCAGCATGTCATTGACGTAGCGCTGCAGGGTGCCGAGGTTGGAGTTCACAAAGCCCACCGGATTGTTGATTTCGTGCGCCACGCCGGCCGCCAGCTGGCCGATCGAGGCCATCTTTTCCGACTGCAACAGCTGGTTCTGGGCTTCTTCCAGCTTCTTGATCAGTTCGGTCTGCCGCGTTTTTTCGGCCAGCAGGCTGGCATTCGCCGACTCCAGGTCGGCGGTTCGTTCGCGGACGCGTTCTTCCAGCTTGTCGCGCGAATCGCGCAGCGCTTCTTCGGCGCGCGTCCGCTCGGTGATGTCGTTGTAGCCGAACACCCGGCCGACAATGTGTTCGCCGAGATATTGCGGCCGCGACTTGCATTCGAAAACGCGGCCGTCCTTGAGCCGGAAAAGTTCCTCGGTCTCGATGCTGTCGACAATTGCCTGCAGCCGCGTCCGGCAGGCATCGGCTTCAACCACCTGGTCGGTCAGCCGTTCGAGAATCGCCGCATCGTTGTGTTCGAGCAGCAGGTCTTCCGGGATGTTCCACATCGTGCTGAACAGGCGGTTCATGCTGGCGATCCTGCCGTGCCAGTCGATCACCAGAATGCCGTTGCCGGTCGATTCGAGGGTCGCCCGCAACTGCGACAGGGTCTGTTCGAGCGCATCCTCGACCTGGCGCTCGTTCTGGATGTCCCGGGCCTGGACCAGCAGCAGCGGCTCGCCGGCATGGGCGACGACGCGCACCGACTTGATGACGGTGAGCAGCGAGGCGTCGGCGCATTGGTAGAGACCTTCCTGGCCGTCGATGTCGAGGTACTGGCCATTGCGCACGTCTTCCCAGTAGAAGACATCCGGCAAGGAGCTTTCGATGTCGGTGATGGTCATCGTCAGCAGCGCTTCGTCCGGGTAGCCGAGGGTCTGGGCGGCGCCGTGATTGGCCATGACGATGCGCAGATCCTTCGGCTCGACCAGCAGCATCATGCTCGGGCTGTGGTCGAGCATCAGCCGTTCCAGGCTGCTCATGCCGTGTCCTTTGCCTGGCCGGGCTGACCGGCATCGAAGTAATAGCTGACCCGCTTGCGCGGGCTGAGGTAGTTGTAGATTTCGCCGGGCACCTGCGCCGGCCGGATCGCCTTGGCGATGTTGAGGTCGGTTTCGCGCTCCAGATCGACCAGGATCGCTTCATCCTTGGGAATCTCGGCATCGTAGATGACGACCATCGGCTTCATCGGCTTGGCAGTGTTTACCGTGGCGATCATGCCGATCACGCCGTTCGACAGCTGGATGATGGTCCCCGGCGGATAGACGCCCAGGCAGCGGATGAAAACCTGCAGCAGTTTCGGATCGAACTTGTTGCGCAGCTTGGCGAACATCAGCGAGAGCGCTTCGTGCGGGGTCAGCGCATCGGCGATATTGGGCGGATTGCACAACTCGTCGTAATGGTTGGTCAGCGCGACAATCCGCGAGAGCAGGCCGCTCGACTCGCCCTTGAGCCTTTGCGGGTAACCGCTGCCGTCGAACAGCTCGTGATGCTCGCGGATGATCGCCTGGACGGCCGGCGTGAATTGCAGGCGCTGGCCGATTTCAACGCCGTATTGGCAGTGCATTTCGTAGAGATGGCGCTCGGCCTGGGTCAAAGGCTCGGCTTTCATCAGGATGCGGTTCGGGATTTCCTTGC
Organism: Dechloromonas denitrificans; assembly: GCF_020510685.1. NCBI lineage: Bacteria > Pseudomonadati > Pseudomonadota > Betaproteobacteria > Rhodocyclales > Azonexaceae > Dechloromonas > Dechloromonas denitrificans. Next base: position 773,795 of record NZ_CP075185.1, read on the forward strand.
GCCCGATGTCGTGAAACAGCGCGCCCATGCCCAGCGTGCCGACCACCTCCTGCGGCAGCTGGATGTCGCGGGCCATCATCATCGCCAGCGTGGTGACGTTCAGGGAATGAAAATACAGTTCCTCGCCGCCCATTTTGTCGCCCATCACATGGATCGCCAGTTCCGGCGCGCAGAGGATCGACTCGGCAATCTGGCTGACCAGCTGGGTGGCCTGGCGGACGGTTTCCGCCGGCTGGGTAAACAGGTTCTTCTCGACATCGCGAACCGTCTTGGCGGTATTGATGAAGGCATTTTCAATGCGCGCCGCCGCCTCGCGCTGCACGCGGATCCGCTCCATCATCGCGCGCTTTGCCGCCAGGGCCTGGGCGACAAATTCCGACGGGTTTTCGCGGGGCGGCGGAGGTTTCTGCTGGGCGTCCGGGTCGGCTGACACCGGGTCGCTGAGGGCCGGGTTGTAGCGCACGCTTTTCAGCCCGAGGCCGCGGATGGTCGCGATCTGATCCGCCGACTTGATCTTGAAGTGACTGAAGGCAAAGGGGTGCTGGAACCAGCTCAGATCGAGGTAGACATACAGTCCGATCCGGAGCTGATCCATGGTGATCCTTGGACTGTCTGCCATCGCTATCGGGGACCCCATTACTTGCTGCCTGGTTTGGACTGCCGGAAAAAACGCACGGGCCGGATTCAGTTATATCCGATAAATCCAGTCAAATCCAGCCGGTCGGGCCGGCCATTCGGCCAAGGCGTTTGCCGGGCATCGGGCCGCCGCACGGCGATCGGCAGCGGGCGGCTGTACGCGTTGCGGCCGGCCGGTTATGCTCGCCGGTCATTTGAACCGAAAAGGCAAGCAAGCATGATTCGTTGGCTGATTTATCTGGTGGCGTTGTTCGTCATGTCGCTGCTGGCGCTGGTTCTGACCCCCGTCTTGCCGGCCTTTGCCCGGTCGCGCATGGGGCCGGTCGATAATGGCAACGGGCAGGCCAAGGAGCCGCGTTTGCCGGTGTGGCTGGCCTGGTTCGATACGCCGGACAACAGCCTGCTCGGTGATCCGGGCTGGCGGGCGACGCACAATGGTGGCTATTGGTCGCGAGTCGCCTGGCTCTATCGCAACAGTCTGTACGGTTTCAAGTGGGGGCCGATTGCCGCGCCGATGGGCGGCGAGCGGCACATTCACGGCGATCCGTCGATCAACCGCAACAACGGTCATTACGGCGTCCTGCGCATTGCGATGGGGCCGTACTGGCAATGGAAATGCGTCAAGCCGATCGGGCGCAGCGGCTATTGCTGGATGATCAATCTCGGCTGGATGCTCGACGACGCCGGGCAGCAGCGTGCCCTGTTCATGTTTTCGCCGCGTCTGGTCAGGTTGCGTTAATCCGCACTGCTGGCGCTGCAGTCGCAGCCCTGGCCGGCCGCGATCCAGCGCGCCAACAGCCGGCGTGCAAGCGGTGCGGCGCTGGTCGGCAACCAGCCGAAATAATGGCCGGGCCGGGCGAGCAGGCCGCAGCGATAACGGCTTTCTTCGGTCGACCATTCCAGGGCCGGGCACGGGCCTTGTTTTTGCAGGAAGCGCAGGCGCGCCGCCGGACAGGTTTCGAGCGCGCAGCAGACGCCGCAGCCATTGCACGGCTGGCCTTCAGCCGGCTGCTCGGGGGCGGCGTGGTGGAGGTGGATGGTGGTGATTTGCACGTTTGGTAATGAACCACGTCCGGATAAATTGATCAAACGCAAACCGCAACCGCAAGGAGAGCCTGATGAAGAAAGTGATTTGTGCATTGGTCGCCACGCTATTCGCGCTGGGCAGCCTGAACGCCGTGGCTTGTTCCGCCGAGAAGGCGAAGGATGGCAAACAGATGAGCACACCGGCCAAACCGAAAATCTGAGCATGCTCAGGCGATAATTGGAAGGCGCCCACGGGCGCCTTCTTCGTGCAGACTAGGGCAGGTCTGCTTTCTTTCCGGACCGGGGGGCCCATGCTTGATGCCGATAACGCGGCTTTCATTCAGACCAGCGTCAGTATCAGCCTGGCGACCTGCGGTGTCGACCATCTGCCGAACCTGATGCGCGCCGTCGGCTGCAAGCTGCTCGACGGCGGTCGGCGGGTCGGCATTTTCCTCAATGCGACGCTGGCCCCGGCCTTGCTCGCCGACATCCGTACCAACCGGCGGGTTGCCTGCGTTTTCTGCCTGCCGAGCAGCAACCGGACCTTGCAGTTGAAAGGCGAGGATGCCGAGGTGCTGCCGTTCGATCCGGCCGACCTGCCGCTGATCGCCGAGCATCTGGCGGACTTCGTCGTCGAGGTGGCGCCGGAGGGGGTGCCCGAGTCGGTGGTCCGGACGCTGTTCGCCTATCGGCCCGACGCCCTGGTGATGGTCGCCTTCTCGCCCTGCGCGGCTTTTTCCCAGACGCCCGGACCGCGGGCCGGGCAGTCGATCGGCGGCACGCCATGAACCTCCGCATCGAAACCATCCGCGAATGTCTGGACGGCGTGATCCCCGGGCTGATCGCCACCTGCGATGGCGAGGGCGTGCCCAATCTCGCCTACCTGTCGCAGGTCCAGTTCGTCGATAACCAGCATGTCGCGCTCTCCTACCAGTTCTTCAACCGCACCCGGCAGAACATCCTGGTCAATGCCCGGGTCAGGCTGCTGACGACCAATCCGCTGACCGCCGCGCAATACGTGCTGACGCTGGAATACCTGCACACCGAGACCAGCGGCCCGCTGTTCGAGCAAATGAAGGCCAAGCTGGCCGGCATCGCCTCGCATACCGGGATGGCCGGGGTCTTTCACCTGCGCGGCGCGGATATCTACCGCATTCTCGGCATCGAGCAGTTGCCCGGTCCGACGCTGACCCCGCCGCCGCCTTCGCTCAATTACCTGACCGCCTTGCGGCGGAGCACCAACCGGCTGGCGACCTGCGCTTCGCTGACCAGCCTGCTCGATACGGCGCTCGATTGTCTCGAAAGCGAGTTCGCCCTCCATCACGTCATGCTGCTGATGCATGACGAGGGGCGCGGCCGCTTGTATACGCTGGCCAGCCGCGGTTACCCGGAATCCGGGGTGGGTTCGGAGATCCCCTTCGGGGCCGGGGTGATCGGCATTTGCGCCCGCGAGAAGACGCCGATCCGCATCGGCTTCATGACCAAGGAGTACGCCTACGGCCGGGCCATCCGCGACAGCGCCGCGGCCGACGGCATGGCCGATGCGCTGGAAACCGCCATTCCGCTGCCCGGCCTGCCCGAGGCGCGCAGCCAGCTGGCCGTGCCGATCGTCGCCCATGACCGCCTGCTCGGCGTGCTCTACCTGGAAAGCGTCGCCGACCTGCATTTCGGCTACGACGACGAGGACGCCCTGGTCGCCTTCGCGGCCCACCTCGGCATGGCGATTCACTATCATCAGCAGGTCGAGGAACTGGCCGAGGAGCTGCCGGCCAACGATCACGGCAAAGTCGAATCCTCCGGCCAGCCCTTGCTGGTCCGCTATTTTGCCGGCAGCGACAGCATTTTTCTCGATGACGATTACCTGATCAAGGGCGTCGCCGGGGCCATTCTCTGGGCGCTGCTCAGCGATTTCGTCGCCCGCCGCCGTACCTCGTTCACCAACAAGGGCCTGCGCCTCGATTCGCGCATCCGCCTGCCGGGCGTCAGCGACAATCTCGAAGCACGGCTGGTCCTGCTCCAGCGCCGGCTCGCCGAGCGCGGCGCCGGCATCCATCTGCACAAGACCGGGCGGGGCCGTTTCGCGCTGGCTGTTGACCAGCCGCTGCAACTGCTCGACGGCTGAAATTCCGGCGGCGGGCCGCTTTCCTTAAATCTTTGCTCAGCGCTTCTTAAAAGATTCTTAAGCGGCGCCGCGCCGTCTTGTCAGGTTTTTGGCGCGGCCTAGACTTGCTTTCATCATTTCTTGATGGAGACAACGATGACCCGCCCAGCCAGCGAAAACGAATTGCCGCAGCTCTACGAGCAGATGCTGCTGATTCGCGCCTATGAAGAAAAAATCGTCGAGGCCAGCGCCGCCGGCAAGGTGCCCGGCACCTGTACCTCGGTCGGCCAGGAGGCCGCGGCGGTCGGCGTCGTCAATGCGCTCGGCGGCGCCGACCTGATCCTGACCAATCATCGCAGCGCCGCCCACCTGATCGCCCGGGGCGCCGATCCCGGCCGTCTGCTGGCCGAGGTGATGGGCCGCAGCGCCGGCTACTGCCAGGGCAAGAGCGGCTCGCTGCACATTTCGGTCAAGGAGCTCGGCGTCGTCCTGACCTCGACCATCGTCGGTGCCGAATTGTCGTTGGCCACCGGCGTCGCGCTGGCCCAGGGCATGCTCGGCAAGCCTGGCATCGTCGTCTGCTTTTTCGGCGATGGCGCGGCCTGCGAAGGCGCTTTCCACGAGTCGCTGAACCTCGCCTCGGTGTGGAATCTGCCCATCCTCTACGTCTGCGAAAACAACCAGTGGCAGGCCTTCGTGCATCGCCGCGAGACGATGCGCCGCGACCACGTCGCCGACTGGGCGGTGCCCTACGACATTCCGGCCCGGACCGTCGACGGCAACAATGTCGAAGCCGTGCTCGCCGCGGCACGCGCGGCGGCCGCCGAGGTGCGGGCGAGCGGCCGGCCGTTCCTGCTGGAAACCTATACCTACCGCAGTCGCGGTCATTTCGAGCCGGACGATCAGGCCTATGTCGATCCGGCCGAGCGCGCCGCCTGGGCGGCCCGCGACCCGATCGCCGCTTGCCGCGACCGTCTGCTCGCCACCGGGCGCCTGACGGCGAGCCAGGATGCCGCGCTGGCCGACAAGGTGCAGAGCCGCATCGCCGTCGCCCTGGCCTTTGCCGAAGCCTCGCCTTATCCGGCGCTGAGCGAAATGACCACCGATGTTTACGCCTGAGACGACTGTCATGCCTACCCTGACCCCAATCGAAGCGGTCGACGCCGCAATCGCCGAAGAAATGCGCCGCGACTCCACGGTCCTGATGTTCGGCGAGGGCACTGCGACCAAACGCCATGCCCTGCTCGAAGAATTCGGCGCCCGGCGCATCCGCAACACCCCGCTGGCCGAGGGCATCATCGCCGGAACGGCGGTCGGGGCGGCCGGCTGCGGCCTGCGTCCGGTGATCGACCTGCTCTTCGCGCCTTTCCTCTGCTACGCCATGGACGAACTGGTCAACAGCGCCGGCAAGTTGCGTTACCTGTCCGGCGGCCAGTTCTCCTTTCCCCTGGTCACGCTGGCGATGACCGGCGGCGGCTGGGGCGTCGGCGCCCAGCACAATCACAACAACGAAGCGTGGTTCGTGCACAGCCCCGGCCTCAAGGTGGTCATGCCATCCACTCCGGCCGACTTCAAGGGCCTGCTCAAGACGGCGATCCGCGACGACAACCCGGTCCTGTTCTTCATGGATATCGGCCTGCTCTATCAACCCGGCGAAGTGCCGGACGGCGAGCATCTGGTGCCGCTCGGCCAGGCCGCTGTACGACGCCGCGGCGGCGACGTCACGCTGATCGCCTACGGCAAGACCGTCCATGCCTGTGCCCAGGCCGCCGAAACGCTGGCCGGCGAGGGCATCGCAGCCGAAGTGATCGACCTGCGCACGCTGAAGCCGCTCGACACCGTGACCATTGTCGACTCGGTACGCAAGACTGGACGGCTGGTTGTCGCCCATGAAGCCAACCGGCTGTGCGGCGTCGGAGCGGAAATCGCCGCGCTGGTCGCCGAACAGGCCTTCGCTGCGTTGCGGGCACCGATTGTCCGGCTCGGCGGCCCGGATGCGCCGGCCGCTTCGAGCTATCCGCTGGAACAGGCCTGTGCCCCGTCGGCCGAGGCCATCGCTGCGGCGGCGCGCCGCCTGATGCGGGCCTGATCGGCCGGCTCACCCATTTTCAACCCAAAAAAAAGGAAAAATCATGAAGCACCCCAACTCCCGACAGTCCCTTGTTCGCTCCCTCTCCATCGTCGCAGCACTCGGCAGCTTGTTGCCGCTCAGCGCGGCGGCCGGGCCGGATGCGGCCAGCCTCAAACGCGGCGCCTACCTGGTCAACTATGGCGGCTGTGTCGATTGCCATACGCCATTCAAAATGGGGCCGAACGGCCCGGAGAAGGACATGGCGCGCGGCCTTTCCGGCCACCCGGAAAACCTGCTGCTCAGCCCGCCACCCAAGCTGGAAGGCGAGGACTGGAACTGGACCGGCGCCAGCTCGATGACCGCCTTCAAAGGCCCGTGGGGGCTTTCCTACGCTTCCAATCTGACGCCGGACCGGGAAACCGGGATCGGCAACTGGACGGCCAAGGATTTCGTCCGGGCGATGAAGAGCGGCCAGCACGTCGGCCCGGCCCGGCCGATCATGCCGCCGATGCCTTGGCAGTCACTGGCCACTCTGACCGAGCGCGACTTGCAGGCGATCTACGTCTACCTGATGGCGCAGCCGGCGGTGAAGAACCGGGTGGTGGAATACCAGCCACCGGTCGCCGGGCGCTAGCCGGCGTCAGTTGCCGGGCAGGAAAAGCGCCGGATCGACCGGCGTGTTGTTCAGGACGACCGCCCAGTGCAGGTGAGGGCCGGTCACCCGGCCGGTGGCACCGACCGCGCCGAGCCGCTCGCCTTTTTTCACCGCCTGGCCGGCCCGCACGTCGATGTGCGACAGGTGCATGTAGGCGCTGATCAGGCCCTGGCCGTGATCGATGAACACGGTGTTGCCGTTGAAGAAGTAATTGTCGGTATTGGCGACCACACCATCGGCCGGCGCCTGGACCGGAGCGCCGGTGCCGACGGCGACGTCGAGTCCGGCATGCGGGTTGCGCGGCAGGCCGTTGAAGATGCGGCGCAGGCCGAAGCGCGACGACAGCGGCCCGCTGGCCGGCAGCGTGAAATCGGTGGCCGGCGCGGTCGCCGAAAAACGCCGCTTGATGGCCGCGGTGACGGCCTGTTCGCGTTCGATGCGGGCGAGGTCTTCGGCATTCGGTTCGACCTTGCGCTTGTCCTTGATGGTCAGGCGCTGTTCCGGGTAATTCTTCAGGCCGACGATGACGGTCCTGGTTGTTGTGCCGGCGCCGCTCGCCACGGCAACGTCGAGTTCGCCGGGCAGGGTGTCGAGCGGAATGCCGAACAGTGCGAACCAGCGGCCGTTGTCGCGGACCACGGCGAGCGGCTGTTCGCCCCAGCGGGCGGTCGGCGCCGGCTGACTGGCCGGGCCGAGGTCGATCACGGCGATGCCGCCCGGTACCGGCGAATGCTTCGGCAGGGCCAAGGCTGGCGTGGTGAGGGCGAGCGCCAGAAGGAAGGTCGATAGTTTGCGCATGGGGTTACCGGCTGGCCCACCACAAGCGTAAACGCAGGCCGATTTCACTGGTGTAGCCGACGGAAACGAAACGTACGTCGCCGGCTGGGTTGATGACGATGAAGGCCGGCGTGCCGGGCTGGCCGTATTGCTTGAGGATGGCGGCGTTCGGGTCGGGCAGCGTGGACCAGCGGTAGTCGCGCTGCTGCATCAGCTTGCCGATTTGCTCGGAGGAGCCGGACTGAACGGCGATGCTGGTCACCGGCCAGTCGGCGGCGACGGCGCTGACGTTGCCGGCCGTCGTCCGGCAGATCGGGCACCACTCGGCCCAGAAGTAGAGCAGGCCGGCCTGGCCCGGATGCCGGGCGCGCCAGGCGGCCAGATCGAAGGCCTGGCCGTCGAGCAACTGGCCGGCGAAGTGCGGGGCCGGGCCGCGCGGCGTGTCGCGCGCCTGCCAGAGCTGGAAGGCGACGAACAGCCCGAGGAAAAGTGCGGCTTCCGCCGCCCAACGGCGCCAGCGTGGTCTGGCAGGCGCTGCGGCGGGCGGCGTTTGCTGATCGCTCAAAGGCTTACAGCTGCGCTGCCTTGAAGGTGTTGCATTGGTTCATGTCGCCGGATTCGAAACCTTTCTTGAACCACCGCACGCGTTGCGCCGAACTGCCGTGGGTGAAGCTTTCCGGCACGATGCGGCCTTGCGCCTGCTGTTGCAGACGGTCGTCGCCGATGGCCGAGGCGGCGGTCAGCGCGGCTTCGAGGTCGCCCGGCTCGAGGAAGTTTTTCATGGTATCGGTGCGCTTGCCCCAGACGCCGGCCAGGCAGTCGGCCTGCAGTTCCATGCGCACCGAGAGGGCGTTGGCTTCGGCCTTGCCGACCCGCTGCTGGGTGTTGTGCACCTTGTCGGCGATGCCGAGCAGGTTCTGCACATGGTGGCCGACTTCGTGGGCGATGACATAGGCCTGGGCGAATTCGCCCGGCGCCTTGAAGCGTTCCTTCAGCTCGCGGAAGAAGACGAGGTCGATATAAACCTTCTGGTCGCCCGGGCAGTAGAACGGCCCCATCGCCGACTGGCCGGTGCCGCAGGCGGTCGGCGTGACGCCCGAGAAGAGCACCAGCTTGGGCTCCTGGTAGGCCTTCCCGTTGGCCTGGAAAGCGGCGTGCCAGGTGTCTTCGGTCGAGGCCAGGACTTGCGAGACGAAGCGTGTCGTTTCATCGGTGGCCGGTCCGCGGTGGGCTTCCGGCGCGCTTTGCTCGATGGCCGGCAGACCGCCGCCGCTGAGCATGTTGAGCACGGTCAGCGGATTGACGCCGAGGAAATAGCTGGCGACCAGCGCGATGACAATGCTGCCGATCCCCAGCCGGCCGCCGCCCAGCCTCAGGCCACCGCCGCCGCCCGAGCCGCGGCGGTCTTCGAGGTTGTCACTTTCCCGTTGGTCATCGAAGCGCATGGTCGCTCCTAGCGGTAGAGATTGATCGTGTCGCGGGTGGCCAGGGCGACCTGGCGGGCAGCGCTGGCATAGTTTTCGTCGTGGCCGGCGAACAGGATGGCGCGCGACGAATTGATCATCAGGCCGGTGCCGTTGGCCGTCCGGCCGGCCCGCACGGTGGCCTCGATGTCGCCGCCCTGGGCGCCGATGCCCGGGACGAGCAGCGGAATGTCGCCGACGATTTCGCGGACGCGGGCGATTTCGGCCGGGAAGGTGGCGCCGACGACCAGCGCGCACTGGCCGTTGCGGTTCCATTCGGTGGTGACCAGACGGGCGACCCGCTCATAGAGCTTTTCGCCGCCGACATCGAGAAACTGCAGGTCGGAGCCGCCGCTGTTGGAGGTCCGGCAGAGCAGGATGACGCCTTTCTTCGGGTAGGCCAGATAGGGGGCGACCGAGTCGCGACCCATGTACGGATTGACCGTCACGGCGTCGGCTTGGTAACGCTCGAAGGCTTCGATGGCGTATTGCTCGGCGGTCGAGCCGATGTCGCCGCGCTTGGCGTCGAGAATGACCGGGATGCCCGGGTGTTTTTTGTGGATATGGGCGATCAGCGCTTCGAGCTGGCTTTCGGCGCGGCGGGCGGCGAAGTAGGCGATCTGCGGCTTGAAGGCGCAGACGAGGTCGGCGGTGGCATCGACGATGCTGGTGCAGAACTCGAAGATGGCGTCTTCCCGGCCTTTCAGGTGGGCGGGGAATTTGGTCGGGTCGGGATCGAGACCGACGCAGAGCAGCGAGTTGTTCTTCCGCCAGGTGGCGGCGAGCATTTGAGTGAAGGTCATGCGGCGTCCTTGGCTGTGGCAGACGGGAGAAAACGGGAAAACTTGTCGGGCAGCAGGCAGGTTTGCAGGCTGCGCTGGGTGAACAGGAATCGACCGTCGCAAACGAAGCCGAGTTCCTGCCAGTCCACTTCCTTGTTCAACATCATCGTGCATTCGATCAGTTCGCGGCGCGGCAGGCGCTGGTTTTTGGTAAACAGCGCCAGCACCGAGCCGTCGAAACTGTGGCAGTCATGCAGGAAGAAAGGTTCCGCCTGGCGCGTCCGGCCATTGACGTAGATGCGCGGCAGCAGGTTGATCGGGAAGGCGCGGCCCCACTGCCACCAGTTGCTTTCGTCGAAGGTCCTGACGCGGCGGGCGAGCAGCGCTTCCTTGTGCTTGTCGAGGTGCGGATGCTTGATGCCGTAGAGCATGCGGCGCGTTTCGCCGGTGTCCACGGTCTTCGAGCAGACGAACTCCATGTTGCCCTTGGCATGCATGAAGATGTGATCGGCCCCGGAGACCGCCCCGACCTTGACCGTGAAGACGTCGGAAAAGCGCACGCCGTAATCGTCGCGCAGGAACATCAGTTGCCCGTCGACTTCGGTAAAGGTCCGGCCGTCGACCATCTGCCGGTCGAAGCGGCCCTTCTCGAAACGGAAGATGCAGCAGTTCGGGGTTGCCCCATCGAATACCCGCACGTCGCCGGTCTCAAAGAAGTGCGTGATGCTGCCCTGCCGGTAGAGCCAGGCATTGAGCTTCTTGGCGGCGGTCAGCTTGATGAATTCGCGCGGCACGATGAAGACCAGTTCGCCACCCGGCTTGAGGTGGCGGATGCTCTTCTCGATGAAGAACAGGAACAGGTTGCTGCGCGCATCGAACAGCTCGGAGTTGAGCTGTTTCTTGGTCGCCGCCGCGACGTCCTGGTAGCGCACGTAGGGCGGGTTGCCGACGATGGTGTCGAACTGCTCGCTGAGCGGGTAGGCGAAGAAGTCGCCGAGGCTGGCGCCGGGCGGTGCGACGCGGGGGTCGATTTCGATGCCGACGCTGTCCGGGTGGCGCGCCCGCAGGTGCTGAAAGAACGCGCCGTCGCCGGCCGACGGCTCGAGCGCCCGACCGGAATTCCGGCACAGGTCGAGCATGAAGGCGACGACCTTGGGCGGCGTGAATACCTGGCCGAGCTGGGCGACGTCACGGGCCGTCATCGCTTCAGAAACCGCTGCCCGGCTGGGCGAGAAAATCCGTCTCTTCCGGCGTCGACGCGCGGCCAAGCGCGGCATTGCGGTGCGGGAAGCGGCCGAAGCGGGCGATGATCCGGTGGTGCCGTTGGGCGTAGTCGAGAAATCCCTCATTGCCGGGATGTTCGGCCGCCAGCGCCGCGAACAAGGCCAGCGAACGCTGCTGGTCGGGCAAGGACTCGCTGTGTTCGAACGGCAGATAGACGAACAGCCTTTCGACGGCGCTCAGCTTGCTGTCCCAGCCGTTGTCGAGCGCCGTGTTGGCAAGCTGCAGCGCCCGCGCGTCGCCGGCAAAAGCTCTTGCCGCGCCGCGAAAAATATTGCGCGGGAACTGATCGAGCAGGATGAGCAGGGCCAGCAGACCGTGCGGCTCGTCTGCCCAGTCGGCCAGCCGGCCCGCCAGCGCCGCTTCGACGCTGGCCAGGAAGCGGTGACGAATGGCGGCGTCGAAAGCCTCGTCCTTGCCAAACCATTCGCTGCGCGGCCGGCCATGCCCCGGTTCTCCCGGCCGACCGAACCAGAAAGCGAGGATGTCGGCGGGCGCGACGCTGTTCATCAGCCGGCCTTGCCCCAGGAGTCCTTGAGGGTGACGGCGCGGTTGAACACCGGCTGGCCATCCTTGGAGTCCACGCGGTCGGCGACGAAGTAGCCGTGGCGTTCGAACTGGAAACGCTCCTCCGGTTTGGCATCGCGCAGGCAGGGTTCGAGCTGGGCGGTGATCGACTGGCGGGAGTTCGGGTTGAGGTCGTCGAGGAAGTTGCGTTCGAGTTCGGGCGCATCCCCTTCGCGTCGGGCGCCGGGGGCGGCGACGCTGAACAGCCGGTCGTAGAGGCGGATTTCGGCGGCGTAGGACTGGGCGGCGGAGACCCAGTGCAGGTTGCCCTTGACCTTGACGCTGTCGGCGCCCGGCGTGCCGGACTTGGTTTCCGGCAGGTATTCGCAATGCACGGCGACGACCTTGCCGTTCGCGTCCTTGTCGCAGCCGATGCACTTGACGACATAGCCGTAGCGCAGGCGGGCCATGTTGCCGGGGAACAGGCGACGGTAGCCCTTGCTCGGGACTTCCATGAAGTCTTCGCCTTCGATCCACAGCTCGCGGCTGAAGGGCACGGCGCGCTGGCCGAGTTCCGGATGCAGCGGGTGGTTCGGCGCGAAGCATTCCTCGACCTGACCGGCCGGGTAGTTGTCGATGATCAGCTTGACCGGGTCGAGCACGGCGATGCGGCGCTGGTCGGATTCGTTCATCACTTCGCGCATGGCGTCTTCGAACAGCGCGTAGTCGATCAGCGAGTCGTGCTTGGAGACGCCGATGCGCTCGGCGAACAGCCGGAAACCTTCGGCCGAATAGCCGCGCCGGCGGGCGCCGACCAGGGTCGGCAGGCGTGGGTCGTCCCAGCCGCTGACGTGCTTTTCGTCAACCAGCTGGATCAGCTTGCGCTTGGAGAGCACGACGTAGGTCAGGTTAAGCCGCGAGAATTCGATCTGTTGCGGCAGCGGGCGCTGCAGCAGGCCGCCTTCGGCCAGGCGTTCGAGCAGCCAGTCGTAGAACGGCCGCTGATCCTCGAACTCCAGCGTGCAGATCGAGTGGGTGATGCATTCCAGCGCATCCTCGATCGGGTGGGCGAAGGTGTACATCGGATAGACGCACCACTTGTCGCCGGTGTTGTGGTGGGTGGCGTGGCGGATGCGGTAGATCGCCGGGTCGCGCAGGTTGATGTTGGGCGCGCTCATGTCGATCTTGGCGCGCAGGATATGGGCGCCGTCGGGGAATTCGCCGGCCTGCATGCGCTTGAACAGGGCCATGTTTTCCTCGACGCTGCGCGTCCGGAACGGCGAATCCTTGCCGGCTCCGGTCAGCGTGCCGCGATTGGCGCGCATTTCGTCGGCCGACTGGCTGTCCACGTAGGCATGGCCGGCCGAAATCAGGTATTCGGCAAAGGCGGCCATCCAGTCGAAGTAGTTGGAGGCGTAGTAGAGATTGGTTTCACCGGCGCTCTCCCAGGAGCAGCCGAGCCATTTCACCGCATCGACGATGGAGTCGACGTATTCCTGGTCTTCCTTCTCCGGGTTGGTGTCGTCGAAACGCAGGTGGCAGCGGCCGCCATACTGCTGGGCGAGGCCGAAATTGAGGAGGATCGACTTGGCGTGGCCGAAATGCAGGTAGCCGTTCGGCTCGGGCGGGAAACGGGTGCGGATCTTGGCCGGGTCGAGCGGACCGCTGGCCTGGTCGGCGGCGGTGCCGGGCTGGCCGGCCCAATGGCGCTTGGCGTGCTTGCCGGCGGCAAGGTCGGCTTCGACGATGTTCTTGATGAAATTGGCGGCGGGAGCGACTTCGGGTTTGTTGGGGCTACTCACGGGGGAAACCTCTGATTTCAATCCCGCTATTTTAACCGGCAGAGGCCGCCTGGCCGCGAAAAATGCCCCCCGCCGTCGCGGAGGGCGGCCGCTATTTTAGAGCCGGAAGCGTTCCGTCGCGGTTTTCAGGGCTTGCGCCGTGCCGAGCAGGGCCTGCGCGGCACGGGCCGTGATGCTCATGCTCTCGCCGGTATGTTCGACTTGGTTGGCGATGCGTTCGACCTGCTGGGCCAGCGCGGTACTCGCCTCGCTCTGCTCGCGGGTCGAGGCGGCGACTTCGCGAACCAGTCCCTGGGCCGAGCGCGAGCCTTCGGCAATGCGCTGTAGCAGGTCGGTCGTCTGGCAGGCGGTGGACCGCGCCTTGTCGGCTTCCGGCAGTGCGGCATCCATGATTTTCGCGGTATTCAGCGTTTCGTTCTGGATCCGTTCGACGACCCCGGAAATTTCGACGGTGGCCTTTTCGGTGCGCTCGGCGAGAACGCGTACCTCGTCGGCCACCACCGCGAAGCCGCGGCCCTGCTCGCCGGCCCGGGCGGCTTCGATGGCGGCGTTCAGCGCCAGCAGGTTGGTCTGGCCGGCAATGTCCTTGATCACCGAGGCAATGCGGGCGACTTCCTGGGTATTGGTGGAGAGCATGCGCACCTGCTCGGCCGCTTTTGCCACCGTGCCGGCCATTGCCGCGATATCGTCGGCCACCGTCTTGACGCTGCTTTCGCCCTGAATGGCGAGGTCGGCGGCGCCGCTGGCAAAACGGTCGGTCTCGTCGGCATTCTGGGAAACGTGGGTGATCGAGACGGTCAGCTCCTCCATGGCGGCGGCCATGGCCTGGGTGGACTCGGTTTCGGCGTCCGCCGCCTGGGCGACTTCGGCCGAGGTATCGGCGATTTGGCGGGCCGAGGTGGTGACCTGGCCGGCGCCCTGGGCGATTTCACTCATCATCGTGCGCAGCGCGGCGACCAGGTGGGCGAGCTCGCCGAGCAGGCTTTCCCGGGCGGGTGAACCGAGCGAAACCGTCAGGTCGCCGGCGGCGACCTTGTTCATCGCGGCCAGTGCAGCGGCCGGTTCGCCGCCGATCTGAGCGAGAATCCGGCGGGCGATCCACCAGGCGACGGCGCCGACGCTGAGCAGAATCAGCGCGATGACGATGGCGGCAATGCGTACCTGCTGGTAGAACAGGGCGTCCAGGTCGTCGATATAGAGACCGGTGCCGATCACCCAGTCCCAGGGGGCGAAATGCGCGACGCGCTGGAGTTTCGGCACCATCGCTTCGCTGCCCGGCTTGGCCGTCTGGGTCTCCGTGAAGCCGGTTTTGTCGAGCGCTGCGTTGACCAGGGCGCGGACGGTGTAGGCACCGCTCTTGTCCTGGCGGTCCCAGTGCGGCTTATCGACGTATTCGGGACGGATCGGGTGCATGATCCCGATGCCCTTGCTGTCGTAAATATAGAAATACTCGTTGCCCTGGTAGCGCATGTTGCGCAGGACATCCTTGGCTAGTTTCTGGGCCTGTTCGCGGCTCAGTTCGCCGCGGCTTTCCTGTTCCTGAAAGCCCTTGGCGGTCGTTACGGCGATGTCGACGGCGGTTTGCAGCATCGCCTTGCGGTCGTCCAGCAATTGCCCGCGCAGATGGACGATTTGAAAGGCGCCGAGAACGAGCAGCCCGAGCAGGGCGACCAGCACCGACAGGGTCAAGCGGCCCTTCAGACTCCGAAAATTGAGCAGTCCCATATTTCCTCCTGGTGTTGTTGATTGCGGCCATTTACGTTTGTTGGCCGCTGTTGTATTTATTTGGCAAGCGTCAGGCAGACTAGTCTCAGCGGGTAGCGATGTCCAGCTTTGGCGGGCGCCATGGCAAACGGCTACAATCGCTGCCCATGAGCCTGCTGCACAACTTCACCTTTCTCAACTTTTTCGTGGTCGGCGCCGGCGCCGCGCTCGGCGCGTGGGTGCGCTGGTTGCTCGGCATGGCCTTGAACCCGCTGTTCATCACTTTGCCGCTCGGCACGCTGGCCGCCAACCTGCTCGGCGGCTATCTGGTCGGCATTGCCGTCGGTCTGTTTCACCTCAACGCGCACTTCCCGCTGGCCTGGAAGCTGTTCGCGATTACCGGCTTTCTCGGTGGCCTGACCACCTTCTCGACCTTTTCCGCCGAAGTGGTTGAACGCCTGCTGGCCGGCCAGCCGGCCTGGGCGATCGGCCTCGCTTCGGTGCATCTGGCCGGTTCGCTGACGGCAACCTACCTTGGCTTGCTGACCGTCGGCGCGACGCGTATCTGGTCCTAGGCCGCTTTTTTCAGCAGCTTCAGGCATTCCAGCGAGGCCGCCAGATCGAGTGCGGTGAAGTCGTCGAAATTCTTCAGTTTGGCGTTGGCTCCTTTTTCGAGCAGCAGTTTGACCAGATCGGGCTTGCTGTTCGAGGCGACGTACATCAGGCAGGTGGCGCCGTTGCCGTTCTGGTTGTCGATGGCGATGCCGGCCGCGATCAGTTGCTCGATCAGCTCGTGGTCGCCGTTGTAGCAGGCCAGCCACAGCGCATTGCAGCCGTCGGCATTGAGCGCTTCGAGATCGACGCCGTGGGCCAGCAACTCGTCGACGATATCCCGCCGGCCGAGCTTGGCGGCCCGCATCAGCGGCGTGAACCGGCCGTCGGCCTGCGCCGCGGAGAGATCGTCGGACGGGAAGGCGTGTTCTTCGAGGAAAGCGGCGAGGCAGGGGGTCATCGGTGGTCCTTCTGGCGTTGGGGGTAGGGTGGTCCGGTTTCAATCCGGGCATCGTTGATCGGCGTGCCGACCGTGAAGTGATAGACGCTTTGATAGCGGTTGCCGCTCAGGCCGAAGGCTTGATGCACCGGGTCGTCGAAGAAGCAGCCGATGCCGGTGCCGCGCACCCCGGCTGCTTCGGCTTCGAGGTAGAGCACCTGGCCGACCAGGCCGGCTTCGCGCAACAACTCCCGGTAGCCGTGACCGTCGCCCGTGGCGTCGGCGAATTCGCCGAGCATGCCGAGCGAGAAGGCGCTGGTCGCCGCGATGTCCTGGTGGCAGGACAGCGAGCGGGCCAGGCGCTGCAGTTCCTGCAGGTTCATCTCGGCCAGCTGGATCAGGCCAAGGTGGGCCGGACAGTCCTGGTCGAAGTCGGCCACCGCCCGGCGCCCGGCAAAGCGCTCGTCGGCCGGGGCCAGCGCGGCGGCCAGGTCGGGAGCTGCCTCAGGATTGCGCGGCAGCAGGTAGAGGCCGCTCGGCAGGCCATCGACACGCAGCACGAAGAGCAGCAGGTGAATGCGCGGCGGCGTCGGGTGGGCCGGCCATGGCGCCTGCGGGCGCGGCAGCAGGGCGTCGAGCAGGCGATAGAAACTGGCTTTGGCCAGGCTGCACTTGGGGTCGAAACGCTGGGCGCTGCGCCGCTGGCGGATCAATTGCGCCGTACCGGCCGCTGTTACGGGCGGCGGCAGGGCCGGTCGGGGCGGAAATTCCGCGATAGCCGGCGGCGA
Organism: Dechloromonas denitrificans; assembly: GCF_020510685.1. Classification (NCBI taxonomy): domain Bacteria; kingdom Pseudomonadati; phylum Pseudomonadota; class Betaproteobacteria; order Rhodocyclales; family Azonexaceae; genus Dechloromonas; species Dechloromonas denitrificans. Next base: position 790,379 of record NZ_CP075185.1, read on the forward strand.
GATGGCTTCGCCGCTGGCCGCGGCGACCTGATCGATGGCCGGCCAGCGATAGCCGGGGCTGGCGTCGATCCGGCTCGGCTGGCCCTGCCAGTCGGCGCTGTCCAGCCAACTGGCGAGCGCCGCGCCAAGCGGCGGCAAGGACAGGCCGGGGCCGCGCACGGCGAGCAGTATTTCCGGCTCTTCCGTTTCGGTAAAGGCGTAGCGCGACGGCGGGAAATCGGCGGGGCGGTCCAGTCCCAGGCAATGCGCCAGTTGTCCGGCGACCAGCGGCAGCGGGCGAATCTCCCAGCCGAGCAGGGCGGCGGCGTAGGCCAGCGCTCCGACCGCGTGGCCGACATCGAGCTGGCAGTAGCGAAAGGCGCGTTCACCGTATTTCCAGGCCTCGCGCCACATCACGCTGCTCAGGCCGACGGCCAGCCAGGGCGCGGCCAGCCCAGGCGGCTTCAGGGCGCGGCCTTCGAGGGCATGGTTTTCCGGGTCGTAGTGCTGCAAGCCGCTGGCGATCCCGGCGATGCCGTCGCTCAACAGCCAGGCTTCGACCGGGTGCAGGTTGCCGGACGACGGGTTGCAGCGCAGCGCCCAGCGGCTCGGGCCCCAGGTTTTCCAGGCCGAAAGGCCGAAAGCCAGTTCGAGCAGGGCGCCGACACTGTGCAGGTCGGGGGCGACCGGGCTTGCCGGCGGCTCCGTCAGTTGGCCGTAGGGGCGTTCAAAGCGTTCGGCGGCGAGCGGTAACTCGCTCAGCGGCGCCCCGGCATAGTGGCGGAAGGCGGCCGGCTGGGCGTCCCAGTCGAGCTGGCCGGGGCCTTCGGCATAAGCCTCGAAGCGGTGCTTGGTGCGGGCGTGATAGGCGCGGACGACGGCGGCGCCAGCGGCGTTGGTTTGTGGGGTATCCGACACGGTTGGGGGGCTTTCTGCTGTTTGGCTGTTGTTGAGCAAGGCCTGTGCCCGTTATAAATCATGGGCTTGGCTGGGTTGGCACTATCTCTGCGAGAAGGTTCAAACCCCAACCCAACCGAGGAGCAAACCGATGGAACAATCCACACCTCCGATTACCCGCGAAGCCGCGCTGCGCGTGGCGCTGGCGGCCCGTGCCATGCCCAAGGTGAGCCTGCCGGCACTGATCGAATTGTTGCAACGCCAGCTCGGCGAACAGATCGACGAGGACAACTTGCGCCGGGTGACGGTGACCCAGTTGAAAACCGGTTTTGCCAGTGCCGACGGCGAAGAGGATGGCGAAGATATCGGCATCGGTCTCGAGGCGATGAAGCTGGCGGTGCGCATCCTGTGGGGCGAAACGCAGGGTGACGACTCGCTGCCGAAGATCGAGCCATATAACGACGGCGACCTGCCCGGCTCGCTCCGGGTGGCCATTGCCTCGGATGGCGGCGACAAGCTGAGCGGCCATTTCGGCTCGTGCATCCGCTATCTGGTCTATCAGGTGTCGCCGACGGCGAGCCGGCTGGTCGATATCCGCGATGCGGTCGAGGCCGATCTGGCCGAGGACCGCAACCAGTGGCGTTGCCAGTTGATCAAGGACTGCCACGTGGTCTATGTCGTCTCGATCGGCGGACCGGCGGCGGCCAAGGTGATCCGCGCCGATATCTTTCCGATCAAGCTGCCGGACGGCGGGCCGGCCGACCAGGTGATCGGCCGCTTTCAGCAGGCCATGGCCGAATCGCCACCGCCCTGGTTGCTGAAGATTCTCGGCGTGGCGGCCGAGAATCGTCTGAAAAACTACAACGCGGCGACGGTCGACGACTAGGACTCACCCCATTCGGCGAGGAACTGCTCGACGAAGTCGGCCATCACCTGATGGCGCGCTTCGGCGAGCGCCCGGCCGGACGGCGTGTTCATCCGTTCTTTCAGGAGGAAGAGCTTTTCGTAAAAATGATTGAGGCTGGGGCCTTTCGATGCCTTGTAGGCCTCTGCCGTCTGATGCATGACCGGCGGCACGTCGGGGTCGTGCATCAGGCGTCCGGCATGGCCGCCGTAGGCGAAACAGCGGGCAATGCCGATGGCACCGATGGCGTCGAGGCGGTCGGCATCCTGCACGCATTTGCCTTCCAGGGTTTGCATCCCGGTAGCCACCCCGGCCCCCTTGAACGAGATGGTCGCGACAATGTCCACGACCGGCTCGATCAGGCTCGCCGGGGCGCCTTCCTGGCCAAGCAACAGCGCCGCTTGGCGCGGCCCGACGCTGTCGTCGCCGCCGTGAAACTTCCAGTCGGCGATGTCGTGCAGCAAGGCACCGAGTTCCGCTATTTGTCGATTGGCGCCTTCCTCGGCGGCTATCTGGCGGGTCAGTCGCCAAACCCGGTTGATATGGTGCCAGTCGTGTCCGGAACTCTCGGCTAAAAACCGGGCTTTGACCTGCCCGGCGACGCGTTCAACTAAATTCGTCATGAAAATCTCCTCGGCCGGCATCCTACCTCGTCCGGGAGTACGCTTGGCCGAGCTTAGCCGGCCGTTTTCTCCATCTGCCCCGGGCTCAGGCCGACGGTGGTCAGCAACGGGCCTTCGAAACCGTTCCACCAGACGGCGACCCAGGCGTTGCCCTGGTCGTCGATGCGCTCGACCAGGCAGGTCGAGCCGATCATGTCGGTAAACATGTCGAGGTCGTCTTCGTCCATCTCCGGGTCGGGCGTGATGCCGAGGATGCGCACGTGGTCGCCGAGGGCGATCGGCAGGCCGTGGCGGTCGAGGGTGGAAGGCTGGGCGGGCATGGCGGACTCCGGCGGTGGCATGAGTGGGGCGGCCCTGTCGGAAAGTCGACGTAAAAGGCCGTGTTCAGTGGCCCGGTGCAACTGCCGTGCCAGCGCGCCTAGCGCAAGGCCGCCGCCACCCCTTTGTCGAGGCCGCGCATGAAGGCTTCGATGGCCGCCGTGTAGCGCGATTCGCCGCCCAGCGACAGGCTGATCTCGCGGTGGCTGAGGTCCTGGGCGAGAACCGCGGCACGGGTGCCGAAGGACTCGGCCTTGGCGACGAAGCGTTGGGCCTGGGGACAGGATTCCGGGCGCTGCGTCGAGCAGACGGCGAGGATGGGCGCGGTGCGTCGGTCGAGCTGGTGATATGGCGAGGTGGCTTGCCAGTAATTCGGGTCGCTGCCGAAGGCCTCGTCGTAGAGCTTGAAGTGCCGCCCGGTCATGATGCCCGGAACATCGAGGGTGCCGCTATCGAGCAGGATGCTGCCGAGCCAGGGAGCGGTCTGCAGGTCGGTGCTCAAGCGTGGCGTGCTGGCGAGCAGCGCGATCAGATGGGCGCCGGCCGAATGGCCGATCAGGATGAAACGTTTCCGGTCGCCGCCCCAGTTGTCGGCCATCTCCTGGGCTTTGGCGAGGGCCAACGCAACGTCCCGGGCCTGCTCGTAAGGGCCGGCTTTCGGTGCCGCTCGGTAATTGACGGTAACCACGGCGAAGCCGCGGGGCAGCCAGCGGCCCAGCTTGTTTTCGAGGACGCGGCGCGCATCCTTGTCGCCATTGCTCCCGCCGCCGTCGGGCACGAGGAAGATGACCGGGGCGCGGCGCGCCTGCTCCGGGGCATAGACGTCGAAGCGTTGCTCGTCCTCGGCGCCGTAGGCGATATTGCGCCGGACCAGATTGTCGGCCAAGGCGCCGGCACTGAGCAGACAGGCGACAAGAAGCAGGATCAGCGGACGGCCGTCGCGCACGCGTCGAAGCATGGCTTCAGACGAGGCTGTTGAGCGCCGAGCGCAGCACTCGGCCACCGTTGGCGCTCAGCGTCCAGCCGAGGGCGCCACAGTTGACCAGCACCGTCGCCCAGAAAACCACCAGGAACGATTGCTTGCGCGACTTGTGGCGCAAGCGGTTCTGCGCCACCAGTGCACCCGGCCAGCCGCCGATCAGGGCGAGCAGATGCAGGCGGTCTTCCGGCGTCCGTCGCCGGTCGGCCTGGGCGGCTGATTTATCAATGGCATAGGCAATGAAGGTGACGAGGCTGGCGCCAACGTACCAGCCAAGGACAAGCAGCGGCAGTTTTGCGGTCAACGCGCCGGCCGTGACAAAAGCCAGGAACAGCGCGGCGACGATCAGCGGGAGGCGGCTGGGTCCGGACGAGGCGGCCGGCTTGCCACACCGGCCGCCGGGATAGTCCACGTGACGGGCCTGGGCGCGTCCCTGGCCGTCGCTGGCCAGTTCATAGGTGACGATCTCGTTGACCAGTGGCCGGCGCTGCCGGTTAGCGAAAGTCTTGATGTGCACAAATACCGGCTCGCCGCCGCCGTTCGGGGTGATGAAGCCGAATCCCTGCTCGTCTTTCCAGGTCGTGATCTTGCCTTGGTGGCGCATGCTCTCGCTGACGGTATCTGTAATGGGTAACTGTCCGTCATTGTCGCCTTTTCATACGACATAAAACAAGATGGCAATGAAATGCATCAGGCTGCCGGCGATCACGAACAGGTGCCAGATCCCGTGCCAGTGCCGGAAGCGCTGGTCGAAGGCGAAAAATATGATGCCCACCGTGTAGAAGATGCCGCCGCCGGCCAGCCAGAGGAAGCCGGGGAGGCCGAGATTTTCGAGCAAGGGCTTGATGGCGACCAGGACGATCCAGCCCATCAGCGCATAGATGACCAGCGACATGACCCGCGCTTCGGAGCGCGGCTTGATTTCCTGCAACATGCCGATCAGCGCCAGCGCCCAGACCACGCCGAACAGCGACCAGCCCCACGGCCCGCGCAGGCTGATCAGGCAGAAGGGCGTGTAGCTGCCGGCGATCAGCAGATAGATCGACAGGTGATCGAGCTTGCGCAGGATGCTTTTCGCCCGCCCGCGGATGCTGTGATAGATCGTCGAAATGCTGTAGAGCATGACCAGTGTCGTGCCATAAACCGCGACGCTGAACACTTTCCAGCCATCGCCGCCGGTCAGCGCCAGGACCAGCAGCCAGACGGCGCCGGTCGCGGCGAGCAAAGCCCCGATCAGGTGCGTCCAGGCGTTGAATTTTTCTCCGGGGTACATCGTTTGCCTTTGTTCAAAGTGACAGCGCACAAGGTTTGCTGCAGCGCAATTAGACAGCGGCCCGCCGCCGGCGTTCGTTTCGCCGTCGTACTAAGAACAGTATAGACAATCGCCGATTGCCACTTCTCGCATGGATCGGGGCGGGGTTTTCCTGCACAATTCACGGCTTAACTTTTGCGGGAAAGATGGATGCCGCTCAGGCCGGATTGTTTCGGCCGCGCGCTGTGCACGATGGCAACGAATACTGAACAAAAAAGACCGCGCCAGACTGCTGGCGAGCGCTTGTCCTGCCTGTCGGCCGACTACGGCCGGCTGCGCGGCATGCAGCGCAATTTGCTGCGCTCGACCGGCGAAAAACGCGCCAAGCTGCAGGCGGATTTTGCCGCGCTGCTCGAACGCTCGCAGGCCGGCCTGGCCAAGCGCCAGGCGGCGCTGCCCAAGCCGGAGTTCCAGGCCGATCTGCCGGTCAACGAACGGCGCGGCGAAATCGCCGAGCTGATTGCCAGGCATCAGGTGGTCATCGTTTGCGGCGAAACCGGCTCCGGCAAGACGACGCAGCTGCCGAAAATCTGCCTCGAACTCGGGCGCGGCGCGGCCGGGCTGATCGGCCACACGCAGCCGCGCCGGCTGGCGGCGCGGTCGGTGGCGACGCGGCTGGCGCAGGAACTGAAGACCCAGGTCGGCGCCGGGGTCGGCGTCAAGATCCGCTTCCAGGACCGCTCCAGCCCGGATAGCTGGATCAAGCTGATGACCGACGGCATCCTGCTCGCCGAGTCGCAGTCCGACCCGTATTTGAGCGCCTACGACACGATCATCATCGACGAGGCGCATGAGCGCAGCCTGAACATCGATTTCCTGCTCGGTTACCTCAAGCAGTTGCTGCCGAAGCGCCCCGATCTGAAGCTGATCATCACCTCGGCGACCATCGATGCCGAGCGCTTCGCCGCGCATTTCGCCGTCGGCGAACAGCTGGCGCCGGTGATCGAGGTCTCCGGCCGGCTCTATCCGGTCGATGTGCGTTACCGGCCGGTCGCCGATCTGGAAAAGAAGGACGACGAGCGCGATCTGTACGACGCCATCGTCGATGCCGCCGACGAGTTGTCGCGGCTGGGCAGTGGCGACATCCTCGTTTTCCTGCCCGGCGAACGGGAAATCCGCGAAGCGGCCGAAGCCCTGCGCAAGCACGCGCTGGCCCGGCCGGGCCTGTCGTCGGCGCATGCGCCGGAAATCCTGCCGCTGTTCTCGCGCCTGTCGGCCGGCGAGCAGGACCGCATCTTCAAGCCGTCCGGCAGCCAGCGGCGCATCGTGCTGGCCACCAACGTCGCCGAAACCTCGCTCACCGTGCCGGGCATCCGTTACGTGATCGACAGCGGGCTGGCCCGGGTCAAGCGTTACTCCTACCGCAACAAGGTCGAGCAACTGCAGATCGAGTCCATTTCGCAGGCCGCGGCCCGCCAGCGGGCCGGGCGTTGCGGCCGGGTGGCGGCGGGGGTTTGCATCCGGCTCTACGACGAGCTGGATTTCAACGCCCGTTCGCCGTTCACCGATCCCGAAATCCTGCGCTCGTCGCTGGCCGGCGTCATCCTGCGCATGAAGTCGCTGCGCCTGACCGATGTCGAGAGTTTCCCCTTCATCGAGCCGCCGCCGCCCAAGGCCATTGCCGACGGCTACGCGCTGTTGCAGGAGCTCGGCGCGCTCGACGAAGAGAATGTCCTGACGCCGATCGGCCAGTCGCTGGCCAAGCTGCCGCTCGATCCGCGCATCGGCCGCATGCTGGTGGCGGCGCGCGACCTCGGTTGCCTGAAGGAAGTGATGGTGATCGCCGCCGGCCTGTCGGCGCAGGACCCGCGCGAACGGCCGCAGGAGCGCCAGCAGGCGGCGGACGAGAAGCACAAGCTGTTCGCCGACGAGAAATCGGAATTCCTCAGCTGGTGGAAGTTGTGGAACTGGTTCCAGAATGCCGTCGAGCACAAGAAGACCAACAAGCAGCTGGTCGACAACTGCCATGCGCATTTCCTTTCCTACCTGCGCTTGCGCGAGTGGCGCGAAGTGCATGGGCAGCTGCATGCGATGGTGGCAGAACTGGGCTGGAAGGAGAACGAGATTGCCGGCACCTTCGAGGCGATCCACCAGGCGCTGCTCTCCGGCCTGCTCGGCAATATCGGCTGCAAGTCCGACGAGTCCGGCTATTACCTCGGCGCGCGCGGCATCCGCTACCTGATCCATCCCTCGTCGCCGCTGCAGAAGAAGGCCGGCAAGTGGATCATGGCCGCCGAGATCACCGAGACGACGCGGCTGTTCGGCCGCTGCGTCGCCCGCATCGAAGCGGACTGGCTGGAGAAAGTGGGCGCTCACCTGATCAAGCGCCAGTACTTCGACCCGCACTGGGAAAAGAAGTCGATGCAGGTCGCCGCCTGGGAGCGGACGACGCTGTACGGCGTGGTGATCAATCCGAAACGGCGCATTCATTACGGGCCGATGGCGCCGGCCGAAGCACGGGAAATCTTCATCCGCCAGGGGCTGGTCGGCGAGGAAATCGACGAAGCCTTTGCCAAGCGCTGGCCGTTCTATCAGCACAACCAGAAGCAGATCCGCGACATCGAGCGCCTCGAACACAAGCAGCGCCGCCAGGACGTACTGGTCGACGACGAACTGATCTTCGCCTTCTACGACCACCTGATTCCCGAAGGCATCCACAACGGGGCCACCTTCGACCACTGGCGCAAGGAGGCCGAGCGCGACAATGCGCAGCTGCTGTTCCTCGCCAAGGACGACCTGATGCGGCATTCGGCGGCCGGCGTGACGACCGAAGCCTTCCCGCATCACCTCAAGGTCGGCGGCGTGGAGTATGCGCTCACCTATCATTTCGAGCCCGGTTCGCCGCGCGATGGCGTGACGCTGACCCTGCCGCTGGCGCAGCTCAACCAGATCCCGGCGGGTCGTCTGGAATGGCTGGTGCCGGGGCTGCTGAAGGAAAAGCTGGTGCAGCTGATCAAGACGCTGCCGCAGAAAATCCGCGCCAAGCTGGTGCCGGTGCCGGAGTTCGTCGAAGAATTCATGGCGGCGGTCGCCGGCAACGACAAGAAGATGGGGCTGGGACTGATCCCGCCGCTGATCGACTACATCCTCGAGGCGCGCGGCCTGAATGCGCGCGGCTGGGCGGTGACGCCGGACGCTTTCCGGCCGGATGCGCTGCCCGCGCATTTTTCAATGAACTACAAGCTGATCGACGAGCATGGCCGACAGCTCGACATGAACCGCAGCCTGATGCAGTTGCGCGCCGACTGGGGCAGGGAAGCCAAGCAGGAATTCGCCGAGCTGCACGAAACGCCGTCCGAATACACCAAATTGACCGACTGGACCTTCGGCGAACTGCCGGAGCTGATGGAAGTGCCGGTCGCCGGCCAGACCGTGCTCGGCTACCCGGCGCTGACCGACGAAGGCGAAACGGTCAGCCTGAAGGTCTTCGATTCGGCCGAGGAAGCGGCCGCCGTGCACCGCGCCGGGCTGCTCCGCCTGTTCATGCTGCAATGTCGCGAGCAGGTGAAGTATTTCGACAAGAACGTCCCCGGCCTGAGCCAGATGGCCATGCAATACATGGCGTTGGGCAGCAACGACGACCTGAAGCGGCAGATCATCGACCTGACTTTCGAACGCGCCTGCCTGAACGAACCGCTGCCGACGACGCCGGCGGCGTTCACAAGCCGCTGCGCCGAAAGCAAGGCACGGCTTGGCCTGGTGATGCAGGAAGTCTGCCGGATGGTCGGCACGGTCCTTACCGAATGGCAGGCGGTGGTCAAGAAGCTGCCCGCCTTCAAGGTGCATGCGGCCGCCGTACAGGATGTCGAAGCGCAGCTGAAGCGGCTGATGGGCAAGCGTTTCGTGCTCGATACGCCGATCGAACGGCTGCAGCACTACCCGCGTTACCTGAAAGGCATCCAGGTCCGCCTCGACAAGCTGAAGGCCGACCCGGCGCGCGATGCCCGTCTGATGGCCGAGTACGCGCCGTTGTGGACCAACTACGAAAGGCGCGCCATCCAGCTTGCCAAGCTGGGCGCCGCCGATCCGCAAATCGAACAGTTCCGCTGGTTGCTGGAGGAGCTGCGCATCAGCCTGTTCGCCCAGGAGTTGCGCACGCCGGTTCCCGTTTCGGTAAAGCGGCTGCAGAAGCAGTGGGAAGGCCTGCTCTCGTCGAGCGGCCGGTAAGGCGGCGTCAGGCCTTGACGTCGATACTGCCGCCGCCGACATCGACCGATATCGACGAGTCGGCCAGGCCGCTGCCCAGCGAACCCAGCGCGGTATAGAGGTCGGAACCGGCTCCCTGGGCCAGCGTGTTGTTCAGTTCGTTCAGGCTCTTTTCGGCGGCCTGGACGTCCCCCTTGGTTTCCTTGTCGGCGGCTGCCAGCTTGGCTTTCAACAGCGCGATGATCTGCTTCAGGACTTTCCGCGCTTCGAGCAGCGCGGCACGCAATTCCTTGTCATCATCGGTGGCATTCGCGTCTTTGTTTTCCTTTGCCTCTGCTGCGGCGGGGTCGGCCGCAGCCTGATTGTCTTCGCCGGCCTCGCTGCTGTCTTCGGCAGCGGTGGCCGACACGCCCGCTTCGGCCGCCACCGGTGCGGCCTCCGGGCTCGCTTCGGCCGACGACGCATCGGCGCTCGCCGCCGCACCTGCGCTCGGTAGCGTGGTACTGGCCGAACTACCTCCCGTTTTCAGCAAATGCCCGAGAGCGGCCAGCTCTTTGGCCAGTCCGCGCACCTGGCGGGCGATGGCCGCGGCTTGTTCTGGGGAAGCATGGAGCAGCATCGCCTTCAGCGAATCGAGCTGGCGTTTGATGAAGGCGGCTTTCGCCGTGGCCGCCTCTTTCGCGCTGTCCTTGGCGCTCGGCATGGCTTTCAGGCGCTGCAAGGCCGACTTCATGTCCTGCATCCACTTCGCCTGCGGATCGTCCGCTTCGCGCAAGGGGCTACCGGTCTTGCGCTTAGTGCCGGCCGAAGCCAACAGGCTGATCGACCCGGCCCATGTTGAGGAATCGAGTTTCATGGCGGGCTTCCGGAGAGTGAAATTAATTTAACGACATATTGCGGATAAACTTGAACGTTGCCGCCCAAAGGCTTCGACATACCGGCACGAAAACGCGGCCCGGGCAGGGCCGCATTGTGTTCTGCGGTGTGCTTGCAATCCGACCAATAGCGAGGTTTCTCTGATGAACGATGTGCTCCTTGCGCTGATGCGCACCCTGTCCAGTTTACGGTCGGGGCGGATCTGGGGCTATGTGCTGCTGCCGGCGCTTGTCTCGCTGGCGTTGTCGATTATGCTGGCCGTTTGGGTGCTCGGCGGACTGGTCGAGCAGATGCTGCTCTACCCGCCGATGAGCTGGCTGATCGGCTGGGGGGCGCTGTGGCTCGCCTATCTGCTGGCTTACCTCGGCGGCTGGATGGCGATCTTCGCCGCGGCCTATCTGACGGCCTCGCTGCTTGCGGCCATCCTGGTCATGCCGCTGCTGCTCAAGTATCTGTCGGAAAACGAATACCGTGACGTTGCGGCGATGGGCAAGGACAGTTTCGTTGCCGCCGCAGTCAACAGCATCGTCGCTTCGCTGCTGTTCGTCGCCGCCTGGCTGCTGACCTTGCCGCTCTGGTTGATACCCGGCCTGTCGCTGATCGTGCCGATGTTGCTGATGGCCTGGCTCAACCGCCGGACCTTCGCCTACGACGCCCTGTCGATGCACGCGACCGAAGCCGAATGGGCGGCGCTGCAGCGCCAGGGCAAGGGCCCGATGTTCATGCTCGGACTGAGCATGGCGCTGTTCGCCCATGTGCCGATCCTGGGATTGCTGGTGCCGGCGCTGGCGGCGCTATCATTCGTTCACTACGGTCTTGAAGCGCTGCGTCGTTCGCGCAGCGGCGCGGTCGTTACCATTGAAGGGGAACGTGTATGAGTCGCACCTTTGGCGCCATTATCATCGGCGACGAGATCCTGTCCGGCAAGCGGCAGGACAAGCACTTCGCGAAAATTGCCGAAATGCTCGGGGTGCGCGGCCTGCGCCTGTCCTGGGTCGAGTATCTGGGTGATGACCGGGAGCGCCTGGCCGCCACCTTCAAGCGCACGATGGCAGCCGGCGACGTGGTGTTTTCCTGCGGCGGCATCGGCAATACGCCAGACGACCACACCCGGCAGGCCGCCGCGGCCGCCCTCGGCGTCGGATTGGAACTGCATCCGGAGGGCTACGAGGAGCTGAAGGCCCGCTTCGCCGGCGAGGAGGTCACCGATCAGCGTCGGCAACTGGTCACCTTCCCGGCCGGCGTCCGGATCATTCCCAATCCCTTCAACCGCATTCCCGGCTTCACGGCCAACGAGCACTACTTCGTGCCGGGCTTTCCGCAGATGGCCCATCCGATGATCGAATGGGCGCTCGATACCCATTACCGCGATCTGTTCAAGCCGGTCGACGGTGTCGTGGAAAAAGCCTTCCTGCTGACCGGCCCCAATGTCTATGAAAGTGCGCTGCTCGATCTGATGGAACGGATCGTCCGCGACTATCCGGCGCTCCGCCTTTTTTCTCTGCCTTCGTTGATCGGCCATGAGCGGAAACATCTGGAACTCGGCGTCGAAGGCGAGCCGGGCTTGGTGGACCAGGCAATGGAAGAAATCCGCCGCGAGATCGAGCGGCGCGGCATTGTCTGGACCTGGCGCCCCTGAGTTGCGGGGCGTTCGGCAGACGTAAAAAAGCCCGCGAATGTCGCGGGCTTTTTGTAGGGCCGGAGGCGCCGAATTACTTGGCGGTGCTCTTCTTGGCAGCAGCGGTCGTCGCGCTGACGGCCTTGCCGGTTGCCTTGGAGGCGGTCTGGATATTGGTTTCGGCGAGATCGGACATCTGCTTGGCCATCGCGGTCATGCTGTCGAAAGCCTTGCTCGATGCGTCGAGCATGGATTGCATGGTGGCGGCGAAGAAGTCACCACCGACCGGGGCCGAGGACTTGGCCTTGGCGACGGCGCTGTTGGCGGTCTTGCTGAAGGTGCTGTACTGGGCTTCCATCACCGAAGTGATTTCCTTCTGCATCTCGCTGACCAGCTCGTAAACGTTGCGCGAGTAGTCAACCAGCTTTTCCATATTCGGCTTGGCCAGTTCGCTGTTCAGCTTGGCGGCTTCATTGGCATCCTTGGCGGCCAGCAGTTGCTGGGTTCCGGCCACGGTGTTGTTGAAGAATTCGCGGGAAGCGGCCATGTTCAGGGCGGTCAGACGCTCGACGCCATTGAAGGCGGTGCGCAGCAGGGCTGTCATGATTTCGGCGTTGGCTTGTTGGGCGGCAGTCAGTTGTTCGAAATTCGGGTTGCTCATCATCTTCTCCAGTATATTTTTGGTGGAACAGGATGCAACAAAGCCCCCGCTTGCGGCGGGGGCTTCTAGGAACAATTACTTGCTCTTCTTGCCGGCAGCGGCAGAGGCGCCGACAGCCTTGACCGTCGCGTTGGTGGCGGCGGCAACATTGGCTTCGGTGATTTCGGCAACTTGCTTGGCAGCCTTGTTCAGGTTGTCGAAAGCGGAGTTGGCGGCAGCAATGGCGGACTTGACGGCAGCAACGGCAACGTCAGAACCAGCCGGAGCGGACTTGGCAGCCTTGTCCAGCAGTTCGGCAACTTGCTTCTGGAAACCACCAAACTGGCCTTCCAGGGTCTTGGACAGTTCTTCCTGAGCCTGGGCGGAGATTTCATAAACGGAACGGGAATAGGCCACGGCCTTTTCAACGTTCGGCTGGGCCAGGGAAGCCTGGATGGACAGGGCTTCTTGCACGTCCTTGGCGCCGAGCAGGGCCTTGGTGCCGGAGACGGAGTCTTCCAGAACGGAACGGGCGGTGTTCAGGTTCAGGGCAGCGATACGCTCGGCGGAAGCCAGGGCGGCGTTGGCCAGGGACAGCAGGGAATCAACAGCGGTTTTGTTGGCGGAAGCGAGTTGCTCGGGATTGGTGAAGTAAGTCATGGGTTATCTCCTAAATGAAAAGTCATGCGAAACAGTCAGAACCGTTGCAGTGCTTTTTTTAGCACATGTTGCACCGCACCATGGATCCAATTATAGGATTGATTGTGGCATTGTCAACAATTTTTTTGTGCGGTGCACAAAAAATGTAAGCCGATGAATAGATGGAAGGTTTCAGGCCCTTTTGGCCCGATCCCGGGTGGCGATTCAATATGCTCCCGGGATGGATGCACTACGGCTGTGCGGCCGGTATGCTCAGGCCGCCAGCGCCCTTGAGCTCCAGGTTTTCGCTGCGCGAAGTGGGGCGTTCCGGCTCGCCGCCTTTGTTTTTGGGCTGAATCACGGCGCGCACGCGGGTTGGCGGCGCTTTCGGATCGCGCTTCTCGCCGGCCGTCACCAGATATTTTTCGCTGATCGCGTCGTACCAGATGTAATCGCCCTGCACCTGATCTTCGCCGCTCTTCACCCAGGCCCGGTGGAACAGTTCGGCGATTTCGCTGTTGCTGTTGTACTCGATGCGCTCGGCTTCCCCTTCCATGTACTCTTCCTTGCCTTCGCGCTTCTGGCGGAAGCGGGCGAGGCCATCCTTGCCGCCGAAGGCGGTCCCTTTCTGGAAGCCGTAACGGTCTTCGGTAACCACGACGCGGTCAGCCTTCAGCGTCATCGTTCCTTTGGTGATCAGCACGTCGCCTTCAAGGATCTGGATTTTCTTGGCATCGTCGATCGAAACCCGGTTGGCTTCAAGTTGCATCGGCTTGTCGCGGTCGGCCCGTTCCGCCAGGGCTGGCTGAGTGGTGAGAAGGCAGAGAGTGAGTGTGGCGAGACGAATGATCATGGCGTTGCCCTCGGGCGAATGTAGAGCCCGGTCACCTGCGATTGCAGAACGAGCGTGGAGGTATTGTTGTCGAGATGCGCGCCGACGCCCTTGATCCAGGACTGGCCCTGGGTAATTTCGACCGGGCTGTTGGTGAAGGCAAAGCCGGCATCCGGCTGGGTGGTGAGGTCCGGCATGCGAGCGACCATGGCTGGGCGATCGGCGGTTGCGGTACGGGTCAGCGTGACGTCGTCCCAGAGAAAAATGGTTTCGCCCTTCGATGTCACCTTGGCATGTTTGGCGATGACTTCGACCGGGGCGGCATCGGGCCGGTAGCTGATCAGTTTGGGGGCGGTCAGTTCGGAACTGTCGTCGTCCGGGTAATGCACCAGATATGGGGCGATCAGCCGGTACTTGACCTGGCCGCTGTCGTCAAAACGACGGACCATGAAATTTTCGGCGATGGCGTCCGGGTCGTGCCGGAGTTTGCCGTCGTTGGCGAGTTCATCCTGACCGATGACTTTTTGCAGCCAAAAAGTCAGGCCGGCGAGCAGCGCCAGCAGAATGATCGGAAAGAGTTGGCTGGGCCAGTGCTTCATCGGGCGTCGAGATAGGGGGCGAAAGCGGCATCGAGCTTGCCCTGGGCGGCGAGGATCAATTCAACGGCCTCGCGCACGGCGCCGTGGCCGCCGCCGGCGTCGGTCACGGCGTGGGCGCGCTCCTTGACGATGGGACGGGCGTTGGCCGGGGCGATGGCCAGACCGCACTGGGTCATGGCCGGCAGATCGATCAGGTCGTCGCCCATGAAGGCGCAGTCCGGCCAGTGCAGGCCTAGCTTGTCGAGCAGGCCGCCGACGACGGCGCGCTTGTCGGCAACGCCCTGATAGACATGTTCGATGCCGAGGTCGGCGGCGCGGGCGGCAACGACGCCTGAGGTCCGGCCGGTGACGATAGCTAGTTCGATGCCGGCACGCTGCATCATCTTCAGGCCGAGGCCATCCTGAACATTGAAGGTTTTCAGTTCGCCACCGTTATCGGTGTAGTGCAGGCCGCCATCGGTCATCACGCCGTCGATATCGAAGGCGACGAGTTTGATGCGGGCGGCGCGGGCGGTGGTGTCCATCAGATAACTTTCGCAGTGAACAGGTCGTGCATGTTGAGCGCGCCGACCAGAACGCCGTCGGCGTCGACGACGAGCAGGGCGTTGATGCGCAGGCGTTCCATCATCTCGACGGCTTCGACGGCGAGTCGATTAGGCCGGATGGTGCGCGGCGCGGGATGCATCACCGAAGCGATGTCGCCCTGACGCAGGTCGATGCGCTTTTCAAAAGCGCGGCGCAAATCGCCATCGGTAAAGATGCCGAGCGTCTTGCCGGCCGGGTCGGTGATGGCGACCAGGCCGAGGCCGCCGTGCGACATGGCGACGATGGCCTCGGTCAGGTCGGTCGCCGGGGCAACGGCGGGTACCTTGTCGCCCGGGCGCATGACGTCGCAGACGCGGGTCAGCAAACGGCGGCCGAGCGAACCGCCGGGATGCGAGCGGGCGAAGTCGTCGGGGCCGAAGCCGCGGGCGTCGAGCAGGGCGACGGCGAGCGCGTCGCCGAGCGCCAGCGCCGCCGTGGTGCTGGCGGTCGGTGCCAGGTTGTGCGGACAGGCCTCCTGTTCAACGGCGGCGTCGAGATGGATGTCGGCTTCGCGGGCCAGCGTCGAGCTCGGCACGCCGGTCATCGAAATCAGCCGGGCCCCCTGGCGCTTGATCAGCGGCACGATGCGTAGCAATTCTTCCGATTCGCCGGAGTTGGAGAGGGCGAGCAGCACGTCGTCGCGGGTAATCATGCCGAGGTCGCCATGGCTGGCTTCGGCCGGGTGAACGAAATAGGCCGGGGTGCCGGTGCTGGCCATGGTCGCCGCAATCTTGCGGGCGATGTGGCCGGATTTGCCCATGCCGCTGACGATCAGGCGGCCATGGCTGTTGATGATCAGTTCGACGGCCTTGGCGAAATCGCCGTCAAGACGGTCGATCAGGGCAGCGACCGCGGCGGCCTCGATGCTCAGGGTCTGGCGACCCAGTTCCAGAGCGCGTTCCGGCGAAAAACGAAGGGCGGGTGGGCTTGGGTTCATGGGCGGGCAACGGTTATGATGGTCGAAGTATACCCGAATCGCGAAAGTCCCCTTGAGCACACTGTCTCTCGTCCTCCTGCTGCTTGGTGCCTCGGTTTTGGCCGTGGTCATCTTCCGCCGCTTCAACCTGCCGCCGGTACTCGGCTACCTGTTTGTCGGCAGCATCATCGGCCCGCATGCACTGAATTTGATGAACGACATGTACCGGGCCGAGTATCTCGCGGAGTTCGGCGTGGTTTTCCTGATGTTCTCGATCGGCCTCGAGTTCTCGTTGCCCAAACTCTATGCGATGAAGCGCATCGTTTTCGGCCTGGGTCTGCTGCAGGTCGTCATCACGATGCTGTTGACCGCGTTGCTGGTCATCGGGCTGGGTATCGGCTGGCAACTGGGCATCGCCCTCGGCGGTGTTTTTGCGATGTCGTCGACAGCGGTGCTGACCAAGCTGCTGGCCGAGCGGATGCAGCTCAATTCGGCGCATGGCCGCGAAATCATGGGCGTGCTGCTGTTCCAGGATCTGGCGGTGGTGCCGATGCTGGTGATCATTCCCTCGTTGACCCAGCCGCCCGAAAAACTGGCGGTGTTGCTGGCGATTGCCTTGCTCAAGGCGATTGTCGTTCTGGCGGTGATTCTGGTCTTTGGCCAGCGCCTGATGCGCAAGTGGTTCCACTTCGTCGCCCGGGCCAAGTCTTCCGAGGTGTTCGTCCTCAACGTGCTGCTGATCACGCTCAGTCTGGCCACTCTGACCGAACTGGCCGGTTTGTCGCTGGCGCTCGGCGCCTTCGTCGCCGGCATGTTGATTTCGGAAACCGAATTCCGCATGCAGGTGGAGGATGACATCAAGCCGTTCCGCGACGTGTTGATGGGGCTGTTTTTCGTGACCATCGGGGTGAAACTCGATCTGCACATCCTGGTCGGCTTGTGGTGGCAGGTGCTCCTGGTTTTGGTCGCTCTGCTGACCTTCAAAAGCCTGATCGTCGGGTTGCTCTCCTGGCGTCTGGGGGCGACGCCGGGGAATGCCATGCGCTCGGCCCTCTGGCTATGTGCCGGCGGTGAATTCGGTTTCGTGCTGCTCGGCGAAATCGCCCACATGCCGAAAGCCATTGAGCAAATCGCGCTGACGGCGCTGGTGCTTTCGATGTTGATCGCCCCCTTCATCGTGCAATACAGCGAGAAGCTGGTGATGCGTTTTGTCGCCAACGAATGGCTGATGCGCTCGATGCAGCTGACGCAGATCGCCGCCCAGTCGATGGGGACCGAAAAGCACGCAATCCTCTGCGGCTTCGGGCGAAACGGTCAGTATCTGGCCCGCTTTCTCAGTCAGGAAGGGGTTGGCTACATCGCCATGGATCTCGACCCGGATCGGGTCCGCGAAGCGGCGGCCGGTGGCGAGAGCGTCGTTTTTGGCGACGCCGGACGCAAGGAAGTCCTGATCGCCGCCGGGTTGATGCGGGCCAGTGTGGTCATTGTCACGATGAGCGATACGTCGCTCGCCGAGCGGGTGCTGCACCACGTCCAGGAATTGCGCCCGGATCTGCCGGTGGTGGTGCGGACTTCCGATGAGCGCGACATGGCCCGTCTGTCCAAAGCCGGCGCGGCGGAGGTCGTGCCGGAAATGCTCGAAGCCAGCCTGATGCTGGCTTCACATGCGCTGGTCCTGGTTGGCGTGCCGATCAATCGGGTTTTGAAGCGCATCCGGCAAATCCGTTCGCAACGTTACCGTCTCCTTCGCGGTTTCTATCGTGGCCAGACCGACCGCGAAGAAGATGAGGATCACCAGCCGCGCCTACATTCGGTCTGGCTCGCCCCGGGTGCGGCAGCCATTGGTCAGACGCTGGCTGTGCTCAATCTGGAGGGGCTGGGCTGCGAAGTCAGCGCCATCCGCCGGCGCGGCATCCGCGCTATCGAACCGGCGCCGGAAACGGTTCTTGAATCAAGCGACGTGGTCGTCGTGCTGGGTGATCCGGGATCTGTGGCGGCAGCTGAACAACGGCTGCTGCAGAAATGAAAAAGCCCGCCGAGGCGGGCTTGGTCAAACTTTGTAGTGGTGTTCAGGAGGCAAAGCAGACTGTGAAAAGCTGGCTGTCTTGCGCAGTCCCTGCGACGATGTTCTGAAATGCGGCAGCCTGCGGTTGGCGATCGGTGATTGTACGCACAGAGCCGGTCTGAGTATTGCCGTCGTCGATCATTATGTCGAGTTGTCGCGCGTAGCGCCCCTGGATGCCGGAGGAACAGATGAAGAAGCTGCCCGTCCAATTCGCGTTGAGGGGATCGCCCGTGATGCCGATGTCGCCACCTTCGGCATTTCTCGGGATGTAGTCGGCTGCTCCGACGATGGGGGTTCCTGTCGCGAGGTTCGCCATTCTGACGTGTTGCCAGAACATGTAGGATTCGTCGTTTTGGGCGGCACCTATCCAATTGCCGTTTATCCGACCATCTCCAAGTCCTGCCGGGGGGACTGCCGGGGTGCATGCCGCAACGCGAGCACAAGCAGCGTTGGCGCCAAGATGATCTGTTGCCGCGCGATCGTCGCCAGGTAGGGCGCGATATTTATCTTGATAGGCGTAGACAAATGCAGAAATGCTATTGAAATCGTTCGCCAGATTCTTGACTTTTGCGCTATTTATTAGCTCTTGCCCCTTCAGTACTCCGCCCAGCAACAGGCCGATAATGACCAGCACAATGGCGATTTCGACGAGGGTGAAGCCTTTTTGATGGCTTTTCATGGCATGCTCCGCTTGTATTTTCTTAAGTTTGTATATGCAAATACCGTGCCCGTAGGGTTGGGTGCAAATTTGCCGGCTTCTGCCTCGATTTAGTGAAAAAGTGTCGAAAAATGGACATTCTGTTTCAGAAATGAACGCCGGGACAAAGCTTTCGCGGCGTCTTGCCAACTGGTCGCATTTGCTGCTGGCCGGCCATTTACTCATGTTGCATGCGCTGGCATTTGGCGGCTGGCAGATTCCTGCTGTGCGCTTGCTGTGGGTGGCGGCGCTCGGTCTGTTCCTGATCTGGCAGCCCTTCGTCGCCGGTGAGCGCCGGATCAGTGCCCGTCAGGGGGCTGTGCTGTTTGCCGCGGTACTGGTTTCAACCTGGTTCATCGGGCCATGGCTGCTGTTGATCTGGTGTGGCGCACTGGCGGCGGCGATTGGCGGGCGCGTGTTGTGGACCGAGCGGCGGGGCGAACGGGCGGGCTATCTGCTGGCCTTCGGCTATCTGGTTGGGGTCACGGTGTTCGGGGTGGTGCCGGAAGTCTCGTCGGCGGTCGCTCTCGACCCCTTGCCGCGCAACGTTATTGCCTATTACATGCCGTTCATTCTGCCCTTGCTCCTCGTCTTTCCGGCCCGGGCGCCGCAGCGGCGGGCCGGCGATGCCTTCGATCTGTTCTATGGCATTCTGGTTTTTCTGGTTCTTGCTGTTTTCGTGCTGGGCGCCCTGGCCTACATGCTGGTGGGCGGGGTCAGCTACGTCGAGTCGCTGTTCAAGACCTCATTGACCGTCGCCGCCGCCTTGCTGGTGGTGGCCTGGGCCTGGAATCCGCGAGCCGGCTTTTCCGGCATCGGCTCGGCGATGTCGCGCTACATGCTGTCGGTCGGCATGCCGCTCGAGCAGTGGCTGGTCCAGTTGTCCGAAGAAAGCGAACGGCAAGTTGATCCGGCGAGTTTTCTCCGCGCCGTGATGCTGCGTTTGCAGGGCATGCCCTGGGTGCGTGGGGTTTCCTGGGCGGTCGGGGGCAAGCTTGGGCAGTCGGGGCAGCAGACGGCGCACCGGCACGTTTACCAGACGAATGACTTCGAGCTGGCGGTCTGTTTTCGCCTGGCCCCGTCGCCGTCAATGCGCTGGCATGTCGAATGGCTGCTGCGCCTGACCGCCGAGTTTTATCTGGTCAAGCGCCAGGCACATGACCTGCAGCGGATGAGCTATTTACAGGCCGTCTATGAAACCGGTGCCCGGGTGACGCACGACGTCAAGAATCTGCTGCAATCGATGCAGGGACTTTGCTATGCCGCCGCCCAGCCCGGTGATCCGGCGCAACTGGCCGGCTTGCTCGGCCGGCAGTTGCCGCAGATTACCGAACGACTGAAGGTGACCCTGGAAAAGCTGCAGTCGCCGCAGGCCGAGAGCGGCGAATGCGTGCCGGCGGCACTGTGGTGGAGTCAATTACAGGACCGTTATGCCGACGCCTCGATTGTCTGGCATGGGCAGTCGACAGCGGAGAGCATGGTGCCGCTCGGCTTGTTCGATAGTGTGGCGGAAAACCTGTTGCAGAATGCCCTGGCGAAGCGACAGCGCCAGGCGGGCCTGGGTATCACCGTCGATTTTGCCGATTCGGTCCTGACGGTGGTCGATGACGGCAGTCCGATTGCTCCGGATGTTGTTGGCCGTCTGTTGCGGGAACCGGTCAGTTCGCACGATGGCTTGGGAATCGGGCTCTATCACGCCGCTCGCCAGGCCGAAGCGGCGGGATATTGTCTGGCTCTGCTTGAAAATCGTCCGGGGCGGGTGGCTTTTAGCCTGTCAGTTCGCCGCTGAGGGAAATTTCGGGCCGCCCCTTTTCGTTGCACGGGCCGATCAGGCGATAAACCACGGTGTCGCCCTTGCCTTTCAGGTAAAGCGTTTGCGGCGCCTCGAAGGTGAAGTGGTCAGCTAGTCGGCGACGCGTCGTTTCATCGACCTGGATCATGCCGGGTACGCCTTCGCTGGTGATCCGGCTGGCCAGATTGACAGTGTCGCCCCACAGGTCGTAGATGAATTTCTTCTTGCCCACTACGCCGGCGACGATCGGGCCGGTACCGATACCGATGCGCACGTCGAGATGCATGTCATTGATGGTGAAATCGCGGCGCAGCAAGTCGCGCATCGCGATGGCCAGTTCGGCGATGGATTTCGAGTAGTTGCTCAGTTCGTTGTTCAGGCCGCCGGCAACCATGTAGGCATCGCCTATGGTCTTGATCTTCTCGACGCCAAAGCGCTCGGCCAACTCGTCGAAGGCCGAGAAAATCCGGTTGAGCATGGCAAAAACCTGTTGCGGCGACAGGCCCTCGGCGATGCGGGTGAAATTGACGATATCGACAAACATCACCGTGACGTCGGCAAAGCCGTCGGCGATGGTTTGCTTATTGTGCTTGAGACGCTCGGCGATGGGGCCGGGAAGGATGTTGAGCAACAGCCGCTCGGAGCGCTCCTGCTCTTCCTGCAACAAGTGGTGAGTGGCTTCCAGGCTGGCCTGTGCCTTGGCTTTCTCCTGGACGGCATAGCGCAGCAGCAGGTAGACGATGCTGGAAATGGCGGCGAAATTTAGAGCGAAAAAGAAGACGCTGGTCCGGATGGCGATCTTCGGCGCCGTCGACGCCACGCTGTCGGCCAGAAAATAGTCGAAAAAGCCGGACAGCGCGGTCAGGAAAATGTAGGCGATGAACCAGGCCAGGGATTCGCGCACGCCGAAAAAGAGCAGCGCGCCGATTGGCGCCAGCAAGCCCCACAGGCTGGTGCCGCTGGCTGTGATGAAATTGCCGATGCCCCATTGCACGGCAAAGGGCGCGAAGAGGAAGAGCGCCAGTTGTGAATAGCGGAAGAAGTCGAAATTGCCGGTATGAAAGAAAAGCAGCAGATTGCTGACGAGCAGCAGCTGGAAAATGAATGGTGCCGTCGCCGAAAACTGTGGCCCCATCTGGCCATACAGGAACAGCCACACCATCGAACCGAGGCAGACCAGACCGGTGGCGAAGATCAGCAGCGATTTCTTCAGCCGTGTTTCGGCATCGTCATCCGGATTGATGCCGGCGTTGCGTAGGGAGAATAGGAAAGGCTGCTGGTTCACGAGAATTCCGGGTAGCGCTCATAACTTCGGCATAAACCAGTGTGGCAGTCGGGGCGGCCCAGGTCAATACGGCGAAACCCGGAGCCTGAGCGCCTAGGGCAGCCGTCCGGCCGCGATCATCCGGTTGTAGAGAATGTTCGGTGAGAGCCAGATGACGAGATCGTCGAATTCGTTGGCACCGGCCGGGGTCGGGGTGTGGGAGACGAATAGCCGGTCGGCATCGCCATTGGCTATCTCGTCGGCGCTTGTCGGCGCGGTCCCGCCGTTTCTTCCCCGCGAGAAAATAACGGCGACTGCGTTGTCAGCCAATGTGGTACCTGCTGCACAAGCGGCGTTAGCGCCTGTTGTGGCGCCTGTTGCGGTATTGCAGACATGCAGGTCGGGCGCAAGTTTCAAGGTAACATCGCTTCCGTTCCAGGCTGTTTTGGCCCCGTTGGCTGTTGTGAAGCACGCCGTGGGGCACAAGGGTGCAGCTTTATCTGTGGTCGTCGCGTAGCGAATTGGATTGCCCCAGCCGTCAAGGGCGTAGCCATTTTCGTTGGTCGGGGTCAGCCCCAGGGTTATGGCCGGCAGAAAGCCATTCCACGAGTTGTTACAGGCACCTCCACCCGTCGGCAACTCAACGCCTGTGCTCATCGGGGCGGCTGGGCAGGGCAGGCGGCCATTGGCGGCAGCGAAACCGAGCAGCGCGTCACGTGCTTCATTCAGGCGTCGCTGGGTTTCCGCTAATGCAATATTTTCCTGCTGGGCCATCAGGGACATCATCAGGCCGC
Organism: Dechloromonas denitrificans; assembly: GCF_020510685.1. NCBI lineage: Bacteria > Pseudomonadati > Pseudomonadota > Betaproteobacteria > Rhodocyclales > Azonexaceae > Dechloromonas > Dechloromonas denitrificans. Next base: position 812,854 of record NZ_CP075185.1, read on the forward strand.
CTGATAACAAAGCCATGATGACGAGCACGATCGCCAACTCGACAAGCGTGAAGCCGTTTGCTTTGGGCTGGGCGATGATGTTCATTTGAATATCAGCAAGTCGTTGAAAGTCTGAGATATGGCGTTTCTTTCAAAGACCGCATCATACGGTGTTGCATTTTCGCCTTCCAGATAATTGCCGATGATGGCCCGGTTGGCGCGATTCTGTCCGACAAGGGTCTGACGCCCTACGAATACCGCCACTTGCACATTGCTGGTGGTACCGACCGTCAGGCAGGTGCCGCAGGCGGGAGTGCCAACCCCCGGTTTGTAGGCATCGGCGATGGCGTAGAAAACCTGTTCTCGCCAATTGTCTTTGTACCAGCTGCCGTTGATGGTGCAGTTTGTAACGCCTCCCCAAGTTGATAACATTTTCGTGTTGGTGCCGACTACCGGCTTGCACAAGGTGTCAGTCGTGCCGTTTCCGGCTGTGTTGCACATTAGATCGGGGATGCGTCCGAAAAGGGTGTTTGGCGAGTCGCTATAGTTGCCGGCAGCGGATGTGGTGATATCCGCTGCCCAAGGGTAGCGCCCGAGATTGTTATAGGCGCCAATATTGTAGGCGGCATAGCTCGTCAGGCAGTTCATTACGGTCGATGCCACCTGCTTTTCAAGCAGCGGCATCAGGTCGTTGTAGGTAATGTAAAGCATGGTGTCATTGACCAGCATACGCCCCTGCGCATCGCGAATGGGACCGGCGACAAAGCCATTAGTTGTGCCATCGACGAAGGCGGCGTTGTCTTCCATTGGCGTTTCGTCGAGATAGTTGGTCGGATTGTTTTCTCCGCCAATACTGCGATTCTGGAACGCAGCACCGCTCAGTCGCTGAAGGGGAGGGCCGGGGGCGATGACGACAGCGATGACGTTCTTAATGACAGTGCCTCCGGCGTCGATCACCTGAATGGTGCCATTCGTGTCACTGTTCAAAGGAAAGTGCTGATATTTTTCCTTGAAGTTGCTGGAGACCGCATACCAAAGCCTCTCGCCGTTGGCATCTTTTAGATCCTCCAGGCCCAGGTCTTTCCAGGGTAGGCGGCCAAGACGATTGACCTGTCCGGTCGTTCCGTCGCTATTGCCACAGGAATTTTCCTTCTTGCCGTCATTGTCTTGGTCAGGGCAAGGAAGATCGCCTGGGCGGTTATCCGCTGCCGGATAGACTGAAACCGCATAGGCTATCAATGCCTCTTTTGCTTGTTGCAACGCAAGCTGGGTCTTTCTTTCCTGCTCAAGACGGCCGCGCGAACTATTCCATGCCGTAAGCGCCAATGTTATGGCGACGCCAAAGACCAGAAACAGCAATAGCAACAATGCCATTCCGCGCTGGGAACGAGACGAGCTGCTCATGGTTAGTGCTTGTTGGCGGCCGGCTTGACAATGATCCTGCCGCCGCCCAGTAGACTTTCTCGTTCCCCCGTTTCCGGATGAAAGGTATCGCCGACCGGTACCCGTGGCGCGGGAATGCTGTCGTCCCAGATGGCTTGGCCGTTGATCCAGCGCGTGGCGCGGCCGTTGCTGCGGCGGACTTCGCCGTTGATGGTCTGACTGGCTTCGCCTTCCGTGGTATTGGGGCTGAAGCCGGGGTTGAGCTGGCGCTGGCGGTCGAGTGCGGCGCGTTGTTGCGGCGTCAGAAACAGTCGGCCGAGCGGTTCCTGTTGCGCCCGGCACAGGGTTGGGGCGACAACCAGCAGCAACAGGAGCAGTGTGGGGCGGATGTTCATTTCGTTGCGGTCGACCGGCGCACGGTAACCCATTGCAATTCGCATTCGGCGCTCAGTTGGGCGATGGCCGAACGGTTATCGCTGCTACCTGCCTGCGGGGCCAGCTTGCAGTTGCGAACGAGGACCAAGGCCTTGGCTTCGCGTTGCACGCGGGCGAGGAAGTTGATCAGATCTTCTTCGTGGAGCAGGCGGAGTTGCAGGCGCATCGAGCTGGCAAAGTAGGCAAAAGCCGCGCCGTTAACGCTTTCCAACGGCTTCTGGGCGCCAAATTCGTAGTTCATGCCGGGCAGGCGCATGTCTTGCTGGATTTGACGCAGCAGTTCCGTCCAGTCCAGACGCCTTTCTTCTCCGGTGATGCCGGAGTTCTGCATTTTCTGGAACATCAGCGCTCTTTCCTTGAGCTCCTGTTCTTCAGTACGAACCTGACGCAGGCGCTGTTCCACCTGGCTCATGCTCGCTGCTGCGCCATTCCTCTCTTGCCCGGCCTTTTGTTCCTGCTGCAGGCTCCACCAGACGAGCAAGCCGGCTAACAGGAACAGGATTAGTGTGCCGAGGATGGGCAGTCGAAGTTTGACCAGATCGCCGACGGTAAATTTCATGGCGCGATTTTCCGGGTAATCTCGACTGCGAATTGGCGCGGCTGCGCATTTTCGTCCTCACTGTCGCCGCCGCGCAGCGCCCGTCCGGATTCCATGTCGAATGGTTGTTGCAGCACGCTCACGGAACAGGCCGGGTCGCTGCGCAACAGCTCTGCGAATTGCTCGAAGCTGGCAAGAATCTGCCGGGGTGTCGCGTTCGGTTCAGGGCGGATCGCTCCGCGGATTGTCGTGATTTCCTCGTTGCCTTCGATACTTGAAGCGGCGGCGGGCGTGCCCTGGCGGCCGATTTTCCACTCGATGCCTTCGAGGATGACGTTGGGCATCTGGTCGAGAGCCCGGCTGACCAGCCGATAGGCCCCGCCGGGCAGATGCTGTTGACGACTGAGGTCGGCATGGCGGGTGGTCAGCCGGCGCAAGGTGTCATTGTCGATGCCGAGTTGCGGGAAAGTCGCGGAGATTTCCTGATAGCGCCAGCTGAGATCGGCTTCGCTGGTGCGTAGCGCCTGGGTTTCCTGGCGCAGCGCGTAGGCATCGTAGTTTTCCTTGGCCGAGAACAACAGGCTGCCGAGCAGGGCGATCAGGCCGGCGGCGATAATGCTCTGGCGGATTTGCGAGAGCCGGAAATCGTGACGATGCACTTCACCGGCGAACTGCTGGCTGGGTGCTGCCGTGGCCAGCAGGTGAAGAAACAGAAAGTCGCTGCGACTGTCTTCGGGCGGCGTGTGCAGGCCGAGCTTGTGCGCGGCGACGTGGCTGTCGATGATCGAAAAGGCCAGGTGGCCATGGTCCGGGCAGGCGTGTTCGATGGCCGGGATGGCTGGCGGGGAGGCGACGATGAAGACCGGCAGGGTCTCGTCACGGCTGATCAGGCGCTGGCCGATCAGGTATTGGTGCAGCTTCCCGGCTTCGGCGGCAAAGCTGCTGGCGACGCCGGCAATGCTGCTGTCGGTAATCGGCGCCATCCGCGAGAAAAGCGTTTGGCCACTGACCAGGTAGCTTTCGCGTATCGAATGATCCTGCAGCGTCAGAAGCAGGCAGCGACCGTTGGCCAGGCCGAGCTTCTTCAACAGCTGGCCACCCAGTTGGGCAACCGTATAAACGCCGGCCAGTGGGGCTTCGGCGTCGTTGATGCGTTGTAGCCAGGGTTCGAAATGGATCGGATTGGTCAGCGCCGAGATCAGCAGTTTTTCGTTCTTCCGCTGGCTTTTCTCGTAACCGAGTGAAAACGCCGTGGCCAGTGGCGTGCCGAGGAAGTGCTGGCCGATCTTGCGGGTGATCAGCGCCTGCCGGTCGCTGCCATGCAGGAACGGGATGGTTTCGAGAACGTGACCTTCTTCGGTGACGTTGGCGAGCAGCGAGAAATGACTGTGGCGATGCGCGGCCAGATACTCGGCAAAGCCCGCCAGGCCTTCGTCGCCATTTTCGAATGCGCCCTCCGGCAACAGCTTGCCGTGCCGCCAGAGATAGGCCGAGAGGCGGTGCGTATTGAGATAGAGCAGGCGACGGGCGATCACGTTTTTATCTTGCTGATGACGTCGTAGATGGGGCCGATGACCGACAGCATAATCCAGCCGAGCAGGGCGCCCATGAACAGGGTCAGCATCGGCTCGATCATCGTCTGGGCCTTGCTGACCGATTCCTTGACGTCGCGGGTATAAAAATAACTGACGTTGAGCAGGGCCTTGTCCAGACCGCCGGTGTTTTCGCCGACCCGCAGCATGCGAACGACCAGCGGCGGGAACAGCCCGACATCGTGAAAGGCGCCGGCCACATTGCGGCCTTCGCGGATTGAATGCTCGACCCGTTGCAGTGCTTGTTTGACCACGCGGTTGCCGACGATGTCCTGGGTGGTGCGGATCGATTCGAGAATCGGGATGCCCGATGCGTAGAGCATGGCAAAGGTGTTGGCAAAGCGCGACAGGATGATTTTCTTGAGAATCGGGCCGACCACCGGCAGGCGCAGCTTGATGCCGTCGAGGCGCAGGCGGGCCCGCGGGTCGGTACGCAGGATGAACTGCCCGATCAAAAAGGCGACGATGGGAGTGAGCAGGAACAGATACCAGAAATTGACCAGCAGGTCGGAGATGAAAAATAGCAGCTTGGTCTGGGCCGGCAGGGTCTGGCCCATGTTCTTAATGAACAGCTTGAGCTGCGGCACCATGTAGATCATCAGGAAAAACGTGGCGGCAAGGACGATGCTGGCGACAAAGGCCGGATACATCAGCAGCTTTTTGGTGTGCGAGGCGAGTTCGTCTTCCCATTTCAGCGACTCGGTGAGGCCGACCAGGACCTCCGGCAGTTGGCCGCTCGATTCGCCGGCTCTGACCAGGTTGACGAACACCTGGCTGAAGACATCCTGGTGGGTATCCATTGCCTGCGAAAGCGTCTGGCCGCCTTCGATATTCTCGATCAGTACGGCGATCACCTCGCGGAAGCGCGGGTGTTCGATCGAATCGCGCAGGTCGGTCAGCCCGTCGAGTATCGGCACACCGGCCCGGGTCAGCTGTTCGAGGTGAAAGCAGAAGTTGATCAGCTCGGGACGGGGGATGCTGCGGCCACCGAACAGCGCACGGTGTTCGACGACTGAACCGGTCACCAGATCGAGTTCCATGCGTTTCAGACGCATTTCGAGGTCGACCAGATTGATCGCGTCAAGTCGCCCGTAAATCATCCGTCCTTCGGCGCTGACCGCCTTGTAGTCGAAAAGCATGGCTACATCCGGTCGGTCAGGTCGACGACGCGCGCCAGTTCTTCCAGCGAAGTCGTGCCGTTCAGCACGCGCCGCAGGCCGTCGTCGGCCAGTGTGCTGAAGCCCTGCAACAGCGCCCGGCTGCGGATTTCGTGAGTGGTGGCGCGGCGGGAAATCAATTCGTCGAGGCCGGCATCGATGCGCAGCAGTTCCATGATTGCGATACGGCCGCGATAGCCCTGAAAGTCGCAGAGTTCGCAGCCGGTCGGGCGAAACAGCACGGGGCGGGAACCCTCGGTCTGCGGGCCGAGCAGGCGGATCTCGTGCGGCTCGGCGTGGTAGGGCGTTTTGCAATGCTCGCACAGCCGGCGGATCAGCCGCTGGGCGACGATGCCGATGATGTTGCCGGCCATGATGTCGGGCAGCACGCCGATGTCGAGCAGGCGCGGCACCGCGCCGATCGCCGAATTGGTGTGCAGGGTCGTATACACCTGATGGCCGGTCATCGAGGCGCGGAAGGCCATTTCCGCCGTTTCGGCATCGCGTACTTCGCCGACCAGAATGACGTCCGGATCCTGGCGCATCATCGAGCGGATGCCGTTGGCGAAGTCGAGCTTGGCGTTTTCCGCCACCGAGGTCTGGCGGACCATGGCCATCGGGTATTCGACCGGGTCTTCGAGGGTCATGATGTGGATGCCCTCGGCGTTGATGTGATTGAGCACCGAGTACAGCGTCGTCGTCTTGCCGCTGCCGGTCGGGCCGGTGACCAGGATGATGCCTTCCGGCCGGGCGATCATCAGCTTCAACTGGTGCAGATGTTCTTCGGACAGACCGAGGTCTTCCAGCGGCACGATGCCCTTCTGGCGGTCGAGAATGCGCAGCACGATATTCTCGCCATGGATCGTCGGCTGGCAGGCGACGCGGAAGTCCACCGGCCGGCCGGAAACGCTGAGGCCGATGCGGCCATCTTGCGGCGCGCGCATTTCGGCGATGTTCATGCCGGAGAGCACCTTGATGCGCACCGTCATGGCCGGCCAGTAGGATTTGTGCAGGGCGCGGATCTGGCGCAGCATGCCGTCGATCCGGTAGCGGATGCGCAGGAAATTGGCTTCCGGCTCGAAGTGGATGTCGGAGGCTTCGCGCTTCACGGCATCGGTCAGGATCGAGTCGATCAGCCGGACGACCGGCTGGCTGTATTCGTTGTCGGTGGTCGACAGGCTTTTCCAGTCGATCTCGCCGGTTTCGATTTCGTGCAGGATGCCGTCAATCGACAGTTCGTGGCCGTAATACTGATCGATGGCGCGGTCGATTTCCGATTCGCCGGCGAGCAGCGTCTCGATTGTCGTGCCCTCTTCGATCAGGGCGCGGACGCGGTCCAGGCCGACGATGTCGTTGACGTCGGAAATGGCCAGGGTCAGTCGGCGAGTCTGCCGGTCATAGTCGAGCGGCAGCAGGTGGTAGCGCTTGGCCAGATCGCGCGGTACCAACTTGAGGGCCTGGGGGTCGATGACGGCGTGCGTCAGGTCGATGCTCTGCTTGCCCAGACTCTCCGACAGCGCCTGGCGCAAGGTGGCTTCGGACACGAAACCGAGCGACACCAGCAGTTTGCCGATCGGCTGGTTCTGCTTCATCTGCTCGAGCAGCGCGATGCGCAGCTGATCTTCCGAAAGAATGCCTTCGGCGATCAGGATTTGACCCAGTGGCCGGCGCGTCAGGGCGGAGGTGTTCATGGCGAAGTCAGGGCTGTCTTTCCGGCTGGAGATCAAGCAGGCGTTTTTTGACCTGCGCCCGATCGAAGGCCGCCGGCCGCTGTTCGGCAGCTTCCAGCGCCAGCCGGTAATGTTGGGCGGCCGGGCGGCTTTGCCGGAGATGATCGAGACTGACCGCCAGATTGAACAGGTAGTCCGGATTGTCGCTTTCGGCAGCAACCGCGTTGAAATAGAGCTGTTGCGCCTCGGACCAGCGTTTCTGGCGAGACAGCAGATTGCCCAGCGCGAAGTTGAGCGGCGCCGATTCAGGCTGGGCGGCCAGCAGGGTTTTCAGGCGGCTTTCGGTGTTCAGCGGGTCGGCGCTGGCCGTTGTGCCGTTCAGTACCGCGGCCTGGACGGCCGCGTCGCTCGGGTTGGCGACCAGTGCCCGCCGATACAACTCCTCGGCGTCGGCTGGCTGGCCCTGGCGCTGGGCAATCGCCGCCAGCGCCAGCAGGGCATCGGTATTGTTCGGGTCACGCCCGAGCGCCTTCTCGAAGTTCCGGCGAGCCAGATCGAGATCGTTGCGCTGAATATCGGCGTGGCCCTGCAGCAGGTTGCTGTCCGGCTCCGGACGGGTGCGGGCGAGGCGAATCGGCGTCCCCGGGCCAGCTTCGGGGGCGGTTCGTGCGACGCGCTCGGGGCGGCGCTCCGGGGAAGGCGATGGGAAAAGCCGCGCTTCGCTGTCGGCCGGGGGCTGTGCGGTCGGCTGGGGTGATGTGGCAAATGCGGGCGGTGGGCTGACGGGGGCGGGCGGAGTCGGTGCAGCCATGGCTGGTGCCCGGTTGACGGGAGGGGCCATCGAATTGTTGCCCATGCTGTTCAGTTGAAACCAGACATATGCAGCGATCGCCAGGCCGGCTATGCCGAGCGTGCCAAGCGCCAGCCAGAGCGGCCCTTTCGAGGGTTTGCTGGCGGTTTGCTTGGCCATGAAGGCGTTGCGGACCGCATTGCGCCCGCTTTGTTCGGCGGTATTCTCGCCGGCTGGTTTCGGGCTGGCGCGCGGCCGTGGCGGCACGTCCGGGCGTGCGGCGCTGGCCAGGTCGGCGTCGACCGCATCAAGGTGGGTGGCGAGGTCGGGTAAGGGGCTGCTGCCCGCCTTCGCCTGGCCGGTGCTGATCGGCTCCAGGCTCAGCCCTTCGCCAACGGGCGGCGCGGCCTCCTTGCCGGTCAGCGCTCGTGTCGCTTCCTGCTTGCTTGTCTCGGCCCGTTTCAGGGCATCCATCAACAGGCTCATATCCCGCTCTCAGCGACTCGGCACGACGTTGAACGGTTGTGCTTCGTTCGGCTGATTGAAGAAGCCCTGGGCCGGCAGGAAGCCACGCATTCCCGCAAAGTCGCCGTCAAGGCTGGCATCCTTGATGACGATGGGACGCAGGAAGATGACCAGTTCCGATTTCTTGGCGGCGTTGTCTCGTTTGGTCACCAGCTCGCCGGCGAACGGGATCTGTCCGAGCAGGGGTAGGCGGCCAGTGTTGTATTCAATGCGGTCTTCCATCAGCCCCCCGAGAACGGCGATATCGCCGCTGGCAACCCGCATGACCGACTCGATTTCGCGCGTGCGAATCTGGGGTACAAAATTCTGTACGCCGGCTATCTTGTTGGATGGATTGGGGTCTTCTTTCCAGTCTGAGACGGCAGAAATGGTCGGTCGGATATTAAGGATGACGTTTTGGGTATCGCTGATTTGCGGTGTCACCGCCATCACCAGACCGACCGAAACAGACTGTGGCGTGGTGGTGACTGCCGTCGTGGTGCCGACATTGGCGGTGATGGTGGTATCTGCCTTGACGCTGAAGTAGACAATGTTTTCGACAACCTTGAGCATTGCCGTCTGGTTGTTGAGAACGGATAGGCGGGGACTGGATAGCACCTTGGTCGTGCCGAAGGATTGCAGCAAATCTACCGCGGCAATCAGGTTCAATGGCTTGTCCATCTGCTGGATTACCAGATTGAATGCGGCATTGGCCGTGTCGGCAACAGCCCCGCTGGTCGGACGGGTGATGGAAAATCCGGACTTGTCCGAACGAAAGCGGCTCCAGTCGATCCCCTGCTTGTAGCCGTCAGACAGTTCTACCTCAACGATGGTGGCCTCGATCAAGACCTGTCGGCGGGCCGAGTTGATCACCCGATCAACAAATTCTTGAATTCTGTCGTGCTGGCGTTGAGTGGCGCGGACGGTGATCACGCCGCTTTCGGCATTCATGATGACGGATGCGGCTTCGCGGAAGGTATTGCGGTGCATCACGGTGTTGCCGACCGCCTGGCTGTTCGAACCGGGAGTCGGATTGGCCTGGAGGGCATTGGCGATGGCTAGCGCCGCACGTTGGCCGCTACCTTGCGGCAAGGCGGCAGCACCGGTAGCGCTTTGCGTGGTGGTTTGTTCGATAACTGTCTCACTGGATCCTTCCGGCAGAACTTTGTCGGTTTCGCGCAGAATGTCCTTGATATTTTTTTCCAGCGATTCCCAGAATTGATTTTTCGAGGCGTTTTCGATCCGGGTGCTGGAAACGTTGCTGCCTGAGCCGCCCGCCGGGCTTGTTCCGCTGCCGCCGGCTGTTGCGGTGCCCGTGGCGATCTGGGTATTGGTTGACACCGTGCCGGTGACATTGCGCGACATGTTCACGTAATCGACCTTGTAATGCTTCAGGAAGGGCGAGTCCGGCATCACAGCGAGATTCGGGCCGTCGATTTCAAAGCGCATGTCGACCTGCTTCGAGATGCGGGTCAGTAGCTGCGGCAGCGTCTGGTCGATGGCGTTCAATGAAACCGTGCCGGTAATGCCCGGATGGATGTCGACATTGACCTTGGCATCGCGGGCGAGGGCGAAGAGCAAGTCACGGACCGGTACGTTGTTGACGACTACGCTGTAGGTTTCGGCTTTCGGCGTGGCGCGCGGTTTGGGCAGGGCCAGACTCTGTTGCACCGGGGCCGGGATCGTCCCGCTGGCGACCGGCTGGGCGGTCTCGTCGCTGAGGTGCCCCTTTAGCGGTTCGCGGGGTGTTGGCGCAGAGCAGGCTGCCAGCAACAGGGAGAAAAGCGTTGCGCTGATAAAACCGATTTTCATCGGGCTTGGCCTTGTTTGAACGAAAGTGTCAAAATTTTGCAAAGTTCCTTGAAGATGCTAGCACGTAATTTAGTGGATCGTCATGATTCGGCGGGGGCTAGCGCAGCCGTGTCACCTGTCTGGGAAACGGCTGGGCGGCCTTGATCGATTCGGGCAGGGCCTGCATCGCGGCGGCCGCTGCTTCGCGATTCGGAAAATCGCCATAAATGACGCCGACACGGTCGCTTCCCGACAGGCTGGAACGATAAGCGCGGAGCTGGCTGGGGTCGAGAAGTGGCGCGGCGCGAGCAAGAAATCCTTCGATTTCTCCGGTGTGGGTGGCATCGGTCGCCAGCAGTTGAATGAAGTAATGCTGGCGCGGTGCCTTTTCCAGCCACTCATCGTACTGGTCGAAATGCTGGCGGGTGAGCGGACCGAAGCGTATGTTGCTTGGGGATTCGGCCTGGCTGGCGCCCAGCGGGCGTGGTTGAAGCGTCTTGGCTGGCGGTGCCGGCAGGCTATTGGCTGTCACGCTTGGCGCATTGGCTAACGGAGGAGGAACGCTACGCGAACCGAGGTTGAAAGCCAGGGCGAACAGCAAGGTGGCGATGCCGGTACCGGCCAGCCCCCAGAGCAGCGGCTTGACGTTGAATCCGGATTTTTGGCGCAGCGGGGAGAAGCGAGCATCCTGGGCGGCGATTCTTATTTCGCCGCTATCGACCTGGTGGCTGCCGTGCGAATAGGCGGCGAGCAGGGCCTTGTCGGCGAGTATGTTGATACGCCGGGAGAGGCCTTCGGAAATCTCGGCAATCAGTTTCACTGCGGCGGCGGTGAAGGGATTGGGGCCATGGTAGCCGGCGGCGCGCAGGCGAAATTCGATATAGCTGGCGACGTCGTCCGGCTTTAGAGGGGCCAGGCTGAAGTGCTGGGTGATCCGTTCGCGGAGCTGGCGCATGTCGTTGGCGGCCAGCCGTTCGTCCAGTTCCGGCTGGGCAAAGAGGGCGATCTGCAAGAGCTTGGTCGCCTTCGACTCGAGATTCGACAGCAGGCGGATTTCTTCGAGCGATTCGGCCGGCATCGCGTGTGCCTCGTCGATCAGCATGACGACCCGTTTGCCGGCGGCGTAACGTTCGATCAGCGCATCCTGCAGGGCTCGGGTCAGCGAGTGCGTGGCCTTGCCGTCGGTTGGAATGCCGAGTTCGTCGGCGATCGCGCCGAGGATTTCCTGGCGTGACAGCGAGGGATTGGCGAGGTACAGGGTTTCAACGTTGTCCGGCAGTCGTTCCAGCAGCATGCGGCAGAGCATGGTCTTGCCGCTGCCGACTTCGCCGGTCACCTTGACGATGCCTTCGTCCTGGGTAATGGCGTAAACCAGGGCTTCGAGGGTTGGGCCACGATTGGCGCCGGTGAAGAAAAAGTCGGTGTGCGGCGTGATGCGGAATGGCGGTTCGCGCAGGCCGAAGTGTTCGAGGTAAAGGCTCATTCCCGGTTCCAGCCTTCCATGCGGTTATACAGCGTCGTGCGATTGATGCCGAGGCGGCGCGCGGCCTGACTCATGTTGCCGGCGCTGAGCTCGATGGCGGCCTCAATATAACCGCGCTCCCACAGTTCCAGCGTCGCATCGAGGTTCAGCCGGCCGGCGTTTTGCAGATGTTTGCGGGCCGACTGCCTGGCTTGGGCCAGGTCGTCGGCCGCCAGTCCGCTTGAAACCGTGGTCGTCGGGTCGCTGATGTCGGCCGATTCGAACTCGGCGATCAGTTTTTCCGGGCTGATGTCTTGCCCAGGGTGGCGGGCGGTAAGCCGGATGACGATGTTGCGCAGTTCGCGCACATTGCCCGGGAAGGCATAGTCCAGCCAGATTTCTTTGGCACCGGGCGTAAGCGTGAAGGGCGGCCGGCGCGCCTGGTCAGCATAAAGTTTCCGAAAGTGGTCGAGCAGGAGCAGACGGTCGTTGCCCATGTCACGGACCGGCGGGACGGCGACAGAGAACACCGAGAGACGGTGAAAAAGGTCGGCCCGGAAGCGTCCGTTGCGGACTTCCTTGCGCAGGTCGCGGTTGGTGGCGGCGATGATGCGGGCGCTGGAGACCCGTGTCTGCGTTTCGCCAACGCGTTGATATTCACCATTTTCGAGAACCCGCAACAGCTTGGGCTGAAGCTCCAGCGGCAGTTCGCCAATTTCGTCGAGAAACAGCGTGCCGCCATCGGCATCTTCGAAATAACCGGCTTTGGCCGAACCGGCGCCGGTGAACGATCCCTTGGCATAGCCAAATAGCGTCGGCTCGAGCAGGGTTGGCGAAATGGCGGCGCAATTGAGGGCGAGAAACGGTTTGTCGCGCCGCTCCGTCTGCCGGTGCAGGTAGTGGCTGGCGACGATGTCCTTGCCGCTACCCGATTCGCCTTCGATCAGTACCGGAAAGGCCAGATTGGCATACTGTCCGAGCTGCAGGCGCAAGCGCTGCATCGGCAGGCTTTCGCCGACCAGGCCGCCGCTGGGAGTTTCTTGCCGGTTGTCGGAAAAGCTTAGCGCCTGACGGAAAAGCGCGGTCAGCCGGCCCGGGTCGCAGGGCTTGCCAACAAAGTCGACGGCGCCCAGCGTTCTCGCGTGGCGGGCATTGTCTTCGTCGTTTTGCCCCGAGAGAACGATGATCTTCATTTCCGGCGACAGGGCGAGCAGATCGCTGATCAGGGCAAAGCCCTCGTCGGGACGATGCGGGTATGGCGGTAGCCCGAGGTCGACCAAGGCCAGTTGCGGCGCCTGCCGCAATTGGCGCAGCAGGGTCAAGGCGTGCGGGCGGGCATGGCTGGTGACGACGTCGAATTCCTGTGCGAAGGCAAAACTGAGCGACTCGCTGATCAGCGAGTCGTCATCGACGATCAGCAGGAGAGGCTTGGCAACAGGCTGGGACACAACATTCCATATGAAATTTGTTTGATTATAGCCTCGGCTCTTCCCGGCGTTGGCGGGCGTTTCTGATAAAATCGCCCGACTTTTTTCAAGGACTGCGCTTTGCCCGACGACATTCTGGTCGATATCGAAGATCTGCAATTCAACTATGACGGCCGGCCCGTGCTGCAGGGAATCAACATGAAGATTCCGCGCGGCAAGGTGGTGGCGATCATGGGCGGTTCCGGTTGCGGCAAGACCACGTTGTTGCGTTGCATTGGTGGCCAGTTGCGGCCGAGCGGTGGTCATGTGCGCCTGGAAAAACATCGCGTCAGCGAGATGTCGGAGTCCGAGCTTTACCGTTTGCGCCGCAAGATGGGCATGCTTTTTCAGTTTGGCGCCCTGTTTACCGATATCTCGGTATTCGAAAATGTCGCTTTCCCGATTCGCGAACACACCGATATGTCGGAAGAAATGATTCGTGACCTCGTGCTGATGAAGTTGGAGGCGGTTGGCCTGCGCGGTGCGCATAAATTGATGCCGGGCGAGCTTTCCGGCGGGATGTCCCGGCGCGTCGCGCTGGCCCGTGCCGTAGCGCTCGATCCGATGCTGGTCATGTACGACGAGCCCTTTACCGGGCTCGACCCGATTGCTCTGGGCGTCATCGGCCAGTTGATCCGCAAGCTGAACGACGCGCTCGGCGCGACCTCGATCATGGTCACCCACGATGTGCAGGAGTCTCTGCAGATCGTCGATTACATCTATTTCATCTCGAACGGGCAGATCGTCGCCGAGGGAACGCCGGATCAAATCCGCGCTTCGAGCGACCCGTTCGTACACCAGTTTGTGCATGCCGAGGTCGATGGGCCGGTCCATTTCGACTATCCTGCGCCGTCGGTGCGGCAGGAGTTTCTGTCCGGAGTGCCGCATGCTTAAGCCGGCGACCCTGCTGCGGAAATTGGGTCATGCGGTGGTCGACCGCATCTGGCGCCTCGGTTTTGCGACCCGCTTCCTGTTTGCCATTCTGACGCACTCGGGGACGGCCTTCCGGCGCCTGCCGCTGACCCTGCGTGAAATCTACTTCAGTGGTGTGTTGTCGCTGCTGATTATTCTCGTTTCAGGCTTGTTTGTCGGCATGGTGCTTGGGCTGCAGGGTTATGAAATCCTGCAGCGCTTCGGTTCGACCGAGGCATTGGGAACGATGGTGGCGCTGTCATTGACGCGCGAACTCGGTCCGGTGCTGGCCGGCCTGTTGTTCGCTTCCCGCGCGGGCACCTCGGTGACGGCTGAAATCGGCCTGATGAAGGCAACCGAACAGTTGAAAGCCATGGACATGATGGCGGTCAATCCGATCGCCCGTGTCGTGGCGCCGCGTTTCTGGGGCGGCGTGATCACGATGCCGCTGCTGGCGGCGATGTTCTCGGCGATGGGCGTGCTGGGGGGCTGGCTGGTCGGTGTCGTCTTCATTGGTGTCGACGATGGCGCTTTCTGGTCACAGATGCAGTCTGGCGTCGATTTTCGTTTCGATATCTGGAACGGGGTCGTCAAGAGTTTTATTTTTGGCATCGCGGTTTCGCTGATTGCCGTTTTCGAAGGCTACGACTCGGCGCCTACCGCCGAAGGTGTTTCGCGGGCGATTACGCGCACCGTGGTGACCTCGGCGCTGACCATTCTGGCGCTGGATTTCGTTCTGACTTCGTTCATGTTTCGAGGAACTTCATGAACCGTACTGCACTTGACCTCTGGGTTGGCTTCTTCGTCGCAATCGGCATCGCCGCAGTGTTGTTTCTTGCCCTCAAGGTCGGCAACCTTTCGTCGAGCCGTCTGTCTGATACATACGAGCTATACGCCAAATTTGATAATATTGGCGGACTCAAGGTGCGCGGGCCGGTGAAAAGTGCCGGGGTGGTGATCGGACGGATCGCCGACATCAAGTTCGACTCCTCGACTTACGAGGCCGTGGTGACGATGAATATCGATGGTCGCTACCAGTTTCCGAAAGACACTTTCGCCTCGATCAATACGGCTGGCCTGCTCGGTGAGCAATATGTCGGCTTCGATGTCGGGGGCGACGAAAAGATGTTGAAGGCCGGTGACACGATTAGCAAGACGCAGTCGGCAGTGGTTCTGGAAAAATTGATCAGCCAGTTCATGTTCAACAAGGCAGCAGACGGACAGGATAAACAATGACAGGGAAGCTCCTGGCGCTTGAATGGTGGATGTGTCGTGGGCGGCTTGCCGCTTGCGTGATGGTGCTCGCGCTTTCCGGTGAGGCGCTGGCCGAGGATAATCCGCGCGATCCCTACGAGGGTTTCAACCGCTCGATGTTTGCGGTGAATGAGGCTGTTGACAAATATGCGGCGAAACCGGTCGCTCAAGTCTACGACAAGGCCGTGCCGCTCGCGGTCAAGGCTGGCGTCGGGAATTTTTTCGGCAATGCCGGCGATCTGTGGATTGGCGTTAATAGTGCCCTGCAAGGCAAGTTTGCCGATGCCGGCACTGATCTTGGCCGCCTGCTGGTCAACTCGACCATCGGCATTTTCGGCCTCTTCGATGTGGCCAGCGAACTCGGTCTGGAACGGCATGACGAGGATTTTGGCCAGACGCTTGCGGTCTGGGGGGTGAGTGATGGCGGCTATCTGTTCTGGCCGATCATCGGGCCGCGCACGGCTCGCGATACAGCCGGTTGGGCAGTCGATTCCTATGTCGATCCCGCTCTCGGGATGCGTCCGATAGCCATCCGCAACAGCCTGGCGGTATTGCGGTTCGTCGACATTCGGGCCAGCCTGCTGCCGTCTGACACGGTGGTCGAGGAAGCCGCGATCGATAAGTATGCCTACATTCGCGACGCTTATCTGCAGCGTCGGCGTAATCAGGTTTTCGATGGCCGTCCGCCGCGGCTGGATGATTGATTGTTCAGAAAAGACATGATGAAAAAGATTTTTGCCTTCCTTTTTGCCGCTTTTGCCGCGTCTTCTGTTGTCGCCCAGGAAGCGCCTGATGTCCTGATTCGCGATGTGACCGAAGATGTCCTGGAAATTATCCGCAGGGACAAGGATATTCAGGGCGGCAATACGCAGAAGGCCATCGAACTGGTCGATAAAAAAGTGCTGCCGCATTTCAATTTCCAGCACATGACGGCACTGGCAGTCGGTAAGGAATGGAGAAAAGCGACGCCGCATCAGCAGCAGCAATTGACGGCCGAGTTCAAGACGCTGTTGGTGCGCACCTACTCCAACGCCTTGACCAGCTACAAGAACCAGAAGATTGTCTACAAGCCGTTCAAGATGAACGCCGGGGATACCGATGTGCTGGTTCGCACCGAGGTTCTGCAGCCGGGTAGCAAGCCGGTGCAATTGGATTACAGCCTGGAAAAGCAGGAGTCCGGCTGGAAGGTCTACGATGTGGTGGTGGCTGGTATCAGCCTGGTTACCAACTACCGTGAGCAGTTCACCCAGGAAATTCGCAATGGTGGCGTGGACGGCCTGATTGCGACGGTGGCCGCCAAGAACAAGTCTCTGGAAACCAATCTGGTCAAGGTCGAGAAAAAATGATCGAAAACGAAGGCGGGCGCCTGGTCGTCAAGGTGCCGCTGGTGATGGCCAATGCGCGCGGCCTGCTCGAAGCAGGCCGTTCTGCTTTACGGGCCGGCGAGCAGATCTTCGATTTTTCGGAAGTCAGCGAAGCCGATTCGTCAGCCATTGCGGTGATGCTCGGTTGGCTGCGCTCGGCAGAACAGTCCCAGTCAACCGTCACTTTTGCCCATATTCCGGTCGGCGTGCGTTCGCTGGCTGAACTCTACGGCGTCACCGAACTTCTTCCCCTGGCTTAAGGGAGAGTTATGGTTGCTGCCGTTTCCATTGTCGACGTCGTCAAGAGTTTTGGTTCATTGCAAGCCCTGGCTGGTGTCTCGCTCGAGATTGGCGAGGGAGAATTTTTCGGCCTGCTTGGCCAGAACGGCGCCGGCAAGACAACGCTGATTTCTTCGCTGGCCGGATTGGTCCGCCCGGATGCCGGTTCGTTGAAGGTGCTGGGTCACGACGTAATCAAGGATTTTCGTCAGGCTCGCCGACTGCTTGGCGTCGTACCGCAGGAACTGGTCTTCGATCCGTTTTTCAATGTCCGCGAAACGCTGCAGATCCAGTCGGGTTATTTCGGCATCCGCAACAACGACGAATGGATAGACGAAATCCTCGAGAATCTCGATCTGACCAGCAAGGCCAACGTCAATATGCGGCGCTTGTCCGGTGGCATGAAGCGCCGCGTACTGGTCGCCCAGGCGCTGGTGCACAAGCCGCCGGTCATCGTGCTCGATGAACCGACGGCCGGGGTCGATGTCGAACTGCGCCAGGGGCTGTGGCAGTTTATCCGCCGCCTGAACAGCGAAGGCCATACCATTATTCTCACCACGCATTACCTCGAAGAGGCCGAAGCGCTGTGCGGTCGTATTGCACTGATGAAACAGGGGCGGGTTATCGCCCTTGATACCACGGCCAACCTGATGGCGGCGCATCCTGGCGGTACGCTGGAAGATGTCTTCATCCGGACGATGAACCAATGATCGGTTTCTGGACGCTGTTCTACAAGGAATTGCTGCGTTTCTGGAAGGTCGCCTTCCAGACGGTTGGCGCGCCGGTGCTGACGGCGCTGCTCTATCTGCTGATTTTCGGCCATGTGCTGGATGAGCACGTGCAGGTCCACGGGGTACGCTATACCAGCTTTCTGGTCCCCGGCCTGGTGATGATGCAGGTCTTGCAGAATGCCTTTGCCAATTCCTCATCCAGTCTGATTCAGGCCAAGATTACCGGGTCCATC
Source organism: Dechloromonas denitrificans (assembly GCF_020510685.1). Classification (NCBI taxonomy): domain Bacteria; kingdom Pseudomonadati; phylum Pseudomonadota; class Betaproteobacteria; order Rhodocyclales; family Azonexaceae; genus Dechloromonas; species Dechloromonas denitrificans. The sequence continues at coordinate 830,394 of NZ_CP075185.1, forward strand.
GTCTTCGTCCTGTTGCCGCCGCTCCCCTATAGCGCGTTCTTCGGCGCCTACGTGCTGGCAGCCCTGGCGCGCGGTTTGATGGTCGGTGCCGGGGTGTTGCTGGCCACCGTCTGGTTCGCCGAAATGAAGGTTGTGGCACCGCTCTGGATATTCACCTTTGCGGTTATTGGCGGGGCTCTTTTCGGTGCCCTTGGCATGATTGCCGGCATCTGGTCGGAGAAGTTCGACCAGCTCGCCGCCTTCCAGAATTTCCTGATCATGCCGCTGACCATGCTCTCCGGCGTCTTCTATTCGATTTATACATTGCCGGCCTTCTGGCAGGGCGTGTCGCATTACAATCCCGTCTTTTACATGATTGACGGCTTTCGCTATGGCTTTTTCGGGGTCTCCGATGTTGCACCCGAATTCAGTCTCGGGGTCGTATTCGCCTGCTTTGTCGCCGTCTCACTGCTGACGCTGAATCTTCTCAAGCGTGGCTGGAAATTAAGAACCTGAACCCATGCATCCTGATCAAATCAAAGAACTCATTCTCGCCGGCATGTCTTGCGAACACCTCGCTCTTGATGGCGATGGCCAGCATTTCGAGGCCTTGGTGGTAAGCGCCGAATTCATCGGCAAAAGTCGCGTCCAGCGCCAGCAGCATGTCTATCAAACCCTCAAGGAAAAGCTGGCGACCGGCGAATTGCACGCTATTTCCTTCAAGACCCTGACCCCGGAAGAATGGAGCGCGCAGCGTGGATAAACTGTTGATTCAAGGCGGCAACGCCCTTTCCGGCGAGGTTGCCATTTCCGGTGCGAAGAATGCGGCACTGCCGATCCTTTGCGCCTCGCTGCTGACTGCCGAGCCGTTGCATCTGACCAATGTGCCGCACCTCAACGATATTTCCACGATGTTGCGCCTGCTCGGCGACATGGGTGTCGGTGTCACGATGGATGGTGTTGACGGTCTGATTCTCGATGGCAGCGGTCTGAATAATGCGGTGGCCTCTTACGAGATGGTCAAGACCATGCGTGCCTCGATTCTCGTGCTCGGGCCGTTGGTCGCGCGTTGTGGCGAGGCTCGGGTTTCTTTGCCGGGTGGTTGTGCAATTGGCGCGCGGCCGGTCGACCAGCATATCAAGGGCCTGCAGGCCATGGGGGCCGAGATCAAGGTCGAGCAGGGCTATGTTCATGCCAAGGCGAGCCGGTTGAAGGGCGCCCGCATCTGCACCGACATGGTGACGGTGACCGGGACGGAAAATCTGATGATGGCCGCCTGCCTGGCCGACGGCGAGACGGTCATCGAAAATGCGGCGCGGGAACCGGAAGTGGTCGATCTGGCCAACTGCTTGGTCAGCATGGGGGCGCGCATTTCCGGCGCCGGAACCGATGTCATCCGTATCCAGGGTGTCGAAAAACTGCATGGCGCGACGCACGCCATCATGCCCGACCGCATCGAAACCGGCACTTATCTTTGCGCGGCGGCAGCAACCGGCGGTGATGTCCGTCTGTTGAAAACCTCCGCCGCCTATCTCGATACCGTGGTCGACAAGTTGATGGATGCCGGTTGCGAGATCACCGTTGAACGCGATGCGATCCGTCTGGTGGCGCCCCGGCGTCTGAAGTCCGTCAGTTTGCGGACGGCGCCTTATCCGGCTTTTCCGACCGATATGCAGGCCCAGTTCATGGCGATCAACAGTGTGGCCGACGGTGTTGCCACCATTCGCGAAACCATTTTCGAAAATCGTTTCATGCATGTCAGCGAACTGGTCCGGCTCGGAGCCGATATCCAGATCGAAGGCAACAATGCCGTCGTCCGCGGCGTTGCCCGTCTGGAAGGGGCAACCGTAATGGCGACCGATCTGCGTGCTTCGGCCTCGCTGGTCATTGCCGGTCTGGTAGCCCAGGGTGAGACGCTGATCGATCGTATCTATCACCTTGATCGCGGATACGAACGGATCGAGGAAAAACTGGCCAGACTGGGCGCCTCGGTCAAGCGAGTTCATTGAGTTCTGTTGTTTCGCTGCGGGTGGCCCATTTTTTGCAGTCACCCGCAAAAAATTTTTTAAAAAATGCTTTCCATAATCGAAGCAGTAGCCCATACTCCGCGCTTCGGGATTTCCAGGCAGTGTTTTGTTCCTGCGCCGTACTCCGGTTTGTCAGCTCCTCGGTCTTGGTTCTCGTATTATTGTTTTGGGCGAAAGCCTGTTAATTTTTTCCAAGGAAGCTATAAATGGCAAATGGTACCGTTAAGTGGTTCAACGACTCCAAAGGTTTTGGTTTTATCTCCCCGTCTGAAGGCGGCGAAGATCTCTTCGCTCACTTCTCTGCCATTCAAGGCAACGGTTTCAAGACTCTGGCCGAAAACCAGAAGGTGACGTTCGACATCGTTACCGGCCCGAAGGGCAAGCAGGCTGCAAATATCCGCCCGGCTGAATAAGCTCGGCGTAGCCTGAACAAGAGAAGCCCGGTTTTCCGGGCTTTTTTGCATTTGGTGCCCCTTGCGCACCGCTGTATCGCCCAAGCCGCGCGGTCAACGCAGCTACAATGGAAGCATCGGTTTTTGCGGCGCCCCCGGAGTTCTTGTGTATGTCAGCCATGTTGAAAAAATGTCTTGGCTTGTCAGTGGCTGCGCTGATTTTCTTCGGCGGTGCAGTCGAAATGGCGGGGGCCGGGGAGGTACGCAGTTTTACCGTCATCAATCTGCGCAGCGCCACACTGACGGCGCAGTACTGGAACCCCATTCTCGATTATCTCAGCCGCAAGAGCGGCGTTCCGCTGCAACTGACGGTTGGGCGGTCGCAGTCTGAGACGGTGGCGGCAATCAATCGCGGCGAAGTCGATTATGTCGTTTCCGGGACTATCTTCAGTCCGCCGTCGCAACTTCTAGGTTACCGCGTTATCGGCCGTCTGGCCGGGCCGCCGGTGCATGGCCAGATCGTCGTGGCGCAGGGTTCGAAACTGAAAACCCTGGACGATATCGAAGGCGCCGAGGTCGGTTTCTCCTCGCGCTCGGTCTTCATCGCCTATGCCGTGCCGATGAACGAAATCGTCCGGCGCGGGCTGCATGTCAAAGCCAATTTTGCCGGCAACCAGGAAGGGGTAATGGGGCAGTTGCTCAGTGGCCGGATTGAGGCCGCGGCAGTGCACTCGCAGGTCATGCGCGAATTTTCCGAACGGGAAGGTTTTGCCTATCGGGTATTGTGGTCTTCGGAGAAATACCAAAGCTGGCCACTGTCGGCCCATCCGCGGTTGCCGGATGCCGAGGTCAAGGCCGTGCAGGCAGCTGTTCTGGCGATGAAAGATGATCCGGTGGGGCGTGAAGTCCTCGCCAACAGCGCTGCGATCATCAAACAACAACCACCCTTCGGTTTCATGCCGGCCAGCGATCGTGACTACGAAAACTATCGCCGTTTCTACAAGACGACGCTGGTTCGCGACTGCGACGGCTGTTCTCCACAATAGTCAATCCGGAAACCAAGCAAATCTTGTCCCGCTTCCTTCCTGTCATGGTCTGGCGTCACCTCAGTCTGACCGTTCGCCTGTTGCTGATTACCGGCATGGCTTTGTCGATCGCCGGGGCCGCGTTGCTGTACACCAGCTTGCGGCAGAACGTTCAGCAGGTCGAGCACGAACTGGTCGAGCAGGCGGACAACGAATTGGCCCTGCTGCGGGCGGTGATGACCGAGCCGGTGGTGATCGGTGATTACAGTGTGGTGCGGCAGCTCTTGCATGGGCGCGTGCAGCGTGAGTCGATTGATGTAATGGCGTGGATCGACGAGCGGGGCAATGTGCTGCAGGCTGCCAGCCAGATAGTTTCGCCGGCGGTGCCGGCGGCGTTTCGTGACTGGCTTGGTTTGCCCGAGATCGAGCGCGAAGCGGGGCTGCTGGTTGGCGGGCGCAGCTACGGCCAGATCCGGATCGTGATGAACACGCGGGCGGCCGAAGCGCGTCTGTGGGCTCATTTGCTCACCCAGTTGCAGATCCTGCTGGTTGCGCTTTGTCTCGACCTGCTGCTGATCGTTTTCGTCCTGACGCGCAGTTTGACACCGGTTCGCCGTTTGAATCAGGCCGCCATCCGTTTCGGCAAGGGTGACTGGACGGTGCGGGCCCGGCTCGAGGGCAGTCCGGAAATGCGTTCGCTGATCGGTTCCTTCAATCAGATGGCGAGCAGTATCGAAAGTCTGATGGACGATCTCGATCACAAGCAGGCGGCTCTGGCGGAAAGCGAGTCGCGCTTTCGCTCGATGATCGAGAAGCACGCGGCGGTGATGTTGCTGCTCGACCCGGTCAGCGGCCGCATCCTGATCGCCAATTTTGCGGCCGAGGTTTTCTACGGCTACCCCCGGGGCGAGCTGCTCCAGCATTCAATCCAGGATATTTCGCTGCAGTCGCCCGAGTTGGTGCGCGATGAAATCGATGCGGCGGTGCGCGAGGAGCGCAACTGCCTGCTTTTCAAGCATCGTCTGGCGAACGGCGAGTTGCGCACGGTGGAAATGCACGCCTCGCCGATTGTGCATGAGGGCAGAACGCTGCTCTTCGCCGTCATTCACGATATTTCCGAGCGGCGGCGTCTGGAAGAGGGGCTGCGCCTGGCGGCCAGTGTTTTTGGTCATGCCCGGGAAGGCATCACGATTACCGACCCCCAGGGGATCATTCTCGATGTCAATCCGGCATTTTCGGAGATAACCGGCTACCTCCGCGAGGAGGTTTTGGGCAAAAATCCGAGCCTGCTCAAATCCGGGTATCAGGATGTCGCGTTTTATCAGGAGATGTGGCATAACTTGGTCGAGCAAGGGCACTGGCAGGGTGAAATCTGGAATCGCCGGAAGAGCGGCGAGGTCTACGCCGAGTTCCTGAGTATCTCCAGTGTTCATGACGATGCCGGCAAGATCAGCCGTTACATCGGAACCTTCATCGATATCAGCCAGATCAAGGAGCAGCAGCGCCAGCTCGAACAGATCGCCCATTACGATGCGCTGACCGGCTTGCCGAACCGGGTGTTGCTGGCCGACCGGATGAATGTCGCCATCGCCCAGGCACGGCGCAGTGGCAACCTGTTGGCGGTGGCCTATCTCGATCTCGACGGCTTCAAGATGGTCAATGACAATTTTGGTCACCACGCCGGCGATCGCCTGCTGGTAGAAATTGCTCGTCGCTTGCAGCAGAGCATTCGCGGTGGCGATTCGGTGGCCCGTCTGGGCGGCGACGAATTCGTCCTGCTGATGGCCGACATCGGCTCGGTCGAGGAATGCGAGCGGGCGCTGGTCCGGCTGTTGCGCGCCCTGAGTGAACAGGTCGTGGTCGACGGGCAGAGCATGCAGATATCGGCCAGTATCGGGGTGACCATCTTCCCCGATGACGATGGCGATCCGGATGCCTTGCTACGACACGCCGATCAGGCGATGTACGTTGCCAAGGAGGCGGGCAAGAACCGCTACTACCTCTTTGACCCGGAGCATGATCGCCTGGCCAGGAACCATCGCGGTTTGCTGAACCGCGTCGAGTCGGCCCTGCGGGATGGTGAGTTCGAGCTTTACTACCAGCCGAAAGTCAGGCTGGCGACCGGCGTCGTGGTTGGATTTGAAGCCCTGGTCCGCTGGGAGGATCCGGAGCGCGGACTGGTTTTGCCGGCTGATTTCGTGCCGCTGGTCGAAGCCAGTGACATCGCCGTTCCACTCGGTGAATGGGTGCTCGCCCAAGCGCTCGAGGAGCTTGGTCGCTGGCGGGCAGCCGGCCATGACTGGTCGGTCAGTGTCAATATTTCGCCCCGGCATCTTGAATCGCCGGGCTTCGTCGAGTACCTGGCCGGCCTCCTCCGGGCGCATCCCGAACTGCCGCGCCAGTCCCTTGAACTGGAAGTGCTGGAGTCCGTTGCGCTGATGGATATCGAGGCGGTGTCGGCGGTGATGAAGGCGTGCCAGCAACTCGGCGTGAGTTTTGCCATCGACGATTTCGGCACCGGCTATTCCTCGCTGACTTACTTCAAGCGCCTGCCGGCCGACGTTTTGAAGATCGACCAGTCTTTCATCCACGAAATGCTGACCGATCCCGAATATCTGGCGATCATCGAAGGCATCATCGGCCTGACCCGGGCTTTCCGCCGCACCCCGGTCGCCGAGGGCGTCGAGCTGCCCGAGCAGGGAGTGATGCTGATTCATCTCGGCTGCGCGCTGGCGCAGGGCTATGCGATTGCCCATCCGATGCCGGCGGCGGCCGTCCTCGAATGGTTCGCGACCTGGCGTCCGGATCCGATGTGGCTGGCGGCCGGCCGTATCCTCTGGCCGCAGGACGATTTGCCGCTGTTGTTCGCCGATCTCGATCATCGCCACTGGGTCGAGCAGCTGATCGCCTGCCTGCAGAATCCGGCAAAGGCGCTTGATCGCCCCACGCTATCTACCGATCGCTGTCGTTTCGGACATTGGCTGAATACGCAAGGGATGGCCCGTTATGCGGCCTTCCCGAGTTTTGCCGCGCTGGCTCCGGTGCATGGCGAGGTGCACCACCTGGGCGGCACCATCGTTGGCTTGATCGATGCCGGTCGGGCCGCCGAGGCGATGCTTCTGGTGCCCGAACTGGAAGCGTTGCGCGACAGGCTGCTTGAGTGCCTGCGCAAATTGCAGATCGAGGTTGCCGCCGAACGCGTCTCGGCAAGTGTCTTGACCTAGCATTGCCGTACACCATTCCCGGCGGTTTGGTGGCATGGCCAGCCGCTTCGTGGCGGCCTTGCGGTAAAATCCGGTCTTTGTCTTCAGGCTGCATCCCGTGAGCACCATCACCATTGCCCTTTCGAAGGGCCGCATCTTCGACGAAACCTTGCCGCTGCTGGCTGCTGCCGGCATTGTCCCGAGCGAAAACCCGGAAACCTCGCGCAAGCTGATCATCGAGACCAACAAGCCGGATGTGCGCGTCGTCATCGTCCGCGCCACCGATGTCCCGACCTACGTCCAGTACGGCGCGGCCGATCTCGGCGTGGCCGGCAAGGACGTGCTGATCGAGCATGGCGGCGAGGGGTTGTATTCGCCGCTCGACCTGAATATCGCCAAATGCCGGATGATGGTTGCCGTGCCGGAAGGCTTCGATTACGCCAGCGCCGTCCGCCAGGGCAATCGCCTGAAGGTGGCGAGCAAATACACCAAGATGGCGCGCGAACACTTCGCCGCCAAAGGGGTCCATATCGATCTGATCAAGCTTTACGGTTCGATGGAACTGGCACCGCTGGCCGGACTGGCCGATGCCATCGTCGATCTGGTGTCCACCGGCGGGACATTGAAGGCCAACAAGCTGGTGGCGGTCGAAGACATCATGGCGATTTCCTCGCGCCTGGTTGTCAATCAGGCTTCGCTCAAGGTCAAGCGTGAAACCCTGCAACCCATCATTGACGCCTTTGCCCGGGCGGTGGAGAAGTAATCCCTATGGTCGCGATCAAACGACTGGCTACGGTCGACGCCGATTTCACGGCAAAAATGGATGCGCTGCTGGCTTTCGAGACGGCGCAGGATGACAGCATCGAACGTACCGTCATCGGCATCCTGGCCGACGTCAAGGCGCGAGGCGATGCAGCGGTCGTCGAGTACACCAACCGTTTCGACCGCCTGACGGTGGCCGGCATGGCTGATCTCGAATTGTCCCAGGACGAAATGCGCAAGGCGCTCGACGGCTTGCCGGGCGAGCAGCGGCAGGCCCTGGAGGCGGCGGCGCAGCGCGTCCGCGTCTATCACGAAAAGCAGCGCCTGGAAGGTTGGTCCTATACCGAGGCCGACGGCACCATGCTCGGTCAGATGATCACCCCGCTCGACCGGGTCGGTCTCTATGTGCCGGGCGGCAAGGCGGCTTACCCGTCGTCGGTGCTGATGAATGCGATTCCGGCCAAGGTGGCCGGTGTCAAGGAACTGATCATGGTCGTCCCGACTCCGGGCGGCGAACATAATGCGCTGGTCCTGGCGGCGGCCTGTCTGGCCGGTGTCGACCGCGTGTTCACGATCGGCGGCGCACAGGCAGTCGGCGCGCTGGCCTTCGGGACACAGAGCGTGCCGCAGGTCGACAAGATCGTCGGGCCGGGTAATGCCTATGTCGCCTGCGCCAAGCGGCGCGTCTTCGGCATCGTCGGCATCGACATGGTGGCCGGCCCCTCGGAAATCCTGGTCGTCTCGGATGGCAGCAGCGACCCGGACTGGGTGGCGATGGATCTCTTTTCGCAGGCCGAGCATGACGAGCTGGCCCAGTCGATCCTGATCTGCACCGACGCCGCTTTCATCGAGCGCGTTCAGGCCAGCATCGAAAAGCTGTTGCCGACCATGCCGCGCCAGGCTGTCATTCGCCAGTCGCTGACCGACCGTGGCGCGCTGATCCACGTCCGCGATCTCGAAGAAGCCTGCGCCATCGCCAATCGCGTCGCGCCGGAACACCTCGAACTGGCCCTGGCCGATCCCGATCCGTGGGTTGGCAAGATCCATCACGCCGGCGCCATTTTCATCGGTCACTACACCTCCGAATCGCTGGGCGACTATTGTGCCGGCCCGAACCACGTGCTGCCGACTTCCGGCAGCGCGCGCTTCTCGTCGCCGCTCGGCGTCTATGACTTCCAGAAACGGACCAGCCTGATCAAGGTCTCCAAAGCTGGTGCTCAGACGCTGGGGCGCATCGCCTCGACGCTGGCGCACGGCGAAGGCCTGCCGGCCCATGCCAAGTCGGCTGAATTCCGGCTGGACAATTGAGCCGGCAACGACCTTGACCGCAGCATTGCCTGAATCCCCAAGCCGCCCGGACCTCCGGGCGCTTTTTTTGGGATTTTCCGCGGTTGGCCTGTCCGGCTTCGGCGGCGTTCTGCCCTTTGCCCGGCGCATGCTGGTCGAGGAGCGGCGCTGGATGTCGCCGGAAGAGTTCAACGCCCAACTCGGTCTCTGCCAGTTTTTGCCCGGACCCAATGTGGTCAATCTGGCGGTGATCGTCGGCAAACGCTACCAAGGTCTGGCCGGTGCCATTGTCGCGCCGGTCGGTCTGCTCGCCGGGCCGGTCGCTGTCGTCTTGCTCCTCGCGTTGTTGTACGACGCCTACGGCAGCTTGCCGCTGGTCCAGTCGATGTTGCGCGGCATCGCGGCGGTGGGTGCCGGCCTGCTCTTCGCGATGGCCTGGCGCATGGGCATGGCGATCAAGGACAAGCTGGCCTTTCTTCCCTTTACCGTCATGGTGGTTGCTGCCATTGCCTGGCTGCGCTGGCCGATGTTGTGGGTCATGCTGTCCGGCCTTGCGCTGTCCGGCGGGCTGGCCTTCTGGCGACTGGGACGACGTTGAGCGCCATCCTCGAACTTTTCCTCGAATTCACTCTGCTCTCCTTCGTCGCCTTCGGCGGCGCGACGGCGTTGCTGCCCGAAATGCACCGCGTCGTGGTCGACAACCATCACTGGCTAGACGACGCGACTTTCACCCATCTCTACGCCATCGCCCAGGCCGCGCCGGGGCCGAATGTCCTGGTCGTCACCTTGATCGGCTGGCAGGTCGCCGGCCTGGCCGGCGCCCTGGCGGCAACGCTGGCCATGTGTTTGCCAATGAGTATCGCGATCTATCTGCTGATCGACCACTGGGAAAGTTTTTCGGGCCGGCGCTGGCAGCGGGCCGTGCAGATCGGCGTTGCGCCGCTGGCCGTCGGTTTGATTTTTTCCGGGGCAACGCTGATCGGCCAATCCGCTGGCCTGGGCTGGGTGGCCTGGGGGCTGGTCGCGGCGACGGTGCTCGCCAATTTGCGCACGAAGTTGCACCCCTTGTGGTTCATCGGGCTGGGGGCAATCGCCGGCTTGCTCGGGCTGGTTTGATTTAGCCCTGTTGCGGGCTTTGCCGCAGCCTGGCCTTACGGCGTAGCGTAGGGGTTTTTCAGCTGGCTGACGACTTCCTGGAAAACCGCCCGGATCTGGTTTTCCTCGCACTCCATCAGCAGCGCATCCTCGAAGGCATCCTGCGCCATCTGACGCAGTTCCTCGAGGTTTTCCCGCAGCACCTTGATCTTCTCGGTACAGGCGACGATGCTGCCGTCCGGGCGTTTCCAGATAGTGTCCATTTGTCGTTCAGGCGGTGATCTGTTGCAACGCTTCGCTCAGGGCCTGGCATTCCGCGTCGGTGCCGACGGTGATGCGCAGGAACTGGTCGATGCGCGGCAACTTGAAGTGGCGGACGATGATGCTTCTTTCGCGCAGCGCCAGGGCCAGTTGTGCCGCATCGTGTTGCGGATGGCGGGCGAAGATGAAATTGGCGGCCGAAGGCAGTACCTCGAAACCCAGCTTGGTGAGCGCCGTGGCCAGCGTCTCGCGGGTGGCCATTACGGCGTGGCGAGTCCGTTCGAAGTGTTCGGTATCGTCCAGTGCGGCGACGGCGCCGACAATCGCCAGGCGATCCAGCGGGTAGGAATTGAAACTGTTCTTGACCCGCTCCAATGCCTCGATCAGCGCCGGGTGGCCGACCGCGAAACCGACGCGCAGGCCGGCCAGCGAGCGGGACTTGGACAGCGTGTGGACGACCAGCAGGTTGTCGTAGCGATCGACCAGCGAAATGGCGCTGTCGCCGCCGAAATCGACATAGGCTTCATCGACGACGACGACCGAATCCGGGTTGGCCTGCAGTATTTGTTCAACGGCGGCGAGGGGCAGCAGACGACCGGTCGGGGCATTCGGATTGGGGAAAATGATGCCGCCGTTCGGTTGCACGTAATCGGCCGGGTTGATCGAAAAGTCGTCGGCCAGCGGCACGCTGCGGTAGTCCACGCCATACAGGCCGCAATACACCGGGTAGAAGCTGTAAGTGATGTCCGGGAACAGGATCGGCTGTTCGTGCTTGAGCAAGGCCATGAAGATATGGGCGAGCACCTCGTCCGAACCGTTGCCGAGGAAAACCTCTGCCGTTGTCACCGCAAGCCGGCGGGCGATCGCCGCTTTCAATATATCGGCATTCGGGTCGGGATAAAGGCGCAGCCGCGCGCCGTCGCCGTCAAGCTCTGCCTGGATCGCCGCCAGCACCTTGGGCGAGGGCGGGAAGGGGTTCTCGTTGGTGTTGAGCTTGATCAGCTTGGCCAGCTTGGGCTGCTCGCCCGGTACGTAGGGGGTGAGGTCGCGGACGACCCGGCTCCAGAAGCGACTCATGGGGTTTTCACGGAAAGCGTAAAAGTAGGGCGAAATGGTATCATGCCCCTCCGTTCCAACGCCTTCTCAGCCATTACCCATGCGGCAAGCCGAAATCACTCGCAACACGTTGGAGACGCAGATTACCGTGCGTCTCGAACTCGATGGCACCGGTCAGGGCAAGTTCGCCACCGGCGTGCCTTTTCTCGATCACATGCTCGACCAGATTGCCCGGCACGGCCTGATCGATCTCGATATCGAGGCCAAGGGCGATCTGCACATCGATGCCCATCACACGGTCGAGGATATCGGCATCACCTTCGGTCAGGCGCTGGCCAGGGCCTGGGGCGACAAGAAGGGGCTGACCCGCTACGGCCACAGCTACGTACCGCTCGACGAGGCGCTGTCGCGTGTGGTGATCGACCTCTCCGGCCGGCCGGGGCTGGAACTCAACTGCGAATTCACGCGCGCCGTGATCGGTCAGTTCGACGTCGATCTGATTTCCGAATTCTTTCATGGCCTGGTCAACCATGCCGGCATGACGCTGCACATCGATAACCTGCGCGGCAAGAACGCCCACCACCAGGCCGAAACCATCTTCAAGGCCTTTGGCCGGGCGCTGCGCATGGCGGTAACGCCCGACCCGCGGATGGCCGGTGCCATGCCGTCGACGAAGGGTTCGCTGTGAGCATTGTCGTCATCGACTATGGCATGGGCAATCTGCGCTCGGTGTCGAAAGCGCTGGAGCATGTGGCTGGCGGCAAGAAAGTGATCGTAACCGCCGACCCAGCCGTAGTGGCTGGCGCCGAGCGGGTCGTCTTTCCCGGCCAGGGAGCGATGCCTGATTGCATGCGCGAACTCGAAGCCCGTGGCCTGCGCCCGGCCGTGCTCGCTGCCGCCAGGGACAAGCCTTTTCTAGGCATCTGTGTCGGCGAGCAGATGCTCTTCGAACACAGCGACGAGGGCGACGTGCCGGCGCTCGGCGTATTTCCGGGCAAGGTCAAGCGTTTTCCCGATGAAAAAATGTACCTGCCGACTGGCGAGCGCCTGAAAGTGCCGCACATGGGCTGGAACGAGGTGCGCCAAGTGCCGCACGCGCTATGGCATGGTATCGCCGACGGCGCGCGGTTCTATTTCGTACACAGCTACTTTGTCGAACCGGCCGATCCGGTGCTGGTGAGGGGAACTTGCGATTATGGCATCCCCTTTACCTGTGCGGTAGGGCGGGATAATATCTTCGCCGTTCAGTTCCACCCTGAGAAAAGTGCCCAGGACGGCCTGCAGCTTCTGAAAAATTTTGTCGAGTGGCGTCCCTAACAAGATGCCTGCCGTTTACTTCTCATTCGAATCCCATGCTGATTATTCCCGCCATTGACTTGAAAGACGGCCAGTGTGTCCGTCTGAAACAGGGCCTGATGGAACAGGCTACCGTCTTCTCCGACAGCCCGGCCGAACAGGCCCGTCGCTGGCTGGAGCAGGGGGCCCGTCGCCTGCATCTGGTCGACCTGGACGGCGCCTTTGCCGGCAAGCCGAAGAACCAGGTGGCGATCAAGGCCATCCTGGCCGAAGTCGGCGATGAAATTCCGGTGCAACTGGGTGGCGGCATCCGCGATCTCGATACCATCGAGCGCTGTCTCGACGCCGGCCTGAGCTACGTCATCATCGGTACTGCCGCGGTCAAGAATCCCGGCTTCCTGCACGATGCCTGCGTTGCCTTCCCCGGTCACATCATCGTCGGTCTCGACGCCAAGGACGGCAAGGTGGCGACCGACGGCTGGTCGAAACTGACCGGCCACGATGTCGTCGACCTCGGCAAAAAGTACGAAGATTACGGCGTCGAGTCGATCATCTATACCGACATCGGTCGTGACGGCATGCTCTCCGGCCTCAATATCGAAGCCACCGTGCGTCTCGCTCAGGCGTTGACCATTCCGGTCATCGCTTCCGGCGGCCTGTCCAACCTCGAAGACATCAAGGCGCTGTGCGCCGTCGAGAAGGAAGGCGTGGTCGGCACCATCGCCGGGCGTGCAGTGTACGATGGCTCCCTCGACTTCAAGGCCGCGCAGGCGTTGGCCGACGAGCTGGGCGCCTGATGCTCGCCAAACGGATCATTCCCTGTCTGGATGTCACGGCTGGCCGCGTCGTCAAGGGGACCAACTTCGTCGATCTGCGCGATGCAGGCGATCCGATCGAGATCGCCCGCCGTTACGACGAGCAGGGCGCCGACGAGGTGACCTTCCTCGACATCACCGCTTCGTCCGATCAGCGCGACATCATCCTGCACATCATCGAAGCCTGCGCCGAGCAGGTCTTCATTCCGCTGACCGTCGGTGGTGGCGTGCGCAAGGTCGAGGACGTTCGTCGCCTGCTTAATGCCGGGGCCGACAAGGTGTCGATGAACACGGCGGCAGTGAATGATCCTGAGCTCGTCTTCAATGCCTCGAGCAAGGTCGGTTCGCAATGCATCGTCGTTGCCATCGACGCCAAGCAGACGGCACCCGGCAAATGGAACGTGTTTACGCACGGCGGGCGCAACGACACCGGTCTGGATGCCGTGGCCTGGGCGAAAAAGGTCGAAATGCTCGGGGCCGGTGAAATCCTGCTGACCAGCATGGACCGCGACGGTACCAAGAATGGCTTTGATTTGGCGCTGACCCGCGCCGTTTCCGATGCCGTCAAGATTCCGGTGATCGCTTCCGGTGGCGTCGGCAACCTGCAGCATCTGGCCGACGGCGTGACCGAGGGCCGGGCCGATGCGGTGCTGGCGGCTTCGATCTTTCATTTCGGCGAGTACACGGTGCGTCAGGCCAAGGAATACATGGCCAGTCGCGGTATCGAAGTCCGGTTGTGAGCGATCTCGATAACGCACTGCCCTGGCTCGAGGCGCTGAAGTGGGACGCCGACGGCATGATCCCGGCGATTGCCCAGGACGAGAGCGGCCGGGTCGTGATGTTCGCCTTCATGAATCGCGAGTCGCTGCAGGAAACGGTCCGTTCGGGCAGCGCCGTATACTGGTCGCGTTCGCGCCAGCGGCTCTGGCGCAAGGGCGAAGAGTCGGGCTTCTTCCAGAAGGTGAAGTCGATTCGCACCGATTGCGACGGCGATGTTCTGCTGCTGTCGATTGAACAGGTCGGCAACATTTCCTGTCATACAGGTCGTGTAAGCTGCTTCTTCAATGAATTACAGGCGGAGCGATGGGTACCCGTCGATCCGGTTTTGAAAGACCCTAAGGAAATCTACGCAAAATGAGCACGCATGACATCCTGCACCGTCTCTCCGAGACGCTGGCTTCCCGCCGCAATGCGGATCCGGAAAAGTCTTACACCGCCAAATTGTTTTCCGAAGGCCCGGACTCCATCCTGAAGAAGATCGGCGAGGAGTGTGCCGAACTGATCATGGCGGCCAAGGATGGCAAGCGTCTGAACATCGTCTGGGAGTCGACCGACGTGATTTACCACGTGCTGGTCCTGCTCGCCTTCTATGGCTTGAGTATCGAGGACGTCTCGCAGGAAATGCGTCGCCGTGAAGGTATTTCCGGTATCGACGAAAAGGCGGCACGAGGCACCAAGTGAGCGACTGCATTTTCTGCAAGATTGTCGACGGCAAGATTCCGGCCCAGAAGGTCTACGAAGACGAGGATATTCTCGCTTTCAACGACATCAACCCGGCACGGCCGGTACATGTGTTGCTGATTCCAAAAAAACACATTACGTCGCTGGCTACTGCAACGGCCGACGATACGCCGGTGCTTGGCAAGATGCTGGCCAAGGCCAACGAAATCGCGACGGCGCAGGGCAGCGCCGATGGCTTTCGTGTCATCATCAATACTGGACGGGTGGGGCAGCAGGAAGTGCCGCATCTGCATATACATATCGTGGGCGGACCGGACCCGGTCGGCCCCATGCTGAAACGCCTCTAGGAGACAATCATGGGCAGTTTTTCCATTTGGCACTGGTTGATCGTTCTGGTCATCGTGATGCTGGTTTTTGGTACCAAGAAGTTGCGTAACGTCGGTCAGGATCTCGGCGGTGCGGTCAAGGGTTTCAAGGATGGCATGAAGGAAGCCAACGCCGATGGCAAGCCGGCGGAAGCCGCGCCGACCCAGCAGGTCAATGGCCAGACCATCGATGTCGAAGTCAAGGAAAAAACAAAATCCTAGTCCTCACGGACGGCGGGCTGATCCCGCTCGCCAGCAAAGTATCCGGAAATGTTTGATATCGGTTTCTCCGAACTCATGGTGATCGGCATCGTCGCCTTGCTCGTCATCGGGCCTGAGCGTCTGCCGAAAGTCGCCCGTACGGTCGGGCATTTGCTCGGTCGCGCCCAGCGTTATGTCAGTGACGTCAAGTCCGATATCAACCGGGAAATTCAGCTCGACGAATTGAAGAAGCTGCAGACGCAGGTCACCGATTCGGCCCGCGAACTGGAGAGTTCAGTCCGCAGCGAGTACGAAACCGCGCGTAGCGCGGTCGAAGCCCCCGTTCAGGAGGTTGTCGGTGAATTGGCTGCAGTTACTCAGTCCACTTCGCCCATTCCGCTCTCCAGCGATACGCCGGACAAGTCGACCGTATGACTGATCAGCAGGCGAATTCGGCACCGGAAGAATCCTTTATCTCCCATCTCGTGGAACTGCGTGACCGCCTGTTGCGCAGTTTGATCGCGGTAGGGGTAATGCTCGGCATCCTGTGCTTCTATCCGGGGCCGGGCGAGATTTACGACCTGCTTGCCGCGCCGCTGACCAAGGCGCTGCCCGAGGGTACCAAGATGGTTGCCATCGGTGTCATTACGCCGTTCATGGTGCCGCTCAAGGTCACCGCTATGGTCGCCTTCGTGCTGTCGCTACCGTTCATCCTTTACCAGATGTGGTCGTTCATCGCGCCGGGTTTGTATGCCCATGAGCGGCGTCTGGGTATCCCGTTGATTATTTCCAGCACATTGCTTTTCGTAATGGGGATGTCCTTCTGCTACTTCTTCGTATTTGGGCAGGTTTTCCAGTTTATCGCCAGCTTTGCCCCGAAAAGCATCACCCCCGCACCTGACATCGAAGCCTATCTGTCTTTCGTGATGACGATGTTCCTGGCCTTCGGGATTGCTTTTGAGGTACCGGTGGCGCTCGTCGTGCTGGTCAAGCTTGGCGTGGTGACCGTCGAAAAGCTGAAGGAATGGCGCTCATATTTTGTTGTCGGTGCCTTTATCGTCGCTGCCGTGGTTACTCCGCCGGACGTCGTTTCGCAATTGGCCCTGGCGATCCCGATGTGTCTGCTCTACGAAATTGGTATTCTGGCGGCCCGCCTGGTCTCCCGGCCGGCGCCGGAAGAGGCGACAGTGGTGGACAGCGAAAATTCCGTGGCAATGGATGCCGAAATCGACAAGGCGGATGCCGAGTTCCGCAAACTGACCGGAAAATAGTCAGGCTGTTTTTTTGCTCGGCCCGGGGCGGGTCGCCAGCGTCTTGGTGGCTGTCCCTTCCTCGAACCACCACAGAGTTCCTGCCGGCATTTCGATCCATGCCTCGTTGTCGGTTAATGGCAAGGTGGCGATCACGGCCACCCGGTCCTCGGGCGTCGTGACGTTGCTGAAGTCGACCGTGACATCATGGTCCATCAGGTGGGCCTGGGTAAAAGGTGCCTGGCGGATGATGTAGCTGAGCTTGGTCGAGGCATGGGCAAACAGCCAGTCGCCATTCGACAGCAGGAAGTTGAATTCACCGTGACCGGCAATTTCCAGCGTCAAGGCATGGACTGCATCGAACAGTGCGGTATGCGCCGGAGCCGTGCTGCCGAAGCGTTGGCGCAATTCCTGGAGCAACCAGCAAAATGCCCGCTCGCTGTCGGTCAGCCCGACCGGCAGGAAGCTGCCGTCGAGGTTTGGCGTGAAATCCAGCAGATTGCCGTTGTGGGCAAAAATCCAGTAGCGTCCCCACAGTTCGCGCATGAACGGGTGGGTGTTTTCGAGACCGATGGCCCCTTGCGTCGCCTTGCGGATGTGGGAAATGACGTTTTTCGAACGAATCGGATAATGGCGGACCAGTTCGGCGACCGGTGAGGTGCACGACGGTTGCGGGTCGAGAAACAGGCGGGTGCCTTTGCCTTCAAAGAAGGCGATGCCCCAGCCGTCGGAATGAACATCGGTGGCGCCACCTCTGGCCTGAAAGCCGGTGAACGAAAAGCAGATGTCGGTCGGCACGTTGCAGTTCATGCCGAGCAGCTGGCACATTTTTTCTCTCTTTTCATGATAGCCTGTCCGCTCTAAAGGCTTGCAGTACAGGCGCTTTGCGGGGTTTGTCGGGTTTTTTTGAGGTGACACAAACGGCCGTGATTCGGATACACAACATGGTGACACATGACCACGCAATTCTTACACAAAAAGAAGGAATCTAGCCTCTGGTACTACCGGCGTAGATTCCCGCAAGATGTTGCACGGGTAGTCGGAAAGTCAGTGCACATGCAGAGCCTTCAGACTTCAATTAAGCGTGACGCGGAGCGAATGGCTCGAATGGTAGCGGTACAGTTCGATTCGATCTGTGAGGAAGCTAGGCGGGATCACAAGTTTCAGCAGGAGATAAAGCACGTGGAACTTGCATCAGCGCACGGGGCTGAAGCTAAGCGAGTTGTTAGTGCAGCCAGCGCAGCCGGTGCAGATGCCCAAAGAAGTCCAGAGAGCGTCTTAGCTCGGGTTCCTGAGTTGATTCGGCTTGCAGCTACTCGGGTGGTGGAAGAGCAGCAACGTGATCCGCAGGGCTGGCTAGATACCATCAGGCGCTGGAAGGATTATTACTCGTCTGCGCTTACCGCACCTATGCCCAGCCCCGGCCCTCAGACGGCTATAGAAGCGCAGGCGTGTCTGAATGGAATCGAGTTGGCAATACAGGGGCAGCCGCTTCCCCCGCAACCAGCTGCGGACTCGAACGCATTACAACGGCCGATTGCTGCACTATCCGGGAACGAGTCCTGTGCAGAAACATGGGCATCGCTTTGTGACCGTGCATTGCGTGAGTACCAGCACAAGGTAAGTCTTCCCCGGTACAAGCTGGCGCAGTCGAAATTGCCTGAAGTAAAGGCGGCGGGCTGCACCGAGTTGGAGATTCAGGAAGGATTACGAGGCTGGTGCAACGCTCGCTTGCTGGAGGTTCAGCCTCGAACTGTAAAGGGGCAACTTGACTGTATGGTGTCTGCACTCCGGTGCGTTCTACCTAAGCTGACTGCTCCAGTGCTGCGGGAGCTTCAAGGCGTTATGCAGCCGCGTGTCGGTGATCGGCAGAGCATGCCGATTCAGGAAATACGTGCAGCGGTGAATGCATTCAAGAGCAGGCCGGTTCCTATAAAGGTTAGGAAGGACTTCGGGGGTGGAGCTTCACAGTTCGATGCTATAGCTGTTGAGGTGCTGGCCGTGCTTGGCATGCGGCCAAGCGAGTTGATCAAGGCTAGACCAAATGCCCTTGTGACACAGGAAGATGTGTTCGGAAAACAAGGGTTGTTCTTGCGGCTTGTTGATGGAAAGAACAAGGCATCGGAGCGAGATATACCTCTAAGCGACGGAACTCGGGAGGTTCTGCCAGTTCAGCAATTGCGGGAGATGTTGGAATGGCAGGAGAAAAACACTCGCTCAATAGCTGGCGCTGTTACCTCGCTGGGTACTAGGTTCAAGGCTATGACTAGCGGATATACTCTGTATCAGATGCGGCATTCATGGAAAGACCTAGCTGTGCATGCTGGCGTAGATTCAGAGTTACGCGAGCGCTTGATGGGGCACAAGTTGCCGGGAGTCGCTGCAACGTATGGTTCAGGTATTCCGCTGGAGAAAGGGCTGGATTCTCTGATGCTGGTTCGTAGAGCCATTGAACTTTAGCGAAAAGAGATAGATCACGTAGGCGCGAAAGGGATTCAAATCATGAACGCACGTTTATTACAATATTTGCTGCGTATCCAATATTGGTTGTGCTGAGACTTTACCTATCAAGAATGTGATGCTGAGAAAGGCAAGATTCTTGGCGAGAAATTAATATGTTTTCAATTAGGGTATTTATGCGTGTTCTCCTTGGTCTTGTATTACTTCTTCTCAGCCCCTGTGCGCTTTCTCAAAGCGCTAGCTTTCCAAGTCAATGCCAGGAAATGCTGAGGTTCCCAACACCAACTAATGAAGCTCTCTGTAAGAATTTGCAGCCTGTATGGAGGTCCGCGCACGATCAGTATATTAATGCTTTAGGTAGGGTTCAAACATTTGCCGAATGGAATAAGTTGTGGGAGAGTAGGATTTTGTTTATATCCAAATTCTACAACTGTCAAATTAAAGGTTATGTTCCAGAGGTTACTGAGTGTTTAAGATCAGCGTTCGAAGATATATCTAATCAATTGCCTGTTCTCGACGCGACATCAGAACAGCTATCGGAATTGACAGGTAAGGCGAATAAAGTAAATGACTCAATCTATAGTCTTGTGAATGATAGATTGCATAAATGTAAGTTGGACAGAATAAAGGCATTGGATGATGGTGTTTCACCTGCTAGAGATATTGCGGTTGCGGTAAGTCCCGCTTGTAAGCGTGAGGCAAGTGAGTTAGCACGGATTTTCTATGCTGCGTTGAGTGTCGCTTTAATTGGAGATATTCAAAACTTGGGTAAGATCAGGGAGCGCGGGGAAGAATTTATTTCGCCAGAAAATGTAATTGTTACGGTTTTAGAGTATCGAGCTTCTATTCGAGATAAAGACTTGCAAAAAAAGAAAAACGTTAGTTCTCGTAAAGTAGAAAGTTAATCATCTATTCGATGTTTAAATTGTTAGGGGTTTGCTTTGTTGATTTTGCTGATCTGAATATTGTTGGTAATTGTCATCTAAAACGTTGCGTTTATAGTTTCCAGCTGTCAAGGGCCGTGGCGGCTCTCGCGGGGTTTTCACGAATCCGATAAATGGCGGCGCGGGAAATCCCCATTTTATTGGAGATGCACTGTATGGATTCTCCCGAGGCGAGCATTGATATAACAACATCCAGTTGTTCTCGGGTGAAGCTGGGTTTTCTGCCTTTGAATACTCCATTATTCTTTGCGTATTCAATGCCCGCTTTCTGGGCTTCCTTGGTGGCTTCGGCTTGAGCTTGTGCCAGAGCCGCCATGAACCCGATCAAAGCATCTCGCACTGCCTTTTGCATGGGGTCTGTTGCGCTACCATCAAACTCCAAGCGGTTAATCACCGTCTTGACGACTACTCCGCGCTGTATCAACTCGCGGATGCTGTCCGTAACATCGGAGTAGTTCCGGCCAAGGCGATCTACCCAGCGAACAACAAGCGTGTCTCCAGCCCTCAGGATGTCGAAGAGACGCTTCCCTTGGGGGCGGTCCTTGAGTTTCACGGCAACCCCGGAAACTCCGTCATCGGAAATTACGGTATCGAACTGAATTCCTAGTTCTTTCTCAGCGTGGCTTTGTTGATGCTCAATAGTCTGCTCAGATGTTGATACTCGGGCATATAAAATTGTGCTCATGATGTTTGTCCGTTGATGTGGTGTACGAACTGTATTCTGTCCGTATGGGTGAAGTCAAGTCTAACGGACGCAATTTGCGTATGGTTTTATCTGTCCGTACAGGCATACTCTAACGAACAAACGGAAGGCCGCAGGAGTGGTGCTGTGAGGTGCTCAGGCAGGGCTAAACACAATGTAGAGGTACTGCCTTGGGTATCTATTTATCGCTTGATAGACGGCTCAGGAGGGGCTGAGGGGGCGGGTTCAACAGCGCATTGAACGAAGGCTGTAGCGCACGAGTTGTGCATAAACAGATGCTAATGCAGCGGTTTGAAACAGGGTAGGAACAGCGGCATCAAGAACAGCGCAGGGTGAATGCGGGCAGGCCAAGAATCCCCCGGCAAGGCACCTAGAAGGCTCTCCGGCGAGGTTTCATGCTGGGGGCGGATGTTCAGCCACCGAGGGATTGAAGGCTCCGGAGGCGCTTGGATGGTATTATAAGAAAGCTCTGATTTACGTGCTTTAGGGATGGCTCAGGGAGGCCGGGAATCCATGAGTACTTACTACGTAGTAGTAGGATATTCCCTGAAACCGAGGGTGCAAATGCACCCTGTCCGCACCCTCCCTGAATCCAATATCAGCCATTCTTGGAGCGTCTGCGGATGGATTTCACCGTATTCGGATTCATACCTAACCGATTTGCAATCTCAGTTTGCTTCTTGCCTTGGGCGTACAGAGCTAAAACCTTCTCCGCTGAGGTGGTGGCCCCTGCATCCGCAAGCGCTTCCCGGTTCTTCGTGCATTCCATCTGTTGCTCAAGCGCGCTTATCCTTGTCCCCTGCTCCTTCACTTGAGCTTTCAGCTTGTTAGCTATGTCGTAACCCTCGAACAGTACTACCCCGGCAGATAGGCTGTGGCTGAACTTTTGTGTCTGCGTACGTAGGTTCATACTGCGCTTTCCGTGGTGTTCAATCATCGCTTTCTCCACTGGGTGATTCTGAATTGCTGGCGAGTCGTACGCTTCCTGCACACGTTGCACTCGCAGGCTCTCACCAATGCGCTCAGCTTTTTTAGGATCGTTAGGGTAGGCTAAGTTGAGCACTTCATTCGCGCTCGGGTTCACACCATTTAGCTGTAGCTCTAGCTGAGTACAGATGACATGCACGAAGTCCTTCACGCTATGCTGCATCGGCGGATTAGGTAGTGCTTGTAGAGCCTTCCCGCGCTTTGCATAGGCTGCTCTTATTTCTCGCTGGCATTCCGCAAAGGCTTGCTGTGCTGTGGGTGCTTGGCTCTTGGCTAACTCGATTGCCTTATCTGCACGCGGCAGGCCGTACCTCTGGATTAGCTCATCTCTACTGAGAACTGCTACATCCTTCAGTGCTGCACGATCTAACACAGAGAGTTCGGGTTCGGAGTGTTGTGTTTGTGCTTTTGCCTTGTTGCAGGTTGTTCGATTCTCTATCTCTGGCACTCGCATATCCGGGCCAGGTGCAGCAGCCTCATTGGCTTGTGCTAGAAGACTTTGAAGGCAGGTGCCTTGTTGGTGTTGATGTGTATCTACTGATACTTGCATTTTGTATTTCCTGTGATGTGACCACTGGCTAGCACCCAGCCCTTAGCCGCATTCCCTCAGCGAGAGATGGACCAATGGGCACAGCACATGAAACACAGTGGGAATGATTGATAAGCGAATAAAGATGTTTGCTAGATTTCTTTATCCATTCCGTGGCGCTCTAATTGGCAAGGAGCACGAGGCTTCCCCTTGTCCATTACCTGTGACTCTAAATGGCAGGGAGCGCAAGGAATCTGCTACTGGAGGAGGGTACGGGGGCAGTTAGTACGCGGGAGGGCACGGAGGGGGCTTCGCATGAGCGCAGTAAATTCAGGCTCGAATGCGGAATATCAACTGAGTTGACTGTCGCTTTTCATCAATGCTGGACAGCAAACGTCACGAACATGACCGGCTCGGCACTGGGCTATGCAATCGTTATCAGACAGAGTTCGGCCAGAAGCGGAATTACGCTGTTGTTGCCCTTAGCAGCCATCCGTGAACGGTTTCATGCTAACGTACTAACGAGCCGCTTTTCACACTATTTGGCGGGCAGTGACGTTCAAATCCAAATTTTCGAAATCCTGTAACTGTGATGCCTTCGTGAATTATGGTTGTCGAATTTTAAGTAGACAGGCACTAAAGTAACGACGCAAAATATGTTGCCCTCGTTTTGGAGATAACAGTGACATCAAAAGATGAACTTCGCGACTTGCGTACCTTGGGCGAAATTGAAGCAGAGGCACAGTTTCAGTTGTTTCATCGAGAACGAGTTCAAAATTTCGAAGCGAAGCTGGCCGAGGTCTCTGAAAAGCTCGAAGGTCGCCTTCGAGCAGCTGCGAGATTGGGATACCTTGAGTTAAAACTTATTGACGTTGATTTACCGGATTTAATAGATAGGGCAAAGGTTTGCTGTATAGACCCTGTTCAGAGAAATTCCACTGGGGGGGCTTGGGCAACGGTCAATCCATATCAAGATAGGTCCGTCGTTTTGAATGAAGCACTCTTGCGTCTTTGGGACAGGCTTGAGCAGATGCAATTACGTCCAATATTCATCGAGGGAGCATATGGCACACCGGTCCTTGGTGTACAGCTTCCTGATGGCAAAGCTTATCCACGAAATGATTCAGCTAGAGAAGTCGCTCTTTGCACAATGAATCGCATGGATTATTTCCTGACTGATAATGGGGGCATCGCATTTACTCCCAAAAGCACAGGCCTAGAGGACTGACAATCCGATCAAACTGTTGTCGTTTTGGCTCGCAGTCTCGCTCAACTTCCGCTTACATCAATCGTTGAACGTCTACTATCGCAGTTCCGCAATTTCTGCTTTGGGCACAGAGTTGCCGTTCGGCTTGGGCAGCCCAAGTTGATGAATTCGTCTGGTCAGTACCGATCCGATTCGGTGGTCAACACAGCAAGAGTCCGCATGTAATGCATCGCGTTTCTATTGAGCGTTGTACTTGCTGGCGCAATTAGCGCAGAGGTGCCACGTTCAAGCTACACAGAATCCGCGAAATAGGTGACACAAATAAAAAATTATCCAGCGTAACTTGTTGATTTTGTTTAACTAAGTCGGCACGTTGCAGTTCATGCCGAGCAGCTGGCACATGACTTACTCTTTCTCTTGCCGGATCGCTGGGCGTTTGCCGATCTTGACCTGCACTTCGACGATGCTCTTGTCGCGGCGCAGGCGGAAACTGGCGCGTTCGTCGGGTTTCAGGGCTGCGATCAGATCAAGCATGATCTGCGGATCTTTGACCGGTTTTCCGCTGACGGTGAGCAGGACGTCACCGGGCCGGACGCCGGCGGCATCGGCCGGGCTGCCGCGCATGACGCCGGCGATCAGGGCGCCCTCGGTGTCGGGCAGGCCAAAGGACTCGGCTAGTTCAGGAGTGATTTCCTGGGCTTCGACACCGATCCAGCCGCGCGTTACCGCGCCGTTCTGGATGATTTGTTCCATGATGTTGCGGGCGCTGGCGGCCGGGATGGCGAAACCGATGCCGTGATTGCCGCCGGTGCGCGAATAAATCGCGGTGTTGATGCCGACCAGGTTGCCGTTCACATCGACCAGGGCGCCACCCGAGTTGCCCGGATTGATCGCGGCATCGGTCTGGATGAAGTTCTCGAAGGTGTTGATGCCAAGGTGCGAACGGCCGAGTGCCGAGACGATGCCCATGGTCACCGTCTGGCCTACGCCGAAGGGATTGCCGATGGCGAGCACGACATCGCCGATGCGCAAGCCGTCCGGCTGGGCAAAGGTGACGGTCGGCAGCTTGTCGGCCTTGATCTGCAGGACGGCCAAGTCGGACTCGGGATCGCTGCCGATGACGCGGGCCTTGTAGGTCTTGCTGTCATTGAGCGAAACCTGGATGTCGTCGGCGGCTTCGACAACATGGTAATTGGTCAGGATGTAGCCGTTCGGGCTGACGATGACACCGGAACCGAGACCGGAGTTTTTCTGCTCCTGGCCTTCCGGGCGTTCACCGAAGAAGTGACGGAAGATCGGGTCGTCGAACAGCGGATGATTCTGCTGCTTGATCTTCTGGGTGGTGTAGATATGGACGACGGAGGGCAAGGCGGCGCGCGCCGCATCACGGTAGGAGCCGCTCGGCATGCCTTTGCCGTCGGCGTTGCCGGATGCCGATTCACGCAGCGCGACGACGGTTGGCGACTGGTGCAGCCATTCCGGTTTCAACGTTGTAAGCACGAACAGAACAGCGACCGCAACGGTTACCGTTTGTGCAAAAATCAGCCACAACCTGTGCATGAAAGACCGTATCTATGAAACGCGAAGAACTGGTTAGCTATCTGGATGAGCTGCTGGAGCCCGGAAAGTTCCGGGATTATTGCCCAAATGGCCTACAAGTGGAAGGACGCGACGAAGTCCGCTGCATCGTAACCGGCGTCACGGCCAGCCAGGCCTTGCTCGATACTGCAGTGGCGCGCGGCGCCGATACCATTCTGGTCCATCACGGTTATTTCTGGAAAGGCGAGGATGGCCGGGTGACCGGCATGCGCCGCCGCCGTCTCGGGGCGCTGATCGAACATGACATCAACCTGCTGGCCTACCACCTGCCGCTCGATGCCCATCCCGAGCTGGGCAATAACGCGCAGTTGGCGGCTCGCTTGGGCTGGCTGGCCGACGGGCGTTTCGGCGAACAGGATATCGCCTGGCAAGGCGCGTTGGCTGAACCGACCGAGCTGGCCGTCCTGGCCGCCAAGGCGGCCCAGGCGCTTGGCCGGACGCCGCTGGTGATTGGCGATCCGGTGCGGCCGATTCGCCGGATTGCCTGGTGCTCCGGCGGCGCACAGGGGTATTTCGAGCAGGCGATAGCGTTGGGGGTCGATGCCTTCCTGTCGGGCGAAATCTCGGAACAGACCGTCCATCTTGCCCGCGAAAGCGGCGTGGCCTATCTCGCCGCCGGCCACCATGCAACCGAGCGCGGTGGTGTCATGGCCCTGGCCGGGCACCTGGCCGAGCGCTTTGGCCTGAACTGCGAATTCGTCGATGTGGACAACCCGGTTTAAGCCGGGCGCTTCAGTCCGTAGCCTTCTTCGAGGACCCGCATCAGAAGCGCGATCTCTTCGATGACTTCGAGCGGGAAGCCGCTACGTTGACCGGCGCGATTCTGATGAACCAGTTCGAACAGGTAATCAAGGCATTCCTGGGTGCCCCAGCTATTGCCCGCCCGCCAGACGATGTGCGCGTAGTCTTCGAGTGATTTGAGGCCGGAGACCGGGGTTGTCGAATCTTCCCAGGTCGGGACGTTGACATTGAATTTTTGGCGCATCTTTGTTGCCAGGCTGTTGAACTCGGCGTGCATGTCGCCACGACGATAGAGATCGAGCAGCATGGTCCACGGCTGAATGTTGGTCGGCGAATTCTCCTCGATGTGCTGGGCCAGCGTTTCCGCCGCGCCGCGCACCCGCCCGAAGGACAGCATGATCTCGGCCAGTTCAAGCGCGGAATCGCCTTCGTTTAGATTGACGTCGAATGTTTCGTTCTTCCTGAAATCGGACATTGCCGCGTCAAGGGGGATGTCGACCGCAACGGTTGCCGGGCGCACCGGTTCGCTGGCCGGCGCGGATGGCGTTTTTTGCGGGGGCGGCACAACCTTGGCGGCGGGCTTCCCGGGCTGGGTTTCCGGGGGTGAAACGGTCATCGCCAGCGGAATCTCGTCGTTGTTCGAGCGGCGATTCCGGCCCAGGATGTGGGCCAGCCCGGCTGCAATGCCGCCGCCGACCAGCGCGCTGATCAGCAATTCAAGCCAGTTGTCCTGCGTCGAGCGCTCAGGCTTGGCCGGCGTCGCCACGGCTGCCGGGACGGCCGGCGGCGTTTGCGCCGCCTGTGCTGCCTGGAGTTTGTGCTGGGCCGACAAGGCTTCGGTGGTCAGCGCCAGGGCGTTGTTCAGCTTGTCGACTTCCTGGTCGAGCAGATGCAGCGTCATTTCCAGCTTGAGCATGCGTTCTTCCATCTGGCTCAGGCTGGCGGGTGTGGCTTTTTCGCCCGGTTTCAGGTCGTCCGGCGGCGTGCCGAGAATGACCCGATCGGTGCCGCCGCTGGCCGGCTTGGCCGAGGGGGCGCTGGGCGCCGTCCTCTTCGGACGCGGCGCCGGCGCTTCGCCTGCTGCGGCGTTCTGCGGTGCTAACGGCGGCTCGGTGTCGGCAGTGCGCCTGGTCGGCATGCGCTCGCGCAACTTGGGAATTTGTACCGGCGTGCCTTCGAGCAGGGGGGCATCCGGCGAGATATCGGGATTGGCCCGCAGCATCGCGACCAGCAAGCGACGCTGTGCGGCGGCGCTGGCCGGGGCTTGCGATTCGGCAATGCCTGCCAGGGTGTCGCCATCACGGGCACGCCATTCACGGGAATTGCCAGTTTTTCTCGGGGATGTAGTTGCGGCGGCCACGGGCAGTTCGCGGTCGACTTCGGCCAGCATTATCGGTGCTGCCGGCATCAGCACGTAGTCGCGCTGCAGGTCCGCGCCGCAATTGGCGCGCAGGCCGACCATGAACACCGGTTCGGCAATCGGCCGGGTGCCGGTGATCAGCAGGCGATAGTTCGCGCCATTGCGGACCAGCCGGGTCCGGGCAGCGGTAACGACGGGCAGGTCCGAGCCGGGCAGCGGGGCAAGGGAAAAGCAGACCGTGTCGATTTCCTCGCCGGCCCTGGTCAGAACCGGAACCTCCGCCCTTAAAGGCTCGCCGACCCGTGAATGCAAGGTGATTTCACCAAATCCGACGGCGTTGGCCACGCTTGAGAACAGGGCTGCGCTTAGTGCGCTGAGATGGAGTGCTCTGGAATTCATGGGGGCCTTTGTGTTACTCGTTAACTTCGTCAGATATGGCAAAACTGTAACACTGCGCTGGCGCACCCATGGTGAAATATTGCACACTCCTGCTTGTGATCAACCCCCAGCGAATTGCCCGATGACTTTCGTATTTTCACCCAGTCCCGTTACCGCGCTTCCTGTTGCCGGAACCGCCAGCCGCTTCCCGGTTCGCCGCATTTTTTGCGTCGGCCGCAACTATGCCGATCATGCCCGCGAGATGGGCGCCGCCGATCAGGCCGAGGGGCGCGAGCCGCCGTTCTTCTTCATGAAACCGGCCGATGCGATGGTCAGCGGCGAGGGCGAGATCAGCGTTGCCTATCCGCCGCTTACCAAAAATCTGCATCATGAGGTCGAAATGATCGTCGCGCTGGGGGCGGGGGGAGCGAACGTTGCGGTAGAGGCGGCCAAAGACCTGATTTTCGGCTACGCCGTCGGGCTTGACCTGACGCGCCGGGATATCCAGGGCCGGGCCAAGGAAAAAGGCCATCCGTGGGATATGGGCAAAGGCTTCGATCAGTCGGCGGTGGCCGGCGTGATTAGTCCGGTGGCCGAGGCCGGTCATCCTGAACACGGGCGTATCTGGCTGAGCGTCAATGGCCAGATGCGGCAGGATGGCGATTTGTCGGCGATGCTCTGGAAGGTCGCCGACATCATCGCCAACCTGTCCACGATGGTCCGCCTCGAGGCCGGCGACCTGATCTATACCGGCACGCCGGCCGGCGTCGGGCCGATCGTTACCGGCGATGTGCTGGAAGCGGGCGTCGACGGCGTTGGTACGCTGCGCGCCCGGATCGTCTAGCTGCCGCTATTTCGGCCGTTTGTCGATGACGCGTTTGGCCTTGCCGATCGAGCGTTCGATGCCGCCGATTTCGACCACGTCGATGCGAGCTGAAATGCCGATGTAGGACTTGATGTGGTGCTGCAGGTCGTGCGCCACGAACTCCTTCTCGGCATTGCTGGTGAACTCGAATTCGGGCTTCAGTTCGACATTTACCTTCATCGTGTCGAGGTGGCCGTCGCGACTGATTTCCAGCACGTAATGCGGCGACAGCTTGGGCTGCTTGAGGATCAGTTCCTCGATCTGCGACGGGAAGACGTTGACCCCGCGGATAATCAGCATGTCGTCCGAGCGGCCGGTAATCTTGCCGATCCGCCGCATCGAACGGGCGGTCGGCGGCAGCAGCCGGGTCAGGTCGCGGGTCCGGTAGCGGATGACCGGCATCGCTTCCTTGGTCAGCGAGGTGAACACCAGTTCGCCTTCGCTGCCTTCGGGCAGCACTTCGCCGGTCAGCGGGTCAATGATTTCGGCGTAGAAATGGTCTTCCCAGATCACCGGGCCGTCCTTGGTCTCAGCGCATTCGTTGGCGACGCCCGGGCCGATCACTTCCGACAGGCCGTAGATATCGATGGCGTCGATCGCGAAAGCCTTCTCGATCTCGCCGCGCATGGCGTCGGTCCAGGGTTCGGCGCCGTGGATGCCGATACGCAGGGCGGTGCTTTTCGGGTCGATGCCCTGGCGATGGAATTCGTCGGCGATATTCAGCATGTAGGACGGGGTGACCATGATGATGTTCGGCTTGAAGTCGCAGATCAGCTGAACCTGCTTCTCGGTCTGGCCGCCGGACATCGGGATCACCGTGCAGCCCAGTCGCTCGGCGCCGTAATGGGCACCGAGACCGCCGGTGAACAGGCCGTAGCCGTAGGCGACATGGACGATGTCGCCGGGTCGGCCGCCGGCAGCGTAGATCGAGCGGGCAATCAGGTCGGCCCAGGTGTCGATGTCCTTCTGTGTGTAGCCGACCACCGTCGGCTTGCCGGTCGTGCCGCTCGAGGCATGGACGCGGACGACTTTTTCACGGGGGACGGCGAACATGCCGTAAGGGTAGTTGTCGCGCAGATCCTGCTTGGTGGTGAAGGGGAATCTGGCGAGGTCGGCCAGCGAGTGGAAATCCTCGGGGCGGACGCCGGCGGCATCGAATTTGGCCCGGTAGTGCGGCACATTGTCGTAAACGTGGTGCAGCGTCCATTTCAGACGTGCTGTCTGGAGCGCGATGATCTCGTCGCGACTGGCGGTTTCTATGGCGTGTAGGCCTTTTTTCATTGTTGACTCCCTCCTGAACCGGAGATTTTCGACCGGCCGGCCGGTCGGCTGCTTGAGCCAGATCAACTTGGCATGTTTTTGCCGGTCGGCCGGGCATGCGACAATCGCTCGATGCTTCTTGTCGTGGCCCGCGGGCTGCTTGCCCATACCTTTCCGATCCTGATCGCCCAGCTCGCCTCGGTCGGCATGATGGTGATCGATACCGCCGTCCTCGGCCATGTCAGTCCGCTTGATCTGGCGGCAGTCGCCATCGGCAGCGGCATTCATGTCTCGGTCGTTTTTGCGCTGGTCGGCATCCTCCAGGCGGTGGCGCCGGTCGTCGCCCACTTGCACGGCGCAAAGCGCGATGGCGAGGTGGCCGGCATTCTGCAGCAGGGTTTCTGGCTGGCCTTGCTGCTCAGTGTGCCGGGTGTGCTGTTGCTGACGCATCCCGACGCGGTGCTCGGCATGGCGGATATGGACGCCGCCGTGGCTGCCAAGGTCAGACAATATTTGGCCTGGCTTGCCTGGGGGCTGCCGGCGGCGTTGTGTTATCGGACCTTCTACGCTTTCTGCAATGCGCTGGGCAAACCGCGGGTGTTGATGGGGATCGGCATTTTTGCCCTCGGCCTGCATGCCCTGCTCGCCTGGGGGTTGGCGCTGCAGGGCTGGTTTGGCGAGCCGCTTGGCGTCGTCGGCTGTGCCTTGTCGAATATCCTGATCGGTTGGCTGGCCTGTCTGAGCGGCGCCGCCTATCTTGCCTGGGGACCGCTCGGCCGACGCTACCGGCCTTTCGCCAACTGGCAGTGGGTACGCTGGACGGTGTGGCGGGAACTGCTGCGCCTGGGCTTGCCGATGGGTTTGTCCAACCTGGTTGAAATAACCTCGTTCACCTTGATCAGCCTCTTCGTTGCGTCGTTGGGCGCGACCGTCGTCGCCGGTCACCGGATCATCGCCAATCTATCGGCGCTGACCTACATGCTGCCGCTGTCGCTCGCCATCGCCACCATGGCAGCCGTCGGGCAGGCGGTTGGCGGGCGCGACTGGCGGCGTGCCCATGCGACGATCAAGGCCGGCCTGTTGCTTGCGGCCGGCCTGTCGACCCTGGCCGGCCTTGGGCTCTGGCTGACGGCCGGGCCGCTGATCGCCGCCTATACCGATGATCCGGCGGTGCGGGCGGTGGCGCTTAGCCTGATTGCCTATGTCGCCATCTACCAGTTTTTCGATGCCTTGCAGACCGTTGCCGGTCATGTCCTGCGGGCCTATCGGGTGACTTTTCTGCCGATGCTGGTGCAGACCTTCTGCTTCTGGGGCGTCGGTTTGCTCGGTGGGGCCTGGCTCTGTTACAGGTGGCAGCCGCCGTTCGGCGTCGCCGGTTTCTGGCTGGCCGCGGTGATCGGGCTGATGTTCGCCGCCGCGCTGCTTTTGCCGTTGCTCTACAAGGCGGTTCGGGCCATCGAAAGCAGTCCGTAATTATGAATTTTGGCCAGCAATAAAAAATCCGGTCTGTGGTAAGATTTTGGGCTCAAACCGTTATAACAGGGCGGGGCCGGGGGACTGTATGGCTACCGCTTATTGCTCGCAACTCAACTAAACGCAAGGAAAGCGCATGAAAATTCACGAATATCAGGGCAAAACACTCCTGAAGAAATTCGGCGTTACGGTTCCGCGCGGGATCTTCTGTCTGTCCGTCGATGAAGCGGTCAAGGCAGCCGAGACCCTGGGCGGCAGTGTCTGGGTGGTCAAGGCCCAGATCCACGCCGGTGGCCGTGGCAAGGGTGGTGGCGTCAAGGTGGCGAAGTCGCTCGAGCAAGTGCGCGAGTACGCCAACCAGATCCTCGGCATGCAACTGGTCACGCACCAGACCGGCCCGGAAGGCCAGAAGGTTCGTCGCCTGCTGATCGAAGAAGGCGCCGATATCAAGCACGAGTACTACGTGGCTGCGCTGACCGATCGCGCGACCCAGTCCGTGGCGATGATGGCCTCCTCCGAAGGCGGCATGGACATCGAAGAAGTTGCCCACAACACCCCGGAAAAAATTCTCAAGGTTTTCATCAACCCGCTGGTTGGTCTGACCGACGAACAAGCCATGACCCTGGTTGCCGGTATCGGCATTCCGGCCGCTTCGCAGGCACAAGCCGTTGAAGCGCTCAAGGGCCTGTACAACTGCTACATGGAAACCGATGCTTCGCTGGCGGAAATCAACCCGCTGATCCTCGAAGGCAACGGCAACATCAAGGCGCTGGACGCCAAGTTCAACTTCGACGCCAACGCCCTGTACCGTCAGCCGGAAATCGTTGCCTTCCGCGATCTCGACGAAGAAGATGCCGACGAAATCGAAGCATCCAAGTTCGATCTGGCCTACATCTCGCTCGACGGTAACATCGGCTGCCTGGTGAACGGTGCCGGTCTGGCCATGGCCACGATGGACACCATCAAGCTGTTTGGCGCCGAGCCGGCCAACTTCCTCGACGTCGGCGGTGGTGCGACGACCGAGAAGGTCACCGAAGCCTTCAAGATCATGCTCAAGAATCCTGACGTCAAGGGCATTCTGGTCAACATCTTCGGCGGCATCATGAAGTGCGACACCATTGCTGCCGGCGTCGTCGCCGCGGCCAAGGAAACCCATCTGTCGGTGCCGCTCGTCGTGCGCATGAAGGGTACCAATGAAGACATGGGCAAGCAGATCCTGAAGGATTCCGGTCTGCCGATCATTTCTGCCGATTCCATGGCCGAGGCCGCCACCAAGATCGTTGCTGCGGTCAAGTAAGGAGCTATTGAATGTCCATTTTCATCAATAAAGACACCAAAGTTATCACCCAGGGCATTACCGGCAAGACCGGTCAGTTCCATACGGAAAAGTGCCAGGAATACGCCAACGGCAAGAACTGCTTCGTCGCCGGCGTGAATCCGAAGAAGGCTGGCGAATCCATCTTCAACATTCCTATCTACGCTTCGGTCAAGGAAGCCGCCGCCGAAACCGGTGCCACCGTTTCCGTGATCTACGTGCCGCCCCCGGGCGCCGCCGCCGCGATCTGGGAAGCCGTTGAAGCCGACCTCGATCTGGCCATCTGCATCACCGAAGGCATCCCGGTCCGCGACATGCTGATCCTGCGCAACAAGATGAAGGAAAAGGAAGCCAAGGGCGGCAAGAAGACCCTGCTGCTCGGGCCGAACTGTCCTGGTTTGATCACGCCGGACGAAATCAAGATCGGCATCATGCCGGGTCACATCCACCGCAAGGGTCGGATCGGCGTCGTTTCCCGCTCCGGCACCTTGACCTACGAAGCCGTCGGCCAGTTGACCGAAATCGGTTTGGGCCAGTCGTCGGCGGTCGGTATCGGTGGCGATCCGATCAACGGTCTGAAGCACATCGACGTGATGAAGGCTTTCAACGACGACCCGGATACCGATGCGGTCATCATGATCGGCGAAATCGGCGGTCCGGACGAAGCTGAAGCTGCCATGTGGTGCAAGGACAACATGAAGAAGCCGATCGTCGGCTTCATCGCTGGTGTCACGGCTCCGGCCGGCAAGCGCATGGGCCATGCCGGCGCCCTGATTTCCGGCGGTGCCGATACGGCTGATGCCAAGCTGGAAATCATGGAAGCCTGCGGTTTCACCGTGACGCGCAATCCGTCTGAAATGGCCAAGCTGCTCAAGGCCTTGCTGTAAAATTCGAGCCTTGCTCAACCAAAAAGGCGGGCTGCGTGCTCGCCTTTTTTTCGTCTGATGGTTTATGGAACTTGACTTAACTTCTAGCCTCTTCTGGATTGCCGTTGGCCAGATCATCCTGATCGACATCGTGCTGTCGGGTGACAACGCCGTAGTCATCGCGCTGGCCTGTCGCAATCTGTCGCCGGAACAGCGCCGGACCGGCCTCTTCTGGGGCGTTACCGGCGCGGTCAGCCTGCGTGTCGTGCTGACCGTCTTCGCCGCGCTGGTGATGAACCTGCCCTGGCTGAAACTGGTCGGCGGACTCCTGCTGCTGTGGATTGCCGTCAAACTGATGCTGCCCGAGGAAGAGGACGGTCATGACATCAAGGCTTCGGGCAATCTCTGGGGGGCGGTCAAGACCATCATCGTCGCCGATTTCGTGATGAGCCTGGATAACGTCATTGGGGTGGCCGGGGCGGCGCATGGCAGTCTGGCCCTGCTGTTCTTCGGGCTGGCGGTCAGCATTCCGTTGATCGTCTGGTCGAGCCAGCTGATTCTGCACTGGATGGAGCGGTTTCCGTCCATCGTGCTGTTTGGCGCCGGCCTGCTTGGCTATGTCGCCGGACAAATGATCTTCTCCGACCCGGGCGTCATCCAATTACTGCCGCCGCTGCCGGCCTGGTCGGCCAAGGCGGCCGGAGCGGTTGGCGCCGTGCTGGTCGTTGGTCTCGGTCGCTGGCTGGAGCAGCGTCTGCTGGCCAGGCAGGATGTGACCATCGTTTAAGGAGTCGTGCTATGGCCTTGTTTCTTTCGGAAGATGACGTAAAAAAACTGTTGACGGTAGCGATGGCGATGGAGGCTGTCGAGTCGGCGCATCGCGACCTGGCGTTGGGTTTGGCGCTCGACACGCCGCGTGCCCGCAGCCGCCTGCCGCAGACCGTGCTGCATATTTTGCAGGGGGCGCTGCCGGCGCAAGGGGTTATCGGCTACAAGGCCTATACCAGCAATCGCAGTGGCAACCGCTTCCTGGTTCACCTGTTCGATGCGGCCAGCGGCAGATTGCGGGCCGTGATCGAAGCCGACTATCTCGGCATGATCCGGACCGGAGCGGTCAGCGGCTTGGCCGCCAAATGGTTGGCCCGGCCCGATTCGACGGTGGCCGGTGTGTTCGGTGCCGGCTGGCAGGCCGAAGGCCATGTCCAGGCCATCTGCGCGGCGCTGCCGCTCGAGCGGGTCAAGGTGTTCAGCCGCCATGCCGACAAGTTGCAGGCTTTCTGCCAGCGCTTGAGCGAGCAGACCGGCGTTGCCGTGGTACCGGCGGTCAGCGCCGAGGAGACGGTGCGCGGCAGCGATCTGCTCGGCACCGTGACGACGGCTGCCCAGCCCTTGTTCGACGCCGAATGGCTGGAGGAGGGCGTGCATATCAATGCGGCGGGTTCGAATGCGCTGATCCGTCAGGAACTGTCGGAAGCTGCCGTCAAACGCTGCGCGCTGGTCGCCGTCGACAGCGTGCCGACCGCCGTGGCTGAAGCCGGAGATCTGCTGCCTTTGCTGGAAAAAGGCCGCTTGCATCCGCGTCAGCTGGTTGAACTCGGGGAAGTGATCGTCGGGCGTCATGCCGGCCGTACATCGGTCGAGCAAATCACCCTGTTCGAGTCGCAGGGCATGGCGATCCAGGATCTGGCCGTTGCCCTGCGGGTTCTCGCTGCGGCCGAAGCGGCGGGCCTGGGGCAGGAAATACCGATGCAATGAGGTTTGACCGGGGGAGCGAGTGGGCGTAAGAATATGCCCCGGCCGCATTGGCTCGTGATCCGACACTAAAAACAAGAGGGCGGGGGGATGGCGAAGGGCGTGTTCTGGAAGTCGGACTGGTTCCTCGGGGGGCTCGTTACCCTGCTGATGCTGACTGCCGTCCGCTCCGATCTCCTGGATGGCCTTGAACGCCAGGCTTACGACTTCGGTATGCAGGCCGCCAGTCGCGTCCCATCCGAGCGCATCGCGGTGATCGCCATCGACGACCGGAGCATTGCCCAGCTTGGTCCCTGGCCCTGGTCGCGGCAACTGCATGCCCGGCTTACCGATCGGCTGGCGGAGGTGCCGGCCAAGGTGATTGCCAATACCGTGTTGTTTTCCGAAGCGCAGCTCGATCCCGGTTACACCTATATCACCCGGCTGATCGACATCGCCAATCAGGCGGTAGCCGATGGGGCGGGTTTGGGGCCGGAAACCAAAAAAATAACGGCCGTACTGGCCGAGGCTGAAACAGCCCTCAATTCGGATCGCCAACTGGCGGATAGCTACGCCCGGGCCGGCAACGTTGTGTTGCCGGTGTCGTTTGAATTGGGCAAGGTGCCGGGGCATCCCACCCAGGCGTTACCCGGATTCCTGCTGTCGAACCGCCTGCCGCAGGTGGTCGAAGGGAAAGGGCACGCGTTGCCGGCGACACAGGTGCAGATGCCGCTTGCGACTCTGGGCGGCAAGGCGCTCGCCCTGGGGTTTCTGAACCGTACGCCGGATACCGACGGCAGCGTGCGGAGCGAGCCCTTGGTCGTCCAGTATTCCGACCAGTTCTACCCGGCGCTGTCGCTGATGATCGCGGCCCGGAGTCTCGATCTCGGTCCGGCCGACATCAAGGTCCGGCTCGGTGAGGCGGTGCGGCTCGGCAAGCTGCGGATCGCCACCGATGCCAGCACTCGGATGAACCCCTACTTCTACAGGGCCAGCGACGGACAGTCGGCGTTTCCGGTGGATTCCTTCGCCGATGTGCTGACTGGCAAGGTTCCGGCCAGCAAGTATGCCGGCAAGATCGTCCTGGTCGGGGTGACGGCTACCGGTCTGGCTGCTTCGCAGGCGCCGTCGATGGCGCCGGTGCTCGGCGTCGCCGATGCGGTATCGAGCATCCTGCAGGAGCACTTTTTCGTGACGCCGTCGTGGGGAATCTGGGCTAGCCTGGCCGCCCTGCTGGTCGTCGGTGTTTACCTCATTTTCGCGCTGCCCAAATTGGGGCGCTGGCAGGGCGCGCTGGCTACCCTGCTGCTTCTGCTGATCTTGTTCGGTAGCTATTTTTTTCTGATGCTCGGCGTCGGCCTGTGGATTCCGCTGATGGGGGCGGCCAGCCTGCTGGTGGTCGGTCACTTGCTGCTGGTCGCCAAGCGGTTTCTGCTGGGCGAGCGGCCAGCAGAAAAATCGGCGTTCGCCTCGGCAGAAGCGAACCGCATGCTGGGTCTGGCTTTTCAGGGCCAGGGGCAGCTCGACATGGCTTTTGAAAAATTCCGCAAATGTCCGCTGGATGATGGGCTGATGGAGAACATGTACAACCTGGCGCTCGATTACGAGCGCCAGCGCCAGTTTGCCAAGGCCGAGACGGTGTTTCGCACGATGGCCGAACACAACCCGACGTTCCGCGATATCCAGATGCGTCTCGGGCGGGCCAGACAGGGCTCGGCAATGGTGCCATTGGCCGATGCCGGTCCGCCGATTGTCGCGGGCGGGCAGCTCGACAAGCCGATGCTCGGTCGTTACGAATTGGAGAAGGAGCTGGGCAAGGGGGCGATGGGTGTGGTCTATCAGGGGCGCGATCCGCAGATCAACCGGGTCGTCGCCATCAAGACCATGGCGTTGGCCCAAGAGTTCGACGAAGACGAGCTGGCCGACGTCAAGCAGCGCTTTTTCCGCGAGGCCGAAACGGCGGGGCGGCTCAATCATCCGAATATCGTCACGATGTACGATGCCGGCGAAGCGCACGATCTGGCCTATATCGCCATGGAATTCCTGCAGGGCCGCGACCTGGTGGCACAGACCAAGCCGGCCGCGCTGCTGCCCTTGCCGACGGTCCTGTCGATCATAGCCCGCGTCGCCGATGCGCTGGATTACGCGCATGGCCAGCAGGTCGTCCATCGCGACATCAAGCCGGCCAACATCATGTACGAAGCGGCGAGCGACCAGGTCAAGGTGACCGATTTCGGCATTGCCCGGATCACCGATTCGTCGCGCACCAAGACCGGCATGGTGCTCGGTACGCCCTCCTACATGTCGCCCGAACAACTCGCCGGGAAGAAAATCGATGGTCGTTCCGACCTCTTTTCGCTGGGTGTCACCTTGTACCAGATGTCCTGCGGACAACTGCCGTTTGTCGGCGAGTCGCTGGCCCAGTTGATGTACAAGATCACCAACGAGGCGCCAACGGATATTCTGAGCATTGATCCTGCCTTACCGAGCAGCGTGGTGGCGGTGATCGCTCGGGCGCTGAACAAGAATGTTGCGGAGCGCTATCAACGCGGAGCCGAAATGGCCGCCGATCTGCGCGCCTGCATTGACCAATTGGCAGCACAGGCTGCCCGATCACCGGCTGTGAGGGATACCTGAAATGAAGCTCGCCGACGCTCTGGAGGTGGTGGCTCGCACCGATCCGGGAAGGGTCCGTTCGCATAATGAAGATGCGTTGTTTGCCGATGCCGGGTTGGGCATCGCCATCCTGGCCGATGGCATGGGCGGCTATAACGCCGGAGAAGTGGCCAGCGGCATGGCGACCACCTTGCTTTCGAGCAATTTCGCCTGTTTCATTCCGACACAAAGCGCCCGATCGGCCGCTTTGTGCGATGCCAGCTTTGCCGAACAGCACATTGCCCGGGAAGTTCTGCTGGCCAATGCAGCCATCTTCAATGCCGCGCAAAGACAGCCGCAATATGCCGGGATGGGGACGACTCTGGTGCTCGCTTGGTTTTACGACAACCGGATGAGTGTTGCCCATGTCGGGGATTCGCGTCTGTATCGCCTGCGCGGTGAGTCCTTCGAGCAATTAACCAAGGATCATTCCCTTTTGCAGGAGCAGCTTGATAGTGGCATGATTACCGCCGAAGAAGCGCGCTATTCGCAAAACAAGAATCTGGTGACGCGGGCGCTTGGTGTCGATCACGATGTCGACACGGAAATTCATGATTACGAACTGCAGGCCGGCGATATCGTGCTGCTTTGTTCGGACGGTTTGAACGACATGGTCGAGGATGATGAAATCGCGCTCACGCTGCAAACGCTGGGCGGCAATCTGACACTGGCTGCGGAACAGTTGGTGCAGATGGCCAATGACAACGGCGGGCGCGATAATGTCTCGGTAATTCTGGTCAAGGTGCGGGGCGACTATTCTTCGCCCAGGGGGTGGTGGCAAAAGCTGCTGGCCCGCTTGAAGTAAAACGAGGATGGCAAGAGATGGCAAAACTGATCCTTTCGATGGATGGACTGGTGCTCAAGGAAATTCAGCTCAACAAGGAGCGCCTGAGCATTGGTCGCAAGCCGCATAACGATATCCAGATCGACAACCTTGCCATTTCCGGCGAGCATGCCGTGGTGGTGACGATCCTCAACGACTCCTTCCTTGAGGATCTGAACAGCACCAACGGCACGCTGGTCAACGGCCAGCCGGTCAAGAAACACATCCTGCGCAACAACGATGTCATCGAACTGGGCAAGTACAAGCTCAAGTACATGAGCGATTCGCAGGCCGGGGCGGCCGCCGGTGATTTCGACAAGAATGCGCTGATGCGCTCGGCCATGGCCAAGCTGCCCAGCGAGATGCAACTCGCGCCGACCGGCTCGCCGACCCGCTCCAACCTTGGCGTGCCGCCGCCTCCGCCGGCCCCGAGCATTCCGGCCGCTGCCATCCAGCTGTTGAGCGGCCCGAATGCCGGCAAGGAGCTCGAACTGACCAAAACCCTGACGACGCTGGGCAAGCCCGGTTTGCAGGTGGCGGTGATCGCCAGGCGGCCGCATGGCTACTTCATCACACACGTCGAAGGTCGGCAGTTTCCCGTGGTGAACGGCACAGCGCTCGACGCCCAGGCTCACCCGCTGGGCGACCACGATGTGATCGAAATCGCCGGAATCAAGATGGAATTTTTTCTCAAAGCCTGAGGTCGGTTGCCCAGTGACGCCGGCGTGAAAAAGCCTCTGGTCCGCTTCATCCTCGGCGCGTTATGTGTATTGCTGATGCTCGGTCACGCCGGGCAGCTGTGGCAGATTCCCTTCGTCACCGCCCTTGAGGCCTATCTCTACGATGTGCGGGTCCGGCTGGCCATGCCGGATACCGTCGATCAGCGGGTTGTCATCGTCGATATCGACGAGCGCAGCCTGGGCGAAGTCGGGCACTGGCCGTGGGGACGCAATGTCCTGGCGGAACTGGTCAATCGCCTGTACGAGGATTACCAGGTTGCCGTGCTCGGTTTCGATGTGGTTTTTGCCGAGCCCGATGAAAGCTCGGGCCTCAAGGTGCTGGAGCGCGTCGGGCGGCAGCAGTTGAAAGGCGAGGCCGGGTTTCAGCGAACCTTGGCCGAATTGCGGCACAGTCTCGACTATGACCAGTTGTTTGCCGACAGCTTGCGCGGTCGCCCGGTCGTCCTCGGCTACTACTTTTCCGGGGCGAGCAGCGCCCAGCAGGCAGGGGCTTTGCCGCCGCCGGCATTTCCGGCCGGCAGTTTCGCCGACTCCGGCACTTCCTTCGTCAGCTGGGACGGGTTTGGGGCGAATCTGCCGCTCCTCCAGAAGGCCGCGGCGAGCGCCGGGCACTTCAATCCGGTAGTCGATTTCGATGGCAGTTCACGGCGCATCCCGCTGATCGTCGAGTTCAAGGGCGCCTATTACGAGGCGCTCTCGCTGGCGGTGGTGCGCACCCTGCTCGGCAACGCCAGGCTGACACCGGGGTCTGCGGCGGGGCAGAAAAGGATCGCCTGGTTTGATCTCGAAGGCGAGCGGGGCAGCCTGCGCATTCCGGTCGACGAGAATGCCGCGGCCCTGATTCCCTATCGCGGTTACCAACGCAGTTTTCCCTACTTTTCCGCTGTCGATATCTTGAAGGGGCGGGTTGCCGCCGAGCATCTGGCGGGCCGCATCGTCTTGATCGGCACCACCGCTCCGGGACTGATGGACCTGCGATCGACACCGGTCGGCGGGGCTTATCCCGGCGTCGAGGCGCACGCCAACCTGATTGTCGGCATGCTGGCTGGGACGATTAAGGAAAGGCCGGGCGACGGGCCGGGCCTCGAGGCGCTGCAGATAGTGCTGTTGGGTGGCATGCTGGCCGCCCTGTTGCCGCTGCTTTCGCCGCGCCGGGCGACGGCGCTGGCCGGCGGGATGCTGGTCGCCACGCTGGCGATCAACCTGTGGTTGTGGACCTCGGTCAATCTGGTGCTGCCGTTGGCGGCCAGCGTGTTGCTGATCGTCTTGCTCTATGGGCTGAATATGTCCTGGGGATACTTCGTCGAATCGCGGACGAAGCGCCAAGTTACCGAGTTGTTCGGGCAATACGTGCCGCCGGAGCTGGTCGATGAAATGGTCAAGGACCCGGAAAGCTACAGCATGGAAGGGCGCAACGCCGAACTCACCGTGCTCTTCGCCGATATCCGTGGCTTCACCTCTTTGTCCGAGGGCATGGACCCGAAAGAGCTGACGCGCCTGATGAACGATTACCTCGGCGCGATGACCGATGTCATCCGCGCCCATCGCGGGACCCTCGACAAGTACATCGGCGACGCCATCATGGCATTCTGGGGTGCGCCGGTCGGTGATGCGGAAAATGCCCGTCACGCCGTGCTGGCGGCGCTTGGCATGCAGCGCGCAGTAAAAGCCTTGGCCGCATCCTTCCAGGCGCGTGGCTGGCCGGAACTGAAGATCGGCATTGGCATCAATACGGGAATGATGACGGTCGGCGATATGGGCTCGCCGGTGCGCAAAGCCTATACGGTAATGGGTGATCCGGTGAATCTGGCGTCCCGCCTTGAAGGCATCACCAAGGAGTACGGCGTCGGCATTGTCGTGGGCGAACTGACGCGTGTGCACGTCGGCGATGTCACGTTCCGCGAACTCGATCTCGTCAAGGTCAAAGGTAAGGATGAGCCGGTGAGCATCCATGAGCCGCTCGGACTGACCGCCGAATTGCCGCCGACGGTGCGCGATGAGCTGAAACTGTGGCAACATGTTCTGCACCTGTATCGTGCGCGGGATTGGGACCAGGCCGAACGCTTGCTCGACGATTTGGCCCAACGTTCGCCGGGTTGTCGTCTTTATTCGCTCTACGCCGAACGGATCGTTGCCTGGCGGGCTAATCCACCGGCCGAATCCTGGGGCGGTGTCACCATTTACCAGACCAAATAGACATGAAGCTGCGCGTTCTTGGATGTAGTGGCGGAATCGGCGGCCGGCACCTGCGGACCACGTCGTTGCTCGTCGATCATGACATATTGATCGATGCCGGCACGGGGGTCGCCGACCTGTCGATTGGCGAGCTGGCGGTGATTGATCATGTCTTTCTCACCCACTCGCATCTCGATCACATTGCTTCCTTGCCGTTGATGATCGATACGGTGGCTGATCGCCGCCACACGCCGCTGACGGTTTACGGCAGCGCCGCGGTTCTCGACATCCTGCGCCGCCACATTTTCAACTGGGCGATCTGGCCGGACTTCGCCGAGGTGCCGAATGCCGATACGCCGTTAATGCGCTATCAGGCGATCGAGCTCGGCCAGGTCATCACGCTGGATGGTCGCCGCATTACGGCCCTGCCGGCTGAACACACGGTGCCGGCCGTCGGCTACCACCTCGACTCCGGTGCCGCCAGTCTGGTTTTCTCAGGCGATACGGGGATTTGCGATCCCTTCTGGCACGCCGTCAATCGCGTTGCCAATTTGAAGCACCTGATCATCGAATGCGCCTTTTCCAACCGCGAACAGCGCCTGGCAGAACTTTCCAAGCATCTCTGCCCGGACATGTTGGCGGCCGAGCTGCAGAAACTGGAGCGCGCCTGCGAAATCCACATCACCCACCTGAAGCCGGGGCAAATCGAGCTGACCATGGAGGAGATCGAGCGTTGTCTCGGTAATTTCAAGCCCCGGATGTTGCAGAATAACCAGGTTTTGGAGTTTTAGAAGGGGGCTGAATGGAAACGCTCGATGACCTCTTTCTCCGTCTTGAGCAACTTAATGAAATCGGCGCTTCACTTTCCAGCGAGCGTAATCTGAATCTGCTGCTGGAAAAAATACTGCTTGCCGCCAAGACCATTACCCGGGCCGATGGTGGGACGCTGTATCTCCTTTCCGAAGACCGGCAGCACCTGCATTTCGAGATTGTCCGGACGAATTCGCTGGGCATCGCCTTCGGTGGCTCAAGTGGCCAGCCGACTTCCGGCAACTTTCCCGATCTCGCTCTCTACCGCGACGATGGTACGCCGAATGACAGCCTGGTGGCCGCCTATGCCGCCATTACCGGTCGGACGGTCAATATCGCAGACGCCTATGCGGCGGACGGTTTCGATTTTTCCGGAACGCGCAAATTCGACGAGCGCACCGGCTATCGCTCACAGTCGTTCCTGACGGTGCCGATGAAAAACCATGAAGGCGAGATCATCGGTGTCCTGCAGCTGATCAACGCCCTCGACCCGCAACGGCGCGTTGTTGAATTCTCCCAGGCCGACCAGCGCCTGGCCGAGTCGCTCGCCTCACAGGCGGCCATCGCCTTGACCAACCGCCAACTTGTGCAGCAGCTCGAAACCCTGTTTGAAGCCTTCATCAAGCTGATCAATCTGGCGATCGACGAAAAGTCGCCTTACACCGGCGGCCATTGCCAGCGCGTCCCGGAGCTGACGATGATGCTGGCCGAAGCGGCCGAGGCTACGTCGGAAGGCCCGCTTGCCGATTTCAAACTGACCGACAGCGAGCGCTACGAACTGCGCATCGCCGCCCTGTTGCACGACTGTGGCAAGGTGACGACGCCAGTGCATGTCGTCGACAAGGCAACCAAGCTGCAGACGATTTACGATCGCATCAATCTGATCGATACGCGCTTCGAGGTGATCAAACGCGATGCCGAGGTGCGCAAATGGCGGAGCATTGCAGAAGGCAAGGATGCCGTTGAAGCCGAAGCGATCTATCGTGGTTTTTGCCTCCAATGCGATGTCGACCGCAGTGTTCTGCGTCAGGCGAATATTGGCAGCGAAAACATGAGTGATGAAGATATCGCGCGTGTCAAAAAAATTGGCGCGGGCTATCGCTGGCGTAATGTCGACGGCGATGAGGTTGCTTTTCTGACCGACGACGAACTTGAAAACCTGACCATTCGCAGCGGCACCCTGACTCAGCCGGAACGCGAAATCATCAACCACCACATCGTTGCCACGATCCGGATGCTGGAACAGCTACCCTGGCCGAAGCATCTGAAAAATGTCCCGGAATACGCCGGTGGTCACCACGAGCGGATGGACGGCACAGGCTACCCGAAAGGTCTCCGGCGCGACCA
Source organism: Dechloromonas denitrificans (assembly GCF_020510685.1). Lineage (NCBI taxonomy): Bacteria > Pseudomonadati > Pseudomonadota > Betaproteobacteria > Rhodocyclales > Azonexaceae > Dechloromonas > Dechloromonas denitrificans. The sequence goes on from NZ_CP075185.1 coordinate 873,837, forward strand.
GATGAGCTGGCAAGCCAGGATGATGGGCATTGCCGATATTTTCGAGGCACTGACCGCCAAAGATAGGCCGTACAAGGAAGGGATGAGGCTGTCGGAGGCGCTAAGCATTCTCGAAAACTTCAAGAACAACGGACACATTGATCCGGAACTACATGAGGTATTCGTACGGAGAGCGGTTTACCGGGAATATGCAGGGTTTTTTTTGGGGACGCAACAGGTGGATTGCTGAATGAAATGATTTCCTGGAGGGTGGCTAATCGGAAAGTGGCTATATCGATATGGGACTATTAATGCTGGGAGCAAAGTCGACACCATTTTCTAACCTATCAATGGAAAAAACTCGGTTCAGTCGGAGAGGTGTAGATGTTTGACATATAGATGAGTCCATTGAGGAAACTGCCAATTCTCAATCAGGAAGATGAGGATAAGCGATAGGATCAAGTGAACTTGTGGCACTGAACTGCCACCGAAAAGGTAGTGCCAAGAATAGGGAGGCCGCATTAGTGACCTCGCATAGCCCACCACTTCGGGCGGCCCACCAATGAAAGCACCGAGCTTTGCTGGGGATGCCTACCGCCAACATTTGCTTGTCTCAAAAATGAAAATGCCGATCAGTTAATACTGAACGGCATTTTTTGAAGATGGCAGCTTTATCTACATTTGGACTAGTTGCCGATATCTGGAATTATGGGCACGCAAAGGTCTTGGCCAAGTTTGCACGGTGAGCAGCGGTAGTGTCGTTGCATGCAACCGCCCAAGTAACGGCCGAATTACCGACGCTCGGAGTGTAGGTCACGGTGCTGGTGTCATAACCTGTTCCGACGCCTTGAATCGTTGCCACAATCGCGCCGGTGGCTGCGGTAACAGTAATGCCGGAAACTTCGGTCGTTCCAGTCGGGGCACCTTGCAGGCCCAGAGAGGTCCAGCCGTCGCCAGGCAGATTGGCAAGGCCCCCATTTTCTTGAGCAAACATCGCTACCGCGGTCTTGATCGGATCGGCGGCAACGTTAACCTTCGCCAGTTTGGCGCGCGTCACGTAGTCCTGATACTGAGGAATGGCTACGGCAGCGAGAATGCCGATAATTGCCACAACAATCATTAATTCGATAAGGGTGAAACCTTGTTGTACCCGTTTCATGGAAAGCTCCTTTGGCAAAAGGCGGGGAAATCCGCTGATGAAATACAACCAATTTCTATGCCAGCTTTGCCTTCTCAGCTTTGCCTATAAATAACCTTTATTTTTCAGTTGATTGGGTGTGCTCTGTGCAAGCTGGGGCTAAATTCCGAAAATGGCGGCAATAGATACTGCCAAAAATAGTCAGTTTAATGTTCCCTGTTTGGTCAGTTGCGCCCCCTCGGTTGACGGTGAGGGCCAATGGCTTGATTTCATGCGGCGATTTTTTTCGAAGTCAAGTAGCGCACGGGCTGTTGGATGGCCATGGCTTGCCGCCTGGGTAAGGGCTATTTCCGCTTCCTGCTGCCGATTTAGCGCAGTAAACGACACAAATTGATCATATTCGAGCATCCCCAATGCCGCAGCGGTTGTCGTGTGGGTGCTCGCCGTCGTCAGGTCAGCGAGTGCAAGTTCATGTTGCCCGAGGTTCTGATGCGCTTTTGCACGGCCACTATAGCCTTCAAAAGAAGAGGGAAGGCGTGAAACAACGCGGTTCATGTCGGCTAGTGCATCAAATGGCGAGTTTTCTTTTAGTCGTTGAATTCCTCGGTTATAGAAAATCCGCTCGGTGCCCGGCAGGTCCGGCGATGTCAACTTGGCAGCCGCATCGTTCCAAAGCGACCTGTCGTTTTTCAGGCTAAGCAAGCGGTCTCGGCTCATGAAAAATGATATGGAGAGTACGATGATGGAACAACATATCATGGCCCGAGTGGACAGCCTTGCCAGTGTCAGGCATCCAGAAAGGGCGATGATGATGCCGGGAGCCCAAATGTAGCTTCGATAGAGAACAAAAGGTTCCTGGAATCGTATTGACACAAGTTCGGTAGCGAAGAGCAGCCAGAAATAAAGCATTCCCCAGCCGATGATTCCGAGGGGGCCTCTACGTTGAACCAGGAAAGCTCCGCTAGCAGCGAAGGCGACAAAGGCGCCAAGTTTTACAGTAATCCATATAGGAGTCCAGCTGGATGAGAAGTCTACCCGGATGTCAGCAGACATTATCCGTACGTCCGGAAATAGCCAGCTTTTCAGGTAATCAAAAAATAAACCAGTTTGGGTCACTCCACTGATCAGCCATTGCATTATTTGGGAGTCGGCGACCGGGATTGCATTGATGAAGGTTGCTGAATCGGGTTCGTAGGATGTGCCGATGACCCCCTTGACTGTAAGGATGACTAGGATGGCAGACGGAAGGCAGAGGCCGGCGAAAACGGCGGCCTTTGCCAAGTTCTTTCGCCAGGGCGCTTCATGCAGCAGGGTAAGGAGCAAGGCCGATGCGGGCAGCATGATGGCATGCTCCTTGGAGTAAATCGCAAGGCTGTAGAAAAGAGCCGCTGTAATCGCATCGGAAATACGGTTTCTTGCTAGGCTTCGCCAGTAGAACCAGAGGGACAGCAGTGAAAAAAGAGTGGCGAACAGAATTGTTCTTTGGACCAGATATCCGGCCCCGTAGACCGCAACCGGATGAATAGCGAAGAACAGGCTGCCTGCGGCAGCAAGCAGCGTTGCATTGGGAGGTGGAGCCTCACCGATTTCTTTCAGCCAGGTACCAAGCAGGCGAAATAGTAGAAATGTGTTGATGAGGTGGAGCAGCAGGCTGATGATGCGGTGTACTTCTATGCTCTTCCAGATAACTTCCGTGAAGCCAAGCGTGAAATAAGGGAAATTGCGTGGAGTAAGGTTGAAAGGCCTGATGGCGTGATCATAGATCGACAGGTTTGTGAATAAATTGTGATCGTCGAAGACAATTGAATTGTCGAGGAACGGGGCATAAAGGGCGATAACTGCCGCCGCGATGAGCAGAAAACTCAAGGCTTGCCAACCCAAAGCGGTAACTTTTCGATGAGTTTGTTTCACTGTTTAAGTGCTCACTTGGCTGTCTTTGTTGAGGTGACCAGGTACATGACTTCGGAGTATGTCATTCGGAAAAAATAGATCCGCCATTTATTGTCACTTTGATTTGCCCGCTCGGAGGCTTCGTCTCCATATAAATAGCACAGGCACTCAGCGGTGAGCAGGTGGCCGGCAATAAGCTATTTCCCAAACGTTTGTTGTGCTATCCAAGTATTTAACGTGCCGGTCAGGTCGTTAACCAATAACCCTTGTCTTCCCGCTACCCAGCCATGAATCGGCCCATCCGGGCGTTTCGCCAACACGTCACCGATCAGTGCTTCAGCAGTCACGTGGTCGTTAATCAGCCCGAGTTCATCCTGTAATTGCGACAGTGCAGCAAGGTAGGGCGGGAGGCGCTTGCTGGGTAGCAATGGGGCGAAAAATTCCAGGGTGTAGCGCAGCTTCTTGAAGCTGATCCGCATCCGATGGCGTTCTTCCGGGCTGAGTGTCGCGTGTCGGGTGGCGAGTTTTCTGGCGCGCCGGGCGTGGCTGGCGATGCGTTCGGCGGCAAATTCCTTGAGCGGCATCGGCAAGGTGTCGGTGAGAGCGTAGATTGCCGATGTGAATTCGACCAGCAGGCGGGGATATTCGCTGACGGCGAGCAGGCGGATGATCGAGCGGCGGGCACTTTTGGCGCGCTGGCGGGCTTCGTTGCGCAGGCGTTTGATGTCGCGGTTATCGGGGAAGGCGGCCTGGATGGGCGGCAGGGTTTCTTCGAGAAAGACGTCCCAGTTGCGGGCATCGCCGAGCGCGCTGGCCAGCGTCTGCCAGGTCTGGCCGTAGGCCGTGACAAATTCCGGCGGCAGGACGGGGGCGAAGAGTTTGATCGCCGAACGCAGCCGTCGCAAGGCAACGCGGGCCTGGTGGATGAATTCGGCTTCGCCTCCCGCAAGCAGGCCATTTTCATTGCGCTGAAAGTGTTCGAGGCAGCCGAGGGCGATGCTGCGGAAGGCTTCGACCGGTGTCATTTGCCCGTTGATGGTTGCCGCTTTGGCCTTGAACGGGCTGGGCGGCACCTTGTTGTACAGGTTGTAGCCGCGCTCGGCCTTGCTGGCGATGGCCGGGTGGAGGTCGAGTTGTTCCTGCAGTTTGCGGGTCAGGCCGAAGATGTCGTCGATCTTGCCGGAGAGCAGCTCGAGCTCGATTTCGCAGATCGGCGTGCTGTTGCCCCGGCTTTCGATATTGCCGCGATCAACCGCCAATTCGATCAGGGATTCGCCAAACGGGACGTTCCAGATCTGCCGCCGGAAGTCGGTGGTGAAGATCGGTTCGAGGTCGCCGGTCGATTGTTCGAGGAATTGGCGCAGATCATCGGCGTCGACATGGCTGAAGTCGAATACACCCGGCGTGGCTTGGGCTTCCCACTCGCTGCGCATGGCCAGGCCGCCGCTCGCCGGTTCGGCGGATTTGACGGTGAGCAGCCACTGCCAGCCTTTCTTGCGGAAACGGACCGCGATGCGTTTGGCCTGCAGGTCGAGTTTCGGCGTGTCGAAATAGGTATTCAGCAAGTGTTGCTTTTGTGGCTTGATGCCGGCAAGCAGCGGGTGGCTTGCCAGCTTCTTGGCGGTCTTCGCTGTGAGTTGCAGCTTTAACTCGATTTCGATGCTCATGTCGGCTTAGTTCCTTGGCACGGCTGGGCCGGTGGCGCCGTCAAAGCCCAGGTCGGGCAGGGTGGCGAGCTCTTCGGCGGTTTGCACGCCTTCGGCGATTACGGTCAGGCCGATATTATGCGCGATGCTGCACAATCCTTTGAGGAATGCCTGATTCCCTTGCTGGGTATCGATGGCCCGGACGAAACTGCCATCGACCTTGAGATAGTCGAGGCCGATGTCATGCAGGCGGCCGATTTCACTGAAACGCCGGCCAAAGTGTTCGATTCCGAGACGGCAACCCAGCGGCCGCAGCGTATTGCAGAAGGCCTGGAATTCGGCAAAGTGCTGGAAGGCGCCGACTTCCGAAACTTCCAGCCAGAGCCGAGGGGCCAGTTCCTTGCGGGCAGCGATCAGCGATTGCAGACGGCTGCGGAAGCTGGCGACGAGAATCGACTCGCCGGAGAGGTTGACCGCCACAGCCGCGGCGCCGGCGGCAATGCGCTCCAGCGCCAGCCGGACGGCGGCGAGGTCGAGTTCGGTGGTCATCGAGAGACGCGAGGCCATCGGCATGAAGCTGCCGGCCGCCAGCCATTCGCCGCCTTCGCTGGCTTGCAGGCGAAGCGGGCATTCAAGGTGGAGCAGTTGGCCGCTGTTGCCGGCGACCGGAAATTCGATCAGGCGCAGGCGCTGGGTTTCGATGGCGCCGTCGAGCAGCTTCTTCCAGTCGGCATTCGACGTGGTGCGCTGCTCGCCGCTGATTTCGGCGCGGCACCAGGCCAGATTTCCCTGGCCCTCGGCCGTCGCCAGCGCGGCATCGAGCCGGGAAAACAGGCTGCCAATGCTCTGGCCGTGCAGATAAAGGCCGCTGGCGAGGTGACCGACCTGTTCGCTGTCGATCATCCCGGCCGCCACCAGATCGCGCAAGGCGTCGAGCAGCTTTGTGGCGGGCTGGCTCGGGTCCTGGACGCCCGGCAGCAGCAGGGCAAAATCGGCACCGTTCAGGCGAGCCGCCGCGGCGCCCGGCTTGTCGGCCGCGAGTTCCTGCAGGGTGGCACCGAGCCGGCGGAGCAGGGCGTCGGCCGTCTCGCGTCCGGCCCGCCGGTTGATGCCGGCCAAGTCCGCCAGGCGGAGGAGCAGCAGGCTGCCGGTCGGGGCGGCATCGTCGTCGCTCAGCGCGGCATCCAGCTGATTGAGGAAGAACGCCCGGTTGGCGAGGCCGGTCAGGCTGTCGAGCGTCGCTTCGCGGCGCAGCTTGTCGAGCCGCGCAGCCTCCTCGGCGAACATCGCATTCAGCCGGTCGACCATGGCATTCATTGCACTGGCCACGCTTTTCAGTTCCGGCGTCGATGGCACGGCGATGCTGACGAAGCGTCGTTCGCTGATTGCCTGTGCCTGGCCGACCACGGCATCAAGCGGCCGCTTAATGCGGCGTAGCACCTGCATGCCGAGCAGGCCCATGATGGCGCCACCGCCAATGAACCAGAGCAGCAGATTGATCGCGCCACGCCAGAGTTCGCGGTAGGCGAACTGGCTGTGGCTGACCAGCTCGACCGTTCCGAACTGGTTCCAGCCGTTGGAAACCTGGGCCTGGCCGGGCTGCGATTCGATCGGGAAAACCTTGACGAACCAGGCCGGAGCATCGCCAGCCGCAGGCGGGCTGAGCTTTTCGATCATCACCTTGCCTTCCGGGTCGATCAGGCGCACGGCAGCGTATTGGCCACTGTCGAAAACAGCGGCCACCTGGAGTTCGACGGTGACCGGGTCCTTGTCGAGTTGCGACATCGAGAGCGCCAGCGAGGCGGCATTGTCGTTGTTCTTGATCGCCAATTGCTGCGTCAGATATTGCCGGGCGGTCAGCATGCTGGCCACGAAGCTGCCGGCGAAGGCGATGATGGTGCTCGCGATGACGGCGAGCCAGAGTTGTCGAAATAGGGACATGGTGATTACCTCACTCGAAGCTTTCGGCGCGCGCTCGTGCCAGCAAGTCCTGCCAGCGCGAGAGATTGCTCTTGCTGGACTGGTTGCCGGTACCCTGCCAAAGGCCCGCACTGTTAAAACTGAAAATAGGGGCAAGATCCGTCCGTCGCGAGGCCGGGCGAATCTCGGTATTCAGGTTGTCGAGGACCAGCGGGTCGGCATTCGGTGTGGCGTAATAAGCCAGAACCATGTGCGCCTGCAGAGTCGGCCCGGCCGGGCCTTCTTGCCGGGCCTTGACATAAACGAGCCGGAGTTTGCTGACTGGAATGCCGAGGTCGAGCAGCGAGTAGTACTTGGCAATCGAAAAGTCTTCGCAATCGCCGCGCCCCTGGCCAATCAGCTCGATCGGGGTCGCCCAGTAATCGGTTTGCCCCCAGATGCTGGTGTCGTCGTCAAAGACGATCCGCCGATTGAAGAAATCGTTGACCCGGCGCAGTTTGTCCGGCTCGGCGGCATTTTTTCCATTGGCCAGCATTTTCTGCCAATCGGCCAGAAGCCCTGCCTGGCCGGGGCCGAAGCGACTGATCAGGACTTGTTGCAAACGATCGAAATCCAGGCCGAATGCTGTCTCAAGGCCGCACAGAGCCAGCCCGCCAGTCAGGGCGCCAATGACCAGCAAGCGGGACAGCACAGGGCTCTGAGATAAATACTTCAAATCATTCGATTCTTGGCGGCGAGTGCGGAATATTACACATTCCAATAGTCAGGGTATCCCTACAATCGGCTCAAATAAATTTTAAATTATCCCCTTATGACCTCCCCCAAAGTCCTCTCTTTACTGATTTGCCTCGTTTTCCCCGCCATCGCTCCGGCCGCCGACCTTCCGTCGACCTTGAAAGAGGTAGCCCAGCAAGCGGTATTGAACAGTCCGGAAGTCACCTCGAAGTGGCATAACTACAAGGCGGCCGAGGAAGAAATCGGCGTCGCCCGCGGCGGCTACTTCCCGCGCGTTGATCTGACGGCCGGCGGTGGCCGGGAAAGCCTCAAGCAGCCGCCAAGCAACCAGCGAAACGATTACTCGCGCAATGGCTACCTGCTCAGCCTGAACCAGATGCTTTTCGATGGCTTTGCTACCCGCAACGAAGTTCGTCGTCTCGACAAAGCCCGCCTGGTCCGCTATTACGAACTGCTCGACGCCTCCGAAACCGTCGCCCTCGAAGCGGCGCGGGCCTATCTTGATGTGCTGCGCTACCGTTTTCTGGTCAATCTGGCCGAAGACAACTACGTTCAGCACAAGGCCACTCAGGAACAACTTCTCCGGCGCACCCAGTCCGGCGTCGGCCGTCGCGTCGACCTCGAACAGGCGGGCAGCCGCCTGGCCTTGGCCGAAATCAACCTGACCACAGAAACCGCCAACCTGCACGACGTCTCGGCGCGCTACCAGCGCCTGGTCGGCAGCCTGCCCCCGGGCGTCGTCATTCCCCCCGGTCAGCTCGGCAGCGGTGTTCCAGTTAACCCGAAAGTCGCCCTCGATGCGCTCTACAAGAACAATCCGGCTCTGCTCGCCGCCATTGAAAACACCGAAGCTGCCCAGTACGACATCAACGCCCGGCGTGCTGCCTATTCTCCCCGGCTCGATTTCCGGGCGCGGACCGACAACACCAGCAATTACCTTGGTGTCGATGGCGACCGCAATTACAACGTCGCCGAGCTGGTTGTCAGCTGGAATCTGTTCAATGGCGGCGCGGACCGGGCTCGCGAAAAGCAGTACGTTGAACGCAAGAATCTCGCCCTCGACCTGCGCGAAAAGGCCTGCCGCGATACTCGGCAGACCTTGCTCATCGCCTATAACGACGTGCAGCGCCTGAAGCAACAAACCAACTATCTTGCCACCCAGGTCAGCCTGCTCGAGAAGACGCGCGATGCCTACCGGGATCAGTTCAACGTCGGCCAGCGAACCCTGCTCGACCTGCTCGATACCGAAAACGAACTGCTCAGTGCCCGGCGCAATGCGGTCAACGCCGATTCCGACCTGAGTCTTTCCTACCTCCGGACCTATGCCGGCATGGGGACGCTGCTCCAGACGCTTGGCTTGCAAAAGCTCGACAGCCGCGATCCGGAATCCGGCGAGCTTGCTCAGGCTGATGTCAGCCAGCTCTGCCCCAGCGAAGCCATCGCCGCCGCGGCACCGGACCGTGAGGCACTCAACGCCCGCGCCATGGCCTTGCTTGACAGCAAGCCGGCGGTTGTCCCGGTGCCTGTCCAGGTGTTGCGTCCGGAAAAGCGCATTGACCCCGCGGAGCAAGCCCCGGGGCGTCGCATGGGGCAGTAACAAGCCTCTCGGGCGGCGCGATAAACCATGAAAAAGGCCCTGCGTTTGATGCAGGGCCTTTTTGCTGATGGGTGCCAGTCAGTCTTGCAGTGCCGAATTCAGCGTGTAAGTGCCGGTCAGGCAGGCTTCGGCCAGAACATGACCCTGAATGGTGGCACGGACTTCCGGTCCGCCAAATTTTCCTTCGACGGGCAGTGTTTCGATATCCAGCGCATAGACGGTAAAGACGTAGCGGTGGACGATTTCATCGTTCCACGGCGGGCACGGGCCATCGTAGCCGTAGTAGTCGCCGCTCATGTCGTGATCGCCAGCGAACCAGTTGGTGTAATTGTTGATTCCCTGCCGACTGCCCCGGCTGGTCTGTGGCCCCGGTTTGCCACGCGGCGTCACGTCGTGACTGAATTCGCCTTCGTTGATGGCGTTGACGGAAGCTGGCAGATCAATCAGCACCCAGTGAAAGAAGTCGACGCGGGGCAATGAGGCGGGAATGGTGCGGCCGTCTTGGTTGACATCGTCGCCCTGGCTCGGGACATCGGGGTCGTGGCAGATCAAGGCAAAGGATTTGGTGTCAGCCGGTACATCGATCCAGGCAAGTTGCGGGTTGAGGTTCTTGCCCAGACAAACGTGATGGGCCGGATCGGGAATGCAAAAGGAAAACTCGCCGGGAATTTTTTGCCCGTCGGCGAAGCTGGTGCTGGTCAGTTTCATCGATGCATCTCCTGTTATGTCGCCGCCCGGCGTTTGAAGTCGCGCAGGCGGAAGCCGAGAATCCACAGTGTAGCGAAATAGGCCGCCATGCCAAGCACTACCAGCCATGAAAGATGGATGATCCGATCAAGCGTGCCACCCTGCAACCACCCGCTTTCCTGGCCCATGGCGAACCACAGGGCAAGGGCCATGACGGTCATCGCGCCGATCAGCTTGAGGACGAAGCCGAGCCAGCCGGGTTGCGGCGTGTAGATGTTGTGCCGGCGCAGGCCGCGATAGAGCAAGCCGGCATTCAGGCAGGCGGCCAGGCCGATCGAAAGGGCGAGACCGGCATGACCGATCCAGCCGATGAAAAGCAGGTTCATGACCTGGGTGGCGAAGAGGGAAATCAAGGCAATGCGAACCGGGGTCCTGACGTTCTGGCGGGCATAAAATCCCGGGGCCAGGACCTTGACCAGTATCAGTCCGGTCAGTCCGACCGCGTAGGCGACCAGCGCCTCGCGGGTGCGGAACACGTCATCCACCGAAAAGGCGCCGTGGAAGAACAGGGTGGCGATCAAGGGCACGGCCAGTATGGCCAGGGCGACCGCGGCCGGGGCGGCCAGCAGCAAGGTCAGGCGCAGGCCCCAGTCGAGCAGCTTTGAGTATTCGCCGTGATTCTCGCTGGCGTGATAGCGCGACAGCGAAGGCAGCAGGATGGTGCCAAGAGCAGCTCCCAACAGGCCGGACGGGAATTCCATCAGGCGGTCGGCGTAGTAGAGCCAGGAAACGCTGCCGGTCTTGAGAAAAGACGCAAAAATGGTGTTGATCAACAGGCTGATCTGCGACACCGAAACGCCGATCAGGGCCGGTCCCATCAGGGTCAGAATCCGGCGCACTCCGGGGTCGGCCCAGGCCGCGCGCCAGTTCAGCGAAGGCCGCGGCAGCATGGCAATTTTCTTGAGCGCCGGGATCTGGATGGCCAGTTGCAGCAGGCCGCCGAGAAAAACTGCCCAGGCCAGCACGAGGACTGGCGGGTCGAAATAGGGGGCCGCGAACAATGCCATGCCGATGAAGGCAATGTTCAGCAGCACCGGGGTGAAGGCCGGCAGCGCGAAGCGGCTCCAGGTATTGAGAATGCCGCCGGAGAGCGCGACCAGGGACATGAACAGGATGTACGGAAAGGTGATCCGGGTGAGTGTTACGGTCAGTTCGAACTTGCCGGCGTCGGCGGCGAAACCGGGGGCGGAAATCCAGACCAGCACGGGTGCCGTGGCAATGCCGATGGCTGTGACGAGGAACAGGGCCATGGCCAGCAGGCTGGCGACATGGTCGATCAGTCCGTGGGTTTCGTCATCGCCGCGCTTGTTTTTGTATTCGCCGAGTATCGGCACGAAAGCCTGCGAGAAAGCGCCCTCGGCAAACATCCGGCGGAGCAGGTTGGGCAGCTTGAAGGCGACGAAAAATGCATCGGTCGCCAGGCCGGCACCAAATGCCCGGGCAATCACGAAGTCCCGGACGAAACCGAGTATGCGGGAGAGGAGTGTCATACCGCTGACCGTGGCCAGCGCGCGGAGCAGATTCATCGGTGGGAAATGTGGCTTGCACGGGAGGGCGAAAGAGCCGTGATTCTACGCTGTGCCGCATCAATCGGACGGCCGGGCGAGTGGGTAAGGTTTTGACGGCAACGGGCGTCGGAAAAGAAAAAGCCCACCGCTGAGGGTGGGCTATTCAGATGGTGCCGCTTGCCGGAATCGAACTGGCGACCTTTTCATTACGAATGAACTGCTCTACCAACTGAGCTAAAGCGGCTTCCAAGGGCGCGGATAATACAATACGACTGGCGTTCGGGCAAGCAGCAGAGGCCGGGGCTGCGCGTTTGTCAGTCTTTATTCAGCGCGCACTTACCTGATTGCGCCCGGCCCGCTTGGCGGCGTAAAGCCTGATATCCGCGGCCTGGAGAAGTTGCAGCGGCATGCTGCCGCTATTGGGCTGGGTACTGGCGACGCCGAAACTGCACGATACCAGGCCGCCGACGCCCGAGTCGTGGGGGATGCAGAGTTCCCGGGCCGAGCGGCGCATGCGTTCGGCAACGGCTTGGGCGCCACCGGTGTCGGTGCCTGGCAATATTGCGGCAAACTCCTCGCCACCGTAGCGCGCGACCATGTCTTCGACCCGGAACAGCGACTCGTTCAGCGAACTGGCGACCGCCCTGAGGCAGGCATCCCCGGCTTGATGGCCGTAAAGATCGTTGAATTGCTTGAAAAAATCGACATCGCCAATAATGATGCTGAGCGGACTTTCGGTCCGGGCGCAGCGTTTCCATTCGGTGACCAGCGTTTCGTCGAAGTGGCGGCGGTTGGGAATGTTGGTCAGTCCATCGAGTAGCGCAGTTTCCTTCAGTTGCCGATGGGCTGCGTGGATTTCGCGCTGCATGGCGACAATGCGCAGCATGGCGCGCACTTTGGCCAGTAAAACGACTTCCGAAATCGGCTTGTAGAGAAAATCGTCGCCGCCCGCCAAAATGCCGCGGGCCAGCACTTCTTCATCCATGATGCTGGAGAGAAAGACGATGGGGGTCCAGTTGGTCAGTCCATCCGGGGTGATCAGGTGTTCCCAGATGCGCATTTCCCGGGCCAGCGAAATGCAATCGGTGTCCTGCAGGGCGATATCGAGCAGGACGAGGCTGGGTGAACATTCGCGGAAGGCTGTCAAAGCCTGTGCGCCATCGCTGACGGCCAGTGGTTCGATTTCCGGGAGTTGGGACAGGCACTCGCAAATCAGGGCGCGATTGGCTGCCGAGGCATCGACGACGAGTACCGTGCTCTTGCTTCTATCGAACATCACCTGAATCGTTGTCCGGGAGTGCGCTGCGATGAATGGATTTCCCACTCATCATAGCACCCGTCCGGCTTAGCTTGGTCGATTGGCTGGTGAGGCCAGCGAGTCAGTGGAGTCGGAGGCTTTCGGTCATCTCTTCAGGTGTGCTGTCGGCTTCAACGAAATAACCGCTCAGCGGGCAGATCCGATCTGGCGGGCATTCATGCTCGCGCGCGCATTCAGCCTGTGTTTCATCGGTGAGAACCATTTCACGTACCGCTTCGCAACGTGAGATAGGGGAATCAAAGGTTGTCATGACAGCCTCCCGTTGGTTTGTGACAAGCAACATCAAGTAGTTAGTTCACTCTAGTTGTCGCGCGTACCAAAAGCCAAAATATTCGTCATGCGGCACTGGTGTTTGTGGCTCAGATTGCGCGATGAGGCTTTTTTCTTCTCACGGTCAGCGAGTAAGATGATGTTTTTTGCTCCATACGGTACCGTCTGGAATGGGCGCCGGTTTCGGCTGACTGAGCTTTTCAAGGAGAGAGTAGATATGCAATTAAAAGACAAGGTATTTCTGGTTACCGGCGCCGGCTCCGGTCTGGGTGCAGCGACGGCCCGGGCATTGGCCGAGGCGGGGGCGAAGGTTGTTCTGGCTGACCTGAATCGTGATGCCGGTGAAAAGCTGGCGGCCGAACTCGGGGCCGGCGCCTGTTTCGTCGAAACCGATGTGGCCAGCGAGAGTTCTGCGGTGAACGCCGTGCAGACGGCCATTGCCAAATTTGGCGGCTTACAGGGGCTGGTCAATTGCGCCGGCGTCGCGCCGGCTGAAAAGGTCGTCGGCAAGGAAGGTCCGCACCGGCTGGAGAGTTTCGCCAAGGTGATCAATATCAATCTGGTCGGCACTTTCAACATGATTCGCCTGGCTGCCGAGGCAATGCTGAAAGGCGAGCCGGATGCCGGCGGCGAGCGCGGGGTGATCATCAATACCGCCTCCGTGGCTGCCTACGAGGGCCAGTTGGGGCAGGCCGCCTATGCCGCCTCCAAGGGCGGTATCGTCGCCTTGACCCTGCCGGTGGCCCGTGAGCTCGCCCGTAGTGGTATCCGCTGCATGACCATCGCGCCAGGCATCATGGAAACCCCGATGCTGCTCGGCATGCCGCCGGAGGTTCAGGATTCCCTGAACAAGATGGTGCCGTTCCCGACCCGCATGGGCAAGCCGGCCGAATATGCTGCTTTGGTCAAGCACATTGCCGAGAATTCCTACCTCAATGGCGAGGTGATCCGTCTCGATGGCGCCATCCGCATGGGAGTCAAATAAACTATACTTCGGCTCCGCCATTGACCAAAAAGGCACTTCGGTGCCTTTTTTATTGCATGTCTGAATCCTCCTGTTATCACTGCGGCCAACCGATTCCGGACGATGTCGATCTGTCGGTGAAAATCGGCAACGATACCCGCGCCATGTGCTGCTTCGGTTGTCAGGCGGTGGCCCAGTCGATTGTCGATAACGGGCTGCAGGACTACTACCGCAGCCGTGATGCGCTGCCCGAGTCGCCGCGCGAAGCGATGCCGGCCATCCTCGAACAACTGGCGCTTTACGACCACGTTGATTTTCAGAAAAGCTTTGTCAAAGACCTCGGCGAGAATGAACGCGAGGCTTCATTGTTGCTGGAAGGTATCACCTGTTCAGCCTGCATCTGGCTCAATGAGCAGCACGTTGGCAAGCTGCCTGGCGTGACGGCGATCGATATCAACTACGCGACGCGCCGGGCGCGGGTGCGCTGGGATGAGTCCCGGGTCAAGCTCTCCGATATTCTCGGCGCCATTGCCGCTATCGGCTACCGTGCCTATCCCTACGACGCCGCCAAGAACGAGGAAATATCCCGCAAGGAGCGGCGCGAAGCCTTGTGGCGCCTTTGGGTTGCCGGATTCGGCATGATGCAGGTGATGATGTACGCCTTTCCGGTGTATATCGCCGACGGTGACATGACGGCCGATATTGAAAGCCTGATGCGTTGGGCCAGCCTGCTGTTGACGTTGCCGGTGATTTTTTATTCCTCCGCACCGTTTTTCCGGAATGCCTGGCGTGACCTCAAGCTGCGCCGGGTCGGCATGGATGTGCCGGTGGCCCTTGGCGTTGGCGCGGCTTTTGCGGCGAGTTGCTGGGCTACGCTGATGCAGTCGGGCGAGGTCTATTTCGACTCGGTCGCAATGTTTGTTTTCTTCCTGCTCGGTGGGCGCTATCTTGAGATGACGGCGCGGCAAAAAGCCTTGAGCGTGACCGAGGCGCTGGCCAAGCTGCTCCCGGCCTTTGCGCAAAAAATGCCGGATTTCCCCGGCGACCGGAGCACCGAGCAGCGCGTCGTGGCCGATTTGCGCCCCGGTGACTATGTCCTGGTTCGCGCCGGCGACATCGTGCCGGCTGATGGTCGGGTCGTCGAAGGCGTCAGTTGTGCCAACGAGTCGCTACTCACCGGCGAGAGCCGGCCGGTCGCCAAGTCTCCGGGCGATCTCGTGACGGGTGGCTCGATCAACGCCGAGAGCCCGCTGGTGATCCAGGTCGAGCAGGTCGGCGAAGGAACGCGTTTGTCGGCAATCATCAATCTGATGGAACGGGCCGCAACCGAAAAGCCGCGTATCGTCGAAATGGCTGACCGCATCGCCAGCTATTTTGTCGCGGCGCTGCTGGCCGTTGCCGTCGTGGTAGCGGTTGGCTGGTATTTCGTCGATCCTTCGAAAGCGCTGTGGATTACCGTTTCGGTATTGGTCGTAACCTGTCCCTGTGCGCTTTCCCTGGCCACGCCGATTGCCCTGACCGTCGCGGCCGGGGCGCTGGCCAAGGATGGCCTGCTGGTGACGCGTGGGCACGCCATTGAGACGCTTGCCCGGGCGACTCATTTTGTTTTTGACAAGACCGGTACCCTGACTACTGGGCGCATGCATCTGGTTGATGTCGGGGTGTTTGGTTCGCTTGGCAAGGATCAGTGTCTGGCTATTTCTGCCGCCCTTGAGCAAAGTTCCGAGCATCCGGTGGCCACGGCTTTGCGCTACGCGGCTGGCGCTAGTCTTCCCGTGGCGGTGGATGTGGTGAGCGAGCCGGGGTTGGGGATCGAAGCTGTTGTCGAGGGGCGTCGTTGCCGCATCGGCCGCCCCGCCTATGTGCTGGCCCTGAGCCATGCTGAGTTGCCGGATGCGGCCGCCGCCTGGCTGGAAAGCGGTGATACCGTGGTGGTCCTGGGAGATGCTGGTGGTTGTCTGGCGACTTTCCGGATTGGTGACGAAGTTCGTCCGGAGTCGGCGGCGTTGGTGCGTGAGTTGAGGGCGGCGGGCAAGCAGGTTGTCTTGTTGACCGGTGATGCACCGGCAGTAGCGAAGCGGGTGGCCGCTGCGTTGGGCATCGAGGATGTCCGGGCCGGTGTGACGCCACAGGGCAAGCATGACTGTGTCAAGGCACTACAGGCGGCAGGTGCGCTGGTGGCGATGGTCGGCGACGGGGTCAACGACGCTCCGGTGCTGGCGCAGGCGCAAGTCTCGGTGGCGATGGGCGGCGGGGCGCAACTGGCGCGGACTCAGTCCGACTTCGTGCTGCTTTCCGAAAATCTCGATCATTTACGCCACGGCTTGCGGCGGGCCGGAAAGACGTTGCAGGTGATTCGTCAGAACCTCTGGTGGTCGTTTGCCTACAATTTTGTTGCGCTCCCGCTGGCGATTGCCGGTTACGTTACCCCGTGGCTGGCGGGCATTGGTATGTCGGCGAGCTCCTTGCTGGTCGTGCTCAACTCATTGCGCATTCAGCGTGTGGAGAAGGATTGATGGAAAGCGTCTACCTGTTGATTCCGGTTTCGGTGATCCTCGTTTTCGGCATCGCTGTGGCTTTCTGGTGGTCGGTGCGCAGCGGCCAGTTCGACGATCTGGAAGGTCCCGGTTTTCGCGTCCTGATGGATGACGATATGCCAAAGCAGCAAACCGAAGTCGAGGAAACTGCCGAGAGCGACAAACTGGATAAAGTTTGACCTGCGTCAACTGTCGCAGGCGATACCGTTGGCACTATTCAATCTGTGTGAAGCGCGAGCTTCACGGTATTTCTCTGTTGGGGTTGGGGTGCGTTGCGACGCACCCTTTTTTTGTCTACGCTCAGCCAAATGGACCAGAGTTCTAAACCCTTTGGACTAGTGGCCTAGATAATCGGTAGGTTGATCTAGGTCAAAACGCCCCCGCTAATCTAGAATAATATCCGCGTTCATGTGCCGCCTTGGGTTTAGGGGGGTGGTCATTTAGTCTTTTCATTAACGAGAGGTGGGTTCATGTCTGGAACGAAAACCACATACAACGATAAGGTCGTACGGCAATTTGCCGTCATGACTGTCATCTGGGGCATCGTCGGTATGCTTGTCGGTGTCATCATCGCAGCCCAGTTGGTCTGGCCGGAGCTGAATCTTGGCTTCCTGCATTTTGGCCGTCTGCGTCCGCTTCACACGAACGCGGTTATTTTTGCGTTTGGTGGCTGCGCGTTGTTTGCAACGTCTTACTGGTGTGTTCAGCGCACCAGCCACGCCCGCCTTTGGGGTGGTCCGCTGGTTCCTTTTACTTTCTGGGGCTGGCAAATCGTCATTCTGTTGGCTGCTATTACGTTGCCGCTTGGTATCACCAGCGGTAAGGAATACGCCGAGCTGGAATGGCCGATTGATATCCTGATCACGCTGGTCTGGGTTTCTTACGCACTGGTTTTCTTCGGTACCATCGCCAAGCGCACGGTTTCCCATATTTATGTGGCCAACTGGTTCTTCGGTGCTTTCATCATTGCGGTTGCGCTGCTTCACTTGGTGAATAGTGCTGCTGTGCCGATTACGCTGACCAAGTCATATTCTGCATACTCCGGTGTTCAGGATGCGATGATTCAGTGGTGGTATGGTCACAACGCCGTGGGCTTTTTCCTGACCGCCGGCTTCCTGGGCATGATGTACTACTTTGTGCCGAAGCAGGCTGGCCGTCCGGTGTATTCCTACCGTCTGTCCGTGGTTCACTTCTGGGCGCTGATCTTCACCTACATGTGGGCGGGCCCGCACCATCTGCATTACACCGCGTTGCCTGACTGGACGCAGTCTGTTGGTATGGTCTTCTCCCTGATCCTGTTGGCGCCGTCCTGGGGTGGCATGATCAACGGCATCATGACCTTGTCCGGTGCCTGGCATAAGCTGCGCGACGATCCCATCCTGAAGTTCCTGATCACCTCGCTGTCCTTCTACGGTATGTCCACGTTTGAAGGCCCGATGATGTCCATCAAGACGGTGAATGCCCTGTCGCACTACACGGACTGGACTGTCGGTCACGTGCACTCAGGTGCTCTTGGCTGGGTCGCCATGGTTTCGATCGGTTCCATCTACTATCTGCTGCCGAAACTGTTCGGCAAGAGCGAGATGTTCAGTACCAAGCTGGTTACGACCCATTTCTGGATCGCTACCATCGGGACTGTGCTTTACATTGCCTCGATGTGGATTGCCGGTGTG
Organism: Dechloromonas denitrificans; assembly: GCF_020510685.1. Lineage (NCBI taxonomy): Bacteria > Pseudomonadati > Pseudomonadota > Betaproteobacteria > Rhodocyclales > Azonexaceae > Dechloromonas > Dechloromonas denitrificans. The sequence continues at coordinate 891,759 of NZ_CP075185.1, forward strand.
ATGCAGGGTCTGATGTGGCGCGCTGTCAATGCCGACGGTACGCTGGCCTATAGCTTTGTCGAAGGGGTCAAAGGCTCCTATCCGTTCTGGGCGATCCGTTGGCTGGGTGGTGTCCTGTTCCTGGTCGGTATGTTGATCATGGCTTACAACATGTTCAAGACCATGGCGGGCGGCAAGACTCAAGATATGCCGGTGATCGCTCCGGCTGGCCATCACGCTTGATTAGGGAGAGAAAATAATGTTCAAGCACGAGCAAATTGAGAAGAGCGTTGGCCTGCTCATCGTTCTGACCCTGCTGGTGGTCAGTGTCGGTGGTCTGCTGGAAATCGTTCCGCTCTTTTTCCAAAAGTCGACTACGACCCCGGTTGAGGGTACCAAGCCTTACGATGCAGTTCGTCTGGCTGGGCGCGATGTTTATATCCGCGAGGGTTGCTTCCTCTGTCACTCACAGATGATTCGTCCGTTCCGCGCTGAAACCGAGCGTTATGGCCATTATTCTGTCGCTGGCGAGTACGTCTATGATCACCCGTTCCAATGGGGTTCCAAGCGTACCGGTCCTGATCTGCATCGCGTTGGTGGTCGCTATTCTGACGAATGGCAACGTGCCCACCTGATGAATCCGCGTGATGTGGTGCCGGAATCCAACATGCCTGCCTTCGCCTTCCTGGCAAATACCAAGGCGAAGGAGAGTGTTGGCGCCGACATCGAGAAAAAGATGAGCGTCATGCGTGGCTATGCCAATGTCCGTGGTATCCCGACTTACTCTGACGAAGAGATCAAGGGTGCCAAGGCGGCAATCGGTGACAAGACCGAGCTGGATGTTCTGATCGCCTACCTGCAGGGCATGGGTACGGCACTGAGCACGATGAAGCAATAAGCCATGGACATCAACGATCTGCGTTCCATCATTACGGTTGCCGGGTTGCTTTGTTTCCTGGCGATTGTGGGGTGGGCTTATGGCAAGGGCAGCAAAAAGGGGTTTGAAGAAGCTGCCAACTTGCCTTTCGCGGAGCACGATGATCAGGATGCGGTGACTCGCGCATCTCATCCTCGCTGAAAAAAGGAAAGCAAATGAGCGATTTCGTTAGCGATTTTTGGAACCTGTACGTGATTGTGATCGTGACGGGCAGTATTCTGGCCTGCGCGGTACTTCTAATAGTGCAGGGCAAAGCGACTTTCACGCCGGGCAAGACCATGGGTCATGTCTGGGATGAAACTCTCGAGGAATACAACAACCCGATGCCGAAATGGTGGAGTTGGTTGTTTACCATCACCGTGATTTTCGCGTTTGTGTATTTGGCGCTTTATCCGGGGCTGGGTAACTTCAAGGGTATGCTGGGATGGACCTCGGTCGGTCAGCACACAACTGAAGTTGCCAAGATGGATGCTACTGTCAAACCTTTGTTTGACAAGTATCTGGCCATGGATGTCAAGGCTGTGGCTAGCGACAAGCAGGCCAATGAGATGGGCAAACGTTTGTTCCTGACCTACTGCATGCAGTGTCACGGCGCCGATGCTCGTGGTGCCAAGGGCTTCCCGAATCTGTCCGATAACGACTGGTTGTATGGTGGCGAGCCGGAGCAGATCAAGGAAACCTTGAATAATGGTCGGATGGGTGTTATGCCTCCCCACGCTCAACTCGGTGCGGATACGGTCAAGGATTTGGCTAATTTCGTCCGTTCGCTGTCTGGCCTGCCGAACGATTCCGTGCGTGCTGCCAAGGGTAAGGAAGCTTTTACCTCGGCCGGTTGTATTGGCTGTCACGGTCCGGAAGGCACCGGTATGCATGCCGTTGGTGCCCCGAATCTGACCGACAAGGTCTGGCTGTACGGCTCGTCTGAGGCGACCATTACCGAGACGATTAACAACGGGCGTCAGAACAAGATGCCGTCTTGGAAGGAGTTTCTCGGCGAAGCCAAGATTCACCTGCTTACGGCCTACGTGTATAGCCTGAGTCAAGGCGCCAAGTAATTGGTACAGACGGGGCGGCTTGCCGCCCCGTTTTTTCGAGCAAGGCTCGAAAAATAATTATCAGTATCAAAATTGCGCTGATGCAAACGCAAAATATATGACTTCAGCGCAATTCTGATACGGATACTTCCTTGTATGGAACCAGCGGAAAACAACACACCAGCCAACTCTGCCGATACGCAGGCCATTGTTTCTTTTTACGAGAAACACAAGAAGGTCTATATCCGCGAGGTCAAAGGATGGTGGAACAACTGGCGATGGGCCTTCGTCTGGATTACTCAGATTCTGTTTTACGGTGCTCCCTGGATCGAATGGAACGGTCGTCAGGCCATATTGCTGCATCTGGTTGAGCGCAAGTTTTATCTTTTTGGGCTTGTTCTGTGGCCGCAGGATGTTTTCTATCTCGCGTTGCTACTGATTATTTCGGCCTATGCGTTGTTTCTTTTTACGGCCATCGCCGGACGGCTGTTTTGTGGCTATGCCTGCCCTCAAACGGTGTATACCGAGATTTTTGTTTGGGTTGAGAACCGGATTGAAGGTGATCGTTCGGCCCGAATGAAACTGGACAATGGCCCGATGACTGCCCGCAAAGCGGGGTTAAAGGCTGCTAAACATGCAATCTGGCTGCTAATTTCGTTATGGACCGGCTTTACGCTGGTGGCGTATTTCACGCCGGTCAGTGAGCTGCTCGCGGCTCTGCCGTTCAATCTTTCCGGCTGGGAGCTTTTCTGGACCTTTTTCTATGCCGGGTTCTGTTATATGCAAGCCGGCTTTTTGCGCGAGCAGGTCTGTAAATACATGTGTCCCTATGCCCGCTTCCAGGGCGTGATGTTTGATCCGGATACGCTGGTTATCACCTATGATCCGGAGCGAGGTGAACCGCGTGGTGCTCGTAAGAAGGGCGTTGATGCTAAAGCAGCTGGCCTTGGCGACTGTGTGGATTGTGGGTTGTGTGTCGTGGTCTGTCCGACCGGAATTGATATTCGCAAGGGGCAGCAGTACGAATGTATTGGGTGTGGCGCCTGTATTGATGCCTGCGATCCGGTAATGGAAAAAATTGGTTTGCCGCGCGGGCTGATTCGCTATACCACCGAAAATGCCTTGGCCAAACACTTTACACCGCAGGAGGTTGTCGGACATTTGCTGCGGCCGCGCATCATTCTGTACACGGCAATTTTGACAATGATTACTGCGGCAGCGATCTGGTCGCTGGCTACTCGTGTTCCGCTTAAAGTCGATGTGATCCGCGATCGTTCGACGTTGGCGCGAGAAGCTGATGATGGGCAGATTGAAAACGTGTACAACTTGAAGATCATGAACACTACGGAAGAGCCCCAGCGTTACTCGGTGGTGGTCAATGGGCTGGATGGAATAGAAATCCTTGGCGAGCGTATTATCGACGTCGCCAGTGCCGATAATCATGAAGTGACTGTCGTTGTGCGTGTCCCGCCGGAGTCCGGCAAAAAAGGTGCGAACACGATTTATTTTGATATCAAGGCCCAGAACCACGAGCAGATCGCGGTTCATGAGAAGGCCTCTTTTTTGATGCCCTGACATGAGTACAACAATGAGATTACGCAACGATAACCGCCCTTGGTACAAGGAACCGTGGCCGTGGATTTTGATTTCCGGCCCGGCGATTGTGGTCGTCGCAGGCTTTATTACGGCCTGGCTGGCGATTGTCAGCAATGACGGTCTGGTTACTGATGACTACTACAAGCAAGGGCTTTCGGTGAACCAGCGTTTGCATCGCGATCACATGGCCGGTAACCTTGGTCTGCATGCCGATGTAATGCGCTCGGAGATGAATATCCGTCTGCTTCTTGGCGCCGATGCAACGGCCCAGGTGCCAGAGGCGATTATTCTTAAATTGGCTCATCCGACCCGGGCAGGTCAGGACCAGTTGGTGCAGATGGTCTCGGAGGGGCAGGGCTTTTACAGCGGCAAGTTGACTGCTGATATTTCTGGACGTTGGCTTGTCTCGATTGAAGATCCGGCTGGGCAATGGCGGCTTCAGGGGGAGTGGCAGGCTGATTCTGTGGAACCGCTGCGCCTGACGGCTAAGGCGGGTAAGTAGGTTTTATTCTGTTACTGGGAGGTGACATATGGCATGGGAATTGTTGTTTAGTAGCGATATCGGCCTGATGAGTCTTGGGGTCATTGTCGGTGTGTTGGTGATTGGCGCCTGGATGGGCAAAATGTACTCAAGCAAGATGAACGAAGAAAGCCGGAAACTCGGCAAGTAATTCGTGTCGTCAGGATCCGCGGTTTTGTGCGGACAAGATCCCCCGTTCGGTTTTTCCGGCGGGGGATTCGTTTTTCCGGGGCCGGTGTGTAAAACGTGAGGAAACTGCTTGGTGCCTTGTTGCTTTCGCTGTTTATACACTTCGCTGTTCTCGGTGGCTTTCGTGCGTATCTGCGCTGGTTGCCGACATTGGCTCCGGCTGGTGGTCGCGTTATGGTCGCCACGCTTGTCGAGCGTTTGCCGGAGGGGCGAGTTGAGGGTGCTCCCCTGACGGCGGCGAATCGTCTTTTCAAACCGTCCGAAGGCAAACCATTGACTGCTGCCAAACCGGGGAATTTCACGACAGGTTCGTCCCGATTGGTCTCCACCATCACCACAATTGACGTTCCGTTGGGGCGCGCCGCGGGGCAGTCTGCCGAAATGCGTCGCAGTCAGGTAGTGAGCGCTACCCAGATACGAGATCTTGCCGATGCACCAAGTGAGGACGGGGTTCGTCAATATCGCTTGAGTCTGGCGCGGGCTGCCCGATCATACAAACAGTATCCGGCATCGGCTCGCGAAGGGGCCCTGGAAGGCGATGTTGTTGTCACCGTTAGCGCTGCGGTGGGAGTGGGGGCGCCGGTTGTCGCGCTTGGTCGGAGTAGTGGCCAGCCATTGCTCGACAGCTTGGCGCTTGATTTGATGGTCAAGGCAACTGCTCAGGCCCCGTTGCCGGACATTTTACGCGGCAAGCAGTTCGTTATCAGCGTGCCGGTTCAGTATCGTCAGAACGATTGATCGGCGAGAAAACCAGCGGTGTCAGTTCGGCTTCGTGAAAACCATAAGTGCCGCTGGCCCGGTCCGCGAGATAGTGTTCCAGGCAGAGCGTGACGCTGCGGAAGGCCAGATTTTGCCAAGGGATATCTTCTTCATTCAACAGCAGCACTTCCAGGCTTTCCACCCCCGCAGCGTAGGCGGGAGTGGCCAGGCGGCCGCGATAAAAGAGGTGAACCTGATTGATGTGCGCGATGCTGACCATCGCGAAAGGCGCGTCCAGAATGATGCTGGCTCCGGCCTCCTCCATCGTTTCGCGGCTGGCGGCCTGGGCCGTCGTCTCGCCGTTTTCCATGAAGCCGGCCGGCAACGTCCAGAACCCAAGTTGAGGTTCAATGGCTCGCCGACAAAGCAAGATACGCCCGTCCCATTCGGCAACACAACCGACAACGAGGCGCGGGTTTTCATAATGAATGTAGCCGCAGCTATTACATACGTGTCGCGGAAGAGAGTCTCCGGCAGGAACGACATGGGAGACATCAGCACCGCAGCGGTTGCAGAAACGAATCACGGATAATTTGATCGGTTAAGTTCAGATTTCAGTTTAGCACCGACCGATGCAGCCTGTGCTTGCCGTGCCGGTCTGCATATTTCTTCCTTCACTCCGGCGAGCCCAGTGGCTACAATAGCGGGAACCAGAAAATACGCGTATTCGCGCCAGTCATAGGCTGGCACCCAGGGGGCTTTGCATGTTTCTAATCGTCGGTTATGTAATCATTCTGGCTTCGTCGCTGGGAACTTACGCCCTTCATGGCAGCCTGCTCGCGCTGTGGGTGCCTGCCGAATACATCGCTATTGTTGGTTTGACGACCGGCTACTTTGTCGGCGGTAACAACATCAAGCTTCTCAAGGCCACGGTCGGTGCTTTGCCAGGAGTTCTCAAAAGTTCGAAATTCACCAAGGCGTTTTACGTCGACGCCTTGGCCATGCTTTTTGAAGTACTCGGCAAAGTTCGCAAAGAAGGCCTGATGTCCATCGAAGGCGATGTCGAGAACCCGGAAGCCAGCCCGATTTTCAGCAAATACCCCAATCTGGTAAACGACCACCATGTCATGGAGTTCGTCACTGACTACCTGCGCATGATGGTTGGCGGCAACCTGAATACCGTGGAAATCGAAAACCTGATGGATGTCGAACTGGAGACGCACCATCATCAAGCGGAGGCGCCAGGGCACGCGGTTGCCAAGCTGGCCGGTGCGGTGCCGGCCTTCGGTATCGTGGTTGCGGTGATGGGTGTGGTCAACGTGATGGGGTCGGTCGGCTCCCCGCCCGCAGTGCTCGGCAAGATGATCGGTGGGGCGTTGGTCGGTACTTTTCTCGGTATTCTCATTGCTTACGGCTTTGTCGAGCCGGTGGGCAACTTGCTTGAGCAAAAGGCAAAAGAGGGGGCGAAAATCTATCAAATGATCAAGATGGTTTTGCTGGCCTCGATGTCCGGTTATGCACCGCAGGTCGCTATTGAATTTGGCCGCAAGACCCTCGAGTCCGACGTGCGCCCCAGCTTTATCGAGCTTGAGGACGAACTCAAGGCCCGCAAGGGCAAGTGATTTTCTCACCGACACCTAAGCCGATACGATGAGCGACGATTCCTCTCGCCCGATAGTCATCAAGCGCAAAAAGGTCGTTGCCGGTGGCGCGCATGGTGGAGCCTGGAAAATTGCCTATGCCGACTTCGTAACGGCGATGATGGCTTTCTTCCTCCTGATGTGGCTTCTCGGCTCGACGGCCAAGGGCGATTTGCAGGGCATTGCCGAGCATTTTCAGAATCCCTTGAAGGTTGGCATGTCGGGTGGCAGCGGTCTGGGTGATGCAACCAGTATTTTGCAGGGCGGCGGCCAGGATTTGACGCGGCAGGCTGGTCAGGTCAAGAAGGGCGACGTCGAAGGCAAGAAGACAACGTCCTTTTCCAAGGAGGCTCAAGCCGAGTTCCGGCGCAAAGAGCGGGAGCGCCTGGAAGCCCTGAAGGCGGATATTGAAAAGATGATTGAGCAGACTCCGCAACTGGCGCAGTTCAAGAAGCAGTTGTTGCTCGACATAACGACAGAAGGGCTGCGGATTCAGATCGTCGACGAACAGAATCGGCCGATGTTCGATTCCGGCGGGGCTGAGCTCAAACCATATACCCGGGATATTTTGCGGCAGATCGGCAAGTCCCTGAACGAGGTTCCCAACCGCATCAGCCTGGCCGGGCATACCGATGCCGCGCAGTTTGTCGGTGGCAGCCAGGGGTTTACCAATTGGGAGCTGTCGGCCAATCGCGCCAACGCGTCGCGTCGGGAGCTAGTTGCCGGCGGGATGGGCGATACCAAGGTTTTGCGGGTCGTTGGGCTGGCATCGACGGTGCCGTTTGACAAAAATGATCCGCTGAGTTCGGCCAACCGCCGAATCAGCATCGTGGTGCTGAATCAGAGAACCGAGATGGCCATTCTCCAGGAGGAGGGGCCACAGTCTGAAATTTCCAACGAGGGAGATATTTCGGGCGGACTGAACCTGCCGGCTGCCGGCAAGGGGACCTCCGGCTGAAACCTCAGGCCGCCAGGCCGATTTGGGCCGGGTCCGAACTGCGGGAAGAGGCTGGTAGCAGCTTCTGCTCGAAGCGAGCGGCTCATCCCGGACGTGGCGTGCTTGGGAGTTATCCGCGCACGTCGAACTGGTATTACAGAAATTGAGTCTCCTGTCACAGGGCGGGAAAAATAACCAAATCAGGCAAACCGGCTACGCCAGCGGCGGCATCGAGTTGTTCTGATCTACATACGAGGAAAAAATGGCGAAAACCATTCTTGCTGTTGACGATTCTGCCTCCATCCGTCAGATGGTTTCATTTACCCTGAAAAGTGCCGGCTATGAAGTCGTTGAAGCGGTCGACGGCATGGACGGTCTGGATAAAGCCAAGGCCCGGAGCATCAATCTCGTCCTTACCGATCAGAATATGCCGCGCATGGATGGCCTGACCTTGATCAAGAGCCTGCGCGCCCTGCCGCAGTACGCATCGACGCCTATCCTGATGCTGACGACGGAATCCTCCGATGCCATGAAATCGCAAGGGCGTGCAGCCGGTGCCACGGGCTGGCTGGTCAAGCCCTTCGACCCGCAAAAACTGATCGAAGTCGTGCGCAAGGTAATCGGCTGAGCCGAGGCCGACGAGCCGGCAATCATGCCGGTGTTCGTCGCATTCGATTTCCGACAGCGGGCTCGTGGGCTGTCGAGGTGAGGGGGTAGCATGGCTATCGACATGAGTCAGTTCTACCAGGTGTTCTTCGAGGAATCGGCGGAGCATCTGGCGGCAATGGAAGCGCTCCTGCTTGATCTGGATGTCGAGAATCCCGATCCAGAGCAGCTCAACGCCATTTTCCGGGCGGCGCATTCAATCAAGGGTAGCGCCGGGACGTTCGGCTTTGGCGATCTGGCCGATGCCACCCATATCCTGGAGAATTTGCTTGATCGTATTCGCAAGCACGAGTTGGGCTTGCGTGCCGATATGGTGGATGCCTTTCTTGAGGCGGGAGATCTGCTGCGCAGCATGCTCGAAGCGCATCAGGGGCGGGGCACCGTCGATGCGCAGCAGGTCGAAGCCGTTTCGGCGCGACTGCGGCAGCTGTCGGCCGATCAACCCCCGGTCGAGGCGCCGGCAACACCCGAGCCGCCGGTTGCGACCCCTTCTGCCGGGTCGAAGGCTTCGGCCGAGGCAGGTGGGGCGGTAAAGCGTGTTTTCGATATCCAGTTCGTGCCCACCGAGTTTTCTGCCAAAGGCGACGGTGTCACCCTTCTGCTTGATGAGCTTCGCACCATCGGGGCTCTTGAAATTATTTCCCAGCCCGATGTCGATGCTCACAATGTTGGCTTCTGGCAATGTCGTTTGATCACCGCTGCGGCGCTGGAGGATTTCTCCGACCAGGTCGATTTCGTCGCCGATAACGGTGCATGGCGGGTTTCCGAAGACAAGTCGGTTGCCGTAAATGGTGCCGTGGCTTTCGGGTTCTTTGAGGATTCGCCAGGTGTACCGGACGAGGATCGCGGCTACGGATTTTTTTCGGCCGTTGATGATCGTTCGGTTACCGATATTGCTGCAGCCATCGACAAGACCGAAGATGACGACGGCTACGGCTTTTTTGAACCCTTGCCGAGCGTGCCGCAGGCGGCCCTGGCTGCCGAGCCATTGGTGGAAGATGACCAGGAGGCTTACGGCTTCTTCGCACCACTGACGCCACCGCCAGCGGTAGTGCCGGTGGTTGAGGTCGCCGAGGAAGGTGATGGTTTCGGCTTTTTTGTTCCGATCGCCCCGTCGGAAAAGGCCGGGACGGTGCAAGTCAGCGTCCAGCCGCCCCCTGTGCCAGCCGAAAAGCCGGCGCCCGCTCCGGCGCGCACCGCGAGGCGGGCCAGCCAGGCTGTTGCGGCCGGGGATTCGTCGATACGCGTCAGCATCGAGAAGGTCGATCAGCTGATCAATCTGGTCGGCGAACTGGTCATCACCCAGGCCATGCTGCTGCAGACCACGATGCGGATGGAAGACCAGGCTCCGGAACGCCTGATCAACGGCCTGACGCAGCTGGAGCGGAACACCCGCGATCTGCAGGAGTCGGTGATGTCGATCCGGATGATGCCGATTTCTTTCGTCTTCTCGCGCTTTCCGCGAGTCGTTCGCGACCTTTCCGCCAAGCTGGGCAAGCAGGTCGAACTGAAGACTTCCGGCGAAACGACCGAGCTCGACAAGGGCCTGATCGAGCGCATTGCCGATCCCTTGACCCACCTGATCCGGAACAGTCTCGATCACGGCATCGAGTTGCCCGAACTACGGGTTGCCGCCGGTAAAAGCCCGGTTGGGACGATCACCCTGAAGGCCTACCATCAAGGCGGCAATATCGTCATCGAGGTCGGGGATGACGGGGCCGGTCTGCCGCGCAACAAGATTCTGGCCAAGGCGCGCGAGCGCGGGTTGCCGGTATCCGAGCAGATGACCGATGCGGAAGTGTTCAACCTGATCTTCGAGGCCGGTTTCTCGACCGCCGAGCAGGTCACTGATGTTTCGGGGCGCGGGGTCGGGATGGATGTCGTGCGCCGCAATATCCAGGCAATGGGTGGGCGGGTCGAAATCGAGTCGATGCTCGGGGTCGGCACGCGGATGACCGTGCGCCTGCCGCTGACGCTGGCCATTCTGGATGGCATGTCGGTTGCGGTGGGGGATCAGACCTACATCCTGCCCTTGTCCTACATCATCGAGTCGCTGCAACCGCAGGCCAGCGACATCAAGACGTTGTCCAACCAGGCACGGGTCATCCAGGTTCGCGGCGAATATCTGCCGGTCGTCGTCTTGCACGAGGTTTTCAACCTGAAATCGGCGTGGACCGACTTTACCCAAGGCATCATGGTCGTGATCGACGCCGATGGCGCCAAGGCCGCCTTGTTCGTCGATGCCCTGGTCGGGCAGCACCAGGTGGTGATCAAGAGCCTGGAGGCAAACTATCGCCGGGTGGTCGGGGTTTCCGGGGCGACCATCATGGGCGATGGCCATGTCGCACTGATTCTGGACGTCTCGGCGATTGCCGGCATGGCCAAGTCGAATATGCAGAAAGCCGGTTGACGGCTGAATCGAGGAGCAATACATGGAAGCGATGACGCACGGTGGTGCAGGAGCAGGCGAAGCGGATCTGACGGTCAGCGAGTTCCTGACTTTTACGCTGGGCAGCGAGGAGTACGCAATCGATATCCTGAAGGTCCAGGAAATTCGCGGTTACGAGCCGCCGACGCTGATTGCCAACGCGCCGCCTTTCATCAAGGGAGTGATCAACCTGCGCGGCATCATCGTGCCGATCGTCGATTTGCGGATCAAATTCAAGCTTGGCAAGATCGAATACACGCCCTTTACGGTGGTCGTCATCCTCAACGTCGCCGGTCGGGTGATCGGCGTCGTGGTCGATAGCGTATCCGACGTCATCTCGCTGACCCCGCCGCAAATCCGCCCGGCCCCGGATTTTTCCGGCAGCTTCGATACGAAATACATTGTTGGCCTGGCTTCGCAGGATTCGCGGATGATGATCGTGACCGACATCGAGCGCCTGATGAGCAGTGCCGATATGGAACTGATCGACTCGGCGACCGAATAATCGGCGCCGCTGCGCAACGGGAGGACAACATGTTCAATATTCGCGATTACAAGATCGGCACCCGCCTCATCATGACGACGATCGGGGCGCTTGTCCTGATGCTGGTGCTCGTCGGAATTGCCCTGTTCAGCTTGAAAACGATCGGCGATGAGGTCGAACTCATCGTCAATAACAACATCAAGAAAACCGAACTGACGGTCGATATGCGTACGCGCAATCTGCTGATAGGCCGGCATGTGCGGACGGCGCTGATCTACGAACAGCCGGACAAGCAGGAGCAGGAAAAGACTAACGCCGAGGCTGAACTGGCCAAGTATCTGGCAGCCGAAAGCCAGATTGTCGAGGCGACCGTTACGCCCCGCGACAAGGAAATCCTTGGCCGCATCCTGCCGGAGCGCCAATTGGCCGAAGCTTCGCTCAACCGGATGTTCGGGCTGATCAAGGCCGGCAACCGTTCGGATATCGAACAGCACTTCTTCGCCGACCTCCAGCCGAAGTTGCAGGGCTGGTATGAGTCGATCGGCGACTATGCGCAAGCGCAACACGACAACAACGTCCGGAACGTGGCCGAGATCGACGATATCAAGTCGGGGGTGCAAACGACGATGCTGCTGCTGGTCCTGCTGGCGGTAATCGTGATGATTCCCTCCGGCATCTGGGTGACCCGGCAGATTACCGGTCCGATGCAGGAGGCCGTGGCAGTGGCCGAGGCGGTGGCGGCCGGCAACCTCGAAAACCGCATCGACAGCGCCGGCAAGGATGAAACGGCGCAATTGATGCTGGCGCTCGACAAGATGCAGGACGATCTGAAACGGCGCACCGAAGCCGAGCATAAAGTGGCGGATGAAACCTTGCGCATCAAAGTCGCCCTCGACGTTTCCTCGAACAAGGTGATGGTTGCCAACCCCGACGGCGTGATCATCTACTGCAATGCTGCTGCTCAGGAAATGATGCAGTTGGCTGAAAACGACATCCGGAAGCAGTTGCCCAACTTCCGTGCCGATGCCATTCTCGGCTCGAATTTCGATCTCTACCACCAGCAACCGAGCCACCAGCGCAACGTACTGGCCCGGCTGACGGCCATCCATCGGACTGAAATCGTGATCGGTGGGCGCTATTTCAGTCTGGTCGCCAGCCCGATCGTCAATGGCCGCGGCGAGCGTCTCGGCAGCGTCGTCGAATGGCTGGATCGTACCGCTGAAGTCGAAATCGAGCGGGAGGTGGCGGGCATCATCAGTGCCGCCGTGGCCGGCGACTTCAGCCGGCGCCTCGATGCCGACAAGATGAGCGGCTTCTTCAAGCAAATATCCCAGGGGATCAACGATCTGCTGGCCGCCAACAGCCGTGCCCTCACCGATGTCGGCGAAATGTTGGCGCGGATGTCCGAGGGCGACCTGACGCAACGGATCGATACCGACTACCAAGGAATGCTCGGCAAGCTCAAGGACGACGCGAACGCGACGGTCGACCATCTGCAGGAAATCATTTTCTCGATCAAGGATGCGACCAACGCCATCAATACCGCCGCTCAGGAAATTGCTTCCGGCAATCAGGATCTGTCGAGCCGGACCGAAGAGCAGGCCAGCAGCCTGGAGGAAACAGCCTCCAGCATGGAGCAGATCACCAGTACGGTGAAACAGAATGCCGACAATGCGCGGCAGGCCAACGAACTGGCCAGCAATGCCCAGGAGGTTGCGATCAAGGGCGGCGAAGTGGTCGGTCAGGTGGTCCAGACGATGAGCGCCATCCACCAGTCGAGCAACAAGATTGCCGACATCATCGGGGTGATCGACGGTATCGCTTTCCAGACCAACATCCTGGCGTTGAATGCCGCCGTTGAAGCGGCACGGGCCGGCGAACAGGGGCGCGGTTTTGCCGTGGTGGCGACCGAGGTGCGCAATCTCGCCCAACGCAGTGCCGCAGCGGCCAAGGAAATCAAAGGCTTGATCTCCGATTCGGTGGACAAGGTCCAGACCGGCAACAAACTGGTCGACCAGGCCGGACGAACGATGGAAGAAGTGGTCGCCAGCATCAAGCGCGTCGCCCGGATCATGGTCGATATCTCGGAGGCCAGCCGCGAGCAGACCTCAGGTATCGAGCAGGTCAGTCTTGCAGTCAATCAGATGGACGACGTGACGCAACAGAATGCCGCCTTGGTTGAGGAGGCGGCGGCCGCGGCGGAAAGCCTCGAGGAGCAGGCCCGCAGCCTGAGCCGTTCGGTGGCGGTGTTCCGGCTGCCTGGTGACAGAGCCCCTGAGCCAAATAAAATGCATCTGGCGCACCGTGAACGGCCGCAGCTTGCTGCTGCCAAGTCCGTCTCTCCGCCGATATTGACCGCAAGAACCCCAAAAAAACTCCCGTCCGCCCAGATTTCGACACTTTCAGTGCAGGATGACGACGAATGGACCGAGTTCTAACAAACAAAGCAATCTGACGGATTAGTGCCAATGCGAACCAACCTGCCTGTTACCGATGTGGAAATCCAGCTTGATGACCGTATCCTGATCGTTTCGAAAACCGATCTGAAGGGACGGATCACCTACATCAACAAGGATTTCGTCGATATCAGCGGCTTCTCGGAAGGCGAACTGATCGGCCAGCCGCACAACATCGTCCGCCACCCGGACATGCCCGTCGAGGCTTTCGAAGACATGTGGCGGGATCTGCAGGACGGTCGCCCATGGACCGGGATGGTCAAGAATCGCTGCAAGAATGGCGATTATTACTGGGTGCTGGCGACTGCCACCCCAATCCGCGAAGATGGCCAGGCCGTCGGTTACATGTCGGTGCGCCGCAAGCCGGCGCGCCAGCAGATCGAAGCCGCCGAAAGTGCCTACCGCCTGTTCCGCGAGAAGAAGTCCGGCGCCCTGCAGATTCGCCATGGCGCGGTCGTCAAGGGCGGCGATGGCCTGCTGTCCGGCCTGTCGCTGAAGAGCAAATTGCTGGCCGGTTTCGGTACCTTGTTGTCGATGCTGGCGTTGATCGCCGGTCTGGGTATCTGGGGCATGGGGCAAACCAACGACGTGGTCGGCAACCTATACAAGCAGCGGATGCAACCGCTCGAGGCCTTGACGAGCATCGGCCAGCTGATGGCCGATAACCGTTCCCAGATCCTGTTGTCGCTGCAGCACGATCCGAGCGGCCCCTATGCTGCCATGCACGATCATTCGCTCGACTTCCATCTCAAGCAACTCGAGGCGAATATCGCCGAAGTCAGTGCGCAATGGGCGGCCTACAAGCAGGCCGGCGGTTCGGCCGATGACCTCGAGCTGGAGGCCGCCTATGCCGCGGCCCGCCAGCGTTATGTCACCGAAGGGCTGCGCCCGGCTATGGCGGCACTGGCCGAGAATCGCTTTGACGAAGCCAACCGGATTCTTCTGAGCACGATCAATCCGACCTACACCGCAGCGGCGAAACAGGCGAGTGAGCTGTTCAAGCGTCAGGTGGCACATGTCCGGCTGGACATGGACGAGAGCACGCAGCGCTTTGCCGACACTCGTCTTTCGGTCATCCTGATCGTCGTGCTCGGCTTGTCCGGTGGGTTGTTGATCGCCGTCGCGCTTACCCGGTCGATTACCCGGCCGATTGACGAGATCATCGAAACCTTCCAGTCGCTGGCGAATGGCGACTACACCCGCAACCTGACCGTGCTGCGCAACGACGAGATGGGCAAGGTGCTGCAGGGGCTTCAGTCGATGCAGATCCAGCAAGGATTCAATGTCGCGGAGAGCCAGCGCATCGCCAATGACAACCTGCGGATACAGATCGCGCTCGACTGCGTGGCGGCGAATTTGCGGATTGCCGATGACGACGGGAAAGTCATCTACGCCAACAAAGGTCTGCTATCGACCTTGCGCACTATCGAAGGCGGTCTGCGCGAGACCATTCCCGGCTTTTCCGCCGATCGCTTCGTGGGCAGCAACATTGGCGATTTCTTCGATAATCCGGCCGCGGCCCTGCAAAGCTTGCGCGAATTGAAAAGCCCGCGCAGCGTCGAAATGCAGATCGGTGGCCGTATCTACAACGTGCTGACCAATCCGATTACCAACGACCGGGGGCAGCGACTGGGTACCGTCGGCGAGTGGGTCGACCGGACTGCCGAACTGAACGCCCAGCGTTTGGTTGCCGAGCTGATTCACCGCGCCTCTGCCGGGGATCTCGAAGCCCGTCTCGATACCGAGGTGCTGGAGGGGTTCTATCGGGAACTCGGCCTGGGCATCAACAATCTGCTCGAAACCAGCGGTTCGGCGATCGGCGAGATCGGCGGCCTGCTCGAGCGGATGGCCCGGGGCGATTTGACCCAGGTCATCACGACCGACTACCAGGGAACCTTCGGCCGCTTGCGCGACGATGCCAATGCCACGGTCGGCAAGCTGCGCGAGCTGGTCGGCGAAATTCAGATGTCGGCCGACACCATCAATACGGCAGCCCGCGAAATCGCTTCCGGCAACCTGGATTTGTCGAGCCGTACCGAAGAGCAGGCGAGCAGCCTTGAGGAAACCGCTTCGAGCATGGAACAGCTCACCGCCACAGTCCGCCATAATGCCGACAATGCCCGCCAGGCCCACGAATTGGCCGATAGCGCCCAGTCGGTTGCCGAGCAGGGCGGCGTGGTGGTCAGCAAGGTGGTCGATACGATGAGCTCGATCAATCAGGCCAGCCACAAGATCGCCGACATCATCGGGGTGATCGACGGCATTGCCTTCCAGACCAACATCCTGGCCTTGAATGCCGCGGTCGAGGCGGCGCGGGCCGGGGAGCAGGGGCGCGGCTTCGCCGTCGTCGCCACCGAGGTCCGTAACCTGGCGCAGCGCAGCGCGGCGGCCGCCAAGGAAATCAAGGGACTGATTTCGGACTCGGTCGATCGGGTCGAAGCCGGCAATCGTCTGGTCGATCAGGCCGGGCGGACAATGGAGGAGGTGGTGACCAGCATCAAACGGGTTGCCCGGATCGTCACCGATATTTCCGAGGCCAGCCGCGAACAGAGCTCCGGCATCGAGCAGGTCAGTCTGGCGGTCAGCCAGATGGACGAGGTGACCCAGCAAAATGCCGCCCTTGTCGAACAGGCCGCTGCGGCGGCCGAAAGCCTGGAAGGCCAGGCGCGCCAGTTGTCGGTGGCGGTTGCGATATTCCAGGTCAACGCCGGTAGCGACCGTGTCCGGCGGCTCGCCGGGGCACCCGCTGAGGCTGACAGCCAGCCCGAAGCGGCCAGGGCGCGCCGCAAGCCGGCGGCCTTGCCGGCATCGCTCGACGACGAGTGGGCCGAGTTCTGAGTGGTGATAATTGAGCGGAGGGCGGGGCAATGAAGAAAAATTTGCCGGTAACGGACCAGGAAGTCGTGCTCAGCCCCGACACGCTTATCGTTTCCAAAACGGACCTCAAGGGGATCATTACCTACGTTAATCGGGATTTTCTCGAAATCAGCGGGTTTGCCGAGGCCGAACTGATAGGCGAGCCACACAATCTGGTGCGTCACCCGGACATGCCGGTCGAGGCGTTTCGCGATCTGTGGGATACCTTGAAGCAAAATCGGCCATGGATGGGGTACGTCAAGAATCGCTGCAAGAATGGCGATTACTACTGGGTTGAAGCCAATGTGACGCCGATCTGGGAAAACGCTTCGGTTACCGGCTACATGTCGGTCCGGCGCCGCGCGGATCCGGCGGTTGTCCGCCAAGTTGACGAGGTTTATCGCCAGTTCCGCGAGAAGCGCCAGGGCCGGCTGCAGATTGTCAGGGGGGCGGCGGTTTCCGGCGGCGAAGGGTGGGCCGGCAAGCTGCGCGACATGGCGCTTTCGACCAAGCTGAATCTGGTCGGCCTATGCATGACGGCGATGCTGTTTATCCTCGGCTTTGCCGGCGATCGTCTCGGGGCCGGGGCACCGCTCATTGCGGTGGGCGGCTCAGTCATTGGTTTCGTGTTGTTGCGCCTGGTGGCGGCCGGCGTGCTGCAACCGCTCAGGGCGGTCAGCGATACTTTCCAGAAAATCGCTGCCGGCCAGTACGCCAACAAGTTCGATTTCAACCGTAATGACGAACTCGGCCAGGTCTTGCAGTCCATGCAAGCCATGCAGATCAAGCTCGGCTGTGACGTGGCGGAAGCCAATCGGATCGGCGAGGAGAATCTACGCGTCAGGATCGGTCTGGATAACGTGGCAACCAACGTGATGATCGCCGACGATGCGCTGAACATCATTTACATGAACCGGGCGATACACGAGATGTTTGCCGCGGCGGAAAGCGATATCCGCAAGGACTTGCCGCAATTTTCCCGGGCTACGCTGATCGGCACCAATATCGATATTTTCCACAAGCATCCGGCGCATCAGCGCGGCCTGCTGGCCGGGCTAAGTGGCACGCATCGGGCGTTGATCGAACTGGGCGGCCGGACGTTCTCCCTGGCCGTGACGCCGGTGATCAATGAGCGTCGGCAACGCGTCGGGTTCGCCGTTGAATGGCTTGATCGTACGGCTGAAGTGGCGGTCGAGGAGGAGGTTGCCGACATTGTCAGCGGGGCGGCGCGCGGTGATTTTGCGCGGCGCGTTACGGTCGATGGTAAAAGCGGCTTCTTTTTGCGCCTGGCCAACGATCTCAATCAGCTGCTGACGATCAGCCAGCAAGGTCTCGATGACATCGCCCATGTGCTTGGCGCCATGGCCGACGGCGATCTGACCAAGACGATATCGGCCAATTACGAAGGGACTTTCGGGCGGCTGAAAGACGGTGCCAACCTGACGGTAAACCGTTTGCGCGAAATCGTCGATCACATCAAACAGTCGACGGATGCGATCAATACTGCGGCCAAGGAAATCGCCGCCGGCAACCAGGATCTTTCCAGCCGCACCGAAGAGCAGGCGAGCAGCCTGGAGGAAACGGCGTCGAGCATGGAGCAACTGACCAGCACCGTCAAACAGAACGCCGAGAACTCGCGGCAAGCCAATGAACTGGCCGGTAGCGCCCAGCAGGTCGCCGTCAAGGGCGGCGAAATCGTCGGGCAGGTTGTCCAGACGATGAGTGCCATTCACCAGTCGAGCAGAAAAATCGCCGAAATTATCGGCGTCATCGACGGCATTGCCTTCCAGACCAATATCCTGGCCCTCAACGCTGCAGTCGAAGCGGCCCGGGCAGGCGAGCAGGGGCGCGGCTTCGCCGTCGTGGCGACCGAGGTGCGCAACCTGGCCCAGCGTAGTGCGGCGGCGGCCAAGGAAATCAAGGGCTTGATCTCCGATTCCGTCGAAAAAGTCGAAACCGGCAATAAACTGGTCGACCAAGCGGGGCAGACCATGGAAGATGTGGTGGGCAGCGTCAGACGCGTCGCCACGATCATGGCCGACATTTCCGCGGCCAGCCGCGAACAGAGTTCAGGCATCGAGCAGGTCTGCCTCGCGGTGACTCAGATGGATGAAGTGACGCAGCAGAACGCGGCGCTGGTCGAACAGGCGGCGGCGGCAGCAGAGAGCCTTGAAGAGCAGGTGTACAGCCTGGCCGAGGCCGTATCGGTATTTCAGCTGACCGAGAGCGGGCCGGTCCGGGAAATGGCGAGCCGGGTGTCACCGGGACGACAACAACAATCCAGGGCGGAGCGGCTGGGCGCCAGGAAGGCGCCGGCGCTTCCGGCCTCTTTGGACGATGAATGGGAGGAGTTTTGACCATGATAGATCTCAAAAAGCCGGGGTTTCCTCCGTCCTCAACAACTAGTTCCTTGACGGGGGGCTTGCCGCCCCGCGAGCAGGGGGCGCGGGAATTCGTTTTTTCCGCCGCTGATTTCGAACGGGTTCGCAAGCTGATTTATCAGCACGCCGGCATCTCGTTGTCGCCGGTCAAGCAGGACATGGTGTATTCGCGGCTGGCCCGCCGTCTTCGGGCGACCGGCAAACAGACTTTTGTCGATTATCTCGATGCCCTGGAAAAGAACGGCGGCGATGAATGGGAGCGTTTCGTCAATTCATTGACCACCAACCTGACCTCGTTTTTCCGCGAACCGCATCACTTTCCGATTCTTGCCGAACACCTGCGGCAAATCGGTACGCGGCGCCCGATCCGTATCTGGTGTTCGGCGGCATCGACTGGCGAAGAGCCTTATTCGATCGCCATAACGGTGGCCGAAACCTTCGGTACCAATACCTCGCATGTCTCGATCGTCGCCTCCGATCTTGATACCAACGTGCTGGCAACTGCCCGGAAAGCTGTCTATCCGCTTGAGCGGGTCGAGAAACTTTCGCCGGAGCGTTTGCGCAAGTTTTTCATGCGCGGAACCGGTAGCCAGGAAGGCTATGTCTCCGTCCGGCCCGAGTTGAAGGACATGATCGAGTTTCAACGGGTCAATCTGCTGGATGCGCACTATTCGGTCAAAGGGCCGCTCGACATCATCTTCTGCCGCAATGTGATGATCTATTTCGACAAGCCGACCCAGTACAAGATACTTTCCCGATTTGCGCCCATGCTGCAGCCGGATGGTTTGATGTTGGCTGGGCATTCGGAGAGTTTCTTGCACGCGGCCGATCTGTTCAAGTCGTTGGGCAAGACGGTCTACGCCCTGGCCAAGCCCAGGTAGAAGGGGAGACGTGGCGCACGCCTACGACGAGCATCTGGCCAGCAATCGTTACCATGATCGGAACTTCGGGCTGGAGGCAGCGAAGATTTTGCCCGGGGAGTACTTCGTCTCCGAAAGCGGGATGCTGCTGGTAACGGTCCTTGGCTCATGTGTTGCCGCCTGCATTCGCGATACCGATGCCGGCGTTGGCGGGATGAATCATTTCATGTTGCCCGATGACGGCGGGCGGGAGACAGTCGGTTCTTCGGCACGCTATGGCACTTATGCCATGGAAGTGTTGATCAATCATCTGCTCAAAATGGGCGCCCGACGCAATCGCCTGGAGGCCAAGGTTTTCGGTGGTGGGGCGGTTCTGGCGAGTCTGTCGAGCAGCAATGTCGGCGTGCGCAATGCCGAGTTCGTGCTGAATTACCTGAAGACAGAAAAAATTCCTGTCGTGGCCAAGGATTTGCTTGATTCATATCCACGAAAAGTCTATTACTTTCCGCAAACTGGGCGTGTTCTGGTAAAGAAGTTGCACCGGGTGCACAATGAAACCTTGTTCAGTCGCGAACGCGACTACAAGGAGCGTCTGTCAAGCGCCAAGGTGGAAGGCGATATCGAATTGTTCATTTGATATGTTTTCCCCGATATAAATACCCAATTTATCCAATCTATGCCGAAAAAAACCCGAGTATTGATCGTTGATGATTCCGCAACAATGCGCAGCGTGCTGGCTGAGATGATCAATGCTACGCCGGATCTGGAGGTTGTCGGCATGGCTCCCGATGCTGTCGTTGCCCGTGAAATGATCAAGGCGCTCAATCCTGATGTGCTGACGCTCGATTTCAATATGCCGAAGATGGATGGCGTGGAGTTTCTCGATCGTCTGATGCGTCTGCGGCCGATGCCGGTGGTGATGGTTTCATCCTTCACCGAAGCCGGGTCGGAGACGACATTGAAAGCGCTTGAGCTGGGGGCGGTCGATTTCATCGGCAAACCGCGAGCCGACGGCAGTAAACGCATGGAAGACTACGCGGAGGAACTGACCGAGAAAATTCGCGGCGCCCGGGGGGCCCGGGTTCGCCGTTTGTCGACGCCGCATGCCGGGGCGTCGTCTCCGGCGCCGCTCCCGTCATCTGCTTCCCCGACGTCGCCGGCGCGCAGCATGCCGAGCGGCAAAATCCTTTTCGTCGGCGCGTCGACCGGCGGAACCGAGGCGATCAAGGATTTTCTCCTCGGGCTTCCCGCCGATTGTCCGCCTGTTCTGATCGTTCAGCATATGCCGGAGGCGTTTACCGCCTCCTTCGCTCGCCGTCTTGATGGCCTTTGCGCGCCCCGCGTATTGGAAGCCCAAGGAAATGAAAAGGTCGAATCGGGGAAAGTGTATATCGCACCCGGGCACTCCCATTTGAGGATCCGCCGCACGCCGTCGGGTTATGTTACCGAGTTGCTTGCGACGGAACCGGTGAACCGGCATCGGCCTTCGGTCGACGTGCTTTTCGATTCGGCTGCCAGCCTGGTCGGGCGGCAAGCCATCGGCGTCATTCTCACCGGAATGGGCAAGGATGGTGCACAAGGATTGCTGCGCATGCGTCAGTCCGGCGCTCGTACCTTCGGGCAGGACGAGGCGAGCTGCGTGGTATATGGGATGCCGCGCGAAGCTTTTCTGATCGGGGCTGTCGAGGAACAGTGCGGGCTTGACGACATTTCCAAGCGCGTTTTGCAGGCGGCGAGCCGCTAGTTTTTTGGGGCTTGTCGCTGATGGACAAAGTATTACACTAAGTATCGATTCAGATTTCACAAAAATAGGAAATCAAATGCACGCAAATGTTCTCACGGAAGCTGGAAAAACAGTGATCAAACTGACCGGCAGGTTCGACTTCAACACCCATCGCGAGTTTCGCGGCGCCTATGAACCACTGGTCGGCGATCCGACGATTCGCACCGTGGTTGTTGATCTGTCGGGGGTCGACTACCTCGATAGTTCGGCGCTCGGCATGCTGCTGATGTTGCGCGACAAGTTGGGGGGAGCCAACAAGGAGGTTGCACTGGCCGGAGTTCGTGGTAACGTAAAGCAAGTGCTAGATATTGCCAATTTTAGTAAATTATTCCCAATTTTGTAAGATAATGACTCCTGTGGTCGTTGCTGTGGAATGTGGGGAGCAGTGGTATGCGCCAGGGGGCCGTGATTTATCGGCCATGGAAAAGCGTGTATTCTAGATATCGCTTGGGTCGATAAGCAGACCACTAGGCCGATTGCAAGACGTGCGAGGGAATGACGATGTCAGAGTTGTTAAAAAATATTGATGCGCGAACGAAGCTTGCAGGCACCAACAAGCTTGAGATTTTGTTGTTCTTTCTTGGCGTGGACCACCGAACAGGCCGCCGGGAAACCTATGGCATCAATGTTTTCAAGGTGCGCGAGGTGATGCGGACTCCGCTTATTACCGCGGCTCCCGAGATGCCGGCTTCAGTCGAGGGAATGGTTAGTCTGCGTGGCGCGCTGGTCCCTGTCATCGACTTGGCCAAGTATTCGGGAATTTCGGCTGAAACGCCGCGCGAGATCATGATCGTGACCGAATATAACGGCCATACGCAAGGCTTTCTGGTCGAGGGGGTCGATACGATTCTGCGCCTTGACTGGAGCAAGATGCGTGTCCCGCCGGAAATGCTGACGGCCCAGACCGGTGGTTTGGTAACCGCCGTGACCGAGCTCGAAGATGGTCGGCTGGTGATGATGATGGATGTCGAAAAGGTGCTTTCCGAAACGACCGGTATCGACAACGAAATAATGTTCCGCGGCGTCGTGCCCCTGGATCGGCCGGATGCCACGGTTTTCTATTGCGACGACTCCAGTGTGGCGCGCAAACAGATCGAGCGAACCTTGTCGGTGATGGGGGTCAAGGGCATCAGTGCGGTGAATGGCCGCATGATGTGGGAAGAGCTTGAGCGTGTGGCGACCTATGCGCAGACTATTGATAAACCGGTTTCGTCGATTGTCAGCTTGGTGTTGACCGATATCGAGATGCCGGAAATGGATGGTTACATCCTGACCAGAAGAATCAAATCCGACCCGCGCTTCAACGGGGTTCCGGTGATCATGCATTCATCCCTGTCAGGCATGTCGAACCAGCAGCTCGGCCTGTCGGTCGGGGTCGATGAATACGTGCCCAAGTTCGAGCCGCAGCGGTTGTCGGAAACCCTGGCTCGCCGCCTGGGTGTCGAGAACGTGCCGGTCAAGGCAGCGTGAGTATTAGCGGGGGATGGTTATGAATCTCGTTGAAAACAAGAATCTGCTCGACAGCGTTGACGCGCGCACTCGCCTTGCAGGTTCCAACAAAATGGAAATCCTGCTTTTTACGCTGGGTACCCGAGAAATATTCGGCATCAATGTCTTCAAGGTGCGTGAAGTGGGGCGGACGCCGCACATCACGAAAACGCCGAATATGCCGCGTGGTGTCGAAGGCTTGATTTCCTTGCGCGGCAATGTGATTCCGGTTCTCTCGCTGGCCCCCTTCATGCAGCTCGACGGTGTTCCGGAGGGCTTGGGCAAGACGATGATGGTTGCCGAATATTCCAAACGGACACTCGGTTTCCTGGTGCACGAGGTTGATCGCATCATTCGCGTGGACTGGGAGCGGGTCAAGGCGCCGGAAAGCGTCTTGTCTACCAATCAGGGGCTGATTACTGCGGTGATCGAACTGGATGGCGGCGGGCTGGTTTCGATCCTTGATGTCGAGCAGGTTTTGGCCAATGCCTTTGGCGAGGCGATGATCGTTGACATCACGCCGGCCAGGGTAAGTCCTGATACCAATGTATTTTTTGTCGATGATTCGGTGGTTGCCCGCCGGAAGATTGCCGAAGTTCTCGATAAATTGGGCGTGCGTCATAAGCATGCTACCAATGGCATGGAGGCATGGACCCGCCTGCAAGGTATCGCGGCCCATTCGCTGCAGAGTGGCGGCAACATTCGCGACGAGATTCGGCTGATTCTGGTTGATGCGGAAATGCCCGAGATGGACGGCTATGTGCTGACCAAAAACATCAAATCAGACGCCCGTTTCGAGGGAGTGCCGGTCGTCATGCACTCGTCTCTGTCCTCCGAAGCCAATCGTGCGATGGGCAAATCGGTGGGCGTTGATGCCTATGTCGCAAAATTCGATGCCGAGGCGCTGGCTGATACATTGCGTCCCTTGATTGAACGATAACAAGCAAAAACTCCGGAGTACCGCATGGCAGCTGATCCAAAAATGAGATTCCTGGTGGTGGATGATTTTTCCACCATGCGTCGAATTGTTCGCAATCTTCTCAAGGAACTGGGCTTTACCAATGTCGATGAAGCCGAAGATGGCGCAATCGCATTGCAGAAGCTGCAGGGTGGTGGGTTCGAGTTTGTCGTTACCGACTGGAACATGCCGAACATGGATGGCTTGACCCTGCTGCAATCGATCAGGGCAACTCCCAATCTCAAGCATTTGCCGGTGTTGATGATTACCGCTGAGGCCAAGAAGGAAAACATTATTGCCGCGGCTCAAGCTGGTGCCAGCGGATATATTGTCAAGCCGTTCACGGCCGGGACCTTGTCAGAAAAGCTGAACAAGATTTTCGAGAAAATGGGCCAGGCCTAAGGGGGAGTCATGAGTACAACCAACGATTCCAACGACCTCGAGGCACTCTTCGATTCAATCGCCTCCGACTACGCCCCGGCGCCTGCCGCGGTCGTGGCGCCTGTTGCCGCGCCGGCTGCCAGCTCGGCACCGAGTGGTCCTGACAGCGATGACCTTCAGGCCTTGTTCGATAGCGTGGCCGCCGATGCACAAGCCGCCAACGCGGACGATGTTTCCAATGAGGAATGGCCAAAGCAGGAAGCCGTCTTCAATCGTATCGGTCACATGGCGCGTGCCTTGCACGATACCCTTGGCCAGCTTGGCTATGACAAGTTTCTCGAAAAGACTGTCTCGGCCCTGCCGGATGCCAAGGACCGCCTGGCCTATATTGCCAATCTGACGGAACAGGCTGCCTGTCGTGTTCTGAACGCCACCGATATCGCCGGTCCGCTGGTTAACGAGGTCGAAAATGACTCTCGCGCGCTCGGCGCGCGTTGGGACCAGGTTTTCGCCAATCAGATGGGGACTGATGAGTTCAAGAAGTTGGCGACGGAAACGCGAGCCTTCCTGAGCGAGCAGTTGCCGCAAAAAACCCAGGCGACCCATGCGCAGCTGACTGAAATCATGATGGCCCAGGATTTTCAGGATCTTACCGGGCAGGTAATCAAGAAAATCGTAGGTCTGGCGCAAGAGCTGGAATCCGGGTTGATGGGGGTGCTCATCGAAGTGCTTCCTGAGACGAAGCGGACTGTAGAAGTGACCAGTCTGATGAATGGCCCTGTTGTCAATGCGGCGGGCCGTACCGATGTTGTCGTTAACCAAGAGCAAGTCGATGATTTGCTGGATAGCCTCGGTTTCTGAGGGGGATCGAAAATGAGCGACTTTGCCGGAATGGAAGAACTTCTGCAGGATTTTTTGCAGGAGGCATACGACCTGCTGTCCGATGTGGACAACAAACTGGTTGATCTTGAAAAGACGCCTGATGATCGGGTGCTTCTCAACGACATCTTTCGCGGCTTTCACACAGTCAAGGGCGGCGCGGGGTTTCTCAACGCCGCTGAACTGGTAACGCTATGCCATCTCACGGAAAATCTGTTCGATCGCCTGCGCAACGGTGAATTGGAATTAAACCCGGAGCTGATGGACGTCATCATGGCGGCGACCAAAGGCGTCCGCGAAATGTTTGGCGAACTGGGGCAGATGGTTCTGCCGCAGCCGGCAGACCCGCATGTTATCGCGGCGTTGCAGGGTGTATTGAGCTCCGAGCCAGATAATTCGGCGTCAGCGGTTGTCGTAGAGCCCCCTGTTGCAACTTCGCCGGCGACATCTTCAGCGCCTGGTGAGCCGAATTGGGATGCGTTGCATGCATCGGTCAGCGGTGGCCCCGTCGCGGCGCAAGGCGAGTTGATTACCAAGGCAGAAACGGCAACCGCGGCGGCATCAAGTGCCGGAACGTCTGCCGTCATCACGTCGCCGGCCGAAGGCGGGGCTGCAACGCCATCTCCCTTTGGTCGCCGGGCGAACGACAAGCCGGGGGCGGCGCCCACATCGGCCCGTCGGGTAGAGGAGCGGGGTGTTCGCGAGAATACGATACGCGTTGATACCTCGCGTCTCGACCAGGTTCTGAATCTCTCGGGTGAAATTGGCCTGACCAAGAACCGGTTGACGAGTTTGCGGGCCGATATTCTTGCCGGCAAGAACGATTCGGAAACCTTGCACGCGCTCGATCAGGCGGTGAGCCAGCTTGATCTGCTGGTCTCCGATCTGCAGAACTCGGTTATGAAGACGCGGATGCAGCCGATCGGGCGGTTGTTCCAGAAATATCCGCGCATTGCGCGCGACTTGGCGCGCCAGTTGGGCAAGGATGTCGAGCTGGTTCTGGCCGGCGAAGAAACGGAAGTCGACAAGACCATGATCGAAGATCTGGCCGACCCGTTGATTCACCTGATTCGTAATGCCGTCGACCATGGTGTCGAGATGCCGGATGAGCGCCAGATGTCCGGCAAGCCGGTCAAGAGTCTGGTTCGCCTGGAGGCGCGTCAGGAAGGCGATCATATCGTTCTGATCATTGCCGATGATGGCAAGGGCATGAGTGCCGAGCGCATCCGGGCCAAGGCGGTCGAGAAGGGGCTGGTTTCCGAAGAGGAAGCCAACACCATGGATGAACGTCAGAGTCTGAATCTGATTTTCCTCCCCGGCTTCTCAACCAAGTCGCAAATCTCCGACGTTTCCGGTCGGGGGGTTGGCATGGACGTTGTGAAAACCAATATCCAGAAGCTCAACGGAGCCATCGAGATTCGCTCCGAGCTGGGCAAGGGGTCGGTATTTATCATCTCCTTGCCGCTGACCCTGGCGATCCTGCCGGTGTTGCTGGTTCTTCTGGGCAATCAGCCATTTGCCTTGCCGTTGTCGATGGTCCGGGAGATTCTGCCGATCGAGCAGAGCCGTATTCAGGAGGTGGGCGGCAAGGAAACCCTTGTCGTGCGCGGCGAAGTGTTGCCCGTTATTTCGCTGGCCAGGATGCTTGGTTGGCCGCTCTCGCAATATCCTGAGTATGGTGTCTTCATGCAGACGGCGGAGCGCAGCTTTATTCTCGGCGTCGATAGTTTTGCCGGGCGCGATGACGCGGTGATCAAGTCGCTTGAAGATTTCCGGCCGAAGGGTGTGGCCGGGGTGACGACCCTGTCGAACGGTCAGATTGTGCTGATTCTCGACATGAAGGAATTGCTGGCGGATCTCGGACAGCATCCGGATATGGCGGCTGGCCTGCGGAAGCTCGACTTCGTCTGATTTCCTTTTCCTGTCAACGAGTTGAGAGGGGGCTTGCCCCCTCTTTTCTTTTTTGAAGGTTTACCATGTTGTCATGTGCTTGCACGTGGCATCTGAGAAACAGGCTAAATAAACACACGTACCTCTTTAATTTTTTTGGTTTTTTCCTATAATAGCCTCATCAACTCCTGAAGACGGCTATGGCGGAAGAGAGCGATCTCGAGAAAACAGAGGAGCCTACTGGTAGGCGCATCGAGCAGGCCCGCGAAAAGGGTCAGGTTCCTCATTCCCGTGAACTCGGTACTTTCCTGGTTTTGATTGCCGCTGGCGCAGCGTTCTGGACGATGGGTGGCTGGTTCATGCAGCGCTCGATGGCCATCACCCACAAAGCGTTCTCGATCGAGCCCGCGTTCATGCACGAGCCGGCATTGATGTTGCCCCGTTTGGCTGAGATTTCGGGCGACGCCCTGCTGGTCTTCGCGCCCTTGCTGGCCGTCCTGGTCTTGGCAGCGATTCTTCCCCCATTTTTTCTCAATGCCTGGGTTTTTTCGATTACCGCGCTGGTCCCCGATCTGAATCGTCTGAACCCGCTCTCCGGGATCGGTCGAATGTTTTCCTGGGGTAGCCTGATGGAGCTCGGCAAGGCTGTTCTCAAGGCTGGCCTGATTGGTGGTGTCGCGGTCATCGTCATTTGGAAGCAACGCGACGAAATTTTCGGTCTGCTGACGGAGCCTCTGGAGTCGGGCCTGGTGCATGCCGGTCAAATGGTGACCTTTTCCTTCTTGATCCTGGTCGCCACGCTGGTCCTCGTGGTTGCTGCCGATGTGCCCTTCCAGCTCTGGCAATACTTCGACAAGCTGAAGATGAGCAAGGACGAGGTCAAGCAGGAAATGAAGGAAA
The DNA here is from genome assembly GCF_020510685.1 of Dechloromonas denitrificans. Lineage (NCBI taxonomy): Bacteria > Pseudomonadati > Pseudomonadota > Betaproteobacteria > Rhodocyclales > Azonexaceae > Dechloromonas > Dechloromonas denitrificans. The sequence goes on from NZ_CP075185.1 coordinate 919,700, forward strand.
TGATGGGCGACCCGCATGTCAAGGGCCGTATCCGTAGCCTGCAGATGCAGGCTGCCCGCAAACGCATGATGGCAGCCGTGCCGCAAGCGAATGTGATCGTCACCAATCCAACGCACTTTGCGGTGGCGCTATCCTATCGGACCGGAATGGATGCCCCCAAGGTGGTGGCCAAGGGGGCCGGGGCAGTCGCCTTGAAAATTCGCGAAATTGCCGTCGAAAATGCGGTACCGATCATGGAGGCGCCGCCTCTGGCTCGAGCCCTCTACAAACACGCCAATCTCGATGCCGAAATACCCTCCGCCCTGTACAACGCAGTCGCGGAGGTTCTTGCATATATCTACCAGCTTGCCAACTGGCGCCAGGCTGGCGGGGTCTATCCGGTACCGCCGCGCGATCTGCCGGTGCCGCCTGAGCTTGTCCCGGAGGCGGCGTAAGTGGCAACCTCTTCCCTCAGCATGCAAAACCTTCTCGGGCGCCTGAGCTCGACGCAACTGGCGGCGCCGATCCTGATTCTGATGATCCTGTCGATGATGGTCCTGCCATTGCCGGCCTTCGTCCTCGATCTGTTCTTCACTTTCAATATCGCCATTTCGGTGCTTGTCCTGCTGGTTGCGGTCAACACTCAAAAGACTCTCGATTTCTCGGTCTTCCCGACGGTCTTGCTGGTCACCACCCTGATGCGTCTGTCGCTCAACGTCGCCTCGACCCGAGTGGTCATGCTCGAGGGGCATAACGGTCCGGATGCGGCGGGCAAGGTGATTGAGGCCTTTGGCCATTTCCTGGTCGGTGGCAACTACGCCGTCGGCATCCTCGTCTTCATGATTCTGGTGATCATCAACTTCGTCGTGATCACCAAGGGCGCCGGGCGCGTCGCTGAGGTGGCTGCCCGCTTCACGCTGGATGCGATGCCCGGCAAGCAGATGGCCATCGATGCCGACCTCAACGCTGGCCTGATTGGTGAGGACGAGGCTCGCAAGCGTCGTTCCGACGTCACCCGGGAGTCCGAGTTCTTTGGCTCAATGGACGGTGCCTCGAAGTTCGTCCGGGGCGATGCGGTGGCAGGTATCATCATTACGCTGCTCAACGTGGTTGGCGGCTTGATCGTTGGCGTCCTGCAACACGATATGGGGCTGGCGCAGGCGGCAAAGAATTACACCTTGCTGGCCATCGGCGACGGTCTGGTTGCCCAGATTCCCGGCCTGATCATTTCCATCGCGGCCGGTATGGTAGTAACCCGTGTCTCCGACGACCGCGACATCGGCCAGCAGGTCGTCGGTCAGATGTTCCGGAACAGCAAGGCCATCGCAATTACGGCAGCGATTATCGGGCTGCTCGGTATGATCCCGGGAATGCCGAACATGGTCTTCCTGATGCTGGCTTCGACATTGGGCTGGTTTGCCTGGAAGATGGCGCAGAAGGAGAAGCGCATTGTCGAAACCCCGGTCAAGGTTGCCCCGCCGCCGGTCTCCGAGGCACTGGAAGCCAGCTGGAACGATGTGGCGCCGCTCGACGTCCTTGGCCTGGAAGTCGGCTATCGTCTGATTCCGTTGGTGGACAAGTCGCAGGATGGCGAATTGCTGCGGCGAATTCGCGGTATTCGCAAGAAATTTGCACAGGAAGTCGGTTTCCTCGTTTCGCCGGTGCACATTCGCGACAATCTCGAATTGAAACCCAATGCCTACCGTATTCTCTTGAAGGGCGTCGAGGTTGGTCAGGGTGAGGCATATGTCGGTCAGTTTCTTGCCATCAATCCAGGTCGGGTAGCCGGCACCCTGAGCGGTGCGACGACCAAGGATCCGGCCTTCGGCCTGCCGGCTACGTGGATCGATGCCGGCCAGCGCGAACAGGCGCAAGCCTATGGCTACACGGTGGTCGATGCCTCAACTGTCGTGGCGACGCATCTCAATCACTTGATTCTGACGCACGCGGCAGAACTGCTCGGTCGTCAGGAAGTGCAGCAGCTGCTCGAACATTTGGCCAAGGAAATGCCCAAACTGGTCGAGGATCTTGTTCCCAAGGTGCTGCCGCTCGGTACCTTGCAGAAGGTGTTGCATGGCCTGCTCGACGAAGGCGTTCATATCCGCGATATGCGCACGATCATCGAAACCGTCGCCGATCATGCGACGCGTACGCAAAATGCCGACGAACTCACTACCCAGGTCCGCAATTCCCTGGGGCGGGCCATCGCCCAGCAGTTGTTCCCGGGCAATAGCGAAATGCAGGTCATGTCGCTTGAGCCGACGCTCGAACGCCTGCTTTCGCAAGCCATTGGCGGCGGCTCCGAAAACACCAGCTTCGAGCCGGGTTTGGCCGATACGCTGGTGCGCGAAACGGCTGCTGCCGCCCAGCGCCAGGAAAGCCTCGGGCTGCCGGCGGTGCTGCTTGTGCCGGGCAGTCTGCGCGTACTTCTTTCCCGTTTCTTGCGTCGCACCGTACCGCAGTTGAAGGTGTTGGCTCATAACGAAGTTCCAGAAAATCGAATTATCAAGGTGACCTCGGTTATCGGAGGTAAAACATGAACGTCAGAAAATTCATCGCCGCCAACGCAAGGGATGCCTTGCGAAAAGTCAAGGAAACCCTCGGTAACGACGCGATCATTCTTTCCAATCGCGGTATTCCCGGCGGCGTCGAAATCATGGCGGTGGCAGCGCGTGACATGGCGATGATCGTTCCGACCCAGGTTGCCGACCGGGCACCAACTGAGCGTCGCCCGGCCCAAATCGATTTCGAGGATGATTATCGGGTTTCGCTGACTACGGCGCGGGCGCAGGCTGCACAGCCGGTTCAGCGCCATGCCATTCCGCAGGCTGCGCCTGTCGCGGCTCCGCGGCCGACCGTTCAGCCAGGTATTGCCGCTCGCTCGGTGGGTACGGTCAATGCCGGAATACCCAAAACCGGTTCGTTGCGTAATCTTGAAATGGGCCGTCCTCAAGCCGTCGCCGCAGCAGTACCGCCGCCGGCTCAGAATTCGGCCGCGGCACCACGCCAGCAGACACCGGCGAGCCAGCCGCCGCGCCGCGCCGAAGCGGAGGTGGTGCCGATGGAGGTCATGGAAGAGATCCGTTCCTTGCGCAAAATGGTCGAGCAGCATCTGGCCGGCTTCGCCTGGGGTGAGGCTTCACGCTCCGAACCGGTGAAAACCGATGCCTTGCGCCAGATGCTTGATTCCGGTTTTTCGCCGCAGTTCGCCCGCGATCTGTTGACCGATTTGCCGGTCGAGATGGGCGCCACCGAGGCAATGGCTTGGGTCAAAGGGGCTGCCGACCGGTCGTTGTTCACCATCGGCAATGAAAGTGACATCGTCGACCGCGGCGGTGTATACGCGCTGGTCGGCCCGACCGGGGTTGGCAAAACCACGACGACAGCCAAACTGGCTGCCCGTTGTGTCCTGCGACATGGCCCGAGCAAGGTCGCGCTGGTCACCACCGATGGCTATCGGATCGGGGCTCATGAGCAGTTGCGCATTTACGGTCGCATCCTCGGTGTCTCGGTCTATCTGGTCAAGGATGCGGTCGAGCTGCGCCAGACCCTGAAGGAGTTGCAGCACAAGCACATGGTTCTGATCGATACCATGGGTATGAGCCAGAAGGACAAGTTGGTCCCCGAGTTGACCGATATGCTCGCCGGCTGTGATGTACAGCGTCTGCTGCTGCTCTCGTCGACATCGCGTGGCGATACGCTGGACGATGTGGTCCGGGCTTACGAGGGCGACAATCTGGCCGGCTGCATCCTGACCAAGATCGACGAGGCCGCCAGTCTGGCGACGCCGCTCGACGTGATCATGCGACATGGGCTGAAACTGCATTACGTGTCGAACGGCCAGCGTGTGCCGGAAGATCTGCATCTGCCGAATCGCGGCTATTTACTGCATCGTGCGTTCAAGGATGTTCCGGAAACCTCGCCGCACAAACATAGCGGTGTCGAGCCGGCGCTGATGATGGCCAATGCCGGCATGGTTTCAGTCGGAGCCCGGCGTGGCTGATTTCCGGGTTGATCAGGCGGCCGGGCTGCGCCGCCTGCTTGGCGGCGGACAGCAGTTGCAGGTGGTAACGTTTGTTGCCGGCTGCGAAGGCGTCGGGCGCAGCGTCGCGGTTGCCAATCTGGGCGTGGCCTTGGCTCGGCTCGGCAAGGAAGTCCTGATCATTGACGAGCATGCCTCGCGCGATGACATCGCTTCGTCTTTTGGTCTGGTTGCCCGCTACGACTTGCTCAATGTGGTTCAGCGCGAGCTGAGTCTGGCGCAGGTCGTATTGCAGCCGATGAGAGGCCTCCGCGTGTTGCCGGCAAGCAAGGCGGTAAAAAAACTTGGGCGCCTTTCGTTGGCGCAGCAGCAAACCTTGCTTGACGCGATGTCCGGGCTCGAGCGGCCGGTCGATGTCATCCTGGTCGATGCCTGCATGTCCCATCCCAATGGTTTCTCACCATTCGGCCTGGCCTCGCAGGAGGCGGTTGTCGTGTTGTCCGGGAGTACCGCCTCGATTACCGAAGCCTATTCGCTGATCAAAAAGGTGAGTCAGGCATTCTCGCGCAAGCATTTCCGGATACTGGTCAATAAGGTGCGCAGTCAGCCCGATGCCCGGTCGATTTACGAGAACATCGCGCAGGTCGCCGCGCAACGTGGAATCGCTCGTCTCGAATATGCCGGCGCCATTCCGCTCGATGAGTCTCTGCGTCAGTCATTCCTGCTCGGTCGGCCGGTTTTGCTGCAGGCGCCGGATTCCCCGTCAGCGGCAGCTTTCCGCGACATTGCCTCTGATCTGCTGTACTGGCAGCGCGGCGATGGAGAATCAGGCGGGGTCGAGCATTTCATGCAGCAACTGCTACACTTGAGCCAACGCATAACCCCGAATGTTTTACGAGCCTGATGTATACCGCTGCCGGGCAGCCAGATAGAGACCTGTTGGTTCAGCGGTTCATGCCGCTGGTGAAGCGCGTCGCCTATCATTTGTTGGCGCGTCTGCCGGCCAGCGTCCAGTTCGACGATCTGGTGCAGAACGGGATGATCGGCCTGCTCGACGCGATGGAGCGATATCAGGAAGGTTTCGGCGCCCAGTTCGAAACCTATGCGACGCAGCGGGTGCGCGGTGCCATGCTGGATGGCCTGCGGGAGAATGACTGGCTGCCGCGCAGTCTGCGTCGCGAGTTGCGGCGCATCGAAGCGGCAATCAGCCAGCTCGAGCACGCCCATGGTCGCGCACCATCAGAAAGCGAACTGGCCGACGCGCTGGAGATGACGTTGCTGGATTATCAGAAGACCCTCCAGGATGCACGGGGTCATCAACTGGTGTATTTCGACGACTTCGCCGGGGAAGGCGATGAGGATTTTCTCGAACGCCATTTCACCGACAACGACGCTGACCCAGCGAACATCCTCGAAGACCGGAATACCAGGGAAATGCTGGTTCAGGCCATCGGCCTTCTGCCTGAACGGGAAAAGCTGATGATGGCGTTGTATTACGAACAGGAACTGAATTTGCGGGAAATCGGGGAAGTCATGGGAGTGACGGAGTCCCGCGTCTGCCAGTTGCATACCCAGGCGGTGGCGCGTCTGCGCAGCCAGTTCCTCGGTCAGATACCGGCAATAAAAAAGCGGCGCAAGGAGAAAACGCTTGGATAAAATCAGCCTGGCCGGCCTGGCGATCGGCTTGATCGCCATCATTGGTGGCCAGATTCTAGAAGGGGGGCACGTTGGCTCGCTCGTTCAGCCAACGGCTTTGCTTATTGTCCTGGGGGGGACTTTGGGAGCCGTTCTTCTGCAAAGTCCGGCCCATGTCTTCAAGCGCGGCATGAAAATGGCCAAGTGGGTGTGGGTGCCGCCGATCATCGAGCAGAAGCGTCTGATCGAACAGGTCTTGACCTGGAGTCAGCTTTCTCGCCGCGAGGGCCTCTTGGCACTGGAAAACTATATTCCTGCCCTGAAAGATGACTTCGCCAAAAAGGGACTGCAGTTGCTGGTCGATGGTGCCGATCCGGAGCGTATCCGTGAACTCCTTGAAGTCGAGATCGACACATTCGAGGAAGAATGGCGGCAGTCGGCAAAAGTCTGGGAGTCAGCCGGCGGTTACTCGCCAACCATCGGGATCATTGGTGCGGTGATGGGCCTGATCCACGTGATGGAAAACCTGTCTGACCCGACCAAGCTGGGTTCGGGCATTGCGGTGGCGTTTGTGGCGACAATTTACGGGGTTGGTCTGGCCAATCTGGTTTACTTGCCGATTGCCGGCAAGCTCAAGTACTACATCACCAGAATGGTCGCCACTCGCGAAATGCTGATCGATGGCCTGGTTGGCATCGCCCTTGGCGACAATCCGCGCATTATCGAAGGTCGTCTGAAGGGCTATCTGCTCTAATGGCTCGCAAGCGTCGCCCGGAGGAGCCGGAGAACCATGAGCGTTGGATGGTTTCCTACGCCGACTTTCTGACGCTGCTGTTCGCGTTCTTTGTCGTGATGTATGCGATTTCCTCGGTTAACGAAGGGAAATACAAGGTCCTTTCAAACTCGCTGTCGAATGCCTTCACGAATACTACGGCTGCAGCCGGCGGGCAGCCGATAGCGGTGCTGCAGGGCGCGCCGCCGATTCCCCCGCGGCCGATCGCCAAGCCGGACAAAGTGCCCGAACTGAAAAAAGTCGAGCAGCGCAACAAAATGAAGAATATCGCCGGCGACATCATGCAGGCTCTGCAGCCGCTGGTCGCTCAAGGCAAGGTGCGGCTGCTTGAAACCAGCCGGGGCGTGACCATTGAAATCAATGACAGCATTTTGTTTCCGGCCGGCCAGTCGAAGCTCCAGCCGGCATCGATCAGTGCCATGCTGGCGATCGCCCAAGTGTTGGCGGCCTCGGATTTTCCAATCACCATCGAAGGCCATACCGACAACGTGCCGATCGCGACGCCGCAGTTTCCCTCCAACTGGGAGCTCTCGGCCATGCGGGCGACCACTGTACTGCGTCTGTTCAACGATGGCGGAGTTGGGGCGGAGCGTCTGACTGCAATTGGTTACGGCGAGACCAGGCCGCTCGAAACGAATACGACGGTGGAAGGCCGGGCGCGCAATCGGCGGGTCAGTATCCTGATCGACTCCAACCGTCCAGAAGAGCCGACCGAGATTCAAGAGCGACGGGTTGGCAATTAATACCGCCTGATCGGCCCGCTGGGCTACCTACAGATTCAGGCCGAGTCTACGATCCGGCTGCCGCTGACCGGGGCGGCTTGGCCGTCACTGCCGTAGAGCGCGTGGTGTTGTTCGCTTTGCCGGGTAAGAATCGTCAGTGCATCTGACGCCAGTTGCAGATGCATGTTGACAAGACCGGCGTTGAGTTCGTGCAGCTGTTTGGCTTCGCGGGACAACTCGAGCAATTTTTCCCAGTTGACCGCAGCGTTGCTTTCTTCCGGGTGCTGCGCGAGCCATCCTGCCATTGCTTCACGGGTGTTCTGGTCGTCGGTAATGCCCAATGCCAAGCGCCGGTCGGCCTCGAGGGTGTTGAGTTGCTCGGCCAACCCTGTTTTTTCTGCCCCGATCTCTTGCAGGACTGAGGGATCAGCCCGCTTGAGCGCATCCTGCTCGTCTTTCAGCAGGACGACGAAGCGGGAGATCAGTTCGATCTCGCGCTCGGTAATCGCGGCAACTTCGGCCATCAGGCTTCCTGTTTGCTGCCGCTACTGACCAGGTCGCGGGCCGATTCGATCAAACGGTCGGCGATTGCCTCCGGATTGATCTTGAAGCGCCCTTCCGAGATGGCTTGCTTGATTTCCTGAATGCGAGCGGAGTTCACCGGGGGCTTTTCGCTTCCCGCAAGGGTGCTCCCCAGCTGACTCAGGCTTACCGATTCCGTTGGTTCGGCTGCTGGCGCGGCTTTTGGCGTTTGTGCCTTGGCGGCTATGGTGGCTGTCGTTGCCTTGTATGAACTGTCGATCTTCATGATGATCTTCTCAAAACTTTAGGAGTTGTCCTGATTATCGGCTAACGCGGAGCAAACTTTAGCTTAATACGAAACTTCAACGCTACCGTCGGCTTGTGCAATGCCACTCAGGGTCTGGCCGGAATTCATGCGAACCTGAACCATCTGGCCTTCCGCGGCATTATTTACAGCTTTGCCCTCGGCGCTGACGGCGAAGCCCGAGCCGCGGGAGATGAGGCGGACCGACATGCCCTGGCGAACGACCAGCGGCGCCTGCAGTTGGTCGCTGCGCAGTGCTTGGCCGGCGCCCAGAGAATTCCGCAAAGTCTTCCCGATCGCCATCTCGGGGTCGGTCACCACACCGGTCGGCAGGCTCGAAACGTCGCCCGATAAGGTGGTCAGATCGCTTGCCTGCAGGGTTTGGCCGGCGGCCAGAGGGCGTGTGGTCGTTACGTAGCTGCCGCTGACGGCAATTTGGACCGGCACCAAGGCGCTCCAGATATTCGGGCCGAGGCAGCGCACGCCGATGTGGGTCTTCCCGCTCAGGCGCGTACCGGGGGGCGAGTAGGCTTCGTGAGCCGAGCAGGGGGGGAGCCGACTGACGTCAAGCTTGCCCATGGTGATGGTGACCTTGCCAGGCAGGCCTTGCGTTTGCAGGCGAACATAACGTTCGGCGGTATCCAGAACGATGTCGGTTTCAGCCGGCAAGGCCTGGTTCGACAAGGTCAGGATGAGGATCAGGAGAAAGCGACGCGGCAACATCCGACTATTCTGCCTGATCGACGGCTATCCGGGGCCGTTGTTGCGGCAACTTTTGCCGAGGTGGAGGCGCCTGAGTTGCCGGAAGGGGCGAAAAGCCCCGTTATTGTCGATGGCATGGACTGTGCTTTTAAAACTTCGAATCTTTGGAGCGAATGATGGCCAGTCTTGAACAACATGTATCGGTACTAAGTCAGGCGATGAATCTGCGCACGCAGCGGCATCAGGTGTTGGCATCGAATATTGCCAATGCCGATACGCCGAATTACAAAGCGCGCGATTTCAGCTTTGAGTCAGCCATGCAGAATGCGCTGGCCGGGCGGAACTCGGCCGGTGGGGTAGACATGGCGCGGACCTCGGCGGGTCACATGAGCGGCAACGCGTCGAGCGGCCCGGCAATGCTGAAGTTCCGGACAGATACCCAATCGGCCGTCGACGGCAACACGGTCGATATGGATGTCGAGCGCACCCAGATCACCGAAAACGCCCTGCAGTACCAGATTGTCAGTCAGTTGATCGGTGACAAGTTCAAGGGCATTCGTAGCGCACTGAGCAGCACCGGCGGTTAAGGGAAAGATCAATGAGCCTCTTCAATGTCTTCCAGGTTTCATCAAGCGCCATGACGGCGCAGTCGATGCGCCTCAATACCACGGCCTCCAACCTGGCCAACGCCGACAGCATCGTTTCGGCGGACGGCAAGCCGTATCGCGCCAAGCAGGTCGTATTCGAGGCGACGCCAATGGGCAATGCCGGCGAAATGTCGAAGGGCGTTCGCGTCCGGCAGATCGTCGAGGATGCGTCGCCGGCGCGCCTGGTCTATGACCCGAAGAATCCCGCGGCGGATGAAAAGGGCTATGTCGCCTTTCCCAACGTCAATGTGGTTGAAGAAATGACCAACATGATTTCGGCCTCGCGTTCGTATCAAACGAACGTCGAGGTTATGAATACCGCCAAGACCATGATGCTGCGTACCCTGCAGATCGGTCAGTCCTAATTTTTCAGGAGAAGAGCATGGCTACCGTAAATGATGTACCGAAAAGCAATACTGCAGCCGATGTCTATGCCGCGATCAATGGCTCTGCCAGTTCAACCAAGACGACCAGTGCTGCAGCCGATCAGGAGAAACAATTTCTGACCCTGCTGATGACGCAGATCAAGAATCAGGATCCGCTGAATCCGATGGATAACGCTGCGGTCACTACGCAATTGGCACAATTGAATACGGTAAGTGGAATCGAGAAGCTCAATACCACGCTGACGACGCTGCTTGGCGGCTATAGCGAAACACAGGCGATGCAGACTGCCGGGATGATCGGCAAAAATGTCATGGTTGCCGGCAATAAATTGCCGCTCGCTTCCAGCCAGGCGGTGGGCGCTATCCAGCTTGAATCGAAGGCAGACAAAGTTACGCTGACGATCAAAGATTCCACCGGAAAAATTGTTCAGACCACCGAGTTGGGCGAGCAGGCGGCCGGGAATTCCTATTTTGCCTGGGACGGCAAGGATTCGTCCGGCAAGGTTCTGGCCGATGGCGATTACACATTTTCGGTTGATGCCAAGACGTCTGATGGTAAAGCGGTGAAAGCGACTGCCATGCAGGTAGGCACGGTTTCTGCTGTTGTTCGGTCAGGAACTGGTTTCAAGCTGGACCTTGGCTCGATGGGGCAATTTGCTTTCTCGGACGTCCAGGAAGTTATTTAAGAGGGGTTGAAAAATGGCATTCCAGCAAGCACTTAGCGGTCTTAACGCCGCCTCCAAGGCTATCGACGCGACCAGTCACAATATTGCCAACTCCAGCACGGTCGGTTACAAGTCTTCGTCCGCGCATTTTTCGGATGTTTACGCTGCATCGCTGAATGGGGCAGGCGCCAGCCAGATCGGTATCGGCGTTACGCTTTCCGGCATTCAGCAGCAATTCACTCAGGGCAACCTGACGTCGACGAACAATCCGCTGGATATATCGATCAACGGCAATGGTTTCTTCCGGATGGATCAGAACGGCGCCACGACTTTTGCCCGCAATGGCCAGTTCCATCTCGACAAGAACGGTTACATCATCAACGATCAGTCGCTCAAGTTGACGGGTTTTGCTGCGCAGGCAGGGGTTATCGTTCCGTCTACGCCCAAACCTCTGCAAATATCGGCTTCCGACTTGCCGCCGATTGAAACGGGGACAAGCACGACGGCGGGTTATCAGGGCGTCAAGGCCAATCTCAATTTCGATTCGCGGCAGACAGAACCTAAATTGGCGTGGACGGGTGCCACCGTCCCAACCGCCGCCAGCATCATCGCCGCCGTCCCCGGCATTACTCCGGCGATCTCCGCTGCAATTACCGGAGCCTTTGGCGGAACCCCGAGTGCTATAGCGCTCGCCGTTACCGGCGCCGGCGGTACTGCAACTCAAGCGGCAGCGGCGCAAGCTGCTGCCGCTGCAGGCTCGGTCTATACCCCCGATCCGCTGAGCTACAACTACTCCACTGCGCTCTCAGTTTATGACAGCCTGGGGAATGCCCACACGTTGACGATGTATCTTGAGAAGACGGCTACTGCCGGTGAATGGAAACCGCACTACACCGTCGATGGCACGAGCGATGCGTATGTTAGCGTCACCGGTGGTCCATTGAAGTTTGACACTAATGGCAAGCTTGACCCCGCATCCAATCCGATCAGTCTAACGATCAATCTGAATAGCGTGGCCACCGCATTGGGTTCGACCAATAATGCGAATCCGACGATGACATTCAATGTCGATTACACCGGTTCATCACAGTTTGGCAGTGCCTTCGGGAACAATCGCCTGGAACAGGATGGCTACACGGCGGGTCATCTGGTCGGCCTCTCGGTCGGCAGCGACGGCATCATCCAGGGGCGTTACAGCAATGGCCAGACTTTCGCCCAAGGTCAGATAGTTCTTGCCAACTTTACCAATCCGAACGGTTTGCAATCGCTGGGTAATAACCAGTGGAGCGAAACCTCGGTATCCGGACCGCCACTGGTTGGTGCGCCGAATACCTCGAATCTGGGGTCGTTGTCGGCATCGAACGTGGAGGAATCCAATGTCGATTTGACCGCCGAATTGGTTAACCTGATCACCCAGCAGCGCAATTACCAAGCCAACTCCCAATCGATCAAGACCCAGGATCAGATCATGCAGACCCTGGTCAACCTGCGCTAAGCGACGAACTGAGTCACTGACATGGATCGCCTGATCTACACCGCAATGACCGGCGCCAAGCATGTTTTCATGCAGCAGGCCGGCACGGCGAACAATCTGGCTAACGCCAGCACCATCGGCTTCAAGGCGCAGGAACACCGGTTTCGTGCCGTGCCCGTGCTGGGCGAGGGGATGCCGACGCGTGCCTTCGTCGTCGATGCTTCAGTCAGTGACGTGATGGATCAAGGGCCGCTGATGTTTACCGGCCGCAATCTCGACGTGGCGGTCGGCGGCAAGGGGTGGATCGCGGTTCAACTGCCGGATGGCAGCGAAGCCTATACCCGGGGCGGTAGTCTGGATGTCGATGTCACCGGGCTGTTGCAGACGAAGAGCGGTTATACGGTGGCCGGCGACGGCGGGCCGATCAATATTCCGCCGGACAACAACATCGAGATCGCGCCGGACGGTACGGTGTCGATCGTTCCCAGCTTTGGCACGCCAAATAATTCGAATGCGATTGGTCGGGTCAAGCTGGTCAATCCGCCCGATAGCGACCTGGTGCGCGGTGCTGACGGCTTGTTCCGGTTGCGCGCTGGCGGGGTCGCTCCAGCCGACGAGACGGTCAAGCTTGCCTCGGGAACGCTTGAAGGCAGCAACGTTAACGTGACGGACGCGATGGTCAACCTGATCAGTCTGTCCCGCCAGTTTGAAATGCAAATCAAGATGATGCAGACCGCTGATACCAATGCCCAGCGCGCGGACCAACTGCTGTCGCTCAATGCCTGATAGGACCTAGATCATGATCCGTTCCCTGTGGATTGCCCGTACCGGCCTCGATGCCCAGCAGACCCAACTCGATGTCATCGCCAACAATCTGGCCAACGTCAGCACCAACGGCTTCAAGCGTTCGCGGGCGGTCTTCGAGGACCTGCTGTATCAGAACCTGCGCCAGGCTGGTGCCCAGTCCTCGCAACAGACGCAGATCCCCGCCGGGTTACAGCTCGGTACCGGTGTGCGTCCGGTGTCGACCGCTCACATCTTTACCCAGGGCAACATCCAGAAGACCGACAACGCGCTCGATATCGCCGTGCAAGGCAATGGTTTCCTGCAGATACTGTTGCCGGACGGCACCACCGGCTATACCCGCGACGGTTCGTTCCAGAAGGACAATCAGGGACAGATCGTCACCTCCGACGGCTATCCCCTGCAGCCCGCCATTACCATCCCGGCCGACGCCCTGAGCGTCTCGGTCGGTACCGATGGCACGGTTTCCGTTACGCAACCGGGCACCGCCGCCGCGACACAGATCGGCAGCATCCAACTGGCGACCTTCATCAACCCGGCCGGCCTGCAGAGCATCGGCCAGAATCTGTTCCTTGAGACGGCGGCCAGCGGCACGCCGACCCCGAACACGCCGGGAACGAACGGCGCCGGCAACGTCAATCAGGGTTACGTCGAAACCTCCAACGTCAATGTGGCCGAGGAACTGGTGACGATGATCCAGACCCAGCGTGCCTACGAGCTGAACTCCAAGGTGGTTTCAACCTCGGACGCCATGCTTGGCCGCTTGACGCAATTGTGAGGTGACATCGTGAAACGTATTGTCTTGTTTGCCTTGGTGGTGACGGCTGGTTGTTCGACTGTGCCGCCGACCAATGTGCATCAACCGATGAGTGCGCGGCCGATGCAGCGTTTCGAGATGGCCGGCGGCAATGGCTCGATTTTTCAGACGGGGCAGATGCGGCCGTTGTTTGAAGATCGCCGGGCGCGCTTCGTTGGTGACACGATCACGATCAAGATTACCGAAAGCACCACGGCGTCCACCAAGTCCAATAACAAGCTGGATAAAACCAATACCGCTTCGGCATCGGTTACCGGACTCAGCGGTTTGCCCGGCAAGGGCCTGCTCGGCCTGAATCTCGACGCCGGCAGCGCGAATGCCTTCAGCGGCAAGGGCGAGGCGGCCAATAACAACATCTTCACCGGGAACATCACGGTGACGGTCATCGACGTGCTGCCCAACGGCAACCTGCTGGTCTCCGGCGAGAAGCAGTTGGCGATCGGCCAGGAACAGGAATTCGTCAGAATTTCAGGCGTGGTCAATCCGAGCTTCGTGGACTTCTCCAATACCATCGATTCCTCGAAGGTGGCGGACGCCCGTATCGAATACAAATCGGCCGGTCAGATCAGCGATGGCCAGATCATGGGATGGCTGGCACGTTTCTTTCTTAATGTGATGCCATTCTAGTCGTATTCCCCAGAGGCGCATCATGAAGACAAATAGTGGCAAATGGTTCCGGCAAGCGGCAATTGTCGCCGCGTGCGTGTTGCCGCTCTGCGCGCAGCCGGTATGGGCCGAGCGCATCAAGGATCTTGCCTCGGTCCAGGGTGTGCGCAATAACCAGTTGATCGGCTACGGTATCGTCGCCGGTCTCGATAACACTGGCGATCAAACGACACAGACGCCGTTTACCACCCAGGCGATTGGCAACATGCTGTCGCAGATGGGGGTCAATCTGACCGCCGAGCAGGCCACCAAGCTGCAACTCAAGAACGTTGCGGCGGTGATGATTACCTCGACCCTGCCGGCCTTTGCCCGGCCCGGGCAACAGATCGATGTAACGGTTTCTTCGCTGGGTAATGCCAAGAGTCTGCGCGGCGGAACCCTGCTGCTGACCCCGCTCAAGGGGGCTGACGGGCAAGTTTATGCGATGGCTCAGGGCAACATATTGGTCGGCGGGGTTGGCGCTTCCTCCGGGGCTTCCAAAGTGACGGTGAACCATCTGTCGGCTGGCCGGATTGCCGGCGGTGCGACGGTCGAGCGCGCCGTGCCGACGGCGCTGGGACAGGGCGGGTTCGTCTATTTCGAATTGGCCAGCACAGATTTTGGTACGACCCAGAATGTGGTCGATGCGATCAACCGCGGCATGGGGCCGGGAACGGCGTCGGCGATTGACGGCCGACGCGTCGCCGTGCGGGCGCCGGAGAATATGGATGCGCGAGTTGCCTTTCTCGGACGGATCGAGAATCTCGACGTCAAGCCGGTGGCCGGTATCGCCAAGGTGATCGTCAATCCGCGTACCGGGTCGGTGGTCATGAACCAGAAAGTGACTCTCGAAGCCTGTGCCGTCGCGCACGGCAGCCTCTCGGTAGTAGTCGATGGGGGGCAGCCGCAGTTGGGGCAGGGCGCCGATATCCAGGTCAAGCAGGAGAGCGGCAGCCTGATGAATGTGAAGGCCGGGGCCAACCTGTCCGATGTCGTCAAGGCACTGAATGCCCTGGGGGCGAATCCGCTCGACCTGCTCGCCATCCTGCAGGCGATGAAAGCATCCGGCGCATTGCGCGCCGAGCTCGAAATTATCTAACGCCGCCATGTCGGTCAAGGTTCAGAACCATCCGAATCGGGCGGCCTACGACGTCAAGTCAACTCAGGACTTGCGCTCGGATTTAGCCAAAAATCCGCAAGAAGGGCTCAAGGCCGCAGCGCAGCAGTTCGAGACGCTGTTCCTGCAAATGGTCATGAAAAGCATGCGGGATTCGGTGCCGCAGGATGGCTTGCTGGACAGTGAGCAATCCCGCTTCTATACCGGCATGCTTGATCAGCAATTGGCCCAGAATCTGACGACGACCGGCCAGGGGGTGGGATTCGCCCGACTGATCGAGCAGCAGCTAGGGCGAACCATGGCGGGAGCGAATGGGGCGACCGTGTCGGGCGAAACGGCAAACCCTGCCGGCAATGCCTTGCCGCTTGCCGCCTCGGATGGTCGCCACCTTTCCTCCAAGACGGTGCTGAGTTCATTGCCGACCTCGGCCGCCTATGCCGCGCAATCAGCCTCGGCGACAGCGGCGGGCAGTTCGGAAGTGCCGGCCAGCGCCAAGGACTTCGTCAATCGGGTGTGGCCGCATGCGGTCGAAGCCTCGAAGTCGACCGGGGTGCCGCCTCAATTTCTGATCGCGCATTCCGCGCTGGAAAGCGGTTGGGGTAAAAATGAAATCCGCAAGGCCGACGGGTCGTCCAGTTACAACCTGTTCGGCATCAAGGCCGGTAAGAACTGGACTGGCGCTACCGTCGAAGCGACGACGACCGAATACATCGACGGTCAGCCGAAGCAAGTGGTTGAGAAATTCCGGGCCTATGCTTCCTACGAGGAAGGTTTCCGCGATTACGCCAACCTGTTACGCGGTAATTCCCGCTACGGCGCAGTCATCGGCTCACAAGATGGCACGGAGTTTGCGAGACGTTTGCAACAGGCGGGTTATGCCACCGATCCGATGTACGCCGACAAACTCTCGCGCATCATCAATGGTCCAACCCTGCGACAAGCACTGATCGGTTGATCGGAACTAAACTTTACGGTCGAGCGGTCGTTAACCTCACTGAGGTGAATGATGAGTTCAGGAATTTTCAGTATCGGTGTCAGTGGTATCGCAGCAGCCCAGATGGCCTTGCTGGCGACCGAGCACAACGTCGTCAATGCAAGTACGCCGGGCTACTCCCGCCAAACCACGGTCCAGGCCACGAATGTCTCGGTTAATACCGGCGCTGGTGCAATTGGTCAGGGCGTGCACGTCCAGACCGTCAAGCGGATGTACGACAGCTATCTGACCCAGCAGGTCAATAGCGCCCAGACGCAGGTTAGCGAGCTCGATACTTACTACAGCCAGATCAAGCAAATCGACGATATGTTGGCTGACCCGAATGCCGGCCTGTCGCCGGCGCTGCAGAGCTTTTTTTCGGGGGTTCAGTCAGTCGCCTCGAATCCGTCCTTGATATCGGCTCGTCAGTCGATGATTTCGTCGGCCCAGACCCTGGCCGAACGCTTTCACAGCCTCGACACGCGTCTGGTCGACCTGTCCCAGCAGGTTAACGATCGCATCGTTGGCGCAGTGGCTGAGGTCAATGTATACGCGGCACAAATTGCCGATGTCAATCAGCGCATCATCATCTCCGAATCCGCTTACGGCCAGCCGGCCAATGATTTGCTCGATCATCGCGACCAACTGGTGGCCGAACTGAACAAGCTGGTCAAAGTGACGACCAGTACCAATTCGAATGGCAGTTACAACGTCTTTATTGGTACGGGGCAGCAACTTGTCGTCGGGACGCAGGTCACGGAGATGGCGGCGATGACTTCATCTGCAGACTCTTCGAAAATTGTGGTCGGTCTGAAAACCGCGGGGGGGGCACAAGAGCTCCCCGAGTTCCTGATCAATGGCGGCGAGCTTGGCGGCCTGATCACTTTTCGCAGTGAGTCGCTTGAGCCGGTGGCCAACGAACTCGGTCGTGTTGCCGCCTCGCTTGCGCTAACGTTCAACGCCCAGAATTCGCTTGGGCAGGATCTGCTGGGCAAGATTTCTGGCGACACTGGTTTTGTCGGTAACTTGTTTACGATCCCCGATCCGACTGTTTTACCCAGTTCAAAGAATATTGGCTCAGGTGTGCTTTCGGCCACCCTTGAAGCACCTACAGCACCTACCCCTCCGAATTACAGCGGTAATTTCTCGACCAACCTGACGAACAGCAATTACCAGGTCAAGTTTGGTGCAGCGGGTACCTATACGATTACCCGGATGACCGACAATCAGCCTGTTGTTCTCACGGCGACTCCGCCGGCGACTCCCGGTGTGGGTCCGGGAACGGTCAGCTTTGATGGGGTCAGCCTGAATATCTCGGCCGTCGGAACTAGCGGTGATAGTTTTGTCATCAAGCCAACAGCCGAAGTCGGCCGGAATATCGAGATTGACAGCCGGGTTGTCGCTGATCCAAGGCTGGTTGCTGCTGCCGCACCGGTGACGGTGACCCAGGTTACGACCAA
Organism: Dechloromonas denitrificans; assembly: GCF_020510685.1. NCBI lineage: Bacteria > Pseudomonadati > Pseudomonadota > Betaproteobacteria > Rhodocyclales > Azonexaceae > Dechloromonas > Dechloromonas denitrificans. The sequence continues at coordinate 937,327 of NZ_CP075185.1, forward strand.
TACCGGAGCAATGACTGTCTCCCAGGGCGTGGTTGGCGTCGGCTATGACGTTTCCGGTCTTCCCGTGACCTTGACCGCCGCAACGGCCACCGCGCCGGCTACCGGAAAGGCTCTGGTCGGTGTCGCCGGCGCCTGGACGGCGGTGTATTCGAATGGCACTACCGCCAGCGGTACAGGAGGCGAGATCAATCTGGCCAATGGCACCGCGACGCTTAGCAAACTGTCATTCTCCGGCATGTCCTTCGACATCAATGGCAGTCCGGCGGTTGGCGATCAGTTTTCCGTGCAGACAAACAAAAATCCCGTTACCGGGGTGGTTGGCGTCCAGGATGGCAGAAATGCCGTGTTGTTCGCCAAGTTGCAAACGCAAAACACCGTCGCCGGCGGCACGGCAACTTTCCAATCGACTTACGCCCGCTTGGTGGCGGACAATGGTATTCGTACCCGCGAAGCGAAAATCCAGCTTGATGCCCAAGGGGCGGTTCTCGATCAGGCCCAGTCGACGCGAGATGGCCTTTCCGGCGTCAATCTTGATGAAGAGGCAGCCAATATGCTCAAGTTTCAGCAAGCCTACATGGCCTCTTCCAAAATATTGGAAATCGGCAACAAGCTTTTTGACACTATCTTGGCTTTGGGCTAGTAGGGAGTCCGGATCATGCGTATTTCGACATCAATGATTTTCAACAATGGGACGAACGGGATCCAAAACCTGCAGTCCGATTGGTACAAGTTGCAGAACCAGATGTCTACCGGGCGGCGGATTCTTTCGCCGGCGGACGATCCGATCGGCGCATCGGAAGCGCTTCTGGTCAGTCAGTCGCAAGGAGTTAACCAGCAATTCCTCGATAATCAGGCAACAGCAAGGTCACAGCTTAATTACGTTGAGACGACGCTGGGCAGCGTTACCGACAACATGCTGAGTATCGTTGAACTGGCAAGCGATGCCGGCAATACGACTTACAGCGCGGCGCAGCGCAGCATGGTCGCCGAAGAGCTCAAGCAGCGCATGTCGAGCCTGGTTGGCCTGGCCAATACACGCGATGGTACCGGCCTCTACATTTTTTCCGGATATCAGTCGACAACAGAACCCTTCCAGATCAACACTGCGGCAGCCGCAGGGGTGGCACACTCGCTGGGGGCCAATACTTACGTCAATTACAGCGGCGATGCCGGCAAGACAGAGCTGCAGGTTAGTGCATCGAAGACGATGGCAACGTCCGAGAGTGGGCTGGATGCGTTTGTCCAGGTAAAGGACGCGCAAGGTGTGGTGACCACGAAAAGCATATTCGATGGCGTGCAGAACATGGTGGAAATCCTCGATGGTACGCGTCCTTATACGACCGCCGACTACACGCAGGCGCTCAAGGACATCAACACCTCGCTGAATCATGTTGCCACGGTACGCGCATCGGTGGGTGCCCGACTCAATGCGCTCGATAGCCTTACCTCGTCCGGCGAGGACGTTGGTCTTCTCTACGATACGCGGCTCAGTGAACTGCAGGATCTCGATTACACCAAGGCCATCTCGGATTTCTCGCGCGTTCAGATGCAGCTTGAAGCGGCACAACTGACTTTCAAGCAGACCAGCCAAATGAGCCTGTTCAATATTCTATGAAGAGCGGTGCGCTATTGATCTCCGCCTGCGTAGTTTTGGCCGGGTGTGGCTCGGTAGGTGGTGCCGGTTCGGCAACGCCCCTGGTTTCGGACAAGGTGATCCAGCTCACAGCAAAAACGTCCGTGTCGCTGTCTACGCTGGCCACTGCGGCTGTCGTCGGGGCGGCGATTTACCTGGTGTATGACCCGTTGGCACCCAACTGGGAAATTGAAGAGTCGCGCCTCAACGAAGACACCTACCGTTTTTCGCTGAAGATGAAGCGTTACCATACCGGGGGGGCTGGCGAATCGATGCAGGCGCTCAAGCGTCGGGCCAGCCAGATACAGTACGAGCAAGGCTTTGCCGGATACCAGATTCTCGAGTACACCGAGGGCATCGATTCGCAAACCATCGGCGCGCGCCGCATGGCCGAGGGCGTCATCAAGCTGGTACAGCGTCAACAGGCCGATTCGTTCCTGCAGAATCCGCCCTAGCGTCCCGGTACGGCGAAGCCGAGCATGGCGCTCATGGCGAATTCAAAGACCGCCTGAATCGGCCCGGCAAGATAGTTGAGGCTAACCGCCAGGGTGACGAATCCCCCGATCAGCGTGATGGGAAAACCCAGCGCGAAAATATTCAGTTGCGGTGCGGCGCGGGTCAATACGGCCAGCGCAATGTTGGTGATCATCAGGGCCACCACGACCGGAAGGGCCAGCAGCAGGCCGGCCGAAAACACCTTGCTGGCCAGTTCGACCACGTTCAACCAGGAGCCTGCGGCAAGTGGGGTGGCGCTGACCGGAATGGCCGAAAAGCTCTGAGCCAAGGTGGCGAAGTAGAGCAGGTGGCCATTCATCGACAGGAAAAGCAGCAATGCGATCAGGCTGAAGAATTCGGTAATAACGGGGGTTTGTGACGCGCTCAGCGGATCGTAGAAGGTGGCGAAACTGAGGCCCATCTGGAACCCCATGAACTCGCCGGCCAGATCGAAGGCGGAAAATACGATACGGGCCGAGAAGCCCATGCCGATGCCGATCAGCATTTGCTGGGCCATGATCCACAAACCGCCGAGTGAGCCAGGTTGAACCTGCGGCATGGCAGGCAGGACAGGGGCGATGGCGATGGTGATGGCAATGCCCAAAATCAAGCGGGTCTGCCGCGGAATGCCGACCGAACTCCACAGTGGTGCCGTTGCGATGAACGCCAGGATGCGGGCGAGCGGAAAGACATAGGCAACGATCCAGGCATCGATCTGGGCCGATTCTATGCTGATCACGATGCCTAGCCGATCAGCTGCGGAATGCTTCCGAACAGACGCTGAATGTAGTCGATCAGGTACTGCAGCATCCACGGGCCGGCGAGCAGGAGGACGACGAACATGACCACCAGCTTCGGGACAAATTGCAGCGTCGATTCATTGATTTGCGTTGCCGCCTGGAAAATACTGATGATCAGGCCGACAACCAGTGCCGCAATGAGGGCCGGTGCCGACATCAGCAAGGTGACTTCGATCGCCTGCCGGCCGATTTCCATGACGGTTCCCGGCGTCATCGCGTGAAACTCTGCATCAGGGAACCGATAACCAGGTGCCAGCCATCAACCAGCACAAATAGCATCAGCTTGAATGGCAGCGCCACCATGACCGGCGACATCATCATCATGCCCATCGACATCAGCAGGCTGGCAACGACCATGTCGATGACCAGAAAAGGTATGAACAGGATAAAGCCGATCTGGAATGCGGTTTTCAACTCGCTGATGACAAAAGCCGGGACCAGAATGCGGAGCGGTACGTCTTCCGGTTTTTCGATCTTGTCGACTTTGGCAATGCCAGCGAACAGGGCAAGGTCGGACTCCCTGGTCTGCCTGAGCATGAAGCCGCGCATCGGTATGGCCGCCCGTTCGGCCGCCTGCATGATGTTGATCTTGTTCTCGGAAAGCGGCAGGTAGGCTTCCGAGTAAACTTGGTCGAGGACCGGACTCATTACGAAAAAAGTCAGGAAAAGCGCCAGGCCGACCATCACCTGATTGGGCGGCGAGGTCTGCGTGCCCAGGGCATGCCGCAACAGGGAGAGCACGATGATGATGCGGGTGAAACCGGTCATCATCAGCACCGCTGCCGGGATGAAGGTCAGGGCCGTCATCAGCAACAGCGTCTGAATGGTCAACGAGTAAGTCGTTCCGCCGCCGGCCGCCGGTGTGCTGGTAACCGCCGGCAACCCGCCGCTGGCTTGGGCGATGGCGAGTCCCGCCGGCAAGAGCAGGCTGAGGGCGATCAACAGGCGCCTAGTCATGATTGCGTCGCTCGCTTATGGCCTGCAGCCATTGCCGAAAAGGCTTTTCCGCAGAAGATGGCGAATCGTCAGCAGGAATGGTCGTACCCTTTGCCATGCGATGCAGTGTGCGGATTTGCCCCGGAACAATGCCGATGACCAGCCATTGATCGCCGACTTCGAGCAACACGATGCGTTCGCGTGGTCCCAAGGCGACGCCACCAATAACTTTCATGTCGCCTTGACCAAACTTCTTGCCGCCGGAGACTTTTCGGGCCAGCCATGCCGCGCCGACCAGAATGGCGACGATGAGTGACAGGGCCAGCGCTGTCTGCAAATAAGTTCCTGCCGAAACCGCTGGACTGGCTGTTTCAGCAGCGTTGGCGGCAAACGGGATGAGCAGTAAGATAAAACGTAACAAGAAAGGCGACCCGCAGCATCAAATAGACAGGTCGCTATCTTAAAGCAAACCAGACGGGGCGTTTAGCGATTGAGTTTCCGCATCCGCTCGGACGGCGTGATGATGTCGGTCAGTCGGATGCCGAACTTGTCATTGACCACGACGACTTCGCCTTGGGCGATCAGTGTGCCATTGACCAATACATCCATCGGTTCCCCTGCCATTGCGTCAAGTTCGACGACCGAGCCATGCGCCAACTGGAGAAGATTCTTGATGGTGATCTTGGTTCGCCCGAGTTCTACGGCAAGCTGGACCGGAATGTCCAGAATCATGTCGAGTTCGTTCATCATCCCGCTGTTGCCGGCATTGCCGCCGAATGACGGGAAGATGTCGGCAGGTTGCGCCGCTTCATGGGCCAGCGCCGAATCAGTGACCGTCTGTTCGGCCATCGCGGCCGCCCAGTCGTCATCGTTGATCTGGCCGTCGTCCTCGGTTACCTGATTTTCCAAATTGTCCATTTCGTCAGCCATTTTTTTCTCCCATCGCCGGCTCGGCGGCCGGCGTGTCGGGCGATGATGCGATGAATCGCTCGACTTTCAATGCGTATTGGCCATTTTGCTGACCATAGGAACATTCCATCAAGGGCACATTATCAACCAAGGCCTCAATATGCTCAGCGATATGGAATGGAATGATGTCGCCAGCCTTCAGCTTGAGTATCTGGCCGAGCGTGATTTTGCCGGTTCCCAGATGGGCGACAATTTCGACCTCGGCGCCCTGCAGCTGTTTCCGCAATGTACCGATCCAGCGCTTGTCCGAGGAGAGTTGATCGCTCTGCATCGTACTGTACAAAAGGTCTCGAATCGGCTCCAGCATCGAATACGGGAAGCAGATGTGCATGTCGGCGGTTGCCCCGCCAAATTCAAGGGTGAACGTTGTTGAAACAACGATTTCAGACGGCGTTGCGATATTGGCAAACTGCGAATTCATCTCCGAGCGTACGTATTCGAAGTTGATTTCATGCACCGGTTTCCACGACTTGCTGTATTCGGTGAAGACGACATTGAGCAAGCCCTGAATGATGCGCTGCTCGGTCGCCGTAAAATCGCGGCCTTCGACCCGGGTATGGAAGCGCCCATCGCCACCAAACATGTTGTCGACCACGAGAAAGACGAGGTTGGGGTCGAAGACGAACAGCGCCGTGCCACGCAAGGGTTTTGCGACAACCAGATTCAGATTGGTTGGTACGACGAGATTACGGATGAATTCGCTGTACTTCTGCACGCGGATCGGTCCGACCGAAATTTCGGCGTTCCGGCGCATGTAATTGAACAGGCCGATCCGCAGGTAACGGGCGAAGCGTTCGTTAACCAGTTCGAGCGTCGGCATGCGGCCGCGCACGATACGCTCTTGCGTACCGATGTTGTACGCACGTATGTCGCCGCCTTCGCCCTGGCTTTCCTCGGACTCGTCGGCCTCGCCGGTGACGCCCTTGAGTAGGGCGTCAACCTCGTCCTGGGAAAGAAAGTCGCCTGCCATGGCTCCTTACTGGATAATGAAGGAAGTAAACAACACGGATTTTACCGGCCCCTCGGACGGGATGATCTCGCCCTTCTTGTTTTTCACGGGCGGTTCAATCGCATTATTGATTTCCTCCTTCAATACCTCTGCAAGGTGCTCCTTGCCTTCCTTGGGTAACAGCTCAGATGCCTTCTTGGAGGAGAGAAGCAGCGTGATGTTGTTGCGGATCTTCGGCATCAGCGCTTTGAGGGTCGGTTCCGAGTGAGGATCGACAAGTTCCAGCGATAGCGCGACCTGGAGGTACTGGTCGCCGGTTTCCGGCACCAGGTTTACCGTAAAGGGATCCAGATTGACAAAAACGGGCGGGATTTCAGCCTCTTTTTTCTTGTCCTTTTTCTTCGGCTTGACTGCTTCCTCGGCGACATCTTCATCGTCGCTGGCATGGTCGGCATTCTTCATCAGCATGTAGACCGCGCCACCGCCACCAAACACCAAAACGAGTACGGCAGCCAGGATGATGATCAACAGTTTCTTGCTCTTCTTCTTGGGGACTTCAGTCCCTTCTTCGGCTGGCTTGGCATCCTTTGCCATGTCGTTTCCTCTCTAGATGATCTCGTGTCTGGTCAGGCAAACAGGTCTACCAGACCTCGTCCCCTGTTCAATACGGTGCTGGCGCCCGTGCTGGGCGCATTGTCATTGGCCGGGAGTATAGCGTTTTCGCCTGCTGAGCGGTTCTCGTTCGCTGACTGGGAGGGATTGTTGGGGTTCTGTTGCGCCAGGTTCGCACCAACGTTGGCTTGTCCCAGATTGATGCCGGCTGACGCTAGCAGATCCTTCAGTTGGGGCATTGCGCTTTCGATTGCTTGACGAACTTCTGCGTGAGGCGAGGCAAAAGCCAGCGTGGCCTGGTCTCCGCTCAAATTGATGGTGATTTGTACCGGACCGAGTTGCGGAGGATTGATGTTGATTTGGGCCGTTTGCTGATCGTTCTTGGCCAGCCATACGATCTTGTCGCCAAATTGCTGAGGCCACGAGGCGTCACGTAGATGCGTGCTGACGTTCTGCGGCGGAGCGGCTTCAGTGCCCTGCGCCTGTCGTCCCGCGGCAAGGGGGGCGAGGTTATTGGTCAGTGTTGTGGCACTCGTTTCCAAACCGGGGGTTTCGACGGCAATATTTGCCGGCCCGCTCTGCAGTAGGGGGTTGGCGTTGGCCGCATTGTTGCCGGTCGGGTTCAGCTTCTCAAATAGGCCAGCGGCGGCTTTTTCTGCAGCGCGCGAGGTTGCCTGCTCCGAGGATGCGCTGCCGGCTTGGCCATTGAGCGTGGCCAGCGCAGCCCCCGCGATCGATTTTTCGGTTTGGTCAGCGGTCGGCTGGAAAACGGTGTTCCCACGGGCTGAAGTATCGGGCTGGAACTGGGCATTGCCGGTCAGCGAGGCAATCAGGGCCGGGTCTACCAAGTCCGGGATGGTGTCGGCGCTATCCGATGCGGTTTTGCTCTGGCCTGCCTCAAGATCAGCCAAACTCTTTTCCGAGGTGCCGGGAAGTTGACTCAAGAGATTTTTCAGCTCACCGGAGAGCAGCGCGGCAAATTCTCCCGGCAAACCGTCGCCACCGGTTGCGTTGCTTGCGCCGGTGGCGGCAACGGCAGCGTTGGTTCCACTGGGCATTGAAGAGATGACGGTTACTGACATTGTGACTCCTTCGGGAATGCAGGGCATTGTTTTGCCCTGATATAAGCAATGGCCATGCCGGCTATTGTTTATTCCTCGGAAGCGATATCCACACTGTATTTGCGGCTCGAAAACTCATCCTGCAGTTTTTGCTCTTGCTTGTTTTCACGATAACGTTCGCGTGCGTCGTGGCGCAGGGAGAGGGTGTCGATGGCCTTGAGTTTCTTGTTTTGGTCCTGCCATTGATCCTGGCCGGCCTTGGTGTTCCGTTCCGAGCTTTCGACGGCATTGCGCTGCTGCGCGACGGCCTCGTCGATCCGGGCGAGGAAGGCCTGGTAGTTCAGCAGGATCAGCCGGGTTATGCCATCGGCCGTCGCCTCAAGCATGCGCTGGGCGTATTCGTCTCGGTATTGTTCCAGCATCTGCAGGCGGCTGCGCTGGCTTTGTTCGGCGGCGATCAACTGGCCCAATTTGCGCGTCGCTTCGTCGGCGCGGGTCTGCATGACTTCAAGTAATGGCTGCAGGGAAAAGGCTTGGGTCATGGGTTATACGAACAGTTGTTTGAGGGCTGTCAGGCTGGAGGCGAAGTCGGCTTGTTCCGAAAATTGTTGCTGCAGAAAACTCTCCATCCGCGGGTAGAGCCCGATTGCCTGATCAAGCACTGGGTCCGAACCGGGGACATAGGCACCTACGGATATCAAATCGCGCGAGCGCTGATAACGGGCAAACAATACCTTGAATTTGCGGATCTGCTCAAGATGCGGCATGTCAATCAAATTGACCATGGCGCGGCTGATTGACTGTTCGATGTCGATGGCTGGGTAGTGCCCGGCATCAGCCAGGGTTCGCGACAGCACGATATGGCCGTCAAGGATGGCGCGAGCAGAGTCGGCAATCGGGTCCTGCTGATCGTCGCCTTCAGCCAGAACGGTATAGAAGGCGGTGATCGAGCCGCCTCCCTCCTGACCATTGCCGGCGCGCTCGACCAACTGTGGCAGGCGGGCAAAGACTGAAGGCGGGTAGCCCCGGGTTGCCGGTGGTTCGCCGATGGCCAGCGCGATTTCCCGCTGGGCCATTGCGTAGCGGGTCAGCGAATCCATGATCAGCAAGACCTGCTTGCCCTGGTCGCGGAAGTATTCGGCGATGGTCGTCGCGTAGGCGGCACCCTGCAGGCGCAACAACGGTCCGGTATCGGCCGGTGCGGCGACCACGACTGCCCGGCGCATGCCTTCTTCGCCGAGTATTTGCTCGATGAACTCCTTGACCTCTCGACCGCGCTCGCCAATCAGCCCGACCACGATCACTTCGGCTTCCGTGTAGCGTGCCATCATGCCAAGGAGCACCGATTTGCCTACCCCGGAGCCGGCGAAAAGCCCCATGCGCTGGCCCCGCCCGACAGTCAGCAAGGCATTGATGGCGCGGATGCCAACGTCCAGCGGCTGGTCGATGGCTGCTCGCGCCATCGGGTTCACCGGCCGGCTCTGCAAAGGGCGCGAAGTGCTGACTTGAAGTGGACCTTTGTTGTCGAGCGGGCGCCCTACGCCGTCCAGAATGCGGCCGAGCAGGCCGTCGCCAACCGGCGCCTGTTTGACCCGGTCGATGGCGCGGCGGCGGAACGGCGTTGGGTCGTCGATGTGCGGCGGGGGGCTGGCGGTTTCAAAGGCGACTACCTTGGAGCCGGGCGCCAGGCCATACATGTCGTCGGATGGCATCAGGTAGAGCTTTTCGCCGGAAAAGCCGACGACTTCAGCATCGACCGGGGCTCCGGTCGGCGGAAATATTCGGCAGGAACTACCAAGCGGCAATTTCAAGCCGGCGGCTTCCATGACCAGGCCATTGATTCGGGTCAGCCTGCCGGTCGGCCACAACGGCTGGGCATTGCTGGCCGCTATGCCGCAGTTATGCAGAAAGTTATTCCAGCGCGCGGCGTGGTCCGGTCGTTCGGGGGTTATGGATTCAGCCATGCCTGGGGCTCGGTGCCGATCGCTTCCAGTACTCTTTTCCATCGCGTTTCGATGGTCGCATCGATCTCGCTGGAGCCGGCCTGTAGCAGGCAACCGCCGGGGCTGATTTCGCTATCGTCAAGGATTTGTGTGCCCGTCTGCGCGAACTCCTCACCGAGAAGGGTGCGAACTATGTCGCCGTCAGCCGGATTCAGACGAATTACGATATGGGCGCGATGCAGGGGCAGCGCGGCGAGGGCTTCGCGAATGATCGGCAGTAATGCGTCGTTCTGCGCCGCAAAGACGCCACGAGCTAGTTGCGCTGCGATTTCGATGGCCAGCGCCAGCATTTGCTCGGCAACCGATTGATCGAATTCATTTAACGCGGTCTGCAGACTGCCGATCAGTGTGTTGAATCGGTCGGCCTGCAAAGCCAGTGCTTCATTTGTTGCCTGCTCGCCAGCCGCCTTGCCTTCCGCCAGACCAGCCTGGTAGCCGCTGGTCCGAGCCTCTTCGTAAACCCGTTCGATATCTTCGGCGGTTGGCAAGGCGATTGGTGGAACGACTTCGGGCGGCTCCATGGCCGTGACGATCGGCTCTTCAATTGCTGCGACAGGCGTCGGTGTCGGTGCTGGGGCCGGCCGTTTATCGAACGAACCGGCTTGCCAGCGTTGAAAACTGACGAGGTCTTCCTTGGGGATGATCACGGATGTGCCCAGCCTGGCTTAGATCATTTGCTCGCCACCGGCACCGCCGAGGACGATTTGACCTTCGTCGGCCAGGCGACGAACGACCTTGAGGATTTCCTTCTGCTCGGCCTCGACTTCGGAAAGGCGTACCGGGCCCTTGGATTCGAGATCTTCGCGCAGCATTTCGGCAGCGCGCTGCGACATGTTCTTGAAGATTTTTTCCCGAAGATCGGGGGAGGCTCCCTTGAGTGCCAGGATCAGCGAGTCCGACTGGATCTCGCGCAGAATAAGCTGGATCGAGCGGTCATCAATATCCATCAGGTTCTCGAAGACGAACATTTCGTCGAGAATCTTCTGCGCCAGGTCGGGGTCGTATTCGCGGATCGCATCGACGACCGAGGTTTCGTTGGTGGCGCCAATGAAATTGAGAATCTCGGCAACCGTTCGCACGCCACCCATGGCCGTATGTTTGACGCTGGCCGAACCGGAGAGGATGCGCATCATCGTTTCATTGAGTTCGCGCAGGGCGGACGGCTGGATGCCTTCAAGCGTGGCAATACGCAACACGACATCGTTGCGCAGGCGTTCGGTGAAATGGTTGAGGATCTCACTGGCCTGGTCATGTTCGAGGTGCACCAGGATCGTCGCAATGATCTGCGGGTGTTCGTTTTTGATCAGGTCGGCAACGGTTGGCGCATCCATCCACTTCAGGCCTTCGATACCTGAGGTCTCGCCGCCCTGCAGAATGCGTGAAATCAGGTTCGCTGCCTTGTCGTCACCCAGTGCCTTGGTCAATACCGAGCGGATGTAGTTGTCGGTATCGACGTGTACCGCCGCATGTTCCTCGGCAATCGTGTGGAACTCGTCGAGTACCGCCTCGACCTTGGTTCTTGGCACGGATTTGAGCATCGCCATGGCATGACCGAGCTTTTGCACCTCCCGCGGGCCGAGGTGTTTGAGTACTTCGGCCGCATGGTCCTCGCCCAGCGTGATGAGCAGGGTTGCGCTCTTTTCCAGGCCTTCCTCTGGGCTACCCGCCATTTGCGCCTATCCAGTCCTTGATAATGTTGGCAACAGCCTTCGAGTCGGTCTGTGCAAAGTCGCGCGCTTTCTGGACCTTGGCGGCGTAGGAGTCGATCCGCACGTCGGTCGCCCCTTCCTCGCCCTCTTCGCCGAGCACGTCGCCGATCCCGGTGAACATGCCGGTACCGCCTTCTTCTTCCGCCTTCGGTGGCGGCGGGAACATCGTTTTCAGTGTGGGCTGGATGATCTTCAGGTAGAGGAAGGTAATGATCGCGGCAATAATCAGATATTTGAAAATATCCTTGGCGTAGCCGATATTTTCCGGGTCTTTCCAGATCGGCAGACCGGTTTCGCTCTTGTCGTCCGCGGTGAATGGCGCGTTGGCCACCGAAATGGTGTCGCCACGCTCCTTGCTGAAACCCATCGCTTCGCGAACCAGATCGTTGATCTGTTTCATTTCAGAGTCGGCCAACGCCTTGGTCGTGGGTTTGCCGTCTTTGCCGATATCCTTGCGATGATTGACCACTACGGCGGCCGAGAGGCGACGGATGCTGCCGATCGCCTGCTTGGTGTAGCGGATGGTCTTGTCGACTTCGTAGTTGATCGTCGCGTTCTTGCTGGTGCTGATTGGCTGGCCGGCGGCATTGAGCGGCGCAGTGATGCCGCTGACATCGATCTTGCCTTGGGCGTCGCCCGGTTTGGTCGGCGGGGTGGGCGTGGTTCCGGTGGCCGGCTGCGTCAGCGGCGCGGTCGCCGGTACCGGGGGCTGGTTGGTCAAGGCGCCGGGAACGCCGCCGGCTGCCTGATTGACGCTGGCGGTCTCATTGTTTTGCTGGCTACGGATACTGCTGCTATCCGGCGTGCTGTTGGGGCGGAAGCTTTCGGCGGTTTGCTCGCTCTGCGAAAAATCGAGGTCGGCGGCTACCTGGACCTTGAAATTCTCGTTGCCCAGCAGGGGTTTCAGGATTTCCTCAATGCGTTTGATGATGCCGTCTTCGACTTCCCGCACATATTTGACTTGTACCGGGTCAAGTCCGGCTTCGGTCAGCTTGCTCTTGAGCTGCGAGAGCAGCGCGCCGTTCTGGTCGATGACCGTCACGTTGGCCATCGGGAGTTGCGGCACGCTCGACGAAATCAGGTGAGCGATGCCGGCGATCTGCCCATTGTCCAAGGTCCGGCCGGGGTAGAGGTTGAGCATGACCGAGGCAGTCGGTTTTTGTTCTTCGCGAACAAAAACCGAGGGCTTGGGAATCGCCAGATGCACCCGTGCCGTCTGGACCGAGCCGATCGATTGAATGGTTCGGGCCAGTTCGCCTTCAAGGCCGCGCTGGTAGTTGACCTGCTCGGCAAACTGGCTTGTGCCGAATTTCTGGTTTTCCATCAATTCGAAGCCGACCAGTCCGCCGCGCGGCAAGCCCTGGGTGGCCAGTTTCAGACGTACTTCATGAACGCGTTCGGCGGGCACCAGCAAGGAGCCGTTGTCGCTGTAACGGTGCGGAACATTCTGTGTTTCAAGAATGGCGACGATGGCGCCACCGTCTTTTTCCGTCAGGTTGGAAAACAGGACTTTCCAGTCCGGCTGCCGACTCCAGAGTATGGAACCGACAATAACGGCAACAATGGCAGCCACCGCCACCATGAATATGATCTTTTGCTGATCGCCTAGCCGGTTAAACGCCTCGCGCAGACGCTCGGCCGGGTTTGCGCCCGGTGCGGTTCCTGCCGTCGTTTCAGTTGTTGCTGCCATCAAAGCCCGGTCAAATTGCGGTGAAACAGAAGAAGAATCAATTGAGAAGCCAAATTACCCTAGAAATATTCTACTATTACCAGCGCTGAATTCCCCCTATCTTTTTCAATGCCCACCCCGCAGGCTGCTGCCGCCACTCTAGATTCCGAAGCCAAGACCGCCGAGTTGCAGCGGGCCTTTGCCATGTTCAACCAAGTCTCGGTCGAGTTGACGCAGGCATATGAAGCTTTGCAGGCCCGCGTTACCTCGCTGACCGAGGAGTTGGCCATCGCTAATGGTGAGTTACGGCGGCAGTATCAGGAAAAGGAAGCGTTGTCCGAGCGGCTTTCATCGCTGCTCGATGCGTTGCCGGCGGGGGTGGTGTTGCTTGATCCGTCGGCCGGTGTGGTTGCTGTCAATCCGGCGGCGATGTCTCTTTTTGGAACGGATATGGTCGGCCGCCATTGGGGTGACGTGGTTCGCGCCTGTCTCGAGCCGACATTGACGGTCGGTGAATGGCAGCTGGGTGAGCGGCGTGTCTCGATTGCCGAAAGCATGCTCGCGTCGGCAGGCGGAAAGATTCTGCTGATTCATGATGTAACCGCTGCGCACCGGATGAAAACCGAGCTTGAGCGCAATCAACGGCTGGCGGCGATGGGCGAAATGGCTGCGTCGCTGGCGCACCAACTGCGCACGCCGTTGGCGGCGGCCCTGCTTTATACCGCCAATCTCGGGCAGGCCGGGGTGCCCGATGAGGCGCGGGTCCGCTTTTCCGAAAAAGCGAGCGGGCAACTGCGGCGCCTCGAACGGCTGATTCAGGATGTGCTGTTGTTCGCGCGCGGCGAAAGCATCGGTCGCGACGTGATTCCGGTCAGCGACTTGCTTGCCGAGGCCGCTCAAACCGTCGAGCCCTTGATGCGCGAGCATGGCCTGGTGTTTGCTCTAGTCGACAGTTGCGATGGGGCGCAAATGGTCGGCAGTCGCAAGGCGCTGTTCGGCGCCTTGGTCAACCTGCTGGAGAACGCCATGCAGGCGACGCCTGCCGGCGGCAAAATTTGCCTCACCGGCAATCGACGCGGCGATCTGCTGGCTCTGGGGGTGCGCGATAGCGGCCCGGGGATTTCCCGGGAAACGCAGGCGCGTATTTTTGAGCCATTCTTCACCACCAAGGGGCAGGGGACCGGCCTTGGTCTGGCCATCGCTCTTGGTGTGGCACGTGCTCATGGCGGAGCGATTGAGGTGTTTTCCGAACCCGGCGAAGGGGCCGAGTTCATAGTTACGCTGCCGCTCGGTTCGGCAGAGATCGGGATTGAGGAAAATGGCGGAACATAGCTTGCCGATTCTGGTGGTCGAAGACGATCCCAGCCTGCGCGAAGCAATTGGCGATACCCTGGAACTGGCCGGGCGCCCATACGTGGCGGTTGACGGCGGGGCTGCCGCGTTGAAGGTGTTGGGAGAGCAGGCTTTTTCCATCGTTGTCAGCGACGTCCGCATGATGCCGATGGACGGAATCGCGCTACTCAAGGAAATTCGTTTGCGCTTGCCGCATCTGCCGGTGGTGCTGATGACGGCGTATGCCGAAGTCGACAAGGCGGTCGATGCGATGCGTTCCGGCGCCTGCGACTTCCTGCTCAAGCCCTTTGAGCCACAAGCCCTGCTGGCGCACATCAACAAATACGAGTTGCCGGAAACTGGCGAGTCGGCGGGTGTCGTCGCCATCGATCCGGTTAGTCGCGAGTTGTTCGCCATTGCCCAACGCGTCGCGCAAACTGATGCAACGGTATTGCTGACCGGTGAATCGGGGGTTGGCAAGGAGGTGGTGGCGCGTTTTATCCACCGCAATTCGGCGCGCAAGGACGGCCCGTTCGTTGCCATCAACTGCGCGGCGATTCCCGATAGCCTGCTCGAAGCGACACTGTTCGGTTATGAAAAGGGCGCATTTACCGGTGCGCAGCAAGCTCAGGCGGGCAAATTCGAGCAGGCGCAGGATGGCACGCTGTTGCTCGATGAAGTCACTGAAATGCCGATGAGTCTGCAGGCCAAACTGTTGCGTGTCCTGCAGGAGCGCGAGGTGGAGCGGGTCGGTGGCAAGAAGCCGGTGCCGCTGAATATCCGCATCATTGCCACCTCCAACCGCGAAATGGCTGAGGCCGTTGCCAAAGGCGTCTTTCGTGAGGATCTCTACTACCGCCTCAATGTTTTTCCGGTGGCGATTCCTGGGTTGCGGCAGCGGCGCGGGGATATCGTTGCCATCGCCCGACATTTCGTTGTCGAACATGGTGGCCGCTTCGGGCGTTCCGGGGTTTCGCTTTCGCCAGCCGCCGAGCTTGCTCTGACGGCCCATGACTGGCCCGGCAATGTACGCGAACTGGAAAATGTCATCCAGCGGGCATTGATTCTCTCGACTGGTCCGACGATTGGCACCGAACATCTGAATCTCGTGGCGAAAACGTCGCCGGGGGCTGCGATGATTCAGGTGCCGCTTGGCGATGTGGGGTCTGCAGCCGGGCTAACGGAAGTCGAGAAAAGGGCCGATAATATGAAAGACTTGGAGCGCGACCATATCCTGCGTACCCTCACGGAGGTCGGTGGTTCGCGCAAGATGGCGATTGAACGATTGGGGATTTCCGAACGGACTTTGCGCTACAAGTTGCAGCAGTACCGTGATGAAGGATTTTTCAAGGACTGATTCTGGCCTGAAAATTGCTGGTAGTTGGCCAAGGTTTTAGGAGCTGAAAATGGATACCCAAGGGATTGAACAAATGTTGAGCGTGTTGCGGACGACCGCCGCACAGGCCTCCGGCAAGGCTGCGGAAAGCGCGCCAGCGGCTAGCGCTGCCGACTTTGCCCAGGTTCTGCAAAGCTCCATTAACAAGGTTAACCAGACCCAGCAACAGGCTGATCAGATGGCGGAAAAACTTGCCGCCGGCGATACCAGTCAGAATTTGCATGAAGTGATGATTGCCTTGCAGACGGCCAGTATCTCTTTCCAGGAAATGGTCCAAGTGCGTAACAAACTCGTCACGGCCTATCAAGACGTGATGAACATGCAGGTCTAGTCGGCCAGCCCGGAGTCCTTGGCCTTGCGCTCGCGCTCGATGCGCGCAATGTAGCGTTCGATGAACGCCAGGCGGATGCCTGGCAAATTGACAAATTCGCAGCCGATGCGCAAATTGTGCTCGCCGTTGCGGTCAGACATTTCGACTGTTTTGCGGACACGCAAATTTACCTGAATGACCCCTTCTTCCGGAATTTCCAGGCGGCATTGCTGAAATAGCGCATCGCGACGAAAGTGCTCGGCAAGTGCTGTCGCTCCAACCAGGCAAATGCCGCCACCGCTGATGTCGGATAGGGTCAGTTCGAAGGTCTTCAGTATTCCATCCGTGCCGTGGGCGGCCAGTTTGCAATGTATCGGGTTGGCCAACGGTGGTTCGAGGCGAAAGAACTCCCGCCGTTGCAGGCGCAGGATTGCATCGGGAATGGGCGCCGCCAGTACGCTCTGGTCTTGATGCTTGGTGTACTTTAAAGCGGGTAAGCGTATTTGTATCTTGACGCGATCCAGCTTGGTTACCAATGTGATTTGCCGGGCGCTTTGGGCGCTGTCGTTACCTTTGTCGTCATTGGCCGGGTCGAGAAAGATATTGCCGGTCGACTCGTCGATCGCCACTATCGACGTCGGGAAAAATTGCTGGCCCTCGTTGATGTAGGCCGTGAAGATGCTGTGCCGTTTGGCCAGTAGGTTGAGGTAAAAGAGAACCTCTTGTTGGCTGTCGAGAAGAAACTGGGCAAATACTTCCCGGTGGTCGATTTCGAAATCGGGTGTGGCGAGTTCTTCGGAAATTGGCGGCATGCGTGTTCACGTCGACGTGGAGCCGCCAATCTTAAACCATCATTCCTTGCTCGGCGGCTGTTTCAAAATATTGCTATCCGGTGGTCCGTTCAGCGGACTTTCACCATGCTCGATGCGGTACAGCCAGGCGAGCAGCTCAGCAACCGCCATGTAGAGTTCTGCCGGAATATGTTCGTCAATATTAACTTGGGTAAGCAAGGCGACGAGATCGGGTGATTCGTGCACGTAGATGCCATGCTCTTTTGCCCGGGCGATGATCTGCTCGGCAATTAACCCCTTTCCTTTGGCAACCACCCGGGGGGCTGCATCGGTTTGGCTATAGGCGAGAGCGATCGCTTCGCGAGCTTGCTTATTCTGCTGGTTGGCCATGCAGGACGAGTAGTTGCGAAAGATTCAGTCCGGCAGCTTCAAACTGTTGGCGCAATTGTTCGGCGCTGTCGCGCAGTCGCGACTCGCTGGTTTCCGATTCGGTATTCGCCGAAACGCTGATGTTGCCGCCAGGGCGCAAGGCGAGCGTGATATCGATACCGCCCAAGGCCGGTAGTGAGAGTTTTAGTCTCGTCTGCCACTGAGTGGTGGCATTGACCTCGCTTGATCTGCCATCTTCAGGGGCTTGAGCAATCTCCCACCACATTTTCTGTCCTGGCCATACCTGGCCCTGCCAAGCAAAGCTTTGCGTCGCCAGGCCGTCGAGTTGCTGCTGTACGAGTGCTCGCAAATCGTTGGGGACCGGACTGGAGGTCTGAATATTCTGATTGGCCAAGGTGGCTTGCTCGGAACGCGGGGCGGCTGACCCTAACTCGGCGCTCAATGGCGCTTTTGTCGCTTCACCAATAATAGCCCCTGGGGCTGCTGCAAGCTGTGGCGTCGAATGTTTGCCTTGCGGCTCCTGGCGCAGGGCATCGGTGGGGAGATCTCCGGAAACCCAGCGCGCCTGGTGAGCTTCATAGAACATCCCGCTTTGCGCTAGTGCCTGCTTGAGAACCGGAGCAAGGTCTGCCGCCATTTTTGGCATGGTTTCGACCAATGCCTGATTGCCATTCAAGGGCGCCGGGGGGGCTCGTTTGCCCTCGCCGTCCAGGCCGTTCAGCAGATTGCCAATCATTTTGCCGGCTGAACTCAGGGAGGTAGTAACCGATTCCTGTGTATTTTTGGCGACAGCCGCGTCGGAGCGGTTGGCGACAACTGCCAGGGTGACTTTGCCATCGCTTTCCGCCACCTCAAGCTCAAGGCTGTCCCCCGGCTTGGCGGCGAACGGCAGGGCCAGCGTAACGTCGCGTTGCGCCACCGTGGCCCGATAGGTGCCATTCGGCAATACCGCGAGTATTTCGGCAAAGATGCGTTGCCCGGGAACGAGATCGCTGAGCGCATCGGCAATCCGTTGGGCCGCCGGGACGGGCTGCGTCTGGCCGCCCGTCGCCAAATGCTGGTCGGGCAGGATCTGTCGCAGACTACTGGCGACATCCGGCGGGATCATGATTTAACGGAGGGGAGTTTGGCGCCCGAGAATGCGTTGATCAACGGGGTAATTTGATCCATGCGATCTTTGCATAGACTCATCACAACCTTGTGTACCGTCAGGAGTTCCGTGACTCGATTGCGGTAGGTCGCGGTATATCGGAGAGCCGGGGGCATTTCCTGAACGGCCTCGGAGGCCGTGCGAAATGCCGCCTCCAGCCCTTCGATCTGCTCCCATTTTCCGTTCTCTGCAGCATCCTGCAAATTTTTCAGTACGCTAGCAAGTTGATCAAGTGCGGAAGTCTTGCTTGCCGAGAGGCTAGAGATTTTGGCCACCCCCATTTTTGATGTTCTGGCCCATCTCGCGCCAGGCGCCACCAATTTCTTCGAGCAGGGCTTGCACTTCATCGACGGCGGGCACATCCATGTGCACATTGGCATGGATGAGGCGCTGGATCATGTAGTCGTAAATCGCCTTCAGGTTGATCGCCAGTTCGCCGCCGGCTTCGACGTTCAGACTGGCGGACAATCCATCGGCGATGATGGCGATGGCCTTGACGATGGCGTCCGATTTGCCCGGGTAGTCATTTATCCCCATCTTCGCCTTGGCCTGATCCAAGGCAACATTGGCGCCCTCAAACAGTAGAAGGATCAGTCGATGGGGATCGGAGCCGCGAATGTCTGCTTCACTGTCCATTTGCTTGTATGACGCGATCGGGTTTGAAAACATGGTTTCGTAGCTTATGAACTGGTTTTGCTCAACTGTTGTGTAAGGTAACTGCTCGTCGTGTTCATTTGGCTCATCAGCTTATCGAGGGCGGTAAACTGAGCGGTGTAGCGTTTTTGGACGGCAGCGACCCGGATTTCGAGCGCCGCTATATTGTCCTTGTCGTTTTTCACGGACGAACTCAAACCGTTCATTCGTCCCGCGATTACGCCTTGCGCATCAAGCAAGCCGCTAATCGTGGTTTTCATGGCCGAGCCATAGGCGGTCAGGGTCTTTTGCACTTCGCCCGACGAATTGGAAATCGCGTTTGAGAGCTTTGTCGAATCAACCGATAAGGTGCCGTCCTGCTTGAACGATATGCCCAGTGACGAGAGTGTCTGATAAGCGGCACCGGCCAACTCGGCGGGGACCGTTGTCCGGCTACTGTGCAGCGCACTCTGGACGCTTCGTACCGACGACTCGCCGTTCAGCGGTTTGGCTGTCTTCGTGGTCGCATCATAAGTGTTGTTTTGCTTGATGACCGTGTTCAGGGCGTTGTATGCACCGACAAAAGCGCTTACTGCCTCATTTATCGCTGCAGTGTCGCCCTTGATCGAGATGGTTGACGATCCGGTGCTCTGCAGCTTGAGGGTTACCCCGTTGATGGCGTCGGTGATGGTGTTGCTGGCAGATGTCACCGTTACGCCGTCAATGGTCAGGCTCGCATCCTTTGCCGTACTCCTGGCCAAGCCGGAGGTGGTCTCGTCGAATCCGGCAAGGCCAGAAAGGCTGGTGGCCGGTGCCGTTGTGCTCCCTGTCGTTACGGCGAGAGAGAAGGCGCCTGCCGCACCGGTGGTGGTTCCGGCAAAAACAAGCCGGTCGCCGTCGCTGCCGGAGATGACAGAGGCTGTGACGCCGATGTTGGCGGCATTGATTTTTGACCGGATATCCTGCAGCGAATAACTCGCCTGGTCGTTGAGCGCAATCGACTGAGTTGTTCCGTTTATGCTGAATTCAAGTGACCCTTGGCCAAAGGTCGTGCCGGTCGCGAATGCGCCGGAGAAACTTTTTTGCGCCGCGGCAAGGTCAGTAACGTTGATTGCGTAGCTGCCCGCGGACGCACTGACCGAGGTCGAGGCGGTCACTTTCGTGGCATCGCTTGAGGTGGCGGCCAAGGCTGCCAGTTTGCTGGGATTGCTTAGCGTTTCCACGGCCGTCTGTAGTGTCGACAACGCGGATTTAAGCACGCCAAATGTTGTTAACTTGGTCGTGGTGCCGGCGACTTTCGTGTTCAGGGCATCAATCGGCTGTCTTTCGGCAGCCATGAGTTTGGTGAGCATCGAATTCAAGTCGACGCCAGTGCCAATCCCCAAGCTGGTTGTTGTTGCCATATCGATTACCTCTTAAATCTAAATCAAACTTTGTCGCGAAGAAACAGCCCTTGCAGTTTATCCAACGCCTGGGCAATAGCAATTACTTCCTCGGAAGGAAATTGCCGGATGACGTCATTGGTCGAGCTATCAATTACTTTGACGACATTGAGTCCAGTCTTCTCATCAATGCTGAAGCTTATTTCACTTGAAGTCTGGGCAACAAAGTCGGCGATACGGGCTACTGCTTCCTTAACGCTGCTGGCGTCGGATGTGCTTTGAGAGTTTACCCCGACATCCTTGTTTTCTGCGACGGAAGCACTTGATTGATTTTCCGCTCGTGGTGCTGCTCGGACTTGTTTTTGTGCCGCGGTATTCGCAGGAGATACGTCACTGGAAACCAAAGGTTGCACGTTCATTTTTTTGCTCCTAAGGACAAAAGGTGCGAAGGCTTATACAAACCTTCGCACCTCATTCAAGCGCGGTGTCCAGTCTGCTTGCTTATCGCAGGAGCGAGAGAACGTTCTGCGGAATCTGATTCGCTTGAGCCACCATTGCGGTACCTGCTTGCTGGAGGATCTGCGAGCGGGCCAGGTTAGCCGTTTCCTGAGCAAAGTCGGCAGCCACGATCCGGGTCTTCGCAGCCATCTGGTTTTCGTAGTTGGCTTCTTGCGATTGAATCTGGAACTGCAGATTGTTCATCACGGCACCGGCAGTGGCTCGCGATGCAGCAACCGAACCGAGTGCGGCGGTAATGTTCGCCGCCGAAGCGCCCACCGTAGTGGAGACCGAAGCTACGCTGGTGATGCCTTGGGCGAAGGACGTTTGACCGTTCAGCGTGGCGGCAGTCTGGATGGTGGCCATCGAGGCCGACAGGGCGGTAAATTCAGAGTTGATGTAACCCTTGTCGGTTGAGGTCAGCGTCGTGCTGCCTGCTTGGGATTCCAGTTCGGACATGCGCAGCAGAATGTCGCCAACCACTTGCAGAGCACCGTCGGCGACTTGCGCCTGGGAAATCAAATCGGAATTGTTGCGGATTTTGGCTGAAATGCCACGTGCTTCAGCATCCATGTTCAGCGAAACGGCAAGACCGGCTGCATCGTCTTTTGCCGAGTTGATTCGCAGGCCAGACGACAAGCGTTCAATGGCCGATGACAAACCCAGGGCATTCTTGTTCAGGTTGCGTTGGGCGTTCAGCGAATACAGGTTGGTGTTAATTTGTTGTGCCATTTTGTTTCTCCTATCCTCTTGAATAAAGGGGCGCTTACTTGCCGTCTCCGGCTTTCCGCTGGCCCATCCACGATGCGATTGGGTCGCCGTCAAGTTATATTACGGCGCGCCGGGAGGAATCTTTAGCAATTATTTTCGCTTGTTGTAATGCAGCTCCTGGATTCGGATTTCGACTCTTTACTACTTCGTTTTCCTTCCTTTGCCGAGCGTCCGGAAACCGATCATTGGCGGGGCCGGCGCTCGAAGTGCTTGCTGAGGCCGTTGCTTATCGTGCTCGGTGCAGTATTCTCCGCGTGATCCGGGTTTTGTCGTTCGGCCCGCCTTTGTGGCGGGCTGCCGACAAGCTCTTCACAAATGTCTTTCATTGATTCAGTGAGTCGCGATGTTTTCTTTGCTTGAACTTCTGCCCGAGTCCACTCTGTTCAACATCATTGATGTTGGCGCTTCGTTCAATCCCGGTGAGCCAGCCCCCTACCAAGGGTTCGTGGATGCCGGGAAGGCCAGAGTCATCGGCTTCGAGCCCGATCTGGCTGAGTGCGAGCGACTGAATCAGACTTTTGGATCGCCGCATCGCTTCCTGCCGCATTTTGTCGGCGACGGTGGCCCGGCGACGTTTTACGAAACCAACTGGGTGCTTACGGGGTCCTTGTTTCCCGCCAACACCGCCTTGCTCGAGAAGTTCCAGAATCTGGCGGAAGTGGTTACGCCGGTGGCCGAGCATCCGGTTGAGACCTCTCGTCTGGATGATCTGCAAGAAATCGCCGATGTCGATTATTTGAAGATCGATGTGCAGGGCGCCGAACTTGCCGTTTTTCGCGGCGCGCCGCGCTTGCTGGCTGAAACACTGGTTATCTGCACGGAAGTCGAGTTTGTCGAGTTGTACAAGGGGCAGCCCTTGTTTGCCGATGTCGACGCATTTCTTCGTCAGTCCGGTTTCCAGTTCCATCGCTTCGACGGATTTGCCTCGCGCGCTTTCAAGCCGCTCATCTATAACAACGATATCAATGCCGGCGGTGGGCAGATCTTGTGGTCGGACGCCATTTATGTCCGGGACTGGATGCGCCTCGATGAACTGAGCGCCGACAAGCTCCTCAAATATGCCGTTCTGGCGCATGACTTGCTGCATTCCTACGATCTGGCACATCTGGTGCTGTCGGCGCTCGATTGCAAAGCGGGTTCGGAACTGGCGGATTTATATCTTGGCCGCCTGACCAATCAATGATTGCTGTGCTTTCTTGTCGGTCCAGGTCTTCTTCCGGCCGCGCCGGTGAGCGGGCAACCGGCAACGGCTGAGTGAACGAATGCAACCGACAGCGGATGAATTGGGATGTTTGGCGGGTTTCTATTCGCGCGCCGATTTTATTGGCCTCGAAGCCGAATCCAGGCAGCTGCTGACGCGCTACCCAGACGTCGGCTTCTTGTGGCAGGTGCTGGGCGTTGCGCTCAATGCGCAGAAGAAGGACGGGCTGGCCGCACTGCAAAAGGCCGTAGGCTTGCTGCCGTACGATGCCGAGGCGCACAACAACCTGGGCAATGCGCTGAAGGATGCCGGGCGGCTGGGCGAGGCGGAAGCGAGCTATCGGCAGGCGTTGGTGCTGAAGGCGGGCGATCCGGTGACCCACTACAATTTGGGGGTGGTGTTGCAGGAACAGGGGCGCTGGGCCGAGGCTGAGGCCGCTTACCGGCAGGCCGTGTTGCTGCGGCCTGACTTCGCCCAAGCGTATTACAACTTGGGAACCGTGCTCGAAGATCAGGGCCGGCTTGCTGCCGCCGAGCGATGCTACCGGCAGGCGATCAACCTGGCGCCCGAGATGATCGACGCCCATTACAACTTGGGCACGACGTTGCGCGAAATGGGCAATCTCGACGCTGCAGGGGCGGCATTCCGGCATGTGCTGCAGCAACAGCCCGACTACCTTGATGCACTGGGTAGCCTGCTGTTCATCGAGAACTATCGTCCGGGCTCGGTTGCAACTGGGCAGTGCCAGGATGTGCGCCGCTATGGTGCGCTGGTATCGGCGAAAGCGCAGGGTGGTTACACGGCATGGCAGTGCGCGGCGGCGCCGCAGCGGCTGCGGGTCGGGCTGGTGTCGGGGGATCTGCGCGACCACTCGGTTGGGCATTTCCTCGAAGGCTTCCTGCAGCAAATCGATCCAGCCCGGATCGAACTGCTGGCCTACCCGACGCACCGGGAATTCAGCGACCTGAGCGTGCGCATCAAACCCTATTTCGCCGGCTGGTATTCGCTGGTCGGGCTCTCCGACGAAGCCGCCGCCCGGCGCATCCACGCCGACGGCGTGCACGTCCTGGTCGACCTGTCCGGCCACACCGGGCACAACCGGCTGCCGGTCTTCGCCTGGAAACCGGCACCGGTCCAGGCCAGCTGGCTCGGCTACTGCGCCAGCACCGGCGTCGCCGAAATCGACTATTACATCGCCGACGGCGAAACCCTGCCGGTTGCGCAAGAAGCCGCCTTCACCGAACAAATCTGGCGGCTACCGGCCAGCTACCTGTGCTTCTCGCAGCCGGCCGAGCCGGTCGAAGTCAATACCCTGCCGGCGCTGGCCAACGGCCACCTCACCTTCGGCTCGTTCAACAACCTGAGCAAGATGACGAGCGAAGTCGTCGCGCTCTGGGCGCAGCTCCTGCACGCCCTGCCGGACAGCCGGCTGCTGCTCAAAGCCAAGCAACTCGGCGAAGCCTCGACGCGCGACCAAGTGCTCGCCCAGTACGCGGCGCATGACATCGGCCCCGAACGACTGCTGCTGGAAGGCCCGATTCAAGGGCGCAGCGGGCATCTCGCCGCCTACCAGCAGGTAGACATCGGACTCGACCCCTTCCCGTACAACGGCGTCACGACGACGATGGAAGCGCTGTGGATGGGCGTGCCGGTCCTGACGCTGAGCGGCGAACGCTTTCTCGCCCGGCAGGGCGTCGGTATCCTGACGCATGCCGGCCTGCCCGAGTGGATTGCCGCCGACGGCGCCGAACTGGTCGCCAAGGCGCGGGCGCAAAGCCGCAATCTGCCGGCCCTGGCAGTGCTGCGCACCGGCCTGCGCGAGCGGCTGCTGGCCTCGCCGCTGCTCGACACCCAAGGCTTCGCCCGGGATTTCGAGAACGCCCTGTGGGGCATGTGGCAGAAACGCCAGGACGCAACCCCGGTCGGTCGCCCCGACGCGCTGCCACTGGCCGACGCATCGCCGCTCTATCCGGCCGAACTCAGTGCCCTGTCCAGCCTGTTCGCTGCCGGCCGCTATCGCCCGCTGGAAAACCGGGCGCGGCTGTTGCTGCGGCAGAACCCGACGGCCGGCCCGGTCTGGAAAGCACTCGGTCTGGCGCTCGATGCGCAAGGCCAGGATAGCCTGAGTGCGATGCGCCGGGCGGTGGAGCTACTGCCCGATGACGCGGAAGCGCATAACAACCTCGGCCTGGCCCTCAACAAGATCGGTTGCCTTGATCAGGCCGAGAGCATGTATCGAGCGGCCATCGCCATCTCTTCCGATTACGCGATGGGCCATCTCAATCTTGGGTCCCTGCTCCGTGGCCGGGGGCACTTTGCCGAGGCGGAAACCTGTTTTCGACAAGCCCTGCAAGCCCGGCCGGATTACGCCGAGGCGCACTATGCCCTTGGCTTGGTCCTGCATGAACAAAATCGTCTGGATACAGCTGAAGTCAACCTGCGCCAGGCGATTCGGCTCGACCCCGGGCATGGCGAAGCCTATAGCTGTCTGGCCGTGATACTTCAGGGAAAAGGCCGCCTGGAAGAGGCGGAAGCGGCTTGCCGGAAGGCGCTGGCCATCAATCCGCGACTGGTCGAAGCGCACAATAATCTGGGCCTTGTCTGCATCGTCAGTGGTCGCGTTGCCGAGGCCGTGGCGGCCTTTCAGCATGCCCTGGAACTTGACCCGGGGTTCTCGGACGCGTTCAGCAATCTGCTGTTTGCCTACAACTACAGTCATCTGTACGGTCCGGAGCGGTGCCTGGCAGAAGCGCAGCGTTACGGCGCGCTGGTCGCCGGCAAGGCCCGGCCGTATGTCGCCTGGTCGTGCCCGTCGACGCCGACCCGTTTGCGGGTCGGCCTGGTCTCCGGAGATCTGCGCGACCACCCGGTCGGGCATTTTCTCGAAAGCGTGGTCAAGGCCCTGGATAGCGAGCGTATCGAGTTGATCGCCTACCCGACGCATCACGAAGTCAGCCCTCTGACCCGCCGCATCCAGCCCTGCTTTGCCGCCTGGAAACCGCTGCACGGCCTGAGCGACGAAGCCGCCGCCCGGCTGATCCATGACGACGGACTCCATCTCCTGATCGATCTGGCCGGCCACACGGCACACAACCGGCTGCCGGTCTTCGCCTGGAAGCCGGCGCCGGTCCAGGCCAGTTGGCTCGGCTACTTCGCCACGACCGGCGTTGCCGCCATCGACTATCTGCTGGCCGATGCGGTCGGGGTGCCGGCCGACCAACGTGGCCAATTCACCGAAGAAATCGTCTATCTGCCCGACACCCGGCTGTGCTTCACGCCGCCCGACCGGGCCCCGGCCGTCGCCCCATCGCCCGGTCTGGCCAATGGCTACGTCACCTTCGGCTGTTTCCAGAACCTGACCAAGATCACCGATCCGGTACTCGCCGTCTGGAGCCGCATCCTGTCGGCCCTGCCGACGGCGCGACTGCGCCTGCAGAACCGGCAACTCGGCGATGCCGTGGTACGCGAGCAACTGCAGCAACGGCTGCGCCAGCAAGGCATCGAGCCAAGCCGGGTGGCACTGCTCGAGCCGGTATCGCGGGCCGAATACCTGGCGGCGCACGGCGACGTCGATTGCCTGCTCGACACCTTCCCCTACCCGGGTGGGACGACGACCTGCGAAGCCTTGTGGATGGGGGTGCCGACGCTGACGCTGGCCGGTGACGGGCTATTGGCCCGGCAAGGGGCCAGTCTGCTGACGGCTGCCGGGCTGCCGGGCTGGGTGGCGGCCACGGCCGACGCGTATGTCGCCAAGGCTATCGCCCAGGCCGACGATCTGGCCGGCCTGGCGGCCTTGCGGGCCGAACTGCGGGGGCGGGTCGGCGGCTCGCCGCTGATCGATGCCCCCCGCTTCGCCCGGAATCTCGAGGCCGCCTGCTGGGCTATGTGGCAGAAATACAAGAATACAGAGAGGAACGGCCAGTGAAGATGACGCAACCGACAGCGGAAGAATTGGGAAGTTTGGCGGGTTTGTACTCGAGCGGGGATTTTATCGGTCTCGAAGCCGAGTCGAGAGGGTTGCTGGCGCGCTACCCGGAGGTCGGTTTCCTGTGGCAGGTGCTCGGCGTCGCGCTCAATGCGCAGAAAAAAGACGGGCTGGACGCGCTGCAGAAGGCCGTCGCCTTGCTGCCGTATGACGCCGAAGCGCGTAACAACCTGGGCAATGCGTTGAAGGATGCCGGGCGGCTGGACGAAGCCGAAACCAGTTACCGGCAGGCGCTGGCGCTGAAGGCCGGCGATCCGGTGACGCACTACAACCTGGGCGCGGTGTTGCAGGCTCAGGCGCGCTGGGCTGAGTCGGCGGCGGCTTACCGGCAGGCGGTGTTGCTCCACGCGGATTTCGCGCCGGCGCATTACAACCTGGGTACCGTGCTCGAAGAACTTGGCGACGCCGCTGGCGCCGAAGCCTGTTATCGGCGCGTCCTGCAATGTCAGCCGGACGATGTGCTGGCCTGCTACAACCTCGGGCGGCTGTTGCAGCACGGGAATCGACCGCAGGATGCGGAAGCGTGCTACCGGCGGGTGCTCGCGTTGCAGCCGGACTTCGTCGATGCGCATCACAATCTGGCGCTGGTGCTCAAGGAGCTGGGCGCATTGGCCGAGGCCGAGGCGCATTGCCGGGGCGCTCTGGAACTCGAGCCGGGGAGCGCGGCGGTCCTGAACAGCCTGGGGCTGGTGTTGCATGCCGAGGATCGGCTGGCCGAGGCCGAGCAAGCATTGCGCACTGCGGTCGCGCTGGATCCCGGTTTTGCCGATGCTTACGGCAATCTTGGCAAAGTCCTGCACGACCAGGAGCGCTTCGCCGAGGCGGAAAACTGTCTGCGGCAGGCGCTCGAACTCAAGCCCGATTCAGCCGAGATGCATACCAATCTTGGAGCGACGCTGGTCGCCCTGAGTCGGCCCGAGGCGGCCGAGAAAAGCTACCGGATCGCCTTGCAACTGCAGCCCGGCAATGCGGACTATCTCTACAACCTCGGCTATGCCTTGCAGGAACAGTCACGCTACGGCGAGGCGGAGGCGATTTACCGGCAAGCGCTGACGATCAAGCCGGACTTTCCCGTTGCCCTCAACAATCTCGGCTTGGTTCTCGGCTTGCTCGGGTTTTCGGCCGAAGCCGAGGCCAACTGCCTGCAGGCGCTCGAGCAGGATCCGGACAGCGCCAAGTTCTACGCCAATCTGGGTGGCATCCGAACCGGACAAGGGCGCCACGCCGAGTCGGAAGCCGCTTTCCGCCGGGCGCTTGAACTCGATCCGGAGTTCCACTATGCCCTGAGCAATATTCTCTATTCGCATACCTTTGACGGGCGGCGCAGCGCCGCGGAGCGTCTGGAGGACGTCCGTAGTTACGGTCGGCTGGTATCGGCGAAAGCCGCGGGTGGTTACACGGCATGGCAGTGCGCGGCAGCGCCGCAGCGGCTGCGGGTCGGGCTGGTGTCGGGGGATCTGCGCGACCACTCGGTTGGGCATTTCCTCGAAGGCTTCCTGCAGCAAATCGATCCAGCCCGGATCGAACTGCTGGCCTACCCGACGCACCGGGAATTCAGCGACCTGAGCGTGCGCATCAAACCCTATTTCGCCGGCTGGTATTCGCTGGTCGGGCTCTCCGACGAAGCCGCCGCCCGGCGCATCCACGCCGACGGCGTGCACGTCCTGGTCGACCTGTCCGGCCACACCGGGCACAACCGGCTGCCGGTCTTCGCCTGGAAACCGGCACCGGTCCAGGCCAGCTGGCTCGGCTACTGCGCCAGCACCGGCGTCGCCGAAATCGACTATTACATCGCCGACGGCGAAACCCTGCCGGTTGCGCAAGAAGCCGCCTTCACCGAACAAATCTGGCGGCTACCGGCCAGCTACCTGTGCTTCTCGCAGCCGGCCGAGCCGGTCGAAGTCAATACCCTGCCGGCGCTGGCCAACGGCCACCTCACCTTCGGCTCGTTCAACAACCTGAGCAAGATGACGAGCGAAGTCGTCGCGCTCTGGGCGCAGCTCCTGCACGCCCTGCCGGACAGCCGGCTGCTGCTCAAAGCCAAGCAACTCGGCGAAGCCTCGACGCGCGACCAAGTGCTCGCCCAGTATGCGGCGCATGGCATCGGCCCCGAACGACTGCTGCTGGAAGGCCCGATTCAAGGGCGTAGCGGGCATCTCGCCGCCTACCAGCAGGTAGACATCGGACTCGACCCCTTCCCGTACAACGGCGTCACGACGACGATGGAAGCGCTGTGGATGGGCGTGCCGGTCCTGACGCTGAGCGGCGAACGCTTTCTCGCCCGGCAGGGCGTCGGTATCCTGACGCATGCCGGCCTGCCCGAGTGGATTGCCGCCGACGGCGCCGAACTGGTCGCCAAGGCGCGGGCGCAAAGCCGCAATCTGCCGGCCCTGGCAGTGCTGCGCACCGGCCTGCGCGAGCGGCTGCTGGCCTCGCCGCTGCTCGACACCCAAGGCTTCGCCCGGGATTTCGAGAACGCCCTGTGGGGCATGTGGCAGAAACGCCAGGACGCAACCCCGGTCGGTCGCCCCGACGCGCTGCCACTGGCCGACGCATCGCCGCTCTATCCGGCCGAACTCAGTGCCCTGTCCAGCCTGTTCGCTGCCGGCCGCTATCGCCCGCTGGAAAACCGGGCGCGGCTGTTGCTGCGGCAGAACCCGACGGCCGGCCCGGTCTGGAAAGCACTCGGTCTGGCGCTCGATGCGCAAGGCCAGGATAGCCTGAGTGCGATGCGCCGGGCGGTGGAACTCCTGCCCGATGATGCGGAAGCGCATAACAACCTCGGCCTGGCCCTCAACAGGCTCGGCTGTCTTGATCAGGCCGAGCGCGCCTTTCGCCAGGCCATCGCGCTGCAGCCGGCCTTCGCCTTTGCCTGCAACAATTTGGCGATGTGCTTGTCGGCGCAGGGACGACTCGATGAGGCCGAGCGTGCCTCTTTTCGTGCCATTGAACTGATGCCGGATTACGCGGAAGGACTCTGCAATCGCGGGGTCATCCTCAAGTCGCTGGGGCGGCTAGGCGAGGCCGAGAGCAGCTATCGCCTGGCCCTGCAACTACGCCCGGACTACGCCGAAGCGCACTACAACCTGGCGGTTGCCGGACAAGAGCAGGGGCGCTTGAGCGAAGCGGAAGCCGGTTATCACAAGGCGCTGCAGTGCCGGCCGCAGTATGCCGAGGCGCTGTGCAATCTCGGTGCGCTTTACCGGGAGCAAGGCCGGCTGGTGGAAGCCGAGGATAAGTTGCGGCAATCATTGGCGATCAATCCGAACTACGCCGGCGCCTACTGCAACCTCGGTGTTGTCGAAAAGGATTTCGGGCGGCTGGAGCAGGCCGAGGTCAGTTACCTGCGTGCGCTGGAACTTGAGCCGGGATTCTCGGACGCGTTCAGCAATCTGCTGTTTGCCTACAACTACAGTCACCTGTACGGCCCGGAGCGGTGCCTGGCAGAAGCGCAGCGTTACGGCGCGCTGGTCGCCGGCAAGGCCCGGCCGTATGTCGCCTGGTCGTGCCCGTCGACGCCGACCCGTTTGCGGGTCGGCCTGGTCTCCGGAGATCTGCGCGACCACCCGGTCGGGCATTTTCTCGAAAGCGTGGTCAAGGCCCTGGATAGCGAGCGTATCGAGTTGATCGCCTACCCGACGCATCACGAAGTCAGCCCTCTGACCCGCCGCATCCAGCCCTGCTTTGCCGCCTGGAAACCGCTGCACGGCCTGAGCGACGAAGCCGCCGCCCGGCTGATCCATGACGACGGACTCCATCTCCTGATCGATCTGGCCGGCCACACGGCACACAACCGGCTGCCGGTCTTCGCCTGGAAGCCGGCGCCGGTCCAGGCCAGTTGGCTCGGCTACTTCGCCACGACCGGCGTTGCCGCCATCGACTATCTGCTGGCCGATGCGGTCGGGGTGCCGGCCGACCAACGTGGCCAATTCACCGAAGAAATCGTCTATCTGCCCGACACCCGGCTGTGCTTCACGCCGCCCGACCGGGCCCCGGCCGTCGCCCCATCGCCCGGTCTGGCCAATGGCTACGTCACCTTCGGCTGTTTCCAGAACCTGACCAAGATCACCGATCCGGTACTCGCCGTCTGGAGCCGCATCCTGTCGGCCCTGCCGACGGCGCGACTGCGCCTGCAGAACCGGCAACTCGGCGATGCCGTGGTACGCGAGCAACTGCAGCAACGGCTGCGCCAGCAAGGCATCGAGCCAAGCCGGGTGGCACTGCTCGAGCCGGTATCGCGGGCCGAATACCTGGCGGCGCACGGCGACGTCGATTGCCTGCTCGACACCTTCCCCTACCCGGGTGGGACGACGACCTGCGAAGCCTTGTGGATGGGGGTGCCGACGCTGACGCTGGCCGGTGACGGGCTATTGGCCCGGCAAGGGGCCAGTCTGCTGACGGCTGCCGGGCTGCCGGGCTGGGTGGCGGCCACGGCCGACGCGTATGTCGCCAAGGCTATCGCCCAGGCCGACGATCTGGCCGGCCTGGCGGCCTTGCGGGCCGAACTGCGGGGGCGGGTCGGCGGCTCGCCGCTGATCGATGCGCCCCGCTTCGCCCGGAACCTCGAGGCCGCCTGCTGGGCTATGTGGTCGAGGTACCAGTCGAAAGCGGATTGAGTCTATTTTTGTTCGGCGGTGTGGAAACGTCGTTGCGTCAGGCTCTGCCGGCGCTCCATTTCCTCACTGCCGAAGCCGAGCGTCATGATCAGCGTCAGTCGTTCGGTGACCGGATCGTTTTTGTAAAACGACGAATAGAACTCTAGCCGTTCAAGTTCCTCCAGAGCCCCGCCAACCAGCCAGTTTCCGTAGTGTTCGCCCGGGGGCAAGGTGTCGAAATCCTTCCCCGGGGCAAGAAACGGCTCCGAGATGTCTACGTCGAGTTCCTTGAAAATCACCTTCAGTTGCTGCCCGAGCGCCTCCACCGCAAGTTGGCGTGCGCCGAACTCCTGGGCAACCCGGGCAAAACTGATCCGCCTCAGGTGCAGCGGGTGCCGGAGGCACAGATCGCGGAGTTTGTTGAAACAGGTCTGTAGCGCCGCGAAACGCTCTGCCGCCGGCAGCCGAGCGTCGTGACTGCGGGCATGCAGCGCGAGTGCTTCGGCCAGATCGTCGCTGGCATCGGCCGCCGCCATCGTGGCTTCCCAGCGTTCGGCGAGATGCTGGCCATAGGGCAGGGTGGCCAGGCTGTGGCGCCAGTCGTATTCTTCCGAAGCAGGGCTTGTCGGCAGCGCGACATCGTTCGCCGGGGCTGCCGGGAGCGAGAGCACCAGCCAGCCATCGGCGGCCAGGCGGGCGGCCCGGTCCGGCTTGCAACAGAAAAGGTTGAGCAGGTAAGGATCTGGCGACAGCGGATCGAAGGGGACCAGCAGGTCGAGGCCGGGCACCAGGCGGTAAGAGTCGTAGCCGCGGGCGGCAAATGCATTGACCAGATCAAGGTGGATTTCCGTGCCGGCCTTTATCTCGTACTGAATCAGCGGCGAGAGTTCGGCAAAGAAGCGCGGGCCGCCCTTGATGATGTTTTCCTCTTCGCCCTCGGCATCAATCTTCACGAAGGCGATATCCGACCAGCCGTAGCTTGCCATGCACTGGTCGAGAGTCTTCAGCGGCACCGTTTCCGACAGGGCATCCGGGTTGGCGCCATGGACTACGGCATTGAGTTCCGAGTGCTCATTGATCGAGAACTGGGCGAGGCCGCTCACGTTCGACAAGGCGCTTTTCTCCAGCGTCACGTTGTTGAAGGCATTGGCCGAGATCGACTGCTCGAGGAAAGCGGCGGTACTCGAGGCCGGCTCGAATGCCCAGATATGCCCATTTTCCTGGACGGTGCGTGCCATCGACAGCGTGTATACGCCGTAGTTGGCACCGATATCAATGATCTTCTCGCCAGGCTTCAGCAAACGGCGAAGAAATTTGATCTCATCCTCAAACCAATCGAGCTGTTCTTGCAGGACATAAGGGGTAATCAGGTCCAGCGAGTCCGGAACCACGACGTTTACGCCATCGGTCATCGGTAAAGTGATGGTTGGGATCATTATTCTTCGGCCCTTTTGTTTTGGTGAGGGAGATGGAAATGTGGCAAAGCTGATTCCCCGGAGTATCTCAGAATCCGGTCATCATGCTTTCGTCCATGTGTGCAGCCAGCCATCGAGATGTTGTTCGAACATCCAGTGGCTGTGGACGTGTTGTTTCAAGACTTGACCCTGCTGCTTGCTTGCATCGCGGTCGGACAAGTGATTTCTGATCGCGGCGCACCAGTTCTGATCGGTGTTTGCCACCAGAGCGATCGGCAGTCCGGTCTGGTGGCCGGCAGTATCGCTGGCAATAACCGGGATGCCGAGGTGGCCGTATTCAAGAATGGCCAGATGGCTGCGACATTGGTTTTTGGCCGTTACGGCCAGCGGTAGTACCGCCAGGTCGAGATCGAGCCCGGCGAGCTTGGCGGGGAAGTCGTCGTAGGCGACCGCCTGATGCCGCTCCGTTGCGTAGGGAATCAGCTCGGCGGGGACTTCGCCGAGAAGGATCCAGTCGACCTCTTCGGCCAGCTCGATGATCGTGGGGGCAATGACTTGTCGATCGGCTGGCGTGACATGCCAGCCGATACGCATTTTTTCGCTGCGCCGGATTGGCTTCCCGGACAAGGAACTCCACCGTCTTCCGTCAAGCGTCTCGGGGACTAGCTGTATGCGTTCGCGCCATTTGGGTAGCTGATTGACGAGCCAGGCGCTTGAGCAAGTGAATTGATCGACATCGCGGTCGAAATGGTGGAGGCAGGTGCGAATATGGCGCAACGGATCGGCTGGCTCGAATTCGAGCAAGAACAATTGATCGATATCCATCACGATGCGGCAGCCGAGCAGTTGCCGATACCGCGCTACCTCGCGCAGCTGCCGTGGCGTCAGTGGCGCGGCGCAAAGGACGGTATCAATGGCCAAGCGTTTGATTTGCACCGGCGCCGGAAAGGACTTTGCCACCCGCCCGCGGATGTGCCCAAGCTCCGTGGCGCTTTCGATTGTTTGTTCGAGGCGCCCCTTTGCCGTCCAGTTGCCGTCGGTCAAGACTGCGAAAATATTCGGCAGCGGGTGCCAGGTCACCGGGTCGGGCAGGAAGGTCGGATCGGTTTCCGGTTCGAACTGGTTGCTGTTGATCGTCAGGTGCGGGTTGAAGCATGGATCGTCGGTCAATCGCGATCCCCATTTGGCCAGCAGCGCATCGTTGTCGTGCCGGTTCCCTTGTGTCGTGCCATCGCTGTCATGTTGCAGCGTGGCGTAGGGGGTCCACATGATCTGGTACCCCGCCGCTCTGACTTTCAGGCAGAAATCGATATCGGCCACCCGGCTGGGGAAATTCGCCGCATCCATCCCGCCGAGCGCCTCGAAAACGTCGCGGCGGACCAGCATGCACGCCGCGCTGATGGCTGCAACCGGGTGGGCGGTGTGCAGCAGTCCGAGCGGGTCTTGGCTGTTCTGGGCCAGGCCGGCGAACGAATTGCCAACGATACCGACCTGTAGCGGAACGATTCCGGCCTCCTGTATTTTTCCGTCGGCCGTCAGCAGGCACCCGCCGGCCATTGCCACGCCCGGGCGGCGACACTGGGCGGCAAGAGTCTTCAGCCAGTCAGGGTGCAGGGCTTCGACGTCGTCGTGCAGGAAGAGCAGTAATTCGCCCGTCGCAACCTGGGCCGCGGCATTGCACATGGTGGCGAGGTTGAAGGGTTGGTTGAACGAGGCGACCTGAATCGAGGCTGGTGCCGACGCGACGAGATTGTCAATAACGGCGCGCGCACTTTTCTCGGTCGTGCCGTTGTCGATGACCAGAATCCCCAGATTGGGGTAGTCCGTTTTGTCGTGTAGCGAGCGAAGACAGGCCGACAGTCCGGCCCCATTGTCTTTGGTGAGAATGATCGCGGTGATTTTGGGCGGGTTGGGCAGTGCGTGACGGATGTTGCACAGATGCGGCATCTGCCCCGGTTCAATCTCCGCCGCTATGTTGGAACGAAGCAGGTGGCCCTTGACGATCAGTTTGTGGGTCTCTGTGACGTGATGAGGATCCCGGTCGAGCGGTGGGCAATTGTTCTGGTGACGATGGAGCAGTATTCCCGGCACATGTCCGAAGGCATTTTCTCCGGCTGTTTCATGGAGGCGCAGGCGCGCATCCAGCTCCTCCAGCTGGTAGCCAGTTCGCCGCCAGCCGCCGGCCGCCATCCACACCGTTTGCCTGGCCAGCAAGAGGCCGCGGGTTTTTCCGGTTGCCAGGGCGGTGTCGAGATCGTCGGCCGGTGTGTACTGCGGGCCGGCCAATGTCCCGCGCTTGGTGATCAGGTCTTCGTCGGTGCACAGCGCCGAGATGGTCTGGCGGGTATGCAGATATTCGCAAACGGCAAGCAAGGCGTGCGGCACGATTTCGTTGCCACTCTGGATCACGCCGCACCAGTCGGCCGGTGATTCCCCGATTACCCCGTTGATGGCCAGCGCCGGATGCTGGACTGACTGGAGCCATTGGGTTGCGCTGCTGACCGGGCAAGCAATTTCCGATTGGCCAAGGGGCGAGACAACGGTAATCAGCAACTTCTCGTAAACAAGATTGCCGAGTGCGCGCAGCGTGCTGGCGATCAGGGCGGGAGTTCCCGAGACGTCAAGGACAATCAGATGAAAGGCCGGGTTGTCATTTCTCTCGAGTGAGCGACGGTTCAAAATCTGCAGTTCGGCCGCGCTCAAGGCAAAATCATCGGGATCCCGGGCTGTTTCCCGCTCTGCCATTCCCTTCCTGGCCAGCGAATATCCCGGAGCATTGGCCAGTTCGCGCATCAAATGGTTGATGTGCAGTGGCCGCTGTTCCTTGGCGATCTGCCACAGCGATTCGTGGTTTTTGTGTAGCAGTTCCGGCGCGCGAGATTGTGTCTGCCTGACGAAATTGCGTATTTCGTCCCAGGCCATTTGTTGGCGGTTCACCAGGCGCGCCGGCTGATCGCCAATCTCGGCTTTTACTCGCGCCAGCGACTCCGGACCACTATCGACCGTCACGCCAGGTTCGGTGACCTCGATCGGCAAGACTCGCCAATAGTCGGAGTCGATCAGCAGGACCGGGCAGCCGCAGGCCATCGCCTCTTCGATAATTGCCGAGCGCTCGTAGCAGTAGAGCGCTTCCGATTGGCGAAAAATGGCGGCGATCTCTTCCGGCGTTAGCGAGACTTCATGACCAAGGCTTTTGTACGCCAGATGTTCCGGCCGGATTTTCCTGCCCGAGGCGAGGTATTTGTTGGCATATCGGCAGAAGCCGGAACGCTTGGCATCGTCGGGGTTGTCATTGTTGTGAAAGATCCGGGTATCGGTACTTGGAATGTAGAGCTGATGGCCGACCACGCCGGCGGGCAGGCACCAGGGCAGATGGTAGAAGATCGGGTTGTCTGCGTTCAGGGTGTTTTCATTCCCCAGGTTGCCTGGCACATTGAGCAACCACCGCGCGACCACCGGCGCATTCAGCGGGTTGCCGGCAACGACTTCGGGGTACAGGGCGATTGGCGTTCGGCCGGCCAGGAAATGGCGTCGGACGATCGATTCGTCGAGCAGGGGGGTTCTCAGATACTCCGAGGTGACCGTCGCGTTGGCGATGTAGGCTTCGTGGCCAAGTTCGTTGAGCGCATGACAGAGATAATGCAGGTTCCGGATGCCGGCCGAAGAATGTCGATAATCGTAGGCGTAAATGTAATAGGGCGCCCGTTCCGAGTCGAAAAGACTTAAATCCCTGTTTTCTGGCTGGCTGGTCAATTTGGATAAACCGATTTGTAGAAGGCAATTGATCGGTCGATCGCTGTATCCAGATCGACCTCGACGGTGAGGCCTAGTTCACGCTTGATCCGGGATATCGACGGAACGTAGATATTCGGGCTGGAGGTTTCCAGTGGCCGATTCTGGTTTTCGATGATAACGCTCGTCCCGGTTCGGGCGGCTATTTTTCGGGCCAGTTCGCCGATCGATACTATCTCGTCCGAACCGACGTTATATAAACGTCCGGAAGGGGCTCGGGCCAGCAGGTTTAGCAACCAGACCATCAAATCGCTGGGGTAAAGAAAGGAGCGGAGCGGTGTCCCATCTCCGCGGACACGTATTGGTCTTCCGGCGACGGCATCCCTGATGAAATTGCCCGCCGCATAATGAAGGTCGGTCTGCAAATACGGGCCAATAAAGCTGAAGCAACGACAAATCTTCGCTTCGAAGCCATAGTCGTTGGCGTAGATGCGCGTCAGCAACTCGGCAGCCCTTTTCCCCTCCCCGAGGGCTGAGGACACCGGGTTGTCGAGATCGGGTGCGCCCGGATTGTCTTCGGTTATTGCCGTGGTTTCACCGGTCGTCGGCCCGTAGGCATTGCCTGAACTGGTCAGCAGGAATTTCTGTGCGCCGCACCGGGCGGCGAATTCGAGAACGCGCTGGGTACCCAAACAGGATGTCGTGAATTTCTCGAGGGGCTTTTCGCCGCTGAACGTCGCTTCCGCCGAAGTCGTTGCCATGTGGATGACATGCGAAAACTTTTCCTCGGGGAAGGGGAACGTACGAATATCTCCCTGCATGAAACGGACGGCTTCTGTTTCGGCGAGGTGCGGAAGGTGCTTCAGGAGATGGGACTTGTCGCGCGTCAGCACCACGACCCGCACGCCAAGGGCCAGACGATGGTTGGCCCAGAGCACACTTTCAAGCAGCCACTTGCCGAAGAAGCCGGTGCCGCCGGTAACGAAGATGCTTTGTCCGCGCAACTCCTCCCACTGGTCGGCGGCCCGCCGGAGTATCTCGTCAAGGTCGTCGGCAAGGGGATGAGCCATGCTTGGCGGTGGTCTTTCAGGTAACAAGGAACGCGATTTCCAAGGTTAATGCGCGATCGCCTCAAAGAGAAATGAGGATGGACGCGCAGTGTTTTGACTGGTGCAACGGTCTGTCCAGGGGGCAGTGGCGCCCGGCTCTTGTCGAGCCGGGAGCGAACGCGGGATCTGGCTCCTGTGCCCCCGTTCCGGCTATCCGAGAACGACCAGTCCGCTTGCCCAGTATTCGGATACCTGCCCGAAATGGGCGCGCCGATTGAAGGTCAGATTCTGGCCGTATGCCTCGAAATAATAATCGACACCTTCTTTCTCGGTTTGCGTTGCAGCAAGCCACAGCAGGTTCGGATAGCCGTCACGCCGTTGCAACAGGCCAGGCGAGCCAACCAATGCCGCGCAGGTGTCGTAGCCGCCAGCCAGCAGCAGGTTTTCCGGCAAGGTGGCCATCTGCTCCTGCACGGCAGGTAGCGAAAACTCGGTCAGGCAGGGAAAGTAATAGCCGACCACGTCCGTCTCGGCCATTTTCTCGATCAACCGTTGATGGCGCGAGCCGGGCCGAATCTTGAGCTTGCCTGCCGCCCCCAGCTTGTCGTGATTGTCGAAACGATATTGCGGGAAGGCTTCCGCGAAAGCGGAGCCGACGGCAGGGACGTGGCATTGTTCGATTGCCTCGCCGAGGTCCGGATGACTGTATCTCGGCAAGAAAAATGGCACATGAACGCCCTGCGCCATGTTCGCCAGCGCCAGCGTTTGCGCCAGACCGGCCAGGATCGCTTTGGCCCGTGCGGCGAACTGATCGCCGGTCAGCGACAAGGGGCTGCCGAGATGGAGGGAAATGCGCGTAAAGATTGCGCCGTAATCGATCTCCGGCTGCTCGATCCGGAAGTAGCGCCGGGAAACTTGATTGACGGGCTGGGTTAGCGGCCCGGGGATTTTTCTGCCGTACTCGTCAAAAAGACTTTCGGGCAGATTGCTGTGTGTATCGGTCAAATGCGAGCTCTCCTTCATTTTACTGGTCCGGCCAGGCTGTCCTGGTCGGAGAATCCCTGTCCCCATGGCACGGGCAACAAAACCGCGCCCTCGGTCTTCGCGGCGTGTATCTGCATGAATTTCAGATCTTCGCCGATTAGGCAGTCCGGACGATAAGGCCCGAGCCAGGGATTGCGCATGCCGCGTGCCAGGATCTCCTTCAACGGGGTTTCCCGGAGATTGCCCAGCGAGAAATCGATGTAAGGGCAGGGCGTGACCTCGCTGGTCGAGGTCACGGTAATGATCCCTTTGACCGTAATGCAGCCCTTGTACGAACCATACGATGGCGTCATGTGGGTGAAGACGTTGAACTCCTTCTCCAGTTCCCTGATGATGTCCGCCTCTTCCTTGTCGATGACGAACTCGGGGTGCACGGTGCACGATCCGGTCGGCTTGGCATAGGAAACATACAGCCCGATACCGCGTTGCGTCGTGAATTCGCAGAAGTCCCGGAATTCCTTCATCCTGGCCCGTCCCTTGACCATTACCGTCTGAATGATCAGGTTCAGTCCGACTTCCTGGGTGGCGTCGATGGCCCGCATGGCGCGTTTGTAGGAGCCCGGTTTGTTCCGGAAAGCGTCATGTTCCTCGGCAATGAAGCTATCGATCGACAGTTGTACCTTTTCGACACCGATTTCCTTCAGGTGCCGCGCTTTTTTCAGATCCAGGAACCAGCCGTTGGTATCGGTAATGACATAGTGTTTTTCCGGATCGATCGCCTCGACCACCGCATCAAAATCCTTCATCACCAGAGGCTCGCCACCGGTAATGACGAATCGCCCCAGACCGAGTTCGTCGGCTTGCCGGGAGAGCGCGCGCACATCGTCGAGATCCATTTTCTGGCGGGTATCCTTGATCTTGAATACCTTTTTCAAGTGGCGGTCCATGTAATACTCGGCCGAACAATGGGTGCACTCGAAATTGCACAGATAGCTTTTTTCCAGCCGGATAATCGGACTTATCTCGCCGCGGGCTTCCATCTCGGAAATCGCCGCCAGTTTATTGGCGACATAAGGTTTCCGTGCCCGAAGACCATTTCTCCGTTCCTTTTCTGCCGGGGTCAGCAATTGATCCGCCGGATCCTCCAATTTATTCATGTCCTGCTCCTCTTTAATTCTTCAAACTGCTTTCTGCGGCCGGTGACGATACGCCTTGCGCTTCGCCGTGCTTGCCTGAATCCTGCCGGCGGCCTCAATAAACCGCCTTGAGCCGCTCGGCATCGGCACTCAGGTCATCTTCCGGAAACCAG
Source organism: Dechloromonas denitrificans (assembly GCF_020510685.1). Taxonomy (NCBI): domain Bacteria; kingdom Pseudomonadati; phylum Pseudomonadota; class Betaproteobacteria; order Rhodocyclales; family Azonexaceae; genus Dechloromonas; species Dechloromonas denitrificans. Next base: position 977,086 of record NZ_CP075185.1, read on the forward strand.
CGGTATTTGATTATGTTGCAATCGACGCAGACCGGCGAGGCTTTGCCTACCCCTTCCAGCATCGCGCGGCGGAAGGCTGCAAATGCCGGGCCATTCCATATGTCGGTCACGCTTTCGTGATTGCAGTCGCCAAGAATGGCCGGGTAGTCCCAGGAATAGCACGGCACCACTTTCCCATCAGGATTGATCTGCAAGTGAAAGAAAGGTTGCGGGCAGATCGCGACGTTATGCATCGGCAAGCCGAACTGGGTAAGCTGATTGCCCTTCTTGCCGAGAATCTGGCTGAAATCGATCGCCTTGTGGATCGGTACGGTGTTTTCAACGGCGATCGAGTCGCATAATCCGCCGAATTTCTCAAAAAAGAAGGCGCGATCTGCCTCGTCCTTCAGGGCGGTGTCGATGATCTTGATATAAACGTGCGTATCGCCCTTGTTGGCCCACAGATAGGCCAGGTTATCGATAAACTTGTCGAAATCGATTCGGGCGCCGGCCACTTCGAAGTACTTCTCCTGCCCTGTGCCCTGGATCGAGATCACCAGGCGCGTCAACCCGGCGCCGACCAGGCCATCGACGATTCGCTTGTCGAGCAGGACGCCGTTGGTGACAATTTCGACGGTCTGGGCAATCTGCCGGTCGACCGTATACGCCACCATCTCGATGATCTTCTTGTGCAGCAGCGGTTCGCCGATACCCACGAAGCGCAGAACCTTGAGCTTGTTGGGGAAATGCGTCATGTCATCGACGCATTTCCGGTACAGCTCGAAGTCGATCAGATTGGTGTCGGAGATGAAACCGCGCTCCGCTTTGTCCACAGAAAACAGGCAGTACCCGCATTTGAAATTGCAGGCATAGACCGGGAATATCTGCACCACATAGGGCGTATCGAGGGGCAGCGCCTGGGCCAGGCGTTGTCGGGTGCCGCCCGGGGCCTGGCCGCTGATATCCTTGGCTTTGATAGATGTCGTCATGGTCGTCGGGCGATCAAATATATTTCCGGTACACGTGATGGTACGCGATCATGTTTTCCGGGTAGGCGTCATGCCAGGCCAGGTAGCCGGCGTCGCCAGGCGTCAAGCCGCGGTTTTCGGGAACGAACGTAGCTTCCAGCCGACAGTTGTAGAGCAGGGAAATGAAATGGCCGCGCAGCTCCCGATCCCGGTGAATCATCTCGTTGATGGCTAAAGGATCATGGTCGAAGTCGACCATGATCCCCACTTCGCGGAGCGCGACCTGCCGAATGCGCTCGTCGATGCTTTCCTTGAACCGGACGATGCCGCCGGGAATATGCCAGCCGGTACCGGCAAGGACGTCGTCGCGCCAGGCCAGCAGGGTTCGTCCGGCGGCGTCCTTGATCAGCAGGTCGACGTTGATCAGCGGTGTCGTGCGGCTGATGTAATAGAAAATCTCGTCGGGAAGCCCGGTCGTCGGGTCTGGCACCGCATCGACGAGCGTTTGAACGGCATTGGCCAAAGCGTCATTCATGGCTGTTTTCGCTGCGGTGATATTTGACATACGGCAAGGGTTTGGCGGTCTGGACGGCGGGCGTGACTTCGTCGCCGGACAATGGGCGTCCCTTGCAGTAATCGCAGATGTCCAGGTAATCCTTGTTCAATACATAGTCCTTGATCTCGCGCCGCAGCGCCATTTCGCCGGATGCCGAGCTAACGGCCAGGATATTGACGTAATCCCCGGGAATGTCGGGAACGGCGGCCAGCCGGTCGGCGTTGGCGGCAAATGGACAGCGGAAGAGCTTGCCGTCGGAGAGGCTCAACATGTTTTTCGCACAGCATTCCTGGTACACATTCAGGTTCTCTTCCGGTGTACGGTTATGCTTTTCGATGCTGGCGCAATCGAGCCAGGAGTCCATCGTCAGGATTCTGTGCGGAATGGCGTGGCGGTCGAAATAGGTTTTCAGCGGAGCCATGTTGCGCGATAGCACCCCGTAGTCGGTCACGACGGTCATGACCTTCGGGTGGCCGAGCAGGGTGGCCTGCTCTTCCTTGGGAACGATGGCGCCGTTGGTGTAAATGACGACCCGCTTGACCTTGGGTTCGCCGATCAGCCGGTCGACAACCTTGGGCCATTCCTTGTTCATGAAGGCGTCACCGCCGATGACCCGCAGTTCCATGATTTCATCGGTCAGCGAGCACAGGGCATCGATCGACTGGTAGATCAGATCGAGCGGAACGTTGCGCGGCTCCTCGTAGTACTGCATCAGGTTCGAGCAATCCTTGCATTTCAGCGAACAGCGCTCGGTGATGATGATGTCGACACTGCGCAGGAACACCTTTTCAGGTTCCAGAAAGCCTTGGTGGCAGAGGATGCAGCTTTCGATCGAGAATTTCCTGAAATCGACTTCCGCCGCGTCTTGCCGGGTGTCGATGTCTTCGAGAAGCGGCCCGGCAGCGATCCAGTCATCCAGGCCCTGGCTATGCAGCAGGTCGACGACATCTTTGATCGCGGCCACCGAAATCAGGACCAGGGCGTCGTCGAAATGTTGCCCGAGGTCCGCCGTATGGATGACCGTATAACCATGGAAATCGGTTCCGGCGACCTTGATGCTGCCATCGCAGACGGCAGCCACCGGCCAACCCCGTTGCCGGCAAAAGGCCAGCACGGTTTCGCCAACGATGCCGGCGCCACTGAGCACCAGTGGCTTTGAGGATTGGGCCAGGCGATCAATAAGTTGCTGTTTCATGTGTTGGCGTTTTCCAGTTTTCCATAGCGCTGCTTGCCCTTGATCTTGGCCATAACGGCCAGCAGGCGGACCAGCTTGAGTTTGATCAGCGCCGGCAGCAGTCGGCTGTTGCCCGGGCGCGGCGTGTAGCAGGGCAGCGATTCGCGCAGAATGGGTGCGGAGATGAATGTGCGCAGTTCCCGGATTATCGCGGGCCGGCTCGCCGAGTTGAGTTGACGGCAGGTTCTGATGATGAAAATTAGCGCGTAATGGACGAGCGTATGGCCAACTTCATGCCGCACGCGCTGTGCCAGATCTTGCCGGACGCCAATTTCCGTCATGAAGCGGTCAATAGTCTTCCTGAATGATTGCATGTCCGAAGCAAGGCTGGCTGCGTTGAGGATCGACATGCTGGCCGAAATGTGACGGGTGCGAAGGATATACACGTAAACCGGCTGGTTAACAAATACCAGCCGTCGCGTCTTGCCGAGAAACGCCAGATTGAAAGCAAAATCTTCAAAAAGACGCATGTTTTCGTCCGCCTGAAGCGCCTGTTCAACAATGACCGAGCGCCGGTACAGACGAGCCCAGCAGTAGCTGACAAGGTGGTTGCTCGGATGGTTCAAAAAATGGCGGATATAGTCGAGCAGCGCTGCGTCGGCGAGAACCGTCATCTGGCCGGCAAAAGGCTCCCCGCCGGGACGGAATACCACCGGCTGGCGTACCGGGGAGGCATCGTTTTCCTGTTTGTAGAAATTTCCGAGCACCATGTCGGCGTGCTCGGTGTCGGCCGCCGACAATAGCTGCAGCAAGGCGTCCGGCGGCAGGCGATCGTCGGCATCGAGAAAGAAAATGAAATCGCCGGCCGCGATACGAACACCGGCATTGCGTGCCGCGGCCGGGCCGGCATTCTGCTGGGCAATAAGACGGACCCTTGCGGAGTCCCGGGCATGGTCCGCGCACAGCCGGGCGCTCTCGTCGGACGATCCGTCGTCGACCAGAATCAACTCCCAGTCACCCATCGTTTGGTCGATGACGCTGCCGATCGAGAGGGCAAGAAAGCGTGCCGCATTGAAGACCGGCATGACGATGCTGACCCGTGGCGGCTTCCGGAGGCTGGTCATGTTGGTGTCAACGGCTGGCATAGAGCACCGTTTCGATGGCAAAACCGGTGTAATTCCGGAGGTAGAACTTGTATCCGATATCCAGGGCGGCAAGCTGGAGCGGTATTTCCCAGACGTGGTCGGCTGAGTGATAGACGCAAATGCCGAGATCGGGCGCCGATTCCCGGATTAACCGCTCGGCTCCCCTGAGCACCTCCGGTTCGGCGCCCTCCACATCCATCGAAATAAAGGTCGGGTGCAGGCCGGGCAGCGCCTGGTCGAGGGTCACGCACTGAACCACAGAGCTGCCCTGGTCGCTGATCCGCGAACCCAATCCGTCGCCGCGGCGGAAAGGCATCTGCCCGCTGTGGCCATAGACGGCGCAGGGCCAGGTCAGAATTCTCTCGGCCAGCGCCGCGGCATGGTGCTGCAGATACTCGGTCAGGCGTGCGTAGATATGCGGCTCCGGCTCGAAGCAGGCAATGGTGTCGACCTTGCCGCAAGTCTGCTGCAGCAGGCGCACGGTGTCGCCGTCGTAGGCACCGCAGCAGACGTAGCTGCCGTGGCCGCGGGACAGGGGGATGTCGCGCGGGAAATATTGCTCGTCGCGGGGCCGCTGCGGCATCGCTGCGGGTTTGCGCTGCATGTGGGTTTGCAGGAAGCGCAGATAGACCATCCGGCTTTCGTCGTCGGCCAGCAGATCGAAGGCGCTGAGGATGCGCTGACGATTCTCGCGGAAATAGTCGAGGCCCCGGAGGGCAGCTTCCGGGGGCTGATTGAACGGGTTATGGATTTCGTAGATATCGTGCAGGAAGACGACATGGGCGAAGCCGAGCCGGGCAAGACAGGCCTGGATTTCGCCATGCAGGGCGCGGTTGCCGACGCAGATCACGACCAGCCCATCCCGCTGCTCTTCGATGCTCGGCCGGTAATCGTCCGGCGCGAAGGCGGGGATGCCCTGCCACAGTCCACCATTTGCGAAGGAGCGGTCGAGCACGGCGCGCGGCTGGCAACCGTGCATCTTCATGGCGATCTCGAAGAACCAGTGGCTACACTCTCCGGCGCCGTAGACGACGATTGGCCGGCCAGCGAGGATCCCCGCCCCGATCGAGTTTTCCGACGTGGCGGCGGGAGCGGCGAATTCGGCTTCCAGGGCAGTGCGCAGTGCGGACGCGGCTGCCCCCATGTCAGGCTGCTTCCGGCTGGGCATCGGGGAAAACGGGAATCCCGAACATCTCGATGTAGGGTGTCCAGAACGTGCTGGTAGCTGCGAAATTTCGCGCCTTTTCCAGGTATTGCGCCGCCTTTTCCGGCTCGCCCATGCGTTGCAGGCAAGACCCGGCATAGAAGCAGGCGATTGCATGGTCAGGCTTGACCCGCAGGACTTTCTCGAAGCAGTCGAGTGCTTTCCGATCGTCGCCCAGGCGGACGTTCGAGTTGTGCACGAAATTGAGTTCGATGTTCATCGCGTAACTGATGTGCTGGATGAACTCGGCCGACCAGTCTGGCGTTTCGATTACGGCTCGCTTGTAGTTCGCGTTCACCGGACTGTTCACGAAATATTTCTTGTCGATCGCTTCGTCGTACATTTCGCTGCCGGGGATCGGGGTGGCGACGAAAACGCGGAACCAGTCGCCGTAAACCCCTTTCAGAAACTCGCGGCTTTCGTCGATGTCGGCCTTCGTTTCGCCCGGCATGCCGACGATGATATTGCAGTCGGTGAATATGCCGATCTCCCGGCAGTCGTCGATGACGCGCTTGACGATGTCCAGCTTGAGCGGCTTGTGCATCACGTCCTTGAGGACCCGCGCGCTGCCCGATTCGACCGGCAGGACCAGCTCGTCGATCCCGGTGTCCTTCAACAGCTGGAGAAAGCGCCGGTCGAGCGCGTACAGCGCCAGTGCGTTCTGGAAGAAGATCGCGCCGCCGCGTTCCTTGATCGCGGCAACGATGTTGTAAGGGCGCTCGCGGCCGCCCATGAAGTGATCGTCCTGGATGATGAAACTCTTCATGCCGTAGCGGGCAATGATCTGGTCTATGTCTTCGGCCACCCGCTGTTCGCTGTAGTAACGCATTTTCCGGCCGTGGGCCTGATAGGAAGCGCAGAAGGTGCATTTGAAGGGACAGCCGCGTGAGGTCATGATGGCCAGCGCGCCAGCGCTCTCGGCGCCGACCGCATAACGCGACAGCGTCGGGTTCAGGCGGTAGCCATCGAGATCGAGGATGTCGTAGTCGAGGAAAGGGATGTCGTCGAGATCCTCGATGAAGGTGTGCTGGAAAGGGTTGCCCACGACCGGGACCTTCTCGCGCGAGATCCACGAATTGTGGCTGGCGATCAGCGCCGGCCTGTCCGTCGCCAGCAGCAGATCGCGCAGCGGCAGTTCTCCTTCGCCAAAGCAGATGGCGTCGATGCACGCCGAATCGGCAAAGAAATCCCGATACATTGCGGTCACCAGGTTTCCGCCGGCCAGGATCGTCGCCTCGGGGAAGCGCTCCCGGCACACCGCGGCGATATCGACGACGCTGTGGTAGGAGGACGTGAATTGGGCGGAAATGGCGACGACCGTGGGGTTGAATTCGTCGTATTTCCCGGCGAGAAAATGCTGGCGGAAATAGCTTCTGAAATCGCCGAACTCGAAATCGGATTCCTTCAGCAACTGGACGTTGAAGTCGATGGCCATCGACGTCAGTTCCAGGTGTTTCTTCAGATAGGTGCTCAGCGAGATGATGCCGAGCGGGATGTCGGTGATCACCGAGCCAAAATTCTTGTCGGATTGTCCCAGCCTGACCGTACCCACGTTGCCCGGCGGCCTGACGAAATCGTCAAAGGTGATGTTCGGCGGAACGACGAAGAGGATTCTTTCCATTGGCTTTTCTGTTATTGGGGCAAGGTGGCTGATATTTTTTTAGCGTTTCGGCAATCTTTGAAAAGATATGCAGAAATGCATTTATTGAATTGGATTGAACGGATTCACGATCTCGAAACCAAGCCCCGGTTCCGCCGATAGCTCCGCGTAGATTTCTTCATTATGGGCAACGCTGGTGATGATCAGGACGGATATGGCCTGATTCAAATCCTCAAGCTTGGTTTTGCCGTGGATCGGAATCGGCAGACCCGAATCAGCACTTGGCTTCTTGTCGAAAACCATGGCCGGCCAAAGGTCTCGCGGCAGAATGGATTCGAGCAGGTTTTTGCAGTATCCGCCGGCGCCATAAAATGCAACATGCGCCGATCCATGCTTGATTTGCGCTTCCTGCATGATTGATTGCCAGTAAGCGCTGGCAGAATCGACGCGATTCATGTGATAGGTTGCTTGTCGCCTGATGGTTTCAATAAAGTAATCGAAGTAATGCGGCGGGTAGTTCATTTTTATGGATTTCGCTGCGTCGTTCAGGTGCTCTTTGCTGGGCAACAATCGCCACGGCAGCATGAGTGCCGAAAACAAATCCCGAACATAGCGCCGGGTATCTTCGGTGACGGTAAATGATGCAATGTTCGGTGTGTGAAACTTGTTGAATTCTGCGAAGTCCGGAACCAGCTTGTCCGCGACGACCGTATCGTGCAGAACCCGGCAGGCAATCATTGCAGATGAGCCGAACAGGCGGGTGTCCGGGCTGTCCACGTCAAAATGATGAACCTGGTCGTGAATGACGACCGTTGCGCCGTCTTTCAGGTACGGCAGAATGCAGAGAAAGTTGAGAACTTCTCCGGGAAGGTAGTGCGCGGTATCAAGGATGCAGAAATCGATATCGCCACCGATATCTTCGAGGTACGCAGAAATGTCGCGTCCGCAATGCAAGCTCAGCCGGTCGAGCAACTCGGGAAATAGTTTCAAGGTTTGCTTGGCCGGCAAGTCGGCGTTTATGTCAACCGCATGAAGCAGTGCGGTGGACTCCAACAAATCAAGGGTTTTTAACAGAACAGCCGTGCTCCCCCCTTTGTTTACGCCAACCTCCAGAACTTTCCTCGGGCTGCGCTCGCGAATCAGGCCGCAGACAAAGGCGCTCTCTTCGGAGGCCATCCCGATGGTGTAATCAAACGGATCGTCCTGCGCAGGCGGCGGGAGTTTTGCCTGAACGGCTTCCCGCGGTGCATTCCAGAGGATGGCGGTGACATCGGCAAGAAGTGGCTCGGCGTCAACGATCGGGCGCACAGCGACAATTTTTTTATTGTCAGGGAAATTCATCAACCGATCCTCAAGATTTAATGCAGTCAGCGCTGGTTGTTCTACTAATAAAGACATGTCTTTACGGTGGCGTACGGCGTGGCTTAAGAGCAGCCATCATTCACCGGCTGGATTGGGCGCGGTTGCTTGCGTTTTGATTTCGGCAGCTGAATTCCGGCGGGAACGAAATTCCTGTTGTCGGCCGGGCAAAAATCGCAGGCGCTCAGCGCGCTTTTCCGGTTGGCCAGGGCGCGGATTTCCGCGGTTAGTTCCGCACAGCCGGTCTGGTATTTTCCGACATCGACGAAATCCCCAGGCAGTTCCGGAATCAGTTTCAGTTCCTGCGTGAAATTTGAAAATGTGCAGCGATGGACTTTGCCATTCATGATCTGGCAGCAGATCATGGTGTTCGCGATGCAGTTGGTGAAAACTTCCGCGTTCTTTTCCGGACTGCGCTTTCTTGGATAGATCGGAGTCTGCATTCCCCAGTCATTCCCCTGGTAGCGGTAGTAGTCCACGAATATCTGCCGACCAGCGCAGGCTTCGGCGAGTTGGGCGATCTTGCTGGAGTAGGGGCCGTAGTCGGAAACAATGACGCATGCCCCGTGCCGCTGCATCGCGTCGAGCACCGACGCCTTCGGGACGAGGGTGCCGTTGGTGACAAAGTCGATAAAAAGCAGATTGGGGATTTTTGAAACGCCCTCGACGATTTCCTCGATTTCCTTGTGCATGAAGGGCTCGCCACCCTGCAGTGCAATGTGATGCACGACGTCGAAGGCGCTGCAGTACTTGGCGATGTCATCGACGATACGCGATGCCGGGTAGGTTACCGGCTTGGCGTTGTCCGGAACGAAGGCGCCGCAGTCCTGGCAATTGAGCGTGCATTTCTGCGTGATGACGTAGGACACCGATGGTGAGCGGCAGGGCGCCGGCGATCCGGGCTCCGGGTAGAGCCGGGCGATGGTCTTGGCCAGTGCCTCCGGGCCGCATGCGCGCCGCGTGACATCGGAAAAATAACTGAACAGGATATCCGGCATCAAATAACGAATATCCCTGGCCCCGGCCGCGTCCAAGGTGCCGGCGACGGGCGGATAGTTCGCCGCATCGAGAACGCTGGGCAGGAAACAGGCATCGGGAAAGCGCTCGACCGCCTGTGCCATCGGCATGACCGGAATATCGAACAGCATGCCGTGCTTCTTCGGGTTGCTGTCCGTCCAGGCGTCCACCGGCACCTGGAAATGAGCCAGAACTTTGGCGGTATACCAGCCGCCCCGGCCGGCCCCGACGACGACGACCCGCCGCTGGCTGGCCCGCATCTCGGCGACAAAGCGCGCCAATTCGTCACGATAGACGTCGGCGTGGTTCATGGCTGGGTTCCTTCCTTGAGCAGCCGCTTGATTTTCGCGGAGAGTTGTATCGCCGGTTCGACGAGCGTGACCGTGTTCGGATCGCAATACGAGCAGGAGGCGAACGCAGCTTCCCGGGTCAGGAAGTTTCTGACCGAGCGCCCGAGCGTATCGGCATCGATGTCGTCGCCGAGCCTGACGAAATCGCCTTCGCTCGGCGGGATCAATCCTTGGGCCATGCCGTGGGCCGATACCGGGCAGCGGTACAGCCGTCCGTCCATGATCTGGCAGCATACTTTTGTCGCCATGCACTCACTGTAGATTTGCTCGGTTGCCGTGCCTGGCCGCTCGTGCAGCTTGATCGGCGCGGAGCGTAGCCATTTTTCGCTCGGGTCGACGAAATGAATGTCGCAGAAGATGTCGTGTTTCGCGCATGCCGAAAATATTTCCGCCTGCTGTTTGGAGAGCTTGCCGTAATCGCTTTGGTGCAGGTCGGCCCCGGCGCTCGCCAGGTCACGCAATATCTGATCGGTGGGCGAGATATTCCCGTTGGTGATCAGGTTGATGAAGATCAGGTTCGGGATGCTCGAGATTTCCCGGCAGATTGCACCGATTTCCGGATGCAGGAAGGGCTCCCCTCCGTGCAGGCTGATTTCCGGGACCAGCGTGAAAGCGCTGCAGTAGTGCTTGATGTCCCTGACGATTTCGGCCACCGAGAAATCGAGCGGCGCGTTGTAGTAGGGGATGCGCTGGCCGCAATCGTAGCAGCGGAGGTTGCATTTCTGGGTGACGACCCCGGTAACGAAAGGGGAAACGAATTCGCCATGACCAACATCGCCATAGCGGTAGCCGTCGAGCGAATAGTAGTCCGACAGCTTGTTCAGGCTCGCGGCGAGCAGTTGATGATCGCACTTTCTTCCGGCGACTTCGGTGAGGTAGCCATAAAGAAAACCGTAGGCGTCGTGCTCGGGGATCGCGAACCCCCGGTCGCCGAACCCGCTCTTGACCGCCTGTGCGCTGTTGCGGCGAAATAGGCCGAAGAGCACGACGGCCCCGGGGTATTCCTTTTCCAGATCGGTGGCGGAGAGGACGCGATAGCCGTGGAATCCGTCACTGGCCTTCCGCGCATCGTTGTCGCAGAAGCAGTCGATCCGGACGCCCCGCGCTTCCAGCGCCTTCATGATGTACCAGCCGGCCTTGGCCGCGCCAAAAACAGCAACGCCCTTGCCGTTATCTGCTGCCGCTCGCGCGCAGCGGTCGATCATCTCTCGATATTCCCGGGATGCTGTCTGGGTGACCATGAATCTCTCGTGCCTCAGTTAACGTAACGGTTCAAGGTATGGCGAACAGGTCGGTGTCGGACAGATGGTAGGTGCCGTGCCGCAGATACAGGTCATAGCCGGGGTTGTAGGAGTGTACGAGCAGGGGGATTTCGTAAATGGCTTCCAGCGAGTGATAGACGCCGAGCGCGAGTTTGGGTCGGTGTCTGGCTATGGTTTTCCTGGCACCTTTGAGCAGTTTGGGAATGATGTTGGCACCCGGGTCCATTTTGATCAGCGTCGCCGGCTTTTCGTTCAGGAAATTATCCAGGGTGACGATCCTGACTTCATGCTCTCCGGCGGCGTGCTCGATGCCGACATGGAAGCGGTCCTCCTGGTCAGAGGTCAGGAAGCGAACCGTTCCGTCTTCGTCGCCGAGGCCCATGGCGTGGCATTCGGTGTTCGGTATGTTCTCGCATACCTTGTGCAGAGCCGCGAAACACGGCGGGTCCGGCTCAAAGGCAATGATCGAATCGTAAGTGACGCCCTGTTTCCGGCAGGCATCAACGAAAGTCAGGATGGTGTCGCCATCGAAGGCGCCGACGTCGATATAGATCTCACCGTCCCGCAGGCGCAGGACATCGTTGTTGAAGTAATAGCGGTCTTCGGTCGTGCCGTCGCAACCGAACATGCCGAACTCGCGGTATGGCTCGCTGAATTCGGTGATGAATTTTTTCAGCAGCGCGAGATTTCCTCCGGAAGCGAGCAGGGCCAGCTTGGTGACGAACAGATCCTTCGATTTCTGATCGGACAGGAGTTCGTAGGTTTTTTCGACCTTGTCGCCATCCCTGATCAGGATGTCCTGCATCGATAACGGTTGGTAGTACTTGGCGAATCCCGAAATCAGCGTCTGGCTGCCGACCATCGCGCAGGAATAGAGAAAGTTGGTGTTCGGGTCATCCGGGCGGCAGAGGATCAGGTGCTCCGGTATGCCCATGGCGGAAAGCTGGCGGTGGATGTCGGCCGCGAATTTTCTCGAGGCGATCAGGATCGGCTCGCCGTGCCAGTGATCCTTCAGCGTCTCTCCGGCGATGACCGGTATCCCGCCGATGCTGCTGCCCGCTTTCGCCAATCCGTTGTCGCAGACGAAGCGTACGGAAATCCCCTGGTTCTGCATCGTGTGCAGCAGTTCGGCCCCCAGTCCGCCGGCGCCGAACAGGATCACTGTGGTCGGAATCGCTGATTGATCGTGCAGCCGGGCAAAGAGTACCGGGAGGAACTCCTGGTCCTTGGGCGCGGCATTGGCAATAGCCAGTATTTCGTCGATTACGCGTGGCATGGGGTGACCCTTGAAGTATTGAGAACGATTTGCCGCATCCGGCATGCTTGACGTGCTGTCCGCCATTCGGACGGCAGGTTAGGCCGGCGGAGGGGCGTCGGGATTTTCTTCGAAAATGGCCAGATTGCTGGTCGTGCCAAGATTGTCCGAGACGGTGCGGGCGATGTCGTAGCGATGATGCTCCGGGGCGGCGACGACGATCAGATCCGGGGCCAGGCTGGCCAGGTCGGCGTAGGGGAAGACTGTCACGCCATCGATTTGCTTGCCATGCAGGACGCTGTCGCGGTCGAAGAACCCGACGATCTCGGCCTCCGCCAGTTCCGGGGCGGCGCGCAGTCGGCGCGCCAAGGTGCAGGCCGGCGCCAGCGCCAGACGTTTTCCGGCCAGCGACAGGGGCTGCCAGTCTTGGCCCGGGGAACGGCCGCGCAACGGCGCCACCGACAACCTGGCGATTTCGCCGGAACTCGGCGCGCCAGCGGTATCGCGGAAATCGCCCAGTTGAAGATGGGGGGCGGCGAGATTTGTTGTCTTCCGCAAGCGGGCAATTTCCGCCTTGGCCGCCTCGAGAAGCAGTTTGCCTTGCAGACTGACCACGGCCAGATGTTTTTCCGGGAAGTGGATGGCTTGCAGCCCATGCTTTTCAAGCATCAGGTAGGTTTTGGCGTAGGCCGCGATATGCCGCGAGTAATCGTGTCCGCCAAAATCGGCACAGTCACCCGGCAGGTTGCACAGGGGGTCGAAATCGAAGGTCAGCCAGACCTCCTGCGGCCTGATTGCCAGCATGGCGTAGGTGAAGCCGACAACATCGTCGTCGCTACAGTTGTCCTGGCAGAAGATGTACTTGACCGATAGCTGCCCGCCGCCGAGGTTGCCGGCATGGGCATAACGGGTGATCGTTTCGAGCACATCGGCGTAGCGTTTGCTCTTCTTGATCTTGTCGTATGAGGACGGTGTGCCGGCGTCGAGAGAGGCGCATACCCAGCGGATCGTTCCCTTGGCCAGTCCGTCATAGACGGATTGCCGATAGATCACGGCGTTGGTATAGAGAAAGACACGGATCCGCCGCGAGGCGAAATAATCGATGTAGTCGTCGAAATCCTTGAGCAGCGTCGGTTCGCCGCCGTTGAAATCGACCGCGGCATCCCAGACGACATCCTCGGGGGCGAACAGCCGGAGGACGGTCAATGCATCGTATTTCGCTTCGGCGAACGAGTCGAACTGGGTGTAGCCGCAGAAATTGCAGCGCAGGTTGCAGGTCGTGGTCGCCGCCAGGTCGATATGGCCCAATTGGTCGAAACGCACCTCTTCCGGCTTTTTCAGGACGACCATGTGGCAGTGCTTGCAGGGCGTTTCGCTGTGGTCGTCGTTCAGCAGATCGAAAATCCACTGCCGCTTTTCGCTGATCATTTCCTTGGTAATTGTCGTCTTGGCCGCTTCCGCCGCCGTCCAGTAGATCGGTGAGGAAAAGGGGCCAAGCTGGCAGGCGTGAATGCCTTCCTGGCCCAGGCGCAGTCCGCTTTCCAGCTTGGGGCAGGATTTGACGAGCTTTGGTTGCTGGATGGTCATGGCGTGGGCCCTATGCGAATTGGTTGTGAGCAGGCGTCAATGAAGAAGGCCTTGCGGATTGCCGCTTCCATCGAGAGTCCGCAATAGTCCTGTGCTGAAAACCAGCGGCCATTGACGTCGGCATCGATAAGTGCGCCGAGAAGCGCCCCCGGCAGCACGCTGCCGACTGCATGCGGCGCCGCGCTACCGCCCATGTCGGTGCGTAGCCAGCCGGGGTCGAGCAGACTGATCATCACGCCGCTTCCCACCAGGTGCGGGGCGATGTCGTACACGAATTTGTCGAGCGCCGCCTTGCTGCAGGCGTAGGCCATTTCATCCGGGCGGTGCTGGATGCTGCTCGATAGATTGATGACGCGGCCGAAACCCTGGCTTTTCATTTTGGGAATGATCGCCTGGCTGATCCGGATCGGGGCGATGGCATTGATCGCATAGCAGTCGGCGAAATCCGTGCTGCCCATTTTCCAGAAACCGTCCGGGCAAGCTGGCGAGATCCCGGCATTGTTGTAGAGCAGGGCAAGCGGTGGGGCGGAACTGGCCAGCCAGTCGCATAGGTGATCAAGCGCCTGCGGGTCGGCCAGGTCGGCGGCGATGGGGCGGGTTTCAACTCCCATTGCGCCGACGCTTTCGCATGCCCGCCGGGCGCTTTCCTCGGTTTTTCCGTGGCAGATCAGATTCAGGCCGCGCTGGGCGAGGGCCAGGGCGATCTGCTGGCCGATGCCGCGACTGGCGCCGGTGACCAATGCCCATTGTCCGCGCAGGTCAAGCGGTGGCGGTGCCGGTTTGGCGGCATCGTCGGGGTCCAGGCGCCGTAGCCTGGAAACCCGATGGTATCCCCGGTCGAAATTCGCCAAATAAATGCGCTGGTGCCCGAGCGCCCGCAACTGGGCGCTTACCGCTTCGTAGTTGCGGATGCACAGGACAATCGTGGCGTTGCCCGGTATCTGTTCCGGGGGAAGGCACCGAACGCTGTGGAAGGATTTTCCCCATTTCGTTGCGGCATTGTCCGACAGCACATCGGGTCGCTGCCCGGCAGCGAGGACGAGCTGGTCGTAACAGGCGTCGAACAGTACTCCGACACCAAAAAAGCAGAGCGGCTCCGCTGTTTTCGGCATTCGCCAGTATTCGTCCAGGGCTTCCGCTCCCGCCGCGCAGCGCTTGTCGCTCATTGCAGCGGCGTGCTTCCCGGTGGCGGATCGTATGAGACCGAGCGGGTCACCAGATTGTCCCGGGTCTCCAGCGCGGCAACGGCTTGTCGTCTTTCGGCCGGATCGCCGATCGACCAATAGGCGTTCAGTTGGACGCAGACCTCGTTATTCCTGATCTCCGGAAGCAGGGCCATCGAGAGGTCGTGATACCTCCGGGCGCTGCGCTCGTCGCCGTTGATCAAGGCGCGAACGCTGTAGCGCAAGGCAAGATTGGCGACTTTTTCGATTGACGCGGGAAGCCGCTCGGTAACGTTATGATGGTTGTAAAACGATGCCAACTCGGCAAACTGGTGATTGAGCACGTAAGGCCCGATCACTTCCATCATGTTATCCGCAGCCTTGAACGAGTCGTTAGCCAGATGCAGGCGGTGCAGCAGCAGTGGATCCTTGATGTAGACAATCGGATACTCGCAGCACATGTTGAAGTCCATCATGCGCGTACCGTACCAGCGTGCGGCCAGTCCGCCGATCACCGTTTTCCCGGTCGTGAAGGTCTTGCGATACATGATTTGCGACACCGCCGGGTTGACTGCCGCCATCATGTAAACGGCGGCCTGGCTGGGGCCGGGGATTTTGCATGTCTGATTGTAAAAAGGAGCTTCCGCCACGCGTTCGCCGTATTCATCGAGGATGGCGCGGTGAACGATGGTGAAGCCAACCGCCAGATCATTTTCCATTGCCTCGACGCAGCGCCGTGTGAAGTCGGGCAGTAATGCGTCGTCGGAGCAGAGTTCGACAAAGTATTTACCGCGGGCGTTGACCCAGCAGTTTCGGAAGTTGGCATCGGTCCCGAAGTTCTGGCGGTTCCTGGCGACGAAAAAGATATCCGGGAACCGCTGCTGGTATTCAAGCGCGATTGCCCAGGAATCGTCGGTCGAGGCGTTGTCGGAGAAGCAGATTTCGATGTTGTCGTAAGTTTGCGCCAGGATGCTGTCGAAACACTCCCGTAAATATCGACCATAGTTGTAGTTGAACACCGTGATGCTGACGAGCGGTGTCTTGGGATCGTTGAGTCGCGGATTCAGGGCCATTGGTTTTCGGAGGTTGGGTGATTCAGGAGCGGTCGCTGCGACGAGCCCGCATCGATGCATCGGAAAGCGGGATGAGCATTTCGTTCTGCAGATTTTCCAGCGTCAGCAGCGGCGACATGTCTTCCTGCGGCATCGACAGCATCGATCCATCCGGCTGCGGCAGCGCCGCGACCTTGGGCGCCAGGATTTCGTTCGGGATCAGGCACACTTCGATCAGCTTCGGCCCCGGCGTTGCCAGCCCGATGCGAAGGCCTTCATCCAGGTCGGCGGCATCCGCGATGCGCTTGAAGGGCAGGCCGTAGGTGTGCGCCACTTTCTCCAGATCCGGCAGCATCAGTCCGGCTTCCGGCCCGGTCCCGATGTAACGCTCAGAAAAATAGTTGCGCTGTGTGTTGCGGATCGATGCATAGCCGCCGTTGTTCATGATGATCAAGGTGATCGGCAGGTTTTGGGCGACCAGCGTCGCCAGTTCCTGCAGGTTGAGTTGCAGGCTGCCGTCGCTCTCGACCGCGACCATCGGCTTGCCGCCGTTGGCCAGGCAGGCGCCGATGGCGGCGGGCAGACCATAGCCCATCGAGCCGAGTCCGGAGGTCAGGAAGACGCGCTGTCCAGGCTTGTTCCGGAATACCGTGTAGAACACTTCCACCGCCAGCCCGGAGCTGCCGGTGCTGACCAGCGTATCGGGCGGAATGGCGTCCGACAATGCGGAAACGAAATGGTAATGATTGATCGGTCCGTTGCCTGGAAAGGCGGCGCCATCGTTCACCGGGTAGCGCCGCTTCCAGTCGACGCACCGGGCGATCCACGGCTTGGTGTCCGGGGTATTGGCCGGCAGCGGCTGACCGGCCAGGGTCTCGATCAGGATCTTGGCGTCGGCGACGATGGACAGGCTGATGTCCATGTCCAGCTTGGCGATTTCGTTGGCGTCGACGTCGCAGACCACTTTCTTCGCCGCGCGGGCAAAGCCGCGCGGATTGTAGGCGGTAATGATGTTGTCGAGGCGGCAGCCGATGCTGATCAGCAGGTCGCAGTTCTGTACCGCGAAGTTGGCGCCGCGCAACGCCACCACGCCGGGGCGGCCAACGCACAGCGGGTGATCCCAAGGCAGCAGGTCAAGCGCATTCCAGGTTGTTGCGACGGGAATCTGCAGGCGCTCCGCCAGTCCGGCGAAGTCCTGCGCCGCGCCGGCCAGGCGAACGCCGTGGCCGGCCAGCAGCAGCGGACGTTCGGCCTGGGCGATGAGTGCCAGCAACTGACGGCAGGCCGCGTCGAAATCAGCAGCCGGTAAGGGTTCCGGTGTGAAACCCGGCAGCTCGGCCGGGTCGATCGTGGCGGCCTGGACATCGAGTGGAATGTCCAGCCAGACCGGCCCGTTGCGGCCGTCCTTCATCTCGAACAGGGCACGCTCGAGGTGGTAGCGAATCTGCTTCGGGTCGTCGATGGTGACGGCGTATTTGGTGACCGATTTGACCATCGGCACGATATCGACTTCCTGCACGCCGCCCTGGCGCAGCGGCCGGCCGGCCAGCAGGTCGGGGCGTTTGACCTGGCCGGAAATGACGAGCAGCGGCGTCGATTCGATCCAGGCGCCGGCCACCGGCGTGATGGCATTGGTCGCCCCGGGACCGGTGGTGACCATGCACACGCCGAAGCTTTCGCGTACCCGGCCCCAGGCTTCGGCGGCGATGCCGCAGGCCTGTTCGTGATGGCAGGGCACCGGGATCAGCCGCTTTTCGCAAACCAGGGCATCGTTGAGATACATCGCGCCGCCGCCGGGCAGCAAGAAAACGTGTTCGGCGCCGGCATCGGCCAGCCGGCTCATCAGGTAGTCAGCAACGCGCATGGTCAGAGCCAGTGGGTAAGCAGGGTTTTGCGATGGGTGTTGGCGGTGATTGCCGGATCGGTATAGATCGAGTCGTCGCTAAAGTGGGTCGAGGATATTTCCTCGAAAACCACGCCGCCAGCCGAGAAGAATTTGTGTTTGACACCGCGATGGACGGTGATCACATCGCCCGGTTCGGCCGCGTGCTCGACGCCGTCGAGCCACAGCGTCAGCTTGCCGTGCAGGACCACGAAGGTTTCCTCTTTTTTATGGTGCAACTGCTCCGGGTGCGTCTGGCCGGGGAGCATGGCGATCAGCTTCTTGCAGTATTCGCGATTGACCACCGTGACCATGATCAGCCCGAATTCGCCGAAACGCTCCATGCCGTAGTGGTGGGATATTTCCAGGTCGGACTTGCCGGGCACGACGATGTTGCCGTCTTTCAGCAGTTTGCGGACGGCGGTCACGGCGGCATGAATCTGTTCGCGTTCGTGATGTATTTCGACCTCGCAGCCGAGCAACGGACGGCCGGTGGTCAGCGGCTGGGCAGCGATATGGTGGCTGTATTTCGACCATTGATTGGCGGTGATCTGACCCGGGATAGCCGGGAAGGCAAAACAGACCGCACTGCCGTCGACCGCTTCGCCGGTCGCAACCTGGCGCGTCAGGTAAACGCCGCGGCGCAGGCTGTGCAGGCTTTCCGCCTCGGCCTTGGTGGCGGCGGGCCAAGCCTCACTGCCGCAAAGAACTTGGGCGCGCTGGGCAGCGGCCAGCCATTGCCGAACCTGCGCCGGGTTGGCCGAATAAGCATTGAGCGCATAGCGCTCGGTGGGCAGGCCGACATGTTTTTCAAACACCCGGGCACCCTTGGCCAGCGCCAGCATCACCGGTTCGGTCTTTTCCGGTGACTCATGCGTCGAATAGCCGATGCGAACCTCGGGATAGCGGGTGCGCAGCGCTTCAATGCGGGCGATGTGCAGGTTTTCGTCAGGCGTCGGGTACTCGGCGACGCAGTGCATCAGGGTCAGTTGCTTGCTGCGATGCAGAAAGAAACTGACGACGTTGTCGACGTCTTCCGGCGTGGCGCCGGCCGTCGAGGCGACGATCGGCTTGTCGGTACGGGCGATGCGTTCGAGCAGCGGCCAGTCGGTCAGCGAGCAGCTGGCAATCTTGATGACTTCGATGCCCTGCGCCTCGATGAGGTCCACCGAGGCTTCATCGAAGGGCGTGCACACCGTCTTGAAACCGCAGTCGCGCATGGCGGCGAGCAGGGTGGCGAATTGCTCGCTGGCCAGCCGGGTTTCCTCGAAGCGCTTGACGTATTTGACATCGTCGCGGCCTTTGAAACTGGGATGGATAAAACTGTCGAGATCGCGATATTGCAGCTTGAAGGCAAAGTCGAAATCGAAATCCTGGCAGGCTTCGTGAATCGCCCGGATGATGGCCACGCCATGGGCGGTATCGCCCATGTGGTTGTTGGCCATCTCGAAAATGAATAGTGGTTTGGTCATCGATATACGCTCAGAAATTCGTTCCACAGAAGTCGCCGAGCGACTGCGCCATGTAGCGCAATTGCGCTTCGCCCAGGCCCGGCCAGAGGCCAAGCCAGAAGGTGCGTTGCATGATGGTATCGGCGTTGTCGAGGTGACCGCTGATGCGGTAAGGGCGGTCGAGGAAATACGGTTGGCGCGTCAGGTTGCCGGCAAAAAGCAGGCGCGAGCCGATTTTGCGCTGGTCGAGAAAGCGCAGCAGGTCTACCCGGGCGAACGGGGCAGCTTCGCGCAGGGTCAGCGGAAAGCCGAACCATGATGGGGCGCTGTCGGGACTCGCCTCGGGCAGAATGAAAAACTCGGCGAGGGGTTGTAGCAGCTCGCTCAACAGCGCAAAGTTTTGTCGCCTGGCGGCCACGAAGCCGTCGATCCGGGCTAGTTGCGCCAGCCCGATGGCGGCCTGCATGTCGGTGATCTTGAGGTTGTAGCCGGCGTGGGAGTACACGTACTTGTGGTCGTAGCCGGCCGGCAATTCGCCGAGCTGCCAGTCGAAGCGTTTGCCGCAGGTATTGTCGCAACCCGGATTGCACCAGCAGTCGCGGCCCCAGTCGCGGAACGATTCGAGGATGCGCTTGAGCTGCGGGTCGGACGTGAAGACGGCGCCGCCTTCGCCCATGGTGATATGGTGGGCCGGATAGAACGACAGGGTGGCGATGTCGCCCCAGGTGCCGACCTTGCGGCCGCCATGTTCCGAACCCAGCGCGTCGCAGCAGTCTTCGATCAGCCACAGTCCGTGCCGGTCGGCGATGGCCTTCAGTGCGGCTATCTCCAGTGGATTGCCCAGGGTGTGGGCGAGCATGATCGCCTTGGTGCGCGGCGTGACGGCGGCGGCTATGGTTTCCGGCAAGGGGTTGTAGCTCGGGATGTGCGAGTCGACAAAGACCGGCACCAAGCCGTTTTGCAGGATCGGATTGACGGTGGTCGGAAAGCCGGCCGCCGCCGTGATCACCTCGTCACCCGGCTGGAGTGCCCGGGCGCCGAGCTGTGGCGAGGTGAGGGCCGACAGGGCGAGCAGGTTGGCACTGGAGCCCGAGTTGCAGGTGAGGACGTGCGCGACGCCGAGATAGCTGGCGAGTTTAAGTTCGAACTCGGCGTTGAAGCGGCCGGTGGTCAGCCATCCGTCCAGCGCGGCGTCGACCAGATGAACGAATTCCTCCGGCCCCAATACCTTCCCGGACGGCGGAATCGCCTGCTGGCCGGGAACGAATTCCGGCTGCCGTTGGGTTTGGGTCGCGTAGGCGCGTACCTGGTCGAGAATGTCTTGGCGTTGCTTATCTGGGCTCATCGGGTGAATTGGGTGTCCGCACGTACTGATTGATCTGGTCACGACTGAAAGACTGCATGTCATGTCCGCTCAGCCAGGCGCGATGCCAGGCTACGGTGTGTCGGACTGCCTCGTTCAACGGCCATTTGGGGCGCCACTTTAGCATTTGTCTGGCGGCGTCCGTATTCAGGCGCAACAACTTTGCCTCGTGCGGGAACGACGTCGCCTCACTTTCCCAGCCTGCCGCTTCCGTCCAGTGGCGGCTGACAAGATCGGCAAGGGCGGCGGTGGTGACGCAATCGGACAGCGCGGGGCCGAAATTCCAGGCACCGGCAAAAATCACATCCTCGGTCAATCGCTCGGCCAGCATCAGGTAGCCGGCCAAGGGCTCCAGCGCATGCTGCCAGGGGCGAATGGCGTCCGGGAAGCGGAGTTTTGCCCGGCGCCCTTCGGCAAAGGCGCAGAGCAGGTCGGGAACCAGGCGATTGGCTGCCCAGTCACCGCCGCCGATGACATTCCCGGCGCGGGCTGTCGCCAGGCGGGCAGCATCCGGACCGTCAAAAAACGAACGGCGATAGGCGGCGACAACCAGTTCGGCGCAGGCCTTGCTGCTGCTGTACGGATCGCTGCCGCCCATCGGGTCCGATTCACGATAGTCATGCAGGGTTTCCCGGTTGTCATAGCACTTGTCGGTCGTGACGACCACTATGGACTCGAGGCCAGGCGCGCGACGGGCGGCTTCGAGTACGTTGACCGTGCCGATGACGTTGGTCGTGTAGGTGCCGACCGGGTCGCTGTAGCCTTCGCTGACCAGCGGCTGGGCGGCCAGGTGCAGCATGGTTTGCGGGGACGATTCATGGATGGCCCGACTGAGACGTTCCGCGTCGCGAATGTCGCCGATGATCGAGTCCAGCGTTTCACCGACCCGCGCCGCCGTGAACAGGTTGGGCCCGGCCGGCGGCGCCAGCGCGTAGCCGGTGACCTGGGCGCCGAGTTCGCTCAGCCAGAGGGCCAGCCAGCTTCCCTTGAAGCCCGTATGTCCGGTCAGGAAAACCCTGCGGCCACGCCAATATTCGGGATTCACCATATTTTCCATGGGGCATTTCCGGACTGCCATAGATCTTCGAGCAGCATTTTGTCGCGCAGCGTATCCATCGGCTGCCAGAATCCTTCGTGCTTCCAGGCTCCCAGTTGCCCACGGCTGGCCAGTTCGTGCAGCGGCTTGCCCTCCCAGGATTGCTGGTCGTTGTCGATCAGGTCGAGGACCTCGGGTTGCAGGACAAAAAATCCACCGTTGATCGTGCCGCCCTCGCCATGCGGCTTTTCCTGAAAACGCGAGACGCGATTGTCGGCAATATCCAGTGCCCCGAACCGTCCGGGCGGGGTTACCGCGCAGACCGTCGCGGCGAGGCCTTGCTGGCGATGAAACTCGATTTGCCGGGTGATGTCGATGTCCGCCACGCCATCGCCGTAGGTGAAGCAGAACGGCTCGTCGGCATCGATGAATTGGCGGACGCGCCTCAGGCGGCCGCCGGTCATCGTCTGTTCGCCGGTGTCGACGAGGGTGACCCGCCAGGATTCCGCGTGCCGTTCGTGCACCTCCATCCGGTTGTTGACCATGTCGAAGGTCACATCGGAAGTGTGCAGGAAATAGTTGGCGAAATACTCTTTGACGACGTACCCCTTGTAGCCGAGGCAGATGATGAAATCGTTGATGCCGTGCGCCGAGTAGATCTTCAGGATGTGCCAGATGATCGGCTTGCCGCCGATCTCGATCATCGGCTTCGGTTTCAGATGCGATTCTTCGCTGATGCGGGTGCCCAATCCCCCGGCCAGAATGACTGCCTTCATGCTGTGACCACCCTGTTTTTTCCTGCCCCTTTTGCTTCGTACATCGCGTCGTCGGCTCTTTTGATCACCGTGGCCTGCGTGTCCTCCGCCTGCATTTGCGTAACCCCCGCGCTGAAGGTGATCAGCACTTTGTCGTTGCCGTTGAGGAAGAATTTCCTGGTCAGCTCGCGCTGCAGGCGGGTCAGCACAACCGTCGCGTCGTCGAGGGCGGTTTCCGGCAGCAGGATGATGAACTCCTCGCCGCCGTAGCGTGCCACCGTATCCTGCGGCCGCAGGGTTTCGCGGCAGACGGTGGCGAGGTGGATGAGCGCCTGGTCGCCGACGTCGTGGCCCAGCGAGTCGTTCAGTTTCTTGAAATTGTCGATGTCGAGCAGGCCGACACAGAGCAGGGTGTCGTGTCGTATTGAGCGGCCGATTTCCTTGGTGAAAATCTCTTCCAGGCCGCGCCGGTTGAGAACGCCGGTGAGCTGGTCGTGCCGAACGAGGTCGCTGGTCGCTTCGAGTTCGCCTTCCAGTTCGCGAATCCGCGTCTCCGACTCGCGGACTTTCTGCTGGGTCAAGCGCAGCTCATCGCGCGACCGCTGGGCGTTGATCTGGATGGTGCGCGTTTCCTTGATCACTTCGCCAAGAACCGTCCCCAACTCGGAGATGTCGTTGGCGGCGCTGATCTTCTCGACACAGGCTTCGATTTTGTCGTGGTAGTCGGAAGTCGCTTCGGCAAAGTCGGCGAGATGGTCGACAAAGCCGGCCAGCATGTGCTTGATGGCCTCCCGGGCTTCGAAGAGGCTGGCCTTCAACAGACTCTGCTTGTACAGAACCTCTTTCAGGCGCCGCTCCGCATCGTCGAGGGCGCGTTGGGAGAGCGGCTTGTCGATAATGCCGCGGACGACATCGACCTGACCATGAATCCAGCGGTCGTCGAGGACCAGTTCGGTGATGTTTTCGACGAGCAGGCGCAGCAGGTTGAGCAGGCTGTGGCGAAGTTCGGCCTGGTCTTCGGCGAGCAATTCGAGCTTGAAGGCGAAGCGTTTCAGGCGGGTGAGAAACTCCCGCATCTGCGCGACGCTGGAGGCGGTGCGAATGTCATTGGCCAGCGTTTTGGCATCGCTCGATAGCTGCGGGCTTTCAATCAGCTGGCTGGCGATGGCGGTTTCCAGCGTGAAGGCGAATAGCTGGCGGAACTCCGGCAGCAAGTCTTCCGCTGCGGCGCTGGTTGCCGCGGCCTCGGGCGGTCGCGTCGGTGCGACTTCGCTGCCGCTCCCGGCCTCTTGCTCGCGGCCTTGTCCCCATGAGCGGAGCAGGTTTTGCAGACGATTGAACAGGGTTTCCGGATTCGCCCCGCTGCTGGTCAGCACATGCTCAAGCGACTCGCGTTTGCGCGCCACGGTGAGGCCGAAATGCTTTGCGTCCCATTGCCGCAGGAGGTCGGAAATCAGTTCCGACCAGGCGAGTTTCTGCGTTTCGGCGAGCGCCGTGACAAATTCGGCCAAATGGCTTTTGTAGTCATCCCAATTGGCGGCCTTGACCGCTTCGTCAAGCTGCCTGGCCAGGCGCAGCTGCTCCGGTGTGGCTTTGGGCAGGGCGGCGGCGAGAGAGCGGAGCTGCTTCTCCGGGAAAGCTTCGGCGGCCGGCTTGGTGCCGGCGATTTCCTGGTAGAGCGTCTGATAATTGTCCGGTGTTGGTGGGATGCGGCGGGCCGCAAGCAGGCGTAGCGCCTCGCGGGCAATTTCG
Organism: Dechloromonas denitrificans; assembly: GCF_020510685.1. Taxonomy (NCBI): domain Bacteria; kingdom Pseudomonadati; phylum Pseudomonadota; class Betaproteobacteria; order Rhodocyclales; family Azonexaceae; genus Dechloromonas; species Dechloromonas denitrificans. Next base: position 1,000,996 of record NZ_CP075185.1, read on the forward strand.
AATGGATTGGTCAGTGTGGTCATGTTGTAAGTCAGCCGATCAGGCTATAATCTGCCGCCGCGTTACGGGCCCCCGTAGCATGAAGGTCGTGCAGTTGATTTGTAATCATCAGGTAGCGGTTCGATTCCGTTCGGGGGCACCAGTAAAACAATGAGTCAGGCCATTCTCCGGAGTGGCTTTTTTGTTTTCCGGGTTTCGTTGCTGCGCTGTTGCTCCCGTCGCCATCAATGCTCCAATGCGTGAATCCGAGTCGGTCCGTGATGATAACCGGGGGCGAGGTGGCAGAAAATGCTATTTACACAGGCGCCCGGTTTTTTGCCCCGGGTTCCGGGTAACGCTTTCTATTGAAGCCTGATCGCTGGCCCTTTATTATTCCGCTCACCATGCCTACCTGGATCCCAACCCCCGGCAACATCGCGGCCTATATCGGCAGGACCGGCAGCTCGCGGCGCAACATGCTGGTGGTCGCCGAAGCGGTCGGCGGTCGCTTCGTGGTCGAGGCGATTGGCCGCAAGGGCATCGTTGTTCGCCTTACCGTCAAGCGCGATAGCCTGAAAGAGCCGCAGCCGGACCTGTTTGCCTGATATTCGCCGGGCCGCTCGCTCCGGATGCCGGGGCAGCCCCAAATGACGCAATAGGTATTCGTATTCCAAAAATATGGAATCGCCGGCGTGCCGTCATATTATTCACCTGCGCTTCACCCAACCGTCTTGTCACCACTGCAGGAGGATTCCATTATGCAAAGCAAATCGGGCAACGCTACTGGCCGCACCAGCGATACCGCGGCATTTGAGGCTGACGTGCGCCGTGCCGTCGAGTCGGGTCATGATGTGCAGGAAATGGTGCGCCAGCTCACCGTGCAAATGATCAGCAAGCACTCGCTTGATATCGAGTCGGTGCGGCAGATTGCGAGTGCCGCACTGCACGGCGCGCGGGAAGGGACCGAAAAGGCGTTCAGCCAGTCGGCGGCCCAGCTCGACGCAACTCGGGCCCGTCTCGGGCAGGCCGTCGCCGGGTTGGATGCTGCGCTGGCGCAAGTGGCGGAAGCGTCCAAACTGGCGTTGCAGGAAGTGGTCGGGCGGGCGCAGACCTTTTCCCGCGAGGATCTGACAAGGGCGCGTGCCGACCTCGAAAGCCTCGAGGCGATGTTCGTGGAAACGCTGCAGAACTCGGCCGCGGGCGCCAAGGATGCGGCAGGAAAAATCCTCGCCGATCTGGCCGAACACAGCCGCATCCATGGTTCCGCGGTCGGCCGGCAGTTGCAGGAAACCCTCGGCGATCTGACGCAGCAAATTGGCCAGGTCGGGCGCTCGCAGCTTGAGGCCGGCCTGCATCTGGCGCAGGCCGGCACCGACCTGTTCCGGCAAATCGCCGCCGGTGCGCTCGGCGGCCTGGCCGATCGCGTCAAGCCCGAGCCTCCCCAGGACAAGGACAGCTGATGTTCTGGCAGGCATTGACGGCGGTGCGTGACCTCGGGCGCCTGCACGACATTGCCGCAATCCTGGTCCGCTACGGTTTCGGCGACATGGTGCGGCGCATGGGGCTGGCTAACGCCCTGGAGCGCGCCGGGCGCATGCTGCACTGGAACAATGCCGAAGAGTTCGCCCACATGCCGCCGCCGGAGCGGGTACGGCGGGCCCTGGAAGAGATGGGGCCGACCTTCGTCAAGCTCGGCCAGGTTCTGGCTACCCGGATCGACCTGTTCGAGCCGGAGTGGATCGCCGAATTCGGCAAACTGCAGGACAGCGCTCCCGCTGCGCCCTGGGCCGACATCCGCCAGCAACTCACCGAGGATCTCGGCGCGCCGCCCGAGACGATCTTCGCCGCTTTCGAGCCGGAGCCATTGGCGGCGGCCTCGATTGCCCAGGTGCACCGTGCCCGCTTGGAAGATGGCAGCAGCGTCGTGGTCAAGGTGCGCCGGCCGGGCATTCGGCCGATCATCGAAGCTGACCTGCGGTGGTTGATGCGACTGGCCGAACTCGCCGAGGCCGAAAGCACTGAGTTGCGTGCCTTCCACCCGCAAGAGGTAGCGCGCCATTTTGGTCAGTCGTTGCGGCGCGAACTCGATTTCGCCGGCGAGTGCCGCAATGCCGAACGGATCGCCGGGAATTTCGCCGGCTATATCGACGCAGATTCACCAGAGACCGGGCAAAACGGCGAAGCGCCGGCGATCATCGTCATTCCGCGCGTTCATTGGCAATGGACCGGGGAACGGGTCTGCGTTCAGGAATTCATCGACGGCATCTCCGGTCGCAACCTGCCGGCCGTCGAACGGGCCGGACTGGACCGCAAGATACTGGCGCGCCGCGGGGCGCATGCCGTGTTGAAGATGATCCTCGAGGACGGTTTCTTTCACGCCGACCCGCATCCCGGCAATGTGTTCTACCTGGCCGGCAATCGCATCGCATTCATCGATTTCGGCATGGTCGGCCGTCTCACCGAGGCGCGCCGCGGCCAGTTGATCAACCTGTTGCTCGGGCTGGTCAAGCATCAGCCGCAGCGCGTCGCCGACGTGATGTTCGAATGGACCGACGACGTCGCTCTCGACGAGGCCGGGCTGACGCTGGAAATCCAGACTTTCGTCGATCAGTACCATGGCGTGGCGCTGAGCCAATTGAGGCTGGGCGCCATGCTGTCCGATCTGGTGGATATCCTGCGCCAGCACCGCTTGGCCCTGCCGGCCGATCTCTCGCTGCTGGTCAAGGCCTTCATCACCCTCGAAGGGATGGGGCGCGAACTCGACCCGGAGTTCGACATGGCCGGCGAAGCACTTTTCTTGCTGGAACAGGCGATGCGTGCCCGTTACACGCCGGCCGCCATCGCCAAGCGCGGTTGGCAGGCGGCGAGCGAAGCGCTCGCCCTGGTTGCCGGCCTGCCGCAGGATGTTTCCCGCCTGCTGCGCGCCGCCCGGCGGGGGCGGCTGGAAATTCACATCGACGTTACGCACCTGAAGCGCGTCGGCAACCAACTCGATAGCGCCGCCAACCGCCTGGTGATCGGCATCGTCGTCGCCGCATTGATCATCGGTTCCTCGATTGTCATGACCGTGCCCGGTGGGCCGACCCTGCTCGGACTGCCGGTATTTGGCCTGCTCGGTTTTTGCGGCGCAGTGGTCGGCGGCATCTGGCTGCTGCTGTCGATCTGGAAAACTAACAGGGCGGACCGGGAGTGAGTGAAATGAAACGGAAGGTAGGCGACAGCAATCCGGATCGTCGGCCAAAAGTCGGTCTCGTGCTCGGCAGCGGCTCGGCCCGCGGACTCGCGCATCTCGGCGTCATCCGGGCTGTCGAAGCGGCCGGCATTGAAGTGGACTTCGTTGTCGGCAGCAGCATGGGGGCGCTGATCGGCGCGATCTACGCGGCGGGCAAGTTGGATGAGCTGGAGGCCACCTTCAAGACTTTCGACTGGAAAAAGACGCTTTCCTTCTTTGACGTCATCCTGCCCAAGTCTGGCCTGCTCGACGGCGCCAAGGTCAGCGAACTGGTGCGTGCCCATATCCACGCCGACACCATCGAAGCGCTGGGCAAGTCCTTTGCCGCGGTGGCGACCGATATCGTCAGTGGCGAGGAGATCGTCATCCGCAGTGGTGACGTCATCGAAGCGGTGCGCGCCAGTATTTCGGTGCCCGGCATCTTCACGCCGGTGCGTAGCAACGGCCGGGTGCTGGTCGACGGTGGCCTGACCAACCCGGTGCCGGTCAGTGTTGCCCGGGCCATGGGCGCCGATATCGTGATCGCGGTCGATCTGAACCACGAGATCGTTGCCGGCAAAAACCTGAAGCCGCTACTCAACGTGCCGAATGGCTCCGATCAAGGTGCGGTCGGCATGTTCTCGCGCTGGGTGGACGGCTATCGCCAGTCGATGCAGGATCTCAAGGGCCGGCTGCTGGCGCTGGATGCGCCGGGTGCTGCGCAGTTCGCGCGCTGGGCATCGAACGAGGAAACGCTGCCGAGCATCTTCGAAGTGCTGCTGGCCTCGATCAACATCATGGAAACCCGCATCACGCAAACCCGTCTTGAACTCGATCGGCCGGATATCCTGATCCAGCCGCCGCTCGGCCATATCCGTTTTCTCGAATTCGGCCGTGCCGAGGAAATCATCGGACTTGGCTACCGCAAGGCGCAGGAAAAACTGGCCCTGGCGTCACTTCGGAAGGCCATCGGCGAGATGGCCTGATGGTCGAATGGTTTCGGTCCTTGTAATATTTCCGCCAAGCAGCCCGTTGATATCGAAAATGGATTTCGCCAATGAACGACTCGCTTCGCGTGCCGTGGTTTGAATTACCCAACGCCCCGGCGACGGGGACGCGCTTGTGCGCGCTCGATGATGTCCCCGAGGTGGGCGCCAAGATGCTTGTCATCGAAGCGGAATCCGATAAAGAAGGAGATGCCTGCCAAGCCCCTTTTCGCCTGGTCATTCTCCGAAGCGCCAGCGGCATCAAGGCCTACGTCAATCGATGCGCGCACTTTGGTGTCCCGCTCTCGGAAAAGACTGAGCACCTGATCTTCACCCCCGAGGTTAGCATCAGTTGCAACGTCCATTACGCCCGCTATCGCTGGAGCGATGGCCATTGTCTGGATGGCGAATGCAAGGGGGAAGCGCTGATTGCCGTTCCGGTCGCGATCGATGCCGCAGGTCAGATCATCGTGGCAGCATGAGCTTTTATCGCCAGGGCGGCATATGCCGCCTTCGCTGCGGCCGATCTACATAGCGGTACACACTGTTGCAATCCGTTACTTGAGCGCTTGGGAGCGTACCGGTATCTTTAGCCCATGCGCTGAACCCCAACAGCCTAGGCGGCCACCTCTCCCCCTCCCTGAATGGGCCGTCTTGAAAGCCTCGTATCCCCCCGGTACGAGGCTTTCTCCTTTTCGGACTTCGGGAAAGCCTTGAATGCCGGAAATGACGATCGACGTATCGAAGCGGGTCGTCCGAAGTAAAAAAGCCAGCTACTCGGGAGCCAAGATCTGTTCGTGTATGGCCTCTCGATAGTCAGAGCAAAAATAATTCATGTTTTGGTGCCTGGGGCTATTGCCAAGGCCGTTCTGGCATTTATAATGCGCGCCCTGTTCCTCGATAGCTCAGTTGGTAGAGCGCCGGACTGTTAATCCGTAGGTCCCTGGTTCGAGCCCAGGTCGGGGAGCCAGATATAGATGTTCTGAAAGGGCGGCAGTAGCTCAGTTGGTAGAGCGCAACCTTGCCAAGGTTGAGGTCGAGAGTTCGAGACTCTTCTGCCGCTCCAGTTTTCAGATGACGTGCCGCCCGGCACGAATCCTTCGCGTTACTACGCCATTCCCGCCAGCGCATTGCGCAGTTCGCTGCCATCGTCTTCGCCGGCCGACCCCTTCATGTGCTGGCTTTCCACCTCGGTGTGATAACCGCAGTCGCGGAGTATTTCAGCCCAGTTTTCCGCATCATCGCGCGAAACATGCCACGGGCCTTTTTCGACAATCCGGGTGTCGCGACGATCAAAGCGCTTTATTACTACCCGATACATCTTCAGCCTTTGCCATCGATACGAGTTGGTAGTTTAAAGCACGCCCCGACCATCCAACTTTCTTTCGGCAGAAAAATACGCAGATCGACCGGAAAACCGCGTCGGCAATCGCGTCAAAACAAAATTGTTGCGGTGCACCATTTTGTAAATGGTTCGGTTATACTCGGCTCCGCACACAACTTGCCGATACACCTTTCCGGAGACTGACATGTCCATCAATACCGAACAATTCGCCGCTGCCAACAAAGCTACCGTTGATTCACTGTTGTCTGTTGCCAATACCGCACTGGCATCGGCCGAGCGTATCGCCGCTCTGAGCCTGAATACCGCTCGCGCTGCCCTGGAAGATTCCGTTTCCGGCGTCAAGGCCGTGATGAGCGCCAAGGATCCGAAGGAAGCGCTGGCCGCCCAGTCAGCCCTGGCCAAGCCGGCAGTTGAAAAAGCTGTCGATTACACGCGTTCCGTCTATGAAATTTCGGCGCAGACCCAACAGGAACTGGCCAAGATGGTCGAAGCCCAGTTCGGCGGTTTTCAGAAGACCGTTGCCGGCCTGTTCGAGCAAGCTGCCAAGTCCGCCCCGGCCGGTTCCGAAGGTGCTGTGACGGCCATTCGTAGCGCAATTGCTGCGGCCAATTCGGCTTTCGGCAACATGAGCAGCACCGCCAAGCAATTCTCTGACGCCGCCCAGGCCAATGTTGCTGCGGCGACCAAGGCCGCGACTGCCGCGACCAAGAAGAGCAAGTAAGTATTTTTCGGCCGCAGGCCGAAGCGAGGCCCCGCCTGTTGCGCGGGGCTTTTTGCTTTCCGGGGCCGCTGATTTGAGGCTAAGCATCAAGCGGATCGACTGACGCGTGGTGCAAAACCAACATTTGGCAAAGATCGTGTATCTGAAACAGAATAATTGTTGCGGTGCACAATCGTTTCGGGCATACTGAATCTGTCTCCTCCATCTCCTCCAAGAAATGGATTTAAGCCCGCCTAGTGCGGGCTTTTTTTTGCGCCGCAGTCCGCTGGCTTCAAGACAGGGCGCTATCCAGCATGTGCTGCGCTTCGCTGACGATCGTTTGCAGGTGCTCGGTGCTGACGAAGCTTTCGGCGTAGAGCTTGTAGATATCCTCGGTGCCGGAAGGGCGTGCGGCGAACCAGCCGTTGGCCGTGCTGACTTTGAGGCCGCCGATCGGGGCATCGTTGCCCGGGGCGCGGGTCAGTTTTGCGACGATGGGATCGCCGGCAAGGGTTGGCGTGGTGATGCGCTCGCCGGTCAGTCGCTTGAAGGCTGCTTTCTGCGCGCTGCTGGCCGGCGCATCGATCCGCACGTAGTACGGTGTACCGTGTCGGGCAGCCAGATCCTGGTAGTAGCGTCCGGGATCCTTGCCGCAGACGGCGGTGATTTCCGCCGCGAGCAGGCCGAGGATGATGCCATCCTTGTCGGTCGTCCAGGTCGTGCCGTCGCGCCGCAGGAAGCTGGCGCCGGCGCTTTCCTCGCCGCCAAAACAAAGACTGCCATCGAGCAGGCCGCCGGCAAACCATTTGAAACCGACCGGCACTTCCAGCATGCGGCGGCCGAGGCTCGCCACCACCCGGTCGATCAGGCCGCTCGACACCAGCGTCTTGCCGACCGCCGCGCGGGCCGACCATTCGGGGCGGTGGCCGAGCAAATAATGAATGGCCACGGCGAGGTAATGATTGGGGTTGAGCAAGCCGGTCGATGGCGTGACGATACCGTGCCGATCAACGTCCGCATCGTTGCCCCAGGCGATATCGAACCGATCCTTGAGACTGACCAGGCCGGCCATGGCGTAGGGGCTGGAGCAGTCCATGCGGATCTTGCCGTCGTGGTCGAGCGTCATGAAGGCAAAGGTCGGGTCGACCTGCGGATTGACGATTTCGATATCCAGCCCGTAGCGCTCGGCAATCGGTTGCCAGTAGGCGACGGCTGCGCCGCCCAGCGGATCGACGCCGATTTTCAGGCCGGCCCGGCGGATCGCTTCCATGTCGATGACCTTGCCCAGGTCTTCGACATAGGGCGTCACGAAATCTTCGCGGATGCTGTGGCCGGCGGCCGCCGCTTCGGCATGGGGCAGCCGCTTTACGTCGCGGTTGCCGTCGGCCATCAAGGCATTGGCTCGGTGCTCGATCCAGCCGGTGACGTCGGTGTCGGCCGGGCCGCCATTCGGCGGGTTGTACTTGATGCCGCCATCGCGCGGCGGGTTGTGGGACGGCGTGATGACGATCCCGTCGGCAATGTCGCCGGGCTGGCTGGCGTTGTGGACGAGAATCGCCCGGGAGATCACCGGGGTCGGCGTAAAGCCATCGTCGGCCTGCCAGCGGGTCTGCACGCCATTGGCGGCCAGTACCTCAAGTGCATTGCGCTGGGCGGGGGCCGACAGGGCATGGGTATCCTTGCCGAGGAACAGCGGGCCGCGGATACCATGCCGGGCGCGGTAGTCGCATACCGCCTGGGTAATCGCCAGGATGTGTGCCTCGTTGAAGCTGCCATTCAGCGCGCTGCCGCGGTGCCCGCTGGTGCCGAAAGCCACCCGTTGACCGGCGTCGGCAAGGTCCGGAGCCTGGTGGTAAGCGGCCAGCAGCGCCGGGACGTCGATCAGAAAATCGGCGGGGGGCCGCTGGCCGGCCAGAGGATGCGTCATTGTTATGCTCCCTGAGTCGCGAAAATTGCAGCTGCAATGTTACTGCGCAACCCTCGCGGCGTCAGGGTTCAAACAATGGATGAGGGCTGTTCGCCGGCCGTCAAACCTTGTTGAAGCCCAGGCGGTGCGACAAGTCCAGGGCGGCGGATCGCATTGCTTTGGCAAGCGGGCCATCCCATTCCGCATCGAACTCGCCCATCGAGCCGAGCGCGGTTATCGCCGCCACCATGCTTCCGGTATGGTCATAGACGGGGGCGCTGAAGCCGTTGATGCCCGGGGTGAGGCTGCCGGTGGCGCGTGAAATGCCCTGTTCGCGGATTTCGGTCAGGGTTTTTTCCAGTTGGCGGCGCACCGTCGTTACCGCTGTCTGGCTGGACTCGGCCGTTTGGCGCAGCTCTTCGTCAAGCATCTTCTTCAGGAACGGCGAGCGGAAAAAGGCCGAGAAGGCCCGTCCGGTGGCGGAGTTGCTCAGGGATAGTACAGTTCCCGGGCGCAGCGTGATGGTTACCGGGGATCCGGAGTCGACGATCCGCACGATGGTTGCACCGTGCGTTCCCCAGACAGCCAAGGCAACCGTTTCCTGAATTTCTTCGCACAGCGCTTCGAGGATCGGACCGGACAGGCGTACCGGATCGAGTCGCCCCAATCCGGACAGCCCGAGTTCCAGCGCGTAGGCGCCAAGATCATAGCGGCCGCTGCCGGCATCCTGTTCGACGATGCCGATCCGCATGAAGCTGACCATGTAGCGATGCGCCTTGGCGGCCGGCATGGCGGCGCCTTTGGCGATGTCGCGCAACATCATCGGGCGGTTGGTTGTGGCCAGGACATGCAACAGACGAAAACCGACTTCGATGGACTGAATGCCTTGCCGATCACTTGCGACTTTGGTAACCATGATGAACAGTGCGAATGAAAGCCGACATTCTATGCATCTATGACGCGGTTGAGCGCGCCGAATATAATGCGGCAGCAAATATATAGGGAGGTGGTATGCGTGCAGTCCTAGTGGCGAATCCAAAAGGCGGGGCGGGCAAGACGACGCTGGCAACAAATTTGTCCGGTTATTTTGCCAATCAGGGCAAGAAAACCACCTTGTGCGATCTCGATCGCCAGCAGTCGGCAATTCGCTGGATGGCCTTTCGCGATCAGGCTCTGCCGCCGGTCACCGGCTACTTTGCCGGCAACCAGCTTGGCCTGAATTTGCCCAGGGAGGCCGACTGGGTGGTCGTCGATGCGCCGGCCGGGCTGCAAGGTTACAAGCTGAGCGATTATTTGCGCAGCGTCGACAAGGTCGTGATTCCCCTGGTGCCCTCGGTGTTCGACATGGCGGCCACCGAGGATTTTCTCAACTCGATCCGCAATGAAATTCGCGGCCAACGCACCAAGGTGGGCATCGTCGCCATGCGCGTCGATCCGCGGACCAAGGCGGCCGGCATGCTCGAGGAGTTCCTGACGCACTTCGATATTCCGATTGTTGCCTACCTTCGCAACACCCAGAACTACGTCAATGTCGCCGCCGCCGGGGCAACCGTGTTCGATCCGCCGCGCGCCAAACACCGGCGCGATGTCGAGCAATGGGCATCGCTGACCGAGTGGCTGGAAACTGAATAGCTGTTTTCGCCGATTGTTCTTGACAGGCCAGGGCCAGGTCCGGATAATCCGCCCCTCTGACGGACGCGGGGTGGAGCAGTTGGCAGCTCGTCGGGCTCATAACCCGAAGGTCGCAGGTTCAAGTCCTGCCCCCGCAACCAAGCATATTAAGGGCTTAGCAAATTGCTAGGCCCTTTTGCTTTTCAGGCTGCGCAGCTATTTCGTTATGGCACTCGCGAGGCGTTGCATGGCGGTTTCAATTTCATGATCCGTTAAGGATGCGTAGCCCAGCAACCAGCCGAACTGTTTTTCCGGCCCCAGATATAACCGACTCAATCCGGCAAATTGCACACCTACGTCGGCTGCTTGCCGAATGGTTTTCGCTTCTGACCATCCCTGCTTCAAAAAACACGGTATCTGCATGCCGCCGGCTGGGCGCAGCGGAGTGACTATCCCGCCAAGATAGCGGTCGATGGCTTTCAGCATTACCTCCCGGCGACTGGCGTATAGCTTGCGCATGGCGCGAACATGAGAGCTGTAGTGCCCATCATCCATGAAGCGCGCCAACGTCAATTGGAGAATCTGCGGTGTGTGCCCATCGAGGATGCTTCGTGCGCAGGTAAATGCGCTTACGAGCTGATGGGGTAGCGCCATGTATCCCATACGCAGGCCTGGATAGAGGGTCTTGCCGAAGGTGCCGACATAGAGCGTTCTTTGGTATTTGTCCAAGCCTTGAACGCATGCCGTTGGCGGGCCGTCGTAATGGAATTCGCTGTCGTAGTCGTCTTCGAGAATCCACTTGCCGGTTTCAGCCGCCCAGTTGATCAAGTCAAGTCTGCGTTCCAGCGACAGGGTGGCTCCGGTGGGATATTGGTGCGAAGGCGTCACGTAGACGCAATTGGCGCCGCTGCGATCCGCCCGTAGCAGATCCGTGCGTATGCCTTGCCCATCGACGTCGATGGGGACGACCTTGGCTTCGGCGGATTCAAATGCCTTCTTTGCCCCAAAGTAGCCGGGGTTCTCCAGCATGATCGGCTTGCCGGCATCGACGAGCAACTGGGCGCACAGGAACAACGCTTGCCTGGTGCTGCTCAGCACCAATATCTGTTCGGCGGAAACCTTGGCGCCACGTTCGAGATTCAAGTAGGCGGCAATCTCCTCGCGCAGTGGCTCGGCTCCTTGAGGGTCTCCGTGCAGAAGCACCTGGCCGCGAAAGTCTTTCAATGCCTGGCGCTGCAGGCGCTCCCAGACATCGGTGGGAAAGGTGCGGGTTTCCGGCAAGCCCGTGGCAAAGGCTCGGCTGACCTTCTGATCGAACACTCCGCCGCTTTCGAGGATCATCCGGCCGCGCCGGCTCAGGCCGGCTCCCGGCTCTGTCACTTTGTGGTTTGGCTCTCGAAGCCTCAGGCGCCGACGCTCGATACCGCGCAACTCGGTGCCCATCGTCTCAGGTACATAGCTACCAGAACCTTTCCGTCGGATGACGAAGCCGTCGCGCTGCAATTGCACATAGGCGTTTTCGACGGTGTCGCGGGCAACACCCAGCGATTTGGCGAGCGCACGTGTGGCAGGTAGCTTGACGCCCGGTCCCAGTGTGCCATCGAGTATCAGGGCGCGCAAGGCACGCTGGATACGTTGGTGCAGATCCAAACGCTGAAGGTCGGCGTCATTCAACCGGATTTTCAGCGTTTCAAGCTCAAGTGCGCTCTTCATGTGGTCTGTTTTTGTTGTTGATATTTGAATCAAATTGCAGACCATTTTAACTCCGGGCTCCACCCGTTTGCAGCATTCGTGGCTGACGAAACCGGGTGTTGCTTTTCGTGTCAGCCGGCTCAGAGCAATGCATGGTCAGGGCATCAATCAAAAGTGGTCTGCCAAATGCAAACAAAGTGTCATAGCAAGGCAGTCCATTGCGGCGGTATAAAACGACTTTCGCTGCTCGGCAGTTCGTCCTTCAGAGGGAATCATCAAGTCATGTCTACTTCAATCTCTCCGCCATCCATTCACCTTCGCGATCTCACCCATCCGATCATGGCCGGCCTCATCTCGGTCATCGTCAACTACGGCGGTACCTTCATCCTGGTTTTTCAAGCCGCCAAAGTGGCAGGCCTTGGCCCGGAGCTGACGGCTTCATGGATCTGGTCGATTTCGATTGGCGTCGGGGTGACGGGACTTTTTCTCAGCTGGATTACGCGCGAGCCGATCATCACGGCCTGGTCCACGCCGGCGGCGGCCTTCCTGGTCACGGCGCTGGCCGCCACGCCCTATGCCGAGGCGGTGGGCGCCTACCTGATCTCGGCCGCCGCCTTCGTGGTCTTGGGGGCGTCGGGCTACTTCGAGAAGCTCATCCGACTGATTCCCCCTGGTGTGGCCGCCGGGCTGCTGGCGGGGATTCTGTTGCAGTTTGGTATCGGCGCTTTCGGCGGGGTGAACATCGAGCCGCTACTGGCGGGTTTGCTCATCGTCGCCTATGTCGTGCTCAAGCGGTTCAGCGCACGCTATGCCGTGGTGGGCATTCTTTTACTGGGCCTGGCGTTTCTCCTCTCCCAGGGACGCATCGATCTGTCGGGCCTGCGATTGCAGCTTGCCGCTCCGCTCTTCACGATGCCGGTGTTTTCGCTCAACGCCTTGCTCAGCGTGGCGTTGCCGCTGTTCCTGATAACCCTGAGCGGGCAATACATGCCCGGCATGCTGGTGCTGCGCAACGACGGGTTCAGGACCAGCGCCAATCCGATCGTCACCGTCACCGGGCTGGGCTCGCTGCTGATGGCGCCGTTCGGCTCTCACGCCTTCAACATCGCCGCGATCACGGCGGCTATCTGCACCGGCAAGGAGGCGCACGAAGACCCGGCCAAGCGCTGGGTCGCCGGCATCGCGGCAGGCATCTTCTACATCCTCGTCGGCGTCTTTGGCGTGACGCTCGTCGCGGTCTTCATGGCCTTCCCGGCGACCTTCATCAGCACGCTGGCCGGCCTCGCCCTCTTGGGCACGATCGGCGGCAGCCTGGCCAGCGCCATGGCTGACCCGAAATCCCGCGAAGCAGCCCTGATCACTTTCCTGGCGGCCGCTGCCAACATCAAGCTGTTCGGTATTGGCGGAGCCTTCTGGGGGCTGTTGATCGGCCTCGTCGCTTACGCCGTGCTCAATGGCCGTCTGCCGCGCGCTCCCAAGGAGGCCATCAATACCCTCTGTGCACCGGCGATCAACAAGGGGGCGGCCAACTGATGCGAAAAGGATCCGACGATGGCGAAACACGGCCGGTTTCATCATCCGGCACGCCGCCCCGCCAAGATGAGCTTGGCCGCTATCCCAGGCCTTCCTCGCTCGAAGACTTCCGGCGCAACCTGGCCGCCGTCCGGGCCCGCATCGACGCCGCTTGCCGGCGCGTCGGGCGCGACCCGGCCAGCGTGCGTTTGTTGCCGGTAAGCAAGACCGTGGACGAAGGGCAAATCCGCCTCTCTTATGCCGCCGGATGTCGGTTGCTCGGAGAAAATAAGGTCCAGGAAGCCCATCGCAAGTGGCAAGCGATGGCCGACTTGATTGACCTCCGCTGGTCGGTGATCGGGCACCTGCAAACCAACAAGGCCAAGTGGGTCGCACGCTTTGCCGCTGAGTTCCAGGCACTCGACAGCTTGCGCGTCGCCGAGGCGCTGGAGCGCCGCCTGCAGATCGAGGGGCGCTCGCTGGATGTGTTCGTGCAAGTCAATACCTCCGGTGAGGCCAGCAAATACGGTCTGCCGCCTGCTGACGTACAAGCTTTCCTGCAGGCGCTACCGGGTTTTCCGGCGCTGCGTGTGCGCGGGCTGATGACGCTGGCGTTGCTCTCCGGCGAGGCCGAGCGGGTACGCCAGTGCTTCATCCGGCTGCGCACCCTGCGTGATCAGCTGCGCCAAAGCGCCCCCGTCGGTACCTGCCTGGACGAACTGTCCATGGGCATGTCTGGCGATTTCGAGATTGCCATCGAGGAAGGAGCCACCGTGGTGCGCGTCGGCCAGGCCATATACGGCGCCCGCGCTTTACCGAACAGCCATTTCTGGCCCAGCGAAACCAATACCCGGGAGTCCCCTTGATGAAAACCGCCATTGCCATCCGCCACCTGCATTTTGAAGACCTCGGCACGCTCGAGCCGCTACTCAAAGCGCGTGGCTACGATGTGCAGTATGTCGATGCCACGCAGGACGATCTGACCGCCCTCGACGTGCAGGCCGCCGACCTGTTGGTAGTGCTGGGCGGACCCATCGGAGCCTTCGATGACGATGTCTATCCCTTTCTCATCGACGAACTGGCACTGGTCTGCCGTCGCCTGGAGAGTCGGCGCCCCCTGCTGGGTATCTGCTTGGGGGCACAACTGATCGCCCGGGCGCTGGGGGCCAGGGTTTATGCCTTGGGCGTCAAGGAAATCGGTTTTGGCCGACTGGCGCTGACCCCGGAAGGCGAGAGCTCCCCGCTGGTCGCGCTGGGCGACACCCCGGTTATGCACTGGCACGGCGATCAGTTCGATATCCCGCCTGGCGCCGTCCGGCTGGCCGGTACGGCGATCGGCGTCAATCAGGCATTTGCGCGAGGCAGCCAGGTGCTCGGTCTGCAATTTCATCTCGAGGCGGACACGCGGCAAATCGAGCGCTGGCTGGTCGGCCATGCCAGCGAACTGGCCCAAGTGGGTATCGATCCGCGCACCTTGCGGGCCGAGGCGCGGCACCTGGGCACCAGCTTGTCCTCAGCGGCCCGTGCAGTGTTCAGCCGTTGGCTCGATGGACTCGACACGATATTGCCAGGGAGTCGGTCGTGACAGCGCCGTTCTCGCTCGCTGGACCGATATGACTCTGGCTAAACGCCCTGAGCTGCGGCTAGCCATCGCCCCCGGTATCAACCCCACTTGAGGATACACACACCCATGCCCCATCCCCCATCCCACCTGATGCAGGCCTATGCCCGCCAGCCGGTTTCTTTTGTTCGCGGACGTGGCGCACGTCTGTGGGACGCCCAAGGTATCGAGTACCTCGATGCCATCGCCGGCGTGGCGGTGACCAATCTTGGCCATGCCCATCCCGAGATTGCCGCCGCCATCGCCGAACAGGCCGGGCTGCTCCTGCACACCTCCAATATGTTCGGCATCGCCTGGCAGGAACGCTTGGGCGAGCGGCTGTGTTCGCTGTCCGGTATGCAAAGAGCTTTCTTCTGCAATTCAGGCGCGGAGGCCAACGAAACCGCGCTCAAACTGGCACGCCTGCACGGCAACCGCAAACAGGTGGCGCAGCCCCAGGTGCTGGTGATGGAAAACAGCTTCCACGGACGCACTCTGGCGACACTCGCCGCCACCGGCAATCCGGCCGTGCAGCGCGGTTTTGAGCCGCTGATGCCGGGTTTCCTGCGGGTGCCTTACGACAACATGGCGGCGGTCCGCCAGGCTGCCGAGCAGACGCCCGGCATCGTCGCCGTGTTGGTCGAGCCGGTGCAGGGCGAAGGCGGCGTGCGGGTCGCCTCCACCGACTATTTGCGCGAGCTGCGGACGCTGTGCGACCAGTTCGACTGGCTGTTGATGATCGACGAAGTGCAGACCGGCATGGGGCGTACCGGCACCTGGTTCGGCTACCAGCATGCCGGCGTGATGCCGGACGTCATCACGCTGGCAAAGGGGCTGGGCAATGGCTTTCCCATCGGTGCCTGTCTGGCACGCGGACCGGCGGCAGAACTGTTTTCGCCCGGCCGCCACGGGTCAACCTTTGGCGGTAATCCGCTGGCCTGCCGGGTTGGCTGCACCGTGCTCGACATCATGGAGAGCGACGCTATCCCGGCCCGTGCTGCCACATTGGGCCGCCGACTGCTGGCCGGTCTTCAGGATGCGCTGAGCGGCCATCCCAACGTGATTGCCGTCCGCGGTCTGGGCCTGATGGCCGGAATCGAGCTGGATCGGGGCTGCGGGGAGTTGGTTGGGCGCGCCTTGAACGAACAGCAGCTGTTAATCACCGTGACCCGCGAGACCACCATCCGACTACTGCCGCCGCTGGTGTGCAGCGAAGCGCAGATCGACGACATCGTGGCGCGGGTGGCGCGTCTTTTGTCTCCAACACAGTTAAACCACAGGACCACATCATCATGTACGCCACTTCAGTGAACCTTGCCGAATTCGACGCCGAGCTGTCCGAGGCTGTCCAGAATGAAGAGCGCCGCCAAGAAGACCACGCCGAGCTGATCGCCTCCGAGAATTATGTCAGCCCGCTGGTCATGTCGATCCAGAACTCGGTCTTTACCAACAAGTATGCCGAGGGCTATCCGGGCAAACGCTACTACAGCGGCTGCGAGTATGTTGATGTTGCCGAGCGCCTGGCGATCGAGCGTGTCAAGAGGCTGTTCGACTGCGACTACGCCAATGTCCAGCCCCATGCCGGAGCTCAGGCCAATGCCGCCGTCTTTCTGGCGCTGGTCAAGCCCGGCGACACCGTGATGGGAATGAACTTGGCTCAGGGAGGCCATCTGACTCATGGCAATCCGTCCAACTTCTCCGGCCGGCACTACCGGATTGTTCCCTATGGCCTCGACCCCGAGACCGGCTTGATAGACTACGACGAGATGGAGCGCATCGCGCTGGAGACCCGGCCCAAAATGCTCATCGGCGGTTTCTCCGCCTACTCCCGGCGCAAAGACTGGGCACGCATGCGTGCCATCGCTGACAAGGTGGGGGCCATCTTTTGGGTGGACATGGCCCACGTCGCTGGCCTGGTGGCCGCCGGCGAGTATCCGAATCCGTTGCCGCATGCCCATGTGGTGACCAGCACTACTCACAAGACGCTGCGTGGGCCACGTGGCGGCATCATTCTGTCCAAGGGCCAAGGCGAAGAATTCCACAAGCAGCTCAACTCAGCGGTCTTCCCCGGTGTCCAGGGCGGTCCGCTGATGCACGTCATCGCTGCCAAGGCGCTTGCCTTCAAGGAGGCGCTGGTGCCCGAATTCAAGAGCTACCAGCGGCAGGTGGTGATCAATGCGCGTGCCATGGCCGCCGTGCTCCAGCAACGCGGCTACAAAATCGTCTCCGGGGGGACCGACAACCACATGATGCTGATCGACCTCTCCGACAAGCCTTACACCGGCAAGGACGCGGATGCCGCCCTGAGCGACGCCTGCATTACCGCGAACAAGAATTCGGTACCCAACGATCGGCGCTCGCCCTTCGTGACCTCTGGGCTGCGCATCGGCACTCCGGCCGTCACAACCCGTGGTTTCGGCGCGGCGGAATGCGAGCAGTTGGCGGCTTGTTTGTGCGATGTGCTGGATGCGTTGGAGGCCGGAACCAGTAGTCGGGTGATATGCCGAGTTCGGGAACAGGTGGTGGCTTTGTGCCGCCGCCATCCGGTGTATCGATAAGCCGGTTGATCTGGTGAGGCGTGGCCAGGCCGAGGCCGATATGACGCGGCGTGGTGGGCTGGCAGTGTTTTTCAATACGGCCTATCGGGAGCGTCTGAATGGAAATCGGTATAGGACACGTAAATTTAATGCCAAGTCCTGCCCCTCCAACCAATAGCATCAACGAACGATCAACTGCTTGGCGGCATTGGTCCATTTTTGTTTTTGGGCGGGAAATGTGCTGCGACATATTTTGTCCACGAGCGTGGCCTTCGGTCGACTGCCCATCCTCGGTCTACAATGCGGAAAACTCCTTTACCGAGGGCTTATCCGAATGACCCATTATTTGTGGCCGGTGATCGTCGCCTCTTCCCTGGTCTTGTCAGCCTGCGGAACGGTGCCCAACGGCGAATCCAAAACACCGTCGTCGTCCCGCACTGGCCAGCTCGAACTGGCGCTGGCCAGCGGCACCTACCGCTGCGAGCAGAATGTGCGCATCCAGGTTCGGCGCGAACTTCTTGCCGGGGTGAATAGCCGGATCGATATCGACTGGAACGGCAACAGCCACCGCCTCGAGCGCGACCCCTCGTACTCCGGCCTGCCCCGTTTCGCCGACGCCGCCAGCGGCCTGGTGTGGATCGACTTGCCCTGGAAGAGCTTGTTGCTCGATGGAAAAACCAACAAGCCGCTGGTGAACGAGTGCCGACCGACATGAAGAAAGGGCCAGCATTCGCTGGCCCTTTCCGCTCTGCTTTTGCCTATCCGGAAAAGCCGCCGACCATCTTGGCCGGAGCAGCCTGACCGGCTGGCGCGAGGCGCTTACTTCGTGGTCGGCGTCGGGGTTGCGGCCGGCTTGGCTTCCGTCTTCACTTCAGCGGCGGCCTCGTGCTTTTCAGCTTTGTGGCTCTTTGCCTTGGCTTTCGCATGCTTCTCGACCGGCTTGGCGGCCTCGGCCTTCGGGGCTTCGCTCTTGGTCACTTCGCTCTTGGCCGGTTCGGCAGCCTTGGCGGCTTCTACCTTTTTCTCGCTGGCGGCCGGGGCCGGTGCAGCCAGCTTGGCGGTCGGTGCGGCTTGCGGGGCCGGCGCTGCGATGCCCTGGGCGAAGGAGGCAGAAGCGAAACCGGCGGCAACGGTCAGAGCGACGATAATTTTGGAAACTTGCATTTTGAATCTCCTGAATGGGTAGGTTGTTTGTTCGGTCTTCGGTGCTGACAACTATTTGCAGCGCCTTGTAGCGAATAACGCAAGGGCTTACCCAGGGGATGTCAGTTCACATGTAATGCTGTGTATCGCTTGGTGACCGAATTGTTTCCAATTCTCGACATCAGGCTTGATGCCCGCCGGCAAAATCGCGGGCCGCGTCGAGAAAGTCGAGCAGGATTGGATTGCAATCGAGCAGAAGCGGGCAGCGGGTTTGGTGAAACTCCGGGTGCCATTGCAGTCCGAGCACGTAGGAGCTGCCCTCCAGCCGGATGGCCTCGATCACGCCGTCGCCGGCGCTTTGCGCCTCGATGCTCAGGCCTTTGCCGAGAACCCGGATGGCCTGGTGATGGACGGAAACCACCCGGCCACCGCTCTGTTCCGGATAGAGCCTGGCCAAACGGCTGTCCTTGTTCCATTCGACGGCATGGGCGAACTTGTCAAAGGCGGCGTGGACATGCGGGCCGGGATGGTCGCACTGCGTTTCGATGTCCTGGTACAGGGAGCCGCCAAGCGCCACGTTGATTAGCTGGGCGCCTCGGCAGATGCCGAGGACCGGCTTGCCGGCCGCCATGAACGCATTGAGCAGTGCCATCTGGTAGGTGTCGTGCAGGTAATCGCCTGACCAGTCGGGGCATCGTGGCTCCTCGCCGTAGCATTCCGGGCTGATGTCGGCGCCGCCCTGCAACACCAGACCATCCAGGTAGTCGGAATAATCGGAGAGCCGGATGCGGTCGCGGAAATCGCTGCCATCGACCCCGACCGACGGAATGATGAAAACCGTCGCCTGGTGTGACATCACCCAATGGGCCAGGGATTGTTCGAGGTATTGCAGCGATTTCGAATGCAGCCCGGTGGCCCCGGGCAGGGGGTGGTAAATGTTGGCCGACAGGCCAATGCGCAAGGGGCGAGGACTCATGGTGACTGTACGGTGTGCTGCTGTTCAGTGGCAGAGGCCTGAATGGTAGCGTGAACAGGAGAAAGCCCCGCTAGGGGGGAGCGGGGCTTTCAAGACGGCCGATTCAGGGAGGGGGAGAGGTGGCCGCCTAGGCTGTTGGGGTTCAGCGCATGTGTCCAAGATACGGCCAGCCGGCCGCTATCTCAAGTAACGGATTGCAACAGCGCGTATCGGTTTGTTCGTTGCCGTGCGTTGGGCCGGCGACGGTTGGCGGCCCTGGCGTATTCACGGCGCCGGGTAGTGACGGCGCTCGAGCCGATATCGCCGCGCCTGGTAGATCTTGCGCGCCGCGCCGTGGACCGGGTCTTCGGCCCATTGATGGAATTGGTCGTCGGAAAGCTCGGTCGGCAGTTCGTCATCCACCGCAGCCTGCGTCTTGCTCAGTTCTATCCGGTTGCGCCCCAGGGTCTTGGCCCGATGGAGGGCTTCGTCGGCGCGCTGCAACACTTGATTGGGGCGCGTGTCATCGGCCTGCATCACGGCAATGCCGATACTGACGGTGAGCGGAATGCGCCGTTGGTCGACCATGATCGACGTCTTGGCCACTTTTTGGCGCAGCCGCTCGGCGAAGGTCGCGGCGGCCGCGAGGTCTGCCTCGGGGAGCAAAATGGCGAACTCCTCGCCGCCCAGCCGCCCAGCGAGATCGACCTGGCGCAGCTCGCCGCCCAGCAGCTTTGAAAAGCTCCTGAGCACTGCAGCCCCGGCTTCCTGGCCGAATCTGTCGTTGATCTCCGTGAAATGATCGAGATCCAGCATCAGTACGCCAATCGCGTGGTCGATGCCGCGTTTCAGCCGGGAAAGCGCCTCTTCCTGACGAAGCAGGAAATAGCGCCGGTTGGCCAGTTCGGTCAGTGAGTCGGCCGTGGCCTGGCTGCGCAGTTCCGTTTCGAGAGCCTTGCGCTGGGTCACATTCTCGATCACGCCGAGCACCGCGAGCCTTCCTTCCCATTCAATTTGGCTGGCCTTGAGTTGGCAGTCGATCGTTTTGCCCTGCCGCGTAACGACGCGTATCGGGTATTCCATTGCCGATTTCTTGTCGCCATCTTGGGGCACCAAAGCCGCATTGAGACTGGCGTGATCAGCTTGGTGAACGAATTGCCGGAAGGGCAGGCCAACCGATGCCTCGGCCGAATAGCCGAGCAGCTCGGCGCCTTGGGCATTGACGTATTGGACGACGCCATCCTGGGCAATGACCACGCTGAGCGGCAATTTGTCGATCAAGCTGCGGCAACGCATTTCGGATGCCTGCGCGGCCAGCAAGCGATCCTGATGTTCGGTGATATCCCGGGCAAAACCGACGGTCGCGCGGCGCTTGTCATCGAGGGTGATGGCTGACTTGCTGGTGTCGAACCACAGCTTTTTGCCGCCGCTTTCCAGCGGTGCCACGGCGTCTATCCTTTTGCCGCGCTTCCCGGCCAAGCGGTCATCCCGCCACGCCGGCTCGGCCCATTCGCCGGGGGCCACTTCAAGCATGGTCTTGCCGAGCAGGGTTTCCGTCGAAGGCCAGCCGAAATTGGCGGCGAATGGCGTGTTAACCGCCAGGAATCGACCCTGCTCATCGGTCAGCCAGGCCATGAACGGCGAATTGTCGAGCAGGGTGCGCTGATAGCGTTCGCGCTTGCGCAGATGTTTTTCGGCGATGCTTTCAAGCGATTGGTCGATAACCACGATTCGGCACTCGCGCCCGTTTTCGTCCGGCACGGCTTCTATTCTTACCTTGGTTTCGGGACGCTGAGCCGTTTTGACAAGAACCGTTTCACACGTCTTTTTCTGATTCGTACTGAGCACTTCTTCGACAAACTGGCTGAAGGCCGGCTGGTAGGCGGGCTTTACGTGGGCCGGGAAGTGCTGTCGTTTTTTCTCGGAGCGCTTGATGCCAAGCAGAATGGCGCCCGCCAGATTCAGTTCGCGGATGCCCCCCGTCGGATCGAGGGTGAAATGGCCGACCGGGGCGAAGTCGTAGATGTCGGCGTATCGGCTGCGCAGTGCCTCGGCTTCGGCACAGGCGGTTTGCAGGTCACGGTTCTGCTTTTCCAGTTCAAGCTGATGAGCCTGAAGCTGACGCAGCAATTTGTCGGGTTCGGGAAGGGCTGACTGGCCAGGCACAGAGGAAGTTGCTTCGGCGCGCCCATCCTCGCCGGTCGGGAGCAGGCTGAACAACCGGGTGTATTCCGAACGGACGACGCGGTAGCACTCGCAAGCCCTGGCTTCCAGTCCCGGGCGATCGGTGATGGAAATATGGCCGCGTCGATACTGGATCAATCCGGCGGCCTGCAATTTTACGGCGGCCTCGGTGACAGCCTCGCGCCGGACGCCCAGCATGTTGGCAATCAGCTCCTGAGTCATGTTGAGCAGATTTTCCGGCTGTTGGTCAAAGCTCACCAGCAGCCAGCGGCACAACTGTTGTTCCACGGTATGGTGTCGATTGCAGACGACGCTCTGCGCCATCTGGGTCATCAGCGCCTGGGCGTAGTGCAGGCAGAGACGCTGCAAGTGGCGACACTCGGCGAGCTCGCGCGTCATCTGCTCGGCCCGCAGCCGGTAGGCCTGACCTGCGCACTGCACCACCATTTGGTGGGTTGTGCTGGTTCCGCCGAGGACCAGCGGGATGCCGACCAGGCCATCGCTGCCGGTCATGGCCAGCTCGGCGGTCGAGCCATCTGCCGTGGCAAAAATCAGGGAAACGATGCTGGTCGTCGGAAAGTAGACGAACTCCGGCGTGCCGCCAGCCGCGTAGAGAACCTGGCCGAGCGCCAGGTCGACCTGCTCCAGGTTGCCGTCCAGCCGCTCGTATTCAGCCGTTGGCAGGGCAGCGAGAATGCGGTTTTGCCTGGGGGCATGTGGAAATGTAGATGGCATGGCACTTCCTCATGGTGGGTGGCTGGTGTCCGGCAGCTATCGCTCCCGACCATTGGCGATCAGATATATTTTGAGTTGGTCTGTTTTTTGCACCCGTAGTTCAATTGTTTGACATATTTATGGGGGCTTGCTGACTATTGGCGCGAAATGTTCGCTTCGCTCGTCCGGTCGGCGGCGGCATGACCGCAGCGTCCGAGCATCTTTTCCATGTCAGCCTGCGATTGGATGAGCATCTGGTCGGTGATCGAGGCGTAGCCGCGGTTGTGAATCAATCGACTCATCAAGTGATTGAACACGGCGCGCTCGATGCGCGACCAGGACTTGGCGCGCTCCGGCGGAAATACCGCACTGGCTCGCCGAACAAACTGATCATGTGTTTCTTCCGAGTGAATATTGCTCTTCTCGTCGAACATTCTTGATGTCTCCTCCAGATGGCTGTCCTGTGTATCGTCTGGCGGTCAGCCGGTTCTCGATTGATGCTTGATGTTCTCTATCGGGGTTGGGGCGCGCCGGTCCTGTTGTTGCCAAAAACCGGGTGCTTCTGGTCTGTGCCGCCAGTTTTTCCGCAAAACGCCAAAGCGACAATTTATTGCCTTGGGTTAGGAAACTAGAGTCTAACCAGTCGAAAAAAATGTCATATCAGTTGAACCTGCTTGCCATGTCGGCAATCAGATCGATCTGTGTAGGCATTGCCTGACAGGGCAGGCCCATCTGACACCCGGGCGACAACTGGCGTCCGGCAAGGCGCCGCAGGAGAAACGATTCCTCGCTCGGCGACAGGAGGTGCCGATGCAATCCGCCCGCCGGGCTGGCGCTTCGTTCATCGTCGTTGCCTTGCAGGTGTCGCGCCAGTTGTTCCTGGATACCCCCGATTTGGGCATGCATGAGTACGGCTGGCGCCGCTACCCGCTGGCAGATCCGCAATCCGCCGATTGTCTTGAATCCGGCAAGGCGGCTGTAGCAACGGGCGTGGCGCGGATGCACCTCGATCACGGCGTCGGTCACGACGCGCGCCTGGCGGGCAATCAGGCAAAGTAAATGGAACAGTGTGGCCAGCACCTTCCTGGCCTTCTCGCCCGGCGCCACGGCCAGCCGGGTAATTTCGCAAAGATGTGCGCCGCGCCGGCGAAGCTTGTCGATCTCGGCGGCGTAGAGTTCCTCGGCCAACAGACTACCGGTCGATTCGTTTCTCAGCGTCAGCGTTCCAACCGGCATTCCGGCATGCCAGGCAGCCAAGGGGAGGTGTGTTAGGCAGGATGAACTGTCCGGGTGGGGCGGCGGCTGGATGCCGCGTCTGGCATACATCCGGCAGACCAGGGCGTGAATGGCATCCTGCTGAAAACGATCCGGAATGCCGAAGATCACGCCATCGCGGGTGATCAGGGAAGAACCACCGCCGGCGGCCGAACAGATCAGCCACTGACAGGCCCGATTTTCCCGGGCAAGCTGGCTGGCGCTACGGCAAACCAATTTGTTATGCGTTTGCATGTTCTCTTTCGCTGTCTTGCCGTTAACTTCCCCTGTCTTCGTTGGCAATCCCTGCCCGATTCACGCCGCCAGTTTTGTCACCGTGCGCTGGTCGTTGATCAACTGGTCGGCGCCAGTCGCCCCGAACTCCTTCAGCGAATTCGAATAGAACCGTTGTGCTTCGGCAGCATGCTTATGGGCCAGGCGCCTGAGTTCGAGGTTGTGGGCAGAGATCGCCTCGAGCGTTTCGTGCGTCATTTCGCCCGCACACTGGAGTACCTCTTGCGTCGCCTGTGCCCACTCATCCAGGCTGGAGACCGCCCCTTGTCTGGCCAACAGGTCCTGCAAAGCAAGGCAATTGCGGATGAACAATTGCCCGGACATATCCAGTTGCCGTTCGATCAGTTCGCCATAATTGCTGACGGTCTGCATGCCAAAACGGCGAAGGAGTTCGGCGTTTTTGGAAATGGAAATTGGTGGCGGAAACATGCTTTTACCTCGCGTTGGTTGGATTGCTTGCCGCATGACATGGCAATGACGCATGCGGTGCCTTCCCCAGTCTATGACCCAAGAGCGCAATTCCAATCGGTTGCTTTCGTGCCTGACGTCAGCGATTGGCGGGAGATGCGTAGGTCTTCGACTACCCCTCCGAATGGGGTTTTTCCTACTGTAACTCGGCCCCGTTGACGCTGATCCCAGCATTGGCTGGACAAAAGCGCTGTTGCGCGTGACGGCGCGGAAATAGCTGACTCGGCCGTGTATCGGTTGCGCAACAGCGGCCGAAAACCCCGGCAAACACAGAAACTTTGGCCATTTTTTCCGACTTCACCATGCCATCGGGAAGTCGTTGGCGTTTCGGTAGATTTACACAAATTAACATCTTGCGTCCGGGGCGGCTCTCGCCACCTGTCAACTAATTCAATTAAAACAATCGCTTGTGTTTATTTGTAGCCATTGGCATAGGCGTTGCTGATAGGCGGTCCGGAGGACGTGGCATGGTGCTGCGGTCAACCACACATAGTCAGAACAGGAGATCCGAAAATGAATAAGACTCTTTTGGCGACCGCAATCGCGTTAGCCTACAGCGTAGTTCCGGCATGGGCGAATCCGTCCAATACGACCAATGGTGGCGTCACGGTAAGCTCGCCGGCTGGAACCACCGAATCGACCCCCGGGGGGAGCGCCGATTTCAAGCAAGTGGCGATCGCCAAGTCCACGCAGGGCGGCGCCCAAAGCCCGCAGGCCAATGAAAACTCCCAGGCCAACAACAATACCGTTAACGACAACGACACCAAGACCACGACGATTACCAAGACCGATACCGATACGAAGAACGTGAGCGTCACCAAGTCGGGTAATTTCGACAACACCGGCGTTGCCAAGGCCAAGGATCAGGCCGCCGCCGCCAACAATGGCGGCAGTGCGACGACCAACAACAGCGATCAGGAAAACGACAAGCGGGCCGGCAACAACCTCGGCGACAACGGTCGCGTCAAGGCCGAGGACTATGGCACGGCAGCCAACAACGGCAACGCCACGTCGAATTTCACCAATGCCTTCAACACCAACAAGGCTATCGCCAAGATCGACCTGGAAGGCAAAGTGACCGGCAACAAGGTTCACGACATTGGCAACAATGCCTACAACACCGGTAGCGCCAACGGCGCGATGGGTGGCAAAGGCGGCACCGGTATCGGTGGCAAAGGCGGTAGCGCTTGGGGCGGTACCGGCGGAAATGGCGGCAATGGCGGTTCCGGCGGCAGCGGTGGCAACGCCGGCGCTGGCGGGGCTGGCGGTTCGGGCGGTTCCGGCGGTTACGGCGGTTCGGCGACGGCCGAAAACGGCTCGGCGACGGCTGGCGATTCCACCAACGGCAGTGCCACGGCCGGCAATGGCGGCGACGGCGGCAACGCCAGGAATGCCAGAGGCGCCAATGGCGGCGATGCAACGGCCTCGACCGGCAACGCCAAGGCTTCCGACGCGGTCCTGGTCGGCGGCGCGGATGCGACCAGCGTAGCCAAGGGCGGGGCCGCCAAGTCGGTCGATGTCGCCAAGACCGGTTCGGCTGGCGCCGCTTCCAAGGGTAGCGGTGGCGATTCGGCAGCCATCGATGCCACCAAGGGCGGTTCATCCAGCGCGGTCGATGTCGCCAAGGGCGGTTCTTCAAAATCTTACGACTCAGCCCTCGGAGGGCTGTCCAGTTCGGCCCAGAAGGGCTATACCGGCAAGGCTGACTCGATCTCCGGCGCCAAGACCGGTGGCGTAGATGCGATCAGCAAGGCCTCGGCGCCTGGCGGTGCGGCCAGTGCCGAACAGGCCGGCGGCGCCGGTGGTACGGCAAACGCCGGCTACTCAAGCGGGACCGGTGGAACGTCGGGCAGCACGAGTGGCTCCGCCGCCAGCGGTTCGGTTACGCCGACGGCGACCAATACCGGTGGGGCGGCCTCGGGTACGGCCACGTCGACAGCCGGCAACGCCACCGGAACGGCGACCTCGACGGCTGGCAACGGCACGGGTACGGCAACCTCGACGGGCGGCGCCGGTACGGGCGGCGCGGCGACGGCGAGCAGCGGCACGGCGACCGGTACGGCCACCTCGACGGGTGGCGCCGGCAGCAATGGCACGACGACCGCCAGTGGCGGTACGGGTACCAGCACGGCCAGCGCCGCCTCCGGCGCGAGCACGTCGACCGGCGGTAACGGCGGTACGGCCGCCAATAACGGCGGTACCGGTGGTGCCGGCGGTGCGGCGACCAACGGCAGCGCCTCAACGACGGCCAGTAATGGCAGCGCGACGGCAACGGCCGGTAACGGTGCAACCGGGGCGAGCGGTGCCACAGGCGGTTCGAGCAGTGGTGGCTCGGGTGCCGTCGGTGCCGTCGGCGGCAACGGTGCAGTTGGCGAAGGCGGCCTCGGCGGCGCCGGTGGTGTCGGTAACGGCGCACTTGGCGGGGCCGGCGGCAATGGCGGAACCAACTCGGTTTCGGCCGGTGTCTTCGACATGTCCAACAACATGACCAGCGTCGGGCAATCTGCTGCCGGTTTGATGACGGCGGTTCAGAACAGCGGCATCAATTCGCTGGTGCAAACCGCGGTCAACGTCCAGTCCAATCTGGCCGTCGGTCGGCAGTAAGCTCAGGAAGACTCCGGGGTCATTGGCCCCGGGGTCTTTTCCGGCATCTTGTGAAAGGAAAACAACGTGAAAGCAATTACGCATTTCCGTTGGTTGATATTCGGTGCCATGTGGGTCAGCGCTGCTTACTGGCCACTGCAGGCCGGTGCGGAGGAAACGGTTCCGTCGCCAACTGGCCCGGTCGACATCTTTGGCAGCCCAGCCGTACTCGCAGAATCCCTGGAGAACTTCCGCGGCGGTGCCGATCTCTATCTTAACGATATCAAGAGCGATGGCATCGTTCGCGATAACCAGGCGTCGAACCTGACCACTGGGGGTAACTGGGTCAGCGAGGGGTCGTTTACCGGCGCTTCGGGCTTTCCGACGGTGATCCAGAACTCCGGCAACAACGTCCTGATCCAGAACGCCACCATCATCAACCTGCAGGTTCAATGATGTTTTACGCAATGCTCCGGCTTCTCTGCCTGCTCCCCTTGCTGGGCGGCCCGTTGGCCGCTTCGGCCGGGGGCGGACGGGCAGAGATTCCGCTGCAGGCGGGCGGGGCTTTCTCCGTGCCGCTGGTCAGCATGAAGGAAATGCGCTTCCAGAAGACCATCCATCAGCAATTCGATTTCAGCTGTGGGTCGGCGGCGCTGGCTACCTTGCTGACCTATCACTACGATTTTCCGGTCACCGAGCAGGAGGTTTTCCGCGAGATGTTCGAACGCGGCGACCAGGCGAAAATCAAGAAAGAAGGATTTTCGCTGCTCGACATCAAAAACTATCTCGCCGCCCACGGCTTTCAGTCGGATGGCTACATCGTCGATGTCGAAAAACTCGCTGTCGCCGGCGTGCCCGCCATTACGCTGATCAAGGAGCGCGGCTATCACCATTTCGTCGTCGTCAAAGGCTTGCGCGACGAGCGGGTTTTGGTCGGCGATCCGTCCGCCGGCACGCGCGCCATCCCGCAGGAAAAGTTCAAGGAGATGTGGGTCAACAACATCCTGTTCGTGATCAAGAACAGGCAGGAGAAGGCCCGCTTCAATCTCGCCGCCGACTGGCACGCGACCCCCCGGGGACCGGTCGGTGACGGCATCTATCGAGGCGGCGCCGAGCTTGGTTTTGCCAAGCGTGGTCCGGCCGATTTTTGATGCGTCCGCCGATGACCTCCCGTCCGCGACTTTCCCGCTTGCTGCTGATGGCTGGCGTCGGCCTGTCGCTGCAACTGCTGTCGAGCGCGCCGGAGTTCAGCGCCGGCCGGTGGGTCCGGACCGTCATTGCCGAAGGCGAGGATGGGCAGCCGGGCTTCGATGGTGCGAGCAAGGTGAA
Source organism: Dechloromonas denitrificans (assembly GCF_020510685.1). Classification (NCBI taxonomy): domain Bacteria; kingdom Pseudomonadati; phylum Pseudomonadota; class Betaproteobacteria; order Rhodocyclales; family Azonexaceae; genus Dechloromonas; species Dechloromonas denitrificans. The sequence continues at coordinate 1,028,999 of NZ_CP075185.1, forward strand.
TGTCGTGCTGGTCGATCACGGCAGTCCGCAATGCGAAGCGGCAAAGCGCCGGGCCATCGAAGTGGCGCCGGAATTGCTGGCCCTTGCCGACTGGCCGCTGGACGCCAATGCGCCAACCGAATGCATGACTGTCCGCTATGAAACCCTGGCGGTCGTTGACGACATGCTGCCGGTCCCCGAGGTCATCGCCGATATTCCGGCCGTGGTGACGGTCAGCGTCGGCGAGTTGGCCAAGGCTGCCCCGCTCGTCTCGGCCCATGCCCGGCCTCCGTTGCTGGATGAGCATCAGAATCCCCTGGGCCAGCAGATCGCCGCCATCGATGCGGCCACCCTCGACGAAGTGCGCGGCGGTTTCGAACTGGCCGGAAGCAATCTCAAGTTGTCCTTTGGCATCGAGCGGGCGGTCTATATCAATGGCGAACTGGTCGCCTCAACCGTCCTCAACGTCAAGGATCTCAAGCTGATGGCCGGGGCCGGAGGCGCACCGCTGACCTTGCCGGCCGGCTCGAACGGGGCTCTCGGCATCATTCAGAGCGGGGTCGGCAACAACGTAACGACCCAGCTCAGCCCCAATCTGGCCGGGACTGTCATCCAGAACACCTTGAATGGGCAAACGATTCAGAACGTCACCACCATCAACGCATCGGTCAACAGCATTCAAGTGATGCGCTCGATGTCCGTGCAGTCGGCCATCCAGAACGGCATCGTCAATTCCTTGCGACGTTGAGGGCGATCGATTTAAAGAGGATGGGCCGCGCAAGCGACCCATCCTCTTTGCTGTCGGCGGGCCGCCGATCTCAGAAGGACATCGGCAAGCGGACCGACAGTGTGATGTCCGGCGTATCCCGGGTTACCCCCGCGCCGACCGAGACATTCAGCGAACGGGTGCTGTCGAGGCGCTGGGAGTAGCCGAGCAGCAGCGTCCCCAGCTGGGTGCGTACCGAGTTGAGGGCGGTTGTCCCGTTGATCTTGGTCCGGCCGACCGAGGCGTGATCGTAGCCAATACTGAATGACGAGCGTTCGTTAAGCGCCAGTCCCATGCCGAAGTTGAAGCCGATGACGGCGCCCGGCTCGATGTCGCCCAGCGATACCGGCCCCTGCGTCGTATTCATCGTCACGCCCGAGCGCTTGAAGTTGTACTGATAGTTCAGGCTGCCGAAGAACACGGCGGGGTCAGTCGGATAGAGCATGGTCAAGCCCGGCTGCAGGGTGTAGAAGCCCGAGCCGGTTGGCAGTTCCTTCTGGATCTCGTTGGAGATCACATTGGGTGACGAGGAGGTGTCGGTCAGCACTTCGAAGGGGTCCTTGCCGGTCCGGCTCTTGAAGCGCAGCGTGCCAATGTAATACGGCTTGTCGATGCCACCGTCGTTGAACTGGTAACGCCCGGTTACCTCGACGTCACCGATGCCATTGCCGGTACTCGAGAACAGCTCGTCCCGGCCCGAACCGGAGTTGATGGGGCGCGCCAGGACATCATCCGAGCGATAGACATAAGGCAGCTTGGCTTCGATTTCGAAGCGGTTGGTAATCCCCCAGCGACCGGTCAGGCTGCCGGTGAAGGTATTGCGCTTGACTTCGCGGACGTCGATCAGGCCGATCGTCAATGCCGGAATGATGGTGTAGCCGACAATCGAAACCCGGCTGCTCGACGAATAGCTGTATTGCAAGCCCGGTTCCAGCACGAATTTGCCGCGCGGCGTCAGCACCCCCGGTTGTTCGAAAATCTGCGCGACCTGCTGGGGGCGGGATTCGGCGGGTTGCGTCGGTTCCCGGCGGAGCGCCTCGGTCTGCGTCGATGAAGGCGCCTGGGCCAGTTCGAATGACTGCGGGTCCTTGATCGTCGCGCTGTTCCCCGTGCCGCCCCGCGTCGAGCGCAGCGTTTCTATTCCCAACACCTTCCTGATTTCCGCCAGTTTGGCATCCGCTTCGACCATTTGCTGGTGGAGTGCCTCGAGGCGTTTGGTTTGCTCGTTGATCTGTGAGCGCAGTTCCTTCTCCTGCTCAAAGGACAGGTCCGCCCCTTGCGCCAAACCGCTGCAAAGCATGACCAGCACACCGGTGAGCGTGCTTCTTCCGGTTGTATTCCGATATCGCGATTTGCCGTGCATTACTCTGACCTCCCCAAGAATTGAACATCATCAAATGTGAAACAGCTATTTCAAGGCGCTACGAGACGGTGCTCTCCGGGCTCCTGCCCGCCCGGTGCGATTTGAGCAAGGACGCGACGTACTCCAGGCTCTTCATGTTGCCCGGGGCGAAGGTCCGGTCATGGTCTTCCAGCTTGTCGATGGCTTCCGGCTGCATCAGTACCCGGTCGATGATGCCGAGTTGCGCCAGGACATGTTTCCGGAGTTTTTCGGCTTCTGCCTGCTCGGCACTTGCCTTTTGTTCTCGGCGGCGCAGCAATTCGCGTTCCTTGGCCAGCGCATCGAACCGCTCGATCAGATTGGCGATTGCCTGGAACTCGGTTTTCGGCATCCAGTCCGGCCGCCCGGCCGCGACAAAGACCCGGAGTTCCGCCACGTCCCAGGTCCGCGGCATCTTGCGCATCCGGCAGAGCTGGTCGACATGCTGGCTAAGCCGGCTGGCCTGGTCGGCGGTCAGCAGGTCGAGGCGGGCGTTCTGCAAGACCGCTTGCGGATCTCCCCAGGTGTCGCTGGCCTGTTCGAGCAAATGGCGGAAATACTGGATCTGGGCCGTATCGCGAATTTCCGATGCCATCGCTTCCGGAATGTCGCGGAGGACCGCGCGACTCGGAATCAGCAGGTTTTCAAAATCCACTTCCGACTTGTACACCGGCAGAAAGAGCGCATACAGCCGCTCAAAAATCGCATCCTGGAAGCGCTCCCAGATCGGCCAGGGCAGATCCTCGGGTTTTTTCAGCTTGGTCAGATCCTTCAGTTTGTTTTTGTTCGAACACCTTGAAATGGCCCGCGAGAACTCGGCCTCGAGTATTTCCGCGGCCAGCGTTTTCAGCGCCTCCCAATCTTCGTCGCGCATCAGTTTCGGCGCTGGCCGGTTGAGCAAGCGGTAGGCGAGACTCTTTTCCAGGGACGGCGTCCGGCTTCGCTGCAGCGCGCGTTCGATGGCCTCGCCCTGGATCTTTGACCACTCGCCAGGCGAAGCAAACCAGGGCCGGGTGTCGGAAAACGTGTCTTCCTCGTCAGCCGCCTGGACGAACGTATCCCGCTGTCGCCGGCGGACATCGAGCAAATAGGCGATCAGGAAACCGCTCCAGAAAATGCCCAACAGGAACAGCGGGCTGACTGGATAAAGCTGCTTTTCGAGGAGTTGGGCGTTGCCGGCCGAATGTGCGACGGATATCCATTCCTTGGTCAGGGGGCTGCCGTCGTAGCGGACAGTAAGGGAGATCCGCTGGTCGGCCGGGAGCTTCGGATAGACCATTTCAAAACTGTTGGTTGCCGGAATGGCTGCTTCCTTGACCAGATTCGAATGCTTTCTCAACTGGTAGGACGAGACAGCGTGCGGCACCTTGATCGATATCGACTCGGCGGCGCTGCGCCCGTCGTTCACAACGGCTATCTCTTGGGCGTATTCGGTTCTTCCCGGGGCCAGCGTGATCTCGATGGGCTCGGAGACAAAATAGCTCAGCCTGGCGGTGTTCTCGAAATGGTCCTTGGCGAACCAGACAACGGCCGTGATCAGGATGGTCAGGAGCAGCCCCTTGGGCACGGTCATGAGGGCACCTGTCGTGCGCCGTTGGCCGCTGCCAACCTTCGGGCAAATCGTCGAGAACGCCTCGTCACGCGCCGGCGTCCAGCTTCCAGGCGGCTTTTTCGGCGCCGGTCGCTATGTTGAGCCGGCTCATGATCCGGTAAAGCGTCACCCGGGAAACGCCCAGCTGCTGGGCGGCCTTGGTGACGTTGTTGTCGTTGGAACGCAGGCTCGATTCGACGATGTCGCGCTCAAAGGAGGCGCGGGCAGCCTCGAGGGTGACGCTGGGAGGGTCCAGGGCCAGGGTTTCCAGTCCGAGGTCAGTGGCGCTGACCAGGCGGCTGTCGCTCATGATGATGGCGCGATGCACCCGGTTGATCAGCTCGCGCACGTTGCCCGGCCAGTCGTAGGCGTTCATGGCCCGAATCGCCACGGAACTGAAAGCGCTAACCTGGCATTTCGGATTACTGGCGGTGTAGTTCCGGAGGACGTTTTCGGCCAGTAGGCGGACGTCGCCCCGCCGCTCGCGCAACGGCGGCAACTGCAACTGGATGACATTGAGGCGGTAGTAGAGGTCTTCGCGAAAGCGTCCGAGCCGGATGGCTTCCTGCAAATCGACGTGGGTCGCCGCAACCAGCCGGAAATCGACGGCAACGCCCTGACTCCCGCCGACCCGCGTGATGGTGTGCTCCTGCAAGACACGCAGCAGATTGGCCTGGAGGCTCAGCGGCAGATCGCCGATTTCGTCGAGAAACAGGACGCCGCCGTTGGCGGCCTCGATTTTTCCTGTCGTGCGTTGCACGGCGCCGGTGAAGGCGCCTTTTTCATGGCCGAACAGCTCGGACTGGATCAACTGGCTGGGGATGGCCCCGCAATTGACCACGATGAAAGGTTTTGCCGAGCGGGCCGAATAATCGTGAATGGCACGTGCCACCAGTTCCTTGCCGGTGCCCGATTCGCCATTGATGAGGACCGGCAAATCCGCGTCGAGTATTTTCTCCATCTGGCTGAAGAAACTGACCATGACCGGACTGGCGCCGCAGAGGCCGAAACGGCCGGAGTCTTCGCTTCCTTCGGCGAGCGCAAGGCGCAGACGGGCTTTGCCGCAGGCGTGGCCGATGCTCATCGCGAGGCGTCGCGGGTCGATGGGCAGCGTGTGATAGTCGTGAAAGGCATTCAGGATGAAGGCCTGAAACGCCTTGGAATTGAGGGCTTTGGTTGAAACAACGGCAATCCATTCGGTGGTCGGTGCGCAGGCGATCATTCGCTCGACTTCGTCCTGGTTGAGGACGGCTGGCGAATCGAAAACGACCAGGCCAACACTGCATGAATTTTGGGCCAGGATTTTTTTTGCTGCCGCGACCGATGCAACGCAGTGGAATACCTGATCTTCGGCACAGACCTGGCTCAACTCGTCGCATAAATTGCCGTGCGGGTCGAGTGCGAGCATATTCCGTTGTTTCATTGCATTTCCCTATCCCACCCGATGCCATTATTCTTGATCGTCATTGATCATCGATTCGAGATGATCCCCCGGCCGCATTCTCTGTAGTTGAATGTGCTATTTCCTTGCGGAAAATCCTAGCGGTAGCAGTCGCGAAGGCTGTCAGCGATTGCCGGGTTGGCTGTAGGGTTTATCTGACATTCTGGCGTAATCACGCCAGGCGGATGTCAGGCGTTCGCGGGGGGGGCCGCTAACCGGGAGATGCTGGATCCAGCGCCGGTCTAAATGCTTTCTTGCAAATGATCCAGTTTGTGCTTGAGCACGTAACGGGTGATCTCGGTATTGTGTTTGAGTTCGAGTTTTTCGAGAACCCGGGTGCGGTAGGTGCTGATGGTCTTGGGGCTGAGGTGGAGATATTCGGCAATATCGGTCAGCGGTACGCCGCGGCTGAGCATCATCATGACGTCGAACTCGCGGCGGGAAAGCCGCTCATGCGGCAGTTTTCGACCGTTGGATAGCGATCCGCTCAAGAGTTTTTCCGAAAGTTCCGGACTCAGGTAGCGGCCGCCGCCGCTGGCCCGGCGAATCGCCGCGAGCACTTCGTCGGGGGCGCTGTCTTTCGGCAGGTAGCCGGCCGACCCCGCATCGAGAGCGGCTACCGCGTATTCGTCTTCGGAATACATGCTGAAGATCAGGACGGGCAGATCCGGCTGGTCGCGCTTGATGCGCTTGAGGACCTCGATGCCATCGAGATCCGGCAAACCAATGTCGAGCAGCAACAAGTCCCAGTGCTGGGCACGGGCCATGTCCAAGGCCTGTTGTCCGGTTCGCGCCTCGCCGGCGATTTCGAAACCGCCGACGTCCGAGAGAAACTGCTTGAGTCCGCCACCGACCACCGCGTGATCATCGGCAATGAGGATCCTGATCATCTTGAGCCATCCCCCATCGCATTTTCGGAATATTCGGGCTTTCCATTGCCCGGCGGGCGTGACAGTGTGATTATTTTGCCGAGATTGCGCAGGTCTGACAATCGCCGTTCCCGGCGAATGGGGCCGAGCGGCACGCGCAGGGTGGCCACCGTTCCGACATCGATCAGGCTTTCGATGTCCAAGCAGCCTCCCAGCATCTCCAGTCGGCGCCGAATGTTCGACAGGCCCGTGCCATCGTGCCACTCCTCCGTGACGAAGCCGACACCATGGTCGGCCACGACCACCTGCAACATGTCGTCGTTCTCCCGGGTCAGCGTCAGGTCAACGCAGTCGCTGTTGGCATGTTTGACGACATTCAGCAGAAGTTCCCGAATGGCATTGAAGCACAACAGGCGGACGGAAAGATCCGTCGGTTCGATGCCGGGGGCGCTGTTCAGGGAAATATCGAGGTCATAGGTCGTGTGCATCCAGTTGCGCAGGGATTCCAGTGCCGGAACCAGTCCGCGCTCCATGATCAGCGGCGGGTTGAGCTGGGTGCCGAGGTTGCGCGCCGCCTGAATGACCTCGGTGATCTGTTCCCGTACCGTGCCGACGATCTTCAATAGTTTTTCCGGCGGCGTCCGCTCGCTGAGCCCGCTCAGCTCGAAGCGCATGGCGACCAGCAGTGGCTGGACGTGATCGTGCAATAGTTCGTAAAGTCGATCGCGTTCGCGCTGTTCGGCCCGGGTCAGTTCGCCGGACAGTTCGCGCAGGTGGGCGGCCTGTTCGGTTGTGATCGTCGAGAGCTGTTCGTTGGCGGCCTTGATCTGGCATTCGCCCTGCCGTTGTTCGGTGATGTCGAGGGCCATGCCGCCGACCAGAAGACGATCATCGGCGAGGTGGACGGGAAATCTGATCTTGAGAAAATCGCCGGGGGTGCCATCGGATTTCAGGCAGGACTCGATCAATTCGATCGGATGGTCGGTGGCGATGACGTCTCCGATGGCGCGCATGACGCTGTTCGCCTCATCCTTGGGAAATACGTCGGCGATCACCTTGCCGGTCAAATCCTCGACCGCGACATTGAACATCGTGTAGTAGCGCGGGTTGACGTACTGATAGCGGCCATCCGCATCGACGATCCACGATGCCACCGGACTATGGCTCATGAATGAGCTGAAACGATTGTCGCTTTCGAGCAGCGCCTCGCGTACCTGTTTGATATCGGTGATGTCCTGGGTGATGCCGAAGCCGCCGAGCAGATTGCCCGCGGCATCCAATTCCAGCTCGGCTTTTTCCTTTACCCAGCGCACGGCGCCCGCCACGACGAGTCGGTGGGTGATTTCGTAAGGCGTCGTGTTGGTGGCGGCATCGCGCACGGCGGCCTGCCACTCCCGGTCGACCATCGCCCGATCGTCCGGATGGACACAGGCGAGAAAGCTCTCATAGCTCTGAGGCGTGCCTTCGGGCAGACCGAAAATCCGGTAGTTCTCTTTCGACCAGGTCAATTCATTGCGCCGTACGTCGAGCCGCCAGCTGCCGATCCGCCCGACGGCCTGGGCCCGGTTCAGGTCCTCTTCGCTGAGACGCAGCGCCGATTCGATCTGTTTGGTCGACGTGATGTCTTCGGTGGAAATGATCAGGCCGGCAATCTCGTCATTTTCGTCGCGCCACGGGATGACCGACCAGCGCAGCCAGCATCGTTGTCCGTTGGCCAGAACCCACAGGTCCTCGTCGTTATGTGCGGGTATGCCAGCCAGCCCGTCGCGGTGAATCTGCCGCCAGCGCTCCGGTATGTCCGGATAAACCTCGTAGTGGTTGCGCCCGCTCAGGTCGCTATGACTGCTGGCATGATTGCTTGGCCAGCGCCGACTGTGGGCGATGTAGTTCATCCCGCGGTCGAACATGGCAATGCTGATCGGGGCTTCCCTGATGAAAATTTCCAGTTGTCGCCGGCTTTTCACCAGGGCATCCTCGACTTCGCGCCGTTTGGTGATGTCCCGCAGGACTATGGTCGTAATCACTTCCCCGGCCACGGCGCTTTTCGAGACGGAGGCTTCCATCGGAAACTCGTTGCCAGTCTTGTGCACGCCGATCAGTTCTGTCCGTGACGCCGAGCCATTGCCGGAGACGGCGCCAGCGTGGAAGAAAGCGAAATGCTCCGCGTGCTTTTCCTGATAGAGGCACGGGATCAGCCGCTCCAGGCCGCTGCCGAGAACCTCGGCCTTGGTATAGCCAAAAAGCTGTTCGGCGGCCGGGTTGAAAATGATCACCCGCTGCGCGGCATTTACCGAAATGATCGCGTCCAGCGTCGAGTCGATAATTCCAGCCAGCCGAATACGGGTGTCGGCCAGCTCGTCCTTGACTCCCTTGTGGTTGGCCGCTTCGTGCTCGAGCAGGCTGACCCGCCGGATGGTGCGTTTCTGAAAGAAGGCGACCGTGAACACAATACCGAGCGACGAGATGACGAACGGAACCGCGCTCTGGACGGTGCTTGAGAGATCCTTGAATGTCCAGTACGGGGAATGAAAAATGAAGTCGGCGATCAGCGCATCGAGGACAATGACCAGAATCCCCGGCCCGATGCCGCAGAGGAATACAGTGATGGCGACTCCGGGATAAAAAGCCAGGTAAGCCAGTTCGTTACTGATCGGCAGAAAGGCCATCCGGATCAGCAGCATCAGCGCCGATATGCCGATTGCCATGGTGTATCTCTCGACCGCCGGACGATGCTGGCAGGAGAGGGCGTTTGCGTCAATCAAGCGAAAGGGGCGGGGGGCGATCGCGGGCAAAGACGGGAGCTTTCGAGGAGGGATTTAAAAGGCGTAATAGCGGACCACCCTACCAGAACGCGAAAACCTCCGGAATCAGGTTTCCCTTACATCCGCTTCAACGTTCGTGGACATCCGTATTGCCGGGTAAATAAGATCAATGATGCCAGTCGGTGGCACGGCAACGCTCGGGATGCAGCAGAACCCGGGTCGCGATACTCAGGGGGACTCCTTCGACGTCCATCGCCAACGCACCGGCCGACAGACCATTCAACAACGCCACGGCCAGGCCTCGCTCGACGGCGGCGGCAAGATCCTTGTCGGCCCGCACGTGCATGTCTTGGTCGTTCGGATTGTCACTCATCGGACTGCTCCTTTCACTTTTGATCTACCGATATATGACATGCCAAAGCTCATTTGGTTCGGCGGCCATGCCCAAGTCCGCCCCTCGCTGTCTTGCTGGCGACGCTCGACGGGCACACGCCGGAGCTGGCTTGAACGCCATTCCAGGCCGCCGGCCTTAACTGTGCGATAGCGCACAGACTTTTACCGCAGGCCGGGGGCATGCTGTCAACGAAATTGCCGATCGACGAACACTGCGGTAATGCCGTATGGCGAGCCAACCGACTGGCTTGCGCGGTTTGCGGCTTGCCTCCCCGGTGAGCGCCTTTAAGGGAATAGCCATGAAACCGAAAATCCTGTTGCTGCCTGGTCTGCTCAACGATGCCAGCCTTTTTACCGAGCAGATGGTCGCCCTCTCCGCGCTGGGTTCGGTGCAGGTTGGCGACCTGACGCGTTCAGATAGCATCGGCGAGCTCGCCGCCGACGTCCTCGCCGGGGCGCCCGACGGTCGCCTGGTGCTGGTCGGCCTGTCGATGGGCGGCTATGTCGCCTTCGAAATCATGCGCACGGCGCCGCAGCGGGTCGCCGCCTTGGTCCTGATGGATACCACGGCGCGGCCCGATACGCCTGAAGCCAGCGCGTTGCGCGAGGAACTGATCAAGCTCGCCGAGACCGACCTCGAGGCGGTCACCGAGCGTTTGCTGGCGCGCCTCTCGCATCCAGATCTGATGAATCAGCCGGCCGTGCGCGGCGTCATCCAGTCGATGGCCAGCGGCCTCGGCAAGGAAGTCTTCATCCGCCAGCAGCGGGCCATCATGAGTCGGCCGGACAGCCGGCCGACGCTGGCCGGCATCGCCTGTCCGACGCTGGTGATCTGCGGCCGCGAAGATCAGATCACGCCGCCGGAAATGGCTGAGGAAATCGCCGCCGGGATCAAGCACGCCGAGTTGAAGATCATCGAGCAATGCGGCCACCTGTCTACGCTCGATCAGCCGGAGCAGGTCAGCAATCTGCTGCTCGAGTGGATCAAGGCACTGAAGTAATGCGGCGTTCTGGATAAGCATTTCTGATTGGAGAGGCCCGGCATGAAACGTACAGCATCAGCCGTCTGGAGCGGTCGGCTCAGGGATGGCCAAGGCAAGATAACGACCCAGAGCACCATCCTGATCAACACGCCGTACAACTTCGGCACCTGTCTGGAAAACGAACCCGGCACCAATCCGGAAGAGTTGATTGCGGCCGCCCATGCCGTCTGCTACAACATGGCCCTTGCCGCACAGTTGGGCGAGTGGGGCCTGACGCCGGAGCGCATCGAGACGAGCGCTGCGGTCACCCTGAACCGGCTCAAGGACGGGTTCTCGATTACCGAGGTCCATCTCGATCTGGTGGCCAGCGTCCCGGGCGCGGATCGGACGACTTTTGCGGCGCTGGCCAACAAGGCCATGACGGATTGTCCGGTTTCCAGGCTGTTGAATACCAAGCTCACGCTGGATGCCCGACTGGATACCTCGCGCCCCAAAGCGTCGCCGGCGGCATCGTGGCTCGCGCCGTGAGACTGCGGTGACGGGCGAAACTCAGCCGAGCCGGATGCTTTCCCCGTAACCGGTCATCTCCAGGTAGCCGCGGCCGGCGTCACGGCCATCTTCCAGTAACCGGACAGCGCCCTCCCAGTAAATGGCGCCGGTCGACGGCCGGCTGTCCAGTTCCTGATCGTCGATCAGAGCCTGCAGCAGAAAATTCCGCCGGCCGACGCGAATCCGCCATTCCACCGGGTAAGTAATGGCGGTGCGCGGCGATTGCCAGTGGCGCACGGCCTCAAAGCTCACGGCGTGCGGCGGGAATGTGTGCGTTGCGCCGCCGGCCGGCCGGAAACTGGCTGCCGACCACTGCGCCGATTGAGCCCGGTCGCGCAGCCGGAAGGCCATCAGCGCGCTACCGTCGGCCAGATTGATGCCGATCCAGTCCCAGCCTTGCGCGCCTTCCGGCAGCAAGGCGCTCGACCACTCATGATCGAGCCAGGCGTGACCGGTGGCGCGGCTGGTCCGTCCGGCCAGCGTGACCGTGCCGGCGACCTTGAGTTGCGGGCGGCTGTAGTAATAGCTGGCGTGGCGCTGATCGGCCGCCTTGCGGCTGAAGCCGGCCAGGCCGTTGAGCATCGGCGGACCGCTCGGGGCGAGGCTCAGGGCATAGGCAAAGTCGGTGCCCTGGACGGTGGCGCGATAGCCGTCGGGGGATTGCTCGAAACGCCAGTCGCCGATCCAGACATTGGTCCGGTCGGTGGCATAGCCGGCGCGGCCAAAGCCGACCCGGGCCGCGCGTTGATCATGGCGCAGGCGACCGAGACCGGGATCGGCGATGGCGGCATGGGCAAGGATCAACTGGCGAGGCGCGAAGGCACTGGCGCTGGCTTCGCCGATGCCGGTGCGTACGCGGAAAAAGGTTGTCTGAAAGCCGAGCGGGCTGCCGTCCGGCAGGCTCAGCCAGCCGGTGGCATACCACCATTCGGTACGAAAATCCGGATGGGCGCCGTGATCGGCCGGGAAGACAAGCGGCCGGCCGGGGCGGACCGGCGCGAACTCGACTGCCGCGGCCGGGGTCGCCAGTGCGGCCAGCGCCAGGAGAAAGTCGCGCCGCTGCATCACCAGTCCTCGCGCACCGCCAGAACGGCATCCTGGCGCATCGCCTGCCGTCCGGCGAGGACCGCCGCCAGAGCGGCCAGGGCGATCAGTCCGCTGGCGAAGACGGCCAGCGAGCCCCAGGGAACGCGGAGATCCATGCTCCAGTGGAAGCTTTGCCGATTGATCACTTCGATCAGCACCAGGCCGATCGCCCCGCCCGCCAGCAGCCCGGCGATGACGCCGACGCCGGCCGCCAGGGCGCCTTCCTGGGCGAGCATCCAGCCGATCTGGCGGCGGCTGAGGCCGAGGTGGCGGAGCATGCCGAACTCGCGCCGGCGGGCTGCCGCCAGCGCGGCGAAACTGGCGGCGACGCCGGCCAGACCGATGGCGACGGCAACCGCCTCGAGCAGGTAGGTGACGGCGAAGGTGCGGTCGAAAATGCCTAGGCTGATCGCCCGGATCTCGCCCGGCCGGGCGACTTCCAGCCCGCCGGGGCCAGCCAGCGCGCCCAGCGCGGCGGCCACCTGGCCGGCATCGGCACCCGGCGCCAGGTAGATTGCCGCATCGTTGATCAGCCGGTCGCCGCTCAGGCGCTGGTAATCGGCCAGATCGATCATCACCGCCCCGGTCTGCCGCGCATAGTCGCGCCAGACGCCCGCCACATGCAGATTGACCTGGCGTCCGGCGAGCGGCAGGGCGACCTGCTGCCCGACGCGCCAGCCGTAAATGTCCTGCATCGCTTCGGAAATCCAGATCGCCGGGCCGCCATCGGGCCGGCTGGTGCCGACCAGCGGCAATTCCTTGCCGTCGCGCGACAGCGGCCGGGCGATCAAGGCGACCGGCGCTTGCCCGTCGGCCAGCCGCAGGCTGTCGTGGCGGGTGAAGTTGCTGCGCTCGATGCCCTTTACCGCCCGAATTTCGGCTTGCAGTGTGTCGTCGAGATAGTTGCTGCCTTGGGCCTTGCCGGCCCGCAGATAGAGATCGGCCGGCAGAATCTGGTTCAGCCACTGATCGACCGAATCGCGGAACGAAGCGACCATTATGGCCATCGCCGCTGCCAGGGCGACGCTGGTCAGTACGCCGGCCGCCGCGACCACGGCATGGCCGGGCGCCGCGCCGAGACGGGCCGCCGCCAGCCGGGCCGATACCGGGCCGCGCGCCGGCAGCAGGCGGGCGATCCCGGCGGCCAGGCGCGGCAACAACATGACGCTGCCGGCCAGCAGGCAGGCGACCGCCAGATAGCCGCCGACCGGCAGCCCGGCGAGCGGCGGAATGGCGCAGGCGGCCAGGCTGGCGCCGAGCAGGCCGAGGCCCAGCCATGGATGCCCGTGGCCGCCGGGCAGCGCGCCTTCATCGCCGGCCTTCAGCGCCTGGGCCGGCGCTACCGTTGCCGCTTCGCGGGCCGGCAACCAGGCGCCGGCGATGCCGGCCAGCAGGCCAAGGGCGACATAGGCCGCGGTGACGTCCGGCTGAAATTGCAGGGTCGGCGTCAGCCCGGAAAAATAACCGGCTCCGAGATCGCCGCCGAGCGCGGCCAGTGCCGCCCAGGCCAGTCCGTGCCCGAGGATGACACCGAGCACCCCGCCGATCAGGCCGACTACGGCCCCTTCGCCGAGCAGCCAGGCGAACAGGCTGCGCCGCGCCAGGCCGAGGGCGCGCAGAAAGGCGAACTCGGTCCGCCGCCGGACGACCGACAGGGCCTGGGCGGAGAAGACGAGAAAGCCGCCGGTGAGCAGCGCAATCGTCGCCAGCAGCGTCAGATTGACCCGATAGGCCCGCGACAGATTGCCGGCCTGATCGGCCGCGGCCTGTGGTGCTTCAATCAGCACGCCGGGCGGCAGCAACACTTGCAGGGTTCGGCGGGCCGTATCCGGGGGCACGCCATCGGCCAGCCGGAGATCGAGGCGGCTGATCCGCCCAAGCATGGCGAAGTGGGTCTGTACGGCAGCGATATCCATCACGGCCAGCCGGCGGTTCTCGGCGGCGCCCGGAATGTCGCCGGCAATCCGGAAGCTGGTGCGCTGCGTCCCCGTCTGCAACGCGATGTGCTCGCCGGGCTGGAGGCCGAGGGCAGTTTGCGTATCGCGGCTGAGAAAGATGGCGTCCTCGGCCAGCGTCGCCAGACGATCGGCCGGCTCGTTGGGCCGCGGCAGCAGGGCCGGCGTCACCCGGGCCAGCGCGAAGACATCGATTCCGAGCAATTGCAGGGTTTCTTCGCTTGCCGCCCGTTTGACTTCCAGTTCGATGACCGGGCTCGCCTCGGCGACCTCGGGTCGGCTGGCGAGCACGGCATAGAGATTTTCGTCAAAGCCGCGCCGTGGCCCGACGATCTGCAGGTCGGCCTGACCGGCCAGCGTGCGCAGGCCGCGGCCGAATTCGCTCAGGGCCGCCTGATGGACGGCCTGGACCGCCATGCCGAGGGCCACCCCGAGAACGATGGCGAGCAGCGAGAACAGCGTCGCCATCCGGCGCCGGGCCAGCGAACCGAGAAAGACCGGCGCCAGTCTCATGCGTCCAGGCCGTTTGCCGTCAGGTGCAGCACGCGATCCGCGGTGGCCGCGGCGGCCGGCGAATGGGTTACCAGAATGCCGATGGCGCCCGATTGACGGATGCGCTCGGCGAGCAGGGCCAGCACCTTGGCGCCGTTCGCCGGATCGAGGTTGCCGGTCGGCTCGTCGGCCAGCAGCAGGCGCGGCCGGTGCACCAGCGCCCGGGCAATGGCGACCCGCTGCATTTCCCCGCCGGACAGCTCGCGCGGCCAGCTGGCGGCCCGCTCGCCGAGACCGACCGCTTCGAGCAGCGCTTGCGCCGGTACGTCGGCCGTGGCGCCGGCCAGCCCCTGCAGCCAGAGCGGCAGCGCCACATTCTGGCGGACGGTCAGATGCGGCAACACGTGAAAGGCCTGGAAGACGAAACCGAGCTTGTCGCGCCGCAGGCGGGTCAGGCTGTCCTCATCCTGCCGCGAGTAATCGACCCCGTCGAGGATGAGCCGGCCGGCATCGGGCCGATCCAGTCCGGCAATCAGGTTGAGCAGCGTGGACTTGCCGACCCCCGACTCGCCGACGATGGCCACGTACTCGCCGGGCTGCAAACGCAGCGATACGGCGCGCAGCACGCTGCGGCCATTGAAACTGCGGGCCAGACCGGCGATTTCAAGCATTGCCGTTCCTGCGCATTAAGGCTTTATCCGCCATTCGACCACCTCCGGAAAATGCCTGGTCAGCATAGGGGATTTACCCTGTCTCAACACGCTTGTGCGTCAATGATGCCGCGCCAGCCGCCGGTTGGCAGGCCGGGGCAATTGGGCTGATGAAATTCAGGAAATTGTGTCGGTGATGGATGGGTTGGTGCTTGAGTGGCGGGGATCCTGACTCGCTAAAAATAAAAAAGATCTCGCCCGCGAGAGCAGTGGTCGATCAAAAGCTGCTTCTCTCGTCAAGTTTGAGACACCTCGAGACTATCGAAAAAAAACCGCGCGACATCGTCGCGCGGCTTCCTCGAAATCTACGGCTGGGAAAAATGCTTAAACAGCCTTACGTTTGCGGGAGGTGAATCCCATGCCGACCAGACCCAAGCCCAGCAAGGCAATGGCCGACGGTTCCGGGACGGCAAAGTAAGCATTGCCTTGTCCACCGGTCTGGGCGACAGTGCCGCCCGGATTGAAAGCGCCGGCAACGCCATCAACATCGGAATTGATATCCAGTACCATGTGGAAAGGATTTGGCGCCGGCCACAAAGCCAGACCAAACGGATTGGCGCGAGTGAAATCACCCCAGATCACTTCAAAGCTGCCGTTTGCCGCGTCGTTGTTACCGAGATTGGTCAACACTGCACCACCGGAAAGGAGGGCCGAAGCGCTTCCCAGTGCAGCATCAGCGGTGAGTTGGGATAAACTATTACCAATGGGTGAAAAGTCGGCAAAGGCGTTAAACGA
This sequence comes from Dechloromonas denitrificans, assembly GCF_020510685.1. Lineage (NCBI taxonomy): Bacteria > Pseudomonadati > Pseudomonadota > Betaproteobacteria > Rhodocyclales > Azonexaceae > Dechloromonas > Dechloromonas denitrificans. Next base: position 1,044,691 of record NZ_CP075185.1, read on the forward strand.
ACCATTGGCCACGGCGACACTCAACTGATTTCCGTTAATCGTTGCTGTGCCGGTTATCGAGAAAGTAGCCCACAGGCTGTATGCCTGACCAAGAGCGGAAGATACTTGCGTCCCTTGCGTGACGCCTCCGGGAACGTAGCCGGTGTAGTAGTTGCTTAACTGGACACGGCCGGTTTCGGTAAAGCTTGCCACGCCATTCTGATTGAAGGCGCCTTGCGTAATGGTGGCTTCGTACACCAAAGACATGTTGTTGGCTGAGAATGTCGTCGGGCGATTCAACGCAGCAGCCAGCACTGCAACGGTATTGTTGCCAGAGGCAGCGTCGACGGCCAGTTCGTTTACAGTCCACGGCAGCGCCGGTGCGGCCATTGCAGGCATAGAGCCGATGCCTGCAAGAAGCGCGACTGCCAATAGTTTTTTATTCATGATTTTCTCCGAGTCTTAAAAATTGAGGGGACTAATTACCTATCTGATGCGGCCAGTTGCGGGATTCATTGAGCATGACGCGTGCCAGCCACGGTGCGCTGAATAAATTCTTATATTTATCAATTGTTTGATGTTTTTTTGTGGGTGCCTTGTTGTGCGTGCCATACCCGTTTTGAATGAACTCGTATCAGATGTGAAACGATCGGCCACGACCGCGGCAGCTTGATCGGGAATTCGCCACCGGTTTATGGAGTGGCGGCGCTATTCCGCTCCTCGCCATATTTTCGGAATGACCATTTCATGCGGGTTGGCGCCGATTTTCTGGGGCGGTGGCGAGGATTTTTGCCAGTGTAAGATTTTCCGACACTTGGCCTTGTCGGGGGTGATCGGCGCGGCAGGCGGTGCTTCGCTTCGATTTGTCGCCGGCCGGAACAATGGTGTCGTCAGTCGGTCCTAAGTAAGACCCCGGAAGGAGGCGACTGATGGCCACCGAAACGACGAAACTCGACGAACTGATCAGCGGCGATTATCCGCATGGTTTTTTCACCGCTCTGGAGACGGACAGCCTGCCGGTCGGGCTGGATGAAGCGGTCATCCGGCTGATCTCGGCCAAGAAGAACGAGCCGGCGTTCATGCTCGAATGGCGCCTGCAGGCCTATCGCCACTGGCTGACGATGAGCGAGCCGCAATGGTCCACCATTCACCATCCGCCGATCGACTATCAGGGCATCAGCTATTACTCGGCGCCCAGTTCCGGCAAGGATGGCCCGCGCAGTCTGGCCGACGTCGATCCCGAATTGCTGCGGACCTATGAAAAACTCGGCGTGCCGTTGCAGGAGCGGGCGATTCTCGCCGGGGTGGCGGTCGATGCGGTATTCGACAGCATTTCCGTGGCGACTACCTTCAAGGAGCAGTTGGCCGGGCTCGGCATCATTTTCTGTTCCTTCTCCGATGCCGTCCGGGAACATCCCGATCTGGTCCGCCAATATCTCGGTTCGGTCGTGCCCTACACCGACAACTATTTCGCTGCGCTCAATTCGGCGGTGTTTTCCGACGGTTCCTTCTGCTACATCCCGCCCGGCGTGCATTGCCCGATGGAGCTATCGACCTATTTCCGCATCAACGCCATCAACACCGGGCAGTTCGAGCGCACGCTGATCATTGCCGACCGGGGCAGCGAAGTCAGTTATCTCGAAGGTTGCACCGCGCCGATGCGCGACGAAAATCAGCTGCATGCGGCGGTCGTCGAACTGATCGCGCTGGAAGGTGCCGAGATCCGCTATGCCACGGTGCAGAACTGGTACCCCGGCGACAAGCAGGGCAAAGGCGGCATCTACAACTTCGTCACCAAGCGCGGCGAATGCCGCGAGGCCAATTCGCGGATTTCCTGGACCCAGGTCGAAACCGGCTCGGCGATCACCTGGAAGTACCCGAGCGTGATCCTGCGCGGCGACAACTCGCAGGGCGAATTCCATTCGGTGGCGCTGACCAACCATTACCAGCAGGCCGATACCGGGACCAAGATGATCCATCTCGGCAAGAACACGCGCAGCAACATCCTCTCGAAAGGCATTTCGGCCGGCCACGGCCAGAATGCCTACCGTGGCCTGGTGCGCATGGCGAAAAGCGCCGTCGGCGCGCGCAATTACAGCCAGTGCGACTCGCTGCTGCTGGGCGACAAATGCGCCGCCCACACTTTTCCCTACATCGAGGTCAAGCATCCCTCGGCGCGCGTCGAACACGAGGCCACCACCTCGCGCATCGGCGAAGAGCAGCTTTTCTACTGCCAGAGCCGCGGCCTGTCGCCCGAGGATGCGGTGTCGATCATCGTCAATGGCTTCTGCAAGGAAGTTTTCCAGAAACTCCCGATGGAATTCGCCGTCGAAGCGCAAAAGCTGTTGGGCGTCAGTCTGGAAGGCAGCATCGGTTAAAGGAGAACAGGCATCATGCTGGACATCCGCAACTTGCACGTCAGTGTCGATGGCAAGCCCATTCTCAAGGGCCTCGACCTCAGCATCAAGGCCGGCGAAGTGCATGCCGTGATGGGCCCCAACGGCTCCGGGAAAAGCACGCTGGCCCATGTTCTGGCCGGCCGCGAGGGCTATCAGGTGAGTGCCGGCGAAGTCATTTATCAAGGCCGCAACCTGCTTGAACTGGCGCCGGAGGAAAGGGCCAGGGAGGGGGTCTTTCTCGCCTTCCAGTATCCGGTCGAAATTCCCGGCGTCGCCAATGTCTATTTTCTCAAGGCGGCGCTCAATGCCATGCGCCGGCACCGGGGCCAGCCGGAACTCGACGCCATCGATTTCCTGACGCTGATCCGGGCCAAACTGAAACTCCTCGAGATGGATGAAAAGCTGCTCTATCGCCCGGTTAACGAAGGCTTTTCCGGCGGCGAAAAGAAGCGCAACGAAATCCTCCAGATGACGCTGCTCGAACCGACGCTGGCCCTGCTCGACGAAAGCGATTCCGGCCTCGACATCGACGCCCTCAAGGTCGTCGCCTGCGGCATCAACAACTGGCGGAGCGCGCAGCGGGCGGCGCTGCTGGTGACCCATTACCAACGCCTGCTCGACTACGTCAAGCCGGACCGGGTGCATGTTCTGGCCGATGGGCGGATTGCCCGCTCCGGCGGCCCGGAGCTGGCGACTGAACTCGAACGCACCGGCTACGGCCGGCCGGCCGACCTGCCGGATCGGGTGGCGGCGCGGCCATGAACGCCCCGTTGTCGGTTGCCGCCGATCGTTATCTCGACGCCTACAGCCGCATCGCCGCCACCTTGCCCGGCCACGGCGCCAGCTGGCTGGACCGGGCCCGCCAGTCGGCCATCGAGCGCTTTGCCCGGCGTGGCTTTCCGACGCGGCGCGACGAGGACTGGAAATACACCAGTGTGGCGGCCATCGAAAAAGGCGAGTTCGACCTGTTGCCGCCCCCGATCGGCACCAGTCTGGCCGCCCAGGTCAGCCGCCTGGCGCTGCCCGGCAGTCACTTGCTGGTTTTCGTCAATGGTCGCCTGGAGACCGGCTTGAGCCACCTCGGCCGGCTGCCGGCGGGCATCGTGCTGGGCAGCCTGGCCTACAGCCTTGACCAGCATCCTGGCGAACTGGAAAAAGAGCTGCCCGCCACCGACGGCGCATCCGCCTTCAGCGACCTGAATCTCGCCTTGATGGCCGACGGCGCCTATATTCGCCTGCCGCCCGGAGCGCACGTCAAGGGGCCGATCCAGTTGCTCTTCCTGACCAGCGAGGCCAATCTCGCCATCCACTTGCGCAATCTGGTGCTGGCCGGGGCCGGCAGTTCGGCCAGCATCATCGAGCACCATGCCGCGATCGGCGCGCCGAGCTATTTCACCAATACGGTGACCGACATCGTCTTGGCGCCGGGGGCCGGCATCGAACACTACAAGCTGCAGCAGGAAAGCCCGGCGGCGTTCCACATTGCCGCGGTCAATGTCGCCCAGGAGGCCGACAGCCGCTTCGTCTCTGGTTCCTTTTCCCTTGGCGCGCAACTGGCCCGCGTCGATATTACGGTCGGGCTGCAAGGGGCGGGTGCCGCCTGCGATCTGGACGGCCTTTATGTGGTCGATGGCCCGCAGCATGTCGATCACCATACCTGCATCGATCACCGGCAACCCGGCTGCACCAGCCGGGAGTTCTACAAAGGTGTGCTCAACGGGGCGGCGCACGGCGTTTTCAACGGTCGCGTCGTCGTTTATCGCGATGCCCAGGGCAGCGATGCCGTGCAATCGAACCGCAATCTGTTGCTGTCCGACAACGCCGAGATCGATACCAAGCCGCAACTGGAAATCTGGGCCGACGATGTCAAATGCAGCCACGGCGCGACGGTTGGCCAGCTCGACCCGGCCCAGATCTTCTACCTGCGCTCCCGCGGCATCGGCGAAGCCGCCGCCCGGAGCCTGCTGACTCGGGCCTTTGCCATGGAAGTCATCGACCGCGTCCGCATCCTGCTGCTGCAGGAAAGGCTGGACGACCTGCTGCAGCACAAGCTGCCGCGCTCGTGAAGGAAAACGCCATGCCGGCCGCCGTGAGCGAACTGCAAGCCGTAGCGCAACTCGATGTGGCCCGGTTGCGTCAGGATTTTCCGATCCTTGAGCGGTGGGTCGACGGGCATCCGCTGGTCTACCTCGACAATGCCGCCACCACCCAGAAACCGTGGTCGGTGATCGAGGCCGAGCGCCACTACTACGCGCATTACAACGCCAATATCCACCGTGGTGTGCACCGTCTGAGCCAGGAAGCGACCGAGGCCTACGAAGGGGCGCGCGACAAGGTGCGGGCTTTCATCCAGGCGCCAGCCCGCGAGGAAATCGTCTTCACCCGCGGCACCACCGAGTCGATCAACCTGGTGGCGAACAGCTATGGCAACGGCTTGCGGGCCGGCGACGAAATCCTCGTCAGCGAAATGGAGCATCACTCCAACATCGTGCCGTGGCAACTGCTCTGCCAGCGCATCGGCGCCGTGCTGCGGGTGGCGCCGATCGACGAGGCCGGCCAGCTCGATCTGGAACAGTTCGAAAAGCTGCTCAATCCGCGCACCCGGCTGCTGGCGATCACCCATATGTCGAATGCGCTGGGCACCATCAACCCGGTCAAGCAACTGGTCGCCATGGCCCACCGCGTCGGCGCCGTGGTGCTGGTCGATGGGGCGCAGGCGGTCGCTCACCTGCCGGTCGATGTGAACGATCTCGGCTGCGACTTCTATGCTTTCTCCGGGCACAAGCTCTACGGCCCGACCGGCACCGGCGTGCTCTATGGCCGGGCCGCCCTGCTCGACGCCATGCCGCCCTGGCAGGGCGGTGGCGACATGATCCGCCAGGTCAGTTTCGCCGGTTCGAGCTGGAACGACCTGCCTTACAAATTCGAGGCCGGCACCCCGAATATCGCCGGCGGCATCGCCCTCGGCGTCGCCATCGACTATCTGCAGGCCGCCGATCGGCCGGCCATCGCGGCGCATGAGGCCGATTTGCTGGACTATGCGACCGGGCAGGCGCAGCGTTGCGACGGCCTGCGGCTGATCGGCACGGCCGGCGACAAGGGGGCGATTCTTTCCTTCACGCTGGCCGGCATCCATCCGCACGATATCGGCACCATCCTCGACGCCCAGGGCGTCGCCGTGCGGACCGGCCATCATTGCGCCATGCCGGTGATGGAACGCTACCGGGTGCCGGCCACCGTGCGGGCCTCCTTTGCCCTCTACAACACGCGGAGCGAGGTCGATGCGCTGTTTGGCGGCCTGCGCAAGGTACGGGAGATGTTCGCATGATCGCCGACCTGCACGATCTGTATCAGGAAGTGATCGTCGACCACGGCCGGCGGCCGCGCAATTTCGGTTCGTTGCCCGAGGCCAGCCACCGGGCCGAAGGCTTCAATCCGCTGTGCGGCGACCACCTCAACCTACAGCTCAAGGTGGTCGACGGCATCATCCAGGACGTCCGTTTCGACGGTGTCGGCTGCGCCATTTCGACCGCCTCCGCCTCGCTGATGAGCGAGGCCCTGAAAGGCTGCAGCGTCGCCGAGGCCGAAACCCTGTTCGACAGTTTTCACGCCATGCTCACCGGCGACCAGCCGGAAAGTCCCCCCGATCTCGGCAAACTGGCCGTGCTGGCCGGCGTGCGGAAGTTTCCGGCCCGTGTCAAATGCGCCACGCTGGCCTGGCATACGTTGCTCGCCGCGCTGCATCAGGCGCAGCAGCCGGTGACGACGGAGTAGATCGATGGCCGCGTCGACCAGCGAACTGGAACAAGCGGTCATCGCCCGCTTGCGGACCATTTTCGATCCGGAAATCCCGGTCAATATCTACGACCTCGGCCTGATCTACGAACTGACCATGGCGCCCGACAGCGGCGCCGTGCATATCCGGATGCCCCTGACGGCGCCCGGCTGTCCGGTCGCCCAGACTTTTCCGGCGTTGGTCGCGGAGGCGGTCGGCGAGGTGCCCGGCGTTGAGGACGTGCAGGTCGAGCTGGTCTGGCAGCCGCGCTGGGACAAGACGATGATGAGCGAGGCCGCCCGGCTGGAGCTTGGGTTGTTGTGAGCGAGGAGACGGAAAGTGGATGAGTGGACCGATGTCGCCGCGGCGGCGGATTTTCTCCCGGGCAGTTTTCGCCGGCTCGACCTGAATGGCGTCGCGGTCGCGGTATTCAATATCGACGGCCATTATTATGCGATCGAGGACGTCTGCAGCCACGAGGCCGAAACCCTCTCCGGCGGCCCGCTGAACGGTCTGGAAATAAGCTGCCCGCGCCACGCCGCGCGCTTTTCGCTGCGCACCGGCGAAGCGCTGTCGCTGCCGGCCTGCGAACCGATCACCATCTTTCCGGTGCGCCTCGATCAGGGTCGGGTGCAGATTCGTGACCATCGCTTCGACTGAGCCGCCGTGCATCGCGCGCTTGTGTTCGATAGCGTACGGACCGGGCCCGGTCAACGTAGTAGCTTCCAGCATGGACGCACGAGTGGCCCATGGTTCCGGTCAGGGTTTCCTCCACCCGTCGCTGCTGAATCCATCGGTCCTCGTGCGTTCAATCCCCTTCACTCAGCATTTTCCCCGCGTTAACTGGAAAGGCCAGTCATGAAGCTTGTTCGCATCTCCCGTCCCGCCGTAGCGGGCCTGCTCGTCGCCGTCAGCCTGGGGCTGGCCGCTTTTTCAGCGATTGCCACGGCCCAGGAGCTGAAATTCAAACTCTCCGGCGCGGCGGAAGTGCCTCCGGTAGCGACCACGGCATCCGGTAACGGCGCCATCACGGTGGGCAAGGACATGACCGTCAGTGGTACGCTGATGACTTCCGGGATCAAGGCAAGCATGGCGCACATTCATCACGGCAAGGTCGGGACCAACGGTCCGGTGATCGTTACGCTGACGAGCAGCAGCGACGACGTTTGGCGGGTGCCGGACGGCAGCAAGCTGAACGAAGCCGAGTACCGGGCTTATCTGGCCGGCGAGCTGTACGTCAATGTGCACAGCGAAAAATACAAGGGCGGCGAGCTGCGCGGGCAATTGCTGCCGGGCAAGCCGAGCAATGGCAAATAGGCCGCCGACGCGCCGGCGCTGACCGGTGCATCGCTAGACCCATGGAGAATCGATGAGTTTTCCGGTAGTCATCCAGCGAATCGCCGATGCCCCCTGGGTTTTCGTCACCGTGGTGGTCGGCCTCGTGCTGCTGAATCTGGCCGCCGCCATTCGCCTGCGCCACGACCGCAAGCTGAAAAGCCGCGCTCATGTCGATCGCCGCCGCCAGCCGCGGGGCGAGGCGGATCGCCGGTGGAGCGCCAAGCGACTGGTCAAATGACAGTCGGGCTGGGCGGGGCGGCGCCGAGCAGCGGGAGCAGATCCTCACGGGCGACCGGCCGGCTGAACAGAAAGCCCTGACCGCCGTTGCACCCCATTTCCTTCAGAATCGCCGCCTGCGCCGGGTATTCGATGCCTTCGGCAATGATCTCCATGCGCAACGAGCCGGCCAGCGCGATGATCGCTTCGACGAAGGCGATGCCCTCGCTGTTGTCCGGCAGCTGAAGGATGAACGAGCGGTCGATCTTGATCCGGTCGATCGGCAGGTCGCGCAGCACGCTGAGCGAGGAATAGCCGGTCCCGAAATCGTCGATGCTGACGGTGATGCCGAAACTGTGCAGCTTGCCGAGGATTTCGACGCTGCGTTCGAGGACCTGCAAGGTGCTTTCGGTGATCTCCAGTTCCAGTGCGCTGGCCGGAAAACCGGTCCGCGCCAGCGTGTCGAGGACGGCGTCGATGAAGTCGTCACGCATGAACTCGCGCGCCGAGACATTGACCGCCAGACGCAGCTGCTGGCCGTCGTCGGCGGATAGTCCGGCCATTTCGCTGCAGGCCCGTTCGAGCACCCAGTGCCCGAGGCTGTCGATGACGCCGCTTTCCTCGGCCACCGGGATGAAGCGGATCGGGGGAATCATCCCCAGTTCCGGGTGCATCCAGCGGACCAGTGCCTCGACCCCGAAGGTCCGCCCGTCGGCCAGCGTGATCTGCGGCTGGTAATAGACGACCAGTTGATCTTCCTCGATGGCTCGCCGCAAGCCCTGCTCGAGTGTCATCCGTTCGGCGCTGCGGTCGGCCATTTCCTGTGAGTAGAAGCGATAGCGGTTGCGCCCGGCCTCCTTGGCCGAATACATGGCGATATCGGCCGCGCGCATCAGCAGGTGGCGATCGCTGCCGTTGTCGGGATAGACAGCGATGCCGATGCTGCCGGACACGGTAATGCTGTCGCCGGCCAGGTTGACTGGCGCGCGCACCGTATTGAGGACCTTCTGGGCCAGTTCGGCGGCATAGGCGGCGCTGCTGTCGCCGGCCAGGATGACGAATTCGTCGCCGCCCAGCCGGGCGATCGTATCGGTGCTGCGCAGCGCGGCGCGCAGGCGGCTGGCCATGATGCGCAGCAGTTCGTCGCCGACGCTGTGGCCGAGGGTGTCGTTCACCACCTTGAAACTGTCGAGATCGAGGAACAGCACCAGGCAGTGCTGCCTGTCGCGGTGCGCCAGTTCGATCGCATGATCGAGGCGGTCGTCGAAGAGCAGGCGGTTGGGCAGGCCGGTCAGCGGGTCGTGGTGGGCCAGGTGATGGAATTTTTCTTCGGCGACATGCATGCCGCTGACGTCGGAGAAGGCCATCACGAAATTGCTCAGCCGCCCCTTGGTGTCGCGGACCACGCTCAAACTCTGCCAGGCCGGAAAGATCGCGCCACCGAGGCGCTGGCAATTGACCTCGCCTTGCCAGTAGCCTTCCTCGCTGGCCGCGATTTCGGCGAAAAAGCTCGCGCTGTCCACGGCGTCGCGTTGCGTGCGGAGCAGCACGTCGATATCGAAGCCGACGGCATCGGCCTCGCGGTAGCCGGTAATCCGCGTAAAAGCCGCATTGATCGCCCCGACGCGGCGCTCGGTATCGACGATCACGATGCCCTCGGCCGAGGTATGGAACACGACGCTGGACTGGCGAAGCCGTTCGTCGGTCAGGTGGCGTTCGGTGACGTCCTGCAGGACGCCGACGATGCGCCGGTCGACGTTGGCGCCGGGGTAGGCCTTGACGTTGGCTTCGAGGAAATGCGGTCGGCCGTTGGGCACCGTGCAGAACTCGATGCATACCGGCAAGCCGCTGGCCAGCGCCGTATCGAGGCTGGCCGCGACGCGGGCCCGGTCATCGTCGCTGACGCGGCTGAGGAAAGACGCCCAGGATTCGTCTAGCGGCATCTGGCGGTCGCCAAACAGGGCGCCGAGGTGGCCGTCGCCATGCAGGCGGCCGGAGAGCGGCAGCCATTCGATCACGCCGAGCGAGGCAGCATCCATCGCCAGTTTCAGGCGCAGCTCGCTACTCTCGACGGCGATCTCGACTTCCCGCCGGGCCAGCGCCATCTGGATCGAGGCGTGCAATTCGCGAATGTCCCAAGGTTTGACCAGATAGCCGAAGGGCCGGCTGGCCAGGGCGCGGTGCAGGGTATCGTCCTCGGCGAAGGCGGTCAGGTAGATGATCGGGGTCTGGTGCTCCTCCTGAATCTTGATTGCCGCCTGCACGCCGTCCATGGCGCCTTCCAGGTGGATATCCATCAACACCAGGTCGGGGGCGATTTGGCCGATGCACTGCACGGCCTGCTCGCCGCTGCCGACCATCGCACCGACCCGGTAGCCGAGTGCCTGCAACTGGTTCTTCAGATCGAAGGCGACGACGCGTTCGTCTTCGACCAGCATCAGGTTGATTTGTTTGTCTGTATTCATGATGCTCTCCGCCCGGTGGGGTTGCTCGGGAAGCGCAACGAAAAGCGCGGTCCCTGGTGGTCATGCACGGTAAAACTGCCGCCGAGCTGATCGGCGAGCAGGGGAACGAGTTGCAGACCCAGCGATTTCAGGTTCGTCAGGTCGAAGCTTGCCGGCAGACCGACGCCGTTGTCGGCGACGACCAGTTCGAGCTCGTCGCCCACGGCGAGCAGTTCGATGCGGACTTCGCCGGAGCGCCCGGCGGGGAAAGCGTGTTTGAAGGCGTTGGTCACCAGTTCGTTGATGATCAGCCCGCACGGAATCGCCCGCTCGAAATCGAGGAACAGCGGGGTTTCCGGCAGTATCCGGCGCAGCGTGATACGTGCCCCGTCCTCGCGGTAGCTACCGATCAGCAACTGGGCCAGGCGCTCCAGGTATTCGCCGAGATCGATCCGCGAGTAGTCCTTGCGCTCGTAGAGCAGTTGATGGGTCAGGGCCATCGCCCGGACGCGGCTCTGGCTCTCGGCCAGGATGGCGCGCAGGCGGGGATCGCTGGCATGGGTCGCCTGCAGGTTGAGCAGGCTGGAAATGACCTGGAGGTTGTTCTTCACCCGGTGATGCACCTCGTTGAGCAACACCGTTTTTTCCTGCAGCGCATTTTCCAGTTTCTGCTGGGCCCGCTGGCGTTCGGTGATGTCGACGATGGAGGCGAGCACCATCGCCCCTTCCTCGGTTTCGATCGGGTTGAGGCCGATTTCAACCGGAAACTCGGTGCCGTCGGCGCGGCGGGCGAAGAGGTCGCGGCCGGCGCCCATCGGGCGGGCCTTGGGGACCTCGAGAAAGGAGCCGCGGAAGTGCACATGTTCGCCGCGCAGCCGTTCCGGCACCAGCATCTCGACCAGTTCGCCGATCAAGGCGCTGCGCGGGTAGCCGAAAAGCTGCTCGGTCTGGGCGTTGACCAGAACCATGCGGCCGCTGCGCTCGATCATCACCATCGCGCTGGGGGCGTATTCGACGACCCGGCGAAAGCGCTCTTCGAGCCGCTTGCGCTCGGTGATGTCGACAATCGCCGCGAGGACCATCGGGCCGTTGTCGGAATCGATCGGGGTCAGGCCGATTTCGACCGGGAATTCGCTGCCGTCGCGACGCCGCGCATAAAGATCGCGGCCGCTGCCCATCGGCCGCGGATGCGGTGCGGCGTAAAAGTCGCTGCGATAGGCCGGATGATGTCCGGCAAAGCGTTCCGGCACCAGCTTTTCGATCGGTTCACCGAGCAGCTCGTCGCGTGCATAGCCGAAAATCCGTTCCGCCTGGGCGTTGCTCAGGACGATGTTGCCCTTGGCATTGACCATGACGATCGCCGTCGGCGCCCATTCGACTACCCGGCGAAACGGGTCTTCTCCGACCGGGGATATGCCTGCCAGCAATTTTTCGTTCATGACCTGCCTTTTGGAAGTCAGCCATGGTGGCTCCATGGCGCAGCGCAAGGCGCCCGAATAGCACGCACACCTTTTGGATGGATGAATCGGCCAGGTGGTTCCCGGAATCGCTCAGCGACTTGCGGGCTTTGAGCCGCAGCGACCGTCAGCGGCGTTGATGGGCCGTGACGTTTGCGCTAGTCTCAGCGCCAATCAACGGCCTGTCCGGCCCAGCCAGGAGGGTAACGCCAGACCATGTACGAATCCCGACGCGAAGCGCCCATCTCGCCAGGCAACTTCCTGCTCCGGCTAATCGGTCACCTTGCCGTGGCCTTTGGCCTGTTGGCGACATCGCTGGCCGTCGGCATGCTGGGCTACGTGCTGTTCGAGAACCTCTCGTGGATCGACGCCTTCCTGAATGCCGCCATGCTGCTGGGCGGCATGGGGCCGGTCGATCCGCCGCAGACCTCGGCCGGCAAGCTCTTCGCCGGGCTCTATGCGCTGTACGCCGGCTTGGCCTTCATCGTTACCGCCGCGCTGCTATTCACGCCGATACTGCATCGGCTGATGCACCATTTTCATTGGGACGAGAAGGTCTAGCCCGATGAAAACCGGCGATCGCTGGATCGTCTTCTTCGCTGCAGCGCTCTTCGTGGCGTCGCAGCTGAATATCGTGCTCATGCTGGCGCCGCTTGAACCGAGCGTTTTCGCCCTGCAACTGGCATTCACCGCTGTGTCGTTCTGGTCGATTGTCGATGCCTGGGGCGCCGCCGGGCTTGCCCTTTATCGCGCGCACTTCGTCTTCGATAGCCTCCATCCCTTCATTTACGGGGCTTTCGGCTATCTGCTGGTGGCCAGGTCGTCGCTGTTTGCCGGCCAGTCCCCGGCAATCTATCGCGCCGCCCTGCTGATGCTGCCGCTTGCCGGCTTTTTCGACCTCTGCGAAAACGCCGCGCATATTCATCTGCTGGCGCAGGCCCCTGGCAGCGGCGCGCCACTCATCGCGCTGTCGGCCAGTTGTGCGCTGCTGAAATGGGCCTTGGCATTGTTGTTTGCCCTGGTCGTGCTCGGCCAATTGGCCCGTCGCGCATGGGCCGGGAAAACTGTCCGGCGTTAGCCGGGGGCAGCCTTCAGTCTCAGGCGGGTGGGGCGCTGGCCGGCAACACCCGCTCGGCCACCATGAACAGTTCCCGTTCTTCAAACCGAACGTGGGCCCGCAGCTGCTCGGCAAAGGCTGGCAGGCTGGCAAGATCGCCAGCGGCGATCCGGTCGACCAACTGACGCAGTTGGCGATGCTCGGCCAAGGTCCGGTTGACCAGCGTTGCCTCGCCGGCCAGCAGCAGTTGCGGCAACAGGCTGTTTTCTTCTTCCTGGAAATGCGCTTCCAGTTCTTCGCGAAAGATCGTTGGTACCTTGAACTGCAGGGCAGCCAGGGCGGCTGCATCGCCGCCGCGCTCGATACGCAGGGCGAGACTGAGGGCCGTGTGGTGTTCGCGGGAGAGCTTGATCAGGGCCGCTGAGCGTTTCATGGCGTTGCCTTTCGCTGAGAGGCGGCGCCCCGCGCCACGCTGACCAGCAGGGTGAGGACGAACAGCGCCAGACTGAGCGCATTGAGCAGCGCGCCGTTCTGGCGCCACGGCGCGAAGTCGCCGAGATTGCCGATGATGCGGGCGAGCAGCGAGAGGTGCAGGGCGGCCAGCGGCAGGTAGAAGAACGGGTGGTAAGGAATCTTGACCCGCATCACCGCCGGAAAAATGATCGGCGCATGGCCGATGACCATCGAGAAGACGAAACCGAGAAAGATCGCGTGCAAGGCGCTGTCCCGCCACGGATGGCCGGGTTCGAAGGCACCGGTCGTGCCGAGCAGGGCGCCGAAGGCCAGCCAGCCATAGCCGGCGAGCAGGCAGCTGGCGACGAAGCGGGTCAGGCCGGCCTGTTTCACGGTGCGCCGGGCGATGTCGTAATGCAGCAGCCAGGCGGCCAGCAGCAGCAAGCCAACGGCCAGCAACCGGCCGCCCGGCCCGGCGGCGAACGGGAGCATGGCAGCCGCGCCGCAGATGAGCAGCAGGATGGCGATGAACAGCCGGCGCCCGACCGGCTTGGCGGGCATGAAGCGGGTCAGTTCCAGGCGTTCGCCGGCGATGGTCAGAACCAGGAAACTCATCCAGTACAACACCGCCGAGCCGATCTCCTGCGTAAACAGCCAGCGCAGGTTGCCGGCCAGCCAGGCGAGGGCGCCGAGCAGCAGCGTGACGGTGAACAGCGCCGGCATTTGCCGATAGACGGTCAGGCTGGCCGCGACAAAGCAGCAGCCGGCCAGCGAGAACAGCGCGGGGGCGAGCCACCACGGGCCCTGCGCCAGAAAAGCGATGCCGCCGAGCGCGGCGCCGAGCGGCGCCAGATAAGGCCACAGGCGGTGCAGGGCGACCGCCCGTTCGAGACAGATCACGGTGCCGAAAAAGCCGGCGATCATCAGTGCGCCATGACCACCGGCCCGCACCTGGGCGAACAGCGGGACGTCGACGGCCAGTCGGGCCAGGCCGCCGAGCACGCCGATCACCAGGCTGGCCATGCCCATCAGCAGCAGCGGCAGGCGCCAGGCCGGCGGAAGCTCGCGGAACGTCATGTCGTTACCAGCCGAGGTTCTCGCGCGCCTTGTCGCTCATCATCGTCGGGTCCCAGGGCGGATTCCACACCAGATCGATGCTCACCGCGCAGGTTTCCGGCAAGGCAGCGTGCAAGGCCGCCTCGGCATCGGCGATCACCAGGTCGCTGAGCGGGCAGGCCGGCGAGGTCATGGTCAGGTCTACCTTGACCGCCGCCGGACTGACCGCGACGTTGTAGACCAGCCCGAGATCGACGATGTTGACGCCCACCTCGGGGTCGACGACGACCCGCAGCACGTCGCGCAGTTGATCGGGGGTCGGGAGGGGATTGGGGGCTGCGTTCATGTCGGCCTTAAGGTGTAAAGTTTATGCCGGTTCAAATTAGCACCCGCCCGACTTTTAAGCAATTGCCCCCATCAAATCCGCTGCCAGATCGTCACTTCGGACAGCGTGTGCTGGAATTTCCGTTTCGTTTCGCGGATCACGAAGGGTACCGAACGCGGCCCGTCGACCAGCCGGAAATGACCGCCCAGCATGGTTTTCAGGCCGTCCAGCGTGGTCACGTTTTCGCCGTCCCGCTTGAAACCGCCGACCCATTCTTCGCGTTTGGTATGTTCCGCCAGCCAGGTGTAGGGCGAGGCGAGCAACAGCAGGCCGCCGGGATTGAGGCGCTCATGCACGGTTTTCAGGAAGGCCGCCGGGCTGTACAGGCGGTCGATCAGGTTGGCCGCCAGAATCAGGTCGTAGCCGGCGAACACCGGCTTCAGGTTGCAGGCGTCGCCCTGGAAGAACTCGACCTTGGCCGCCACATCGGCCAGGCCTAGGGCGCCCAGTGCGCACTCCTTGTAGGCGACCAACTCGCCTTCCTCGACCAGCGTGTAGCGCAGGCGGCCCTGTTCCTGGAGCTGGGTGCCGACGCCGATGAAGCGGGCCGAGAAGTCGATGCCGGTGACCTGGTCGAAATGCCGGGCCAGCTCGAACGTGGCGCGGCCGGTGGCACAGCCGAGATCGAGCGCCTTGCCGGCCGGCTTGCCGGCCATCGCCTCGATGGCCAGCCGGGCGAGGGCGCGCGGGAAGTTGGGTACGGCGAAATATTCCTCGCCGTAGTGGAATTCGATGTATTCCGAGATCAGCCGGTCGGTTTCGTAATGCGAGGCCGGCTGGCTGGCCGGCGCGTCGGCCACGACGTAGCGGAAACCGGCGTGCTGGAAGAAATGGCGGCGGAAGGCGTAGCGCGATTGCGGCACGGCGGCATTGCCGCAGGAAATCCACGAGCCGCCCTTGAGCAGGTTGTGACGGTCGTCGAAAGTCGGCGTCGTGAAGTCGTCGTAGATCGGATGGACGGCAAAGCCATCGTACGGATAGGTCGGCGTTTCCAGCCATTGCCAGACATTGCCGATGACGTCGAACAGCGGGCCATGGGCAAACTGGCCGACCGGACAGGCCGAGGCGTAATGATCCAGTTCGATGTTGGCGGCGGCCGGGGGGGCGAGCGGCAGGTCGCCGATGCCGGCAAAATGCCGCATGGCCTGCCATTCATCTTCGCTCGGCAGGCGTACCGGCTGGCCGGTGCGGCGGGCCTGCCAGTTACAGAAGGCCTTGGCCTCGTGGTAATTGGTTTCCACCGGCCAGTCCCAGGGCATCGCCACTTCTTCCAGCATCAGCCGGAGGCGCCACTGGCTGCCATCCTTGACCCAGAAAGTCGGCTGGCTGGCCCGGGCGAATTTTTTCCAGGCCAGCCCTTCGGCCGGCCACAGCGAGTCGTCGGCATAGCCGCCGGCGTCGACGAAGGCGAGAAATTCCTGATTGGAAACCAGATGACGGCTGGCCTGGAAGGCGGCGGTGGACGCCTCATGGCGGCCGAATTCGTTATCCCAGCCGTAGATTTCCGGCGTGCTCCGCTCACGACCGACCTGGAAGCTGGCGGCCGGGATGTCGACCAGCCCGTTCTGCGGCGCCGCCGCGCTGCTCCGGCAAGGCTCCCAGGCCGGATGCGGCTGGACATAGCACAACCGATGCTGGCGGATCAGCACCGACGAGGTTTCCAGATGGATGCGTTCGTGCTCGATCCCCATCACGATGATCCACCACGGGTGATCCCAGGTGATCGGCAGGCTCAGCGGCGCCGTCCGGATCAACTGGCCGACCGCGGCCCGCACCTGTTGCCGGTAGGCGCGAACGGCGTCGACGGTCGGCCAGTCGTAGCGCACCTCGTTGAGGTCGTCCCAGCTCATTTCATCGACGCCGATGGCGAACATCGATTCGAACTTCGGATCGATGCGCTGCGCCAGCAGGCCGGCCAGCACCAGCTTGTTGATGAAGAAGGTGGCGGTATGGCCGAAATAGAAAATCAGCGGGTGACGCAGCGCAATCGGCTTGACGTAGTAGGCCTCGGCGCCGTTCAGCACCTCGAACAGCTGTTCGTAGCGATCGAAGGTGGCGTGAAAGTAGTCGAGGATCTGCCGGCGCGTTTGCTCGGCATCGTGGCCCGCCAACAAGGGCGTTCTGGGGAAAGCGGTCTGCTTCATGCTGGTTCCGGATCGAGAGTTGTTTTCGAGGGGCGAGTCCGATTTTAAGTTCAAAACCGGCTGGGCGTCGGATGATGATTGCCGTGCCGGCGATCGGGTGAGCCGCCGGCGCAGGTAATAGTTGATCGGTCCGGCGAAAAGCCGCAACATGCTGCCCCTTCTGCCGATCATCAGGCCAGCGTCTGCGGCATCACCCCGACCGGAACGGAGTCCAGCCATGACAGACAACACAATGAACGAGGCCGACTCGGTCTTCGAGCCGCTGCTCTGGCGCAACAAGGGGTGGACGGCGCGGGTCATCAAGAATGAAGACGACGAAGGCTGGGCCGTGGCGATGATCAAGGACGGCGAATCCGAGCCGGCGCTGGTAGGCCCGTGGACGATGGGGCGCGACAAGAAGAATCCCAAGCCGCTCGATGCCACGGCTTTCGGTACGCTGGTCAAGACGGCTTCGGAAGTGCTGCGCCGCCATGAGCACCATCTGCATGCCATGCTGCACCAGAAAATCTCGGTGGCGACGCCATCCGGCCGCCTCACCATCAGCCTCGACATCGTTCCCGATGAAGACGATCCGCACGCCGTGCTCGGCGCCTCGGGGGCCGATGGCGAATTGCTCGCCGAGGTGCGTGTCGGGCCGCAGTTCAAGCTTGGCATGGCCAGCGCCACCGCCTGGATCGACGACGAGTTCCGCCAGCCCGACTGACCGGCCGGGCCCGACTCAGCGATCGAACCGCCGCACCTCCAGGGCGTGCCGGCGATTTCCTGTTCGGCTGGCGAAGACGTAAGATTGACCTTATTTTTAGGCGCCCGATGATGAAATACCTGCTGTTGTTTGCCTTGCTCGCGGTGGTCTGGTGGAGCTGGAAGAAGCGCAGTGCGATACCACCGCCGGAGGCCAAGGTCCGGCGCGATCCGGCGCCGGAAAAAATGCTGGTTTGCGCCCATTGTGGGGTCCATATGCCGGAGAGCGATAGCGTCGTCGATGGTCAGGCCGTTTATTGCAGCCCGGCGCATCGCGATGCGGCGCGCGCCGCCCGGTCCTGATGACCGACTGGCTTTCCTCGACCTGGGAGCCCAACTGGCGCTCCTTCCAGTACTTCAATACCTACCGCCTGGTGCTGGCCAGCCTGATCTTTCTGACCATGCTGTTCCCGCACGAATGGACGGCGCGGCTCAATCTGCTGCCGTCGCCCGGCATTTTTGCGCTGACCGGCGGCTACATGCTCGGAGTGATCGGCGGCCTGCTACTGTCGACTTACTGGCAAAAACGCTTCAACTTCCAGTTGTCGTTGCAGGTGCTGTTCGACGTCACCGTGGTCAGCCTGATGATGTATCTCGCCGGCGGGGTCGGCAGCGGCCTCGGCATCCTGCTGCTGGTCTCGCTGGCGGCGGCCAGCCTGGTCGGGCGCGGCCGGCTGGTCCTGTTCTACGCCGCGCAGGCGACGCTGGCGGTGCTGTGCAGCGAGATCTACGGGGTTTTTGCCGCCGATTTCGATTCGGCTTCGGTGGTCCAGGCCGGCTTCCTGTCGGCCGGTTTTTTTGCCACCGCCATCCTCGCCCGGCTGCTCGGCCAGCGGGCGATGGTCAATGAAGATCTGGCGCGGCGGCGTGGCATCGCGCTCGACAACCAGATCCGCATCAGTCAGCGCGTCGTCGAACGGATGCAGGATGGTGTGCTGATCGTTGGCGCCAATGGCCTGGTCGTCCGGCACAATCCGGTGGCCCGGACAATGCTCGGCTTGCCGGAGGCGGGCGCGGCGAGTTTGGCATCCAGTGCGCCGACCCTGGCCGCCGCGCTGGACGCCTGGGGGGCGGGCGCCGGCCATGAGGCGGTGCAGTTTTGCGCGGCGGAAGGAAGCGAGCTGCATGCCCGTTTTGCCCGGACCACCAGTTCCGACGGCGAGGTCCTGGTCTTTCTCGAAGATGTCGGGCGGCTCAAGGAACGCGCCCAGCAGATGAAACTGGCTTCGCTCGGGCGGCTGACCGCCAGCATCGCCCACGAAATCCGCAATCCGCTGTCGGCCATCAGCCATGCCGGTGAATTGCTGCGCGAGGAACGCCGCGGGGAAATGCAGGATCGCCTGTTGCGCATCCTGAACGACAACGTCGTCCGCCTCGACCGCATCGTCAAGGACGTCCTGGAACTCGGCCGGCAACAGCGGGCCCAGCCGGAACTGGTGCATCTCGACGAGTTCTGTGGCGCCTTCGTCGAACACTTTCTGGCGGCCGAAAACCTGCCGGCCGATGCGGTCCGCCTGGAAATGGCCGCCGGCTCGGCCATCTGTTTCGACCGGTCGCACCTGCATCAGGTCTTGTGGAATCTGGTCAGCAACGGCTTTCGCCATTCCAGCCGCGGCCCGGGGGCGGTGCGCATCGCCACGGTCGGTGCAAATGGCGAGGGGCGGGTAGAATTGCATGTCGTGGACGATGGTCCCGGCGTCCCGGAGTCGGTTCGCGAGCAGGTCTTCGAGCCGTTCTTCACGACCCACCACCAGGGCACCGGGCTGGGTTTGTTCATTGCCCGCGAGTTGTGCGTGGCCAACGGGGCCAGCCTGCAACTGGCGCCAGCGCCGAGTGGCGGGCATTTCATTATTGTTGGGAGAAACGACACGTGTCTGTTGCCAGAACCGAACGACGTCCGCGCGGCGAACTGACGCGGATTCTTGTCGTCGATGACGAAGCCGATATCCGCGAACTGATCGACCTGACGCTGGCTCGCATGGGGCTGGCCGCCGAGTGCGTCGGTTCGGTGGCCGAGGCGCGGGCGGCGCTGAGTGCCGGGAGCTTTCAGCTGTGTCTGACCGACATGCGCCTGCCGGACGGCGAGGGGCTGGATATCGTCCGCCACATTGGCGAGCATCATGCCCAGACGCCGGTCGCCGTGATCACCGCCTTCGGCAGCGCCGAAAATGCGGTGGCCGCGCTGAAGGCCGGAGCATTCGACTATCTGGCCAAGCCGGTCGGCCTCGAGCAGTTGCGCGCCCTGGTCAAATCGGCGCTGCGCCTGCCGGATGGCGGGTCGGAGAGCGTCGATCCCTTGCAGTCGCTGATCGGCGATTCGCCGAGCATGCAGCAGGTGCGGGCGATGATCGAGAAGCTGGCGCGCAGCCAGGCGCCGATCTACATTTCCGGCGAATCGGGCAGCGGCAAGGAACTGGCGGCCCGCCTGATCCATACGCGCAGCGCGCGCAGCGCCGGGCCGTTCGTCCCGGTGAATTGCGGGGCGATTCCGGAAAACCTGATGGAGAGCGAGTTCTTCGGTTACCGGAAAGGCGCTTTCACCGGCGCCGACAGCGACCGCGAAGGGTTCTTCCAGGCGGCCAATGGCGGCACGCTGTTTCTCGACGAAGTGGCCGATCTGCCGCTCGCCATGCAGGTTAAACTGCTCCGCGCCATCCAGGAAAAGCGCGTCCGCAAGGTCGGCTGCGTCGCCGAGGAGGCCGTCGATGTGCGGATCATCTGCGCGACGCACCGCAATTTGCGCGACTGCGTCGACAAAGGCAGTTTCCGCCAGGATCTGTATTACCGCCTGAATGTCATCGAGTTGCGCATGCCGCCGTTGCGCGAGCGGGTTGAAGACATCGCGCCGCTGGTCGACTCGATCCTCCGCCGCCTCTGTGGCGAGGCGCCTCCGCGTTTGTCGGCCGGAGCCTTGAAGGCGCTCGAGTTGTACTCCTTCCCCGGCAATGTGCGCGAACTGGAAAACATCCTGGAGCGGGCCACCGCGCTCAGTTCGAGCGACGGCATCGAGGGCGAGGATCTCCATCTCGATCCGGAAGAAGCGGCCGGCGAGGCAGTCGGGCGCGGCAGCGAGACGCTCGATGACTACCTGAATCGCCTGGAGCGCCAGGCCATCCTCGAAGCCTTGCAGAAAACCGAGGGCAACCGCACGGCGGCGGCCCGCCTGCTCGGGGTGACGTTCCGCTCGATGCGCTATCGCCTGGAACGGCTGGGCATCGACTGATGAACTGGCAGGCCGATGGCTGGCTGCAGGGGGTGACCTGGCTGGCGTCGCCGAATTTCGGCGAGCGGCCGGCTGGCGCGGTGTCGCTGGTTGTCATTCATAACATCAGCCTGCCGCCGGATGAATTCGGTGGCGACTGGGTCGAGAAATTCTTTCTCAACCAGCTCGATCCGGCCGCCCACCCGTACTTCGCAACGATCGCCGATCTCCAGGTGTCGGCGCATTTCTATGTCCGGCGCGACGGCCGGGTCATCCAGTTTGTCGGCTGCGACCAGCGCGCCTGGCATGCCGGCAATTCGTGCTGGGGAGAGCGCGACAACTGCAACGACTACTCGGTGGGGATCGAGCTGGAAGGTTCTGATACGCAGCCCTTTAGCGGCGCCCAGTATGCCGCCCTGTGGCCCCTGCTCGATGCCGTGCAGGCACGCTACCCGATTGCCGCCGTCGCCGGTCACTGCCACGTGGCGCCCGGGCGGAAGAGCGATCCGGGGCCTTGTTTCGACTGGGCGGCGGTGGCCGCCCGTTATCCGGCGCTGGCTTTACCGGCCGAAGTAGCGGCGTAGGCGCTCGGCCGCTTCGGCCAGCCGATCGACGCCGGTGGTGTAGGCAAAACGGATGTGCTTTTCCGGTTCGTTGCTGCCGAAATCGAGTCCCGGCGTTGCCGCAACCCCGGTCTTTTCGAGCAGATCGCGGGCCAGCGCGAAACTGTCGCCGCTCAGCGCCGAGCAATCGCAATACAGGTAAAAGGCGCCTTCCGGCCGGGCGGTGATCCGGAAGCCGATGCTTTCCAGGGCCGGTGCCAGGAAATCGCGGCGCTTGCGGAACTCACTGCGGCGCGCTTCGAGGATCGCGATGGTGGCCGGCTCGAAGGCCGCCAGCGCGGCGTACTGGGCTGGCGTCGACGGGCAGAGCACGAGGTTCTGGGCGAGTTTCTCGACATCGCGGACATAAGGCTCGGGGATGACCATCCAGCCAAGGCGCCAGCCGGTCATCTGGAAGTACTTCGAGAAACTGTTGATGACCCAGATGTCGTCGCCGGCGGCGCAGGCGGAGGGGGCGTTACATTCGTAAGTCAGACCATGGTAAATCTCGTCGACCAGGAAGTGAGCGTTCTTTTGGCGGCAGACGGCGGCGAGCGCCCGGATTTCATCCAGCGTCAGCAGCGTGCCGGTTGGGTTGGCCGGCGAGGCGACGAGCAGGCCGGCGGTTTGCGCCGTCCAGTGTTGCTGCAGCAACTCGGGCGTCGGCTGGAAATTGGTTTGCGGGCCGACCGGGATGTTCAACGGCCGCCCTTCGTAAGTGCGCAAAATGTGCCGGTTGCACGGGTATCCTGGGTCGGCCAGTAGCCATTCGCTGCCCGGATCGGCCAGACAGGCAAAAGCCAGGTTGAGCGCGCCGGAGGCGCCGTTGGTGACGGCGATGCGCTTGGCCGGCACCGCGACGCCGTAGCGCTGACGATAAAAGCCGGCGATCGCCTCGCGCAGTTCGGGCAGGCCGAGCGCCTCGGTGTACAGCGTCTTGCCGCCTTGAATCGCCGCGATGGCCGCCTTGGCGATCGGTTCCGGCGTCGGGAAGTCGGGCTCGCCGACTTCCATGTGAATGATGTCGCGGCCTTCGGCTTCGAGCTGGCGGGCGCGGGTCAGCAGTTCGACGACATGGAAAGGGGCGATCTCGGCGAGGCGTTGGGCGGGACGATACATAAGGCTCTCCAAATGAAAACGGCCACCCGCAGGTGGCCGTTCGATCATAGCTTAGCGGCGAAGATCAGGCAGCATCCTTGAAGATGCCCATTTCGAACAGCTCGCGCTTCAGCGTGAATTCACGCGGCAGCTTCTCGCCCATCTTGTCGAACCATTCCTTGTGGCCGGCCAGTTCGGCCTTCCAGGCATCGGCGTCGATCTTGGTCAGACCATCGAACTCGGCCTTGGTGATTTCCAGACCGGTCCAGTCGATATCGGAGAATTGCGGCATCCAGCCGAGCACGGTTTCCTTGGCGCTGACGGTACCCTTGCAACGCTGAACGATCCACTTCAGGACGCGCATGTTGTCGCCGAAGCCCGGCCACATGAATTCGCCCTTTTCGTTCATCCGGAACCAGTTCACGCAGAAGATCTTCGGCGCTGCATCGACGGTCTTGCCCATCTTCAGCCAATGGTTGAAGTAGTCGCCCATGTGGTAGCCGCAGAACGGCAGCATGGCGAACGGGTCGCGGCGGACAACGCCCTGCTGGCCGAAGGCGGCAGCGGTGGTTTCGGAACCGAGGGTGGCGGCCATGTAGACGCCGTAGTTCCAGTTGAAAGCTTCGTATACCAGCGGCACGGTGGTGGCGCGACGGCCGCCGAAGATGAAGGCGGAAATCGGCACGCCGGCCGGATCTTCCCAGGCGCTATCAACCGACGGGCACTGAGCAGCCGGCGCGGTGAAGCGGGAATTGGCATGGGCGGCCTTCTTGCCGGCCTTGCCGTCTTCCGGCGTCCAGTCCTTGCCCTGCCAGTCGATCAGGTGATCCGGGGCCTGCTTGGTCAGGCCTTCCCACCAGACGTCGCCGTCGTCGGTCAGCGCGACGTTGGTGAAGATGATGTTTTCCTTCAACGTGGCCAGCGCGTTGAAATTGGTCTTTTCCGAGGTGCCCGGGGCGACGCCGAAGAAGCCGGCTTCCGGGTTGATGGCGTAGAAGCGGGTGACGCCGTCCTTGTCGACACGCGGCTTGATCCAGGCGATGTCGTCGCCGATGGTGGTGATCTTCCAGCCGTCGAGGGTCTTCGGCGGAATCAGCATGGCGAAGTTGGTCTTGCCGCAGGCCGACGGGAAGGCGGCGGCGACGTAGGATTTTTCACCTTCCGGCGATTCGACGCCGAGGATCAGCATGTGTTCGGCCAGCCAGCCTTGTTCGCGCGCCATGTTGGAAGCGATGCGCAGGGCGAAGCACTTCTTGCCGAGCAGGGCATTGCCGCCGTAACCGGAACCGTAGGACCAGATTTCGCGGGTTTCCGGGTAGTGCACGATGTACTTGACGGTCGGGTTGCACGGCCACTTGCTGTCTTTTTGGCCCGGCTCGAGCGGCGCGCCGACGGTGTGGATGCAGGGGACGAATTCGCCGTCGCTGCCGAGCACGTCGAAGACTTTCTTGCCCATCCGGGTCATCGTCCGCATGTTGGTGACGACGTAGGCCGAGTCGGTGATTTCGAAACCGATGTGGGCGATCGGCGAACCGAGCGGACCCATCGAGAACGGGATGACATACATCGTACGGCCTTTCATGCAGCCCTTGAACAGACCGTTCAGGGTTTCGCGCATGACGGCGGGTTCTTCCCAGTTATTGGTCGGGCCGGCGTCTTCTTTTTTGGCGGAGCAAATGTAGGTGCGGTCTTCGACGCGGGCGACGTCGGACGGATCGGAGAAGGCGAGGTAGGAGTTCGGACGCTTCGCTTCGTTCAGTTTGATGAAGGTGCCGGCTTCTACCATTTCGGCACACAAGCGGTCATACTCTTCCTGCGATCCGTCGGCCCAGTGGATGCGGTCCGGCTGGGTCAGGGCGGCGATTTCGGCGACCCATTTTTTCAGGCCTTCATGTTTGACGTAATCTGGTGCATTCAGCGGTGCGGTCATGGGGTGTCTCTCTCCAAGTTACTGAAATAGCTAGGTTTAACGCCAGTCGCCGGGGGCCACCACCAAGACTGATAGCGGCTGAAGGCCGTCGGCTGGGAAGCCCATAATTATGCCTCAACTCAGGGTTTACATCCACTTGACTTTGTGGCGCTACGTGACTACCGGGGGTGAAAGTACCTTCAATGCATGATATGATCTTTCGCGATTCGAAATTGCATTTCACGATATAAAACGGAGGCAGACATGGATTCCCGTCAATTGCGCGAAGCCGCGCTCTATTACCACCGCCAGCCCAAGCCGGGCAAAATTGCGGTTACCCCGATCAAACAACTGACTAATCAGTACGACCTGTCGATGGCTTATTCGCCCGGCGTGGCGTTTGCCTGCGAAGAAATCGTCGCCAATCCGGCCGAAGTCAGCACCTTGACTTCGCGCGCCAATCTGGTCGGCGTCATCACCAACGGCACGGCCGTCCTCGGCCTCGGCGCCATCGGCCCGCTCGCCGCCAAGCCGGTGATGGAAGGCAAGGGCGTGCTGTTCAAGAAGTTCGCCAACATCGACGTTTTCGATCTGGAGATCGACGAGCGCGATCCGGACAAACTGATCGATACCATCGCCTCGCTCGAGCCGACCTTCGGCGGTATCAACCTCGAAGACATCAAGGCGCCGGAATGCTTCTATATTGAGAAGAAGCTGCGCGAGCGGATGAAGATTCCCGTCTTCCATGACGACCAGCACGGCACGGCGATCGTCGTCGGCGCCGCCATCCTCAATGGCCTGCACCTGATCGGCAAGGATTTATCGACCGCCAAGATCGTCACCTCCGGAGCCGGCGCCGCGGCGCTGGCCTGCCTCGACCTGTTGGTCATGCTCGGGGCGCCGGTCAGTAATATCTGGGTCACCGACATCAAGGGTGTCGTCTATGAAGGTCGCGTCGAGGAAATGGACGAGATCAAGGCGCGTTATGCCAAGCAAACCGAGGCCCGGACGCTGTCGGAAGTGATCGAAGGGGCCGACGTCTTCCTTGGTCTGTCCGCCGGCGGTGTGGTCAAGCCGGAAATGGTGGCCAAGATGGCGGCCAACCCGATGATCATGGCGCTCGCCAATCCGACCCCGGAAATCTCCCCGGAACTGGTCAGAAGCGTACGCAGCGACGCCATCATCTGTACCGGCCGCTCGGACTATCCGAACCAGGTCAATAACGTGCTCTGTTTCCCCTTCATTTTCCGCGGCGCCCTCGATGTCGGGGCGACGACGATTACCGAGGAAATGAAGATGGCCGCCGTCAAGGCCATCGCCGAACTGGCCCGCGCCGAGCAATCGGAGGTTGTCGCCTCGGCCTATGGCGAAAAAGTTTCCCCCTTTGGCCCGGAGTATCTGATTCCCCGGCCTTTCGATCCGCGGCTGATCGTCAAGATCGCCCCGGCTGTCGCCAAGGCCGGCATGGATTCCGGTGTCGCGACGCGACCGATCAAGGATTGGGACGCCTACATCCAGGGCCTCAATGAATTCGTCTACCACTCCGGCCTGATCATGAAGCCGCTCTTCTCGCAGGCCAAGCTGGCGCCGAAGCGCATCGTCTTTGCCGAAGGCGAGGACGAGCGCGTGCTGCGGGCCGTCCAGGTCGTGCGCGACGAAGGTATTGCGCAGCCGCTGCTGATCGGCCGGCGCAGCGAAATCACCCGGCGGATCGAAGCGGCCGGGTTGCGCATCCGCGAAGGCGAGGATTTCGAAATCATCCATGGCGACGATTGCGACTTCTTCGATGAGCACTTCGACGAATTCTGGCAGACCTACCATCGCCTGACCGAGCGCAAGGGCGTCTCGCCCGATTACGCCCGTCGTGAAGTGCGTCGCCGGGCGACGCTGTATGGTTCGTTGATGGTCCACCTCGGCTATGCCGACGGCCTGATCTGCGGCACTTTCGGTCGCCACGAAACGCACCGCGAATATGTGCAGAGCGTGATCGGAACGCAGGCCGGACTGGATCGCTATTACGCGATGAACCTGTTGATGTTGCCGGAACGGACAGTGTTTATTGGCGATACCTATGTCAATTACGACCCGACCGCCGAGCAACTGGCCGACATGACGCTGCTCGCCGCCGAGGAAATCCGCAATTTCGGCATCCAGCCGAAGGTGGCCTTGCTCTCGCATTCGACCTTCGGCACCGAAGATACGCCGACCTCGCTGAAGATGCGCGAAGTCCTCGCGCGCCTCAATCAGCGGGCGCCGGAACTCGAAGTCGAAGGCGAAATGCACGGCGATGCGGCCCTTGACGAACAGATCCGCCGCGCCACCTTCCCCAATTCGCGTCTGAAGGGGCAGGCCAATCTGTTGATCATGCCGACGCTGGATGCCGCGAATATTTCGTTCAACCTGCTGAAAGTGGCGGCCGGCGACAATCTGACCATCGGTCCGATCCTGCTGGGCGCGGCCAAACCGGTTCATATTCTGACGCCGACCGCGACGGTGCGGCGGATTGTGAACATGACCGCGTTAACGGTCGTCGATGCCGTATAAATTAGTTCTTTAAGTTATTGTTGTATCTGATTAATTTAATTGATGTTCCCCCCTCTCCTGCGAAACTGGGATACAATTTCCCGGAGTCGCAGGAGATCGTCAATGAAACAGAAAATCAAAGTCGCGTTGCTGGTCAGCGCGCTGTTGAGCGCCGGGCTGGGCGGACCTTCGCAGGCCGTGGCAGCCAAGAAAACTGAACAGCAGACAAGCAAAAAGGCAGTCGGCAAAACTGTCGGCAAGTCATCGCCGAAAAAGACCGCCGCTGCACCGTCCAAGTCTTTGGGCAAATCGACCCAGGTCAAGACATCCGGCAAGTCCTTGCACGTCGGGCCGAACGAGCGGAAGTCGGTGCGCCGCGTCTCGATGGTCGATATCGACCCGGGCCGCCTGGCCCTCTATTCGGCCTCGGCGCTGGTCATCGACCAGAATACCGGTCAGGCCTTGCTGGAAAAGCAGTCGGATGCGGTGTTGCCGATTGCCTCGATTTCCAAGCTGATGACGGCCATGGTGGTGCTCGATGCCAAGCTCGATTTGCATGACCTGATCACCATTGGCAGCGAGGATGTCGACGGCCTCAAAGGCACCCGCTCCCGCTTGCCGGTCGGTACGACGATGACCCGCGAAACGGCGATGCTGCTCGCCCTGATGTCGTCGGAAAACCGTGCGGCGAATGCGCTTGGGCGGCATTACCCCGGCGGATTGCCGGCTTTTGTTCATGCCATGAACAAAAAAGCCCAGTCGCTCGGCATGTACAACTCGCGTTTCGAAGAGCCGACCGGCTTGTCCAGCAACAACGTCTCGACGGCGCATGACCTGGCCCGGATGGTTGCAGCGGCGGCGCGCTACCCGGAAATCCGTGCCGCTTCGACGACGGCTGAAGCCAAGGTGGAATTGAACGGGCGCATTACCGATTTCCACAACACCAATGCGCTGGTGCGCAGCGACAACTGGGAAATCGGTGTCTCAAAAACCGGCTATATCTCGGAAGCCGGGCGCTGCCTGGTAATGCAGGCGAGGGTCGCCGACAAGCCGGTGGTCATCGTGCTGCTCGACTCGGTCGGCAAGATGACCCGCGTCGGCGATGCCAACCGGATCAAGCGCTGGATGGAAAGTGCCAGCCTGAGCCAGGAACGTCGCCCGGCCTGATGGCCTGAACTGCCGATTGAAGGCCGCCGCAGGGCGGCCTTTATTTTTTCGGGCGGGTGTAGCCGAGGGCGTGCGAAACGGCATCAGCCGCCTGCCTGACCTGATCGGCCCAGTTCGGGTCGTGGCGGTCGGCCGGGGCGGATACCGACAGTGCGGCGACGACATTGCCTTCATCGTCGTGAATCGGCGCGGCGACGCACTTGAGACCGAGTTCGGCCTCCTCGTCGTCGTAGGCGACGCCGTGCCGGCGCACCTTGTCGAGTTCCTTTTCCAGCGCCGTGAGGGTGGTCAGCGAGTGCGGCGTCTTGCCGGGCAGGCCGGTGCGCTTGGCATAGTCGCGAACTTTCTGGGCGCCATCGGCGGCCAGAAACAGCTTGCCGAGCGAGGTCAGGTGCAGCGGCGCGCGGCCGCCGACGAGATAGACGACGCGAACCAGCGAGCGACCCGAGGAGGTGCGTTCGAGATAGACGATTTCGTCATCGTGGCGGCTGCCGAGGTTGATCGCCTCGCCGATCTTTTCGTGCAGTTCCTGCATGAAGGGCTGTGCCACTTCGCGCAGGTTGATGCGCGATTTGACGATGGCGCCGAGTTCGAGCAGGCGAATGCCGAGCTGATAGGTGCCGGCGTCTTGACGTTCGACAAAGCGCGCATTGCTCATTGCGGCGAGAATGCGGTGGGCGGTCGACGGATGGAGTTCGGTCGCGGCGGCCAGTTGCTTCAGGCTGGCCGGTTCGGATGAGTCGGCGAGCGCGTCGAGCAGCGAAATCATGCGCTCGATGACCTGGATGGAGCCGGGATTTTTGACCGGCCCGCTGGCAGCTTCAGACAACTGGATTCCTTTATTGGTGCCGTTTGAGTAGCATTAGCCACTTTATTTTCTTGTGCGCCGCAATATTAGCATGCGCTTAGCCCTCTACGTCACCTGTCTGGTCGACCTGATGCGTCCATCCATCGGCTTTGCGAGCCTGCGCCTGCTCGAGGCGGCCGGCTGCGAAGTGATCGTTCCGGAGGGCCAGACGTGCTGCGGTCAACCGGCCTGGAGTGCGGGAAATCGCAGTGCAGCAATCGATCTGGCACGCAAGGCGATCGCCGAGCTGGAAGATTACGATTACGTGGTGATTCCTTCCGGTTCCTGCACCGACCAGTTGCGCAATGTCTATCCGCTGCTGTTTGCCGATGACCCGGCCTGGGGGCCGCGGGCCCGGGCGCTGGCCGAACGCTGCTTCGAGCTGACGGCTTTTCTCGCCGATGTCCTGCATTTTTCTGCACCGCCCGGCGAATTCGCCGGCCAGGTGACCTATCACGACTCATGCAAGGGTTTGCGGGCGCTGGGTATCAAGCAGCAGCCGCGGCAACTGTTGTTGCAGGTGCGCGGCCTGAGCCTGCAGGAGATGCCGGATTGCGAGGAGTGTTGCGGCTTTGGCGGCGCTTTCTCGGTCAAGTTCGGCGAGGTGTCGACGCAGATCGTCGACCGCAAGTGCGCCTCGATTGCTAGTGTCGGCGCCGCTGCGGTGGTCGGTGGCGACCTCGGCTGCCTGATGAACATTGAAGGCCGTTTGCGCCGCCGCGGCGACGAAACGACGCGGGTTCTGCACATCGCCGAAGTGCTGGCTGGCGGCAGCGAAAATTGATGGCCGGCGCGAAACACTCGCAGGCGATGTTCTTCCAGGCGCGAGCCGGGGCCAAGGTGCGCGACAAGGTTCTCCAGCAGGCCCTGCAGAAAGCCAAGCCGCTGTTCGTCGGCAAGCGCGCCAAGGGCATCGCGGCGCTGGCCGAGGACGGCCTCGAATTCGAAGCCTTGCGTCTGGCCAGCGAGGAGATCCGCAACCGCGTGCTGCGCGATCTCGATGTCTGGCTCGACATCTTCGAGGAGCGGGCCCGGGCCAGCGGGGCGGAAGTGCTGTGGGCCCGCGATGGCGATGAAATCTGCGATCTGGTGATCGACGTGGCCCGCCGGCATGGCGTGACCAAGGCCACCAAGTCGAAATCCATGCTTTCGGAAGAAGCGCATCTGAACGAGGCGCTGGCCGCTGCCGGCATTCGGCCCGTCGAAACCGACCTCGGCGAATACATCGTCCAATTGGCCGGGGAGACACCCTCGCACATCATCGCCCCGGCGGTGCACAAGACGATAGGCGAAGTCGAGGCGCTGTTCGCCAAGGAGCACGGCCGGCCGGTCGAGGCCCGTTCGTCGGTCGATATTCCGGCGATGGCGCGCGAGGCGCGTGGCGTGCTGCGCCAGCATTTCCTGAGCGCCGAAATGGGGATTACCGGCGCCAACTTCCTGATCGCCGAAAGCGGTACGGCGGCGCTGGTCACCAACGAAGGCAACGGCCGGATGGTGACGACGCTGCCCAAGGTGCATGTGGTGATTACCGGCATCGAGAAGATCGTCCCGACGCTGCAGGACTTCGCGACACTGATGCGCCTGCTGCCGCGGTCGGCCACCGGCCAGACGATTTCCAACTATGTGTCGCTGCTGACCGGGACCAAGCAGCCGGGCGACAGCGATGGCCCGGAGAAGACTGTTTTCATCCTGGTCGACAACGGCCGCGCCGCGCTGCTCGGCTCGCCGTACCAGGACATGCTGCGCTGCATTCGGTGCGGCGCCTGCATGAACCATTGCCCGGTGTACTTTTCGCTCGGCGGCCATGCCTACGGCTGGGTTTATCCGGGGCCGATGGGTTCGGTGCTGACGCCGCTGTATACCGGCATCGAGAACGCGCTCGACCTGCCGCACGCATCGACCGGCTGCAACCAGTGCGGCGTCGTTTGCCCGGTCAGGATTCCGCTGCCCGAGCTGATGCGCCGGCTGCGCGAGGAGCAGAATGAGCGCGGCCTGCGCCCGTGGTCCGAACGTCTGGCGCTCAAGGCCTGGGCCTGGGTGGCCGGGCGGCCCGCCCTGTATCGCTGGGTGGCCCGGCGGGCGGCGCGTTATCTCGACTGGTTGGCCGAGGGCAGTGGGCGCATTCGAATTTTTGGCCTGGCGCCGGCGTGGACCGCGGGACGCGATCTGCCGGTGGCGTCGGGCCGGACTTTTCACGAACTTTACGCAGCAAGAAAGAGAGTCTGAGCATGGAATTTTCCCCCGACGGCCCGCTGGCCATCCCCTTGTGGATCAATGGCCACGCCTTTCTCACCGTTACCGAATCGTTCTACAACGTGACCCATCCGACGACCGGCGAATCCCTTCGCCGTGTCCCGTTGTGCGGGACAAACGAAGCAACGGCGGCGGTAACGGCGGCGCGGGCGGCGCAGACGACCTGGGCCGAGATGGGCCTGGCGCCGCGTCGCGTTTGCCTGGCCAAGCTGGCCGATGCGCTGGAGAATTACGCCGGCCATTTCGCCAAGTTGTTGATGCAGGACGTCGCCATCGACGAAGCCGCTGCCCTCGCCGAGGTGGCCGCCGCGGTCGTGGCATTGCGCGGGGCGGCGGTGGGCGAAACCGGCGTCTTCGCGCTGGTCACCGATGCCGCGCGCCCGCTGGCCAATATTGCCGAAGTGATTGCCCCGGCCCTGATGGCCGGTGCCACGGTGGTCGTCAAACCGAGTCCGCGCGCCCCGTCGGCGGCTTATGCGCTGTGCGAGCTGTCGGCGCGCGCCGAGTGGCCGGCCGGCGTGCTCAATCTGCTGCAGGGCGATACCGCTGCCATCGACGGCTTGTGCACCGCCGGTATCGATCGCCTGGTCTATCGCGGCAACGCGGCGCTCGGCGTGGACATTGGGGCGATTGCCGATGCCGCCGGCACACCGTATGTGATGTTGCCGGCCTGATGCAGCGCATCGTCTACCTGGAGAGCGCATCGATGATCGCCGACGTGCGGCGCCCATCTTTCGCCCATGTCTGGGAAGAGTATCCGCGAACCTTGCCGGAACAGGTCGTCGACCGGCTGGCCGGGGCGACCATCGCCATCATCAACAAGGTGCCTTTGCCGGCGGCGGCAGTGCACGCGCTGCCCGACCTGAAAATGGTGGCGGTCGCGGCGACCGGCACCAACATCGTCGATCTGGATGCCTGCAAGGCCCGCGGCATCGTCGTCAGCAACATTCGCGGCTATGCCGAACACACCGTGCCCGAACATGTGCTGGCGCTGATCCTCGCGCTGTCGCGCAACCTGTTCGCCTGGCGTGCGACGGTGCAGGCCGGGGGCTGGCAGCAGTCCGGGCAGTTCTGCCTGTTCGATCATCCGATTCGCGACTTGCACGGTGCGACTCTCGGCCTGATCGGTAGCGGCAGTCTCGGCAATGGCGTGGTTCGCCTGGCCGAAGCCTTCGGCATGCGCGTGTTGCGTGCCGAACGCCGGGCGACCGCGGCCGTGCGGCCGGATTACACGGCTTTCGCGGAGGTTCTCGCCGAGGCCGACGTGATCAGCCTGCATTGCCCGCTGATGCCGGAAACCCTGGGCTTGATCGGCGAAGCCGAATTGCGGCAGATGAAGCGCTCGGCGCTGCTGATTAATACCGCGCGTGGCGGCATCGTCGACGAGCCGGCCCTGGTCCGGGCGCTGAAGGAGGGCTGGATCGGCGGCGCCGGCTTTGACGTGCTGAGCGCCGAGCCGCCACCGGTCGGGCATCCGATGGTTGATCCGGAATTGCTGGCGCTGCCCAATTTTCTGCTCACACCGCATGTCGCCTGGGCCAGTCGGCCGGCGATGCAGGCGCTGGCCGACCAGCTGATCGCCAATATCGAAGCTTTCGTCGCCGGCACGCCGCAGAATCGGGTGATATGAGCGCCAAGGACGAAATTCTCGGACGCGTCCGGGCCGGCGTCGGCAAGGACGATTTCGCCGCCCGCCGGGCGGTGGCCGAAGCTTATCTGGCCGGCCGGACCTGTGGCCCGCAGCCGAGCATCGGCAACGAACTGGCGGTCCGTTTTCAGGCCAAGGCGGAAAGCCTGGCGAGCAGCGTCGATAGCGTGGTCGAAGCGGATGCCGCGCCGGCTGCCGTGGTGCGCTATCTGGCGGCCGGCGGCCTTGGTCTGCAGGCGGTGATCAGCCCGGACCTCGCCGGCCTTCCTTGGGCGGCCAGTGGTCTTGCCGTCGCCGCCCGGCCGGCGGTCGATGCCGACCGCGTCGGGATTTCCGGTTGTTTCTGCGCCATTGCCGAAACCGGCACGCTGATGCTGCTCTCCGGCGCGCAGACGCCGGCGACGGTCAGTCTGTTGCCGGAAACCCATATTGCCCTGGTCCCGGTGTCGCGCATCGTCGCCACCATGGAAGATGCCTTTGCGCTGCTGCGCACCGAACGCGACAGGTTGCCGCGGGCGATCAATTTCATTTCCGGTCCGTCACGCACCGGCGACATCGAGCAAACCATCGTCCTTGGCGCCCACGGGCCGTGCCGGGTGCATCTGATACTGATCGCCGGGGCGTAAGGCGATCGGTCCGCACCGCTTGGCCGGTCAGGCCTTGGCGTAGTCCGGGACAAGTTCGGACGGTTCGGCCGAGGACCACAAGTCGATGGTTCCCAGGTCGGCCATCGGCCGGTTGTTGCGGATGAACTGTTCGGCCTGTTCGGCGGCCAGCGGTTTGCTGATCAGATAGCCCTGGATTTTTTCGCAGCCGATGCTCAGCAGGAACTTCAACTGCGCTTCGGTTTCGACGCCTTCGGCCACCACTTCCAGGCCGAGCTTGTGGGCGAGCAGCACGGTGACGTCGCAAATGTCCGCATCGTTCGGGTCCGATTCGATGTCCTTGACGAAGGAACGGTCGATTTTCAGCGTATTGATCGGCAGTAGCTTGAGATACGCCAGCGACGAGTAGCCCGTCCCGAAATCGTCGATCGACAGGGTCAGGCCGCTGCTTCTCAGCGTCTTCATGACGCTGATCGACTCGTCCGGCGAGGCCATCGACATCGATTCGGTGACTTCCAGGTCGAGCAGATGGGCGCTCAGATTGTTGCTGGCCAGCAGTTCATGGATGCGGATGGGAAGCGTCTTGTCGAGAAACTGCCCGGAACTCAGGTTGATCGACATGCGGAGGTGGGAGATTCCCTTTTGCTGCCAGACGCTGAGCTGGCGACAGGCTTCTTCGAGCACCCAGTCGCCGATTGCCGCGATCATGCCGCTTTCTTCGGCAATCGGGATGAAGTCGCCCGGCGGGACCAGGCCGCGCGTCGGATGCTGCCAGCGGATCAAGGCTTCGACGCCGACAATGGTGCCGCTGCGCAAATCGAGCTGCGGCTGGTAATGCAGCAGGAACTCGCCGTGCGCCAGGGCGAGGCGCAGGTCGGCCTCGATGCTCATGCGCTCGGTCGTCGCGACGTTCATGTCTTCGGTGAAGAACTGGAAATTGCCCCGGCCCTTGGCCTTGGCGTGATACATCGCGACGTCGGCATTTTTCAGCAGGTCGCCGATTTCCGTGCTGTCGCCCGGGTACAGGCAGATGCCGATGCTTGGCGTGGTGCGTTGCTCCTGGCCGTTGATCTGATAGGGGAGGGAGATTTCCCGGCCGATCTTGTCGGCCAGGTGGGCGGCATCGGCCGGCGAGCTGATGCCGGGCAGGGCGACGACGAATTCGTCGCCACCCAGCCGGGCGACGATATCGCTTTCACGCACGGCACCGTTCAGCCGTTGCGCGACCTGGATCAGCAATTCGTCGCCGGCCTGGTGGCCGAGCGTGTCGTTGATGGTCTTGAAGCGATCGAGATCGATCAGCATCAGCGCCATCTGCATGTGGTTCCGTTTGCAGATGGCGACTGCCTGTTCAAGCTTTTTCTGCAGGCTGTAGCGGTTGGGCAGGTCGGTCAGCGTGTCGTGATGGGCCAGGTGGCGGATGCGCTCCTGCGTCGCCTTGAGTTCGGAAATATCGATGAAGCTGCCGATGTGGTTGCGCACCTGTCCCGCTTCGTCGCGGACCAGCGAAATCGACAGCCATTTGGGGTAGGCCTCGCCGCTCTTGCGCCGATCCCACAATTCGCCCTGCCAGGCGCCATCCTGCTGCAGGCCGGTCCACATTTCCTTGAACACTTCCGGCGGCGTGGTGCCGGCCGACAGGACGCGCGGGTTTTTGCCCATCACATCCTCCGGCTGGTAGCCGGTGAGGACGCTGAAGGCCGGATTGGTTGCGACGATCCGGTTGTCGCCATCGGTCACGATGATCGCTTCGTTGCTGTTCGAGAAGACCATGGCGAGCAGACGCAGGTGTGCCTCGGTTTTCTTGCGTTCCGAAATATCCTGCACGGTGCCTTCGTAGCAGGTGAATTCGCCCTTCGGGTCATGCACGGTGTGGGCGTTTTCGGAAATCCAGATGCGCGAGCCGTCACGCCGGTATACCTCCGATTCGAAGTTGAGCACCGCACCGTGTGTTTCGATCTGGTGGAGAAAGTCGCGCCGGCGGTTCGGCAGAACATACAGGCGGCGCTCGATATCGCCGAGGTCGGCGATCAGCTCGGCGGCGCTTTCGTAGCCATAGAGCCTGGCCAGGGCCGGGTTGGCGGCGAGATAGCGACCGTCGCGGGTGGACTGGAAGATACCTTCGGAGGCGTGCTCGAAAATATGGCGGTAGCGCAGTTCGGCTTCGCCGAGCGCCTCCAGCGTCGCCCGGCGGGCCGTAATGTCCTCGATAAAGCCTTCGATCGCCACTTCGCCCTGCTCGTCATGGATCGCGATGCCGCGCTCGGCGACCCATTTGACCTGCCCTGACTGGGTGACGATCCGGTACTGAACGGCGAAGCGCTGGCCGCTGCGGACGGCCGCTTCGATCTGTTGGCGGATGCGTAGCCGGTCCTCGGGATGGGTGATTTCCTCCCATGAAACGGTGTTGTTCTCAACCATCTCGGCCGGCGCGTAACCACAGAGTTCCTGGCAGCCCTGGCTGACGAAGATCATTGTCCAGTGGCGGTCGTGAAGACAGCGGTAGGCCATGCCTTCGAGATTCTTGACGAGGGTGTCGAGGACTCTTGAATGGTTCACTGGATTGCTTGGGCTAGCGCTGGGGTCTTGGCGTTTGGGACGAAAATGCACGGGGAAAGGTATTACCGAATGGATTGATCAGAACTGCAGCAAGTAGCGTACCTGCCCTAAATCGGGGGTTTATGACGCCGGGGCGCTTTGCTGGTGCGCTTTCCCGGTGGCATGCACCTTGATGGGGCGTATTGCCGCGTGGCGGACAGGCAAAATGAAGAACCTATACAATGCGTACTTTGAAAAAACAGGTTTGTCCGGCGCCGTGCTGACTGCCGGCCTTGAACAAACCCTTGCTCCCGGACGGCCATCGGCCGTGGCTGGAGCATCCGATACTGACAGGCGACCCATGACCATCCCCTTTGCCGTGCGCGGCGAATACATCCAGCTCGATCAACTGCTCAAGGCCACCGGCTTGTGCGAATCCGGCGGCGCTGCGCATGCCGCCATCGCCGAAGGACGGGTCCGCGTCGATGCGGTGGTGGATACCCGAAAACGAGCCAAATTGCGGCCCGGCCAGTCGGTGACGTTTGCCGGCGAAACGGTGGAACTGGTCGCCGAGTAATTCCTCAGTCGCGGGCGCGCCCGAGAATGTCGGCCGAGGCATCATGGACGGGCGTTTCGGGGCGCTTGGTGGTACCGAAATAGAGCAGCCATTCGGCTTCCGAGACTTCGAATTCGTCGATCATCGGGATCCGGCGCTCGGTGCTGCGGCGCCTGTCCATCCAGCCGAGCGGAGGGCCGTCGTCGCGGAGGCGCCGGTCGTCGATGGCGCGTCGCTCATTTCGTGTTGTCATGGTTTCCCCCTCCTTATTCTGTATTGGGCCGCAGTCTACAGGCTTAATCGATTGGATGCCGGTCGATGGGTAATGGTTCAGCGCCCCATCGAGTTTGTTCCCACCACCTGCTTGGCCGTTGTCAGCGCTGTGCCGCTCGCCTCACGACCGCAGGCTTAGCCATTTGAGCAGCGTGGCGTAGAGCGTCTCCGGTTCCACCGGCTTGGCGATGAAGTCGTCCATGCCCGCTTCCAGGCAGCGTCCCCGGTCATCGGCGAAAGTGTTGGCGGTCATCGCCAGGATCGGCAGCGTGGCGCCGGCCGGCAAGCGGCGGATCTGCCGGGTCGCTTCCAGGCCGTCCATTTCCGGCATCTGCATGTCCATCAGGATCAGGGCATAAGGTCGGGCACCGGCTTGTTCGACCGCCTGCCGGCCGTTTTCGGCAAGGTCGATGACCAGTCCGGCCTCGCTTAGCAGCTCCTGGGCAATTTCCCGATTGATCGGTTCATCTTCGGCCAGCAGCACGCGGCGGCCGGCATGGTCGCGGAGCAGGGCGTGAAGCGCGGCGTTGCGGTCGAGGGGGCGGGCGTCGGGCTGCGCCTGGCCGGCGTTGTCGATTTTGGTCAGCAGCGCCGTGAACCAGAACGTGCTGCCGCTGCCCGGCGAGCTGTCGACGCCGGCCTCGCCTCCCATCAAGCGGGCCAGCTTGCGGGTGATGGTCAGCCCCAGGCCGCTCCCGCCATATTTCCGGGTGGTCGAGCTGTCGGCCTGTTCGAATGCCTCGAACAGCCGGTCCCGCATCTCGGGCGGGATACCGATGCCGGTGTCGCTGACGGTAAACCGCAGCAGGGCGGTGTGTTCGGATTCCTCGACGCTGCTGCAGCCCAGGGTGACCGAGCCGTGTTCGGTGAATTTGATGGCGTTCGCCGTGTAGTTGAGCAGGGCCTGTTGCAGCCGGGTCTGGTCGCCGCGCAGCCGTTGCGCCGGAATGTCCGGTGCCAGGCGCAGGGTCAGGCCCTTGCCTTGCGCCCGGTCGGCCATGATCGACGTGACATTGGCAAAAATGCTGACCAGCGAGAAATCGATCTCTTCCAGGGAGAATTTCTCGGCCTCGATTTTCGACAGATCGAGAATGTTGTTGATCACTCCGAGCAGATGTTGGCCGGCCCGGTCGATCTTGTCGATGCGTTCGGCCTGCTCGCGGGTCAGGCCGCTGCGCTTCATGACGTAGGAGAGGCCGGTGATGGCATTGAGCGGCGTGCGGATTTCATGCGACATGTTGGCCAGGAAGCTGCTTTTGGCGATGTTGGCGGCTTCCGCGCTATCGCGCGCCTCCTTCAACTGGAAGGTGCGTTGGTGAACCAGTTCCTCGAGATGATGCCGATGCTGCTCCAGCTCGTCGTTGGTCCGTTTGCGCTCGGTGATGTCATGGCCGACGCCGAGCACGCCGATCGGCTGGCCGTCGGGGGAAAGCATCGCGACTTTGGTGGTCTCGAGGAGGAGCAGGCGCCCATCGCTGGCCAGGGTTACCCATTCTTCGTTGATGCTCGGGCGGTTGGCGGCGATCGCCTTGCGGTCGTTCTCCCGGAAAGACTCGGCGAGTTCGGCCGCGACGAAATCATGGTCGGTCTTGCCGACGATGGCCTCTTCGCGGGCCCCGAAAAACTGCTCGAACATCGGGTTGCAGGCCAGATAGACGCCGTTCATGTCTTTCAGCCAGACGAGGTCGGGCAGCGTCTGGATCAGGGTTTTCAGAATGCTGCGTTCCTGGGCCAGGGTGGCGGCGGAATGGGCGATCTCCTGTTGGGAGCGCGCCAGTTTGCGGTTGCTGACGATCAGCCGGGTGGCGAGAAAGGCAATGGCCAGCGCGGCCAGCGCGAAAGTTACGAGCAGGTTGTGGTAGCGCTGCCAGACATCCTGCCAGGTGAAGTTTGGCGGTGCGGCAAAAGGTGGCAGGCGCAGCGTGCGCATCGCCTGGGCGACTGGCGAGTAGTCGGCCGGCACATTGAAGCCTTCCAGTCCGGCTGCCCGGGCGGCCGGGTGGTTCTGGTCGAGGGCGAGCAGGGCGGCGACGGCCTGGCGCGCCACCTGCTGGTCGACATGCGGCATGGCGAGAAAGGGCCATTCCGGGTAGAGGCGGGTCGACGCGACATGCGGGAAACCGGAAAAGGGCTGGACGTTGATCGCGACCATCCGGTCCGGCGCCAGTTTTCCTTCCTTGATCATGCTTTCCAGCGTGCCGGTCCGGACGAATCCGACATCGGCCTTGCCGCTCAGTACGGCGTCGACGACGAGGTCGAGCGGCAGGCCGGTGAACGTGACGTCGGCATCGTCGATCTTGATCTGCTGGCGGGCCAGTTCGACTTTTTGTGCGACATAGCTGCCCAGATAAGTGGGGCCAGGGGCGGCGATTTTCTTGCCGGGCAGATCGGCCAGTTGGCGAATGTCGCCGCGTTCCTTCAGGCGAATGATGACGCCGCCCAGGGCCGCCGCCGGAATACCGTTCTCCATCCGCGACAGGGTAGCGAGGGCGCCGGTCATGCTGTTCGCTTCACGCAACTGGATGAAATGGGTCGGATTGGTAATGACGAAGTCGAGTTCGTTCTTGCGCAGGGCGGCGTCCATTTCATCCTGGCTCATCACCCGCAACTCGATCCGGTGGCCGGGGATGGCCTGGCCAAGATAATCGGCCAGCGGTTGCCAGCGGCTGGCCAGCTGGTCGGCCGAACGGTTGGCAAAGAGGCCGAGGCGCAACACTTCCTCGGCCATGCCGAGGGCGGGCAGGAGCAGCAGGAGCGCGGCAACGCAGGTGAGACGACGCATGTTCAGGCGCTTTCCTGGTCGGGCAGATAGGCGTCGCTGACCAGGTCGAGCAGATTGTCCGCCTTGGCAAGCAGGCCGTTTGCCAGCATCAGTGTGTTGAGTTCCCGGCTTGCCGCCAGCAGGCGCCCGGTCGGAACGAGCAGGCTTTTGTTCTCGCTGAGGCTTGGCAGCTGCAGTCCGCGAAAGGTCTGCAGGGCCCGGTCGCCGGGCAGGGCCAGACGGCCGGCGAGGCGGTAGGCGGTATCCTGCGGGCTCTGGCGCAATCGCTGGATGCCGCGAAAGTGGCCGCCGATCAGCGCCCGCAGTGCCGCTTCGTGTTGGTGTGCGAGATCGCTGCGTACTGCCAGAACGTCGAAAATGGTTTCCGGGAACTGCCGGCTGTCGAGCAGGCGTTTCGCACCTTCGGAAAGCAGGCGACTGGCCGTCGGTTCGTAGGTGATCAGGGCATCGATGCGCCGATCGTGCCAGGCATCAAAATGGCTGTCCGGGGTGAGCGACAGGATGCTCACGTCGTCCTTGGTCAAACCCGCCTTGGCAAGCAGCCTGACCAGTATCAGGGCGCCGAGCGCCGAAGTCTCGGCGCCGATGACCTTGCCTTTGAGATCCGCCAACCGGCGGATTTCGGGCTTGGCGATAACGACGTCGGCGCCGGCCGAGATATCGAAAACGAGAACGACGGTCAGGGGAATTCCCCCGGCCCGAACGCGCAAGACCTCGTCCAGCGTCAGCGCGGCAGCCTCGGCACGGTGTTCCATCAAGGCTGCAATCGAGTCCGTCGCCGAGCGGGTTTCAAGCAGCCGGAGCGCCTCGCCGGGGAGCCATCCCTCGCTGCGGGCCAGGAACATCAGCTCGTAACCCGGCCAGACGTGGCTGGCGACGGCCAGCGGGGGCATCGGCTTGCAGCCGGCGACGGCCGGCAGCAGCGGCAAAGCCATCAAGCTACGCAAGAGCTGGCGGCGAGGAAGGCTTGTTGGGGGGAACGAGAGCATTGTCTCGACATCTCTGCGGCGGGCGAATGATGGCCACTATAGCAAAGATGGCCATTGACCGGCGGTGTGCCGGGCCGGCGGCGGCTCGGCGGACGGCGGACGAAAAAAAAGCGGGAGACCGGCTCCCGCTTTCTTGACGCCTTCCGGCTGGCCTCAGGGCTGCAGGAAAGAAGCTTTCTCGCGCACCTTGATGTCGGGGTTTTCCTGGGCAACGATGCCGAAATGGATCGGATTCGCCCCCTTCTTGCCGGCTTCCGGCGGAACGCGCACGACGGCCATGTAGGACTGCAGCGTGGCGGCCGGGACTTCGACGGTGTTGCCGTCGGCCAGTTCGGCGCCTTCCAGGCCCTCGACGGTAATGGTGTAGCGGTGCGCCTGCTCTTCGGTATTCATGATCTGCAGCGTATAGACGTTCTCGATGCGGCCGTCGTCGGCTTCGCGGGCCAGCGTCGAGCGATCGCGAATGATGTCGACCTTGAGCGGGATGCGGTGCGCCAGGAACCAGGCAGTCAGGCCGAGAATGATGGCGAGAATGAAGGTGTAGAGCAGGATGCGCGGCCGGACGATATGGCTGAGAATCTCCTTGCGCGTCAGGTGCCTGGCCATCGCGGTTTCCGTCGAGTAACGGACGAGGCCGCGCGGCAGGCCGACCTTGTCCATCACCTGGTCGCAGGCGTCGATACAGGCGGCGCAGCCGATGCACTCGTATTGCAGGCCGTTGCGGATGTCGATGCCGGTCGGGCAGACCTGGACGCAGAGGCCGCAGTCGATGCAATCGCCCAGACCGGCGGCTTTCGGATCGACGCCTTTCTTGCGGGCGCCGCGGGTTTCGCCGCGTTGCGGATCGTAGGTGATGATCAGCGTATCCGGGTCGAACATCACGCTCTGGAAGCGGGCATACGGGCACATGTGCTTGCACACCTGTTCGCGCATGAAGCCGGCCATCAGGTAGGTGAAGCCGCCGTAGAAGAAGATCCAGAAGGTTTCCCAGCCGCTCAGGTTGCCGGTGCGGACGGATTCGATCAACTCGCTGACTGGCGTGAAGTAGCAGACCAGCGTGAAACCGGTCCACAACGAGAGCAGGAGCCAGAGCAGGTGCTTGGTGCCCTTGATGCGGATCTTGCGGGCATCGAGCGGCGCCTTGTCGAGCTTGACGCGATCGTTGCGGGCGCCTTCGACCCAGTTCTCGATCCACATGAACATCTGGGTATAGACCGTCTGCGGACAGGCGTAGCCGCAGAACAGGCGACCGGCAATGGCAGTGACGAGGAACAGGCCGTAGGCCGAGACAATGAGCAGGGCCGACAGATAGATGACGTCCTGCGGCCAGAACACCACGCCGAAGATGTAGAACTTGCGCTCGACCAGGTGCAGCAGGACGGCCTGACGGTCGTTCCATTGCAGCCACGGGGTCACATAGAAAATGAGCTGGGTGAAGATGACGAGGCCAATCCGCCAGTTGTCGAAAAAGCCACGCACGCCCTTGGCGTAGATGACCTTGTGTTTTTCGTAGAACGAGACGGGGCTGGACGGGACTTGTTGCTGGCTAGGTTCGGGCTGGCTCATTGATTCTCTTGTTTGGCGACAAATCGAAAAGGTTGGAAACCGGTGTTAACGGGACCTTTTGTGGCCTGGCTGCATCAAGCATGCCTGCGGGGCGAACTAAGGGGGAAATGCCGCCAGACCACATGCCGGTTGACCATCGCCAGCCCAAAATGGGTGGAGAGCGCTATGGGCTGGAGATTATCACCGGTTTCCTGCTTACTTATTAACAAGATGCGTGCCTGCTTCTGCCTGTTTGGTAATTCGCATGTAAATCAATTTGTTATCTGATATTTACGGTTTGCTGGCTGTTGTTTCAGGCGACGCTGTGTCAGTATTGTCGCATCTATTTGTCAATGGTGTCGAATCTGGCATGACTGCGCATTTTCCCAGTGAGTTGCTTTCCTTTCTCGATGGTCTGCCCGAGCCGCGCATCGTGATGAATGCCGAATACCGCATCGTCGCGGCCAATGCCGCCTATGTTCGCGACTTCGGAGGCGGCCAGGCGATCGCCGGGCGCACCTGTTACGAGGTGTCGCATCGTTTCGATGTGCCGTGCGATCAAGCTGGCGAATCCTGTCCGCTCAAGCTCAGCCTCGAGTCCGGCGCGCCGCAGCGGGTTCTGCATGTGCATCACACGCCGCGCGGCGAAGAGCATGTCGATGTCGAAACGACGCCGATCCGCGACGATCAGGGGCAGATTGCCTACTTTGTCGAAACCATGCGCGTCGTCCGCCAGGCCAGCAGCGGGCCGGCGGCCCAGGGGCTGGTCGGGCGTTCGCCGGCTTTCGTGGCGATGCTGGAAAAGGTGTTGCGCGTCGCCAATTCCGATGCGGCGGTGGTGTTGCTTGGCGAAACCGGCACCGGCAAGGAGCTGGTCGCCCATGCCATTCATGAAGCCAGCGCACGCGACGAGGGGCCGTTCGTGGCGGTGGACTGCGCCGGCATGACCGAAAGCCTGTTCGAGAGCGAATTGTTCGGTTACGAAAAAGGCGCCTTTACCGGCGCGACGCACCGCAAGCAAGGTCTGGTCGAGGCGGCCCACGGTGGCACGCTGTTCCTCGATGAAATCGGCGAATTGCCCCTTTCCTTGCAGGTCAAGCTGCTGCGCCTGCTGGAAACCGGCACCTACCGGCGGGTCGGCGGACTCGAGTGGCTGCCCGCCGACTTCCGGCTGATCACCGCCACCCACCGCGATCTGCGGGCGATGGTCCAGGCCGAAACCTTTCGCCGCGACCTCTACTTCCGCATCAACACCTTCCCGATTCGCACGCCGGCCCTGCACGAGCGGGCCGACGATATTCCGCTACTGGCGATATCCCTGCTCGAGCGGGTCGACCGCAAGAGCAAGCGAAAATTCTCGGCGGCCGCCCTGTTCTGGCTGTCCACTCGCCGGTTCAGCGGCAACATCCGCGAACTGCGCAACCTGATCGAACGCGCCACGCTGCTGGC
The DNA here is from genome assembly GCF_020510685.1 of Dechloromonas denitrificans. Lineage (NCBI taxonomy): Bacteria > Pseudomonadati > Pseudomonadota > Betaproteobacteria > Rhodocyclales > Azonexaceae > Dechloromonas > Dechloromonas denitrificans. The sequence goes on from NZ_CP075185.1 coordinate 1,088,121, forward strand.
CGATGGCGACATCATCGATTTGCCGCACCTGGCCGACATGGCCGATGACCTGCCGCCGGCTCCGGCGAAGTCCGGCGATGCCTTCCAGCTGTCCGGGATCGTCGATCTGGTCAGCCTCGAGCGGCTTTATATCGACTGGGCGAAAGCCCGGCCGGGCAGCGATCCGGCGACCCTGGCCGGGCAACTCGGGGTCAGCCAGCGGACCTTGTATCGCAAACTGGCCGGCCGAACCTGAGGCCTGTGGCGGCCTGAATCGCGTTCAGTAGGAAATGTTTATATTGACCGCAGTATCGCCGCCAGCCACCTCGAAGGCGCTGTCGGCGAACTTCGGCGGGCCGAAGACCTTGGGGTTGTTGGACAGGCCGTAACCTTCGATGGGGAACATGCCGAGGCGGAGGTTCAGTTTGCCGTCCTGGTTGGCATCGTGATAGGCCATGATGGCGTAGCGGCCCGGCGGCAAACCCTCGAAAACCAGCTGGGCGTCGCCCTTGACGGCAGGGATCGCAACGACCTGCACCGCCTTGTCTTCCTTGCGGAAAGTTTCCGGGTCGCGATAAAGCGAGGCGCGCAGGTTGCCGCTGGTCTCCCGAACGTCCTTCAGCGTGACGACGACCTTACTCTCTTCGGCCGGGGCCGCTGCGGCACCAAGCAGGCAGCCCAGGAGCAGTCCCTGTATCGGCAGGCGGTAGATGGGTGGCATTTGCATCGGGCTCAGTCCGGTTGGGGTGGGGATGGCCATCATCTTGGCATTGACGCTTGTGGTCAATGGGCGGCCGGTTCAGGAGGGCATTGCCGGCACCATCCGGATTTCCCGCCGGCGTCAGGCCGACTGATCCGGCTTCTTGTCTTCCGCCGCCTGGCGCGCCTGTTTTTCGCGCAGGCGTTTGTTCTTCTCTTCATTGCCGGCGAAGACATAGCGGCCGGCCAGCACGCAGCCCTTCATGCCGGGATCGCAGCTCAGGTTGTTGACCTTGGTGCACTTGCCGTTGATTTCGTGTGGACAGCCCCAGGAGGCCATGGCGTTCTCCAAAAAATCGGCGGGGCACCGCCTCGCCCGAAACTCGCGAAAAATGCTTGCGCGTGGTGTTGGTCAGTATCCTCCAAGCGTTAATACGCGCTTTGATCTGGGCGAAGATCGCGTGGCCGGCCGTCGATTTCTCTGCCGCTTTGCTTGCCGCCGCCAGCGTCGCTGGTGACCAGTGTTTCACGTTATACTGTTTTTATGAACAGTACACGTCGCATTGCTCATCTCGACATGGACGCCTTTTTCGCCTCGGTCGAATTGCTGCGCTATCCGGAGTTGCGCGGTCAGGCCGTGGTGGTCGGCGGACGCAATACCGATCAGCCGGTCGAGCAGGCCGATGGCACCAAGCGTTTCGCCCGGCTGCGCGATTACGTCGGGCGCGGGGTGATTACCACCTCGACCTACGAGGCGCGGGCTTTCGGCGTCTTTTCCGGCATGGGCCTGATGAAGTCGGCGCAACTGGCGCCGGACGCCATCCTGCTGCCGGCCAATTTCGATGCCTATCGCGACTGTTCGCGCCGCTTCAAGGCGGCGGTGGCGAGTATTGCGCCGGAGATCGAGGATCGCGGCATCGATGAAATCTACATCGACCTCAGCGCCATTCCGGAAGAAACGCTGCCGCTCGCCCGCCGCATCAAGCAGGCAGTGTTCGCCGCTACCGGCTTGAGCTGTTCCATCGGCATCAGCCCGAACAAACTGCTCGCCAAAATCGCGTCTGACCTCGACAAGCCGGACGGTATCACCATTCTTGGCCTGGACGATATCGCCAGCCGACTGTGGCCGCTGCCGGCCAAGAAAATCAATGGCATCGGCCCGAAAGCCTCGGAAAAGCTGACCCGGTTGGGCATCACCAGCATCGGCGAACTGGCCGCCGCCGCGCCGGAATTCCTGGTGCGCCAGTTCGGCCGCTCCACCGGCGGCTGGCTGCACCGCGTCGCGCACGGCCTCGACGACCGACCGGTGGTCACCGCCTCGGAACCCAAGTCGATCAGCCGGGAAAGCACCTTCGAGCGCGATCTGCATGCCCGCCAGGACAAGGCCGAGCTGTCGGAGATTTTCACCGGACTCTGCCAGCGGGTGGCGGCCGACCTGCAGCGCAAGGGCTACGCCAGCCGGACCATCGGCATCAAGCTGCGCTATGCCGATTTTCATTCGGTGACCCGCGATATCACCTTGCCCAACGGGGTCAGCGATGGCCGGCTGATTCGCCAGGCCGCCGGCGAATGCCTGCGGCGCGTGCCGCTCGACCAGAAGATCCGGCTGCTCGGCGTCCGGGCCAGCGGCTTGTTGCCGCTGGCCGAAGCCGCCGGCGATCGACCCGGCGGGCAGGCTGAGTTGCCCTTCTGACGGCCTACCCCGGTGCATCGCCGGGAGCGGACAGAAAATCGGCCATTGCCCGGGCGGGCAATGGCCGGTAAACAACGGCCCCGCCTGATTAATGCGTCAGGCCGAAACGGACAGCAGCGAACTGAGGCTGGATGTCGTGTCGGTCTGGCTGCTGTAGGCGTGCATCAGCTCCATGATCTTCTTCATGATCTGCGCATCGCTGCTCTCGGCCGTTTTGCTGCTGCTGGTATCGCTGGTCGTCGCGCTCTGCGTTGACTGATCGTAGGCCGTGGCTTCCTGGAAGGTCACCTTGCCGTCACCGTCGGTATCGGCCGCTTCGAAATTGCTGACCACCTTGGAGATCAGGCTGCTGCGCGCGCTGTCGGTGCTGTCGGCCTCCGACAATTGCTGCGTCAGTTCCTCCTTGGTGAACCCGCTATCGCCGCCCGGCGGCGGGGGCGGCGGCATGCCGCTCATGCCCTGCGAACTCTGGCCGCTCATGCCCTGCATGCGCATCTGATTGAACTGGCTTTCAAGCTCATCCTGGAGCTTGCTCATTACGCTGGAAAGTTCGCTCTCCGTGACCTTGCCGTCGCTGTCGCTGTCCAGTGCGGCAAAAACGTCTTCGACGCTGGTGTCGTCGTTGCTCGTCCCGCCGATCTGGCTGAAGGCCGAGGCCAGGTCGCTCTTCTCGATATAGCCCTGATTTTTGGTGTCCAGCTTGGAAAACAGCTGGCTTGCTATCTGGGATGTTTGACTGATGCTGCTCACCATGATTCGCTCCTTGCGTTGAGTTGAAAAAGCCGTGGCCGGGGCCAGGTGTATTCCCTTTTGCAAGTTATCGGCCCGAAAACACGCTACCTGACGGCGGTTTTGGTTAAGCGGAGTAAAGCTTTGTTAAGAAATCGGCGAAAAATATCGTCGCGCCCCCAGCTTTTCGCAAATTGCCGCTGATTTCGGCCATTCGGGCGGCAAATTCCGGGGGGCGGCAATATTTGCCGCCCGGCCAGCCGCGGCCGGGTAAAACTCTGTAAATACAAAGCCGGCCGGCCATTGCATTGGCTATGATGCAGCCGGTAAATGGCGACGATGGATGGAAGAATGGCGGCAGTCTTGCTGGTGGATGACGACGTGGAACTGGCCGAGATGCTCGGCGATTACCTGGCCCAGGATGGTTTTCAGGTAAGCACCGTGCACGACGGGGCGAGCGGCGTTGACGCCGCCCTGAGCGGCGATTTCGCCATCGCGGTACTCGATGTGATGATGCCGCAGCTGTCCGGCATCGAGGCGTTGCGCCGCATCCGGGCGGTCAGCGCGCTGCCGGTGCTGATGCTGACGGCGAAAGGCGACGACCTCGATCGCATTATCGGCCTCGAACTGGGGGCCGACGACTATGTCCCCAAGCCTTGCCAGCCGCGCGAACTGGCCGCCCGTCTGCGGGCCATCCTGCGGCGCACGGCGACGGCCAGCGAGCCGGCCAACGCACCGATCGTCGTCGGCGATCTGACTGTCCGTCCGGAGTTGCGCCGCGCCGAATGGGCCGGTGGCGTGCTCGACCTGACCGGCACCGAGTTCAACCTGCTCGAAGCCCTGGCCCGCCATGCCGGGCGGCCGGTCAGCAAGAGCGAACTGTCGGAGATCGCGCTCGGTCGGCCGCTCGCCCGCTTTGACCGGAGCATCGATGTGCATCTGTCGAGCATCCGCCACAAGCTCGGCACCCTGGCCGACGGCCGGTCCTGCATCCAGACCGTCTATCGCCAGGGCTATCAGTTGATCCGGGAATAGCATGGGGCGGTTGTTCTGGAAGTTTTTCGTCTTCATCTGGCTGGCCCAGCTCGCCGGCATTCTCGGCACCGGGGCGCTGTTCTGGGTCGAGCGCCAGCAGTTTGCCAACCATCTGCCGGGCATCGGGGATAGGCACTATCCCGGGCCACCGCCGCCCGAATTCGCCGATCATCCGCCGCCCGAGTTTGCCCGCGGCCTGCCGCCACCCCGTGGCCGGCCGCCGGGCGGCCCGTTGCCGGTGTTGCCGATGATCGTCGGGCTGCTCGCCAGTCTGCTCTGTGCGGCCGGTCTGGCCTGGTATTTCGCCAAACCGATACGCCAGTTGCGCAATGCCTTCGATGCCGCGGCCAACGGCAATCTGGACGTCCGGGTGACGCCCGGCATGGGCGGCCGCCGCGACGAACTGGCCGATCTCGGCAAGGATTTCGACCGCATGACGGCGCAGTTGCAGAGCTTCATCGAAGGCCAGCAACGCCTGCTGCACGACGTCTCCCACGAAATGCGCTCGCCGCTCGCCCGCTTGCAGGCAGCAATCGGCCTGGCCCGCCAGCAGCCGGCACGCATCGACGATTTCCTGCAACGCATCGAACGCGAAGGCGACCGGATGGACCAGCTGATCGGCGAACTGCTCACGCTGTCGCGCGTCGAAGCGGGGGTGACCGGCGAACTGGAAGCGGTCGATATCGGCGAACTGCTCGCCAGCATCGCCGAGGATGCGCGCTTTGAAGGCAGTGCCCGACAGATCGCCATCGCCTTCACCCCCGGCCCGAGCGCCGAGGTGAGCGCCAACGCCGAGTTGCTGCACCGGGCCATCGAGAACGTCGTGCGCAACGCCATCGGCCATTCGCCCGACGGCGGCACGGTGCGCCTGCAGGTCAGCAGTCCGGATGATGGCGCGCTCCACATAACCATCGCCGATCAGGGACACGGGGTGCCGGAGAACGAACTGGAGTCCATCTTCCAGCCTTTTTTCCGCGGCGAAGGAAGCACCTTCGGGAGCGGCTACGGTCTCGGCCTGGCCATCGCCCGGCGGGCGATCACGGCATCCGGCGGCCGGATCTACGCCCGGAAAATGCCGGGCCAAGGCCTGGTCGTCGAGATCGAGTTGCCGCGATTATCGGCTTGAAAGGCTATTGAATCGATGCGGTAGGCTTGGCGGGGGTGTCGAGGATCGACGATGGTTTCCGGATCGCATGGCCTTGAGCGTTTAACTGCAGGGCCTCTGGCCAAGGAGCATCACCTTATGGCCGGTTCGGTTTGCGCGGATGAGCGTGACACATTCAATGAAAGGTTGCTTCGTGCCCTTTCCGGTCACTCAGGTTTTGGAAACCGGACGTTCAACGTCGGCGCTGTCCGGCAGGCAGCATTGGCCGCGACGAGCAACTGTTAGCCGTCAGGCTCATAGGCCACTCTCAATTGTAGAGAGCCAGTCCGAAAACTTCTGACGTGCTTCGACAACGGCATCTGAAGCTGAAAAGAATAAATCGGCGCCACCGTCGTAGGGCGCATATGCATTCCGCCTGTCGATATTCGCGAACAGATAGGGTCCCGCAGTTCCGTCGGCACACATCAAAATCAGTTCATCAAAGGCACCCGTGTACCAGCGCTGACGGGTTGCAAAGAGCTGCAATGGCCCGTCCTGTCCCCTCTCATACGATTGCACGTACTCAGGCGCGAAACGATCTAACGCCAAAAATTCAGCAGCGTATCTTGAACTTTCAACGTAGTAATCGGGCCAATGCCGACTCTCGCCGTACTGGGTTATGAAGAGGATGCACTCAGAACCTTCACCCAATGCGTAGCAAGCGGCAGCATTTTGGCGATGTAAAACTTCGTCACGCTCAACTTTTGTCTCTGGGTACCTCTTTGACTCGGGAAGGCTGTGTATCCGCATCCATCGATCTCGCAGAGTCGTTCGACACAGGTATCCGACAGGCGGTGCCGCGCCAAAGGAAGAGTGCCAAGTCTCTGCGATAGTTGGTGCTGACATTAGGCGGTTAACGACGCCGTAGAAAAAGTATCTTCATCTGCGCATCGTCCCGTGAACCAAATGGAATATCAAGTAAACCAATCGATGTCTAGGAAGAGTGCGAATGTCGGGTATTGGGCACTTTCTTGAGCGGCAGGTTTTGGCCGTAGGCTGCCTCTCGACCAATTCACACCGAGTTCAATAGCGCAGTCCAGCCGATGATCCTTGCCAGCCTGTTTCGCCAGAAAGCCGACCGGCCAGAGCCGGGTTTCACATTTTCCGCTCAGCCGGTGAAACTGTCCGGCATCTGCAGGGCGATGACTTCGCCGCGGGCGGTGGCGATGCCGTCGGCGTAGACAGTGGCTTCGACGACGACCTTGCGGCCCTTGATCTCCTTTACCTTGCCGCGGATTTCCAGTTGTGGGCCGAGCGGTGTCGGTTTCAGGTAGCTGACCTGCAGCGAGCCGGTGACGAAACGAAAGGCCGGCAGGCTGTCCATCGGGCGGTTTTCGGCGCGGTACATCGCGGCGGCGGCCGTGCCGGTGCCGTGGCAGTCGATCAGCGAGGCGAGCAGGCCGCCATAGACGAAGCCGGGAATCGCCGTGTGTTCGGGTTTTGGTTGAAAGCGGGTGACGGTTTCGTCACCTTCCCAGAAAGTCTTGATCTGATGTCCGTCGGCATTGAGCCGGCCGCAGCCGTAGCAATGGGCGACGTTCTCCGGGTAGTAATCCTGAAAGGCCTGCATGGTGTTTCCTTCGCGTCGGTGGGCAACGACCATCTTAGTTGCCCGGTGCCGGGCTGGCCATTGTTCGGGTGGACAGCGGCCATGCAAAACCGGCCAGGCAGTACAATTCGGCCGGATTTTCAACATTCCCGGAGGCGCTGCGACGCTCCAACGGGGCTTAAGGGGAAACGATATGTGTGGTCTGCCGCGCCTGATTTTTGCCAGCTTGCTTGCCATCAGCCTGAACGTGGCGGCGGAGGAAAGCCCGACGTTCGAGCGGATCGCCCAGCGGGCCAGCATTCATCTTGGCTACCGCGAAGCGGCGGAGCCCTTCACCTACCTGCCGGCGGGGCAGGGCAGTCCGGTTGGCTACACCTGGGAAATCTGTTCGCATGTCGTCTCGGCCATCGAGATCCGTTTGGGCAAGAAGCTCAAGGTCGTGCCGATTGCCGTCACCGAAAACGCCCGCATCATGCTGCTCAAGACCGGCGTCGTCGATCTTGATTGCGGCGGGGCGGTCAATTCGGTGGCGCGGCAAAAGCAGGTCGCTTTCTCCTTGACGCTGTACGTGAACGAAGCGCGGGTGATGGTGAAAAACAGTGCCGCGATTGCCAGTTTTGACCAGCTGGCCGGCAAGCGTGTGGTCGTTCTGGCCGGCGGCATTGCCGAACGGCAGGTGAAACAGGCCGCGCTGAGCGGCAATATCACGCTCCAGTACCAGTTGGCCAACAGCCCGGCCGAAGCCATGGCGGCCTTCGTCAAGGGCGAGGTCGATGCCTATATCGGCGAAGGCGCGACGCTGGCCGTGCAACGCGCCGGCAGTGCCGACTATCGCTTGCTCGACGGTGCTCTGGCGGCCGAACCGTGGGCCGTCATGCTGCCCTACGGCGATCCAGCGGCCAAGCAAGTGGTCGATGAAACCTTGCGCGGCCTGATGCAAAGCGGCGAACTGGCGCGGATCTACGACCAATGGTTCGGCGGCCCGATCCCGCCGAACAACGCCCGCCTCGATTTGCCGATGTCCAGCTTGCTCAAGACGGCGATCGAGTATCCCAACGACAAGCCGGTCAATTGACCGACCCTTCGGCGCGGCCGTTGGCGGCCGGCTGAATCAATACTCCTGCAGCATGGCGATTTCGGTATCGGCATGCCGCAGGCGCATGGCCAGCGAGCGGGAGATCGCCGCCAGCAGCGTAAAGGCCAGTTTCTTGTGCTCGTCGGCCAGCTTGTTGAAGTGTTCCAGCGAGAGCACGAAAAACTCCGTTTCGCTTGCCGCAATCGCGTCGTTGCCGCGCGGTCGGCCGTCCAGGAAGGCCTGCCCGCCGAAGAAATCGCCGCGCCCGAAGGTGGCGATGTGGCGGGTTCGCCCGGCACCGAGCGGGGCGAAAATCTTGACCGAGCCGCGGCGGATCAGGTAGATCGCATCGCCCGGCGAGCCGAGTGAATAGATCGCTTCGCCCGCCGCATAGACGCGATTTTCCAGGCTGGCTTCAAGGTCGGCCAGGGTTTCGTCCTTGCGATCCTTGAATAGCTCCATTTCGTCGAGGCGCAGCGCCACTTCCGGCGCCGTCTGGGCGCGTTCCTCTTCGCCGAGCAGGCGGTCCTCGACCCATTCGATGGCGCTGTCCAGTTCGGGGAACAGGCGCACCGTGTCGCTGTTCTCGGTGACCCCGGTCTGTTCGAGAAACTCGCGCAGATTGCGGCCATTTGGCAGCTTTTCATGGACATTGGAGAGGATCAGCAGAGCGTGGCGCTCGGCCAGCGCATCGCGGACTTGACGCAGCAGATGGGCGGCCGTGACGTCCACCGACTGGACCCGCTTCATGTCGAGAATGATGAAATTGCGCGTCTTGATCTCCGGATCGAGTAGCGCATTGAGCTGTTGCGTCGTGCCGAAGAAAAGGCTGCCCTGCAGCGTGAAGATCACCGCCTGGTCGCCCTTGTGCTCAAGAACGCGGGTTTCCGCTTCGGGCCGATGCCAGGTCGACGACATCTGATTGACGTAGAACTTGTGGCGCACCACCGAGCCGCCGATCTGCTCGCGCAGGAAGAGCACGATCGCCATCGCGACGCCGACCGCGGAAGCGGCAATCAGCCCGATGCTCAAGGCGACGATGATGACGACGAGGACCACCGCGAAATCGAAGACGGTGGCCGGCGACTGGATGAAGCGCAAGGGTTCGCGGTCGATCATGCGCAGGCCGACGGCGATCAGGATGCCGGCCAGCACGGCGACCGGAATCCAGGCGATGAAATTGCTCAGGAGCAGCGCGAAGACCAGCGCGGAAATGCCCTCGACGACGCCCGAGGCGCGGGTCGTTGCGCCGCTCGACAGATTGACCAGGGTGGCGCCCATCGTCCCGGCGCCGGGAATGCCGCCGATCGACGAGGAGGCGATGTTGGCGACGCCCTGGGCGATCAGTTCGCGATTCGGCTCGTGCTGGCTGCGCGTCATCTGATCGAGAACGACGCAGGTTTTCAGGGTGTCGATCGAGAGCAGCACGGCCAGCGTCAGGGCGCTGCCGAGCAGGGCCGCGACCTGGGCCAGATGGATGCCGCCCAGTTCATGCCAGCGCCCGGCAATCGAGGCGAAATAGCCTTCGCTGCTGGCGCCGAGCGGGCCGACCAGCAACGGGTTGCCGGCCACCTCGAGCAGGCTGGCATCCTGGGTGGCCAGGCCGAAGTAAGTGGCGAGGCCGGCGACGATGCCGAGGATGGTGCCGGGAAAGCGGTGGGTGATGCTCGGTCCGATCAGCATCGCGGCAATCGTTGCCGCACCGACGGCGAGTGCCCGCCAGTCCCACAGCCAGGGCGAAGTGACGCTCTGATACCAGGAGATTTCGCCAGAGGTGCCGAACAGCTTGCTGATCTGGCTGCCGATGATGATCAGCCCGACGCCGGTCAGATAGCCGCTGACCACCGGGTAGGGAATGTATTTGATCAGGCGGCCGATGCCGACCATGCCGAACAGCACCTGAAACAGGCCGGCGAGAATGCCGAGCAAGAGCAGCATCAGCACGATGTTGCCGGCCGACTCGCCGTCCTGGACCAGACCGATGGCGAAGGCCGAGAGAACGGCGGCGGCCGGCGCGCAGGGGGCGCTGATCAGTCGGTCGGTACCGCCGAGGATGGCGGCGATCAGCCCGATCACCGTCGCCCCGATGATCCCGGCCAGCGCGCCAAGCGCCGCATGGGCCGGGCTGATGGCCGAATAGATGGTGACCCCGAAGGCGATGGCGGCCGGCAGGGCGACCAGCATGGCCGCCAGGCCGCCCCAGAAATCTCCGGTCAGGTCCGTCTTCTTGAAGAACTGTTGCATTCCCCCTCCGTGCTGGTCGCTCTTTTGTGCTGATGGTAATCCTTCTCCGGCCCTTGTGCCGCAGCTTGGGCGACGGTTGTGGCAGAATCGGCGGCAGGTCGGCGAACAATCGGGCGATGGTCGGTCCGCGAAAAAAGGGTGGGGAGAGATGAAAAAACATCAAAAATCATGGCGGGCGCTGCTCTGCGCCCTGTTTTTTTGCGGCGCTTCGAGCGTCGTCGTCGGGCAGGAATTGCGGCCGCTGGTCAAGGCGCAAACGCTCTATCTACCGATCTATTCGCACATGCTCTATGGCAACCTGGGAAAGAGCGGCAAGCCCTCGTTCGTCCTGTTGTCGACGCTGGTTAGCATCCGCAATACCGATACCCGCCGGCCGTTGCGCGTCGTATCGGCCCGTTACTTCGATACCCACGGCACCTTGCTCGGCGAGCGCGTGCCGACGCCGGTCGTCCTGCCGCCCCTCGGGACGCTTGAGCTGTTTGTCGAGCTGAACGACGCCTCCGGCGGTTCCGGGGCCAATTTCATCGTCAAGTGGGATGCCGAACAGGCGATCAATCCGCCGCTGGTCGAGTCGCTGCACGTCAATATGGATGGCGGCAAGGCGGTGATCTTCATGACCCAGTCCGTGCCCATTTCCGATTAGGCGGCCGGCCGGTGTCCGTGATCAATCCCTCGCAGACCGGGTACATCTTCCGGCTGGTCTATATCGCCCTCGGCATGCTCTTCGCCGTGCATCTGTTCGGTGCAATCGGCTACATGTACCTGACCGACGGCAAGTATTCCTGGTTCGACTGTTTCTACATGACCTTCATTACCGTGGCCACCATCGGTTTCGCGGAAATCATCGACATGTCGAGCAACCAGCCGGCCCGGATTCTCACCGTCGTCATCGGCATACTCGGCGCCGGCAACCTGTCGCTGCTCTTCTCGGTGGTGACCGTCGCGCTGCTCGAAACCGATCTGAATGGAACCCTGCGGAGAAAACGTATGGAAAAACAAATCAAGAAACTCAAACACCATTACCTGCTTTGCGGTTTCGGTCGGGTCGGCCGCAACATCGCCCACGAGCTGGAGGCCACCGGCCGGCATTACGTGGCGATCGACGAAGACCTCTCCCGCCTCGAGGAATATAAGGAAAAGAATCCCGGCTTGCTCTACCTGCATGGCGATGCCAGCGACGACGACGTGCTGGTGGCGGCCGATCTCGAGGACGCCAAGGGGATTTTCGCGGTGACCGGCGACGACTCGCGTAATCTGATGATCGTCATCACCGCCAAGCAGTTGAAACCCGACGTGCGGGTCGTCGCCCGCTGCCAGGAAGTGCGCAATGTCGAAAAGATGCGCAAGGCCGGGGCGGATGCCATCGTTTCCCCCGACTTTACCGGCGGCATGCGGATCGCCTCGGCAATGATTCGTCCGCACGTGGTCTCTTTCCTCGACGAAATGCTCAAGTCGGAAAAGAACCTGCGCGTCGAAGAGGTGATGGTGCCGGCCGGCTTCATTCCCAAGCCGCTCGGCGCCTTGAAGCTGCGCAGTGCCAATTACGTGTTGCTGGCGGTGCGCGAGCGGAACGGCAACTGGCAATTCAATCCGGACAAGGACTTTCTGCTCAAGCCCGGCTTTGTCCTGATCGCCATGGCCAATTCGGTCGGCCGCATGGAGATCGAGGCGCTGCTCATCGAGATGGCGTCCTGAGCTTATATTCGCCCGCGGTCTCGGGTTAGACTGCGTCTGCTGGCCGGTGGTGTTGCCGGTCATGACTATCCGGAGAAAACAATGAAAAAAATTGTCGCAATAATCGGGGTTTCATTTCTGCTGGCGGGTGGCGCCATGGCTTCGGAAGATCTGGCAAAAGCCAAGAACTGCCTGACCTGCCATTCGGCTGACAAAAAGATTGTCGGTCCGTCGTACAAGGACATCGTCGCCAAACGGGGCGGCGAGAAGGGGGTCGAAGCAGCCCTGGCCGCAAAGATCAAGGGCGGCAGCAAGGGCGAGTGGGGCCAGGTGCCGATGCCGCCGAACAATGTCACCGATGCCGAAGCGGCGACGCTGGCCAAGTGGATTCTGACGCTCAAGTAAAGCGCCGTTTCGAGTCGTTTTCCCCGACCCGCTCCGGCGGGGACGGGACTCCGAGAGTCGCTGTGGCGGCTCTCGTCTTTTCTACAGGATTTTTGCCGATGAGCCAGCATGAAAACCCTTAGCCCGGAACAGCAGCGTCGGCGCTGGCTGGTCATCGGCATTGTCGCGCTGGCCTACGTTCTCTCCTTTTTCCAGCGCTTTGCCCCGGCCGGCATCGCGCAGGATCTGGCGTCATCGTTCCAGACCTCGGCGACCTCGCTCGGTGTGCTGGCCGCCACCTATTTCTACGTTTACACGCTGATGCAGGTGCCGACCGGCATCCTGGCCGACACCTTCGGGCCGCGCCGGATCCTCGCGCTGGGCGGCATCGTCGGCGGGCTGGGCAGCTTCCTGTTCGGCCTAGCGCCGACCCTCGATCTGGCGCTGGTCGGCCGGACCATGGTCGGCCTCGGGGTTTCGGTCACCTTCATCGCCATGCTCAAGCTGATTGCCGTGTGGTTCGAGGAAGATCGTTTCGCGACCATGGTCGGCGTCTGCATGCTGGTCGGCAACCTCGGTTCGGTGCTGGCCGGCGCGCCGCTCTCGGCCCTCGCCCAGGTCTCCGGCTGGCGCGGCGTGTTTGTCGGCGTCGGCGCGCTGTCGCTGGTCCTCGGCATCCTGTGCTGGCTCATCGTGCGCGACAGCCCTGAATCCTCGGCCGGGGTGGCGCGGCCGCGCGTCGACCGGACAGTCGTCCTGGGCAGCCTGTGGTCGGTGCTCAAGAACCGCGATACCTGGCCGGCCGCCCTGGTCAATACCGGCATGTCCGGCTCCTTCTTCACCTTTGCCGGCCTCTGGGCAACGCCTTACCTGATGCAGGTGCACGGCCTGGCCCGGGCCGTGGCGGCGACGCATTTGTCGCTGTGGTTCGGCGGCTTCGCCATCGGCTGTTTCTTCATCGGCACGCTGTCCGACCGCCTCGGGCGGCGCAAGCCGGTCCTGATCGTGGCCTCGCACCTCTATGCGGCGATCTGGTTGCTGCTGTTCTCCTGCACACCGCTGCCGCTGACTTTGTCCTACATCGTCTTTGCGCTGTTCGGGCTGGCCACCGCCGGCTTCAGCCTGACCTGGGCCTGCGCCAAGGAAGTCAATCCGCCGCTGTTGTCCGGCATGTCCACCAGCGTCGCCAATATGGGTGGCTTCATGGCCGGCGCGCTGTTGCAACCGCTCGTCGGCTGGGTGATGGATCTCGGCTGGCAGGGGGAACTGTTCGGCGGCGCACGTTTCTATGATCTGGCGACGTGGCGGAGCGGGCTGCTGGTGGTCACCGTGGCCGCGACGCTGGGGGCCGCTTCGTGCTGGTGGGTTAGGGAAACCCGCTGTCGCAACATCTGGAAATCCGGCTAGACTGGGATCAGGATAAAGTTTGGAGGTTAACCTTGCGCTACTGGATCTCCGCTGTCGGGAATGCGCAAGGCCAACGCCGAGCCTTGTTGGCAGCGGCCCTCGCCGGGCTGTTGACGGCCTTGCTGGGCGGCTTGGTCGCTTTCGGCATCGAGCGTTCGGACCATCAGCAGCATGAAATCCAGGCCCGCCAACTGGCCGTGGCGGTCGCCCACGATCTCGGCGGCCGTCTCGATCGTTCGCTGTCCGCCGCCATTGCCTTGAGTGCGGTGATCCGGCAGGGCAACGGAAAGATCGACAATTTTCCCTTGCTCGCCAAGGAACTGATCGGCCAGTTTGGCGGCATTGCCGCCCTGCAACTGGCGCCCGACGGGACGATCAGGGCGGTCGAGCCGCTGGCCGGCAACGAGCGGGTGATCGGCTTCAGTCCGCTCAACGATCCCGTCCAGGGGCCGGAAACGCGGCAGGTGATCGAACGGCGTCAGCTCGGGCTGGCCGGCCCGGTCGATTTGCGCCAGGGCGGCGTCGGCATCGTCGGGCGCAACCCGGTTTTCATCAAGGATGCAGACGGCAACGAGCAGTTCTGGGGATTGGTCCAGGTGCTGATCCGGCTGCCCGAACTATTGCTGGCCACCCGCCTCGATGCCATCGAACGCGCCGGATACCGCTACGAACTCTGGCGCTTGCGGCCCGACAACAGCGTCCGCCATGTTTTCGCCAGCTCCTCGGATCAGCCGCTGGAGCGGCCGGTCGACATAGCGATTCCGGTCCCCAACGGCGAATGGATGCTCAGCGTTGCACCCGAGACGGGCTGGCATTCACGGCGCTCGCTGCTGATTGAAGCGGCGGTCATTTCGCTGGTATCGCTGCTGGCGGCAGTGGCCGTCTATCTTGGCCTGCGCCAGCTGCAGTTGCGGCGCTAGAAGCGTCGCATGGTGCCCAATGGCGGCATGGCCTATTCGACCAAGCGGTAGCCGACGCCGGGCTCGGTGCGGAGATGCCGGGGCAGGTTGGCATTGACCTCGAGCTTGCGGCGCAGGCCGGCCATATACACCCGCAGGTAATGCGTGTCGTCGACATGGCTTGGCCCCCAGACCTCGCGCAGCAGTTGCCGATGCGTTATCACCTTGCCGAGGTTGGTCAGCAGCATCACCAGCAGCTTGTATTCGATCGGCGTCAGATGGATTTCAGCGGCGCCGCGCCAGACCTGCCGCTTGATCAGATCGATCTGGATGTCGCCGAGCGTGGTCTGCGGGCTTTCCGTCCCGGCCGAATGGGCGGCCCGTCTGAGCAAGGCCCGGACGCGCGCCTGCAACTCGGGGATGCCAAACGGCTTGGTCAGGTAGTCGTCGGCGCCGGCATCGAGCGCCCGCACCTTTTCGCTTTCGATGCTGCGGGCGGAAAGGACCAGGATGGGCACGGCCGACCAGCTGCGTATTTCGCGGATCACCTCGATGCCGTCGCAGTCCGGCAAGCCAAGGTCGAGAACCAGCAGATCGGGCTTGCGCGTTCCGGCTTCGATGATGCCGCGTTCGCCCGACGCGGCCTCGGTCACCGCGCAGTTCTCGGCCTCGAGCGCCGTTCTCACGAAGCGCCGGATCTGCACTTCATCCTCAATGATGATGACGTTGTACGGGTTGGCGCCAGGGCTCACTCGATCACCTCTTTCGGGACTTCCGGCGCCTGCCCGGCCGGCAGGCGAATGACAAAGCGCGTCCCGCCGCTCGCCCGATTCTCGGCGCTGACCGTTCCCTCGTGGGCCTCGACGATGGCGCGGACAATCGACAGCCCGAGGCCGACGCCGGTCACCGTCGATTCGTTCTTGCCCCGGGCAAACTTGGCAAACAGCGCTTCTTCCTTGCCGGCCGGCAGGCCAGGGCCATTGTCTTCGAGAATGATTTCAACCGAATCGCCGCTTTGCCTGGCCGACAGCGTAATGGTGCTGCCGGCCGGGGTGTATTTGGCGGCGTTCTCCAGCAGGTTGCAGAAGACGCGCTCCATCAGGATCGGATCGAAATAGAGCAAGGGCAAATCTGCCGGCAGCAGCACCTGGACGGTATGACCGGCCAACAGCTGGGCGCGCGATTGCAGGGCGACGCCGACGATTTCCTCAAGGGGCTGCCAGTCGCGGTTGATCTTGACGTTGCCCGACTGCAGGCGCGCCATGTCGAGCAGATTGCTGACCAGGGCGCTGGTGCGCAGCGCCTCTTCGCGAATCGCCTGGGCGATGTCGGCCTGCGCCTTGGGCAAGGGCGGGCCGGCCAGGCTGAGCGAATCGGCGAGGCCGGTCAGCACGGTCAGCGGCGTCCGCAGGTCGTGCGAGAGCGCCGACAGCAGCGAATTCCGCAGCTGCTCCGACTCCATCTGGATCAAGGCTTCCTGGGCGACGCTGATGAAATGCACGCGTTCGAGGGCGATCGCCATCAGCGTGGCGCTGGTTTCCAGCAGCCGTTGTTGTTCCGGTGCCGCCGTCCATTGGCCGAGCGTCGGCAGCAGGGCCAGCAGACCGCGGGTCCGCATCGGCGCCTTGAGCGGCACGTAGAGCACCGGTGCCGAGGGCAGTGTGCCGGTGGACAGGCCGGCCAGTTCGTTGTGATCGAAAGCCCACTGCGCGATGCCGGCATCGAGTTCGGGCAAGGTATCCAGTTCGCTGATCCGGACCAGCTTGTCCTTGGTGTCGAGGGCCAGCAGCATGGAGCGGGCGGCGAACACCCGCTGGATGAAGCGCTCGCTGATTTCGGCGATCTGCTCGTTGGTCAGCGCGCTGGACAGTTCCCTGGCCATTTCGAACAAGGCGCGCATGCGCTGCTCGCGATTCTCCGCCACCATCGCCTGAAACTTCAGGCCGGCGGTTAGCTGGCCGATCAGCAGGGCAACGCCGAGCATGATGGCAAAGGTCAGGAGGTACTGGACATCGCTGACGGTGAAGGAAAAACGGGGCTGGACGAAGAAGAAATCGAAGGCGGCGACCGACAGCAGGGCGGCCAAGGCGCCCGGCCCGCGGCCAAGCTTATAGGCGACCAGCACCGCGGCAAGGAGAAAGACCATGACGATATTGGCCAGATCGAGATAGCGCACCAAGGGTGCCGTGCCGACCGTGACCAGCGCGACGGCGAGGCTCGCCCAGGCATAGCCCGGCCAATGCCGGGCAAGAGCATCCGGTGGGCTGGTGTCGGCTAGTGCGGGCGAAGTGCCTTCCCGTTCGTCGCGGTGGCGCGCGACGAGAATCACATCCAGTTCCGGACAGGCCCGGCCCATGCGCTCGGCAAAACTGCGTTGCCAGGGCCAGAGTCTTTCGCTGTCGTGACCGATGATCACTTTCCCCAAATTATGGTCGCGGGCGTAGGCCACTGCCACCGCGATCGGGTCGTGGCCGGAAAGGCTGGCCGTCGTCGCCCCGAGATCCTGGGCCAGTTTGAGCGTTCGCAGGATGCGCGCCCGGGCCTCGGCCGGCAGACGTTGCAGCCTGGGCGTCTCGACGTAGATGGCGTGCCAGGGAACGTTGAATTGCGCCGCCAGCCGCGCGCCGCTGCGAATCAGCTTGTTGCTGCCGAGGCCGGCACTGAGGCAGACGAGCAGCGATTCCTGGGTTTGCCAGACGGTGGTCACCGATTTTTCCCGGCGGTAGGCCTGGACGTCGTCGTCTACCCGGTCCGCCGTGCGGCGCAGCGCCAGTTCGCGCAGGGCCAGCAAATTGCCTTTGCGGAAAAAATTGCGCACCGCCCGCTCGGCCTGTTGCGGAATATAGACCTTGCCATCCTTCAGGCGCTGCAGCAGTTCTTCGTGTGGCAGATCGACCAGGATGATTTCATCGGCACTGTCGAAAACGTGATCCGGCACCGTTTCCCAGACCTTCGTCCCGGTAATGCCGCCGATCACGTCGTTCAGGCTTTCCAGGTGCTGGACATTGACCGTCGTGAAGACGTCGATGCCGGCCCCGAGCAGTTCCTCGACATCCTGCCAGCGCTTGGGGTGGCGCGAACCGGGCGCGTTGGAATGGGCCAGTTCGTCCATCAGGATCAGATCCGGGGCGCGCGCCAGGGCGGCATCGAGATCGAATTCCTGGAGTTGATGCCCCTTGTAGTCGATCTGGCGCAGCGGGATCAGTTCCAGTCCCTGAAGCAGGGCCGCCGTTTCCGAACGGCCGTGCGTTTCCACCACGCCGACCGCCAGATCGACGCCCTGACCAATTAACTGGCGGGCGGCGCCGAGCATTGCATAGGTCTTGCCGACCCCCGGACTGGCCCCGAAGAATATTTTCAGCTTACCGCGTCGGGCCTGATCCGCCTCGGCCTCCAGTTGGGCGAGCAGGGCATCCGGGTCGGGGCGCTGCAGCGCTTCCACCATTATTCTCTCCGGCCGGGCAGCACGACGCCGGCGAGGGCACGCAACTTGTCCCGGAGTCCGAGTTTCTCGTCGGCAATCGCCTCGAGGAAATTGGCCAGGCGTTTCGAGCGGGCGACGGCGAACAGCACCAGCGCAATGAAAATCAGCGTTGCGATCAGGCCATGCGCCACTCTTTCACCGATCGGCCCGGTACCGAAAGCAATGATGTTCATGCCGAAATAGCCGGTGGTAACCGTGGCGATCAGACCGAGAATGGTGATCACGGTCAGCCGGACGACGGTATTCGATTGCCGGCGCTGCGAGTCGCTGTCCAGGTACTGGCTCATTTCGCGGATTTCGTCGCGCACCTCGTCGTACAGCGCATCGTTGTGCAGGTGATTGGAGCACAGCCGGAACAGCGCTTGGACGTGCGGGCGCTCGGACAGCTCGTGGAACCAGTAGCGGTGGGTGAAGCGGAGAAAGGTTTCGAAATTGGCCCGGATGCGCTGCTTGAAGCGGCGGACCGATGAATCGTTGCGAATATCGAGATCGTTGACCGCATCGACCAGCACTTCGGAAAAGACCAGCAGGGCCGCCCGGTGCAGGTGGGCGATCAGGAAGACGACGAAATACTGGTGCCTGAACTGGGCCAGCACGCCACGCTCGGCATCGACAAAAAAGCCATCGCGGACATTGCCGACCACGGTCAGGACGTTGCCGGTGCAGATGAAACGGGTATTCGGCCCGCTTTCCGAATCCTGCCAATAGCGGTCCTGGCAGTAGCGCGTCTCGAATTCCTGCACCGCCGGCTCGTTCACCGGCAACGGCTCGGTCGGATGCAGCACCGTGGCCAGCCCGATGCGCACCCATTCTTCGCGCGTCAGGCGCCGCGGCTCGGTGATCGCCAGATAGGCCATGACCGGCATGCGGTGGTATTCGATCAGCCGGTAACGCAACTCGCCCGGTTCGTCGGAATGGGCCAGCACCAGCGGTTGCAGGATGCAGGCCCAGTGTTCGGAGATGCACGGGCTGCGATGTTCGCAGACATATTCCAGGTATTTCGAGCGGCGCTCGGCGTCGGAAACGGCGATGACCTGCCCGTCGGCATCCAGCCACTCGGCGAGATGGACGTTGTGCAAGCCCCGGCCGGCCTCGTCCCAGCCCGACGGATAGGCCCGGCCGAAGCGAAAGAGGATTTCCCGGACGGTAGCGAGCGGCAGGTGGTCGCCGCGCACTTCGATATTGAGCAGGGCGAGGTCGAGGTCGTGGAAGAAATAGAGGTCGAGGTGCACGACGTGCAGCTCGACCGGTTCGTCGCCCGGTTGCAGGGTCAGGCGGAGGCCGGCGACATCCTTGCGGCGATAGACGTGCACCGGCGAATCGCCCGGCGGATCGTCCGGGTTCAGGCGCCGGGAACGTCCCTCGCCATAGAGAAAGCGCTGGACGTAGGGCAGGAAGGAGACGAATTCGCGGTAATGGCGCTCCTTGAACTGCGCCGGGTCGGCGGTGAATTCGTCGTCGACCCGGGTCCAGGGCTGCCCTTCCATTGCCCCGAAGACTTCCCAGTGCCGACCTTCCGTCCCGTCGGCGGCGAGCGGTTCGAGTTGCAGCGGCCAGATCAGGCTGCCGTGGAACAGTTCGACCTGCTTGTCGGCATCCGGCATTTCTGTACTCACGATCTGGCCCCCCCTGCTGACGAATGTTTTTCTGCCGGCTCGCCCATCATTGAGCGGCTCCTGCCCGATTCTAGCGCCAACCAGCCGCCGAGATCGGCCGATGGGCTGCCGCCGCCGATTGCCTCATCTGGCGAGTCGTGCTCAGCGCGACCTTGTGTCCCCGGAAGCGTGCGGGCGTTCTCCGGATGATCATTCGCGCTAACTGCCGTTTAAGTGCAAAACCAGATGCAGCGTCACGCTAGGTAACAAAGCGGTAACCCACTCCGGACTCGGTAAGAATGTATTTCGGCCGGGTCGGATCGCCCTCGATTTTTTTCCTGAGATGCCCCATATAGACGCGAACGTAGTGGCTGTCCTCGGCATGAGAAGGGCCCCAGACCGCCTTCAATAGCTGGCGATGGGTCAGTACCGAGTCGGGATTGGCAATCAGGTAGGCGAGTAACCTGAATTCGATCGGCGTCAGGTGAATCGGGAGCCCGTCTTTCTCAACGATGCGTTTGCCGAGGTCGACGTGAACCGTGCCAAACTCGAATACCGACAAGCCTGTTGAGCCGGCCTTCGAGGATCGCCGCAGGTTCGCCCGGACGCGGGCCAGCAGTTCAGCAGCACCAAACGGCTTGGTCAGGTAATCATCGGCCCCGGCATCGAGCGCTGCCACCTTCTCCGTTTCGGCCGTGCGGGCCGAGAGAACGATAATCGGTATTTCCGACCAGGTGCGCAGGTCACGGATCAGGTCGATGCCATCGCCATCCGGCAAACCGAGATCGAGAACGACCAGATCGGGTTGCCGCGTGCCGGCTTCGATCAGGCCGCGGCTTACCGAGTCGGCCTCATGGACTATCAGGTGCTCCGCTTCCAGGGCCAGCTTGATGAAGCGCCTTATGTTCTCTTCGTCTTCGACGACGATTACGGTCGGAGTTGCAGCAGACATTCAGTGTTCCCCCTGGACTTCGGGTTCATCGTCCATGTCGAGCTGTGGCGGGTTGCCTTTGGGCAGCGAGAGGACGAAACGGGCACCGCCTTGCGGGCGATTCTCGGCATGTATTTCTCCGCCATGTGCTTCGACGATCGCGCGACAAATCGCCAGCCCAAGACCGACCCCGCGGGTCGTCCCCTCCGGCTGGCCACGTTCGAATTTCTTGAAGATCATTTCTTCTTTTCCTTCGGGCAAGCCGGGACCGTTATCGTCGACCCAGATATCGATGCTTCTTTCTGTGGCACGGGCTCCGATTTCGACCTCGCTGCCAGGCGGCGTGTATTTGACGGTGTTTTCCAGCAAATTGTAGATGACTCTCTCCATCAGGACGGAGTCAATATTCACTAGGGGCAGGCTTTCGTCGAGGGCTATCTTGATCTGGTATTTGGCGAAGGATCGCTCAAGGGTTTTCAGGGCACTGACTACCACCTCATCCAATGGTTGCCACTGCCGGTTCAACTCGACCCGGCCGGCCTGTAGCCGGGCCATGTCAAGCAGGTTATTGACCTGGTCACTGACCCGCAGTGCTTCTTCCTTCAGGGAGCGGGCAATCTCGGCCTGTGGCCCGGTCGGGGGCGGCTGGGTCAAAAACATCGAATCGGCCAGGCCGACCAATACGCTCATCGGCGTTCGCAAATCATGGGAGATGGCTGACAGTACGGAATTCCGCAGGCGCTCCGATTCCATTTGCACGGTTGTATTCTGGGCAACCTCGACGTAATGGACGCGTTCCAGCGCAATGGCGATCAGCGATGCAAAGGTATCAAGCAAGCGCCGTTGCTCCGGGATCAACAAGCGGTCGGTATTGCGCATTTCGAGCGCCAGCACGCCACGCAGGCGCATCGGCGCCTTCAACGGCAAATACAGGATGGGGCTGGCGGCCAGCGTATTCGTGCCTTGGCCGGCCGCTTCGGCATGATCGAAAGCCCACTGGGCGATGCCCATGTCGACGGCAGGAAGACCATTGGCGGAGGCGAGCGCCGGCTGCAGCTGGTCGTTCTCATCGGTCAGCATGAATGCAGCCTTGGCGCTCAGTTCGGCGACGATGAAGCGTTCGCCGATTTCGGCGATCTGCTCGGGCATCAGCGCTGCCGAAAGGTCGCGCGACATTTCATAGAGGGAACGTACCCGCTGTTCCCGGCGCATCGCCACTTTCGCCTGGTACTTCGAGCCGGCCGTGAGTTGGCCGGTGATCAGTCCAACCGCGAGCATGACGCCGAAGGTCATCAGGTATTGCACGTCGGTGACGGCGAAGGAGAAGCGCGGCGGCACAAAGGCAAAATCAAAAATGGCAACCGACAGGAAGGACGCCAGCACACCCGGACCACGGCCGTAGCGCATGCTGACCAGCACCACGGCCAGCAGAAAGACCATGACGATGTTGGGTAATTCGACAATCGGGAAGAGCAGGGCGGCAGCGAGTCCGGCCAGCGCACAGCCAAGGGCCGCCTTGGCGTAGGCTGACCACTGCTCGAAGGTGTTTTCGTCGCCTCTCTCCTGAATCGACTTGGCGGAATCTTGCTCGTTCTTGGAGCGCGCCACCTGGAGTACGTCGAGATCGGGCGCCCGTTGGCCGATCCGGTCGGCAAAGGAACGGTGCCAGGGGCGCCGGAGACGCGAATGATTCCGGCCGACGACAATTTTTGCCAGATTGTGGTCGCGCGCATATTTGATCGCCATCTCGTCGGCTTCTCCGCCGGACAGCGTTGCCGTCTGGGCGCCCAGCTCCTCGGCCAGTTTCAGGTTACGCAGGATGCGATGGCGGCTTTGCTCCGGCTGGCGCTGCAAGGCAGGGGTCTCGATATAGATGGCGTGCCACGGAGCCTCCAGGCGGCTGGCGATCCGGGCTGTTGTCCGGATCACTTTCTCGGCGCCGGAGCCGGTGCCAATGCAGGCCAGCAGTGAATCGCGCGTTTGCCAGACCGATGAAACGAGCTGGTCGCGCCGATACTGCAGCATCTGGCTATCAACCCGGTCAGCCGTGCGGCGCAGGGCCAATTCACGCAGGGCGATCAGATTGCCCTTGCGGAAAAAATTGCGAATCGCCCGCTCCGCCTGATTGGCCAGGTAGACCTTGCCGGCCTGCAGGCGTTGCAGGAGTTCGTCGGGGGGCAGGTCTACCAGCACAACCTCGTCAGCGGCATCGAATGCCTTGTCCGGTACCGTCTCCCAGACCCGGATGCCGGTAATGCCGCTGACCACATCGTTCAGGCTCTCCAGATGTTGGACATTGACCGTTGAATAGACATCGATGCCGGCTGCCAGCAACTCGTCGATATCCTGCCAGCGTTTGGCATGGCGCGAGCCGGCAACATTGGAATGGGCCAGCTCGTCCATCAGGATGAGCGCCGGCTTGCGCCGCAAGGCGCCGTCCAGATCGAATTCCTTGAGAATACGGTCACGGTAGGGAATATCCCGCAGTGGCAGGTATTCAAGTCCGTCGGCCATCACTTCCGTTTCCATCCGGCCGTGGGTCTCGACGATGCCGATGACGACATCCACGCCGGCCAGAAGCTGTTGCCGGGCGGCGCCCAACATGGCGTAGGTCTTGCCGACACCGGCCGAGGCGCCGAAAAATATCTTGAGTTTGCCGCGCTTGGCCTTGGCCTCCTCTTCATTCAGGCGGCTGAGTAACTGATCGGGGTCCGGGCGTTGGTCTGGCATTGATTTTGTTTCCTAAAGTCAGCCGACGCGCTTGAAATTGAAATACCAGGCGAGGCAGGCGGCGCTGGTGGCAAACAGGGCCATGGGGTAACCGTAATCCGATTGCAACTCGGGCATCGCCTTGAAGTTGACACCCCAGATGCCGGCAAATGCGGTGGCGACGGCAAAAATACCGGCCCAGGCGGCCAGTTTCTTGTTCACTTCGCTTTCTTCGATGGTCACCATGGAAAGCTTGACCTGAATCGCGGTACCGATGGTGTCCCGGATGGTATCGAGCGAGGCATTGATCCGGGCGAGGTGATCATAGACATCGCGGAAGCAATCCCGGCTGTTGGCACAGACCGCCGGCCCCCGACCGTCGGACAGCTTGCCGGTGGCCCTCATCCTGCATGTTTTGGGCAATTTCAGCGAGCGTTCGGGCCCGCACCAATCCTGGAAATACCGTCTTGCAGTGGGGCGAGCAGGTCAGTTGCCGGCCGTAGGCGAGGCGATCAAGTACCGGGTGAACTTCATGCCGACCACCGCAAACCGGGCAAGTGTGTAGTGCCATGGTGTCTTATGCCGCATGTTCTGCATAACGCGCCAAGGCTACCGCCTGCTCGGCAGTTGCCGACGAGACGATGAATGTATCTCCGCCGCATGCACTACCCAGGCTCAGCGCCAGACTCAACGCCGCGAACCCGGCGACGGCCAGCCGCACGGGTTTGCCGTAGCCAGACAGAAAGATCCGGATACCTTCCATGCCGATTCCCGTGGCAGGAAACTTCATGACGACGGCAGTCTTGCCGGGCTCCAGGGCCGCGATTTCAAGCGAGTCGTGGGTTGAGGCGATACCGATGCATAGGTCTGAGTTCATTCTGTCCTTCACTTTCGATTGATAAACAGCCAGGCCAACATCAAGGGAACGAGGAAAGCAGCGATTGCCAACAGAAAATGGACGGCATCCATGATTTCTTTCCTTAACTGGTCTGGAGTAACAGCAATACTAGGCAAGCCGATTTCAAGATTCTGAAAAATTCCGGAGTCTGGCTGTAAAAAGAACGTAAAGATTGCCGTTCGAAGGTCAAGCGGGAACTGGCCAGTCAGCGAACAGTTGTCGCGTTTGCTCGGCATCGGAACAGGTGTGCAAGCGCTGGCGAAACTGCGGGTTGGAAAACATCTGCGTCGCTTCCGAAAGAATTCGGAGATGTTCCTCGGTCGCTTCCTTCGGTACCAGAAGTGTCAGGATGTCGGCGACCGGTTTGCCGTCCGGCGCATCGTAGGAAATTGGCGATTTGAGACGGATGTAGGCGACCTGGATATGCTGAAGATCCTTGACGCGAGCATGGGGAAGGGCGACTCCGCCGCCAAGGGCCGTCGAGCCGATTTTTTCCCGACGGGAAAGGCTCTGGAAAACCCACTCCTGGGGCATGCCATGCATGCGCTCCATATGTCGGGCAATTTCCTGAAGCAACCGGCTTTGACTGGGTGTTTCCATGTCAAGAATGATGTCCTTTGTCGACAGTAGCTCGGCGAGCATATTCACTGGGTATCTCCACTCAATGCAGGTTTGCATAGTGTCTGGAAAGGGGGCTGAATCCAGCCCCCGCCAGATCAGAACGTTTTGCTGACGGAAAGAACGGCAATGCCGCGACCGGCATCCTTGGTCTTGCTGCCGTTCTGGCTGTTCTGGTTATTCAGGGAATTGGAAAAACAATAGTATTCGCCAATGCCGCAATCACCCTTGGCATTGGTATCCACATAGGCGGCTCCGACCACCCAGCCTGAAATATCCTTGGTCACACCGAATTTCCAATCGGTATAACTACCGTTGCTTACGTTCCTGAAATGCAAGCGACCAACGTGACCATTCACGCCCCAGCCATTGCCCAGATCGTAATTGGTGGACAAATCCAGATACCCCGTGCCCTTGCTGTCCGGCATGGCGAAGTAGTCGCTGATGGCATGGGAGTATTTCAGGGAAATGAACTTCCAGGAGGCGGCCAGGTAGATTTCCGTGTTGTCGACCCGGCCGGTATTGGTTTTGCCATTATTGGCGATGGTCAAGTCCGTGCCGGGGTAGTAGTAGTAAAGACCGCCGACATCGATCCCGAAATCACCGAAACTGGCTTTGTAGCCGCCGTAGAAGTCCATTTCCAGATTGCCTTCCGGATAACCGGCACCGGAGGACACATTGGAGTTCCAGTTGCCGACATAGAGCCCGCTGGCATGCGAGTAATCAAAGCCGCCTTGCAGGGCCGGTTTGCCGAAGGTCTGGTCGATGCCGCGGAAGCGGTAGCTGCTGAACAGGCCGAGGTTGCCGGTCAGCGTGTGCTCGGAGGTCGGTACCTCGTCGGCCAGCAGCGGTGCCGAAAAAGCGGCGGTCACGGCAAGGGTGACCAGGGAAGGAAGGGAAGCGGCATTCTTTTTCATAAATAGTTCTCCGTGTTTTTAGCGAAGTGAATCAAGTGCGATGTTGAGTTGCAGGACGTTGACCCGCGGCTCGCCGAAGACGCCCCATTGGCGGCCTTCCGTGTGTTGGCTGACGAGAGCCTTGAGATCGGCAGCCAGCAGATGGCGCTGGCGGGCGATGCGAGCCACCTGATAGGCCGCCGCTGCCGGACTGATATGCGGGTCAAGGCCGCTGGCCGAGGCGTTGACCAGATCGGCGGGGATGGGCAGCTTGTTGTCCGGATCGGCGGCCTTCAAGGCCTCGATCCGCCCCTTGACGGCGTCGGTCAATGCTGGATTGAGCGGCCCTTGATTGGAGCCACTGGAAGCCGATGCGTTGTACGGCATCGGCCCGGTGGCCGAGGGGCGACCCCAGAAATACTTGGGATCGGTGAAGTTCTGCCCGATCAGGCTGGAGCCCACCGTCTTGCCATCCTTGATTATCAGGCTGCCGTCGGCCGCCTCGGGAAAGGCGACCTTGGCGAGACCGGTGACGGCCAGCGGGTAAACCACGCCGGTGATGGCGGTAAGCAGGACGAATAGACTGACAGCGGGGCGTAACAGGGTTTTCATGAGATTTCTCCTCAGGCCAGGCCGACGGCGGCAATTGCCATGTCGATCAGCTTGATGCCGATAAAGGGAACGATGACGCCACCCAGGCCGTAGATCGCCAGGTTCTGGCGGAGCAGCGTGGCGGCGCCGAGCGGACGGTACTTGACGCCTTTCAGCGCCAGCGGAATCAGGAAGACGATGATCAGGGCATTGAAGATCACCGCCGACAGGATGGCCGAGGCCGGACTGGCCAAGCCCATGACGTTGAGCGCCGCAAGTTGCGGATAGGTCGTCACGAAAGCCGCCGGGATGATGGCGAAGTACTTGGCGATGTCGTTGGCGATACTGAACGTGGTCAGCGAACCACGGGTCATCAGCATTTGCTTACCGGTTTCGACGACCTCGATCAGCTTGGTCGGGTTCGAATCCAGGTCGACCATGTTGCCGGCCTCCTTGGCGGCCTGTGTCCCGGTGTTCATGGCGACCGCGACATCGGCCTGGGCCAGTGCCGGGGCATCGTTGGTGCCGTCACCGGTCATCGCTACCAGCCGCCCTTCCGCCTGGTACTGGCGGATCAGTGCCAGCTTGGCTTCCGGCGTTGCCTCCGGCAGGAAGTCGTCGACCCCGGCCTCGGCGGCGATGGCGGCCGCCGTCACCCGGTTGTCGCCGGTCACCATGATGGTCTTGATGCCCATCTGGCGCAGTTCGGCGAACCGCTCCTTGATGCCGCCCTTGACGATGTCCTTGAGTTCGATGACACCCATGATTCGCGTGCCATCGCTGACGACGAGCGGTGTGCTGCCCCGGCGGGCGACTTCATCCACCTTGCCGACAACCGATTTGGGGAACACACCGCCCAGGGCTTCGACATGTTTCTTGATCGCCTCGGCCGCACCCTTGCGAATCTCGCGCCCAGCCATGTCCACCCCACTCATCCGGGTAGTGGCCGAGAAATGCACGAAGTGGGCATCCAGCCCATGGATGTCGCGCTCCCGCAACTGGAAACGCTGCTTGGCCAGAACCACGATGCTGCGCCCTTCCGGTGTTTCGTCGGCGAGCGATGCCAGTTGGGCGGCGTCGGCCAGTTCTGCTTCAGTCACGCCGTCGGCCGGCAGGAAGGTTGACGCCTGGCGATTGCCCAGCGTGATCGTGCCGGTCTTGTCCATCAGCAGGACATCGACGTCGCCGGCGGCTTCGACGGCCCGCCCGGAGGTGGCGATGACATTGGCCTGCAGCATGCGACTCATGCCGGCCACGCCGATGGCCGACAGCAGTCCGGCAATGGTGGTCGGGATCAGGCAGACGAGCAACGCGATAAGCACGGTAATGCTGATCGGCGTACCGGCCCCGGCGGCTTCGACGCTGAACATCGAGAACGGCAACAAGGTCACCGTGACGCCGAGAAAGACAATGGTCAGCGCCACCAGCAGGATGGTCAGGGCGATTTCATTCGGCGTCTTCTGGCGCTTGGCGTTTTCGACCATGGCGATCATCCGGTCGACGAAGGTTTCACCGGGATTGACCGTAACCCGCACGACGATCCAGTCGGACAGCACGCGGGTGCCGCCGGTGACGGCCGAGAAGTCGCCGCCGGATTCACGGATGACCGGAGCCGATTCGCCGGTGATGGCGGATTCATCGACCGAGGCGACACCTTCGATGACTTCGCCGTCGGCAGGGATGGTTTCATGAGCCTGGATCAGAACAACGTGATCCTTTCTCAACTCACTCGCCGGAGTCAGTACCCACTTGGCCTGATGGTGTGGCTCCATCAGTTTCTTGGCCCAGGTTTCTTTTTTAAGGCCACGTAGCGAAGCGGCCTGGGCCTTGCTGCGGCCTTCGGCCAGGGCTTCGGCGAAATTGGCGAAGAGCACGGTAAACCACAGCCAGACGGAGATCGCCAGGATGAAGCCGGGATTTTCCACGACGCCCGCCTCGCCCTGACCGCCAAGGGCTTGCATCCAGATGATGGTGGTCAGGATGCTGCCGACGTAGACGACGAACATCACCGGATTGCGCCACTGCACAGTAGGATTGAGCTTCCGGAAAGCATCGGCGATGGCCGGCAGGGCCAGATCCGGGTCGAACAGGGTAAAAGTCTTGCGTGTCATTATTTTCTCCCCAAGCGCTTAGTGAGCGGCCCAGAGCACCAGGTGCTCGATGACGGGGCCGAGAGCCAACGCCGGGACGTAATTCAGGAGGCCGACCAGCAGCACGGTGCCGATCAGCAGCGTGACGAACAGCGGGCCATGGGTCGGCAAGGTGCCGGCGCCAACGGCGATGCGTTTCTTGGCGGCCAGCGCGCCGGCAATGGCGAGCACCGGGACGATCACCCCGAAGCGACCGAACCACATGGCGATGCCGAGCATCACGTTGTAGAAGGGCGTATTGGCGGACAGGCCGGCAAAGGCGCTGCCGTTGTTGTTGGCGGCCGAGGTGAAGGCATAGAGGATTTCCGAGAAGCCGTGGGCGCCCGGATTGGCGATGCCGGCCCGGCCGTCGACAGCCATCACCGCGATGGCCGTACCGACCAGCACGAGCAGCGGGGTGACCAGGATGGCAATCGAGACCATTTTCATTTCGAAGGCTTCGATCTTCTTGCCCAGGTATTCCGGCGTGCGGCCGATCATCAGGCCGGCCACGAATACCGCCAGGATGGCAAAGACCAGCATGCCGTAGAGACCGGTGCCGACTCCGCCGAAGACCACTTCGCCGAGTTGCATGTCGATCAGCGGGACCAGACCGCCGAGCGGGGTGAACGAGTCATGCATGGCGTTCACTGCGCCACAGGAGGCAAGCGTGGTGATGGTGGCGAACAGACCGGAATCGGCGATGCCGAAGCGGGTTTCCTTGCCTTCCATGTTGCCACTGCTTGGATCGACAGATAGTTGGGTGAGCAGCGGATTGGCCTGTTGTTCGAAATGCATGGCGGCATAGGCCAGCGCGACGAACATCAGGGTCATCGCCGCGAGCACGGCCCAGCCCTGGCGCGTATCGCCGACTATGCGCCCGAAGGTGAAGCAGAGCGCCGCCGGAATCAGGAAGATGGCCAGCATTTGGATGAAATTGCTCAGCGGCGTCGGATTTTCATAGGGATGCGCCGAATTGGCGTTCATGAAGCCGCCCCCGTTGGTCCCCAGCATCTTGATCGCTTCCTGCGAGGCGACCGGACCCATCGGCAGGGTCTGGGTTTGCGTCTGGGCCGGTTCGGTGATGGCAACGCCCTTGTCATCCTTGAGCGGCTGACCGGCATCATCAAGTTTCGGATTGTCAAAGCTGGTTACTTCCAGCGTCGTCACGTCCTTGTAGGCATCGAAATTCTGGATGACGCCCTGGCTGGTCAGGGCCAGCGCACAAAGGACAGAAAGCGGCAGCAGGATATGCAGCGTGGCACGGGTCAGATCGACCCAGGCGTTGCCGACGGTTTTCGCCGAATGACGTGCAAAGCCGCGAATCAGGGCGATCACCACGACAATGCCGGTGGCAGCCGAGAGAAAGTTCTGAACTGCCAGACCCAGCATCTGGGTCAGATAACTCATCGTTGCTTCGCCGCTGTAGCCTTGCCAGTTGGTATTGGCGACAAAGCTGATTGCCGTGTTGAATGACGAATCCGGGCTGACATTGGCGAAAGCCTGCGGATTGAGGGGCAGGTAGGCCTGCAGGCGTTGCAGGGCGTAAACCGCGAGGAAGCCGAGAAGATTGAATAAAAGAATGGCAAAGGCGTATTTCAGCCAGCCCATTTCCTCGTCCTGACGGATGCCGCACAGGCGATAGAGCGGGCTCTCGATCTTGCCGGCGAGACGGAAGCGGCCCTCCATCACATTGGCGATGTAAGTGCCCAATGGCTTGACGGTCACCAGAAGAATGGCGAGAAAAATCCCGAGCAGAATCCAGGCATGATTGCTCATGAGAAATCCTCCGGATTGATAAGCGCTGCGATCAGGTAGACCAGCAGACCGACGGCGACCGCGCCGCTCAGTACGAAAAGCCAGGTCATTTGGCACCCCCAAGCCGGGCACAACCGGCGGCGAGGCCGAGGATCAGGACGAAGAACAGCCCGATACCGGCAAGATAGACGAGATCCATAAACACACCCCAAATAAGTATTGCGACATGCTCATCGTATGAAAAGCACTATCAAAATTCTCAAGAAATTGGGGGCCGGGGTATAAAAATAAGGTAAAGATGAACTGACCGTATTTGCGCGAGTAAAGATGGCTCGTGGTCTGGAAATGAGGGGGGGGCGTCAGGCAGGATGGTGGTCCCGATGCCTTCTGGAATCGAGATGGCGTGAGGGTAGGGAGCGACGCTGCGCTGGGGAGTCTTCTTGCGCTGGCTATATAAATTAGCGTATTCTTATATACATGAATAAATACTTCTTTCGCAGCCTGATTCTTGGCCTTTTCGTGGCAGCGACCCCGGCAATCTCGGCCGAGGGTTTGCCGGTCGTGCAGGTGAAACGGCATCTGGTCGATCTGAGCTTTCCTGCCGAGTCGCTGGTCGAGGCCGTGCAGCAGACGACGGTCGGCGCCCAGGTGGCGGGGCGCGTGCTCGAAGTGAAGGCCGATGCCGGGCAGGTCGTCAGGAAAGGCGAACTGCTGATGCGCATCGATGCCCGCGAGGCCGAGGAGATGGCCCGCGCCGCGCAGGCGCAGTACGCCAATGCCAAGGTCAGTTACGAGCGGACGAAAAGTCTCGTCGCCCAGAAATTCATGAGTTCGGCCGCGCTCGACAAGGCCCGTGCCGATTTCGACGCCGCCGCCGCCAATCGTGCCGCGGCCGGGGCCAGCCAGAGCCACGCCAGCATCGTCTCGCCGATCAACGGCATCGTCGCCCGGCGCCACGCCGAGCAGGGCGACATGGCGACGCCGGGCAAGCCCTTGTTCACCATCTACGAACCGGGCAGCTTGCGGGTCACCGCCAGCGTGCCGCAGTACCGGCTGAAGGAAATGCGCAACGTCAGGACGGCGCGCGTCGAGTTCCCCGAACTCGGCAAGTGGGTCGACGCCACCGGCGTCAATCTGCTGCCGACCGCCGATGCGACGACCCATGTCTCGCAGGTCCGCGTCGCGCTGCCGCCATTGCCGGAAGCGACGCCGGGCATGTTCGCGCGCGTCCATTTCGTGATCGGCCAGGCCGAAAAGCTGACCGTCCCGGCGGTCGCCGTGTTGCGCCGGGGCGAAGTCGCCGCCGTCTACGTGCAGATGCCCGATGGTCGCCTGAGTCTGCGCCAGCTGCGCCTCGGCGATCTGGTCGGGCCGGGCGAGATCGAAGTGCTGGCCGGTCTGCTGGCTGGCGACAAGGTGGTGACCGACCCGGTGAAGGCCGGCATCGCCCAGAAGCAGAATTCAGGCAAATAAGCGGTTGCTTCACAAAAAGCCGCATTGCTTTCACCACCGTCGAGGAGCGAGACATCCATGGCACACATCATCATCGTAGGAAGTGGTCTGGGCGGCATGACCATGGCGTTCGAAATGCGCGCCGACGCCCGTCCGGGCGACCGCATTACCGTCGTATCGAACAATCCGAAATTCCATTTCGTGCCGTCCAATCCCTGGGTGGCGGTGGACTGGCGCAAGCGCGAGGACATCGAGGTCGAGGTCGGGCCGGTGCTGGAAAAGCGCAATATCGATTTCATTCCGGTCGGGGTCAAGCGCCTGCATCCGGAACGTAACCAGCTCGAACTCGATGACGGCCGTTTCCTGGACTACGATTTTCTGATCCTGTCGACCGGGCCAAAGCTGGCTTTCGACGAAATCGAGGGTTTCGGCCCGCAAGGCCACACCCAGTCGATCTGCCACGTCGATCACGCGGTCACGGCCGAAAAGAGCTGGCAGGATTTCGTCGCCGATCCCGGGCCGATCGTCGTCGGTGCCGTGCAGGGGGCCTCCTGCTTCGGGCCGGCTTACGAATTCACGATGATCATGGAAACCGACCTGCGCCGGCGCAAGATCCGCGACCAGGTGCCGATGACTTTCGTCACCGCCGAACCCTACATCGGCCATCTCGGCCTCGGTGGGGTCGGCGACTCGAAGGGACTGATGGAATCGATGTTCCGCAGCAAGCACATCAAGGCCATCTGCAACGCCAAGGTGAGCAAGGTCGAAGCCGGCCAGATGTTCGTCACCGAGCACGACGATGAAGGCAAGCCGAAGAAGGAGCACGTGCTGCCCTTCAAGTATTCGATGCTGCTGCCGGCCTTCAAGGGGATCGATGCGGTTTTCGGCATCGAGGGCCTGACCAATCCGCGCGGCTTCGTGCTGATCGACCAGTACCAGCGCAATCCGAAATATCCGAACGTGTACGCCATCGGCGTCTGCGTCGCCATTCCGCCGGTCGAAGTGACGCCGGTGCCGACCGGTACGCCGAAGACCGGCTACATGATCGAATCGATGGTCACGGCGACTTCGAAGAATGTCCGGGCGGCGCTCGACGGTCGGGCGCCGACCGAGAAGGCCACCTGGAACGCCATCTGCCTCGCCGATTTCGGCGATGGCGGCGCGGCTTTCGTCGCCCTGCCGCAGATTCCGCCGCGCAACGTCAACTGGTTCGGCGAAGGCAAGTGGGTGCATGTCGCCAAGATCGGTTTCGAGAAATACTTCATGCACAAGATCAAGAAGGGCAGCAGCGAAACCTTCTACGAAAAATTCATTCTTGATGCCATGGGTATCATGAAACTGAAAGGAAAATAGCTTTTTATGGGTATCTCGGGACGCATCGCCGCCGCCTTCCAGGATTCGCGCATGACGCCGTTGCTGGCGTTGGTCGCCTTCCTGCTCGGCCTGTTCGCCACGCTGGTTACGCCACGCGAGGAGGAACCGCAGATCGATGTGACGATGGCCGATGTCATGGTCGTCTTTCCGGGCGCCTCGGCCAAGGATGTCGAGAATCTCGTCGCCCGGCCGGCCGAGCAGGTGCTGTCGCGGATGCATGGCGTCGAGCATGTCTATTCCATGGCGCGGCCCGGCATGGCGGTGATCACCGTGCAGTTCGACGTCGGCGTCAAATACAACGACGCCGTCGTTCGCCTGTACGACACCGTGCATTCGCACCGCGACTGGCTGCCGCCCAATCTCGGGGTCATGGAGCCGGTCATCAAGCCGCGCGGCATCGACGATGTGCCGATTGTCGGGCTGACCTTCTGGAGCAAGGATCCGGCGCATTCGGCCTTCGACCTGCAGCAGGTGGCGCGCGCCGTCGAAATCGAACTGAAGCGGATCAAGGGGACGCGCGACGTGTCCACCATCGGCGGTCCGGATCACGCCATTCGCGTCTTGATGGATGCCGACCGGATGACCGCCTACGGCGTGACGCCGCAGGATATCTCCGGCGCATTGAAAATGTCCAACGCCTTGCAGTCGTCCGGTAGCCTGACCGCCGGCAACCGCGAAATCCTGGTCCAGACCGGCACCTATCTCGAATCGGCGGCTGACGTGAAACAGCTGGTGATCTCGGTACACGAGGGCAAGCCGGTATTCATGAGCGACGTCGCCAAGGTCGAGGATGGCCCCGATCAGCCCAAGGCCTATGCCTGGTTCGGCAGCAAGGAAGGCGAATTCCCGGCGGTGACGATGCAGATTTCCAAGCAGCCCGGCGTCAATGCTGCGGATGTGGCAACGGCGGCGATCAAGCGCATCGACGACCTGAAAAACGCGGTGATTCCGGAAGGGGTCGAGGTCACGGTGACGCGCAACTACGGCGAAACCGCGACCGACAAGGCGCAGAAGCTGATCGGCAAACTGGTCTTTGCCACCGCCTTCGTCGTACTGCTGGTCTTCTTTGCCCTCGGCAAGCGCGAGGCGGTGATCGTCGGCGTCGCGGTGACGCTGACCCTGGCTGCCACGCTGTTCGCTTCCTGGGCCTGGGGGTTCACGCTGAACCGCGTGTCGCTGTTCGCGCTGATTTTCTCGATCGGCATTCTGGTCGATGATGCGATTGTCGTGGTCGAGAACATCCACCGCTGGCAGGGCCTCTATCCCGAAAAGAAATTGCTGGAAATCATTCCGCCGGCAGTCGATGAAGTCGGCGGCCCGACCATCCTGGCGACGCTGACGGTAATCGCCGCATTGTTGCCGATGGCTTTCGTGACAGGCCTGATGGGCCCTTACATGAGCCCGATTCCGATCAATTCGTCGATGGGCATGGCCATTTCGCTGGCCGTCGCCTTCGTCGTCACGCCCTGGTTGGCCGGCAAGCTGATGAAGTCGCACGCCGCTGGCCATGTACCGCCGGTCTCGAAACTCGACAGCCAGCTGGATTCGACTTTCCGCAAGCTGCTGACGCCCTTCCTCGATCCGCTCAAGGGGGCCGCGATGCGCCTCAAGCTCGGCATCGCCATTGGGCTGCTGATTCTCGGTTCGGTGTCGCTCGCCTACTTCCAGCTCGTCGTCTTGAAAATGCTGCCCTTCGACAACAAGAGCGAATTTCAGGTCATCCTCGACATGCCGGTCGGCACTCCGCTCGAGGAAACGGCGCGGGTGCTGCATGAAATCGGCAGCGAACTGGCCAGGGAAGACGACGTGACCAATTACCAGGCCTACGCCGGCACCGCCAGCCCGATCAATTTCAACGGTCTGGTCCGTCAGTACTACCTGCGGGCCGTGCCGGAAAAGGGCGATATCCAGGTCAATCTGGCCGACAAGCATCACCGTTCGCGGCAGAGTCACGAGATTGCCGTCTCGGTGCGCCAGCGCATCGAGACCATCGGCAAGAGGAACGGCGGCGTCGCCAAGGTCGTCGAAGTGCCGCCCGGGCCGCCGGTGATGTCGCCGATCCTCGCCGAAATCTACGGCCCGGACTACAAGGGCCAGATGAGCGTCGGCAAGCAGGTGCGCGCCGTCTTCGAAAAGACGCCGGACATCGTTGCCGTCGACGACTACATCGAGGCCGATGCGCGCAAGGCCGTGCTGCATGTGCTGCAAAGCAAGGCGGCGCTGCTCGGCGTGGCGCAGAGCGACATCATCGAAGTGGTCAGCACCGGCCTGGCCGGCCTCGACGTGACGCCGGCCCACAACGCCGACAGCAAGTTCGAGATCCCGGTGCGCGTCACCTTGCCGGCCGAGCAGCAGTCGAATCTCGATGCCCTGCTGAAACTCCGCGTCCGGGCGCAGAGCGGCCAGCTGGTGCCGATTTCGGAAGTCGTCGAAGTGCGCGATGCGGCGCGCGAGAAGGCCATCTACCACAAGGACCTGCTGCCGGTGGTGTACGTCGTCGGCGACATGGGCGGCAAGCTCGATTCGCCGCTCTACGGCATGTTCGACATCCGCTCGCAGATCAAGGGCATGGAGCTCAAGGAAGGCGGCACGCTGGGCGAATGGTTCATCCGCCAGCCGAGCGATCCCTATGCTGGCTACAGCGTCAAGTGGGACGGCGAATGGAAGGTGACCTACGAGACCTTCCGCGACATGGGCCTGGCCTATGGCGTCGGGCTGATCCTGATCTACCTGCTGGTCGTCGCCCACTTCGGCAGCTACCTGGTGCCGCTGATCATCATGGCACCGATCCCGCTGACCATCATCGGCGTCATGCCGGGTCATGCGCTGTTCGGCTCGCAATTCACTGCGACCTCGATGATCGGCATGATCGCGCTGGCCGGCATCATCGTTCGCAATTCAATCCTGCTGGTCGATTTCATCAAGCTGCAGGTTGCCGCCGGCATGCCGTTCGCCGAAGCGGTCGTCCAGTCGGCCGCCGTGCGCGCCAAGCCGATCGCGCTGACCGCGTTGGCCGCGATGCTCGGCGCGCTGTTCATTCTCGACGATCCGATCTTCAACGGTCTGGCTCTCAGCCTGATTTTCGGCATCCTGGTCTCCACGCTGCTCACGCTGGTGGTGATTCCGGTTCTCTATTTCTCAGCCTTTCGCAAGGAGCATCAAGCATGACCACTGAACGCATCATCCGCATCATGGCGGGTTTCTTCATCCTGCTCTCGCTGGCCCTCGGATTCGACGGCAGCCCGATTTTCGTCAGCAAGTGGTTCCTCGCCTTTACCGCCTTCGTCGGTTTCAACCTGCTGCAAAGTGGCTTTACCGGCTTCTGTCCGCCGGAAAAATTGCTGACCAAACTGGGCGTCAAAAAGGGTAGCGGCGGCAGTTGCTGCGGTTAGCAAAATTATCAGAATCGGCACTAATATCAGACCTTAAAAAGGTGCCGTAAGCACTTGTAATATATGCATTTGGTCTATATTTTTTGGGGCCAAAATTAGTCGCTGAAACAATGCGGGCGGTCGGTTACACTGCCTCCCCGTCTATGGTTTTGGTAGTTAATCTTGAAGCAACGCCCGGCCCTGTGCGGCAACAAAATCGTCCTGGTAATGTTGGCCGCAATCTCCCTCGTCTGGCTATTGATCGGCCTTGATCTATGGGCCCTCCATTTGCGACCGAGCGGCGCAACGGCCAGCCTGTCGGGCAGTGAGACGGAGGGCGACGTCGCCGCAAAAATGCTGCCGCTGCTCGTCGCCGGCTTCCTGCTCTCGGTCCTCGCCGTGTTCGGCGGTCGCTTCGTCTTCCGCATATTGCGGCAGATGCTCGAGCAGCTTCATTTGCAGCGGATGATCATCGACCATACCTCGGAGGCGATGATGGTCACCGATCTGGCGCAGCGCATCCTCACCGTCAGTCCGGCCTTCGAGCAAATTACCGGCTACCCGGCCGCCGAGGTGATCGGCCGGACGCCATTGATGCTGAGTTCCGACCGGCATGGTCCGGAGTTCTACCAGGCGATCTGGGCGCGGGTCGCCGAGACCGGCCAGTGGGAGGGCGAGACCTGGGATCGCCGCAAGGACGGCCAGATCTACCCCAAGCAGATGCGCATCCGGGCGGTTCGCGAGGGGCGCCAGCAGCGCGTTTCGCATTACGTCGCGGTCTTCTCCGACATCAGTGCGCACAAGGCACAAGAGGCGCGCATCGACTATCTGGCGCACCACGATCCGTTAACCAGCCTGCCCAACCGCCTCGCCCTCGACATCCATCTCGCCGACGTGCTTGGCGCGGCGGCCCGCAGTGCCAGCCGGGTGGCGGTGATCATCATCGATCTCGACCATTTCAAGACGGTGAACGATTCGCTCGGCCATCACGCCGGCGACCTGTTGCTCGGCGAAATCGCCCGCCGACTGCAGGCCATTCTCGAGGTCGGGAGCCGGCTGTTCCGCCTCGGCGGCGACGAGTTCGTCGTGGTGCTCGAAGAAGCGAATCAGGCCGAAACCGTCGTCGAGCTGGTACACCAGATCGAGCGGGCGTTTACCGAACCCTGCCAGGTCAATGATCACCTGCTGCATACCAGCCCGTCGATCGGCATCAGTCTCTATCCGATCGATGGCGAGACGGCCGAGACGCTGGTCCGCAATGCCGATACGGCGATGTATTACGCCAAGTCGAATGGCCGCAACAATTACCAGTTTTTTGCCGAACCGATGAATGCGGCAGCCAACAAGCGCCTGCATCTGGAAACCGAATTGTGGGATGCGCTGGCCCAGAATCAGTTGTTGCTGCACTACCAGCCGCAGATCGATCTGCCGAGCGGCAACATCGTCGGCGTCGAGGCGCTCGTGCGCTGGCAGCACCCGGTCCGCGGCATGATCGGGCCGGGCGAATTCATTCCGGTCGCCGAGGAATGCGGCCTGATCCTGCCGCTCGGTCATTGGGTCCTGCTCACCGCCTGCCGCCAAGCGAAGGCCTGGATCGACGCCGGGGTCGATATCGGCGAAATTGCCGTCAATATCTCGGCGCTGCAGTTCCGCCAACCGGAATTCGCCCAGTCGGTGCATGCCATCCTGCTCGAAACCGGCTTGCCGCCCGAGCGGCTGGAACTGGAAATCACCGAGAGCACGGTGATGCACAGCGCCGACTCATCGATCAAGACGCTGGCCGAATTGAAGCGGATGGGCGTCAAGCTGGCGATCGACGATTTCGGTACCGGCTATTCGTCGCTCGCCTACCTGCGGCGTTTCCCGATCGATCGCCTGAAAATCGACCGCGCCTTCGTCGCCGATGTCGAGTCGGACACCGACGCCGCCTCGCTGGTCTCCTCGATCATTTCGCTCGGTCGCTCGCTGGGCCTGCATCTGGTAGCCGAGGGCGTCGAGAATTCGGCACAGGCCGATTTTTTGCGGGCCCTCGATTGCCAGCGCGTCCAGGGTTTCCACTTCTTCCGGCCGGTGGTCGCAGAAGAAGTCGCCGCCGTCAGCGAAATTATCCGGCTTGCCCGAGGCGCCGCCTGATTCTTCGGCCGGGTGGCCTGCTAAAATCCGGCCATCCCTGACTCGGAGTTCAGTATGAAAATCGGATTTCTCGGCTTAGGCATCATGGGGCGCCCGATGGCCCTCAATCTCCTCAAGGGCGGTCATTCGGTGACCGTCTGGGCACGGCGCGCCGCATCGATGCAACCGCTGCTCGAAGCCGGGGCGAAAGCCGCGACCGGGCCGGCCGATGCCGCCCGCGGCCAGGAACTGGTGATTTCCATGGTGGCCGATGCGCCGGATGTCGCCGAGGTGATGCGCGGCGTTGCCGGCGGTGCCGAAGCGGGGCTGGTCGCCGTCGACATGAGTACCATCGCACCGGCCGCCGCCCGGCGGATCGGTGAGGAACTGGCCGCCGCCGGGGTCGATTTTCTCGACGCCCCGGTTTCCGGCGGCGAAGTCGGGGCCATTGCCGGCACCCTGTCGATCATGGCCGGCGGTTCGTCTGCCGCCTTTGCCAGGGCCTTGCCGGCCTTCGAGTGCCTGGGCAAGAACATCGTCCATGTCGGGGCCAGCGGCGCCGGGCAGGTGACCAAGGCGGCCAACCAGATCGTCACCGGCATGGGCGTGCTGGCGGTTGCCGAGGCCTATGCCTTTGCTGCCAAGAACGGCGTCGATTGCGGCAAGGTGCGCGAAGCGCTGCTCGGCGGTTTCGCTTCTTCCAAGATTCTCGAAAACCACGGCCAGCGCATGCTCGACCGCAATTTCAAGCCGGGTTTCAAAAGCTGGATGCATGAGAAGGATCTGAACATCGTCATGCAGACGGCGCACGAACTCGGCCTCTGTCTGCCGGGCTCGGCCGCGACGGCCCAGATGTTCAACGCCATGGTCGGTTCCGGGTTGGGCGAAGAGGATTCGATCGCCGT
The DNA here is from genome assembly GCF_020510685.1 of Dechloromonas denitrificans. Taxonomy (NCBI): domain Bacteria; kingdom Pseudomonadati; phylum Pseudomonadota; class Betaproteobacteria; order Rhodocyclales; family Azonexaceae; genus Dechloromonas; species Dechloromonas denitrificans. The sequence continues at coordinate 1,127,455 of NZ_CP075185.1, forward strand.
GCTCAAATTGCTGGAAAAGCTCTCAGGCCAGGCATGAAGATCGGTTTCATCGGACTCGGCGTGATGGGGCGCCCGATGGCGCTGCATCTGCAGCGGGCCGGGCATGAACTTATGGTCTGGGCGCGTCGCCCGGCTGCGGCCGACGGCTTGCCGGCGATCACCTGCGCGACGCCGGCGGAACTCGGGCGGCGCTGCGCGGTGGTGTTCACGATGGTTACCTCGAGCGCCGATGTCGCCGCTCTCGCCCTCGGTGCCGACGGCCTAAGCGAAGGCATGGCGCCCGGCTCGGTGCTGATCGATTGCTCGACCATCGCGCCCGACGCCGCCCGGCAGATATCCGCCCAACTCGCGGCAAAGGGCATCGCCATGCTCGACGCCCCGGTTTCCGGCGGCGCCCAGGGCGCCATCGACGCGACGCTGGCGATCATGGTCGGCGGCGATGCCGGCGTGCTGGAAAAGGTCCGGCCGCTGCTCGAGTGCCTGGGCCGGCGCATCGTCCATGTCGGCCCGAACGGGGCCGGCCAGGTTGCCAAGGCCTGCAACCAGATGGTCATGGTCGCCGCCATCGAAGCGGTGGCCGAGGCAATGCGCCTGGCGGCCGCTTCCGGCGTCGATTGCGCCAAGGTGAAACAGGCCCTGGCCGGCGGCTCGGCGGCCTCGCGGGTGCTTGAGGTGATGGGCGAACGCATGGTCCGCCGCGATTTCTCGGCCGGGGTCGAAGCCCGGCTGCATCACAAGGATTTTGGCCTGGTGCTCGAAGCGGCCCGCGCCAGCGGGGTGGCCATGCCGTTGACCGCGGCCGTCGGCCAACAACTGAATGCGCTGATGGCGCAAGACTGGGGCCGCGACGATACGGCTTCACTGTTACGTGTACTGGAAACCCGATGACTCAGATCGCCCTGTTATCCGAAGCGGAAATCGAGGAGCGCTACCATGTTACCGGTGCCCGGCCGGTGGCCTTCATGCTGGCCGGTTTCGTCCGCGATGGCGATTCCTTCACGGTGCAACTGGAGGGGGATTTTTTCCCGACCAAGCTGCTTGCCGTGCTGCCGGAAAAGGGCCAGCTGATTTTTGATTGCAGCGGCAGCCCGGAAACCAATCGTCGCCTGCTGCAGAGCAAGGACAATGTCTTTATCGGCCGGCCTGGTGGCATCCATGTCCAGTTCTCGACCGGCGCCGCAGTCGAGGTCGTCCATGAGCGGGCCGCGGCTTTCGCCGCCCCGTTGCCGAAATTCCTCGTCCGGCTGCAGCGCCGCGAATCGTTTCGCGCCCAGACGCCGCTCACCCGGCCGCTGCAATTCTTCGGCCGGTTGCCGGACGGCAAACTGCTCAACCTGCCGACTCACGACATTTCAGTGACCGGCATCGGTCTTTCGGCGAGCGAGTTGCCGGAGGATCTGACGATCGGCATGGTTCTGCCGAATTGCCATTTTGCCCTGCCGGAAGAAACGCAGGAGCTGTTTTGCAGCGCCACGATCTGCAACCTGAGCGAGCGCAAAAGCCGTTCCGGCGGCCAGCAGTGGCATGTCGGCCTGCGCTTCAACGACCTGCCGCCGGCCGCCGAGAATCGCATCCAGCGCTACATCGACAAACTCGAACGCGAGCGGCGCGAACGAAGCTGATGGGCTAGCGTCGGGCGAGTCTGCCGAGCGTCGCCAGCAAGGCCTTGACATCGATCGGTTTGGCGACGAAATCGTCCATCCCGGCGGCGCTGCAGCGCTGGCGATCTTCTTCGTAGGTGGCGGCGCTGAGGGCGATGATGTAGAGGGGCGGGCGGTTGTTCGCCTGTTCCCACTGACGAATCTGGCGCGTCGCCGCAAAGCCGTCCATGACCGGCATCTGGCAGTCCATCAGGACGATATCCGGGGTCAGGCCATCGCCGGTAATGGCCCGCACGGCCTGTTCCCCATCCTCGACGCAGACGGTGGCAATCCCGTTCTTGTTCAGGATGGATTGGATGACCAGGCGGTTGATCCCGTTGTCTTCGACGATCAGCGCCGACTTCGGTGTCTTTTCGCCGAGCGGGAGGCTGGCCGGTTGGCGTTCGCTCTGGCGGCTGTCCTCATTATCGGCGACGCGCTCGGCCGGAATTTCAAACCAGAAACGCGAGCCGCGGCCGATTTCGCTGGTGACACCGGTCGCGCCGCCCATCTGTTCGGCGATCCGCCGGACGATCGAAAGTCCGAGGCCGGTGCCGGAAAATTTGCGGGTGTTCGAACTGTCGACCTGGGAGAAGGGCTGGAAGAGATTCGCCTGCTGCTCGGGGCCGATGCCGATGCCCGAGTCGATCACCGTGAACACCAGAACCACCTGTCCGTCGCGGCCGGTTCTTTCCTCGCCCTCGATGCGCAGGAAACCCTTTTCGGTAAATTTGATGGCGTTGCTGACCAGATTCGAGAGCATCTGGCGGATGCGGATCGGATCGCCCCAGTAGCGCTGATCGGGGTTGCCCGGCCAGCTGGTTTCCAGGGCGAGGCCGCGGGCTCTCGCGCTTTCCTGGAAAAGGGTTGCCGTATCGCTGATCAGACGGGTCGGCGCGAAGGCCTTGCGGGCCAGTTCCAGCTTGCCGGCTTCGATCTTCGAAAGGTCGAGAATGTCATTGAGCAGGGTCAGCAGCGTCTGCCCGGAATTGAGAATGGTCCGCGCCGCCTCCTGTTTCTCGTCGGGCTCCAGGCCGGGCATCAGCAGAATCTGGGCCATCCCGAGAATGCCGTTGAGCGGCGTGCGGATCTCATGCGACATCGTCGCAAGGAACTGGCTCTTCGCCAGATTGGCCGCTTCGGCGGCTTGTTTGGCGGTCAGCAGTTCGCTTTCGTGCTGCTTGCGCAAGCTGATGTCTTCCTTGACCGCGATGAAGTGGGTGATCGTTCCCGCCGCATCGGCGACCGGCGAAATGGTGGTCATTTCCCAGTACAACTCGCCGCTTTTCTTGCGGTTGTAGATCTCGCCGCGCCAGGTCCGGCCTGCAATGATGGTTTGCCAGAGTTCCTGGTAAACCGCCTGCGGCGTCCTTCCCGACTGCAGCAGGCGGGGGGTCAGGCCGATCACCTCGGCCCGGGGGTAGCCGGTCGTCCGTTCGAAGGCATCGTTGACGAAGGAGATATTGCCGGCCGCATCGGTCATCATAATGGCCGCATTGCTTTGCGTGACGGCGGCGCTGAGCAGACGGCTCTCCGCCTCCAGCCGCTTGCGTTCGGTGATGTCGTGAATGATCGAATACAGCATCGGCCGGCCGTCAATTTCGCCCGGGCCGGAATACACCTCGACATCGCGAATTTCGCCGGAGGCCAGATGGTGACGGGAATTGTCGTAGCGGCGATGTTCGCTGTCGGCGCTCTTCGCTGCCAGCCCCAAGGCTTCCGCCGAGCGGCCGTCGATCCGCGCGAACGGCATGCCGAGCAGGGTGTCGCGGGGGTAGCCGTAGAAGTCGAAGGCGGCCTGGTTGGCATCGGTAATCAGGCCGCTTTGCGGGTCGATCACCAGCTTGATCGCGGTATTGACCTGGAAGAACTGGCGGTAACGCTCCTCGCTCGCCCACAAGGCCTGGGTTGCCGTATCCCGGGCCTGCAGCGAGCGCAAGACCAGGCCGATGAGCAGCAGGACCATCAGGCTGACGAGCGAGGCCGTGATCAGCACCTGGTTGCGGTGGGCGACATGCGGCAGGAACAATGTCTCGAGCCTTTCGCCGAGCATGAAGATCATCCGGTATTCCGGCAGCTTGTAATAGCCGTAGAGGCGCTCGACGCCATCGGTCTGGGCGCGTTTGACGAAGGCCCCGGCGCCCCCGGCGTCCGGGCGGTCAAAGGCCGCTCCGGTCAGCGTTTTGCCGTAGTACGGCTCGCCATCCGGCAGGCGGGCCAGGATCGCCCCGTCGCGGGCAACCGTGGCGATCCCTTCCGGGCTGAGTTCGAGATAGCCGCGAAAGCCGGAAAACACTTCCGGGCTGGCCGAGACGACGATGACCCCGGCGAACTTCCCCTGGCGCAGGATCGGCCGGGTGAACTGGATCGACCATTTGCCCGAGACCTTGCCGAGCAGGGGCTTGCTGATGAACAGGCGGTCGCTCTCGCCAGCCTGGCGATGGACGCGGAAATGTTCGCGCTGGGAGAGGTCGATCGGCGTGGTTATCGGCTGAAGATTGGAGAAGATCAGCATGCCATCGGGGCCGATGATGCCGATCTGTATGGCGATATCCGCCAGGATGCCCTGCCGGCGCCTGACCAGTTCGGCAAAGGCGGCGGCATCGCCATGCCAGGAATCGCGCAGGTCGAGCAGCAATTCGTCGAGGCGCTTGATGGTCGACTGGCTATGTTCGGCAAAGGCCTGCGACTGGAGGAGCAGCGACGATTCCGCTTCGCGCAGCACGCTTTTCTTGCTGCGGCTCAGTTCGGCCGCCGTCGAAATCCAGATGGCGGCGAGGCAGAGGGCCAGCAGCAGGAAAATCTGGGGACGCGTTGATGGGGCTTTCATGGGCTGTCGAGTCTAGCGCGATCCGCCCAGAGGGGCCTTGGTTTCCATCGGCCTCAGGCGCTCAGGCGCATTCATCGCAGCGGTGGATTTCGATGGTCAGATGGACGATTTCCTGATGCACGGTGAGGGCCTCGCGAATTTGCTGCGGGGTCAGTTGGCCGTCATGGGTCAGCAGGCTGAGCGCGCAGGCATAGGCGCCGGTGCCGACGCGCCAGACGTGCAGGTCGGTCAGGCGGGTGTCGCCGGCCGCCGGCAACTGTTCGATCACCTCACGGATTTCGGCGACCACCGGATGATCCATTTCGCGGTCGAGCAGCACCCGGCCGCTTTGCCTGAGCAGGTTCCTCGCCCACAGTCCGACCAGCACGGCGCCGACCAGGCCGCTCGCCGGATCGAGCCAATTCCAGCCATAGAGCCAGCCGCCGGCCAGGGCGGCGATGGCGAGCAGCGAGGTGGCGGCATCGGTGATGACGTGGATGTAGGCCGACTTCAGGTTGAGGTCGTCGTGATGGTGGTGGTCGTGATCGTCGCCATGCCCGTGCTGATGTCCGCCATGTCCGTGGGCTTGCCCGAGGATCAGGGCGCAGACGAGATTGACCGCGAGGCCGAGCACGGCGACGGTGATGGCTTCCGGGAAATGAATCGGTTGCGGCGCCCACAGCCGTTCCAGCGAGCCGAAGATCATCATGCCGGCGACGCCGAGCAGGAAAATGGCGCTGGTGTAGCCGGCCAGCACTTCGATCTTCCAGGTGCCGAAAGCAAAGCTCGGGTCGCTGGCATAGCGGCGGGCGGCGGCATAGGCAAAAGCCGACAGGCCGATGGCCAGTGCGTGCGAACTCATGTGCCAGCCGTCGGCGAGCAGCGCCATCGAGTTGAAGGTCAGGCCGGCGACGATCTCGATCAGCATCGTCGCCAGGGTGATCCACAGCACCAGCCGGGTGCCGCGTTCGGCCGCCGGGTTGCCGGTCGAGAACTGGTGCGGGTGGATCCAGCGCGAGAGGTCGTGGTGCTTGGCGTTCATTGTTGTCCGTAGCCGGCGAATTTTTCCAGAACGGCCGCCATCTCGTTGGCCGAGAGCAGCACCGGCTGGCCGAGCTGGCAGGCGCGCCAGTATTGCTCACAGAGTTCTTCCAGTTCGACGGCGAGGGCCAGGGCCTCGGCCAGATCGCGGCCGGCGACGAGCAGGCCGTGATTGGCCAGCAGGCAGCCGCGGCGGTCGCGCATGGCGGCCAGTGCAGCGGCGGAGAGCTCGGCCGAGCCGAAAATCGCGTAGTCGGCACAGCGGATGCTGTCGCCGCCAAAGCGGGCAATCATGTAATGAAAGGGCGGAATGTCGTAGCGCAGGCAGGCCAGGCTGACGGCGAATGGCGAATGGGCGTGCAGCACGGCGCCGATTTCCGGCCGGCCGGTATAGAGGTCGCGATGGAAGCGCCATTCCGAGGACGGCTTGCGCCGGCCCTGATGGCTGCCATCGAGCGCCATCAGCGGGATGTCGTCGGCTTCAAGCGCGGCATAGGGCATGCCGGTCGGGGTGATGTAAAAGCCTTGCTCGTGGCGCACGCTGACGTTGCCGGCCGTGCCGCGATTGAGGCCGGCCGGCTGCATGGCCCGGGCGGTGGCGATCAGTTCGGCGCGCCGGTCAGCCATGGCTTTCTTCCGGGTAGAGCGCGAGCAGGCCGTCGCGGCTGGCCGGACAGACACCGCGCTCGGTGATGATGGCGGTGACCAGGCGGGCCGGCGTCACGTCGAAGGCCGGGTTGGCGACCGCTTCGCCGGCCGGCAACTGGTGCAGGGCCGAGGGCACGCCGCGCGCGTCGAGCCCGTGCACCAGGCGGAATTCGTCGCCATCGCGTTCCTCGATCTTGATGTGCCGGCCTTCCGGCAGGTCGAAGTCGAGCGTCGAGCGCGGCGCGGCGACGTAGAAGGGAACGTCGTTGTCGGCGCAGGCCAGGGCTTTCAGGTAGGTGCCGACCTTGTTGGCGACGTCGCCGTTGGCGGCGATGCGGTCGGCGCCGACGATCACCGCATCGATCCGGCCCTGGCGCAGCAGCAGCCCGGCCGCGTTGTCGGCGATGACGGTGTGCGGTACGCCGTGCTGGGCCAGCTCCCAGGCGGTCAGCAGCCCCTGGTTGCGCGGCCGGGTTTCCGACACCCAGACATGCACCGGCAGCCCGGCGTCGTGGGCGACATAGACCGGCGACAGCGCGGTCCCCCAGTCGACGGTGGCCAGCCAGCCGGCGTTGCAATGCGTCATGATGTTCAGTGCGCTGCTCTGCCGCCGGGCAATCTGGCGAAGCAGGCCGAGGCCGTGCTGGCCGATGGCCAGGTTCTGTGCAACGTCTTCCTCGGCGATCGCCGCCGCTTCCCGCCAGGCGGCGGCGCCGCGTTCGGCCGGCGCCAGCGGGGCGAGCAGGCCGTGCATGCGGGCCAGCGCCCAGTGCAGGTTGACCGCCGTCGGCCGGGTCGCCCACAGCGTGTCGAAAGCCTCTTGCAGCCCGGCGTCGTCTGCCTTTTCGCCCAGCCCGATGGCCAGGCCGTAGGCCGCTGTGGCGCCGATCAGCGGGGCACCTCGCACCTGCATGGCGCGGATGGCGTGCGCCGCCTCGGCCAGCGTGGCGACGCGCAGCCAGTGCAGGGCGTGCGGCAGCCGGGTCTGGTCGATGATGTCGATGGCGCCTCGTTCGGGATGGGCGCGCAGGGTGCGGGTCGGAATGCCGTCGATGTTCATGAGTTAACCGGGGGAAATGTTCGCGGCTCGCTGCCAGGAGCGGTGCTGGCCGGTGGGCGATGCCTGGGTTGAAGGTTTTCGGGGGAGCGACGGCGCCAATGTTACGCGTTTTTGTCGGCCGTTCTCAGCTTGCCGGAGACCAGCTCGCCCCGTAACGGCCGCCGGCGTAGTAGCGGTAGGTGTTTTTGCCGCCCTCCTTGGCCCGGTACATCGCCAGATCGGCGTTCTTGACCAGCTCGTTGGCGTTGTTCGCGTCATCCGGGTAAAGGCCGATGCCGATACTGGCTGAAACCTGCAATTCGTGGCCGCGGAAATGGCAGGGAAGGGCCAGCGCGTCGACCAGCTTGCCGGCCACTGCGCCGGCGTGTTCCTGGCTCGCCAGGTGGCGCAGGACGATCAGGAATTCGTCGCCGGCCAGGCGGCCGGCCAGATCGCTTTCGCGAATCCCGGCCTGCAGCCGCTGGGCGGTCTGCTGCAGCAGATAGTCGCCGGCTTCGTGGCCGAATGCATCGTTGATCGCCTTGAATCCGTCGAGATCGACGAAAAGCAGGGCGATGATTTCCCGGCAACGCCGGGCCTCGGAGATCATCTGTTCGAGCCGGTGGCTGAGCAGGCGGCGGTTGGCCAGCCCGGTCAGCGGGTCGTAATTGGCCTGATGCCAGATGTTGGCTTCGGCCGCCTTGCGCAGCGTGATGTCGGCGAAGTTGACCACGGCGCCGATCGGCCCCTCGTCGTCGATCGGGTCGAGACGAATTTCGACATGGAAGGCGGTGCCGTCGGCCCGTTGGAAAAGGCAGTCGTCGCTGTGCAGGCGCTGCCCGAGCCGCAAGGCGTCGTGCAGGCCCTGATCGCGCGCCGCGTCCGGCGTGATCAGGTCGAGGATCGGCCGGCCGAGCAGGGTGTCGGCCCGCTCATGGCCAAGCAGGCGCAGGGCCACCGGGTTGATGAAGGTGCATTCGCCATTGGCGGCCAGCCCGAAAATGCCGTTGCCGGAGGCATCGACCAGCAGCCGCAAGCGGGTTTCCGCCTGCCGGCGCTCGACCACTTCGCGGAGCAATTCGCCGGTCCGCTGCTCGACCAGGGCCTCCTGCTCGCTCTTCGCCCGGTCCAGGGCGAGGACCTGCTGGCGCGAGCGGCTCAGGGCAAACAGCGTGAGGGCGGCAAACAGCGCCCAGCCGACCAGATGGACCAGCAGGGAATTGCGTTTCTGGTGACGCAGCGGCTCGGCGAACGGAGTGGTATCGAAGGTGACGCTGATGCCGCCGCGGATGTCGCCGATCCGGTAGCCTTGTTTGGCATGGCAGCCGAGACAGGCCTGCCGGGTGACGAGCGGTGCCATGAAGCGGACGAAAGTCCGTCCCTGCTGCTCGATCAGTTCGGCGCGTTCCCGGACGCCGCGCTCGAAGTCGCGCAGCACCGCCGTTTCCCAGGGATCGGCCAGGTTGCCGGGATTGATCGGCTTGAGGCTGGTCATATGGATCTGGACGCCGGTCAGTTCGCGGACGGTCTCCGTCACCTGGCGCGTCATGTAGGCCGGGTTGAGCAGCGTCAGGCGGACGCCGTCGCGGGTGACCACGTCCCGGTCGGGAACGTCGAGATAGGGGTTGGCCGGGTTGTCCTCGGTCACTCTGGCGTAAACGCCGCCATGCCGGGCATTCCACAGGCGCATCGCGTCCATCATGTGGAACACCTCGCGACCCTGGCTGGTACTGAGTTCGAGCACCTGGCGCTGGATCACGAACAGGTTCCAGGCCAGCGAGGCCAGCACGATCGCGCTCCACAAGGCTAGCGGGACGAGCCAGTAGCGACGATCGAGAAGAAACCTGTTCATGCTGCTCCGGATGGTGCTTTCGGGTACTCCACAGGGTAGCAGGATATCGGCTGAAAATCATCGCCCAGCAGGGCTGGGCCGGTCATCCGCTGTGCCGGCCTAGCGGCGGTTTTGCTTGATCAATGGCCGGGCTTCTTCAACAATACCGGGCGTAATCCCACCCCTTATTTGATGGCGTCTCTTCCATGATCGAAAATCAGCAGCTTGCAGTGCATTCGAAATTCCCGGCCATGGGCACCACGATCTTCACCGTGATGTCGCGGCTGGCGGCCGAATGTGGCGCGGTCAACCTGTCGCAAGGCTTTCCGGACTTTCAGGCCGAACCGGTGCTGTTCGATGCGGTGCATCGCCACATGTGCGCCGGGCGCAACCAGTATCCGCCGATGGCGGGCGTGCCGGAGTTGCGCCAGGCCATCGTAGACAAGGTCGCGGCGCTGTACGGGACGCGTTTCGATGTCGAGTCGGAAGTGACGGTGACGGCCGGCGCGACCCAGGCCATCTTCACCGCCATCGCCGCCTTCGTCCGGCCGGGCGACGAGGTCATCGTCTTCGAGCCGGTGTACGACTGTTACGTGCCGGCCATCGAAACGGTCGGCGGCACGGCGGTCTATGCCCAGCTCAAGTTCCCGGATTACGCGCCGGACTGGGCGCAGGTGGCGCAACTGATCACGCCGCGAACGCGGATGATCATCGTCAACTCGCCGCACAATCCGACCGGCAGCCTGCTCACCGCGGCCGATCTCGAGCAGTTGGCGGCGCTGGTTCGCGGCACCGACATCGTGATCCTTTCCGACGAGGTTTACGAACACATCGTCTTCGATGGCGCGGCGCACCTCAGCCTGTCCGGCCATGCCGAACTGGCGGGGCGCAGCATCGTCGTTTCCAGCTTCGGCAAGACCTATCACATCACCGGCTGGAAGATCGGCTACGTGGTCGGTCCGGCGGTGTTGATGGCGGAGTTCCGCAAGGTGCACCAGTTCAATGTGTTCACGGTGCATGGGCCGTCGCAACTGGCGATCGCCGAGTACATGCAGGATGCCTCGCGCCATCTCGGACTGGCCGCCTTCTATCAGGAAAAACGCGATTTCTTCCGCCGCCTGCTGGAAAAAACCCCGTTCACGCTGTTGCCCTGCCGCGGTACCTATTTCCAGCTGGCCAGCTACGCCGGGCTTTCCGCCTTGCCGGATCGTGCCTTTGCCGAATGGATGGCGCGTGAGGTCGGCGTCGCGGTGATCCCGGTATCGGTGTTCTATGCCGACGGGCGGGATGACCAGGTGGTCCGTTTCTGCTTCGCCAAAAAGGAGGAAACGCTGCTGGCGGCCGCCGAGCGTCTGAACAAGGCTTTTGCCGGGCCGGCGTGAGCGGTCAATCTCAGCTTGACGCTGGCGCCGCCCGGTGCGAATAATTAGCCCAATCAACAGTCATGGATAAAGGAGTGGTCATGAGCATGCTGCAGGAATTCAAGGAATTCGCCGTCAAGGGCAACGCGATGGATCTGGCGGTCGGCGTCATCATCGGCGGGGCCTTCGGCAAGATCGTCGATTCCATCGTCGGCGACCTGATCATGCCGCTGGTTGGCCGGGTCATCGGCAATCTCGATTTTTCCAACCTTTTTGTCGTGCTTGGCGACAACCCGAACAAGCTGGTCGCGCTGGCCGAGATCAAGAAGGCCGGCATTCCGGTCTTCGCCTACGGTTCCTTTCTGACCATCCTGGTCAATTTCGTCATTCTCGCCTTCATCATCTTCATCATGATCAAGCAGATGAACCGTTTGCGTCCGGCTGCCCCGGCCGCCGAACCGGCCGCCCCGGAGACGCCGGAAGACGTGCTGCTGCTGCGCGAAATCCGCGATTCGCTGAAGAAGTAAGGATTTCCGCAAACCGTAAAAAAAGCCGCTCGATGCGGCTTTTTTCTTGCGGAGGACGGGCCCTGGCCGTCCGGCTCAGCTGCCGAAAACCGCCTGCCACAGCGCGCTGACCGCGCCGATGTGCTTTTCGATAGCATCGCGCGGGACCAGCGCCTTCGGCGTCGCCGTCAGGCGCTTGGCGTGTTGCAGGCGGCGGTATTCGCGATAGGCGTTGCCGGCCGCCTGGCCGAGTTGCGGCTCGATCAGGCCGAGTTCGCCGGCCATCCGGAGTAGCGCGATGTTGCCGAGATTGCCGGTCAGGCTGGCGTGCTGGTTGGCAAACGCGAGTATCAGGTACTGCACGATGAACTCGACATCGACGATGCCGCCGCGATCGTGCTTCAGGTCGAACTCGGTCTCGCTGTTCGAGGCATGGGCATCGACCATCTTCTTGCGCATGGCGACGACTTCGTCCCGCAGCGTCGCAAGATCGCGCGGCTGGCGCAGGATTTCGCAGCGGATTGCCTCGAAACGGGCACCGACCGCCGGATCGCCGGCGCAGAAGCGGGCCCGGGTGAGCGCCTGGTGTTCCCAGACCCAGGCGTTTTTCAGCTGGTAGTCGCGGAAGGAATCGACCGATACCGCGAGCAGGCCGGAGTCGCCATTCGGCCGCAGGCGGAGGTCGGTTTCGAACAGGATGCCGGCCGAGGTCTGGCTCGACAGCCAGGTGTTCAGGCGCTGGCCGAGGCGGGTGTAATTTTCCGCCGCTTCCTGCGAATCGTCGTCGAACAGGTAGACCAGATCGAGGTCGGAGGCGTAGCCGAGTTCCTTGCCGCCCATTTTGCCGTAACCGATGACGGCGAATTTCGGCACCGCGCAGTGGCGTTTCTTGATCGTGCTCCAGCACAGCGGCAAGGTCTCCTGGACGATGGTGTCGGCCAGTTCGGTGAGGTGGTCGGAGAGCGTTTCGATGGTCTGCAGGCCGGCCAGATCCTGGGCCAGCAGCCGGAACACCTGGGCGTGGTGCACTTCGCGCAGGATGTCCATTTCGCGCTCGGTGTCGCCGGCGTGGTCAGCCAGGTTGCGCTTCAGCTCATCGCGGAAGCCGGCCCAGTTGGTGGCGATTTCGTAGAGGCGCGGGTCGAGCAGCTCGTCGAGCAGCAGCGGGTAGTGGTTCAGGTAGTCGGCCGCCCAGTTCGAGGCGCAGATCACGTCGGCGACGCGGCGCAGTGCCATCGGGTACTGTTGCAGCAGCGCCAGGTAGGAGCCGCGGCGGGCGATGCATTCGAGGAAGGTCAGGCCGCGGACCAGCGTCAGGTCCGGTGCGCTGGTCGCCCCGGCCGCTTCGATCAGACGCGGGCCGACAGCGTCGAGCCGTGAGCGGTTGGTGCTCGGCAGTTGCTGGTAGCGGTTCGAGGCGCGCAATTCGGCCAGGCGCCGGATGGCTTCCCGCGGTTGGCGAAAGCCGAGGTTGCCGAAGGCTTCGATGGCCGTCTCTTCTTCGAGCTGACTCAGCCACAATCCGGTCAGCGGATGCTCGCCGGCTTCCGGGTCCGAAAAAATCTGTTCGAAGTGCCGGGCGACCTTTTCCCGATGGCCGTTGAGCACCGCCAGCATCGCGGCCCAGTCGGGAAAATCCATGCTGCGGGCGATGATCGCCCGGCCGGCGTCGTCCACCGGCAGCATGTGGGTCTGCTTGTCTTCGACGTATTGCAGCCGGTGTTCGAGGCGGCGCAGGAAAACGTAGGCGGCGTGCAGCTCCTGTTCGCTTTCGGCCGGCAGCAATTGGCGTTCGACGAGCAGCTTGAGTACCGAAAGGGTCGGGCGAATCTGCAGCGTGGTGTCGCGGCCGCCGCGAATCAGCTGGAAGACCTGGGCGATGAACTCGATTTCGCGAATGCCGCCCGGGCCGAGCTTGACGTGGTCGGCCATGTCCTTGCGCGCCACTTCGCGGCGGATCTGGGCGTGCAGGTCGCGCATCGCGTTGATCGCCCCGAAATCGAGGTATTTACGGAAGACGAAAGGCCGCGAGATCCGGCGCAGCGCCGTCATCCATTCGCCGAGCGCCGCCCCGTCGGCATTCGGGCCGGTATTCATGACCCGCGACTTGATCCAGGCGTAGCGTTCCCACTCGCGGCCCTGGGTGACGAAATAATTTTCCAACGCGTCGAGCGAGCAAACCAGCGGGCCGGAGTCGCCATTCGGCCGCAGCCGCATGTCGACGCGGAAAACCTGGCCGTCGGCGGTCAGGTCGCCGAGCGCCGAAATCACCCGCTTGCCGAGGCGGGTGAAGAAATCGTAGTTCTCGATGCTCTTCTTGCCGTTGGTGTCGCCTTCTTCCGGGTAGATGAAGATGTAATCGACGTCCGACGAGACGTTCAGTTCGCGGCCGCCCAGCTTGCCCATGCCGATGATCAGCAGGCGTTGCGGCTGGCCGGCCCGGTCGAGCGGCTCGCCGTAGGTGAGGGCGAGCTGGCGGTGGTGGTAATCGAGCGCAAAATTGGTCGTGATGTCGGCGAGCAGGGTCATGCTCTCGACCACTTCGTCGAGCGGCGCCAGGCCGCACAGGTCGCGCAGTGCGATATGGGCCATCGCCCGGTGACGCAGCCGGCGCAGCGCCGACTTGACCGCCTCGTCGTCGGCAAAGGCGACCTTCAGCGGGGCCAGCAGCAGGTCTTCGGAGAGCGGCTGGAGCCAGCTGGCGGCCAATTCCGGAATCATCTCGGGATGGGCCTGCAGCTGGTTGGCCAGATAGCGGCTGTGGCTGAGGGCGTTATGCCAGCGGGGATCGAGTGTGGTGTCCATGATTGCTCAATCGGCACATTTGCCGAACAGGATAGAATGCCGGTTTTGGCGAATTTTTGATTGTAGTGACCTATTCCACTTTCTGGCAAAGCAGTTTTATCCGTGAGTAATCCGCAGCTTCGTGCGGAACTCCGCAGCGCGCTCTATCACCGCTTGCACTGGCTGTGGCCGATCCTGGCCAAGCCGGCCGTTCGCCGTGGGGTACGGATGCTCGGCTGGGGGCTGTTCGTCGCCTGGCTGGCCTTCGTCGTGCTCGTGCTCGCCTTGCGCTATGTCGTGCTGCCCAAGGTCGGCGATTACCTGAGCGAAATCGAGCAGGCGGCGACGCGGGCCGTCGGGCAAACGGTCAGCATCGGCCGAGTCGAGGCGCGCTGGCAGGGCTTGAACCCGGATCTCGTGCTCGACGACGTGCGGATTCTCGACCGTCAGGGAGGCCTGGCCTTTTCGCTGGCCCGGGTCGAGAGCGTGCTGTCCTGGCAGTCGTTGTGGCGCTTGCGGCCGACCTTGTCGCTGCTCGCCTTTGAAGGCCCGGTGCTGCAGGTGCGCCGCGATACCAGCGGCCGGATCAGCGTGGCCGGCATGGCGGCGGAAGGCGAGAGCGACCCGGCTTTTGCCGAATGGGTGCTCGAACAGCGGCGCATCCGCATCCGCAACGCGACGATCGTCTGGGACGACCGCTTGCGGCAGGCGCCGCCGTTGATTCTGGAAGATCTGCAGTTTGCCCTCGACAATAGCGGCAGTCGCCATCGCTTCGGCTTGTCGGCCGCGCCGCCCGACGAACTGGCCGCCCGTATCGACATCCGTGGCGAGGTTAAGGGCGATCTCGGCGATGCCTTGGACAGTCTTTCCGGCAAGGTCTTTGTCCAGCTCGACTACGCCGACCTGGCCGGCTGGCGGAGCTGGGTCGATTATCCGCTGCGTCTGCCGCAAGGCCGCGGCGCGCTGCGCGTCTGGGGCGATCTGGAAGATGGCGGCGGCAAGCTGACCGCCGATGTGGCGCTGGAAGAACTGCGGATCGGGCTGGGGAGCAAATTGCCCGAACTCGATCTGGCCAGCCTGCGTGGCCGTCTCGAGGGGCGCTATCGGCCCGGTGTCTGGGCGGTCGTCGGGCGCAAGCTCGAATTGCTGACGCAGCAAGGCGTCCGTGTCGCGCCCACCGATTTTCAGGTCGAATGGCGGCGCAATCCGCAAACGGCCACCGTCAGTGGCAGCGCCAGTGCCAGTTTCCTCGATTTTTCGGCGCTCGCCAGCCTGGCTGCCTACATGCCGCTTGACGAGCGGAGCCGCGAATTGCTGCAAAAACACCAGCCGCAAGGGCGAATCAGCGAATTGCGCGCTAGTTGGGGGCTGGAAGGCGAGGCCTTGAAGCGCTATTCGTTGAAAGCCGGTTTCGCCCAGCTGGGCATTCTTCCCGGCGGCTATTTTCCCGGAGCGAACGGCCTGTCCGGCAGCATCGACCTGACCGAGAAAGGTGGCGAACTGCTGCTCGACGCGGGGCCTTCCGGGCTGTCGCTGCCGGCGGTCTTTCCCGAGCCGGATATTGCCTTCGACAGCCTGAAGGCCAGAACCACCTGGAAAACGGTCGGTGCCAGTGTCGATATCAAACTGGAGAAACTCGATTTTGCCGGCCCGGATGCCGCCGGTTCGGCGCGCGGCACCTATCGGTTCACCGGCGACGGTCCCGGTGAAATCGACCTGGTGGCCCATGTGGACCGCGCCGATGGGCGCGCCGTCTGGCGTTACATGCCGCATGCCGTCAATGCCGATGCCCGTGCCTGGATCCGCCGCGGCATCGTCGCCGGCCGCGGTTACGACGGCCGACTGGTGCTGCAAGGCAACCTGAAGGATTTCCCTTTCCGCGACGGGCGCGGCGGCAAGTTCATCGTCACCGCCAAGGCGGCCGATGCCAAGGTCGATTACGCGCCGGGCTGGCCGGTCATCGACAATATCGCCGCCGACATGACCTTTGGCGTTGGCATGAAGATCGCGGCCAGCCAGGGCGGCATTTTCGGCGCCAAGCTGTCCGACGTGACGGTCGAAATCCCGGATTTCGAGTCGCACGAGGAAATGTTGCTCGTCCGCGGGCTGGCCCAGGGGCCGACCAGCGAGTTTTTCCGCTTCATCGATCACAGCCCGGTCGCCGATTCGATCGATCGCTTCACCGAAGGCATGAAAGCCAGCGGCAACGGCCGGCTCGACCTCGAACTGGACATTCCGCTGCGCCACGCGCTGGATACCAAGGTGCGCGGCGACTACCGCTTCCAGAACAATCAGTTGCAGCCGCTGGCCGGCTTGCCGCCGCTGACCCAGGTCAATGGCCGGCTGTCGATCACCGAGAACAGCGTTTCGGCCCAGGACATCAGCGGCAAGGTCTTCGGCGGACCGCTCAAGGTCCAGGTCCGGAATGTCGGCGACAAGGTCGGGGTGCTGGCCAGCGGGACCGCCAACATGGCGGACGTGAGCAGTCACTTCGGCTGGCCCCTGATCAATCACCTGACCGGCCGGACCGGCTGGAAGGCCGACATCAGCATCCGCAAGCGCAATGCCGACATCGTCGTCGAGTCGGACCTGCTCGGCATCAGTTCGCCGCTGCCCGAGCCGCTCAACAAGAATGCGACGATGCCTTTGCCGCTGCGCATCGAACGCAGTGCGCCGGACGCCACGCGGGAGCAGTATCGGATTACGCTGGGCAAGGTCGCCCAGGGCTTGATCATTCGTCAGCAGGGCAACTGGGAGCGCGGCGTCTTCGCGGTCGGCGAGGCCGAGCCGCGGCTGCCCGATAAAGGCCTGGCGGTGCGCGTCGCGACCCCGAAAATCGACGCCGATGCCTGGAAGAACTTCCTGCCGGAAGGCGCGGCGAGTCCGGATGGCAGCGCCAGTCCGGGGGCTGCCAATGGCGGCGGCCTGGGCCTCAACGTGGTTACGCTGAAAACGCCGCAGCTGCACTTGATGGGCCGCGATTACAGCCAGGTTGACGTCAGCCTGCGGCCGCGCGATACCGGCTGGCAGATCGGCCTGAATACCCGCGAAGCGGTCGGCGACGTGTTCTGGCGCAGTAGCGGCGAGGGCTGGGTCGAGGGCAATTTCAAGCGCCTGATCGTCCGCCCGGCTGCCGAGGTCGCCGAAGGCAGCACGACGCTGATCAACTCCCTGCCGGGCATGAGTCTGGTCGTCGACGATTTCCGTATCGGCGAAAAGGCGCTCGGCAAGCTGGAACTCAAGGCACGCAACGACAAGGGCGCCTGGAATCTCGACCTGCTCAGCCTGCAGAACCCGGACGGTGCCCTGAAAGGCAAGGGGGTCTGGAACAATACCGGCAAGCATCAGACGCGGATGGATTTCGAATTGACGGCCAAGGATGTCGGCAAGCTCCTCGAACGTCTCGGCTACGTCGATGCGGTCCGCCGGGGGACAGCCAAACTGAGCGGCGACCTGCAGTGGAACGGTCCGCTGACCGGGATCGATTATCCGTCGCTGACCGGTCAGATGACGGTCAATGCCGAAAAAGGCCAGTTCAACAAGCTGGAGCCGGGCGTCGGCAAGCTGCTCGGCCTGATCTCGCTGCAATCCCTGCCGCGCCGGCTGACCCTGGATTTTCGCGATATTTTCAGCGACGGCCTGGCTTTTGACAGCATCGAGGGCAAGCTGGCGGTGAAAAAGGGCGTGATGCGCACAAACGATCCCCTGCGCATCAAAGGACCGGCGGCGCAGATCGAGATCCAGGGCGAAACCGATCTGAAAGCGGAAACCCAGGACATGCAGGTCGTCGTCCGGCCGGAAATCGGCAATGCCGCGGCGATGGGCGCCGCGCTGGTCAATCCGGTGGTCGGCGCGGCAACGCTGCTGGCCAATGCCGTTCTGCAAAATCCGCTGAGCCGGCTGTTCAGCTACCGCTATCATGTGACCGGCAGCTGGAGCGATCCGCAAGTCGACAAGGCGGGCGAATCGCCGCCGCAAGCAAAACCGAAGAATGAAGGGGAAAGCAAACCTTGAGCAAACAGAATTGCCGGATTGCCGCATTGCAGATGGTCTCCGGGCCGCGTGTCGCCGATAACCTGGCGAGCGCCGGCCGGCTGGTCGACGAGGCGGTGGCGCAGGGCGCGCAACTGGTCGTCCTGCCCGAATATTTTCCGATCATCGGCGCGGCCGACGCCGACCGCGTCAAGGCGCGCGAGGATTTCGGCCACGGGCCGGTCCAGGACTGGCTGGCCGAAACCGCGGCACGGCACGGCATCTGGATTTTTGCCGGCTCCCTGCCGCTGGCCGCCTCGGTGCCGGATAAAATGCGCAATGCCAGTCTGGTGTACAACCCGGCCGGCGAATGCGTCGCGCGCTATGACAAAATTCATCTGTTTGGCTTCCGGAAAGGCCTTGAGGCTTACGACGAAGCGGCCTTCATCGAGCCCGGCTCGCAACCGGTCGCCGTCGATACGCCGTTCGGCCGCATTGCCCTGTCGATCTGCTACGACCTGCGCTTCCCAGAGTTGTACCGGACCCTCGGGACGGTCGATCTGATCATGATGCCGGCCGCCTTCACCGATACCACCGGCCGCGCCCACTGGGAAATTCTGCTGCGCGCCCGGGCCATCGAGAACCAATGCTACCTGCTGGCGGT
The DNA here is from genome assembly GCF_020510685.1 of Dechloromonas denitrificans. Lineage (NCBI taxonomy): Bacteria > Pseudomonadati > Pseudomonadota > Betaproteobacteria > Rhodocyclales > Azonexaceae > Dechloromonas > Dechloromonas denitrificans. The sequence continues at coordinate 1,145,750 of NZ_CP075185.1, forward strand.
CGGACAGGGAGGCAGGCATGAAAATGGTCGGCTGACCCACGGCAACAGCATGATCGTCGACCCCTGGGGTGAAATCCTCGATCGCAAGATGAAAGGGCCGGGCGTCGTCATTGCCGATCTCGACCACGCCCGTATTGCCGAAATTCGCGAGAGCCTGCCGGCCCTTGCCCACCGAATTCTCTGACGGAGTATCAATGAATCCAAACAGTGCCCTGGCGCAAGCCGAATCCCTGCTGCTCGCCCCTTTTTCGCTGACCGAGGGCGATCTGTCGCGGACTTTCGGGCAGATCCTGAAGCACCAGGTCGATTACGCCGATCTCTATTTCCAGTATTCGCGTTCCGAAGCCTGGAGCCTGGACGAGGGGATCGTCAAGTCGGGCAGTTTCAATATCGACCAGGGCGTTGGCGTGCGGGCCATTTCCGGGGAAAAGACCGCTTTCGCCTACTCCGACGACATCAGTTCGCGGGCTCTCGGCGATGCGGCCAATGCTGTCCGGGCGATTGCTTCGGTTGGCCAGAGCGGCACGCTGCCGGCCCTGAAACACGGCGCGGCCGGGCACCGCCTGTATGTGCCGAATGATCCGATCGCCTCGCTGCCGGCCGAAGCCAAGGTCAAGCTGCTCGAGCGTCTGGAAGGTTTCGCCCGCGCCCTCGATCCGCGCGTGATCCAGGTCATGGCCTCGCTGGCCGGCGAATACGAAGTGGTCATGGTGGCCGGTTCGGATGGCCGCATGGCGGCCGATATCCGGCCGCTGGTCCGTTGTTCGGTGTCGGTGGTGGTCGAGGAAAACGGCAAGCGCGAGCAGGGCGGGGCGGGCGGCGGCGGGCGTTTCGACTTCGCCTATTTCTCCGACGAAGTTCTCCAGCACTACGCGCAGGAAGCGGTCCATCAGGCGATCATCAATCTCCATGCCGAAGCGACGCCGGCCGGCCAGATGACGGTGGTGCTCGGCGCCGGCTGGCCGGGCATCCTGCTGCACGAAGCGGTTGGCCACGGCCTGGAGGGCGATTTCAATCGCAAGGGCAGTTCCGCCTTCTCTGGCCGGATCGGCCAGCGCGTTGCCGCCAAGGGCGTCACGGTGATTGACGACGGCACGATTGTCGACCGCCGCGGTTCCTTGAACATCGATGACGAAGGCAATCCGACGCAGCGGACCGTGCTGATCGAAGACGGCATCCTCAAGGGCTACCTGCAGGACAGCCTGAATGCCCGCCTGATGGGCGTCGCGCCGACCGGCAACGGGCGCCGCGAATCCTTTGCCCACCTGCCGCTGCCGCGCATGACCAACACCATGATGCTGGCCGGTCAGTACGATCCGCAGGAAATCATCCAGTCGGTGAAAAAAGGCATCTACGCCGCCAACTTCGGCGGCGGCCAGGTCGATATCACCAGCGGCAAGTTCGTCTTCTCGATGAGCGAGGCCTATCTGATCGAAGACGGCAAGGTGACCCGGCCGATCAAGGGCGCGACGCTGATCGGCAACGGCCCGGACGTGCTGACCCGGGTGTCGATGATCGGCAACGACCTCAAACTCGATCCCGGCGTCGGTACTTGCGGCAAGGAAGGCCAGAGCGTGCCGGTCGGCGTCGGCCAGCCAACCCTGCGTATCGATGGACTGACGGTGGGTGGAACGGCATAATGTCACCACAACTTGAAGGGGGATTGTGATGCGTGGATTGTTCTTGCTGCTTGGCCTGCTGGCGTCTACGTCGGTTTTCGCGGAGTCACCGGCGGCGTTGCAGGAGCGGCTCAAAGTCATCGGGTCCGATCCGGTGGCATTGCGGGCAGCAATCGACTCCGGCAAGAAGGTCTCCTTCTTCTGCGCCAACTGCCACGGCGAAGACGGCATCAGCAAGACGCCCGAAGTGCCCAATCTGGCCGGCCAGAACCCGGCCTATCTGCTCGAGCAGATTCGCAAGTTTGGCGCCGGCGAGCGCAAGGACCCGTTCATGCAGGGCCTGATCAAGGTGCTCAAGGATGAAGAGCGGGTGCAGATCGCCACCTACTACGCCAGTACCACCGTTCCGCCGTCGCGTGCCGACGCGGCGCAGGCGGCGCGCGGCAAGGAGCTGTTCGCCAAGCTGTGCGTCCGCTGCCACGGCGAGCAGGCGCGCGGCAACGAACTCTACCCGCGCCTGGCCGGACAGAAACTGCCCTACCTGCAAACCTCGATTACCCGCTATCGCGATGGCACGGGGATCCGCAACAACCAGTTGATGAGCATCGCCACCGCGACGCTGAAGAACGAAGACATCCTCGCCGTGGCCAATTACCTGACGCAACTGCGCTGATCGACGATCTGACCGGCCGGTCAGATTGTTGATGCACATCATGGTGGTGGGGTTTACCCGACGGCTATCCTCCGGGCTTGCAAAAAGCCATAGGCGGAGGCAAATTGAAGGCCGTTCTCAGTGTTCTGCTCGTATTTTTCCTGGGTATAGTCGCTAACGACGCGCTGGCCCAGATCAGCGACATCAATTCGGCCATCAACAAGGCCGGGCGACAGCGAATGCTGTCGCAGCGCATGGCCAAGGCCTATTTTCAGATCGGCCAACAGATCGAGGTGGAGCGCAGCAAGCGCGTCATGGATGCGTCGATTGCCGCCTTCGACCGCCAGCTGGTCGAGTTGAAGAATTACGCGCCGACGCCGGAAATCAAGGATACCTACCTGAAGCTGGAAAAGTCATGGCTGGCTTACAAGGATCTGCTGCTCGGTGCCGCTCCCTCGCCGCAAAATGGCCGCAAGGTGCTGGCGATTTCCGAGGAGGTGCTGGCGCTGGCCCAGCAGGGAACCGTTCAACTGGAAAAGCGTTCCGGCTCGCTGGCCGGTCAACTGGTCAACGTTTCGGGACGCCAGCGCATGCTGTCGCAACGCATCGCCAAGTTCTATCAGGCGGGAGCCTGGGGCGTGGCGGACGACAAGAGTGCCGCCAACCTGGACAAAGCGCGCAAGGAATTTACCGAGGCCCAGCAGGATCTGCTGGCTTCCCAGGCCAATACCGCCCAGATCAAGGATGCGCTGGACCTGGTCAAGCAGCAGTGGTTCTTCTTTGACAGTGCGCTGGGCCAAAGGACGCTGGCCGACAAGCGCGCGCAAACGGCGGTCGCGACAACCAGCGAACGCATTCTGGAAGAGATGGAAGGCGTTGTCGGACTCTACGAAAAGCTGTCAAAGTAAGCGGCACAGCCTGAGGCATCGCGCTTTGCCCGGCCGCGCAAGAGCGAAATCTTCGCTGGCCATCCGGTAGAATGCTTGCCTTTCTCCAATCTTGAATGGGGCTGGCCATGACGCCGCAAAGTAAACCGAATACCGACGACATTCGTATCAGGGAAATCAAGGAACTGGTGCCGCCGGCCCACGTCTTCCGCGAATATCCGGTATCCAATCGGGCGGCGCAAACCACCTACACCGCGCGCCAGGCCATCCACCGCATCCTGCACGGCGCCGACGACCGTCTGCTGGTGGTGATCGGCCCCTGCTCGATCCACGATTACGACTTGGCCATCGACTACGCCAGGAAGCTGGCCAAGGAAGCGGAAAAATACGCCGACGACCTGGTCGTCGTGATGCGCGTCTATTTCGAAAAGCCGCGCACTACGGTCGGCTGGAAGGGGTTGATCAACGATCCGCGCCTCGACAACACCTTCCGCATCAACGAAGGCATTCGCCTGGCTCGCCGCATCCTGCTCGAAATCAACGAACTCGACCTGCCTTGTGCCACCGAGTTCCTCGACACCATCACGCCGCAATACACCGCCGACCTGATCGCCTGGGGCGCCATCGGCGCCCGCACCACCGAATCGCAGGTGCATCGCGAACTGGCTTCCGGCTTGTCCTGCCCGGTCGGTTTCAAGAACGGCACCGACGGCAACATGCGCATCGCCGTCGACGCCATCCGCTCGGCCAATTCGCCGCACCATTTCCTGTCGGTGACCAAGACCGGCCATACCGCCATCGTCTCGACGCTGGGCAACGAGGATTGCCACGTCATCCTGCGCGGCGGCAAGGAGCCGAATTTCGATCCGGCCAGCGTCGACGCCGCCTGCACCGAAATCGCCAAGGCCGGCCTTGCCGCCCGACTGATGATCGACTTCTCGCATGGCAACAGCCGCAAGCAATTCAAGCTGCAGATGGAGGTTAGCGACAGTGTCGCTGCCCAACTGGCGGCCGGTGAAGAGCGCATCGTCGGGGTGATGGTCGAATCGCACCTGGTCGAAGGCCGCCAGGATCTGGCGCCGGAAAAGGAACTGACCTACGGCCAGAGCATCACCGACGCCTGCATCAACTGGGACGACAGCGTGAAGGTTCTCGAGCAACTGGCCGCCGCCGTGCGCGCCCGGCGGCTGGCCGAAGCGGCCGAGTAAGCTGGCCCGGCTCACCGCGTCAGCGGCCCGAACCACGGGGAGGCAGATTGCCTCCCCTTTTTCATTGTGGCCTCCTCCCGTCCGGGATTGCTGCAATTACTGCCCAACAGGCGATTTAGTTAATTCAAATTGGCTTTTTTTGGGCTAGCCTGAACAGGTGATGAAAACGACCTGGTCCGGCCAATGCACATCGCCAATATTTCCGTTCCGGATGCCCTGAACAGCCTGCGCAGTTCGAGCGATGGCTTGAGCTCGGTCGAGGCGCAAAGACGCCTGCGCGAGTACGGTGCCAACACCATCGCCGAAGTGCGGCGGGCGCCGCTGTGGCGGCAGTTTCTCAAGGAGTTTTCGCATTTCTTTGCGCTGATCCTGTGGGTGGCTGCCGGCCTGGCCTTCTTCGCCGAATCGCAAAGCCCGGATGAAGGCATGTGGCAACTGGGCGCAGCCATCGTTGCGGTGATCCTGATCAATGGCAGTTTTTCCTTCTGGCAGGAATACCGGGCCGAACAGGCGATTGCCGCGCTGCGCAAGCTGCTGCCGCCGTCGGCCAAGGTCATGCGCGATGGCCAGTTGTTCACCTTGCCGGCCGCTTCCCTGGTGCCCGGCGATATCGTGCTGCTCGAAGAGGGGGACAACGTCCCGGCCGACTGTCGCCTGATTGCCGGGAGCGACGTCCGGGTCAATACTTCGACCATCACCGGCGAGTCGCAGCCCAAGGCGCGCACGCCGGAAAGTGTCGGCGGGGACGTGCCGTTCGATGCGAAAAATCTGCTGCTCGCCGGCACCTCGCTGATCTCCGGGCAGGGGCGGGCCCTGGTCTTTGCTACCGGCATGCACAGCGAGTTCGGCAAGATCGCCCACCTGACGCAGACGGCGACCAAATCGGTGTCGCATCTGCAACTGGAGATTGCCCGCCTGTCCAAACTGGTGGCCATCTTCGCCACCACGCTCGGCCTGGTGTTCTTCGCCATTGGCACGGTGATCGGCTTGCCGTTCTGGACCAATCTGATGTTCGCCATCGGCATCATCGTCGCCAACGTGCCGGAAGGTCTGTTGCCGACCGTCACCTTGTCGCTGGCCATGGCGACCCAGCGCATGGCCCGGCGCAACGCCCTGGTCCGCCACCTGCCGGCGGTCGAAACGCTGGGGGCGACCACTGTCATCTGCAGCGACAAGACCGGCACGCTGACCGAGAACCGGATGAGCGTCCGCCAGGTTTTTGTCGACGGTGCCTTGCTGCCGGGCGAGCATCCGGCGGCGCTGTCCGGAGCCGGGCATCTGCTCAGCAATATCCACCATTGCCACAATCTCAAGCGCAGCCAGGCGGCGGGCTGCGAAGTCTGGCTGGGCGACCCGATGGAAGTGGCGCTCCGCAGCTATGCCGAACAGGCCGGGGTTGGTGGCGACACGCCGATCCTCGGGCAGCTGCCTTTCGACAGCGACCGGCGGCGGATGTCGGTTATCGTCGAGCAGGCCGGCGAGCGCTGGCTGTACTGCAAGGGCGCGCCGGAAGTGGTGTTGCAGCTCTGTGCGACGCGACAGGACGGTGGCCGCGAAATGGCGCTGGACGATCCTGCCCGGCAAGGCATCCTCAAGGCGCAGGAGGCGATGGCCGACCAGGGCCTGCGAGTCCTCGCCTTTGCCTGGCGCCGGCTGGCCAAGGCCGAGCCGCTGGTCGAACAGGGGCTGGTCTTTTCCGGCTTGATCGGCTTGCATGATCCGCCCCGGCCGGAAGTGCCGGAAGCCATCGCCCGCTGCCATTCGGCCGGGATCAAGGTGATCATGGTGACCGGCGACCATCCGCATACGGCCCTCGCCATCGCCCGGGAAATCGGCCTGGTGCGGGGGCCGCAGCCGCAGACGGTCCTCGGTGAAAGCTTGCGCAAGATGACGCCGGCGCAACTGCAGATCGCCCTCGACAGCCCGGAAATCATCTTTGCCCGCGTTACCGCGGAACAGAAGATGCTGGTCGTCAATGCGCTGAAGAACAAGGGCGAAATCGTCGCCGTCACCGGCGATGGCGTCAATGATGCGCCGGCCCTGAAGGCCGCCCATATCGGCATCGCCATGGGTGTTTCCGGGACCGATGTGGCCAAGGCGGCGGCCGACATGATCCTGCTCGACGACAATTTCGCCAGTATCGTCAATGCCGTCGAGGAGGGCCGGGCGGTTTTCGAGAACATCCGGAAATTCCTGACCTACATCCTGACCTCGAACATTCCCGAGCTGATGCCCTATCTGGCCTACATGCTGTTCCGGATTCCGCTGCCGCTGACCATCATCCAGATTCTCGCCGTCGATCTCGGGACCGACATGCTGCCGGCCCTGGCGCTCGGCGCCGAACGGCCGGACCCCAAGCTGATGCAGCAGCCGCCGCGGCCGGCCGAAGAGCGCCTGCTGTCATGGTCCTTGCTGGCCCGCGCCTATCTCTGGCTGGGCATGCTGGAAGCCGGCGTGGCGCTGACCGTGTTCTTCGGTGTGCTGCAACTCGGCGGCTGGCAATACGGAGTCTCGCTCGCCACGCTGGATCCGCTCTATCTGCAGGCGACCACAGCCTGTCTGGCGGCCATCGTCGTCGCGCAGATGGTCAATGTCTTTGTCTGCCGGCATCCGCGGGAAGCCGCCGCGAGTTTCTCGCTGCGCCAGAATCCGTTGTTGCTGCTTGGCGTGGCGGTCGAACTGGGTTTGATCCTGCTCATCGTCTATAGCCCGCCGGGCCATGCACTGTTCGCGACGCAGGCCTTCGAGCCGCAGGTTTGGCTATGGATCGTCCTGCTCGCCCTCGGCCTTGGCTTGCTCGAAGAAGGCCGCAAATACCTGGTGCGGCGCCGCGGCTGAGCCCCTGCTCAGTCGGCGAAGCGGGGTTGCCGTCGTTCGCGCTGGGCGGCGATCGCTTCCTCGAGATCGCCGGAGAGCAGCAATGCGGCGTTCCAGGTGGCGACGAAGTTGAGGCCGTCGGCGACCGAATGGTCGCGGCTGAAGTTCATCACTTCCTTCAGACCGCGCATCGCCAACGGCGACTTGGCGGCGATGGCGAGGGCCAGTTCGCGGACTGCGGCGACCAGGTCTTCAGTCGAGGCAAACTCGCGGTTGATCAGGCCGAGCGTTGCCGCCTCGGCCGCCCCGACATGGCGCCCGGTGTAGGCCAGCTCGCGGCTCATGCCGTCGCCGATCAGGCGGGGCAGGCGTTGCAGGGTGCCGACATCGGCGACCATGGCGAGGTCGATTTCCTTGATCGAGAAAATGGCATCGCTCGTCGCATAGCGCATGTCGCAGCAGGTGACGAGGTCCAGCGCGCCGCCGACGCAGGCGCCGTGGATGGCGGCGAGTACCGGCTTGCGGCAGCGTTCGATCGCGGTGAGGCAATCCTGCAGGTCGAGAATCAGGCGGCGCAGGGCTTCGCGGCTGCGCGCCCCGTCCGGGCCGGCGATCCGCTGCTGGATGCTGCCGAGCATGGCGAGGTCGATGCCGGCGCAAAAGTTCTTGCCGGCGCCGCTGAGGATGGCGACGCGCGCTTCCGGGGTGGCATCGACCCACTCGAAAGCCTGGCGGATTTCCTGCCACATCGCATCGTTCATCGCGTTCGACTTGTCCGGCCGGTTCAGGCGGACTTCGGCGATGCCCTGATCGAGGCTGAGGGCGAGGGTGGCAAAGGTCGGCAGGGTCATCGCGGGGCTCGCAAGCGTCATTGGTCGGAAAAAGTCAGCAGGTCGAGATCGGCCGCCTGCCGGCGCAGCGGAATCAGCGCCTGGTAGGCGGCTGAGTCGTGCCAGCCATCGACCGCGGCGCGATCGGGAAAGCGGATGACGACGGTGTCGGTGTGAGCATGCCGGCCGTCGAGAATGTCGGCCAGTTGCCCACGAAAGAGCAGCTCGGCGCCCCACGGGGCGAGGGTCGCCGGCACCTGGGCGCGGTATTGCGCCCATTTTTCGGCATCCTTGACGGTGATGTGGCCGATCACGCAGGCGCTCATGCGGCGTTCTTGCCTTTTTGCCACAACACGTCGCCGCGGCCGCCGGCCCGGTTGAGGGCCCGGCCGAGAATGAACAGCAGATCGGACAGCCGGTTGATGTATCGGCGAGCCGCTTCGGACAAGCCTTCGGCGCCGTGCAGGCGAACCATCGAGCGTTCGGCCCGGCGGCAGACGGTACGGCTCAGGTGGGCGAGGGCGGCGGCGCGGGTGCCACCGGGCAGGATGAATTCCTTGAGCATCGGCAGGTCGGCATTGAACTGGTCGGCCAATTCCTCGAGGCGGGCCACCTGGATGTCCTTGATGACCGCCATGCCGGGCAGGCAGAGTTCGCCGCCGAGATCGAACAGGTCGTTCTGGATGTCGAGCAGTGCGGTGCGCACGCTGTCCGGCATCTCTTCGCAGAGCAGCACGCCGAGGCCGGAATTCAGCTCGTCGACTTCGCCGATGGCATCGATGCGCAGGCTGTCCTTGGTGGTCCGGCTGCCATCACCGAGGCCGGTGGTGCCGGCATCGCCGGTACGGGTGACGATTTTCGACAGGCGGTTGCCCTTGCGTTCTTTTTCGGTTTCGCTCACGGTTGTCTCTCCTTGTAGTGGCCGGATTATACTTTTGGCCCGTTCCAAAGACTGTCGCCCCGATGCCAAAGTTCGCCGCCAATCTAAGTTTTCTTTTTGCCGACGTGGCGTTCCCCGAGCGCTTCCAGCGCGCGGCTGCGGCCGGCTTCACCGGCGTCGAATACCTGTTTCCCTATGCCTGGCCGGCGCCCGAGCTGGCGCAATGGCTGCAGACCGCCGGGCTCGAACAGGTGCTGTTCAACCTGGCGCCCGGCGACTGGGCGGCCGGCGAGCGCGGCCTGGCCTGCCTGCCCCAGCGCCGCGGCGAGTTTGCCGAAAGCGTCGACCAGGCGCTGGAATACGCCATGCTGCTCGATTGCCGGCGCGTCCATTGCATGGCCGGCCTGCGCCCGGCTGGCGTCGCCGAGGCCGAACTCGAGGCGACCTATATCGCCAACCTGCGCCATGCCGCCGACCGTTTCGCCAGTATCGGCGCCAGCGTGCTGATCGAGCCGATCAACAGCCGGCTCGACATGCCGGGTTACTGGCTGGATGACGTGGCCAAGGCTTTTGCGCTGCTCGACACCATCGACCGCCGCAATGTCAAAGTGCAGTACGACATTTATCACGCCCAGGTGCTGGGCGACGACCTGGCACGCACGCTGGAAAACAATATTGAGCGCATCGGCCATATCCAGATTGCCGACTTTCCCGGCCGGCATGAACCGGGCAGTGGCGAAATCGATTACCCGGCCCTGTTTGCCTTGCTCGACCGCCTGGGCTACGCCGGCTGGGTTGGTTGCGAATACCGGCCGCTGGCCGGCACCGAGGCCGGGCTAGGCTGGCTGTCGCAGCCCGACGGTGCGGCCGGCAGGGCGTCATGACGCCGCGCGAAACTCTCCGCCGTTTGTTCGATGCGGCGATTGCCGCGGCCGATCCGGCCTTGTGCGTGCCGCCGCAGCTGCCGCCGGATGACGGCGGCCGGCTGATCGTGATCGGCGCCGGCAAGGCTTCGGCGGTGATGGCGCGGGCCGTCGAGCAGCACTGGTCGGGGCCGCTCGACGGGCTGGTCGTCACCCGCTATGGCCATGGCGTGCCGTGCGAACGGATCGAGATTGTCGAAGCCGCCCATCCGGTGCCCGATGCGGCCGGCGAACAGGCGGCGCAACGGATGCTCGCCAAGGTTCACGGTTTGGCTGAAAACGACCGCGTGCTGGCGCTGATTTCCGGCGGCGGCTCGGCGCTGCTGGCGGCTCCGGCCGACGGCATCGGGCTGGCCGACAAGCGGGTCATCACCGCGGCGCTCCTCAAGTCGGGGGCGGCCATCGGCGAGATCAACTGCGTGCGCAAACACCTCTCGGCGATCAAGGGGGGGCGGCTGGCCGCTGCCGCCAGGCCGGCCCAAGTCCTGACCCTGGCGATTTCCGACGTGCCGGGCGACGACCCGGCGGTCATTGCCTCGGGACCGACCGTGGCCGATCCGACGTCGGCCGCCGAGGCGCTCCGGATTCTCGATTTCTACGCCATCGCTGTTCCCCCGGCGCTGCGCGCCCGGTTGGCCTCGGGCGCCTTCGAAACGCCGAAACCGGGCGATCCGCGCCTCGCCAACAGCGCCTTCCGGCTGATCGCCAGTCCGCGCCAGATGCTCGAAGCGGCCGCCGCTGCTGCGCGCCAGCTTGGCATCACGCCGCTGATTCTCGGTGATGCGATTGAGGGCGAAGCGCGCGAAGTCGGCAAGGTGCTGGCCGGTGTGGCACTCAGTTGCGCCAGGCACGGGTTTCCCGCTACCAAGCCCTGTGTCCTGCTGTCCGGCGGGGAAACGACGGTGACGCTGAAAGGCCAGGGGCGTGGCGGGCGCAATACGGAATTCCTGCTTGGCCTGGCCCTGGCCCTCGACGGCGCACCGGGCATTTATGCGCTGGCCGCCGATACTGATGGCATCGATGGTTCCGAGGACAATGCCGGCGCCTACATCGGGCCGGAAACCCCGGGCCGGGCTCGGGCGCTCGGGCTGGACGGCCGGGCCCGTCTGGCGGACAACGATGCCTGGGGCTACTTCGCGGCGCTCGGCGACCTGCTGGTTACCGGGCCGACGCGGACCAACGTCAACGACTTTCGCGCCATTATCGTGGGGTTAGAATGACCGTCATGCCAAGTAGCGAACCGACCTTTGCGACCGACCGCCAGCTGCTGGCGGCAAACCTGCGCAACGTGCTGCTGGCGCATTGCCTGCTGAGCGACGAAGAGGATCTGCGCCCCTACGAGTGCGACGGCCTCACCGCCTACCGCGAACTGCCGCTCGCCGTCTGTCTGCCGGAAAACGAAGGGCAGGTGATCGATGTGCTGCGCACCTGTCACCGGCTCGGCGTGCCGGTCGTCGCCCGTGGCGCCGGCACCGGCCTGTCGGGCGGCGCAATGCCGCATGCCCAGGGCGTCGTGCTGTCGCTGGCCCGTTTCAACAAGATTCTGCGCGTCGACCGCGAAGCCCGTCTCGCCGTCGTTCAGCCCGGCGTGCGCAATCTGGCGGTGTCGGAAGCGGCGGCCCCGTTCGGCCTGTATTACGCGCCCGATCCGTCGTCGCAGATCGCCTGCACGTTGGGCGGCAACGTCGCCGAGAACTCGGGTGGCGTGCATTGCCTGAAATACGGCCTGACCGTGCATAACGTGCTGCGTATCCGTGTCGTCAGCATTGAAGGCGAGATTTTCGAGATCGGCTCGGCGGCCCCCGACGCCCCGGGCTACGACCTGCTGGCCCTGCTCATCGGCTCCGAGGGCATGCTCGGCGTGGTCACCGAAGTCACCGTCAAGCTGGTGCCCAAGCCAGAGCTGGCCCAGGTCGTCATGGCCTCCTTCGCCGATGTCGCCAAGGCCGGCGACGCGGTGGCGGCGATCATCGCCGCCGGCATCATCCCGGCCGGCCTGGAAATGATGGACAAGCCGGCGACCGCCGCCGTCGAACCCTACGTCAAGGCCGGCTATGACCTGGATGCAGCGGCCATTCTGCTCTGCGAGTCGGACGGCACGCCGGAGGAAGTGGCTGAGGAAATCGCCCGCGTCACGGCGGTGCTGACGGCGGCCGGCGCCAGCGACATCCGCGTCTCGCAGTCGGAAGCCGAACGGCTGCGCTTCTGGGCCGGGCGCAAGGCGGCTTTCCCGGCGATCGGGCGGATCACGCCGGACTACTACTGCATGGACGGCACCATTCCGCGCAAACGGCTGGCCGAAATGCTGGCGGCGATCGCCGAGATGGAAAAGAAATACCGCCTGCGCTGCGCCAACGTTTTCCATGCCGGCGACGGCAACCTGCATCCGCTGATCATGTACGACGCCGCCCAAGCCGGCGAATGGGCGCGGGCCGAAGCCTTCGGGGCGGAAATCCTCGAGTTGTCGGTGGCGCTTGGCGGCTCGATCACTGGTGAACACGGGGTCGGCATCGAGAAGATCAACCAGATGTGCGTCCAGTACAAGACGCCGGAACTCGAAGCCTTCCGCCGCATCAAGACGGCGTTCGACGAACAGGGCCTGCTCAATCCGGGCAAGGCCGTGCCCAGCCTGCACCGCTGCGCCGAGTACGGGCGCATGCATGTGCATCACGGCGATTTGAAATTTCCCGAGCTGGAGCGTTTCTGATGCGCCTCGATTACATCGTTGACGCGCTAAGCCTGGCGGCTGATAGCCGTAGCCCGCTGCGCATTCGCGGTGCCGGCAGCAAGGATTTCTACGGCGGCATGCTGGCCGGCGACGTGCTCGACGTGTCGGCCTATCGCGGCATCGTCGCCTACGAACCGACCGAGTTGTACATCACCGCCCGTTGCGGCACACCGCTCGCCGAGATCGAGGCGGCGCTGGCCGAAAAAGGTCAGATGCTGGCCTTCGAGCCGCCGCACTTTTCGGGCGCGACGCTCGGCGGCTGCGTCGCGGCCGGGCTGTCCGGTCCGCGCCGGCAGCAAGCCGGGGCGGTGCGCGATTTCGTCCTGGGCGTCAAACTGATCGACGGTGCCGGCCAGGTCCTCGATTTCGGCGGCCAGGTGATGAAAAACGTCGCCGGTTACGATGTCTCGCGGTTGCTCGCCGGCAGTCTCGGTACGTTGGGCGTGCTGGCCGAAGTCACGCTGAAAGTGTTGCCGAAGCCGGTTGCCGAACAGACGCTGCTTTTTGAAATGAGCGAAAGCGAGGCGCTTGCCCGGCTCAACCAGTGGGGCGGGCAACCGCTGCCGATTTCGGCATCGTTCTGGCACGCCGGGCAGCTCAGCCTGCGCCTGGCCGGCACCCATGCCGCAGTCGAGGCGGCGTGCCGGATGCTCGGCGGCACTGCGGCGGTCGCCCCGGAACAACTGTGGCTGGTCATCCGCGAGCAGACCCATCCGGCCTTTGCCGGCGGCGTGCTGTGGCGGCTGGCCCTGCCGTCGACTGCGGCCGTGCCGGGGCTGGCAGGCTTGCGGGCCATCGAGTGGGGCGGCGGGCTGCGCTGGTATGGCGGCGAGGCGGCTGGCATCCGCGACGCCGCCACTGCGGCCGGCGGCCATGCGGTGCTGTACCGCGCCCCCGAGTCGTTGCGTTGCCGGGAGGGTGCTTTTGCTCCGCTGTCGCCGGCTTTGCTGGCCCTGCACCGGCGCCTGAAAAAATCGTTCGACCCACACGGCATTCTCAATCCCGGCCGTCTCTACGCGGAGCTTTGATGGATACCCGACTCGCCGATTTCATCCGCGACACGCGTGCCGGCCAGGAGGCCGAAGCGATTCTGCGCAGTTGCGTGCACTGCGGTTTCTGTACCGCCACCTGTCCGACTTACCAGTTGCTGGGCGACGAACTGGATGGCCCGCGCGGCCGCATCTACCTGATCAAGCAATTGCTCGAAGGCCAGGCGGTCAGCGAAAAGACCCGCCTGCATCTCGATCGTTGCCTGACCTGCCGGTCTTGCGAGACGACCTGTCCGTCCGGTGTCAGATACAGCCACCTGCTCGATATCGGGCGTCAGGTGCTCGAGGAAAAACTGCCGCGCCGAGGTGGCGGCGCCTGGCTCCGCTTCGCGCTGCGCGAAATCCTGCCACGGCCGGCGCTCTTTGGCCCGGCCGTCAAACTCGGCCGGATGCTGCGTCCCTTGCTGCCAAGCGCCCTGGCCGACAAACTGCCACCCGAGGCCGCCGGCCAGGCCCGGCCGTGGCCGGCAAAAGCCGGGCACCGGCGACGGGTGCTGGCGCTGGCCGGCTGCGTCCAGCCGGCGCTGGTGCCGAATATCAATGCGGCGACGGCCCGCGTGCTCGATCGCCTGGGCATCGAACTGTTCGAGGAGGCCAAGGCCGGTTGCTGTGGCGCCCTGCGTTTCCACCTCAATGACCAAGCCGCCGGCCGCGCCGACATGCGGCGCAATATCGACGCCTGGTGGCCGCATGTCGACGCCGGCATCGAGGCAATCGTCGTCACCGCCTCCGGTTGTGGCGTGCAGGTCAGGGACTACGGCCATGCCCTGATTGATGATCCGGCATATGCCGAAAAGGCGGCAAAAATCAGCGCGTTGTGCCGTGATCCTTCGGAAATCCTGGTTGCCGAACGCACTGCGGTGCTCGCCCGGTTGGCGGCGGTGGAGGGAAAACGCGGCAAGCTTGCCTTCCATTCGCCGTGCACACTGCAGCATGGTTTGAAGATTCGCGGCACCATCGAGGAGTTTCTCGGTGCCGCCGGCTACGCCCTGACCCCGGTCGGTGATGCCCACCTGTGTTGCGGTTCGGCCGGAACCTATGCGGTTCTCCAGCCGGAGTTGTCGGCGCGGTTGCGTCACGACAAGCTAGCCGCCTTGAACGCAGGTTCGCCGCAGGCGATTGCCACGGCCAATATCGGCTGTCTGACCCATCTGCAGGCTGGCAGTCTTTTGCCGGTGCGGCATTGGATCGAATTGATCGACGAAGTGCTGGGGTGAGCGGCAGGCGTACTGAGCTGCCGCCCCGGGCATGGCGGTGAGCCCGCTCCAAGACTTTCGTGATAACCTTTCGCCGCTACAGGGAGGCCGGATGGCGATAACAATCGATGCCTGCGCAGCGCAGCATCAAGGGGACCGTAAAGAACAACAGGATCGCGTCGCGATCTTGCCGCACGCCCGCCGAAAGGGCGTGGCGCTGGCCGTCGTTGCCGATGGCATGGGCGGCCATACCGGCGGCGCATTGGCTGCCGAGCAGGTGGTCCATACCGCCAAGAACAATCTCGACCATTTCGCGCCGGCCGAGGAAAGCCCGCATTGCATGCTGGAAAACAGCATGCGCGAAGCGCATACGATGATCAAGGCATCGCGCTTCATGAATGAAAAGGATCCGCACAGCACCGCCGTGATGTTGCTGTTGCAGCCCGGACGGATTACCTGGGCGCACTGCGGCGACAGCCGGCTCTATCACTTTCGCGGCAAGCAGTTGCTGGCCCGTACCGTCGATCATTCCTACGTCGAACACCTGGTTTCTATCGGGAAAATAACCGCCGAACAGGCCTTGACCCATCCCAATCGCAATGTGCTGCTGACCTCGTTGGGCGGCCAGGAAGAACCGAAATTCGATTTCTCGGACACGGCCGACCTCCAGGCCGGCGATGCTTTCGTCCTCTGTTCGGATGGACTCTGGGCGTACTTCGACGATGGCGAAATGGCGACCCTGGTTGCCGACAATTCGGCCCGCAATGCCTGCGAAATCCTCATCGACACGGCGCGCAAAAGAGCGGCCGGTGAGGGGGACAACCTGTCGCTGGCGATCATCAAGCTGGTTGAAGCCGTATCGAGCAAGCCGACGCCGCCGGCTGGCTTTGTGCCACGCGCCAAGAGTTAGCGGAAGCAACGCAAATAAAAACGGCGCCGAAGGCGCCGTTTGTTTTTTTACCGGGAGTGGTTTATTTCCGGCCGATGCCACCGAGCAAGGCCGCCACCACCCGTTTCGGCTTGTGCGGATCGGCCTTGGCAGGGGCATTCGGCGAGTCCGGCACTTCGCCGCGCGGTGCGGCATCTTCGTAGGGCTTGCTGAAATCGAAACCATCCGCAGCAATCATCGGGTTGCGGCGGGGCGGGCGACGGTCCGAACGCTCGCTGCGTTCGTTGCGCTCCGGACGTTCCGAACGCTCGGGGCGGTGCGCCACGGGAGCCTTGGCCGGTGCTGCGGCGGAACGCTTCTTCTTGTTTCCCGGCGGATATTCGTATTCCGGTTCCGGCTCGAATCCGGCGACTTCAACCTGCTCGATCGGCCGCTTGATCAATTTCTCGATATCGACCAGATAGCCGACTTCATGTGCGCTGACCAGCGAAATGGCGTTGCCGGTCTTGCCGGCCCGGCCGGTCCGGCCGATGCGGTGCACGTAGTCTTCCGGGGTGTGCGGCAATTCGTAGTTGATGACGTGCGGCAGGTCGTCGATATCCAGGCCACGTGCTGCGACGTCGGTGGCGATCAGCGCTACCGTCGTGCCGCTCTTGAAGTCATCGAGCGCCTTGATCCGTTCGAGCTGGCTCTTGTCGCCGTGGATCGCATCGGCCCGGATGCCGGCCCGCTGCAGTTCGCGGGTCAGCCGCGAGCAGCCTTGCTTGGTGCGCATGAAGACCAGGCACTGGTTGATTTCGCTCGATTTCAGCAGCTTGATCAGCAGATTGCGCTTGCCAAACTCCGAGACCGGATGCACCCGGTGCGTAATGGTGTCGGAAACCTGATTGCGCCGGGCAACCTCGATCAGCACCGGCGATTTCAGCATGGTATCGGCGAGCTTCTTGATTTCGTCCGAGAAGGTTGCCGAGAAAAGCAGGCTCTGCCGTTGTTGCGGCAGCATGTTCAGAATACGGGTGACGTCGGGTACGAAGCCCATGTCGAGCATGCGGTCGGCTTCGTCGAGAACCAGGGCCTGCACCGAATTGAAGCTGACGCTCTTGTTTTCGACGTGGTCGAGCAGGCGGCCTGGCGTGGCGACGAGAATCTCAACGCCTTTTTTCAGTTCGGCGATCTGCGGCCGGATATCGACGCCGCCGAAGGCGCACATCGAGCGCAGATGGGTATGCTTGCTGTAGGCTTTGACCGACTCATAGACCTGCAGGGCCAGTTCGCGGGTCGGCGCGAGGATCAGCGCGCGCACCGGGTGCTTGGCTGGCGACGGGCTGCTGCTGGCGAAAGGCAGGATGCGCTGCAGGATCGGCAGCGTGAACGCCGCCGTCTTGCCGGTGCCGGTCTGGGCGCCGCCCATGATGTCCTGGCCGCGGATGACCAGCGGGATCGCCTGGGCCTGGATCGGCGTTGGTTTGGTGTAACCCTCGTCAAGCACGGCACGCAACAGTTCGGGTGCCAGGCCAAGGTCGGCAAAGGTGATTTCGGGCGCTACATCGGCAGCGGCTATAACGGCGCTATCGCCGGCTAAGGTATTGATTTCAGACATGGGGCAGGATTATACGCTTACCTGCTCCCGAGTACCCGGATATGTCCGCTCGGTGCTGCGCGGAAAATTGGCAGTGGAGGGCCGCTTACCCAGCTCCGATCAGTTCTTCAAGGCGCTGGCGGTTGATCGGTTTGACCAGAATGTCGTCGAAGCCGGCAGCGAGAAAGCGTGCGCGATCTTCCGGGAAGGCATGGGCGGTGTAGGCCAGAATGCGCAGTTTTCTGTCGCCTTTGATTTCGCGCAACTGGCTGCAGGTTTCTTCGCCGGAGAGTCCCGGCATGCTGATGTCGAGCAGGACGAGTTGGAATGTCTGGCGCGCCGCGAGGATCAGCGCGGCCTCTCCGGTTTCAGCTTCGTGCGCCGTCCAGCCCAGCTTTTTCAGCAACGCACAGGCCAGCAGGCGATTGATCGGGTGGTCGTCGACGACCAGTGCGTGAAGTTCAGGCATCAATTATTGCCAGTTGCTGGTGAATGGTGAGGGGCGGGCCAACGGCGCATGTTGGGTTGAGATCGACCGAGCATTGATTATTCCACCGCTTGCCTGGCCGGCGCCAGCATTTAGCCGGGGCCGAGCGCTTCCCCGCTCAGACCGTTTTCGGTTGGGGGCGTGCGCCAAGAGCAACCGCGGCCCCGATCGTGAGGCCGTGCGTTCAGTGTTTGGCGCTGCTCTTTTCGGCGTCTTTGCTCGCTGCCGGCTCGGCAGCTTTGGCTGCGGCGGGTTCGCCAGCTTTTGCCGGATCGCCCTCGACGGCGCCTTCGGGTGCTGCTGTCTTTTTCTTTTTCTTGGCTGCGCCGGGTGGTTCGGCCGGGGGCAGTTGCGGGGTTATCGTTTCGATCTTGTTTTCCCGCATGTACTCGTCCATTTCGCGCCAGCCGGCGTAAATGCCGGCCTTGGGGAGCCATCCGTAGATCGAGTAACAATCCTCGATGGCCCGTCCGGAATGTCGGCAGGCGCTGCCGACCGCCTTGGCTTCGGCTTCGAGGCGGGCTTCTTTGACGACAGGATCTTCCAGTCCAAGCTTCTGGTTGATCTGGTCGCAGCCGGCGAGGGCCAGAATGGCGGTGGAGATGAGTAACGCGCGCTTGAGCATGGCGCGAATTCTCGCACATTCGCAGCGAATATGGAGGGCGTCCGGGCTGGGGGCGGGCGTTATAATCCTTGCCTTTCTGATCCACGGGAGTACCCATGTCGTATCGTTTTCATCCCTTGGTGGCAGCAGTTGCTCTGGCCCTCGCCTGTTCGGCCCACGCGGCCAAGCCGGCCAAGGCAACCAAGCAGGCAGCCAAGGCTGTCGCCCCGGTTGCTGCCGCCGACGCCGAACTCGCCCACAACCTCAGTCCTGACGCCGCCGAACGTTTGCAGGCGGTGGTCGACCGTTTCAACAAGGAAAACGGTGGAAACCTGAAGCTGGTGCGTCTGGAAAAGGGCGACAAGCCGGCCGGACTCAACCTGTTGCGCCGCTACGACATGAGCGAAGTGCTCAGCCAGCCGAAAGAATTCATCCCGCTCGCCGATATGATGGCCAAGGCCAAACAGCCGCTGAATGTCGGCGAACTTTCGGCTGATCTGAAGGCTACGGTGGTCAATGCCAAGGGCAAACTGGTGGCCCTGCCGCTGATTTATTCGACGCCGGTCCTCTTCTACAACAAGAATGCTTTCCGCAAGGCCAAGCTCGATCCGGAGCAGCCGCCGAAAACCTGGTTTGAAATGCAGGGTGTCCTCGACAAGTTGCAGGATGCCGGCTACGCCTGCCCTTACACCTCGTCGTGGCCGGTCTGGGTGCATGTCGATAATGTCAGCGCGATTTCCGGCTCGCCGGCCACCGGCGACAAAGGCCAACTGGTTTTCAACGGCCTGCCGCAGGTCAAGCATATCGCGATGATGGCGACCTGGAGCAAGGCCGGCTATTTCCGTCTGTTCGGGCGGCGTGACGAAGCCAGCAAGAAATTCCATGAAGGCGAGTGCGCGATGATCAGCACCGATTCCCGTGAGCACATCGATTTCCGTGATGCCCGGGGTGTCGAGTTGGGCGTCGCGCCGTTGCCTTATCACGACGATGTGTATGGTGGCCGCCAGCCGTCGCTGGCCGACGGCGCCTCGCTGTGGGTCGGCGCCGGTCGCTCGGCTGCCGAATACAAGCAGGCGGCGAAGTTCGTTTCCTTCCTGCTGTCGCCCGAAATGCAGGTCGAAGTGGTGCGCGTCTATGGCGGCCTGCCGCTTACCGCCGCCGGACGTGCCGCGGCCCGCAGCAAGATCCTCAAGGACGATGGCGATAGGACGCTGGAGGTCGCCTACGCTTCGTTGAAGGGTAACGCCGGCAAGCAAGTGTCCCATGTCGCCGATGTCGATGCGGTTCGCCAGATCACCGACGAAGAAATGGAAGCGGTCTGGGCCAACCAGAAACCAGCCAAGGCCGCGCTCGATATCTCGGTTAGCCGTGGTAACGCCGTGCTGGCTGCCAAGCCGGCGCTGAAGAAGGCACAGCCCTTCTGATGCGGAAGCCGCTGCCGCGCTGGTTTGCCCATCGCGGCGGCGGTTCGCTGGCCCCGGAAAACACGCTGGCCGGCATCCGGCTGGCAGCTCGGCTGGGTTTCCGGGCCGTCGAATTCGATGTGATGTTGAGTGGCGACGGGACGCCGGTCCTGATTCACGATGAGACGCTGGAGCGGACGACCAACGGTGTTGGTCGCGTCTGCGATACTTCGGATGCCGTTCTGTTTGTGCTCGATGCCGGCCATGGCGAGCGCATCCCCCGGTTTGTCGAGGCGGCCGAATTGTGCCGCGAGCTTGGCCTGCTCGCCAATGTCGAGATCAAACCGGCGTTCGGCCACGAGCAGGCGACGGCGGAAGTAGTCTCACGTTTGACTGCCGAGTTGTGGCGCGGCGCCACGGTGCCGCCGTTGATTTCCTCGTTTTCGCTGGAAGCGCTGGAAATTGCCCGCGATCTGGCACCGGAAATCGATCGTGGTGTGCTATTTGAGGCGGTTCCCGCTCAATGGCTGGACTACATGCGGCGCCTGCAAGCCGTTTCGCTGCATTGCGATGCCCAATTGCTCGGCGACGAGGTGCTGGCCGAGGCTGCTGTCCGCAACATTCCGGTGCTGTGTTACACGGTCAACCGCCCCGAAATCGCGAAGGCGCTTGTCGGCCGTGGGGTCAGCTCGATGTTTACCGATCGTCTCGATCTCTTTGCGCCGGTAACCGGTGCTGACGATGGCTTGCATTCAGGCGGCTGATTTTTAATCGGCTTTGCCTTTGAGCGGCTCGGCGGGTTTTTCATTCCGGCCGGCGCTTTCCGGCTTTACGTCGGCTTTGCCGAGATGAGCCTTCACTGAAGCCTGGCGCTTTCATTTAAAATCACGGCTTTCGAATTCCACGCCTTTGAGGCCGCCAGCTTATGAAAAGCTCCGAAATCCGCCAGCAGTTTCTCGACTTCTTTGCCTCCAAGGGCCATCAGATCGTTTCCTCCAGTTCGCTGGTGCCGCACGAGGATCCGACGCTGCTGTTCACCAATGCCGGGATGAACCAGTTCAAGGACGTTTTCCTCGGTTTTGACAAGCGCCCCTACACGCGCGCCACGACCTCGCAGAAGTGCGTGCGGGCCGGCGGCAAGCACAACGATCTTGAAAACGTCGGCTACACCGCCCGTCACCACACCTTTTTCGAAATGCTCGGCAATTTCAGCTTCGGCGACTACTTCAAGCGCGATGCCATCAAGTACGCCTGGGAACTGCTGACCGAAGTCTACAAACTGCCCAAGGACAAGCTGACGGTCACCGTCTATGCCGAGGACGACGAGGCCTACGACATCTGGACCAAGGAAATCGGCGTGCCGGTCGAGCGCGTTATCCGCATCGGCGACAACAAAGGCGCCCGTTACGCCTCGGACAATTTTTGGATGATGGGCGACACCGGTCCTTGCGGTCCGTGCACCGAGATTTTCTACGACCACGGCGAAAAGCACTGGGGCGGCCCTCCGGGATCGCCGGACGAAGACGGCGACCGTTTCATCGAGATCTGGAACAACGTCTTCATGCAGTTCAACCGCGACGAAGCCGGCGTCATGCATCCGCTGCCCAAGCCTTCGGTCGATACCGGCATGGGCCTGGAGCGCATTTCGGCCGTGCTGCAGGGTGTCCATGCCAACTATGAAATCGACCTGTTCCAGAGCCTGATCAAGGCGGCGGCGCGTGAAACCTCCGCTGCCGACATGGATTCGCCGTCGCTCAAGGTGCTGGCCGACCATATCCGCGCCTGTTCCTTCCTGATTGCCGATGGTGTCATTCCCGGCAACGAAGGTCGTGGCTACGTGCTGCGCCGCATCATCCGCCGTGCCATCCGCCACGGTTACAAGCTCGGTGCCCGCGCTGCCTTCTTCCACAAGATGCTGCCCGATCTGGTCGCTGAAATGGGCACCGCCTACCCGGAGCTGGGGCAGAATCAGCACAAGATCATCGCCACGCTGAAGCAGGAAGAGGATCGTTTCTTCGAAACCATCGAGCACGGCATGGCCATCGTCGAAGCCGAACTCGCCGCGTTGAAGACTGCCGGCAACAAGGTGTTCAACGGTGATGCCGCCTTCAAGCTGCACGACACCTACGGCTTCCCGCTCGACCTGACGCAGGATATCTGCCGTGAATACGACATCACCGTCGATGCCGCCGCCTTCGATGCCGCGATGGCGCGCCAGAAGGAGCAGGCGCGGGCTGCCGGCAAGTTCAAGATGGCGACCAACCTGGATTACAGCGGTCCGGCCACGACCTTCCACGGCTATGAAGCGCTCGATTTCAAGGGCAACGTGCTGGCGCTGTACAAGGACGGCACGGCGGTCAACCAGTTGAATGAAGGCGAAATGGGCGTCGTTGTCCTCGACAACACGCCGTTCTACGCCGAATCCGGCGGCCAGGTCGGCGATTGTGGCGTGCTGCAGTCGGTGCATGGCATTTTCGCTGTCGAGGATACGCAAAAGATCCAGGCGACGGTCTTTGGTCACCACGGTGTGGTCAAGACCGGGGCAATCACCGTCGGCAATGGCGTCACCGCCAAGGTTGATGTGCTGGCGCGGGCGCGGATCGCCCGTAATCACTCGGCCACCCACCTGCTGCACAAGGCGCTGCGCGAAGTGCTCGGCGATCACGTCCAGCAGAAGGGCTCGCAGGTCGATCCGGACAAGACCCGTTTCGACTTCGTGCATAACCAGCCGCTCAGCGACGAGGAAATCCGTCGCGTCGAGAACATCGTCAATGCCGAAATTCTGGCCAATACGGCCAACGAAACCCGCGTCCTGCCGATTGCCGAAGCCCAGAAACTGGGGGCCATGATGCTGTTCGGCGAAAAATACGGCGATAGCGTGCGGGTGCTCGATATCGGTTCGTCGCGCGAACTGTGCGGTGGGACACACGTCTCGCGCACCGGCGACATCGGTCTGTTCAGCATCACCGCCGAAGGTGGCGTCGCGGCCGGCGTGCGCCGGGTCGAAGCGGTCACCGGCGATAACGCGCTGACCTACATGCAGGATATGGAAACCGCCCTCGGCGGCGTGGCTGGCACCCTGAAGGTCTTGCCGAAGGAAGTGCCGGCCCGCGTTACCGCCGTCCTCGACCAGGTGCGCAAGCTGGAGCGCGAACTGGCCGCCCTCAAGGGCAAGCTGGCGTCGGCTCAGGGCGACGACATGCTCGGCCAGGCCATTGAGGTCAAGGGCGCCAAGGTGCTGGCGGTGACGCTCGAAGGGGCTGACCTCAATGCCTTGCGTGAAACGATGGACAAATTGAAGGACAAGTTGAAGAGCGCCGCCGTCGTTCTGGCTTCCGTGCTCGACGGCAAGGTAACGCTGATTGCCGGCGTGACCGCCGACCTGACCGGCAAGGTCAAGGCCGGCGAGCTGGTGAACATGGTGGCTCAGCAAGTCGGCGGCAAGGGCGGTGGGCGTCCGGACATGGCGCAAGCGGGCGGTACGCAACCGGAAAATCTGCCGGTAGCGCTCGCCTCGGTGGCCGCCTGGGTCGAAGGCAAGCTGTGAAAGCCGCCGCGTTAATCCTGATTTTGGCTACGGTGGCCGGTCCCGGCCTGGCTGCCGAGCTGGACCGCGTGCCGCTCGAGGCGCTCACCGTTGATGGCCAGAAAGTGCATCTGTTCCCCAACGGCCGCTGGGAATATGTCGACGCCGCCAAGGCCGCGGCAGCCAACGAAGTGGCAGCTCAGTACCCGGAAAACAAGACGCGGCCGATCGAGGCGCAGGGTGGATTGTTCGGCGGCATCGGCCGCACCATCATGCCCGGTGACAAGGATTACAACCGCGGTTCGCTGAATCCGAAGATACGCTGAACGAGGTCGGTTTTTTTTGGTGCGGCCGCTCAGGATCTGATGCTGAAATTGACCATTCAAATAATGTGGTTATATTGATGCAGGTCAAATTGTCGATATTGGCCGGCAGTAACATCCCCTTCTTTCAACGAAGTGCGGAGGGTGTGTTTATGCAAAGGAAGATTCTTGTTGCTGCGTTGGCGGTTGGTGTTCTGTCGGCGAACGTCGCTCAGGCCGAAGGTCCGCTGATGGTCAGGGCGCGTGCGGTATTTCTCGATTTCAAGAACGGCCAGAATGATCTGGCTGCCAAGGTTGAAGCAGATAACCGCTGGATTCCTGAAGTCGATATCAGCTACTTCTTCACCCCGAATTTTGCGACCGAACTGGTCCTGACCTATCCGCAAAACATCGACATCAAGGTGAACGGTGACAAGCAGGGAACCATCAAGGCGCTGCCGCCTTCGCTGATGTTCCAGTACCACGTCACCGAACTGGGTGCCTTCAAGCCTTACGTCGGTCTGGGCCTGAACTACACCATTTTCACCAAGACGCGGAACATTCTTGGTGGCGCTGCTTCGGTTGACGGTTCCAGCTGGGGTCTGGCTGCCCAGGTTGGTTTCGACTACATGCTGACCAAGAACGTTGCGCTCAATCTGGACGTCAAGTACATCCAGATGGATACCGACGTAAAGGTTGGCGGCAACAAGATTGGTACGCTGGATCTCAACCCGATTACCGCGGGTGTCGGCATCGGCTATCGCTTCTGAGGTATCTGTAGCGATCTGCGATGAGGGGCGTCAAGGGGGCGCCCCTCTTCTTTTTTGGTCAGGGCAATAGTCGGCCGCTAGCCGTCGGCTGATCGGCATCGCGCACGACTTCGCCTTCGATGATCTGGCCGCCGCCATATTCGGTATGGGGCATGGTGCGAAGCTGCTTGCGGATGGCACGCGTTTTCCACCACAGCCAGCCGGCCAAACTAATCCCGACGACGGCAACGACAGCCAGTGCGGCCAGCGAAAAAATGAATCCCAGAACCAACAGGCCGGCACTGAGCAGGAAGGCCAGCACCTTGCCCAGGAATCCGGTGGCCGGTCGCCCGGTGTTGGCGAAGTGATGGCGTGTTTGTTGATTCATCGTCGATTCGCTATGGGCGTTTTCGTTGGCGGTCATGCTGCTCCTGGATAAGTTCCGGCGAAAGTAGGGGCCGGGCGACAATCGTGCCGGGTTTGTTCCAGTCTGTCTGTGTCGCGACTGTCATCCCTTTGTCACGGCCTGTAATCGAACTGCACGCAGCTTACTGCACCGCGATCATTTGTCCTGCCCGATGCAGTTGGCCCAGTGCAGGGCACTGGTCTGGGCGCGATTGAGTGCCTTCGGGGTCAGGCCGGGAAGTCGGCCCAGATTTTCGGCCAGTTGCTCAAGATTGCCGCCCTCGCTGCTTTCCGCCAGGCGGAGCAGGTCGCCGAGCGGACCGCTGCCGGCGCACAGGGCTTCGCGCAATTCGGGGTTGAGTCCGAGTGAGGCGATCAGTTCGCTGATCGGCAGGCCGATCAGCGCCGGCATCAGTGACATGATGCCGGTCATGAAAGCCTTGTCGGCAAATGGCGCGTCTCCGGCCCGCATTTCCTCGGCCAGCAGTTCCATCAGTCGGCCACGCGTCGCCGCGATGAGCAGCAGGGGGTTGCTGGTTCCCGGCTGCTTGCCGGAGGCGAAAACCAGCAGTTGCAGCCAGCGCTGCAGCTGGCGGCGGCCGAGCACGGTGATCGCGTGGCGCAGCGAGGTAATCGTTTCGGTGGTTCCGGAGCCGACCGAGTTGGTCATGCGCAGCAGGTTGACCGTCAGGCCCGGCTCCGGTTTCAAGGCTTCTTCGAGTTCGCCGGTATCGGCATCGCCAAGCAGCAGGCCCATCAACTTCATCAGCGATACTTGCGAATGATCGAGCTTGCGGCCGGCAATGATCGTCGGCTTGGCAAAATAGTAGCCCTGGAACAGCGAAAACCCCAGTTTCAGACAGAGTTCCATCTGCTCGCGGGAATCCACCTTCTCGGCCAGCAATTGTTTGCCCAGTGGTTTCAGTTTAATCACCAGTTGCATCAGCTGGACGCGCGACAGCGGCTGGATATCGACCTTGACGATTTCGACCAGGGTGAGCAGCTCGACGAATTCCGGCTGGAGCTGGATGACGTCATCGAGGGCCAGCGTGAAGCCCGCCGCCTTCAGCGCCTTGCAGCGTTCGACGACGGCCGGGCTGGGCGGCACGGTCTCGAGAATTTCAAGAACCACGCAGTGGCGGGGCAGCAGTTCCAGCATGTCGCTGAACAGGAACTGCTCGTCGACATTGATGAAGCCGCGGCAGGTGCCCAGTGCCGCCTCGACACCCAGTTCGGAGAACGCGTTGGCAATGACCGTGGCGGTGGCTTGTACATCATCGGTGACTTCGGCGGCATTGCGTGTTCCGTTACGGAACAGGAGTTCGTAGGCGACGAGCCGCTGCTCGCGGTCGAGAATGGGCTGGCGTCCGAGAAATAACTGATCGGCGGCATCTTCGCTCACGAATACTCCTTAAAACGGTAGTTTAATCCCCGGCCAGACGGCATTCAGGGCCTGTCGGAAGTCGGCTTGAATCCGTTCCAGGGCGACCGCGTCATCCGCCTCGAAGCGCAGCACGACGACCGGAGTGGTGTTCGACGGCCGGGCCAGGCCGAACCCATCAGCGTATTCTACCCGCACGCCGTCGATGGTGATGATCTGCTCGGCACCGGCGAACTGGCCGGCGGCTTTCAGCTTGTCGATCAGCGTGAAGGGTTCGCCTTCGGCCATCTTGATATTCAATTCCGGGGTCGATGGCGAATTCGGCAGGTCTTTCAGCAGCGGATTGCCGTCGCTTGCACGCGCCAGGATTTCGAGCAGGCGGGCGCCGGTGTACAGGCCGTCGTCAAAGCCGTACCAGCGTTCCTTGAAGAAGCAGTGGCCGCTCATTTCGCCGGCCAGCGGGGCACCGGTTTCCTTCAGTTTGGCCTTGATCAGGGCGTGGCCGGTGTTCCACATCAGCGGTACGCCGCCGTGCTGGCGGATCCACGGGGCGAGGAGGCGGGTGCATTTGACGTCGTAAATGATCTGACCACCCGGTACGCGGGACAGCACGTCGGCCGCGAACAGCATCAATTGGCGATCCGGGAAGATGATTTCGCCGTCCTTGGTGACGACACCCAGCCGGTCGCCGTCGCCGTCGAAGGCGATGCCGAGTTCTGCGTCGGTTTCCTGCAGGGCGCGGATGACGTCGGCCAGGTTCTCCGGCTTCGACGGATCGGGGTGGTGATTCGGGAAGTTGCCGTCGACCTCGCAGAACAGCGGCACGATTTCGCAGCCGAGGCGCTTGAACAATTCCGGTGCAATCGCCCCGGCGACGCCGTTGCCACAGTCCATGACGATCTTCATCGGACGGGCCAGCTTGACGTCGCCGACGATTTTCTCGATGTAGGCGGACATCACGTCAGCCGTGCGTCGTTTGCCCTGACCATGCTGCAGCTTGCCGGACTCGGCGCGCCGCTTCAGATCCTGAATGGCATCGAGGGCCAGCGTCGTACCGCCGATGACCATCTTCAGGCCGTTGTAGTCCGGCGGGTTGTGGCTGCCGGTCACCGACACACAGGAGTGGCAGCCGAGTTCGTAGGCGGCGAAATAGGTGACCGGAGTCGGCACGCAACCGACATCGATCGCATCGATCCCGGCGGCGCAGATGCCATCCATCAGGGCGCCAGCCAGTTCGGGGCCGGAGAGGCGGCCGTCGCGGCCGACGGCGATGGCCGTCTGGCCCTGTTCGGCGGCCAGCGAGCCGAGGGCGTGGCCGATCCGGCGGACGACGTCGGCGGTCAGGGATTTGTTCACGATGCCGCGAATGTCGTAGGCCTTGAAGATTTCAGCGGGAAGTTGGCTCATTGGTTATCCAGTCGAGAGGTTGAAAGCGGGCGAAGGGCCAAGAATGCGCGGGTTTCGTTGCGGTTTCTTTGCGTCAGACCCAAGCTCACCTCGAGTGCACGAGTTTATGTGGTTTCAAAAAGAAAGAAATGCAGCAGGCGTTGTGGCAACCAGTCCAGGTTGCCCGGGAAACCGTCACTGACAAAGCCGACATGGCCGCCGCCGGCCGGTTGTTCCAGTTTGACGAGCGGGCTGACGTCGGCAGCGCCGGGCAGATGGCTGGCCGGGAAGAATGGATCGTTTGTCGGATTGACTGCCAGGGCCGGCACGGCAATCGATTTCAACCACGGCTTGGCTGAAGCACGTTGCCAGTAATCGTCGGCGCCGGCGAAACCGTGCAGGGGTGCGGTGACGGCATCGTCGAACTGGTACAGGTTGCTCGCCTGGCGCATGCGTATTTCATCGAACAGCCCGGGGAATCGGCGCAGACGGGCGGCCGAAACGGCTTTCAGGGTTTTCAGGAAATGCTGCGTGTAAACGCGGTTGAAGCCGTGCGCCAGATGGTGGCCGCAGGCCGCCAGGTCGAGCGGCGCGCACATGCCGGCGACGCCGGTAACCAGCTCGGCGGCAGTGCTGCCGCGTTCGCCAGCCCATTTGAGCAGCGCGTTGCCGCCCAGCGAAACGCCGGCCGCATGTAGCGGCCGGCCGTGGTTGGCGGTGTGCAGGCGGCGCAGGATCCAGTCGATTTCTGCCGAGTCGCCGGAGTGGTAGGCCCGCGGCCGGCGGTTCAACTCGCCGGAGCAGCCGCGGAAGTGCGGCAGGGCCAGACGCCAGCCGGCGGCCTGGCAGGCGTAGGCGGTGGATATGGCGTAGTGGCTGCGGGCGCTGCCTTCGAGGCCGTGGAAGAGCACCAGCCAGGGAGCGTCGGGCGGGCCATCGAGATGATCGACATCGATGAAGTCGCCATCCGGGGTGGTCCACCGTTCGCGCCGCAGTTTTAGCGGCTGTGGCTTGATCAGCAGCGGCCAGAGGGTTTGTGCCTGGCCGCCGGGCAACCAGGCCGGCGCTTGGTAGGGCTTCAATGCAGGGTATGCGGCACAGCGTCCGCCATGGCCTGGTGGCTGTCATCGGCCGCCGAGGCGTGCCGGCTGACCAGGCGCCAACCGTGGGCGCCACGGCTGTACACGTGCGTTACGTGCAACGGGCCGTGCGGGCTTGGGTCGTCGCCGACGAACAGCACTTCGGTCAGGTGATGAATGGCCAGCACCGAGCATTGCCAATGGGTGATCTGTTCGGCCTGGACACGAATTCGGGCGGTCGTGAAGATATTGCGCCAGCTTTCGCGAATCGGCACGATGCCGGTCAGCCGAACCCCGGTCGGGTGCACGCAGAGCGTTTCCTCATCTTCGGCCCAGAGCTGGATCAACAGATCGGCATCACCTTTGACGATGCTGTCGTAGAAGGCGTGTTCGACATCTTCGGGCGAGGCAAAGCTGGCTGGTGTGCTCATGCGGCTATCCGTTTCAGTGCGGCTTCAAAAACCATGTCTGGCGAGAGCTTGTTGAGGCAGTCGAGATGGCCGAGCGGACATTCGCGCTTGAAACAGGGGCTGCACGCGAGTTTCAGGCTGAGGATGGCGGCCCGGTCGGAGAGCGGCGGCGTGAAGCCCGGGGAGGACGAGCCGTAGAGCGTGACCAGTGGACGGTTGAGCGCTGCCGCGATATGCATCAGGCCGGAGTCGTTGCAGACGACGAGGTCGGTCATGGCCAGCAGGTCGACCGCCTGGCCGAGCGAGGTGGCGCCGCACAGGTTGCGGCAGAGGCCGGGAGCGAGTTGGGCGATTTCCTCGGCGACGGCGTGATCCTTGGGCGAGCCGAACAGCCAGATGGCGCAGCCCTGCTCGGCCAGTTTCCGTGCCAGCGCAGCGAAGTGGGCAGCCGGCCAGCGCTTGGCCGGGCCGTATTCGGCACCCGGGCAGAAGGCGACGATACGCGCTGGCCGTTGCAGCGCCAGTTCGCCCAGTGTTCTTTGCTGATCGGCGGCCGACGACCGAATTCTCGGGTAAGCAATCGGTTTGCTCGGCGCAACGCCGGGGGCTTCGGCCAACTGGGCGAAACGTTCGACCATCAGCGGCAAGGCCGCTTTGTCGAGGCGGTGATGGATGTTGATCAGGCCGTAGCGCGCTTCGCCGGTAAAGCCAATGCGTTGCGGGATGCCGGCCAGGAAGGGGACGAGTGCTGACTTCAGCGAATTGGGCAGGATGTAGGCGGCGTCATAGCCGCGCCGGGCAAGGTCGCGGCCAAGCTGCCAGCGCGCTTTCAGCGAGAGCTGGCCATGGGCGAAGGGGTTGTCGATCACTTCGCCGATTTCGGCCATGCGCTGCAGAACCGGGGCAACCCAGCGCGGCGCCAAGGCATCGAGCTGGAGGCCCGGATGCCTGGCGTGCAGTCGCGCGAACAGCGGCTGCGCCATGATGGTGTCGCCGATCCACGAGGGGGCGACGATGAGAGCCTTCATAAGAGCGGTTATTAGTCGCTGGTCATTAGTTGTTAGCAAAACCCGCTAGCGACTAACGACTGGCAACTACCGACTAATGATGTCCCTTGGGCGCTTCGCCCTTGAAGACGTATTTGGTGCTGCAGTAGGGGCAAACCACTTCACCGCTCGCCAGCACATCGAGGAAGACGCGCGGGTGCTGGCTCCACAGCGGTGCAGCGGGCTGTGGGCAGTGCAGCGGCAGGTCGTGGGCAGTGATTTCTACGGTCTTGTTGTCGGACATCGTGTGCTCCCTGAACTTAGATGTAGGCCAGCCAATCGGCGTGGGCTGCCGAGCGGCCGTTGACCACGTCGAAATACTTGTCCTGCAGCGCCTTGGTGATCGGGCCACGGAAGCCGGCGCCGATCTGGCGGTTGTCGAGTTCGCGGATCGGCGTCACTTCGGCGGCGGTGCCGGTGAAGAAGGCTTCGTCGGCGCAGTAGACTTCGTCACGCGTGATGCGCTTTTCGATCACTTCGATGCCCAGCTCGCTGGCCAGCTGAATGACCGTGGCGCGGGTGATGCCTTCCAGGCAGGCCGTCAGGTCCGGCGTGTACAGCTTGCCCTTCTTGACGATGAAGATGTTCTCGCCGGCGCCTTCGCAGACATAGCCTTCCGGATCGAGCAGCATGGCTTCGTCGTAGCCGTCGGTCAGCGCCTCGTTGTTGGCGAGGATGGAGTTCATGTAGTTGCCGGAGGACTTGGCCCGCACCATGGTGATGTTCACGTGGTGGCGGGTGAAGGACGAAGTCTTGATGCGGATGCCGCGCTGCATGCCTTCCTCGCCGAGGTAGGCGCCCCAAGGCCAGGCGGCGATAACGACGTGCACCTTGGCGCCCTTCGGCGAAACGCCCATCTTTTCCGAGCCGTAGAAGGCGATCGGGCGGATGTAGCCGGATTCCAGATTGTTGGCGCGGATCACTTCCTTCTGCGCTTCGTTGATGGTGGCCTTGTCGAACGGCATGCCCATCTGGAAGATGTGCGAGGAATTGAACAGGCGGTCGGTGTGGTCTTCCAGGCGGAAGATCGCGGTGCCGCGTTCGGTCTTATAGGCACGGACGCCCTCGAATACGCTCATGCCGTAGTGCAGTGAGTGGGTGAGGACGTGGGTGGTGGCTTCGCGCCAGGGCACCAGCTTGCCGTCTTGCCAAATAAAGCCGTCGCGATCCGACATGGACATGTTCGATTCTCCGTGTTGCGCCTGTGAAAGCCCATAATTCTAGCCCAATTCAGACGTTAAAATAACGCTTTTGACGATTGAGCCGTATCATGATCTGGAAACCGAATGTGACCGTTGCCGCTGTCGTGCAGCGCGACGGAAAATTTCTGCTGGTCGAGGAAGAAACCGATAGCGGGCTGGCTTTCAACCAGCCGGCCGGTCACCTTGAGGAAGGCGAGTCGTTGATCGACGCAGTCGTGCGCGAGGCGCTCGAGGAAACGGCCTACCATTTCAAGCCGACGCATCTGATCGGCGTCTATAACTGGAAGCATCCGAGCAAGGACGTGACCTATCTGCGCTTTGCCTTCGGCGGCGAGTTGCGCGGCTTTGAGGCGGAACGCAAGCTCGATGAAGGCATCGTTGCCGCCCGCTGGCTGACCCTCGACGAAGTGAAGGCGACGCAAGGCCGGCATCGCAGCCCGCTGATCCTGCGCTGTATCGAAGACATGGTCGCCGGCAAGTCGTATCCGCTCGATCTGCTGGTCCATTACGGCTGATGCGTCGCTGGCTGCTCGCCGTTCTGCTGGTGCT
The DNA here is from genome assembly GCF_020510685.1 of Dechloromonas denitrificans. Classification (NCBI taxonomy): domain Bacteria; kingdom Pseudomonadati; phylum Pseudomonadota; class Betaproteobacteria; order Rhodocyclales; family Azonexaceae; genus Dechloromonas; species Dechloromonas denitrificans. Next base: position 1,177,536 of record NZ_CP075185.1, read on the forward strand.
GGCTGGCGCCGCCGCGGCCGACGAGCAGGTGCGCATCTGCTATGGCTACGGTTGCCTGGTGCAGGCCGATATTCGGTACACGGAGCGGCAGCTAGGCGATGTTGACCGGCTGTTATCGGCAGCGCTGGATGCCGCCGACGAGCGCAAATTGCTGGCGCAGGCCGTCGGGCGGCTTTACGCTTTGGCTGGCGAGCAGTCCGATATCCACAATGACCGCGGCGGCAATTTCGCCGATGCCGGTATTTCCGGCAAGATGGACTGTATCGATCATTCGACCTCGACGACGCGCCTGTTGCAACTGCTCGACGCCCGCGGCTATCTGCGGTGGCACCGAGTGTTGGGTGCCGACGTCCGTTATTGGGCGTTGCTGTTCCCGGCGCATTATTCGGCGGTGATCGAAGAGAAAATGGATGGCGAAGCGGCGCGCTTCGTCGTCGATAGCTGGTTTGTCGATAATGGACAGCCGGCGGTGATTTTGCCGCTGGCCGACTGGAAAAAAGGGGCTGGGCCCGATGTCTGAGAAAACTGTAGTCGTCGGCTTGTCCGGCGGGGTCGATTCTTCCGTTGCCGCCTTGCTGCTGAAGCGGCAGGGCTGGAAAGTGATCGGCCTGTTCATGAAGAACTGGGAAGATGACGACACCGAGGAATACTGTTCGTCGCGCCAGGATCTGATCGATGTGATGAGCGTCGCCGACCGGATCGGTATCGATGTCGAGGTGGTCAATTTTGCCGCCGAATACCGCGACCGGGTCTTTGCCGAGTTCCTCCGCGAATACCAGGCCGGGCGGACGCCGAATCCCGACATCCTGTGCAATTCGGAAATCAAGTTCAAGGCTTTTCTCGACCACGCCATGCAGCTTGGCGCCGACAAGATCGCCACCGGCCACTATGCCGGCGTCCGCGAGTTCAATGGCGAGTACCAGTTGCTGAAGGCCGAGGACGGTACCAAGGATCAGAGCTACTTCCTGTATCGCCTGAACCAGGCGCAGCTGGCGAAAACCCTGTTTCCGCTGGCCGATCTCTACAAGCGCGAAGTGCGCAAGATCGCCGAGGCCGAGGGCCTGCACGTGGCCACCAAGAAGGATTCGACGGGCATTTGCTTTATCGGCGAACGGCCGTTCAAGGATTTTCTCAGTCGCTATCTGCCGCCGAAGAAAGGCGAGATTCGCCGCCTCGACGACGGCAAGGTGATGGGCGAGCACGACGGGCTGATGTTCCACACGCTCGGTCAGCGCAAGGGCTTGCATATCGGCGGCATCAAGGAAAAGGGCCGGGCCGGTGGCGGCGATCACGATGCATGGTTCGTCGCCGGCAAGGACATGGAGCAGAACATCCTCTACGTGGTGCAGGGGCATGATCATCCGGCCTTGTTCAGCGATGCGCTGACCGCCGAACAGCTATCCTGGGTATCCGGCCGGGCGCCGCATCCACACTGGGTCTATACCGCCAAGCCGCGTTATCGCACCGCCGACCAGCCTTGCGAAGTCGAGCGCGTCGATGGCGAAACCTGCGAAATCCGTTTTGCCGAGCCGCAATGGGCGCTGACGCCGGGTCAGTCGGTAGTCCTCTACGAGAGCCGGGTGTGCCTGGGGGGCGGGGTTATCCGCTAACGGCGATCAGTCGTCGCGGGCTCGCATCTCGGACTTCTCGATAATTGCCGAGAAGGCATGGAGCAGGTCGGGGTCGTGTTTGATGCCGCCCTCGCTGACCATGATGTCCATCACCGCCTGGTGGCGGCGGGAGGTGTGATAGGGGCGGCTGGCCGCCATCGCGTCGTAATTGTCGGTCAGTGAAATGATTCGCGAAAAAAGCGGGATGTCGATCCCCTTCAGCCCGTCCGGGTAGCCCGAACCATCGAAGTTCTCATGGTGATGGCGGACGATGCGGGCGACGTCGCTGGAGCCGTTGGCGCCGATTGCGAGGATGATGCGTTCGCCGATCATCGGATGCTGCTTCATGCACTCCCATTCCTCTTCCTCAAAAGGCGCCGGTTTGCCGAGAACGCTGTCGGGAATCCCGATCTTGCCAATATCGTGAAACTGGGCGCCCAGCGAAAGCAGGGCCAGTTCTTTTTCCGAGAGATCGATGTGGCAACCCAGCTCGGCCGCCAGGCGGACCACGCGTTCCGAATGCAGGCGGGTGTGATGGTCGCGTTCGCCCAGGGCGACGGTCAGGGATCGGACAATGTTTTCCATGGTCACACTCTCGTCTTTTTGCATCAAGGCTGTTGTTTGCTCCGCGAAGGGCGACAGATCTGCCGGTTGGACCAGAAATTGGGCGCAAGGGTTCGCACCAACGCAGCAAAATTTCCCGGGATATTCGTTTTTGCCGGATTGCGCCGCGCCCACCGCTTGGTGGGGCCGGCGCTGCAGTCGGCAAGAACCGGTCGAGCAGGGCTCGCCGGTGTGTCATTCAGTCGTGCGGCAGGGTGTCCGCGAACGACGGGCGCTGGATCAGCTTGGCGTGCAGTCTGCCCAGATTGGCGTGGCTTTCCTGCCAATTGATGTCGGCAAAGCGGAAATTCAGATAGCCGAGGGCAGAACCGACGGCGATATCGGCCATCGAGAAATGCGTACCCATGCAGAAAGGCGTTTCCCCCAGTTGTTCGGCCATGAATTCCAGGCCGCGCGTGACTTTGTCGCGCTGGCGCTGAATCCACTCGCTGTTTTGCTTGGCCAGCGGGCGTTTGGCTTCGAGATAGGCGGTCGCGGCGGCATCGCAGATGCCGTCGGCGAGCGCTTCCCAGCGCTTGACTTCGGTCCGCTCGCGATTGGGGGCGGGGAACAGCTTGTTGTTCGGGGTGACGTTGTCGATGTACTCGACGATGACCCGGGAGTCGAAAAGCGGGGTCGCGTCATCGAGCACCAGCACGGGGATTTTTCCGAGCGGATTGATGGTCGGCACTTTGCTGTCTTCCAGCCAGGGCGAATCGATCACGAAATCGTATTCGATTTTCTTTTCGGCCAGCACAATGCGGACTTTGCGGACAAACGGGCTGGTGTGGGAGCCGATCAGCTTCATCACATGCTCTCTGATTTGGGGAGTTGGATTATAGCGTATGGCGCTTGGCTCCGTCGGACGGGTAAAATTGCGGGCTTACCGAAAAGGATGTGTTTATGACTTTCAATCCCGTGACCGCCAATCTTCTGACTGCGCTCTCCCCGCTTGACGGCCGTTACGCCGGCAAGGTCGATGCCCTGCGCGAACATTTTTCCGAATACGGCCTGATCCGTCGCCGCCTGCAGGTCGAGATCGAATGGCTGAAGGCGCTCGCCGCCGAGCCGCATTTTGCTGAAATCCCCGCCTTTTCGCCGGCCACCATCGCTGAACTCGACGCGCTGGTGAGCAATTTCGGGCCCGAGCAGGCGGCCGAGGTGAAAGCCATCGAAGCCACCACCAACCACGACGTCAAGGCGCTGGAATACTGGATCAAGGACAAGACCAAGGCCAACGCCGAAGTCACCAAGGTCGGCGAGTTCATCCATTTCGCCTGCACGTCCGAAGACATCAACAACCTGTCGCACGCGCTGATGTGCAAGGGCGCCCGCGAGCAGGGCATGCTGCCGATGCTCGACAAACTGATCGAGCGCCTGCGCGAACTGGCCCACGTCAATGCCGAAGTGCCGATGATGAGCCGCACGCACGGCCAGCCGGCCACCCCGACGACGCTCGGCAAGGAAATGGCCAACGTCGCCTACCGCCTGCAGCGCGCCCGTGCCCGCATCGTCGCCGTCGAACTGCTCGGCAAGATCAACGGCGCGGTCGGCAACTACAACGCCCACCTGACGGCCTACCCCGGGTTCGACTGGGAAGGCTTCGCCAAGCGCTTCGTCGAGTCGCTCGGCCTGACCTTCAATCCGTACACCATCCAGATCGAACCGCACGACGCGCTGGCCGAGCTGTTCGATGCCTTCGCGCGGACCAACAGCATCCTGATCGACCTCGATCGCGATATATGGGGCTACATCTCCCTCGGTTTCTTCAAGCAGCGGGTCAAGGCCGGCGAAATCGGCTCGTCGACCATGCCGCACAAGGTCAATCCGATCGACTTCGAGAACTCCGAAGGCAACCTCGGCCTGGCCAACGCGCTGCTCAAGCACCTCGCCGAGAAGCTGCCGGTTTCGCGCTGGCAGCGCGACCTGACCGATTCGACGGTGCTGCGCAACATGGGCGTCGGCCTCGGCTACGCGCTGCTCGGCTACGATTCGCTGTTGAAGGGTTTGTCCAAGCTGGAAGTGAACGCCGACCTGATGAAGGCCGATCTTGACGCCAACTGGGAACTGCTCGCCGAGCCGATCCAGACGGTGATGCGCCGCTACGCCGTACCGAACGCCTACGAAAAGCTCAAGGAACTGACCCGCGGTACCCGCGTGTCGCGCGACGGCATGCAGGCTTTCGTATCCACGCTGGAAATTCCGGAAGCCGCCAAGGCCGAACTGCTCAAGCTGACGCCGTGGGATTACACCGGCAAGGCGGCCGAGCTGGCGAAGCGCATCTAGATGAAATGCAGCAAATGCGGGCAGGATGTGCCGGCTGACGCCATCTATTGCCCGCACTGCACCGGCGAGCGCCAGACCACGGATGGCGAAGTCATCCGCGGCGGCATCAAGGGCGGTTTGCTCGGCCTGCTGATCGGCGCGCTGCCGATGCTGGTGCTTCTCTACATCTATGGTCCCGAGCGCGGTATCAAGGCGATCGTCTTTGCCGTGCCGGTGGCCACTTTCACGACCGGACTGATCATTGGGCTGGTCAAAGCCAAACGGGACTGGAAATAATGTCTTTTGCTGAAAATCTGAAAAAACTGCCGGGTATTTCCCATCTGGCCGCCATCAACCTGCTCGATGCCGAAGGCAAGCTGATCGCCGCCATCGAAAACAAGCCGGGCAGCCAGGGCTCGCTGGCCGTGTACAACCATCTTGCCCAGACCTATGGCTCGATCAATGCCGAGGCGGCGAAAAAAGGCCTGGAAATCTTCGCCGAACATACCGAAGATGCCCGCCTGCATGCTGGCAAGCACCCGAATATCGATCGTTTGCTGGCGGTCGAAGGCGGCCAGCCGGCGCTGCGCGTCAAGCACGTTTTCGCCGTTTGAGAGCAGCCCGGGGGCGCCCCCGATCGATTGAATGTCATATCCGCCGGTTATAATTTTGGCGGAATAAATTCGACACGCTTGTCGTTAGCCACGTTGCAATGTCCTTCCTCTCAACAACAACGGAGAAAACAGAATGAAATCCAAGCTCTTGCTCGCCCTGCTGACCGTCACCCTGGCCGGTACGGCCGCGGCCCAGGTCAAGACCGACGACGCCATCAAGTTCCGCCAGTCCGGTTACGGCTTCATGGCCTGGAACATGGGCCGCATCAAGGCCAACGTCGAAGGTCAGTACAACAAGGATGAGGTCATCAAGGCGGCCAACGCCATTCAGGCGATTGCCAACTCCGGTATGGGCGCCCTCTATCCGCAGGGTTCCGACAAGGGAACGGGCTGGGAAGCGACCCGCGTCAAGCCGGAATTCTTCACCAACAAGGACGGCGTCACCAAGGTCGCCATGGCCTTCAACAAGGAAGCCAACGAAATGGCCAAGGTTGCCGCCAGCGGCGATGCTGCCGCCGTTGGTGCCCAATTAGGCAAGCTGGGTGGCACCTGCAAGGGCTGCCACGACGATTTCAAGGCCAAGAAGTAAGCAGGGCTTGGCGTAGTCATCGACAGGCACCTGCGGGTGCCTGTTTTTTTACCCATAAGAAAAGGTCTGGATATGAACAGCAAAAAAATTCGTTTGTGGGATCTGCCAACCCGGCTCTTTCACTGGTTGCTGGTGCTCTGTGTGCTGGCCGCCGTGGTCAGCGGGCAGCTCGGCGGCAACCTGATCGACTGGCATGGCAGGATCGGCCTGCTGATCGTCGGCTTGCTGGTTTTTCGGCTGGTCTGGGGCATCGTCGGGTCGACCTATGCGCGGTTCCGGCAATTCGTTCCGACACCGGCCAGGATCAAGGCTTATCTGCGCGGCGAGTGGCAGGGCGAAGGTCATAACCCGCTCGGCGCACTGGCTGTTTTTGGCCTGTTGGGCCTGCTCATCGCGCAGGTCTTGAGTGGGCTGTTCAGCAATGACGACATTGCTTTTGTCGGGCCGTTGTTCGATCTGGTCAGCAAGAATCTGAGCAATCGCCTGACCGGCATCCATCATCTGCTTTCCAATCTGCTGATTGCGCTGGTCGTGCTGCACGTCGCTGCCATCGCCTTCTATGCGCGGGTCAAGAAGCAATCGCTGGTCAAGCCGATGATCACCGGCTGGAAACAAGGCGAGGGCGAGTCGGCCAGCGGTGGTGGCTGGCTTGCCTTGATCGTCGCGCTGGTGCTTGCCGGCGCTGGCGTCTATGGCGCCAGCGGTGCCTGGTTGCCGGAACCGCCGCCTCCGCCGCCTGCCGCCGAAACGCCGAGCTGGTAGAAAGCGCCTGAGCAAAGAAAAAGCCGCCAGACTGGCGGCTTTTTTGCGTCGGCCAAAGACCTCGCTTAAACGACCGCGCCGTCCTCGTTGGCGCCTTCGATAACCTTCTTCTGGATGGCGAATTGCTCGCGCGAGACGCCCAGCCACATGACCAGCGGGCTGGCGACCAGGACCGAGGAGTAGATGCCGAAGAGGATGCCGATGGTTAGCGCCATGGCGAAGTAGTGCAGGGTTTCGCCGCCGAAGACCAGCATCGACAGCACCATCATCTGGGTACAGCCGTGGGTGATGATCGTCCGCGAAATGGTGCTGGTGATGGCGTGGTCGAGAACCTGTGGCGTGGTCATGCCGCGTACCCGCTTGAAGGTTTCGCGGACCCGGTCGAAGACGACGACCGATTCGTTCACCGAGTATCCGAGCACCGCCAGCACCGCCGCCAGTACCGACAGCGAGAACTCCCACTGGAAGAAGGCAAAGAAGCCGAGGATGATCACCACGTCGTGCAGGTTGGCGATGATCGCCGAGACCGAAAAGCGCCATTCGAAGCGGAACGCCAGGTAGATGACGATGCCGATGACGACCAGCAGCAGGGCCAGTGCGCCGTTTTCGGCCAGTTCCTTGCCGACCTGCGGGCCGACGAACTCGACGCGGCGCAGGCTGGCGCCCGGCGCGTCGGCTTCCAGCGATTTCATCACCGCTTCGCCGAGTTGGGCGGTGTTCTGGTCGCCTTTCAGCGGCAGGCGGATCATGACGTCCTGCGAGGAGCCGAAGTTCTGCACCGCGTAGTCGGTAAAGCCGGCCTTGCCGAGCGAGCCGCGCACTTTTTCAAGGTCGGCGGTCTGCTGGTAGGCGACTTCGATCAGCGTGCCGCCGGTGAATTCGACCGACAGGTGCAGGCCCTTGCTGAACAGGAAGACCACGGCGAGGACAAAGGTGATCAACGAGATGACATTGAACGTCAGCGCATGGCGCATGAACGGAATGTCTTTGTGGATGCGGAAAAATTCCATGGTCGTGTTCCTTATTTCTGACCGTTTGTCGCTGCGATGCCGGGCTTCCAGATCTGGCCGATGGCGACTTTGCCCAGCTTCTTCTGGTGGCCGTAGATCAGGTTGACCAGGGCGCGGGAGACGACGACCGAGGAGAAGATCGAGGTCAGGATGCCGAGGCAGTGCACCACGGCAAAGCCGCGGATCGGGCCGGAACCGAAGATGAGCAGCATCAGGCCGACGATCAGCGTGGTGACGTTGGAGTCGAGAATGGTCCCGAAGGCGCGCTCGTAGCCTTCAAAAATGGCCCCCTGGGCCGGCATGCCGGCACGTAACTCTTCGCGGATGCGTTCGTTGATCAGCACGTTGGAGTCGATGGCCATACCGAGCGCCAGTGCGATGGCGGCGATGCCGGGCAGGGTCAGCGTGGCTTGCAGCAGCGACAGCAGGGCGATCAGGAAGAGCAGGTTGGCGGCCAGGGCGAGTACCGAAACGACGCCGAAGACCTGGTAATAGATGATCATGAAAACGGCAATTGCGGCAAAACCCCAGAGCGTCGAATGGAAGCCCTTCTGGATGTTGTCGGCGCCGAGGCTGGGGCCGATGGTCCGTTCCTCGATGATGTCCATCGGCGCGGCCAGCGAACCGGCGCGCAGCAGCAGCGCGGTATCGTTGGCTTCGCTGGTCGTCATGCGGCCGGAGATCTGCACGCGGCCGCCGCCAATTTCGCTGCGGATGACCGGTGCGGTAACGACTTCGCCCTTGCCCTTTTCGATGAGCAGGATGGCCATCCGCTTGTTGATGTTTTCGCGGGTGACGTCCTTGAAAATGCGGGCGCCGGCCGAGTCGAGCGTCAGGTGCACGGCGGCTTCGTTGGTCTGGTGATCGAAGCCGGGCTGGGCGTCGGTCAGGCGGTCGCCGGTCAGGACGACCTGCTTCTTGACGAGCAGCGGCTGGCCGCCGCGTTCGTTGTACACCTCGGTGCCGAACGGCGGATTGCCGGCCAGCGCGGCTTCGAGCGCGCCGGGGGAATCGTCGACCATGCGGATTTCCAGGGTCGCGGTGCGGCCGAGGATGTCTTTGGCCTTGGCCGTATCCTGCACGCCGGGCAACTGGACGACGATGCGGTCGGCGCCCTGCTGCTGGATCACCGGCTCGGCGACGCCGAGTTCGTTGATCCGGTTGTGCAGCGTGGTGATGTTCTGCTTGAGCGCGAATTCGCCGATCTTCTTCTGCGCTTCCGGCTTCAGCATGGCGACCAGCTTGAGGTCGGTGCCGTCGTCCTGCTCGGTGATCAGCAGGTCGGGCTGGCTGTCGCCGATGGCGCTTTTCGCCTTGCTGCGGACGTCGGCCTCGCGGAAGCGGACGACCAGACGGTCGCCTTCGCGGCTGATGCCGGCATGGCGCAGGTTCTTGTCGCGCAGCACGGTGCGCAGGTCGCCGGAGGTCGAGTCGAGGCGCTTGGTCAGCGCGCCCTTCATGTCCACCTGGAGCAGGAAGTGCACGCCGCCGCGCAGGTCGAGGCCGAGGTACATCGGCAGCGCATGCAGGGCGGTCAGCCAGCTCGGCGAGGCGGCCAGCAGGTTCAGCGCAATGACGTATTGCGGTTCGGCGGCATCCGGGTTGAAGGTCTTTTCCAGGATATCCTTGGCCTTCAGCTGGGTGTCGGTATTCTTGAACCGGGCCTTGACGCCGACGTTGTCGAGCTGGATGCCGTCATGGGCGATCCCGGCAGCCTTCAGGGCTTCCTCGACGCGGCTTTTCGCCTTGTCATCGACCTTGATGGTGGCCTTGGCGCTGGAAACCTGGACGGCCGGCGATTCGCCGAAGAAATTGGGCAGGGTGTAGATGAAGCCCAGCACCAGCGCCACGGCGACGATGATGTACTTCCAGAGTGGGTAGCGATTCATAGTGGCTTTAAAGCTAAAAAGGCGGCCAGCGGCCGCCTTCTGGGGTGATTACAGCGACTTCAGCGTGCCCTTCGGCAGTACCAGACCAATGGCCGGCTTCTGCACGACGACTTCCGTGCCTTCGGCGATTTCCAGCGTGACGTAGCTGTCGCCGACCTTGACAACCTTGCCGACCAACCCGCCGCCGGTGACGACTTCGTCGCCCTTGGCAATGGCAGCGATCAGTGCCTTGTGTTCCTTGGCCTTCTTCATCTGCGGGCGAATCATCAGGAACCACAGCACGACGAACATCAGGATCATCGGCAGAATTTGCATGAGACCACTGGTCGGGTCGGCGGCGCCGGCGGTTTGAGCGTGGGCAAGACTAATCATTGAATTACTCCGGGGAAGCTAAAGAAAATCAGAACGCAAGATTCTATCACCCGCCCGAGGAACGGTCGCGGGCAAAGCTCGACGCCCATTCGCGCAGCGTGCCGGCCTCGATGGCGGCGCGCATTTCGGCCATGATGGTTTGATAGAACTGCAGGTTGTGGATGGTGTTGAGCATGCTGCCAAGGATCTCGCCGGTCCGGAACAGGTGGTGCAGGTAAGCGCGGCTGAACTGGCTGCAGGTGTAGCAGGAGCAGGACGGGTCGAGCGGCCCGGTGTCGGTCTTGTGCCGGGCATTCTTGATCTTGACGTCGCCGAAGCGGGTGAACAGGTGGCCATTGCGGGCATTGCGCGTCGGCATCACGCAGTCGAACATGTCGATGCCGGCTTGTACCGAATGCACCAGGTCTTCCGGCGTGCCGACGCCCATCAGGTAGCGCGGCTTGTCGGTCGGCATCTTCGGTGCGGTGTGGGCGAGGATACGCACCATGTCCTCCTTCGGTTCGCCGACCGAGAGGCCGCCGATCGCCATGCCGTCGAAACCGATGTCGTCGAGGCCGGCCAGCGACTCGTCGCGCAGCGCTTCGTGCATGCCGCCCTGGACGATGCCGAACAGCGCGTTAGGGTTTTCCAGCTTGTTGTGTTCGTCGCGCGAACGCTGCGCCCAGCGCATCGACAGGCGCATCGACTTGGCGGCTTCGTCGTAGCTGGCCGGGTAGGGGGTGCATTCGTCGAAGATCATCACGATGTCGGAATTCAGGACCTTCTGAATCTGCATCGAGATTTCCGGGGTCAGGAAGAGCTTGGCGCCGTCGTGCGGCGAGCTGAACTTGACGCCTTCCTCGGTGATCTTGCGCATGGCGCCCAGCGAAAAGACCTGGAAGCCGCCGGAATCGGTGAGGATCGGCTTTTGCCAGTTCATGAAGTCGTGCAGCCCGTGGTGGGCGGCGACCACCTCGAGGCCCGGGCGTAGCCAGAGGTGGAAGGTGTTGCCCAGGCAGATCTGCGCGCCGATGTCGTGCAGGCCTTGCGGCGTCATCGCCTTGACCGTGCCGTAGGTGCCGACCGGCATGAAGACGGGGGTCTGGACCTGGCCATGGGCCAGCGTCAGGGTGCCGCGGCGGGCGGCGCCATCGGTTTTCAGGAGTTCAAATTGCATCGGATTTTTCCAGGAGCATGGCATCGCCATAGCTGAAGAAGCGGTAGCGCTCGGCTACGGCGTGGGCATAGGCGGCGCGGATGTGGTCGTAGCCGGCAAAGGCCGAGACGAGCATGAGCAGGGTCGATTTCGGCAGATGAAAATTGGTGATCAGCCGGTCGACGACTTTGAAGCGGTAACCGGGCGTGATGAAAATCGCCGTTTCGGCCGGGCCGGCGTTGACCGTGCCATCGGCATTGCCGGCCGATTCGAGGGCGCGCAGGCTGGTCGTGCCGACGGCGATGATGCGGCCGCCGGCAGCGCGGGTGGCGGCGATGGCTTCCGCCGTGGCGGCTGGGATGTCGAAACGCTCGCTGTGCATCCGGTGCTCGGCGATCTTGTCGACGCGCACCGGCTGGTAGGTGCCGGCGCCGACGTGCAGGGTCAGGAAGGCGGTGTGCACCCCGCCGGCGCGCAGCGTTTCGAGCATCGCTTCGTCGAAATGCAGGCCGGCGGTCGGTGCCGCCACGGCCCCCGGTTCGCGGGCATAGACGGTCTGGTAGCGCGTCTCGTCGGCGCCTTCGGCCGGGTGTTCGATATAAGGCGGCAGCGGCAGCTTGCCATGGCGCTCGGCCAGTTCCCACAGGTCGCTGCCGCCGATCGCCGGCGGCGCCAGTTCCAGCGCGAAGAATTCGCCGCTGGCCCCGGCCCGGCCGGTGACGACGACGGTGAACGCGTCGGCCAGCATCAACCGGGTGCCCGGTTTGGGCGACTTGCTGGCCCGCACCTGGGCGATGGCGTGCGTCGCATCGATGATCCGCTCGAGCAGAACCTCGATCTGTCCGCCCGTGTCCTTCTGTCCGAAAAACCGGGCCTTGATCACCCGGGTGTCGTTGAAAACCAGCAGGTCGCCGGCCCGCAGCAGTTCCGGCAAGGCGGCGAAGCGGCGGTCGACGAGCTGTTCGCCGCAGACGTGGAGCAGCCTGCTGCCGGCGCGTTCGGGCGCCGGGTGCTGGGCGATCAGTTCGGGTGGCAGGGGGAAGTCGAAGTCGTCGACGGAGAACGACATGGGCTAAGGTCCGGAGTTACAAGCGAAACGGCTTTCCGGGCAGGAGCGCTGCTGGCGTGCCGGGCCGGGAGGGCACCGGACAAGCATCGCTTTCCATGGCAGGACAGGTGTTTGGCTTTTTGAAATTTTGGAATTGTCCCGACCAAGGCCAGCGTGCTTGGCTTTTGACAGGGTTGAAGGCGGCGAATTATATCAGGGTGAAAAATCGGGTTCGTTGTCCGGCGTCACGCGGCGCCGCCTTGCTTAACGGACCGGCCGGTTGGCCTGGCGGCGCTGCATCTCGTTGATCAGCGCGGAAAATTGCTCGGCCAGTTCGTGGCGCAGAAAGCCGACGCCGAGCAGCGCCGGCGCCCAGCGGTCGGGAATCATCTCGATCCGGTAATCCAGCCGGGTGCCGCCGCTGCTGGCCTGCAGCCGCATTTCGCTGCGCATGTACTTGGTCGAGCCCGACAGCGCCTTCGAGAGGATGCGGCCGTCCGGTAAGACCTCGATCTGGCGTTCCGATTCAAAGGGGTAGCCGAACGGGCCGAAACGCGCCTTGCCCTGCTGGGCGATCCGATAGACGTTGCCGGCGCGCGAAATGATATGGCTGGCGCTCAGGTTGGGCACGAATTCGGCCATGTGCTCGAAATCGGTCAACACCTCGAGCGCGACGGCCGGCGGCACGGCAATCTGCAGGCTGAAGTTGCCGTGATAGACCCCCTCCCGCTGCTCGACGACCACGTCATCGTAGTCGACGGCAGCGGCCGCGAGCGCCGGGCCGAGGCTGACCGCCTGCAGGACCAGCGCCACCAGGCCGAGCTTGCCGAGGTTCAATGCAGGGCCTTGGCCAGCCGTGGGTGGGTCGCCACGTAGTAATAGAGTGCCGGTAGCACGAACAGCGTCAGCAGGGTCGCCGAGATCAGGCCGCCGATGACGACCAGCGCCAGCGGCCGCTGGGTTTCCGAGCCGATGCCGTGCGACAGCGCCATCGGCAACAGGCCGAGCATGGCCAGCATGGCGGTCATCAGCACCGTGCGCAGGCGGGACAGGGCGCCCTGGAAGACCGCCTGGTAGCTGTCGAGCTTCTGCTGCTTCAGCTGGTTGATGTAGCTGACCATCACCACGCCGTTCAGCACCGCCTGCCCGAACAGCGCGATGAAGCCGATCGCCGCCGACACCGAGAGCGGGATGCCCGAGATGAGCAGCGCGAAAATGCCGCCGATCAGCGCGAAGGGAATGTTGCAGATGATGATCAGCGCGTCGCGGAAGGACTCGAAGGCATCGAACAGCAGTACGAAAATGAACAGGATGGAGAGCGGCACCACCAGCATCAGGCGCTTCATCGCCCGCTCCTGGTTCTCGAACTCGCCCGACCAGGTGATCGAGTAACCCTGCGGCAACTTGATGTCCTGGGCCTGCACCTGCATGTCGGCAACGACGCTGCCCATATCACGATCGCGGATGAAGACGCCGATGGCGACGACGCGCTGGCCGGATTCCCGGGCGATGTTCATGGCGCCGCTGCCCATCTTGAAATCGACCAGCGCCGACAAGGGCACCTGCGCCCCGGACGGCGTCGGCACCAGCACGTCCTTCAGCTTGTCGAGCTGGCGGGACGGTTCGTCGAGACGAAGGACGACGCTGAAATGCCGGTCGCCTTCCCACAACTCGGTGGCGGCCTTGCCGGCCAGCGCCGTTTCGACCACGTCCTGGACGTCCATCACGTTCAGGCCGTAGCGGGCGGCGGCGGCCCGATCGATTTCCAGCCGGTATTGCGGCAGATCGCCGTCGCGGTCGATGAAGGCGCGGACGACGCCCGGCACCTTGCCGATCTTGTCGAGCAGCTGGTTGGCGTGCAGTTTCAGCGTGGCGGTGTCGTCGCCAAACAGCTTGACGACGATCTGCCCGTCGATCTGCGAGATCGATTCGAGAATCTGGTCGCGCACCGGCTGGCTGAAGGTCGGCTCGATGCCCGGCACGTCGTTCAGCTTGTCCTCCATCTCGCGCACCAGCTGTTCCTTGGTCATGCCCTTGCGCCAGGCCGAGTCGGGTTTCAGGTCGACGAGCATTTCGGTCATGTTGATGTTCTTCGGATCGGTCCCGTCTTCCGGCCGGCCGCCCTTGGAAATCACCGCGTTGACCTCGGGGAAGTCGGCAATGATCCGGCGCAGCTGGCGCAGTTCGGCTTTTGCTTCAGTGACGGAAACCGACGTCGGCAGCGTGATGTTGATCCAGATCGAACCTTCGTTCAGTTCGGGCAGGAATTCCGTGCCGAGCTGCGGCACCATCGCCGCGGTAATGGCGAGCGCGCCAAGGGCGATCAGTAGCACGCGCTTGGTATTGGCCAGGACCCACTTCAGCGCCGGTTCGTACTTCTGCATGAACCAGTGCATCAGCTTGGTTTCTTCGTGCGGCACGTTGTTCTTGAAGGCGATCTTGCTCAGGAAGGGCACCAGGGTCAGCGACAGGACCAGCGAGGTGATCAGCGCTGCAACGACCGAATAGGCCATCGGCGCAAAAATCTTGCCTTCATGGCGCTGCATCGTGAAGATCGGCAGGTGGGCAACCATGATGATGACCATCGAGAACACCGTCGGCCGGCCGATTTCGACCACCGCTTCCTGAATGGTCCGGGTATGCGGTCGGTGATCCTGGTTCTGCTTGGCTTCGCCGAGCCGGCGGAAAATGTTCTCGATGACGATCACCGCACCGTCGACGATGATCCCGAAGTCCATCGCCCCCAAGGACAGCAGGTTGGCCGGAATGCCAACCGCCGAGAGGCCGATGAAGGTGCCGAGCAGGGCCAGCGGAATGATCGAGGCGACAATGGCTGCCGCCCGCAAATCGGCGAGGAAGAGATAAAGCACCAGCGTGACCAGCAGCGCGCCTTCGAGCAGGTTCATGAAGACGGTTTTCAGCGTCTTGCTGATCAGCCATGAGCGGTCGTAGAACGGCACGATCTTGACGCCCGGCGGCAGGCCGCCGGCGTTCAGCGTATCGACCCGGGCTTTCAGCGCATCGAGCACCAGTGAGGGGTTCTCGTCCTTGCGCAGCAGCACGATGCCGGACACCACGTCGTCCTGGTCGCCGTTGGCGTCGCTGATGCCGACGATACCCTGTTCCGGGACCCGCGATTCGACCACATTGGCGATGTCGCGAACCAGCACCGGTGTGCCGCTGTTTTCGGCGACGACCACCTGACCGATATCGGCCGAGGAGCGCAACAGGCCAAGCGACCGGATCAGGAACTGCTGCCGCCCTTGCGCCACCGAACCGCCGCCGGCGTTGGCGTTGGCCCGCTGCAAGGCGGTGAACAACTGGCCGATGGTGATCTTGTAATCGCGCAGCTTGGCCAGATTCGGTTGCACCTCGTACTGGCGGATCGGGCCGCCGAGCGACACCACGTCGGCAATGCCCGATACCTGCTTGATCTGGCGGGCCACGGTCCAGTCCTGAATGGCGCGTACTTCGCTGGGCTTCAGGCCGGGAGCGTCGAGGCGATAACGGAAAATTTCGCCGGTCGCCGTCGCCGGCGGCGCCAGTTCCGGCTCGACGCCGGGGGGCAGGTCAAGGCCGCGCAGGCGTTCCTCGACCAATTGGCGGGCCATGAACAGGCTGGGTTTTTCGTCGAAGGTGACGACGATGAAGGAAAGGCCGAACTGCGTGTGCGAGAACATGCGGATCGAATTTGGCACGCCGGAGAGGGCGATTTCGAGCGGAATGGTGACTTGCTTCTCGACCTCTTCCGGGGCTCGTCCGGGATTGAGCGAGATGACCGTGACCTGGGTGTCGGTCACATCGGGAAACGCTTCGATCGGCAGGTTCTTGAAAGCGACGGTGCCGATGCCGATGAACAGCACCAGCCCGAGAATGATGAAGAGCGGCTGATTGAGCGCGAAATGGACAATGCGCTTGATCATTTGGTAGCCTGTTTGTCGGCGACCTGCGGCTTGAAGAACTTGAGCAGATGCAGGTTGCCTTCAGTAACCACCTTGTCGCCTGCGTGCACGCCGCTGTGGATGTCGATCCAGCCGTCGCGCTCGGCGCCGGCCTCGACCGGCTGGCGTCGATAGTGGCCCGGTGCCTCTTCGACAAAGACATAGCGCTGGTCGCTGAACAGGAAAACCGCCGCCGCCGGGGCGCGCAGCGCCGAGCTGAGCGGCAGTTCGACCAGGGCATTGACGAACATTTCGCCCTTCAGGCGGCGGTCGGCATTCGGCAACTCACCTCGCACCTTGATCGTCCGGCTCGCCGGATCGACGAAATCGGCGACATGGCGAATGGTGCCCGTGAAGCGCTCGCCCGGGTACTGCTTCGACTCGATCAACAGCGTCTCGCCTTTTTTCAGGTTGGCCAGATCGGCTTCGCCGGCAGCGACCTGGACCCACAAACTGGCCGGATCGGTGATCACGAACAGCGCGGCGGCCGCTTGTTCCGGGCGGAATTCCATGCCGGGATTGAGGTTGCGTTCGACGACCACCCCGGCCAGCGGGCTGCGCAGCACGTAGGAACCGTCACCGTCGCCACCCAGGCCGGCCAGCCGGCGGCCGGCCCGCTCGGCTTCGGCGCGTGCCGCTACCGCGCTGGCTTCAGCTTGCTGCCAGTCCTTCTCGGCAATAACGCCGGCTTCGCGCAACTGGCGATTGCGCTCCAGCGCCTGCGTCGCCACCTGGGCATCGGCCTTGGCCTTGCGGGCGTCGGCCAGCGCCTGGCCGTAATCGGGAGAACTGAGCACGGCCAGCGGCTGGCCGGCCTTTACCGTCGCCCCGACATCGACCGCAATGCTGAGCACCCGGCCAGCCAGTTGCGGAAAGACGCGGACGGTTTTTTCCTCGTTCCAGACCAGCCGGCCGGGCAGGCGCAGCATGCCGCCCTTGTCCTGGTCGACCGTCGCCACCTTGAGGAAGGTCGCCTTGTCCGGCTCGCTGAGGATGACGTGTTCGCCGTCGACCTTGATCGTGGCTTCCTTGACGGCTTCCGGTTCGCCGGAGCAGCCGGCCAGCGCGAGCATCACGGCGATGAGAATCAGATTCTGCTTCATTTGAGTTTCCTGAATTCGGCCTGGATCTGCCAGTCCGACAATGCTTTGGCGTAATCGGCGCGCGCACTGGCGGCCTCGATCTGGATCTGGCGCAAGGTGCGCCGGGCGTCGAGCAGGTCCATCAGGCCCATGGCGCCCTTGTTGTAGGCAAATTCGGCAGCCTTGGCGACCCGTTCGGCATCGGCCAGCAGGCCGCCTTCCAGCCGCTGGTAACGGTCGCGCGCCGAGAGCAGGGCATTCTTCGCCTGCGCCACCTGGCCTTGCGCCTGCGCCTGCTGCTGTTCGTATTGCAGTCGGGCGACGTCGAGATCGGCCTCGGCTCGGGCGATGTCGCCTTCGTATTCGTGCCAGATGAAGAGCGGCACGCTGACCCCTAAGCCGTAGCTGTTGGTCGGCGCATTCTGCAGGTTGTGTTCGTACTGGACGCCGATCGTCACGTCGCGGCTCTTCTTGGCCTTGGCCAGGTCGCGCTCGGCCTCGGCGGCGGCCAGGCGGCGCTGGGCGGCGGCCAGGTCGGGGCGCTGGTCGAGCGGTGCCTGACTCAAGGCCTGCTCTTCGAGCGCCGGCCAGTTGTCGCCGGCCTGTAACTGCCGGGCATCGGCTTCGCGACCAATCAGATAGGCCAGCGCCACCTGCGCCTGCTCCAGTTCGGTCTGCGCCTGGCGGGCATCGCCGGCCGCCCGCGCCTGGTCGATCTGCAGCCGCGAGAGGTCAACCGGCGCAATGTCGCCGGCTTTCTGGCGCAGCTTGCCGGCCTCGGCGGCCTTGCCGTACAGCCCGGCGGTTTCGCCGGCCAGCGTCAGCTTTTCCTGGGCCAGTCGCAGGTTGTAATAGGCGTAACGCAGCGTTCCCAGTTGCTGGCGGGCGGCGTCGTCGAGATCGAAACGCGCCGCGTCGAGCCGGGCTTCCGCCCCCTTGACGCGCAAATCGCGCTTGCCGCCGCGTTCGACCAGTTGGTCAAGGCGCAGCTGGGTGTCCATCTTCTTGTCTTTCCAGCCGCCGGCACCGTAGCCGGACCACGGGCTGATCGACAGCGCATTGAGCGAGACATCCGGGTTGGGAATCTGACCGGCCGTCTTGACGTCGGCGGCAGCCCCGCTGACCGCCGCGCCGGCCAGCCGGAGTTCCCGGCTGTGTTCGCGCCACAGTGCTTCCGCCTCGGGCAGCGACAGCGGGGCGGGGGGCTGGGCAAGGCCGGCAACGGGCAGCAGCAATAGCGTGAAAAGTAAGCGTCGCATCGATATACCGCGTATGGGGGAGTGGTATCGTATTAGACCTTCCTGACCGTTATCTGACCCTGATGCGCATCCTGCTTGTCGAAGACGACCCGTTGCTGGCCGATGGCCTGGCCCGCACCTTGCGGAAGTCCGGCTACCTGGTCGAAGTGACCGGCGATGGTCAGACGGCCGACAACTGGCTGAAGACCGAGTCCTTCGATTTGACGGTGCTCGACCTCGGCCTGCCCGGGCTGGATGGCAGCGACGTGCTGCAACGCCTGCGCCAGCGTCAGCAGCGCACGCCGGTGCTGATCCTGTCGGCGCGCATGGCACTCGAGGAGCGCGTCCGCCTGCTCGACCTGGGAGCTGACGACTACGTGGTCAAGCCGGTAGCCCTGGCTGAACTTGAAGCCCGGGTGCGGGCCCTGATCCGGCGCGGTCAGGGAACGCCGGAGACGACGCTGCAGCTCGGCCGCCTGCAGCTCGACACCGTCGGCAAGCGGGCCTGGCTCGATGGCAAGGCGCTCGAACTGACCGCCCGCGAATGGACGGCACTCGAATTCCTGGCCGGCCGGGTCAATCGCATCATCAGCAAGGAACAGATCATGCAGGCGCTCTATCGCTGGGACGACGACATCTCGCCCAATGCGGTCGAGAAGTTCATTTCGCGCCTGCGCAGCAAACTCGAACCGGGCGGCATCACCATCCGGACCGTCCGCGGTCTTGGCTACTTCCTGGAAAAGCCCTCCGAGACGTGCGATGACCTCGACTAGCCTGCGCGTCCAGCTGTTGCGCCGGCTGCTGCCGGCCATGCTGGCGCTGCTTCTGGCCGGCGCCGGGACCGCCTACTGGGTGGCCTGGCGGAGCGCCACCAAGGCCTACGATCGGGCGTTGTTCGACACCACGCTGGCCATCGCCGACCAGCTACGGATGGTCGATGGCAAGGCGCAACTGCCGCTCACCCAACAGGCGCGCGCCGTCCTGCTGACCGACAAGTTCGACCGCGTGTTCTATTCGGTGCGCGGCCCCCGGGGCGAATTGCTCGACGGCAATGCCGGCCTGCCGATGCCGGCGCCGCAAAACTTCCGGACGGCGGGCAGCGAGGGGCGATCCTATTTCAATGCCCAGCTCGATGGCGAGCCGATCCGCGTCGCTGCGTTGCAGAAGCAGCTGTCCGGTCATGACCTGACGGTGCTGGCCGGTGAAACGCTGATCAAGCGGAACGCCCTGGTCCGCGAAATCCTGCTCGGCATGCTGCTGCCCGAACTGCTTCTCGCCCTGGTCAGCATCAGCGTCGTCTGGTTCGGCGTGCGCTCCGGCCTGCGGCCGCTGGCCTCGTTGCGCCAGGAGCTGGCCGGTCGCTCGCAGGCCGACCTGCGGTCGGTCCGGGTCGATGTCCCGGAGGAAATGCAACCGGTGGTGACCGAGATCAATGAGCTGCTGCAACGCCTTGATCGCTCGCTGTCCAGCCAGCGCAATTTCATCTCGGATGCCGCCCACCAGCTGCGCACGCCGATCGCCGCGCTGCAGGCCCAGGTCGAAGCCAGCATCAGCGAATCCTCGCCCGACACCCCGGCCAAGCTGGAAGGCATTCGGGCAGCCGCCCAGCGCCTCTCCCACCTGGTCGACCAGATGCTCTCCCTGGCCCGGGCTGAGCCGACGCTCGCCCAGACGCAACCCGAGGTGTCGCTCGAAGAGATCGCCTGCCAGGCGGCCGAAACCTGGCTGCCGGCGGCCATCGCCAAGCACATCGATCTTGGCTTCGAACTGCGGCCGGCGTTCGTGCGGGGTAATAGCCTGCTGCTCCAGGAGCTGCTCGGCAACCTGCTCGACAATGCGCTGCGCTATACGCCGGAAGGCGGCACGGTGACGGTCAGTTGCGGCCAGAGCGCGAGCGGGGCCTGGCTGACCGTCGAAGACAGCGGCCAGGGCATCGCCGAAGGCGAGCGCGAGAGAGTCTTCGAGCGCTTCCACCGGCCGCCGGGCAGCGTCAGCGACGGCAATGGACTCGGCCTCGCCATCGTCCGGGAAATTGCCCGGCAACATGGCGGCAGCGTGCTGGCCATGCAGTCCGTCGCGCTGGGTGGCGCACTGCTGAAAGTGGTGTTCCGGCCTGAAGTCAGTCTGCCGCTCAAGCCGGCCAACGCCTTGTAGACAAGCCGGGCGCATTGACGGGCCGGGCTCCCGGGCTTTAGCCGATGGCCGGTATATTGATATGAAAATTTGATCCTTTTCTGGAATGTGCGAAATCTCTAATTTCGCGCCTTTGCAACAGGATGGGTTCGATGATCATCGATTGGGGAAACTTCACTCCTTGGAGCGCATTGGTCGGCGGTAGCCTGATCGGTCTCAGTGCCGCACTGCTCTTCCGTTCCTACGGAATGATCGCCGGGATCAGCGGTCTGCTCGGCAACTTGATCGCCGGAGAGCGCGACAGGGTGGGGTGGCGGGCCATGTTCCTGCTCGGGCTGATCGTCTCGCCGGGGCTCTGGTTGCTGTGCACGCAGCAGGGGCTGGCGCCGGTCGGCCCGGTGCAGTCCGGCCCCGGAGACTGGGCCATCGTCGGCGTGGCTGGCGTGCTGGTCGGATTCGGCACCCGTCTGGCCAATGGCTGCACCAGCGGTCACGGCGTTTGCGGCCTGGCGCGCTTTTCGAAGCGTTCCGGGGCGGCCGTGCTGAGTTTTATGGCGAGCGGGGCGGTCACCGTGTTCGTTACCCGTCACCTGGTTGGGGGCTGATATGCATGTCTTGATTGCCCTGTTGCTTGGCCTGCTTTTCGGTCTCGGCTTGATCATTTCCGGTATGACCGATCCGGCCAAGGTGCTGGCCTTCCTCGACTTCGCCGGTCTTTGGGATTCGTCGTTGGGGCTGGTGATGGCTGGTGCCATCGGGGTTGCCGTCTGGCCTTTCCGGAGGGCGGGGCGGCGCGCCAAGAGCTGGTTGGGCGGTGTCTATCCACCGGCCGAGGCCGGCGCAGTGGATCGGCCGCTGATCGTTGGCAGCGTGTTGTTCGGCATCGGCTGGGGCTTGTCCGGCCTTTGTCCGGGGCCGGCCCTGGTCGGCCTGGGGGCGGGCTATCTGCCGGCCGCCGTATTCGTCATCGCCATGATATTTGGCATGGAGGCTTACGAATGGATGCGTGGCGCACGAAAACGCCGGCTGAAGGCGTCGGCAAGCAACTGAAGACCGCCTGTTTCCGGTTATTTCAATATAACGGCTGCCGCCGATAAGCATTGCAGAAGTGATTCGTTTGGTTGCGTGGCGGGGGTGCTTAGGGTGGCGTCTTCGCTTAACCCACAACGATGATTCAGAGGTCCCCCACAATGAGAATCCGCCAAATTGTTCAGGCCGCCATCCTGCCGGTCGTTTTAGTCCCCGGCCTGGCGCTTGCCACCAACGGTTATTTTTCACACGGTTTTGGTGTGAAGTCGCAGGGCATAGCCGGTGTCGGCATTGCCTTGCCACAGGATGCGCTGGCCGCTGCGACCAACCCGGCCGGCACCGCCTTCGTCGGCAATCGGCTCGACATCGGCGCCACTTTGTTTCGGCCGAGCCGTGGCGCGGAAATATCCGGCAACAATCTGCCCGGTGGCGCGACGGCAAATGGCAGTTACGATGCCAACGACACCCGGAATTTCCTGATTCCCGAAATCGGCTACGTCCGCCAGTTGTCGCCGCAGCTCGCGGCCGGCGTCGCCGTTTATGGCAACGGTGGGATGAATACCGACTACGGCAGCAATCCCTTTCGTGCCTTCGGTGCCAGTGGTTCGGCCGGCATAAACCTTGAGCAGTTGTTCATCTCGCCGTCGCTCGCCTACAAGCTGAACGAAAATCATGCGCTCGGCCTGGCCGTCAATTTCGCCTATCAACGCTTCAAGGCCGAAGGCATCGGGCCGTTTGCCGGCTCGTCGGCGGCGCCGAACAGTCTGACCAATCGCGGCGTCGACTCATCGACCGGCTGGGGTTTTCGTCTCGGCTAT
Organism: Dechloromonas denitrificans; assembly: GCF_020510685.1. Classification (NCBI taxonomy): domain Bacteria; kingdom Pseudomonadati; phylum Pseudomonadota; class Betaproteobacteria; order Rhodocyclales; family Azonexaceae; genus Dechloromonas; species Dechloromonas denitrificans. The sequence continues at coordinate 1,199,674 of NZ_CP075185.1, forward strand.
ACCGGCAAACTGACCCCCGAACTGAGCATCGGAGCCACCTGGGCCTCGAAGACCCGGATGGGCAATCTCGACAAGTACAAGGGCCTGTTTGCCGAAGACGGCGGCTTCGACATTCCCGCCAATTACGGTATCGGCGTGGCTTGGCAGGCGAGTTCTGCGCTGACGCTGGCGCTCGACGCGCAACGGATCGAATATAGCGACATTAAGTCGGTCGGCACCCCGATTGCCACGCTGTTTTCGGGCAATCTCTTCGGCTCCTCGAATGGCCCGGGTTTCGGCTGGAAGGACGTTACGGTGGCCAAACTCGGTGTCAGCTACGAATGGCGCGACTGGACCTGGCGGGCCGGCTACAGCCATGCCAGCCAGCCGATCCCGGCGGATCAGACTTTCCTCAACATTCTGGCGCCGGGCGCGATCCAGGATCACCTGAGCCTGGGCGCGACCTGGAATCTGGGCAAGGACGGCGAACTGAGCTTGGCCTACACGCATGGCTTCAAGAAAACCGTCAAGGGATCCGGCTCGATCCCGGCCGCTTACGGCGGTGGCGAGGCAGATATCCACCTGTCGGAAGACATTCTTGGGATCGCCTACGGCTGGAAGTTCTGAATGCCCGTCTTCTGACGAAGGCCGAAGTGACGGCAGCGCGCTTGCCAATGAGCCCGCCGGATATGAGAAACCCGCTCGAATCTTTACATTCGAACGGGTTTCCTGTCGCTTTAGCTGATTTTTCAAGGCGCTCAGCAATCTGAGAATCAAACCGCGCCACCGGTCTCGCCGGCTAGCCTATCCTACGGCGGTTGGAGACCAACGTCCCGCGCCAGATGGTGCCGACTGCAACCATCGCGGGCAGCAACCGTTATCAGGTAGGCACTTTCAGTATAGGTCGCATTCCTGGAGATACCAGGCGCAATTCGATCAGCAGAAGCCGATCGCCAGGATGGCCGGGTCGTCCAGCAGATTCAACAGGGCATGGCCAGCCAAGAGGTTTGCTCTGAGCCAGATGGCGCCGGCTATTTCAAGGAACAATTCACGCAAGGGCTGGGTATTCCCGGATGCGCTTCATCTTGGTGTCAGGCCGGACCGGCTACCGAGAAAAAGCTGAAAACAAGAAAGCAAAAAGCCCAGTCTTGTGAACTGGGCTAAGCACTTTATTACTGGTGCCCCGAGCCAGACTCGAACTGGCACACCTTTCGGCGGCGGATTTTGAATCCGCTGCGTCTACCGATTCCGCCATCGGGGCGAATGGAGGCCGAATTATCCATGAATCACTTCTTTGGTTCAAGCGAATCCGCACAGGGGAAGGATTTGGCCAGCGCGTTGGCGACCAGCATCGCCGTGCTGGTTGTCGAATTGGGCGGCTGGCGGTCGAGGTGGGCGAGGACGGCGCGGACCAGACGGAAGGACAGATCGCTATCGTTCGGCAGGCAGAAGGCGTTGAGTTTGACGCCAACCTTGTCGGCCAGGTAGTCGCTAACCGCATAGCCATCGGCGAATCCGGCGACGTAGGCGATGCAGCGGGCGCTACGGATCGACTGGAAGGGGTCGCTGTTTTTTTTCTGTTGGTAGAACTCTTCGGCTGCCTGGCAGTCGCCGCGCATCTCGTCGCTGCTGTAGGCATGTGCCTGGGTGGCAAAGAGGGCGGCGATCAGCCAGAGGATTTTCATGTTTTTTCAAACCAGTTGAGTTGTTTGTGCAGGCCGACCACGCTGCCGACGATGATCAGCGCGGGCGGCTTGATGCCGGATTCGACGACGCGATGCGGCAGTGTACCCAGTGTGGCGAGCAATGTCTGCTGACTGGCCAGCGTGCCGTTGCGCACCACGGCGGCCGGGGTCATCGACGGCAGGCCGTGCTTGATCATCTGGCGGCAGATTTCTTCGGCGGCGCCGATGCCCATGTAGAACACCACGGTTTGATTGGGGCGGGCCAGCGACGGCCAGTCGAGGTTGACCGTGCCGTCCTTCAGGTGACCGGTGACGAAGGTCAGGGCCTGGGCATGGTCGCGATGGGTCAGCGGAAAGCCCGAATAGGCGGCGCAACCGGCCGCCGCCGTGACGCCGGGGACGACTTCGAAGGGAATGCCGGAGGCGGCAAGGGTTTCCAGTTCTTCGCCGCCGCGGCCGAAAATGAACGGGTCGCCGCCTTTCAGACGAACGACCGACAGCCCTTCGCGGGCGAGGTCGACCAGCAACTGGTTGATCGAATCCTGGGGCAGCGTGTGTTTCGAGGCTTCCTTGCCGGCGTAGATTTGCCGGGCGTCGGGGCGGGCGAGCTGGATGATGCCTTCGCCGACCAGATGATCGTATACCAGCGCATCGGCCTGGGCGATCAGGCGGGCGGCCTTGACGGTGAGCAGGTCCGGGTCGCCCGGTCCGGCACCGACCAGCCAGACCTTGCCACCTTCCAGTTTGTTCGCTTTGTTCATGGTTTCTCCCTGCCTTTGGGCGGCCATGCTAATGCTGGATCAGGCGTGTGCCAATAGCTTTGGTAAGGGAATCGTGCGATCTACAACCAAAGAACTAATCACATAGTTATTTGTGATTACAAGCTCCTGAATTCAAATAATAAAGCATCAAAAAAAGATTGATGGGCATCAAGGATGCGAGTCGGGCGGAGGTTCAACCTAGCGCCCATCCCGTTGAGGGTTAAAGGTGTTTTGTTTCTATCCAGGAGAGGGAAGATGAATAAAACCGTAGTGGGGATGCTGATGATGACCGCCATGGCTGCAGCCATGGGTTCTGCGTTTGCTCAGGAGGCCGCCAAGGGTCCGGAGATGACGGCTGCTGAAAAGGAGCAGGCCAAGAAGATTTATTTCGAGCGTTGTGCCGGCTGCCATGGCGTGCTGCGCAAGGGCGCCACCGGCAAGAATCTCGAGCCGCACTGGTCGAAGAAGGACAAGGACGGCAACGTCACCGAGGGCGGTACGCTGAAGCTCGGTCAGCAACGTCTGGAAAAGATCATCGGTTACGGCACCGATGGCGGCATGGTGAACTTCGACGACATCCTGACCAAGGAAGAGTTGTCGCTGATGGCCAAGTACATCCAGAACACGCCGGATGTGCCGCCGGAATACAGCTTCAAGGAAACGCTGGATTCCTGGAAAGTCATCGTGCCGGTCAAGGATCGTCCGACCAAGCAGATGAACAACTACAACCTGAAGAACATGTTCTCGGTCACCCTGCGCGACACCGGCGAAGTGGCGCTGATCGACGGCGACACCAAGGAAATCCGCAGCATCGTCAAGACCGGTTACGCGGTGCACATCTCCCGTCTTTCCGCTTCCGGCCGTTATGTCTATGTGATCGGTCGCGACGGCCGTCTGAGCCTGATCGACCTGTGGATGGAAAAGCCGGCGGTCGTGGCTGAAGTGAAGATCGGTTTCGATGCCCGCTCGGTCGATACCTCCAAGTTCAAGGGCTTCGAAGACAAGTACGCCATCGCCGGTTCCTACTGGCCGCCCCAGTACGTGATCATGGACGGCGACACACTGAAGCCGCGCAAGGTGGTGTCTACCCGTGGCATGACGGTCGATGGCGAATACCATCCGGAACCGCGCGTCGCCTCGATCGTCGCTTCCTTCATCAAGCCGGAATGGGTGGTGAACATCAAGGAAACCGGGCAGATCCTGCTGGTCGATTACTCCGACATCGAAAACCTGAAGACCACGACCATCGCTTCCGCCAAGTTCCTGCATGACGGCGGCTGGGATGCTTCCAAGCGCTACTTCCTGGTGGCGGCCAATGCCTCCAACAAGATTGCCGCAGTCGATACCAAGACCGGCAAGCTGGCCGCGCTGGTCGATGTCGCCAAGATCCCGCACCCGGGTCGCGGCGCCAACTTCACGCATCCCAAGTTCGGTCCGGTCTGGGCGACGGGTCACCTCGGCGCCGATGTCCTGACGCTGATCTCGACGCCGTCGGACGACAAGAAGAACGCCAAGTTCAAGGAGTACAACTGGAAGGTCGTCCAGGAAATCAAGCACGTGCCGGGCAATCTGTTCGTCAAGACGCATCCGAAGTCCAAGCACCTGTGGGCCGACTCGGCACAGAATTCCGACAAGGATCTGGCTGAATCCGTCTCGGTCTGGGACATGGCCGATCTTTCCAAGCCGACCAGGGTCATCAACGTGGCCAAGGACTCCGGGCTGCCGCCGACCAAGGCTGTGAAACGCGCCGTGCATCCGGAATACAGCGCCGACGGCAAGGAAGTCTGGATCTCCCTGTGGGGCGGCAAGACCGACCAGTCGGCCATCGTCGTCTATGATGATGCGACGCTGACGGTGAAGAAGGTGATTACCGATCCGAAGATGATCACCCCGACCGGCAAGTTCAACGTCTATAACACGCAGCACGACATCTATTAATCGCCTGCCGATTATTTGACTTGTCACAAAGCTACGGGGGCGAAAGCCCCCGTAGCATATGGAACGCAGACAACAGGATGACGACTGGTTTCGTCGCCGCCGATCGTTTTAAGTGGAGATACCACGATGAAAAAGAATTTCGTTTCGCTGGCTGTCATGGGCGCTTTCCTGGCTCTCGGCTCACAGGCTGCCTTGGCCACCCCCGACTGGAGCAAGGTACCGAAGAAAGAGCTGCACGTCTTCCATCCGGGCGCCGCCCCGATCGAGTGGGTGACCGGCAAGGGCGACCACAGCGGCGCCAGCGGCCTGAAAAAAGGCGAGAGCTGTGCCGGCTGTCACGTTGAAGACGGCAAGTTGAGCCTCGATCTGAAGCGTCTGGCCAGTAAGGAAATGGAACCGAAAGGCGCGCCGAAGACGATGACCTACCCGGTCGGCGTGCAGGCCGCCTACGATGCGACCAACCTTTATGTGCGTCTGACGTTCAAGGCACCAGGCGGTGGTTTCGACCATTCCGACAAGGACAACGAGGTCAAGGCCAGCGTCATGTTCCCCAACGACAAGGTGGCGATGGGCGATCAGGTCGGCTGCTGGGCGGCCTGTCACAAGGACGCCCGGACCATGCCGGGGGCGGCCGATACCAAGACCAAGTACGCGACGCCGGGGGCGATGGACCTGATGCAGTGGCGGAGCAGTGGCAAGGCGTTCGACGGTACGGTTACCGACAAGCGCAACATGGAAGGTGGCAAGGCTGGCGTGACGGCCGAAGGCGGCAAGGCCGGCGATACCTACACGGTGACCTTTACCCGCAAGCTGGCTGGTGGCGTCCATCTGGCAGCCGGCAAGGCCGTGCCGTTTGGCGTAGCGATTCACGCCGACAATGCCGGCGGCCGTTTCCATCACGTTTCCTTTGGCCACACGCTGGGTCTCGGTGTTGATGGCGACGTCAAGGCGGTCAAGCAATAAGGCGATGAGCGCAGCGGAACAATGATGCGCGCCGGGTGGTCGAGGCAACAAGGAGTGCTGGCGCTGTCAGCGCTCCTTGCCGCTGGCGCGAATGCTCAGGAAGTGGTCGATGTGCGGATCGAAAATTACCGTTTCAACCCGCCGGAAGTCAGCATTCATGTCGGCGACACGGTGCGCTGGAGTAATCACGAAAAACGCACCAGTCATTCGGTGATTCTGCCGATTGGCGGCGTGCCGGAGTCGGAACGAATGTTTCCCGATGAAAGCTGGTCGTACCGCTTCGAGCGGGCCGGTCGCTACGAATACCACTGCGGCCCGCACCCGGAAATGACCGGGGTGATCCATGTCGGCGAGTAGGCTGGTTATTGCCCTGTGGCTGGCATCCGCCGCGGCCTGGGCGGGCGAGCCCGATGCAACACGGCAAAAGGAGCTGATCCATCTGGTCCGCCAGGATTGCGGGTCATGTCATGGCATGACGCTGAAAGGCGGGCTCGGCCCGCCCTTGCTGCCGGAAAACCTGGCCGAAAAGCCGGCCGAGGGGCTGGCCGCAACGATTTATTACGGACGCCCCGGAACGCCGATGCCGCCATGGAAGCAGTTCATGTCGGAAAACGAGGCGGACTGGATAGTGCAAAAATTGATGACGGCTTTTCCCGAGTGAGGGTGTGATGCGTCTGTTCCTGTGTTTTCTGCTGGCCTTGCTGGTAAATGCCTGCGCGGCGCCCCAATTGCGCGGCACCGGCGATCTCGGCCTGATCATCGAACGGGCCGCCGGGCGCGTCACGCTGGTCAATACCACGTCTCGCCAGCCGTACGCCCGGATCGACGGCCTCGGCGATCTCTCGCACGCGTCCGCCGTCTATTCGCGCGATGGCCGCTACGCCTATGTCTTCGGCCGCGATGGCGGGCTGAGCAAGATCGATTTGCTGGAAGCGAAGCTGGTCAAGCGCGTCATCCAGTCCGGCAATGCGATCGGCGGCTCGATTTCTCAGGATGGGCGCATCGTCGTCGCCCAGAACTACACACCGGGCGGCATCAAGGCCTTCGATGCCGAGACGCTGGAACTGCTCTCCGAAGTGCCGGCCGAGTACGCGCCGGGCAAATTCTCCAAGGTGGTCGGCCTGGCCGATACGGCGGGCAACAAGTTTGCCTACGCCTTGTTCGAGGGCGGCGAAATCTGGGTCAGCGATTTTTCCAATCCGCGTCAGCCGACGACGCAGCGCTTCCCGGCCGGCAATCAGCCCTACGACGGCCTGGTGACGCCTGATGGCCGCTATTTCCTGACCGGCCTGTTCGGCGAGGATGGCGTCGCCATGCTCGACCTCTGGCAACCGGACAAGGGCGCCCGCAAGATCCTCGAAAAGTACGGTCGCGGCGAGGAAAAGCTGCCGGTCTTCAAGATGCCGCACCTGCGCGGCTGGTCGGTGGCGCAGGGCAAGGCTTATCTGCCGGCGATCGGCCGCCATGAGGTGCTGATCGTCGATGTCGCGACCTGGAAGGAAGTCGGCCGCATTCCGGTGCGCGGTCAGCCGGTGTTTGTCATGGCACGCCCGGACGGCCGGCAGGTCTGGGTCAATTTCGCTTTCCCGGACAACGGCAAGATCGATGTCATCGACACGCTGGCCGGCCAGGTCACGCATGCCTTCGAGCCGGGCAAGGGCATCCTGCACATGGAATTCGCGCCGCGTGGCGAAAACGTCTGGCTGTCGGCGCGCGATGACAACAAGGTACTGATCTACAACACCGAGAATTTCGCCAAACTGGGCGAGATCGCCGTGGACAACCCTTCCGGTATTTTTTTCACGACGCGCGCCGCGCGCATTGGCTTCTGATGGAAGACTCCTTCGACTTTCGCCTGCTCAACGACTTCCAGCGCGACTTCCCGCTCTGTCCGGCGCCTTTTGCCGAGCTCGCCGAGCGCCTGGGGATTGCCGAACGGCAGATATTGAGCCGCCTCGAAGCGTTGCGCCGGGCGGGCAAGATTTCCCGCGTCGGTGCCGTTTTCGCGCCGAAGCGGATCGGCGCTTCGACGCTGGCCGCGATGGCTGTGCCGCCGGCGCGCCTCGCCGCCGTGGCCGCCGCGGTCAACCGCTTTCCGGAGGTCAATCACAACTACGAGCGCGAACATCGCTACAACCTGTGGTTCGTCGTCACGGCCGCCAGCGAAGGGCGGTTGCAGGCGGCGCTGGGGGCGATTGAACAGGCCAGCGGTTATCCCTTGCTGGCCTTGCCGCTGCTTGAGGAATTCCACATCGATCTCGGCTTTTCGCTGTCCGGCAATGCCGAGAAACGCCCGGCCGCCGTCCAGGCCGTGCCGCCGGCCGCGCCGCTCGGCGAAGCAGAACGCCGCCTGGTTTCGGTGCTGCAGGAAGGCTTGCCGCTGTTTAGCCGGCCCTTTGCGCTGATCGCCGAGCGCGTTGGCAGTTCTGAGGAAGATGTTCTCGGCCACATCCGGCGCTGGCAGGAGGAGGGCGCGATCAAGCGTTTCGGCGTGGTCGTCCGCCATCACGAGCTGGGCTACACGGCCAACGCCATGCTGGTGCACGCCATCGCCGATGACCGGGTCAGCGAAATCGGCCGGGCGCTCGCCGAGGAACCGGCGGTGACGCTGTGTTATCGCCGGCCGAACCACCTGCCGGAATGGCCGTACAACCTGTTCTGCATGATCCACGGCCGCGAACGCAGCGAGGTCGAAGGCACCATAGCCGAACTGCGCCAGCGCCATGGCCTCGCCGATTGCGCGCACGACGTGCTGTTCTCGCTGACCCGCTTCAAGCAGAACGGGGCGCGCTATGCGTGAGCTGGATGCGGTGGACCGCCAGATCATCGATAAATTACAGGGCGGGTTTCCGCTCTGCGACCGGCCCTATGCCGAAGTGGCCGGCCGGCTGGGGATAGGCGAAGAGGAATTGCTGCAACGCCTGGAACGCCTGCTGGCCGACAAGATACTGACCCGCTTCGGGCCGATGGTGCACATCGAGCGGATGGGCGGTGCTTTCGTGCTGGCCGCCCTGGCCGTGCCGGAAGCGCGCTACGACGAAGTGACGGCGCTGGTCAATGCGCTGCCGCAGGTTGCCCACAACTATCGCCGCGAGCACACCCTGAACATGTGGTTCGTCCTCGCCACCGAAACACCGGCCGGCATCGCCGACGCCGTGGCGCGCATCGAGCGCGATACCGGCCTGAGCGTGCATGCCTTTCCGAAAGAACGCGAATATTTTGTCGAAATGAAGCTGGCGGTGCGCGCATGATCGACGATCTCGACCGGGCGTTGATCGTTGCCACCCAGGGTGGGCTGCCGCTGGTCCCGCGACCGTATCAGGCGCTCGGCGAGCAACTCGGCTTGCCGGCCGAGACGGTGCTGCGCCGCCTGCAGGGACTGCTTGATTCCGGCGTCATCCGCCGCATCGGTGCCGTGCCCAACCATTACGCCATCGGCTGGACAGCCAACGGCATGACGGTGTGGGATGTCGCCGACGAGCGGATCGACGAACTGGGAGCGGCCGTCGGTGCTTTGCCTTTCGTCACCCACTGCTATCGTCGTCCGCGTGCCTTGCCGGCCTGGCCTTACAACCTGTTCGCCATGGTGCATGGCAGTTCGCGCGACGAGTGCGCCGAAAAGGCGGCCGAAATTGGTCGTCTGCTTGGCGATGCCTGTCGGAGCAGCGATATTCTCTATTCGACAAAAATCCTCAAGAAGTCCGGCCTGCGCCTCGCGACATAACGGCAGCAAGGCTGGCCGTTCCGCCACGCCGAAAAGCAAAGAGCCCGGCTGAACCGGGCTCTTTGCTTGGCCGGGGTAGTCCGCCTTAACCGGCGTCGGCGATCCGCTTGGCGATATGGGCCAGGGCTTCTTCCACCTGATCGATCAGGATCAGGCAGAGGTCGCCGGGTTGCAGACGGTCCAGGGCGCTGTCGATGGCGATGAACTCGCCGGTGATCGCATCGATCTGCTTGGTCCGGCTGGCATGGGCCAGGCCCTGGCGGAGCAGGGCAATGACTTCGCCATCTTGGCGGCCGCGCTGGCAGGCGTCCTGATAGAGGATGACGTCATCGAAGGCATCGCCGAGGATTTCGGTCTGCTGGCGGATGTCATCGTCGCGCCGGTCGCCGGCGCCGCTGATCACCACCGAGCGGCGCTTGGCCGGCATGTTCTCGATGGCGCCGACCAGCGCCTGGATGGCATCCGGGTTGTGGCCGTAGTCAGCGATCAGCGTGGCGCCCTTGTAGTCGAACACGTTGAAGCGGCCGGGGGCGGTTTGCGCATCGCTGACAAAACCGGCCAGGGCGCGCTCGATGACTTCCCAGTCGTAGCCGAGAGCCCAGCCGGTGGCGGTGGCGGCCATCGCATTCTCGACCTGGAAGCCGATCGTGCCATTGCGGGTCAGCGGGATATTGGCGAGCGGGATGCTGTGTTTCTTGCGTCCTTCGCCACAGATGATCGCGTCGCGTTCGACATAGACGACGCGCTTGCCCTGGGCGCGGTGCGTCGCCAGCACCGGGTTGGCCCGATCCTGGGAAAAGAAGATGACGTCTCCCTGACAGTGCTGGGCCATGGCGACCACTACCGGATCGCTGGCATTGAGGACGGCGGTGCCTTTCGGGGCGACATTCTCGACGATGACGCGCTTGACGACAGCCAGTTCGTCCACCGTGGTGATGAAATTGAGGCCGAGGTGGTCGCCGATCCCGATATTGGTGATCACCGCGACGTCGCACATGTCGAAGCCAAGGCCTTCGCGCAGCACACCGCCGCGCGCCGTCTCGAAGACGGCCGCATCGACGTCGGGGTGGAGCAGCACGTTGCGCGCACTGCGCGGGCCGCTGCAGTCGCCGTCGTCGGTGCGCTTGCCTTCGATATAAACCCCGTCAGTACTGGTCATGCCGACCCGCAGGCCGTTGCTTTCGAAAATGCGCCCGATCAGGCGGCTGGTCGTGGTCTTGCCGTTGGTGCCGGCAATCGCGACAACCGGGATGCGGGCATTGTCGCCATCGGGGAAAATCATCCCGACGATGGCCTCGCCGACGGCGCGGCCCTTGCCGAACGACGGGTCGAGGTGCATGCGCAGGCCGGGCGCGGCATTGACTTCGACGATGCCGCCGCCCTGGTCTTCGAGCGGCTTCAACATCGTGTCGCAGACGACGTCGATACCGCAAATGTCGAGGCCGACAGTCTGGGCGGCGGTGACGGCGCAGGCGGCGAGTTCCGGGTGAACGTCGTCGGTGACGTCGGTGGCAGTGCCGCCGGTCGACAGATTGGCGTTGTTACGCAGGATGACGCGCGTCCCGCGCGGCGGCACGGTGGTCGCCTCCAAACCCTGCTCGGCGAGGCGGGCGAGGGCGATTTCGTCGAAACGGATCTTGGTCAGCGAGGTGGCGTGGCCGTCGGAACGGCGGGGGTCGCGATTGACGATATCGACCAGCTCGCGGACGGTGTGCACGCCGTCGCCGATGACCAGCGGCGGGTCGCGCCGGGCGGCGGCGATCAGTTTGTCGCCGATGACCAGCAGGCGGTAGTCGTGGCCCGGCAGGTATTTTTCGACCAGGATGTCGTCGCGGAATTCGATGGCGACGCGATAGGCGCGGCGGACTTGGTCCTCGCTGGTCAGATTGACCGAAATGCCCTTGCCCTGGTTGCCGTCGCGCGGCTTGACGACGATCGGCAGGCCGATTTCCTGGGCGGCGGCCCAGGCGTCGTCCTCATTCTCGACCGGCCGGCCGAGCGGTACGGCGACGCCGGCGGCGTGCAGCAGTTTCTTGGTCAGTTCCTTGTCCTGCGCGATCGATTCGGCAATCGCGCTGGTGAAACAGGTTTCCGCCGCCTGGATGCGCTTCTGCTTGCTGCCCCAGCCGAACTGGACGAGGCTGCCCTGCGTCAGGCGACGATAGGGAATGCCGCGTGCCACGGCGGCCGAGACGATGGCGCCGGTCGATGGGCCGAGGCGAATGTCTTCGTCGAGATCGCGCAGCTCCTTCAGGGTGGCGTCGAGGTCGAACGGCGTGTCGTTGAGGGCGGCGAGGCAGAGTTGCTCGGCGCGCTCGAAGGCCAGTCGGCCGACATCCTCTTCGGTATATTCGACGACGACCTGGAGAACGCCGCTATCGACCGTCTGGGCCGTCCGGCTGAAGGTGACCGGGCAGCCGGCCTGGGCCTGCAGGCCGAGGGCAGCGAATTCCAGCGCATGGGCCATCGAGACGGTGTCGAGATGGTCGGCCGGGATCAGGTCGCCGAGTTCCGGGAAACGCTCGCGCAGGCGGGCTTCAAAGCCTGGCAAATTGGCGATGGCACATTCGGCATCCTGGCAGGTGACGATGGCTTGAATCGCCGTGTGCCGGCTCCACAGGTTGGGGCCGCGCAGGGCACGAATACGGGTAACGTCCATGACGCTGAATCCTTGTTATTTTCGGGTTGCCGCTTTGCGCGGCTTCTTGGCTGTTTGGGTGAGCAGCGAGGAGAGGGCCGGCAGTTCCAGGCCATAGGTCTTGAGGCCGGTGCCGATCGCATCGAAGGTGATGCCGAGCGCCCAACCGGCGGCGACGGCGGCCAGAACGTTGGCGATGGTTTCCGGGTCTTTCTGCTTGCCGATCACCGGTACGTCGCCGAGGCGGCACAGCAGCCAGGCTTCGTCATTGCCGGTGGCAACGGTGATCCGCCCCTCGCGGACGAAGACGCCGCGCTGGCCGGCGGCCAGGTGGGCGGCCAGGGCCGGGCAGGCCGGATTGGCGGCGAACAGGATCACTTCCCCGTCGCACAGTTCGGCGAGGTCGGCGACCACCGGGTCTTCGGCATTGAGCACGGCATAACCCTTGCTCAGCACGACATCGACCTGGGTGCGATAGGTGTTGCGGTAAGTCGTGTAGAACTCGCCGCCGCTCGGATGGACGTCCCAGCGCGCCAGATCTTCGGCGGCCTGATCGATGTTGGTGACGATGCCGACCTGGCAGCGGTCGTAGGCCAGACCTTCGCCGAGAATGGTGCGGGCGCCGTTCTCGATCACCGCCGCATCGACCGCGCGGTTGAGCAGCAGGCGATGGCCGGCCGTCCAGTTGGCGGCATCGGCCTTCTGGACGTGCCGCCGGTCGAGATGGACGCCGTCACTGCAGGCCAGGCCGACGCGCTTGCCGGACATGTAAATCAGATGGGCGACCAGCTTGGCGACCGAGGTCTTGCCGTGCGTGCCGGTGACGCCGACCACCGGGATGCGGCCATTTTCCTTTTCGCCGAACAGGTTCGCGACAATCGCCTTGCCTACCGGGCGCGGCTTGCCGACGCCCGGGCGGAGGTGCATCAGCAGGCTGGGGCCGGCATTGACTTCGACGATGGCGCCGCCCTGGGCGGCCAGCGGCTTGGAAATGTCTTCGCAGACCAGATCGATGCCGGCGATGTCGAGGCCGATGACGCGGGCGGCGAGCGAGGCCAGCGCAGCCGTTTCCGGATGCACGTCGTCGGTGACGTCGAAGGCATGGTTGGCGTTGCGCTGGATCAGCACTTCGCGACCGCTGGCCGGTACCGCGTCGGCGGTCAGGTTCTGGCGTTCGAGTTCCATCCGGGCGGCGGAATCGAGGCGGATGATTGACAGCGGATGCAGTTCGGTCGGCCCGCGGCGTGGGTCGGAATTGACCTGGATTTCGATCAGTTCGCGGACCGTCGACTTACCGTCGCCGGTGACCATCACCATGTCGCCCCGGTTGGCGGCGACCAGCTTGTTGCCGATGACCAGCAGGCGGTGTTCGGTGCCGGGCAGGGAGCGCTCGACGAGGACCGCGCTGCCTTCCTCGACGGCGATGGCGTAGGCTTTTTCGACTTCTTCACGGGTCTTGACGTCGATGAAGACGCCCCGTCCATGGTTGCCGTCGACCGGCTTGATGCACACCGGCAGACCGATGTCTTCGGCGGCTTCCCAGGCATCTTCGGCGCTGCGCACTTCGCGCCCTTCGGGGATCGGCACGCCGCAGGAGGAGAGTAATTCCTTGGTCAGGTCCTTGTCGCGCGAAATGGTTTCGGCGATGGCGCTGGTCCGGTCGGTTTCCGCCGTCCAGATGCGGCGCATCGCGGCGCCGTAGCCGATCTGCACCAGATTGCCGTCGTCGAGCAGGCGGATGGCCGGAATGTCGCGCTCGTCGGCGGCATCGACAATGCTGGCGGTCGAGGGGCCGAGACACTTGGAGTCGACCATGTCGCCGAGGTTCTCGACCGTGCTTTCGATGTCGAAGGGCGTGTCGTTGATCGCCGCCATCACCAGATCGCGAGCGGTGTACAGCGCGGTGCGGGTGACTTCCTCGTGCCAGGCGCGGACGGCAACCTTGTACACGCCGCGCTCGGAGGTTTCGCGCGTTTTGCCGAAGCCGCCGGGCAGGCCGGCCAGGTTCTGCAATTCAAGTGTTACGTGTTCGAGAATGTGGCCGGCCCAGGTGCCTTCCTGAACGCGGCGCAGGAAGCCGCCGTGCTCCTGATAACTGCAGCGATGCTCGACCAGCGAGGGCAGCAAGGCCGCGAGGCGTTCGTAAAACCCGGGAATCTTGTTGGAGGGAAAGTCTTCCAGTTCGCCGATGTCGACCCAGGCTTCGAGTACCGGCCGATAGGTCCAGATGTTCGGGCCACGCAGGGTAATGATGTCCCGAATGATGATTTCGTTTTTCTTCATGCTTGTTTCGCCCAGCTCCGTCGTTGGCTGTAGTAATTGTTGGGGCAGCTGACAATTATTAACGCTTTCGTCAGCGCCCGGCTGACTGCCGGCAAAAAAATGTTGCTGTCCGGCTGGCTGCGTTAGAGAAAGCGGTCGAGCAGCTTGCGGCTGTGGCGGTCGAGCTTGCCGATGTCGCGAATCAGGAACTGGATGCCGTGCGTGTCGGCGATCATCAGCCGGGTTTGCGAAAGACGCCGGATGTCCTCCTCGCCCTTCAACACCACTGCGGCCTGACCGCGGCTGGTGACGACCTGCCAGGTGCTCGGGCAGGCGAAGCTGGAGACCTCGACGATCTGCTCGATTTCCGGCACGAATTCGCGGCTGGCCAGCTCTTCGTCGACCAGCTGGCTGAGCGCCGGCGGCAGGCTGGCGACGCTGTCGATCCAGCCGACTTCGTGGCCTTCGGCGTTGACCAGGGCAATGCCTTCGTCGGGTGCGGCAATCGGGAAGGCACGGACGGGAACAATGCCGACGTGGCGATCGCCGGTTGGGCTGGTCAGCACGAGTTGACCGTAGGCGTTGCGTTCCAGGGTGAAATCCGGCGTTGTCATTTGGTGTTTTCCTTGCTGGCCGTGTCACCGCCCCGGCGACTTTCCTGTTCGGTATCGACGTTGCGCGCCTGCGCCTGATAAAGCTTGTAGTAGTGGCCTTCGACCGCCATCAGGGCGTCGTGGTTGCCGACTTCGACGATCCGGCCGCGATCCATGACGACCAGTCGGTCGGCCTTCCTGAGCGTGGACAGGCGGTGGGCGATGGCGATGGTGGTTCGGCCGCGTACCAGGTTGTCGAGCGCCTTCTGGATTTCCTTCTCGGTTTCGGTGTCGACCGAGGAGGTCGCTTCGTCAAGGATCAGGATTTTCGGATTGATCAGCAGGGCGCGGGCGATCGAGATGCGCTGGCGCTCGCCACCGGAGAGGCCCTGGCCGCGTTCGCCGACCAGCGAATCGTAGCCGTGCGGCAGGCGCAGGATGAATTCGTGCGCGTGCGCGGCGCGCGCTGCGGCGATGATCTCGGCGCGGCTGGCATCGGGCTTGCCGTAGGCGATGTTCTCGGCAATCGTGCCGAAGAACAGGAAGGGTTCCTGCAGCACCAGGCCGATGTTCTGGCGGAATTCGGCGATCGGCACCGAGCGGACATCGACGCCGTCGATGAAAACCGCGCCTTCGGTGACGTCGTAGAAGCGGCAGATCAGGTTGACCAGCGTGCTCTTGCCGGAACCGCTGTGCCCGACGAGGCCAATCATTTCGCCCGGCTCGATGACCAGATCGACATCGCGGGTGACGGCGCGGGTGCCGTAGCGGAAGCTGGCCTTCTTCAATTCGAGGCGGCCTTCGACTTTGCCCAGATGCACCGGGTTGGTCGGCTCGGGCACGCTGGAGACGTGATCGAGGATGTCGAAAATCCGCTTGGCGCCGGCCGCCGCTTTCTGGGTGACCGAGACGATGCGGCTCATCGAATCGAGCCGGGTATAGAAGCGGCTGATGTAAGCGAGGAAAGCGGTCAGCACGCCGACCGTGATGTCGCCCTTGGAAATCTGCCAGATGCCGAAGGCCCAGACGACGAGCAGGCCGACTTCGGTGAGCAGCGTGACAGTCGGCGAGAACAGCGACCAGGTCTTGTTCAGCCGGTCGTTGATCGCCAGGTTGCGGCCGTTGGCTTCACGGAAGCGCTCGGCTTCGCGCTTTTCCTGGGCGAAGGCCTTGACGACGCGAATGCCGGGAATGGTGTCAGCCAGCACATTGGTCACTTCGGCCCAGACGCGGTCGACCTTCTCGAAGCCGGTGCGCAGCTTGTCGCGTACGTAATGGATCATGTAGGCAATGAAGGGCAGCGGCACCAGCGTGACCAGCGCGAGCCACGGATTGATCGAGAACAGGATGCCGGCGGTCATCACGATCATCAGCACGTCGGTGGCGAAATCGAGCAGGTGCAGCGACAGGAAGACATTGATCCGGTCGGTTTCGGTGCCGATGCGCGCCATCAGGTCGCCGGTCCGCTTGCCGCCGAAATATTCGAGCGACAGGTTGAGCAAGTGTTCGTAGGTCGTCGTCCGCAGATCGCGGCCGATGCGCTCGGAAACCAGCGCCAGGATGTAGGTGCGCAGCCAGCCGAGCAGCCAGGCGAAGAAGGCTGCGCCGAACAGGCCGCCGAGGTAAAGGCTGACCAGATCCCAGTCGATCGGCTGGCCGTTCTGGAAGGGAATCAGCACCTTGTCCATCAGCGGCATGGTCAGGTAGGGGGCGACCAGGGTGGCGGCGGTGGATAGCAGGGTCAGCGAGAAGCCGGCGAGCAGCTTCCATTTATAGGGACGGGCGAAGCGCCACAGGCGGAACAGCGTCCAGGTCGACGGCGGCGTCGAGATTTCGCGGGTGCAGATCGGGCATTCGTCCTGCCCGGGTTCGAGCGGCGCCTTGCACTTCGGGCAAAAATCGTCGCTCAGGCGGACGATCGGTTGGCCGCTGACGAGACTTTTTACGTGCAGGTCGAATTCGGTGATGATGCGCAGGGCCGCGAGGTTGTGGCCGAGCGTGTAGCGCCAGCAGGCGAGGCGACCCTGCTCGTCGACCAGTTCCAGCGTGCCGACGCCGGCGTGATCGAGATGATTGAGATGAAGGCCGGCGCGTAGCGGCCAGCTCAGCCAGGCGCTGCCATCGGTGGCGCGGGCGAGCAGGCGGCGGTCGGTGACGGCGACCAGGCCGCTGGCAAAGTGCAAACGGCTGTCGAGGTCGATTTCAAGCCAGGCCTGCAGTGTTTCGCCGTCCTGCAATTGGCCGTTGAGCTGTCCGGACCAGGTAGTCGGTAGCGTCGGTTCGCTAGCGATGGTGTTCGAGGCGTTGAGGGTCATTGAAAGAGTATATCGCAAGGGCCGGGTGCCTCTGTAACGCCTGAATTTTTCGGCGGTTGACGCGCATCAAGGAGTTGGCCGGCAGCCTGCCGTTGAATACAGCACGTCCAAAAGGAAGAAATCCATGTTCCGCATCTCCCAGTACATGCAGGAAATTGCCGATCCGACGCCGCTCGGTCCGAAGCGCAATCCGCCCGGCCCGGTTGTGATCTGGAACCTGATCCGGCGCTGCAACCTGACCTGCAAGCATTGTTATTCGATTTCGGCCGACACCAACTTTCCCGGCGAGCTGACCACCGATCAGGTTTTCACGGTGATGGACGACCTCAAGGCATTCCACGTCCCGGTGCTCATCCTCTCCGGCGGCGAGCCTTTGCTGCGGCCGGATATCTTCGATATCGCCAAACGGGCCAAGGCCAAGGGTTTTTACGTTGGCTTGTCGTCGAACGGCACGTTGATCGACGAAAGCAATATTGCCCGGATTGCCGAATGCGACTTCAACTACGTCGGGGTATCGCTCGACGGCATCGGCGCGACGCACGACAAGTTCCGCCGTCTGGACGGCGCCTTTGCCGCCTCGCTGAAGGGCATCCGGCTGTGCCGCGACCTCGGCCTGAAAATCGGCGTCCGCTACACGATGACCCAGGACAACGCGCACGACCTGCCGGGCCTGCTCAGGCTGGTCGAGGACGAGGGCATCGACCGCTTCTATTTCTCGCATCTGAATTACGCCGGGCGCGGCAACAAGAACCGCAAGGACGACGCGCAACACCAGCTGACGCGGCAGGCGATGGACCTGTTGTTCGATACCTGCTGGGACTACCAGCAGCGCGGGCTGAACAAGGAATTCACCACCGGCAACAACGACGCCGACGGCGTCTATTTCCTGCACTGGGTACGCCGGCGTTTTCCGGAGCAGGCGGCGCATGTTGAGGCCAAGCTGCGCCAGTGGGGCGGCAACTCATCGGGCGTCAATGTCGCCAATATCGACAACCTCGGCAACGTGCATCCGGACACCATGTGGTGGCACCACAATCTGGGCAACGTCAAGGAGCGACCGTTCTCGCAGATCTGGCCGGACACCTCGGATCCGCTGATGGCCGGCCTCAAGCAGCACCCGCGGGCGGTCAAGGGACGCTGTGGCGAATGCGCCTATCGGCAGATCTGCAACGGCAACACCCGGGTGCGGGCGCAACAAATGACCGGTGATGCCTGGGCGGAAGACCCGGGCTGCTACCTGGCCGATGAGGAAATTGCATCATGAACTGGAAGATCCTGATTCCAGCCGGCTTTGCCGTCTATTTCCTGTTCGGCATGGCACAGCTGGCGGAAGCGGCCGATGCCCCGGCCAATTTCAAACAGCATTGTGCTTCCTGTCATGGCGCCGACCGTCTGGGCGGCATCGGCCCGGCCCTGCTGCCCGAAAACCTCGGCCGCCTGCGCAAACCGGAGGCCGAGAAAGTCATTCGTGACGGCCGCCCGGCGACCCAGATGCTGGGCGTTGGCGACAAGCTGTCGGCCGACGAAATCAAGGCGCTGGTCGATTACGCCTATGCGCCGATCAAGCCGATGCCGGCCTGGGGCGAGAAGGAAATCACCGCCTCGCGGATCGTCAATCACGCACCGGGCAGCCTGCCGGACAAGCCGCAATTCACGGCCGATCCGCTCAACCTGTTTGTCGTCGTCGAAACCGGCGATCACCACGTATCCATTCTCGACGGCGACAAGCTCGAACCGATCCATCGCTTCCAGTCGCGCTTCGCCCTGCACGGCGGGCCGAAATTCACGCCGGACGGGCGCTACGTCTTCTTCGCCTCGCGCGATGGCTGGATCACCAAGTTCGACCTGTGGAACCTCAAGGTCATCGCCGAAGTGCGGGCCGGCATCAATACCCGCAACGCGGCCGTGTCCGGCGACGGCAAGTGGGTGGCGGTGGCCAACTACCTGCCGCACAGCCTGGTCATCCTCGATGCCGACCTCAATCTGAAGAAAATCCTGCCGGTCGCCGACAAGGACGGCAAGGTGAGCTCACGGGTTTCCGCCGTCTACGATGCGGCGCCGCGCCAGAGCTTCGTTGCCGCGTTAAAGGACGTGAAAGAGGTGTGGGAGGTCTCCTACAACCCGAAGGCGGATGACATTCCGGCCGGCATGATCCATGACTTCAAGTACCGCGAAGGCGCCTTCATTCCCGGCTTTCTGAATCCGCAACGCACGCAGCTCGACGATTACCTCGACGACTTCTACTTCACGCAGGGCTACGACGAAGTGATGGGCGCCTCGCGCAACGACGCCAAGAGCGCTGTCAGCGGCCAGGTAGTCAATCTCGATGCGCGCAAGAAAATCGCCGACCTCGAACTGCCCGGCATGCCGCACCTCGGTTCAGGCATCAGCTGGACCTGGCAGGGCCGGACGGTAATGGCGACGCCGAATCTCAACGAGGGCCTGATCAGCATCATCGACATGCAGACCTGGCAGACCATCAAGCAGATCAAGACGCGCGGCCCCGGCTTCTTCATGCGCAGCCACGAAAACAGCCGCTATGCCTGGACCGATTCGATGATGAGCAAGGAGTTCAAGGACACCATGCAGATCATCGACAAGGAAAAACTCGAAATCGTCGCCGAACTCAAGCCCGAGCCGGGCAAGACCTTCGCCCACGTCGAATTCACCCGCGACGGCAAATACGTGCTGGCCAGCCTGTGGGAAAACGACGGCGCGCTGATCATCTACGACGCCGCGACGCTGAAGGAAGTGAAGCGCTTGCCGATGAACAAGCCGGTCGGCAAGTACAACGTGTGGAACAAGATCAGCAAGTCGGAGGGGACGAGTCACTGATGAAGGATGATCGGCGGCGGCCTGAGCTTGTTGCGGCCGCGGGCGGTCAGATAGTTATTTGGGTGACGGTTCTGTGCCCTTTGCTGTCGTAGCCAGATTTGGAAGCGGACGTTCAGGAACGTGAAGTTGAGGTGCCTGCGCGGCTTCTCGCGCAGGTCGCCTCGAACGTAGTGTTAGATGCTTTTACTTCCATAGCGCTGCTATCCCAGCCGCCACTGCTGCAACAGCTCCACTCCCAAGTACGGGAACAATGACGTATCTAAACCACCACTTGGCGCCTGAGTTCTCATCGCCCTGCGGCTGCGCTTTGTATGTCGGTTGGTGTTGTCGTTTGCAAATGTCTGCGAGACATTTTCGATAGACAGAAAGTATTTGGCCGTTCGCCTTTTGATAAGCAGACCAAAAGTTAATAGATGGCGGAACACTGATTGCACAGGAGATAAATAGGCCGACATCCGAGTGTTCGATATCACTTTGAATGGCCCCCTCAACTTGTTGATTGAGTGCTTCGCAGTAACTCTCGGCAAAGTGGGGAAGACTTACAGGTAGGTGCCAGTCCGGATAGTCAAAGCAGAGAACGATGACGAGTTCCGACCGGTCGTCGACCTTCCTGATCTTGGCAAAATTAACGTGCCGAAATTCAGACCTTGGATTGACTATAGTTATTGAAATGCCATTTGGTAAATCAGTTGGGCGCGTGTCTCTAAAGTCATGAATGAAAAGATGCTCGCAGATGTTGTCGCGCTCATCTGAAGTCCCGTCTGCTAAATACCTGTATTTCCCATCAAAAGGTGGGTCGCAGTAACAACACGACAGCACTCGACCTCCTACCCGAAATGTGGATTGGTCAATTAGCTGAAAGGTCGATGAAGGGTCGGTAAGCATCTAACGTGGAAGTGAACGGCCTGCGCGGCTTTTCGCGCAGGTCGCCTCGAGCGCAGGGTTATGCATATTCATTGATAGGCGCGGCGTACCGATTCAAAGTCAAAGTCCTGAGCCTCACCTGAGTAGTACCCTGTGTAACCAAGTTGAAGAACGCCGAGTAGCCCGGCATATGCATCCGGTGCTGATTCGCCGGACTCTTGGGCAAACTCTCTTGCCTGATTTCTTGCCCACGTTTGCCATGCAGCAGTGCCGACGTTTTTTCCAGGTGGAAGGATGCCATATGCTTTACAAAAGCCTAGCCACGACATGTGAATCGCTCCATGTAATGATTTTTTGCGCTCGGCTTGGTAAAAGTTTCTTTCAAACCCAGCACCATACGCTGCATTAACATTTCTTCTGATGAGATGAAGACGGACGAAATAGCTGTCTCCCTTTGAAAATCGGAATCGTGGTTCAAGGTGGTCGACATGGACATTCTCACCCAATATTGAATTGAACTCTGGGTAGCAAACGCACAAATAGGAAGCGAATGCTTTTCGATAGCCTCGGTAGTCCCAACGTGCCCAGCACTCTGGATCAAAGTTGCCGCCCTTTCTTACGACGCAGGCGCTTGATGGCAAACACCCCGGCAACTGCTCTACAGTCCAACCCCAAAAACGCTGCATGTCTTTCAGCTTTTCTGGCGAGGCTGCAACCAAGGACAGGCCAGACTTGGAGAAGTCGCGCAGCAATGCACGGTTTTGTCTCGCAAGGAAACCTTCAACCGAAAATCCGAGGTCAGTTTGAATAGGCATAACAGCTATTCAGGCGCAGAAACGTCAGCGTTATTGCTGATAATAGGGACACGATTGAATCGCCTGTAAGCTTGTGAATGACAAAGAGATTATCTGATGCCGGTCTCCTTATCAATCAACAATCATACGGACCAGCCAATGTCCGTTATGCGGCGCTTTCTTGAGGGACCGGTTGTGGCCGGTTTGCGACGTCGCTCAAGAATAGTCAGAATGGGCTCCTAATACTTGAGATTGGCGCATCCCTTGGATCATTGGCGGATACTCAGCCAAATTGCGGCTTGTCCAATCACCTCAATTTATAGTGATCTTCTGTCTTCTATGATGGATTCATCTTCAAAATCCGCGCTGCCATCGAATCAGCTATTGCTATGTGTTGGAGCTGATTGGAATGGAACGTGCGCTCGGCTTCTGCGCTTCGCGCGTTCTGGTTCTGCCGACGACTGGCAGCCTGTCGGGCCGCCGGTTGCCGTGGCGCTCGGGCGTGCCGGGCTGGCCTGGGGGCGGGGGCTGCATTCCCGGCAGGTCATTGAGGGAGAGCGCCAGAAGCGCGAAGGCGACGGCTGCGCGCCGGCCGGTATTTTCGCGATCGCCGCGTTGTTCGGTGATGCCGCGCCGGACAGCGCTTTCGCCAGCGTCGCCAAGCTGCCTTACCGGCAGGCGACGCCCGATCTCAAGGCCATCGACGACCCGGCCTCTGCTTACTACAACCAGATCGTCGATCAGTCATCAGTAGCTCAGCCCGACTGGGCTTCCGGCGAGGACATGCTGCGTAGCGACCAGCGTTATGTCGTGGGGGCTGTGGTGGCGCATAACAGCGCGCCGTCGGTGCCGGGCGCCGGGTCGTGTATTTTCCTGCATGTTTGGGAGTCCGAAGGTGTGCCGACGGCCGGGTGTACGGCGATGTCGCTGGCCGACATGACGGCGATTGCCGGTTGGCTGGACGGTGCGGCGGCGCCGCTGCTGGTGCAGTTGCCGCAAGCCGAGTACGAGCGCTGGCGCGAGGCCTGGGGATTGCCGCAGTTCGTGTCATAGGGCCGAGCCTCGAACCGCGCCAGGGCGGCGCGGTGACAGCCTCTGGCTAGCCGGCTAGACTGGCGGCCTTTCAACCTTCCCGCCGGTCCGCCAGTGCTCAATCGAATCTGGGTCGCTTTCATCCTCGTCGGCTTTGTTGCGGCGGTGGTC
Source organism: Dechloromonas denitrificans (assembly GCF_020510685.1). NCBI lineage: Bacteria > Pseudomonadati > Pseudomonadota > Betaproteobacteria > Rhodocyclales > Azonexaceae > Dechloromonas > Dechloromonas denitrificans. Next base: position 1,222,228 of record NZ_CP075185.1, read on the forward strand.
CAGTTGCTGCAAGGCGATCTGGAAATCTTCACGCGTGTGCTGACCGGGTTGTTCGATACGGCGAAGACCGGTTTCGATATTTCGCTCGGGCTGGTCGGCGTGATGAGCCTGTGGCTGGGGGTGATGAAGATCGGCGAACGGGGCGGGCTGATCCAGCTTTTCGGTCGGGCGCTGGGGCCGTTCTTTCGCCGCGTCTTTCCCGATATCCCGGCCGGCCATCCGGCCAGTGGCAGCATCGTGATGAATGTCAGCGCCAATATCCTCGGCCTCGACAACGCGGCGACGCCGCTTGGCCTGAAGGCGATGCGCGAGTTGCAGGAGATCAATCCGCACAAGGACACGGCGAGCAACCCGATGATCATGTTCCTGGTCCTCAACACGGCCGGCATCACGCTGATTCCGACCTCGGTGATCGCCATCCGCCAGAGCATCGCGTTGAAGCAGGGGCTGGTCGGCTTCAACGCCGCCGACATTTTTTTGCCGACCCTGCTCGGCACCTTCGTCTCGTTCTGCGCCGGGCTGGTGGCGGTCGCCATCTGGCAGCGCATCAACTTGTTCTGCCGGCCGGTGCTGGCCTTCTTCGCCGGCTTTGTCGGGTTGATGGGCGGGCTGTACTGGTGGCTGGGCAGTCTGCCGCCGGAGCAGATGGCGCAGATGATCGGCCTGCTTGGTAGCGGCCTGATCGTCTCGATCATCGTGCTGTTCGTTGTCGTCGCGGCCTGGCGCGGCATCGATGCCTACGAGAGTTTTGTCGAGGGCGCCAAGGAGGGCTTCGGCGTCGCGGTGCAGATCATTCCCTACCTGATCGCCATGCTGGTGGCGATTTCGGTTTTTCGTACCACCGGCTGCATGGATTACGTCATCGAGGCCATCCGCCGCGCCGTGTTGGCGGTCGGCCTGAACGACGATTTCGTGCCGGCGCTGCCGGTCGGCCTGATGAAGACGCTGAGCGGCAGCGGCGCGCGCGGCCTGATGGTCGATGTGATGACGACCTACGGCGTCGATTCCTTCCAGGGCAAGCTGGCGGCGATCATCCAGGGTTCGACGGAAACGACCTTCTACGTACTGGCCGTCTATTTCGGCAGCGTCAATATCACCAAGACCCGCTATGCCCTGGCCTGTGGCCTGATTGCCGACGCCGTCGGGCTGGTCGGGGCGATTCTCATCGGTTACGCCTTCTATCATTGAAGGGGGCTTAACGGGAGGCCAATTCCCCGTTACAATCGCGCCCCTTCGTCGACGTATGAAGCAAGTCAGCATCTCCGGATGCAGCAGCCTTGGTGGTGAAATTGGTAGACACGCTATCTTGAGGGGGTAGTGGCGCAAGCTGTGCGAGTTCGAGTCTCGCCCAAGGCACCAAATGCTTTACGTCTCAGGCCGACCGGCCCTTTTGTCCGGATTCCTTCGGTAACCGTGAAAATCGGCGAAAATTGCAGTCCCCTTAGCCCGAGAAGCCCTGCAGCCGTGTCTTCCATCGTCTTGTTCAACAAGCCCTACGGCGTTCTCAGCCAGTTCACGCCGGAAGGCAAGTGGCGGGCGCTGGACGCGTTCATTCCGGTCAAGGATGTGTACGTGGCCGGCCGGCTCGATGCCGACAGCGAAGGGCTGTTAATCCTGACCGACGACGGCAAGCTGCAGGCCAAGATCGCCGACCCGAAACACAAGCTGGAAAAGACCTATTGGGTGCAAGTCGAGGGTGTGCCGGACGAGGCGGCGCTGGACCGGCTGCGGGCCGGCATCAAACTCTCGGATTTCACCGCGCGGCCGGCCAGGGTCCGGCTGATCGACGAGCCGGCCGGGTTGTGGCCGCGCGATTCGCCGATCCGCTTTCGCGCGGCGATCCCGACTTCGTGGCTGGAAATCCGCATCAGCGAAGGCAAGAATCGCCAGGTCAGGCGGATGACAGCAGCCATCGGTTATCCTACGCTGCGTCTAATACGGGCTGCCATCGGGGCGGCGACGCTGGACGGTCTGGCGCTCGGTGAATGGCGACAGATCGACGGCAGTTACCAGGATTTGCAAGGAAAATTCAATGAATAAAATCGTCTTGGCAGCGCTTTGCGGCCTAACGTTCAGTGCTGCCGGCTGGGGACAGAATGCCATGCCGGTGATGGAACTGAGTGCCGGCCTTCACCGCATCGAGGCCGAAGTGGCGGCGAGCGACCAGAACCGCCAGATCGGCCTGATGAATCGCGCGGCGATGGCGCCGCAGCGCGGCATGCTCTTCGTCTTCCCGCAGGAAAACACCCATTGCATGTGGATGCGCAACACGCTGATCCCGCTTTCAGTGGCCTTCCTTGATGCCGAGGGCACCATCATCAATATCGAGAACATGCAGCCGCAGACCGAGAATAACCATTGCGCCAAGGTGCCGGCCCGTTATGCGCTGGAAATGAATCTCGGCTGGTTCGCCCAGCGCGGCATCAAGCCCGGCGCCAAGTTGAAGGGGATCGACAAGGCGCCGCGTCCGCAGTGAGTCGGCGCAGCGGCTGGTATCGACGCTTTCGTGGTGCCGCCCCGGAACCCCGCCTGCGTTCCTGGCTGACCGAGCCCGGTTCGCTGACCGCCCGCTGTCAGCGCCAGTGTGCCGATTTTCGGGTGCGCCTGCTGGCCCAGGGCAAGGGCGCGGCGCTGGCCGACGAGGCGGGCGGCCCGGCGTTGGTGCGGGTACGCGAAGTGGTTCTCGAATGCGACGGCGTCCCGGTGATTTTTGCCCATACCACGCTGTCTGCCGCCGCCAATGGCCGCCTGACCCGCTGGCTGTCCCGTCTTGGCACGCGTTCGCTCGGTTCGCTGCTGTTTTTCTTTCCCGGCTTTCACCGCGGGGGCATCGAGTATCGGCGCTTGGACCGGCGTCATCCGCTCTATCGGCGGGCCGCCATGCTCGGGGCATTCGGCGAGTATCTCTGGGCACGCCGCTCAGCGCACCGTCTCGGCGGGCAGCAGGTGCTGGTCACCGAAGTCTTTCTGCCGGAAATCCTTCGCCTGAAATGAAAAAACCCTCGCCGCGGCGAGGGTTTTGTCTTTTAGCTGAGCCGAATCAGGCGAAATTGGCTTCCGCGAACGACCAGTTGACCAGGTTGTTCAGGAAGGTTTCGACAAACTTCGGACGGGCATTGCGGTAATCGATGTAGTAGGCGTGTTCCCATACATCGACGCAGAGCAGAGCCTTGTCGCCGGTGGTCAGCGGGGTGCCGGCGGCGCCCATGTTGACGATGTCGACGGAACCGTCGGCCTTCTTGACCAGCCAGGTCCAGCCGGAACCGAAGTTGCCGACGGCCGAGGTCTGGAAGGCGGTCTTGAAGGCATCCAGCGAACCCCATTTGGCGTTGATTGCCGCGGCCAGCGCACCGGCCGGAGCGCCGCCGCCGTTCGGCTTCAGGCAGTTCCAGAAGAAGGTGTGGTTCCAGACCTGCGCTGCGTTGTTGTACACGCCGCCGGCCGGGGCCTTCTTGACGATGGCTTCGAGATCGAGATTTTCGTACTCGCTGCCCTTGATCAGGTTGTTCAGGTTGGTGACGTAGGCCTGGTGGTGCTTGGCGTAGTGGTAATCAAAGGTCTCGGCCGACATGTGCGGGGCGAGGGCATCTTTGGCGAACGGCAGTTGGGGTAGTTGGTGTTCCATTTATTTTCTCCGTTGTATTGAGGGGTAAATCGAAAATTCTAGTCAGCTTCGGGCGGTGCGACAACTTTATCGACGACGACGCTGGCCGCTCCCCGGGCAAAGCTCAGGCGGAGCGTTTCACCGGGAGTCAGTGCAGCCGCGTCGCGAACGGCGCGCCCGTTCCGGTCAATGGCCAGAGCATAACCCCGAGCGAGTACCGCGCTCGGGTCAAGTTGGCTCAGACCACTGGCTAGCGAATTAAGTTTCGCCGCCTGCTGGGAAATTTGCCAGTGGGTCAGATGATTCAAGCGGTAGTGCAGGTGCGTCAGGTGTTCGCCCTGCGTGCGCGGCTGCGGCCGGGCGGCGTTGAGGCGTTGCCGGAAAATGTTCAGGCGCAGCTGGCCGGCTTCGCTCCGGTAGCTCAGCGCGTGGTGCAGGCGACGGGCCAGCGCCTGAACGTCGAGCTTGCGCTGGGCGATCCGCTCGGCCGGGTGCAGCAGCCGGGTGGCGAGCCAGTCGAGATGCTGCTGGCGTTCGGCCAAAGAGCGCTCGATGCGCCGGGCTAACTGGTTTTGCAGCCCGTCCAGCCGGGCGAGCAGGGCGTCGCGATCGGGGCTGAGCAGTTCGGCGGCGGCGGTCGGGGTCGGGGCGCGCAGGTCGGCGGCAAAGTCGGCGATGGTGAAATCGGTTTCGTGCCCGACACCGGCAACGACCGGGATGGCCGAGGCGCGAATGGCGCGGGCGACGCACTCCTCGTTGAAGGCCCAGAGGTCTTCGATGCTGCCGCCGCCGCGACAGAGGATGATGGCGTCGCAGCTATCGGTGTTGGCCAGGGCCAGGGCCGCCGCAATTTTTTCGCCGGCCCCTTCGCCCTGAACCGTGCAAGGGAAAAGCGTGATGCGCAGATGCGGCGCCCGGCGGCGGAGCGTGGTCAGGACATCGCGCAGCGCCGCGGCTTGCAGGCTGGTGACGATGGCCAGGTGGCGTGGAAAGCTGGGGAGCGGCCGTTTGTTTTCCACGGCAAACAGGCCTTCGCTTTCGAGTTGGGCCTTGAGACGCAGGAAGCGTTCGAACAGGTCGCCCTGGCCGGCCCGGCGAATGGCTTCGACATTCAGCTGGAATTCGCCGCGCGGCTCGTAAAACGAGACGAGGACGCGCGCTTCAATCTTCTGGCCGTTTTCCAGGCGCCAGCCGAGCAGTTGTGCCCGGCTGCGCCACATGACGCAGCGCACCTGGGCGCTGGCATCCTTCAGTGAAAAATAGACGTGGCCCGAAGCCGCGTAAGTCAGGTTGGAAATTTCGCCGCCAATCCAGGTGAGCGGAAAGGCGCTCTCCAGGCATTCGCGAACCAGACGGTTCAGGGCGGAGACGGAGAGTATGGAATTATTGACAGGTGGTGTAGGGCTGACCATCGGCCGATTGTAACCTGAAGGTCTCCTCGGTGGGCGTGGCCTTGACACGGCGATAATTTGTCAAGTTATTGATTATTAGAGATATAAACTAGTTGCCTTGTTTTTTGGCAGAGCAAGAAAAATCCTTTGCCGGGCTGGGTTTAGCGCAGTTGATGACAAGTCATTCACAGACTTATCCACAGCTTTTGGGGATAAGCGGTATACGCCCGGATTTTGCTGCGGCAAATTGTCGCTTGCCCCTGTTACTCAGGCGAGGCAAAATCCCGGGTTAAATTTCCAGCGAGGATTCCCCACGTGTTTGCAATCGTTCAGGCTGCTGGTTGGCCCATCTGGCCCCTGCTTTTGGCCTCCATCATTTCCGTTGCCCTGATTATCGAACGCCTGGTCGCCTTGCGGCGGAGCAAGGTCGTGCCGCACGGCCTGCTCCAGCGCTCGGTCGGCGAATTCAAGCGCGGCGCCAATAACGACAAGCTGCTCGAAGAACTGGAACGCCATTCGCCGCTCGGCCGCGTGCTGTCGGCCGGCTTGCGCAACGTCGGCAATTCCCGCGAGATCATGAAGGAATCGATCGAGGAGGCTGGCGCGGCGGTCGCTCACGAGTTGAGTCGTTATCTGACGACGCTCGGCACCATCGCTTCGATCAGCCCGCTGATGGGGCTTTTTGGCACGGTTGTCGGGATGATCGAGATTTTCGGTTCGCAGGCCCCGACCGGCGGTAATCCGCAGCAACTGGCACACGGCATCGCGATGGCGCTGTACAACACCGGTTTCGGTATCTTCATTGCCATTCCGAGCATGATCTTCTGGCGGCATTTCCGCGCGCTGGTCGATGGCTACGTGGTGGAGATGGAGCAGCAGGCGGTCCGTCTGGTCGAATACATGCATGGTGACCGGAAGTAAGCCATGAATTTCCAGCGTGGGCGTAGCCGGGAAGAGCCGGAAATCAATTTGATCCCGATGATCGACGTGTTGCTGGTCATCATCATTTTTCTGATGCTGACGACGACCTATTCGAAATTCTCCGGTCTGGAAATCAATCTGCCGACGGCGGACGCCAGCAAGCAGGCGGAACAGCCGAACGAGATCGATGTGGCGGTAACGGCCTCCGGCCAGATTCTCGTCAATAAGTCGCCATTGGCCGCCACCGACGTCAAGGGGATTTCCGAAGCCCTGCAGCGGGCCGCCGGGACGCGCGCCGATCCGGTGATCGTCATCAATGCCGATGCCAAGGCGACGCACCAGAGCGTGGTTGATGTGATGCAGGCGGCGCAGACCGCCGGTTACCCGCATATTTCCTTCGCCACCCAAGCGCCACGCTGATGCTGGCTGGCTGGCTGCAGCGTCAATGGTTTGAGCAACGCCGGCTTTCGCCGGCGTTGTGGCTTTTGCTGCCGCTGCTTTTGCCGCTCGCCGGGCTGTTCGTTTTTCTCGCCTGGGTGAATCGTCGGCAGGCCCGGCCGGTGCGCTTGCCGGTGCCGGTCGTCGTGGTTGGCAATATCACCGTCGGGGGCGCCGGCAAGACGCCGCTGACCATCTGGCTGGCCGGCCAGTTAAGCGCTCGCGGCTGGCGGCCGGGCATCGTCAGCCGGGGGTACGGTGCCAGCAACGCGCAAGCCCGTCCGGTGCTGAGCACTTCGTCGCCCGCCGAGGTCGGCGACGAGCCGATTCTGCTGGCCCGCCGCAGCGGCCGGCCGGTCTGGGTTGGTCGTGATCGGGTTGCGGCAGGCCAGGCCTTGCTGGCGGCGCATCCCGAAGTGAATATTGTGTTGTGCGACGATGGTCTGCAGCACTACCGGCTGGCGCGCGATGTCGAACTGGCCGTCTTCGATGGTCGGGGGGCCGGCAACGGCTGGCGTCTGCCGCTTGGGCCGTTGCGCGAATCCTTGAGCCGTCTGGCGACGGTCGACGCAGTTGTCTGCAATGGCTTGCCTGACAGCCGGATTGGCGAAGCGGTGGCGCAGTTCGCAATGCGCCTGCGGGCCGAAAACTTTTACCGGCTTGGCGATTCCCGGCAGACCTGCGGCGCCGAGTCCTTGGCCGGACGAAAGCTCTACGCCCTAGCCGGGATTGGCGACCCGGGGCGATTTTTCCGCACCCTGGCAGGCTTGGGTCTGGTTTGCGCAGAACACCCGTTTCCCGATCACCACGCCTATTCGGCTGCCGATCTGGCTTTCGCCGGTGACGGCATCCTGCTGATGACCGAGAAGGATGCAGTAAAATGCGCCGGTCTGACGGCAGGCGAAACCTGGGTTTTGCCCGTCGAGGCCGAGCTGTCGCCGGCCCTCATTGAACTTATTCTGGAGAAACTCCATGGACGCCAGGCTGCTTGATATCCTCGTCTGCCCGATTTGCAAGGGCAATCTCGAACACCGCAAAGCCGAAAAGGAACTGGTCTGCAAGCCGTGCAAACTGGCCTTCCCGATTCGCGACGACATTCCGATCATGCTCGAGGACGAGGCGAGACAACTGCCGGCGGACGGTCAGTAATGTCCGCTGTGGCCTTCAAGATCGTCATTCCGGCGCGCTACGCGTCGACCCGCTTGCCGGGCAAGCCGCTGCTCGATCTCGGCGGCAAGCCGATGATCGTCCGGGTCGCCGAGCGGGCCCGGCTTGCCGGGGCGGAAGAGATATGGGTGGCGACCGACAACCTGGAAGTGCGTGCCGCGGCCGAGGCCTGTGAAATCGCCGCGCTGATGACGCGGGCCGACCATCCGACCGGTACCGATCGTCTGGCCGAAGTGGTCGAACAGCGTGGCTGGAGTGGCGAGACCATCGTCGTCAATGTGCAGGGCGATGAGCCGCTGATCGATCCGGAAATCATCATCCAGACGGCCCGGCAACTGGCGACCAGTGGCGCCGACATCGCGACGGTAGCGCATCCGATCACCGAGGCCGGCGATTTCTTCAATCCGAACGTCGTCAAGGTGGTTTGTCGCGCCGATGGCGATGCCGCTTACTTTTCGCGGGCGCCGATTCCCTATGCCCGCGATCACTTCGCCCGCGAAAATGGCGGCGAGACCTTGCCGGCCGGTTTTCCGGCCTATCGCCACGTCGGGCTTTATGCCTATCGGGCCAGCTTTTTGAAGGCTTATGCCGGATTGAGCGTAGCGCCGACCGAGCAGTTCGAATCGCTCGAGCAATTGCGGGCGCTTTGGCATGGCTACCGGATCAGTGTCGCGCTGATCGACGCGGCGCCGGCAGCGGGGGTCGATACCCCCGAAGATGCTGAGCGGATGCGCAAACTGTTTGACCGAGTTTGAAATAGCGAGTAATTTTTCTCTTTTAGAGAACGGCTGCCAACAAGGCTTTTCGAAGCCGATAATAATATTTTTCGATAGTTAAATCCGAGGGACTGTTAATGAAATTGATTCTGTTGGGCGCACCCGGCGCCGGCAAGGGTACGCAAGCCACATTCATCTCTAAAGAATTCGGCATCCCGCAAATTTCCACAGGCGATATGCTGCGCGCTCAGGTCAAGGCCGGTACGCCGCTTGGTCTGGAAGCGAAGAAACACATGGACGCCGGCGGCCTGGTGCCCGATGCCGTGATCATCGGGATGGTCAAGGACCGCCTGACCCAGGACGACTGCAAGAACGGTTACCTGTTCGACGGTTTTCCGCGCACCATTCCGCAAGCTCAGGCAATGAAGGATGCCGGCGTTCCGCTCGATTTCGTGCTCGAAATCGATGTGCCGGATAGCGATATCGTCGAACGCATGGCGGGGCGCCGGGCTCACCTGGCTTCCGGTCGCACCTATCACGTCAAGTTCAACCCGCCGAAGGTGGCTGGCAAGGACGATGTGACCGGTGAAGATCTGGTCCAGCGCGACGACGACAAGGAAGAAACGGTCCTCAAGCGTCTGGAAATCTACCATTCGCAGACCAAGCCGCTGGTCGATTTCTACAGCCAGTGGGCGGCCGCCGGCGATGCCAAGGCACCGAAAGTGCGCAAGGTGGCTGGCGTCGGCAGCGTCGATGGCATCACCAAGAGCGTTTTTGACGCGCTGAAATAGGAGAAGGAAAATGACGGTGAAAAACGCCTTCTACGCGCAGTCGGGGGGCGTCACCGCCGTCATCAATGCGACGGCGTGCGGCCTCATCCAGGAAGCGCGCCGCCATCCCGATAAAATCGGGAAAGTGCTGGCCGGTCGCGATGGCATCATCGGTGCGCTGACGGAAGACCTGATCGACACCAGCCTCGAATCCGACGCCGATATTGCCCGCCTGCGTTCTACGCCGGGCGGCGCCTTCGGTTCCTGCCGCTACAAACTGAAAAGCGTGGACGAGCATCGTGCCCAGTACGAACGCCTGATCGAGGTATTCAAGGCGCACGACATCGGTTACTTCTTCTACAACGGCGGCAACGATTCGATGGACACCGCCTGGAAGGTGTCGCAGATCGCCGAAAAAATGGGTTACCCGGTGGTTTGCGTCGGCGTTCCCAAGACGGTCGATAACGATCTGCCGCTGACCGATTGCTGCCCCGGTTTCGGTTCGGTCGCCAAATATGTCGCCACCTCGAGCCGCGAAGCGGGCTACGACGTGGCCTCGATGGCCCGGACTTCGACCAAGATTTTCGTCCTTGAAGTGATGGGCCGTCACGCCGGCTGGATCACCGCCGCCTGTGGATTGGCTGCCGAGAATGCCGGGGAACCGCCGCACATCCTGCTATTCCCCGAAGTGCCTTTCGATCCCGAGCGTTTCCTGGCGCGGGCGGACGAATGCGTCAAGCGCTACGGTTATTGCACCGTTGCCGTATCCGAGGGCTTGTCGGATGCCGCGGGCAAGCTGATTGCCGAGTCCGGCAGCAAGGATGCCTTCGGTCATTCGCAGCTGGGCGGCGTTGGTCAGATCGTTGCCCAACTGATCAAGGACAAGCTCGGCTACAAGTATCACTGGGCGCTGGCCGACTACCTGCAACGTTCGGCCCGCCATCTCGCTTCGCGGACCGATGTCGAGCAGGCGCATGCGCTGGGTGTGGCGGCGGTCGATCTCGCGCTGCAGGGCAAGAATGCGGTGATGGCCACCATCAAACGCCTTTCGGACAAGCCCTACCGCTGGGAAATCGGCGATGCACCGCTGAAGGATATCGCCAACGTCGAACGCAAGATGCCGGCTGAATTCATTTCGGCCGACGGTTTCCACATTACCGATGCCTGCCGCACCTATTTGCAGCCGCTGATCGAAGGCGAGGATCCGCCGCCGTATCGCAACGGGCTACCTGATTATGTTCGTCTGAAGAACGTGACCGTCACAAAAAAACTGGGTGCGTTCAAGGTTTGATTTTTTAGCCAAGGGAGGGTGAATATGTCTGAAGCGTTGTGGTTGGCGCTTGGGTGCGCCGTTTTGGCAGTACTTTATGGCTGGGTTTCCAGTCGACAGATTCTCGCGTTACCGGCCGGCAACGACCGCATGCAGGAGATCGCCAAGGCGATCCAGGAAGGCGCCGAGGCTTATCTCAGCCGACAGTACAAAACCATCGCCATGGTCGGCATTGTTCTCTTCCTGGTCATTGGCTTCGTGCCCAAGCTGGGCTGGCTGACGGCCATCGGCTTCCTGATCGGCGCCGTGCTGTCGGGGGCGGCCGGGTTCATCGGCATGAATGTTTCGGTGCGCGCCAATGTGCGGACGGCCGAAGCCGCCCGCGGTGGCATTGCGGCGGCGCTCGATGTCGCCTTCAAGGGTGGCGCGATTACCGGGATGCTGGTGGTCGGGCTCGGGCTGCTCGGCGTGGCCGGCTACTTTGTCTTCCTCAAGTCGGTTAATGCACCGGATGCCGAATTGAGTCATGTCATCGAGCCGCTGGTGGGTTTGGCCTTCGGTTCCTCGCTGATTTCCATCTTCGCCCGTTTGGGTGGTGGCATCTTTACCAAGGGCGCCGACGTCGGTGCCGACCTGGTCGGCAAGGTTGAAGCCGGTATTCCGGAAGACGACCCGCGCAATCCGGCGGTGATCGCCGACAACGTCGGCGACAACGTCGGTGACTGCGCCGGCATGGCGGCCGACCTGTTCGAAACCTACGCCGTGACCGTGGTTGCGACCATGGTCCTGGCGGCGTTGACGATTAAGGCGACGCCGGCGCTGGGTGAAAACTTGTTGCTCTATCCGCTGGCCCTGGGCGGTGTCTCGATCATCGCCTCGATCATCGGTTGCTATTTCGTCAAGGCCACCGAGGGCGGCAAGATCATGGGCGCTCTTTATCGCGGCCTGATCGTCGCCGGGGTGCTGGCGCTGGCTGCCTACTATCCGGTGACTTCCTGGCTGATCGGCGCCGGGGCGGTGCTGCCGGATGGCTCGACGATCAATACGGCAACGATGTTCGGTTGTTCTCTCGTTGGCCTGGTGCTGACTGCCGCGCTGGTCTGGATTACCGAGTACTACACCGGTACCGATTATGCGCCGGTCAAGCATGTTGCCGAAGCCTCGACCACCGGGCACGGGACCAACATCATCGCCGGTCTCGGCGTGTCGATGAAGTCGACGGCGCTGCCGGTCCTTTCGGTCTGCGCCTCGATCTACGCCGCCTATGCACTGGGCGGGCTGTTCGGTATCGCCATCGCTGCCACCTCGATGCTGTCGATGGCCGGTATCGTCGTCGCCCTCGATGCCTATGGTCCGATTACCGACAATGCCGGTGGTATCGCCGAAATGGCCGGTTTGCCCGAGGAAGTGCGCAATGTCACCGATCCGCTTGATGCGGTGGGCAACACCACCAAGGCGGTGACCAAGGGCTATGCCATCGGTTCGGCCGGTCTGGCCGCCCTGGTGCTGTTCGCCGATTACACGCATGCGCTCGGCCTGGATAAAACCACGGGTCTGCCCTTTACCTTCGACCTGTCGAACCACATGGTGATCATCGGTCTGATCATCGGCGGTCTGATTCCCTACCTATTCGGCGCGATGGCCATGGAAGCGGTTGGCCGTTCGGCTGGTGCCGTGGTTGTCGAAGTGCGCCGCCAGTTCAAGGAAATTCCCGGCATCATGGAAGGTACGGCCAAGCCGGATTATTCCAAGGCTGTCGATATGCTGACCGTGGCGGCCATCAAGGAAATGATGATTCCGTCGATTCTGCCGGTCGCCGTGCCCATCGTCGTTGGTCTGCTTCTCGGTCCGGTGGCACTGGGTGGCCTGCTGGTCGGGACCATCGTCACCGGGCTGTTCGTCGCCATTTCGATGACGACGGGCGGCGGGGCCTGGGATAACGCCAAGAAATACATCGAAGATGGACATTTCGGCGGAAAAGGCTCGGATGCACATAAAGCCGCTGTGACCGGCGACACCGTTGGCGATCCCTACAAGGATACGGCGGGGCCGGCGGTCAATCCGTTGATCAAGATCATCAACCTGGTAGCGCTCCTGATCGTGCCTTTAATGGTGTGAAATTTCACACTCCAATTGAAAAAGGCGGTTTCGACCGCCTTTTTTATTTTGATTTCTTTAGACTCCGTTTTTTGGCCAAATCAGAAGCGTAGAGCAGCGGCATGGTGGAGGATATGAGCAGCCTGGCTGAGGCAGGCAATTCCGGGGTGCGGGAGGATGTTTTGCACCATGACCCACTGCTTGACTGCCTGGTCGAACTCACCCGCATCCATGGCCGGCCAAGCACCCGCGCCGCGCTGGTCGCCGGACTGCCCCTCGAAAAAGGCGCGCTGACCCCGTCGTTGTTTGGTCGGGCGGCCAGTCGGGCCGGTCTTTCCGCCAAACTGGTCAGGCGTGCGCTCGATCGGATCGACGCGGTGCTGCTGCCCGCCATTCTGCTGCTCAAGGGCGAAGAGGCCTGCGTCCTGCTCGGTTGGGACGAATCGGGCGAAAACGCCCGGCTTCTTTTCCCGGAAACCGGGCAGGGTTCCGTCCTGTTGTCGCGTGCGGCGCTGGCTAGCCGTTACACCGGGGTCGCGATTTTTTCCCGGCCGCATTTCCGTTTCGACAAACGGACGCCGCAGGTCGGCGAGATCAAGCTCCGCCATTGGTTCTGGGGCGCCTTGTCCGACCAGTGGCAGGTTTACCGTGATGTCCTCGGGGCCGCCCTGCTGATCAATGTCATGGCCCTGGCCATGCCGCTGTTCACGATGAATGTGTACGACCGGGTCATTCCGAATCGCGCCCTCGAGACGCTGTGGGTGCTCGGCCTCGGGGTCGTGCTGCTGATCGGCATCGACATGATGCTGCGTTCCTTGCGCGGCTATTTCATCGATCTGGCCAGTGCGCGCATCGACATGCAACTGTCGGCGACGATCATGGAACGGGTGCTGGGCGTCCGCATGGAGTCGCGGCCGGCGGCGGTCGGGGCGTTCGCCGCCAATCTGCGCTCTTTCGAATCGGTGCGCGATTTCATCACCTCGGCTTCGGTCACCGCCTTTATCGACCTGCCGTTTGCCTTTCTCTTCGTCTTCGTCATTGCCATCATCGCCTGGCAACTGGTCATCCCAGTCTTGCTCGCCATCGTCGCCGTGGCGATCTACGCCTATATCCTGCAGCACAAGATGCACGAACTGTCAGAAACGACCTATCGGGCGGGCGCCCTGCGCAATGCGACGCTGATCGAGAGTCTGACCGCGCTGGAAACGATCAAGACCCAGGGCGCGGAAAGCGTGATGCAGTCGAAGTGGGAAAAATCGGTGGCTTTCGTTTCCCGGGTCAATAACCAGATGCGTTTTCTGTCGGCTGCCGCGACCAACGGTGCCATGGAAATCCAGCAACTGGTCAATGTCGTGGTGGTCATTGCGGGGGTGTACCTGATCGGCGACGGCCGGCTCAGCATGGGCGGCCTGATCGCCTGCACCATGCTGACCTCGCGGGCGGTTGCCCCGCTTGGCCAGATGGTCGGTCTGCTGATGCAGTATCACAACGCCAAGGTGTCTCTGGCCTCGCTGGAACAGGTGATGACCAGGCCGGTCGAGCGGCCAGCCGATGCGGCTTTTGTCCATCGCCCCGAGCTGAAGGGCAATATCGAATTTCGCGACGTCGAGTTTTCTTACCCGAACTGTTCGGTGACGGCGCTCAAAGGTTTCAGCTGCAAGATCGCGGCCGGCGAGAAAGTGGTCGTGATCGGCCGCATCGGCTCCGGCAAGACCACGCTGCAGAAGCTGCTGCTCGGCCTCTATCAGCCAACCGGCGGGGCGGTGACGATCGACGGCGTCGATCTGCGCCAGCTGGATCCGGCCGATCTGCGGCGCAATATCGGCTACGTCGCCCAGGATGTCACGCTGTTTTACGGGACCTTGCGCGACAATATCGCGATTGGTGCCCCCTATGCCGACGATGCGACCATCCTCGCCGCGGCCGAAGCGGCCGGCCTGAGCGACTTCGTCAATCGCCATCCGGATGGCTTCGAGATGATGATCGGCGAACGCGGCGAATCGCTGTCCGGTGGCCAGCGCCAGGGCGTCGCAATTGCTCGCGCGCTGCTGATGGATCCGCCGATCTTGCTGCTCGACGAACCGACCAGCGCGATGGATTTCTCGTCCGAACAACAGTTCAAGCAGCGCCTCAAGGCGACTGCCGCCCACAAAACCGTGCTCATCGTCACGCACCGGAACAGCCTGCTCGATCTGTCCAGTCGCGTGATCGTCGTGGACGATGGCCGCATCGTTGCTGACGGTCCGCGCGATCAGGTCATCCAGGCCCTGCAGAGCGGCCGGGTCGGGAGGGCATCATGAGTCGCCTGAAATCGATGCTGGCGGCCGTGCATGGCTGGCTGGAGCGGGTCGCCGAAAGGAATGCGCCGCGGGTCGAGCGGATTCTCGGGCGTTTGCCGAGCCGGGAAGAAATCGAAGTGGTCGATTTCGCCACCGACGCCGATCTGGCCATGCTGCGCCAGGAGCCGTTGCGGGCCCGCGTGTTGTTGCGCTCGATCGGTATCGTCTTCGCGATCTTCGTGCTCTGGGCCGCCGTGGCGCAGCTCGACGAGGTGACGCGCGGCGAAGGCAAGGTGATTCCGTCGCGCCAGTTGCAGGTGCTGCAGAGCATCGATGGCGGCCTGGTTTCGGAAATTCTCGTGCGCGAAGGCGATATCGTTCAGGCCAACCAGTTGCTGATCAAAATCGATGAAACGCGCTTTGCCTCCTCGGTCAAGGAAAACCAGTCGCAATCCCTCGGCCTGATGGCCCGGGCGGCCCGCCTGAAGGCCTTGTCCGACGGCAAGGCCTTCATTCCGCCGGCCGAGGTCGCCAAGGGGGCTCCGGAAATTGTCCAGCAGGAACTGCAGCTTTACGAGGCCAAGCGGGACGAAATGAATGCCGCGGTTTCCATTGCCCGCCAGCAGCTCGCCCAGCGCCAGCAGGAACTGAACGAGGCGCAGGCCAGGCGGGCCCAGGCGGCCCAAGGCTACGACCTGACTTCCCGGGAATTGACGGTGACCCGGCCCTTGATCAATTCCGGCGCCGTCTCGGAAGTCGAACTGTTGCGGCTCGAGCGCGACGTCTCCCGTTACCGGGGCGAGCGTGACATGGCTTCGGCGCAGATAACCCGCGTCCAGGCGGCGATCAACGAGGCGCATCGCAAGATCGAAGAGGTCGAGCTGAGCTTCCGCAACGACGCCGGCAAGGAGCTTTCGGAAACGGTGGCCAAGCTGAACAGCCTGACCGAGGGCGGCGTTGCACTGTCCGACCGGGTCAAGCAGTCGTCGATCCGTTCGCCGGTCAAGGGCACGGTCAAGCGTCTGCTGGTCAATACCGTTGGCGGGGTGGTGCAGCCTGGCAAGGACATGATCGAGATCGTGCCGCTGGAGGATGCCTTGTTGCTGGAAGCGCGCGTTCAGCCGCGCGACATCGCCTTCCTGCGTCCGGGCCAGCCGGCCATGGTCAAATTCACCGCCTACGATTTCTCGATCTACGGCGGGCTGGAGGGCACGCTCGAGCATATCGGCGCTGATACCGTCACCGACGACAAGGGCAATGCCTTTTACACAGTTCGGGTCAGAACCAACCGGCCCGGCTTTGGCGACGCCAATCTGCCGATCATTCCCGGGATGATCGCCGAAGTCGATATCCTGACCGGCAAGAAAAGCGTCCTGGCCTATCTGTTGAAACCGGTACTGCGCGCCAAGAGCGTCGCCATGACGGAGCGCTGATGCAGCACTGGATATGCGATAGCGGCACGCGGCCGGTTGCCACCTGGCTGGAGGCAATGCCGGCCGCCCAATTGCTGGCGCGCGCCGAGGTGCACGGCATTCCGGCCAGCCAGCCGGGCATCCTGTGGTTTCGTCTGCGGGCCGGCGAAATGATCGGCACCGTATTGCCCAGGCTTGGCCTGGCCGAGCGACAGCATCTGGTACTGCTTTGCGACGAGCCGGATGAGGGTGTGGTGATGCAGGCCTTGAGCGCCGGCGCGGCGGGTTGTTGCAACACCCACGCGGCGCCCGAGGTGCTGAAGCAGGTTGCCCTCGTCGTCGGCAATGGCGGGCTGTGGATCGGGCAGTCGCTGTTGCAGCGGCTGGTCGGCAGTACCGCCCGTCTCCTCGGTCAGCGCGCCGGCGACGCCAGAAATGACGACTGGGCAGCGTTGCTTTCCGAGCGCGAAACCCAGGTTGCGCAACAGGTTGCCGGCGGGGCCAGCAACAAGGAAATCGCCAGCCAGCTGTCGATCTCGGAAAGAACGGTCAAGGCGCATTTGACCTCGATTTTCGAAAAACTCGGTCTGCGCGATCGTCTCCAGCTTTCGCTGAAAATAAACAGCTGAGCATGGCTGGCCGGCGTGAGGTATTTCACGCTGCCGTGGAGAACTGTACTTTGGTGCAATAGCCCTCCAGTCCCGGGCTCCGTACACTGGCCGAATCGCTAACAGTGTCCGGAGTATCACCATGCCTCAAGCCCAAATCGTTGCCACCGTCGCTTCTATTTCCGGTGCGGCATTCGCCCGCGACCAGGATGGCAAGATGCGGCGCCTCAAGGCGGGGGATGCGATACGCGAAGGCGAAGCAGTGGTCGCGGCGGATGGTGGCGAAGTAACGCTGTTGCTGGCCGATGGCCGCCAGATGATCGTCGCGCCGGGCGAAACGGTCAGCCTCGACGCCGAAGTCGTGGCGCTGGAAAAACCGGATGCTTTCGATAGCGCCGTGGTCAACGATCAAAAAGGCTTCGAGAAAATTACCAAGGCCCTGACCACCGGCGGCGATCTCGATGCCTTGCTGGAAGATCCGGCAGCCGGGGCGGCTGGCCCGGGCGGCAACGAAGGTCACACCTTCGTCGAATTCCTGCGCGTCGTCGAAGCGGTCGATCCGCTGGCTTTCCAGTTTGGCACGCCGCAGGGCCGTACCGTCGAGACTTTCGATGGTGGCGCATTGATTCCGACAGGGGGAACCGTTGATGTGGCCGGTACCCCTGGAACTCCTGGAACTCCGAGCGTCGTGGTGAACATCGTCGACCCCACCCTCAACGTCGCCGACAACGTCTCCACCGTCACCTTCACCTTCAGCGAAGTGCCCTTCGGCTTCACGGCCATCGACATCATCGCCAGCGGCGGCACGGTCAGCGGCCTGACCGCCACGGCCGACCCGAAAGTGTTCACCGCCACCTTCACGGCGGACCCCGGCTACACCGGCGTGGGCAGCGTCTCGGTCGGCGCCGGCAGCTACAGCAACGCGCTCGGCAACCCGGGCACGGCAGGTAGCGACACGGTCGGCATCGACACCGCCGCGCCGGTCGCCAGCATCACGCTCGACCCGAACATCACGGCCGACGACATCATCAGTGCCGCCGAAGCCGGCCAGACCATCGCCATCACCGGCACGGTCGGCGGCGACGTCCAGGTCGGCGACACCGTCACCCTGACGATCAACGGCACGGCCTACACCGGCCCGGTGCTGGCCGGCCACACCTTCAGCATCGACGTCCCGGGCAGTGCCCTGGCCGCCGATCCGGACCGCACCATCGACGCCAGCGTGACGACCACCGATGCCGGCGGCAACAGCGCCACCGGCGTCGACACCGAAGGCTACAGCGTCGCCACCGGCAGCCCGAGCGTCGTGGTGAACATCGTCGACCCCGCCCTCAACGTCGCCGACAACGTCTCCACCGTCACCTTCACCTTCAGCGAAGTGCCCTTCGGCTTCACGGCCATCGACATCATCGCCAGCGGTGGCACGGTCAGCGGCCTGACCGCCACGGCCGACCCCAAGGTGTTCACCGCCACCTTTACGGCGGACCCCGGCTACACCGGCGTGGGCAGCGTCTCGGTCGGCGCCGGCAGCTACAGCAACGCGCTCGGCAACCCGGGCACGGCAGGCAGCGACACGGTCGGCATCGACACCGCCGCGCCGGTCGCCAGCATCACGCTCGACCCGAACATCACGGCCGACGACATCATCAGTGCCGCCGAAGCCGGCCAGACCATCGCCATCACCGGCACGGTCGGCGGCGACGTCCAGGTCGGCGACACCGTCACCCTGACGATCAACGGCACGGCCTACACCGGCCCGGTGCTGACCGGCCACACCTTCAGCATCGACGTCCCGGGCAGTGCCCTGGCCGCCGATCCGGACCGCACCATCGACGCCAGCGTGACGACCACCGATGCCGGCGGCAACAGCGCCACCGGCGTCGACACCGAAGGCTACAGCGTCGCCACCGGCAGCCCGAGCGTCGTGGTGAACATCGTCGACCCCGCCCTCAACGTCGCCGACAACGTCTCCACCGTCACCTTCACCTTCAGCGAAGTGCCCTTCGGCTTCACGGCCATCGACATCATCGCCAGCGGTGGCACGGTCAGCGGCCTGACCGCCACGGCCGACCCCAAGGTGTTCACCGCCACCTTTACGGCGGACCCCGGCTACACCGGCGTGGGCAGCGTCTCGGTCGGCGCCGGCAGCTACAGCAACGCGCTCGGCAACCCGGGCACGGCAGGCAGCGACACGGTCGGCATCGACACCGCCGCGCCGGTCGCCAGCATCACGCTCGACCCGAACATCACGGCCGACGACATCATCAGTGCCGCCGAAGCCGGCCAGACCATCGCCATCACCGGCACGGTCGGCGGCGACGTCCAGGTCGGCGACACCGTCACCCTGACGATCAACGGCACGGCCTACACCGGCCCGGTGCTGGCCGGCCACACCTTCAGCATCGACGTCCCGGGCAGTGCCCTGGCCGCCGATCCGGACCGCACCATCGACGCCAGCGTGACGACCACCGATGCCGGCGGCAACAGCGCCACCGGCGTCGACACCGAAGGCTACAGCGTCGCCACCGGCAGCCCGAGCGTCGTGGTGAACATCGTCGACCCCGCCCTCAACGTCGCCGACAACGTCTCCACCGTCACCTTCACCTTCAGCGAAGTGCCCTTCGGCTTCACGGCCATCGACATCATCGCCAGCGGTGGCACGGTCAGCGGCCTGACCGCCACGGCCGACCCGAAAGTGTTCACCGCCACCTTTACGGCGGACCCCGGCTACACCGGCGTGGGCAGCGTCTCGGTCGGCACCGGCAGCTACAGCAACGCGCTCGGCAACCCGGGCACGGCAGGCAGCGACACGGTCGGCATCGACACCGCCGCGCCGGTCGCCAGCATCACGCTCGACCCGAACATCACGGCCGACGACATCATCAGTGCCGCCGAAGCCGGCCAGACCATCGCCATCACCGGCACGGTCGGCGGCGACGTCCAGGTCGGCGACACCGTCACCCTGACGATCAACGGCACGGCCTACACCGGCCCGGTGCTGACCGGCCACACCTTCAGCATCGACGTCCCGGGCAGTGCCCTGGCCGCCGATCCGGACCGCACCATCGACGCCAGCGTGACGACCACCGATGCCGGCGGCAACAGCGCCACCGGCGTCGACACCGAAGGCTACAGCGTCGCCACCGGCAGCCCGAGCGTCGTGGTGAACATCGTCGACCCCGCCCTCAACGTCGCCGACAACGTCTCCACCGTCACCTTCACCTTCAGCGAAGTGCCCTTCGGCTTCACGGCCATCGACATCATCGCCAGCGGTGGCACGGTCAGCGGCCTGACCGCCACGGCCGACCCCAAGGTGTTCACCGCCACCTTTACGGCGGACCCCGGCTACACCGGCGTGGGCAGCGTCTCGGTCGGCGCCGGCAGCTACAGCAACGCGCTCGGCAACCCGGGCACGGCAGGCAGCGACACGGTCGGCATCGACACCGCCGCGCCGGTCGCCAGCATCACGCTCGACCCGAACATCACGGCCGACGACATCATCAGTGCCGCCGAAGCCGGCCAGACCATCGCCATCACCGGCACGGTCGGCGGCGACGTCCAGGTCGGCGACACCGTCACCCTGACGATCAACGGCACGGCCTACACCGGCCCGGTGCTGGCCGGCCACACCTTCAGCATCGACGTCCCGGGCAGTGCCCTGGCCGCCGATCCGGACCGCACCATCGACGCCAGCGTGACGACCACCGATGCCGGCGGCAACAGCGCCACCGGCGTCGACACCGAAGGCTACAGCGTCGCCACCGGCAGCCCGAGCGTCGTGGTGAACATCGTCGACCCCGCCCTCAACGTCGCCGACAACGTCTCCACCGTCACCTTCACCTTCAGCGAAGTGCCCTTCGGCTTCACGGCCATCGACATCATCGCCAGCGGTGGCACGGTCAGCGGCCTGACCGCCACGGCCGACCCGAAAGTGTTCACCGCCACCTTTACGGCGGACCCCGGCTACACCGGCGTGGGCAGCGTCTCGGTCGGCACCGGCAGCTACAGCAACGCGCTCGGCAACCCGGGCACGGCAGGCAGCGACACGGTCGGCATCGACACCGCCGCGCCGGTCGCCAGCATCACGCTCGACCCGAACATCACGGCCGACGACATCATCAGTGCCGCCGAAGCCGGCCAGACCATCGCCATCACCGGCACGGTCGGCGGCGACGTCCAGGTCGGCGACACCGTCACCCTGACGATCAACGGCACGGCCTACACCGGCCCGGTGCTGGCCGGCCACACCTTCAGCATCGACGTCCCGGGCAGTGCCCTGGCCGCCGATCCGGACCGCACCATCGAGGCCAGCGTGACGACCACCGATGCCGGCGGCAACAGCGCCACCGGCGTCGACACCGAAGGCTACGGCGTCGCCACCGGCAGCCCGAGCGTCGTGGTGAACATCGTCGACCCCGCGCTCAACGTTGCCGACAACGTCTCCACCGTCACCTTCACCTTCAGCGAAGTGCCCTTCGGCTTCACGGCCATCGACATCGTCGCCAGCGGTGGTACGGTCAGCGGCCTGACCGCCACGGCCGACCCGAAAGTGTTCACCGCCACCTTTACGGCGGACCCCGGCTACACCGGCGTGGGCAGCGTCTCGGTCGGCACCGGCAGCTACAGCAACGCGCTCGGCAACCCGGGCACGGCAGGTAGCGACACGGTCGGCATCGACACCGCCGCGCCGGTCGCCAGCATCACGCTCGACCCGAACATCACGGCCGACGACATCATCAGTGCCGCCGAAGCCGGCCAGACCATCGCCATCACCGGCACGGTCGGCGGCGACGTCCAGGTCGGCGACACCGTCACCCTGACGATCAACGGCACGGCCTACACCGGCCCGGTGCTGGCCGGCCACACCTTCAGCATCGACGTCCCGGGCAGCGCCCTGGCCGCCGATCCGGACCGCACCATCGAGGCCAGCGTGACGACCACCGATGCCGCCGGCAACAGCGCCACCGGCGTCGACACCGAAGGCTACAGCGTCAACACTGCGGGGACGGCACCGACCCTTTCCGCCAGTTGGGTGGATTACTGGCAGTTCAATGAAGGGGCTGGTGCGTCTACCACGAACTACAATCCGCTCGTCGATCAGGTTGCGACGATTACCGACAACAACAAGGCGGGCTTGAATCCGGCAGCCGATCTTTCTCCTACCTGGACGACCGGACGAAATGGCTCGACTGCCATCGAATTTCATGGTGTGGGTGGGGCTTCGGCACAACGGGATGGCGGTTGGTTGGCGCTTGCCCCGAGTGTGACGGAAGCGCTGGCCGGGCATGCCGCTTCTCAGGAAGCCGCGTTGTCCTTCTGGATCAAGACGACACAGGTCGGGAGTGGTGTCGGTTGGAATTCGCCGTCGGTCATCGGTACGGAGAACAATGGCTGGATTGCCGACATCCAGTGGGGGTCAATCAATGCGGCCGGACAGATTGGCCTCGGCATGCGGGATGACGTCGGGGTGATGAGTAGCACGTCAATCAACGATGGTGTGTGGCACCAGGTTGTTGTCACGCATGATTTTGAAACAGGTGCTACGCGGGTATTCGTGGATGGCGTACTGGAAGCCAGTCGTATATTGAATCCCGGCATCATCGTCCCCAACAACTTCCTCGGACTGGGCGTTACTGCGGATGACGGTGGGGCGGCGCACCGCTTCCTCAACGGCACTCTGGAGGACGTTCGGATCTACGACCAGACGCTGACGGCGAGCCAGATTCAGGCGATCTACGAGACCGAATTGATGGGCAATCAAAGCAACGTGATTGCCAATGACGGTCAGACGATTCGTTTCGCCCTGGACGTCCATGATGCGGTCAGTACTGTTTTGTCCGGTCTGGTGAGTGGCACGGTGGTTTCTTCCGGTGCCCATTCCGCTTTGGTCGATGCCTCCGGCACGGTCGATATTTCCGGATGGAATGCCACCGAAGTGGCGCTCAGTGACTACGGCAGCGGCTCTTACATGATTACGGTAAGCGCCACCAATGCCACCAACGGCACGGTCAGCAAACAGCTGTCCGTGGTCAATGACAGCGACTCAGTCGTCGGTACGGCAGCGGCGGATAGTCTGGTCGGCAACGCCAATCACAATGTCCTGGCCGGTGGCGACGGTAACGATGTGCTGTCCGGGTTGGCTGGCAATGACATGCTGATCGGCGGCGCTGGCGACGACCGGCTGATCGGAGGGGCTGGCAGCGATGCGCTGACCGGTGGCCTGGGTTCTGATACCTTTGCTTGGTCGTTGGCCGATCAGGGAACAGTGGCCATTCCGGCCCGCGATACGATTACCGACTTTTCTCCGGCGGCGCAAGCGGCTGGCGGCGATGTGCTCGATCTGCGCGATCTGCTGCCGAGTGCGACCGATGCGGCGACGCTCGACAACTATCTGAACTTCTCCAAATCGGGTCTCGATACGGTGATCGATGTCCGCCCGACCGGGGCGGCCGGTGGCGTTACGCAGCAGATCGTGCTGTCCAACGTCGATCTGACGGCGAGCGGTACGCTCAACGATGTGGCGATCATTCAGGACCTGCTGACCAAGGGCAAGCTGCTGACCGACTGATGGACCGCGCCAAAGCATGAAAAAGGGGCGGTTTTCCGCCCCTTTTTGCTGCGTGCCGTGCCTCGCTCTACTCGTGCTTGCGCAGATTGGCGACGCAGGGAATGTGGATTTTCCGTCCCTCGACGACGATCAGCCCGAGTTCGGTCAGTTCGTGCAGGATGCGCGAAAAATGTTCCTGGGTCAGGTTGAGACGGGAGGCGATGACGCCCTTGTTGGTCGGCAGGGTGATTGCGACGTTGGTACCCTTGAGGTCCTCATCCGGCAGTTCGCGCAGCAGGTAGCCGATGATGCGCTGTTTGCCGGAGTGCAGCGAATAGGATTCGACATCGCTCATCAGTTCGTGCAGACGCATTGCCATGCCGGCCAGCATCTTGCGGCACAGGTTGTGGTCGCGCTGCAATTCCTCGAAGACCGCCGCTTTCGAGACATGCAGCAGCAGCGAGTCGGTCAGTGCCTGGGCAAAGACGATGTAGGGTTTTTCCAGGAACATCAGCGCTTCGCCAAAACTTTGGCCCTGGGTCAGGATTTCAACGACTTTTTCGGTGCCTTGCGACGAGGTGAAGGCCAGCTTGACCTGACCATAGACCAGCAGATGGAAGCCGTTGCAGGGATCACCCTTGTGGAACAGGATGTCGCCCTTGCTGGCGTGGCTTTCCCGGGTCGAGCGGGCGATGCGGGCGATTTCTTCGGCAGCCAGGCCGTTGAACAGTGGAACGTGGGTTAAAAGGGCCTCGATATTGATCGGGTGATTAGCCTGCATGTAGTTTGCTGCCTCAAAGTGACCGGCCGATGGTGGCATCGGGCTAGTTCAGCAGCAATACGACGTAGGGACTAATCCCTAGTCAATTGGGCGTAGAGCAGGGGCAGGCGGCGCGGTAGTTCCTCCGGCTTGCGGATGACGCAAAAACCGGCCGGGCCGAACAGGTAGGGCAGGTAGGTCCCGGCCTCGCGGTCGATGGTCACGCAGAACGGCGTCAGCCCCATGCGCCGGGCCTCATAGACGGCCATCCGGGTGTCTTCGATGCCGTAGCGCGAATCGTAGAGATCGAGATCGTTCGGCTTGCCGTCGGTAATGATCAGCAGCAACCGGCGGCCGGCCTGCTGTTCGTAGAGGATGCTCGCTGCCTGACGCAGCGCGGCACCCATCCGGGTGTAGAAGCCGGGCTTGATGGCCAGGATGCGGGCGCGGGCGGCGTCGTCGTAACGGCCGTTGAAATCCTTGAGCAGATGAAAGCGGATGTTCTGCCGGCGCAGCGACGAAAAGCCGTAGATGCCGAAGCGGTCGCCGGTGGCGGTCATCGCCTCGGAAAAGAGCAGCAGCGAATCGCGGATGACATCGACGATGCGGTGGGTGTCGGAAATCCAGGCATCGGTGGACATCGACAGGTCGGCCAGCAGCAGGCAGGCCAGATCGCGCTCGCAGCGGGCCTGGGCGAGATAGCCGCCGGTTTCCGGCGTATGGCCGGAGTGGCGGTCGGCGTGGTTGCGGACACAGGCATCGACATCGAGTTCGGCGCCGTCCGGCTGCGCTTTCAGCCAGCGCCGTTGCGGCGCGAGGGCGGCGAACTGGCCGCGCAGCTTCCTGGCGGTGGCCGCCAGTTCGGGCGGCAAGGCGGCCCGCCCGGCATCGTGGGCGATCATCGGCTGTAGATGGCAGTGTTTCGGCAGCAGCAGTGCCTTGCGGTAATCCCATTCCGGCAGCGCGATACCGGGGCCGATCGGCGTGTCATCCTCGGCGGCGGAGGGCAGGTCGAGGTCGAACTTGACGCGGGAAACGGCGGTCTGGCCGTCGCGGGTCAGCGACAGCTTGTCGAGATCGTTGGCGACATTGCGGGCGTTCGGATCTTCGTCGTCGTCGTAGGCCCGGTTGACCCGCACGTACTCGGCCCAGGTCGGCAGGCTTTCGGCGCGGAAACTGGCGAGCATCGGCGCCTTGTTGTCCGGCGT
This sequence comes from Dechloromonas denitrificans, assembly GCF_020510685.1. Classification (NCBI taxonomy): domain Bacteria; kingdom Pseudomonadati; phylum Pseudomonadota; class Betaproteobacteria; order Rhodocyclales; family Azonexaceae; genus Dechloromonas; species Dechloromonas denitrificans. The sequence continues at coordinate 1,247,416 of NZ_CP075185.1, forward strand.
CTCGACCTGTTCAGCCTTGTGGGCATCTTTACCCGGCTCGGAACTGCTGCTGCCTTCCGGCGGCAGATGCTCGCCAGGGTCGGCAACCTGGCCGGTGACAGGCGCCTCGGCGGCGATCAGCCAGAGCAGTACCGGCTGCGGCGGTCTGGACTGGCGGGAATTCAGCGGCGGCAGGCCATCGACCGAGGCCGGTTCGAGCAGGGCCTGGCGGATGGCCGATTCCTGGGCCGCTTCGTCGGCTTGCAGTTCGGCTGGGGCGATGCGGGCGGCCAGATGGGCGGCGACCAGTCGGCTATAGCGGGCGGCCAGTCCCGGGTAGTTGGACAGCGCGGCCTGGCTGGCGCGCTGGTTGCGGATGAACCACGGCTGCTCGGGAGCGACGTCGCTGGCGGCAAGGGCGGCCAGCCACAGATAAAGATCGCGATTCAGCGTCTTGTCGGGAAAAGCGGTGATTTCCGGCGGCAGGCGCAGGGTTTCGGCATCGCGCCGGGCCAGCGCCTGTTTCTCGCCGGTGCCGGCCAGCCGCTGCAGCCAGCGCCGTCGGGCACCGTGCGTTTCAGCCGTCGCCGCTGCGACCTTCAGGCCGGGGTCGCCACCGAAGGCACGAAACAGGATGCCGACGGTCTTTTCGACTTCGGCCAGTTTGACGGCTGCTTCCGGGTAGTGCCCGGCGGCGGTGCGGGTGACCCAGTTGTGCCAGACTTTTCCGACGAATTCTTCCATATCTATATTTTCCCGCCCGCGTCTTCGTCGGTATTTGATAGAACCGAAAAACGCGCCTCATTGCGCCGCGCTTCGTCGTTCTTCACCCAATGCAACAAGGCGCCGTTCGGGTTGTCCTTGTTGACCGTGCCGCAGGCCGACAGGCACTGGCCGCATTGCGTGCAGGCAAACATCCAGCGCTTGACGTTGCGCGGTTTCAGCCGCATCGGGCAGACCGCGTCGCAGGCCGAACCCTTGCCGTCGAGACAGGAGGCGCAGTCGGTCAGTCGTTCGCGTTCGAAACCGACGACCATCGCCTGCTTGTTGCCCATCCAGGCGAAGCTTTGGAAGATGCCGATGGCGCAGGCGTAGCGGCAGAACAGGTGGCGGGCGAAAAGGAATTCGAGGCTCAGTACCGTCGTCGCGGCGCTGAGGAAAATCACTTCGCCGCGGTACAGCGTGCCGGTGAGCAGGCCGCCATAAACCTGAAACGGCGGCATCAGGTAAGTCAGCCCGACGACCGCCCAGGCGAAGGCGAAGCCGATGGCCGCCGGGACGACCAGCAGCCAATAGCGTTTGTCGCGCCGGGCCGGGCTGCCATCCGGTTCCCAGGGCGGCGTCTTGTTGCGGTCCCAGACCGAATGCTTGCCGGTGGCGGCGAGCATCAGCCGGTTGATCGTTTCGACCACCGAAAAATGCGGGCACAGCCAGCCGCAGTACAGCCGGCCCCATTTCCAGGCGACCCCGACGATCAGCGCCAAGGTGCCGAGGACCGGCAGGAACAGATACAGGACGAGGTTGAGCGCCGCCGCCCCGGCATCGACCCGGCCGGCGATCAGGTCGTCGATGCCGAGGTGCCAGGGCATGGTCAGGAAGTAGGCGTGCTTTTCGGTCAGGTCGTAACGGAAAAGGTCGAAAATCGGCGTCAGCGTGAAGAGCGCAAAGAAACCGATTTGCGCCAGCACCCGGTAGCGCTGCAGGGCCGGCTTGCTCACTTGAGGGAGGGGCCGATCAGCGGGAAGCGCCAGACTTGCCCGGCCATTGCCTTGGCCAGCCCGAACATGCCGAACATGACCAGGGTCGAGTGGAAGCAGGTGAAATAGAGGATGACGACGACCCAGGTCCATTCCCAGTGCAGGCCGCCGACGGCCAGGAAGATGGCGGTCAGCGCGACGATCAGGATGCCGCCGTACAGGCTGACGAAGGTGGTTTGCTTGAGATGTTGCCGGGCGAGCGGCGCAGCGCTGTCCTTGTTCTTGCGCCACAGCCACCACAGCACGCCGAAGGCGATGCCTGGCGCGACCAGCAGGTTGGCCAGGTAGAGCGCTTCGGCGAGGATGGCCAGGGTCTGGCCATCGGCTGCCGGTTTATCGGCCGAAAGTGGCATTGACGATTTCCATCAGCGCCTCGACCGTTTCCTCGTCGTCGGTCAGGCTTTCGACCAAGGCGGCGCGGCAGGCGGCGGAGACATCGAAGCCGGATTTGATCAGCGTCGCGGCATAGACCAGCAGGCGGGTGCTGGCGACTTCCTCGAGATCGCGGTCCTTGAGGGCGCGGAAGGATTTGGCGATGCCGACCAGGCGGGTGGCGAGATCGGCATCGCAGCCGGTTTCGCCGATCAGGATGGAACGTTCGCGCTCGGCGCCCGGGAAATCGAAGCGCATCGAGACGAAGCGCTGGCGGGTCGAGGGTTTCAGGCCCTTCATCAGATTCTGGTAACCGGGGTTGTAGGAAACCACCAGCATGAAATTGGCCGGTGCTTCCAGCGTTTCGCCGGTCCGGTCGATGGGCAGGATGCGCCGGTCGTCGGCCAGCGGATGTAGCACGACGGTGGTGTCCTTGCGTGCCTCGACCACTTCGTCGAGATAGCAGATGCCGCCTTCGCGCACGGCGCGGGTCAGCGGGCCGTCGCACCAGTAGGTGCCCTGGTCGGAAATCAGGTGGCGGCCGACCAGATCGGCGGCGGTCAGATCGTCGTGGCAGGCCACGGTGTACAGCGGCAGTTTCAGGCGGGCCGCCATGTGCGAGACGAAACGCGTCTTGCCGCAGCCGGTCGGGCCTTTGATCAGCAGCGGCAGGCGCTGTTGGAAGGCGTGTTCGAACAGCGCGATTTCGTTGCCGGAAGGTTCGTAGAAGGGCAGATCGTTCATTTGAGAGACATCCAGTAAGCCAGCAATATCAGGCTGGAGACGAGAATCAACCAGCCTTCGAGCAGCAGGCGCCACATCAGCGGCGCGCTGCGCAACTCCATGAAATCGAGAATGACCAGCCGGCCCTTGATGAAGGCGATGACCAGCATGGCGACGATGGCCGAGGTGCCGGCGGCGCCAACTTCACCGAGATACCAGGTGATGCCGGTGGCGACGATGAGCACGAGCCAGGCGCGGTGGGCGGGGTTTTTCAGGGCAGTCATCAGCGCATCACATAAACGAGCGGGAAAAGGATGATCCACAGCAGATCGACCATGTGCCAGTAGGCCGCGCCGCTTTCCAGGCCATGCGCGTTATGGCTGCCGTAGGCGCCGTTGCGCGACTGCACCCAGAGCACGGTGAGAATCACCATGCCGAGGATGACGTGCATGAAATGGAAGAAGGTCAGCGAGATGTAGAACATGTAGAAGGTATTGGTCGACAGCGAAATGCCGGCGCCGAACTTTTCCGCATATTCGAAGACCTTGACGGTCAGGAAGCCGCCGCCACAGATAAAGCCGAGCAGGATATTGCGGCTGATCGCCGGCCGGTCATCGCGATGTGCCGCCTGGACGGCGAGTACGACGAACCACGAGCCGGTGATCAGGAGCAGCGTATTGAGCGCCCCGGCATTGCGATCCAGCGTCCGCTGGTAGGTATTGAACAGCTCGACGTCGTGGGCGCGGGCGAAAGCGTAGGAGGCGAAAAACACGGCAAACGCCAGCATCTCGGCCAGGATGAAGAACCAGATGGCGAGATCGCCGGGCAGGCGTTTGTCCGAAGTCGCGGCTACAGGCAGGGTGATTGCAGTCATGCGGCAGATCATAGCGAGCGTTGCCCGGTGATAACTTGATGTGTCCTAAGTAACGACCGGAGAACTCGGCATGCCCGGTCGAACAGCCACCGCGCCGGCCGCGATGAAAAGCATCAGACAATAAAAAACCCCGCCGCAGCGGGGTTTGCAGAGGTGCCGATGATTAACGGCTTTTGCGCCGGCTGACGGCCAGTCCGGCCAGGGCGAGACCAGCCAGGGCCAGGGAGGCCGGCTCGGGGACGGTCGACGAAACGGTCGGCTGCCCGAGGTTGATGGTATAGGACTGCCCGCCAACGCTGCTGCCGGCATTGGCAAATCCGCCAAGGTTGCCACCGTAGTTGTAGGAGTAGTGATCGATCGCCAGCAGATAATCGCCCCGGGCCAGGGACACTGCTACGTAGGACTGGAGCGAATAATTATCGTCGTTGAATGCCAGGGTGTTGCCGGCCAGATTGAAGACGTAAAGCATCGGGTCGAAGTTGCTGCTGGTTGACGCCGAGAACAGGCCGCCGGCCCAAGAGAAACGGTAGATATCGACGGTATCCAGCGTGCCGGAAATGGATGTCGTGGCACCGGGCAGCAATTGCGCGGTGGCCAGCGAATAACCTGCATCGCCGACTTCGGTGTAAGGCAGTGCGGTGGCCGACTGGCTACCGAGCATGCCCAAGGCCAAGCTGATAATGGATAGAGCTTTTTTCATTTTTTACTCCCAAAGAAATTGTTTCCGGAGTAAAAAAGCAATGTGCGTGCCAGTTTATTTATTGTGTTTAAAAACAACGTATTGTATTTATAAAGAAATTCAATCGGCATTAACTGTGGGGTGATTGGAAGCCGGGTCGCATTATTGTAAAAATAGACGACAGCAGTGGCTGTTGCCGAATAAAAAACGTGATTTATTTCACGGAGAGGAAAAAGCAAACGTGAATAGATTCACGGCAGGTTACATAAATGTGACTAATAACCGCTTTTGACTGTAAAGAAATCCGACACCGGATTGGGCTGGCCGTTGGCCGGGCGAGGCGGGGAACGACCATAAAAAAAGCGCGGGTTTCGCAACCCGCGCCATAAATGCTACTTGAGGAGGAATCAGTCTTAAGCGGCTTCCTTCTTGTCTCCACCTACAAAGAAACTGGAGACATAGAGCAGCAGGCCGATCAGGAAGATGACGCCGGTGCCTTCACGCAACCAGTAGAAGATCGCGATCTTGTCCTGCGCCACCATGAACGGCAGCGGGCTGTCGGAAGCGCGTTGCAGCCAGACTTGCAGGATGCCGGCGGCGGTCAGGAACAGCGTGATGAAAGTCATCGCGATGGTCATCAGCCAGAACGCCCACATTTCCAGGACTTGCGACTTGTTGGTGTTGGCAGCACGGCCGCGCAGGATGGGCATGGCGTAGGAGATCATCATCAGCACGACCATCACGTAGGCGCCATAGAACGCCATGTGACCGTGAGCGGCGGTGATCTGCGTGCCGTGCGTGTAGTAGTTCACCGGAGCCAGGGTGTGCAGGAAGCCCCACACGCCAGCGCCGAGGAAGGACATCACGCCGGTGCCCAACGCCCACAGTACGGCAACCTTGTTCGGGTGCTCGCGGCGGCGACGGTTCACCATGTTGAAGGCAAACACGGTCATGGCGAAGAACGGAATCGGTTCCAGAGCGGAGAAGATGGAACCCCACCACTGCCAGTATTCCGGCGTGCCGATCCAGTAGTAGTGGTGACCGGTACCGATGATGCCGGTGATCAGCGTCATGGTGACAATCACGTACAGCCACTTTTCGATGACTTCCCGGTCGACGCCGGTGGTCTTGATCAGCACGAAGGCCAGGAACGAACCGAGGATCAGTTCCCAGACGCCTTCCACCCAGAGGTGCACCGTCCACCACCAGAAGAACTTGTCGAGAACGACGTTCACCGGGTTGTAGAAGGAGAACAGGAAGAAGACGGCTAGTCCCCACAGGCCGAGCAGCAGCACGATCGAGATCGAGGTTTTCTTGCCCTTCAGCACCGTCATGGTGATGTTGAACAGGAAGGCCAGGGCGACGACGACGATGCCGAGTTTGGTCGGCAGCGGCTGTTCGAGGAACTCGCGGCCCATCGTTTCGAGCAGGTTGTTGCCGGTCATTTCAGCCAGCGTCGCGTACGGTACGGTCAGGTAACCGACAATGGTCAGCGCGCCAGCGACCAGGAAGATCCAGAACATCAGCAGCGCCAGTTTCGGGCTGAACAGTTCGGTCTCGGATTCTTCCGGGATCATGTAGTAGGCGCCGCCCATGAAGCCGAAGAGCAGCCACACGATGAGCAGGTTGGTGTGGACCATGCGGGCCACGTTGAAGGGAATGGCGGGGAACAGGAAGTCGCCGATCACATACTGCAGGCCAAGAACCAGGCCGAACAGGATCTGGCCGACGAAAAGGCCGATTGCCGCGATGAAGTAGGGTTTTGCAACCGCTTGCGATTTGAATTGCATGTTCAGTTTCTCCTCTCGATCAGCCTTGGTCGTTGGGCGGCCAGTTGGCATCGTTGATCGAATTGACGTGCTTCAGGAAGGCCACGATGGCATTCAATTGCTCGTCGGTGAAGTTGAACTGCGGCATGCTGCGGCGACCCGGGATGCCTTCTTTCGGGCGACTCTGGATGAACGCTTTGACGCCTTCGTCGCCGTAACGGACGATGACATTGCCCAGTTCCGGTGCGAAGTAGGCCCCTTCACCCATCAGGGTGTGACAGCCGATGCAGTTATTTACTTCCCACAGCTTCTTGCCCTCGGCGATCTGCGGCGTGATGTTCTGCCGCATGTCGCGTTTGGGAAGTTGCGAGTGAGTGTCGAATGACAACGCCAGGAACAACAGGAAGAAGAAAACCGTCCCCCCGTAAAAAATGTTCCGCGCCATCGATTTGGTGAACGCGCCGCTCATGTTTATTCCCCCTTTCGGAAATTGTTTGGCGGGCCGATGTTAGGCGGCGACGCCGGCGGGGGGCTTTGATGTCGGCTAAAAAAGCGGAATGCAGTTGAAATAGACGGCAAGCGCCGGCAGCTTGAATTTTGCCCGGCGAATGGTTGCCGGCCAGCCGGATTTGGCTACTGTCCGGCCGTGTCCGGGCTGGCTGGGGCAGCCGGTGGCATGCCTCGCCGATGCGGCAGAGTCGGGCCGAACTGGCTTCTCGCCCGCAGTTGATCGGCCAGGGCTTGCGAAACCTCCCGGCGTTTTTCGCTATAGGCCCGTAGCGACTCGATCTGCTCGGCCGACGGGGCGGATTCGTCGAGGGTCAATTGGGAGAATTGCTCGAGGCTTTCGCCGTACGGTTCGGTAATCTCGAATTCGATGCGTTTGGCCAGCTCCTGGATGGACTCGGCATTCAGCCGGTCTTGCCGGATGATGTCCTGCCAACTGGCCTGGATCCGCGTTTCCCGTTCGAGGAATTCGCGGATTTCCTGGCGGGCGGCGATTTCCTCGCTCCACCGATAGCTCGGCGGCGGAATGTGGGTCAGCAGGCCAGCGATCGCGGCCGCCCACGACAAGCCGGCGGCACCGCGCTGCCACCGCGGCCAGGGGCTGTCGCCCAGCACCGGTCGGCCAAGCAGCGTGCCGAGCAGGGCGCCGGCGAGCAGGCCGCCAATGTGCGCGCTGTTGTCGATGCCCGGAACGACCAGGCCCAGCCCGATGCTGACGCAGGTAAAGGCGGCACCGGCCCAGAACAACCAGCGAAACTCATGCGGGTCGAGCAGCTTGCGTTCGCGCCAGACGTAGATCAGCAAGGCTCCGTAAATTCCGAAAATGGCGCCGGAGGCCCCGCCGGAAACGGCATCGTTACCCTGGATGACCAGCGAGAGCAGGTTGCCGCTCAGGCCGCTGACGAAATAGATGACGGCAAAGCGCAGGTGGCCGTAGATGCGTTCGACCAGCTGTCCGCCATCCCATAGCGCCCACAGGTTCATGACGATGTGGATCAGGCCGAAATGCAGGAACAGCGCGCTGCCCAGCCGCCACCACTGGCCGTCCTGCGTGGCCGGTCCGAAATTGGCCCCCCAGGCCAGTTGCACGCCATTGTTCGAATGCCACAGTCCGGCGCCGGCATTGAGCATCAGCCCGAAAATCAGCGCATTGGTCGCGATCAGCAGCAGCGTAACGGGAAGTCGGGTGGTTCTCGCCAGCAGCAGATCGTACAGGCGGGGTGGCGGAGGAGGTGCGTCGGGCATCGGGGCGATCGGTTCGGTGAGCCGCCATGATACCGGCCTCTCGGCATTCCGGTGCATCGGCATCCGGCAGGCAGGTATACTCGGCTTTTCCTGATAACTGACTAAATCCCATGGCCGCCCCCAACGATACCGCCAGCATGGCCCTTTTTTGTGATTTCGAGAACGTCGCCCTTGGCGTGCGCGATGCCCAGTACGAAAAATTCGACATCAAGCCGGTGCTCGAGCGCCTGCTCGCCAAAGGCAGCATTGTCGTCAAAAAAGCGTATTGCGACTGGGATCGCTACAAGACTTTCAAGTCGGCGATGCACGAAGCGAATTTCGAACTGATCGAAATCCCGCACGTTCGCCAATCCGGCAAGAATTCGGCCGATATCCGTCTCGTCGTCGATGCGCTGGACCTGTGCTACACCAAGTCGCATGTCGATACCTTCGTCATCATCAGCGGCGATTCCGACTTCTCGCCGCTGGTCTCCAAGCTGCGCGAAAACGCCAAGCGGGTGATCGGCGTCGGCGTCAAGCAGTCGTGCTCCGATCTGCTGATCGCCAACTGCGACGAATTCATCTATTACGACGATCTGGTGCGCGACCGCGAGGGCGAACGCAATCATGCCGGCCGCCGGGAGAATCGCGAGCCGGCGCCGCGCCGTTCGCCGGAAGAGGAAAAGGGCCGCCGCGAAAAACTCGAAGCGCGCAAGGCCAAGGCCATCGAACTGGCCACCGCCACCTTCGCCGACCTGATCGCCGACCGCGGCGAAACCGAACGGATCTGGGCCTCGGTGCTGAAGGAAGTGATCAAGCGCCGCAACCCCGGGTTCAACGAAAACTATTACGGTTTCCGCAGTTTTGGCAACTTGCTGGAAGAGGCGGCCAATCGCGGTCTGCTCGGCTTCGGGCGCGATGACAAATCCGGCGCTTACGTGACGCGGGTGCAAGCGCGTGTCGCGGCGCCGGAAGCGGAGCTGGCCAGTGCTGCGGCAGAAACCGTGACTGAGCCTGTCGCCCTGCCAGTTGACATCGCGCCGGCTGTGGTCGACCAGATAAAGCCGGTCAAGGCCGAAAGCGCCGCTGACGAGCCGGCGGTGGCCGGCCAGGCCTCGCGCCGGCGTGGTCGCCGGCCGCGCAAGGAGCCGGCGGTGGCAGTGCAGCCTGAGGTGGCACCGGTCGAAGCGGTGCCGGTGGTCGTTGTCGAAACGCCGGCCCCGTCAGTCGATGTGCCGGTAGCGGCCAGTCCGCGCCGGCGCGGTGGTCGCCGGCCGCGTCAGGAGGCGGAAAGCACCCCGCCGGCCGTGGTGGTTGAGGCCGTGCAGCCGGCCGAGGCGCCGAAAGCGCGCAAGCCGCGCAGCCGCAAGCCGAAAGCCAGCAGCGAGTGAGCGAGGCGTTCAGGGTGCAGCTTGTTTCGCCCTGAACGCAGCGGAGCCGCGGCTTAAATGACGTTCAGCAACTTGCTGCGCAAGGCTTCGGCTTCGCGCTTGCCATCGCGCGACATCACGATGGCGTGATACCACTCGTCGTACAGGTCGCGCAGGCCGGGGTGACTGTCGGCTTTCTCGATGCGATCGAGCAGGGAACTGGCACCGAGCGCGCCGACAAAGGCGTTTACCGTGTTCATCATGAAATTGCGTGCCTGTTGCAGGCGAACCGGATCGTGCGTTGCCGGCAATTTGCCGAAAGCGGTGATCGAGGGCAACGGCTGGCTTGAAGCGGCATTGGGCAGGGCGATGTAACCGGCCTCCTCGAGCATGCCCAGAGTGTGCTGTAGATCGTCGGCCTGCAACATGCCGCGCATTTCATCGACGGTCCGTTTGCCATCGACGAAAATCAGCACGCGACGAACGCGTGGCGTCAGTCCGCCCGCTTTACTGGTAATTTCATCCTGGCCCTTGGGGGTTTTGGCGAATACGACGCCCATCATTTGTCTCCGTTATTTGTCAATTTTTTGTGAGTCATTGTACATAAAAAAAACCTGCCGGCAGTTGGCCTTGCGGCCGACTACGGGCAGGTTTCATCGCCGTGCTGCCCGGGCGGCAGCGGTGGCGCTGGAGGCCTTAGCCGCGCTTCGCCGCTTGGTCCTTCCAGCCGCCGCCAATCGCCTTGAACAACTCGACCGCGGCGACCAGCCGGGCCTGGCGGGTGGCGATCATGGCGAGCAGCGCATCGTTGTTGCTGCGCTGGGCATCGAGTACTTCCAGGTAACCGGAATAACCCGCGTCGTAGCGCCGGTTGGCGATGTCGAGCGCCTGTTGGGTGTTGTAGACCCGGACGTTCTGCGCTGTTTCGGCATTGCCGTTTTCGCGCAGATTGACCAGCGCATCGCGGACTTCCTTGTAGGCGGTCTGCAGCGTGTTCTGCCAGGCGATCAGCGACTGCTCGTTGAGTGCCTTGGCCTGATCGACACGGGCCGAGGTGCGGCCGAAATCGATGATCGGCATGAGCAGCCCGAGGCCGATCGACCAGGTGTTGGCGCCGGCACCGAACAGGTCGCCGAGCGTCTTGCTTTCCGTGCCGACGCTGCCGGTCAGCGAGAATTTCGGGTAGTAGCCGGCTTTGGCGACGCCGATATTGGCGTTGGCCGCGACCAGCTTTTGCTCGGCTTCGCGGACGTCGGGCCGGCTTTCGATCAGGTCGGCCGGCAGGCCGGCCGGTGGGATCGGCGGCAGCGGCAACTGGCGGATGTCGCCGGCCGCGATCGCCAGGTCCGGCTTGGCGGTGAGCAGCGCCAGCTGGTGCTCGGCCAGGGCCCGCAGGCGCCGCAGGTCGGCTTGCTGGGCCTGGAGGGCGGCTTGCGCGCCTTCGGCCTGATAGAGGTCAAGCGGCGACACGAGGCCGGCATCGACCCGCGTCTTCACCAGCTTCAGGCTGGCTTCCCGACTGGCCAGCGACTCGGCCGTAACGGCCAGTTCCGCATCGTAGGCACGGAGGGCCAGGTAATTGCTGGTAACCAGACCGGCCACGGTCAACCGGATGGCGTCCCGCGAATACTGGCTGGCCAGCAGGCTGGCCTGAACCGATTCGTTGGCGCGCCGGACGCGGCCCCAGATATCCAGCTCGTAGGACGTCGTCAGCGCTGCACTGCGGGCGTGCTGGAACTTCGGCGAACTGCTCGTCCAGGTGGCGGTCTTGGTGCTCAGTTTCCGGTTGCTGCCGCTGGCTTCGCCGTCGATTTCCGGGAAGAAGGCGGCACCGGCCTCGCGGGCCAGGGCGTTGGCCTGTTCGAGACGGGCAATCGCAGTGCGCAGGTCGGCGTTATTCGCGAGTGCCTGATCGACCAGTTCATTCAGCGTGGCATCGGCGAACAGCGACCACCACTGCGCGTCGACCGCGCTGTTCGACGCGGCATCTTGCTGGACAGCGGCAGGGGCCGCTTCCCTGAAGGTGGCGGGCAGCCAGTTGCTCGGTCGCAGGTAATCCGGGCCGATGGCGCAGCCGCTCAGGGCAAGGGCTGTGGCCAACGCCGCGGCGAGGCGGATTTTCGGCAGGGTGGGAGGCAGGGTACGCATCTTAGTTTTCCTCCGCGTGGGCGACATCGTCGTGGCCGGCCGGCAGTATCTGCTTGCCGCGCTCCAGCCACATGAAGAAGAGGGGAATGAAAATCGTGGCGATGAAGGTGGCGGCGATCATCCCGGCGAAGACGCCGGTCCCCATCGACTGGCGGGCCGCGGCGCCGGCCCCGCTGGCCTTGACCAGCGGGAAGACGCCGAGCACGAAGGCGAGCGAGGTCATGACGATCGGCCGCAGGCGCAGGCGGGCGGCTTCCAGCGCGGCATCGACGACGTTCATCCCTTCGGCGTACTTCTGGGCGGCAAATTCGACGATCAAGATGGCGTTTTTCGAGGCCAGCCCGATCAGCACGACGAGGCCGATCTGGAAGTAGATGTCGTTCGGCATGTTGCGCAGCCAGATCGCGGTCAGCGCACCCATCAGCGCGAAAGGCACAGCCATGATGACGGCCAGCGGCAGCGACCACTTTTCGTACTGGGCGGCGAGGATCAGGAAGACCATGATGATGGCGAAGCCGAAGGCATAGAGCGACGAGCCCGAGCTGCGTTTTTCCTGGAAGGCCTGACCGGTCCATGAAATTTCGAAGCCGCTGGGCAGCGTGGCGGCAGCCACTTCCTCGACGATCTTGATGGCGTCGCCGGAACTGATGCCGGGCTTGCTGTCGCCCATGATTTTGGCGGCGACGAAGCCGTTGAAGCGCTCGACCTGCTCCGGACCGACGACGTTCTTCACCTTGCTGATCGCCGACAGCGGAATCATTGCCTGGGTTGTCGTGCTGCGGACGTAGATCTTGCCGAGATCCTCCGGTTTCATCCGGTAGCTGGCCTCGGCCTGCAACTGCACGCGATAGACCCGCCCGGCCTTGTTGAAGTCATTGACGTAGAGCGCGCCCATCGTGCTTTGCAGGGCTTCATAGACGCTGGTCAGCGGGATGCCGAGGGCGAGCACCTTCGGTTCGTCCACTTCGACGAACAGTTGCGGCACGGTCGGCCGGAAGAAGGTGGAGATACGGGTGAACTCAGGGTGCTTCTGCAATTCGGCCATGAATGCCTGGGCCACCTCGTTGAGTCGCTTGGTATCGCCATCGACGCGGTTTTGCAGGTAAACCTCGAAACCGCCGGCCGAACCCAGGCCCATGATCGGTGGCGGGTTGAAGACGAGCGCCATGCCGTCCGGCTGCATCATGCCGATACCCATGAACTTGCCGGCCAGATCCTGCGCCTTGGCTTCGCGCTCGCTCCAGTCCTTGAGCGGAATGAAGATGGTGCCGGCGTTGGGCTTGTTGCCGCCGCCGATCAGGTCGAAGCCGGAGACGACGAAAGTGTGCCGGACGGCCGGATCGCTGCCGATCATCTTGCGGATGTTCTCGCCGGTCTGCTCGGTGCGCTTCAGGGTTGCGCCATCGGGTAGCATCAGTGCCGAAATCAGGTAGCCCTGGTCTTCGGCCGGGACGAAGCTGCCGGGGATGATGCGGAAGAAAAAGACCGTCACGCCGATCACCAGCGCGAATATCACGCCGCCAATGATGCCGTGCTTTAGCGTCAGGCCGACCGTCGTGGTGTAGGAACGGGTAAAGCGCTCGAACAGGCGGTTGAACGGCGCAAACAGCTTGCTTTCCGTATGCTGCGCCTTGAGCAGCAGGGCGCACAGCGCCGGCGTCAGGGTCAGCGCGACGACGCCGGAAAGAACGACGGCGACCGCGACGGTGACTGCGAACTGTTTGTAGAGCTGGCCGGCAATGCCGCCCAGGAAGGCGACCGGAATAAACACCGCGCAGAGCACCAGGACGATGGCGACCAGGGCGCCCTGAACCTGGTGCATGGCCTTGATGGCGGCATCCCGGGGCGACAGCTTTTCCTCGGCCATCAGGCGTTCGACGTTCTCCAGCACGACGATGGCATCGTCGACGACGATGCCGATGGCCAGCACCATCGCGAACAGCGTCAGCGTATTGATCGAGAAACCGAACAGCCAGAGGCCGGCAAAGGTGCCGATCAGCGAGATCGGCACGGCGACCATCGGGATCAGTGTGGCCCGCCAGCTTTGCAGGAAGATATAGACGACGGCCAGCACGAGGACCATGGCTTCGATCAGGGTCTTGACCACTTCATTGATCGAGGCGGAAACGAAGCGCGTGGTATCGAAAGGCGTGATGTAACCCATGCCCTCCGGGAATTTCGTTTTCAACTCCTGCATCTTGTTCTCGACCAGCTTGGCCACTTCCAGCGCGTTGGCACCGGTCTGCAGGAAAACGCCCATGCCGATGGTCGGCTTGCCGTCCACCTTGACGCTCTGGTCGTAGCTGTAGGCGCCGAGTTCGATGCGGGCGATGTCCTTGAGATAGAGCACGCCGTTCGGGCCGCTGGCGCGAATGACGATGTTGCCGAACTCTTCCGGGGTCAGCAGGCGGCCCTTGGCGGTCACCGTGTAGGCCAGCATCTGGTCGCTTGGTGCCGGTTGTTGGCCGATCTTGCCGGCGGCATTCTGGGCGTTCTGGGCGCGAATCGCCGCGGCGACTTCGCTCGTCGTCAGACCGAGCTGGGCCATCCGGTCCGGCTTCAGCCAGACGCGCATCGAGTAGTCCTGGGCACCGAAAATGATGACGTCGCCGACGCCCTTGACCCGTTTCAACTCGTCGACAATGTTCAGGCTGGCGTAGTTGGACAGGAAAAGCGTGTTGAAACGGTTTTCCTCGGACTCCAGCGCGATGACTTTCAGAATGTCGTTCGAGCGCTTCTGGACGATCACGCCGTTACGCCGCACTTCTTCCGGCAGCCGTGGTTCGGCCGCCTTGACGCGGTTGTTGACGTTGACCGAGGCGGCATCGACATTGGTGCCGACCTCGAAGGTGGCGGTGATGGTCAGCGAGCCGTTGGCCGAGGCCGAGGAGGTGAAATAAAGCAGATTCTCGACCCCGTTCAACTGCTCCTCGATTGGTGCAGCGACCGTCTTGGCCAGCGTTTCAGCCGAAGCGCCCGGGTAGGTGGCGGTAATCAGTACCGTCGGTGGGGCGATCTGCGGATATTGGGCGATCGGCAGCACCTGGGCGGCGACCAGCCCGGCGATGACAATGATGATCGAGATGACCGACGCAAAAATAGGTCGGTTGATGAAGAATTTTGACATGGCGACCCCTTAGCCCTTGGCCGCCGGCTTGGCAGCACTTTCCGCAGCCGGCGCGCCAGGCGCCGCAGGGGCGGCGGGCGGGTGCGGGGCGACCGGTGCACCGGGACGCAGCTTGATCAGGTTGTCGATGATCACCTTGTCGCCGGCTTTCAGTCCGCCGAGGATGACCCAGTCCTTGCCGTACCACTCGCCGGCTTGTACCGGGCGTGGCGCAACCTTGTCGCCTTCGCCGACCAGCATCAGGATCGGGCCTTGCTCGGTTTGCACCACGGCCGATTGCGGCACCAGGAAGACGCCGTCGCGCTCGCCGGTGAGCAGGCGGATGCGGACGAACTGGCCGGGCAGCAGTTGGTTGTCGCGGTTCTCGAATTCGGCCCGCAATTGCTGGGTGCCGAGCGTGGTGTCGATGTTGCTGGCCAGGAAATTCAGTTTGCCGGGCTTCGGATAGACCGTGCCATTGCCCTGGATCAGTTCGACCCCGCTGACATTAGTAGCAGTGACCCGGCCGTTCGGCAGCTTGGCCAGATCGCTGTCACCCAGACTGAAACTGACCCAGATCGGATTGCTCTGATAGACCGATGTGAGCAGGCTGTCGGCACCGATGCTGATCAGGCTGCCTTCCGACTTCGTGGCCCGGCCGGTGGTGCCTGCCACCGGGGCGGTGACGGTCGTCCAGGACAGGTTCAGCTCGGCCTGATGCAGTGCCGCCTGGGCAATGGCATTGGCAGAAACGGTGTCGTCGTATTCGCGTTGACTGATTGCCTTGGCATCGATCAGGCCTTTCAGCCGATGCATTTCGCGGCTGGCCTGCTCGGCCTTGGCCTTGGCGTCGGCCAGTGCGATTTCGTAGGTCGAACGGTCAATCTGGAACAGTGGTTGGCCAGCCTTGACCGTCTCGCCTTCCTGATAAAGGCGCTTGACGAGAATGCCGCCAACCCGGGCGCGCACTTCGGTTTCGCGCGCCCCTTCGGTTTGCGCCATGACTTCGATGGAGGACGGTACGCGCTGCGGCTGGACTTCGAGCACGGTGACCGGCATCGGACCCATTGCCGGGGCGGCGGGCTTTTTGTCCGAGCAGCCGGCGAGCAGCGCGGCGCTGAGGGCGGTGGCCCCGATGATGAGTGACAGGGCTTTGCGCCGCGGCAGGTTTCCGGAAGTCATTGGGGTACTCCATTGAGAGTTATTTTGAGCTATTATATACAATCACGAATGTATGTAAATTTCTTTCGGCGATCAACCGATCGACTTGAGATGTTTGCAGAGGCCGAGTGATGCGACTGGGCCGAGAGGGAGACAATGGCTAGAAAAACCAAGGAAGATGCGGAGAAAACCCGCAAGGACATCATCGATTCGGCGCGTGCGGTATTTCACCAGTGCGGCGTCAGCCGGTCAACACTGGACAAGATCGCCAAGGAAGCCGGTGTCACGCGCGGGGCGGTGTACTGGCATTTCAAGGACAAGGCCGAGTTGTTCTTTGCCATGCGTGATGATGTCTTTGGGCCGATGGTCCAACGGACCGATGCGCTGATGCAGTCCGAGGCCTATGACAATCCGCTCGATGCCATCGAGGCCTCGTTGAAGGATTTTTACCGAATGCTGGATGACTGTGCGGCACTGCGCGAGGTTTTTGAAATCATGATCTCGCGTTGCGAATATGTCGATGAGTTCGCCAGTGTGCAGGAGGATGTTTCCCGTCCGGCCAAGGAATTCCTGGAAAAAATGGAGCGGGTCTATCGCCGGGCTGCTGAACAGGGTTTTTTGCGCGAAGGCCTCGAACCGTCGGCGGCGGCCCGCGATACCTGGGCGTTTGCACGCGGCTTGCTGTATCTGATGCTCGGTTGCCAGAGAGATTCCGATCTCGACCGGCAGATCCCGCAGATGGTTACGGCACACATGGCCTTGCGCCGCCGGGGATGAACCCGGACGCTGCCGACTCGGCTGAACTTACCTCGCCCGGTCGAGATCAGCCCGGTTTTTCTCATCGACATAGATGCCGGTTTCCCCGGGGCGGCTGCTGGCGAAACAGCTGACTTCGACGTTGGCCAGAGGTTTGGCCTTGTGCAGCACGGCAATGGCGCAACGGCCGAAAACGCTGTCGATGGTGGCCAGCAGGTTGCGGGCATAAGGGCTTTCCAGCTTGCCGTCGAGGATCAGGTTAGCCAGCAGGATGCCGTCCGGCTTCAGCACGCGCCGGGTGCCGGCCCAGAATTCGCGGGTCACGAGGTGGCTGGGGATCGAGGTGTGCGAGCTGTAAACATCGACCACCACGGCATCGAAGCGCCGCTCGCTGGTCGCAACGAAGCGGCGGGCATCGTCGACGATGAATTCGCCACGCGCCGGTTCGTGCAGGAAGTATCGCTCGGCGATCTCCCTGATCGCCGGGTCGATATCGACATAGGTGTAGCGATTCAGCGGCTCCCGGTGGGATAGCGTGAAGCCGCCGGCGCCGAGAACGAGTATTTCCTTGTCTTTGAAACCGAGATCGTCGAGCAGGATCTGCCGCAGGTGCTTGATGTAGCGCGTGTAATTGGGCGGTTGCGAATCGTCGAGTAGTGAGGCGACCGATTTGTTCACCCACAAGGCGCGAGGGTTTTGCTGGCCCGGCAGGTCGACATTGCCGACGATGTATTCGGCGTAGGCGGTATCGGCGGTTACCGGATGCTGCAGGTTGACCGCAGCGGCGAGGGCAGCGGTCGCCAGCGAGAAAAAGACCGTTTTCCACTGCAACCCGGTGAGTAGCAGCGTGCCGATCAGTAGCCCCAGCGCGCAGGCGAAAGCGGCGGCGGAAACGCCGAGCCACTGCATGACCAGTAGCGACAGGCTGAGCGAGCCGAGAAAGGAGCCGAGGGTGGACCAGTAGAGCGCCATGCCGCTCGCCTCGCCGGTGCGCTGATGCTTCATCAGGTTGGTCAGGATGGGCACGGTCTGGCCGAGCAACCAGGCCAGCGGGCAGAGCACGCCGCCGATGAAGAAGAGGTAGGCGATCCAGGCCGGTTGCAGGTGGGCGAACAGCCCATCGACGGTGACGCCGGCCAGACCGAGGCCGGCCAGACCGGCTGAGATCAGGAAATTGCGGGCGACGACCGCCGGATAGTTGGCCGCCACCTTGGCGCCGGAGGCGTAGCCGAGAGCCAGGGCGAGCAGGAAGAAGCCGATGGTCGGCGCGGTGACGACGATGGAACTGCCGATATGCGGCACCAGCCGGCGCAGTGCGATGACTTCGGCGCCGAGCGAGCAGAAGCCTTCGATGAAGACGATGGCGTAGATCAGCTGACGGCGCATCAGGCCGGTCGCCGGAATTTCTGCCACAAACTCCAGCTGTAAACGAAAAGGCCGAGCCAGATCAGGGCGAAACTGATCAGCCGCTCCGTCTGCATCGGTTCGCCGAAGATCCACACGGCGGTGACGAATTGCAGGGTCGGATTGATGTACATCAGCATGCCCAGGGTGGCCAGGCCGAGGCGCTGGGTGGCGGCGGCGAAGGCCATCAGCGGAAAGGCAGTGACGATGCCGGCGCCGATCAGCAAGGCGGCAGTAGCGGTGTCGTGGGTGGCAAAAACCAGATGGCCGTTGTCCGCCTGCCAGAGCGCGTAGATGCCGCAGATCGGCAGCATCGCCAGCGTTTCCAGCCAGAGACCGGACAGCGGGTCGACCGGCACCTGCTTGCGCACCAGCCCGTAGGTGCCGAAGGTGGCGGCGAGCAGGAGCGAAACCCAGGGCAGGCTGCCGAGGGTGATGATCTCGTTGGCGATCGCGGCAATGGCGAAGGCGACCGAAATCCATTCCAGCCGGTTCAGGCGCTCCTTGAGTACGAAGAGGCCGAGCAGGACATTGATCAGCGGCGTCAGGAAATAGCCGAGGCTGGACGCGACGACCTGCTGATTGGCGACCGCCCAGAGAAAGATCAGCCAGTTGCTGCCGACCAGCAGGGCGGCCAGCGTCAGCATGGCGAACTGGCGCGGCGTTCGGAAAACCGCGACCACTTTCGACCAGCTGCCGCGCAGCGTCAGCAGGATGCCGACGAAGACGCAGGCCCAGACGGCACGATTGGACAGCACATCCATCGGCAGAATGTGCGTCAGCTGCCGAAAATAGAGCGGGAAAAAGCCCCAGATGACGTAAGCCAGCAGGCCGAAGCCGATACCGGCCAGCTGGCTTTGCCGTTGCATGTCTTCAGCGCCCGCGACGCAGCATGGCCAGCGCGGCCGAGCGGTAATCGCGGCGATAGAGCACGATCAGCACCAGGATGGCCAGCGTGGCCAGGGCCAGCGGATGGAGCAGCCAGCCGGAAGCGGCCAGGCCGAAGTAATAGGCACGGATGCCGCGATTGAAATCGTCGCCGGCCAGATTGTTGGCGATCGCCAGTTGGTGGGCGTAAGTGTCGATCCCGGGCTCGCCGGCCTTGCCCAGCGGTGCGGCCCCGACGAGGATGGAAAGTAGGTTGAACTGGCGCAGCGACCAGGTGAATTTGAAATAGGCAAAGACGAAGGAAGCCAGCAGCAGCATCAGCTTGATTTCGAGCAGTTCGCGGTTGCCGGCGCCGCCGAAAGGCAACTCGGTGGTGAAACTGAGGAGCCGGTCGGAAGCGCCGAGCGCCGCGACCAGGCCGGCGATGATGTAGATGGTGGTGTTGGCGTAAAAGGAGACGCTGGTCACCAGGTTGCCGATCAGCGTCGAATCCATCACCCGGTTGTCCCGTTCCAGCATGCGGAAGGCCCACAGCAGGCGATAGCTCTGGCTGGTTCCGATCAGGCCGGCGGAGCCGCTCTGGCTATGCTCGGAAAACCAGGCATAGCCGGCCCAGCAGGCAAAGAAAATGGCTATCGAAAGCCAGTCGATCGCGGTGAGGTGGGGGAGCGCGTGCATGGGCCGGAGTTTGCCACAAGGCAGCCGGCGCGTGGGCTGCCTTGGCGGGACGTCAGATTTTGAAGCGCTCGACGGTGGCCCGCATGCTGTTGGTCAGATCGCGGATATTGGCCGCTTCGCTGGCCGAGATGCCGACGCTGACGCTGCTTTCTTCGGAAGCCTGGGCGACCTGCTCGACCTTCTGGGCAATGTCGTAACTGGCGGCACCCTGCTCATGCATGGCCTCGTCGATATCGGCAAAGACGCGCTGGACCTCGCTGTTGGCGCTGCGAATCGCGGCAATCGCCTGGCCGGCCCGGTTGGCCAGCTCCGAGCCGTTTTCCAGCCGGCTGATGGCGCCGTCCATGGCGAGCACGGCGCTCTTCGACCGGCTCTGGATGTCGCCGATCATGCCGCCGATCTCGCCGGTGGCCTTGCTCGTCCGTTCGGCAAGCTTGCGCACCTCGTCGGCCACCACCGCGAATCCGCGTCCCTGTTCGCCGGCCCGGGCCGCCTCGATGGCGGCATTCAGGGCGAGCAGGTTGGTCTGGTCGGCGACATCCTTGATCACCTGTACCACCGAGGAGATGCGATCGGAGTGCTGGCCCAGTTCGCTGATCGTCGCGCCGACGCTGCGTACCTCGACGGCGATAGCGGCCATCGCGGAAACCGCGCTGCCGATCACGCTGCCCCCGGTTTCCGAGTGCTCGCCGGCCTGGTTGGCCAGGGCCAGGGCCTCGCGGGTGTGGTCGGATACCGAGGTGATGCTGACCGAAAGTTCTTCCAGCGAGGCCGCCATCGATGACGACGACTCGCTGGTCGCCGCCGACGCCTGAGCCGCCTGGCTGGCGGCCTGGGAGAGCGTGGCCGTCGCTTCGTCGACCTTGATGATTTCATGACGGACGGCGCCCAGGCTTTGCTGCAACGCCTTGAGCAAATCGTTGAACGCTTCGGCCGTCAGTCCGACCTCATCCCGGCTGCGGATCCGAATGCTGCCGGTGAAATCCTTGTCGCGCGCGGCACGGGTGATCAGCGCCTGCATCTCGTCGAGCGGCAGGGTGATCGAACGGATGGTGTGAACGGCGATGAGCAGGCCGATCAGCAGGCCAAGACCCAGCGTGACCACGGAGATCCAGATGAAACGCCGGTTCTGGACGGTCGAGGTTTCGTAACTTGCCTTGACCGCCTTTTCCTGCGCCTCGGCGATGCTGCGCATCAACGGGTTTATTTTGGCTTCAAACTGGGCGTTGGCCTTCAGAAAATGCGCCACGGTGGCGGCCGAATAGTCGCTGTTGACCAGCGCCGTCATCGTTGGCTGGACGACTTCGCTGGCATAGCGGGCGTAGAGCGGCTCGAATTCCTGGAAAAGCTTCAGTTCCTCGCTATCCGGCAGCAGATTGGCTTTGAAGGAAACGAAGGTCTCGTCCATCCATTTCAGGTTCTTCTCGATCACTTCAAGGTGCGCGCTGACCGGGTGGTCGTGCAGCTTGGCATAGTCAGTGCCGGGGTTGTGCTGCATGGCCCGGAATATCTGGCCGCTGTTTTCAACGACCAGGCGACGAATCCGGGCCAGTTCGCGCATCGGCACTGCCTCGTGCTTGAAAATCGATTCGATTTCGGCCTCGGCGCTGCGGGCAATGTAGAAACTGATGCTGCCGGTGACGATCAGGGCTGCGGCAAGAAATGTGACGAGCGCAATCAGGCGCCCACGAATGCTCATGCTGAACATGATTATTCCCCTTCTTGAGGTTATGGATATTTTGTAACCTCAATTTACACCGTTAAGCGTTCTGGATATACCGTGCTATCGTCCGCGTCCCTTCAGGGAGCGGACGTCGAGGACGACGCTGTCGAGTGTCTCGCCCGCGCCGTTTTCCAGCGTCAGACGGTGTCGTCCCGGTTGCGGCAGCCAGCGGGAGTTGGTACCGGCGGTTCCAAGTCGTTGTCCGTCGATGCGCCAGATCCAACCTGGGGCGGCCGGGGCCGAGAGGCGGAGCGGTATCCGTTGCAGGTGGGGCGGAATGTCGGGGTCGAGAGCGATGATGCTGCCGGCCGCCGGGTAGCTGATGCGGGCCAGCGCACCGGCCTGGGCGGCGCGGATCACCGGCATTTCGCTGCCGGCGACGAACCATTCGTCACGCGGCGGCTCGTGCGGTGGCACAAAGCGGATCGGTATCCGCACGATCCCGGCCGGTGCGGCCGGCGGCCGGCTGCTCTGGCGGGGGCGGCCGTTGGTCGTCTCGCCGCGGTGCAGCCAGTCCATCACCTCGCGCCATACCGGCGCCGCCCCGGACATGCCGGAAACATCGTGCATCGGGCTGCCGCCGGCATTGCCGACCCAGACGGCGACTGTGTAACGAGGCGAATAGCCGGCGCACCAGTTGTCGCGCATGTCCTTGCTGGTGCCGGTCTTGACGGCAGCCCAATACGGCGTGGCCAGCCAGGATTCGAGGCCGAAGGTGGCGGCACGGGCGCTGCGGTCGGCCAGGATGTCGCCAATCAGAAAAGCGCTGGCCGGCCGATAGGCGGCGTGCACCTTGCCGCTGAAAACGCCCGCGCAGCCTTGGTTTCGGCAGGGCTGTGCGGGCGGAACCTGGCCCGGCGTGGCGCGCAGCGGCGACCAGACGCCGCCGTTGGCCAGCGTCCGGTAGCCGTTGGCCAGCATCAGCAGCGAAATGTCGGCCGAACCGAGGGCCAGGCTGTAACCGTACCAGTCGCCGCTTTCCGTCAGGCTGGCGAAGCCGGTCTCTTTCAGGCGCTGCTGGAAGCGGTCCGGCCCGAGGCGGACGAGCGTTTTGACGGCCGGCACATTCAGCGAGCCGGCCAGCGCGCGGCGCGCCGAGACCCAGCCCTGGTAATGCGCTTGATAATTTTGCGGGGTGTATAGACCGTTGCCGGTATCGAGGCTCAGCGGAGCATCTTCGATCAGCGAGGCCGGCGTCAGCTGGCGGGCCTCGAAGGCCTGCGCGTAGAGGAAGGGCTTCAGCGTCGAGCCGGCCTGACGCAATGCCGTCACGCCATCGACTTCGGCGGCGCCCGACAGATCGCCGCTCGAACCGACCCAGGCGAGAATCTCGCCGCTGGCGTTGTCGATGACCAGCAGCGCGCCATCCTCGACGTTCTGCCGGTTCAGGGCAGCGAGGTGGCGGCGCAGCGCGGCGCTGGCAAAACGCTGCAAATCGGCATCGAGGCTCGAGCGGATGGCCTGGCCGGGCTGCTGGAGCAGCTTGCGGGCCAGATGCGGCGCCAATTGTTCGCCGTCGCCGGACGTCGTGTCCTGCAGACCGCCGTTCAGGGCCTGTGCGGCAAAGCCTTCGAGGCCGGCGCATTCGCCGGCCCGGTCCATTTCCTGCAGCAGCTTGCAGGCGCGTTTGACGACCCGCCCCGGTGCCGCGTTCGGCGAGCGGAGCAGGGCGGCGGCCAGCGCTGCTTCGCGCTCGTCCAGGCCATGCGGCCATTTGCCGAACAACTGTCGGCTCATTGCGCCGACCCCCTGCAATTCGCCGCGGAAGCTGACCAGATTCAGGTAAGCCTCGATGATCTGCCGCTTGCTCCAGAAACTTTCAAGACGCAGCGCGGCGGCGGACTGCGAGATCTTGCCGAAAACCGAGCGACGGCCGCGTTGCTGGCGATCTTCGTCGATCAGCCCGGCCAGTTGCATGGTCAGGGTGCTGGCGCCCCGCGTCCGGCCGCCCCAGAAGTTGGTCCAGGCCGCCTTGCCGGCCGCCCGCCAGTCGATTCCCTCGTGTTCGAGAAAACGCTGGTCTTCCGACACGATGACCGCCCGAATCAGGGCCGGCGAAATCTCGGCATACGGTGTCCAGGCCAGGCGCCGCACCGTCTTGTCGAGGCGCAGACGGTGCACCGGCCGGCCGTCGCGTGCCAGCAGCATGGCTTCGGAGGCGGTGTAGGCGGCTTTGACCTCGGCCAGCCCGGGCAGCGCGCCGGCCGGCAGCGGCAGCAGCAGGCACAGCGCCAGGAGCGGCGCCAAGCCTGGGCGGAGGCCAAGAATGCCCGGCATTAGACGAGCAGCGGCGGGTCGGCCAGTTCGTTCGGGTTGTCGGCCCCGGCCGGAAAGTGTCGGGAGAGCAGGCGGGTGGCTTGCGCGATGCCCTGCAGCGCGCCCTCGCGGTAATGCCCTTGGGCAAACTGTGCAGTCATGCCGTGGCACAGCGCATCCCACTCGGCCTGTTCGACCTTCGCCGTAATGCCGCTATCGGCGACGATTTCGACCTGCCGTTCGGCGAGCAGCAGGTAAATCAGGATGCCGCTATGTTCCGCGGTATGGCCGACCCCCTGGTCGGCGAATTGCTCAATTGCCCGTTGCCGCGTGCTCAGTCCGCGCAATAGCTGGAGTAGCGACAGACGACCTTCGATGACGAAACGCAGTTCGCCGCGGTGCAGTTTTTCCGATTCGCCAATCGCCGCGGCGATGGCCGCCAGCAGGGCCGGTCCAAAACGGCGCCTGACCAGCCAGGGCGGGAGCAGCCAGTGCCGCAGAATGCGTTTAATCGTCATTTACCAACTCCCCGAGGCGCCACCGCCGCCGCCCGAACCACCACCACCGCCGAAGCCGCCGCCCCCTGAACTGCCGCCCCGCCCGCCACTGGCCAGGCCGCTGAGCAACAGATCGAGACCGAGCAAGGCGACAAAAAAGCCGATGGCCGCGCCGGCCAGTGCGCCGAGGATACTTCCGGTCAACAGCCAGCCGAGCCCCGCCGTGACGCCGCCGACGACGCCCGAGCCGAGCAGGTTGCCGAGAAAATAGCGGATGATGGCGCCGCCGACGGCAATGATCCCGAGGCCGATCAGCCAGGTGTTTTCGCCGAAGCTGTCGATATTCAGCCGGCCACCACCCGAGGCCGCACTGTTGGCGCGGGCTGTGGCGGCCGGTAGTTCTTCCCGGTCGACGGCGGCAAGGATGGCGTCGACGCCGGCGGCGATGCCGCCCGGCAGGTCGCCGGCCTTGAATTTCGGCGTAATGGTTTCGTCGATGATCCGTTTGGCGGTGGCGTCGTTGAGCACACCTTCCAGGCCGTAGCCGACTTCGATGCGCAGGCGTCGGTCATCCTTGGCGACGATCAGGATCGCCCCGTCATCGATGCCCTTGCGGCCGATCTTCCAGGCATCGAGCAGGCGAATGCCAAATTGCTCGATCGGCTCCGGCTGCGTCGTCGGCAGCACCAGGACGACGACCTGGCTGCCTTTTTTGGCCTCGAAGGCGGCCAGCCGGGCTTCCAGTTCGCCGGCCTGGGCCGCCGAGAGGCTGGCGGTCAGATCGGTGACCCGTGCCGTCAGGGCCGGAATCGGCACCGCTTCTGCCGCCGCAACCGCCAGCAGGGCGGGCAGGCAGAGCGCCAGAAGGGCCAGCAGGCGGCGCATGCGAAAGACTTAGCGGGCGGGCGCCGGGGCGGGGTTGTCGAAACGGATGGTCGGCGGCGTCGCCACGGCCTTCTCGTCCTCGACCGTGAAGTTGGCTTTCGGTTTCCAGCCCATCGCCATTGCCGTCAGGTTGTTCGGGAAGGTGCGCACCGAAACGTTGTACTCTTGGACCGCCTTGATATAGCGATTGCGGGCTACGGCGATGCGGTTTTCCGTGCCTTCGACCTGCGCCTGCAAATCCCGGAAATTGGCGTCGGCCTTCAGCTGCGGATAGTTTTCGGCAACCACCAGCAGCCGTGCCAGGGCGCCGCCGAGATCGGCCTGGGCCTTCTGGAATTTGGCGAAAGCGGCTTCGTCATTGACCAGTTCCGGCGTTGCCTTCATCCCGGCAACACTGGCGCGCGCTTCGGTAACCTTGGTCAGGACTTCCTTCTCATGTGCGGCGTAGCCCTGGACGATGGACACCAGATTGGGAATCAGGTCGGCGCGCCGCTTGTACTGGTTGAGCACTTCGGACCAGGCGGCGCTGACCGCCTCGTCATTGGTCTGGACCTGGTTATAGCCGCAGCCCGAGAGCAGCGTGGTGATCAACAGCAGCAAGACGACAAGTCGGGATTTCATTGGGGGAGCCTCCTGTTTGCGGGTTACGGGTGATGTTGGATGATCCCCGGCAAAATGCAAGAGCAATTTCCTGCCTGACCTCCAGCCCAAAAAAAACCCCGCCACGAAGGCGGGGTAACAGGGAGGTCTCGAAAGGGGGGATTTCGAGGGGGTAAATCTGTCGCTTAATCCTTGCGATGCTTTTGCAACCAGTGTCGCCTGACCATGATCACCGCCCCGGTGGCAATCGCCGCAAGGACCGCCTTCAGCGGTTCGGCCTGTCCTTCCGCCAGCCAGTCAAAGCCGGAAACTCCGACAAAGACGCCCAGGCTTTCGCTGATGGGCAGATGGTCGGCCATGGACATTAGCGGATCGGGCGGGCCGGAATTCTGGCGAGGACCGGCTGGGGAGCCGGCGGCATGCCGAAAAGGTAGAGGCGGGCGGCATCCATAAATTCTTTGATAGTCATTTCGATCATTTCCTGTTTCTCCTCTTGCCGGGCTTGTTGTTCTTCAATGCCTTGCATTTTACGGAGGGGCCGGCCAGGCGTCTGTTGCGCAAGCGTTGCCGCGCCGTAACAGGGTTTGATCTTTGATGACGCTTTGTAACGGCGCCGGCAGGGGCGTTACTGGTGCGCTTTCCAGCACAGCGTAAAGCGCGCGCCGCCGAGCGGTGCGGCATCCGCCGTGGCGCTGCCGCCATGGAGTTCGAGTACCCGGCGGGCAATCGCCAGACCGAGGCCGTAGCCGCCGGTGGCGCGGTCGCGCGACCGGTCGAGACGGGTGAAGGCTGAGAAAATATGCTCGCGCTCAGCCGGCGGGATGCCGATGCCGTCGTCGTCGACGTGGATCAGGATGCGGTCGTCGATCATTTCGGCACTGACCCGGATTTGCTGGCTGGCGTATTTGAACGCGTTGCGCAGCAGATTGCGCAGGGCGTAAGGCATCGCCTTGCGGTCGAGATCGACGTTGAGGTTTTCCGGCAATTTCCCGGTATCCACCGTGACCGACAGCTTGCGGCCGAGCAGACGCACCGAATCGACCTCCTGGGTCAGCCACTCGGCGAAGCGCACGCTGGAGAAATGCGGTTCCGGGGCTTCCCGCTCGAAACGGGCATAGGTCAGGCTGGTATCGATCAGGTGGTCGAGCTCGTCCAGGTCGTCCTCCATCATCGCCCACAGCCGCTGGCGCTCGGCCAGTTCATCGGTTTCGGCCAGCATTTCCAGCGCAAAGCGCATGCGGGCGATCGGTGTGCGCAATTCGTGCGAGATGCCGCAGGAAAGCTCGCGGTGGGTGGCGAGCAGTTGCTGAACGCGCTCGGCCATGCTGTTCATGGTCTCCGAGAGCGACGAGAAGAGCTGGCTGCGGGCCGGCGGGGAGCGTGCCTCGAAGTCGCCGTCGCCGAGGTCGCGGGCTGTCTGGCGCAGGGATTCGAGGTCGCGCCAGACCGGGCGGACCCAGAACCACAGGGCGATACCGAAAATCAGGCCGGTCAGGCTCCAGGTCAGCAACCGCAGGCGCAATTCGAGCGGCAGGCGGTCCTTCAGCTCCGGATTGCGGTTCGAGGCGAGCGGCCCGACCACGAGGACCTGGCTGCTGGTGCCCAGCCGGTGGTACATGATGTCGCCATCGTGATCGATGGCAATGTCGCCGGCGTCGAGCTTGTCGACCTGGTAGGGGGTCAGCGTCCGGTCGAGCGTGATGCGCTCGACGATGCCGAGGCGATAGGAGAACTTGTCGTCGATCTGCTTGATCTTGTGCGGCCAGGTGCTGCGCGGTTGGCGCGCCAGTTCGTCTTCGATCAGCGTGATCGTGCCGCGCATGAAGCGCCGTGCATAGTCGTCGGTGATGCCGCGCTGGGCGGTCGAAATGACGAAGTCGGCGGTGAAGGCGATGGCCACGAAGGAGCCCATCGCCAGCAGGTAGAAATTGAAGAACAGCTTCGACAGGCTGTAGCGTCCACCCCGCCAGCGCGGCAGCGAAACGCGAAAGAGCGACCGGGCGAGGCCGTGATTGCGCTCTTTCTCGGCCAGCTCTCCGGGGTCAGTTCCAGTCATGCTTGCTGAACAGATAGCCTTTGCCGCGCACCGTCTTGATGCGGGTCGGATTGTCCGGGTCGTCGTTCAGTTTCTTGCGCAGCCGCGAGATGCGCGCGTCGATCGAACGATCCAGGCCGTCGAAGCCGATACCGCGCAGTTCCTGCAGCAGGTCGTCGCGCGATAGCACGTTGCCGGCATGCGAGGCGAGCAGCCAGAGCAGGTCGAATTCGGCGGTGGTCAGGTCGATGCTGGTGCCGCCCAGCGAGGCGGTCCGCGTTGACTGGCTGATCCGGAACTGGCCGAAGACCATCGCTTCGGTTTCGCTGCCCTGACTGTCGCTGGCCACCGGCAGGCGGCGCAACAGTGCCTTGATGCGGGCGAGCAGCACGCGCGGTTGAACCGGTTTGGCAATGTAGTCGTCGGCGCCCATTTCGAGGCCGAGAATCTGGTCGAAATCTTCGTCGCGGGCGGTCAGCATCAGGATTACGCCGCGGTATTGCGGCCGGACGGCCCGGCAGACCTCGAAGCCGTCCTTGCCCGGCAGCATGACGTCGAGAATGACCAGGTCGGGCTGTTCGGCCAGAATGCGCGTCTCGGCCGTGTCGCCACGGGGCTCGATGCTGACCGTCAGGTCATTCTTGGTGAGGTATTCGGCGGTCAGTTCGGCCAGCCGTTCGTCGTCTTCGACGAGCAGGATACGTGTGTTCATCCGGCAATCTTAACGGCCGGGCGGTCGGCGGTCCACCTTGCCGGGCCGGCCAGACAAAAAAGGCCGAACCATGCGGTTCGGCCTCGTTCGGCAAATGACTGGCGGCGGGCGTTGCGGCCGAGCGATCAGGCAGCGGCAGCTTGCGTCGGGATCTTGTGGCCGTGGCGGGTGATGCGGTTCTGCGTATCGACGTAGATCAGATCCGGCTCGTGCTTGGCCAGTTCGATCTCGTTGTATACGGCAAAGGTGGCGATGATCAGGATGTCGCCCGGGGCGGCGCGGCGGGCGGCCGAACCGTTGACGGAGATGACGCCGGAACCGCGCTCGGCGCGAATGGCATAGGTGGTGAAACGCTCACCGTTGTTTACGTTCCAGATGTCGATCTGTTCGTATTCCTTGATGTTGGCCGCTTCGAGCAGGTCTTCATCAATGGCGCAGGAACCCTCGTAGTGCAGGTCGGCGTGGGTGGTCGTCACGCGGTGCAACTTGGATTTCAGCATCGTTCTCTGCATGGTTCCACTCATCCAGAAGTTGGGGGAAGGGCATTGTAGCGACAATAGCCCCCCTGTCAACGGCTTTGGTCGGCACCAAAAAACGCCTCAAATTTCAATGTTATCAATGAGCCGGGTGGTCCCGAGCCGGGAGGCGGCCAGCGCCACCAGCGGGAGGTTTGTACCCTTGGGTGCGGCCAGGTCGGACTGTTGCCGCACTGCAACATAGTCGGGTTTCCAGCCGGCGGCGGTCAATGCAGCCACGGCGGCTTCTTCCAGCTTGGTCGTGTCGCTTTCGCCGGCCCGGATGGCGTCGCGGATCTTGTTCAGCTCGCGATACAGGCGCGGCGCTTCGTTGCGCTCGGCCGGACTCAGGTAGGCATTGCGCGACGACAAGGCGAGGCCGTCCTCGGCCCGTACCGTTTCGCCGCCGACGATGTTGATAGGCAGCGCCAGCTGACGGGCCATGTTGCGCAGGACCATCAACTGCTGGTAGTCCTTCTTGCCGAACAGGGCGGCCTGCGGCTGGACGATGTTGAACAGCTTGAGAACCACGGTGGCGACACCGCGAAAATGGCCGGGGCGGAACTCGCCGTCGAGTTGATGCTGGATGGCCGGCGGTTCGACGACATATTCCTGCGGCTCGGGGTAGAGATCGGCCTCGCCCGGCGCGAACAGCACGTCGACGCCGGCCGCGGCCAGCTTCTCGGCATCGGCCTGCAGGGTCCGCGGGTATTGGTCGAAATCCTCGTTCGGGCCGAATTGCAGGCGATTGACGAAGATGCTGGCGACCACGGTGTCGCCGTGGGCGCGCGCCTGTTCCATCAGGCTGATGTGGCCGGCGTGGAGGTTGCCCATGGTCGGCACAAAAACGACGCGAGCGCGCCCCTGGAGCGCCGCCCGCAGGTCGGCGACGGAGGAATGGATTTGCATGGTGTTAAGCGGCGTAAGTGTGTTCGGGGGCGGGGTAGCTGCCGTCCTTGATGGCGGCAACGGCAAGGCTGGCGGCGTCGGCGATGCTGCTGGCGCCGGCCATGAAATTGCGGACGAATTTGGCTTTCTTGCCCGGCGGGATGTCGAACGCGTCGTGCACTACCAGGACCTGGCCGGAACAATCCTTGCCGGCGCCGATGCCGATGGTGATGATGCCCAGGCCGGCGGTGACTTCGCCGGCCAGCACGGCGGGAATGGCTTCAAGAACGAGCATCGTCGCGCCGGCATTTTGCAGGGCCAGGGCGTCGTCCTTCAGGCGTTGCGCGGCGGCTTCGCCCTTGCCCTGGACCTTGTAGCCGCCCAGCGCATGCACCGATTGTGGTGTCAGGCCGAGGTGGCCGCAGACCGGGATGCCGCGCTGGGTGAGGAATTCGACGGTCCGGGCCATGTCCTGGCCGCCTTCCAGCTTGACCATCTGGGCGCCGGCCGCCATCAGCGTGACGGCGTTGCGGAAGGCCTGTTCCGGCGATTCCTGATAGCTGCCGAACGGCATGTCGGCAATGATGAAGGCGCGATCCGAGCCGCGCTTGACAGCGGCGGTATGGTAGGCGATGTCGGCGACAGTGACAGGCAGCGTGGTGTCGTGGCCCTGGATGACATTGCCCAGCGAGTCGCCGATCAGCAGGGATTCGACGCCGGCACCGTCAAGCAGACGGGCAAAGCTGGCGTCGTAACAGGTGAACATGACGACTTTTTCGCCGGCGGCGTAGAGCTTGGCGAGGTCGGCC
The DNA here is from genome assembly GCF_020510685.1 of Dechloromonas denitrificans. Taxonomy (NCBI): domain Bacteria; kingdom Pseudomonadati; phylum Pseudomonadota; class Betaproteobacteria; order Rhodocyclales; family Azonexaceae; genus Dechloromonas; species Dechloromonas denitrificans. The sequence goes on from NZ_CP075185.1 coordinate 1,277,731, forward strand.
TGGGTCAGGCGGCGGGTGATGGTTTGGGCAGACATTCAAGTCCTGAAAACGAAATAGACGGCGCCTAGGATACACAGAGCCGCCCACAAGTAGTCAAGCTTGAGTGGCTGGTCCATGTAAAAAACGACGAAGGGAACGAAGACGGCGAGGGTGATGACTTCCTGCAGAATCTTCAACTGGCCGAGGCTCATTTCGGTATGGCCGATGCGATTGGCCGGCACCTGGATCAGGTATTCGAAGAGCGCGATGCCCCAGGAAATCAGCGCGGCGATCCACCACGGCTTTTCGTTGAGATGCTTGAGGTGCGAATACCAGGCGAAAGTCATGAAGACGTTCGACAGGGCCAGCAGCACCACCGTCTGCCAGAGTACGGGGATGTTGAAACCGAACAGGTTCACAGCTTGACGATACCCTGGTTGGCGACGGCCGGCAGCCAGGCGGCGATGGCGCCGCGCCCGGGAATGATCAGCTGGGGGGCGATTTCGGCCAGCGGGTAGAGGACGAAGGCGCGCAGGTGCAAGCGCGGGTGCGGCAGGGTCAGACGCGGCAGGTCGAGAAAGTGGTCGTTGTAGAGCAGCAGGTCGAGATCAAGCGTCCGTGGCCCGTCTTTCTCGGCGCGGACGCGGCCGAAGCGCTGCTCCAACTCATGTAGTGCGTCGAGCAGCGCTTCCGGGGCCAGTGTCGTTTCCAGCCGGGCGACGGCGTTGACGAACTCCGGCTGATCAAGCTTGCCGACCGGCGCCGTGCGATAAAGCGAGGAGCATTGCGCGACACGGCTTTCCGGCAGATTGGCCAGCGCCCCGAAGGCGGCGCGGACAGTGGCGGCCGGGTCGCCGAGATTGGCGCCGAGCGCGACGTAGGCCGTGTTCATTCGGCGGCGGTTTCGGCCGGTTTCTTGCGGCGGCGCCGGCGTTTCTTGTCGGCCGCCTGTTCCGGCATCAGCATCTCGGCGCGCTTGTCGCCATCGACATTCTGGAAGCGCGTCCACCACTCGGCCAGTTCCATGTCGATTTCGCCGGATTCGGCACGCAGCAGCAGGAAGTCGTAACCGGCCCGGAAGCGCGGCTGTTCGAGCAGGCCGTAGGGGCGCTTGCCGGCGCGCTGTTCGAAGCGCGGCTGGAGGGCCCAGATGTCCTTGATGTCGCCGGCGATACGGCGGGTGATGGCGAGCTTTTCGCCCTGCACCTCGATCACCGTATCCATCGCCTGATGCAGCGCCGGGATCTTCGGTTCGCCCTTGGCCTTGAGCTTTTCCCAGTGCGCCAGCACTTCGTGCCAGAGCAGCGTGGCGAACAGGAAGCCCGGCGAGACGCCCTTGCCTTGGCGGACGCGGGTATCGGTGTTGGCCAGCGAGGCCATCACGAATTTTTCGCCCATCGGCTGTTCGAGAATCACGTCGAGCATCGGCAGCAGGCCGTGATGCAGGCCTTCGTCGCGCAACTGGGTGATGCATTTGACCGAGTGGCCGGAGGTCAGCAGCTTCAACATTTCGTCGAACAGGCGGGCGGCCGGCACGTTTTCGAGCAGGCCGGCCATTTCGCGGATCGGCTTGCTGGCCGCCGGGTCGATCGTCAGGCCGAGCTTGGCGGCGAGGCGCACGGCGCGCAGCATGCGCACCGGGTCTTCGCGGTAGCGGGCGCGCGGCTCGCCGATCATGCGCAGGGTTCTTTGCTTGAGGTCGCCGACACCATGGTGATAGTCGATGACCGCCTCGGTGATCGGATCGTAATACAGCGCGTTGGCCGTGAAGTCGCGGCGGGCGGCATCTTCGGCCTGACTGCCGAAGACGTTGTCGTGCAGCACCCGGCCATGTTCGTCGGTCTTGGTGTCGGCGCCCAGCGTGCCGCGGAAGGTGGTGACCTCCATCGTCTCCTGCCCCATCATCACATGGACGATCTGGAAGCGGCGGCCGATGATGCGCGAGCGGCGGAAGGCGTGGCGTACTTCTTCCGGCGTGGCATCGGTGGCGATGTCGAAATCCTTCGGCTCGGCGCCGATCAGCAGGTCGCGCACAGCGCCGCCGACGACGTAGGCCTTGTGGCCATGCTGCTGCAGGGTTTCGCAGGTGCGCCGGCTGCCGACGCTGATGCGGTCACGGGTGATGCCGTGGGTGGAGACGGGAATGACAGCGGGCTCGTGGTGGTTGGCCGAGGGCTTCTTGCCACCAAAAACGCGGGAAATGAGTTTGCGGATCACGTATTACCGTTCAATGAGCGCCCGAGGCGCTACGGGAAAAGGCGGATTTTACCGCAATGTAATGATCTTCCAGCCCAATTCGCTGCTGTGCTGACGCAGTTTGTCGTCCGGATCGACGGCCACCGGCGTCTTCACCTTGCCCATCAACGGCAAGTCGTTGTGCGAGTCGCTGTAGAAAAAGCTGTCGTCGAAGCTGCCCCACCACAGGCCGAGCGATTCGAGCCAGCTTTCGACGCGGACGATCTTGCCGTCGCGGAAGGATGGCGTGCCGCGCGGGCCGCCGGAAAAGGCGCCGTTTGCGGCATCGACCGCAGCGGTCGTTGCGATCAGGTGCGGAACGCCCAGTTCGCGGGCGATCGGCCCGGTGACGAAACTGTTAGTGGCGGTGACGATGGCGCACAGGTCGCCATTGGCCAGGTGTTCGTCGACCAGTTGGCGGGCCGGCTGGCTGATGATCGGGCGGATGTGGCGGTCCATGTATTCGCGGTGCCAGGCATCGAGTTCGGCCCGGCTGTGGCGGGTCAGCGGCGCCAACTGGAAGATCAGAAATTCGTAGATGTCCAGCGTGCCGGCCTTGTAGTGCTCGTAGAACTCGATGTTCTTGGCTTCCTGCAACTCGCGATCGACGACGCCCTTGCTGATCAGAAATTGCGCCCATTCAAAATCGGAATCGCCGATCAGCAGGGTGTTGTCGAGGTCGAAGAGGGCGAGGTTCATGCGTTCGTTTCCAGGTTGAGCAGTTCGCGCAGCAGCGGCAGCGTGACGGGGCGTTTTTGTTCGAGGGTGTATTGGTCGAGCGCGACGACCAGCATCGACAGCGTGCGCATGTCGCGCGGCGCGTGGCGCAGCAGGTAGTTGATCGCTTCCGGCGACAGTTTCAAGGCGCGTTCCTTGGCCTGGGCGGCAATCGCTTCGGCCTTCTCGGTGTCGGACAGCGGTTGCAGGCGGTAGATCAGGCCCGAACCGAGCCGGGTCCGCAGGTCTTCGCGCAGGGCCAGATGCACCGGCGGCTGGGGGGCGGCGGTGAGCAGCATGCCGCCGGCCATTTTCAGGCGGTTGAAGTGATTGAACAGCGCGATCTGGCCGGCGTCGTTCAATTCGTCTACGTGGTCCACGGCCAGTTGTCCGCTGGCCGGGGCCTTGGCCAGTGATGGATCGCTGACCGCATCGACGTAGGCAAAACCGCTGGCGAGCAGCAGGTGGGAACATCCCGAGCCGGCTTCGCCCCACAGGTAGAACGAGGTTTCGGCGCGGGCGCCGGCCAGCCAGCCGGTCAGCGCCGCCAGCGTTTCGGCATTGCCGCCGGGCACGAAGTTATCCAGCGTGGGCGGGCTTTCCGGCAGCAAATCGAGAATCAGCTGGCGCATCGGGACATGGGAATGAAACAGGGGCCGCGATTTTAGCATTGCTCCGGAACTCGGCTCGGCTTTCGGCCGGCGGGAGCAACTCGGCCAGCCGCCGGGCGCTGTGCCGCAAGCGGGAATGGGCGATTGCGCCGCGCTCCAGCGCGTCGGCCGCCGCGTACACGGCCCGGTAAAACTGGCGCGGGTCGTAGGAAACCAGCACCAGATCGACGCCGGCCGCCAGTGCTTCGCTCGCCACCCGGCCAATGCCCAGATCGTAGACGGCGCCCATGTTGAGGTCGTCGGTGATCAGCACGCCGTCGTAGCCCCACTCGCTACGCAGCAGGCCATCGATCACCGCCGCCGAATGCGAGGCGGCGCGTTGCCGGTCGATGGCGGCCAGCGTCACATGACCGAGCATCATCGCCGCGCCGGAATGGCCGGCCAGTTGGCGGAACGGTTGCCAATCGGCGGCCAGGGTTGCCGGCGAGTCGTCGAGCTGGGCGGCCCGCAGATGGGTGTCCTGTCGCACCCGGCCGAGGCCGGGGAAGTGCTTCAGCGTGGCGCGCACGCCGCTGTCGGCCAGGCCGTCGATGTAACCGGATGCCACCGCGCCGACGGTGGCCGGGTCGGCGGCGATGGCGCGGGCGGCGATCCGGCTCAGCCGATCGTGCGGCTGGTCCGGCGCGGCCGGGCGCAGATCGAGTACCGGGCCGAAGTTCAGATTGACGCCGAGCGCCGCCAGACCGCGTCCCTGGCGGGCGCCGTAGCACCGGGCCGCGGCCGGCGGATCGTTGCTGCCGACCAGGCTGGCCAGCGGTGGCATCGCTTCGAGCAGCGGCGAGAGGTGCGACACCGGGCCGCCCTCCTGGTCGCCGGCGACGATCAGCGGCGGCAGCTCGGCCCGTCGTCGAACGGCCTGCAGGGCGGCGATGTCGGCCGCCACGGCGGCCATGCTGCGGCCGCGCAGATTGCGTTTGCCGAGGTAGATGCCGCCGATCAGGCCGCCGGCGGCCAGCGGCTGCAGTTCGGCAAAGTCGGTGAAGCCGACGATGAAATGCTCCCCCACCGTTCGCAGGCTGTCGCCGCCGGCCAGCACGGCGGCGCGCTGGGCTTGATACTCGCCTTCGCGGGCCAGTGTGACAACGATGACGGCGAGCAGCAAGGCCACCGGCAGGCGGCCGGGAAAGCCGCGCCGCCAAGCCAGGCCGCCGGTCGCCAGGGCCAGCAGCAGCGGCGTTTCGACGTGACGCAGCCAGTACAGCAGCGGGTGCTTCAGGTGCCAGGCGAGGCCGAGCAGCAGCAGCGGAAAAAGGAGGGCGGCGCCGCAGGCCAGCCGCCCGGTCGGTTGGCGGTTCATTGTTCGGCCTGGCCGTTGAGCTGGGTGCCGAGGCGATACCAGTCGAGGCGGCGGGTGGCGAGCATGGTGGCGCCGAGGGCGAGGAAGAGCAGCAGGCTGCCCATCAGCAGGGCGTTGTCCTCGGAGAGCAGGACGCCGTACAGCACGCCGTAGAGGCCGGTCAGTCCGGCGCCGAAGGCAAAGCCCTGGCGGACGCCGCCCAGCGCGCCGGAAAGGTAGGTGGCGATCAGCCCGATACAGGCCACCGCCGACAGGCCGTAGGCGAGAGGGAAGGGCAGATGTTCCGAGAAGGCGATGAGCAGCAGGAAGAAGATGGCCAGGGCCAGACCGACCAGCAGGTACTGCATCGGGTGGATCGGCGAACGGCGCAGGATTTCGGTCAGGAAAAAGCCGGCGAAAGTCAGGGCAATGAACAGCACGCCATATTTGACGGCGCGTTCGGACTGCAGATAGACATTGACCGGATCGACGAAATCGATGCTCAGGAATTCGCCGCGCGCCGGGTTCAGCGTCGCCTCAAAGTTGCGCGCCAGATGCGAGATTTGCCAATCGGCGGTAAAGCCGTCCTTGCTCACCGTGCGGGTGGTGGGCAGAAAACGGCCGGCAAAATTCGGGTGCGGCCAGGCCGATTTCAACTCGATGTGGTTCGCTTCGCCGGTCGGCGCGATGGCCAGTCGGGCGGTGCCGGTCAATTGCAGCGGAAAACTGAAGTCGAAGCGGCTTTCGCGCTGCACATCGAGCGGGCCGAGGTTGATGCTCAGGCGGCGTACCGGCGACTCCTTGCCATCCGCGCCAGTGGCGCCGGGCGAGGCGAAACGCTGCGGCTTGCCGTTGATGATCGCCTCGGGGTCGTTATTGACGCCGCGCGGATCGGAAATGCCGAGCACCAGTTCGGCCCGTGCCTCGAGGATACGGCCGGCGGTGCGCGTCTCGGCCAGGGGCTTGACGACGAAACGCCCGCTGCTGATCAGCCCGAGTCGGAACAGCCGGGCCTGGTAGATACCCCGGTTGCGCGTTTCGACCACCGTTTCGCCGGCCATGTTGAGGCTTTCCGGCGGCAACAGCAGGGTCCGCTCGACCACCTGCATTCGGGTTTCGCCCCGCCCGGACTGCTCTTCCTTGGGTACGGCGATCTCGACCTGTTCGCGGTAATGCACGGCAAGTATCGGCCCGACCAGCGTCTGCGGCCCGGCCGCACTGTTGGCGATGCTCGCCTGCACTTCGTTCTGGCGCTGGCTGCGCTCGCGGATCTGGTCCTTGATCAGGGCCAGCGGCACCAGCAGCAAAAGCGACATGATGCAGATCGCGGCAATCTTGTAGAACAGTCTCTTGTCCATTTCAGGCTCCCTTGTTTGAAAGTGAGCCAAGTTTCGGCGCGTCGCGTGAACGCCTGTCGAAGGCAGGGTGAAGCCGTGTGAAGCGGGCGTGAAGTCGGGGCTCATGGCGCTGCCGGATCGGCCAAATCGGCTTATCCTGAACGCCGGTGGCCAACTGGCCAGTCAGGAGATGTCAAATGCCGGCAGATGCAAAAGTTCGGCCGTGGTGGCTTGTGGCGCAAACGCCGGGGGAGCAGGGGGCGGCAGTTGCCGCGGCGGGTTTGTCCGGGGCCGAGGCGAAGGCGCGTCTTGACCAGTTCGGTCCCAACATATTTCGCGACCGTCCCCAGAAAGCCTTGTGGCGCCAGTACCTGGCCCGTTTCAAGAATCCGCTGGTCCTGATCCTGCTGGTCGCCAGCGGCGTTTCGGCGCTGACCGGCGAGGTGACCAACTTCATCATCATCGGCAGCATCGTGTTGCTCAGCGTCACCCTCGATTTTGTCCAGGAGCATCGGGCCAACGCCGCCGCCGACAAGTTGCGGCAGTCGGTCTCGGTGCGGGCCACCGTGCTGCGCGATGGTGTGTCGAGGGATGTCCCGGTCGGCGAACTGGTGCCCGGCGATCTCGTCCTGTTGTCGGCCGGCGACCTGATTCCGGCCGACGGGCTGGTGGTCGAGGCGCGCGATCTTTTCGTCAAACAGTCGCTGTTGACCGGCGAGACCTACCCGGTTGAGAAACGCCCCGGCCCGCCGTCGGGTAGTGGCGATGACCTGCAGGAGGCGACCAACGCGGTTTTCATGGGCACCTCGGTAATCAGCGGCAGCGCCCGGGTGGTGGTGGTCAAGACCGGTGCGGCAACGGCGATCGGCGAAATTGCCGACAGCGTTGCCAAACCGGCGGAAGCCAGCTCCTTCGAGCTGGGGACCCGCCGTTTCGGCATGCTGATCATGCGCCTGACGGTCCTCATGGTGATGTTTGTCCTTCTCGTCAATATGTTCTTCGACAAGCCCTGGCTGGAATCCTTCCTCTTCGCCGTGGCGCTGGCCGTCGGCCTGACGCCGGAGCTGCTGCCGATGGTGGTCTCGGTGACCTTGTCGCGCGGCGCGTTGCGGATGGCCAAGCGGCACATGATCGTCAAACGCCTGTCGGCGATCCAGGACCTCGGCTCAATGGACGTGTTGTGCACCGACAAGACCGGCACGTTGACCGAAGCGAAGATTCGTCTGGAAAAGCATCTCGATGCCGACGGCAAGCCGAGCGAACGCGTCCTTGAACTGGCCTATTTCAACAGTTTTTTCGAGACCGGCCTGAAAAGCCCGCTCGATGAGGCGATCCTGGCGCATCAACAGATCGATAGCAGCCAGTGGAAAAAGATCGACGAGGTTCCCTTCGACTTCGAGCGGCGTCGTGTCTCGGTGCTGATCGACAACGGCAAGACCCGCTGGCTGGTGGTCAAGGGCGCGCCGGACGAGATCGTCGGGCTGTGCACCCAGTACCAGACGGCCGCCAGCGAAAGTCCGCTGGCCATCGATGACGCCGCGCGAACCGCCATTGCCGGGCAGTTCCATGCGCTGGAGGAAGAAGGCTTCCGGGCGCTGGGGATCGCCTGGCGGGAGGTGCCGCTGGATCATCCGCATGCCGTGGTCAGCGACGAAAGCGAACTGGTGCTGGCCGGCTTTGCCGCTTTTCTCGATCCGCCGAAGGCCAGTGCCGCTGCCGCGCTGGCTGGGCTGAACCGGCTCGGGGTGAGCATCAAGGTGGTGACCGGCGACAGCGAACTGGTCACCCGGCATGTCTGCGGCGAGTTGAAAATACCGGTCAGCGGAATATTGCTCGGCAGGGAAATCGCCGAGATGGACGATCATGCGCTGCAGGCGCGGGTCGATAACAACAACCTGTTCTGCCGGGTCAATCCGGCCCAGAAGGAACGGGTCATTCGCGCCCTGAGGGCGCGCGGCCATGTCGTCGGCTATCTTGGCGACGGCATCAACGACGCGCCGTCGCTTCATTCGGCCGACGTCGGGCTATCGGTCGATTCGGCCGTCGACGTGGCCAAGGAAGCAGCCGACATGATCCTCATGCGCCATGACCTGCATGTCCTGCATGCCGGGGTTGAGGAAGGGCGACGGACTTTCGGCAACATCATGAAGTACATCCTGATGGGCACCAGTTCCAATTTCGGCAACATGTTCAGCATGGCCGGCGCGGCGCTGTTCCTCCCCTTCCTGCCGATGTTGCCGACCCAGATTCTGCTCAACAACATCCTCTACGACCTGTCGGAAATCCCCATCCCGCTGGACAAGGTCGATGCCGTCGATATCCGCACGCCGCGCGTCATGGACATGGCCTTCGTGCGCAATTTCATGCTGGTTATCGGCTCGATCAGCTCACTGTTCGATTTCCTGACCTTCTACATCCTGCTCTCCGTGCTGCAGGCCGATGAAAAGCTGTTCCAGACCGGCTGGTTCGTCGAATCGCTCTGCACCCAGGTGCTGGTCATCTTCATCATCCGGACCCGGGGAAACCTGCTCAAAAGCCGTCCGCATCCGGTGCTCTTCGCGTCCTCGCTGCTGATCGTCGGCCTGGCGGTGATTCTGCCTTTCACGCCGGTCGGCAGCTACTTTGGCTTCGTCGCGCCACCCCTGAAGTTCTACGCGATCCTCGGGGCGATGGTCGTCGCCTACCTGCTGGTCGTCGAACTGGCCAAGCGGATGTTCTATCGCTGGATGGCCGGCGTCCGTCCGGCCTGATCGCGCTGCGCCGTGCTGCCAGCCAATGAGGCGGGCCGGACTTGAAATGGAAAAGGCCCCGGGCCAGTGCGGCCGGGGCCTTGCTCGGGCGGCACCAGCAAGCTGGCGCCGGACGACCGTTTAGAGGCGAGTTTTGCGGCGCGTCAGAGCCAGAGCACCAAGGGCCAGGCCAAGCAGGGCCAGCGACTCGGGTTCCGGGACGGCAGCGACCGGTGGGTCGGCGGTGATCATGTCCTGGTAATACGGCGAGGTGAGCGTCATTGCGTATTTCTTGTCGAGGCTCTTGGCCGCCGGAATGGCGTTGAAGAAATTGGTCAGCCAGTCTTTGGTCTCGGCCTGCAAATCGGTGGCCGTGAAGCCGTCTTTAGTGATGTCCCAATTCTTCGACGGATTTTCGTACAGGCTTTCCCAGATGCCGAGCTGGATGGCCGAGCCCTGCAACCCGGTCAGCGGCCGCACCCAGGCGAAGGGGTCGTTCCAGCTGTTCGAGTTTCCGTTCATCACGTAGTTCACCGCACCGAGGAAATCGAGCGTGCGTTGGGTCGGGCCATTGAAGTTGATCGTGTAATCGACCTTGTTGCCACCCGAGATCGACTGAAAAATGTCGTAGCAGTACATCAGTACGTCATTGACCCCGTTGATGAAGATGCCGGCTTCGACGCCGCTCAATTTGCTGGCTGAACCGGTGAACAGCCCGACGTTTGCCGAGAAGTTCTGCGTGCTGTTGCCTGTCTTGTAGGTCGCCCGCACCGCGTCCGAGTCAGCCCCGGGCAGGCTATCGAAGATCGGGTTGGCGAAGGTAATCGTGACCGCAGCGGCCTGGGCGGCACCGGCGGTGGCAATCAGGCCGGCGAGAAGGGCGGATTTGAGAATTTTCATGGTCAGGCTGGTCCGGGAAAAACCAGCTATCAGCAAAAACGGGGCCACCGAAGACAAGCCCTTGATTTTTTAACTATTCAGATAGTTTCAGGCAAATGCCGGCCCGGCAAGTGTAAGCAATATCGACACAAATTTCTTTTAAAAACAGTGGCTTACGTTTTATTTTGCCGGGGGTTTTCGGAGCGAAGGCAAGGAGAAATTTCACACTCGCCGCATTTTTTCGCCTTAACCAGGCGGTAGCCGAATCCGTCCGACCCCGCCGCCGTCCGGGTGATTGGCGAACTCGGCATCACCGTCATGCAGCCGCGCCACCTCCCTGACCAGCGCCAGGCCGAGACCGGTGCTTTTGCGGCCGGTGGCCGGGCGGGGCAGCGAGTAGAAGCGGTCGAACAGTTGCCGCAGCGCATAGTCGGGGGCGCCGGCGCCGTGGTCGCGCACGGTGATTTCACTGCCTTCTTCGGTGTGGCTCAGGGCAAGCTCGATCAGGCCGCCTTCCGGCGAGAATTCGATGGCGTTGTCGAGCAGGTTGAGGACGGCCTGTTGCAACAAGAAGGCGTCGCCCCGGATGCTGACCGGCGTAGCGCTCAGCCGGCAATCGAGGTGGCGGGCGTCGAGCTGCTGGCGGCGCAGTTCGATGCAGGTTTTCAGGAGTTCGGCCAGATCGACCGTGGCAATCCCTTCCGGCGCCTGCAATTGTTCGACCCGGGCAAGCATCAGCATGCGGTCGATGATCGCCTGCAGGCGGCGCGCCTGCTCGCCGATGCTGTCGGCAAAGCGGCGGCGGTCGGCGGCCGGCGGATCGCCTTCGAGGATTTCGGCGGCGCCGATCACCGCGGTCAGCGGGCTTTTCATTTCATGCGCCAGGTTCTGCACGTATCTTTCGACGTACTGCTTGCCTTCCAGTCGTTCGCGCATCTCGGCCAGGGCGCGGGCCAGCTCGGAAAACTGCCGGCCGCCGCTGGTCGGCGGTTCCGCCTTGCGGCCGTCGGCGACATCGCGGGCGTAGGCGCGCAGCCGGTTGATCGACCAGCTCAGCCAGCCGGAGAAGAACAGGCCGATCGCCGCGGTGGCAGCGAGCAGCAACAGGCCGGACTGCTTGACGCGCTGCTCGGCGCGGGCGATGTAGGGGTGCAACGAGGCGAGCGGCTTGGCCAGCGACAGTACGCCGATCAGTTCGCCCTGCCAGAAGATCGGGGCGGCGACGTACATCACCGAGGAGTTCGGATCGGCCGGGTTTTCGAGGGTGTTGCGGGCGCCGTATTCGCCGCGCAGGACGCGGGCGATGTCGCGCCACTGTGCGTAATCGGCCCCGACGGCCGTGCCTTCGGAGTCGTAGACGACGATACCGTGCGGGTCGGTGACATAGACCCGGAAATCGATGGTTTCCTTCTCGACGCCGGAAATATTGGCGCGCGGACTGCGCCGGGTGGCGGCGCGCAGCGAGTCGGCAAAGGCGCCTTGCCCGATGCGGCCGGCCGACAGCTCCATGGCGGCCATCTCGGCGAGAACGTGGGCGGTATCGACCAGGGTTTCCTCGGTGGCCTGGCGGATGCCGGGTTCGGTTTCATGGGTGAAGGTGTTGAGCACGAACCAGGCGGCCAGGCCGACCACCAGGAAATAGCCAAAGAACAGCCGGACGGAAATGTTCATCGCGGCCTTATCCGGCGACGACGCTGTAACCGAGGCCGCGATGGGTAAGGATGGTTTCCTCGTCGGCGTGCACGCTGCGCAGCTTGCCGCGCAGCGTCTTGATATGGGTGTCGACCGTCCGTTCGAGGCTTTCGCCGCCGTCCTGCCAGATCGCTTCCATGATCTGGCCGCGGCTCAGGATGCGGCCCGGGCAGGTCAGCAGCAGCGCAAGCAGCTGATATTCGTAGCGCGTCAGGTTGAGCCAGGTGCCACGGTAGGCGATACGCTGCCCGTCGCGATCGACGGCGAAACGTCCGGTCGGCGGACTGGCCGGTGGCGCCCGGCGTGGTTCCGGATGCAGCCGGCGCAGGATGGCGCGGATGCGCGACACCACTTCGCGCGGGCTGAACGGTTTGGCGACATAGTCGTCGCCGCCGAGTTCGAGGCCGACGATGCGATCCACCTCGTCGGAGCGGGCGGTCAGGAACAGCACCGGCACGTCGGAATGGCGGCGCAGGGCGCGGCAAACGTCGAAACCGCTCATGTCGGGCAGGCCGACGTCGAGCACGACCAGATCATGTCCGCCGGCCCCGAGCAAGGTCAGGGCCTCGGCGCCGAGGGTGCAGCTTTCGGCGGTGAAGCCGTCGCCGCGCAGGGCGTAGGCCAGCGTGTCGGAGATGGCCGGTTCATCGTCGACGATCAGGATTTTCATGGGCGTCATGATAATTCATCCCGTTGCCATTGGCGGCGGCCGAAATCTCGTGGCCTGACGGCAGGTTAGGGGCGCCTGCCGGTTTCGGGTAAAATCGCCTTTTTTTCCAGCGGCTGACCGCCGCGCCCGGCGAGTTCCCCAGACCATGACCCAGACTACTTCCCTCTCCTACCGTGATGCCGGCGTCGATATCGATGCGGGCGATGCCCTTGTCGAACGTATCAAGCCGCTGGCCAGGAAGACCCTGCGCGAAGGCGTGCTCGGCGGCATCGGCGGCTTCGGTGCGCTGTTCGAAGTGCCGAAACGTTACCAGGAGCCGGTGCTGGTTTCCGGTACCGACGGCGTCGGCACCAAGCTGCGTCTGGCTTTCGATCTGAACCGCCATGACACCGTTGGCCAGGATCTGGTCGCGATGAGCGTCAACGACATCCTGGTGCTTGGCGCAGAATCGCTGTTCTTCCTCGACTACTTTGCCTGCGGCAAGCTCGATGTCGATACGGCCGCTGCCGTCGTCGGCGGCATCGCCAAGGGCTGCGAACTGGCCGGCTGCGCGCTGATCGGCGGCGAAACCGCCGAAATGCCGGGCATGTACCCGGCCGGCGAATACGATCTGGCCGGTTTCGCGGTCGGCGTCGTCGAGAAATCGAAAGCCATCGACGGCAAGTCGATCGCCGCCGGCGACGTCGTGCTCGGCCTGGCTTCCTCGGGCGCCCACTCGAACGGCTACTCGCTGGTCCGCAAGATCATCGAACGTTCCAATCCGGACATGAATGCCAAATTTGATGGTGAGCGGACGCTGGCCGACGTCGTGATGGCGCCGACCCGCATCTACGTCAAGCAGGTGCTGGCGCTGCTCGAAAAGGTCGCGGTCAAGGGCATGGCCCATATCACCGGCGGCGGCCTGCTCGAAAACGTGCCGCGCGTGCTGCCGGAAAACACCGTCGCCGAACTGACCAAGGCTGCCTGGCCGCGTCCGAAGCTGTTCGACTGGATGCAGGCCGAAGGCAATGTCGCCGAGAACGAAATGCACCGCGTTTTCAACTGCGGTATCGGCCTGGTCATCGTCGTTGCGGCGGCCGATGCCGATGCCGCCATCGCCGAACTGAAGGCGCAGGGCGAAGCCGTCTATAACATCGGCAAGATTCGGGCACGTCAGGGTGACGAAGCGCAGACCCTCGTGGTCTGACAGCCTGCGGCGGGCTGCCGCCCTGGCGTGCAGCCTGCTGTTGTGGCAAGTCTCGTCGACCGTCTGGGCGGCGAGCAAGACGCCATCCGCCAAGCCGCCGGCCGGCAAGGCGGCCAAGAAGCCGGTCAAGGCTGCCGGCAAAGGCGCTCCGCCAAAAAAATCCGTACTTCCGGCCATCGGGCCGGCCGAAATTCTCGACGCCGACACCGTCGGTCTGCATGGCCATGCCAGTTTTTACGGCCACGGTTTCCAGGGGCGCAAGACGGCGACCGGCGAAGCCTTCGATGTCCGGCAATTCACCGGGGCGAGCAATCACTTCCCGCTCGGCAGCCTGGTCGCCGTGCATCGCCTGGATAGCGACCTGTGCGCCATCGTCAAGGTCAACGACCGGATGCATGTCAAACACCGGCGGCGGGTCATCGACGTCTCGCGCGGCGTGGCGGAATATCTGCAAATGCTCAGTGCCGGCGTCGTGCTGGTTCGCGTTGCGGCGTTGCGCAAAGGTGTCGAGGGGCTGGGGGCGGATGTCTGTCGCGCCGCCTTCGAGCCGGAAGTCGAATGTGCCTCCTGCGGCCGCCCGCCGCGCTTGCCCGATTTCGACCAAGTGGCCGGCGACTAGAGGGTTTGGCGTCGGTCGGGCAGATTTATTTTTGGCCCACCGGGCACTTCGTTACAATCCGTTTTTCGCCTGACCACCGGGTCCGCGTGCAGCCTTGGCCACTCTCATGAAGAAAAAAAACCATTTAGGAATCGTCGCGCTGGCGCTTGCCGGCTTGCTGGCGGTCGGCTATTTCGCCTATGTCGCCAACCGGGCGCCGACCAACGGGCCGCTGCCGGCCGCCGCAGCGCCGGGAGCGGGCGGCGCCGGTGGCAAGCCGGGCGGTTCGGCGATGGCCATCGAAGTGGCCCGGGTCAAGGTCAGCGACTTTGCCGACGATGTCGCGGCGGTCGGTACCTTGAAATCCCGCGAATCCGTCGTGCTGCGTCCGGAGACGCCCGGGCGGGTATCGGCGGTCGGCTTCAAGGATGGCTCCATCGTCGCCCGCGGCGCCTTGCTGGTGGCGCTCGATGCGGCGATTCCCGAGGCCGAGCTGGCGCAGGCCAAGGCCAATCTGGCCCTGGCCAAAAGCAATCATCAGCGCAATCAGGAATTGCTCGGCAAGAAATTCCTCAGCGAACAGGCCGTGGAAAGTTCCGCCGCCACCCTGAAGATTCAGGAAGCCGCCGTCCAGCTGGCGGCCGCCAAGGTGGCGAGGACCCGGATCGTGGCGCCGTTCAAGGGCATGGTCGGTTTGCGCAACATCAGCGTCGGCGATTACGTCAAGGAAGGCCAGGACCTGATCAATATTGAAGACATCGCCACGCTGCGCGTCGATTTCCGCTTGCCGGAAAGTTATCTCGGCCGGCTGAAGCCGGGGCAGAGCGTCGAAGTGACGAGCGATGCCTTGCCCGGCGAGCGTTTCCCGGCACGGCTCGAAGCCGTCGATCCGCTGGTCGATCAGGGCGGCCGGGCGATTTCCGCCCGGGCCCGGCTCGACAATGCGGCCGGCAAGCTGCGGCCCGGCCTGTTCGTCCGTGTCCGCCTGCTCTTTGGCGAGCGCCAGGCGGTGCTGATGGTGCCCGAGCAGGCCATCGTTCCCGGCACCCAGCCGGCGGTGTACCGGGTGGTCGATGGCAAGGCGGTGCTGGTCAAGGTCAAGCTCGGCGTCCGCCGCGCCGCCCAGGTTGAAGTGGTGGATGGGCTGGCGGCCGACGATGTGGTGGTCACGGCCGGCCAGTTGAAGCTGCGCGAAGGCGCTGCGGTGCGCGCCGTCGGGGCGGACACGCCGGCGGCCGGGGCTGCCGCCAAATGAAGATTTCCGAGGTCTGCATCAAGCGGCCGGTGTTCGCCACCGTACTGTCGCTGGTGGTGATGCTGCTCGGCATCGTTTCCTACGACCGTTTGCCGGTCCGCGAGTATCCGAAGATCGACGAGCCGGTGGTGACGGTGAGCACCACCTACCGTGGTGCGTCGGCCGACATCATCGAATCGCAGGTGACCAAGCCGCTCGAGGATTCGCTGGCCGGCATCGAAGGCGTCGAAGTGATTACCTCGATTTCGCGGGCCGAAAACAGCCAGATTTCGGTGCGTTTCAAGCTCGAGCAGGCGCCCGATTCGGCGGCGGCCGACGTGCGCGACCGGGTTTCCCGGGTGCGCAACAAGCTGCCGGATGAAACCGACGAGCCGGTGATCGCCAAAGTCGAGGCCGACGCCAACCCGATCATCTGGGTCGCCTTTTCCTCCGACAAGCATTCGGCGCTGGAGGTCACCGATATTGCCAACCGCATCGTCAAGCCCAAGCTGCAGACCTTGCCGGGGGCGGCCGATGTGCGGATTTTCGGCGACCGTCGCTTCGCCATGCGGATCTGGCTGGATCGCCAGCGCCTGGCCGCCTACCAGCTGACCCCGGCCGACGTCGAGGACGCGCTGCGCAAGCAGAACGTCGAAGTGCCGGCCGGCCGCATCGAGAGCCGCGAGCGCGAGTTTTCGGTGGTCGCCAACAGCGATCTGAAAACGCCGGAAGAGTTCGGCGCGGTCATCGTCAAAACGGCGAACGGCTACCCGGTCCGCATCAGCGACCTCGGTCGCGTCGAAATCGGCCCGGCCGCCGAGCGCACCTCGGTGCGCTTCAAGGGCCGTTCGGCGGTGTCGCTCGGCGTCATCAAGCAGGCGACGGCCAATCCGCTGGAGATCTCGCAGGCCTTGCGCAAGGAGTTGCCGAAGCTGATCAGCGAACTGCCGGCCGGCATGACGGCCGATATCTCCTACGATTCGTCGATCTTCATCGACCGCTCGATCCAGTCCGTCTTCAAGACCATCGGCGAAGCGATCCTGCTGGTCCTGGCGATCATCTTCTTCTTCCTGCGCAATTTGCGGGCGACGCTGATTCCGCTGGTCACCATTCCGGTGTCGCTGGTCGGCGCTTTCGCCATCATGTTCACCCTCGGCTTCACGATCAATACACTGACCCTGCTCGCCCTGGTGCTGGCGATCGGTCTGGTCGTCGACGACGCGATCGTCGTGCTGGAAAACATCTATCGCCATATCGAGGACGGCATGCCGCGCCGCCAGGCCGCCTTGCAGGGAGCGCAGGAAATCGGCTTCGCCGTGGTGGCGATGACGCTGACGCTGGCCGCCGTCTATGCCCCGGTCGCTTTCATGACCGGCCGGACCGGCAAGCTGTTCATCGAATTTGCGCTGACCCTGGCCGGCGCCGTGCTGGTTTCCGGCTTCGTCGCGCTGACCCTGTCGCCGATGATGTGCGGCGCCTTGCTCAAGCACGAGGAAAAGCACAGCAAGGTCTTTCTCCTCATCGAGACTTTCCTGAACTGGCTGAATGCCGGTTACCAGCGGGTGTTGACCACCGCCTTGCAGCGGCGCTGGATCGTCATGCTCGGCTTCGTCGTGGTGGCGGCCTCGAGCGGCTTCCTGCTCAAGGCGCTGAAATCGGAACTGGCGCCGATCGAGGATCGCGGCGTCATTCTCGGCATTTTCTCCGGCCCGGATGGCGCGACTCTCGGCTACACCGAAAAATACGCCCGCCAGCTCGAAGACATCTACAGCCAGACCAAGGAAATCGACCGTTATTTCGTGGTCGCCGGCAACCCGATCGTCAGTCAGGGGATTTCCTTCGTCGGCCTGACCGACTGGAGTCAGCGCAGCCGCCGTTCGCCGGATATCGCCAAGGAATTGTTCCCGAAATTCCAGGCCGTTCCCGGTGTCCTGGCCTTCCCGGTGACGCCGCCCTCGCTCGGCCAGAGCCCGCGCGAACGGCCGATCAATTTCGTCATCGCGACGTCGGCCTCGTATGAGGAGCTGGAGCAGGTGACCAGCCAGTTCCTTGGCGAACTGGCGAAGAACCCGGGGCTGACCAATGTCGATACCGACCTCAAACTGAACAAGCCGGAGTTGTCGGTGGTGGTCAAGCGCGACCAGGCCGCCGACATGGGGGTTTCCGTGGAAAACATCGGGCGGACGCTGGAAACCCTGCTCGGCGGCCGTCAGGTCACCCGCTTCAAGCGCGACGGCGAACAATACGACGTGATTGTCCAGGTGGCGGACGTCGACCGCAGCAATCCGGACGACATTCGCGACATCTACGCCCGCGGCCGCGACGGCAGCATGATCTCGCTCGACAATCTGGTCAGCGTCTCGGAGACGATTGCGCCGCGCGAACTGAATCACTTCGGTCAGCGCCGCGCCGTGACCATCACCGCCAATCTGGCGCCCAACTACACGATGGGCGAAGCCCTGACGTACATGGACGGCGTCGCCGGGCGGATCCTGCAGCCGGGCTATGCGGTCGATTACAACGGCCAGTCGCGCGAATTCCGCCAGTCGTCATCCTCGTTGCTGCTCACTTTCGGCCTGGCCCTGGCCTTCATTTACCTGGTGCTGGCGGCGCAATTCGAAAGCTTTCGCGATCCCTTCATTATCATGCTCAGCGTGCCGCTGTCGATCGCCGGGGCGCTGCTTGCGCTGTGGCTGAGCGGCGGCACGCTCAATGTTTACAGCCAGATCGGTCTGGTGACGTTGGTCGGCCTGATTACCAAGCACGGCATCCTCATCGTCGAATTCGCCAACCAGTTGCAGGAGAAGGGGCGCGGCCTGAAGGAAGCGGTCATCGAGTCATCGACGCTGCGTCTGCGGCCGATCCTGATGACTACCGGGGCGATGGTCCTCGGCGCCGTGCCGCTGGCGCTGGCCAGCGGTGCCGGTGCCGAGTCGCGCCAGCAGATCGGCTGGGTCATTGTCGGCGGCATGCTGCTCGGGACCTTCTTCACGCTGTTCGTCGTGCCGACGGTGTATTCGCTGCTGGCCGAGCGCAAGGAGGCTGTCGCAGAATAATCGATTGGCATCGACATGGCCGGGATGCTCGCTGTACCCTCACTACAATATCAAGAACCGAATGGAGTCCAGATTGCGCGTATATATCGTCGATGACGATCCGATCGTCCTTAAAACCATCGATGGCATCCTGGAGGATGACTTTCGCCGTACCTGCTTTACCAATGGCGAAGACTGCCTCGCGGCAATCGCCGCCGACAAGCCCGAAATCGTCCTGCTCGAAATGGCGCGGCCCGGCATCGACGGCCTCGATCTGTGCCACCGCTTGAAGAATGACTGGGACACCCAGGATATTCAGGTGGTCTTCGTTTCGGCGAGCGACGACATCGATACCCGGCTGCTCTGTTACGAGGCCGGCGGCGACGACTTCATCCAGAAGCCTTTCGAGCCGACCGAGCTATTGCGCAAACTGCAGGTTTCCAAGCGCATCCTGGCCGAGAAAAAGGCCTTGCACGAACAGGCCGGCTACGCCCAGCGCACCGCGATGTCGGCGATGGTCAGCATGGGCGAGCTGGGGGTCGTGTTGCAGTTCCTCAGCAAGTCTTTCGCCTGCGGCAGCGTCGCCGAACTGGCCGCGGCGCTGCTCGATTCGATGCGCCAATACGAGCTCGATGCGGCGGTGCAACTCCGCCTCGGCGAAGAGACTTATTCGCTGAGCCAGCACGGCCACGATTTGCCGCTCGAAGTGTCGGTGCTCAACCATGTCCGGCAGTCCGGGCGGATATTCCAGTTCAGTTCGCGCTGCGTCTTCAATTACGGTCGGGTGACGCTGATGGTCAAGAACATGCCGCTCGACGATCCCGATCGCTGCGGCCGCATCCGGGACAATGGCGCCTTGCTGGCCGAAGGGGCCGATGCGCGGATGCAGGCCATCGAGGTCGATTCGCTGGCCCAGCGCCGACGGGCCGGCATCGAAGCCGCGCTGCCGCGGGTGCACGCTACGCTCGAGGCGGTGCAAGCCAACTACCGGCGCAATTCGCTGGAATTGACCCAGGTGATGATCGAATTCCAGGAGGCGCTGATCAAGTCCTTCGTCAGCCTCGGCCTGACCGAGCAGCAGGAAGACGAGATGACCGCGTTGGCCGGCGGTTTCATGCAGCGCATGGTTGGCGCCCAGGACGCCAGCCTGGTCACCATCGAACAACTGCAGGGCCTGGCGGGCAGCCTCGAAGGGCTGCTCAGGAGTTGATGAAGGCGGCGACGCGGGCGGCGATCCGGCCGCCGAGCGCCGGCTCCAGGCAGTCGAAATTTTCCGCCGCGAAGGAATTGGTCAGCCAGGTGATCTGGCGCTTGGCCAATTGGCGGGTCGCGAAGATGCCGCGCTCGCGCAATTCCCGTTTGGTGATCGTGCCATCCTGCGCCTCCCAGGCCTGGCGATAGCCGACGCAGCGCATCGACGGCAGATCGGGACGCAGCGTGTATTTCTCGCGCAGCATCCGCACTTCGTCAGCCAGCCCGGCCAGCAGCATTTCGTCGAAGCGCCGGGCAATGCGCTCGTGCAGCACGGCGCGGTCGGACGGCAACAGGCCGATCGACAGGAAATCGTAGGCCGGCCGCTGGTGTTCGCTTTCGGCCAGCAAGGCCGACATCGGCCGGCCGGTGAGCAGGCAGATCTCGAGGGCCCGTTGCAGGCGCTGGCTGTCGGTACTGTGCAGACGGGCCGCGGTGACCGGGTCGAGCTGGGCCAGCTTGGCGTGGATCGACGGCCAACCGTCGGCCGCCGCCGCGGCATCGATCTCGGCGCGTAGCGCGGCATCGGCCTGCGGCAGGTCGGCCAGGCCTTGCAACAGGGCGCGGAAATAGAGCATCGTCCCGCCGACCAGCAGCGGCACCTTGCCGGCTGCGCTGATCTCGGCCATCGCGGCCAGCGCATCGTGGCAAAAGCGGGCGGCGGAATAGTTTTCCTCCGGCGAAATAAGGTCGATCAGGCGGTGCGGGTAGCGTTCCAGCGTGGCCCGGTCGGGCTTGGCCGTGCCGACATCCATGTCGCGGAAAACCTGGGCCGAATCGACGCTGATCAACTCGACCGGGAAACGGTCGGCCAGTTCGAGGGCGACGGCGGTCTTGCCCGAGGCGGTCGGGCCCATGATCAGGATGGCGGGGGGGAGGCGGGGCGAATTCATGGCGGCGAATGCTACCACGCAGCCAGCCCGCCGCTCCGGCCTATAATCGGCACAAAACCTCGGGAGTTCTCATGTCGCTCGTACCCTGCCGCGCCTGCGGATACCAAGTCGATACCTCGGCCGAAGCCTGTCCCGATTGCGGGGCCACCAACCCCGGGCGCAAGATGAGCCGCCAGCAGTCGGATCTGATCATCCTGCTGATTCAGCTGATCGTCGGCCTGGCCGTGCTGGTCGGTGGCGGCAGCATGGTCTGGCAGGCGGTCGGCCCGATCGTCAAGAGCCAGCTAGCCAAACCGATCCAGTAAGGCGCCCCGGCCACCGGACGGTCAGGAATCGGCCGCCGTCAGCTGCGGCGAGAAACGTTGCCGGACGTGGTTGGTCATGCCTTTGGCCAGCTCTTCTTCGCCAAAGAAGACGGTACCGATGCCTTCCTTGTCGAGCAGGGCCGCTTCATCCTCGCTGTGGGTGCGCAGGACGATTTCGATGGCCGGATTCAGCGTGCGCGCCGTATCGGACATCTGGCGCACGTTGATGGTATCCGGCGTGGCGATGACCAGCATCGCGGCGTGCGCGATGTGGGCCTGGATCAGTACCGCCGGGTCGGCGGCATTGCCCGATACGGCGGCGCCGCCGCGTTTGCGCAAGGCATCGACCAGCTCGCGGTTCTGCTCGACGACGACATAGGGAATGGCAAGCTCGCTCAAGGCGTCGGCGATGCGCCGCCCGACCCGGCCGAAACCGACCAGCACGACCTGGCCGGCCAGGTACTTGCCTTCCGTACTGGTTGGCAGTTCGGCGTAGGGGTCTTCCCGGCACTCGAGATTCCGGGCCAGTTCCGAGCGTTTGAGCGCCCAGTTGCGGAAGGGGGTGACGGCGGCGAAGACGAACGGATTCAGGGCAATCGAAATCAGGGCGCCGGCCAGCACCAGACTCATGCCTTCCTGCGAGAACAGGCCGAGCGACATGCCGAGGCCGGCCAGGATGAACGAAAATTCGCCGATCTGGGCCAGGCTGGCGGCGACGACCAGCGCCGTGTTGAGCGGGTAACGCAGCGTCAGCACCAGAGCCAGCGCGGCAATCGATTTGCCGACGATGATAATCGCCACCGTGCCGAAGACGTGACCGGGTTTTTCGACCAGAACCAGGGGGTCGAAGAGCATCCCGACCGCGACGAAGAACAGCACCGAAAAGGCGTCGCGCAGCGGCAGCGATTCCTCAGCCGCCCGATGGCTGAATTCCGAATTGCGCATCACGGTGCCGGCAAAGAAGGCGCCGAGGGCGAAGGACACGGTGAACAATTGGGCGGCGCCGTAGGCGATGCTGATCGCGCTGGCGATCACGGCCAGCGTAAACAGCTCGCGCGAACCGGTACGGGCGACCTGCCAGAGCAGCCAGGGCAGGGCGCGGCGGCCGACGATCAGCATCAGGGCGATGAACGCCGCCACCTGGAACAGTGTTTTGCCGATCGTCTGCCAGAGCGGCGCGGCGCCTTCGACCGGCCCACCGGTGCCGCCGAGGACGCCGGCGAGCGGCGGCAGCAACACGAGGATGAGGACCGTCGCCAGATCCTCGACGACCAGCCAGCCGACGGCGATCCGCCCGTTCATCGACTCCAGTATGCCGCGCGCCTCCAGGGCCTTGAGCAGCACCACCGTGCTGGCGCAGGACAGCGACAAGCCGAAGATCAGCGCGGCGCCCAAATCCCATCCCCACCACCAACCGATCCCGGTGCCCAGTGCGGTGGCCAGGCTCATCTGGACCACGGCGCCGGGCAGGGCGATGCGTTTTACCGAGAGCAGGTCGCCGAGCGAAAAATGCAGGCCGACCCCGAACATCAGCAACATCACGCCGATTTCCGACAACTGGGAAGCCGTATTGACGTCGGCGACGAAGCCCGGGGTCGCCGGGCCGATCAGTATCCCGGCCAGCAGATAGCCGACCAGCGCCGGCATCTTCAGGCGCTCGGCGACAAAGCCGAGGATCAGGGCAAAGCCGAAGGCGGCAGCTATCGTGGTAATCAGGGAAACGTCATGTGCCATTCAGGGATCATTCTTAAATTATCGCGGCCTCGCCGGAAAAGTCAGGAGGAAACTTCCCCTGAGCGATCTTTGTATTTTCGCATGAATAGGCCGTTGCGCCGGCTGGCGAGCAGCAGGCCGTGAGAACAAAAAAAGGCGCGAAACGAAACCGAAATTCAGGATAATTGGCTGTGCGTCAAAGCAAAAAAGCTCGACATAAATACCGGAAAATACTGGAGACACCATGCCGACCGATAGCTTCTTCCGCCGAGCCCATTCGCGCGCCAGCGAGGCGCGCCAGGCGGCGCGCGAGTTCCACGCCGGGGTCATTCAGCCGGATATGGCCTTGGTAATATTTTTTTGTTCCAGCGCCTACGATCTCGCTGCGCTGGCCGATGAATTGAAGCGCCTGTTCGGCGATGTGCCGCTGGTCGGCTGTACCACGGCGGGGGAAATCGGTCCCGGCGGTTATTGCGGCCATAGCCTGTCCGGCGTCAGTTTTTCCTCGACGGTCTGCGTCGCGGCCGTCGATCGCTATCCGCAACTGCAGAATTTCAACATGGCGCAGGGGCAAGCCTTTGCCAAGAGGCTGGTCGACCGCCTGGGTAGCCTTTCACCCGCGGTGTCGTCGGCCAATACTTTCGCCCTGCTGCTGATCGACGGTCTGTCGGTGCGCGAAGAGCCGGTGGTCTATACCCTGCAATCGGTGCTCGGCAACATCCCGTTATGCGGCGGTTCGGCCGGCGACGACTTGAAATTTGTCAGCACCTGGATTTTCCACGACGGGGCTTTCCATAACGATAGCGCCCTGCTGGTGCTGATCAGTACGCCTTTGCCATTCCGTATTTTCAAAACTCAGCATTTCATCAGCGAGAACGAAAGGCTGGTCGTCACCGAGGCTGATGCGACACATCGCATCGTCAAGGAAATCAACGGTCTGCCAGCCGCCGGGGAATACGCCCGCGTTCTCGGCGTGGCGGTCGAGGACCTGACGCCGGAGCGCTTTGCCGAAACGCCCATCGTTGTCGTTATCGACGGCACCGATTATGTGCGTTCGATCCAGAAGGCCAATCCGGACGGCAGCCTGACCTTCTATTGCGCCATCGAGGAAGGGCTGGTTCTGCGCGTGGCGCGCGGCGTCGATATCCTGGCCAATCTGCAACAGGCGTTCGAGCATGTTCAGGAAGAAATCGGCCCGCTTCAGTTGTGCATCGGTTGCGACTGTATCCTGCGCAATCTGGAACTCGTCCGCAAACAACTCACCGGGAAGACCGGCGAACTATTCGATCGCCACAACACGATCGGTTTCAGTACCTATGGCGAACAGTACGGCGGTGTCCACGTCAATCAGACTTTTACCGGCATTGCGATTGGCACTCCGCTCGGGAAAATCGATGACTGAACCGGCAGGCACTGCTTTGCCGCCCGATGAGGCGGCACTGCGGGCCGAAATCGCCCGTCTGAACAAGATCATCACCTCGTTGATGAACCGGGCCGAGCGCGACATGGGCGCCAAGGGCTCGGCTTTCAGCATGTTCCAGAATGCGGTCACGTTGGAAAACCAGATACGCGAACGGACGCAGGCGCTGGAAACGGCCTTCCGCGAGAACGAACGGATCAACCGTGCCTTGCAGCGCGAAAAGGAAGAGCAGCACGCCCTGATCCTGAAGCTGGAGGAGGCCCATAACCAGTTGCTGCAATCGGAAAAGCTTGCCTCGATCGGCCAGCTGGCGGCCGGCGTGGCACACGAAATCAACAACCCGATCGGTTTCGTCAATTCCAACCTGGGCACGCTGAAGAACTACGTCGGCCAACTGTTGAACCTGATCGACGACGCGCTGCTGACGGTCGAACCGCTGCTCGCCGGCGATCCGGCCATCAAGGAGCGCCTTGAGGAACTGCACCGCAAGGCCGATCTCGATTTTCTGCGCGAGGACATCGGCAGCCTGATCACCGAGTCGATCGACGGGACCGCCCGGGTTCGCCGGATCGTGCAGGATTTGCGCGATTTTTCGCGGACCGGCGAAGTCGACCTCGAGTGGGTCGATCTGCATGCCGGCCTGGAAAGCACGCTGAACGTCGTCGCCAACGAGATCAAGTACAAGGCCGAAGTGGTGCGCGAGTACGGCACGCTGCCCCAGGTCGAGTGCCGGCCGTCGCAGATCAACCAGGTCTTCATGAATCTGCTGGTCAACGCCGCCCAGGCCATCTCCCGGCAAGGCAAAATCACGCTGCGCAGCGGCTGTGCCGCGGACAAGGTGTGGATTGCCATTGGCGACACTGGCAGCGGCATCTCGCCGGAAATCGTCGATCGCATCTTCGATCCGTTCTTCACCACCAAGCCGGTCGGCAAGGGCACAGGACTCGGTTTGTCGGTTTCCTACGGCATCGTCGAAAAGCACGGCGGCAAGATCGAGGTGGCCAGCGAGCTTGGGCGGGGCACGACGTTTACCGTCTGGCTGCCGATTCGGCAAATCGAGGCAGTGCCGCTCGCTTGACGGATGTGCGGAATTGTCCGGGCTGCCGCCTTCCCGGTAGGCGATAATGGGGCGAAAAATCCATATCGAATAGCCGCCGATATTTTCCGCCTCGCCACTTCTGGTTTGCCCTCATGATTGCACCTCCATCCGCCGTTCCGCCGTACTGGACACGACTCGGCAGTTTTTTCCTCTATCCGCTGTCGATCGAGCCGCTGCTCGCCTGCGCCGCGTTCGGGCTGCTTTCCGCTCTGGCCACGATGTTGTTCTCGCCGGCCGACCTGTTGCTCGAACTGCTCATCTTCATCGCCACGCTGCGCCACGGCTACCGGGTCCTCGAACGCACGGCGCGCGGCCATCTCGACGATAGTCCGGCGTTCGACGCTGCGGCCGGGGGCGGCAAGTACCGGCCCTACAAGCAACTGGTCGTGATTGCCGTGGGCCTGACGATCTGCGCCTACGTCGCGGCGATCGCCGGCTACCACCTGGCGATGGTGCTGTTCGTCCTCTTCGCGCTGGTTCTGCCGGCCAATGTGATGGTCCTGGCGGTTACCGACGATCTCGGCGAGTCGATGTCGCCGGGTCATCTGTGGGCCTTGATGTACGGTATCGGTCGTCCTTATCTCGGGCTCTGCGCCTGCCTGCTGTTGCTCACTTCAAGCAGCGGCGGCCTGCTCAAGTTGTTGATGCCGATCGTGCCGCAGGCGCTGGTCGGCCTGCTGGCCGGCTTCTTCGGCGCCTATTTCATCATCGTGATGTTCCGGTTGATGGGCTACGCCCTATACCAGTATCACGACACAGTCGGGCTGGCCGTCGACGTCGATTTCGAGCGGCAGACCACGATTGGTACCGGCGAAGACCCGGCAAAACGGCGCGCCGCGCAGACCGCCGCGTTGCTCAAGGAAGGGCGTTACGACGAGGCGATTGCCGTTGCCCGGGCCGAACTGGGCGAGCAGCCGGGCGATCCGGCCGGCAACCTGCGTCTGCATCGCTTGCTGCTGGCAGTTCCCGGTCAGGAAAAGGCGATGCTGGCCCATGCCGCCGGTTGGCTGCCCGGTCTGCTGCAAGCCGGGCGGACGCACCAGGCCATCGAGGTGATCGAAGCCATCTGGCAGCAGCAAGCCGACTATCTGCCGGCCCAGGGCAGCTGCATTCTGCCACTCGCCGAAGCCTTTCTCGAAACGCGCCGGCCGCAAGGCGCAGCGCGCCTGATCAAGGGCTTCGACCGGCGTTTTCCCGGGCATGCCGACACCGCGTCGATCTATGTCCTGGGCGCCCGCCTGCTGATTGAGCATCAGCGCGACGAAGCGCAGGCCCGGCGGGTGCTGGCTGCCATTCGCGCGCATTATCCGGAGACGCCGGCGGCCGCCGAAGCCGCCCGCCTGAATGAGCTGCTCGATCGGCTGGCGGCAACGCCGGCTGTCTGATTCGCCGGCAGGGCTGTGGCTTATTCGGCGGGCGCGGCCGTCGCGGCGAGCCGACTGCCGGAAAGACGGCGCATCAGCGCGGCCCGCTCGGTGTCGCCGATGGCGATGAAGGCGTCGGCCAGACGGTCGGCCTGACGCAGCGCGGCGCTCCGGCTATCCGGATGGGACATCAGGCGAAGCAGCAGGCGTTCGGCACTATCCAGCTGGCCGCTGACGATCAGTCGTCCGGCAATGCCTTCCCACTGCGTCGCCGTCAGTTTCGGCAAGGCTCGCGGCATGGCGTCGAGCGCTTCGGCCAACAGTGCCGGATCGACTGATCGCGGCTGGTCGGCAGCGGCTTTCAGCAGCTGCCGCTGGGCGTCGGTGAGCAGTTCCGGTTGGCGGGCAAGGCGGGCGATACGCAGGTATTCCTCGACGATTCGCGGCTCGGCCGGTGGGTATTCGGCGAGCAGTTTTCGGTAGGCCAGTGCGGCTGGTCCGAACTGCATTTCGGCCACCAGTTGTTCAGCTTTTCGCTGTTGGAGCAGGCGCGCCTGGTCGGCGTCCTGGCGGTGCACCAGCGCAGCGCTCTGGCCCTGGCGTCGCCAGCGGTAAGCGCCGATCAATAGCGCGCCGCTCAGCAAGCCGGCGAAATGGGCCATGTAATTGACGTGGCCGCCGCGGTCGAAGACGAAATTCTGCAGCAATTCGTTGGCCAGCCACACCGGCAGAATGGCCAGCGCCGGCCAGCGTACCGTACCGAAAACGAAAAACAGCCAGTAGAAAAAATCGATTCGCCGCCGGCCGAACAACACCAGGTAGGCAGCCATCACCGCCGAAATGGCGCCCGAGGCACCGAGCGAATAGCTGTAGGCGGTGGACGGCACCAGCAGGTCGGGCAGTGCAGCCCCCAGGCCGCCGATCAGGTAGAGGCCGAGGAAGCCGAGTGGGCCGAGCGCCGCTTCGACGGTGTAGCCGACGACGAAGAGCACGGCCATGTTGCCGCTCAGATGCATGATGTCGCCATGCAGGAACATGTGGGTAATCAGCGACGCCAGGCTCGGGTCTTGTCCGTTCAGACTGAAGCGTTCGGTGACGATGCGGGCGCGCAAGGCTTCAAAATGGGTCCGGTTGGATCGCCAGGTCGGGAAATCGGCATGGCTAGCGGTGATCACCCGGTTGCTGCGTAGACGTTGCATGAAGTCGATGTCGCGTTCCATCGTCTGGAACGCGGCGGCATCGTGACTCGCCGTTTGCTGCCGCACTTCGGCGGCCCGGGCCGTTTTGCCGCGGAGTTCGAGGTCGGCCAGATAGGCGGTCATTTCGCGCGGCGCCATGCCGGATTGCTGATAGAAGCGCCAGGCGTCGGCCGAACGTTTTTGGTCGCTGCCCTGCATCAGGAAGGCGATCAGGCACAGGATCATGATCAGGATGGTCGCCAGCGGCGGGCGAGTCCAGTCGTGACGGGCCGGAAGCGGGAGAATCAGCATGGGTAGGCGGGGTGGCGGGGAAGTCCGCGGATTATACGTGGCCGCTGCCCGCCCATTAGTCAAACCGCATGATTCGGCGCAGAATGCCGGCTGGTCGGGTATCCAAATTCAAAAAATGACACAACAATACAGGGTGGTTTTGTCCGGGCGGACGCTTTCTGGCGGCGCGCTGGCCGATATCAAAGACAACGTCGGACGGGAATTCCGCCTGCAGGGCGAGCAACTCGAGCGCATGCTGAGCGGCAAGCCGGTCGTTGTGGCCCGCAGCGCGACCGCCGAGGCGGCCGAAAAACTGGCCTCCCGTTTACGTTCGGTCGATCTCCAGGCCCGCATCGAGCCGCTGGCTGCGGCTGTCGCGCCGACGCCGGTCGCCGTGCCGCCGGAACCTCCTCGCGAATTGCCAGCCGCCTCGCCGCTACCGTCGGCGGTGGCCGCAGCGACCAGCGACGAATTGTTTGCGCTGATCGCGCCCCGGCCGGTCGCCGAGGCGAGCGCCTCGCCAGGCGGCGGGCAAGACGGGGCGGACCCGGCGGCAGTGGCCGGTGGCGAAGTGGTATGTCCGAAATGTGGTGCGCTACAGCCCAAGCGCACGCTATGTCGGCAATGCGGCCTCGACATGCCGCGCTATCTCGCCGCCCAGGCGGCGGCCGAAGCGCAGGCGCGCGAGGAACGGGCGGCCGAGCTGGCGGCCCGCCGGTCGACCTCGGGCGGCTCACGGCCGGCCAGCGGCGCAGCGCAGGCAGCCGTCATCGGCATCGGCTTCGCCGGGCGGCTCGGTCGTCTCGATTATTTTGCCGGCTCGCTGGTCAGCAGTGCGCTGTGGTTGGCTTTCGTAGTGCTCGCGGTATACGTCGGAAAACCGGCGTTTGTCGGCTTCGGGTTGTTTTTGTCGTTGATTTACAGTCTGCGCTGTATCGCGCTGCGTCTGCACGATACCGGACGGACCGGCTGGCTGGCGCTGGTTGCGCTGGTGCCGCTGCTCGGCGCCCTGATGGCGCTGGCGTTGCTTTTCATCGGCGGCGATGCGGACGAAAACGATCATGGCATGGTGCCGGCCGGCGGCGGGGCGCGGGTGGTGATGGCCCTGCTTGCCCTGGCCGTGCTGTCCGGCCTGATCTTCCGCGGTATCGGGCAGAATCCGGAAATGACCGGGCGCTTCCTGCAGGCGATGCGGGTTGGCCAGGGCGATGCCGTCGCCGCGGAGGCCGAGGAAGATTCAGTCGAGCCGGGGGCGCCAGTCAATTACGCCCGGAACAACCGGATTGATATCTACGTTATCGCGGGTTGCACCGATTGCGAGCGGATGCGCGCCTGGCTCGATGCCAACCGGCTGGCTTACACCTTGTATGCGGTCGATAGCGACAACGGGGCGGCCGAGCGCCTGCATTCGATCATTGCCGGCGACGGGCAGGCCCGGATCAATCTGCCGGTGCTGGAAGTCAACGGCAAAGTGTTGCCGGGCAATCCCGATATCGGCGAGGTGCACCGCCAGCTGCGTCAGGAGCCCGGACAGTGACGGCTCGATCGCGGTTAGGCATTTGGAGGGAACGGTGAAATTTGAGGTTGGCGATGACGTAGATAATGATCACTGTACCGTGTTAACTCATGAGTTCTTGAGGTGCGACGATGCTTTCAAAGAATTCAGCAAGCATGCCGAACAGATGATAATGCGAGGCCAATCACGAGAACTTTCCTACAAAACCTACAAAACCTACAACGCCTATACAAGCTTCATACATCATTTGTACGAGTTTCTCATGGGGTGCCATGCTCGCGATGCCAAGAACACAGACATCACAAACAAAAAGGGTGATCAACGAATAAAGATAATTGAATGGTATGTAATGCATCATGCTCAGCGAATTATGGATCAGTACCGAGATGCCATAAGACATGGAACAGCTCCATCTTGGGTAAATCACATTAGCTGCTACGACATTATCGTTCCTGCTGATTTCGCGAAAGATTTCAGAGAGTTCAGAAATAAGGCGATAGGTCATGTCGCCTATGAGCGCGCATCAACTCTCAGCCTCAGTGAGTTCTACCAGAAGTATCACAAGTTTCTATATTTGCTGTACCGAGAGTCCATTTATTGGTGGGGTCAGCGCAGTGAAGAATTTCCTAACTTGAAGGAAATAACGGATTTCAGTGTCATGCTTACGGAAGAAAATCCCTAACCCCCGGCACTCAACCCCCGCTCCTTTCAGTCGCGGACGCTGTGCGATAAAGCTACGCAGCGCCGGTTAGCTCTACGATTGACGGCGATGGCGCTTCCGCCTAGGCCGGTGGAAACGTCCGGTCATCGGCCAGCAGCGGTTCGAGCGCGGCAGCGGTCATTGGGCGGGCAAAATAAAAGCCCTGCATCAGCCGGCAGCCGTGGCTGAGCAGAAAGTCCCGCTGGGCCGGGTGCTCGACGCCTTCGGCGATGACTTCCTTCTGCAGGCTGTCGGCGATGCCGACGATGGCGCGGATGATGGCGGCGTCATCCTCGTTGTCCGGCAGTTCGCGGACAAAGGACTGATCGATCTTGATCCGGGTGAAGGGCAGCTGTTTCAGGTAACCGAGACTGGAATAGCCGGTACCGAAATCGTCGACCGACAGCTTGACGCCCAGTTTGCTGAGTTCGTGCAGCATCTCGATGATCAGTTCGGTGTCGCGAATGAAGGCGCTTTCGGTGATTTCCAGTTCCAGCCAGTGCGCTTCAAGGCCGAAATCGCTCAGGGCGGCGCTGACCTGGGCGGTCAGGTTGCGCTGACGAAGCTGCACGGCCGACAGGTTGACGGCCATGACCACCGGCGGATAGCCCTGATCCAGCCAGCTCCGACTCTGCCGGCAGGCTTCGCGCAGCACCCACTCGCCGATGGTGTTGATCAGGTTGCTTTCCTCGGCGATCGGAATGAAACGGCCGGGCGGTATTTCGCCGCGTTCCGGGTGTTGCCAGCGGATCAGGGCTTCCAGGCCGATCAGTTTGCCGCTCGCGCCATCGACCTGCGGCTGGTAGTGGAGACGGAATTCCTGACCGAGGATGGCGCGCCGCAGGCTGTTTTCCAGTGCGACGCGTTCGGAAATGCGGATATTCATCTCCGGCGTGAAGAAGCGGTAGGCATTGCCGCCGGCTTCTTTCGCCTGGTACATCGCTGTATCGGCATTTTTCAGCAGCGTGCCGATGTCGGCACCGTCCTGCGGGTAGGCGCTGATCCCGATGCTGGCGCCGACCAGCAGTTCCTGGCCGGCGATCTGGAACGGCTGGTTGATGCAGTCGATCAGCCGTTGGGCGATGATCGCGACGCGGGACAGGTTGCTGAAGCCCTGCAGCAGAACGGCGAATTCGTCGCCGCCCTGGCGGCTGATCGTGTCGCGCTCGTCGAGGTTGGCGCGCATGCGTTGCGCCACCAGCAGAAGCAGCTGGTCGCCGGCTTCGTGACCGAGCGTGTCGTTGATGAACTTGAAGTTATCGAGATCGAGGAACAGCAGCGCGATTTGCGCCTGCTCGCCGAGCGCATCGGCCAGCGCCAGCGCCATGCTGGTGCCGAGCATCGCCCGATTCGGCAGGTCGGTGAGGATGTCGTGTTCGGCCAGGTAGCGGATGCGCTGCTGATCTTCGTGCAGCTGCGTGATGTCGCGTGCCACGCCGGCGACGCCGGCCAGTCCGCCGGCCTTGTCGAGAACCGGGGTGGAGATGTATTCGAAGTGGCGCCGGCCGCCGGTGAATACTTCCTGGCTGGCTTCGCGGCGTTGCTGCCGGCGGCTGCTCAGGGCCTCGGCATCCTGCTGTTGCAGGGCGCGGGCGGTTTCTTCCGGCCAGATTTCGGCACTGGTGCGGCCGAGTATTTCCGTCTCGCGCCGGCCGCTGACCTGGCAGTAGGCCTCGTTGACGGCGATCATCCGCTGGTTGCGGTCGGTCAGCCAGGCTGGGTCGGGGAGGCTGTCGAGCAGCGCCCGGGTTCGCCGCATGGTCGTTTCGTAGGCTTCGGTCATGCCGCGCGCCAGGCGTCGGGCGTTGTCGTAGGTGCGCAGCCAGACGATGATCCAGCCGGCCAGCACGACGGCCAGAATGCAGGCGCTGACGGCGCCCCAGAAGACCTGCTGATACCAGTTGGCGAGGTAATCGGTGGTGGCGTGGCCGATCAGCACATAGAGCGGGTAGTCGCCGACCTTGCGCAGGGCGTACAGGCGTTCGACGCCATCGACGCCGGAGTGCGCGGTGTACAGGCCGTCCTGGCCGCTGCCGCCGTTGACCAGCTGGCGCAGTGTGGCGCTGTCGATCGCCTGGCCGAGTTTTTCGGCTGCCGCCGGATAGCGGGCGACCAGCCGCAGTTGGTCGTCGATCAGCGTGACGCTGTGGCTCGGGCCGAGATGCAGGGCCGCGTAGAAGGCCTCGAAATGGTCGGCACGCACGGCGGCCTGGACCAGGCCGGCAAAATTGCCGTGGCGGTCGTTGAGGCGCCGGCTCAGCGTGATCACCCAGTTCTTGGTGATGCGGGCGAACAGCGGTTCGGAGATCACCAGTTTTCCGCTGTTCTCGGCCTGGTTGCGCAGGAAATAGGCGCGGT
Organism: Dechloromonas denitrificans; assembly: GCF_020510685.1. Classification (NCBI taxonomy): domain Bacteria; kingdom Pseudomonadati; phylum Pseudomonadota; class Betaproteobacteria; order Rhodocyclales; family Azonexaceae; genus Dechloromonas; species Dechloromonas denitrificans. The sequence continues at coordinate 1,310,057 of NZ_CP075185.1, forward strand.
CGGCAATCCGGGCCGTGGCGATTTCGCCCGAGGAATCGTAAATGAAACGACCGTCCCGGTTGGCGATACGCAGGCTTTGCGATTCGTCGATCAGCGCCAGGTAGCGGGATAGCGTTGCATTGATCGTCGCCGTATCCATCGTTTCGCCGGCGAAGGCCTGGTTCAGCCGCAACTGGCCGGCCATCAGTACCGTGTCGACCTTGTCTACCGTGCTCCGGGCATGGCCTTCCAGGACCTTGGCCAGGTTTTCCTGGCTGCGCCGGGCGAACTCCATTTCGCGGTCGTACGATTGCTTGAGGCCGACCAGGCCGAGCCCGACGTAGGTGCAGAAAGCCGCCACCCCGAGGGCAATGATGACGATACGTCGCGAAGAGTCGGTGCTGCGGTCGGCCGATGAATGCGGGTGAGGCGGTTCGCTATCCATGGCGGTCATAGGCGAAAAATGGGCCTATTGTCCGCGCAGGAAAAGTTTGTCGAGTTGATCCAGCGCAAGTTCGGTCCATGTCGGCCGACCGTGATTGCACTGGCCGGCGCGCTCGGTTTCTTCCATTTGCCGCAGCAGGGCATTCATTTCCGGCACGGTGAGTTGCCGGCGGGCCCGCACCGCGCCATGGCAGGCCATGGTGGCGAGCAGTTCGTTGCGCCGGGCGGTGGCCAGCTGGGTGATGCCATGCTCGCGCAGTTCGCCGATCAGCGAGCGGGCGAGGGCGGCCGGATCGCCGGACTGGAGCAGGGCGGGCACGGCGCGCACGCCGAGCTGGTTGGGGCCGAGCGGGGCAATCTGGAAACCGAGCTCGGCCAGCGCTTCCGCGTGTTCCTCGACGGCGGCGATATCGAGCGCCTCAGCCGAGAAGACGGCCGGGATCAACAGCGCCTGGGTGGCGATCTGGCGGTTGTCGAAGGCGGTCTTCAGCTTTTCGTAAAGGATGCGTTCGTGCGCCGCGTGCATGTCGACCAGCACCAGGCCGCGCGCGTTCTGGGCCAGCACGTAGATGCCGTGCAGTTGGGCCAGGGCATAGCCGAGCGGCGGGCCGTTCTGTTCTGCCGGTTCGGCCGGGCTGAACTGCGGGGCGCCGGCCGGATTGGCCGAGGCATAGGCCGGACTGCCAAGATGCTGGGTGGCCTTGGCGAAGGCGAGGTAAGCGGCGGCGGCCGGTTCGGCGACGCCAAGGCTGGCCTGGTGGCGCAGCGGTGGCGGGTAGTTGGCGGCGTAGCTGGAGTCGCTCGGCGCGGTCGCCGCTTGCCGGAGGTCCGCCGATGCCTCGGGAAAAGCGCCGGCCGGGGCGGAAAACTCGCGGTTTTCCGCGGTCACCGCCGTCGCCAGCGTGCGCTGGATGGCGTGGAAGACGAACTGGTGCATGGCGCGCGAATCGCGGAAGCGGACTTCGGTCTTGGCCGGGTGCACATTGACGTCGACCAGCGCCGGGTCGATGTTGATGAACAGGCAGACGGCCGGCTGGCGGCTGCCGTGCAGCACGTCGCGGTAGGCTTCGCGCAGGGCGTGGCTGATGATCTTGTCACGCACGTAGCGGCCATTGACGAAGACGTACTGGCCGTCCTTGGTGTCGGTGGCGCGCGTCGGGTCGACCGCGAAGCCGGCGATGGCCAGCGGACCGGCGGCCGCTTCGAGGCGGCGGGCGGCGCCGAGGAAATCGTCGCCGAGGATGTCGGCGATGCGCCGGGCACTGTCGGCCGGCGCCAGCTGGAACAGGTTGCGGCCGTTGTGGGTCAAGCTGAAGGCGACATCCGGCCGGGTCAGCGCCAGGCGCTTGACGGCGTCGGCGCAGTGGGCGAGTTCGGTGCCCTCGGCTTTGAGGAACTTGCGGCGGGCCGGGGTGTTGTAATAAAGGTCGCGCATCTCGACGACGGTGCCGGCCATCAGCGCCGCCGGTTCCGGCTCGGCACCGCTTTCGGCTTTCAGCTTCCAGGCATGACTGGCGCCGCGCTCGCGGCTGCTGATCGCCAGGCGGGCGACCGAGGCGACCGAAGCCAGCGCCTCGCCGCGAAAACCGAGGGTGCCGACCCGTTCCAGGTCGTCGAGCGAGACGATCTTCGAGGTGGCATGCCGGGTCAGGGCCAGCGCCAGTTCGTCTTTCGCGATGCCGCAGCCGTCGTCAGTGATGCGGATCAGCTTGACGCCGCCTTCCTCGAGATGCACCTGGATCGCCTTGCTGCCCGCATCGAGACTGTTTTCGAGCAGTTCCTTGAGCACGGAGGCGGGTCTTTCGACCACTTCGCCGGCAGCAATCTGGCTGATCAGCAGGTCGGGGAGGCGGGCAATCGTCGGCATGGCGGGATTATCCCAGATTGCCCGGCAAGGACGAACGCGATTTCGCGCGCCGGCCGCCTCAGTCGCCGTAGAGCGGACCGATCTCGGCCCGCAACCATTGTCGAAAGCTCTGCACCACCGGCTGTTCGGCCACCGCTTTGGCCATCACGAGGTAGTAGGAATAGGCCGAGCGCATGCTGATGCCGAACGGGATGGCCAGGCGTTCGGCCAGGACGTCCGCCTCGACCTGCTGGCGGAGGGCGAGGGCAACGCCCTGGCCTTCGATAACGGCTTCGAGAACCATGATCGAGTTGGAAAAGCGCGGCCCGCGTTCGCTGTCGATACCGCTGACGCCCGCCAGCTTCAGCCATAGCCGCCAGCTCGGCCGCTGGTCGACGGCGGGAATCGATTCGTCGTGGATCAGGGTATACCGGTGCAAATCCTGCGGCGTGCGCAGCGCCCCTTCGCCCTCGAGCAGGCGCGGGCTGCAGACCAGTACGTAGTCCGGGGTCAGCATCTTTTCCACCAGCAGATCGGGGTAATGACCGTTGCCGTAGCGGATCTCGACCTCGCATGTGTCGCGGCGCGGGTCGATCAGTTCCTTGTGCGGCACGGGCTGGCTTGACTGGCCATCGATGTTGTCCGGGTTGCTCGAAATGCGGATCGCTACCGCCGGGTTGGCGGCGGAATAGCGGGCCAGGCGCGGTACCAGCCAGCGCGTCGCAAAGGCCGGCGGGGCGGTGACGTTGAGCGCCGGGGGGCGCCGATGCTGGGTCGATTCGACGGCCGCCGCGAAGGAGTCGAGGCCATCGCGGATTTTCGGGTACATCGCCGATCCGTCTTCGGTCAGGCGCAGTCCGTTCGAGCGGCGGACAAACAGCGAGACGCCGAGATAGCTTTCGAGCGCCTTGATCTGCTGGCTTACCGCCGCCGGGGTGACGTGCAGCTCGGCCGCCGCCAACTTGAAACTGAGCTGGCGGGCTGCCGCTTCAAAGGTCCGGAAGGTGGAAAGGGGAGGCAGACGGTAGGCCACGACGAACTCCCAAGGCAGGCATCGAGTTAAGTATATCTAATGTCGAACATAATAAACGATTGTTTGCTGCAGTGCAGCATAACTCCTATATTTCCAATAACAAACAAAGCAGGTCATAAAAGGAGTACAGCAAATGTCCATCAAATCATTTTTCGCTCATGCGTTCGGCCAGCAGAGCTGCAAGGACGCGGAAACCGTCGACTATGCCAGCATTTTCAATGGCGAGGCCGACGCGCCGCTCGCCATTGCCGGCGACTCGCGCAACTTCCTGCCGGGTCTCCGTCCGCTGAAGAACGACGTCGATGCCTACTTCAAAGACGTATTCATCAATCCGGTGTTTTAAGTGGGCGAGTTCCAGCGTCAGCTGACGGCTCTGCGCGCCCCGAAAGTATTGCCCTGGTTTGCCCGCCAGGCCGGGCTCGATGACGAAGCCGCCTTGCGTTTATGGCAGCGCGCCGTCGGCGAGTCGGTGGCCGAAACCGGGGGCAGCGCCTGCGCCACGGCGCTTGGCCGCTTCCGGGAACTGCTCGATTCGGCCTCGGCTTCCCGCCCGGTCTAGACGTCCATAGTCAGGCTCGGCGATGGCCGGGGCTGGCTGTCGCTTCGCTACGGCCGGCAGCCAACCCTTGGGGTAAAATCCCGGTCTGTTCCCAGACCCCGGTTACCCGCATGGAATTCATCGCGCAGTTCATCGAAATCATCCTGCACCTCGACAAGCATCTGATGCTGCTGGTTCAGCAATACGGCTTGTGGATCTACGGCATTCTGTTCTTCATCATCTTCGCCGAAACGGGTTTTGTCGTGACCCCTTTCCTGCCCGGCGATTCGTTGCTCTTCGTGGCCGGCGCACTGGCCGCGCTGGGCGAGGGCGGCATGGATATCTTCGTGCTGATGGGCGTGCTGGCGGCGGCGGCCATCCTCGGCAATACCGTCAATTACCAGATCGGCCGTTTTCTCGGGCCGAAAGTCTTCCACTGGGAAAACTCGCGTTTCTTCAATCGCGATGCCTTGATCAAGACGCATGCCTTCTATGAAAAGCACGGCGGCAAGACGCTGGTCATTTCGCGCTTTCTGCCGCTGTTCCGGACCTTCGCGCCGTTTGTCGCCGGGATCGGTGCGATGTCCTACGCCAAATTCACGCTGTTCAACCTGATCGGTGCGCTGGCCTGGGTGGCCTCGCTCTGTCTGGCCGGTTTCTGGCTCGGCAACATCGCCTGGGTGAAGACCAATCTGTCGCTGATCATCATCGGCATCGTCGTTTTCTCGCTGATTCCGGTTGGCGTCGGGTACCTCAAGAGCAAGGCGGCCTGATGACCGCCTGGCTGGCCGTTCTGCTCATCCTGGCGCTGCCGGCGTGCACCACCAAGTTGGGCAAGGATGGCCGGACGACGTCCGAGATGGATGTCAAATACCTGGCCAAGACCGAGGTCGATCGCTTCGCCGATACCAATCGCGCCGAGGTGATGGGCGGTCTGATGCTGATCGCCGACAAACTGTATCGGCGCAATCCGAAGGAATGGAAGAAAGCCGGCGTCGATAGTCGCGAGGCGGCGCTGGAACGGCTGAAAATGCGCCATTACCGCAGCCTGCCCGAGCTCGGCGGGCTGCGCGAAGGCAAGGCGGCGGCGCTGGCCTTCAGCGAAACCTATAGCGGCGACCGGGTGGCAGCGCTGATGCTCGGCTTGCTGACCATGGCCGACGCCGCGTTCGATCACAAGGCGGAGTTCTACGTGCTCGACAGCCTCGACGAAATGAAGCTGTTCAACTGCGCCCGCAATATGGAAGTGGCGGTGTGGAAACTCGGCAACGACCGCAATGCGGCGGGCGAATTGTTCCTGCTTGCCAACGAGCTTGATCCGGCCAACCGCAACCTCTCCTTCGAGCGCGAATTCGGCCGCCTGATGGGCCTGCTCGATTTCATGGCCAAGGTCGTCGCCGACCGCAATGGCCGAACCGTTTCCCGGCTGGGCCATTCGGTCGTCAGCACAATTTTTTTACCGGTGAGTTTTTTGAAATGAAGAATATCGTCATCCTGATTTCCGGCCGCGGCAGCAACATGGAAGCCTTGATCGCCGCCCGCGATGCCGGCAATCTGCCGGTCCGCATCGCCGCCGTGATCAGCAACCGGCCGGATGCTCCGGGGCTGGAGACGGCGGCCCGGGCCGGGATCGTCACGCATTTCATCAACCACAAGGGCTTTGCCGGGCGCGAGGCGTTCGACGCCGCGCTGGCCGAGTGCATCGACCAATTTTCGCCCGATCTGGTGGTGCTGGCCGGCTTCATGCGCATCCTGAGCGATGGCTTCGTCTCCCATTACGCCGGCCGACTGATCAACATCCATCCGTCGCTGCTCCCGGCCTTCCCCGGTCTGCACACCCACCAGCGGGCGCTCGAGGAGGGCGTGCGGATTCATGGCTGCACCGTGCATTTCGTCACCCCGGCGCTCGATCACGGCCCGGTGATCATCCAGGCCGCCGTGCCGGTGCTCGACGGCGACAGCGAAAGCAGCCTGGCCGCCCGGGTGCTCGAGCAGGAACACCGGATCTACCCGCAGGCGGTGCGCTGGTTTGCCGAAGACAGATTGCAGCTGGCAAACGGGCGGGTACGTCTGGCGGCCGATACGGTCGACAGCGCCGTGCTGATTTCGCCCGAGGTGCGCTGAGCGGCAATGCCGATCGTCTTCGTCCTGGCTCTGATCGGCTCGTTGGCGATCCACGGGGCGGCCTTGTTCGGGACGGATGTCGAGTTGTTCGGCGGCGGCCCGGAGCCGGCGCCGCTACAGGCCGAGTTGCAGCCGCCACCGCCCGCCGCGCCGGTCGAAGCGGCACGGTTAAAAAGCAAACCGCCGCGGACCAAGTCGGCAAAAAGACACACTATGGCGAGTGCCCGGCCGGCGCCGGCCACCGTGCCGGCGCAACCCGAGCCTGATGTGGCGCCGGAAAGCGTCCCGGCAACGTCCGTTGCCGAACCCGCCATGCCGCCTCCGCCGCCACCGGCCAGGCCGGTGCTTCCGGCGGAGGGCGTGATCCGCTTCGCCATCTTCAAGGAGTCGCTCGGCTTCCAGGTCGGCCGCGCCGAACATCGCTGGGTCTTCGCCGAGGATGGCAGCTATCGGCTGACCGGGACGACCGAAACGAGTGGTCTGGCCGCCCTGTTGAAGCCGGTGCGCCTCGAGATCGAAAGCCGCGGCCGGCTGGTGGCCGGCGGTTTGCAGCCGGAAACCCTGCGCAGCCTGAAGAATGGCCAGGACGCCAACGAAAATGCCGATTTCGACTGGTCGTCCGGCGCCGTGCGCCTGTCCCGGGATGGCAGCGTCCGGCCGATTGCGCCCGGCGCCCAGGACATCCTGTCGCTCAATTTCCAGCTCGCCTACCTGAAGAAGCCGGAGGATGGCAGTTCGATCGGTGTCGTCACCGGCAAGAAATACGAGCGCTACGGGCTCGATTCGCTCGGCGAAGAGGAGATCGACGTGCCGGCCGGCCATTTCCGTACGCTGCATCTGCGGGCGCAGACCGATAACGTCACCGAAATCTGGATCGCGCTCGATCATCACCGCTTGCCGGTTAAAATTCGTTTTACAGATAAAAAGGGCGAAAGCTTTGAGCAGGTCGCCACCGAATTAGGATTGCCATGAAAGCTCGTTTTACGCCCGCCCTGTTTGCCCATGCCGAAGCCGTACTCGGTCAGTTGCTGAATTTCGAGCATCCGGCCGATGCTGTTGTCTCGCGTTATTTCCGCGAGCACCGCGAACTCGGCCATGCCGACCGGGCTTTTGTCGCCGAAACGGTGTTTGCCGTGTTGCGCCGGGGACGCAGCCTGGAAGCGCGGTGTGCCGGCCAGTTGTCGGATCGCCGCCGCTTGCTTGTCGCGCTGACGGTGATTCGCGGCTGGAGCCAGCGCGAACTGGCGCCGGTGCTCAAGGCGAACGAAGAGGAATGGCTGGCTGCCGCCCGGGCGATGCCGGAAAGCGAGTTTTCACCGGCCGTCCGCTGCGATCTGCCGGAATGGCTGTATGCCGCGCTGGAAGCGCAATTCGGCGCCGAGGAAGTGGTCAAGCTGGCAACCGCGCTGAACCTGCCGGCGCCGCTCGATCTGCGCGTCAATACGCTGAAGACCAACCGGGAAGACCTGCTGGCCCGTTTTGCCGAGGAGGGCATCGCCGCCATTCCCGGTCCGTTGTCGCCGATTGCCGTGCGCCTGCGCGAAAAGCCGGCGCTGGCCAAGCATGCGCTGTTTCTTGAAGGGACCTTCGAGGTTCAGGACGAAGGCAGCCAGTTGCTCGGCTATCTGATGGAGCCGAAACGCGGCGAACTGGTCGTCGATTTCTGCGCCGGCGCCGGTGGCAAGACCCTGTTGCTCGGCGCGATGATGAAAAATACCGGCCGTCTCTACGCCTACGATGTGTCCGACAAGCGGCTTGCCAAGCTGAAGCCGCGGCTGGCCCGCTCCGGCCTGTCCAACGTCCATCCGGCGCGCATCGAGAATGAACGCGATACCAAGATCAAGCGCCTGGCCGGCAAGGCCGATCGCGTACTGGTCGATGCCCCGTGTTCCGGCCTCGGCACCCTGCGCCGCAACCCGGATCTGAAATGGCGGCAGAGTGAAGCCTCGGTCGCCGAGCTGACCGTCAAGCAGGCGTCCATCCTCGATGCCGCGGCCAAGATGGTGCGCCCGGGCGGTCGCCTGGTTTATGCCACGTGCAGCCTGTTGACCGCCGAGAACGACGCGATCATCGAAGCCTTCCTGGCCAGCCATCCGGAGTTCACGCTGACCCCGGCCGCGACGGTGCTGGCCAGGCACGGCATCGCGCTGGAAGGCGACTATCTGCGCCTGTTGCCCCATCAGCACAACACCGATGGCTTCTTTGCCGCCGTTCTGGACAAGAAGGCATGAGTCAGGCCAGCGAGGCGCTGAGGCTGTTCAACGATCTGCGGGATGATTTTCGGGATCCCGACTTCATCTGGCAGGTCATTGCCCTTCTCGTCTGTCTGGCTGCCGCTTTCCTGATCGAGCGCTGGTGGCGCGGGCGCCATGTCGAGGGCGCCGGGCGGTTGAGCGATGCCGGATCCCGGCTGGCTTTCCCGTTGACCGGCATGGTCCTGGTCGGCCTGACCCGGCTGGCCCTGAAACCGTTTTTCCACGTCAATCTGCTCAAGCTGGCGCTGCCGCTGCTCGGCTCGATGGCCCTGGTGCGCAGCGTGGTTTTCGTGCTTCGCCAGGCCTTCCCGCGCGCCACCTGGCTGACCGCCTGGGAGCGCATCATCGCCGCCGTGGTCTGGAGCTGGATGGCGCTCTACATCACCGATCTGGCACCGTATGCGATCGAAGCGCTGGAGCAGGTCGACTTCGCCATCGGCAAGCAGCGCTTCGATTTGTGGACCATCTCGCACGGCGTGGTCACCGTCTTCCTGACCGTGGTTTTTGCCTTGTGGGTGGCCGGCGTCATCGAAGCCCGGCTGATGCGTGTCGAATCGATGGATTCCAGCCTGCGCATCGTCGGCATCCGGGTTACCCGGGCCTTGCTGACGGTGATCGCGCTGGTCGCCAGTCTGTCGCTGGTCGGTATCGACATGACGGCCTTGTCGGTATTCACCGGGGCGCTCGGTGTCGGCCTCGGCTTCGGCTTGCAGAAAATCGCCAGCAACTATGTCTCGGGCTTCATCATTCTGCTCGACCGCTCGATCCGGCTCGGCAACATCGTCCAGGTCGGCAGCGATGTCGGGCAGGTGACGCAGATCACGACGCGCTACACCGTGCTCAAGCACCCGGGCGGTACCGAGTTCATCGTGCCGAACGAGACGCTGATCAGCAGTGTGGTCCAGAACCAGAGCTATTCGGATACCCGGATGCGTCTGACGACGGTGGTCGGGGTTGCCTACGACAGCGATATCGACCTGGCGATGCGTTTGATGACCGAGGCCGCCAGCGCCCAGGATCGCGTCCTGGCCGATCCGCCGCCCAAGGTGTTTCTGACGCAGTTCGCCGACAGCAGCATCAACCTCGAACTCGGCTTCTGGATCAGCGATCCGGAGGAGGGCAAGGGCAATGTCGTGTCCGACATCAACCTCGCCATCTGGCGCATTTTCCGCGCCCACGCCATCGAGATTCCGTTCCCGCAGCGCGAAGTCCGCCTCATCCAGGAAAAACCGGCGGAGTAAGCCGCTGGCCGCGGCTCCGCCGGTTAGCGAGCGGGTTCAGACCTGGGTCGGCGTGCGGCCCATCGTTTCGCCCATGCGCACCGGGCCGGCCGGCGCCCAGTCCGGATTGAAGGTCAGGGCCGCTTTCGGAAAGAGCATGACGACCGTCGAACCGAGCAGGAAACGGCCCATCTCGTCGCCTTTCTGCAGGACGATGTTGCGGTCGTCGTAACGCCATTCGCGGACGACGCCCGGGCGCGGCGGATTGACCATGCCGTGCCAGACGGTAGCCATGCTGCCGACGATGGTGGCGCCGACCAGGGTCAGCACGAAGGGACCGCTCGCCGTCTCAAAAACGCAGACGACGCGCTCGTTGCGGGCGAACAGGCCGGGTACGCCGCGCGCCGTGGTCGGATTGACCGAGAACAGCGCGCCGGGCACGTAGATCATGCGCAGCAGCTTGCCGGTGCAGGGCATGTGGATGCGGTGGTAGTCGCGCGGAGAGAGATAGAGCGTCGCGAAGCTGCCATTCTCGAATTTCTTCGCCAGCTCGCGGTCGCCGCCGACCAGCGCGGTGGTCGAATAGCTGTGGCCTTTGGCCTGGAAAATCTGGTCGCGCTCGATGGTGCCGAACTGGCTGATCGCGCCATCGACCGGGCAGAGGAAATCCGCATCGGCGAGCGGCCGGGCCCCGGCCTGCAGTGGCCGGGTGAAGAATTCGTTGAAACTCTGGTAGCCGGCGATGTCCGGATTGGCCGCTTCGGCCATGTTCACGTTGTAGCGGCGGACGAACCAGCGGATGACGCCGGTCGTCAATTTGCCAGCCTCCTTGGCGGCGAGCTTGCCGGCGAGGATGGTCAGCGCCTGTTTCGGCAGCAGATATTGGGGCAGGACGGCAAGGCGATCGGACACAGTGGCAGCCATGAAAACGGGAACCCGCGATTATAAGGGCTAGCCGCCCTGCATCCTACCTTCGCCCTGCCGCCGGGCGACCGGGGCTCAGTGCAGCGAGTAGACCCCGACCCGGTTGCCTTCGCTGTCGATGAACAGGCCGATGTGGCCGATGCCGTTGCCGAGGTCGGTCTTGGCCATGACGATCGTCCCGCCGGCCGCCGGAATGCGTTCGAGAACGGCATTGAGGTCGGCGCCGCCATCGAGGTAGATCAGCGTGCCGTTGTCGCGCGGTTCGAGCTGCGGCATGGCGACCAGTGCACCGCTCGGGTAGGGCTCGGCGTAGGGAAAGATGGCCATGTTGCCGCCACCGCAGTGTTCTCGGCGCAGTTCGACGGCGAGGATGGTCTGGTAAAAGGTGACGGCCCGATTAAGGTCGATGGCGGGAATTTCAAACCAGCGTAGCGGATTGTCCATGATGTTTTCCTTGATGAAGTTCAGCGGCGGGGTGCCGTTGATGCCGTGCATTCTGGCCGGGGGCTCCTGACAGCATGGTGTCAGGAGGCATTGCCGGCCCTGCGAAACGGCGTGCTATGCTGAAATTCCTGTTTTCCCCGTCATGACATGCGCCCGGCCGACCGACTGTTCCAGATCATCCTGCTGCTCCGCCACGGCCGCGTCGTTACGGCCACCACGCTGGCCGAGGCGCTCGAAGTTTCCGAGCGGACCATCTACCGCGACATCGCCGATCTGGTGAAATCCGGGGCGCCGATCGACGGCGAGGCCGGCGTCGGCTATCGCCTGCGCCGTGGCTACCAGGTGCCGCCGCTGATGTTTACCGGCGACGAGCTGGAAGCCCTGGTGGTCGGCGCCAAGTTGGTGCAGGCCTGGGGCGATTCGGCGCTGGGCAAGGCGGCGGAGCAGGCGATGGCGCGCATCGAGGCCGTTCTGCCGCGGGCGCTGGAGGAGAAGGTCGGCGCGGCGAGCCGGCGCTTCCTGGCACTCGATTGCCTGCAGCCGGCGCCGCTGCGCGAACCGATGGCGCAGTTGCGGGCCGGCATGGAAAGCGGCCGCAAGGTGCTGGTCAGCTACCGGCGGGCCGACGGCGAGCTGTCACAACGCACGCTGCTGCCGCTCGGTCTGGTTTTCTGGGGGCATTGCTGGACGCTCGGGGCCTGGTGCGAGCTGCGCCAGGCCTTCCGGACTTTCCGGGTCGATCGGATCAAGAGCGTCGAACTGCTCAGCGAAACTTTCGACGACCGGTACGGCCATCTCTGGCGCGACTACCTGAGCACGGCGCGCGGCGAGGGCGAAGCTTAGTCGGTATTGCCGGCCAGCGGCAGTTCCGTCGCCGGCGTCGCGGTGGCTGGTTCGGCGCTTGTGCTGACCGGGAAGCGCGGTGCCTGGTCGGCGGTGGGTGTTGCCACCGACCAGCGTTCCTTGCGCCATTTCTCGCGTTCGCCGTTGCCGCAGAAGGTCCAGGCGACGAAGCGGCTCTGCTTCTGGCCCTGGGCCATGGCGATGGTGCGCGAGTCGACGACCCGGGCCTTTTTCAGCGCGGCTTCGATATGCACCAGGTTGTCGGCTTGCGAGACCAGGCTGGTGAACCACATCACCCGCTTCGGAATATTGGCGCTCTGTTCGATCATGTTCTTGACGAAGGCGCGCTCGCCGCCGTTGCACCACAGTTCGGTGCCGCCGCCGCCGAAATTGAGGCGGGGCTGCTGCACCGCACCCTTCTTGGCGCCGGGCTTGTTCAGATTGTTCCACTTGCGCTGGCTGACCGCATGCACGTCATCCGGCGAATTGTGGAATGGCGGGTTGCAGATGCTCAATTCGAAGTTTTCGCCGGAACGCAGCAGGCCGGTGAAGATGTTGTCCCACACCGGTTGGTGGCGCAGTTCGATCATGCCGGCCAACTGCTCGTTTTTGCCAAGGATCATCTGGGCATTGGCCAGCGCCGCTTCGTCGATATCGACGCCGAGGAAGTGCCAGCCGTATTCGGCGGCACCGATCAGCGGATAGACGCAGTTGGCGCCGACGCCGATGTCGAGCACGCGGACGCCGGCGCCGGTCGGGATGACTTTCTTGTTGCAGGTGGCGAGCAGGTCGGCGGCGTGGTGGATGTAGTCGGCGCGGCCGGGAATCGGCGGGCACAGGTAGCCGGCCGGAATTTCCCAGCCCTTGATGCCGTAGTGCAGGGCGAGCAGGGCGCGGTTGAAGGCCTTGACGGCGCTCGGGTTGGCGAAATCGATGCTCGGCGTGCCCGCCTTGGTGGTGATCACGAACTTGACGAGTCCCGGCGCGACCGCTGTCAGCGCGGCGAAATCGTAGCCGGCCGCATTCTTGTTGCGGGGGTGCAGTCCGGGTTTCTGGGCGGGGGCCGTCATTGCGTTTTTCCGATTTTTGGGGAGGGGGCGGAGTATCCCACGGAATGATTGTCGCAAGAACGACAAAGCCCGTTTTGCGGCAAGTTATTGTTTGAAAGCGGTTTTCGCCGCGTAATCCGCTCGGCATGGAATTCGCTGAAGGTCAGGCAACGATGCTCAAGGGAGTGACCAGCATGAAGTTGCAAATCGAGCGGCCGCACATCGCCGCGATGATCGAGGCCTTTCCGCGGCTGGCTTTCGTGCAGGAGCAGTTGCGCTTCGGCAACAAGGTCGAATTGGCGTTCAACCTGCTGAGCGACGAGGAACTCGATTTTCTCCGCGGCCTGTATGCCGATGGCGGCCCGGAATTGCGCGCCCGTGCCGCGCAGATCGCCACGCTGCAGAAAGCCCTGCACGATGTCGGCACCCGGTTTGCAGCCGAAGACCTGGAAATGCTGGTCCCGGCCATCGCCCGTTATTTGGCGGAAGACTCGAGCCGCGGCTGGGTGTTTTCCGCCCACATCACCGGCAAGCCGCTGGCCTACGTCGTGACCCGGCTCGACTTCACGCCGCCGTCGGACGAGGAAACCGGCAAGGTCTTCATCGAATTGAAGGCCAACGCCAAGGCGCGGCTGGCCACGGCGACGCTGCGCATTGCCGGGCCGGATGTGGCCGGCCGGACGGTGGCCGAAATCTTCGCCGCCAAGGGCTTCGTCAAGGAAACGCCGGCCCTGCTCAAAAGCTACGATGAAACGGCGGCGCGCTATTTCGACTGGCGGGCGCAGTACGGCGCGCAATTCTCCGGTTCGGGCGTCGGCTACTTTGCCGAGAACCCGACGGCGACGCATCGCGATACCGATTATTCGCGCAAGGACCTGATCATCCTGTCGTCGACCGGCTCGGCGGCTCGCCTGGTGAACGACGAGAGCATTCTCGGCGAACGGGTGCTGGCGCTCGATCCGACCGGCGACATCATGTGCAAGTTCGTCCGCCGGATCGCCCGCAATTCGCGGCTGTCCGGCAAGGACGAAGCCGAGGTCGAGGCGACCCAGGCGACGCTGCCGAAGGGTATGTTCACCGAACTGCCAGTGCATTTCTACATGCTGATGTTCCACCTCGAACTGCACCATTACCTGTGGGTGCATGTCGACGACATGCAGCCCTATCGTTACCAGCCGGAACTCAAGGACAAGCTGGTGCTGCCGCCCGAGCAGACCGACCTGATCGACATCCTGACCGCCGAGATGGACGTGCTGATGGACGACATCGTCGCCGGCAAGTCGGGCGGCACCACCGTGCTCTGTGCCGGGCCGGCCGGGGTTGGCAAGACGCTGACCGCCGAGGTGTACTCGGAAATCATCAAGCGGCCGCTTTACCGCGTGCATTCCGGGCAGTTGGGGCTGAACGTCGCGGCGATGGAAACGGCGCTCAAGGAAGTGCTGACCCGTGCCCAGCGCTGGGGCGCAGTGATGCTGATCGACGAGGCCGATGTTTACATCAAGAAGCGTGACGACAACATCACGATGAATGCCGTGGTCGGCGTCTTTCTGCGTGTGCTGGAATATTTCAACGGGCTGTTGTTCCTGACCACCAACCGGGTCGACGATATCGACGAGGCGATCGTTTCGCGCTGCATCGCGTTGATCAAGTTCCATCCGCCGGGGCGTGAAGATCGCCGACGAATCTGGGGCGTGATGACCGAGCAGTTCGGCCTGCTGATCGAACCCGACTTGCTCGAACGCCTGCCGGATATCTTTCCCGAAGCTACCGGCCGCGACATCAAGGGGCTGGCCAAGCTGGTGACCAAATACTGCAATCAGAAAGCGCTGCCGCCGACGGTCGACGTTTTCCGGCGCTGTTCGATCTTTCGCGGTATGGAAGTGGCTGCCTGATTACTGGCCGGCGTATTTCGCCAGAAAACGGTCGAGCGCATTGCCGAAGGCTTGCCGGTCGGCCTGGCCGAGCGCCGCCGGACCGCCGGTTTCGATGCCGGCACTGCGCAGTTCTTCCATGAAGTTGCGCATGGTCAGGCGTTCCTGGATGTTGGCCGTGGTGTACAGCTCGCCGCGCGGATTCAACGCATGGGCACCACGCGCGATGACGCCCGAGGCGAGCGGGATGTCGGCAGTGACGACGAGATCGCCCGGGGCGAGCTGGTCGACGATATGGCGATCGGCGACATCGAAGCCGGAAGGCACCTGGATGGCGCGGATGTAACGCGACGGCGGCGTCCGCAACATCTGGTTGGCGACCAGGATGGTCGGGATTTTCAGCCGCTCGGCGGCGCGAAAGATGATTTCCTTGATGACGCCGGGGCAGGCGTCGGCATCGACCCAGATCTGCATCAGTGCTCCTTGCCGTCCAGGCGGGCCTGGAAAAGAATCGGAATATAACGCCAGCCGAGGATGCCGAAGCAGGCCAGCCAGCAGGCGGCCGACAATTGTATCCACAGCAGGTAGCCGGCCGGGTAGATCTGCGGCACGACGACGCGGACCAGCAGGGCGGCCAGCATGATGTACAGTGCCAGCTTGTCGAGCCGGTCGAAAACCACCTTGCGCCCGGTGTGGCCCTTGGAAATGCGGATGATCATCGCCGGAATGACCGTGCCCATCGCGCCGAAAGTGAATAGATGGACGGACAGTGAGCCGATCCAGACGAACTGCCAGACATGCCCGAGCGCCTCGATCAGCAACTGGCCGACGATGGCCAGATAGCCGACGTACATGATGCCGATGTCGATCCGTTTACAGGCCAGTTGCGGTTTCCAGAACACGAAGCGGATGCCGAGCAGAATCGCCAGCGCGAAGGCGATTGCCGCGGTCAATGGCCGGGGCAAGGCGAATTCGACGACCAGCAGCAGGCCGAGCAGCTTGATCGGCATGTCCAGTTTCGGCTGGCGCAGGATGTTGGCCTGGAAGGCGGCTTTCATGAAACCGGTCAGGGTACGTTCGAGCATCACCAGCAAGGCCAGCCGGAACAGGCCGATGGCCATGCTGTAGCCGGCCGGGAAATCGTTGCCGTAGAGCATCAGGTATTTGGCGACCAGGAAGGCCGGCAGCAACACTAGGAAAAATACGTTGTCGCGATAGCTGTCGCGGGCGCGGTGGCGGATCAGCGTCCACAGCAGCATGGCGACGATGCTGCCGAGAAACAGATTGTTGGCGATTGCCGGCAACGGCGCCGGCCAGTTGCCGCCAAAGCTCATGCCGATTCGCTCGAGGATCCAGGTCCCGGCCAGCAGCATCAGCGCCGGCCCATGGTAGCCGCGAATATTTACCCAGTTCTTGGTCGAGGTCAGCAGAAAGCCGCCGAGCACTGCCCAGCCGAAGCCGAAAAACATTTCGTGGGCGTGCCACTGAACGGCGGTGAAGGTGGCGGCCGGGGCCGGCATCAAGCCGCTGAAGATCAGTGCCCAGGCGACCGGTAGGCTCATTCCGGCCAGGCAGGCCAGCGCGAAAAACGGACGAAAGCCGACCAGCCAGAGGGGGTGGTTGATGAAGCGCATGGCGAACCTTTCACGGCGACTGGTGTTCAAAGCAGCAAGTCTAGCGATGTCCGGTGCGTGTCGACTTGATTTATCCCAGAGCGGGCAAGCAAGAAGCCCTACATTCGCGTAAAATTCTGCCCTTAGCCATAGTTACGATTGCGCAATCCGGGCCTGGCTACTTTCCTGAAGGATGAAGATGAAGCGTGTGGATGATTTCCGCTTGCGGCTTGGCAAGCATGAACTTGTGCCGATCATGATCGGCGGCATGGGTGTTGATATTTCGACCGCCGATCTGGCTTTGGAGGCGGCCCGTCTGGGCGGCGTCGGCCACATTTCCGACGCGATGATCAAGACCGTTGCCGACCGGCGCTACGACACCAAGTTCGTCAAGGAAAAGCTCGCGATCTACAAGTACAACGTCAAGAACGAAGACAAGTCCGTGGTCAAGTTCGACCTCGGCAAGCTGGTTGAAGCCACCCGCCTGCACGTTCAGGGCACCATGGAGCGCAAGCAGGGTTCAGGGCTGGTCTTCATCAACTGCATGGAAAAGCTGACCATGAATGCGCCGAAAGAGACGCTCAAGGTTCGCATGAATGCGGCGCTCGATGCCGGCATCGACGGCATCACGCTGGCTGCCGGTTTGCACCTCGGCTCTTTCGCGCTGATCGAGGATCACCCGCGCTTCCGCGATGCCAAGCTGGGCATCATCGTGTCGTCGCTGCGGGCGCTGCAACTGTTCCTGAAGAAGAGTGCCCGGACCAACCGCATGCCCGACTATATCGTGGTCGAAGGCCCGCTGGCCGGCGGTCACCTCGGTTTCGGCATGGACTGGGCGCAGTACGATCTGGCGACCATCATCGCCGAAGTCGTCAAGTACCTGCGGGACGAGCATCTGGACATTCCGGTGATTGCCGCCGGCGGCATCTTTACCGGTAGCGATGCCACCGGTTTTCTCGAACACGGTGCTGCCGCCGTCCAGGTGGCGACGCGGTTTACCGTCGCCAAGGAATGCGGCCTGCCGGAAAAGGTCCAGCAGGAATATTTCAAGGCCAGCGAAGACGATATCGAAGTCAATCAGATATCCCCGACCGGCTATCCGATGCGCATGCTCAAGGGCAGCCCGGCGATCGGCGATGGCATCCGCCCGAATTGCGAGGCGTATGGCTACCTGCTCGACGCCAATGGCAAGTGCGCCTATGTCACGGCCTACAACCGCGAAGTGCTGGCCCATCCGGAGGCGCGCAAGGTGACGGTGATGGACAAGACCTGTCTGTGTACCCACATGCGCAATTTCGACCTGTGGACCTGTGGTCAATTGACCTACCGTCTGAAGGACACGACGCATCGTCTGGCCGACGGCAGCTATCAGCTCCTGTCGGCCGAGCATATCTTCAAGGACTACCAGTTCAGTGTCGATCAGAAGGTGGCGTTGCCGGAGGCGCAGGTCGCCTGAGTCGGGGATTTGAGAAAAATAAAAACCCGGCTGCGTTGATGTCGGGTTTTTTCTTGGGGGTTGTGATTCGTACGTTATTGGCAGCGGCTTGTCAGCGAGCGCGTCGGGGGCGCGGGGTGTTGTACGCCATCGTGGCGGGCATCGGCTTTGCCTTCTTTTCCGCCGGTGTCCGGGCCGACCATGAGGATGGGCATTCGCAAGCGCTGACCGTCCACGGCTTCGGTACGCTCGGGGTGGCGCGCACGACCAGCGAAGAGGTCGAATTCGTCCGCGACATCTCGCAGCCGCGCGGGGCGCGGACGCAGTGGGACGGGCGGGTCGATAGCGTGCTCGGCCTGCAGGCCAACTGGCGCATCATTCCCGGGCTGGAGGCCGTGGTCCAGGGGGTTAGCCGTTATCGCTACGACCGGACCTTTACGCCGGATATTGCCTGGGCTTATCTCAAATACGATCCGACGCCAACGCTCAGTTTGCGGGCTGGGCGGCTGGGCACGGAATTTTTCATGCTGGCCGATTCCCGTCAGGTCGGTTATTCCTTCCTGACGGTCCGCCCGCTTGGCGATTATTTCTGGTATCTGCCCTTTTCCAGCATTGACGGCGCCGATGTCGCCCTGACCGTGCCGCTTGGCGACAACGTGTTGCGCGGCAAGCTCTATTACGGCATTTCCGACGGCAATATTCCGTTGGCCGATCAGCAATGGAAGCTGGATGGCTCGCCGATGGTCGGCGGATACCTGGATTACCAGCTTGCGGCGTGGCAGTTCCGTCTCGGTTACGCCAATATCAAATTCCATAACAGCCTGCCGATAGCGCGGGATTTTTATGCCATTCCGGCTGCCCAGTTTTCGCCGGCCGACGTCCGTGCCTCGCTCGACTATCTCGAAACCGCCGGCACGCGCAGCCACTATTACTCGTTCGGCGTTGTTTACGATGATGGTCCGTGGCAGTTCCAGTTGATGCTCAACCATGTCGAGCAGGGCAGCAACGCTTTCCAGAGTTCCGATGCCGGCTATCTCCTGGCCGGCTATCGGATCGGCCCGGTGACGCCTTATCTGGGCTATTCACGGGTCGAGTCAAAGCGGCGCGGGAATACCATGAACCCGGCGGTGGCGCACGTCATGGCCGATTCCGCGTCCGATCAGAAAACGGCGATAGTCGGCGCCCGCTGGGATGTGGCGCGCAACGTCGCCCTCAAGGCGCAGTGGGATGCCATTCGTGGCGATGCCCGGTCGATTTTTCCCTACCGTCGCGAAACAGGCGAGTGGCCAGGCAGAATGGATGTATTTTCGCTGACCATGGATTTTGTTTTTTAAAACGATGACCAAAGGCCTACTTCGCTTCCTGTTGCTGAGTGTCTGGCTGGCGCTGATGCCGGCGGGCGAGGCGCAGGCCGAACTGGTTGTCATCGTCAATGCCAGATCCGGCGTCGCGGTGATGACGCGCAATGAAATCGTGAATATTTTCTTCGGTCGCTATCGGCAGTTTTTCAACGGGGTTGAAGCGCAGCCGGTCGATCTGGTCGACTCGCATCCCGATCGGGCGCGCTTCTACAAAGCGCTGGTCGGCAAGGACTTGTCCGACGTCAATGCGTACTGGTCGCGGCAGGTCTTCTCTGGCCGCATGCAACCGCCGGAGAAGGTCAATACGCCGGATGAAATCCTCAAATGGGTGGCGTCGCATCCGGGCGGTATCGGCTTTGTTGAATTGACCAAGGCCGACGCGCGCGTCCGGGTGGTCTATGAATTCGCTCCCTGAGCGGATTTTCCTTGCTCGGGGTGGTCATTGAACCTTGAGCTGATTGGTATGGTCATCATCTTTGTGGCCATCGCGGTGATTGTCATCAAGTCGAAATAGTGCGCCGGCAGGCTGTGCCTTTTGCGCCGAATTGGTCACAATATCGTCACCCATCAATCAATAAAAGGAGACAAACATGCCCAGGAAAATGATCAGTGACATTCTCGTCGGCCACACCCTGATTACGGCAAACAAGGAAATGAGCGTGCGTGCCGCATCGTGCCTGATGGCCGAGAAGAAAATCGGGGCCCTGCTGGTCGTCGAAGACGGGCGCATCGCCGGCATCTTCACCGAGCGCGATGCGCTGAACAAGGTTCTGGCGGGCCGCCTCGATCCGGAAGCAACGCCGCTGTCCCGGGTGATGGTGGCCAACCCGCAAACAATCCGGCTCGACAAACCATTGGCCTACGCCTTACTCATGATGGCGGAAGGCGGCTTTCGTCACGTGCCGGTGATCGATGGCAATGGCGCTCCGGTCGGTATGGTCTCGGCCCGCGATGCGCTCGGCCAGGATATTGTCGAGCTTGAGCGCGAACTCAGTCGTCAGGAAAGCCTCGAGAGTTCGATCGGCTACTGAACCGGCTGCCAGCCAAAACGCGCCAGTATCGCGGCAAACTCGCCCGATACTGGCGCTTTTATTTGTTGCCGCTGGCCGCTGAGCGGGTGCTCGAACGTCAATTCGGTACAGGCCAGCAACAGTCGGTGGCAATCGAGATGTTCGGCGAAATAGCGGTTGTGCCGCCCCTTGCCGTAGGTTGCGTCGCCGATGATCGGGTGGGCCAGATGTTTCAGGTGGCGGCGCAATTGATGGCGCCGGCCGGTAATCGGGTCGAGTTCGAGCAGGGCGTAACGGCTGCACGGATAGCAGTCGACGGCGACGGGCAATTCGATTTCGGCCAGTTTCCGGAAATGAGTCAGTGCAGGCTGGGCTTCACTGCTGCTTCGCTCGCCACTGAATTCGTAGGCGTCGCGCTGCCGGCTGAGGGCATGATCGATGCTGCCGGCGGCTGGCGGATAGCCGCGGACGACGGCCCAGTAGCGCTTTTCGACCGTACCGGCTGCGAACTGCCGGCCGAGCTGGCTGGCAATTTCGCTACTCAGGCCGAACAACAGCACGCCCGAAGTGCCCCGGTCGAGTCGATGGGCCGGCCAGACGCGCTGGCCGATCTGGTCGCGCAGGATCTGGATGGCAAAACGCGTTTCGTGGCGGTCGATTTCCGAACGGTGGACGAGCAGGCCGGGCGGCTTGTCGATGACGACGATGTGTTCGTCGCGATAGAGAATCGGTAACTGCTCAGCCAAAGAATCGGCTCTTCGCCGCGGCCGGGATATCCATGCCCGTGATGTGCGCCCGCTCGAGCAGTTCCCAGTAGTAGCGGTAGGAGGCCCGGTCATGCAGCTTGCCGGCATGCTGGGTTGGTCCCCAGTCCGTGTCTTGCGCGGCGCACAAAATTTCGCTGGCGGCCTGGACCTCGGAGAAGTCGGGGCGCATGGCTTCGACGATCGGAACGATCTGGTTCGGATGAATGCTCCACATGCGCAGGAAGCCGAATTCACTGCGGGCGCGCCGGGCGTCGTTCCTGATGTAGTCGATATCCTTCAACTCGGTCGTTACGTTGTGCGATGGCACCACGCCGCAGGCCAGGGCGGCGGCGCTGATTTCGCACTTGGCGCGGGCGACCAGCGGATGATCGAACTGGCCTGGACTCTGCATGGCGCTGCCGGGAATCGCGCCGTGGTGGCCGGAGACGAAATCCATCAGGCCGAAGTCAAGGCTCTCGACGCCGGGCAGGGCGGCGATTTCCCAGACTTCGCGCAGGGCGCCGTGGGTTTCGATCAGTACGTGCAACGGAATGCTGCGTTCGACGCCGAATTCGCCCTCGATCTCGCGCAGTGCTTCGATCTGGACGCGAACATCTCCGGCGCTGCATGGCTTTGGCAGGGTAATGAAGGGCAGGCGGTTGCCGGCCAGGCGGACGAGAATTTCCATGTCCTGGCGCCAGTGCGGGTGGGTCACGTCATGCACGCGGGCGCCAACCCGATTGAACAGGTTGTCGTCAGACATGATGACGGCGGCGGCCATTTCGGCATGCTCGCGCTCGGCTCCTGCATGGGCGCCGTCTTCGCAGTCGCAGGTGATGTCGAAGATCGGGCCGAGTTCCTTCTGCAGTTGCAGCGCCTTCCTCATCAGCTTTTCCGAGCCGGCGTAGTGGTCGACCGCGGGCAGGATGGGAAAGGGCTTCTCGCCGGCAAAAAGAACCGCGTTAGGATGGCGCATGGTGGTTGTTGGTCGCTGGTTATCGGTTGTTGGCTATTCTTGATCTGGAAACGAAAAAGGCCGCGGTATTTTACCGCGGCCCTTGCTTGCTTTTGCTAGCGACTAATCACTAGCAGCTAACGACTCTCAGAGCATGTCCTTGACGGCTTCGGCTTCGTCGGTCAGTTCCTTGAGCGTGATGTTGATCTTCTCACGGCTGTACTCGTCGATTTCCAGACCCTGGATGATCTTGAACGAACCACCCTTGCACTCGCACGGGAAGCCGAAGACGATACCGGCCGGGATGCCGTAGGAGCCGTCGGACGGCACACCCATGGTGACCCATTCGTCGGAACCGAGGACCCAGTCATGCACGTGGTCGATGGCGGCGTTGGCGGCGGAAGCAGCGGAAGACAGGCCGCGGGCTTCGATGATGGCGGCACCGCGCTTGCCGACGGTCGGCAGGAAGACGTCGTTGTTCCAGGCGTGATCGTTGATCAGGGCCTTGACGCTGTCGCCGTTCGAGGTGGTGTAACGGTAGTCGGCGTACATCGTCGGCGAGTGGTTACCCCAGACGACCAGCTTCTTCAGCGAAGAAACGTCGCGGCCAGCCTTGCCGGCCAGTTGCGACAGGGCGCGGTTGTGGTCGAGGCGCAGCATGCCGTGGTAGTTGTTCGGGTTGGTGCGGCCAACCTTCTTGGCGGCGGCGGCAGCGATGAAGGCGTTGGTGTTGCAGGGATTGCCGACGACCAGGACCTTGACGTCTTCCTTGGCGTTTTCGGCGATGGCCTTGCCTTGCACCGTGAAAATGGCGCCGTTGGCGGTCAGCAGGTCGGCGCGTTCCATACCCTTGGTGCGCGGACGGGCACCAACCAGCAGGCAGACGTCGGCGTCCTTGAAGGCAACGTTCGGGTCATCGGTGGCAACCATGCCGGCGAGCAGCGGGAAGGCACAGTCTTCCAGCTCCATCATGACGCCCTTCACGGCCTGCTGAGCTTGCGGCAGGTCGAGCAACTGGAGGATGACCGGCTGGTCTTTGCCGAGCATTTCGCCGGAGGCGATGCGGAACAGCAGGCTATAACCGATCTGGCCGGCGGCGCCGGTAATGGCAACGCGCATGGGGGCTTTGGACATATGTCGCTCCTGTATGAAACAGCGTGATTGAAATTGTTCGTGTCTGCTCAAACGCCAGCTTTGGTAGTGCACCTTGCGTCAGCAAGCGCGAGAGACAAAGATGTTAGAAGTTCGGCGGGCCACTGTCAAATCATCATCTGTCTTATATAAGACAACTTTTCGTGGACGCTATGCCGGAATTGTGCTGAAATTTCACCCCTATGACTTCTGACGCTTCCCGTCCTGCCGTTCGCCCCCCGTCGCCGACTTTCAGTCCGCTTTATCGCCAGATCAAGGATTTTTTGATCCATAGTCTGCAAGAAGGGGAGTGGGGGCCGGGCGATGCCATTCCCAGCGAAGGCGAGTTGGCCGGGCGTTTCAACGTCAGCCAGGGGACTGTGCGCAAGGCGATCGATGAACTCTCCGCCGAGAACATGCTGGTCCGTCGGCAGGGCAAGGGCACCTTTGTCGCCACCCACAACGACCCGCGTTCGTTCTATCGTTTTTTGCGCCTGGTTCCGGACGGTGGTGGCGTGGCGCATTCGGTCAGCGATCCTTTTTCCTGCCAGGCGATTCCCGCATCGGTCGATGTCGCTGCCGCGCTGGGCGTGGCGGTCGGTGATCCGGTGATTTGTGTCGAGCGTCTGCTGCGGGTCGGCGGCGAGCCGGTGGTGTTCGATCAGATCTATCTGGCCAGCGAGTTGTTTGACGGGCTGACGCTGGAGCTCTTGCGGAGCGGGGAGCGCTCGCTGTACAGCTTGTTTGAAAGCGATTTCGGCGTTCGCATGATTCGGGCCGAAGAGCATCTCCGGGCAATTGCCGCCGATGCTCGCAGTGCCGGTCTGTTGGGCGTTGGTGAGGGTGATCCGCTGCTCCTTGTCGAGCGGACTGCCTACACCTATGGAAACAAGCCGGTTGAGTGGCGACGTGGTCTTTATTGCACGCGCCACCACTATTACCGCAATGATTTGGGTTAGCAGTGGCGGGCTTGCCGATCGGCTTGAAATAGCCCGGGCCGGCGTGTCCGGCCTGGTTTTGATTGTATAATTACGGTTCTTTTCGAACCACGTACAAGCGGAAAACCGCACACTCACGCGAGGGATGACGTTCATGGCAGAAATGACCATCAAGAAGCGTCCAAAGAATTTGGACTTGACCACTATCAGGTTGCCTTTGGCTGGCAAGGTTTCAATCCTTCATCGCGTTAGCGGTGCCGGCTTGTTCCTTTTTTTGCCGGTAATGCTCTGGCTTTTTTCGGCCAGCCTGACTTCGGCGGAGACTTTCGCCACCTTTAAGTCGGTGTTTTCGACGCTGCCGGCAAAAGTTGTGATGGCTGGTTTGATCTGGGCCTTTGTGCACCATTTCTGCGCCGGCATCCGCTTTCTGCTGCTCGATCTGCATGTCGGTATCGAGAAGGAAGCTGCTGCCAAATCGGCCGGCATCGTGCTCGCTGTCAGCATTCCGCTGACCCTGGTTCTCTGGGGGGTGTTGCTGTGATCAACCGTACTGTTGTTGGTGCTCATTACGGCCTCAAGGACTGGATCGCTCAGCGCGCGACGGCTGTCATCATGGCCGTTTATTCGGTCTTGATTGCCGCGGTTCTGTTGATTGTCCGTCCGGGGACTTTCGAGGCCTGGCAAGGTGTCTTCTCGAACGGCGTGATCAAGTTCCTGACCTTCCTCTTCTTCGTTAGCCTTTTCTACCACGCCTGGATTGGCGTGCGTGATATCTGGATGGATTACGTCAAGCCGACGGGCGTTCGCCTGACCTTGCACGTTCTGACCATTGCTGCGCTGGTGGGTTACACGGCGTGGGCTGCTGCGATTCTCTGGAGGCTGTAAGCGTGAGTATTCCTGTTCTCAAGTTTGATGCGGTGATCGTCGGTGCCGGTGGTGCCGGTCTGCGTTCCGCGATTCAATTGTCCGAAGCCGGCCTGAAGACGGCCGTGCTGTCCAAGGTTTTCCCGACCCGCTCGCACACGGTTGCGGCGCAGGGTGGTGTTGCTGCTTCCCTGGGTAACTCTGAGGAAGACCACTGGACGTGGCACATGTACGATACCGTCAAGGGTTCCGACTGGCTCGGCGACCAGGACGCGATCGAGTTCATGTGCAAGAAAGCCAACGAAGTGGTCGTTGAGCTCGAACACTACGGTATGCCGTTTGACCGGACCGACGACGGCAAGATCTACCAGCGTCCGTTCGGCGGTCACATGTCGAACTTCGGCGAAAAGCCGGTGCGTCGCTCCTGCGCTGCCGCTGACCGTACCGGTCATGCCATGCTGCACGCCATGTATCAGCGCAACGTCAAGGCCAATACCCAATTCTTCGTTGAATGGATGGCGCTTGATCTGATTCGTGACGAAGAAGGTCATGTCCTCGGCGTGACCGCGATGGAAATGGAAACCGGCCAGATCGTGATTTTCCACGCTCGCGCCACCATTTTCGCGACCGGCGGTGCTGGCCGTATCTATTACTCCTCGACCAATGCTTTCATCAATACCGGTGACGGCCTGGGTATGGCGGCACGTGCCGGCATTCCGCTCGAAGACATGGAGTTCTGGCAGTTCCACCCGACCGGCGTGGCCGGTGCAGGGGTGCTGATTACCGAAGGCGTGCGCGGCGAAGGCGGCATTCTGCGTAACAGCAGCAAGGAACGCTTCATGGAGCGCTATGCGCCGAACGCCAAGGATCTGGCGTCGCGTGACGTGGTTTCCCGCGCCATGACCACCGAAATCAAGGAAGGCCGTGGCTGCGGCGTCAACAAGGACTACGTCCTGCTCGACATCACCCACCTCGATCCCGCCAATATCATGAAGCGCCTGCCGGGTATCCGCGAAATCGGTATCCAGTTTGCCGGCGTTGACTGCATCAAGGAGCCGTTGCCGGTGGTGCCGACCTGTCACTACATGATGGGCGGTATCCCGACGCACTACTCCGGCCGTGTCGTGATGCCGCAAGGTGGTGACATGAGTGCCGTGGTGCCCGGTTTCTATGCCGGCGGCGAATGTGCCTGCGCTTCAGTGCACGGCGCCAATCGCCTCGGTACCAACTCGCTGCTCGATCTGCTGGTCTTTGGCAAATCGGCCGGCGATGCCGCGGTGGAAGATCTCAGGGCCGGCCGCGCCCACCGCGATCTGCCGAAGGATGTTGCCGACAAGACCCTGGCCCGGATCAGCGCGCTGGACAACCGCAAGGGCGGTGCCAACGTGCACGAAACCCGTCTGGCGATGCAGCGCACCATGCAGGATCATGCTGGCGTTTTCCGTTTTGACGACATGCTCAAACAGGGTGTCGAGAAGATCCTCGAAATCGAGAAGGCTGCCCGCAATCTCGAAATCAAGGACAAGTCCATGGCCTGGAATACGGCTCGTACCGAAGCGCTCGAGATGGAAAACCTGATCGAGGTTGCCAAGGCCACGATGATCTCTGCCGAGGCACGCAAGGAGTCGCGCGGCGCACACGTGCGCGACGATGCCCCGGATACCGCTGAATTCCCGAATGGCCGGAACGACAAGGTGTGGCTCAAGCACACCCTGTTTTCGCCGGTCGATAATTCGATCAGCTACAAGCCGGTCAACATGCAACCCCACACCGTCGAGCCTGTCGAGCTCAAGACGCGCTCGTACTAATTGGAGTTCAGAATGAGCAAACGCATGGTTCAATTCAGTATCTATCGCTACGATCCGGACAAGGACGACGCGCCCTACATGCAGGACATCTCGGTCGAGCTAGATCCGACCGACCGCAAGCTGCTGGACGCGCTGACCAAGCTGAAGGCCAAGGACGATACGATCTCCTACCGGCGCTCCTGCCGCGAAGGTGTCTGTGGCTCGGATGCCATGAACATCAACGGCAAGAATGGCCTGGCCTGCCTGACCGACATCGACAGCCTGAAGCAGCCGATCGTGCTGCGGCCGCTGCCGGCGCTGCCGGTCATCCGCGACCTGATCGTCGACATGACGCAGTTCTTCAAGCAGTACCACTCGATCAAGCCGTACCTGATCAACAACGATCCGCCGCCGGAACGCGAACGTCTGCAGTCGCCGGAAGACCGTGAAGAACTGAATGGTCTCTACGAGTGCATCCTGTGTGCCTGCTGTTCGACGGCCTGCCCGTCGTTCTGGTGGAACCCGGACAAGTTCGTCGGCCCGGCCGGCCTGCTGGCTGCTTACCGCTTCATCGCCGATACGCGCGACCAGGCGACCAACGAGCGTCTCGACAACCTCGAAGACCCGTATCGCCTGTTCCGTTGCCATACCATCATGAACTGTGTTGACGTATGTCCGAAGGGTCTGAATCCGACCAAGGCCATCGGCAAAATCAAGGACATGATGGTTCGCCGCGCTGTCTGATGGAAAGAAAAGACTACGAACGCCTGCGTTGGCGCTGTATCCGTCGCGGCCTGCTCGAGGTCGATATCGCGCTGACGCGCTTTCTCGACCAGCAGTTCGAGCAGCTGAACGAAGAGCAGCAGCAGGCGTTCGTGGAGCTTGCCGACATGGAGGATCATGACCTCTGGCACCTGATCAGCGGTCAGGCCGAGTGTGATGATCCCCGGTTGGAGCCAATCGTGGCAATGCTTCGTAAGAGTTGAGTAAGGTTGGCGTTTTAACTTAGGAACGTTGACCGCTTTTTTTGGCAGTGCAGTGATAACCAACACCTGAACAGGGAATAGAACCATGACGACCGAACGCAAGGCAACTTTGACAATCGATGGACTGGCGCCCGTCGATTTCCCGATCATGTCCCCGACGCACGGCAATGACTGCGTCGATATTCGTACGCTGGGCGGCAAGACCGGCTTGTTCACCTACGACTCCGGTTTCCTCTCCACCGCCAGCTGCAAGTCCACGATTACCTTCATCGACGGTGACAAAGGCGAGTTGCTGTATCGCGGTTACCCGATCGAACAACTGGCCGAAAACTGCAACTTCCTCGAAGTCACCTATCTGCTGAAGAATGGTGAGCTGCCGAACGCCAAGCAGAAGAGCGATTTCGAAACCACCATCAAGAAGCACACGATGGTGCATGAGCAACTGACCAAGTTCTTCTCCGGTTTCCGTCGCGATGCCCACCCGATGGCCGTGATGACCGGTGTGGTTGGCGCGCTGTCCGCCTTCTACCACGACGCGATGGACTTTTCCGATGCTGAACATCGCAATATCAGCTTCAATCGTCTGGTTGCCAAGCTGCCGACCATCGTCGCCATGGCTTACAAGTACAACACCGGCGCCCCGTTCATGTATCCGGACAACGATCTGGACTACACCGCCAATTTCATGCGCATGATGTTCGGTAACCCGTGCGAGAAATACGCGCCGAATCCGGTGCTGGTCAATGCGCTCGACACCATTTTCACGCTGCACGCCGATCACGAGCAGAACGCCTCGACCTCGACGGTGCGCCTGGCTGGTTCCTCCGGTGCCAACCCGTTCGCCTGTATCGCTGCCGGTATCGCTTGCCTGTGGGGCCCGGCGCACGGTGGGGCAAACGAAGCCTGTCTGCAGATGCTCGAACAGATCGGCGACGTTTCCCGTGTTGGCGAGTACATCAACCGCGCCAAGGACAAGAACGACTCCTTCAAGCTGATGGGTTTCGGTCACCGTGTCTACAAGAACTTCGATCCGCGTGCCAAGCTGATGCGCAAAGTTTGTTTCGAAGTCCTGTCCGAACTGGGCCTGGAAAACGATCGCCTGTTCAAGCTGGCCATGGAACTGGAAAAGATCGCTCTGGAAGATCCGTACTTCGTCGAGAAGAAACTCTACCCGAACGTCGACTTCTACTCCGGCATCGTCCAGAAGGCGATCGGCATTCCGACCGAAATGTTCACCTGTATCTTCGCGCTGGCCCGTACGGTTGGCTGGATGACGCAGTGGGAAGAAATGATCACCGATCCGGAATACAAGATCGGCCGGCCGCGCCAGCTGTACATCGGCGCCGCCAAGCGCAACGTGGTACCGCTCGCCCAACGCGGCTAAGTTGAAAATCGGGCGGCCGTTTGGTCGCCCTTTTTCTACCTGCGGAGTTCTGTCACTCCGCGACCCGCAGCTACCCAAAAAGACAACACCCTCAAGGGGACGCCAATGACTACGATGAATCAACTGTTCGACAGCACGATGTTCTTCGGCGGCAATGCGCCGTTTGTTGAAGAACTGTACGAAAATTATCTCGACAATCCGACCGCTGTGCCGGCGGAGTGGCGTGATTATTTTGACCGCCTGGCCCAGATGCCCGGCTTTGTTGCTCGTGATGTGGCGCATGCGCCGGTCATTGCAGCCTTCGCCGAGCTGGCCAAGGATGGTGGTTTCCGTCCGGCTGCCGCGACTGGTGGCGACAACAAGAAACAATCCGCAGTGGGGCAGCTGGTTACTGCTTACCGCTCGATGGGTACCCGCTGGGCCGATCTCGATCCGCTGAAGCGCTTGCCGCGTCCGAAGATCGAAGAACTCGAACTGGGTTTTTACGGGTTTTCCGATGCCGATCTGAACCAGACCTTCAGTGTCGGTTCCCTGAAAGGCCTGCCGGACAACGCCAAGCTCGGCGACATTCTCGAAACGCTGAAACAAACCTATTGTGGTTCGGTCGGCATCGAGTACATGTACATGACCGAGTACACCGAAAAGCGCTGGTTACAGGAGCGTCTCGAGACCATCCGCTCGCGCCCGACCTATTCGGCCGACCAGAAGAAACGTATTCTCGAACGGCTGACCGCGGCCGAAACGCTGGAGCGTTACCTGCACACCAAGTATGTCGGCCAGAAGCGTTTCTCGCTCGAAGGCGGTGAATCGCTGATCGTCGCCATGGACGAAACCATCCGGGCTGGCGGCAACTTCGGTGTTGACGAAATCGTCATCGGCATGGCCCACCGCGGTCGTCTGAACGTGCTGGTCAATACGCTGGGCAAGGCCCCGTCCATGCTGTTCTCCGAATTCGAAGGCAAGAAGAAGAGCGATCTGTCGGCTGGCGACGTCAAGTACCACATGGGTTTCTCGTCCGACGTGTCGACGTCGACCGGCCCATGCCACCTGACGCTGGCTTTCAACCCGTCGCACCTGGAAATCGTCAACCCGGTGGTCGAAGGCTCGGTTTACGCCCGTCAGGTTCGCCGTGGCCAAGGCAGCAAGTCCAAGGTCCTGCCAGTCATTATCCACGGCGACTCGGCTGTTGCCGGCCAGGGCGTCAATCAGGAAATGCTCAATTTTGCGCAGACCCGCGGCTACGGCACGGGCGGCACGCTGCATATCGTGGTGAACAACCAGATCGGTTTTACCACCAGCGACCCGCGCGACTATCGCTCCGGCCATTACTGTACCGACATCTTCAAGATGGCCGATGCGCCGATCTTCCACGTCAATGGTGACGATCCGGAAGCAGTCGCGCTGGTCACCCAGCTTGCCGTCGAGTTCCGCCAGACCTTCAAGAAGGATGTCGTGATCGATATCCTGTGCTTCCGCAAGCTCGGCCACAACGAGCAGGACGAGCCGATGGTCACCCAGCCGCTGATGTACAAGAAGATCGCCAAGCATCCGGGCACCCGCAAGGTTTATGGCGACAAGCTGATTGCCGAAGGCGTGCTGCCGGCCGATGGTCCGGACCTGATGATCAAGGAGTACCGCGAACATCTGGACAAGGGCGAACTGTTGTACAACCCGGTGCTGGCCGGCTACAAGCATCCGAACATGATCGACTGGACGCCGTTCCTGCCGAAAAAATACATCGAAACCTGCGATACGACGGTGCCGATGAAGGAGCTGCAGCGTCTTTCCCAGCGCCTGACGACCCTGCCTGAGGGTTTCACGCTGCACTCCCGTGTGAAGAAGATCGCCGAAGACCGCGCCGCGATGGGCGAGGGCAAGCTGCCGGTTGACTGGGGCATGGCCGAAAATCTGGCGTACGCCTCGCTGCTGGTTTCCGGCTACGGTGTTCGCATCTCCGGTGAAGACGTCGGCCGTGGCACTTTCTTCCACCGCCATGCGGCTTTCCACGACCAGAACCGCGAAAACTGGGACGAAGGCACCTACCTGCCGCTGCAGAACCTGCAGGAAAAGCAGGCCGGCTTCCAGTGCTTCGACTCGGTGCTGTCCGAAGAAGCTGTGCTCGCCTTCGATTACGGTTACGCCACCGCCAATCCGTACGAGCTGGTTATCTGGGAAGGCCAGTTTGGCGACTTCGCCAACGGCGCCCAAGTCGTCATCGACCAGTTCATTTCTTCCGGTGAGGCCAAGTGGGGTCGGGCCTGCGGCCTGGTCATGCTGTTGCCCCACGGTTACGAAGGTCAGGGTCCAGAGCACTCGTCGGCTCGCCTCGAACGCTACATGCAGGCCTGCGCCGAGATGAACATGGAAGTCTGCGTGCCGTCGAATGCCGCGCAGGTATTCCACATGCTGCGCCGTCAAGCCGTGCGTATGCAGCGCAAGCCGTTGATCGTCATGACGCCGAAGTCGCTGCTGCGCCACAAGGATGCCGCCTCATCGCTCGAAGAACTGGCCAACGGCGAGTTCCAGCGGGTTATCGGTGAAGTCGATGCGATTGACGCCAAGAAGGTCAAGCGCGTCATCCTCTGTTCCGGCAAAGTTTATTACGACCTGGTCGCCGCCCGTCGCGAGAAGAAGATCAGCGACATCGCCATCGTCCGTATCGAGCAGCTCTATCCCTTCCCGAAGGATTCTCTCGAGAAGGAAATGGCGAAGTATCCGAAAGCCAGCGAAGTCGTCTGGTGTCAGGAAGAGCCGCGCAACCAGGGCGCCTGGTACTGGTTCGCCTCGCGTCACCATCTTGACACTGCTTTGGGTGCCAAGAAGCTGCTGCTGGTCGCCCGTCCGGCATCGCCGTCGCCGGCTGTCGGTTACCTGGCCAAGCATAACGAGCAACAAAAGGCACTGATCGAGTCCGCACTGGGCAAGATCGAGTACTAATAACTAAAGCAGAGTGGAGTCACTATGATCATCGAAGTACAAGTTCCGCAACTGTCCGAATCCGTTGCCGAAGGCACGCTGGCCTCGTGGAAAAAGAAAATCGGCGATGCCGTTGCTCGCGACGAAATCCTCATCGATATCGAGACCGACAAGGTTGTCCTCGAAGTTCCGTCGCCGGGTGCTGGCGTGCTGGTCGAGATCGTCAAGGCGGACGGCGAGACGGTCGTCTCCGGCGAACTGATTGCCCGCATCGATACCGAAGCCAAGGCTGGTGCAACCGCCCCGGCGGCTGAAGCGCCGAAGGCCGCGGCCACCGCAACTGCTCCGGCAGCGGCTGCTGCTGCGCCGGCCGGTACGGCCAGCCCGTCGGCCCGCAAGATCCTTGACGAAAAGGGTGTTGCCGCCGCCGATGTCACCGGTTCCGGCCGTGGCGGCCGGGTCACTAAGGAAGATGCCGTGGCTGCCCAGCCGAAATCTGCCGCGCCGTCTGGCCCGGTCGTCGCAGCAACTGCCGCTACGGTAGCCCTGCCGACCCCGGCAACCGGTGTCGATACCGGCCCGCGCACCGAACAGCGCGTCCCGATGTCGCGTCTGCGCGCCCGCATCGCCGAACGCCTGCTGCAGTCGCAGGCGACCAACGCCATCCTGACCACGTTCAACGAAGTGAACATGGGCCCGATCATGGCGCTGCGCAAGCAATATGGCGAGAAGTTCGAGAAGGCCCACGGCGTTCGCCTCGGCTTCATGGGTTTCTTCGTCAAGGCTGCCTGCGCCGCCCTGCAGAAGTTCCCGGTTCTCAACGCTTCGGTCGACGGCAATGACGTGGTCTATCACGGCTACATCGACATCGGTATCGCGGTCGGTTCGCCGCGCGGCCTGGTCGTGCCGATCATCCGCAATGCCGACCAGATGAGCATCGCCGAAATCGAGAAGAAGATTGCCGAATTCGGCGCCAAGGCCAAGGATGGCAAGCTGTCCATCGAAGACCTGACCGGCGGCACGTTCTCGATCTCCAACGGTGGCATCTTTGGTTCGATGATGTCGACGCCGATCATCAATCCGCCGCAATCCGCGATCCTCGGCATTCATGCCACCAAGGACCGGGCGATGGTTGAAAACGGTCAGGTTGTCGTCCGCCCGATCAACTATCTCGCGATGTCCTACGACCACCGCATCATCGACGGCCGCGAAGCCGTGCTTGGTCTGGTGACCATGAAGGAAGCGCTGGAAGATCCGTCGCGCCTGCTCCTCGGCGTCTAATCATTCTGCGCCGGCGCCAGTTCCCGGAGGGGACTGGCGCCTTTTGCACATCTGAGATCTGAAAGGATATTCATGTCCAAGCAATTCGACGTCCTCGTCATTGGTGGTGGCCCCGGTGGTTATGTCGCGGCGATCCGCGCTGCCCAACTCGGTTTTGCTACCGCCTGCTGCGAATCCAATCCCTATGCCGATCCGAAGGGCGAACCGCGCCTCGGCGGCACCTGCCTGAACGTCGGCTGCATTCCGTCGAAGGCGCTGCTCCATACCTCGCACCTGTTCGAAGAAGCTGGTCACAGCTTTGAAGCCCAGGGCATCAAGGTCGGCAAGCCGAGCATCGACGTGCCGGTGATGAAGGGCCGCAAGGACACCATCGTTACCCAGCTGACCTCCGGTATCAAGGGCCTGTTCAAGAAGAACAAGGTCACCATGCTGCCCGGCCATGGCTCATTCGTGGCCAAGGAAGGCGATCTGTGGAAGGTCAAGGTTGGTGGCGAGGAAGTGCTGGCCAAGCAGGTCATCGTGGCGACCGGCTCGAAGCCCAGGCATCTGCCGAACGTCCCGGTCGACCAGAAAATCGTCATGGACAACGAAGGCGCGCTGAATCAGGAATCCGTGCCGAAGAAGCTGGCCATTATCGGTGCCGGCGTTATCGGTCTGGAAATGGGGTCGGTGTGGCGGCGGGTTGGCGCGGAAGTGACCATTCTCGAAGCGATGCCTGACTTCCTGTCGTTTGCCGATCAGGATATCGCCAAGGAAGCGGCCAAGCTGTTTGGCAAGCAGGGTCTGAACATTCATACCGGCGTCAAGATTGGCGAGATCAAGACGACCAAGAAGGGCGTTTCGATTGCCTACGAAACCAAGGACGGCAAAGCTGAGAAGCTCGATGCCGATCGCCTGATCGTCTCGATTGGCCGGGTGCCCAATACCGACGGCCTGAATGCCGAAGCGGTCGGTCTGAAGCTCGATGGCCGCGGCTTTGTCGAGGTCGATGGCCACTGCAAGTCGAATCTGCCGGGTGTCTGGGCGGTCGGCGACGTGGTGCGCGGCCCGATGCTGGCCCACAAGGCGATGGAAGAGGGCGTCATGGTGGCCGAATTGATCGCCGGCCAGGCCGGTCACTGCAATTTCGACACCATTCCCGGCGTCATCTACACCGCGCCGGAAATCGCCTGGG
Organism: Dechloromonas denitrificans; assembly: GCF_020510685.1. NCBI lineage: Bacteria > Pseudomonadati > Pseudomonadota > Betaproteobacteria > Rhodocyclales > Azonexaceae > Dechloromonas > Dechloromonas denitrificans. The sequence goes on from NZ_CP075185.1 coordinate 1,344,208, forward strand.
TTGGCAAGAGTGAGCAGCAATTGAAGGCCGATGGCGTGGCCTACAAGGTCGGCAAGATCCCGTTCATGGCCAACGGCCGGGCGCTCGGCATGGGCGAACCGTCCGGCTTCGTCAAGATGCTGGCCTGTGCGCAGACCGACCGTATCCTCGGCGTCCATATCATCGGCGCGAATGCCTCCGAACTGATTTCCGAAGCCGTGGTGGCGATGGAATTCGGTGGTGCCTCGGAAGACCTGGCGCGCATCTGCCACGCTCACCCGACGCTGTCGGAAGCGGTGCACGAAGCCGCGCTGGCTTGCGACAAGCGTCCGCTGCACTTCTAAGCACGACGTTCCAAGCCTTCAGGGCGGGTTGCGGCAACGCACCCGCCCTTTTATTTTGCGACAATACATCTTTCGTTACCCCTGAATTGCCCCCGATGCCCCATAGAAAACTCAATGTCGCCGCGCAGGGCATGCTCGACGCCTACAAGAATCTTCTCGATGCCCGCGGCTATATCGCCGATGCTGCCCAGCTGACGGCTGCCAGCGCCTTGCAGGACCTCTATACAAATCTGCTCTCGTTCAAGGTAAACCGCAGCAGTACCTTCAAACGCCTGCTGACTCCGCCGAAGCCGCCGAAGGGCGTCTATTTCTGGGGCGGCGTCGGGCGCGGCAAGAGTTTCCTGATGGACTGCTTTTACGATTCCGTGCCTTATCGCCGGAAAAGACGCATTCATTTCCATGCCTTCATGCAGCAGATTCACCGTGACCTGGAGCAATACAAGGGCGAAGCCGACCCCGTCGTCAAGGTTGCCGAGCAAATCGCCCGCGAGGTCAGGCTGCTCTGTTTCGACGAATTCCACGTGTCCGACATCGCCGATGCGATGATCCTCGGCCGCCTGATGGAAGGCCTGTTCGCCAAGGGAGTGATCCTGGTCATGACCTCGAATTACCCGCCTGACCGGCTTTATCCGAACGGCCTGCATCGCGAGAGCTTTCTGCCGACCATTGCGCTGCTCAACACGCATCTCGATGTCTTCGAAGTCGAGGCCGGTGTCGACTATCGGCTGCGCGCCCTGGAGCAGGTCGAAATCTTTCACTACCCGGCCGATGCGGCTGCCGAAAAGAAGATGTTCGAATACTTCCGCATGGTGGCCGGTGAGGATGGCAAGAAGGGCGGGCAGGTCGAAATCCTCGGCCGGAACGTCGAGACGTTGCGCCGTGGGCATGGTGTGATCTGGTTCGATTTCCGGACCCTGTGCGGCGGCCCGCGCTCGCAGAACGATTACCTCGAAATCGCCCGGGCTTACCATACGGTACTGCTCTCGCATATCCCGAGAATGACCCAGCATCAGGCCTCGGAAGCCCGCCGTTTCACCTGGCTGGTCGATGTCTTCTATGACCACAAGGTCAAGCTGATCGCCACCGCCGATTGCGCTCCCGAGGCGCTCTATACGGAAGGCACGCAGGCCAGCGAGTTTGCCCGCACGGTCAGCCGCCTGACCGAGATGCATTCGAAGGAATATCTCGCTTTGCCGCACCTGACGACGGCGTGAGGAGTTACCGATGAAATTCGCCCTGAAAATGCTGTTGTCCGCCGCCATCGCGCTGTGGGTCGGCTTGGTCGCCGCCCAGCAACTGGAAGTCATCGAACTAAAGAGCCAGACCGTCGACCAGGTATTGCCTATCCTGCTGCCGCTGGTCGAGCCGGGTGGGACGCTGAGCGGGACGAACAACCAGCTCTTTCTGCGCGCTTCGCCGAGGAACCGGGCCGAGATCAAGCGGGCGCTGGCGGCGATCGACAAGCCGACGCGGCGGCTGATCATCCGCGTCGCTGAAAACCGGCAAGCCGAGGATGCCGAGCGCGGTGCAGCGGCCAGTGGGCAGGTGGTACTCGGCAGCACGCGCCGTTCGAATGTCGAAGCACGCGTCTGGGACACCAAGAGCGTCAGAGGCGATAGTGCCGGGCAAATGGTGCAGACTGTCGAAGGCGGCGAGGCCTTCATCCAGATTGGCCGCTCGCTACCGATTCCGATGCGTCAGGTGGTGATCGGTCCCGGTGGCGCGGTGATCAACGAGACCGTGCTCTACCGCGATGTCGGGCGCGGGTTTTACGCGACGCCGCGCTTGAACGGCAATCGGGTGACCCTCGATATTACCCAGCAGGCCGACCGCCCGGCGGGCTACGGCCGGGGTACTATCGATACCCAGCGCTTGTCGACCACCGTTTCCGGTCGGCTCGGCGAATGGATCGAACTGGGTGGTGGCGGCCGCCAGGCAACCGGCAAGCAGAGCGGAACGCTCAGCCTGTCAACGAGCGATGCCCGCGACAATCGCTCAATCTGGCTCATGGTGGAGGAAGTGGAGTGAATAATCTGAAACGTCACATCGGACAAAAAGTGGCGCTGGTCGCGGCGGTTTTTTGTGCCGTGCTGGCCCTGCCGGTTTTCGGTGTTTTTTTCTGGCTGTGGCGCGAGCGCGGTCTGACCGACACGTGGACGCCGAGTGCGCTGACCACGGTTATCTTCCTTGGCTTCTGCGCCATCGTGCTCTACGTGGTGAGCCGGCCGCAGCCGCCATTGCCGGCGTCGAACGGCGCGGTCGACGGCTGAAATAATTCGAGTTGCAAAAACAAAACCCGGCGCCAGGCCGGGTTTTGTTTTGTGCGGTGCTGAAAGATCAGGCGGCGTTCAAGGCCTGATCGAGATCGGCGATCAGGTCGTCGATATGCTCGATGCCGACCGAGAGCCGGATCATGTCTTCGGACACGCCGGCCTTGGTCAGTTCGGCCGGCGACAACTGGCGGTGCGTCGTCGACGCCGGATGGCAGGCCAGCGTCTTGCAGTCGCCGATGTTGACCAGCCGGGTTACCAGTTGCAACGCATCCTGGAACTTGCCGCCGGCGACGCTGCCGCCCTTGACACCGAAGTTCAGAATGCCGGATGCGCGGCCGCCCATGTACTTCTGGACCAATGCATGGTCCTTGTGATCGGGCAGGCCGGCGTAATTGACCCAGCCGACCTTCGGATGGTTTTGCAGGAACTTGGCGATGGCCAGCGTGTTTTCGCAGGTGCGGTCCATGCGCAGGGCCAGCGTTTCGATGCCCTGGAGGATCAGGAAGGCGTTGAACGGGCTGATCGCGGCGCCCATGTTGCGCAGCGGCACGACGCGGGCGCGGCCGATGTAGGCGGCGGCGCCGAGGGCTTCGGTATAGACGACGCCATGGTAGGAAACGTCCGGCTCGTTGAGGCGCTTGAATTTGGTCTTGTGCTCGGCCCACGGGAATTTGCCGCTATCGACGATGATCCCGCCGATACTGTTGCCGTGGCCGCCGAGGTATTTGGTCAGCGCGTGGACGACGATGTCGGCACCATGCTCGAACGGGCGGCACAGGTACGGTGACGGCACGGTGTTGTCGACAATGACCGGCACGCCATGTTTGTGGGCGATTTCGGCGAGTTTTTCGAAATCGGTGACATTGCCCAGCGGATTGCCGACCGATTCGCAGAAGACGGCCTTGGTCTTGCCGTCGATCAGCTTTTCGAAGGCATCCGGGTCGCGGTAGTCGGCGAAGCGGACGTCGATGCCGTATTGCGGCAGGGTATGGGCGAACAGATTGTAGGTGCCGCCGTACAGCGTGCTCGAGGTGACGATGTTGTCGCCGGCTTCGGCGATGGTCATGATCGCGGCGGTGATCGCCGCCATGCCGGATGCCATGGCCAGAGCGGCGATGCCGCCTTCCATCTCGGCCACGCGCTTTTCCAGCACGTCCTGGGTCGGATTCATGATCCGGGTGTAGATGTTGCCGGGAACCTTCAGGTCGAACAGGTCGGCACCATGCTGGGTGCTGTCGAAGGCATAGGAGGTCGTCTGGTAAATCGGCACCGCGACGGCCTTGGTGGTCGGATCGGGCGAGTAGCCCCCGTGGACGGCAATGGTCTCAATCTTCATGCGTGTCTCTCTTCTTTGTCGGCGTGAAAAGGAAGAGTTTAGCAGGGCCGCCTGCCGGGCGGAGAGCGTGCGTCAGATGAAAATGTAGCGATGGGTGTGGGTTTCCCGCTGCAATGCCTGCAAGGCGTCGGCCGCCGAAAAACGGATCAAGCAGACCAGCCATTGACGCCGGTCGCTGCAGTGGAGCATCGGCAGGCTGGCCGGCGGCTCGCTGGATGCCGCGGCCGGTGCCCCGGGCATGCTGATCCCGCTGCCTTCGAGGCGGAAGAAGCGTTCCGGCGTGTTCAGCCAGGCGATCAGGCCGCGCAGCAGATTGTCGGGGGTCAGTTCCTGGGCGGCATAGACGAATTCCGGCTCGTCGGCCGTTTCGATGGTTTTGGCCACGTCATGGCGGAGGTTCCATTCCCATTCGAGCTTGAGCAGGCGTTCCTTGCGCCGAAGTTTCTCGACGTGTTCGGTAAAGTTCCGCAACAGCCGGTCGAAGGCTGCCCGGCGCAGCGCTTCCCGGGCATCGGAATCGCTCGGCGCCAGACTGTGCAGCACATGGTCGGCAAAGCCGGCCACCGCACCATTGGCCGGCTTGCAGCGCATGCCGAGCAGGGCGTGAATCTCGTCGTGGCCACCGCGCGCCAGCTCCGGCAGGGTTTCCTTGACGGCCAGGCTGCGTCCGAATGCGCGGCCGATCTCGTCGGCCTCGGGGAACAGCGTGGAGACCACCGGATCGGTGCCGAACAACTGTTCCGAGACGGCAGCCGGGCCGGGCAGCGCGGCAATCTGTCGGTCAAGATAGGCGAGCATGCCCTCGATGGCCGGTATCACCAGCTTGGTAAAGTCGCGGGCCTCCTCGATATTGCCGCCGACGGTGGCAATGACTTGGGCAAGCAGGGGATGTTGCTGCGCGGCGGCTGGTTCGCCGACGCGAATGAAACGAGCAATTTTGCCGAACATCGTCGTACAACTCCTGAAATGAAACGATCGCTTTCAAGGGGCTGGGGAGAAAAACGCTGCCTGACCGGCGCTACGCCTGCTGCAACGCTGGATATGGCAACTTTGTCGTTATCGGGGAATGGTCTGCAGCGAGTGAGGTTTTATTACACGAGGATCGCTCTGTCAATGCCAATGTCAAGGCGAAGCGGCTCGTCTCAGGTATCGTCGCCCGCTTCGCTTGGCGCTTGCTTGGCCTTGAGCAGGAAGCGGCCGGGGGCGAGCGCATCGACCAGGTCGTTGGCCAGCGGCAGCGGTTCGCCTTCGATCTGGCTGACCAGCAGGTCGGCCATCAGCGCCGACCAGACGATGCCGCGCGCTCCAAAGCCCTGCACGCACCACAGGCCCGGCTGGCGGGGCAGGGTATGCAGACGGTGGTGGCCGTGGCCGGCGGCGCTGGCCTCCGGTACCGGGCCAACGATCGGCATGCGGTCGGGCGACATCGGGCGGAAGCCGACGCGGCCATGCAGGCCGGCCGGCTCGATGGCCTCGGTGAAGCCCGGCAGCAGGCGGTTGATGCGTTCGAGGTTGGCGCGATGGTCGGCCTGTCGTTCATTCGGGTCGAGGTCGCCGTCCTGCTGGGTGGCGCCGATCAGGCAGAGGCCGTCGACCTCGGGCATGGCATAGCCCGGTTTGCCGACGACGACCGCCGCCAGCGACGCGGTGGTCCGGGCCGGCAGATGGCTGACCTGACCGCGGGCAGCATACTGCGGCAGCCAGGCGAATTGAGCGAAGCGCGGCGCGGCCACGCCGCTCGCCATGATCAGCACCGGCGCTTCGGCCAGTACGGCGCCGGATGCGGCGATGGCTTGCCAGCCGCTATCGGTCTTCGCCAGACGTTCCACCGGCGCATTGAAACGTACCGTGATGCGTTCCGGGAAGGCCGCCAGGGCGGCCCGGCAGACCGATGGCGGTTGCACCCAGCCACCGTCCGGGAACCACCAGCCGCCGGCCGTGACGGGCCAGCCGAGGTGGTGGCTGGCGGCTGTGCGATCGGCGAATTGCAATAGTTCGGGCGGCCAGCCGAGCGCCTCGACGGCGCGGCGTTGCTGCGCTTCATGCTCGGCATCGCGCCCGACATGCAAGACGCCGCAGGCGGCCCAGCGGGCGCCCGGCAGTTCGGTCAGCAGGGCGCGGGTCGCCAGGTAGCCGGCACGGGTCAGGCGCGAAAGGCGGTTGTCGTCGGCGCTGGGCAGTGGCCGGAAGACTCCGGCCAGGTTGCTGGAGGCGCCGTTGGCCGGGGCGGCGGCCTGTTCGAGTACGGTGACCTGCCAGCCAGCGGCAGCCAGGCGGTAGGTCGTCGTGCTGCCGGCGATCCCGGCCCCGATGACGATGGCCCGGCGGTCGGTCGGCGCGGCGTGGCGGTTCGGGCGTTGCGAGCGGAAACGGCCGACCAGCATCTGCCGTTTGCCGGCAAAACCGGGGCGTTTCCGGATCTCGAATTCGGCGTCGTTGAGCGCCGTCCGCACCGCGCCGGCCACCGTCCAGGTGGCCAGCGTGGCGCCCGGGGCAGCCAGCCGGGTGAGGCCCCGGCACAGATAGGGCGACCACAATTCCGGATTCTTGGCCGGCGAGAAGCCGTCGAGAAAGAAGGCGTCCACCGAAGCATTGACCGTGCGCAACTGCGTCGCGGCATCGCCGAAGATCAGGGTCAGGACGACCTGGCCGGCATCGAGGTGCAGGCGGTGCATGCCCGGCGTCAGGACCGGCCAGTGCTGTTGCAGTTGGCCGGCGCACTCGGCGAACTCCGGCCAGGCCTGGTGGGCAATGGCGAGGTCGGCGGCAGTGAACGGGTGTTTCTCGAAGGAGACGAAATGCAGGCGGCGGCTGCGCTGCGGATCGGCGCGCCAGGCCTGCCAGGTGGCCAGGAAATTCAGGCCGAGTCCGAAGCCGGTTTCGAGAATGACGAAGCGGTCCTTGCCTTGCCAGCGCTGCGGCAGTTCGTTGCCGCCGAGGAAGACGTAGCGCGACTGGGCCGGGCCGCCGTAGGCCGAGTGATACTGATCGTCATAGGCCGTCGAGTACGGCGTGCCGCAGGTGGCGTATTCGAGGCGGGCGGGCTGCAGCTTGTCCACTAATGGAGCAGGGATGATGGCCCGCCGGGGCCGGCAATGGCGGCCGGGGCATCGTAGTCGAGGAGCAGATCCCATTGCGCCTGCTCGCTGGCGGCGTGGAGCATGGCGCACAGGATCTGCAGCAACTCGGCGTCGAGATCCAGCGTGAAACTGCGTTCCCGGCCTTCGCGCAGCGTGAATCGGGCCTCGCCTGGCGCGCCGGCTTCGAGCGTCGCCTCGCTGGCCAGCAACGGCGTGCTGCCGAGCGGATAGCGGGGGTGATCCTCGCGGAACGGTTCGGCGAAGCCGGCCGCCTCGGCCTCCGGCTCACTCTCGGGCAGGGCGGCCGGCGCGGCTGCGCCGAGATGGCCGCTCAGCATGGCAGTCAGGTGCGGCCAGATTTCACGCAGGAAGTGGCGGGTGAAATAGATCCGGAACTCTTCGTTGGCCTCGGTGCCGATGCGCAGCACCAGGCGATCCTGGACACTGTCGTTGGCGATCTGGAGCTGATGCAGGTCCATTTATTTCACGCCATCCAGCACGTCGACCAGAATCAGTACCCGGCGGATGCCTTTCTTCGACCAGCGCTGAAAGAGGCCGGCGACCGCGGCGAGTCGCTTGAGCACCGGCCGGGCGCGGCGAATGACCTGTTTGATTTCCGGATCCGGGTTGGCCGCGAAATAGCTGTCGAGCAGTTGCGGCAGCAACTGGCGGGATTCGCTTTCGGTAATCGGCCCGGCCAGCGAGATGGAATTCAGGAACAGCACGAGATCGGCCGTCTGGGCGGCGCTCAAGGGCAGGAATTCGCCGAAATTCTCTTCGAAGTCGATGCGGTAGCTCAAACCGTCGTGCAGTGTGATGTTCTTGATCTGGGCGCCGCCATGCCACTGACCGGCCCGGTGGAATTCGCCCAGTTCGCCGGCCAGCCGGGTCAGTTCGCTACGCCAGGTGGCTGCCGGCCAGTCTTCCAGTAGCGTGGCAACGACCGTGCCGCAGTAGTCAAGGATAAAGAATTCCGGGGTGACCAGCACCACCCGCGGCACGCGGACGCCTGCTTTGGCCAGTGCCTTCAGGCGATTGGCTTCGAAATCCATGCTCCCGGCTGCTTCCGCCAGGGCCAGGGTGCTCAGCGGCAAGGGCTGGCCGGTCAGGCGCTTGACCAGCCAGCGCATGAACAGCGTCTGCAGCAGCTTGCGCGGCTTTGCCGCCAGCTTCTTGACGACATAGCGTCGACCGGCGTGGTCGAACACCAGGGCGCGACTGGGGTGGGCCGCCAAAGCCGCCCGGGCGGCGGCTTGGAGGGTTTGTTCTTCGTTCACTAATAGCCCGTGGTCGAGCGAGCGCAGCCAAGACAAGGCGCAGCCGAGTGCCGCATAGCAGCGCTATGCAAACTCGGCTGCAACGCCGTATTGGCAAGCGCAGCCGACCACATCATTCGGGACGCATTTGGGGGAAGAGAATGACATCGCGAATCGCTGCCGCATCGGTCAGCAGCATGATCAGCCGGTCGATGCCGATGCCGCAACCGCCGGTCGGCGGCAGGCCGTATTCGAGGGCGCGGATGAAGTCGGCGTCGTAGTACATCGCTTCCTCGTCGCCGGCATCCTTGGCCTTGGCCTGTTCGGCAAAGCGCGCCGCCTGGTCTTCGGCGTCGTTCAGCTCGGAGAAGCCATTGGCGATTTCGCGGCCGACGATGAACAGTTCGAAGCGTTCGGTGATGTCCGGGTTGCTGTCCGAGGCACGGGCCAGCGGCGACACTTCGACCGGGTAGTCGATGATGAAGGTCGGCTCCCAGAGCAGGGCTTCGGCGGTTTCCTCGAAGAACAGCAGTTGCAGGCTGCCGAGGCCCGGCGTGCCGCGCATTTCGACCTTGCGGGCGGTTAGCTGCTCGCGCAGCCAGTCGGCGTCGTTGAGCTGGGATTCGCTGTACTGCGGGCAGTATTTCAACACGGCCTGGACCATGGTCAGGCGATGGAAGGGCTTGGATAGATCGAGTTCGCGGCCCTGATAGGTGAACACTTCGCGGTCCAGCGCCTCGCGGGCGGCGTGGCGCAGCAGGCCTTCGGTGAAATTCATCAGCGTCTGGTAGTTGGCATACGCTTCATAGAATTCCATCATCGTGAATTCCGGATTGTGGCGCGGGCTGAGGCCTTCGTTGCGGAAGTTGCGGTTGATTTCGAAGACCTTCTCGAAACCGCCGACGACCAGGCGCTTCAGGTACAGCTCGGGGGCGATGCGCAGGAACTGCTGCATGTCGAGCGCGTTGTGGTGCGTGACGAAGGGCTTGGCCGAGGCGCCGCCGGGGATCGGGTGCATCATCGGCGTTTCGACTTCGAGGAAGCCGTGGCCATTCATGTAGTTGCGGATCGAGGCGACGATGCGGCTGCGGGCGAGGAAGGTGAAACGGGTTTCCTCGTTCATGATCAGATCGACGTAACGCTGGCGGTATTTCATTTCCTGGTCGGCCAGGCCGTGGAACTTGTCCGGCAGCGGGCGCAGCGACTTGGTCAGCAGGCGGATTTCGGCGGCCTGAATGCTCAGCTCGCCGGTCTTGGTCTTCATCAGCGTACCGACGACGCCGACGATGTCGCCGAGATCCCAGGTCTTGAAGTCGGCATAGACTTCTTCGCCGACCCGGTCGCGGGTGACGTAGATCTGGATGCGGCCGGAGAGATCCTGCAACGTGGCGAACGAGGCCTTGCCCATGACGCGCTTCAGCATCATGCGGCCGGCGACCTTCACTTCGACCGGCAGTTCGGCCAGTTCTTCGGTCGTCTTGCCATCGTAGCCTTCGAGCAGCTTGGCGGCGGTGTTCTCGCGCTGGAAGTCGTTCGGGAAGGCTTTTCCGGTCTTGCGCCATTCGGCGAGCTTGGCACGGCGCTCGGCGATGAGCTGGTTTTCGTCCTGTTGAACCGGGACTTGCTGTTCGGCGTTGTCGGTGGTGGCCATGCGGATAGTCCTTGGAAATGGGGGGTTGCTGCGGTGGACCGCGTAGAACCCTGAATTTTCGCCGATTTGGCCGTTCAGGGAAAGCGTGCCGCGTTAGTTGGCCGCGTAATGAATGGCCAGCCAGACCGTCGGCTGATCCGGCAGCGTCCAGTCAACGCGGTGTCGGCGGTGTGGCGCGATATCGATGAAGTCGCCGGCCTGCAAGCGGCGCGGGTCGGTTTCGTCGGCAAAACGGAGCTGCGCTTCGCCCTGCAGGAGGAGCACCCACTCGCCGTCCGGCTGGTCGTACCAGAAGTCGGGCGGACTGCGGTGGCCGGTCGATACGATGCGCTCGATGCGCAGCCCGGGTCGGGCGAGCAGTTCGGTGAACTGTTCGGCGGTCAGCTGGGTCGGCAGGGCGGCGAGAAGATTGGTCAGCATGCTCAGGATTTTCCGCTCGGGCGATAGAGGGGCAGCGCGGCGAGGCGGCGGTCGATTTCGGCGACGATTTGCCGGTAGGCCGGGCTGCCGGTGTCGCCAAAGCGCTGGCGGAACTCGCGTTGGCCGAGGCCTTCCGGCAAACCGGCCAGCGATGGCGCAAGATCGCTGTCTACGAAGGGCGTTTTCAGCAACTGGTCGAGCTTGTCCGGCGGGCCGAGCAGCAACTCGCCAAAGGCCGTTCCGGCCCGGTCGGCGGCGAGATCGGCAAAAGAGAAGCCGCTGCCGTGGTGGGCATCGGCAATTTCCTTGTAGAGCCCGATCGCCTCGGCAATCGGTTCGCCGGCCCAGGCGGCCAGTGCTGCCGAGACGACGAAATGCTGGGCGCTGTCGCCGCGCCCGAGCAGCGTCGGCATGACCGGGCGAACCTTCGGCCAGTTGGCGGCTTCCGGGATCAGCGCGGCGAGATTTTTTTCCGATAGATAGGCGGCCAGCACGAAGATGGCGGCCCGCCGGTTGGCGCGCTGGTCGCTGCCGTCGATGTCGAGCAGCGGGCCGAGCAGGGCCGGCAGAGCGACCCGGGCGCCGGGGCGATGGTGGTCAAGGAGGCCGGCCAGCATTTCGTGGGCCGAGCGGATACGGGCCAGATCCTCGGGGTTGACGGCGATCGAGCGGGCCCGCTCGAGCAGGGCCGGTTCCCAGATGTAGCCGACGATGACGCGGTGGCGCTCGGGTTCGAAGCGGAGTTCCTGGACGGCGGCCAGGGCGAGGGTCAGTTCCCGCTGGTAGCCGGCCAGGCGAAATCCGCCATGCAGCGCCAGTTCGAGCAAGGCCGGCGGGATCGGCAGGCGGCCGAGACGGGCGCTGGAAATGTGCGGCTGGCCGGCGACTTCCTGCACCATCGCGCTGATGTTCAGGAAGCGATTGCCGGGCAGCAGCGGCGGTTGCAGCGTCAGGCGGATCTCGGCCGAATTTTCGCCGAGCAGCAAGGCGCCCCGGCCGTGCAGGAAGCGCGTCGCGACATGGTTGATGCCTTCGTCGATCAGCGCGGCGGGAATGGCGGTGCGGCGTGCCTCGCCGGAGCGTAGCCGGCGCGGATCGTTGGTCAGCAACAGCCAGCGGGCCTCGGCCACCGATTGCGGCGAGATGGTCGCGCTACGGCTGACCAGCGGCGTGCTGTCGAGCGCCGTCAGGACCAGCAGGATGGCGGCCAGCACGAGCAGAAGCAGCGTGCCGGCCAGCCAGGCGAGGAGGCGCATCACTGAGCGATGGCCGCGACGGCCTTAAACGCCCTGTTTCAGGCTGGCCTCGATAAACGGATCGAGGTCGCCATCGAGGACACCCTGGGTATTGCCGGTTTCGTAGTTGGTGCGCAGATCCTTGATGCGCGACTGGTCGAGCACGTAGGAACGGATCTGGTGGCCCCAGCCGATGTCGGACTTGGCATCTTCCAGCTTTTGCTGTTCGGCCTGCTGCTTGCGCAGCTCGAACTCGTAGATGCGGGCGCGCAGCATCTGCCAGGCTTCGTCGCGGTTGCGGTGCTGCGAACGGTCGTTCTGGCACTGGACGACGATGCCGGTCGGCACGTGGGTCAGACGGACGGCGGAGTCGGTCTTGTTGATGTGCTGACCGCCGGCGCCGGAAGCGCGGTAGGTGTCGGTGCGCACGTCGGAGGGGTTGATGTTGATCTCGATCGAATCATCGACTTCCGGGAACACGAAAATGCTGGTAAACGAGGTGTGGCGCCGGGCGGCCGAGTCGAACGGCGACTTGCGGACCAGCCGGTGGATGCCGGTTTCGGTACGCAGCGTGCCGTAGGCGTAGTCGCCGGTGAACTTGATGGTGGCGCCCTTGATGCCGGCGACTTCACCTTCCGATTCTTCCATCACTTCGACCGTGAAGCCCTTCTTTTCGCCGTATTTCAGGTACATGCGCAGCAGCATCGAGGCCCAGTCCTGGGCTTCGGTACCACCGGCGCCGGCCTGGATTTCCAGGAAGCAGGGGCTGGGATCCATCGGGTTGTTGAACATCCGGCGGAATTCGAGGGCGGCGATCTTCTTTTCGGTTTCGGCGTTATCGGCCTCGACCGCATGCAGCGTCTCGTCGTCGCCTTCTTCCTTGCCCATGGCGAACAGTTCGCGGCCGTCGTCGAGGCTGCCTTGTACGGCCTCCAGAACGAGCACGATGTCTTCCAGCGCTTTTTTCTCGCGGCCCAGTTCCTGGGCGCGTTTCGGATCGTCCCAGATCTTGGGATCTTCCATCTCCTGGTTGAGGAGGGTCAGGCGTTCGCGTTTGTGATCGTAGTCAAAGATACCTCCGCAGCTCGGCGGCGCGTTGCGCCAGATCGTCGAGCTTGTTGGAGATGCTGTTGAGTTGTTCGGCTTCCATGAGGCTAATTCCAGTGCATTGCAAAGGCGGGATTATAGCTGGCGAGCGCCCGGAATATGACCGGCCTGTTACCCGGGGCATTCGGCCGGGGCTGCGGCGAGATCGACAGGCACCAGGGCGGTGCGCGGTCGGTGCGGATTTTCCGGGGGCGCCTCATTTTGGGATTCGCGCCGGCCTTGCTGACAGCTGGCCTTTGGCGCTTTGTTGATTCGTATGGGAAATATCGTCGCTTTCGACGTGGCAAGGGTTTTGCATATTGCAACGCAACAATATCAATAACGCCCGAGACTCCCCATGACCGACCGTGATTCGTTTGCTGCCCAACCCTTCCAGGCCAGGCTGCGCCTGCCTCTACTGACTTCCTGGCTGCTCGCCGCGCTCGCCGGGGCCGCCATGGCCCGCGGATTTGCCGGCGGTGGTTCTCTTTTCGTCGGCTGGCTGGGCTGTCTCGGGCTGGCGATTTCGGCGCTGCTCGCCAGTCGTCTGGTGAACAGCCTGGCGCATGGCCTGGCGATGATCGATGCCTTCGCCCACGATCTGGCCGCCGGCAAGCTGGTGGCGCGGCTCGATACGCGGCAGTGCGGCGTGCTGGCGCCGCTGGCCGAGCGCCTGAATGGCATGGCGCGTTCGCTGGCCGGCTTGTTCCTGAGCTTCGCCCGGATGTCGCAGGAAATTTCCAGCGTCGCCAGCGAGAGTCGGCAGAACGCCAGTGGCGGCGATGCCGGCGTGCGTCGCCAGCGCGATATCACCTTCTCGTCGTCGGCAACGCTGGAAGAACTGACGGTCAGCCTGGGCATGACCAGCGACAGCGCGCAGGGCGCCGCCGAGGTGGCCGAGGCGTCGCGCCGGATGGCCTTGGCCGGGGGCGAGCGGGTGGGGGGGCTGGCTGCCAGCCTGCAGGATCTGGCGGCGACGGTGGATCGAACGGCGGGCAGCGCAGCACGGCTGGGCGAGCGGTCGCGGGAAATCGACACGATTGTCGGACTGATTTCGGAAATCGCCGCCCAGACCAATCTGCTGGCGCTCAATGCCGCCATCGAGGCAGCGCGGGCCGGTGAGCAGGGGCGGGGCTTCGCGGTGGTGGCCGACGAGGTGCGCAAGCTGGCCGAACGGACGAGCGGCGCCACCCGCGAAATCGGCGAACGGATCGAAGGCGTGCATGGCGAAGTCGCCGGCATGATCGCGGCGATGACCCAGACCAACCGGGAGGCGGCCCACAGCCTGGCCGATGCCGGCGAGGCGGTCGGCGACCTGCGGCGGGTCGAGGAAAACGCCCAGCGCACGCTCGACCTGATTCGCGACATCGCCGCGGCCAGTCGGGAGCAGAGCGAAGCCGGCCAGAACATCGCGCGCGATATCGAGAAAGTCGCGCAACTGGCCGATGCCAACGAACACCTGGTCAGCGAAAACAGCGAACTGTCGCGCTATCTGAGCGATTTGGCCGTGCAATTGACCGGCGCCCTGAACAACTACCAATACGAATGAGGTATGGCGATGGAATGGATCTTTTATCCGATGCTCGGGGCGGCCGTGTTGATCGCCGGCCTTTCGCTGCTGCTGCAGCGGCGGCGACGCTGGGTCGATTCCGGGCGCTCGCTGGATAATTCCTTGGCCGGCTGCCGTTCGTTGCTGGCGCTGACCGCGCACTTCCAGCAGCATCGCGGCATGAGTTCGGCGTGGTTGTCCGGCGATCGCAGTTTCGCCAGCAAGCTCGACAGCAAGGCACGGGAAATCGACGCCCTGTTCCAGTCGTTGCGCCCGGTGGCCCGTAGTGAAAGCGACAAACCCCATCCTTGCCTGACGCCCAACGACCTTTCACTGTTGCAGCGCCGCTGGCAGGAATTGCGGGAAAAACTGGCCGGCCTGTCGGTCGAGCAAAGCATCGCCGAGCACAGTCGGTTGATCGAGCAACTCCTGCAGTGGCTGTCCGCCCTCGGTGAGGCGCGGCTCGAACCGCTGGTCGGCGACCGCGGCGCGCGCGGCATGGTGCGCAACTACGCCAGCCGCCTGCCGGCGCTTGCCGAATGCCTTGGTCAGGCGCGCGCCGTCGGGTTGAGCGTGGTGACCCGCAAGGCCTGCTCCGCCGTGGCCCGGGTCCGCCTGATGTTCCTGATTGCTCGCGCCGAGGCCTTGCTCAAGCAGGCTGCCGAGGGCGACATGCGCAGTGCGCAGGCGGCGGGCGCCAGGCTTGCGGTGCAGCAGATGGCCGAGCTGGTGCGCACCCGAATGCTGGTCAGTTCGGAAATTTCCGTGACGGTGCCGGAGTACTTCGCGGGGGCAACGCTGGCCGTCGATGCCGTCTTTGGCTTGATTGACGAGTGTGGCCGGCAACTGGTCGGCGATGGCTGGTCCGGGCAATCCGGTCGCCCCGCAGGGTATGCGCATTCGTTTTGAGCAGCGATTGGCAACGCCAGGATCGGCCCTTGCCCGGTATTTTGCCGAAGCGTCAGCCGGCCAGCGTTTCGGTTGCCGTTTTATCGCTCGGCGCAAACGGCGGGTGGATCGGTAGCACGACCCGGAAGGTCGAGCCGCGGCCCGGTTCGCTGTCGACCTCGATGCGCCCGTGGTGCCGCTCGACGATGCTGTAGGAGAGCGACAGGCCGAGTCCGGTGCCCTTGCCGACCGGCTTGGTCGTGAAGAAGGGCTCGAAAATCCGGCTGATGTTTTCCGGGGCGATGCCCTTGCCGGTATCGCTGACCTCGACCCACACCCGGTCCTCGCCGGTGCAGCCGGTGCGGATGGTGATCGTCCCTTCGCTTTCGATGGCGTGCCCGGCATTGACCAGCAGATTCATGAAGACCTGGTTGAGCTGGGAGATCAGGCAATGGATGTGCGGGATGACGCCGTACTCCTTGACCACCTTGCACTTGTACTTCAGTTCGTTCCAGACGATGTTCAGCGTCGAGTCGAGCCCCTGGTGGAGGTCGGCTTCCTGCCATTCCTGCTCGCCGACGCGCGAGAAGCTCTTCAGGTCCTGGACGATCTTGCGGACCCGGCCGAGGCCGTCCTTCGATTCGGCGACCAGGTTGAAGATATCGGTCCGCAGGAAGGCGAAGTCGCGTTCTTCCTTGATATGTTCGAGAGCCGGCGATTGCTGGCAAGTGCTGTCGGGGGCGTTGATGATCCGCTCGTAGGTGTCGATGATGTCCATCAGGTCGCGCAGGTAGCCATCCAGGGTGCCGAGATTGGAATGCACGAAGCCGATCGGATTGTTCAGTTCGTGGGCAATGCCGGCCGCCAGCTGGCCGATCGAGGCCATTTTTTCCGACTGCAGCAACTGGTTGTTGGCTTCTTCCAGACGCTTGTTGAGTTTTTGCTGCTGGAAGAGGTTTTCCGAGATTTTCAGTTGCTGTTGCTTGCGCTCGGTGATGTCGGTCAGCACCCCGTCGTAGAAGACGACCTGGCCGTCGTCATCGCGCAGGACTTGCGTCCGGTCGACGACCCAGATCACCTGGTTGTCGGCGGTGATCAGGCGGTATTCCTGCTCGTAACTGGCCTGCCCGGCTGCCGTGTGGCGCGCCACCTCGGCGGCGACACGCGCGAGATCGTCGGGATGCACCAGTTCGGCAAAAGCCGGTCGGCCGGCCTTGAGGTCGTCGGCGCTATAGCCCCATTGCTGCACATTGTCGGAAACGAAAACGACCGGCCAGCCGTCGCACGCCGCCCAGCGGAAACAGACCACCGGGCTGGCATTGACGACCTGCGTCGCCTGGCGCAAGGCGACGTCGGCGCGTTGCCGGCGGACGATACGCCAGGTTTCGTTGCCGATCAGTTGCAGTGTTTCGACATCAAAAGGAGTGTAGTTCGTCGCCTTGTTGCCGACCCCGGTCATCATGCGCACGGCGCCATCCTCCATGACCGGCACGCTGAGCAGCCGGGTCAGGGTCGAGTGGCCGTCGGGCAGGCCGCGTTTATTGGCCGCCGTGGCGTAATCGTTGATGGTGACCGGCGCTTTGGTCCGCACGGCATCGGCCCAGATGCCGGCCTGGGTGATCGGGTAATGGCAGTCGAAGGCCGCGCTGCAGTATTTCTCCAGCGTGTTGCGTGACCAGGCGACCAGTTCGATGCTTTCGCCGTCCGGATTGACGAAGTGCAGGAAGCCGATGCTGCTGCCGGTCAGCGTTTCGGCCTGTTCCAGCGCGAACTGGACGAATTCCCGCTCGGCCAACTGCTCGGCCTTCAGCGGCAGTTCGAGCAAAACCCGCGAGCGCTCGACCTGGCGGGCGAGTTGCCTTTCGGTTTCGCGGCGTTGCGTGATGTCCTCGATGACTACCGAGAAGGAGTCGATTGCTCCGTTGGCCTTGCGGATGCCGCGCGCCGCAATCGCCGTGTGCACGACGGAGCCGTCCGGCCGGATGAAACGCTTTTCCATCTCGTAGCCGTCGGCTTCGCCGCGCAGCACGGCAGCGAACTTGGCAGCATTTTCCGGCAGGTCGTCGGGGTGCGTCACTTCGGTCCAGCTCTTGCCGGTCAGTTCGGCGGCGGAATAGCCGAGCATCTTGCACAGCGCCGGGTTGACCTCGATCCAGCATTTGTCGAGTCCCGAGCGGGCCATGCCGAGCATGGCATGGTCGAAGATCGCATGGAAATGCTGCTCGGCCTCGCGCTCCCGCGCCGGCCGGCGGAGCAGGCGGCCGATGGCGATGCCGCATAGCAGGATGGCAATGGCCAGCGTCAGGTAGTGTTCGGGAGCGCTGGGCAGCGGCAGGCTCATCATTGCCCCGGCAGGCGGCGGTTGTGGCGTGTTTCCTTGACCAGCCGGAAAGCTTCGCGGATTTGTTCGCGCAACAGATCGTCATCCCAGGGTTTGGTCAGGAATTTGTAGATGGCGCCGCGATTGATTGCGCCGGTCACCGAGTCGAGATCGGTGTAGCCGGTCAGGACGATGCGGATGGTGTCCGGGTAAAGCTGGCGGACGCGGGAAAAGAATTCGGTCCCCGACATCTCCGGCATGCGCTGGTCGGACAGAATGACATGCACCGGTTGCTGGGCGAGCAATTCGAAAGCGTCGAGCGGCGAGGTCGCCGTCAATATCGTGTAACCCTCGCGGCGCAGCAGGCGGCTCAGCGAATTCAGGATGTTCGGCTCGTCGTCGACGAGGAGCAGGGTCTGGCCGCTGTCGGTCGGCATGTCGGCGATCGGCAGGCGCTTGTTGCCGGCCAGCAATTGCTCGAACTCGTCGGGCGGCAGCGCCCGGCTGAACAGGAAACCCTGCATCGCATCGCAGCGCCGGCCGCGCAGGAAGCTGGCCTGGGCCTCGGTCTCGACGCCTTCGGCGAGGACCGACAGATTGAGGCTGCGGGCCATGACGATGGCGGCCGTGGCAATCGCCGCGTTGACCGGGTTTTCGGTGATGTCGCGGACGAAAGCCTGGTCAATCTTCAGCTTGTCGAAGGGGAAGCGGGAAAGGTAGGCCAGCGACGAGTAACCGGTGCCGAAGTCGTCGAGCGACAGCTTGATGCCGAGGACCTTCAGGGCGCGGCACATGGCGATGGCTTCCTCGGCATCGTCGATGAAGGCGCTTTCGGTGATTTCCAGTTCGAGCGCGGCGGCCGGCAGGCCGGTGTCGGCCAGCGTCTGGCGGACGACCAGGACCAGATTGGCCTGGCGAAATTGCCGCGTCGACAGGTTGACCGCAATGCGCAACGAGGCCAGCCCGAGATCGAGCCACTGGCGGGTTTGCAGGCAGGCGGTACGCAGGACCCATTCGCCGATCGGCAGGATCAGGCCGGTTTCTTCGGCAATCGGGATGAACTCGGCCGGTGAGACGGCGCCGAACAGCGGGCTGTTCCAGCGCAGCAGCGCCTCCATGCCGATGATGTTGCCGCTCTCCAGGCTGATCTGCGGCTGGTAGAAGACTTTCAGCTCGTCGTTCTGCAGGGCGGTGCGCAGCGCCGCTTCGAGACCGAGCCGGCGCGCCGCGTCGGCATCCATTTCCGGCGAATAGAAGCGGAAGGTATTGCGGCCTGCCGCCTTGGCCCGGGTCAGTGCCGTGTCGGCCGTCTTGAGCAGTTCGTCGGCCGTCGTGCCGTCGCGCGGCGCGACGCTGATGCCGATGCTGGCGGTAACGACCAGCGTTTGCCCGGCTACCACGAAAGGCACCGAGATCGCCTCGAGGATGCGCTGGGCGAGGGCGATCGCATCGTGCTCCTGGCTCAGGTTGGCCATCACGAAGCCGAACTCGTTGCCCGACCGGCGGCCGACCGTATCGCCATCGCGCACCTGCAGGTTGAGGCGGCGGGTCACTTCGAGCAGGACCTCGTCGCCGGCCGGCGGGCCGAGCGTTTCGTTGATGAAGCGGAAACGGTCGAGATCGAGCAGGATGGTCGCCGTTTGCCGGCCGAAGCGGCGGGCGCTGATCAGGGCCTGGGTCAGGCGGTCGGCGAAGAGGTTGCGGTTGGGCAGGTTGGTCAGCGCATCGAAGCTTGACAGGTACTGGATGCGTTCGGCCGCCGACTTGCGCTCCGAGAGATCGCTGAAGATGCCGACGTAATGGGTCAGGCGCTTGCCTGCATCGCGCATGGCCGAGATGCTCAGCCATTCGGTAATCAATTCGCCATCCTTGCGGCGGTTGGTGATTTCACCCTGCCAGCTGTCGTGCCGATCGATCGCCGCCCACATCGCCTGGAAGAAGGCCGGACCATGGGTGCCGGATTTGAGCACACTCGGCTTTTCGCCCTTCACTTCGCCGGCCGCATAGCCGGTCATCCGCGAGAACGCCTCATTGACCAGCAGAATCCGGCAGTCCGGGTCGGTTATGCAGATGCCGTCGCTGATGCTGGTAAAAACCACCGAGGAAAGCTGCTGTTCAACTTCGGCCTGCTTGCGTCGGCTGATGTCGGTCATGCTGCCGACGGCAATCCGGGCGCCGCCTTGGGCGTCGCGCTCGATCGTCCGGCCACGCGCTTCGATCCAGACCCAGTGGCCATCCTGGTGGCGCATCCGGAATTCTTCGAAATACAGTTCGTCGCCCGGGCGACGCAAGTCGGCAAGCCGGCTTTCCAGGCTCGGGCGGTCATCCGGGTAAACCATGTCGAGAAACTCGGAAACCCTGGACGGACTGTGCTCGAGGCCGAAAATCTGGCACAGCGACTGGTTCCATTCGGTGAACCCGGTTTGATGGTTCAGCTCCCAGGTGCCGAAACCGACGGCGGCCAGCGCCAGTTGCAGGTGGACTTGCAGTTTGGTGTTTTCGGCGACCCGGCGGCTGACTTCCTTTTCCAGTTCGGCTTGCTGGCTGGCTTGCCGGTCCCGCGACCGTTTCAGTTCGAGTTGCGCGAGAACCCGGGCTTTCAGCACGGCCGGCCGGATCGGCTTGGCGATGTAATCGGCGGCACCCTGGCGCAGGCCGACTTCCTCTTCGCACGGACTGTCGAGGGCAGTGACGAAAATGACCGGAATGTTTCGCGTTTCCGGCTTGGCCTGCAATTCCTTCAGCACTTCATAGCCATCCATGCCCGGCATCATCACGTCGAGCAGAATGAGATCCGGGCGCGGCTCGAGATCGGCATAACGGAGCGCTGTCGTGCCACTGTTGGCGACCCGGACGCTGACATCCAGTTCGCGCAATAACTCGGAAAGAGTGCTCAGGTTGTCGGGAACGTCATCCACGGCGAGAACGACGGGCCGTGACTCGCCCTTTGATTCCCGCTCCAGATCGTTCATTCGGCACTCCTCGGTGGATATTTATTGGTAGCGGATAGTTTCCCCCGCCACGGGCCAGCAAGCAAGGGAGACGAACCGCCGGGCGCGATATTGTGTCAGCGCAGCCGGGCGACCAGCGCATCGACAATGGTCAGCGCCTGTTCGTAATGGAAGGCGGCAATGGCCCGTTGCAGCGTGCTGAATTCGCCGGGGAAGGCCGCACGCAGCGGCTGCTGCAGCGTAGAGAATTTCCGGCTGGCTTCGACGTCGCCAGTCATCAACAGGGGAATCAGCGCCTCGAGCTCGACGGCCAGCCGGCTCAGGTCGGGCGGCGCTTCCGTCGCGGCGGTAAGGCCCGCCGGGCGCTCCGTTGGGCCGCGTTTCAGGTATTTGCGCAAGATCGCGGCAAGGGCCTCGGTTTTCACCGGTTTGGCGAGAAAATCGTTCATGCCGGCGGCCAGGCAGAGGTTCTTGTCTTCGACGAAGGCGTTGGCCGTCAGGGCGACGATCGGCGTGGACTGGCAGCCGGGCAGGGCGCGAATTTGCCGGGTCGCGTCGAGGCCGTCGAGCCGGGGCATCTGGATGTCCATCAGGATCAGATCGAAACTTTGCTGCTGGCAGCGCTCGACCGCCGCCAGTCCGTCTTCGGCGGTTATCACCTCGGCGCCGGCCAGGCTGAGCAGGTCGACACCGATGTCGCGGTTGATCGGGTCGTCCTCGACCAGCAGGATGCGGCCATGCACCCGGCCTTCGTCGTTCGGGGCGCTGGCGGCAGCTCGGGGCAGGACGGGGTCGCTCGGCGCTGCTTCCAGGCTGGCGCTGATCCAGAAGGTGCTGCCGACGCCGGGCGTGCTGTCGGCCCCGACTTCGCCGCCCATCAGTTCGGCCAGTTGGCGGGCGATGGCCAGACCCAGGCCGGTCCCGCCGAAGCGCCGCGTCGTCGACGCATCGATCTGTTCGAAGGGGTGGAACAGGCGGGGAATGTCCTGCGGCTGGATGCCGATGCCGGTGTCGCTCACGGCAAAGCGACAGAGCAGCCGGCCGTCGCGCTCGGCCAGCAGTTGGCCGGATAGCGTGATCGACCCGTCCGTGGTGAATTTGAGGGCATTGCCGGCGAGGTTGAGCAAGACCTGGCCCAGCCGGGTGGCGTCGCCGACCGCCTGGGCCGGCAGGTCGCCGCTGGCGACCAGCAGTTGCAGCCCCTTGTCGGCAGCCTGGTCGTGGATCACGTCGGCCACCGAATGCAGCAGATCGGCTGGAGAAAAGACCTGGCGCTCAAGGACGATTTTGCCGGCTTCGATTTTTGCCAGGTCGAGAATGTCGTTGATGATCTGCAACAGGTGGTTCGAGGCCGCCGCTACCTTCTGCAGCTTGTCCTGCTGTTCCGGTGTCAGCGGGCTGCGCGTCAGCAGGTAGTTGAGGCCGATGATGGCGTTCATCGGGGTGCGGATTTCGTGGCTCATGTTGGCCAGGAATTCCGATTTGGCGCGGTTGGCCCGTTCGGCGGCGTCCTTGGCGACGGCCAGTTCGCTGGTTCGCAGTTCGACCAGTTGCTCGAGGTGGTGGCGATACGACTCGAGTTCGATCTCGTTCTTGCGCCGCTCGGTAATATCGTCCTTGACCGCGACGTACTGGCCGATCTGGCCATCGCTCTGGCGGATCGGCGAGATCGTCGCCAGTTCGATGTACTGCGAACCGTTCTTGTGCCGGTTGAGGAATTCGCCGCGCCAGATACGGCCGGCCGACAGCGTCGCCCACATCTCCCGGTAGGTCGCTGGCGGCGTGTCGCCGGACTGCAGCACGTTGGGGTTCCGGCCGATGACCTCGGCGGCGGTGTAGCCGCTGGCCCTGGTGAAGGCCTGATTGACGTAGATGATCCGGGCGTTGACGTCGGTAATGACGATGCTCGCCGCGCTTTGCTCGACGGCCGTCGACAGTTGGCGCAGATCGAGATCGGCGTTTTCCAGTTCGGCAAGCTTGGCGGCGAGCAGCTGATTGAGCGCTTCGATGGCCTGGCGCCCTTCCTGTTGCTCGATTTCCCGCTGCTCCAGCGCCGCCGCCATGTCGTTGAAGTGTCTGGACAGCTCGCCCAGTTCGGTCGGCTCCTTGTCGGAAACAATCCGTGCCGCATAGTCGCCGTCGGCCACTTTGCGGCTGGCATTCTTGATTTGGGCAACCCAGCGCTCGACCAGATTGTGCAGGTAATAGCGCGCCAGCAGCATCGAAAGCAGGGTGACGACAGACAGAATGGCCAGGCGCAGCCAGAATTGGCGCTCGACGACTTTCAGCGTTTCGTTGACCGGTACGGCAATGCTGACGATCAACGACTGGCTGGCGATTTTTATCGGCAGCAGGATGTACAGGCGCTCGACGCCGTCGAGGCTCCTCATCACGACGCTGCCCCGGTAATTTTGCAGGGCAGCGAGCAAGCGTGCCTTGCTGTCGGCGCTCAGCAGCTTGCCGCGCCAGGTGTCCGGGTCGGGAAAGCGCGAGATCGGTACGCCGTCGCTGGAAAAGAGGGTGGAGATCCAGCCTGACGGTAACTGGTAGTTCTCGGTCAGCCGATCGAACCAGGTGATGTCGCTGGCGATAAAGAGAACCGCCAGCAGCTTGCCGGTCGCATCGCGCATCGGCAAACCGAAGGTGATACCGGGCTTTCCGGAAAAGCGACCGATCAGGAACTGGCCGTCGGAGATGTCGTGGTTGGTCAGCGAGTTCTGGAACCATGAACGATCGGCGACGTTGATCGGGGCGGGCGACGGGACGGCCGAGCAGAAGACATCGCCGTTCGGGTAGGCGGCGCCGAGGTTGGAAACGTGCTCCGACGACTTGAGCAAGCGCTGGACGAGGCCGGTGCAGTCGGCCGGATCGAGCTGCTTGAGGTTGTCGGCCGCCGCCATGATGCGGAGCATCTGGCGGACCTGGCGCAATGCCGCCTGTTCTTCGATGCGCGTCGCTTGGAGCATCAGCCGCGCATCCTGCTCGATGCTGGCAATGGCGTTGCGGCGCTGGTTGCGATAGTCGTAAATCGTCAAGGCGAACAACGGCAGCATGGCCAGTGCCAACACCAGCCAGAGTCGGCTGCTCAGGGAGAAGCTGGAGGGGGCCATTGCGGTATCTATGCTCCAAGCTGGTCTGCATCGACAACATAGTCAACGGAATGACTGGCGATGTAAATGGGGTTGATTGCACCGGATTGGTGCATGTTTTCAGATGACGATCGGGTGCCAGCGGCCTTGCCGGAAAAAATGTCATTGTTTTCAAAAGGGTCCGTTGTCTCGGTCGATCTGGTACAGGGCTTGCTAGTGCTGTGCTTGCGTCGCGCAATGTCTGCTATCGACGCCGAATCAGGCCGTGGTCGGCAAAAGTGACCGCGGCATCAAAATGCCCATGACCTCACCATTGATCCTGTTGCTTTCCGCTCTCGCGCCGAGTGCCGCGCTGCTGATGTTGTGGCAGAGCCAGCGCGGGCGTGGGCGCAAGGGTCTGCCGGGATTCCCGGAAACCCTGGCCGTCAGTCGTCACCTCTTCATGCTGCTGATCCATGTCCAGAAACATCGTGGGATGAGCAGCGCCTGGCTGGCCGGCGACGCCGGATTCCTGCCGCGTCTGCGCGACCAGGCGGTTCTGGTCGAAACCCTGTTGCCGGCCTTGCAAGCTCACGCCCGTCTTGAAGGCGCCCGGCCCTTGCCGTGCTTTACCGCCAACGAGGTCGGGCTGTTTATTTTCCGCTGGCGCAATCTGGTCGAGTCGCAGGCCGGCAAGCAGGCCGAGCAGAGCATTGCCGAGCATGGCCAGCTGATCGCCCAGCTTTTGCGCTGGCTGTCGGCGCTCGGCGAACGGAGGATCGAACCGCTGTTCGCCGGCGATCAGCTCGGCCGGGTGCGCAACTTTGCCCATCGCCTGCCGTTGCTCACCGAGTGTCTCGGGCAGGCCCGGGCGATCGGCAGCAGTGTCGCGGCGCGCCAGGCCTGTTCGGCGGTGGCGCGGGTCCGCCTGATGTTCCTGGTCGGCCGGGCCGAAGCCTTGCTCGATCAGGCCGCCCAGGCCGCTGACGATGGCCGGATCAGCCGGCAGGCCCGCTCGATGATCGGCGATCTGACCCATGTCGTGCGCACCAGCATGCTGCTCAACGACGGGGTCAGTGTTTCGCCGGACGCCTATTTCGTCATTGCCAGTCGGGCGATCGATGCGGTGGTGGCCTGGATCGACGACAGCGGCGGGCAACTGCAAGGCTTGCTGCGCCAGGCGGCGATGGCAGAAATGAGCAGCGCGGTCGCCGGATGAGACAAGGCGTCAATTCCCTCTCGGCGTTCTTCTCCGGCCAACTGGCCGGCAAGACCAGCATCTGGCAGCAGATCGACAGCGAACGGGTGCTCAAGGTGCTGGTCGGCAATCTCGACGGGATGCTCTTTCGCTGCGCCATCGATGCCGATTGGACGGTCCATTTCGTCAGCGCCGGCTGTCACGAATTGACTGGCTACACGGCGGACGAACTTCAACGCAGCCAGCGCATCTCGCTGGAAGGCCTGATCCATCCGGACGACCGGCAAGCGGTCCGGCAGTCGGTGATGACGGCGGTCGAAGGAAGCGCCCCCTATCGCATCGAATACCGCATCGTTTGCCGCGACGGCGCGCACAAGTGGGTGATGGAGCGCGGCACCTGCGTCATCGACGAATTCGGCGGCCGGGTACTGGAAGGCTTTATCGAGGACATTACCGAGCGGGTTGCCGGGCAGCTCCGGCTGGCCGAGGCGGAGATGCGTTTTCGCAGCGTCTTCGAGAAATCGGTGGTCGGCATGTTCCAGACCACCAGCGACGGCCACTATCTGGCGGCCAACCAGGCGCTGGCCGATCTGTACGGTTATCGGACGCCGCGCGAACTGATCGATGAAATTGCCGATATCGCCCACCGCCTGTATGTCGATCCGGCGCGGCGCGCCGCGTTTTCCGGTGAAATCCGGCGCAACGGTCTGGTCCGCGATTTCGAGTCGGAGGTCTATCGGCGCGACGGCAGCCGCATCTGGATTTCCGAAAACGCCCATGCCGTGCTCAGTCCGGAGGGCGCCCTGCTGTATTACGAGGGCACCGTCGAGGACATCACCCAGCGTCGCCAGCACCAGGCCGAGCTGGAATATCAGGCGACGCACGACCCATTGACCGGCCTGCCCAACCGCAATCTGTTGCAGGACCGTTTGAACCAGGCGATGGGCGGCTCCCGGCGCAGCGGTCGGCAGGTGGCGGTGGCCTTTGTCGACCTCGACAATTTCAAGATCATCAACGACAGTCTCGGCCATGCCGTCGGCGACCGCCTGCTCCAGGTCGTCGCCCGGCGTCTCAGTCGCAGCCTGCGCGAAGTCGATACCGTGGCGCGCTACGGTGGCGACGAATTCGTGCTGATCCTGGCCGACCAGGCCAGCGTCCGCGATCTGGCGCAAACGCTGGAGCGCATTCAGGAATGCATTGCCGAGCCGGTCCTCCTCGACGGCCACGATCTGCGGGTCGGGGCGTCGATCGGCGTGACGGTGTACCCGCACGACGGCAAGGATTTCGCCACGCTGCTCAGCCAGGCCGATGCCGCGATGTACCACGCCAAGGCCGGCGGCAAGGGGCAGTTCCGCTTCTACACGCCGGAATTGAACAGCGCCGCCTACGAGCGGCTCGAGATGGAGATGGCGCTGCGCAGCGCGCTGGCCGCCGACGAGCTGTGCGTGCACTATCAGCCGAAAGTCGATGCGACCGGCCGGGTCGCCGGTTTCGAGGCGCTGGTCCGCTGGCAGAGTCCGACCCTGGGCAGCGTCTCGCCGGTACGTTTCATCCCGCTGGCCGAGGAAACCGGCCTGATCATTCCGATTTCCGCTCTGGTGCTGCGGGCCGCCTGCCAGCAGGCAGCCAAATGGGCGGCAGCCGGGTGGGCCGGCTTGACCATGGCGGTCAATCTGTCGGCCCGCGAGTACGCCGATCAGGATCTGGCGAGCAAGATCCGCACGGTGCTGGCCGAAACCGGCCTGCCGGCGGCCTGTCTGCAACTGGAACTGACCGAGACGATGCTGGCTGGCGATGTCGAACTGACGGTGCGCACGCTGTCCGATCTGAAGGCACTCGGCGTGCGCATCGCGGTCGACGATTTCGGCACCGGTTACTCCTCGCTGGCCTATCTGAAGCGTTTCCCGCTCGACATCCTGAAAATCGATCGCTCCTTCGTCATGGAATGCGACCGCGATGCCGATGCGATGGCCATTCCGCGCGCCGTCATTTCGCTCGGCCAAAGCCTCGGCTTGAGCATCGTCGCCGAAGGCGTCGAGCGCCAGGGGCAGTTCGAGATCCTGCGCTGCCTCGGTTGCGAGGAATTCCAGGGCTACCTGTTTTCGCAGGCCCTGCCGGCCGACACCGTGCCGGCCTTTCTCCAGGACAACGCGGCGCGGGTTGCGGCGGCGCAGCTAAGCGCCGGCGCCTGACGCCGGCTGGTCGCTGGCCGGGCGGCGCTTGGCGCCGGCCAAAATATCTCCGGTCCGGCATAAGTTGCGGTCGTTAGGCGTAAAATTAGGATGTTGCATTGCAGCATTCAGCCCGTTTCGCCAGGAATTATCATGAACAAGATATTTACCATCGATGGTAACGAGGCCGTTGCCTCGGTTGCCTTCCGCGTCTCCGAAGTGATTGCGATCTACCCGATCACTCCCTCGTCCGGCATGGGCGAACTCTCCGACGAATGGGCGGCAGAGGGCAAAACCAATATCTGGGGCAGCATTCCCAATGTCGTCGAACTGCAATCGGAAGGCGGCGCCGCCGGCACCGTGCATGGCGCCTTGCAGGCCGGGGCGCTGGCCACCACCTTCACGGCCTCGCAAGGCTTGCTGCTGATGATTCCCAACATGTACAAGATTGCCGGCGAACTGACGCCGACCGTCTTCCATGTCGCCGCCCGCGCCGTCGCGACGCACGCCCTGTCGATCTTCGGCGATCATTCCGACGTGATGGCGACGCGCGCCACCGGCTTTGCCATGCTGGCCTCCAATTCGGTGCAGGAAGCGCACGACATGGCGGTCATCGCCACTGCCGCGACGCTGGCCGGACGCATCCCGGTGCTGCATTTCTTCGACGGTTTCCGCACCTCGCATGAAGTGGCCAAGATCACCGCGGTGGACGATGCCGTCCTGACGAAAATGCTGCCGCCGGAGCTGATCGGTGCCCTGCGCGGTCGCGCGCTGTCGCCGGAACACCCGGTGCTGCGCGGCACGTCGCAGAATCCGGACGTCTTCTTCCAGGCCCGCGAAGCGCAGAATCCGTGGTTCGACGCCTTCCCCGGCATCGTCCAGCAACGCATGGACCAGTTCGCCAAGCTGACCGGTCGCCACTACAAGTTATTCGACTATGTCGGCGCGCCGGATGCCGAGCGGGTCATCGTGCTGATGGGTTCCGGCGCTGAAACGGTGCAGGAGACGGTGGAGCACCTCAACCGCCAGGGCGCCAAGGTCGGCCTGCTGAAAGTCCGGCTGTTCCGGCCGTGGGCGCCGGCCGCCTTGCTCGCCGCCTTGCCGGCGACGACCACCGGCATTGCCGTGCTCGATCGCTGCAAGGAACCGGGGGCCGATGGCGAGCCGCTGTTCAAGGACGTGCTGGTCGCGCTGGCCGAAGATTTCACCGGCGAGGCGCCGCGTTTCGCAAGCCTGCCGAAAGTCATCGGCGGGCGTTACGGGCTGGGGTCCAAAGAATTCAACCCGGCCATGGTCAGCGGCATTTTTGACGCCTTGGCCCAGCCCCGGTCGCGGCGCGCCTTCACCGTCGGCATTCGCGACGACGTCAGCGGCCTGTCGCTGCCGTTCGATCCGGCTTTCCGCACCGACGCCGCGCAGCAGACCTTCGCCGCCGTCTTTTACGGCCTCGGCTCGGACGGCACGGTGTCGGCCAACAAGAACTCGATCAAGATCATCGGCGACGCGACCGATCTCTTCGTCCAGGGTTATTTCGTTTACGACTCCAAAAAGTCGGGGGCGATGACCGTCTCGCACCTGCGCTTCGGCCCGCAGCCGATCCGCTCGGCTTACCTGACCGGGGCGGGCGATGCGAAATTCGTCGCCTGCCATCAGCCGCTCTTTCTCGAAACCCACGACCTGCTGGTGCATGCCGCGCCGGGCGCCGTCTTCCTGCTCAACACCCATCTGCCGCCCGACCGCGTGTGGGCCACGCTGCCGCCGGCCATGCAGCGGCAGATGGTCGAAAAGCAGATCAGTTTCTATGTCATCGATGCTTATCAAGTGGCGCTCGAAGCCGACATGGGGCGGCGCATCAATACGGTGATGCAGGCCTGCTTCTTCGCCATTTCCGGCATCCTGCCGGCCGACGATGCGATTGCCGCGATCAAGCGCGCCGTCGAGAAGACCTATGGCCGCAAGGGCCGGCGCATCGCCGAGCTGAACTTCCGGGCCATCGACAAGACGCTGGCCTGCCTGCACCAGGTGGCGTTTGCCGGCGCGCCGCTCAGCGCTGCGGCCCCGGCCATCGCCGCGCCGCAACTCAGCGATTTCGTCCGCAAGCTGACCATCCCGCTGATCGCCGGCCACGGCGATGCGCTGCCGGTCTCGCTGTTCCCGGCCGACGGCACCTGGCCGACCGGCACCGCCAAATACGAGAAGCGCAATCTGGCGCTGCAGATTCCGGTCGTCGAAACCGACCTCTGCACGCAATGCGGCAAGTGCGTTTTCGTCTGCCCGCATTCGGCCATCCGCGCCAAGCTGTTCCCGGCCGAACTGGCCGAGCAGGCGCCGCCGACCTTCAAGCACATGACGCCGCGCAGCAAGGATTACCCGGCCGGCTGGCAGATGAGCTACCAGGTCGCGCCGGAAGATTGCACCGGCTGCACGCTGTGCGTCGATATCTGCCCGATCCGCGACAAGAGCAACGTCTCGCGCAAGGCGCTGAACATGGCCGAGCAGGCGCCGCTGCGTGCCCAGGAAGCCGAGAACTGGGACTTTTTCCTGAAGCTGCCCGACTACAACCGCAATGTCGTCAAGCGCAACACCATTCCCGGTTCGATGCTGCTGCCGCCGCTTTTCGAGTTCTCCGGGGCCTGCGTCGGCTGCGGCGAAACACCCTACATCCGGCTCGCCACGCAACTGTTCGGCGACCGCATGCTGGTCGCCAACGCCACCGGCTGTTCGTCGATCTACGGCGGCAACCTGCCGACCACACCGTACACGACCAACGCCGAAGGCCGCGGGCCGGCCTGGAACAATTCGCTGTTTGAGGACAACGCCGAATTCGGCCTCGGCATGCGGCTGGCTACCGACCAACTGGCCGATGCGGCACGCACGCAATTGAAGGCGATGGCGCTGGAAGTCGGTGACAGCATGATCGCCGCATTGCTCAATGCCGACCAGAGCAGCGAAGCCGGCATCCATGAGCAGCGCGAGCGGGTCGCCGCCTTGCTCGCCAAGCTGGCCCACATCGCCACGCCGGCCGCGGCGCAACTGGCCGCCGTCGCCGAATACCTGATCCGGCGCAGCGTGTGGATCATCGGCGGCGACGGCTGGGCCTACGACATCGGCTTCGGCGGCCTCGACCACGTGCTGTCCTCGGGAGCCGATGTCAATATCCTGGTCCTCGATACCGAGGTTTATTCCAACACCGGTGGCCAGAATTCCAAGGCGACGCCGCGCGGTGCGGTCGCCAAATTCGCCGCCGGCGGCCAGCCGAACCGCAAGAAGGATCTGGCGCGCATCGCCATGGATTACGAAAACGTCTTTGTCGCCAAGGTCGCCTACGGCGCCAAGGACACCCATACGCTGAAGGCTTTCCTCGATGCCGAGAGCTATCCCGGCGTCTCGATCATCATCGCCTACAGCCCGTGCATCGCGCATGGCGTCGATATGTCGCACAACCACAGTCAGCAGGATCTGGCGGTCAAGGCCGGTCACTGGCCGCTGTTGCGTTACGACCCGCGGCTGCGCGAGCAGGGCAGGAATCCGATGTCGGTCGATAGCGCGGCGCCGAGCATTCCCTTCCGCGATTTCGCCCGCAACGAAGCGCGCTTTACCGTGCTCGAGCGCCAGCATCCGGAGGCCGCCGAACGCTTCATGGTCCAGGCCGAAAACGATGCCCGACTGCGCCATCAGGAATATGTCGAGCTGGCCGAACTGGCCTTGCCCGAGGCGCTGATCGAGGAAAAAGCCCAGGAAGCCGCCGAACAAAAGGAGACCCCCAATGCCTGATCTGTCCACCACCTACCTCGGCCTGGCGCTGAAGAACCCGCTGGTGCCGTCGTCGACGCCGCTCAGCCGCCACCTCGACGCGGTGCTGCATCTGGAAGATGCCGGCGCGGCGGCCATCGTCATGCATTCGCTGTTCGAAGAAGAGGTCCGTAACGACGAAAAGATGATCGACCGCTTTCTCGTCCATCCGGACAGCTTTGGCGAGGCGAGCGGCCACCTGCCGGCCGGCCGCGATTACCGCAGCCAGCTCGACGGCTATCTCGAACAATTGCAGGCGCTCAAGGCGCGGCTCGATATTCCGGTGATCGCCAGCCTGAACGGCTCCTCGCTCAATGGCTGGGTCGAACTCGGCAAGGAAATGCAGGAGGCCGGGGCCGATGCGCTGGAACTCAACGCCTGGTTCATGCCGGGCGACCCGATGCTCGGCGGCGAAGAACTGGAAGATCGCTACCTGTCGCTGCTCGGCGAACTGAAGGCGGTGGTCGGCATTCCGGTCAGCATGAAGCTGTCACCGTTCTTCACGTCGCTGCCGAATTTCGTACACCGGGCCAGGCAGGCCGGGGCGGCCGGCGTCTCCTTGTTCAACCGCTTCTTCCAGCCGGATATCGATCTGGCCAGCCTGAGCGTCGTCGACCGCGTCCAGTTGTCGAGTTCGGCCGACGGCCTGTTGACCATGCGCTGGATCGCCATTCTGCGTGGCCGGACCGAACTGACGCTGGCGGCCAGCGGTGGCGTGCATACCGCCGAAGACGCGCTCAAAATGCTGCTCGCCGGGGCCGACGTCGTGCATATGGCGAGCGCCCTGCTGCAATCCGGACCGCCGGCCCTGATGGAGGTGCTGGATGGCCTGAAGCACTGGATGGAGGTCCGGGAGTACGAATCGGTGAGCCAGCTCAAGGGTTCGATGAGCCAGCAAAACCTGCCCGATCCGAGTGCCTTCGCCCGCGCCGCCTATCTGCATGCGCTCGATTCGTTCACCCCGCCGGCCGGGGTGCGCTACTGAGCGATCGCTGACCAGTGCTTTGTCAGTGTCGACATTTTTTACAGTTTTTGGCGATTTTTAGTGTTGTCATATTTTATTTGTTAAAAATCAGTGATTTGTTGAAGTGGCACCCGATTTGCTATTACCAAAGTAAGGTTGCGGGGCGATCTTGTGTTCATCGCCACTGGCGGTAAGCCGATCTTGCTGACGCGCCGATGCGTATTTTCATTGGCGTAAAAATTGGTAATCGCTGTGCTTTACGGCCAGCAATCGTGTTGGAGGAACAAATCATGATCAACAAGAAATTTCTGGCTGTCGGCTTTGCCTTGAGCATTGGCTCGACGGTTGCCTTTGCGGCCCAACTCGCATGCAACCAGAGCGGTTCCTATGTCAATGTCACGGAGTATTACCAGGCGCAAAATCCTGGCACGACCACCGTTACCGGAACCATCGGATACAACAGTTGCGTCGGCGTCTATCCCGGCAATGACGTACCCGGTGTTGCGCCGGGCAATGCCCTGCCGACGACCAATCTGGGCTGGTATGGCGACGGCTACATGAATGGCGAGCCGAACAAGCAGGGCAGCTTTTTTACCGGCTACGAGTTCACTTCCGCCCAGTACCCGGCGTCGAACCTGAACGGTGACAACAAACCCGATCCGGGCTGGATCTACCTCGGCAGCCTCAACTTCGGTGACAATGGCAAGGGTACCTTCCAGGCGGTCAGCAGCATCGCCGGTCTGCCGAATACCTTGTTCGGCAGCGAAATATTCTCGGCCTCCTACGACACCGCTACGGGCGTCGGTTCCTGGAAATTCACGCCGGACAAAAATATCGCCATCGATGCCGCACCCTTGTTCGGCAAGAACTATTTCGACCAGTTTGCGCTGGTTTTCAAGCAGGGCGGTGGAGACAAGGGCGGCTTCGCGGTCTATGACTTCACCTCGGATCAGTTCGGCGTCGCACCGCCGCCGAATTATCTCGATCCCATCCTTAATTTCGAGGGTGACTGGAATCTGACCACTGTCTTTAACGGTCAGAAGAGCATTTCCCACATCGCCCTGTGGGCGCGCGATCCGGGTGGCGACCAGAATGTTCCGGAACCCGGCACGCTGGTCTTGCTCGGCGCAGCTCTGGTCGGTATTGCCGTGGCTCGCAAGCGCTCGGCCAGCGCCAGCTAGAACCAGTCGATCTTCGTTGATCGTACTCAGGGCCGGCCTTCGCGAGAAGGCCGGCCCTGTCGTTTCAGCAGCCTCGTCCCGAGGTGTCGCGGCTGAAGCCGAAGCCGCCGCTGCTGCTCGGCGGCCGGATGCAGATCAGCAGGCCGAGCGATTTTGCCGATTTCCGCAAGTCAGCCGGGAAGGCGGCGAAGGGAACGGCCTGCTCGACGACGGCCTTGATGAAAGCGATTTCGTCCTGCTGGTCGGCGGCGTTGAGCACCTGAAAACTGTGCAGCGAGCCGTCCGGTTTGAGACGGACCCGGACCAGCGCGCTGCGGACGCCCTTGGCGCGCGGGTCGTTCCTGACGAAAGCGGCGCTGCGGTTGAGTTTCTTGACCATCGCATCGAGATACATTTCGAGACTGAATGGATCAGCCGGCGGTCCGTTCGGCAGGCGCTCCAGCTCGACGTTGTCCTCACCGTCCTGGCGGGCCTGTTCGCGGCCCAGTTCGCGGGCCATGGCCAGCGAGCGCTGGGCCAGCGTCGGGGCGGGGCGGGCCTGGGCGCCGAGCTCGTTGAGGAAGTTGTTCATTTCTTCCCGCTCTTTGACCGACCACTGGCGGGCCGGCGGGCTGGTTACGGCGGATTTGCCGCGCTCGAGCGCGATCACCCGTTTTTCCGCCCGCGGCTTGACCGGCGCTGCCTTGCTCGCCGATTTTGCTGGCGCTGCGCTCGCCGGGGTGGCCGGGGCCGGTTGGGCCAGCCTGGCTTCGATGCGCCGGGCCGGCCGATCCGTGCCCTCCGGCGCGTGCTGCGGAATGACCAGGACGAGGCCGTGCAAGAGCAGCGACAGCGCGATCGCGCGGATCGGCAGCTGGTGTCGGCGGGGCGTTTCCGAAAGGGGCATCGCCCCGCTATTCCAGATGCTCGACCATCAACTGGGTCGTTTCGACGCCCATGTATTCATTGATGGCGAGCCGGTAAGCGACCCGGGTATTGTTTCCCGGTTGGTTGCTGAAGTTGAACTGGATCGCGTCGATCCGCGTTTCGCCCTTGCGCAGGCGCAGCTTGAGGTGTTTTTCCTTGAGCACGCGTTGCTGCTCGACCTCGAATTCATCGATGAACAGCGGCGCCGGGAAGCCCTGGCCCCAGATTTCGTTGTCCAGCAGGCGGGCGGTTTCCAGCGAGAAATAGCTGCCTTCCAGGGCGCCGTCGGTTTCCAGCGTGCGGGTCAGGTCGGCTGGCGAGAGCAGTTCGCCGGCGACCTGGGCGAACAGTTCGCGGAATTGCTCGAAGTTTTCGGCGCGCAGCGTGGCGCCGGCCGCCATGGCGTGGCCGCCGAAGCGGACTAGGAGGCCGGGGGCGCGTTTGGCGACCAGATCGAGCGCATCGCGCAGGTGCAGGCCGGGAATCGAACGCCCGGAACCCTTGACGATGCCGCCTTCGCCGGGGGCGAAGGCAAACACCGGGCGGTGCAGTTTGTCCTTGATGCGCGAGGCGAGGATGCCGACGACGCCTTCGTGCCAGCCTTCGTCGAACAGCGCGATACCCGAGGCGCTGTCGTTGGCATCGAGCGACTCGAGCAGGATCAGCGCCTGTTCCTGCATGCCCGATTCGATTTCGCGCCGTTCGCGGTTCAGCGCGTCGAGCTGCTGGGCGATGTTGAGGGCGCGGGCCGGATCGTCGGTGAGCAGGCATTCGACGCCGAGGCGCATGTCGGCCAGCCGGCCGGCGGCATTCAGGCGCGGCCCGAGGATGAAGCCGAGATCCATCGCCGTGGCTTTTTTCGGGTCGCGGCCGGCCGCCTTGAACAGCGCCGCCAGGCCGGCGTGCAACTGGCCGGCGCGCATGCGCTTGAGGCCCTGGCTGACGAGGATGCGGTTGTTGCGGTCGAGCTTGACGACGTCGGCGACGGTGCCGAGGGCGACGAGGTCGAGCAGGCTGGCGAAATTGGGTTCCGGCCGCTCGGCGAAGAAGCCGCGTTCGCGCAGTTCGGCGCGCAGGGCGAGCATCACGTAGAACATCACGCCGACGCCGGCGATGCATTTCGACGGGAAGTCGCAGCCGGGCTGGTTTGGATTGACGATGCAATCGGCCTCGGGCAGCGTTTCGGCCGGCAGGTGGTGGTCGGTGATCAGCGTTGCGATGCCGTGTTCGCGGGCGCGGTTCACGCCTTCGATGCTGGCGATGCCGTTGTCGACGGTGATGATCAGGTCGGGCGACTGTTGCGCCGCGACATCGACGATTTCCGGCGACAGGCCGTAGCCCAGCTTGAAGCGGTCGGGGAGCAGGAAATCGACGTCGGCGCCGAGCATTTTCAGGGCGCGCATGCCGACCGCCGTGGCGGTAGCGCCGTCGCAGTCGTAATCGCCGATGATCAGCAGCCGGGCTTCGGCCTCGATGGCATCGGCCAGCATGTGGGCGGCGTCCGTGGCGTGGGTCAGGGCGCTCGGCGGGATCAGCGATTTCAGTTCGTAATCCAGTTCGGCCTTGTCCTTGACGCCGCGCGCCGCGTAGAGACGGGCGAGCAGCGGATGCAGGCCCTGTTGTTCCAGTTGCCAGACGACGCGTTGCGGAATGCTGCGGTTGACGATGCGGGTCACGACTTTCCTTCGGCCAGTTGAGCGGCCAGTGCAGCGAGCGGGCGACTCTGGCGCCAGAACTTCCAGCGGTCGCTGCCGCGCAAGGTCCAGGTCAATTCGCCGTAGATGGTTGGGGCAACGATAGTCAGGGTGTGGATCCGGCGGCCGAGGGCGCCGCGCAACGGCGCGAACCAATTGGCTTCAAGGGCGAGCAGCGCCGCCCGCCAGCCTTCGCTGTCTTCGTAGAGAACCGGCGGCAGCAGAGCGTCGAGAACGACGAGCTGGTTGGTCTTGCCGGAGGCCAGGGCGAGCAATTGGGCTAGTCCGGCTGGCGCCGGATGCACCGGTGTGCCGGCGGCGCGGGCCAGGCCGGTGGCCAGCGGGATGTCGCACCAGGCCGCGGTGAAATGGCCGGGGCCCGGGCGTTGCAGGGCGCCGCCGCCCCACAGCCAGAGGCTGTTGATCACCGGCTTGCCGGCGGCTTGCCGGCTTTCGTTGATCGGGTGGCCGTGCAGGAACATCTGCACTTCGTTGAGCCAGCGGGTCAGCGTGGCGTTCTTGTCGGAAATCGTGCTATCGACCCGGCGGCCGGCGACGGCGGAAATCGGCTCGGCGACGTGATCGACGGCGGTCTTCAGGCGCAGATACCAGCGCCGCGCAGTGGCCATGCGAAATTCGCCAATATCGGCAAATTCGGCATTCAGCGCGCTGACGATGGCCCGGGCTTCTTCGTCGTCGACGTCGAAGGCGCCGGCATCGGCGAGAATGATGCGTTCCTGGTGAAAGCGCAGATGCACCGGATCGGCGCACAGCCAGTGTCCATCCACGGCGGCCTCGCTGACGTCTTCGCCGAGCAGGCGGAGCGCCCCGTAGGTCGGGTTGGCCAGGCCGAACTGGCCGGCCAGGGCGGCTTCGAAGGGGCGGCGCGGCCGGCGCTCGCCGGTCGCGTGGGCCAGCAACCACGCCAAACCGGGCGCGTGCAGCTGCCCGAGGGTCAGCTGGTCGGCGGGTTCTGGCCAGATCAGTTCGGGAACGAGCAGGGTGAGGCGCACAGGGAGGGGAGGGCGGGGTTCAGGGTGGAAAAGTGTACCATAGCGTCTTTTACCGACTGCCCTCGTTCATGGCCTTGCCTTACGAATTGCTGATCGGTCTGCGTTACACGCGGGCCAAACGCCGTAACCACTTCATTTCCTTCATCTCGATGATTTCCATGCTCGGCATCGGCCTCGGCGTCGCCGCGCTGATCGTCGTACTGTCGGTGATGAACGGTTTCCAGAAAGAACTGCGCACCCGCATTCTCGGGGTCGCCTCGCACATCCAGATTACCGGCGTCAATGGCGAACTGGAAAACTGGCCGGCCCTGGCCGCGCAGGCGATGAATCATCCGGAGGTCAAGGCCAGTGCGCCTTTCGTCCAGTCGCAGGCGATGTTTACCGTCGAAAACGGCGTCAAGGGCGCGCTGATCCGCGGCATCCTGCCCGACCAGGAGGATCGCGTCGCCGATTTCCGCGCAACGATCAAAAGCGGCAGTCTGGACGACTTGCGGCCCGGCGAGTTCGGCGTCGTACTGGGGGCCGATCTGGCTCGTTCGCTACGCGTTTTTACCGGTGACAAGGTCACCGTGATCGCCCCGCAGGGCACCGTGACGCCGGCCGGCGTCGTGCCGCGACTGAAGTCTTTCCGCGTGGTTGGCATTTTCGAAGTGGGGATGTTCGAGTACGACAGCGGCTTGGCGCTGATTCATCTGGCCGATGCGCAAACCCTGTACCAGATGGGCGACCGGGTGACCGGCGTGCGGCTGAAGGTGGACGATCTCTTTCAGGCGCCGCGCATCACCCGCGAACTGGCCCGGTTCATCGACGCCGATGCCTATCTGAGCGATTGGACGAAGAGCCACGCCAATTTCTTCCGGGCGGTCCAAATTGAGAAAAATATGATGTTTATCATTTTGTCGCTTATCGTCGCCGTGGCAGCATTCAATCTGGTCTCGACGCTGGTCATGGCGGTGACCGACAAGCAGGCGGATATCGCCATTTTGCGCACCCTCGGGGCGCGGCCGCGGTCGATCATGGCGATTTTCGTCGTGCAGGGTGCGCTGGTCGGATTCATCGGCCTCGGTCTGGGTATCGTCGGCGGTGTCGCGCTGGCGCTGAATATCGATGTCGTGGTGCCGTTCATTGAAAGAATGCTGGGTGTGCATTTCCTGTCGAAAGAGGTTTATTACATTTCCGATCTGCCGTCCGAGCTGCAATGGAGCGACGTCTGGGGGGTCACGTTGATCGCCTTCGTGCTCGCCTTGCTGGCCACCCTCTATCCAAGCTGGCGCGCATCGCGCGTCAATCCGGCGGAGGCGCTGCGCTATGAGTGAGCCGATTCTGCAGGCCAGCGGGCTGGCCAAGGTTTTTCGCGGCGGCGGGCTGGACGTCTCGGTCCTTGCCGGCATCGACCTAGCGATCATGCCGGGCGAGACGGTGGCCATCGTCGGCGCCTCCGGTTCCGGCAAGAGCACGCTGCTGCATTTGCTGGGCGGCCTGGATGCGCCGTCGGCCGGCGGCGTCAAGCTGATGGGCCGGGATTTTTCGGCGCTCGGCGAGGTGGCGCGCGGCGATTGGCGAAACCGGCATCTCGGTTTTGTTTACCAGTTTCATCATTTGCTGGCCGAGTTCTCGGCCCTAGAAAACGTCGCCATGCCGCTGCTGATCCGGCGCACCGAACGCCAGGCCGCGCTGGCCAAGGCGGCCGAAATGCTCGCTGCGGTCGGTCTCGGCCATCGGCTGGAGCACCGGCCCGGTGAGTTGTCGGGCGGCGAGCGGCAGCGGGCGGCGATCGCCCGGGCCATGGTCAGCAATCCATCGTGCTTGCTGGCCGATGAACCAACCGGCAATCTCGATAGTCATACAGCATCGGTGGTCTTCGATTTGCTGTTCGAGCGGGTCCGTACCCAGCAGGCCAGCCTGGTCATGGTGACCCACGACCGAAGCCTGGCGGCGCGCGCCGACCGCGTGTTGATGCTGAACGACGGAAATTTTTGCGCTTAAGCTGCGGCGCTCGATTTTGCAGCAAATGATCCAGCCCTCTGAGCTGGTCAGGAGAAAAGTACATGCAAGCCCTGTTTTCCCCCGCCATCGCCCTGATGAACCGGTTGCGCTACACCAGCAAGTTTTTCGTGCTCGGTGCGGCGGTTGCTGCCGTCATGCTGGTTTTGTTATTCACCGTTTATATCAATCTCAGTCGCGATATCGAAACGGCCAGCAAGGAACTGGCGGGCCTGCAGATGCTCAAGCCGATGAACCGTCTGACGCAGTCGATGCAGCAACACCGGGGTCTGTCGTCCGGCGTGCTGAACGGCAACGAGGCGATGAAGGAAAAGCGCGCGGCTAAGGAAAACGATGTCGTCGCCGCGCTAGCCGCGACGGATGCCGAACTCTCGCCGCAACTGCGGCAGTCGGCGGCCTGGCAAGCGATCCGTCAGGATTGGGAGCAAATCCGCACGCAGGGTCTGGGCTGGGCGCCGCCGGATAATCTCAAACGCCATACGGCAATGATCGACAAGGTTCTGGTCTTCATGATCGATGTTGCCGATGCCACCGAACTGACGCTCGACCCGGTGATGGATACCTACTATTTCATGGATACGGTGGTGTCCAAGATGCCGGCCATGCTTGAACCGCTGGGCATTACCCGGGCCCGCGGCACCGGTGTGCTGACCCGGAAGGAGCTGTCGGCGCAGTTGCGGATCGACATCGCTTCGCTCAATGCGCAGATGGCCAACACCCTGCGTGCCCAGAACAACAACCTCGACAAGGTCGGGCGCTACAACCCCGGGCTGCAGGGCAGCCTGAGCGGACCGGCCAAGCAGTTTACCGATGGCGTCGACAAGACCCTGGCGCTGGTGCGTGACGATATCCTCGGCGAAAAGTTCGTCACGCCGCCGCAAGATTATTTTGCGATGACCACCGAGATCATCGACCTCGGCTACAAGATGATGTTCGAGACGCTGATTCCGCAGTTCGAGCAGCAATTGCAGAGCCGCAAGACGGCGGCGCAGCAGGTGCTGATTTTCGATCTCGGCCTGGCGGCGGTGATCATGGCGCTGGTCGGTTACCTGAGTATCGGGACCTATTATTCAGTGATCGGCAGCGTCAATATCTTTTCCAGTGGCGCCCGTCGCTTGGCCGACGGCGATTTGACGACGCGCTTCGAGTGCACCGGTTCGGATGAGCTGCACGCGGCCGGTCGCGATTTCAACGACATGGCGGTTGCTTTCCGCCAGTTGCTCGGGCGCATTCAGAGCGACGTGCAAAACTTGCGGGCGGCGGCCGAGCAGCTCGCTTCCTCAAGCCATCAGATTTCCACCAGCACCAGTGCGCAAAGCGATTCCGCCTCGAGCATGGCCGCCGCGGTCGAGCAGATGACGGTCGGTGTCGATCACATTGCCAAGAACGCCCAGGATGCGCAGGACCATTCGCGCGCCTCCGATCAGTTGGCGACCGAAGGCGGTCGTATCGTCGCGGATGTCGCCAGCGAGATCCAGGCCATTGCCGAAACGGTCAATCAGTCGGCCGCGGCGGTCGAGGAACTCGGTCAGCAATCGGACCAGATTTCGGCCATTGTCGGCACGATCAAGGATATTGCCGACCAGACCAATCTGCTCGCCCTCAACGCCGCCATCGAAGCGGCGCGGGCCGGCGAGTCCGGGCGCGGCTTTGCCGTGGTCGCCGACGAGGTGCGCAAGCTGGCCGAACGAACCGCCAAATCGACCCAGGAAATCGCCGGCATGATCGGCGCCATTCAGTCCGGGACGGCAACCGCGGTGACCAGCATGAAGCGCGGCGTCGAGCGGGTGGCAAGCGGTGTCGAACAGGCCATGCTGGCCGGCGACGCGATCGGCAAGGTGCAAGCCCGCTCGCATCAGGTTGCCGATGCCGTATCGGAAATTTCCGTGGCGCTGCGCGAACAGACCTCGGCGAGTACCGAAATCGCCCAGAACGTCGAGCGCATCGCCCAGATGGCCGAAGAGAACAATGCGGCGGCCGACGGCAACGCAGTTACCGCGGACAGTCTTCGCCAGCTGGCGGAGACCCTGAGCGGCGAAATGGCCCGCTTCAGGACCTGATGGCTTTGCGCCGCCGCCAGGCGGCGATCAGGTGGGCGCGCCAGACCGCCTTGGTGGCAAAGTAACCGATGACCGCCAGGCCGGCGGCGAGGATGACCAGTCCGACGCCGAGCGGCTTGGCGACGACCAGCATCCAGGCCTGCATGGCCTCGGTCCAGCCGACAAAGTCGGTCAGGCTGAATTCCGGCGGAGCGATGAAGCCGTTGCTTTGGCCGGTCGCCAGCCGGCCCAGCTGGTAAGCCAGCAGATAGAGCGGAACGATGGTCAGCGGGTTGGTATAGACGGTGACGAGCAGCGCGAGCGGCAGGTTGACGCGAAAAACCACGGCGCAGATGGCCGCCGCGAACATCTGCAGCGGTCCGGGAATCAGACCGCAGAACAGGCCGGCGGCAACGCCCCCGGCCACCGAGTGACGGTTCAGATGCCACAGGCGCGGGTGCAACAAGGTTGATTCGAACGGCCGCAGCCAAGGGTTGCGGCGGATCGTTTCGTGGTCGGGCAGGTATTTTTTCAGGTAGTGACGCATGCACTTATTATTGCAGCATGCGTCTTTTTATTCTCGCTTTTGCGGCTGGCGTGCTGGCGCTGCAGAGGCAGCCGGAGTTGCCGGTCTGGCCGCTGTGGGCCTTGGCCGGCGGGCTGTTGACCTTGCCCGGCTGGCGCTGGCCGGGCTGGCCGAGCCGGCTGCTGGCCATCGTCGGGTGCTGCGCGCTGGGCTTTGCCTGGGCCGGCTGGCGGGCCGATCTGCGGCTGGCCGAGCAGCTGCCCGCCGCGTGGGAGGGCCGGGATATCGCGGTGGTCGGTGTGATCGCCGCGCTGCCGCAGGATTTCAGTAGCGGCACGCGTTTCGAATTCGTCGTCGATAAGGTGCTGACCGAGGCCGCCGTCGTCCCGCACCGGCTGCAGCTTTCCTGGTATCAGGGGCGCGGCGCCGACGCGGCGGTCGACCGCCCGCCGCTGCGTCCCGGCGAGCGCTGGCGCTTCACGGTGCGCCTGAAGCGGCCGCACGGCAACGCCAACCCGGGCGGTTTCGATTACGAGGCCTGGCTGCTCGAACGCGACATCCGGGCCACCGGCTACATCCGCCCCGATCCGCCGCAGCGCCTCGCCGAGATGGTCTGGCAGCCGGACTACCTGATCGAGCGTCTGCGCTTTGCGGTGCGCGCCCGCTATGCCGAAATGCTGCCGGCCGACCGCTACCCCTGGGCCGGCATTCTGGTGGCGCTGGCGGTGGGCGACCAGCGGGCGATCCAGGGTGATCTATGGACGACCTTCAACCGCACCGGCACGACGCACCTGATGTCGATCTCCGGCCTGCATGTCACGATGGTCGCCGCGCTGTTCGGCTGGCTGGTCAATTTCGGCT
This sequence comes from Dechloromonas denitrificans, assembly GCF_020510685.1. NCBI lineage: Bacteria > Pseudomonadati > Pseudomonadota > Betaproteobacteria > Rhodocyclales > Azonexaceae > Dechloromonas > Dechloromonas denitrificans. The sequence goes on from NZ_CP075185.1 coordinate 1,385,993, forward strand.
GGCGCCGGGTGCCGGCTCTGGCGCTGCGCTTGCCGGCCCAGAAGGCCGGTCTGCTGGCGGCGTGTCTGGCGGCCTTCGTCTACGCCTTGCTGGCCGGCTTCGCCGTGCCGGCCCAGCGCACCCTGTACATGCTGCTGGTCGCCGCGCTGGCGCTCCTTTCCGGGCGGCTGATCGCGCCCAGCCGGACGCTGTTGCTGGCCCTGCTGGTGGTCCTTCTTTACGACCCCTGGTCAGTCTTGGCCGCCGGTTTCTGGCTGTCGTTCGGGGCGGTTGGCGCCTTGCTCTACATCGGTTCGGCGCGCCTCGGCGAGGGCCGGGGCTGGCGCCAGCAAGTGCGCGCCTGGGGCGTTGTCCAGTGGGCGGCGACGCTGGCCTCGCTGCCGGTGCTGCTGCTCGTCTTCCAGCAGTTCTCGCTGGTCTCGCCGCTGGCCAATGCACTGGCCATTCCCTTGGTCAGTTTCGTCGTCACGCCGCTTGCCTTGCTTGCGGCGCTGGTCCCATGGTGGCCGATTGCCGCGTTGGCGCACTGGGTGCTGGATTGGCTGATGTTATTTTTGGGTTGGTGCGCCGTCTGGCCGGTCTGGCAGGCCCCGGTGCCGCCGCTGTGGGCCGCCGTCGCGGCCGGCCTGGGCGTCGCCGTCTGCCTGCTGCCGCGTGGCGTGCCCGGCCGGCTGCTCGGCGTCCCGCTGCTGATTCCGGCGCTGTTCTGGCCGGTCGACAAGCCTGGTGCAGGCGAGGCGTGGATTACCGTACTCGATGTCGGGCAAGGACTGGCGAGCGTCGTGCGGACCCGCGAACACACGCTGATCTACGACCCCGGCCCGCTCTACAGCGCCGAATCGGACGCCGGTCAGCGCGTCGTCGTGCCCTATCTGCGCTGGCTCGGCATCAACCGGGTCGACATGCTGATGGTGACGCATCGCGACAGCGACCATTCGGGCGGCACGGCGTCGGTGCGCGCGGCGCTGGCCGTCGGCGAACTGCGTTCGTCGCTGCCCGAAATCGATGGCGAACCCTGTCTGGCCGGCCAGCGCTGGGTGTGGGACGGCGTCGTTTTCGGGGTCCTGCATCCGTCTGCCGAGGCCTATCAGCGGGACAGCAAGACCAATCATCTATCCTGCGTGTTGCGCATCGAAGCCGGCGGCCAGGCAGCTTTGCTGACTTCCGATATCGAGGCGCCCGACGAAGCGGCGCTGCTTGCCCGTGATGCGGGGAAGCTGGCGGCGGATGTCCTGCTCGTGCCGCACCACGGTTCGAAGACCTCCTCGACGCCGGCCTTCCTGCACGCCGTCGGGGCGCAGGCGGCGGTTATCCCTGTCGGTTATCGCAACCGTTTCGGCCATCCGAAAGAAGCCGTGCTTGCCCGCTACGAGGCCTTGCCGATGACCCTCTGGCGTACCGATCGCGATGGCGCGGTGGAGATTGGACTGGGCGCGGAAAGTGTTACGCTAACCGCCTGGCGGCGGGCTTATCGGCGCTATTGGCATGACAAGTGATGAATTTATGGCGGAGGTGCCAGCATGGAATATCGGCAACAGCAGGTGCAATGCATCAGTCCGTCCGGCCTGCACCGGATGGCCTATACGGAGTGGGGCGACCCGCACAATCCGCGCGTGCTGGTCTGCGTCCATGGCCTGACCCGTAACGGGCGCGATTTCGACGCCCTGGCCAAGGCCATGTCCGGGCATTACCGGGTCATCTGCCCGGATGTCGTCGGGCGCGGCAAGAGCGCTCACCTGCGCAATCCGGCCGGCTATCAGGTGCCGCAATACGTCGCCGACATGGTCACGCTGATCGCCCGCCTCGGCGTCGAGCGGGTCGACTGGGTCGGCACCTCGATGGGCGGCCTGATCGGCATCGCGCTGGCGGCCCAGGAAGGGACGCCGATTGGCAAGCTGCTGCTCAATGACGTCGGGCCGATCATCACCGTCGATTCGCTGCACCGGATCGCGGCCTATGTCGGCGCCGACCCGACCTGGGCGACGTTCGCCGACGCCCTGGCCTACGTCAAACTGATTAGCGCACCGTTCGGCAATCTGAGCGAGGCCGAATGGTGGTTCCTGACCGAAAACACCGTCGCCCAACGGGCCGACGGCCGCTGGGGCTTTCTCTACGACCCGGCGATTGCCGCGCCGTTCAAGGCGACCTTCGTCGACAAGGACATCGATTTGTGGCCGATCTACGAGCAGCTGCGTTGTCCGACGCTGGTCGTGCGCGGTGCCCAGTCCGACCTGCTGCCGCGCGAAACCTGGCAGCAGATGGGGGCGCGCGGGCCGCGTGCGCAACTGGCTGAAATTCCCGATGTTGGCCATGCGCCGATGTTCCTCAACGAAGCGCAAATTTCCGTGGCGCGCGATTTCCTCTTGAAACCATGAAACATATTGTCGTCAATGGCCTGCTCCTTGAATACCGCGACCTTCCCGCTGCCGATGAAGGCCGGCCGACCCTGCTGCTGCTCCACGAAGGCCTGGGCTGCGTCGCCATGTGGCGCGACTTTCCGGCCAAACTGGCTGCGGCCACCCGCTGCCGGGTAATCGTCTGGTCGCGGGCCGGTTACGGCGGCTCGCAGCCCTATGCCGCGCCGCGCACGCCAAGCTACATGCACCGCGAGGCCGAGGAAGCGCTGCCGGCCCTGCTCGCCGCTCTGCACGTCGAGCGGCCGATCCTGATCGGCCACAGCGACGGCGGTAGCATCGCCCTGATCTTCGCCGGAGCTTTCCCGACCGTGCCGCTCGGCATCGCCGTCATGGCGCCGCATGAATTCGTCGAGGACGTTACGCTGGCCGGCATTCACGCCGCCCGCACGGCCTGGGAAACCACCGACCTGGCCAAGAAGCTGGCCCGCTACCACCACGACCAGACGCCGCAGGTCTTCAGCGACTGGAACGACACCTGGCTATCGCCGGTCTTCCGCGACTGGAACATCGAGGCCTACCTGGCAAAAATCCGCTGCCCGGTGCTGGCCATCCAGGGCGAAGACGACGAATACGCAACGTTGCGCCAGATCGATACAATCGCCGAACAAGTGCCCGGCACGCAATTGCTCAAACTCGCCCACTGCGGCCACACCCCGCAACGCGATCAGGAGGCCGCGGTGCTGGCGGCATTGGAGGCTTTCATCGGGAGGCTGTCGGCAGGTTAACGGTGAACGGGCGGTTTGCTTGGCGGTCAAAATCGAATGGCCGTCATTGCACTTTGTGGATGGCTCGAATGTGCCTATGGCTGCCGTACCCAGAAATGGAAAGCGGGCGTTCAGGAACGTTTTAGGTAAGGGGCAGCCGGCTTGCCGGCTGTCCCAGCGACCGAAGGGAGCGCCTTGACCGGAATGTTAGGCGTGCTGAAACCACCCATACGGGAAACCGTAGCGCCAGACATTTAATAGCTCACCTGAGCTGGTGACCCCGACAATAGACATGATGCGTTCGAGATAAATAAGGACTTGGTCTCGTTCTTCGGAGTCGTGCTGCTCCAACCCTGCCAAGGCACGCTTGAACGTACCAAGTACAACCGAGCGTCTTGGATTTGCAGGTAACCCAGTAACTAACGAGTGAATGATTGCATCAACTGACGCCTGGGCGCTGGCGCGAATAGCTTCACTCGGAGCGCCGGGGTAAAAAGTATTTTTATCTTCACTAAACTTCCGCTCTTCCTTCAATTTTTGGAGCTCCGCTAGAACTTCAGGCGTGATTTTGAGTTCCTGATCGGTGAGGCTCGTAGGCCAAAGAAAGAACGCGGCGCCTGAAAGACCAATTGCAAGGAAAAATGCCGCAATAGCAATTAGAGCGACAAATACTTTCACGACAATGGATGTCATTACCTAGTGCCTAACGTTTTAGGCAAGGGGCAGCCGGCTTGCCGGCTGTCCCAGCGACCGGAGGGAGCGCCTTGACCGGATTGTTAGGTGGCAGGCAGTTGCTATTGACCAATTTCGACCAGTTGCTTATGACCGCTATTTTTTTCATTCGCTGAAACAAATCGTATGGTCCTATTTTCGGGGTCTATTACGTAAACGAGATAGTTTGGCCGGTTTTTTCTTGTGGTCTTTGTGTCATCAAAATAATTGCTGAGCTCGACAACATAATTAAGCTTGTCGTCGCTGGTGCGACGCACGATCGTTGCCGAGTGATTCACATAATTCTCCCCGCAAAATTGGGCACTTCCGTCGAGGAAGGCTTTGCACGCTTCAAGCCAGGCTTGGCTTGGAGGAATTACATCAGGCAGGATGTGAACGTTGTGCAAAAAATTATGAATATGTGCTGAATAGTCTCCGCTGCAATCTTTAACCTCACCAAGAAACGGCTTTTTCATTCTGTACAAGGTACAGAAACGCGATCCTTGTTTGAGCAGTACCTTTTCAAAGATTTCATCACCTCGGGTGGATGCTGTTGCGCTGTATATTCTTGTCATTGCTAGCGTGTCGGGCCTGGACCAAATCAGCCAGAATAACGACGTGACCCACGGTTTGAATTCTCCGAGATAGAAAACCTCGCCATCCGGCGCACGAAGTGCGAAATGATTCACTCCATAAATTACATCCATGTCGCGCTTCATTTCTTTGAACGCTTGTGCCATCTTGACGACGTATTCGCTGTCTCCATCTACGAGTTTGACGTCTATGGTATGGCAGTCTTTCCTGGGTGAAATGCTGGCAAGCCCACTTTCCACGCATAGGTCATTTGCAAGTGCTGGGGAGGAACAACACAGAACGGTCAAGATGCCAAGTAGTGTTCGGGCGATCGCTGACATAAGACACCTAACGTAGAGCTAACCGGCGCTGCGCGGCTTTATCGCGCAGCGTCCAGCGACCGAAGGCAGCGAGGTTGAGCGCCATGTTAGACCTTAGGCATGCTATCGCCAGCGCTTGGCGAGCCAGAGTGCGCGTACAGGGTTAAGAGCTGTTTGGCAAGCTCTGCCTTTGTTTGGCTCTTTAGCTCAGCGCTCGCCTCAGGGATTGTTGCGATGACCTGTACCGCCATGCCAACGGCGTTTATTCTCTCAAGGACGGTGACGTATTCCTTGGACTGAGCCAAAATCGACCGATAGATGAGCAGGAAAGAGCCGCCAATGAAGCTAATGAGTACGCCAGAAGCGGCAGCAACAATTGATACGGGTAGCTTTTCGGGATTCTGGGATGCCTGAAACAGCCCGTAGCTAACAAAGCCAAAGCCGCAGAGCATGACGATCAGGGTGAGCCAATATATCGACCGTACCTGGCTGAGGTTGCGATCTAGGTAGCTTTCGAGCTTGACCCTAGCGAGATCCCATGCGAGTTGGGGTTTCTCGGGGTGTTCGCGAAGGCGCTGTTCCACCGTCTCGATCTTTTGTTCTCGGGCCTCTTGCTCTGCGAGGCCTTGGTATGCCGCAACGCCAACCGCGACAAGCCCGGCTAGTGCCCCGATTACTCCAGCAATTGTTTCGGTGATCTTTTTGTCGACCAACCCGGATTGGGCAAACAGCGCGATCGAGATGGCGATAGCTGTGGCCGCAGTTGCCAGCAATAGTGCTGCCCGAACACGCTTGTCATCACGCTTCCATGCCTTTACCAGCGATTCAAAAAACGATATGTACGGGTCGAAGAGCATGATTTCCTAAGGTCTAACGTTGAAAATCACCGGACGCAGGCAAGCGCAGCTTGCCGGAGGTCCGGTGGATTGTGATGTTAGCCATTTTTACTATTTCCTGGCGGCTTTGCCTTGTGGCCTGTAGATGAAGGCAATCATCACATTTGCGATTGCGAATGCAGTCCACTTGCCCTGTTCGACCCAAACCCAGATACAAACCGCTTCCACTAAGACGATTGGGGCCACGCCAAAGATTAGAAATCCCGCCTTGTTAACCCATTTCTTCTCGGACGTGCCAATTCGGCTAATGGCATGTACTTGGAACGTGCTCGCCCCAACAAAATCATTTGGGTTCGGAATGTGCGGCAAACTCGCAATTGGTTTTGCTTCTTCGCCTCTTTCCGCGATCAACTTCTTGCGATCCTGCGGTTGCCCGACGTGAAGATCCGAGCTATCCGGAATCGTGAGGATGACATTGCCAACTTTGATCTCTTTTGTGCTCATGGTTCGATATGAAATGGCTAACGTTCAGTAGGCACCTATGCAGGTGCCTACTTCCTGCAGCAGTGGTGTATATGATCGGATGGGGAGTGCTAACATCATGATTCGTCAGCTTCCTTGGGTGAGTATCATGGCTGGCGAAATAAATTCTGCACCACCGGCGCCGAAATTGTTGGATCTGGTAAGTGATTGCTTGCGGTTGAAGCATTGCAGCATTCGTAGCGAAACACAATATCTGCAATGGATACGGCGTTTGATCCATGTTTCATGGCAAACGACATCCGAAGGAGATGGGGGGGAGGTGCAGCAAATTTGACCTAGGTCCACTCCTGACCGGGAGCGCCTGGTCGGCATAGTTGCCACATCGCAGGTATCGAGATATTTCCGGTCGAGCGCTCAAACTCGACGAACATGTCTTCAGCCAAGCCCCCGCCCTGCTTAACAACCCGTCGCCGGCTGGCCGATATCCTCGTTCCAGAGTTCGGGTTTGGCGGCGATGAAGTCCTGCATCAGCGCGACGCAGACCGGGTTCTGGAGGACTTCGAGCTCCACCCCGCGGGTCCGCAGCAATTCTTCTTCGCCGAGGAAGGTCCTATTTTCGCCGATGACGATTCGCGGGATGCCGTAGAGCAGGATGGCGCCGCTGCACATGGCGCAGGGCGACAGCGTGGTGTAGAGCACCGCCTCGCGATAGACCTGCGGCGGCTGACGGCCGGCATTTTCAAAGGCGTCCATTTCGCCGTGCAGGATGGCGCTGCCTTGCTGGACCCGGCGGTTGTGTCCGCGGCCGATGATGCGCCCTTGATGAACGATGACCGAGCCGATCGGGATGCCGCCTTCGGCTAGGCCAAGCCTGGCCTCGTCGATTGCCGCTTGCATGAATTCGTCCATGATTTTCATCCGGTGGTTGATAGCGGCATCATCCTACAGCCTGGCTGGGGCGCCGCATCCCCTGTCCGGCTAGCGTCATGCGCCGGTTGGCCAGCGCTGCAGCGGGTCCTGCCGGTAGTAGCGTTTGAGCAGGGCGTAGAGCGCCGGGTATTCGGCATTCACCACGTCCGGCAATTCGAAGAAGCTTTCCGAGAGCACGGCGAAGAATTCGGCCGGGCTGTCGCTGGCGTAGGGGTCGATGATCGTCTCTTCATCGGCGTCGACGCGGTGGCAGAAATCGTCGTAGGCGGCGGTGAAGATGCGCTGCCACTCGGCTTCGCCGATGCCGGAGTGCAGGGCCGGCATGCCGTCGGCTTCGCCGTTCAGCATGTCCAGCTTGTGGGCGAATTCGTGGATGACCACGTTGTAGCCGTCGCCGGCCATCTGCACGTCGTGCCAGGAAACGAGCAATGGGCCGCCCTGCCAGGCTTCGCCGGAGAGTACGTCGGCGTATTCATGGACGACGCCGGCCTCATCCTGGACGTGGCGCGGCACGATGAATTCGTTGGGATAGACGATGATGCCGACCCAGTCGCGATAGGCGGCGAGGCCGAGATGGAGGATGGGCAGGCAGCCCTGGGCGGCGATGGCGACGCAGATTTCGTCGGTGAGTTCGAGGCCGCCGGCGGTGCTGAATTCCTTTTCAGCGAGGAATTGTTCGGCGAGCAATTTCAGGCTGGCTTGCTCGTCGGCCGCCAGGTCGCCGAGAAAGGGCAGCCCGGCGATGGTCTGCGCCCACAGTGCGTCGGGAATGGCGCCGGCTTTGTCGGGCTTGAACCAGTCGAACAGGCCCATCACTTTTTCGTGGTCAGCCAGATGCCGGCGAAGATCAGCGCGATGCCGAGATAGTGGTACCAGAACGGTATCTCGTGGAGAAAGATGACCGAGAGCAGCGTGCCGAAGACCGGCATCAGGTGGATGAACAGGCTGCCCTTGTTGGCGCCGACCTCGCCGACGCCACGGTTGTAGAAGATGTAGCCGAGGAAGCTGGGGAAAATCCCGATATAGGCCAGCGAGGCCAGCGAACCGAGATTGACATTGATCTGGCGACCCTGGCCGATTTCCCAAAGGTAGGCCGGGAACAGTGCGGCCAGGCCGACCAGGGTCATCGCGGCGAGCATCAGCATCGGGTGCACGCCGGCCGGGCGCCAGGCGAGACCGACGGTATAAATGGCCCAGATCAGGACCGCGCCGAGCATCCAGGCGTCGCCGAGATTGAGGTTGAGGTGGGTCAACACATTGAAGTCGCCGCGGGCGACGATGGTCATCACGCCGCACAGCGAAACGACGACGCCGATGGCTTCGAGGCGGCGCAGATGTTTGCCGAGAAAGGCCCAGGAAATGGCGATGGTGGCGACCGGGATGAAGGAGTTGAGCAGCACCGCGTTGGTCGCCGAGGTGTACTGCAGGGCGATGTAGGCGAAGGTGTTGTAACCACCGACGCCGACCAGGCCGAGGATCAGGATCGGTGGCCAGCCTTTTTTCAGCAACGGCCACTGGCTCTTCAAGTGCGGCAGGGCGAGCGGCAGGATCAGCAGGAAGGCGATGGCCCAACGCCAGAAGGCCAGCGCCATCGGGGGGACGTCGGCCCGGACGCCGCGGCCGATCACCATGTTGCCGGACCAGAAGAGGGCGGTCAGGGTGAGCAGCAGATAGGGGTTGGTCAGAAAATTTGAGTGCTTGGCGGTCATGTCGCGGATTATGCCTGAGCAGGCAAGCGCTGCTCAGACGGTATAATCCCTAACATGGTTTCCGTCGTTCATTCCGTCGCTGCCCAAAGCGACTTCGATCAGTTCCTGGCGATTCTGTCGGTGGGTATTTCCGCCGACGACGCGACGCGTCTGCAAAAGGCCGTCGAGTACGCCTGGGAGGTTTACGGCGACAAGACGCTGGGTAGTGGCGAGCGCATCTGGTCGCACGCGCTGGGCATGGCGGTCATCGTTGCCGGGCTGCGGCTCGACGCCGATTCCCGGATGGCCGCCGTGCTGTTCGCGGTGCCGTCGCATGCCGAACACGGCATCGTCCAGATCGAGGAGCGCTTCGGCAAGGCGGCGGCGCATCTGGTCAATGGCATTTCCCGGCTCGACAAGCTGCGGCCGATCACCAAGGGCTTCGTCGCCGCCAACATCGAAGCCGGTGAAGTCAATCCGGCCGAAATGAAGGCGCAGATCGAAGTGCTGCGCAAGATGCTGCTGGCCATGGTCGAGGACATCCGCGTCGTGCTGCTCCGCCTGGCCAGCCGGACGCAGACCTTGCGCTATTACGCGGCCAATCCGGATGACCTGCGCGTGCATGTCGCGCGCGAAACGCTGGAACTCTATTCGCCGCTCGCCAACCGGCTCGGGGTCTGGGAATTGAAGTGGGAGCTGGAAGACCTGTCGTTCCGCTTCCTGCACCCGGAGACCTACAAGAAAATCGCCAAGATGCTCGACGAAAAGCGGAGCGAGCGCGAGCAGTTCATTACCGAAGCCGTCGCCAAGGTGCGCGAGGAACTGGCAGCGGCGGGGGTCAACAAGGCCGAAATTTACGGTCGGCCGAAGCACATCTACAGCATCTGGAACAAGATGCGGAAGAAGGGGGTCGAGTTCTCCGAGGTCTACGATATCCGTGCCCTGCGCATCATTGTCGACGACCTGAAGGACTGCTATACCGCCCTCGGCATTGTGCACAACCTGTGGTCGCCGATCTCCAAGGAGTTCGATGACTACATCTCGAATCCCAAGGGCAACCAGTACCGCTCGCTGCACACCGCCGTGCAATGCCCGGACGGGCGCAATCTGGAAGTCCAGATTCGCACCACCGAAATGCACCGGCACGCCGAACTGGGTGTCGCCGCCCACTGGCGCTACAAGGAAGGCAGCAAGCGGACGAACGAGGACGATTACGACGAGAAGATCGCCTGGTTGCGCCAACTGCTCACCTGGAAGGACGAAGTCGCCGACAGTTCCGACTGGATCTCCCATTACAAGCAGGCGGCGCTCGACGAAACCCTCTACGTCATCACCCCGCAGGGCAAGGTGGTCGACCTGCCGCAAGGCTCGACGCCGGTCGATTTCGCCTACCGCGTCCATACCGATCTCGGCCATCGCTGCCGGGGCGCCCGGGTCGGCGGTCAGCTGGTGCCGCTCAATACGCCGCTCGAAACCGGCCAGCAGATCGAGATCATCACCGCCAAGGTCGGCGGCCCGTCGCGCGACTGGCTGAATCCGACGCTCGGCTACATCCATACCAAGAGCGCCCGGGTCAAGGTGCGGGCCTGGTTCTCGAACCTGGCGCTGGAAGAAACGCTGGCCGAAGGGCGGGCCCTGGTCGGCAAGGAACTGCAACGCTCCGGCCAGACCGGCGCGAATATCGAGGAACTCTCGCACAAGCTGGGCTTTTCCCGGGCCGACGACATGTATATCGCGGCGGCGCGCGGCGAACTCAACCAGCGGCAGTTCCAGTCGGTGGCGCGCGGCGGCGACCTGCTGGCCGAAACCCTGCTGCCGGACGAGGTGCGGACCAAGCCGAGCAAGCCGGTCGAAGGCAATCAGGGCATCCTGATCGTCGGCGTAGACAAGCTGCTGACCCAGTTGGCGCGCTGCTGCAAGCCGGCGCCGCCCGACGAGATTCAGGGCTTCATCACGCGCGGCAAAGGCATTTCGATCCACCGCATGGATTGCCCCAATTTCGCCAACCTCGCTGCGCTGCATCCCGAGCGCGTCATCGAAACCGACTGGGGCATCCAGACCACCGGCGTTTTCGCCACCGACATCGTGGTCGATGCGCACGACCGGCAGGGCTTGCTGCGCGATATTTCCGAAATTTTCACCCGTGAAAAGCTCAACGTCGTCGGCGTCAATACGCAGTCCAAGCAGGGCAAGGCGCACATGAGCTTTACCGTCGAAGTGACCAATCTGCAACAGATGCAGCGAACCCTGACGCTGATCCACGACGTCGAAGGCGTGGTGGGCGTCCGGCGAGCCTGAGCCTCAAGGAGCGGAGATGAAAGGGAATTTCGCAGCGATTGCCCTGATCCTGAGCGGGGCGCTCGTCCTGGCCGTCAATCTCGACTGGCTGGATATCGATGTCATGACCCTGTTGCGCAAATGGTGGCCGATGGGGCTGGTCGTCCTCGGCATTGCGCTGTATTTCACGCCGGACGACAGCGACAGCAAGAAAGCCGGCTAACCGGCTTGCAGCACGCTGCGGCCCGCCGCTCAGGGCCGCCGTTTGAGCAGCAGCCCGCTCTCCAGATGATGGGTGTAGGGGAACTGGTCGAACACCGCGGCGGCCGCGATTTCGTGCGTGGCCTGCAGCGCGCTGACGTTGTCCTGCAGCGATTGCGGATTGCACGAGATATACAGGATATTGTCGAAGCGGCTCGCCAGTTCAAGGGTTTGCGCGTCGAGCCCGGCGCGCGGCGGATCGACGAACAGGGTTGAAAAGCGGTAGTCGCTCAGCTCGATGCCCTGCAGTTCCTTGAGAACCTTGCTGCCGGCCAGCGCGGCGCTGATGTCTTCGCTGGCCAGGCGGACCACCGCCACATTGGCGAGCTGATTGGCCGCCATGTTGTACTGCGCCGCCTTGACCGACGAGGTGCTGACTTCGGTGGCGAGGACGCGCGCGAACAGCGGCGCCAGCGCCACGGTGAAATTGCCGTTGCCGCAGTACAGTTCAAGCAGGTCGCCACCGAGGCCGGTCGCCTGCTGACAGGCCCAGGCCAGCATCTGGCGGTTCACCTGGCCGTTGGGCTGGGTGAAACTGGCCTCGATTTGCTGGTAGCTGAGCTGGCGGCCATTCAGCTCGAATTGTTCGATGACCCAGTCGCGTTCGAGCACGACCTTCTGCTTTCTGCTCCGCCCGATAATCTGCACCTTGAGGTCGGCGGCCAGTCCCCGGGCGGCCGCCTCCCAACGCTGGGCGAGCGGACGGTGGTAGATCAGCGTGACGAGCATTTCACCACTCAACGTGGCCAGGAAATCGACCTGGAAAAGACCATCCTTCAAGGTGTTGCTGGCTTGCAGACGGTCGCGCAGGCGTGGCATCAGCTCGCAGATCGATTCGACGGCGACCGGGAAGCTCTCGATGACCACCGGCACCTTCCGGTCGGCCGGGGCGAACATCGCGTAATCGACCCGTCCCTTGTCGTGGAACATCCGGAACTCGGCGCGCAGGCGGTAATGCAGCGGTGTCGAGGCGGCCACGGTGAGTTCGGCAACACCGAGCGGGGCGAAAGCTTGTTGGAACAGGGCGACCTTGTCGGCCAGTTGCGCGTCGTACTCGGCGGGAACGATATTCTGTAGCGGCATGGTTTTGGGCGATGGAAAGGCTGTTTCGGGACAATGTTCTGGAAACGACCGGGACCGCGACGGGGCGAACGGAGCGGGCTGTCGGCCGAGGGCGGAATATACACGCGTCGGCGCCACGCCGGGTTGGCCGTTGATGATGAACGGCCTTGATGGGCCGGCGCCGGGCGCCGGCCTGGTGATTGCCTCACGCTTGCGAGGCAATCACGGTTACGACAGGATCAGTGGCGGAGCAGCAGTTTCTTGCGCTGCTCGTCGAGTTCTTCGGGGTCGGTGAAGGGCAGGTTGGCCGCTTCGTCGAACTCCTTCTGGCGCTTTTTGCTGTAGGCCCAGGCGACGATCGCCAGAAAGCACAGCAAGCCGGCGACGGTAAGGAGCGAGCGCAGTTCGTTGATATCCATGGTGGGAACCTTTCGAAGGAAATCAGGCGTGGTGTTGGGCCGGCACCAGGACCGGCACGGCGGCGATCTTGCCGACGGCGATGGTGCGGAACATGTTGTAGGCCATCAGCAGCATGCCGGACAGGAAGAAAATGCCGCCCAGCCAGCGAATCGCCCAGAACGGGTAGGAACCCTTGACCCCTTCGACGAAGCTGTAGGCCAGCGTGCCGTCGATATTGACCGCCCGCCACATCAGGCCCTGCATCACGCCGGCAATCCACATCGAGGCGATGTAGAGCACGGTGCCGATGGTGGCCAGCCAGAAATGGACGGTCACCAGCTGGTGGTTGTACATCTCGGTGCGGCCGAACAGCTTGGGCAGCAGGAAGTAGATCGAGCCGATCGAGACCATCGCCACCCAGCCGAGGGCGCCGGAATGGACGTGGCCGATGGTCCAGTCAGTGTAATGCGACAGCGCATTGACCGACTTGATGGCCATCATCGGGCCTTCGAAGGTCGACATGCCGTAGAAGGACAACGAGGTGATCAGGAACTTCAGGATGGGATCGTCGCGCAGCTTATGCCAGGCGCCGGACAGCGTCATGATGCCGTTGATCATACCGCCCCAGGAGGGCGCCAGCAGGATCAGCGAGAAGACCATGCCGACCGATTGCGTCCAGTCCGGCAGCGCGGTGTAGTGCAGGTGGTGCGGGCCGGCCCACATGTAGGTGAAGATCAGCGCCCAGAAGTGCACGATCGACAGGCGGTAGGAATACACCGGGCGCCCGGCCTGCTTCGGCACGAAGTAGTACATCATGCCGAGGAAGCCGGCGGTCAGGAAGAAGCCGACCGCGTTGTGGCCGTACCACCATTGGATCATCGCGTCCTGCGCCCCGGAATACATCGAGTAGGACTTGGTCAGCGAGACCGGCACCGCCATGCTGTTGACGATGTGGAGCAGGGCGACGGCAATGATGAAGGCGCCGTAGAACCAGTTGGCGACGTAGATATGCGACACCGTCCGCTTGGCTATCGTGCCGAAGAAGACCACGGCGTAGGAGATCCAGACGACGGCGATCAGCAGGTCGATCGGCCATTCCAGTTCGGCGTATTCCTTGCCCTGCGTCATGCCCAGCGGCAGCGTGATCGCCGCCAGCACGATGACCAGTTGCCAGCCCCAGAAGGTCAGCGGGATCAGCGGGCCGCCCCACAGTCGGGCATGGCAGGTGCGCTGCACGACATAGTAGGAGGTGGCGAACAGCGCGCTGCCGCCGAAGGCGAAAATGACCGCGTTGGTGTGCAGCGGACGCAGGCGGCCGAAATGGAAGTACGGTCCGACGTTCAACTCCGGCCAGACCAGTTGGGCGGCGATGATGACGCCGACGAGCATGCCGACGATGCCCCAGATAACGGTCATGACGGCAAATTGCCGGACGACCTTGTCGTTGTATGTTTTTTGTATTTCAGACATGAACCAATCCCTGTTGATGAATGATTGCCGCCGGCACCCGGGGTGCTGACGGACGCGACCGACGCCATCGAGCGTCGTGTCGGGCCGGCTTACCGGTCGGGCATTGGTCAGGGTTTACCCGGGATAGTTCAGTCTTTTTTTGCCGGGGTGACGGCTGGAGATTCAGACAGGACAACGGAATGCGTCGGATATGACCCAAGGGGTGGCGGATCTCCGGCCGCTGCCGTCCCGGCGGCTAAGGCTGGGGCTGCAGGGCCGGCAGCAGATCCGGCGTATTTTCCGGGGGGCACTGCTCGGCGCAGATGACCCGGTTGCGCCCCTGCATCTTGGCCGCATACATCGCCAGATCGGCCCGGTGCAACAGGCTGGACAGGCTGTCGTCGCCGGCTTGCAGCAGCGTGATGCCGATGCTGATGGTCGGCCGGACAATATTGCCCTGCACCGTCAGCGCCAGCGCTGCGGTCGCCTGGCGCAGGCGCTCCGCCGTTTCCAGCGCTTCCGGCAAGGACGAATCGGGCAAGAGCAGCGCGAACTCCTCGCCGCCCAGGCGGCCGAAACAGTCGCCGCTTCGCAGGTGCCCGACGCAGGCATCAACGACGGCGACCAGCACTTCGTCGCCGCCGAGGTGACCGTACTGGTCATTGACTTGCTTGAAGTGATCGAGGTCGATGATCATCAGGGCCAGCGGGTTGCCGTGTTGATGCGCGGCCTGCAGATGCTTGCCGGCGGTCGCCAGGAAATAGCGGCGATTGACGATGCCCGTCAATGAATCCCGGGATGCCTGCGACTCCAGTTCCTGAATCAGGATCTCGTTGCGCTGGCGCAGATCCAGGGCTTCGGTCGAGTAGGCGTTGATCTGCCGGCCGACCTGGATCATCAGGGCGCTGAAGCCGCCGCCCAGCAGGCTCAAGCCGATATTGAACCAGCTCGGATCGACCAGCGGCGGACCGAGCAGGGCGAGCACCGGGAAGATCATGTCGAGCGAGAGTAGGCGCATATGCGCGTTGCTCATCGAGGTGGTCAGCGCGATCAGGCCCATATGCACCAGCATGATGAAGACCAGGCTGGGGAAACTGTCCGGGTGCCAGGCCCAGAAAACCAGCGACGACCAGGCCAGCATGTGCGCCCCGTGCGCCAGCGCAATGCGCCTGGCCCAGCGCCGTTCGTCGCGCGGCTGAACGTCGCTGCGCTTGAAGGCCCGATAGACGCGGATGTAGTTGGCGATGATCAGCAGTTCCACCACCGCCCACAAGACGGCCCACAGCACCGGTACCCAGTTGGTCAGCAGCGCGGCGACCACCACGGCCAGCGGCGGCGCCAGATAGCGGTCGTGCAGATGGATATCGACGTAGAGATGCAGCTGGGCGAGCCGAATGCCCATTCGTGAGTCTGTCGTCATGGAAGCCATCTTGAGTCGGAGTAAGCGGGGGGGGGGCGACTATGCCCTATCGAAAGGATATTGTCATCGCTGGTCGCCGGCCTGCGCCGGCATGGCTGGCCATCAATGGACAAACGGGAGCCGAAGCTCCCGTTGTTGCGACTGACAGTGCGACCGGCTTACTTCACTTCCGGCTCGTCCTTCTTCTTGTCGTTGCCGGTGATGAACGGGCTCCACGGCTGGGCCTTGACCGGGCCGGGCGTCTTCCAGACGACGTTGAACTGGCCATCGGCCTTCACTTCGCCGATGAATACCGACTTGTGCAGATGGTGGTTCTTTTCGTCCATCTTCGACATGATGCCGCTCGGTGCCTTGAAGGTCTGGCCGGCCATGGCGGCGATGACCTTGTCGGTATCGGTGGACTTGGCCTTCTCGACGGCCTGTTTCCACATGTGGATGCCGATGTAGGTGGCTTCCATCGGGTCATTGGTGACGACCTTGTCGGCGTTCGGCAGCTTGGCCTTCTTGGCCCAGTCGCGGTAGAGCTTGACGAACTTGTCGTTTTCCGGGTTCTTCAGCGACATGAAGTAGTTCCACGAAGCCAGGTGGCCGACCAGCGGCTTGGTATCGACGCCGCGCAGTTCTTCCTCGCCGACCGAGAAGGCGACGACCGGCACATCGGTGGCCTTCAGGCCGGCGTTGCCGAGTTCCTTGTAGAAGGGCACGTTGGAGTCGCCGTTGATGGTGGACACGACGGCGGTCTTCTTGCCTTCGGAGGCGAACTTCTTGATCTTGGCGATGATGGTCTGGTAATCGCTGTGGCCGAAGGGCGTGTAGTCTTCCATGATGTCGGCGTCGGCGACGCCCTTGGACTTCAGGAAGGCGCGCAGGATCTTGTTGGTGGTGCGCGGATAGACGTAGTCGGTGCCGAGCAGCACGAAGCGCTTGGCTTCGCCGCCGTCCTTGGACATCAGGTATTCAACGGCCGGGATGGCTTGCTGGTTGGGCGCGGCGCCGGTGTAGAAGACGTTCTTTTCGAGTTCTTCACCCTCGTACTGGACCGGGTAGAAGAGCAGGCCGTTCAGTTCCTTGTACACCGGCAGCACCGACTTGCGCGACACCGAGGTCCAGCAGCCGAAGGTGACGGCAACCTTGTCCTTGGTCAGCAGTTGGCGGGCCTTTTCGGCGAACAGCGGCCAGTTGGAAGCCGGGTCGACGACGACCGGTTCGAGCTTCTTGCCGAGCACGCCGCCCGACTTGTTGATTTCATCGATGGTCATCAGCACGGTTTCCTTGAGCGCGGTCTCGGAAATGGCCATCGTGCCGGACAGGGAGTGCAGGACGCCGACCTTGATGGTGTCGGCGGCGTGGGCCGTGATGCCGATGGAAGCCAGGGCGGCGGAGAGTACGGTTGCCTTGATGAAGTTGCGACGATTGTTCATGGAAGCTCCTCGGACGTTGAGTGATCTGGTCAAACTGCGTTGTTGCAGTGCAGCGTCAGATTAAGCAGCGAGGAGTCCGGGCGGAATACGTTAGATTGCGTAGCCCTGCGCCGTCGGCTGTCGTTCAGGCCGTCGTCGGCGGCTGGGCCTGTTTCAGGGCTTTTTTCGGGTAAATGTCGAAGCGGCTCGACTTGCCTTCCAGCGTATAGCCCGGCGCCGGACCGGCGACGCTCGGCGCCTTGCGCGGCCGCTTGATGACCACCCGATGGCTCGCCAGGGCCAGCGCGGCTTGCAGCAGTTCCGGCGCATCGTCGTCAGCGCCGACCAGAGAGCGAAAGATGCGCATTTCCTTTTTGACCAGCGAGCTCTTTTCGCGGTGCGGGAACATCGGGTCGAGATAGATGACCTGCGGCGGTTCGCCCGACCAGGCCTGCATCAGTTCAATGGCATTGCCGGCGCGCAAATGCATGCGCTCGATAATCGGCCGGACTTCCTGGTCGACAAGGCCGCGCCGCAGGCCATCGGCGAGCAAGGCAACGACCAGTGGTTGGCGTTCGATCAGCGTGACCTGACAACCGAGCTGGGCCAACACAAAGGCATCGCGGCCGAGACCAGCGGTCACATCGAGGATGACCGGGCGAATACCCGGCTGGATGCCGACCGCCTTGGCAATCATCTGGCCGCTGCCGCCGCCTTGCTGACGGCGGTGGGCCAACGGTCCCTCGACAAAATCGACGCGCACCGGCCCGGATGGCTCAACGCCCAGCGCCTGCAATTGCAAGCCGTGGGCGCCGAGTTGCAGGGCAAATTCGCTTTCGCCGGCAAGCGGCAAGCCGAGTTGATCGGCCAAGGCGCGTGCCGCGTCGGAAAACTCCGGGGCCATTGCCTCAATGCGAATTTTTGCCTGGGTGTCGTCGGTCACGTGCTATCTCTGGTTCAGTCCCGCCCGTCCGGTCGGGGTGCCTCGCTGTTGCTGCGGCGGAACGGCTGGGTCCTGACGATCCAGCGCGGTTCCCGGCAACAGGGTAGTGCTACTTCGGGCCGGCGTCACTTTCGCTGGTGCTGTCGGCCGGTTTTTCCGATTCATCGTCCGCCGGCTTGTCGGCGGCATTGCCGGCCAGCTTCTGGCGTCGCTTTTCTTCCTGCTTGTTTTTCTTGGCGAGATCTCGTTGGCGTTTTTCGAACTGGTAGTTTGGTTTGGCCAAGAGGCCTCCTCTAATCGCCAAAATGGCAGATGAAACAGGAAAAAAGGGCGTCGAATGAGGAAGGTTGGTGCCGGGCCTGGTCGGCGACACGCACTGGATATTCCGCACTACAAAACGCTGGCTGGTAACTTTGCTGTTCCTCCTTCAAATTCAAGGAGGCATTCTGGCGCTGGGCTTGCTACCGCTTTTCTGGGCAAGCTCGCCGGATCTGGCAAGGGGCGAAGCCTACCAGATACCTCGCACAATGGGGCAGGAATGAGCATTGGGCCATCCGCAAGCTCAAGGTTTGCCGGCGGCGTTATCCCTGGCTGCACCAAGGTGGGCATTGAGGGGTTGCTGAGCGCCGGCGATGCTGCGGGTCCATTTTTCTCCCGAGGCACCCAGTATTTCCTGCATCCGGAAGAAGTACCGTCCAAGCATTTCGGGGGAGCTGTTGGTGTCCAGCTCGAACTCCACTTCCCGCTTGAGATCCATCAGCGCGTAATAGGTCGTGCGTTCGTGAATCCACAGTTCGGCAGGCTTTCTCAGCCCCTCGATTGAAGTGACGACGCCGACTGTCGCCGAGACAAACACGATGGCCACATTGATACTCGAACCAAGCTCGGGGAATTTCAGGGCCAGGCCGGCC
Source organism: Dechloromonas denitrificans (assembly GCF_020510685.1). NCBI lineage: Bacteria > Pseudomonadati > Pseudomonadota > Betaproteobacteria > Rhodocyclales > Azonexaceae > Dechloromonas > Dechloromonas denitrificans. The sequence goes on from NZ_CP075185.1 coordinate 1,404,777, forward strand.
AGCAACGTGGAAATCGCGGTCAGGACGAATACCAGATAGCGCAAGTTGCGGTACAGGGCCTTGTGTTGCGCCGAATCGTCCCGGAAGCCTTTGATCTTCTGTTCAAGTTGATTCTGCAAATATTCGCGTTTGCCCATGGCGGATCTCCTGACTGGATACCAAGGTTTGAATTACCGGATTGCGTAGCCTTTTGCCGAGCTCCGGCCGGGTGCGTTATTAAACAACCTGGTCGATGCGGCGCACGGTAATGCCGGCCGACTCGTTGAGTTTCTGTTGATTTTCCAGCAACTGCTCAAGCATGTGGTTCGCATAGGACCGAAGGCCGGGGTGGGCGTTCTGACTGTTGATGATCTGGCTGGCGGTAGCGATGTCCTGAATGTTTCTGGCGGCCTGGCCGATTTGCTGGTTTCGCCATTCATCGCGCGCCCGCTGCTCCCGCTCCCGGGCATAAATCAGGTCGGGCAAGGCCGATGCCATGCCTTCCAGCGAGGCATTGAAGGGCGAGTTGGTTTCAAGGCGACGAATGACCAGCGCTTCCGATTCCAGGTAGTCATAGAGCGGGATATAGGCGGCGCGGTCGGGATCGGCGACGAAAACCATCGGCCGGGCATGGCGGCCGATGATTTTCCAGAAGCGGTCGGCCGCTTCGGGTGTTTCGGTCAACGCGATCTGGCCCTTGAACGCCGAGATCGAGATCCGTTCCTTGGGAAAAAGATCGGCCGACTCGGTGGCGACGACCAGGCGATTGAGGTCATAGCCACGCTGGGCATACAGCGATATTTCCTGGGTCGTCACCAGCCGCAGGTAATTGATTTCGGTTTGCTGCAGATAATGCGTCACCGCCCAACTGGGCAACAGGCGATCGCTCTCGATTTCGACGCGGATTCTCGGTTTCATTCCTGCTTGCTCCAAGTGGCGCGAAATGCTTTCCATGAGCCATCCGGCTGTCGCCTGAGAGCATCCAGACAATTGCCTCGCGTTTCGGTCGGTTGGCTATGCATTCTTGGCATTTATTGGTCGCCGTTTCAAGGCCAGGAGCAGCATGACATCCTTTACGACGCTGTCGGTGTCGATCACCAGCAGCAGCCATTTTCCATCGTGATAGGTGGCCGTCCGGTCGTATTCCATCCGGGTCTTGGTTGTCAGGCCACTCTTGATTGCTTCAACTTTTGCCCGCTCGTCCGCTCCAAAAACTATTACCAGCGCACAGCGATTCTTCTCCGGGACCAACGTACAAAATGATCGGTTCTTCTTGTACCGCAGCGACCAGCCGTGTTTCTTCCCGCCATACAGCCACTCGGGCGTAAAAACGCCCGGGTAGCTCTGCTCAATCAATTGCCTGATCAGTTCCCAGTATCGGTAAGCATCCTCGCCAAGCCAGTCGGCAACGGCCGAATTGGTTGGCGGGGTGCCAGGTTCGGTCATCCGATTCGCGGACTCGTTCATTTATTCCTCGGCATAAGGTCTCCTGCGCTGCTCGGTTTGATGTCTCGACGATGGCCTAGCGCGAGCGGCCATCAAGATGCATTACCGGGAGCGACGAAAGGTCGACGTCCTCAAGGCAGCGAGCATTGACCGCCGCCTTGCGATTCCCCGAAGGATCAGTTCCCTCGCCAAAAGGATGAATGCCGCATTTCGGGCAGAAGTGATGCTTGATGACGTGCTTTCCGAAGGTGTAGGTAGCAAGGTTGCTTTCCGGCGTCAGTAAGCGCAGCGCATCTCTTGCGACGAACCAGTGCAGCGCCCCCATCCGGGAGCAGATTGAACAGTTGCAATCGGCGACCTGGGTAAGTTCGCTCTCGACCTCGAATGCAATGTGCCCACAGTGACAACTGCCTTTGTAGATCATTGTCTAGCTCCTTTCATTTCCGGGTTTGGTGATTGCAGTGATGGAGGTTGCAATGTTGCCTTGTGACGCCGAATGTTCAAGGTAAGTGAGGCTACTCCATCGCGACGCGTCCCTTGGACAATGGATCAGGCATGACAATTCATGCGATTGACTTTGCCCAAAGCGACAATATCTGGGATATGGCCAGCAAAATCCACGGCAGTAAACGTGGCAGCCTGTTCTCGCCTGCAAGGCGTGAAAACCTAAAGGCGATCGCCATGAAAGAACCGCCAAAGGCGATCAAAGAGACTCCGGCCACCCTGGCCGCCTTGCCTTCAAGCGGAGAAGGTCCGAAAAAGAACTGTCCAAATTCCGGACCGCTCAACGGGTCCAGGTGTGCGCTAGTAACCGCGCTGACGCCAAACCAAAACAGGAAACCTGCGAACGGCGAAACAATAAGAATGAGCAATAAAGTATGAAGCCATGTCGGGAGTGCTTCATCCGATGGAAATAATGAATGCTGCATCAGGATGCCCAACGTTGTAGGTAAGGGGCACGCGGCTTGCCGCGTGTCCCAGCGGCCGAAGGCCGCGCCTTGACCGGAATGTTAGAGGTCATTGGCCGCACTCCGGGTTAAACACGACGAAGTGAGGAGAGCCCATGAAGAACCGATCTTTGTCGGAAAGGTGCTCATGCTCCCAAGACGTGCCACGAGTTTCTATCCCATTTGCACAGTTTTCGAGGAATTTCGCAATGCGCCGTAGTTCTTCTGGTGTGGCGACGAGCGTTATTTCGGCCAACTCAGCAGGCACGATCTCTTCAATTTCTAGGCCTTCGTCAGCGTAACCGTGAATTTTCACTGTGACCTCTAACGTAGATCTAACCGGCGCTGCGCGGCTTTATCGCGCAGCGTCCAGCGACCGAAGGGAGCGAGGTTGAGTGATGGGATGGACTCCCCCGTCTTTTCAGCGCCCAATTGGCGTTGCCGGTGCTCATGGGGATGGGGATCGGTCTTCGACGAAAGGAGTCCGAAATGCATGCTACTACCGTTGCAGTTGATCTGGCCAAGAGTGTATTCCAAATCGCTATTGCTGATGAGAAGTGGAAAGTCGTCGAGCAGCAGCGCCTGACCCGCAGTCAGTTCGAATGCTGGTTCCACAACCGTGACGTCGGGCTGGTCGTCATGGAAGCCTGTGGGTCTGCGCATCATTGGGGTCGTTGGCTCAATGGCCTGGGTATTGAAGTCAAGCTACTGCCTGCCGCCTATATCAGGGCCTACGTAAAACGCAACAAGACCGATGCCGCCGATGCCTGTGCCTTGCTCGAAGCGGCACGCTGTGCCGACATCGTGCCGGTGCGGGTGAAATCCGTCGAGCAGCAGGCACTGCAGGGCTTGCATCGTATCCGTTCCCGCTGGATGGGAACGCGCACCGCCCGGATCAACACGCTGCGCGGCTTTTGTCGGGAGTTTGGGCTGGTCGTGCCGCAAGGGGCGCGCACCGGTGTCGAAGCCATGAGCCGGGCACTGGCCGATCCGAATGCGCCCATTCCGCTGCTGATCCGCGAATCAATGAAATTGCTGATTGAGGAAATCCGCCTGCTTGAGTTGCGGATCGCACAACTGGAGCGGGAGCTGACTTCACTCGCCCGACAAAGCCCGGCCTGTACCGAATTGCTGACCATTCCCGGCATTGGCCTGTTGACGGCAACGGCGATGGTCGCCGCGACCGGCGGCAGTGTCAGCCACTTCAAGGATGCCCGGCACTTTGCGAGTTGGTTCGGCCTGACGCCGAAAGAGTTCTCCTCGGGTAACAGTCGCAAGCTCGGTCGGATTTCCAAAAAGGGAGATCGCTATCTGCGCATGTTGCTGACGCATGGTGCCCGCGCCGTGCTGCGCGCGGCCGAACTGGCCCGGCGAGCAGGCAAACCGCTTGATGGCTTGCGAACCTGGGCCACCGAGATCCAGGCGCGAGCGCATCACAACAAGGCAGCTTGTGCCCTGGCCAACAAGTTGGCCAGGGTCTGTTATGCCGTATTGCGGGATCACGTGCCGTTCGGCAGTCCGCAACCTCACCAGGAAAAGAAGCTCAACCGTACAGCATTTGCTATGGCCGCCTGAAAGGAGAAACCGTGTTTCGTTGTTCCCCCACCTCGCGTTTGCTTTGAGACTGATCGCCCATCATGGCTAATTGGGTCGCACCCACACGGATTGACGCCGTTAACTCTGCCGGCAGCTTGCGTGCCGCTTTGAGCGATTGGCGCTCCGTGGGCAGATTCCATGTCGGCACGGGTCAAATAGAACCCACTATCGATGCCGGATATACGACTGCATGCGTTATCCAACGGCCAAACCTATCGATCAGTTTCCTTGTTTTTTGGGGGAGTCCATATACGCCATGTTAGACCTTGGGTTTGAACCTTGCAGTAATAACATTTGCAGCAACACTCGCCCCAAGGGCTGCAAACCCAAATGCAACGATGTTTTTCGTGTAGCTGATGAATTGGGGAAGAAGAACGAACAGGGTCGGATAGTTCGTCCGCATTAAAGGCTCCCATTCCGCTGTGTTGGCAGCAATTTGTTCAAAGCCTGTATACATAAGAGAGGCGGACAAAATTAGCAAAAGCGCAAAGAAGAAATGTGTTCCTTGCGAGGAGCCGCCACGAATATATAGATACCCAACCAACAAACCAGAATTCGCGAGCATTAGCAGTGAGGACCAGAACACGCTGTTGAACACAAGCGAAAGCTCAGGGGGCCAAAAGTATGGGATGGCAATACCAGCAACAACAATCAGGCAGCTAAGAAAGCCGAGGGCAAAGTTTTTCATAAGGTAAAGGTCTAACGAAGCTGTAGAAAAAGTGTATTCATGCCCGCATCGTGCCGTGAACCATATGGAATAACAAGGTTCCAACCTGAAGATGAATTCAGGAGACGGCGATGGCCCGCTACAAAGCAATCGACACCAGCCCGAGGTTTCTGGCGGTGGATCTGGAGAAGCAGTTGCTGCCGGGCAGTTTCGAACATGCCGTGCATCACCTGCTCGACCACGAATTCGACCTCTCCCTCTTCGACACCCGTTACCGCAACGACCTGAGCGGCGCCTGTGCCTATCCGCCGGGGATGCTGCTCAAAGTCATTCTCTGCGCTTACGCCCAGGGCGTGGTGAGTAGCCGGGGCATCGAGCGACTGTGCCGCGAACACGTCACCTTCATCGCCCTCAGTGGCGATAGTGCGCTGCACTTTACGACGCTGGCCGCCTTCGTCTCCAGCCTCGACGAGGAAGTCGCCCAGCTCTTCGCCCAGGTGCTTTACCTCTGCGACCGGCAAGGCCTGATCGGCCGGGAAATGTTTGCCATCGACGGCGTCAAGTTGCCAAGCAACGCATCGAAGGCCAAAAGCGGCACCCGCGCCGACTTCGCCCACCAAGCCAACAAGCTCGAAGCCGCCGCGAAGAAGATGCTTGAGCGCCACCGCGCGAACGACCGCCGGCCTGTCGAGCCGGATCTTGCCGAGAAATCTCGGCAACGTGCTGAAAGCCTGAATCAAGAAGCCGCCCAACTACGCCAATGGCTGGCCGCCAACCCCAAAGACAGAAAGGGCAGCAAGGGCGCCATCAGGAAGAGCAACCGCACCGATCCCGACAGCGCCAAGATGGCGACCGGCAAAGGCGTCATTCAAGGCTTTACCGGCGTGGCTGCGGTCGACGCTAAGCACCAGATCATCATCGAAGCCCAGGCCCACGGCACGGGTTCTGAACAGGAGCTGTTGCTGCCGGTCGTGCGCGCCACGCAGGCACAAGCCACCCCGGATACGCTCTATACGGCTGATGCCGGCTATCACTCGGAACGCAACCTCAAGGCGTTGGCCCAAGAGAACATCAACGCCCTGATTGCGGACAACGGCATGCGCCAACGCGACGAACGCTTCAAGGATCAGGGCAAACACAAGCAGAAACCTGATCCGCTCTACGACAAGGCGCACCCGAAGAAAGCCACAAAACAATACCGGCCACAGGACTTCACGCTCGATCCGGAAACCGGGATTTGCACCTGTCCAGCCGGCAAGCAGCTCTACCGCAATGGCACGAACTGCATCCACAACGGCCACCTCGCCACCAAATACAGCGGCACCCTGCGCGATTGCCTGCCCTGCGCACAACGTGACAAATGCCTGCGCACACCGGAGAAGACGAAAGTCCGGCAGGTCGCTTTCTTCCGGGGTAAATCCAGTACAACCAAAGAAAGCCACACCGACCGGATGAAGCGGGCTATCGACAGCGAAGAAGGCAAAGCCCGTTACGGCAGAAGGTTTGCCACGGTCGAACCGGTGTTTGGCAATATCCGGCACAACAAGCGGCTGGATCGGTTCACGCTACGCGGGCGGCAGAAGGTCGACACGCAGTGGAAGTTGTATTGCCTGGTGCACAACATCGAGAAGCTGGCGCATCACGGGTTCGGGCAGTAGGCAAAAGAAGGGCGTAATCCCCTCGCCAGACGGTCGCTGCCGACCCCGAAAGCAGAATGCAGCGGTTGACCAGTTCAGATGCATGAAAAAGCAAAATGGCGCAGAGAAAACCTGCGCCATTTTTTTGCCGGAAATCGGGCTGGGGAAGGGTTTTTCTACAGCGTCAACGTTCAAGGTCAGGGGCGCAGCGCGACGCTTTATCGCGCAGCGTCCCCTGCACCGCAGGGTGTGCGCCCAGCATGGGCGGGATGTAATGGGGTGTAAGTCCCCTGTGGGAGTACCGAAATTGATTCGACATATTGGATTGATGATAACCACTAGCCGAAGGCAAGGGCAAGGTCGTGAGGGCTTGTCTGGAGGAAGCCGGAGTGCAAACGTGCGAGGCGACGGACAGAAACTGCATAGAAGGCCTGGTTTGCGGGCGAGCTGGCACCTCGTGGCGAAGCCCATCGGATACAGCGGACAAGGTAAATGCGGCGCTTGTGCACGGACACATCGCGTTCTTACCTGGGGAGATCTGATCGGCGAGCGATGCGCTGACGTTTCGCAAAAGCAGTGGGGAGCGCTGCTCAACAAAATGGTCCAGGCGTCGCGGCAAGCTGCCGACCGCAGACGAGCGAACAGGCAGCGAGCGAAAACGAAGGGCATAGCGCGACGGCGAGCAATCGTCGTCGTGACCGGTCAGGAGTCAGCAGAGGCCGTAGTAGGTGCCGGTACGGACTGAAGGGCTGAACATGAACAGACAAGGAGGAGCCGTGAGTCACTCGAACCCGACATTGAACCCGACCGGGGGAGCCGGGGACCGGCGTGGTCTTGCCCAGCCAGCCTTGCACGAAGACTTGATGGAAGCAGTACTGTCGCCGGCCAACATGAAACAGGCGTGGCGTCGAGTGAAGTCCAACCGAGGCGCACCGGGCATTGACGGCCTGCGCATCGACGACTTCCCGGCCTATGCCCGCGACCAGTGGCCAGCGATCCGCCAGAGCCTCAACGATGGCCGTTATCAACCTCAGCCGGTCCGACGGGTCACCATCCCGAAGCCGGACGGAGGCGAACGCGCGCTGGGTATCCCGACCGTAGTTGATCGGGTCATCCAGCAAGCCATCGCCCAAGTCATGACGCCGATATTCGATCCGGAATTCTCGGAATCGAGTTATGGCTTCCGACCAAAACGCTCTGCCCACGGCGCGCTCAAGCAGGTGAAGGCCGACATCCAGACCGGCTACCGCGTCGCCGTCGATCTCGACTTGGCGAAGTTCTTCGACAATGTCGATCACGACATCCTGATGGCCCGCGTGGCCATCAGGATCGGCGACAAGCGGTTGCTGGCCCTCATCGGCCGTTACCTGCGGGCAGGCGTATTGATCAATGACGACATTCAACCCAGCGAGTTGGGAACGCCGCAAGGCGGACCGCTCTCGCCGCTGCTGGCCAATATCCTGCTCGACGATCTGGACCGGGAACTGGAAGGGAGAGGCCACCGGTTTGTACGGTACGCCGACGACCTGATGGTACTGGTCAAGAGCGAACGGGCAGGCCAGCGTGTCAAAGCCAGTCTGACCACGTATCTTGGCCGACAGCTCAAACTGCCGGTCAACGAGAAAAAGAGCCAAGTGGTGAAGATCGACCAGTGTGTGTTCCTCGGTTTCACCTTCAAGAGGGGCAAGCTGCGTTGGTCGGATGCCGCCTTCGCGGACTTCAAGCACCGCATCCGGGAATTGACGGGGCGAAGCTGGGGAGTCTCGATGCAATACCGGTTCGACAAGCTCGGGCAGTACCTGCGTGGCTGGATGGGCTACTTCGGCATCTCCGAGTATTACCGGCCGATTCCCGAACTGGACGAATGGCTGCGACGACGGGTGCGCATGTGCTACTGGAAACAGTGGCGCCTCACTCGAACGAAGATCGGCCATCTTCTGGCGCTGGGCGTCGGCAAGCGCACGGCGATCCTGACGGGCGTCAGCAGCAAGAGCTACTGGCACTTGTCGCGGTCGCGGGCGACGCAGGTGGGGATGACGAACGATTGGTTGAAGGCGCAGGGGCTGGCGAGTATCCGCGATCTTTGGATGAAGGCTCACGGCTACGCATGAGGGACATCGTGTGCGCCCTGTTCATGAACCGCCCGGTGCGGACCCGCATGCCGGGTGGTGTGGGGAGGGCCGGTTAGAAGCCGGCCCTTACCCGATTGGGCGGCATAGTTAGCCTGCCCACGGTAGTTCTTTCACTATCTCGTCTAACGAGTTCAGATCGGAAGCCGGAATCCACCCGCAGCTTCCGTCTGTGGTCTGTACGCGATACTGATTGTTCTTCGAGTCATAGAGCTTCACTTTCACGTAGGTTCCCGGCGGAATGACTCGCGCGGGGCATTCGGCACCTTGCAAGGCAAGAGGCTTCCCTGCAACCCCGGCAACTTCAACCGAGTAGATCGTTTTCGGCTCTTCCACGAGAGCCTTCCCATCTGAACTTAATTGATACCGAACCTCTTTCGACCAGAACCCCTGCCATGTGGAGACACTGACATGGCCGTTTCCTTGCGGCTGGGGAGGCTGGCAACTTGGGCCAGAGTCAAAACGCAACAAGGGTACGAGCTTGTTTCCGATATACGCGAGCAGATGGTAGATGCATGTGCCGGCCTCGGGTGTTTCAAGAAGCAGTTGCCGTTGGGGCCGTTTGCGATCTATCGACACCACCCGAATATCCGGTAAGTCGGACTCAGCGGAGAAGAACTCAGCGAAGTAGTTCGCTGCGCCAATTTTCACATTGACGCGCGAACGCCAAGCGTCCTTTGCTGGGGTCGTGGCGACTTCAATAACTTCAGCCTTCCGATCTCCGTCAAGATCAACGCGGAGTCGATACAGTTCGCCTGCAATGCTGGCTGCGGGTGCAGCGACAGCAAGAAAGCCGACTGTGGCGAAGATGAGCCTAGTGCGCATATGACGCCCAACGTTGTAAATCACCGGACGGCAAAAGCGCAGCTTTTGACGGTCCGGTGGATTGGAATGTTAGAGGTGCCACGCAAGGCCCCCCGAAGCAATGACGAGCAAAGCAAGCGACACCATTACAAAAGCTGAGACATAGCGAATGAAAGGTTTTCGGTGAGGGCGTGCCGCCTCGGAGAGAAACCGATCTGATGCGAATGCGATTGGACCAAGCGCATATACCCACAGCGGTGCATTGAAACCACGAATCAGCGGAACGAAGTGCCGTAAGGCCATAGCCAATAGCCCGCACGGTAATGCAAAGACAGCAATCGTGATTCCGATGGCAATTGTGTCGGTCACAAGAGACCTCTAACGTTGAAAATCACCGGACGGAGGCAAGCGCAGCTTGCCGGAGGTCCGGTGGATTGCGATGTTGGGCGTCATCGTTTGATAGCACTCAGCATTTCCCTGACGCGCTGCCAAGCAGGATCTTTACCTGCAACGACTTTCACAGAGATTGGCGGATACGCATCGAAAAACGTACGGATACCTTTGTTAAGCGCCCCCGCTTCTTTGACGTAGTAGTACATCGTTCGACCCCCACCACCGGTACGCGTCAAGGCATGAATACCCTGCTCACCAACTAGAGAATCTAGAGCTGCGTACAGCTTTCTCGCCAGTATCAAATCCCGTTCCGTTGGCAACCCATTTGGCAAGGCCTCATAACCCCACATGATTTCCAGCAATACTGGGAATCGTTGCTGTATGTCCTTACTCGGCAAATCTCGAATTACGGACACGATCTCGGGCTGCTCGTTTGAATTGCGCTCCAAGATCAACCAAGGCCCAAGTGCTGACTGCGTTTGTGCTTGGCAGACCGGAACCCAAGCGAAAAACAGCAACGCACCGAACCAGTGGATTAGGCAACGTGGGATTGGTAATTTCATGATGCCCAACGTTTTAGGTAAAGGGCGGCCCGCTTGCGGGACGTCCAGCGACCGGAGGGAGCGACTTTCACCGTAATGTTAGGTGCCATGGTTAGTGGGGATGCCTTTAAATGGACCGTCGCTGCCAAGCTGAATCTCTATGCGATGGCGAATGTACTCGTCGCTGTGTGTGCGAGCAATTGAAATGGCCTTGGTGATTAAAGGCTGAATTTCTTCGTTGTAGAGCGCAGGATTGAGCTGCAACGCTGGAACAATGCGGCGCCGAACCTCAATGTCTTTATTGGCGACAAACTCTTGAAGAAATACCTCTCGAATTTGAGCGCGGACTTCGTCGCTTTGCTCCCCGCGCACCCAATACATGGCGCTAGCAGCCCCTGCTTTTTCTTCGTTTGTACCTTCTTTCAAATATTGCAGCAGCACTTCGTTAACTGCTTGGGTTCCGAAAGAGCGAACGCAAGGCTCAATAAAATAGCGATTTGCGCTTGGGTTTTTTTCGAGAACTCCAGCCAAGAGAAAGGGTTTGAACAATCTCTTTGGAAGTGGCTGGCGTTGAAAGACTTGGGCTACAAATAGCTTTTTGTTGGGTTCGCCCACTCCCTCGGCAAGCCATGACCAGTCGCTAGGCGAGTTGTTTTTGACTCTCTTTCGAGCGGCTTGCATTTGTAAGTGCTCTTCAGGCCCCGGGTTGTTCACAACCTGTAGCCAGGCAGCGAAGTGTTCGTTCCAGTCCATGCTTTTGGCACCTAACGTCGTAGTTCAGGGGCGGGATGCAAGCGCAGCTTGCAGCCCGTCCCCTGGAACGTAGTGTTGGGCGTCGTGCGGTGAACTTGGGCTAGACATAAATTAAGTCGTAACCCGGAACGTAAAGGTGATAGCTCTCGAATTCAATTCCATCTTCCTCTAGTTCAATTATGCGATCTTCGCCAAAGTAAAGTCTGACTGTTCGACGCCCCACCAGTGAGGCACTGGTAACCGACTCATTGAGCAACAAGCCAAGTTTTCCAATATCCGCGTACGCGCCGACCGCGATTTTTTCTTCGCAACCCTGCAGTTGAAGCTTCACGTATGAAAGCGCGACAATTGATGCGGGTTTGGATTTCCCTGGCGTGAGATTAGTGTTCAATTCAAAGTCGAGGTGAATTGTTCCAACCCCGAAAGAAATCTTTTCAAGATGCCCACCCACAAATATTGCGGGATCGAAATTCTCTGGGAGGTCATACATGGGAGTTCGACGCCCAACGTGGAAGCTCAGCCGACGGCAAAAAGCGTAGCTTTTTGACGGTCGGCTGGAGCGGATTGTTGGGCATCATTTTCTTGCGAACCTTTCAATGAGATTCTTGCAGGCTTGCGGAGCGAATGTCTTTGCCCAAATTTCCGTCTTTTCAAACTCAGGTTGCAATCGTTGAAGCGCACTCGCCGACCAGAGGTGCTGAGAATGAAGCGGAGGAAGGTGGTCAGTTTCGGACGCTATGGCAACGAAAGCCATTAAGTCAGGGTCATGGTCCGGCGTACCAACGGTGGAACGAAGAGAATTTGCCCGGATTGCTCCCTCGAAGAAGGAAAGCTCGTTTGCCAGCATTGCGCGACACAACGACACGAGTTCGCCGCGGGCTTTGATCTGCGCCTCGTTGTAGGCCGGAGAATCCGTGCTCATGACGCCCAACGTGAAGTGGATGGCGTTTTCGCCATGCATTCTGGAAAACAGCCATCTATCCTTGTCAGCGCTTCAGCCGAAGAAGGCCAGTTAGAGCGGCTTGTGCGGTGTGTGGCCGGATTATTTCCGAGGATGGATGGCGGTGAAACATGGCGTGGTGCCAGGATATGCGGCGTGAGCGCCATGTATCCCGGACCCGCGCCGTCTATGCTGGCGAACATGGCGCCGCCAAAGGTACTTGTCATATGGCTAGAGATGAATTACTGTATTTATACACAGTATATTTTGGTTGGCAGGTACGGCATGGAATTGAACCAATCCTCGACCTTGCTTGGACGCGTTCGGGAAGCGATTCGCTATAAGCACTACAGCATAAGGACTGAGCGTTCTTATGTCGAGTGGGTGCGTCGTTTCGTGGCTTTTCACGGTCGCCGTCACCCTCGGGAAATGGGGGGGGACGAGGTTCGGGCGTTTCTCGGCTATCTGGCTTCCGAGTTGAAGGTGGCGGCTTCGACCCATCAGCAGGCTTTGTCGGCGCTGTTGTTTTTGTATCGTGATGTGCTGGCCGTCGATCTGCCCTGGCTGACTGATCTGGATCGGCCAAAGAAGCCGAAGCGAACGCCGGTTGTACTCTCTCGCGGTGAGGTCGAGCGACTACTGGCGGTGATGGAGGGTACGCATGCGCTGATGGCAGGTTTGCTTTACGGGACGGGGATGCGTCTGATGGAGTGCGTGCGCTTGCGGGTCAAGGATGTGGATTTCGAGCGCGGCGAATTGACGGTGCGTCACGGCAAGGGTGGCAAGGATCGGCTGACGGTGCTGCCGGCATCGGCCGTCCGGGCACTGCAGGCGCATCTGGCTCGCGTGCGGATCTTGTGGGAGCGGGACGAGGCGGCCGGACGGCCAGGCGTCTATCTGCCGGAGGCGCTGGCGCGAAAGTATCCTTCTGCCCCCAAGGCCTGGGGCTGGTTCTGGGTGTTTCCAGCGCGTGAGTTGTCGACCGATCCACGCAGCGGCATCGAGCGTCGCCACCATACGCACGAACAGGCCTTGCAGCGGGCAATCAAGGCGGCGGTTGGGCTGGCGGGCATCGCCAAACCAGCCTCGACACATACGTTGCGTCATTCGTTTGCCACCCATTTGCTGGAATCGGGCTACGACATTCGTACCGTTCAGGAATTGCTCGGCCATTCGGATGTGTCGACGACGATGATCTATACCCATGTGCTGAATCGGGGCGGGCGTGGCGTGGTTTCGCCGCTTGATGCGGTGCGCTGATTGGTGTCTCAGGTGAATGCGCATACTATGCGCACCGTTTGCATTGATATGAGTAATCCCATGCCGCCTTCGTCCGCCAAGCGCCCGGTGAATCTGTTGCTCAGTGACGGCAACGTTGTTCAGGCGCGTCTTTACACCGCCAATCTGTCGGCTACCGTCGACGGCTTGCTGGCCGAGTTCGTCGCGCGCGAGCGCCAGTTGCGCCAGAATCAACAGCAGCATTACGCCGAGGTGTCCGGGGCCTGGAACCGCTTTGAAGAGGCGCATGGTTCGTTGGCCGAGGAGCACTCGACCCTATGAGCCAGTTCGACGTGCATCGCAATATCGGGCGGCAGGCGGCGCAGGTGCCGTATGTCGTGGTTGTGCAGTCGGCGGCCTTTGATGCGCGGCGGCGGCGGGTGGTTGTGCCGCTGGTGGCCGGCGATCTGCTGGCTCGCCGGGTCGATTTGCCAGTGTCACCGGTCAATCCGGCCTTTACGGTCGAGGGGCGGCCGGTTGTGCTCAATCCGCTGGACATCGTTTCGCTATCGCTGGAAGCGCTCGGGCCGCGAGTCGGTTCGCTGCGGGATGAGGGCGAGCGTATTGTTGCGGCGCTCAACGAAGTGTTGTCCGGGGCCTGGGGGTAGACGGCGATGAGCGATTTGTTTTCCCAATCTGGTCCTGAAACTGGCGTGCCGCTGGCCGAGCAACTGCGCCCGCAGACGCCGGACGAGGTGATCGGCCAGCAGCACCTGCTCGGCCCGGGCAAGCCGCTGCGCCTGGCCTTTGCCTCCGGGCAGCCGCATTCAATGATCCTGTGGGGGCCGCCGGGGGTGGGTAAAACCACGCTGGCGCGGATGATGGCGACGCAGTTCAAGTGCGAGTTCATCGCCTTGCCGGCGGTGTTTTCCGGCATCAAGGAAGTGCGCGAGGCGGTGGTGCAGGCCGAGATGTGGCGGGCCCAGGGCAAGCGCACCATCCTGTTCGTCGATGAAATCCACCGTTTCAACAAGGCGCAGCAGGACGGCTTTTTGCCTTTCGTCGAATCCGGTTTGTTTACCTTCATCGGCGCGACGACCGAGAACCCCTCGTTCGAGGTCAACTCGGCGCTGCTCTCCAGGGCTTCGGTCTATGTGCTGAAATCGCTCGACGAGAGCGAAATGGGGCAGCTCTTCGACCGGGCTCGCGAACGGGCGCTGGCCGATCTCGAATTCGACGCCAGCGCCCGCGAACGGCTGGTCGGTCTGGCCGACGGCGATGCCCGGCGTCTGCTCAATCTGCTCGAACAGGTCCGCACGGCGGCGCATACGGCGGGTTTGGCCGTGGTGGATGGGGCTTTCATCGAGGCCACGCTGGCCCAGAGCCTGCGCCGTTTCGACAAGGGCGGCGATGCCTTCTACGACCAGATTTCGGCCCTCCACAAGTCGGTGCGCGGTTCCAATCCGGATGCGGCGCTCTACTGGTTCACCCGCATGCTCGACGGCGGCGCCGACCCGCGCTACCTGGCCCGGCGGATCATCCGCATGGCCTGGGAAGACATCGGTCTGGCCGACCCGCGCGCCATGCAGATCGCCAACGACGCGGCGGCAACCTACGAACGGCTCGGCTCGCCGGAGGGCGAACTGGCGCTCGGCCAGGCAGTGATCTACCTGGCCGTCGCCGCCAAGTCGAACGCCGGCTACATGGCCTACAACCAGGCGCGGGCCTTTGTCAGCAAGGCCGGTTCGCAGCCGGTGCCGGTGCATTTGCGCAATGCGCCGACCAAATTGATGAAAGAACTCGGCTACGGCCATGCTTACCGCTACGCGCACGACGAGCCGGAAGCCTACGCGGCCGGCGAAAGCTATCTGCCGGATGGTATGCCGGAGCCGGGCTGGTACCAGCCGACGCCGCGCGGGCTGGAAGGCAAGATCGGCGAGAAATTGCAGCATCTGCGCGAACTGGATCGCCAGGCCGGCAAGAAATAAGGGATCAGGGGCAGACCATCGCCCGGTCGGCGGCTTGATCCGCGCCGGCCGGAGCCAGGGTTCTTGGCTAAATCACGAAAGATTCTTGTTGGCCAGGTTCTGCCGTATCCAGCTCAACATGTCGTCCCAGATTTTCCGCTGTTCGCGCAGCGGCGGCATGCTGGTCGCGTGCGGCAGCTCGATGGTGATGACCGGGGTGTTCTTGTGCTCCCCGCCGTAATTGCCGAGCGAGCCCGGATAGATGCCCAGCCGGTTGAGGCTGAGGCTGCCGAAGCGGCGCGGCTGGCGGGCCGGGCCGTCGAAGTCGAGGATGCCGAACGGGGCGTGGACGCTGACAATCAGGTTCGGCTTGAAGCTTTCGATCTGGTCGTGCAGCCAGCGGGTTTCCTGCTCCGACATCGCATCCTTGCCGGGGAAGCGGCGCGGGTCGCGCTGGGTCTTGCTGGCCCAGTAGCTGTGGGCGTTGCTGTGCCAGTCGGGGGTCGGGAAGTTACGGTTGAGATCGACGCCGTTGGCATTCATTCGTTGCGCCGGGCTGGCCAGAAGGCCATCCGGGTTGGCCACCGGAATGACCCGCCAGTGGTACTGCCCGGGTTCGGCTTCATCGACCCATTGCAGCCAGCGAAAGACAATCGACGCCGAAGTCAGTTCGTCGCCGTGGATGCCGCCGACCAGCAGGATGCGTAGCGGCCGTTTCGGGGGGGCGCCAAGGCTGGCAATCTTGCGCGGGGCTGGCGGCAGGTCGCGGAACATCAGGGCGTTGTGCCGGACCGACTGGATCGGGGCGGCCTGCAATTGAAGCTTGTTGCAGAGTGCCGGCGGGACGCTGCCCAGGCGCTCGCCGATTGCCGCGCACCATTGCTGCGGCGTGCTCGCCGGGGCCGCCGGAAAACAGGTGACGGGAAGAAGCAGGGCGAGGGCGGGCAGGTAGTGGCGGAAGGGCTTGGGCATGAGGGGGGCGGACGGCATTCGTGCCGACCATGATAATCCCCGAACGGGCGCTTGTCCCACCTGCCGCGGGCCTCCAGTCGCATCGCGTATAATCGGCCCTTTGCCATAATTGCTGCGGTCGACCGACCAAAATCAGGAAAAAACATGCTCGACATCCAACAACTTCGCTCCAATCTCGACGCCGTGGCCGAGGGCCTCGCCAAGCGCGGCAAGCCGATCGACTTTTCCGAATTCAAGGCGCTGGAAGCCGAGCGCAAGACGCTGCAGACCCGCACCCAGGAACTGCAGGCGCAGCGCAACAGCCTGTCCAAGCAGATCGGCATGTTGAAGGGCAAGGGCCAGGACGCCTCCGAGGTGATGGCCCAGGTCGGCGCGCTGGGCGACGAGTTGAAGGCTTCGGAAGCCCGCCTCGGCGAACTGCTGGAAAAATTCAACGCGATCCTCGCCGCGTTGCCGAATATTCCCGACGAGTCGGTGCCGGTCGGCAGCGATGAAAGCGGCAATGTCGAAATCAAGCGCTGGGGTACGCCGCGCGTTTTCGACTTCCCGGTCAAGGATCACACCGATGTTGGCGAGCAACTCGGCCAGCTCGACTTCGCCACCGCCGCCAAGATTTCCGGCGCCCGTTTCTCGCTGCTCAAGGGCGGCGTTGCCCGCCTGCATCGGGCGCTTGCCCAGTTCATGCTCGACACGCACACCGCCGAACATGGCTACACCGAAGTCTATGTCCCTTACCTGGTCAATGCCGCCAGCCTGAACGGTACCGGCCAGCTGCCGAAGTTCGAGGAAGACCTGTTCAAGGTGCTGCGCGGCGATCAGGATCCGCTCTACCTGATCCCGACCGCCGAAGTGCCGGTGACCAACATCGTGCGCGACGAAATTCTCGCTGCCGAGGCGCTGCCGCTGAAGTTCGTCAGCCACACCCCGTGCTTCCGTTCGGAAGCCGGTTCCGGCGGCCGCGACGTGCGCGGCATGATCCGCCAGCACCAGTTCGACAAGGTGGAATTGGTGCAGATCGTGCACCCGGAGCAATCCGCCGCAGCACATGAGGAACTGACGCGGCAGGCCGAGACCATTCTCGAAAAGCTGGAACTGCCGTATCGCCGCATGGCGCTGTGTTCCGGCGACATGGGCTTTTCCGCCGCCAAGACCTACGATCTCGAAGTCTGGTTGCCGGCCCAGAACACCTACCGCGAAATCTCGTCCTGTTCCAACTTCGGCGCCTTCCAGGCCCGCCGCATGCAGACGCGTTTCCGCAACGACAAGAACAAGACCGAGCTGGTGCACACGCTGAACGGTTCCGGCCTGGCCGTCGGCCGGACGTTGGTCGCCATCCTGGAGAATTTCCAGAACGCCGATGGCAGCGTCACCGTTCCCGCCGTGCTGCGTCCCTACATGGGCGGGCTGGAGAAGCTCAGCGCTTGAGTTTCAGCCCGGGGCCGTCGCCCTGCAGGCCGATCCTCTTCTCCATCTTGCTGGAGATCGACTGCAGGGCCGGCTCGTTGCGCACCAGAATGTCGTAGTAGCTGCGAATGTTCTCGACCAGGATCACCGCCTCGCCGCCGCGCGCCCGGCCGGATTTCAGCCGCTCGTAGTATTTCGGCTTGGCCAGTAGCGGCAGGATGTGCTTCATTTCGAACCAGGCGGTCGGGTCAGCGCCGAGTTGCCGGGCAATGGTGCGGGCCGCGTTGAAGTGGCCGGGGCCGATGTTGTAGGAGGCGAGGGCCAGCCAGGTGCGGTCCGGCTCGCGTGCCTCGTCCGGCTGCATTTCCTTGAGCTGGTTGATGTAGCGGGCGCC
The DNA here is from genome assembly GCF_020510685.1 of Dechloromonas denitrificans. Lineage (NCBI taxonomy): Bacteria > Pseudomonadati > Pseudomonadota > Betaproteobacteria > Rhodocyclales > Azonexaceae > Dechloromonas > Dechloromonas denitrificans. Next base: position 1,422,565 of record NZ_CP075185.1, read on the forward strand.
GGCCACGATGCTCTCGCGCGGATTGAGGCGATTGCTCACCTTCATCCGGTCGGCGGTTTCTTCGGTCAGCATCATGATGCCGCGCACGCCGGTCGGGCTGGTCGCATTCGCATCCCAATGTGACTCGTGATAGGCGACCGCGGCGATCAATCGCCAGTCGATGCCGCTGATGACTTCCGCGGCGTAAAAGAATTTCCGCAGGTCCGGCAGGGTGGTCTCGATCTCGCCGAGGAACTTGATGACATCGGCCTGGTTCAGGCGGCGAACGTGACCAAAGTAGCGATCTTCCAGCTTGGCCAGCGTGCCGTCGAGCTGAATGCGCTCGATGAAGGCCTTGGCCCGGGCGGCCAGTTCCGGGTTGGGGTGCGGCCCGAGCAGCCAGACAATCGGCTGCTCATCGCTGAGCGTCAGCGAGGTCCGCAGGTTCGGTACAAACTGGTTGGCGATGTCTTCGAGATTGTTGTCCATGGCGACCAGTTCGACCTCGCTGTTGCCGAGCGATTCGAGCAGATCGAGAATGTCGCCGTCCCGGACTTCGACGACCGTCAGCTGTGGAATGGTTTTGGCCAGCCGATGCAGGTTGGCGGCCTGACGCGATCCGGCCATCGCATGCACGGTCTTGCCGCTTAGTTGGTCGAGTTCGGTGAGCGGCAGCGAAGCATCGTTCTGGGCCAGAACGTCGTGGGTCTGGAAAATCGGCGGCGTCGCCTGAATCTGCCGATCGGCGACCGGCGACAGCCAGCCGGCCGCCAGATGGTAATTGCCCCGGGCCAGATAGGCATCCATTTCTTCTTGCGGAACAACAACATGCTTTACCGCAACCCCGAGTTCCCGGGCGAAGGCTTCGGCGAGATCGTGCTCAAGGCCATTGACGTTGCCGTTGTCGTCGGCGACGCGGGTCAGCGGCCCCGAATTGGTCAGAACGACGAGGTCGTGCTGGGCCGGGGTCGGAAAAGGCAGGGGCATACTTCCCCACTCGCCGCAGGCGGCAGGGAAAAAAACCAAAATCAGTAGTAGTAATCTTGTCGTCCAGCGCATCTCTTGTGCTATTATCTTGCCCGCTTTGGAGAGGTGGCAGAGTGGTCGAATGTACCTGATTCGAAATCAGGCGTACTGCAAGGTACCGTGGGTTCGAATCCCACCCTCTCCGCCAAAGCGACAACGCGAAACCCGCACCCAGTAATGGATTGCGGGTTTTTCGTTTTTGGTAACTTGGCAAATCCCATCAGATGTCCCATCAGTTGAAGCTAGTTATCCAGACCCATCGCCACAGGGCTGAAAATTATTTTTCGATTGTGGCGAAGAACAGACAATAGTAGCCCCCGAGGAAGGGCTAATTTTTGAGGTGGCGATTATGCCTCGAAGCATTCGCAAAGTCCGCTTTAGCACTGCAGGTGAGAGGGCTGCTATCTACCAACTCGCCCACTTCGACGTATTTTGTGGCAAAAAAACCTTCGCCCCGTTCCATCATCTCCAGCATTTGGATGCATTGAGGTTCACCCGGGGCACCGAAGTATAAGACTCCCCAGTAGGAGCGCAAAAATACTTCCAACGCAGGACTTAGGTCAGTTGCTTCTCTTCTAGGGCTTTCAAGGGCAACGTTGTGTCGCCACGCTCGCTATCAACGACAGTCCGAGATGCGCCCGATCCCGTCATCCCTAAAACAGAGTGACGAAAGTCAGCAACCTGAATTTGAGCAGTCAGTCATCGGTCGGCATGGCTTCGAATTGCAGCTACTTTGCCTCTACTCAGATGTCGCTGGATTGCCCTTAGCTCGCACCCAATTGAAACCCCTCCGGCACATGCGGCGCATGGTAACCGCTGCACAAGGTCTCCATCTCCTGCCGTGCAGCAAAGGCCAGCAGCCTCGCGCCTTCCTCGCCATGCTTAGAGATCGAAAAATACCGGGCGCTGACCTTGATGCCACGTGGCGGTCGGGCAACCCAGTAATCGGCCGACCAAACCCGTCCCGAACGGGTTTTACTGCGTTGTGTCGTCCGCACGACACCGGCCGCCCCTGAAGTGTTATTGGTCCGTATTTGCGAAACAAACTCTTGCTTGGTCAGCGGTTCCAGTTGGCGAGTTTGCTCATCGCGCCAGGCTTGGGCCGCGATCAGGGCTTCCGCCTGACCGCCGCAGAGGGTAAAGCCGAACCATTGAAGATATCTGGCATGACGCCGCTCGACTTTTACCAGATAGCCCGGATCACGACCTTTCGGGGTCATCAGGCGAATGCCGTACATCACGTGCTCGGGTTCGATGGTTTTGTCTGGTTTGATCACACTTTGCCCGCCCATACATTACAGCGTAGGCGCAGACTGATCCGGCGACCATTGCCAGAACGTGATGCCGTAATCGCCACCAAGAGAGGGCATGGCTTCACCTTGTTTGAAGTAGCGGCGGGAACCGGCCTTGGCCGGGGTGAACCACCAGCCGGTTTCGGGGCAGGGATGGTTGGCGGGGACGTTGGGGCGGCGGATTGCACCTCCGGTTTCCCCTTGCGGACCGCAACCAGTGCCACCGCCGCTATCGGCAACGCGCTCGACCAGGGTCCAGGTGCAGGCTTGGTGGATGCTTGGGTCCTTGAAATAGCCAGAGGGGGTAAGTTCCTCGGGCGTAGGCTGAACGTTGGCTTCCCAGGCTTCATACCCCTTGATCAGGAACTGGGCCGCGCTATTGGGGGCATCGGGGAGGTAAACTCCGTTTTGCGGAACCTTGTCGTCAGTTTTTACCGTGATGGCGTGGTTCAATCGGTAGATGGGCCAACTTGGCGGAGCGTTGAGTGGTCCTCGGCAATCATGGTACCGACTGCTTAAAGACCCGATGCTCCAATTACCTTGCTGGGTATGGAAAATATTTGAGGCGAGTTCAGAAGCGATTCTTTCGTTTCGGTCGTACTCCGACTGGAACGGTTCTGGCATCCATTCGATATCGTAATCGCGGTTGACGCCGGCAAATGATGACGTGACGTTTCCAGCCAGTGCGAGACCTTCAAAGTCTCCATGACTAAGTCGGATGTACCCGTTGAAGACTCCCTGTAATGAAAATTGCAGGTTTGGAATCACCCGCTCGCCCCAGACGGCGTCCGGCTGTTTCCATAGCGGTTGATTCCGGTAATCCGGCGGCAGATGTTTCATGAACTCGCCAAGCGCATTCTCGGCAGCCTTGACGCAAGCTTCAAAGGCATCGCGCATCTGTCCGAAGTAATCGAGGGAGCTGTATCGTTCGAGCAGGTAGATTTCCTGCGGAATCAGTGGGGCGGGCTTCAACATATATTCTTATCTCCAGTTCCGTTCCAGAATAGGCACGCCGACGAGGTTAACCTCGATGTCGCCGTCGTCGTAGCCCCAACCGGTGAATTCGCGTTTGCTGGCGTGTTCGGGATTGAGCAGTTTGGGATTGACGGCGATCTGCTCGTGGCCGCCTTCGAGCCAGAAGTAGTTGCCGCTGTTGTCGGCAGGAACGGGGATTCCCTTGTCTTCAAGACGCTGCGAGGCTGCCTTGCCTCGCCAGACCGGCATACCCTTGCCGGGCGGCACGGTGTAGGTCAAGTATTCGCCATTGCTGTTCCAGTGCTTCCAGACGGCGAAACGCTCGCGCCATTCCGGTTTGGCGTGCAGGGCATCGAATTCGTCCTTGCTCATCCAATAGACGGCATTGTCGTTCGACTTGGCGTCGAGTACCCGATAGAGCACCGTGCCGGGCTGCAGGATGTCGGGAGTGATGGTGCCGTGGAAGGTTGAAAAGACATCCCGCAATGGCTTGGGCGCTGTGTTGCCGATATCGAAATGAGTCGCGGGGATGGTAGGCGGTACTTCCGCTGCTTGATATGTCCCTTTCTTCCCAACCTTCACCCACTCCGGTTTTGCCTTCCTCAACTCCGCAATTTCCTCATCCAACTGCATCCGCGTCGAACCATGCGGATTCGGCACATTGGTGCTGGCACGGTGATTCACACGGCGTTCGACATCAAGCCGCTGGGCCAGTCGATTGAGGTAGTTCTGAACCGGCGCCAGGGCATCGGCCATTGCCTTGTTGGCTTGTTCCCGAACTTTCTTGACCGTTTGCAGTAGCTGGCCGGCCTGGGTTTGCATGGCCGTCGTCCCCCATTTCTTCACCAGGTCGAGCAACTTGTTCAGGGCGCCGATGGCGGTGTCGAAGGCGACGCTCAGCTTGCCGACAGAAAGACTGCTGGAGACCGTACGCAACTGGTCAGCCAAGTATTTGTAGGGACTGTCGATTTTCAGCGCCTTGAGCGTCTTGCGCACTTCCGGGCGGGCCAGGAAATCGTTCAGTTTGCCGATTCCCTTTTCCACGAAAGGCTTGCTAGCCTTCCACATGTCGGCGTCAAGCGCCACCTTTCCAGCGCTGAACATGGCTTTGCGTCCGTAGGCGAACATCACCTTGAAGCAGCCCTTGACCAGACTGCCCAGCGTCGGGAACAGTCCAATGAGGGTGAGCGCCAACGCTACCCAGGCCCACCGGTTACTGTTGTCCTGATTGATTTTTTTGCAATTGGCGACCACATCCCGGATATCGCAGAGCTGATCAACCAGCGGGATCATGGAGATCACGGTTCCGGTTACGACTTGTGCGGTGCTTTGTTCTTCAACGAAGTCACCTTGCAGGACGATCCAGATCCACTCGGCCGCCGCCGACAAATCCTGTTTTGCGCTGCCCAGCCAGCGCGAGGGGGCCGCCGCATACCATGCCAAGGCATTTTCAAGGTCATTCCACATAGCTTTACCCAAGCTTTCCTCGTGCGGCATTAATCAACTGATCAAGCGCATCCCAAGGAGAGCCTTGTTCCGGCTGCCGGGGTTCGTACTCGACGTACTGAGCAAGCTTCGGCACATTTTCGTGGTGGGCCTGGCCGGCGCCATCGAGTTTTCCGCTGATGATTGAGCCGTCTTCAAAATGAATCTTGTAGCCTTGCCCGGCAAGCGCATCCCCATCGGCATCCATGTGCGAAATGTCGATCCAGTTGGATGCTTCCTGGGCTTTCCCTTCCGGCAACCGCTCCAACCCCGCCGCCCCATTTCCCGGCCCCACAAACGCATTCCCGCCGCCCTTCACTGAGAACGTCCCCGGACAGGCGAAGGTGATGTTGCTGCCTTCCAGCGTCACCGAAGATTGCCCGGCCTGCAGCACGATCTTCTCTTTCGCCAGGATATGAATCTCGTCGTTGCTGCTGGTGATCGTCACCGACTGGTCGGCGAGGATTTCCATCTGGTCGGTGTTGGCCTGGATGGTGTGGCTGCCGGCGGCGGCGATGCTCTTGATGCCGCCTGAATGGCTGAACCAGCTGGCCCCGGCGCCGACGGTGGTGGCGATGGTGTGGGCGCTGGCGATGTGCAAGTCCTGCTGGACAGTGGCGTGCAGGTGGCCGCCGGCATAGAGCAGGGTGCTGGCCGGGGTGGACAGGCCGATGTCGCTGGGGGCTTCGTTGAGGATGATCGGTTCGGCGAAGCGTTCGGTCGGCTCGCCAAGTTCGCGGCTGCCGGGCCGGGCTTTCTGCGCCGGCTGACCGCCGACGCTGGCGGTGAATTTGCCGTCCTGCTGGGGGTCGATCGTCTTGATGAATTTCGTCTGCTCGGCATTGCCTTTCAGTGGCAGGGCGGTTTGGCCGCTGGCGGCATCGGACAGGGCTTTGGCGGTTTCTTCGGCGGCTTTCAGTTGGGCGACCGTTTCGGCGACGTCCATCTGCGTGCTTTGCCCGTTCGGGCGGGCGGTGGCCGAGATCAGGATGCCCTCGCCAGCGCGTACGGCGAGCCAGGCATCGCTCCGGAGTTCGAAGCCGCTACCGCGCCACGCCCCCCGGCTGGCGCTTTCCGGGGCCTGATGGATGAGATGGCCGAGGCTGAGCTGGCCGGCGTTCTCGCTGGTCGCCAGGCGCGTGCGCGACTGGCCCGGCGAGTCGTCGAGCACCCACTGGTTATGGCCTTCTTCGAAATTGTGGCTCATCCAGCCGGAGAGCACTCCGGGGTGATTGGCCCCGGCTTCATGGCCGGCACTGAAGGGTGGCAGGTCGGCGCCGTTGTAGGCTTGGCCGACGATGATCGGGCGGTCGATGTCGGCGCCCAGGAAGTCGACCAGCACTTCGCTGCCGATGCGCGGCAGGAAATGGCTGCCCCAGTTGGCGCCGGACAGCCATTCGGCGACCCGCACCCAGGTGCCGGACTGGTCGTTGCCCGGCGCATTGCCGGTCTTGCCGGCCCCGGCGGTTTCGGTCAGGCCGCCGGCATTGGGGGTGGCGCCGCGTTGCCAGGGGAACTGGATCTTGATCCGATGATCGCGCTCGGTGGTCAGCACGGCATCGGGCAGGCCGACGACATGGGCGGTTTGCGAGCGGGCCTGCGGCTTGGCGATGGGTAGCGGCACGACGGGCACCGTCGCCGGCTGGGCGGTGCACCGGTTGCGGTAGCTGCCGCTTTCGATATCGGTGCTACCGAGCAGTGCGGCGGCCTGGGCGCCGAGATTGTTGGCGCCGTGGTGGTCGACGCCGAGCACGGTGAAGCGGGCATCGTCGCCGCTATAGGAAGCGTGCTGGGTCAGCGTGAAGACGGTGCCTTCGGCCAGTTGGCGGACGCTGCCTTCACCGGTGAAGCAACGGTATTTCGCTTCGTGGGCGGCGAGCAACAGGTCGGTGCGCAACTGCGCGGCGCTGCTGTCTTCGAAGCGGTAGGCTTGCGAGGCATCGTGGATTTCGAGGCGCGGCAGTTCGCCGTTATCCAGCGCACTGGTGGCTTCGGCGCCGGTGGCGACCAGTGTCTTGTAATCCCAGCCGGCGAGCGACACGGCATTGGGCTGGACCGAGCGCTGTTCCTGCCAGACCTGGATCGTGTCGGTGGTTTCGGTGGCGGCGCTGCGATGGAAACGGATGTCCGGCTGGGCGGCAACCGGCAGTTCGCTGTCGCGGTCGAAGATGACCAGTTGATGGCGGGCGTGGCTGGCGTCATCCCCGGCACTGGCCGACTGGTCGTGGCTGAAGCGGTAGGACAAGCCTTCTTCGGCGAGCAGGCGCTGAATGAAGGCCAGGTCAGTTTCACGGTACTGCGTCGCCGTGCTGTACTGGCGCAGTTTCTGGGTGACCTGGCTGGTCCACTGGGCGGGCGGGTAGTCGGCGAAGATCTGGGTCAGGATGTCGATGACCGTCTTGTCCTGGAACAGGTAGTTGTCGCGGCGCAGGCCGAGGAAGGCGAGCCAGGGTTCCATGATTACCCGGTAGCGGGCCAGGCCGCCATCGGCCCCCAGCTGCAAGGCTTCGGTGACGTAGCCATGCCAGGACCGTTTGCTGCCGTCGGCCTGCAACAGCCGCAGGGTGATTTCCTCGCCGATCAGCGCCTTGAGATCGAGATAGGCGTTGGTGGACAGACAGTCGATTTCAAAGCGGAAGGTTTCCGAGACGGCTTCCCGGCCGGTGAAGCGTTCGACGAGCAGCGAAGCGTCGGGGAGTGCGGTGGTGATTTCCAGCAGGCGGGCGTGCTGGGAGAGGAAGATGTCGGAGAGGGAAGATAGGGACATCGGCGCACCGGATATGCCAAAAGGGTGCTCATTGTATTATGACGACGGCAATGTCGCCATATCGTTTGGCGGTTTGGCATTGACGGAACAGGCCGGGTTGGGGGCGCTACTTTCGGACGGTCACCGATTCACCGAGTGTTTGCTGTCCGGGGGGGCTGCTGACGTTCATTTTGTGTGTTTTCCGGCAATTGGATGGCCGACTTCACCCAGATGACGGATCAAAATTAGTCTTGGCAAGAGAGCTTCACTGTGAGCGTCAAAGGGGCGCGGTACTTCTAGGTGCAATGATATTGAGCAAAGGCTGGCTGCATAGACGCGAGGCTTGCAAGGATGAGGCAGTGGAGGCTTTGGAATTTCGCGCAGACACCACGTTGGCTAGTGTCACGTTGGCAGTAACTCAACGTCGGCTCTTCTTCTGGCCCCGAAAAACTCCTTCGCCCCGGTCCATCATGCCGAGCATGCGCGCCGATTGTTCATCACCTCGATCAGCCGAGAAAATAAGCATTTCGCGAGCTTTCGGGATGTCGACCTTAATGCCCGCCTTGCCCGTCGCGTAAGCCATGCCAAGTACAGAAATGGCATCCTCAAATCCGCCATCAATGGCCTTTTGCAGCCACGCCACAGCCTGTCGCCCATCCTCCTTCACGCCTCTGCCAAGGAGGTACATCGAGCCGAGAACAGACATGGCCTGGACATTGCCCAGTTCGGATGCCTCGATCATTAGCGCCAGCGCTTTGTCGTGCTCGTTTGCCTCCTGAAAGGCCAATGCCTCTGTATAGGCAGTAATTGACCGAGCTTTGTTCAGCAGAGCGCCGTTGAGAGTGACCAGGTTCTTGATGAAGTTCAACATCGCGGTGCTTATAAGCCGACCTTGGCGAAAGCTGCCTGCAATTCCCCTGCTGTCACCGCCACCAAGGTATCGTCCGTCGTTGGTGTCGCGTTGTCAGCGCCTCGCGACAGTATGGTGAATGCGATGGCCCCAGGCAGTGTTGTGGCTGATATGGGCGACGTGACGGGCGTGTATTCAAAGGCGGCCCCCCATGGGTCGGGTGCAGTCAGATTGGTTGCGAACCAAAGCGCATTTGGTAATGGGTATTGCATTGCACCCGCGGCACCAGATCGAAGGGACACCGCATTGGCAATGATTGCTCCCTTCATTTGCTCTGTCGTCGCAATGATCGCGGCGCGAGAATCCTTCAACGATCCGTTTTGTGTAAGGGGCGCCAATAGGTCATTCGGTGTCAGCGCGAGCAGAACATCATCGAACCGATTGCCGGCGATCTCGGAGAAATCCTTCCGGACATACTGACTGTCGTTATCTGCGTTGGCTCGTTCATCGGCACCCGTTCCGGCTGTGGAGGATCTCGCCCCTCCGGCCAGAAAGGCACCAAAGCCATTCTTACCATGGGAAACGATCACCGCCACCGCTGCGCAAGGATTGAACGCTAGCCCATTGCTGCAGTCGTTGATCTGGTTGCCAGCAGGGGCTTGGCCGAGCACACCAGGGCCACTCGAATGCAGTGAGATATAACCCCGCATACCTGGGATTGTCCTGAGATTCAGGTTTGTGGCGCTGGCTACCACTTGATAGGAGAATTGGTTGAAGAAACCATCGGCAGCCGTCTCGGCGGCCAAGCCTAATGAGACCCATGGGACCAAACCCGTTACGACGACAGCGGGTGCCGCACCTGTACTGATAATTCCGGTGCAAGTCCCTGGCGTTGCGGCCTCAACGCCAAAGTTGGCATCGCCTGCGGCAAGCGTCGGATCGGCGGGACACGGGAGCCGACTATTGCGGGAAATGAAGTTGGTCAGTGCCGACCGAATCGTTTCCTCTTTCACCCTAGTCGCCGCTTGGCGCTGCGAATCGACTTGCGCCATCAGCAAACTCATTCCGGCCCCCAACACCAAAGCCATGATCACCAACACAATCGAAATTTCGACGAGGGTAAATCCACGGGGCATTCGAGGCTGGAAGGAAACGGCAGTTCTCATGCTCGAATAATAATGCATCTTCGAATCACCCTCTTTACATCTACGCAATCAGCGATCATCCGAGGAGTGCCCGAAGCGAAAGTAGGTGGTTATGAATAACGAATGATCGGGAATAATGAGGGGCTACTGGGGCTGCGAGGGAGCGCAAAGTAGCGTAGCCGCTACTCCTTACACTTTACAGCTCGCTTGACTAAAACAGATCCATCTTTGCGTGTGACAGCGGTTACGTGCGGCATGTCCATCACTGACGGATCTTGAGCCGCTAACAATCGTTCGCGGCTATTAGCCCGCTCTTGCTCGTTAACAGATTCGCCACCAAAGTAAAAGTGGAGATACTGAGTAGGTTGAAGCCTAGGGACGTGAAGTACATTGGCACTCGGATCGAACCTAAATTGAATTGGAATGTATGGTTGGCGTTGCAACAATGTCTTCTGACCAGAGGGAATCATCTGGTCTCTCTCGTCCCCGTACTCTAGGGTGATCGTACCCTGTGTCGTGAAATGATCTACCGCAAACGCGATCTCGATGTCGGTAGCATCGGCTTTTGTATCGTTGCGAAGGAGTACTTCGACGTCTACGCAACGTCCGTTCTTGTCACGAGTGCTCGCAATCTCAGCGATAACGCTTGGTTCGAGGGCATTGTAGATCAGAGCGAATGAGCCAATAACTGCTGTGGAAGCGAGGCCCATTGCCCACTTCTCGGCGTCTGTCCAGTCTCGGTTGAGGAAGCCCACGATGTGCCTACTAACGAAGATGTAGAAAAATTATATTCATGCCGGAATCGTGCCGTGAACCATATGGAATAACAAGACTCCAACCGCTATTGGGTTTAGGAAAGCACCATGGCCTGTTACAAAGCAATTGACACCAGTTTGAGGTACTTGGTGATGGAATCGGGGAGGCAATTGCTACCGGGCTGTTTCGAATATGCCGTATATCACCTGCTCCACCGCGAATTCAACCTTTCCCGCTTCGATATCGCCCTGCCATCTACCTCCCCCAATACTGTGAGTTGTGTCACCAATAGCGGTGATGCTCTTCTCAACCCACAGTATTGGAGGTTTACATGTCGAAAATGACAGTCGCTCAATTCCTTACCATCAAGATCAACGAATCAGGAAAAAGCCAGAAAGAGATTGCTACCGAGATTGGATACGATTCTGCCAACGTCATCACGATGTTCAAGCAGGGGCTGACCAAACTTCCGATTGATACCGTCGGTCCAATCGCTCGCGCGCTTAACGTTGACCCCGTGTATCTCTTGCGATTGGTTTTCAGGGAATACCACCCCGCAACGTTCGAAGCGGTGGAACACGCGCTCGGCACGACCATCGTTACCGAGAACGAGCGCAAGCTACTCGATCAGTTCAGGCGCAGTACTGAACATTCTGATCCAGAAATGCTGGTCTTCGGACCGACACGGGCAATCGCGCTAGTGCTTGCCGACAGGTAGCTGTCACTGGGTATAAGGATTAGTCGAGGCAACACGAAAATATTTCCAACATAGGGCATCAAGAGGGTGACGTGGTTCTAGGGCTACCCCCTCTTGACCTTATCCGAATCGGCCATCGTCCAACAAGAGCCTATCGTGTTCTGAAAATATCCATATGCATTGTCGGCTTGCTGATTAAAAAAATGTCTCTCTCGATACCACAATGTATCGGTGCTGTTCCGACCACAACGGCCGTTGGCCTGACGCGCCCTATCGGGCAGCAATCCGGCGATTTGCCGCCGTTGAGCCCTGATAGGTCGCGAACGGCAGCTTTCCTATCTGGCGAACGCGTACTCCGAGTGCACTAAGCGGCCAGATGGCGGGTGTGAAAGCTGTCTTTCAATTTTTGACGTCGCCAGTTTGCTAAGGTTAATTTCGTGATGTACCGGGGATCGATGAGTTAATTACCTTCTTGGTTTAAGGGAACTCGAGGTGTCACTGAAAAGTGGCTTGATGCGTGCCCAAAGCACTTAGATTCAAGCACAGGAATTCCATGGGTCTTGAAATATGCTTGAATAAAGTTCCTTTTATGAGGGCTGCAACGAGGATCTATTGTGACGTTTGAAATGAAATCGGGCTGTAGCGGGAGACTGATACTGTCTTTACACACAAGTTTTTGCCTGAGAGCTTCTTCGCGCAAAATGGCTCTAGCGTAGGCCAGCATTGCGGAATCATGCTCTGGAAGGGAGATATTGGTATCTGGGCGTGCAAGCATCTCCTGCAGACTAATAGCTGCGGTAGCTAGTGTTGATGGGGTGTATGGGGAATAGGTAAGCACTAATCTGATCTCGGATTCGTGCGCAAATGAAGAGTCTTTCAATTCCAAAGCTGAGAATCGATACTGCATTGAGCGAAAACTATCTCTAGCGCTCATAGCAGTCAGTGACTTGTGCGGCACAATCTTTCCAGCCCCATTAAGCTTGTCGTAGGCACGTCGCCGTCGATCAATTTTCCTTCCAATCGAACTGAGATCATCGTATTGGACGGCTGATATCTTGCTGCTGTTGAGAAACTGCCCCGACTGCGACCCACTGGTAATGGCTGGTCTGGGGTCCGCGTCAACCGCGGCAAGTGCGTTGGCTGCCTGTCCGAGGCTAGCAATAGTAGTGGTAATTTGAACGGACGAATGGTCAGTTGAGTACAACGCCCACATTGCCACCGACTCTTTTGTCATTGTCCAAGAGGACACATAGCTGCGACTTGCAATAGTGCGCTGGTGTTCGACAAATTCCGCCTGGCTACGAAAGACACGCGTTATCCCAGCACAAGGACCTGCTGAAACCGCAAGTAGGTCAATTGCGGCGTCGAGTCCTTCATTTGGATCTTCAAAATTTGTCGTAAGCGGCACATATAGGATGTTCTCTGAAACCACTTGAGCCGCGGAGAAAAAATCAACAATTCGATGAACTTGTTGCGTTCGGCTAAGCCCGCTAATTGTCGGTGCTGGATCGTCGTAGGAAGGAAACAGAGCCATTGAGACCTTACTCCGTGGAGAGTAAGCGCCGTGACGCCTAGGATCGAAAGACTATCCCTTTGGGATTCGATTATCAAGGCAAGCAACGTTGCTAGGGCCAATGACAGCGTTGAATAGAAGGGCACCGAAGGCCGCTTCTAGGCGGTTGCAGGCGCATGCTGTGTGAGTAGGACGTCCTAGGCAGCTATGCGCCCAAAGCGAGCGTCACTTTGGAGGATTGGCCACTTCCGCTTTGGGCGCGTGCGGTAGTGAACTCGGCCAGCCAGTGACCTGAGCTGCCGCTACACATTCGCGGTCGTTGAATGTAGTCCTCGCTCGGCAAGAACCTGTTCGGGATATTTTCCGACAATGATAATGCTTTCAGGAGCACCAAGCTGTGTGTGTTTCATTGCTTCGGTCATCCCCGCCCACCTTTCGACATCTTCTTTCAGGGAACCCAAAGTCCTTCCCGAGCAAGTCGCCAGCTCCTTCAAGAACGCCTCAAACCAGTGAGCTTTGCGACCATTGATTGCGACGTTTGCCGTGAGTAACACGTTATGGAAATCGTCTTCGCTAAGTGACAAGCGAGCATGGCTCATTAGCCTGCGAAGCACCTCCGTGCAGTGAGACATTCGCAACATGCCAGACACAACTTCGCGCCAAGTGAGCAACGTCCTGTACTTAAGCGCATCGGGAACAAACTGTGCGAGTCGTAAACTCATCCTCCCGCTGAATACTGCTGCTTCCAGCGCTCGTATTGGGAGAATGGTAGCAAGCACAGCACGTGCGCCAAGCGCAAAAGCCGCAGTGGCGACAGAACTATGCGATCCATCTATGGGCTGGGTGTCGCATGCGCTGAACATAACAATCGGTGGCATTTGAATTCGGTTCTTGAGATCCCATGGATTCAAGGAGGCACCACCGATTACCAAAGTGCCCATCCCCAAGGTTTCGTCAAATCGACCGTGACAATCAAAAACGACAATCGCGCCCTCGTAATCGTTCACAGCTGCAACGAATTCACCCTCATTCTCAACGTCAACGATCCGATACCGTATCTTCTGAGATGGCTCGTTCGTTGTGACAATATTGGTCGCTCGCTCAAATAGAGGTTTGAGCCGATCGTCCGGCGCAAATGAACGTATGACGAGGATTTCCTCGAATCTTTCTTGTGGCAACACTATTGGAGGTAGGGAACACTGCTGCAGGAACATGTTCCCTGGAAGAGGATTAAGGCGCGACGTGTCGTAACGAAGGCCCAACGGAAGACCATCGGTGGGTAACAGCTCAAGCGGCAGGTCGCTTACGAGTTTCATGCCCTCGACTTGCCCGTTCCTTGCCGGCGCATCGATACGCTGGAGAAAGGGGGGGGCGATTAGTGACCGCATCTTTTGTCCTAACCTTGTCATGAGACGGGAAGTCTTCCACTCGATCCTTCTCTGCGCTTCTGCTCTTGTGCAGTCTGCAAGCATCTTCAGGTCACCTCGAATCGAATTGAGCCTCGGTTCAAGACGTAACACTGGAACAAGAGAAGCCGCCGCAAGCAGTGACAAGCCGGAGGTAAAAGTGCGCATGTCATCCCCCCGCAGCTGGTTCATAGCCAAGTAAAGCTTTCCGACTGCAGGTTTGCCGAACTCGTCCACCTTGACCGAGTCGAAGTAGGTCTTCGCCTGCACGACTGACGCATAAGCGAGCTTGAGGTCTTCGCGGACTTCTGGTGCCGACTCTTGGACTAGTGCCCTCCAGTTCTCGTAGTGCCCCCAGTACACGCTTGCTACAGCCAATACGTAGCGGTGGTCTCGTGGCACATTTGGCATGCCCTTAAGTAAGCGCTCGCGCTCCTCAGCTACTGCGTCGGCGCTTTCGCAAATTCGGCTTATGTAGGTCTCGGAGCTGTTGTCGGCCATCAAAGGCTGGCTTATGGGCTTGCTTCGGTGAAACTTCCATCCGAATGCCGCTAACGCGATCTCGTTAGGCATCACAAGATTGTGGTGTCCAGCCTGGAGGTGGTGCTTTCTCGGACGAACCTGGGGTTGAGCCGCTATGAGTTGTCTTGCTTGGCGCACAAATGCTTTCCATTCATCTCGACTGGCTAGCGCGTCCAGCACTTCTCTTGTGTACTTGGAGATACCGTTTGTGAATAGGTCTCTTATGCTGATGTGGCTACCACCCGGAATTGATGAAGCATGAAGGACCGGCGTTTCGACATCCTTGAGAATCAAGTCAACTGCATCCGCCACCGTGTCGTCGTTGGTCAAGAAGACCTGAAACGGTGTGCCAACCATCCGGTGGACTTCAGCAACCGCGTCGATACTGATTGGAGTAACAACTGGCCAGATTCCCCGGAGAAGGCGCTGAACCAGCACAAAACTTCGATCGGAGTGAGGTTCGCGAATGTCGGCGGGAAGCGTTGCAGCCACCATTAGAGGTTCCGCCGCGGCATGAAGTCCTGGGGTGTACCACCCCAGCGGGCTCGCTTCCTCCATATTCTGGGGCAGATGAGGAACAAAGTAGAACACCTTGAACCTACGTTCCATAGCAGTTATTAGCGCGTAGGCTCGCCCCTCTTCGGGAGACAGCCCACCGAAGAGCTGTTCGGACGGCCCATCCACTGCGGATTCCGTACTGCGTTTTCGTTTGTTTCTTCGTTTCGTCAAGACAATCTCCGTCACTAACTTCCGATTAAGTCTCGACCGCAGCCAACGCGGAAACACCTCAGCCGTTGTCGCTGCCCATATGCATAGGCTCGTGCGGCATCTGTCGGTGGCCGGAGCCGCGATACGTGGTTCGCGGCGGGTCCGACTACTATAGCGCCGAGGGGATAAGCATTCATTGAGTCTTATTTTCTAGCTTGGTGGATTCGGACATTAGAGGCCGCCGCGCATTGTGAATGATGATGCCCAATGTGCTCGCTCAGGGGCGACCGGAGGCTGAAGGCCGAAGGGAACCGAGATACGCAGCTTCTCGGGCGCCCTGGAGCGGCGGGGTAGCCATCATTTGGAAAGCTCAGCCCGAATAAAAGTTGCAAGCGGTTCTCCGGCGTTCCATTTCTTTAGATCGACGACGGTGCCACCGTACATATTCTTGGCGCGCTTTAGCGCTCCTTTTCCATCGCAGGTCAGGACAACTGATACCGTCGATCTCGCGGCAAGCGAGACGTCGGCCTCATTTTTGTATAGACCGGTGGGTCTCATGGTTGGGCCAACCGAAGACCTCTCCGCGCGGAGAACCGCCAACTCTTCCTCGCTTGCAAAACGCCCACAATCAAAGCCAGCGACTCGTTGTTGCTCCGGCGGTAGAGATTCATCGTTGAACCCAAAATACGTATCGGTAGAAATAATTTTGTCATTCAGAGCGGCCTCGACATACTGACGTTTGTCAGGGGGCATTTGAGCGATTTCAAATTCCGCTTCCTTTGTTATCTGAATAGAAAATTGATCGCTAGGAAATTCCAAGTGCAAATCAATGCCCCTGTCGAAGAATGCATCCCAAGCGTTGCTGTCGACAAACAGAGAAATCGGTATGGTGCTCATGATGGCCAACGTAGAAGTGAGCGTCCTGCGCGGCTCTTTGCGCAGGTCCGCTCGACTGCTGGGTTGGGGGTAGGTGTCACGAGCCCACCCCTTTAAGTTGAAGTTCGACCTTTAGAAAGGACTTGGACAAGCGAGCTAGGTCGGATAAGTAGCTTCGTGCGATGAAACCTTCCACGCCAGAAAATGGTTTTCCCGCTGAGTCCGTGGGATATCGGTACCGTTGGTCAAGGGTTTTGTGGTGTTCATCAATAAGTGCCTCCAGCTCGGGAAATAGTGCCAAGTTACCGAGAGCTTCAACGCCAAAGGGAACTTCAAACCGAAAGTTTTCGCCGGGAAGAGCTTGCTCATACTCACCGACGAGGTTCACCAAGTTGTGGGTCTTTGGTGGTTGCCGATTCCTCGCCTTTGAAATTGCACCCTTGAGAAACAGTTCAATGGCATGGCGGCAGAGATGAAGAATTACTCGACTGTTGGAGTACTGAGGCGTGTAATCGTCGTTGACCATTGCTTCGCAAAGAACGCGACTGCCCTCAAGATAGCTGCGTGCCAAAGAGAAATACTGATCCGGAACAGATAGGCAGTCCATTTCAGAAGAGTGAAGCATCTTCACGGCTTGCTACCCCCAACAGTTATTCAGCGGCCCCACCGGTCCGCATATTGATAATCGTAAAACATTGGTATTTGTACGGGATGTTGATGTGCTGTTGTTCTCGCGTCGGTCTTTGTGCAAAATGACCTGGTCCTAATGCTTAGCTGGCTCATATTGCTGATGTACTCAAATTCTCAGAAAGAAGCTGTCGGCATAAGGGTTGTCGCCACATTTGTGCGTGAGCCGTGGGCGTGCGGTTGGCAGGAGTATGAGGCCAGAAACGACAACGGGGTAGACGGGGTCGTGATTATGCGCAAGGGGCAAAGGGAGACCGGCGGTCTTGTTTTTGTCCAGGTCAAGTGCGGCGGAAATGGGTATCGTCAGGATCAGCAGCAGCACCCCGATAAAGTTGGGGTCAGCCTCGGCGGCAGCTACTTAATAAAACACAAGAATCGCTGGAAGGCGGTAAACGGTCCTTGCGTCATCGTTTTCGTCGACGACGCCGTGGATAAAAAGAATCCGCCTGCGTGGTGGGCCGATCTGAAGAGCGAGGATACGTACTCGAAGACGAATTCTGGCTTGCTTCTCATTCCGAAGGGGCAGCGCTTTGGCTCCCACACAAAAGGTGATTTTCATCGTTTGTGTGGTTCCGGACCTATCGACAAGACACTACCGGTTATCACGGCTGAAAGGGCTGATCTGATCATTCCAGCCGCCAATCAGACAATGCATAAAGCCGCGCGGGGCTTCTACAAGCAATGGTCGATTGATGCATATGCCTCTCTGACGGGCAATCCATGCATCGGGCATGTACTAGTGAATCGGGTCGGCTGGCGCCATATAACTGGTCAGAGCCGGTTGAGGGAGCGCCAGTTTCAGAGTCTTACGCTGCTCGGAATCGCGAAACGGATGGTTAACGAGCTAGACGACGTCGAAATGCTTGGACGGGCATCCGTCGAAGCGCTGGGTGGAGGAGATCAGAAGATAACTGACCATTTGGGACTGCGCGCCAACGTAATTTTTCCGCATCGGCACCAGGCTGTAATCCAGGTTGTACTTCGGCGGGAAAGAGTGATTACTACATCAGCATCTACGCCGCCACAGCAGAAAGTTTGGTTTCTTTCGGTTTATGAACTACGCCGAGGAGTCAAGCAAGAGTAGGTGTGCGCTAGCCCAACCAGTTGAGTACTAACGAAGCGTCAGTTCAAGCCGGCCCCTAGAAAACCAACCTGTACCTACTTTGGAGTCTGACACGCAATTACTCTCCAAAAGTTGCGCCGCGCACAATCGCAGTATGGCAGATCGCTGGTCGCTTTGCAGAGAACACTCAACGGTTGTGCAAGCGCAACATGGAGATGATGGTTACGCGACTGAATCGCCCCGTATTTCGTAGATGGTTCTGATCGTCGGCTTGGCAACTAAACCGGCCGGATTGCTCGACGGATCTGAGCGGCGGCTTTGGCCGACTTTCAGACGATAACACCGCCGAAAAATCCACTCCAGCTTAGTTTTCAGGAATGCTAACCTGGACAATTGCCAAGTATTTATCCCCGGCCACATCACCTTTGATCTGGGTAACGTACTTGGCCTCAAGTCTTCCAAGTAGATCTCGTTCTGTCTCGCCAATTAGGACGACTAGCACCTTATTTCGGCGTGGGTCCAAGCCTTCGATCTGACCAACCAGGCGATCAAATTCGGTTTTCTTCTTCAAATTGACCTTCAACTCGAAAGCAAGCTCGTCGCATTGAAGGATACCTTGCCACTTGAGCCAGATATCGATTGTAGTGCCTCGGTGCCGATATTCCTTCTCCAGCTGAGTATCTGCAGGCAATACTTCGCGAAGCACAGCAAGGAGGTTATTCCGGTATGAAATTTCGGACTTTAGCCGTGGCGGATTCCACTGGCTCACAACCTTTGAAATGACCTGCAACAACCCGTTCCAGCTCACTTCAAGCTTTTCGATTTTCTTCATTTTGGAAATATTTGTAAGTAATCCGGCAGCTCAATTCAGTTCGGCAGAGAGTAGCTAACCCCGCTCTCAGTCACAGTCACATGCCCCTGCTTCTGCAAAGCGGCCAGAAGAGCCTCAATTTCAGGCTCAGAAAGCGACTTCTGAAAAATACTGTTGATCGTGCTGCCCAGGGTTTTTAACTTCCGTGGCTTCGATGCACCCCGACGTTGAAGATCAGCAACAACAATCTCCACTCGCTCAGCCGGTGACTTAGAACATGCTGCCTTGACGATTGGAATCTCGGTAACGTCCTTGGATCGACAAGCCAATATCTTCTTGGCTTTCAGGTGCTGGATTAGCGGATCAAATCCCTTGTCGGCAGAAACAATATGGAAGTACGCACCGGGTTCAATTCCTGCCAACACCCCGATGTAAAACGCAATGTGGAAGTCCAACGCATTTGAACCGTTGCCGGTGATCTTGATGTACTCAGCCCGATTTCCCATCTGCTGCAGGGTATCAGCAACCTCGTAAGTGACCTTTGACTGGTTGGCACCGACAAAGACGAGAACCTTGACGTGTTCCTGATCTAGGACAGCCATGGCTCCTGGCTGGACGTTTTCATAGTCGATCAGAACATAATTGGTTTTCAAGGTAGTCGGCCTCGGTAATAACGATGGCATTCTAGCGCCATGCATACTGATTGGGCCGACTCCTGAAGTCCTTCGCGTACTTCGACGATTAGGACCCGCCTGACAGGAAGAGTCCATGGATCTGTGACTGTCTCAGTTGTGCCCTGAAGTGGCATCCGTCGTGACGGCGGTCCACCGGTCGGTTTCTGAGTGGAGCGGTCGTACAGCCTAAAGACTGACTGAGTGCTGCTCGGCCATAACGGCCATTGGCCTGAGGCGCTCAATCGGGCAGTAATCCGCCGCTTACCTGCCGTTCATCCTTGAGAGGTCGGGAACGGCAGCTTTCCTTTCTGGCGAATGCGTACTTCGTGCCCTTTGCGGACATCGGCCAGTTGGGAAAGCGGACGCTCAGGAACGTTTGAATTCACCGGACGCGCGCCGCAGGCGCGAGGTCCGGTGGAATGATGGGTTGGGCGTCATGCGTCAGCCTCGACGAGAGATGGCTCGCACGAGCGCAGGATGCCACGAACGGTTTGAGCCAGAGCCGTGTGGTCAAAATCCTTGGGCTTGCACTTAGCCGTGGCTATTCGTTCGATCGATGAAACGAGCGCATCGCCAAGCATTTTCAACTGCTCAGACGTGGATAGGTGCTTGACTGCCTTCCACTCCAACTGCCCAACGGAGATGAATGTCTTGTGCTTTGGCCGGTAGCTCATGTAGTTACTCATTGAAGTGAACCACGTCCCCCACTCCTCCAACTCACCGATCTCGAACCCAAAGCGGAACTCGTCGATTGAGTCCCCAAATGACATTGCCAACAGTTTGCCGGCTACAAAATCTTCAAACTTTGGAATGCTCACCCGCCACAACCCGGTTTCTGGCGGTGCGCCGTAGTAGACAGGGCGATCCTTTTGCGAATGCCCGGCAAAGATAACCTCCCCGCCGCATGTGACCTGGATACTGAATTTCATGACGCCCAACAGTTATTCACGAGCAGAAACGTCCGGGTTATTGCTAATAATACGGACACGATTGAATCGCCTGTAAGGTTTTGAATGACATGGAGATTATCCTATGCGGGTCTCCTTATCAATCAAGAATCATACGGACAGAGCCAAGGTCGGCTATGCGGCGTTTTCTTGAGTGGCTGCTCCTGGCCGATTGGGTGAGCTGGCACGCGCGCCTTTAAGCCGACATTCGCTAAAACCTAGAATTTTGAATGGCCGAAATGCGGAACGGGCATCACTGAGTACAACCAGCCTTTTGAACGCCCTCGATACGGGCGTTCAAAAGGCTGCTCCACTCCGAAACCTGCCAGACGACCTACGACTTTTCGTCAGATAATGCGGGCGTTGGCGCATCGCACAGTATCTGTCTGCCACAGGATAGTTAGCAGCCATCAATGCCGGTTTAAACTGAAATAACGAATGACTAAATCCGACTGCGGCACCTAGCGCATAGGGTGAATACAGGTACTAGGAGGGGTGGGCAAGCATCAAGTAGAATGCCAAGTAAATTCCACACCGGCATACGGTAGACAGGGGGAGCGTGACGCCGCAACAGAAGGCACAGTACCGGATGTTGTTCCAGAACCGGCTTTCCAAGCTGGCAGGAATGGCGTTTCAGAACTTCTTCTCCGAAATCATGGGGTACGCCAACCCCAACTTCCAGCCGGTCAAGCCCCAGGGGAATATCGGCGACCGCAAGAACGACGGCCACGATCCCCAAGCAGGTCAATATTACCAAGTCTATTCTCCGGAGGTATTCGATGAGTCCTCGGCTATCAAGAAGCTGGATGAGGACTTCGCTGGACTCATGGCTTACTGGGGCGACAAGACGCTATATCCCAATGGTGTGCAGGAATTCTGGTTCGTCTTGAACGATCACTACCGCGTAACGCCGGGCGGTTACCCGACGACCATTGCCACTCTCGAAAAGCTCAAGCAGGCCCATGGCCTAACGGCATGCGGCCTGTTTCTCGCAAAACACCTTGAGGACGTGCTGCTGGGGCTGCCGGAGGATCAGATCATCGCTGTCGTCGGGTACGCGCCGAACCCGGCTGATCTCAAAGTTCTCAAGCTCGACTTGGTACACGAGATCGTGACGCACATCATAGAAAGCACGACGCCTCAATCTTTGAACCAATCGCTCGTCGATCCCGACTTTGAGGAAAAGATCACGTTCAACCAGTTGGTGGCTACCGGGGTATGGTTGCGCAATGCCAACTATCGATGCGGAACGCTGGAGGAATATTTCAAAGCCAACAGCAATTTTACCCGGCAAGAAGTGCGGAATCGATTAAAGGGCATCTATGAAGCGAGCGCGACCATAGATTTCCCTGGCAGCGGCGGAGATGCCACGTTGGCAGACCAGCGACTTTTTTATATCCTCAAGGAAGTCACTCCGACCCCGCCAAAACAAGATAGGCGCTTTGAGAAGGAGCTTCAGGACGCGGCTCTTGTCATCCTCGCCTACTTCTTCGAGTCCTGCGATGTCTTTGAGGAGCCAGTCGCGTGCTGATGCCGGACAAGCATATCCGCTTCGCCGAATCGTTGATTGGGTTGGGAAGCTTCGTCCTGGAAGTGCTGGACGAGCCCCGTAGCATCGACGAATTGTGGGTGCTGTTTGGGCGACACCGAAAAAGCGGCAAGTACCCGGCCCCGCATTCCTTTGAAAATCTCGTCCTGGCCGTAGACGCACTCTACGCAATCGGAGCGCTTACAGAGGACGAGCACAACGGGGTGTTAAGTCGATGCGGTTGATCTGCCTGTCTGCCAATCGCGAAAGCTTCAAGTCGGTCAAGTTCAACGAGAGCGGCCTGACACTGATCGTTGGATCGAAGACTCGGGAGGGCCAGACCTACAACGGCGTCGGGAAGTCGCTCATCGTCGAGTTGCTACACTTCTGCCTTGGATCCAGTAAGAACGGGGAGTTCGAGGCCAAGATTCCCCAGTGGGAATTCACGCTTGAGTTCGAGCTTCTGGGACAGCACCACACAGTGTCGCGCAACACATCCAAGCAGAACATCATGCTGCTGGACAACGTGGAAAAGAACGTCACCGCGTTTAACGTATGGATGGAGGATAGGCTGTTTTCAATTCCGGACGGCGTGAAGAGCCTGACGTATCGGGCGCTACTTCCCAAGTTCATGCGTCGAGGACAAAAGGAGTACGTAGAGCCACTGGAAACTAGCGACCGCAGTGATTACGACATGTTGGTTCGGAATGCCTTCCTGCTCGGCCTAGAGGTTCATTTGGTGGCTCGCAAGGCTGAACTACGCGACGAACTCGTGCATGTCCAGCAACTGCGCAACAACTTCAAGACGGATCAGCTCCTTCGGGACTTCTACTCCGGCGGCAAGAATGCGGCGATTCATCTCGGGCACCTTGAGACGCAGATCAAGAAACTTGAACAGGATCGAGAGAAATTCGTCGTAGCCGAGAACTACTTCGACCTACAAAATTCGGCCGACGAACTGTCAGAGCAGATTGCCAACGACACGAACACGACATTCCTTTTCCGAAGTGCCGTTGAGAACATCAACAAGAGCCTCAACGAGCAGCCGGATGTCCCGCTGGCTAGACTCCAGACTTTGTATGGGGAACTGACCCAGGCATTCAAACCGGAATCGCTCAAGCGCCTAGAAGACCTATCCGACTTCCATAGGCGTCTATTGACCAACCGCGTTGCTCGCTTGAGCCGCGAGAAGCTGCGCCTGTTGGAACAACTCAAGGAGTTGGAAGTCACGCTCAGGGCAAAACAGGCTGCTCTCGACAAGCACATCCAGACGCTTGGCCAAGCCAAGGCGCTCGACCAATACACGGCGCTGGTCAATCAGATCGGCGAGTTGAGCGCTCAGGCGCAGAAGCTGCGCGACTACCAAAACATCGACCGGGAATACAGCAACAAGGAAGCCGTCCTCAAGGGAAAGATGAGTGATGAAGTGATCGCGAGCAACACGTACCTTGAAGAGACTCGCGCAGTGCGCGACGAACACACGGGCGTCTTCAAGGATTACGTGGCGCGGTTCTATCCGAACAAGGTCGCTGGCATCTCCGTCAACAACAACGACGGTGACAACAAGACGCGCTTCGACCTGGCCGTGCAGATTGAGGACGACAGTTCGGACGGGATCAACGAGGTCAGAATCTTCTGCTACGACCTGTCCATTCTTTCCCTGAAGCAGGGCCACAAAGTGGGCTTTGTATTCCACGACAGCCGTTTGTTCGCCAACATGGATGTTCGGCAACGTGCTGTGCTATTCAAACTCGCTGATGAAGTCACTACCAGATTGGGTTGTCAGTACATCGCGACACTCAATCCCGATTTCATATCTGGCATGGAAGCCGAATTCACCGAGGCTGATTTCCAGCGCATCTTCACCGACAACATCGTTCTGACCCTAAAGGACGATTCGGCGGCCGGCAAGCTGCTAGGCGTTCAGGTGAATATGCATTACGACAAGAAGTAGCTCACTGGGCCTTCCTGCGATAAATTTGTCATAGCGATATGTGATCTCCGCCGAACAGCACTCAGCCAGTTACCGCGCTGGGCGACTGCTCCGATCAAAAACTTGCCACAGGATTGCTGATTTCGATCTCGATGTCGGTGCGCCCGGTCAGCTCTTTCTTGCCGCCAACTTGGGCAATGGCCCCGCGTAGCTGGTGGTAGGACTCGATCCGATTCTGTGAGCTATGGAACTCATAGCGAGTGATGGTGGTTCAAGGCGGCGCAGGCTTTGCGGACGGTGTCTGCGAGAACGCCCTGCAGGGGGTGCGGAGCTGCGATGTCCGGAAGAAGCATATTCACCTGGTAACCGATGGCAACGGTAAGCGGCCGCACTACTAGGTCCGGTCCGCTGAGTTCCAGTGCGGTGAGCGGGTTTACGATGGCAACGCCCAGGCCCTGACGCACCATGGCGCAGACGGCCACTGCGCTCGTGGTTTCAAGCAGGGTTGCGCGATGTACTTTAGCGTCCTCGAACATCGCATCAATGGCGGTTCGATACGGGTCGCCAACCGCGAGACTGATGAAGCGCTCGCCTGTAAAGTCGCGTGGTTGCAGTCGCGCCTTGCGGCACAGGCTGTGATCACGTGGCAAAACAGCCACTTCATTGACTTTCAGTAAGGGCTGCAAGGCAACTCCAGCAGGTGCCTCTTGGGTTTCACTCAGTCCCAGGTCAAAACGCTGTTCACTCATGGCTTGCTCCAGCCAGGGCGACTCTAAGGGATGCACGCTGACTCCTAGTTCAGGATGTGCATGTGAGAGATATACCAGTGCGCGGGGTACCAAGGCATGGGCCAATGCCGGCAAACACGCAATGCGCAAGCGACCTGTCGCTTGCGTGCGCAATTCGCTGGCGCGCGCTGCGATCTGTTCCAAGCCTATAAACGAGCGTTCTACTTCCTGCATCAGCGCAAGTGCCCGCACGGTAGGTCGTAATCGGCCCCGCACCCGGTCAAAAAGGTTAAACCCCAGTAACTGCTCCAGACGACCCAGCTCGCGACTCAAAGTGGGCTGGCTTGACGCGCACGCGTCAGCTGCACGCCCCAAGTTGCCGTGCAGCATGATGGCGCGAAAAATCGTCAGCTGGCGATGAGTTAAATTCATATCAATATTGAATAGCTACACAATAAGAATAGCATTGATTGAATTAACTATGAAGGGGATCATCCACCCATGAACCCTTTTACTCCCGCTACCATCGCTCCTTTGGCCCAGCAGTTCGGTACCCCGCTGTGGATCTATGATGCCGACACCATTACGCGCCAGATTGCCGCTCTGCGGTTGTTTGACGTAGTGCGTTTCGCTCAGAAAGCCAACTCCAATACACACATCCTTCGCCTCATGAAGCGACAGGGCGCAGTGGTGGACTCGGTGTCTTTGGGTGAAATCGAACGCGCGTTGGCTGGTGGTTTTACGCCGGGCTTGCACAACGGGCACGCAGACATCGTGTTCACGGCCGATCTGCTGGACCGCGCTACGCTTGCGCGCGTGGTGGAACTCAATATTCCCGTGAACTGCGGCTCCATGGACATGCTGGACCAATTGGGTGCGGTCAACCCAGGGCACCCGGTGTGGCTACGCATCAACCCAGGTTTCGGGCATGGCCATTCCAAGAAAACAAATACCGGTGGCGAGCATAGCAAGCATGGCATCTGGCATGGCGACCTAGTACGCGCCTGCGAAAAGATCCAGTCCAACGGCCTGGCCTTGCAGGGCCTGCACATGCACATCGGCTCAGGCGTGGACTACGCGCACTTGCAGGAAGTGTGCGGTGCCATGCTGAAGCTGGTAGAGGTAGTGAATGCGCAGGGTTTGGACCTGCACGCCATCTCCGCGGGCGGCGGTCTGTCCGTTCCCTACCAGGCCGGTGAACCCACGATTGATACGGCGCACTACTTTTCATTATGGGATGCAGTGCGCCATGCAGTGGAACAACTGCTGGAGCACCCAGTGAAACTGGAAATAGAACCGGGCCGCTATTTAATGGCTGAGTCCGGCGTGCTGGTCACCGAGGTACGCGCCACGAAGCAACAGGGCGCCAACCATTTTGTGATGGTGGACGCCGGCTTCAGTGATCTGGTTCGCCCGGTCCTATACGGCGCCTACCACGGCATGGAGTTGATCCACTCTGATGGCACAGCGGTTAATGGCCTGCAGTTTGACACGGTGGTTGCCGGACCTCTGTGCGAGTCGGGAGATGTGTTTACGCAGGGAGACGGTGGCGTGGTGTTGCACCGCTCCTTGCCGCAGGCGCAGGTGGGAGATCTGCTGGTGTTGCACGACACCGGTGCGTATGGCGCCTCCATGTCATCGAACTACAACGCGCGCCCGCTGATTGCCGAAGTGCTGATGGAAAATGGTGAGCCCCGGCTTATTCGACGAAGGCAGACGGTGGCTGAGCTGCTCGCGCTGGAGGCGGTGTAAGGCAGCACACAATGGCCTTGGCAACGTAACCTGAGGACCTCGATGCTCTCGTGGCGGGGCTTGATCTTGGGTGACGGAAATTTCTGGGGTTCCGGCTTACAACCCCTACATCAGAGCATACGACTGCTGACCTGCCCCATTGCAGCCGTTGGAGACAAAGCACCCCACTGACCGCATTGGCCGAGGAGCCGTCCGACGAACCACAGGGCCTTGCGGCCGGTGTCTGGCTACTGGCCGACTCATCTGCCAGATGACGGATCACTGTCGCAACCAAAACATCAATTCACGGTCCCGCTTATTTCGATGGCTATGTATTGACCATGTATAAGTGTTTGCGAAGAGGATTGAAACACAATGCAACGTTACCAGCTCCAAGCCTTAGATTTAGCTCAATTTACGGTGGCGTTAGGGTGGCGTTAGGGTCGCATTGTGAATGTCGAAAGTTGAGCGATTGGTTAATAATCAATTGATTACGGTGGTTATTTTCGCAAGACGAAAAGTGATGACACGCAGCTCACTTTCCGGGTGACAGGCGCTTGTTCGTGTAGCACGCTTCTAGCTTTCCTGGGCACTAGCCATCTGCTGGCAATTCGCTGTTAGCAAGAATGTGATCGAGCATGGCAAAGACTTTTTCTTTTGAAATTGATTCAGTGGCTATCATGCTGTCACCGCTGCGGCGCGGGTAGATATCCAAGCTTCAATATCAGCACGCATCCATGCGTTTTTGCGTAGTCCAATCTTGAAGGGCCTCGGAAAGGTTGGGTTATTAAATACGACGCGGTAAAACGTCGCATGGCTGATGTTGGTTATGCCAAGAATGTCGTTGGTTCCTACTACAAGGGATTGAGTCGTCATTGTCGCTACTCCACAGCTTGCACGGGGCGATGCGAGACTCGGTATGAGTCAGTTCTCGCAATACTCCACGGGCGGTTTTCTTGGGCGCTGGTGGTGCCGTATTGCGTGACGGCTGCAAGTTACTAGAATGCTTCAAGTAACTGTCTTCGTAAGAAGACCTCGTGGTGTGAAGGTGCGCTGTTTGCGCTTGCGACTCGTCGCAACCTTCATCGTTGCTTTGGCTAGGATTGATATACCCTAAACGCTATCCCGTGCTTCATCGCCAGCAAGACAATTACTCACAGGAAACTACCATCGCGTTCTGTCATCATCAGACAGCATCCTAAGTATAGTATCTCACATCGCTTCTCTACGACTTTTTTGGTAATTTTTGGTATCACCGCTGGAGATCGGAGCCATCACCGCATATTCGGGTGAAAACAGTCGGTATTTTCAATCTCTGCTGGCGAACGAGATGCTGCTGGCATTAACAAGTGGAAATGGACCAGAAAGCAGATCTCAGATTGGCACTCTGTTCAGGCAACGGTTTGACCAATGCGCTCATTGGGGTTGTAGATTTAGTTGGGTGCTACTGCACGAAAGCGAGACCCTTACTAGGGCACGTTGGAAAAAACTCTTTCGCCGATTGGGCTTCAGTTCATTGCGATGCTGGTGGTTATCTGGGTTGGGTGCTGAGATCGCCGGGAACCTTGATCTGATCACGAACATGTTCCATCTCATGTTTCGCGCTGTGGGCCGCCTGCCGCAGCGTTTGGAGCATCACGCTAATTCCTTGTGCGTTTTGGGAGGAGCGCTCGGCCAACTTGCGGACCTCTTCTGCCACTACTGCGAACCCGCGTCCTTGCTCCCCTGCATGCGCGCACTCTATGGCCGCACTAAGTGCAAGGAGGTTGGTCTGTTGGGAAATATCGTTGATCACGCCGACTATCGAAGCCACTTTCTCCGCTTGACTGGCCATAGTACTGATCGCCTCTAACGAATGATCAACGGACAAGGCAATTCTTTCAAAGCGCGCATCAAGTGCAGCCTCCTGGTGTCTAGCTTCTGTGGTTTTGGAGTCAAATCCGGGGTCTTTCTTGACGTGGAGTGCTTTCGATCGATCAGAGAAAAGATTAAATATTGCTAAACCACAGGCGGTCAATGCTGCGCCTGCAGCAAGAATAGGTAGGAGAAGGAGTACTTTTTCCATCACTCGTTACCCCAAGAAAGATTTCTTTTCCACTGCGTGGCGATTCCATCGTTCGCAAGCATGAACCAAGGCGAAGGCTGCAATGGTTATCAATGCAGCAACCGTGGTGTAACTCGGAATATTAGCTGCATTAAGTACTGCGCCAAATAGCATTGCGAATGCCAAGCCGGCTACAACCCCAAGGGCCAGCAACAGAGGGTTTCTGCTACTTGTCCCAATTGTTAGCGAATACATCGAAGCCGCTAACGTCGCCGTCGCAGATGCTAGGTCATTCTTTATCACGTACTCCGCGAAAACAGGTACCAGTGGTAAGACGATGACGAACACGATGCTTACCCCGAAGGCTTCGACCTCCTTAGAAAATCCTCGTATAGGTTGCTTCGCCATGTCTAGGTCATCAAGTTGTGATGTCAATATAATATGGGTTTATAGCCGAATTGGGTACATCTGACAGCAGCATCCTCACCTGAGATATCGGGTGGAGGGCTTCTGTCGGAAACAGGGTCGAGTTTTTGTTGGAAGGGTAGAAGAGATGGTCCCGCAAATCCTGACGTTGGATTTTGTGAAATCTCAGCTTCATCGGGCGATGGAGATCGCCTGCCAAGGGGCAGAAGCAACGAGAAGACCGCGCTGCCACATTTAAGGCCAAAGCGTGAATTACTGGCCTGGCGTCTCTCGAATACAGGTCCGCTACAACGTCAGCAAGATATTTTCGGATGATGGGGGGGGCGGGGACGACTGCGACCTCACAGCGGCCCGCCATGTCGGCCCTGGAGGCATATGTGCGTGAAAGTGTCACAGTTATCGTTGCAGTTAAGGTCACGGCAGTGACCTTAACTAGAGAAAGGCCCTCGCTCCCGCGAACTTAATTTCCATTTAATTAGTTCTGAAGACGAACAGCTTTTGATTCCGCGAACGTTTATTTGAAACCAAGCTGTAGATGTCGTTGCAATCCTTGCTTCGTCTCTTGAATTCCTGAAGAAAAAAGAAAAAAGAAGATGAAAAATTGGCTCTCCTTCTCTCCTTCTCTCCTTCTCTCCTTCTCTCCTCTTTCCTTACTTTCTTACTTTCTTACGGTCACGGTTCTTTAAAAAACCCAATTAAAACAATATTGTGAAACGATTTAGCTGACAAGTGGTTGGCAAGTGGTTGGCATCTGGTTGGCAAGTGGTTGGCATTTGGGTGGCATCTAGTTGAGGTTGAGGTTGCGGGAGTGCAGAAAACTACCTGAGTGTTCCCAGTTTGGCTGGTGGTGGAAGATGTCATTCGTCACCACGTGGTAACTTGGCGGATTCCGTCAGCCACGGAATCGAGCGCCGGATGGTTCTTTCACTTATGGTCAGCCCTGGCATTCTCGTTGCGGCATCGGTAATGGCCTTTACGCTCCAATCCAGAATCACGCACAGGGCGTAAAGCTGCCAGTGTTCATCGGCGGTGCCGCCTTTGCGACCAGCATTGAGTGCGGTGCGAATCATGCCCATGTGCGAGCGCTGGTGCTTTCGCAAGCGCTCCCAGCGAAGGCGCGTCTTGTTGTCACGGATGATGAATAGTTCGGCTATTTCGATGGGCGTCAGGATCAGTAGTTCGGCTTTCTTTTCGGCATTCCCGGGCGTGGTCACAAATTCCCAAGCCTTCTTATTATCTAGGGTGCCGTCATCATTAAGTAGGTTTTTGAATATCCTGCCATGCCCGTGCGGGTGGTGCTTGGAGAGATAGTCCACGTCAATCAGGCGAAGGTCATTCGCCAGCTTGGTATCGTCGGCTGGGTAGCTTTCCCCTTTCTTTGGTGCAGTCGCGCGGCAAGCAGGGCGAAACGCTGGCATGATTCCACGATTGTTCAGTTCGATGGAGGCTGCCACGAACTGAACTCGTAGCGGGTGGCTGTACTCGGTCTTGCCGGTGCGCCGGATTTCTTGTGATATGTCCTGAAGAGCCGCGGTGACGTTCTCGTTGCTCTTGGACTGAAACCTTTCGATGGTCTGGGCGAGTTCTTGAGCGGTGATGAAATTAGCTACTTCCGGCTCTAACGCAGGGGAGCCTCTGTCGTCCTGTACTGGGCATACAGCTTCGGGGGTGGCTTTAGCTCTTGGTGTGGTCGGGGAAGCAACTACAGACTGAACCTGGATGGTCTGTATGATCGTCGTAGCGTCAATGCAATCTTTGCGAACAAAGCAAGTTTCGCATTTGACGGGTTCGGCGAGTCCCCGCGGATGCACCGGCTTGTGTCCGAAGCAATCCGCTAGGAACCGTGTGATCCGGTCCATGTGGTTTTCATGCGTTGAATTACAAGCTGGATGCTTCACGCACCCTGTGCATGTATCGGGGGCAAGTTGTTTGTTAGTGTAGAACGTTGCCAACGTTCCGGTGCAATGACCATCGTCAGGCATCGGCTCGTCATCGAACAATGCGGCATAAAGGCTATTAAACTCTTTAAGAGCCGCTTCTTCACAAGTGGGTTGAGTGGCGATCATGCTGCAACCCTCGCAGCAAGGGAATCGATCCACGCCACGATGTCAGCACGCAGCCAAGCATTTTTGCGAAGGCCAATTTTGAACGGCTTGGGGAAAGTTGGATCGACCATTACAACTCGGTAAAACGTTGCACGGCTAATGTTGCACATGCAGCGATATATTTCGCTGGTGCCAACTACTTTTGATTGAATCGTCATTTTCGATACTCCCACGAGGGCTATTTTTTGCCTGGTGGCCGTATTGCGTGACGGCTTTGCAAACCACTCCATTGCTTGGGGTGGTCATCTTCCTAAGAAGAACTGTTGGTGTGAAGGTGCGCTCTGTGTGCTCGTGTCTAGGACACTGTCTTCATCGGTGCAAGTGTGATGGAATCGCTGATATACGTTCCGCGCTATTCTTCATCGGCAGTCAGGAAGACCGAGTCGGGAAACAGCTTGATCCCTGTTTCATCCCTTTGTCACGCACTGCCATCGACAGGCAGTGCCGTCATTTGACCACACTTTCTGTGCCTTACCGAGAACTATCAAGACATATTTGTAAACTACTGGTGAGTTACTTCAGGAACGCAGTAATCCGCCCATTGCTGCATCATGGCGCGGCGCTTCTCGAAAAGGTCTCCGCGCTGGTAAGCAGCTCTGACCTTGTCGCTGATTACATGGGCCAGAGCCATGTCTGCAACTGCGGCAGGAAACGAGGTTGTCTCTGCTGCCCAATCCATGAGAGTTGAGCGGAATCCGTGTTGCGTGATTGCCTCGCCGTTTTCATCCTTCCATTTCAATTCGCGTTTGTTCTGACGACGAATGAATGCTGTCATGGTCATTGCCGACAGCGCCTTCTCATCTTTTTGTCCAGGGAAAATGTAGTCGGTAGGTTTACCCGCTGGCAATGCCCGCAGCAATGCAACCGCTTGGGTAGATAGTGGCACCCGGTGTTCAATCTCGGTTTTAATGCGCTCGGCAGGGATGACCCAAAGAGCTGCGCCTAGATCAACTTCCAACCATGTAGCATCGCGGGCTTCTGCAGATCGTGAAGCGCAGAGAATCGCGAACTCCAACAGTCGGCTTCCGGTTGCTATGCTCTTGCGAAGTTCGGCCATGAACGCCGGAGTTTGCACAAAGGGTAGGGCGGGGTGATGTTGAACCCGCTTGGTCTTCTTTGGCAGTTTGGGCAAGCGACGTTCGCGAAGACGGGTTCCCCATGCATCGGCATCGTCAGCATCGCGCCAGTCCTTGTCGTGGGCGTAACCAAGTACATTAACTATCCGGGCAAGAACGCGGGTGGCGGTTTCAGTCTTCTCCAGCCAGATAGGGCGAAGGGCCGCTTCGACATCCTCAATAGTTACATCGCCAACCAGCTTGCTGTTGAATGGCGCACCGTATCTTGTCAGGGTGTTTCGCCATTGGTCGATATGCTTTTCGTTCTTCCATCCGGCCTTGCGACTGTCAATATAGGCAGTCGCTGCTTCGGCGAAGGTCACAGCCTTGGTCTTGGCTACTGCTTCTGCTTGCTGCAGTGCTTCCTGTTGGGCTTTGCGGTGCTCGATTGGATCGATCCCTTGGCGAACTAGCTTGCCAAGCGTGGCGACCGCTTCACGGGCATTTGCTAGAGTATGATCGGCAAAGTTGCCAATGCCCATATCCCGACGCTTGCCATTGAGCTGGAATCGGTAGATCCAGGACTTGCTTCCACTGATAGCAACTCGTAGGTATAAGCCATTGCCATCGGAAATCATTGATGTAGTAGGCTTGCCGTCTCTGCCGGTTGCTGGAGTGGCGTTCTTCACTTGCAGTGCAGTTAGTGCCATGGTCTTGCCTCCTGTCCCATCAACCGTCCCATCACGGTGCGTGAGATATTACGGAGGCAATCGAGACACTACAAGAAACTATTTTTACGAGAACCCCGTGTTTGCGAAGGTTTTAGAGGGTTTTCTGGGCTTTTCGAGACACTCTGAAACGCAATGTTGGGGGGCACCCTCTCCGCCAAAGCTATTACAGATAAGCCCGTGATTTCACGGGCTTTTTTGTTTTGAGGGGCCGCATTGTAACCCACAAATGGTCCGGATCGGCCAGAATGACCTGATGCCTTATTACGGTATTTTTCCCGCCGAGCACTTCGTCATTGCCACCGGCCGTACGCTGGATGGCGAGGTGGCGCCCCAGATACTCTGGTATTTCCAGGACGAGACCATCGCCGTGCCGCGTAACGGCTGGTCCGCCGCCGGCCTTCAGGGCGATTTGCCGGTCTGGGCCGATCTGGCGGCCTGGAATCACGCGAATCCGCTCGGCGGGGCGCCGCAACATCCGCCGCTGGTCTGGCTCGGGGCGCCCGATGTGCTGCAGCACGCCGTGCTGGCGGCGGATGGCCGGTCGATCGCGGTTGGGACTGACTCGCTGGCGTGGCGTCTGGTCCCCAGGTTGCCGCTCAACAAATCCTGGTTCGACGCGAGTAGCCTGGCCTTCTTCGGCGGTCGCCCGGTAAAAATCCGGGGAAGCCTTGCGACAGATGCTTTTGTGGCGCGCACCGTGTGGCCCGAGGATTTCCGGTTGCCGGAAAAACCGGTCAGCACTGCGCAGGCTCCCGAGTCGGCGGCCGTGTGTCAGTGGTTGCGGGCGCAGCCCAGAGGCGGCGCGCAAAGCCCGTTTGCCGTCGAATCGCTCTGGCGGCGGCCTGGCCAAGCTGGGCCGCGGGCCGGTCAGCCGGTTCTCGGCTTGATGCTGAATGGCGCCCAGGGCGATGACGATGAAGCGCACAGCGGCCATTTCGCCCTGATGACCGGGCGGATCGGCGAGCAGGGCGCAATCGACGACTGGCTGGTGAACAACTTCTACACGCTGGATTCGGAAAGCGAGAAGGGCATCATCGCCGCGCCGGTGCCGCTCGACAATTACCTCTCCGACCTGAACAGCGGCCAGGCCTGGTATCGGCCGTCCTACATGCTGGTGGCGACGCTCAAGGAAGAACGCACGGCGCAGCACCTGCAATCGGCGATGGCGCGCGTTTACGAGCAGTTCTATCGGCACCGGCTGGCTTATCAGCATGCCCGTGCCAATTGCACCGGCATCAGTGTGACGACATCGCGCATTCTTGGCTGGCGGGTGCCGGCGAGAGGCGCCGAAAGCTGGCTCAAGGCGGTGTTCGCTCTGCCCTGGCGGACGCTCCGGGAACGAAGCCTGAGCAAGGGCAAGGCAATTTTCGATTATCTGACGGAAGATCGGACCCGGCTTTATCCGGCTGCCGCCTTCGAGGAA
The DNA here is from genome assembly GCF_020510685.1 of Dechloromonas denitrificans. NCBI lineage: Bacteria > Pseudomonadati > Pseudomonadota > Betaproteobacteria > Rhodocyclales > Azonexaceae > Dechloromonas > Dechloromonas denitrificans. The sequence goes on from NZ_CP075185.1 coordinate 1,456,427, forward strand.
ATGGCCGCCGATCTACTGAAGCTGGCGAGCGGACACGCCGGCCGCCAACTGACGGCATTCGAGCATTTGCTGGCCGAGGACGTCGCCGAAATCTTGCTGGTCCGCGTGCCGCAATTTCCCTCCAGTCGGGCCTGGGGCGATTACCCGGTGGAAACCAGTGTCGAATACCGGGCGCGGCTGCCGCAAGACCCGGCCGAGCAGCAGATCATCCCGGTGCCGCGGCGCATTTTTCCCGACGCCTTGCGCGATCCGCAGGCGTCGCCCCCGCCGCCCTTGCGTTCGGATTACGCCGTGGCCGCCTGGGCTGCGGCGATTGTTGCGCTGATTGTGCTCATCCTGGGCCGGCTCTTGGCATAATCCGTCTGTGCTTGCCTACATCGTTCGTCGCCTCCTCTACGCCATCCCGATTCTGATCGGGGTGAATCTGATCACCTTCGCGCTGTTCTTCGTCGTCAATACGCCGGATGACATGGCGCGCATGCAACTCGGGGTGAAGCGCGTGACGCCGGAGGCGATCGAGAAATGGAAAGTCGAGCGCGGCTATGACAAGCCGCTGATGATCAATCCGGCGGCCAGCGGGCTGGCGGTTGTCACCGATACCGTGTTCTTCGCGAAATCGGCGCGCATGTTCGCCGGCGATTTCGGCCGCGCCGAGGACGGCCGCGACATCGCCCGGGAAATTTCGGCGCGGATGGGTCCGTCGCTGGCCATTGCGCTGCCCACGTTTATTCTCGGGTTGTTCGTCTCGATCAGCTTCGCGCTGACGCTGGCCTTCTTCCGCGCCACCGCCTTCGACTTCTGGGGCGTCGTGCTGTGCGTCGCGATGATGTCGATTTCCGGCCTCTTCTACATCATCGGCGGCCAGTACCTGATCAGCAAGATCTGGCGGCTGATGCCGATTTCCGGCTATGGCACCGGGCTCGAGGCCTGGCGCTTCCTGATCCTGCCGGTGCTGATCGGGGTGATTGGGGGAATTGGTTCAGGTGCGCGCTGGTATCGCACTATCTTCCTGGAAGAAATCACCAAAGAGTATGTGCGCACGGCAAGGGCAAAAGGCCTTACTGAAACTGCCATCCTGTTCCGCCATGTCTTGCGTAATGGGATGATCCCAATTCTCACTCAGGTGGTTGTTGTAATCCCTACGCTTTTCATGGGGGCATTGGTCATGGAGTCTTTCTTCGGAATTCCCGGCTTGGGCAGTTACACGATCGATGCAATCAATTCGCAGGATTTCGCCGTTGTCCGTTCGATGGTTTTTATCGGTGCCGTCCTCTACATCGTCGCTCTATTGTTGACGGATATTTTCTATACCATCGCCGATCCGAGAATAAGGTTGCAGTAATGCGGTTTGAGATTGTTATTCTCTGGTCGGATGCCTTCGTTTGGTTGCTTGTTTTCTCCGGATGGGGGCTTGCACATCTCGTGGCGAAGGATGAGGCCTTAATTCGGTCATGGCGCAAGCTGGGCGCGAACCGCGTAGGCATGGCCTCGGCCACCGTGCTGCTGGCGTTCGTCCTGATCGGCCTGCTCGATTCGCTGCACTACCGGGTGCAGATGAACAGCGAGGCGGGGCAGAAAGTCACTTACGCCATCGAAGTGCTGTCGGTGCTCGATGCGCTTGCCGCGCCGCTGCGTTTGCGCAATGAGAAAACCTATTCCGAACCCTTTGCCACCCGCCTCTATGCCAAGGAAAGCATCGATCTGCCGGGCGGCGGTACGGTCCGCGACTACCCGCGCCTGAAGCATGGTGGCGTCCATCTCGGCGAGCGCGAGGCCGAGGTGGCGGCCGATGCCGGATTCACCGCGTTGCGGGCCGGGCTGGCCGCTTGCATTGGCTGGCTGGCCCTGGCCGGCATCGCTTCGCTCGTCGCCGGTCGCGGCGCGGCTGGCGGTTCGGGCTGGCGCAAGATCTGGCGCGGCGAAACGGCGTTCGCCTGGAATGCCGTGCTGATCGCGCTCGGCTTCATCCTGCTGCTTGTCGTGCCGCTGCTCTGGCTGGCCGGTCAGTATCACGTCTTCGGCACCGACAAGGTCGGCCAGGACGTGCTCTATCAGGTGCTGAAAAGCGTGCGCACCGGGTTGATCATCGGCCTGGTGACGACCCTGGTGATGCTGCCGATGGCCGTGCTGCTCGGCATCGTCGCCGGCTATTTTCGCGGCTGGATCGACGACCTGATCCAGTACGTCTATACCGTCCTCAACTCGATTCCCGGCGTGCTGCTGATCGCCGCTGCCGTGCTGATGATGCAGGTGGTCATCGACACCCACCCGCAATGGTTCTCGACCGCCGCCGAACGCGCCGATCTGCGCCTGCTGGCGCTCTGTTTCATCCTCGGTATCACCAGCTGGACCGGATTGTGCCGGCTGCTGCGCGGCGAAACGCTGAAGCTGCGCGAACTCGAATACATCCAGGCGGCGCAGGCTTTCGGTGTCTCGAACTGGCGGATCATCGTCCGTCACATCCTGCCCAACCTGATGCACATCGTGATCATCGCGCTGGTCATGGATTTCTCCGGGCTGGTGCTGGCCGAAGCGGTACTCTCTTACGTCGGCATCGGGGTCGATCCAAACATGAACAGCTTCGGCACGATGATCAACAACGCCCGCATGGAACTGGGCCGCGAACCGGTCGTCTGGTGGTCGCTGGCCGCGGCCTTCGTCGCGATGTTCACGCTGGTGCTGGCGGCCAACCTGTTCGCCGACGCGATCCGCGATGCATTCGATCCGAGGGCGGCGTAAATGTTACAGGTCGAAAATCTCCGTCTCGGCTTCATGGCCAATGGCCAGACCTTTGCCGCGGTGGACGGTATTTCCTTCGCCATTGCCAAAGGCGAAACCTTTGCCCTGCTCGGCGAGTCGGGCTGCGGCAAGTCGGCCACGGCGCAGGGCATCATGCGCCTGCTGCCGGCCGCCGGCCGCATTCTCGACGGCAGCATCCGGCTCGATGGCGAGGCCTTGCTGACCCTGCCGGAGGCCGACATGCGCGCCTATCGCGGCGGCCGGATGGCGATGATCTTTCAGGAGCCGGCGACCAGCCTGAACCCGGTGCTCACCGTCGGCCGGCAGATTGGCGAAGTGCTCGAACGCCATCGCCAACTGGTCGGCCAGGCGGCGACCGGGCGGATGCTCGAATTGCTGCGTCTGGTCGGCATCGCCGACCCGGAACGGCGGCTCGGCGAATATCCCTTCCAGCTCTCGGGCGGCATGAAGCAACGGGTGATGATTGCCATCGCACTAGCCGGCGAGCCGGAGCTGCTGATCGCCGACGAACCGACCACCGCCCTTGACGTTACCGTCCAGGCGCAGATCCTCGACCTGCTGGCTGGCCTGCAGGCGGAGCGCGGCATGGGCATGCTGCTGATTACCCACGATCTCGGCGTCGTCGCCCGCATGGCGCACCGCATCGGCGTCATGTACGCCGGCGAACTGGTCGAGGTGGCCAGCCGCCAGGAATTTTTCATCCGGCCGAGGCATCCCTACACCCAGGCGCTGTTTGCCGCCTTGCCGGAAGTGTCGCGGCGCGGCTTGCGGCTGACCACGATTCCTGGTCAGGTGCCAGTGCTTTCGGCCATGCCCGCCGGCTGTCGTTTTGCCGACCGCTGCGCCCATGTCATGGCGCAGTGTCGCAGCGAGTCGCCCGCCTGGCGCGCGGTCGGTGAAGGCCATGTCGTCCGTTGCCACTGGACCGGCGAGGCGGCCGAGGCAGGGCCGGCGCGCCACGCTGTCAGCGAGTTGGAGATCGAACCGGCCCGGCCATTCCTCGAAGTCGATGCCTTGAAAGTCCATTTTCCGATCCGCCGTGGCCTGCTGCAACGGACGGTCGGCCATGTGCGGGCGGTCGATGGCGTGTCGCTGGCCATCTCGGCCGGCCGCACGCTGGCCCTGGTCGGCGAATCCGGCTGCGGCAAGACGACGGTCGGCAAGGCCTTGTTGCAACTGATCCAGCCGACGGCCGGCAGCGTCAAGCTCGCTAACCGCGAGCTGGTCGGCATGAAGCCGAAGCGCCTGCGCGCCGCCCGGCGGCACATGCAGATGGTGTTCCAGGATCCGTTCGCGTCGCTCAATCCACGGATGCGGGTCGGCGAGATCATTGCCGAGGGGATGGCGGCGCTGGCTCTGACCGCCGACCGGGCGACGCAGGCTGAAGCGCTGTCCGCCTTGCTCAGTCAGGTCGGGCTGCCGGACGAAGCAGCCGGGCGTTATCCGCATGAGTTTTCCGGCGGCCAGCGTCAGCGCATCGCGATCGCCCGCGCCCTGGCCGTGCAGCCGGAGCTGCTGATCTGCGACGAGCCGACCTCGGCGCTCGATGTCTCGGTGCAGGCGCAGATTCTCAATCTGTTGAAGAAGTTGCAGGAAGAACTGGGCGTCGCCTACCTGTTCATCACCCATAACTTCGCGGTGGTCGAATATCTGGCGCACGATGTGGCGGTGATGTATCTCGGCCGCATTGTCGAACGGGGCAGGGCGGAAGAAGTGCTGCGCTCACCGCGCCATCCTTACACTCAGGCGCTGCTGTCGGCGGTGCCGGTGCCCCGCCTCGATGGCCAAAGTGCGGTCGTCCGTTTGCCGGGAGAGACGCCGTCGCCGGCCAATCCGCCGTCGGGCTGCCACTTTCATCCGCGCTGTCCGCACGTCATGGCGGTCTGTCGCGAGAGCTACCCGGAAAGCAGCGACGTTTCAGCGACCCATACGGTCAACTGCCATTGGCGGGCGGTTTAAGGCAGCTTTCCGCTTATCGATCACCGGCAGAAATCAGTTGCGTCGTCCTTTGCCCGGCTTGCCACCCTTGCTTGGCGCGGCCGGCTTGGTCGGGGCGGCTTTTTTGCCATTGTCCGCCTTGGCGGCTGGCTTGGTGGGCAGCTTGGCTGGCGCTTTGGCGAGCGGCTTGGCGCCTTTGCTGCTGGCCTGGATGGCCGCCTTGCCGCCGCCCTTGGCCGGCGCCTTGGCGGTCTTGCCGGTGGTCGTCCGGCTGTTGCGCGCCGGGGCGACCGGTTCCGGCTCGATGATCTGTTGCGGGGCGGCGACGCTTTGCAGATTACCCAGGTCCTCGGCCCCGTCGCCGGCCGGGACGAGCAGCGTCGAGCCAGCCCCCAAACGAACCTTGACCGGCAGGCCGTTGATCCGCAGCAATTCGGGCAAGGCGATACCGAAGCGTGGCGCGACCTTGTCGAGCTTTTCGCCATTCTTCAGCGTGTAGGTCTGCCATTCGGTCAGCCGCGCTGAATTTTTTTCGAGGTTGCTGCGGAAAATCGCCAGTTTGTCGGCCGGCAGCACAACTGCCGAATCCGCGTGGATGACGGGGCGGTTATGTGACGGGTTGAGCGCCAGGAAATCCTCGACCGGCATGTTGGCCAGCCGGGCGGCGGTTTTTACATCGATCGCCCGTTCGGTATCGATGGTCGCGAAATACGGACGGTTGAGGATTTCCGGCAGGCCGAGCTGGACCATCAGGACCGGGTTGCCGAAGATATTCTTCAAGGCCTGCAGTTTCGGGACGTAGTTCCGGGTTTCGTTCGGCATGGTCAGGCTGGCGTAATCGGCCGGCAGGCCCCGGGCGTTGTTCTTGTCGACGGCGCGTTTGACGGCGCCTTCACCCCAGTTGTAGGAAGCCAGCGCCAGATGCCAGTCGCCATGCATGTCGTAGATGGTTTGCAGGTATTCGAGCGCCGCGTCGGTCGAGGCGACGATATCGCGGCGTTGGTCCTGCCACCAGTTCTGTTCCAGATTGAAACGCTTGCCGGTGGCCGGAATGAACTGCCACAGGCCCGAGGCATGCGAACGCGAGTAGGCCATCGGGTTGAACGAGCTTTCGACCATCGGCAGCAGCGCCAGTTCGGTCGGCATGCCACGCGCTTCGAGTTCTTCGACGATGTGGTGCAGATAGGGGCGACTGCGTTCGACCATGCGGCGCAGGGCATCCGGATGACTCTGATACCAGTGCTGGTGGCGCAGCACCAGGTCATCATTGAGATTGGTCATCGCAAAACCGTTGCGGATGCGATCCCACAGATTGTCCGTTTCGGCCGTCAGGTCGATGGTCGTTGGCGGCTGCAGCGCAGCGCGCACTTCATGGATGGTCAGGGCGCCGTCCGGTGATCCGGTTTCTGCATCGCTCGGCGAGGACATTTGCAGGGAATCCAGCGGGGCGTTGTCGGCTGCATCAGCCAGCGTCGGCAGGGCGAGCGTCAGGGCAGTTGCGCCCAGGCAGGCGCCGGCAAAACGGCGAAACAGCGACAGAACGTTGCGGTGTTGAATGGGTAACTCCTGGCGCGAACGGGGTCGACTAAACCAGCGATTATACCTGACCCCCGCAAGGGCTTTGGCCTGTCTGAAGGCCTTGTTACATCTGGGGATCGCTTCGCCCGGTCGGCAAAAACTGGATTGTCGGCGCTCCGGTGTGGCAATCAGCTGATAAACGGCAGTTGCAGGGTGTCGGTTCCCTGGGCCGTGCCGCTGGTTTCCCGACACAGCTCGAGGAAGGTCCGGGCCGCCGGACTGATCGGGCGTTGCCGGTGGCGGGCAAAATAAAAATGCCGGCGCAGGTCGAACTGCGGGGTTGCGATTTCGACCAGGCTGCCGCGCCGAAAAGCCTCGCGCAGCGACAGGCGGGACAGGCAGCCGATGCCCAGCCCGGACTCGACGGCCCGCTTGATCGCTTCCGTATGTTCCAGTTCGAGCTGGATGTGGATATCCGGCAAGGCTTTGGCAATGACGCGGTCGAACAGGGCGCGGGTTCCCGAGCCATGCTCGCGGACGATCCACTTCTGTTCGCTCAGCAGTTGCCGGCTGACCTCGCCGGCCGAGGCCAGCGGATGCTGCGGGGCGCAAAAGGCAACCAGCGTGTCGTCCAGCCAGGGTTCGAGCAACAGGTTGGGATCGTCCGCCTCGCCTTCGATCAGGCCGATATCGAGTTCAAAGCGGGAGAGTTGTTCGACGATGCTGTGGGTGTTGGCGACATGCAGGCTGACCTTTGATGCCGGATGGCGGCGCAGGTATTCGGCGACAACCAGGGTGGCCAGGTAGTTGCCGATGGTCAAGGTGGCGCCGACCGCCAGCGGGCCGAGGACGCCGCCGGCCAGATAGGCTTCGATGTCCGTCGCGCGAGCCAGCATGTCCTGCACCTGGGGGAGCAGGCCGCGTCCGGTGCTGTTGAGGCGCAGCGACTTGCCGATACGGTCGAACAGCGGGCAGTCGAACTGGCGCTCCAGTTCGACCAGCGCGCTGCTTGCCGCCGACTGCGACATCGACAGCTGTCTGGCGGCGCGCGAGACATTTTCGCTCCGGGCGATGGCGGCAAAGACTTCAATCTGGCGCAGGGTGATTCGCATATCGACTTAATAGGTAATTGTTAGAGAAATTATCCGCTTAAATATATAAGGTGCGAAGCCTATGATTCAGGACATACAAAAATTCCGCCGAGAACATCCGCCATGAGCAACCTTGCTACCGAGAAAATCATCTCCGTCCATCACTGGAACGACACGCTGTTTTCTTTCCGCACGACGCGCGATCCCGGTCTGCGCTTCATCAACGGTCAGTTCGTGATGATCGGACTGGAAGTGAATGGCCGGCCGCTGACCCGCGCTTACAGCATCGCCAGCGCCAATCATGAAGAGCATCTGGAGTTTTTCAGCATCAAGGTGCCGAACGGACCGCTGACCTCGCGCCTGCAGCACCTGCAACCGGGTGACCCGATCATCGTCAGCAAGAAGCCGACCGGAACGCTGGTTCTGCATGACTTGAAACCGGGCAAGCGCCTGTTCATGTTCGCCACCGGCACCGGTCTGGCGCCCTTCATGAGCCTGATTCACGATCCCGAAGTGTACGAAAAGTTCGAGAAAATCATCCTGATTCACGGTGTTCGCTGGACCAATGAGCTGGCCTATCACGACTATATCGAGCACGAAATCAGGCAGCACGAGTTCTTTGGCGATTGGGCGCGTGAAAAGCTGGTGTACTACCCGACGGTGACCCGTGAGCCGTTCCGCAACGAAGGCCGGCTGACCGACCTGATCGAATCCGGCAAGCTCTTTGCCGATATCGGCTTGCCGTCGCTCGATCCGGTCACCGACCGGGCAATGATCTGCGGCAGCCCGGCCATGCTGGCCGACACGGCAGCCATGCTCGATGCGCGGGGATTCAAGGTTGGCCACCACCACACCGGGGAACTGGGCGATTACGTCATCGAGCGGGCTTTCGTCGAGAAATAGGCAACCCGGGCAACAAAGAAAAAAAGCCGTTGAAATCATCGATTTCAACGGCTTTTTTAATGGTTGGCGGAGTGGACGGGACTCGAACCCGCGACCCCCGGCGTGACAGGCCGGTATTCTAACCAACTGAACTACCACTCCAGTACTGCAAAACCTTTACTGCCAAATTCTTGGCGTCCCCACGGGGATTCGAACCCCGGTTACCGCCGTGAAAGGGCGGTGTCCTAGGCCTCTAGACGATGGGGACCCGGACGTTACCTGCAACATTACAACACTGCCGGTTCGGTATCTGGTGGAGGTACGCGGGATCGAACCGCGGACCTCTTGCATGCCATGCAAGCGCTCTCCCAGCTGAGCTATACCCCCATTCGAGAGATAGCCGAACCAACTTCGACCTTTCGGCCCAGACTGCCAACCGAGGTTGGCAACCTGCATAAAAAAGCCGGGATAATCCGGCTTCAAAATATTGGCGGAGTGGACGGGACTCGAACCCGCGACCCCCGGCGTGACAGGCCGGTATTCTAACCAACTGAACTACCACTCCAGTACTGCAAAACCTTTACTGCCAAATTCTTGGCGTCCCCACGGGGATTCGAACCCCGGTTACCGCCGTGAAAGGGCGGTGTCCTAGGCCTCTAGACGATGGGGACCCTGGACCAACTTCTTTCGCACTTTGGTGGAGGTACGCGGGATCGAACCGCGGACCTCTTGCATGCCATGCAAGCGCTCTCCCAGCTGAGCTATACCCCCGCCGCGAAAGAAGGCCGCATTATAGGGATCTCACCGACCCTTGTAAATAGGCCTTCTCCGTTTTTTAGATATTTTGTCTCAATGCGGCGATGACCTTATCGCGGCCGATCAGCGCGATTACGGCATCGACGGAAGGGGTCTGTGCCTGGCCGGTCAGGATGACGCGCAGCGGCATCGCCAGCTTCGGCATTTTCAAGCCATGTTTGGTCACCGTTTCCTTGATCAGCGCATTGATCGCCGGCGCTTCCCAGGCAACCGTGGCAATGCCTGCGGCAAAATCGGCCAGTGCGGGGCGGGCTTCATCCGGCAGGTGCTGGGCAAGCAGTTCCGGATTCGGCGTGACGTGGGCGTAGAACACTTCGACGGCATCGGCCAGAACGTTCAGCGTGTTGCTGCGATCGACATACAGCGTCACCGCTTTTTCCAGGTCGGGGCCGGCATCGGTGTCGACTCCGCGCGCGGCGAGGCGAGCCTTGATCTTGGCGGACAACTCGGCCGGCGGCATCAGCTTCATGTAGTGCTGGTTCAGCCAGAGCAGCTTTTCGGTATTGAACTGGGCCGCCGAAGCGGTAATGTGGTCGAGATCGAACCACTCGATGAATTGCTGCCGGGTGAATACTTCGTCATCGCCGTGCGACCAGCCGAGACGCGCCAGGTAGTTGATGACCGCTTCCGGCAGGAAACCTTCGTCGTCGTACTGCATCACGGATACCGCGCCATGGCGCTTCGACAGCTTGGCGCCATCGTCGCCGAGGATCATCGAGAGGTGCGCGTATTGCGGCACTTCGGCACCGAGAGCCTGCAGGATGTTGATCTGGCGTGGCGTGTTGTTGACGTGGTCGTCACCGCGAATGACGTGGGTGATGCCCATGTCCCAGTCGTCGACGCAGACGCAGAAATTGTAGGTCGGCGTGCCGTCGGCCCGGGCGATGATCAGGTCGTCGAGTTCGCCGTTGGCAATCTCGATGCGGCCCTTGACCTGGTCGTCCCAGGCCACGACGCCGTCCTTCGGGTTCTTGAAACGGATGACCGGTGGCACATCGGCCGGCGGCGTCGGCAAGACCTTGCCGGTTTCCGGACGCCAGCGGCCATCGTAACGCGGCTTTTCCTTGCGCGCTTCCTGCTCGGCGCGCAGGGCATCGAGCTCGTCGCGTGTTGTGTAGCACCGGTAGGCAGCGCCGCTGACCAGCATCTGCTGGATTACTTCCTTGTAGCGATCCATGCGCTGCATCTGGTAGAACGGCCCTTCATCGTGGCCCAGTTCGAGCCACTGCATGCCGTCCAGAATCGCCTGCACGGCTTCCGGGGTCGAGCGGGCGACATCGGTGTCTTCGATGCGCAGAATGAAGGTGCCACCATGACGACGGGCAAACGCCCAGGAGAAGAGAGCGGTGCGCGCGCCGCCGATGTGGAGGTAACCGGTGGGGCTGGGGGCAAAACGGGTGCGGACTGGCTTCATTGGGGTGCGGAATCCATACGGGTACAAAGTCGGCTATTTTAGCCGACTGGTTTGACCCTCTGCGAGACTTATGGTTAAATGCGCGCCTCTCAAGTGGGCGGTTAGCTCAGCGGTAGAGCACTGCCTTCACACGGCAGGGGTCACTGGTTCGATCCCAGTACCGCCCACCACGATCGAGTTAGTCAAAAGCCTGAATATTCAGGCTTTTTTCTTTTGTGCGCCCCGTTTGCCTTAGAGATTGCCGGGCGTTGGCGTTAGCCGGATCACTTCCACAGCGATGATGTACCGGCTGTTAATTCAGGTGGCTGGGGGCACGCCGGCCGTCGTGCATCGAAATGAATGTCGATTGCATACATTGGGCCGACCCCCTCGGCACGTGATCGGTCAGGAGGTCGCCCGGTACTGCTGTTGGCTGACCCCATGGCTTAAGAACATCAGCTAAGTTCATAACAGCAAAGGAGAAATTCGGATTACCCACAAAACCTGTGGATAACTATGGGGATAAGCTGTAAAAAGTGGGCTTAAACTCCCGTCGCTAAAGGCTTTGCCTTACTGTGCAAAAACTCTATGCATAGTTGTATCTATATGAATATATGTGACTTTATTATTTTCCTTGACATGTTTCGAAGTCCCATTTTTCGTCCGGTTGCGGCGATGTCATTTTTTTCACTTTGTGCATAAGTCAAGTCTTGACAGTGAAAAATCTCCTGTAAAAAGACCTGTCGGCACCCCCGATGTGAAGCCTATGAGTGCCAGGGTACATTGCCGTCGCCGGTCGCCTGTCTATACTCAAAAGAGCTTGCCAGGCGGTTGGATGAACTCCCTCTGGCCAGCGCTTCGAAGCCGGCACTGCCGGTTTCGTACCCAGCGGATAGGTTGAAAAATTGCAGAGTGGATGGGAGTCAAAGCCATGAAAAAAATCATTGTTTCTTTAATCGTCATCGCAGTAAGCTCAAGCGGACTGGTCGGTTGCGCCAGCATGGATGAATCGCAGCGGACTACGGCGACCGGTGCGGCGATCGGCGCCGCCGCTGGTGCCTTGCTGGGCGGGGTGACCGGGCACGGTGGCAAGGGTGTGGCGACCGGTGCGGTAATCGGCGGGGCGCTGGGGGCTGGCGGCGGGTATCTTTGGTCGCGCCATATGCAGGAACAGAAGGCGGCGATGGAGCAGGCAACGGCCGGAACCGGCGTGGGGGTTAGCCAGACTGCCGACAACCAGCTCAAGCTCGATATTCCGAGCGATATTTCCTTCGACTCCGGGCGCTACGATATCAAGTCCAACCTGCGGCCGATCCTCGATCGCTTTGCCACGACCTTGAACCAGAACCCGGTGACCACGGTGAAGATCATCGGGCATACCGACAATACGGGGAGCGACGCGGTGAATAATCCGCTTTCGATCAATCGCGCCAGCGCAACTCGCGATTACCTGGCGGGTCGTGGCGTGGCGATGAATCGTATGGCGATCGATGGGCGTGGTGCACACGACCCGGTGGCGGACAACGGCACGCCGGCTGGGCGGGCGGCTAACCGCCGTGTCGAGATTTTCGTGGCCGAGCCGGCGCGCTAGGAAGCGGGCGGGTCATCCCACCCTTTTGTTACAGGGCTATTTCTTCGCCTGGAAATAGAGGCACTGTTGTGCCGATGCTGCCATCACGACACGGATCGGTTGCTGCTGGCTCTTGAAGCCCAAGGCCCGGCAACCGTAGCGGAAATGCACTTCGTGGGTGATGAAATAGTGCGCACAGTTGTTGCAGCGGGCCGGCTGGTCGGCTGCAAGCGGCGCCCCGGATGTCGCATCGGGGGCGCCAGCGGTGTTTCTTGCGCTGGTCAATGATCGACTTTCAGCCGCCACCCAGCGTCAGCATCAGTTCGCCCTGGGCATGGTGCGGCTTGGCCCGGGCCGAACGACGGCGCTGGTAGGTGCCCTGGCTGTTCATGTCCCAGCCCTGCTGGTTGTCGGCGAGGTAGAACTTCAAGCCTTCGGTGATGACCCGTTTTTTCAGCTTGGGATCGAGGACCGGGAAGGCCAGTTCGATGCGTTTGAAGAAATTGCGCTCCATCCAGTCGGCGCTCGACAGATAGACGTTTTCCTTGCCGCCGGCGTAGAAATAGGAGATCCGGTGATGTTCGAGAAAACGCCCAATGATCGAACGGACGCGAATGTTCTCCGATAGCCCCGGTACGCCTGGGCGCAGCGCACAGACGCCGCGGACGATGAGGTCGACCTTGACGCCGGCCTGCGACGCTTCATAGAGCGCGTTGATCACTTCGGGTTCGAGCAGCGAGTTCATCTTGGCGACGATCAGCGCCTTCTTGCCGGCACGGGCCGCTTCGGTTTCGCCGCGGATCGCGGCGACGACATTCGGCTGAAGTGTAAACGGCGCCTGCCACAGGTGCTTCAGCGTGCGCGCCTTGCCCAGCCCGGTCAGTTGCTTGAAAACCTCGCTGACGTCGTGGGTGATTTCCTCGTTGGCGGTCATCAGGCCGAAGTCGGAGTAAAGCCGGGCGGTGCGCGGGTGGTAGTTGCCGGTGCCGAGGTGGGCGTAGCGTTTCAGACCGCTGTCCTCGCGGCGGACGATGAGCAGCGCCTTGGCGTGCGTCTTGTAGCCGACCACGCCATAGACGACATGGGCGCCGACTTCTTCCAGCTTGGTCGCCCAGCTGATGTTGGCTTCCTCGTCGAAGCGCGCCATCAGTTCGACGACGACGGTGACTTCCTTGCCGTTCTGGGCAGCGCGGATCAGCGACTGCATCAATACCGAGTCGGTGCCGGTGCGGTAAACCGTCATCTTGATGGCGACGACCTGCGGGTCGAGGGCCGCCTGATTCAGTAGTTCGATGACCGGTGCGAAGGACTGGTACGGGTGGTGCAGCAGGATGTCGTTGCGCCGGACGCTGTCGAATATATTGGCGCCCTTGCCGACCGCCTTGGGCAGGCCGGGAGCGAACGACGGAAATTTCATGTCCGGGCGATCGACCCAGTCCGGCACCTGCATCAGGCGGACGAGGTTGACCGGCCCCTGGACGCGGTAAAGGTCGCCGTTCTTGAGCGCGAACTGGGCCAGCAGGAATTCGGTCATCGCCGGCGAGCAGTTGTCGGCAACTTCAAGGCGGACGGCGTCGCCAAAGTGGCGGTGCGGCAGTTCGCCCTGCAGCTTGGTCCGCAGATTGGTGACTTCTTCCTCGTCGACGAACAGGTCGGAGTTGCGCGTGGCGCGGAACTGGTAGCAGCCAAGCACCGTCATGCCGGTGAATAGCTCACCGACGAACTCGTGCAGGATCGATGACAGGAAGACGAAACCGTATTCGCAGCCGGCCAGTTCCTCCGGCAGCTGGATGACGCGCGGCAGGACGCGTGGTGCCTGGACGATGGCCGAGTTGGAACTGCGGCCGAAGGCATCCTTGCCTTCCAGTTCGATGGCGAAATTGAGGCTCTTGTTGAGCACCTTCGGGAACGGATGCGACGGGTCGAGTCCGATCGGCGTCAGTACCGGCACCATTTCGCGGATGAAGTAATTGCGGATCCACTCGCGCTGCGCCTCGTTCCAGGTCGACCGGCGCAGGAAACGGATGCCCTGGTCGGCCAGGGCCGGCAGGATGACGTCGTTCAGGTGCTGGTACTGCTCGGTGACGATGGCATGCGCCTCGGCCGAGACCATCCGGTAGGCTTCCTGAGGGGTCTTGCCGTCAGTGGTGACGATCGGCGCCTTGGCGCGGACCTGTTCCTTCAGGCCGGCCATGCGGATTTCGAAGAATTCGTCGAGATTGCTCGAGACGATGCATAGAAAGCGCAAGCGTTCGAGCAGCGGGACGCGCTCGTCTTCGGCTTGGGCAAGAACCCGACGATTGAAAGCGAGCAGCCCAAGTTCGCGGTTGAGATAGTTCTCGGTCGGGAAGCGGGGTTTTGGGTGGGGATGGGTCATCGCGCGCTCCATGTTATTTATAAAGTATATGCCTCAAGCCCATCATTTTGTTGCATTAATGTTTCAGTTCGATGACGGTTGGCGGCTTGCCGAGGTCATCGATGCCTTCCCCCGATTGATTTGGCAAACGGCCCGGAAAGGCCATTTTCCGCCGTGCTGATTTATAGTCACCGATTCAGAGCCACCGATGGAGAGAGATATGTTCAAGGGAATACTGATCAACAAGGATGAAGCCGGCTATCGCGCCGCCCTCGAGGAAATCGACGAAGCGCAGTTGCCGGAAGACGACGTCACGGTCCGGGTCGAGTGGTCGACGCTCAATTACAAGGACGGTCTGGCGATCACCGGCAAATCGCCGGTCGTCCGCCGCTTTCCGATGGTGCCGGGGATCGACTTTGCCGGTACGGTGAGCGCCAGCAGCCACCCGAAATGGCAGGTCGGCGACCAGGTGATCCTGAATGGCTGGGGCGTCGGTGAAACCCACTGGGGCGGGCTGGCGCAAGTGGCGCGCGTCCGCGGCGACTGGCTGGTGCCGCTGCCCAAGGCTTTCAGCACCCGTCAGGCGATGGCCATCGGCACCGCCGGCTATACCGCGATGCTCTGCGTCCTGGCCCTGGAACGCCACGGCATCAAGCCGGCCGACGGCGAAATACTGGTTACCGGGGCCAATGGCGGGGTCGGCAGTGTCGCCATCGCGCTGCTTGCCAAGCTCGGCTATCAGGTCGTCGCATCGACCGGCCGGGCGGCCGAAGAGGCTCATCTGAAGGCGCTCGGCGCCGCCGCCATCATCGATCGCAACGAACTGTCGGCGCCGGGCAAGCCGCTCGGTAAGGAACGTTGGGCCGGGGTCGTCGATGCCGTCGGCAGCCATACGCTGGCCAATGCCTGCGCCACGACCAAGTATCGCGGCGCCGTGGCCGCCTGTGGTCTGGCTCAGGGCATGGATTTTCCGTCGAGTGTCGCCCCTTTCATCCTGCGCGGCGTGACGCTGTACGGGATCGACAGCGTGATGGCGCCGCTGGCCGTGCGTCTGGAAGCCTGGCAACGTCTGGCGCAAGACCTCGATATCGCCAAGCTCGATGAGATCAGCCGCGAAATCGGGCTGAACGAGGCGATTGCAGTCGGGGCCGAGCTGCTCGAGGGCAAGGTGCGCGGTCGCGTCGTGGTCGATGTGAATCGTTAAGGCCCGGGCGACGCATCCGCCAGTCCCGGCTAACGGGAATGGCGGATGGCGTTCGGTTCGGTCGGGCTGAGCGCGGTCAGCATGGTGCCGAGTTTGGCCTCGGTCTCGGCCAGTTCGAGCCAGGCGTCGGAACCGGCGACGATGCCGGCGCCGGCCTGCAGTTCGGCGGTGTTGCCATCGAGCAGGACGCTGCGTAGGGCGACCGAAAACTCACCGCTGCCATCGGCGCTCAATTGCCCGAAGCCGCCGCTGTACCAGCCGTGGCGTTGTTCCTGGTGGTCGCTCAGCCAGTCGAGGGCGGGGGCGACGGGAAAACCGCCGACGGCCGGTGTCGGGTGCAGGGTACGGACAAGGTCGAAGAGGGTGGTTCCCGCTTTTACCGTGGCCGAGATCCGGCTGCGCAAATGGCGCAACTCGCCGGCCGGGTGCTCGCGCGCCGCGCCGACTTCGGGCGGGGCGAGGCAAAGCGGGGCGAGGGCCGTGCAAACCGCGTGCACGACGAATGCCTGTTCGCGCCGGTTTTTCTGTTCGGCGAGCGCCATTGAGCCAGGCCAGGCGGTACCGGCCAGCGCATCGGCATCGACTCGCCGGTCGGTCAGGCGAACCAGTCGTTCCGGCGTTGCTCCGAGGAAGGTCTGCTGGCCGTTGCCGTGCGCGTAGATCAGGCTGTTCGGTTGTTGGCCGACTAGGCAGCCGAGAATGTGGGCGGGCGAAAAGGACCGGCTGGCCTTGATTTTCCGGCTGCGGGCAAGGACCAGCTTGTCGATGCGGCCGCCTGCGATGTCGCGCAAGGCGATGTTTACCCGGGCCACCCAGGCGCGCTCGGCGAGCGTTTCCGGGCGTCTTTCCAGCAGTTCGGCGGCATAGGGCCGGGCCGGAGAGTTCAAGCACAGCTGCCAGTCGGCTACCGCTTGCCCGATGCGCCCGGCCGGAACGCTCAGGGTGGCCGAGCAGGCCCCGTCAATGCACTCCAGCAGGATGGCCGGAACGGCGAGCAGGGCGTTGGGCAGTGGGCCATTGCTGGTGGCGTCGAAGGCGAAGCCGGCAAAGGCCAGTGGTCGCCGTTCATGTCGCCAGTGCTGGCAAAGCCCGGCAAAGGCGCTGTCGAGGGCGGCAAAGCGGTTGGCCCCGGCGCTGGCCAGCTGAAAGGCATGGCCGATGCCGAGCCGGAATTCGTTCCGGGCGGGCAGCGCGCGATACCAGAAGGGTAGGCCGCCCGGCAACTGGTCCAGCCAGTCGGTGTCGAGCTTGCCGAGATCGAGATGCAGGCTGAGCGGGGCCGAAGCGGGGGCGCCGCCGGCCAGCTGGTGCAGGCGGTTGAGCAGTTCCGGCGCGGCCAGTTGCCGGTGTAGTCGGTCGATCACGCCGCGCTCCCGGTTTCGGCCGCCAGGCGGCGCAGGGCGGCGCGCTCCAGCTTGCCGGTCGGATTGCGCGGCAGGCGTTCGAGAAACAGCAGCTGGCGCGGCACGGCGGCGGCCGGCAGGTGCTGCCGGGCATGGGCGAGCAGCGCCGCCGGTTCGGCCGGGCCGACGATCAGGGCGACTACCAGGTCGCCCCAGATCGGGTCGGGGCGGCCGGTGACGGCGACATCGCGGACGCCCGGGCAGGCGGCGAGACAGGATTCGACTTCGAGCGGATGAACATTGCGGCCACCGCTGACCAGCATGTCGTCGGCCCGCCCGGTGACGGTCAGCCGGCCGTCGGCCGCGAGCTCGCCGAGGTCGCCGGTGGTCAGCCAGCCGTCGGCATCGGCTCCGCCGCCGTTGAGGTAGCCGAGCATCACCTGCGGGCCGCGCAGCTGGATGCGGCCATCGTTGCCGATGCGGATTTCATGACCCGGCATCGGCCGGCCGACCAGACCTTCGCGCCACGGGCCATCGGCCGGCGCATGGGTGGCCAGCTGGGCCGCGGTTTCGCTCATGCCGTAGCTGGGAAACAGCGGCCAGCCGGCGGCGCAGGCCGCTTGATAGAGCGGCAAGGACAGCGCGGCGCCGCCAATCAGCGTAACGCGCAGGCTGGCCGGCGGCTTGACGCCGAGTTCGAGCAGGCGGGCGAGCATGGCCGGGACCAGCGAGATGTGGGTTACCGGCTGGCGGGCCAGGTCGTCGGCCACCGCCTGGGCGGCAAAGCCATCGTGCAGCAGGACCGTCGCCGCCGCCCGGGCGCAGCGCCAGAGAATCGACTGGCCGCCGATGTGATAGAGCGGCAGGCAGTTCAGCCAGCGGTCGCCGGGGCCGAGCGGCAGATGTTGGTTGGCGGCCGTAGCGGCGGCGTCGAGCTGGGCATTGCCGAGCAGCACAGCGCGCGGCTGGCCTTCGCTGCCGCTGGTCGAGATGATCAGGGCGATGCCGGGCAGCTTGGCGTCGGTCGCCGGCGGCTCCCGGTCCACCGGCCAGAATGGCCGCTTTGCCTGGCTGCAGGCATAGGCCTGGTGGGCCAGGTGGAGGCTGTCGCCGCGTTCGACTGCGGCGTCTTGCGCGCCGTCGTGCGGTGCGGCCCGATGCTGCATCTCGGCCAGCAGTTCGCCGAACGACCAGGATCGTTCGGCGGCCAGCAGGGCGGGGGCGTCCGGGTATTGGTCAGCCGCCCGGTGCAGGTGTTGCGCGAGTGAATTATGGGTTGCCATAAGCGATCGATTATACAAAGCCGCCGGCCGGCGCAAGGCGAGGCAGATCAATAATTGCGGCGGATTAGCCCTATCGGCAGGACTTTAACTGACTTGAGCGCACCGCGACTGACACGAGCGACGCGAGCCGGTACCATGCAGACATCAACCAACAGCATATCTATCGATGGGGGAGGCTAGCGTGAGCTCGGAATTATTACTGCTCAAGGCGATTCGTTCCGGTCGCCTGGCCGATGTGCAGGCGGCGCTGGCGGCCGGGGCGCCGGCCGAACTGGCCGATGGCCAGGGCGATCCGGGCTTGCCGATGGGGATCGCCTGTTTCATGGGCTTTGGCGATATTGTGCGCGAACTGGTCAAACACGGTGGCAAGGTCAATCTGGGCGACAACCGGCTGCCGACATCGCCCTTGAGCATGGCGCTGCGCGGCGGGCGGACCGAGGTTTTCCGGACGCTGGTTGAATTGGGTGCCGAAGTGCCACCCGGTATGAGCGGCGGCCTGACCGAACAGGAATTGACGCTGGCGCAATGGAAGGCGCAGCGCGATGGTTATCTGGTCGGAGCTGCCGAGAGCGGCGTCGACGAGGCGCCAGTCATCGAGGAAATCGAAGCGCAGAGCTGCTTCGGTACCGATACGCAGGTGCTGGAGGCCGACGTCTTGCGGGCCGTCCGGGAAAGTCGCTGAGGCGGCTGGCCGGCCCGTAGCCGGGGCCATTCGCCGAGGACCAGGTCAGGCCGGGAGCGGCGCCGGGATCATCGGCACCAGGCCGGTTTTCAGGTAGACCTCGCAGCGCTCGATGTATTCACGGGTGCTTTTCGGCATCGGGGTTCTGGCGCGCGTGATGTAAAAAACCAGATCGCGGCCGTTGCGAATCAATTGCAGGCCATCCGAAATATTGTGGGCGGCGCAAGCCTGATCGACCAGGGCTGGCTGCGGCGCATAGTTGGCCAGGCGTTCGGCCGCCGTGACCAAGCGGGACCAGACCTCGAAAATGTCCGGGTCGGTGCGCAGGGTTTCGGTCTTCACCTTGGCGGCGTTGGCGAAGTCGCGAATCGGCGACTCGATGGTGGCAAAGGGGGCAATCTGCGTGAAGTTGGCGACCATCGCATTGGCGATTTTGTCGATGTCGCGCATGCTCTGGCCGATCTTGATGTAGCGGCTTTCGTAGAAGTCTTCGACCGGAATCGAAAAAGCGCGGAACGGTTCGCCCCACAGCTCGTCGATCCCCTCGTCGCCGCTGCGGTGCAGCACGAAGCGGCCGAGTTCCATGGCTTCGAGCAGGCAATTGCCACATTCGCGCATCAGCGCATCGTCACTGCGGATTTCGATACCGTCGCCCTGCAGTTCGACCAGTTTCCGGAAAATGTCGGTTGCCCGGTTGAACAGCGTACCGGCCAGCATCGCTCCCTTGACGCGCCGCCGACCGGGATCGGTTTCCTCGGTATAGGCCTGGCGCGCTTCGGCCAGCCGGGTGCCCGGAATGTTCAGGCCGTGTTCGGTATGGTTGAACAGGCGGCGGGTCAGCGCTTCGATCAGGCGCTTCTTGGCATCGAGTGAATCGGCCGGAACCGGGTAGCTCTTGATCCAGTAGCCATCGTAGAACACACGTTCCTCGCCGTTGATGAGCCGGCGAGTTCCCTCGGGCGGGGTTTCATCGGAGATCGGGGCGCGGTCAAGGAGGTGCACGATGGTCATCGATTACGACTTTGGTAATAAGCAGGCCGATATTCTGAAGCAAAACTCGTGCTGCGCGTCGACTGTTTTGCTAGATCTTGATTATCAACGGTTTATGTTCGGGCTTGCCGCGTCGGGTAGGGCCGCAGTGAATCCTTTTGGTGCGCCATGCTCCAGTTCGGGGCATCTCGGGTCCGCTCAAGCCGGCCAGAGCACCGTCACCGTCAGGCCGCCGGTGACCGCCGTTTCGCCCAGTTCGAGCCGGGCGCCATGCAATTCGGCGATGCGCGCGACAATCGCCAGCCCCAGTCCGCTGCCCGGCTGGCCGCCCTGGTCGAGGCGATGAAAACGGCGCAGCACGGCGGCCCGGTCGTTGACCGGAATACCCGGACCGCTGTCCTGAACGGATAGCCGGCAATGTCCATCGGCTCGGCTCAGGCTGACGCGTACCGCGCCACCGTCCGGGGTGTAGCGGATGGCGTTGTCGACGAGGTTGCGGATCAGCACGCGCAGCCATTCGTTCTGGCCGATGACTATGCAGTCGTCCGCGGCGTCGAGGTCGAAGTCGATATTCTTGCCGAGGATCAGCGGACCGAGGTCGGCGCAGACCGCTTCGGCCAGCCGGCCGAGATCGACCGCTTGCGGATCGGGCAGACCGGACTCCGGGTCGAGGCGGGCCAGTTGCAGCATCTGGTCGACCAGATGGGAGGCGCGGCTCAGGCCGCTTTGCAGCTGCTGCAGCGAACGGTCGCGTTCGTCGCCGTCGCGGGCCCGTAGGGCGACCTGCAACTGGGTCTGCAGGGCGGCGAGCGGGGTGCGCAGTTCGTGGGCGGCATCGGCGGTAAACCGGCGCTCGCCTTCGAGCGCCGTTTCAACGCGCTGAAACAGGCCGTTCAGCGCTTCGAGCATGGTCCGGATTTCTTCCGGTGCCGAGGCCGGGCAGAGCGGCTGCAACTGCTGCGGGGCGCGGCTGGCGATCTGGCGGGCGATCCCGTCGAGCGAGGCCAGTCCCTGGCGGGTCGCCAGCCAGACCCAGAAGCCGATCAGCGGCAGCCCGAAAAGGGCCGGGAAGAGCAGGCGCCAGGCGATGTGGCCGATCAGGTCGTCGCGGATGTGGTGGTTTTCGCTGACCTGGACCTGCAGGCCATGCGCCTCGTTCCACTGGCTGAAATGCCGCCAGTGGCCTTCCGGACCGCGCGTCTCGGAGAAGCCGTAGGCTTCGGTCAGCGGGGTGGTCGGGGCATTTTTCGAGCGCATCAGCAACTTGCCGTCGGCTTGCCAGATCTGGAAACGCAGGCGGCGTTGATACTTGTGGGTAATGTCGCCGAGATCCTCGATGCCGTCGCCACCGTCGTGACTGGCTAGGGCGAGCAGGGTTTGCGCCGCCTGGGCGAGCTGGGCGTCGAACAGTTCGTCGACTTCATGGTGCGCATCGAGGTAGCTGAAGACCATGGTCACCAGCCAGGCGGCGGCGACGCCGCCGAGCAGGAGGCCGAGCAGGCGGCGGCGCAGCGAGAACCAGGCGGTGGTCACTTGGCGATGGTGTAGCCGACGCCGCGCAGCGTACGGATCAGGTCGCTGCCCAGCTTCTTGCGCAGATGGTGAATATGGACTTCGAGGGCATTGCTGTCCGGCTCGTCGCGCCAGCCATAGATCGATTGTTCGAGCTGGCTGCGGGTCAGTACCCGGCCGGCGCTTTCGAGCAGCATCTGGAGCAGCGAGAATTCGCGGCTCGACAGTTCGACCGCCTGGCCGGCCAGCGTGACGCTGTGGGCGGCCGGGTCGACGACGATAGACCCGTGCGTCAGCAGCGGGTCGGCGCGCCCGGCGCTGCGCCGGGTCAGGGCGCGGAGGCGGGCGGTCAGCTCGTCGAGGTCGATCGGCTTGACGAGGTAATCGTCGGCCCCGGCATCGAGCCCGGAGACCTTGTCGCCGGTGGCGTCGCGGGCGGTCAGGATGAGGATGGGCATGGTCTGGCCGCGTCCGCGGGCCCGGCTTAGCACTTCCATGCCGGAGAGCTTGGGCAGGCCGAGGTCGAGGACGACGAGATCGAAAATCTCGCTCTGCAAGGCGTGGTCGGCGGCCATGCCATCTTGCACCCAGTCGACTGCGAAACCGGCCTGGCGCAGGCCGATGGTCAGGCCGTCGCCGAGCTGGGGATCGTCTTCAACAAGCAGGATGCGCATGGCCGGATTCTATCAGCTGGCGATCAGCCAGCCGGCGGCGACCACCCAGGCCAGCAGCACAACGGCGGCGAGCGGCCGGGCCGAGGGGATGGCCTCGTCGGCATTCCCCTTCTTGCGGCCGGTCAGCATGGCGCGTACCAGGTTTTCCTCGTGCAGCAGGCTGCCCGAGAGGACGCCGGCGAGGTGTATGAAGACGACGGTCAGCATCGCCGTCGCCAGGCCTTCGTGCACTTCTTCCAGCCAGTGGCCGCCGAGCTCGTTGACCGTTGCCCAGCCGGTCAGGCCGGTCAGGATGGCGAGGCCGAGCAGCAGGACGATGGCCCAGCTGCCGGCCGGATTGTGGCCGACCTGGTGGGCTGGTTCGAGTTTGAGCAGGTTGGCCAGGTAGTCCCGGACGGCGGTCGGGCCGCGCACGAAATCGGCAAAGCGGGCATAACGGGTGCCGATGAAGCCCCAGGGCAGGCGAAAGATGGCGACCGCCAGTACCGTCGCGCCAGCGCCGACATGGAGCCGGCGGAAGTATTCGCTGTCGCCGGTCAGCCAGGCGACGATGAAGCCGCCGACCATCAGCCAGTGACCGAGGCGGACCGGCCAGTCCCAGACCAGTATCTTGTGCATGGCTTATTCGCCGGCCGGCGTGTCCTCGTCGAGATCCCACAACTGGTGCGTATCGAGCAGCAGGCGGTAGCGCAGTTCCAGCGCTTCGAGCTGGAGCAGGCGGGTCGCCAGCTGCGCTTCGTTGGCCAGGCGACGGGCGGCCAGCAGGTCGTTCAGGCTGCCTTCGCCGAGCTGGTAGGCGCGGGCCGTCAGGTCGGCCGCCTGGCCGAGCCGTTCGGCCGCGCTGCGGCTGGATTGCCAGGAGGCATGCGCGGCGCTTGCCGTGTGATAGAGCGCCGCCGCCTCGGCGGTGATGCGCTGCAAGGCGGCCGCTTCCTGGCGGCCGGCGACATCGGCCTGGGCCAGCGCGGCATTGGCGGTGGCGCGGCGGGCGCCGCCCGGTAGCGGGATGTTGATGTAGGCGCCGACGATCTGATCCTCGCCGCCGCGTTCGCGCGCGACATGCAGGCCGAAGGTCGGATCGGGCACCCGGTCGCGGCCGCTGCGTCCGGCAAGAATCTGGGCGCGCTGCACTTCGCCGCGCGCCACGCCGAGTTCATGGTTGTGTTCGAGAATGGCGTTGATCCACTCGTTGGCGTCGCCGGCAATCGGCACCGGCTCGGCGATGCTGCGCGGCGCAACGAGCGGCAGGCCGGGGAAGCGCCGGCTCAGATCTTCGCCCGCCGTGCGTTGGCGAGCCTGGGCCTGGGCCTGTTGGGCGGCGGCCTGGGCGAGCGCCGCCTCGCTCTGGATGGCTTCGAGGCGGGCGGCGTCGCCGAGTTGCTGGCGCCGTTGCACGGCCTTGCTTTGTTTTTCCAGCAACGCGACCTGCTCGCTCCACTGGGTGGCCGAGGCATTTTCCTTGAGCCAGACGAACCAGGATTTCAACAGGTTGCGGCTGGTTTCATGGCGGGCATCGCCGCGCGCGGTTTCGGCCAGGGCGACGCCGGCCGCACCCAGCTCGCCATCGAGCGAGGATTTGCCGGGCAAGCGCAGCGGTCGCTCGATGGCCGCATTCCATTCGTTGAAGCGCTCGTTCGGGCCGGTGCTCGGGTAGGCCTTGCGCTGCTGGCCGCCGAGCCGGATGCTCCATTCGTAGGGGCCGGCTTCCAGGCGCTGGCGGTTGGCTTCCTCGACCTGGATCTGGCTGCCGGCGGCCTGCACCGTCGGATGGGCGGCGAGGACGCGGGCGACGATTTCGGCCGGCGGCAGGTTGGGCGCCGGTTCGGCGGCGCCGGCCGTGCCGGCCAGGCCGGCAACGAGGAGGGCGAGGATCTTGTTCATAGCCGCCCCTTGTCGATGACCGGCACCAGCCAGAAGAAGATGTTGGCTTGCGGCAGCTCCTGCTTGATCAGCGCCAGCATCTCGCGCTTGTCGGCTTCTGGGCCGACGGTGCGGATGACGGTGCGCGGCGCGTGGCCGCTGACCAGTTCGGCGGGTTCGACCAGCGGCACGACGGAACCGTGCCCTTCGGCCAAATTGGCGGTGAAACCGGGGACGAGATCGGGGCGGGAGAGCAGCAGGTCCTCGACATGCTGGGCGACATCGTTGGGCATGATCAGGGTGAGCAGGACATCAGCCATGGCGGGCCTCGCTAAAGGCGACGGTGTCTTTGACACCGAAGCGACGGAACAGGATGGGGAGGAGGACCAGCGTCAGGGCGGTCGAGGTGACCAGGCCGCCGATGACGACGATGGCCAGCGGGCGCTGCACTTCGGAGCCGGGGCCGGTCGCGAAGAGCATCGGCAACAGGCCGAAGGCGGCGATGCTGGCGGTCATCAGCACCGGCCGCAGGCGGCGCTTGGCGCCTTCGACGACGACGTCGCCGACCGCCAGGCCACGGGCCAGCAGCTGGTTGAAATAGGTCACCATGACGACGCCGTTGAGCACGGCAATGCCGAGCAGCGCGATGAAGCCGACCGAGGCCGGGACCGACAGGTATTCGCCGGCAATCAGCAGGCCGAAGACGCCGCCGATCATCGCGAAGGGCACGTTGGAGAGAACCAGCAGCGCCTGGCGGACCGAACGGAAAGTCGAGAAGAGCAGGAAGAAGATCAGCGCCAGCGCCACCGGGACGACGACCATCAGCCGCGCCGCGGCTCGTTGCTGGTTCTCGAACTGGCCGCCCCAGGCCAGCTGGTAGCCCTGCGGCAACTTGACGTCGCGGCCGACGGCGGCCTTGGCATCCTCGACGAAACCGACTAGGTCGCGGTCGCGGACATTCGACTGGACGACGACGTAGCGCTGGGCATTTTCGCGGTCGACCTTGACCGGACCGTCGATGCGCTCGATTTTGGCAATGCTGGCCAGCGGCACGCTGGCGCCGTTCGGCAAGGTCAGGCGCAGGGCGGCAAAGTCGGCCGGCGAGTTGAGCAGGCTGCTTGGGCCGCGCAGCACGACGGGCACGCGCCGCCCCTGGTCGATGACGATGCCGACATTGCGGCCTTCGAGCAGCGACTTCAGATCGTTCTGGATGTCGTCGATGTTCAGCCCGAAGCGGCCGGCGGCCAGGCGGTCGACGGCAATCTTCAGGTATTGCACGCCGTCGTTCTTCAGCGTGAAGGTGTCTTCGGCGCCCTGGACTTTCTTGATGGTCGCCACCACTTCGCCGGCCAGCCGATTCAGCGTGGCGAGCTCCGGGCCGTAGATCTTGATCGCCAGATCGCCGCGCACGCCGGTCAGCATTTCGGAAACCCGCATGTCGATCGGCTGGGTGAACGAGAAGCCGATGCCCGGGAAGTCGGCCATCACGCCGCGCAGCTGGTCGGCCAGCCAGGCCGGGTCGGGGTTGCGCCAGGTGTCGCGCGGCTGGAGCACCATGAAGGTGTCGGTCTGGTTGAGGCCCATCGGGTCGAGGCCGAGTTCATCCGCCCCGGCCCGGGCGACGATCGCCTTGACCTCGGGTACCTGGGCGAGGATCGCCTGCTGGACCCGACTATCGATGGCGATGGTCTGGTCGAGGCCGATCGACGGCAGCTTTTCGAGCTGCATGATCATGTCGCCTTCGTCCATCGTCGGCATGAAGCTCTTGCCGAGCAGCATGAAGGCGCCGGCGGCGGCGACCAGCGCGATGCTGGCGCCAATGACGAAGGTCCGGCTGTTGGCCAGGGCGGTGGTCAGTATGCGGTCGTAGAGCGCCGACAGCTTTTTCACCAGCCACGGCTCGTGATGGACGCCGCGCTTGATCAGGTAGGAGGCGAGTACCGGCACCACGGTCAGCGACAGCAACAGCGAGGAAGCCAGCGCGAAGACGATGGTCAGGGCGACCGGCCCGAACATCTTGCCCTCGAGGCCCTGCAAGGTGAGCAGCGGCAGGAAGACGATGATGATGATGACGATGCCGGAAGTGACCGGCGAGGCGACTTCGCGCGCCGCCCGGTAGATCAGGTGCAGCGTCGGCAGGTTCTCTTGGGCATCGGCCAGCTGGCTTTCGACATTCTCGACGACGACCACGGCGGCATCGACCAGCATGCCGATGGCGATGGCCAGGCCGCCGAGGCTCATCAGATTGGCCGACAGGCCGTACATCCGCATCATGATGAAGGTGGCGAGCGCCGACAGCGGCAGCATCAGGGCAACAACCAGGGCGGCGCGCAGGTTGCCGAGGAAGGCGAGGAGCAGCAGCACGACGAGGACGATGGCTTCGAGCAGGGCTTTCGAGACGGTGCCGACGGCGCGCCCGACCAGATTGCTGCGGTCGTAGAAAGGCTCGATGCTGACGCCGTCCGGCAGGGTCGGGGCGATTTCGGCCAGCCGCGCCTTGACCCCGGCCACCACGCTCTGGGCATTGGCGCCGCGCAGGCCAAGAACCAGGCCCTGGACGGCTTCGCCCTGGCCACTCTTGGTCACCGCGCCATAGCGGGTGAGGGCGCCGAAACGGACCTCGGCGACATCGCCGACCCGCGTCACGTTGCCGTCTTTTGCCTGCAAAACGATGTTCTTGAGATCATCGACCGTGCGGATTGCCCCTTCGGCCCGGACCAGCAGCGATTCCTCGCCGTCGTTCAGGCGGCCGGCGCCGTCGTTGCGGTTGTTGCTTTCCAGTACCGCCTGCAGGTCGGCGAGTGCCAGGCCGCGGGCGGCAAGGCTTTGCGGTTGCGGTACGACTTCGAAGGTGCGGACTTCGCCGCCCAGGCTATTGACGTCGGCGACGCCCGGCACGGTGCGCAGTTGCGGCCGGATCACCCAGTCGAGCAGGGCGCGTTTCTCGGCCAGCGGCAGATCGCCCTCGATGGTGAACATGAACATTTCGCCGAGCGGCGTGGTGATCGGCGCCATGCCGCCGGTGGCGCCGGGCGGCAGGTTGCCCATCGCCGCCGCCAGGCGTTCGCCGACCTGCTGACGGGCCCAGTAGATGTCGGTGCCGTCCTCGAAATCGATGGTGATGTCGGTCAGCGCGTACTTGGAGGTCGAGCGCAGCAGGCGTTGATGCGGAATGCCGAGCAGTTCCTGCTCGACCGGCACGGCGAGGCGTGTCTCGACTTCTTCCGGGGTCATCCCCGGGGCTTTCAGGATGATCTTGACCTGGGTCGTCGAGACATCGGGAAAAGCGTCGATCGGCAGGCCGAGAAAAGCCTGCACGCCGGCGCCGATCAACATGACGGTGAGCACCAGCATGAGCAGGCGCTGGGTCAGCGAAAAACGGATCAGGGCGTCGAGCATTATTCGCTACCCACGCCGGTGAGCAGGGCTTTCAGGCCGGAGACGCCTTTGACGGCGACCCGTTCGCCGGCCTGCAGGCCATCGACCAGCACCGAGTCGCCACCCTGGCTGATTACCCGGAGCGGCCGCGCCGTGAAACTCAGCCCCTTGTCGCTGGTCGCCGTCTGGACGAAGACCAGGGTTTTGCCGGCATTGCGGGCCAGCGCCGAAGCGGGCAGCCGCTGGCCCTGGCCGGGCGACGCGGCGATTTCGACTTCGACGACCTGGCCGGGATAGAGGGTTGCGGCGCCCTGGCTGACCGCGGCGCGGAGCAGCACGGTCTGGCTGGCCGGGTCGACCGCCCGGCCAATGGCGATCAGTTTGCCGCTGACCTCGCTGTTGGCGATCTTGACGCTGCCGCCTTCCTTCAGACCAGCGGCCAGGGCGAGTGGCGCCTGGATTTCCAGCCAGAGCGGCGAAAGCTTGGCGATCCGGTAGATCAGCGCCGAAGTCTCGACGCGTTGGCCGAGTTGCACCCCCTGTTCGAGGACCACCCCGTCGATCGCTGCAGTCAAGGCTAGCGGGCCGCCCAGCTTGCCCGGGGCGACGCCGGCCAGCCCCAGGCTCTGGCGCTGCTGGCTGGCCTGCGCCGCCGCCTGGGCGGCGGTGGCGCGGGTCGCCTGGAGGCGGGATTCGGCGATCAGGCCTTCGGCGAACAGTTGTTCGTCGCGCTTCAGGCTTTGTTGCAGCAGGGCGGCCTGACTGCCCGACTGCAGCGCATCGCGTTGCAGTTCGAGGGCCTGCGGGCTGGCCAGATGGGCGACGACCTGGCCGCGCTTGACCGTCGAGCCGGGCGCCACGGCGAGCATTTCAACCATGCCGCCGACCGGTGCGGCGACGACGCGCATCTGTTCGTTGGGGACCAGCACGCGGCCGGGCAGGGTGCCGGTTTTGCCCGGGCCGCCTTCGCCGACAACGGCGGTTTCAATGCCCAGGGCCTTGATCTGGGCGGGCTGCAGCAGCATGGGTTCGGCAGCGCAGGCGAGGTTGCCGGCCAGGAGGGCGGCAGTAACGGTCAGTCGGGTAAGAAAGTGCATGGCTCGGCTTTCGGATGGTTACGACCGAGTCTAGGCTGGCGATCTTAATCCTTCCTTAAGAGGGGAAAGCTTTCAGCTGCTGGAGCCGCATTCAGCCGGCGACAAATAGCCGGGCGGTGTTTTTACGGCTGGCAGGCCGATCCAGCCAAAAGAGAAGGGGGCTGTTCCCGCGCGGCATCATGCTCCGCCATTGGGTTCTTCCGCTCCGGCCTCGGTGTCGAGACCCCAGTCTCCCCACTTGTACCAGTCGTCGCCGAGCATTTCGGCGGGGTGTTGGGTACGCCCCGAACCGTTGCCGCATTGCAGCGAATCGGCGGGGCAATACTTGTCGCAACCCCAGCAAACACGCTCGGGATGTTTCGGGTGGAGCGGAAATTTTTTGGCCATCTTCTGTCCAGTTCGAAGAATTCAAGGCGAAAGTGCGGCGGTTGGTGGTGACCCGATCAGCGGGTCGGCCGGCCCGGTCCATGAGCGAGGATGCGTTCCATGCCGGCCATCACCGTCAGGTTGGCATCTTCCATTCGGCTCAGCGCATCCAGGGCGCCGGCAAAGTCACCGACGAGGTAGCGCTCGACCGCCTTTTTGGCATGGTCGTGCACCGCCTTGTGCGGCGCTTCCATTTCCCGGTAGCCCGGCAGGCGCGAGAATTCGGCCCGGCCTTCCCCTTCGTAGTACCAGCGGCCCAGCCGGCATTGGGTTTCGTCTGGCAGTTCGTTCGGTGTGAGGTTGGAAAGGCCAAGCAGCACTTTGTACACTTCGAGCTTGAGCGTCAGTTCCTCGATGTTGGCGAGTTCGGCATTGGCCAGCCGGGAGGACGAGGCAATGCTGTCCTGCATGTGCTGCGACAGGCCGAGCAGGCGCTGCATGCTGTGCATCGCCGCTTCGCTCTCGGCGCCTTGGCTGGCGGCGCTACCCGCGCCGAGATCCATGATCGCCTTGGCCTGGTTGGTTTCCTGCTGGATACCGCTGACCAGTCCGCTGATTTCGGTTGTCGCCTTGGCGGTGCGTTCGGCCAGTTTCCTGACTTCGTCGGCGACGACGGCAAAGCCACGCCCCGCCTCGCCGGCCCGGGCTGCCTCGATGGCGGCATTGAGCGCCAGCAGGTTGGTCTGCTCGGCAATTTCCTTGATTAACTGGACGATGCCGCCGATTTCCCCGGCCCGTTGCGACAAACCTTCGACGCTCTGGCCGGCCGAGCTGATGCGTTCGACCATGGCGTGCAGGTTGCCGGCGATCTGCTCGAAGGCGGCGCGATTCGCATCGGATTCGGTCGCCGCGGTCTGGGCCGTGGCTGAATCTTCGTTCAACTGGGCCGACAACCCCGAGAAGGATTGGCGAATGCCGGAGAGGGAGTCGCCGAAGCGGGGAATGTTGCCGAGTACGCCATCGAGCAATGCCTGGTGCCGGCGCAACTGTTGTTGCTGTTCTGCCGACTCGGCCAGCTGTTGCCGGGTGACCGCCAGTTTTTCCTGCTGCGCTGCCGCATGCGCCTTCAGGGCCGCATTTTCGGCGAGCGCCGCAGCCAGCATCTTTTTACTCTTCAATCCGAACATGGTGCAGCCCTTCGCTGATCTGTCTAATTGTTGAGTAATTTACTCTGGTATTTTCGATGCGCTCATGACACGGATCAAATTTGCCGTCGGCCAGCCTTTCTTCTACTTGTCGCGGCGCGCCGCATGGTTCGCCGATGGCAAAAAAAGGCTCGGAGATTGCTCTCCGGGCCTTTGTTCTCTGCCGCTTGTCGGGGCAGCCGCTTACCGCAGGTAAGCCGGGCGGGAATAGCCCTGGAAGTGCTTGTCGAGCACGGCCTTGTATTCGGGCGACTTGAAAGCGGCGACGATGTCCTGCGTCCAGGCCTTGTTCTGGTCTTCGGTCTTGACGGCGACGACGTTCAGGTAATGCTCGGGTGTCTTTTCCAGGGCGATGGCTTCCGTCAGCTTGAGGCCGGAGGCGATGGCGAAATTGCCGTTGATCACCACGAAGGCGGCATCATCCAGCGTGCGCGGCAACTGGGCGGCTTCGATCGGGGTCAGTTGCAGCTTGCGCGGGTTTTCCGAAACATCCTTCTCGGTCGCCTTGAGCGGGTCGGTACCCGGTTTCACCTTGAGCAGACCGTTCTGTTCCAGGAAGACCAGGGCGCGGGCCAGGTTGGAGGGATCGTTGGGCAGCGTGATGCGGTCGCCATCCTTCAGTTCGGCCAGGCTCTTGTGCTTCTTCGAGTACAGACCGAGCGGCGCGATCGGTGCCTTGATCACATCCACCAGATTGAGGCCCTTGTCGGCGGCGAATTTCTTCAAATAGATGATGTGCTGGAACAGGTTGGCGTCCAGTGAACCCTGGGCGAGCGCCAGGTTGGGCTGGACGTAATCGTTGAATTCGACCAGTTTGACGCTGTAACCCTTCTTTTCCAGGATGGGCTTGATGCCCAGCTTGAGTTGGTCGTAGTTGGGGCCGGCCGTGGCGCCCAGGGTCAGGTTCTTCTTTTCCTGGGCAAAGGCGCCCGGTGCGGTGGCGGCCAGGCCCAGAGAAAGGGTGGCGGCAAGCAGGGTGTGCAGAATTTTCATGGATGTTTCTCCGTGGGGGATGGGGGCAAGTGGAAAGGTGAAATGAAGTCTGTTCAGGACTGCAGCAGCGCGAGCAAGGCCGGGTCGGCCTGCCGCCCGGTGTAATCGGCTACCCAGTGGCTCTCGCGGGAAAAGATGCGCAAGGCCTTCAGTTGGGGATTGGCGCCCAGTGCAAACCAGTGTTCGGCGCCGGCCGGGACGGCCAGATAGTCTCCGGGTCCGGTTTCAAGCAGCACCTGGCCGCCATCGGCGCGGACGATGCCGAAGTAGCCGGTGCCGGCCAGGATGTAGCGGATCTCGTCGTCGGCATGGGTATGCACGCGGGAAAATTGCTGGCGCAGATGGGGCAGGTCGGGAACGGCTTCATGCAGCACGACCAGGTCGCGGCTGGCGCCGGGGCCGCCTTGTACGGCCTGGCCGAGATGGCTGTCCAGCTGCCGTAGCAGTTGCTCCTGTTCCGCCGGGTCGAGTTCGGGCCGGGCCAGCAGCGCGGTGGTGGCGGGGTCGGAAGGCAGGGGCGGGTAGTGCAGTGCCAAGCCCAGGTCTTGGGCGAGGGCAGCGACCCTTGCCGGGTCGGCTTCCTGTCTGCCATCGGGGGTGATCAAACGTGCCATGCCGGAACTCCATCAGGTGCGATGTTTCGCTATCGCGGTCGTCATCCCCACCGGAAGGCAGGTCTGGGAGCACTGTAGGGACGAGTCGGGGCAAGCGGAAATACTGTTTGTTTGGGTCGATATACGATGAAAGGAATATGGATACCGACCGAATGGCGGGCA
Organism: Dechloromonas denitrificans; assembly: GCF_020510685.1. Classification (NCBI taxonomy): domain Bacteria; kingdom Pseudomonadati; phylum Pseudomonadota; class Betaproteobacteria; order Rhodocyclales; family Azonexaceae; genus Dechloromonas; species Dechloromonas denitrificans. The sequence continues at coordinate 1,488,114 of NZ_CP075185.1, forward strand.
AAGAAAAAGGCCGCCCGGAGGCGGCCTTGGCAGATGGCTGTGTGGTCTTGCTTACTGTAGGTAGGCCGGGCGGGAATAACCCTGGAAGTGCTTGTCGAGCACTGCCTTGTATTCGGGCGACTTGAAGGCGGCGACCAGATCCTGCGTCCAGGCCTTGTTCTGGTCTTCGGTCTTGACGGCAACGACGTTCAGGTAGTGGTCCGGGGTCTTTTCCAGGGCCAGGGCTTCGCTCAGCTTGAGGCCGGAGGCGATGGCGAAGTTGCCGGGCACGACGACCAGGGCGGCGTCATCCAGCGTGCGCGGCAACTGGGCGGCTTCGATCGGGGTCAGTTGCAGCTTGCGCGGATTCTCGGCGACGTCCTTCTCGGTCGCCTTCAGCGCGTCGATGCCGGTCTTGACCTTGATCAGGCCGTTCTGTTCCAGGAAGTGCAGGGCGCGTGCGAGGTTGGCCGGGTCGTTGGGCAGCGTGACGCGTTCGCCGCCCTTCAGCTCGTTGAGGTTCTTCAGCTTCTTGGCGTAGAGACCCATCGGGGCGACCGGCACCTTGACCACGTCGGTCAGGTTGAGGCCCTTGTCGGCCGAGAACTTCTTCAGGTAGATGACGTGCTGGAACACGTTGGCGTCGAGCGAGCCCTGGGCCAGCGCCAGGTTGGGCTGGACGTAGTCGTTGAACTCGACCAGCTTGACGGTGTAGCCCTTCTTTTCGAGGATCGGCTTGATGCCCAGCTTGACCTGGTCGAAATTGGGGCCGGCGGTGGCGCCGATGGTCAGCGTCTTCTTTTCCTGGGCGGCGGCGCCGGCAACCAGGCCGAGGGCCAGGCTGGCGATGAACAGGGAACGGATCAGTTTCATTTTTGTGGGAACTCCGTGGTTTGGGGGGAAAGGTTTAGCGTTTGTCGACGCGGCGGGCCAGCCACTGGCCGAGGAACTGGATGCCCTGGACGAGGACGACCAACAGCACGATGGTGATCAGCATCACGTCGGTCTGGAAGCGGTAGTAGCCGTAGCGGATCGCCAGGTCGCCGATGCCGCCGCCGCCGACCACCCCGGCCACCGCCGAGTAGGAGAGGAAGCTGACGGCGGTGATGGTGACGGCGAGGATCAGGCCGGAACGGGCCTCGACCAGCAGCACCTGGCTGACGATTTGCAGCGGCGAGGCGCCCATCGCCTCGGCCGCCTCGATGACGCCGCGCGGCACGTCGCGCAGCGTCTGCTCGATGATCCGGGCGAAATAGAAGATGGCGGCGAGCGACAGCGGCACGCTGGCGGCCAGTGGGCCGATCGAGGTGCCGACGATGTGGCGGGTGAACGGCGAGACGGCGACCAGCAGGATGATGAAGGGGAAGGAACGGAAAACGTTGATGAAGCCGTTGGCCACCAGGTTGAAGCGGCGATAGCGGCCGAGCACTTGGCCGCTGCTGGTCAGGAAGACCAGGATGCCGAGGGCGCCGCCGATGGTGATGGCGGCAGTCAGGCAGATCAGCATCATCAGGCCGGTTTCGCCGGCCGCCTTGCCGATTTCCGGCATCAGTTCGATGAAGGTGTCGAGGATGGTGTCAAACATTGGGCACCTCTGCCAGATGGCTGCCGGTGGTTGCGGGTTCGTCCGGGCTGGCCTCGCCTTCGCCGAAGTCGCGCAGCCACTGGGCGAGTTGCGATTCGGGCGGGATCCGGCCGTTGTCGATGGTCAGGCGCTCGACGATGCGGCCGCCTTCCATCACCGAAACGCGGTGGCACAGGCGGCGGATGACGCCCATCTCGTGGCTGACCAGCAGGATGGTGACGCCGAGCCGGCGATTGACGTCGGCCAGCACTTCGAGCAGCGACTGCGTCGTGCGCGGGTCGAGGGCCGACGTCGGTTCGTCGGCCAGCAAGACATGCGGTTCGGGGGCCAGGGCGCGGGCGATGGCGACGCGCTGCTTCTGGCCGCCGGACAGCTGGGCCGGGTAGGCGTCGGCTTTGTCCGACAGACCGACGAATTCGAGGCAGGTCTTGACCCGTTCGGCGATCCGCGCTTCGGCGGCGCCGCCGATGCGCAGCGGGAAGGCGACGTTGTCGGCGACGGTGCGGTTATGCAGCAGGTTGAAGTGCTGGAAGATCATGCCGATGCGCTGGCGAGCGGCGCGCAGTGCGGCCGGGCGCATCGTCATCAGGTCTTCGCCATGGACGATGACCTGGCCGCCGTCCGGGCGTTCAAGCAGGTTGGCCAGACGGAGCAAGGTCGATTTGCCGGCGCCGGAAAAACCGATGATGCCGTGGATCTCGCCGGGCGCGACATCGAGGTCGGTCGGCTGGACGCCGACCTGCTGGCCATCCGGGGTGCGGAAGCTTTTGCTGACACCGCGCAGCGCAATGGCCGGGGTGTCGGTTTTTTGAGTTGTCATTAGGGGGAAAACGCTGTTCTGATAATTTGGGGCGCCGTACTCGGCTACTTCGAAAGTGCCCCCGACCTTGCCCGGCGGGGTGGCTTGATGCCGCCTGGCGCCGTCGGGAAAGAGGCAAGGGTGGGACTTTAAAAGCCGGACCGCGGCATTGCAACCTGATTGTAATGATGGGTATTGCGTTGTCCGGCATCGGAAAGACTGCATCCGGGCAATTTAGCCGATGGCGCGGCGGCTTGTGAAATACCGTTTATTTCTTTTTATATGCCGCAATGTTTGGCCGGTCGGCCCATCGGCGTGGGCTGCTTGGCTTTGTCTTCATCGATCAAGCGGGTTTTCGTCGGCCGGCTTTTTCATCTGCGGGTCGAGCAGGCTGGTCCACCGGATGTTCAGTTTTTTGTCATCGCTCAGCTTCTGCAAGGCGTGCAGGCGCGGCTCGTCGAAAACAAAGGCGTTTTGGCCGTGGCCGATCGCCGTCAGCTTGTGGTGCAAACCGATGGCGGCCGCCGGATCGGCGCCGAGTTCGAGGATCCGTTCGAGGGCCCAGGCGTCGGCCTCTTCGAACTGGGTGCCGGCAACCCACGACACGCCTTCCAGTGCTTCGCGGTTTTTTGATGAATCGAAAAGGATCGAACTGGAGCGCGTTTGCGCCGCACCCGACAAGACCGAGCCGCCAATCGCCGATCCCGCCTGGTTGGCCAGCGCGGCCCCGGAGATTTCGGCCGCCTTGGCTATGGCGCTGACGCTGTTCAGCAGCAAGGCCGCCTTGATCAGGGCGCGCAGCGGGAGATAGGCGTAGTGATAGGCCTTCATCCGCGCTCCGGCGGTTTCCGAGAGGCCCTGGGTCCACAGCACGATCCACAGCGCTTCGTCGGCTGACGGATCGGTGCTGAAGACGGGGAGGGGGTGGGTGCTTTCCAGCCAGTGGTAATTCTGGGTGTCGGGCGCATCGCGCGGGGCGATCCGGACCCGGCCGCGGCAGACTTCAAACGGCTCGACGGAGACCCGCTTGCCGCGGGCATTGGTCACGGTAAACGGGGCGCCAAGATCGCGCAGTTCGAGCAGATAGCTTTGCATCTCGTTGCCATCCGAACTCGAGTAGCGATTGATCCTGGCTATTTTTTCGCCCCAGCTCAGGCTCGACCCCGGTGCGGCGCCAACCACGGTTGGCCGCTCATCGACGCCAAAGAACCGCACCCAGGCGACTTTTTCATCCGGTGTCAAAGCTTCGCTGCTGACGGTCACGAAGGGCAGCTCCCATTGCCGCTCGCACTCGGCGGGGCGGGAGCGGCTGCTTTTCTCGATGGCCGGGCGCAGGACGGCCAGGCCGTTCCCGGTCGCCCGGATTGCCGAGACCAGCTTGTCATCGAGCCGGCGACCGTCGTCTTGGGCGTATTTGATGCCGCAACCTGAAATGGCAACCATCAGGCCGATCAACAGTGCCGTCCGGCAGGTTCCGGTGAGCCGGTGACGGTAGCAAGGTCGGGGTCGCGGCATCGCTAATTTCGTTGAGTCAGGCGCTGTTGCCGAGCATTCTGATTTCACATTGCGGCAGGGCGATGACGATGTTCCGTGCGGCGAAGGTCTCGAGTATCGTCTGGTTGACCTCGCTGATCACCGCATCGTAGTCCGGTACGCTGACCCACGGGGTGACGCCGATCGTCACTCCGGACTCGGCAAGACGGGTCACTCCGAGCTGCGGCACAGGGTCTTTCAGGACGCGCGGATTGGCTTGCAGAATTTCGCTTATCAGGCGCAAGGCGACGTTCACATCGGTTTGGTAGGAAACGCCCAGCGCAATGTTCAGGCGCCGTATCCGGCCATAGTTGTGGAGAATCTCGCCGACGATCTTGCGGTTCGGGATCACCACTTTCGACAGGTCGGTATGCCCGAGCGTCGTGCTGAACAGGCTGATGTCGAGCACCTCGCCTTCTTCCTTGGCGATCGAAATGTAATCGCCGACATGGAAAGGCCGGGTGAAGATGATGGTCAGGCCTGCCACGATGTTGCCGAGTATGCCCTGCATGGCCAGCGCGACGCCGGCACCGGCGACGCCGAGGCCGGCAATCAGCGGCAGGAGCTCGACGCCGAGATTTTGCAGGGCCATGATGGCGAAGAGCCCGAGGATCACCAGCTGGGCGATGCGGACCAGCAGCGAGCGGACCGGCGCTTCAAGATTCAGGCGGACCAGCAGGCGTTCGAGCAGGTTCCCGACCCAGCGGCCGACCATGTAGCCGGCCACCAGGATGATGATCGCCACGACCAGCTTGGGTCCGAAGCGAATGGCCATATCCAGCGCGGAAGACTTGATCTGGTCGAGCGATTGCAGTGACTTATCCATGGCACACCCCCTTGTTTTGATTAACTACCGGCTTCAATCGTCGTGCCGCCCGATCACGAAGTACAGCCTGTGGCGTTCGGTTCGAGATGCGGCAGCAACACCGGCCCCATCGACTTGAGGATCTGGACCGGCAGCGCCGAGGTGAAATTGTAGCTGCCGGCTTCGGGGCCGATGACATAGGCGGTCAGGGTGCCGAAATGATTCGGGCCGATATAAAAGACGAAGGTGGCGGTGCGGTTCATCGCCACGCCGCGCGTGTTGTTGCCGCTGATCACGATACGGTTGTCGCCGGTGCCGGTTTTGCCGCCGAGGGCCAGCGGCGAGCCGTCGGCCAGCTTGAAGGCGCCGGACAGACGGCGGGCGGTGCCGCCTTCGACCACCTCGGACAGCGCGTTGCGCAGCGCAGCGGCGACTTCCGGCGCCATCACCCGTTTGCCTTCGCCGGTTTCCCGCGCAAAGCGCGTTTCGTAAGGCGTATCGACGGCGAACGCCAGCTTGTCGATGCGTTGCGTCGGCAGCTGCACGCCATCATTGACAATGATGCCCATCAGGTCGGCCAGTGCCGCCGGACGGTCGCCCGAACTGCCGAGTGCGGTGGCCAGCGACGGCACCAGATGGCCGAAGGGGTAGCCGAGGCGGGCCCAGCGCCGATGAATGTCGAGGAAGGCTTCGACTTCCAGCATGGTGTAGATGCGCGAGTCCTGGGCGCCCTTGAAGCGGGTACGGAACAACCAGCCATAGACCGCCTGCCGCTCGTTGGCGCTGGCCTGCACGGTCTCGCTCCAGCTCGCTTGCGGATTGGCTGAAAGAAAGCCGACCAGCCAGAGTTCCAGCGGATGAACGCGGGCGACATAGCCGCGGTCCGGCAGATCGTAGATCTCGGGGGCGTTGCGCGCATACAGCTTGTCAATCCGCTCGGCGGACAGCGCCTCGCCGTTCAGACGCTGGCTGAGGAACTGCTTGAGCGCCTCGGGCGACGCCTGCGGCGACAGGTAGCGGAACACCGCGGCGAGACGGTCGGCGCCCGGGCGCAAGCCGTCGAGGAAGACATCACGGATTTCCTCCGGCTGCTTGCCCTGATACTTGTGCCAGAAGCGGCGCAGGAAAACCTGTCCTTCGCGATCGGCGAAACGGGCGAGATATTCCAGGCGTCGCGGATCGTTGTCGTTCTTCAGCAACTGCGCCGAGCTGCCCGGCACCTGGTACATCGCGTAGCGCACCACGTCGCGCATCAGGCGGACGAAAACCAGGTTGATCGAGCCTTGCAGCGCCTCGCGCACGGTCGGCATGCGCCCGTCGTCCTCGTGGCGGAAATTGTTGAATTCATGGGCGCCGCCGCCGGTGAAGAAGCTCTCGCCGGGGCTGGCCGAATAGTGACGCTCCAGTGCCGCCTGCAGCATTGCCGGCAGGCTGCGATCGGTCGCCGTGCTCAGGTGTTCGATCGCCCACAGCGTCAGACGGTCGTGTTGTTCGCTACGCATCCGGCGCAGGTCGGCTGCGGGCAGCTCGGTCAGGCGCTGATGCAGTTCGGCGACGATTTCGAGGTAGGTGGTCAGCACCCGCAGCTTGGCGGTGGAGCCGAGTTCGAGCTTGCTTCCCTCGTTGATGTCGAGCGGCTGGTCGGTTGTGTCGGTCTGCACGCGGACGCGGTTGCCGTCCGCCGTGCGTTCGACCAGGTTGAAGCTGTAGCGGACCAAACCGAGCTTGGCCGGATTGAGCATGCGCTCGCCGAGCAGCCCCTGGCGTCGGGCAAAGTCGGGATCGCCCAGTTTTTCCAGGAATTCGCTGACCTGCTGTTGCAGCGCGCCGTTCAGCGTCGTCGAGACATGGGCGTCAAAGCGGTCGAGCTCGTAGAGCGATGCGTCGAGCATGCCGGCCAGCCGGTTGCGGATCGCCGTCGTCCCTTTGCCGATGTCGGTTGGCAGGCGGGCCGGGTTTGCCTTCATGTCGCGGAACTTCAGCGGCTCGGCGAGGGCGGCGTCGCGCAGGGCCGGGCTGACCAGACCGTTGTCGGCCAGCAGACGGACATAGCTCTGGGAGAGGCGTTCGAGGTTATCGCGGCCGGCCCGCGACAGGTAGTACGACGGTCGTCGGTGGGCGATCATCAGCGCCACCGACTGGTGCAGTGCCGTTCCTTGCGCGGCCAGGGTGGCGCCACTGCCTTCCGGCGCGGCGAGCAGCGCATTGACTTGGTCGAAATCGGCGGCGAACCACACCCACAGCCCGTCGGCGATGCCATTGACTTCGCCGTAGCCAGGCGCCGCCGAGAGCGGTACGGTATTCAGGTAGTCGAGCAGGACCCGGCGGCGTACCGGCAGCGTCTCCTCGCCATCCAGATAGGCGCGGACGCTGGCCGACAGCATCTGGCGCAGCTTTTCGTGCGAGTCGTAAGTCACGCCGTCGGGCGAATGGCGATATTTCTCGATCTGGGTGGCCAGCGTGCTGCCGCCCGGGGCATCGAAGTCCTCGCTGACCAGATGGCCGACCCGACCCAGCACGGCCCGCGTGAAGCGGACCCAGTCGACGGCCGGATTCATTTTCGGCCGTGATTCGTCGAGCAGGTCGCGGTTTTCGATGAACATCAGCGCCTCGGCCATTTTCGGCGGCACCGCCGCGAAGTCGGGGTAGCCGTGATAGGGATAGCGGAAGCGGTGCAGCGTCTCGCCGCGGCAGTCGACCAGATCCAGCCCGGCCCGCGATTTCTCGTGAAAGGGCGGGAAGTTGCCGCGTTCGGTGTAATCCATCAGCTTGGCGGAAAAACGGGCTTGCTGCTTGAGTACGAAGCCGCGGCTGCCGAGCCGCTCGATGGTCTGCGGCAGTTCGGTGTAGCCCATCCGCTGATCGAACGGACCATGTGCCGGAAAGCGGATGGCATCGCTGGCCCCGTCGACCAGCCGGTAATCGAGTCCGGCGGCGTAGTTGGCGAGGTAACTCGCCTGGAAGTGCGAGGTCTTGACCTCATTGGCGATCAGCAAACCGCCGACCAGCAGCAGCAACAGGAGCAGACCGGCCAGCGGCCTGCGCCAGCGGCGAAAAAAATGCTTTAGCGATGCGAACAACGACTGCGGCTTGTTTGGATCTTGGTGGTTCTCTGCGGGGGCCATGAATTCTGTATTTTAATTAGGAAAAATTTCGATCTCTGTCGACGCATAGTGTCAGCTAAGTCGCACGCTGTGTAAATTGCCTGCCGGCCATCAATCCTGTCCCGGTGACTTATTTGGCATGTGCCGTCCGATTCTGTCGCTGATCGATCCGTTTGGCCAGTTGGGTTGCCAAATCGAGCAGTTCCGCAGCGTTTTCCAGACCGTCCAGGAAGCGTTGCGGAATCCCCGAGAGTCCCGTCTGGGCACCAGCCAGCGCCCCGGTGAGCATGGCCCGCGCCAGATTCTGACCGCCCCCGTTTACCGCATGCAGTACGGCCGATTCGAAGTCGTCGGCAAAGCGGGCCGCCAGATAGTAGGCAGCGGGGAACTGGTGATAGACCGCACAGGGCATGCCGTATACCAGCGACACCTTCCAGGCCGGTTCGATGCGAATGTCGGGATCGACCGCCGCCCGGGCGATCGATGATTGGCTGAGCAAGGCATCCGGTGACGGGAAACGGCCGGCGCTCTGCGCTTCCGTCTCGCCCGGGCGCGGCGCCTGCAAGTTGCCGCTGGTTACCGCATGGAAGGGCAAGGCTCCCGATTTGACGCGGGCCATCAGCTTGTCCGACAGCGTGGTGTCGAGCGGCTGGCCTTCGACCAGCATGCCGAGGACCGCGCCGAAGGCGACAGTCATCGCGACGACGGTGCCGTCGTTCTGGGTGAGCAGCGTATTGCCGGTGACGGCCGAGGCCAGCTCGGCCGGCTGCAAGGCATGGCAGACGGCGATGGCCAGGGTCCGTTCGGCGGCTTCGGTGGTGTCGGCATTGCCCGCCACCTGCCCCCAGGGCAAGCCCTGTCCGACGCGCTTGCGCCAGGCTTCGCGGATCGACTGGCTGGTGTAGCCGCCGGGGCCCTGCATCGGCGTGCCGTCAAGCAGCGGGAAGAAGGTCGTATCGAGGCGCCGGCAGAAGTCGGCTTCATCGTAGCCGTCGCAAGCGACCAGGGATTCCAGGGTCAGGCGCAGCAGCACGCCGGACTGCGATGCCTGGCCGGCCTTCATGCCGGCGTGATAACGCCCGGCTTTGGGCGTGGTGTAATCGGAAATCCATTGACCATAATCGGCATGCAGTTGATCCAGGTCGTAATACCAATGCGGGCCGAGAGCCAACGCATCGCCGATGAAGGCGCCGATCAATGCGCCTGTCGCGCGGTCTTGCAGTGAATGGGCGGGCATCGTGGCGCTCCGTGATTGGACTAGGTTGGTTGCTACCGTAGCGTATCGGCCGCAGCTTGAATAGCCAGTTGTTGCGCTGCGGGTGTAGATTCTGATTTTGTCGACCGCAACGAGTTTCGCACCATGAAATTCAAGGACTATTACGAAATTCTCGGTGTGCCGCGTAGCGCAACGCAGGACGATGTCAAACGCGCCTACCGCAAGCTGGCCCGCAAGTACCATCCGGATGTCAGCAAGGTTGCCGATGCCGAGATTCGTTTCAAGGAACTCGGCGAGGCCTACGCCGTGCTCAAGGACCCCGAAAAACGCGCCGCCTACGACCAGATGGGCAGCGAGTGGAAGACCGGGCAGGACTTCCAGCCGCCGCCGGGCTGGGATGCCGGATTTGAATTCAGCGGCCGGGATTTTGCGGCGGGGCCGGACAGCGAGCCCAGCGATTTCTTCGAAGCCTTGTTCGGCCGGCGGACCGGGGCCGGTCAGCGGGCCCACATGCATGCCCAGGGCCAGGACCATCACGCCAAGGTCATGATCGATCTGGCCGATGCCTACTCCGGCGCCCAGCGCACCATTTCGCTGCGCATGCCGGTGCTCGATGCGCAGGGCAATGTCACGCTCCAGGAGCGCAAGCTCGACGTCAGCATACCCAAGGGCATCCGGGCCGGGCAGCATCTGCGCCTGGCCGGGCAGGGCGGTCCCGGCACGGGCGGCGGGGCGGCCGGCGATCTGTATCTGGAAATTGCCTTCAACCCCCATCCGCAGTTTCGGGTCGATGGCCGCGATGTCTATCTGGATCTGCCGCTCGCCCCTTGGGAGGCCGCCCTCGGCGCCTCGATCGCCGCGCCGACGCCGGAAGGCCCGGTGCAACTGACGATTCCGCCCAACTCGGCGGCCGGTCGTCAACTGCGCCTGAAAGGCCGGGGCATTCCGGGGACGCCGCCGGGCGATCTCTATGTCGTGCTGAAACTTGTCTTGCCGCCGGCCGAGACGGAGAGTGCCCGGGAGGCCTATCGGGCAATGGCCAGGGCTTTTGCGTTCAACCCGCGAACCAAGCAGAAAGGGTGATCCGTCATGCCGCAAGCGAATATCACTTTGATTCAGGGCGTGATCGTCGAAGAGGACGTTCGGCTGACGCTGGTCGAGCTTTGTCAGGCCTGCAATGTCGCCGAGGAACATGTGCGGGCCTGGGTCATCGAAGGTGTCCTCGAACCGGTTGGCGAATCGCCGCCGGAATGGCGTTTCAGCGGCGACTCGCTGCGCCGGGCGCGGCTGGCCTGGCGGTTGTCCCAGGATCTCGAGATCAATCCGCCCGGAGTCGCCCTGGCGCTCGACCTGCTCGACGAAATCGCCACACTGCGGGCCCGCCTGCAGCGTTCGGGAAGCAGCTGAGTGGTCTCCCTCGAGCGAGTTCTATTCCATGATCAGGCCGTGCCTCAAGGCATAACGCACCAGATCGGCATTGTTTTCGATACCGAGTTTTTGCATCAGGCGCGTCTTGTACGTGCTGACCGTCTTGGCGCTCAAGTGCAGCATCTCGCCGATTTCGGTCAGGGAAAGCCCCTCGGAGCAGAACTTCAGCACCGCAAATTCCCGGTTGGTCAGTCTGGCATGCGGCGAGCTGTCATCGCGCGGGTCAAAGATCATGGCGTCGGTCAGGCACGGGTCGATGAAGCGGCCGCCATTGCCCACCTTGCGAATGGCGGCGAGCAGCGTGCTCGGGGCGCAATCCTTGGTGACATAGCCGGCGGCTCCCGAGCGCAGGACGCGCGAAACCAACTGCACTTCATTGTGCATGCTCAGGACCAGGATCGGGACGTTGGGCACTTCGCTATGCACCCGGGAAATCAGATCGAGGTTGCTGAGTCCGGGCATCGACAAATCGGTCAGCAATACGTCGATTCCACCCAGCCGCAGCCGGGACAGTATTTCGCTGCCCTGGCTGGCTTCGCCAGCGACATCGAGATCGATTTCGCTGGCGATGATCTGCTTCAGACCACTGCGGACGATGCTGTGATCGTCGGCGATCAGGATGCGGAGCATGTGGGTTCTCCTAAGGGAAGGGTGATGCGCAGGTTGGTCCCCCGGCCCCTGGCGCTGTCGATGACCAGCTTGCCGCCAAATACTTCCAGGCGTTCGACCATGCCGAGCAGTCCGAACGACTGGCTGCCGACTTTTTTCGGTTCGAAGCCCTGGCCGTTGTCGGCGATGCGCAGCTCAATCTTTTTGTCGTTCAGGCTCAGTTCGATGTCTACCCGGCTCGCCTGGGCATGGCGGGCAATATTGATCAGCGATTCCTGGACGATGCGGAACAAGGCGGTGGCCCGTACATCATCCAGCGGCACTTCGCCGCAGGCCTTGATGCAGCAGGGGATGTTGCTGTATTTGCGAAAGCTGTCGGCCAACCACTCGAGAGAGGCCAGAAAGCCCATGTTGAGTACCGCGGGTCGTAATTCGGTGGCGATCTGACGCATTACCCGGACGGCTTTGCTCAGGATGTGTTCCATCGAGTCGAGGCGCTGCTGAACGTTCTCCTTCGGGCCATCCAATTCGCGGCGGAGCAAGTCGAGATTCATTTTCAGGGCCATCAATTGCGAGCCCAGCTCGTCATGGACTTCCCGGGCGATCCGCTTGCGCTCCATTTCCATCGCCCGCTCGCTATGGGCCGCCAGATCGCGCAATTGCTTCCGTGATTCGAGGAGTTTGCGTTCCATGTTCTTTTGTTTCGAAAGATCAAACACAAATGACACCCCCAGCGCCTCGTCCAAATCGAGGCAGGCGCAGCCGATCAGGATCGGAATGATGTTGCCGTCCGACCGCAGGGCCTGTCGTTCGGAAGGCGGGAAACGCTTGCCGGAAACCACGGCGGCAAGATCGTGGGCCATCGCCAGGCGTTCTTCGGGAACGCACAACTGGAGAAGATTAACCCGCCCGGACAGCACATCTTCCTGCTTCAGTTCGAGCATCTGGAGGAGTGCGCCATTGGCCTCGATCAGCCGGCCATTCAGGTGCCAAAAGACGATACCGATGGTGCTCGAGTCAACCATGCATTGCAGCAGGGCATTGCGTTCGCGAAGTGCTTCTATGTCGCGCTGGAGTTCGATGCATTTCTTGACCGACCGGGGTTGTCCCTCCGGCGTCGGGCTTATCCGCTTGTTTTCCGGTTGTTCAAGCTTGCGGCGCAGATTGCGGAGCGCCAGATGCGTCGCGATGCGGGTATGCAGTTCGTGGTCGATGACGGGCTTGCTGATGTAGTCGCTCCCCCCGCTGGCGAAGACTTTATTGCGCTCCGCAGTGCCGCCGCTCGAACCGAGGAAAATGATCGGAATGTCTCGCGTTTTTGGGGTTGCCTTGATTCGGATGCATATGTCGTAGGCGTTGACGCCCAGCGTATCGATATCGAAAACGATCAGATCGGGTTCGGTATTTTCGATGTGGCTCATCGCTTCATGGATGCCGGTTGCCGCATGGGCCATGCAACCGCGTTGCTGGAGAAGCTTCGTCAGTTGGCGGTGCTCAGGTAAAGCCTCGTTTACGAACAGTATCGCGCTGTCGATTGAACTGACTTCAGGTAGATGCAATTTTGGCCTCGTGGTGAATTTATGATTTATGATGAATTTGTTAGTTAATTGTGCTCGATTTTATGTTAAAAGCCAGGCAGGGCGGTCATCTTCGGGTTTAAAAAATTAATTGCTGTAAGCAATGATTTCGTGCGGAATTTGATCAAGCGGGATGATTCTGTCGGCTGCGTCCAGCTTGATCGCCTCCTTCGGCATGCCAAAAACGACACAGGTCGATTCATCCTCGGCGATGGTGCTGGCGCCGCTCTCGCGCATTTCCTTCAAGCCGCGGGCACCATCGTCGCCCATGCCGGTCATGATGATGCCCAAGGCGTTCTTGCCGGCGACCTGGGCGACCGAGCGGAAAAGCACATCGACCGACGGCTTGTGACGGTTGACCAGCGGGCCGTCCTTGACCTCGACGTAATACTGGGCGCCGCTGCGCTTCACCATCATGTGCCGGCCACCGGGCGCAATCAGCGCCAGTCCGGAGCGCACCCGGTCACCATCCCGGGCTTCGCGCACTTCCAACTGGCAAAGCCCGTTGAGGCGGCTGGCAAACATCGCGGTGAATTTTTCCGGCATGTGCTGGACGATGACGATGCCGGTACAGACGGCGGGCAGCCGGGTCAATACGGCTTCCAGCGCCTGGGTGCCGCCGGTCGAGGTGCCGATGGCCACCAGCTTGTCGGTGGTGCTGTACATCGTCGCCCCGCGATGGCTGCTCGGCAGCACCGCCTCGACCGGAATTCTTGGCGGAATCCCGGGCGTGCTCGGGTGCATCGTCTGCCGGCGCAACGCCCCGATGTTGGCGCGTGCGGCAGCCTTGATGGCGCTCAGGATGTCGTTGGTCGAGTCCTGGAGGAAGGACTTGAGGTCCATTTTTGGCTTGGTGATGATGCACACCGCGCCGGCCGCCAGCGCTTCCATGCTGACCTGGGCGCCGCGCTCGGCCAGGGAGGAGCAGATGATGACCGGGGTCGGGTGTTCGGCCATGATCTTCTTCAGGAAGGTCAGGCCGTCCATGCGCGGCATTTCGATATCGAGGACCAGGACGTCCGGCCACCTGGCTTTCATTTTTTCCAGCGCGTAGACCGGGTCCTGCGCCGTGGCGATGACCTCGATCGTCGGATCCTTGGATATCGCTTGCGTCACCACCTGCCGGACCAGGGCCGAGTCGTCGACGATCATTACCTTGATTTTGTTGCTCATACGGGGAGTTTTCCATTACTCGGTTGATTGCCGGGCGCGGCCAGCCAGACGTGGCCGGTGGCGAGATCGAGAGACAGCCGGCGGTGGCGGGTTCCGCCGACGTGTTCGGCAACCACCCACAGCCCATGCTGGGCGAGAGCCCGCCGTGCCGCCTCGATGTTGCGGTGGCCGATCTCGAGAGTGCCGGCCCGGCTGCCGGCAAACATGTTGCCGCCGCCGAAGAGCTTGGCCTGACAGGTGTTGGGCGAAATATTGCGGGCGCGCAGTTCGTTGGCAAACAGCTCGAGTATTTCGTCGGCATAGCGCCCGTCGAGCGGGCTGCCGGGGGGGCGCCGGCGACTGGGCAGCAGAATGTGGCACATGCCGCCAATATGATGACGCGGGCACCAGAGCGTCACCGAGACGCAGGAACCGAGCAGCGTGCCGATCCGTCTGGGGGCCGAGCCAAAGAAGAACTCGCCGGGATGCAGAAATACGTCGGGTTGGACGGCGGGCAGCTTCATCGCGCTCCGGCGTGGCGATAGATGGTTGGACTGGCGAGGACCAGGTTGTTGGTGAGTCCATTCAGCGATTCGGAATGACCGACGACGAAGTGACCGTCGCGCTTCAGGTAGGGCAGAAGATTGGCGATCACCTTGCGCTTGGTCTCGCTCTCGAAATAAATCATCACGTTGCGCAGAAAGATCACGTCGAATTGGCCAAGTCCGTGGCGCGGCGCCATCAGATTGCAATGCAGGAACTGCACCCGCTGGCGCAACTCCTTGGCAATGAGCAGGGTCCCCGTATGCTTGCCGAGGCCTTTGAGGCAGTATTTTTTCAGCAAATTGATCGGAATGCCGTCGGTTCGTTCGAGCGGATACTGACCGTATTGTGCCTTGGCCAGCACCTTGGTGCTGATGTCGGTACCCAGTATTTCCCAGGGGGTGTCGCCCAGGGTTTCCGCCAAGATCATCGCCATCGAGTAAGCCTCCTCGCCACTCGACGAGGCGGCGCTCCAGACGCGGAAGGTACCGCCCTTGCGATGGCTGGCCGCACGCTCGCGAAGAAAGTCGAAATGTTTCGGTTCGCGGAAAAAATAGGTTTCATTGGTCGTCAGTAAATCGACCATCGTCTGGCGTTCCTGGGCCTCCGCTTCGTTGGTGACATGGCGGAAATACTCGCCGAAAGTGCGGAAATCGAGCTCCTTGAGGCGTTTTGACAAGCGGCCGACCAACAGTACCTGCTTGGCGTCGGACATGCTGATGCCGGCAATCTGGAAGATCAGTTTCTGGAACTGGGCAAATTCCGTTTTGGTGATGGCGATGTTGCCGAGCGAAGGGGAGTCTGTCACTGCGTTATCCAATTACTCATAAGGCAAGCCTACGGTGCCGCGACCGAGTCCACCCAGGGGCTACTCCGGATGCCATCGCAGGAAAAGGGGAGGGAGTAGCGTTCCTGCATCAGGGGCATCGCGGCGAATTCATCGGCCGGCATCGGTTTGCCGTAGCGATAGCCCTGGCCGAGATGGCAGCCGTGCGCCTGGAGAAACTCCTCCTGGATTTGTGTTTCGATACCTTCCGCCACCAGTTCGAGACGCAGGCTGAGCGCCATGGTGATGATTCCCTTGACCAGTTCGGTACTGTCGTTGTCGAGCATCACATCCTTGATGAACGAGCGGTCAATCTTTAGCACATTGATCGGGAAGCGCTTCAGGTAGGCGAGCGAGGAGTAGCCGGTGCCGAAATCGTCGATGGCGATGCTGATCCCCATCGCCCGGAACGCATTCAGGGTTCGGCCAATGCTCTCGTCGTTATCAAGCAGCAGGCTCTCGGTGATCTCGAATTCGAGCCAGCCAGGCTGGCAGCCGCTCGCCGCCAGCGCTTGCTCGACGGTGGCCACCAGATCGTTGTCGCGGAACTGGCGCGACGAGAGATTGACGGCGATTTTCAGTTCGCACTCGCCCGCTTTGTTCCAGCAGCGGGCCGCGAAGCAGGCCTGCTTCAAGACCCAGGCACCGATGCCGACAATCAGGCCGGTATCTTCGGCAATGCCGATGAACTTGTCTGGCTGCACCAGGCCGAGGCTGGGATGCCGCCAGCGCAGCAGCGCCTCGCCACCGACCAGCCGGCTGTTGCGCAAGTCGATCTTCGGCTGGTAGAAAACCTCCAGTTCGTTCTCCGCTTCCGCCCGCCGCAGCGCGGTTTCCAGCATCGCCCGTTCGCGCGCCTTGGCGGTCAGCTCGGCGGAATAGAAACGGAAACCGGCCCGGCCGCGGGCCTTGGCATCGTAGAGGGCGGAGTCGGCGTACTGCAGCAGTTCGGTTGCGGTCGTGCCGTCGGCCGGGAATACGGCAATGCCGATGCTGGCGGAGATGAATACCTCCTGGTTGGCCAAATGAAAGGGATGGGCCAGCGCATCGAGGATCTTGCGCGAAATGCTGCCGAGGTCAGCGGCATCCCGAATCTCCGGCAGGACGATGGCAAATTCGTCGCCGCCGAGGCGGGCCACGGTGTCGTAGTCGCGCATCTGGCGGCGCAAACGTTCGGCCGATTCATGCAGCAGCAGATCACCCTGGTTATGGCCGTGCGTGTCGTTGACTTCCTTAAACCGGTCGATGTCGATAACCAGCAGGCCAAGCACCTGGTTGCGCCGCCCGGCCTTGTCCAGCGCATGATTCAGTCGGTCGTTCAAGAGCGCCCGGTTGGGCAGGCCGGTCAGGGTGTCGTGAAAGGCCATCTCGTGCAGGCGCGACTCGTAGCTTTTCAGCTCGCTGATGTCCTGGGTGGTCCCGTTCAAGCGTCTCGGTGTCAGGTCGGGGCCGTATTCGATATGGAGATGGGTCTGCAGGTGATGTACCCGTCCGCCATGCTTGATCCGATAGCCGATGGTCACCTCGTCGTCGCTTCGTTCGTAGGCGTCCTGCAGCGCCTTGAGGACACGTTTGCGGTCCTCGTCGATGCTCATGGCGAGCAGATCTTCGATCGCCGGCTGCCAGTCGGCCGGTTGCCCGAAAATCCGGCACATTTCACCGGAAACGACGGCCTTCTTTTCGACGTGGTCCCATTGCCAGTGACCGAGCTGGGCCATCGCCTCGGCCTGGCGCAGTCGATGTTCGGTTTCCTTGATCGCCGAAACGTCGCGGCCGATGGCGAGAACGCTGGTCACGTCGCCATCCGGCCCAAACTCGGGGGTCATGATGATGTGGCTGCAAATCATCCGTCCGTCGCCGGCCGGCCAGGTGTAGTCGAACTCGCTGCGGCGGCCGCTGTCGATCACGCTGTGCAAGGCCAGTTCGTAAACCTGGGTTTCTGCTGTCTGAGCGTAATCCGAAGGCTTTTTCCCGAGCAGCGCCTCGGCCGGTACACCGGCCAGGCGGGCGAAGGCCGGGTTGGCATAAATGCGATAGCCGGCGGGGTCGTAGCGGGCAATGGTGTCCGGCGAGTTCTCGACCAAGGCATGAAATTCCTGCACCCGACGGCAAAGCTCCTTTTCCCTGTGCTGGCGTTCGCTGATGTCCCGCGCCAGCGCAAGGTTGTAGGTTTCTCCTTCCCAGGTAAGGCAACTGAGCTTGAGTTCGACGGGCACAACCCGTCCATCCTTTCGCTTGTTGTGACTGGTCAGGGTTTGCGTCTTCAGGCTCAGCATTTCTTGCCAGTGTTCGCGCCAGCGTTCCGGGGAAACTCCGGTATCGATGTCGAAAACAGTCATGCTCGACAGATCGTCGAACGAATAACCGAGCATGCTGCACGCCTGGGCATTGACATGGAGGAGTCTGGCGTCCCGGTCGATCAGGTAGAAGGCATCGCCGACCTGGTCGAGGGCGAGCCGGAGCAGGGCCAACTGCTGCCGTGTGTCGGCCTGCCCGGCGGCGGCTGGCGCCATGCCGCAGTGGTCTGCCTCCCTTGTTCTCATCCGTTTCTCCTGAACAGCCGATGCACTGCCTGATCGGCTCGGTCGGCCGGGAAATCTGCCGGGGTTATGGCGCAAGGTCCGGAGATCGCCTGGCTAGCGAGCCGATCACCGGCCAGGCTGAGGTAAGTCTGACGACACTCCCGGTAATGGCGAGCCACCGCGTCCGGCAGACTTTCGGTCGGATTGCCCAAGCCATTCAGCGGTGTGTGGAGTTCTGTCATCAGTGAATGGCGATAGCGCTCAATGATTGAGACGGCGTCGGGAGCCCGGCTTCCTGGCGGGCCAGGTTGGCGAGGACGGCCACCTCGCCGAGCGAGAGGATGCGATTGACCTCGAGCAGGACAACGAACTTGCCATTGACCTTGCCCATGCCGCTGATGAAATCGATGCGGATCCGCGCCCCGAACTGGGGAGGCGGCTCGATTTCTTCGGGGGGGATTTCCAGCACTTCCGAGACGGCATCGACGACGATGCCCATCTGCTGGCCATGGCCTTCGGTTAGTCCGCCATCGCTCGTTTCGAGAATGACGATGCAGGTGCGCTTGGTGACTTCGCTGGCCGGCCGGCCAAAGCGCACCGCCATGTCGATGACCGGCACGACCGAGCCGCGCAGGTTGATGACGCCGCGAATGAACGGCGGCACCATCGGTACCTCGGTCAGGGCGCCGTATTCGATGATCTCGCGGATGGCGAGAATGCCGATGGCGAACATTTCCTCACCGAGACTGAAGGTCAGGTATTGCTGCTGCTCGATCGCCCCGCTGGCCCCGGTCGCAAGAGCGGAGGGCGTGGCCGGCGTGGTGACGAGTTGGCTGGGCTGATTGCTCATGCGAGAACCTCATTCATCCTTAAAAGCGACCGAAGCTGGCTTCGTCGGCATGCCCGGCGCCACCATCCTTTTTCATGAACGGCTTGATGTTGCCGGCAGCGCTGGCCCGCGACGGGCGGCTGGCCTGATTGCCGGCGAACTGGCGGGAGCTGCCGTGTTCGTTGCCGACATTGAAGAAGGACATGATTTCCTGGAGATTGGTCGCCTGCGAGGACATTTCCTCGGCGGTGGCGGCGAGTTCTTCCGAAGCGCTGGCGTTCTGCTGGGTAATCTGGCTGAGCTGGCTCATCGCGGTATTGACCTGATTGACGCCGACGGTCTGCTCTTCGGAGGCGGAGGTGATTTCCTGCACCAGATCGGCCGTCTTCTTGGTGGCCGGAACGATTTCGTCGAGCAAGCGCCCGGCCTTTTCCGCCATGCCGACGCTGTTCAGCGCCAGTTGGCCGATTTCCTGGGCGGCGACGCCGGAGCGTTCGGCGAGCTTGCGCACTTCGGCCGCGACCACCGCGAAGCCCTTGCCGTGTTCGCCGGCGCGGGCTGCTTCAATCGCGGCATTGAGGGCCAGCAGGTTGGTCTGGTAGGCGATGTCGTCGATGATGCCGATCTTCTTGGCAATCTGCTTCATCGCGCCGACGGTTTCATTCACCGCCTGACCACCCTCGGCGGCCTTGGTGCTGCCCTGAGCCGACATGCCGTCGGCGACCTTGGCATTCTCGGTGTTCTGCTGGATGGAGGAGGCCATCTGTTCGATCGAGGCCGAGGTTTCCTCGACCGAGGCGGCTTGTTCGCTCGATGCCTGGGACAGCGACTGGGCCGTGGAGGAAACCTGGGTGGTCGCCGAGGATAGCGCTTCGGTCGTCGTGTTGACTTCGGAAATGGTTTGGGAGAGCTTGCTGGCCATCAATTGCATAGCGGCCTTGAGTTGCCCGGTTTCGTCCTTGCTGTCGACATCAATCTGTACCGTCAGGTCACCTTCGGCTATGCGATTTGCAGCGTCGACCGATTCCTGCAGTGGCTTGGTAATTGATCTGGTAACCCAGGCTGCGATGCCGACACCCAGCAGGGCGGCTATGGCACCCAGGATAAGCATTAAGGTGCGAGCATCCTGATATTCGATTGCGGCCTGCTTGGCGGAGTCATCCATCAGCTTGCCCTGATATCCGATCAGATTGTTCAGGGCATCGAAATAGGCCTGTTGCGCTACCCGGAGTTCACCGAGCAGTAGTAATTTGGCCTCATCTTTTTTATGCTCGTTGAGCATCTTCAGAAAAGCGTCAAGTTGAATGCCATATTTGCCACGCGTCTCTATTAATGCTTTTAGAAGTTCTTTGCCTTTTTCGCTGGTGATGGTCTTTTCTAGGCTGTCGATATTGCTTTTTGCTATGGCACGGGATTCATCAATGCGGGCCAATTCCTTCTTGATCTCGCCCTGTTCATCAAAGAGGATGGCGTTACGAGTCGAGCGTGCAATCCGGTTGACATGCAGCAAAATGCCATTTGCCAGAACTGTTTTCGGGTAACGGTCATTGGCTAGCTGATCGGTGCCGTTTGCCAACCCTGAAAGACGGGTAATACCGATCGTCGCGATTGCCGCCATCAGAATCAGGACCAGGCCGAAGCCGAGTCCCAGTCGCATACCGATTTTCATGTTCTTGAACATTGTTTGTCTCCTCTGTCAAAGTAATTTGTTCAACGCGCTTGATGTATTCGATCGACCCGGTGATGGGGGGTAACTTGGTGTTGATCCACTTCTTCATGGTTGCTCCGTCATCAGCTGGTTGTGGGGAATCCGTTGTCTTGCCCGTCGCGGCGGGTGACATGGCGAACGAGGCCGGCCTGGTGGCCGGCGCCGCTCACGACCGCGACGTCTTTCCGGTGTGCCGGCTACTATGCGAAGGCCGGTTCTTCATCGACCGGTAGGGCGTTGATTTCCTCCTCGTGGTCATTGGTTATGGCGTCGGGAACCCGGCTATGCAGCGCCGGCTTCCTGGCGGGCCAGGTTGGCGAGGACGGCCACCTCGCCGAGCGAGAGGATGCGATTGACCTCGAGCAGGACAACGAACTTGCCATTGACCTTGCCCATGCCGCTGATGAAATCGATGCGGATCCGCGCCCCGAACTGGGGAGGCGGCTCGATTTCTTCGGGGGGGATTTCCAGCACTTCCGAGACGGCATCGACGACGATGCCCATCTGCTGGCCATGGCCTTCGGTTAGTCCGCCATCGCTCGTTTCGAGAATGACGATGCAGGTGCGCTTGGTGACTTCGCTGGCCGGCCGGCCAAAGCGCACCGCCATGTCGATGACCGGCACGACCGAGCCGCGCAGGTTGATGACGCCGCGAATGAACGGCGGCACCATCGGTACCTCGGTCAGGGCGCCGTATTCGATGATCTCGCGGATGGCGAGAATGCCGATGGCGAACATTTCCTCACCGAGACTGAAGGTCAGGTATTGCTGCTGCTCGATCGCCCCGCTGGCCCCGGTCGCAAGAGCGGAGGGCGTGGCCGGCGTGGTGACGAGTTGGCTGGGCTGATTGCTCATGCGA
Source organism: Dechloromonas denitrificans (assembly GCF_020510685.1). NCBI lineage: Bacteria > Pseudomonadati > Pseudomonadota > Betaproteobacteria > Rhodocyclales > Azonexaceae > Dechloromonas > Dechloromonas denitrificans. The sequence goes on from NZ_CP075185.1 coordinate 1,509,188, forward strand.
GAACCTCATTCATCCTTAAAAGCGACCGAAGCTGGCTTCGTCGGCATGCCCGGCGCCACCATCCTTTTTCATGAACGGCTTGATGTTGCCGGCAGCGCTGGCCCGCGACGGGCGGCTGGCCTGATTGCCGGCGAACTGGCGGGAGCTGCCGTGTTCGTTGCCGACATTGAAGAAGGACATGATTTCCTGGAGATTGGTCGCCTGCGAGGACATTTCCTCGGCGGTGGCGGCGAGTTCTTCCGAAGCGCTGGCGTTCTGCTGGGTAATCTGGCTGAGCTGGCTCATCGCGGTATTGACCTGATTGACGCCGACGGTCTGCTCTTCGGAGGCGGAGGTGATTTCCTGCACCAGATCGGCCGTCTTCTTGGTGGCCGGAACGATTTCGTCGAGCAAGCGCCCGGCCTTTTCCGCCATGCCGACGCTGTTCAGCGCCAGTTGGCCGATTTCCTGGGCGGCGACGCCGGAGCGTTCGGCGAGCTTGCGCACTTCGGCCGCGACCACCGCGAAGCCCTTGCCGTGTTCGCCGGCGCGGGCTGCTTCAATCGCGGCATTGAGGGCCAGCAGGTTGGTCTGGTAGGCGATGTCGTCGATGATGCCGATCTTCTTGGCAATCTGCTTCATCGCGCCGACGGTTTCATTCACCGCCTGACCACCCTCGGCGGCCTTGGTGCTGCCCTGAGCCGACATGCCGTCGGCGACCTTGGCATTCTCGGTGTTCTGCTGGATGGAGGAGGCCATCTGTTCGATCGAGGCCGAGGTTTCCTCGACCGAGGCGGCTTGTTCGCTCGATGCCTGGGACAGCGACTGGGCCGTGGAGGAAACCTGGGTGGTCGCCGAGGATAGCGCTTCGGTCGTCGTGTTGACTTCGGAGATGGCCTGGGCCAGCTTCTCCACCGTGTTATTGACGGTTTCCTTGAAGTCCTTCATCTCGCCCTTGTAGTCGCCCTTGACCATCTTGGTCAGGTCGCCCTTTTCCATTTCGACCAGCACGGAAATTGCCTCGTCGATCGGGATGACGATGCCGTCGAGGGTCTTGTTGATGCCCTCGACGAGTTTCTTGAAATCGCCTTGGTGCTTGCTGGTATCGACCCGCACATGGATCTTGCCTTCAGCCCCGGCCTGGATCAGCCCGTCGGTGTCGCCGAGCACGCTCTGGATCGAGGCGGTCATCTGCTTCATCGACGCCATCAGGCTGGTGCTGTCGCCGGCATTGAGATCAATCTTGCTGCTCAGATCGCCGATCGCGATCTTGTTGGCGATTTCGGCCGCATGGTCGGGTTCGCCACCGAGCTGCTTGAGGAAGGCGCGGGCGATGGTATAGCTGATGATGCCGACAGCAGCCAGGGTCAGCGCTGCGATCAGCAGAGACATATAGAACGCCGAGGTTTTTACGGCTTTTGCTTCTTCCGCACCTTTCAGGGCCAGTTTGACGTTGTGTTCAAATTGCTCGTCGATGCCTTCGGATAGCTTCCTGACCAGCGGTGCAGCATTCTCGGCCAGTTTGAGGGCCTGCTCCGTCCGGCCTGCCCGTGATTCGACAAAAATGGGTTCGAGCAGAGGGTCATACTGTTCAAACAGCTTCTTCTCCTGATCGAGGAGGCTCTTGTCCTTCTCGTCAGAAACCAGTCCGTCGCTCTCGTATTTCTTGAAGGCGCTGTGAATGTTGGTACGGATGCCCTTGATCGAGTTTTCAATTTCGGTCAGCTTGGCCGGATCCGAGTTGATCAGGAAGCGGTTAGCACCGACGCGGAGCAACAGAACCTGTTTGCGCAGCTCGTCGAGTACGACCAGGCTGGGTACGGCATTGGTATTGCCGTAATTGGCTGCATCGAAGACCTTGCTCATCTGATACTGACCAAGTCCGGTGAGCAGGGCGATTCCGAGCAGGGCCGAACCGGCCAGCAGGGACATCTTTTGGGCGACAGTAAGTTTCATATCAATTTCCCCTAAATTTGAAAAAATTTTTCCGAAGGAAGACCGCCGATTCAGGTGTCTTCGCCTGTTTAGTTAAGCCACTGTTCGTGGAAATTTCGTGAATGCGTTCAGTGGTGGATGGCAAGACAGAACGAGTCATCATGCCGTTTGCTCGCTTGGGGCGTAATTGCTGGCCAGGGCATGGCGACGAACGTCGCGGCCGGCGACACGACGGACCAGTCCGGGGACGTCGAGAATTAGCGCGACATGTCCGGTACCCAGGATGGTGAAGCCGCTAATTCCCTCGATGCCGTTGAAAACTGCGCCGAGTGGGCGAATGACCGTCTGGTACTCGCCCTGCAGGGTGTCCACGACAAGGCCGGCGCGATGCCCGGCGTAGTTCACCACCACGACGTTTTCTCGCTTGACCGGCTGAAGGAGGAAAGCCAGTTCCGGGTCGATCGCCAGTTTTTCGCCTTCTTCTTCCTCGTCATCCTGTATGGCAGCCGGTGGTTCTGGGATGTCGAAAAGATCCTTGAGGCGGATGAAGGGCAGCAGTTCGCCCCTCAGATTGAGGTGGTCCCGGCCTTGTGAGGCATCGATCTCCTCTTGCGTCAGTTCGACGCATTCCTCGACCATCTCGAGGGGCACGACGAAGGACGAGGCGCCGACTCCGACCAGGAAACCATCGATGATCGCCAGGGTGAGCGGCAGCCGGATGCGGATCGTCGTGCCGACGCCTTCGACGCTGTCGATCTCGGTGCTGCCGCGCAGGGCGGTAATGTTGCGGCGCACGACATCCATGCCGACGCCGCGGCCGGACAGGTTGTTGACTCGTTCGGCGGTCGAGAAGCCGGGTTCGAAAATCAGGTTGTGGATCTCGTTGTCGCCGAGCGCCTGATCCGGCTTGACCAGGCCGCGTTCGATGGCTTTGGCCAGGATGCGTTCCTTGGATAAGCCGCCGCCGTCGTCGGTGACCTCGATGGCGATGCTGCCGGAGTCATGATAAGCGTTGAGGCGCAGCGTGCCTTGCGCCGGCTTGCCGCGGGCCAGCCGCACTTCGGCCGACTCGATGCCATGGTCCATCGAATTGCGGATCAGGTGGGTCAGCGGGTCGCCGATCTTCTCGACGACGGTCTTGTCGAGCTCGGTTTCGGCCCCGCTGATCTCGAGCTGGATGTCCTTGCCGATTTCCTTGGAGACATCGCGGACCACCCGCTGGAATTTGTTGAAAGTCGCGCCGATCTGCACCATGCGTAGTTGCAGGGCAGAGTCGCGAACGTTCTCGACCAGCCGGTTCATCACCGAGGCCGCTTCGATCTGCTCGGGAACACCGCTTTTCAGCGCCAGGAGGTTGATGCTGGCGCTGGCGATGATCAGTTCGCCGATCAGGTTGATGTGCTCATCGAGCGTTTCGGCATTGACCCGGATCAGGGCTGCATCGCCGCCCTTGTTGTCCTTGACCTGTTTTTGCTTTTGCAGTGCCGCTTCGACGACGGCCGGGCGCACCACCTGTTGCGAAACCAGAACCTCGCCGATCGGCGGCTCGAGTTCGCCGCCGGCGCGGGCTTCGGTCTGGGCTTTCAGGGCGAGGTCCAGTTCGGCCGGGGTCAGCGTGCCGCAGCGGACGAGAATTTCACCGAGCCGCATCTCTTCTTCCGGTAGGCTCTGGATCAGGTCGTGGTACTCGACGACCTTGCTGTGCGGCGGCAGGATACGGACGCGGGCATCGTCCTGGACGAATTCGAAAGCGCCCTCAATGGTCGCCTTGTCGGCCGTGGTCTGGTAATTGAGTTCAAAACCCAGGTAGCAATCTTCGGCATCCATCTGGTCGGCACCGGGGATCGCCTCGGTCAGCGTGACGATGCTGACGATGCGCCCGAAGGTGGTCAGGTAGCGGATGAACGATACCGGGTCCATGCCGTTGCGCAGGACGTCGCGGCCAAAACGCAGCGAAATGTGCCAGTTGTCCGACTCGACCCCGCTGCCCGCCGCATCGCCTTCGCGGACGAAGGGCGGCGGCTCGCTCACCGCCATTGCGGTGCTCTCCGGTGCACTGGCAGCGCCTTGGTTGGCGTGGCTTTTCAGCCGGTCGATCAGTTCGTCGCTGCGGCTGCCGACTTCTTCCGGCGGGGCGTTGCCGGCCTCGACATGGTCGATCAGGGCGCCCATGTGATCGCAGGTTTCGAGCAGCAGGGCGACCAACTCGCTGGTGATGCGCAACTCGGCGGCGCGCACCATGTCCAGCACGTTTTCGGCGTTATGGGTGAAGACCACCACGTGATCGAGGCCGAACAGGCCGGCCGAGCCCTTGATGGTGTGGGCGGCGCGAAAGATGGCGTTGATCAGGTCGGCGTCGTCCGGCGACTGCTCGACCTTGAGCAGGGCCTCCTCCATGTTTTCGAGAAGTTCGCGACTTTCGATGACAAAGGTCTTGAGTGCGTCGTCAAGGTTCATGGGGAATGCCTTAATTTTTGGAGCGGATCAGGACCGGGTCGCCGAAGAAGCCGGCGAGGTCGCACAGGTCGATCAGGTCGAGCACCGGGTCGCTGTGGCGGGTGAAATGGATATTCTTGCCGCGGCCGAGCGCTTCGATCTTGGCCAGGATCATCAATTGCAGGCCGGCCGAGTCGATCTCGGTAACGTTGGACAGGTCGATTTCCACCTCCGTCATCTCGGCCTGGCGAATGGTTTGGAGGATTTGCTCCTTGAGGGTACTGGCGGTGAAAATGGTGAATTCGCCAGCAATGGCGAGGGCAGGGCAAACGGCTTCCGGCATATCGGCCATGACATATTTCCTTAAGGCAGGATGAGTTTGGAAACGGCGCCCAGCATCTGGGCCGGTTGGAAGGGTTTGACGACCCAGGCCTTGGCGCCGGCGGCCTGGCCCTCGGCTTTTTTGCCGTCGCCGGCCTCGGTGGTGAGCATGATGACCGGGGTGAATTTGTAGGCCGGCAGTTGCTTGGCCGCCTTGACGAAGCTGATGCCGTCCATGTTCGGCATATTTACGTCGCTGATGATCAGGTGGATCTTCCGGCCGTCGAGCTTGCCGAGTGCATCCTTGCCGTCGCAAGCGTCAATCACGTCGTAGCCGGCGCCCTTCAGGGCGATACTGACGACCTGCCGCAAGGAGGCGGAGTCGTCCACAATCATGATGGTCTTGGCCATAGGGAGCTTTCTCTAGAAGAAGGTGATTTCGTTGCTGCCGGCGTCGCTCTGTGCGGCACCGCCGTTATGTACGGCGTGTTGTTCCGGCATGGTGTAGGTTTGGGATAGTTCGGCGAGCCATTGCGCCGCGTCTACCGCGATAAGGCCATGGCTGTCCGAGAGCTGGCGGTCCCCGTCGGCGATGTTTTGCTGCAGCTTTTTCAGGTCGTTGGTGACATGGTTCAGAACCTGGCTCACCCGGTCCTGGAACTGCAGGGCGACCAATACTTCGGCGACTTCCTGGCCAATCACGACGCCTTGCTGGCGCAGGTTTTCCGAGGAGTCGGAGAGATCGGTCGCGGTCTGGCCAAAACGCGAGACCACCCGGCCGATCACCGTGCTCGAGTCCTGCACCAGCGCTTCGTCCTGTTCGGCGTATTGGCGCGAGGCCAACAGGGTGTCGGCAATGGCCTTGTTGACGGTGTCGACCGTTTCGCTGATTTTCTTGCCGGTTTCCCCGGACAGCGTCGAGAGTTTCCGCACTTCGTCCGCCACCACGGCAAAGCCGCGTCCGACTTCGCCGGCGCGGGCGGCTTCGATCGCGGCATTCAACGCCAGCAGATTGGTCTGTTTGGCGATGTCGCCGACATCCTGGGCCATGCGCTGCAGCGCCGAGGTATGGCTGGACAGCGTGGTGACTTCGTTGAGCAGCGATTCCTTGCCGGCAAGGGCGGAACGCAAGGAGCTGATGATCGAGTCCAGGTCGGTTTTTGCTTCGTTGAGCAAAGTCACCAGGAAGTGGCTGCCCGGCTCGTCGCCGGTCGATCCGCGCGTTGCCGAAACGGCACTCTCCAGCCGTTGGGAGATGTCGGCAAAACGTTGAGTCAGGGCGATCGTCGCTTCTTCGGTATGGGTCTGGGCCATTTCGATCTGGCCGGACCATACCGGGAGGACGCTCAGGCACAGCTGGTCGAGGCCGGCAATGCCGTGCCGGTTCCTTTCGCTGCGTTCCGCTTCGCTTTTTGCCAGCAGCGCTATCAAGCTGGCATGGCGTTGGCTCACCGTATGCGCCGACCACAGGCCAAAGCCGAGGTTCAGGAGAGCAAGGGTCAGACCGCAGGCGAGGGCGGTGAGCGTCAGTCCCTCGACAAAAACCAAGCAGCCGAAAAACAATGCGCCAAGCACTGCGAAAGGCAGTATGAATAAAAACCTTGATTCGCCGAAAGCCTCTGAAAATAGCGGCTTCAGGAGGAGGGGGGTATCAGGATAGTGATCCAAGCTTTTTATCCGAAAAGAAAATTTGTTCGGATAGCTTGCGCCATGACAGATTCGCAATCGAGTCGGTTTGGCTGATTTATTTGTAGGGCATTTCTACGGCTTGTAAGTTAAACCCTACATATGCGAAATGAATTTTTGTTTCGCATTTGTTTGTTGATAAATCGTTGTATTGAAGCGATTTATAAGATTTTTATTTTTAAAAATCTATATAAATAATTTCAATGTTTTATGACGAACGGCAACTCATTGCCCGGTAGGGCCCGCATCGGTTATCGGGCCGCATTGCCGTGATCGATGAAAAATGATCTGCGCCAAGGTGCCGTCCGGTTGGCGCTGCTAACATTTGTCCATGAGCCTTTACCAAGACATTGCCGAGCAAACGGAAAAGCTGATCGTCGATGGCACCCTGCGCGCCGGTGACCGCCTGCCATCGGTCAGGCAAGCCTGCCGGATCCATGACATCAGTCCGATTACCGTCACCCAGGCTTACTATCAACTGGAAAGCCGCGGGCTGATCGAGGCGCGTCCGCGCTCCGGCTATTTCGTGCGCGCCCGGCTCGGTCGCAGCTTGCCGGAACCCGGAATGACGCACCCGGTCGGCGGCTCGACGCAGTTGCAGGTCAGCGATTTCATCTTCCAGATTCTCGACAGCGTCCGCGATCCGTCGGTCGTCCCGCTCGGCTCCAGTTTTCCCAGCCCCTACCTGTTTCCGCTCGCCAAGCTCGGGCGCTTTCTGGCCAGCGCGGCGCGCAAATTCGATCCGCTCGCGACGGTGACCGATCTGCCGCCCGGTAACGAGGAGCTGCGTCGGCAGCTGGCCTTGCGCTATCTGGCGCACGGCGCCTCGGTCTCGCCGCAGGAAATCGTCATCACCTCCGGTGCCATGGAGGGACTCAACCTGTGCTTGCAGGCCGTGACCAAGCCGGGCGACCTGATCGCCGTCGAGTCGCCGACTTTTTACGCCGGGCTGCAGGCCAGCGAGCGGCTGGGTTTGCAGGTGATCGAGATTCCCAGCCATCCACGCGAGGGCGTCAGCCTGACGGCGCTGGCCGACGCGTTGCGCCAGTATCCGGTCAAGGCCTGCCTGCTGATGTTGAATTTCGCCAACCCGACCGGTAGCCTGGTCACCGACGAGCGCAAGAAAGCCCTGCTCGAACTGCTCTACCGCCACCAGGTACCGCTGATCGAAGACGACGTCTATGCCGAGCTCTACTTTGGACGACAGGCGCCGCTGTGCAGCAAGGCCGCCGACCCGGACGGCCTGGTGATGCATGTCTCGTCTTTCTCGAAATGCCTGGCGCCCGGTTATCGGCTGGGCTGGGTGGCGGCCGGGCGATACGCCCGGCAGATCCAGCGCCTGAAACTATCGACCAGCCTGGCGACCACCGGGCCGGTGCAGATCGCGCTGGCCGAGCATCTGAAACACGGCGCCTACGAAAACCATCTGCGCCAGTTACGACGCCGCTTGGCCGAGCAGGAGGCGATGCTGGTGGCGGCGGTCGAGCGGCATTTTCCGGCCGGCACCCGTCTGGCCCGGCCGCAAGGCGGCTATTTCCTGTGGCTGGAGCTGCCGCCGCAGGTCGATACGCTGCTGCTCCACCAGCAGGCGCTGAGCCGGGGGATCAGCATCGCGCCGGGGCCGATCTTTTCGGCCAAGCGCGAGTTCAGCCACTACCTGCGCCTCAATTTCGGTCATCCCGAATCGCCGAGCCAGCAGGAAGCGATGGCCACGCTCGGCCAACTGATCGGCGATCAGCTATAAGGTTGCCCAGCGGGCGAACTGCCGGCCGTAAAAGGCAGTCAGCATCAGCGCCACCGGCGTGAAGGCGATGAAGCCCTTGAGCAAGCGGCGGATGAACGGATGCGCCAGTTCCGCCTCGATGAACGTCTGGGCGACCAGCCAGCCCTTGATCCAGACGATGCCGGCGACCAGCAGTTGCAGCCAGGCCGCGCCATGAAGCCACTGACCCAGGCCGAGACTGAGCAGGGTCAGCGCGACCAGGGCAAGCCAGGTGAGGGTTAGCGGGGTTAGCGTGGTGCCGGGTTGTTGGCTGGGGTGATCCATGATTCAGGCCAGTACGTAGAAGAAGGGGAAGATGATCAGCCAGATGATGTCGGTGGCGTGCCAGTAGCTGGCCAGCGATTCGAGGCCGCTGTAATCCTCGGCCGAATAGCCGCCGGCCAGATGCCGGGCGAGCACCCAGAGGATGCCGAGAATGCCCCACATGGCGTGTACCAGGTGGTTGAAGGTCAGGTAGTAATAGACGGTGAAGAAAATGCCCGACTCGCCGTTGATGCCGTGCGCCAGATTCCAGCGGATTTCGAGGTATTTGGCGATCGGATAGCCGAGCGCGGCGACCAGTCCGGCGATCAGCCAGTACACCGAACGGCGGCGCTGGCCGGCGCGCATCGTCGTCACCGAGCAGGCGATGAAGAAACTGCTGGTCACCATCAGCAGCGTGATCAGCGTGCCGGACAGCCGCGACAGCCGTTCGGCCCCCTGCTCGAAAGATTCCGGAAAGTGGGCACGGGCAACGAAATAGACGATGAACAGCACGAGAAATTCGATGAACTCGCAGGTGATGCCGACCCAGATGCCCTTGTTGCCGGGAATGCGTCCCCGGCCGGATGATTCTTGCGGCGTTTCGGGGGCGGGAATGGCGATGGCCGTCATGGCTGCAGACTCGTGATTGGATGCCGCCATTGTTTCAGTATCGGAAAAGAATCACAGCGACAGACATCAAAGTTTTCAACCCGCACAGTTGCCGGCTCGATTTTGAATCTGTGCCTATAAAAAATCAAACAATCTGGAACTGTTCCTGTTTTGCCTCCGGTGATTTACTGGCGCCCGTCACCGATCAGGAAGGCAAACATGAGCAAGCCGGTCAGCAAGGTTCGTGAAGCAAAGCTGGAGTTGTACCGCAAGAAGGGAAAAATTCACGCCAAGGCCATCGACGGCCGGTTCAATAGCCTGCGCTGGGCGCTGGTCTGGTTCACCCAGATCGTTTTCTACGGCGCTTGCTGGTTGAACTGGGAAACGGCTGGGGCAAGCCGCCAGGCCATCCTGTTCGATATCGCCCACGAGAAACTCTACCTGTTCGGCCTGGTGCTCTGGCCGCAGGACGCCTTGCTGCTGGCCTTCGTCCTGATCATCGCGGCGACCGCCCTGTTTCTCGTCACGGCGCTGGCCGGCCGGCTGTTCTGCGGCTTCGCCTGTCCGCAGACGGTGTACACGGCGATTTTCGCCTGGATCGAGGCGCAGGTCGAAGGCGATCATCTGGCGCGCCTGAAACTCGATCAGAGCCCGATGAGCGGCCGCAAGCTGCTGCTGAAAACCCTGAAGCATGGGCTGTGGTGGCTGATTGCGCTGTGGACGGCGATTACCTTCGTCGGTTACTTCACGCCCATCCGTGACTTGCTGCCGACGGTGTTCACGCTGACGACCGGGCCGTGGGAAGCTTTCTGGCTGATTTTCTACGCCGCGTTTACCTACGTCCAGGCTGGTCTGGCGCGCGAGGCGGTGTGCCAGCACATGTGTCCTTACTCCCGTTTCCAGGGTGTGATGTTCGACCCGACGACGGCCAATGTCGGCTACGACCGCCAGCGTGGCGAGCCGCGCAATGTCGGACGGCAGGCCGGCCAGACCGGCGACTGCATCGATTGCGGCATCTGCGTGCAGGTTTGCCCGACCGGCATCGATATCCGCGACGGCCTGCAATACCAGTGCATCAACTGCGGCCTGTGCATCGACGCCTGCGATCAGGTGATGGACAAGATCGGCGCGCCACGCGGCCTGATCCGTTTTGCCTCCGAACAGGAGCTGGCCGGTCAGGCGAAACCGCAGGGCCTGGGCGGGCGGCCGCGGGTCGGCGTTTATGTCGGTCTGCTGCTGGTTTTTGTCGGGCTGGGCGGATGGACGCTCAACCAGCGCTCACTGTTGCTGGTCGATGTGCTGCGCGACCGTGGCGCGCTACTGCGCGAAACGTCGGAAGGGCGCATCGAGAATGCCTACACGCTGAAATTGATGAATCTCGACGACGCCCCGCGCCACTACAAAATCGCGGTCAGCGGCCTGCCTGGGCTGGAGATCGTCGGGGCGCAAGAGTTTTCGGCCGAGCCGGGGAGCATCCGGCCGGTCTCGATCACCGTTTCGGCGCCCGGCGAAGGAATGCCGTCGGGCATCCAGCCGATCCATTTCGAGATCGTCGGCAAGGACACCCCGGCCGTTCGCGTCCAGGAGAAAAGCAGTTTCGTGCTGCCGTAAGCGGCCGCTTCGGGAAAGCCGGTCTTAATGCACGGCGTCCGGGCGCCGAGCCTGCTGCCAGGCGATCACGACATGGCTCGAATGGCGCAGGATGGTCTGGTAGTGGGCGGCGGGCAGGGCGTGCTGCAGCGATTCGAAGAGCAACTGCGTACTCTCCCTGGCTACCACGGTCGCGGCGGCCGGGTCGTCGAGCAGGGCGATCTGCATATGGGCCAGGGCATCGGCCACCAGCCGCCAGCCGATTTCCGGCAGGCGCTGGTTGACGGCCAGCAGCATGGTGCCCAAATGCTTCACCAGACCACGCGCCTCGTCCACCGTGTCGCAAGCCAGCATGGCATGCCACAACGCCAGGTGAATGCCCCGGCGGAGATCGACCTTGAAATCGACCGCGTTGGTTTCGCCTTGCTCGATGGCTTCGAAGAATTGTCCGAACAACGCATCCGACTGGGGATCCAGGCGACCGCGCAGGGAGGCGATGAGGGCCGAGAGCGCCGGGATGGCGGTGAGTTCGAACGCCTGGGTGTAGGCCAGCCCCCATTGGTCCAGGCCGTTGATCAGCATGGCCAGACGCAACAACTGTCGGTCGCCGCTGTCTCCGGCCTCGCACCATTCGATGCAGCGCGTTTCAAGTTCGCGCAGTGCCTTGCCGAGTTGCTCGGCATCCGGCGTCAGGGCCTGGCGAAACACTTCGCCAAAAATATCTTGCGCCAGGCGTGCTGTGGCCTGCTGGCTGGCGGCGTCGGCCAGGGCGGAAAGCGCATCGACGATGGGGTTGGGCGTAGTGCTCATCGAGTTTGTCGGAGGTATTGACGGGGTGTGCATTTTAACCAAGCTTGGCGGCACATCGAGGTTGTCGAGCGTCGCCGCCTGCTGCAGGTAGCGTGATCCACTTCACGACGGCCGATGCAGCGATGACCTGGCGACTCTCTCCCGGTGTTTTTTTGTTGCCGAGTCGCGCATGCAGGTCTAGATTGAAAGAAACAAAAAGGAGCTTGTCATGCGCTATTTAGTGGGGGTGTTGCTGCTTCTCTGTGTTTCGACCGTCAGCGCGGAGGCTTTCCGATGTGTCGGGTCAGGCGGCGAGGTCGTTTTTTCCGACACGCCGTGTGACGATGGGGAGCGGTTCAGCAAAATACGTCCGAGTGAGTCTACCCAGGACAGCGAGGCGGCGCGCCGGGCATTGGATAAACAGAAGGCCTATGCCGAGCGCTTGGCGGCAGAAAACGAAGCCGCGCGGCGAAGTAAAGCCGGTGCCTCGAGCTTGCCGGACGAGTCCAGCCCGCCACCGGCTTCACCTTCCGGGTTAAGCTTCCCCGGGTCAGGTTCCGGATCGGGCGGCGGTTCTGCTTCTGATTCGTCAGATGGAGTACCGCGCGGCGGATCGACCGGCGGCGTACCGCGCGGCGTGCCATCGGCGCCGTCGCGCAAATGATCCTTTTTCGGCGGTTGCTTTAATCGAGACCGTAGAGTTTCGGGCCTTGCCTGACTGTCGCCCAGACGTAGTCAAGGCCCTTCTCGGCGATCAGGCGCCGGTGCAAGGGATGCGAAACGAGCTGCCAGGTACATCGCGCCACGGCTTGCCGTTCCTTCTCGGTCAGACCGTCCCAGTCGATTTTCCCGGCTTCGGACAAAACGACCATCATCAAACGGCGATATTCCGCAGCGTGCACCGGTGAGTTCTTCAGCCTCATGTCGGGCTGTTTCGCCTTGGCCGGCCATGAGGCTCGCAGTTTGACCAGATACTCGGCGTCGAGGCGTTTCTGTATTGCCAGATACGTATTGATCAAAGCGAGCTTCTCATCATGACTAACCTGGTCAAGTGAGGAATTAGGCATTGCTGGCTCCTTGATTTGCGTCTCCCGATGACACGACCCAGTGGATCATACCGCGGCTTGCACCGGCGGGCAGCGCTGGATTCATTGATCGCCTGGCTTGGTTGGGCGGCGTTTGGCCGAAGGGTAGAAGCTGCATATATAAGCTAGACTTTGGCAATCGCAAGATCACGGTAGCGAAATCGCCAACCACATATTCCATGTTCAAGAAGCCAAACCCTCTCGTCCGCCTGATCTGCGCCGGCCTGTTTTGTTTTGGTGGCCTGATAGGTGCTTCGTTTTTGCTGAGCGGTTGCGAGGTGTCGACTAACGACAATCGGTTCATTGTTGAGCAATGGCACAAACAGGATCTCGAAGCTCATCTGGCCCGCTGGCTTGCGGTTGCGCCAACGCCATCCGGCCTGATGTTGGGCAGTTTCGATCGCCGGTGGCAGGCGGTTCCGACCCAGGGCGGCGATCTGACTACGCACAGTCGTCTGATTTTTACGATGGTAAAGGGTTACGAGCATAGCGGCGACAAGCGCTATCTCGAGGTCGCTGTTCGCGGCGCGGAATTTCTGCTGGATCGTTTCCACGACCCTCAATACGGTGGCTTCTTCTCCAGAGTCGAAGGCGATGGCAAGGTCGTCAATGCCGGCAAGAATACTTACGGGCATGCCTTCGCACTGTTGGCCCTGGCGCATGTCGCCCGGGTGACCAAGGACGAAAAATTTCGGGCGGCTGCGCTAAGCGCCTGGGGTGACATAAACAGCCATTTGCGGGATTCGTCTGGTGGGTTTCGCCCGGACGCACCTCGTGATTTCGGTCCATCGAGCAGCTTGCGCAACCAGAATCCCGTCATGCACATGTTTGAGGCTCTGCTTGCCCTCATTGACGCGACAGGTGACCCGCGGGCGCTGGCTGGTGCGCAAAGCGTCGGCAATTTCGTTCTCTACAAACTGCTTGAAGGGCAGCCTGACGGCGGTGCCTGCATTCCCGAATGGTACGACGAGCATTGGAAAGCGCTGCCGACCAAGGATAAAGGCGGCTATATCGACCTCGGTCACCAATTCGAATGGAGCCACCTGCTCGCTACATCGGAGAGCAGGGGGCTGCCCGCCCTTTATGGGGCCGCCGCGGATCGATTGCTGAGCTATGGGATCAAGCTCGGCTACGACGACATCGAAGGTGGGGTATTCAATCGTCTCTACCCGGATGGCTCGATTGACCGTAACAAATACTGGTGGCAACAGGCCGAGGGGTTGCATGCGCTGCTGGTTGCCGCTTCGCGCAGCCAGCGCCGCGATCTCTGGCGCAGGTATGAACAAACCCTGGAACTGGTCAAGGAACAATTCATTGACGAAATGAATGGTGGTTGGAAACTTGCCGCCAAGCGGACCTGCGAATCCGGTCGCTGTGGTGCCGAACAGCCGGAGCCGTATCACATGGTCGCGATGCATTCCGCGGCCTTGGAACTGTCAAAGCCGCTCCGCTGATCCTGAAACCTGGCGGTTGATGGGCCGAGTACCGACGCTTACACTGCCTCTCCCGATTCGATGGCTTTCAGCAGCTCGGCCCGAATTTCGTCGGGCAATGGCAAGGGTTCGGCCAGTTCGACGAGGTTGGCTCCGGGAACGACTTTGTGGACTTCCTGAAGCAGGCTCAGCAGGGCCGGCAGTTCGAGATCCATCGTGATCAATTTGGCGGCATCGGCGGCCAGGCGGGCGATGTTGGCGCGCGGCGTATCGGTGCCCTTGATCAGGATGACGATCAGGCCGGGAAGCTCCCAGGCCTGGGCCAGCGCCATGGTCAGTTGGCGGAAGGTGAATTCGATTTCCGAGGGGCGCTGCATCAGCGCCCAGTAACGTTCGTTCCATTCCCTGACCTGGGTTTCCTTGTCGGTCATCTCGGGGGCGAAATGCCAGAGCAGCAATTCGCCGATTTCGACCAGCAGGGCGGCCATCGACACCTCGTCCGGCGAAATGTCGGAACGGCAGTTGGCCCAGGCGCGGGCGATGGCGGCGGCCAGTACCGATCGGAATTCACAGGTATTGCAACCGGGCAGGACATCGTCGAAAGCCGGGCTGGCTGCGACGATGGCCTGCAACTCGTCATGGCCGGTCTGCAGGATGGCGGCCAGCGGGGTCGTGGTGTCGTGGCCGAGTTGCCGGGAGCGGCGCTCTTCCGCCCGGCGCAGGATCTTCAGGGCGAGATAGGGGTCGGCGTAAACGATGTTGACCAGATCCAGCGCCGACATGCGTTCGCGCGCTTCTTCGCCTTCCGCCTGGAGGGCCGCCAGGATCGCCCGCGTTCTCGGCAGGACGGGAGTGTCCTTGTCCTTGAGATATTCGACCCACTGATTGATCCCCCAATCCCACTGATGTGGCTGCATTTCCTACTCCCGATAGCGATGCTCTGGAACACCGAACAGGATACGCGAAGGCGGCACCTGTTGGCTTGGCGACGTCGGGTATTTGCCGGGCTTTTGCGCGGTGAGCCGGCAAGCCGGGCATTGTTTTGGGCCGGTCAGGCTTGCTTAAGCTTGGGCGCCGATAATGGCTGCTCGAATAGCGCAAGTTAGTGGACAGGATGAACTCATTTAATCGACTTACCGCCGTGCGTATTGCCACGGTCAGCCTGCTGCTGGCGGCGGTGGCCAGTCCGGTGGCCTGGTTCGTGGCCCGGGAAAATGCCGAGGAAAGCACGGTTCTGCTGGCGATGGAGGAGTCGCAGCGCCTGGTGCGGCATTTCGACGTGTTCTCGATGCGCCAGCCCGATGCCGAGGCGCATGCGACCCGGGCGGCCGGGACGATTGCCGGCGGCCTGTTCGATATTGCCGAAATCTACGACGGCAAGGGCGAAAAGCTGGCCGAAGCGATGACTGCCGATGGCACGCTGGTTGAGGGCATTATTCCCCATCACGCCAAGCCGGCCTATAGCGCCGCGTCTTATGAAAGTCTGAAGCTGCCCGACGGGCGCTGGGTGATGCGCGTCTTTATCCCGCTGCGCATGGCGGACGGCAGCCAGTCGCCGATCGACGGTTATTTCGAGGGGGTTCGCGTAGTTCCCGACTGGCAACGCCAGCAAATGCTCGGCAGCGCGCTGTCCGCCGCCTTGATGGCCGGGCTGGCCGCCTTGCTGTGCGGAGCGGCGATCTATCCGGTGGTGGTTCGCCTGTCGGCCGACAACAAGCGTAAGGCGAGGGAAGTTCTCGATTCGCATATTTCGATGATGGACGCGCTCGGCCGCGCCATCGCCAAGCGCGATTCCGATACCGGCGCGCACAATTATCGGGTGGCCTGGGTGGCGGCCAATATTGCCGAAAAAATGGGCATCCGCGATTCGGCGATGCAGGCCTTGATCGCCGGCAGCTTCCTGCACGATGTCGGGAAGATCGGTATTCCGGACGGCATCTTGCTCAAGCCGGGAAAGCTCGACGACGAGGAGTTTGCGATCATGCGCACGCATGTCAGCCAGGGTGAGGAGATCGTCACCGGCATGGGCTGGCTGGACGGCGCCAATGCGGTGGTCGCCGGACATCACGAAAAGTGGGATGGCAGCGGCTATCCGCGGCGCAGCAAAGGCAAGGAAATTCCGCTGGCGGCCCGTATCTTTGCCGTCGCCGATGTCTTCGATGCCCTCTGTTCGCGGCGCCCCTACAAGGATCCGATGGGCTTCGATGCGGCGATGCGGATTCTCGAAAAGGATACCGGCAGCCATTTCGATCCGGCGGTGATGGCCGTCTTCCAGCCGATGGCGCGGGAGATTTTCGACCGTCTGGCCGAGTGCGACGAGGATACTGTTCGCCTCTTGCTGGAAGACCGCGTCCGCCAGCATTTCGCGCTGTAGGCCGGCGAGCCAGCAAAAAAAAAACGCCGCCCGATTCCGGGGCGGCGTTTTTCGTAGGCTAGGGCCGCTTATTCCTTGATCGCTTCGATGGCGACGTCGATGCGCACGTCGTCGCCGACGTAAGGCGCGTACTTGCCGGCGTTGAACTCGGAGCGTTTGATGACGGCAAAGGCGTTGGCGCCGATCGCGTCCTTCTTCAGCATCGGGTGCGGCATGGCCTGGAAGGAGGTGACGGTCAGGGTCACCGGCTTGGTGACGCCCTTGATCGTCAGGTTGCCTTCGATGCTGGCCGGCTTGTCGCCTTCGAAGACGACCTTGGTCGACTTGAAGGTGGCGGTCGGGTACTTGGCGGTGTCGAGGAAGTCTTCACCCTGGATGTGTTCGTTGAAAGTGTCGTAGCCGGTATCGACGGATTTGGTGTCGATCACGATGTCGACCGCGCCGGTCTTGGCGACCTTGTCGAAAACGACCTTGCCGCTGTTCTTGTTGAAGCGCGAGAGCTGGGTCGAGTAGCCGAAGTGGCTGTACGAGAAACGCGAGAAAGTGTGGGTGCTGTCGGCAACGTAGGTTTCCGGCGCGGCGATCGCCGGGGCTGCAGCGGCAGCGGCGAGGATGAGGGCGGCAGTGAGCTTGTTGAATTTTTGCATGGTGATTCTCCTGTTGTGGGTCGGGGGGTTACTTGGCTGAAGCGGTGATGCGGAACTTGATCTGGACGTCGTTGGCGACGATGTCGAACTTGGCCCAGGTGCCTTCGCCGATCGAGAAATCGGCGCGGCGGATGGTGAAGGCGCCGTCGAAGACGCCGGTTTTGCCCTGGGCCGTGAAGGTGGCCGGGACGACGACATCCTGCGTCTTGCCCTTGATGGTCAACTGGCCGGCCACCTCGTAGCGGTTGCCGCCGAGCGGCTTGACGCTGCCGGAGACGAAACGGGCGGTCGGGAAAGCCTTGGTGTTGAACCATGGCTTGCCGGCGACTTCATCGTCGCCTTCCGGCGCACCGGTGTCGACGCTGGCCAGCTCGACATCGAAGGTCGCCTTGGCGGCCGCCGGCTTGGCCGGGTCGAAATTGAGCTGGCTGGCAAAGCGCTTGAACTTGCCGTCCACCGCCACGCCCATCTGTTTGTAGACGAAGTTGATGGCGCTCTTCTCGGGCTGGACCTGGGTGTATTCGACGGCGTGGGCCGAAAAAGTGGCGGCCAGGGCCAATGCGAGTGCAATTCTTTTCATGTCAGTTCTCCTTGGAGTGCTTGGGCAGCATCCGGGTCAGGATGTCGTCCTTGTCGATGAAGTGATGTTTCAGGGCGGCCCCGATATGCCCGGCAATGACCGCGACGAACAGCAGGTTGAGGCTCATATGGACGGTCTGCAGCAGGTCGCCGAGTTCCTTGTTTTTGGCCAGCAGGTCGGGAATCGGCAAGACGCCGAACCAGACCGTCTGGAATCCCTTGGCCGAACTCATCAGCCAGCCGGACAGCGGGATGGCGAGCATCAGCAGGTAGAGCATCAGGTGCCCGGCGTGGGCGGCCAGCTGCATCAGTTTCGGCATGCTCGCCGGCAGTTCCGGCGGGCGGTGCGTGACGCGCCAGAACAGGCGCAGCCAGACGAGCAGGAATGCCGTCACGCCGGCCCATTTGTGCCATGAGTAAAGTTGCAGCTTGGTCGGCGAGAGCGGCAGGTCATGCATGTAGAAACCCAGCCCGATCAGGCCGAAAAGCAGGATGGCCATCAGCCAGTGCAGACCTTTGGCGGTGGCGGTGTAGCGGTTGGTCACGGTCGATCTCCTTGTTGCGGCGAAAACGTGTAGGCATCCATGGCGATGACGTAATCATCGATCCCGGCGTGGAAGCGTTCGGCCCGGGCGGTGTCGCCACCCGCTCCGAGTGCGACAAAGAGGGGCAGCAAATGTTCATCGCTCGGGTGGGCCTGGACGGCGTCCGGGGCCTGCCGGCGGTAATCGAGCAGTGCGTCGATATCGCGAGCTTGCAGGCGATCGGCCAGCCAGTCGGTAAACGGCCGCACATAATCCGGGGTCTGACCGCCGTTGCGCCAGGCCAGCTGGTAATCGCGCAGGTTGTGCGTGACGTTGCCGGAGGCAATCAGCAGAAAGCCGCGGGCGGCCAGCGGCGCCAGCGCCTGACCCAGCCGGTAAGCCTGCTGCGGCCCGCCGCGGCTCTGGATGGAGAGCGGAATGACCGGCACGTCGGCCTCCGGGAACATCAGGCGCAACGGCACCCAGGCGCCATGGTCGAGGCCGCGCTGGGCATCCTCGACGACCGGCAGGCCGGCAGCGCGGATCGCCGCGACCACTTCGCTGGCCGCTTCGCGGCAGCCGGTGGCGGGGTAGCGCAAGGCATACAATTCGTCCGGGAAGCCGGAGAAGTCGTGGATGGTTTCCGGGCGCTCGGCGAAACCGACGGTCGGTACGGCGGTATCCCAATGGGCGCTGACGATGACGATGGCGCGGGGCAGGGCCAGCGATCCGGCCAGCCTGACCAGCGCCGCCCCGGCGGCGCCCGGGCGCAGCGCAAAGGTCGGCGCGCCGTGGGGGACGAAGAGAGCGGATGGGGTCGGGTTCATTGCGGTTACTCCTGATGCGATGACCGTACTGTAGTCCTCCTTTTTGCAGCGAAATAGCCGACAATCGGCAAATGTTTATTGCCGGAATTGCAACAATGGACCGACTTGACGCAATGCATCTTTTTGTCCGGGTCGCCGAACTCGGCAGCTTTGCCGCCGTGGCGCAGCAACTGGGGCTGGCCCGTTCGGTGGTGACGCGGCAGATCGCCGCGCTCGAAGCGCACCTCGGCGTCAAGCTGATGGCGCGCAGTACCCGCCGCCTGTCGCTGACGTCAGCCGGTACGGCCTATCTGGAAAAATGCCGGGTCATCCTGAATCTGGTCGAAACGGCCGAAACCGATGTCGCGGAAGAGCGCGTCAATCCGCGCGGCAACATCCGCATCAGTCTGCCGCTCAGCTTCGGCCTGAAACGGCTGGCGCCGCTGCTCCTCGAGTTTTCCCGACGCTACCCGGAGGTCGGGCTGGACATGGATTACAGCGACCGGCGGGTCAATCTGATCGAGGAGGGCATCGATCTGTCGATTCGCATCACCCGCCGGCTGGAAGGCAGCGATATCGCCCGACGCATCGGTACCGCCCGCATGCTGGCCGTCGCCTCGCCGGATTATCTGGCCCGCCACGGCCGACCGCAGCATCCGGCGGAACTGGCGCATCACGAATGCCTCGGCTACACGGTGGGCGGCACCGGGCAAAGCTGGCAGTTCATGGTCGATGGCCAACTGGCGAGTTTCCCGGTACGCAGCCGCATTCACGCCAACAATGGCGATGTGCTGACCGAAGCGGCGGCGCAGGGATTGGGCATTACGCTGCAGCCCGATTTCATCATCGACGGTTTTCTCGCGGCCGGCCGCATCGAGGCCGTTCTGGCCGAGTTTCTGGTGCCCGAACTCGGCATCTACGCCATGCTGCCGAGCAATCGTCATGTGCCGCACCGGGTGCGCGTGCTGATGGACGCACTGGCCGCCGGCCTGGCCGCCTAGACGGGAAAAAAGGGAATGCCGCGGGCCGTGAATTCATTCACAGACACCCGGCGACCGGACGGGCATCATGAAGTCGTTGAAGCTTATTACGACAGGTTGTACATCGTGGCATTTCTTAATCCCAAAACCAGCGCTCCACCCCGCAGCCGCATGCCGGCTAACGGCAGGGCGACCGCGTCCGGCGAAAAGGATCTGTCCAATTTCGATCTGCGCAATGCGCTGGACGACATGAAAGTCAGCGAAATCTCCTTTGCCGAGTTTCTCGCGGTACTGCGCAAGGCCGGCAAGCACCCGGCCTGACGCTCGGCCAGGCTTTATCAAGCTAGGCGACAGGGGGCGTCGAAGGCGGTAAATTGACCGCTTGCAGCGGTCCTCCTGCCTCATTTCGATAGCCCGAACCCATGCCGAAAACATTCCGTACCGTCTTTGCCACCACGATCTTGCTGCTTGTGCTGCCGGTTCATGCGCTGGACGCTACCAGCGCCGTCACCGTGACGCCGCTGCTCAAAACCACCAGCACTTGGGATGGCCAGCCGATCGTCTACCCGGAGGGGCAGGGTGAGGTCACCGCCTTCATCATCGAATTGGCAGCCAACGGCGAGACAGGCTGGCACGAGCACCCGGTCCCTTCCTTCGCCTACATCCTGGAAGGCGAGCTCGAAGTCACCCGGCGCGACGGTTCGGTCAAGCGGCTGAAACCGGGCGAGGCGCTGGCCGAAGTGGTGAACACCTTCCATAACGGCCGGGCCCTGAATGACCAGCCGGTGAAACTGGTGGTCTTCTACACAGGGGCCGTCGGCAAGAAACTGACCATTCCGCATCCGGAGTTCCGGCTACCGTAAGGGCTGGCTGGTCCTGGCAGTGTTATTTGCTATGACCAACGTGAAAGTGAGCGCCCTGCGCGGCTTTTCTCGCAGTTCCGCTGACTGCCGGGGGGGCGTCAGCGGTTGTCCGACCACACCGGGTTGGGCATCATTGGGCGGACGAAAACGCAACACTTCCCAGGATTGCAGCGGCCTTTGTTGCAAATTCTGGATCAGCGTTCTTGGGCATATAACGATGTGAGTAGGCAACACTTACTGCCATTTTCTTGTTGCTAGGCAGGACGCAAGTGAGTGTCATTATCTCCAAGGTCATTGTTCCCATGGTATTGGTTGTTCGTTTCACTGCTGCGGTGTCGTCACTCACAATGTGTGCTCGTACACACTCGGTGTTTCGACCATTCTCCAGTACGGCTTCATACTTGGTGGTCTTGAATCGATGAGGGGGAAGTCGTGCCGCATTTATTTCGTTGGCTTGTGTAGTAAATCCGTCAATAGTGTTGAAGGGTTGCAGGTCGAAGAGATTTCCCTCAATGACAAAGGTCTCATCTGTGGCGGAGCCATATCTTCCAAGCACTAGCTTGGTAGGCGCTGATGGCGCTCTGAGCCAGCCCGGTTCGTTAGGAGGGGAAACCGAATAGCTTCCCATATTTATTGGCAGAGGCGGCAGCGGAAGGGCTTCGGGGCGGCGGGGATTTAATGTGCAACCCGCAAGACTTAGGGTGATGGCAAAGATTAGGAGTGCGCGTGGCATGCTTTCCTTTTATGCGTCGAAATAAGGCCAAGTATCGGCTCTAATCGTTGGACATGTTTTATGAATATGCGATGGTGACAATCAAAAAGTAGAGGACCAGCGCCCACCCTAAACCCTCAATCACTGAAAGTTTAAAGCGCTTTCCCCGAGAACTGCCTGCTACTTCTGTTCGCTGATGTTGTACGGAGGCTATCGGTTCTGGCCATGCAAATGATTCATTGGGAGCAATAGGGGGCCAGGCTTTGAAAGGATATGCCCCCGAATCGAATTCGCAGCCAGTTGTTCGATTTAGCTCCCCTAGAATGCGCTCTAGGCCTAAATCTCCGGGAACCGCTACATCGTCACCGTTGATGTAAAAGTACCCGTTGGTTTCTTTTGCAAGAATTGCTACGGTGAGCGCCTGCGCAAAATAATCGGCAATCGAGCGTCCTGCCGATGTACGTGTACAGACTTCATACGCATACTGCTTTACTTTCTTTGGTGGCCATCCCGCGCTTCTAGCCCCCCTCTTTCCAACGCTGTATCCAAATCCCAATAGCAATGGAACGCCCTGACAAACGCGACCGATTTGAGGTGGTGTTTCAGTGAATGAAATATAGAGGGAAGCACTAGGATTTGATTCAAGACAATTCATCTCTGGATGAATAGCAACAGTAAATCCGAGGCTTTTATAAGTCTGAATAACCTTTAACTCTAGGTCTTGGGTATCAGAGCCGAGAAAACCGTAGACATCAATACTCATAGGTGCGGCTAACGTAGTGAAGTGATTCGCTATAAGCACTGCAGCATAAGGACTGAGCGTTCTCATGTCGAGTGGGTGCATGGTTTCGTGGTTGAGCTATCGGGCCGATGGGTTGGGGCGGCCCGTTATTCGCATTGCCCCGCACGAATGCTGCGCGTTCCTCGGCACTGATGGTGGCGCGCGACACGTCGCCTTCTGTGCGTTGTTTCGCCCGGCGCTCGCTGCGCAGGCCGGCGGCGATATTCGCCAAGCCTTGCTACTGGGCGCCCCAGTCGATAGGCCTGAATTCCCGCTGGACAGCTCGGCTGGCGCCGCGTAGCATCGCCGCCCCTCCCGCTCTGCTCTCCAATGTCCTATTCTTCCTGCGCCCGCGCCTGCGGTATCGATTTCGGCACGTCCAACTCCACTGTCGGCTGGCTGCGGCCGGGTCAGCCTACCCTGCTGGCGCTGGAGGATGGCAAGCCGACCTTGCCCTCGGTCGTTTTCTTCAACGCCGAGGAAGGTTCGGTCAGCTTTGGCCGGGCCGGGCTGCGGGAGTATCTCGACGGTTACGAGGGCCGGCTGATGCGTTCGCTGAAGAGCCTGCTGGGCAGCAGCCTGATCGATGGGCGCACCGATGTGCAGGGCAGCATCGTCGCTTTTCGCGATCTGCTCACCCAGTTCATCGCCACCTTGAAGGCGCGTGCCGAGGAGCAAGGCGGACGCGCCTTCGAGCAGGCGGTTCTCGGGCGCCCGGTGTTTTTTGTCGATGACGACCCGGCGGCTGACCGCATCGCCGAAGAGACGTTGGCCGATATCGCCCGGGCCATCGGTTTGTCCGAGGTGAGTTTCCAGTACGAACCGATCGCCGCCGCCTTTTACTATGAAACCACGCTGGCTCACGAGGAAGTCGTGCTGGTCGCCGACATCGGCGGCGGTACTTCCGATTTCTCGATTGTCCGCCTTTCGCCGGAACGGGCCCGCGCCGCCGAGCGCTGGAGCGATGTGCTGGCCAATGGCGGCGTCCATATTGGCGGTACCGATTTCGACCGGCAGCTCAGCCTGGCCACGGTCATGCCGCTGCTCGGTTACCGCAGCCAGCTCAAGGGCGGGCGCGAAATGCCGTCGAGCATCTATTTCAACCTCGCCACCTGGCACACCATCAATTTTGCCTATGCCCGCCAGACCTGGACCGAACAGCAGCGCCTGCTTCTCGATGCCATCGAGCCGGAACGCCTGAATCGTCTGCTGGCGCTGATCCGCGAGCGCGCCGGCCATTGGCTGGCGCATCAGGTCGAGGAGGCCAAGATCGCGCTCTCCGACAAGGATACGGCCACTCTTCAGCTCGAGCGCTTTGCGCCGGGCGAGCAGAAACTGCTGACGCGCACCGAGTTTGATCTGGCGACCGGAATGCTCGTCGACAACATCGAAGCCGCCGTCGCCCGCCTGCTGCCCGAAGCCGGCCTGGCCGCGAGCGGCATCGACACCATCTTCTTCACCGGCGGCTCAAGCGGCATCCCGCTGCTGCGCCGACGCATCGCGGCGCTGCTGCCGCAGGCGCGCGTCATCGAAGGCGACCTGTTCGGCAGCATCGGCGCCGGCCTGGCGGTGGATGCGGCACGCCGCTATGGCACCGTGAAAAATCCGCGCGGCTAAGCAGCGCCTCCCGCGCTGGCCGGGATCCCGATAGGACAAAGCAGTTCAGCAGTCAGCCCGGCTGGCCCTCCGCTTGTCATGGAGTTTTCACTCGGCTGTCACGCCCGTGTCATCACCTGTTTTTAAAATAATGCAATGCATTACGCTGGAATTTATTTGGCGTGTGCACTATGTTATTTGTTAAACGCAGGCATGTTTTGACCGGGAGACTGAACATGATCGAGAGTCCATCCATTGCTAATCAAAGTCCGCAGTTCCAGGACTTTCTCCCGGCTTGGTGCCTGCTGCTTGCGGTGGCTATGGGCATCCTGGTTTGGGGCGATGGTTGGTATGCCGGATTCTTCACCGCCCAGTCGGTGAGCGGTGTGCTGCCGCCCTGGTTTTGGGGGGCGCTGACGACGCTCGGCGACGAGCGCATGCTGCTGGCTCTGCTGCTGCCGTTCTCTCTGCGTTTTCCGCGCGTGTTCTGGGCTATCGTCATTGCCTCGCTGCTCGCTGCGCTGCTTGTTCGCGGGTTGAAGCTGGCGGTTCCCATGCCACGACCGGCCGAAGTGCTCGATGCCGCCCAGATCACCGTGATTGGCGCGCGCCGGACGGGGCATGGCTTTCCGTCCAGTCATGCTGCAACGATTTTTGCCTTTGCCGCCGTCTGGGTGGCCCAGTTGGGCTGGCGACGGGGCTTGCCGATACTGGGGCTGGGCGCGCTGGCAAGTTTTTCCCGCGTTGCCGTCGGGGCGCATTGGCCGATTGATGTCCTGGCCGGCGCCCTGGTCGGTTCGCTGGCGGCCTGGGCCGGGCTGGTTCTGGCTCCTCGCCTGAGCTGGGGCTTGCGCCCGAAAGTGCAGTGGGGGCTCGTCTGTCTTGCCGCGTTGGCCGTCTGCAGCTTGCCTTTCGACGCCATGGGTTATCCTGAGTCGCTGCTCTTTCGCTGTGCCTTGTGCGGTTTTGGACTGGCCGGCTTCTGGCGGCATTACCTCCGGCCATTGCTGCAACAGTGGAGCCGGCAGCCGGTGCGTCGATGGAGCAGATTTGGTTGAAGAAGTTTTGAATAAAAAGCAGTCATCCGGTAGTCCGCATGCTTTCATCTAAACGTGCCAACCCGGCACTTTGGGGGTTGTCCCTGGCCGTCGTGCTGCTCGCCTCGCTGTTCGGGCGACCGGACATCCCGATCGACGAAACCCGTTATCTGAGCGTTGCCTGGGAAGCATGGCAGGGCGGCGACTGGCTGATCATGCACATGAACGGCCAGCCCTATCATCACAAGCCGCCACTGCTGTTCTGGCTGATCGGCTTGGGCTGGTCGGTGTTCGGGGTCAATGACTGGTGGCCGCGCAGCATTTCGGCGCTCGCCTCGCTGGCCTGCGTGCTGCTCACGGCGCAGATCGCCGCCCGGCTCTGGCCGGATCGCCACAAGGTGCCGGCGGCCGCCGGCTGGCTGTTGCTGACCGGCATTTACTGGCTACTGTTCAGTACCTCGGTGATGTTCGACGTGCTGCTGACCGCCTTCACCTTGCTCGCCCTGCGCGGGGTGCTCGATGTCTGGCGGCGCGGCGGCTGGCGAGGCTGGCTGTGGTGCGGTATCGGACTCGGTCTGGGCGTGCTGACCAAAGGCCCTTTCGTGTTGCTGTTCGTGCTGCCGGTCGCGGTAGCCGGCCCGTGGTGGGGGGGCGAACGGGCCAGTGGCAAGGCCTGGTGGCGCGGCGTGCTGGCGGCCGGTGGGCTGGGCGCGGCAATCGCCTTGCTGTGGGTCATCCCGGCCGCCATTTTTGGCGGTGAAGAGTTTCGCAACGCCATCTTGTGGGGCCAGGTGGCCGGCCGGGTCTCCGGCGAGCTGGCGCACCGTCAGCCGATCTGGTTCTATTTCGCCGCCGGACTTGTCCTGGTCTTCCCGCTTGTGCTCAGCCGGCAGGCCTGGCGGGCCGCCATCGGGCAGGGGCGCCAGCGAGCCGACAGTGGCACGCGCTTTCTCGCCTGCTGGAGCGTTCCTGCCTTCATTGCGCTGTCGCTCGCTGGTGGCAAACAGTTTCATTACGTTCTTCCACTATGGCCAGCCGTCGCCCTGCTTCTGGCTGCCGGGTGGGAGCAGGGCGCGGCGCGGCGTGGCGGCTTGTGGCTGCTGCCGGTCGTCGTCGCCGGCCTGGGCGGCGCGCTGCTGGCCTTCCCGTTATGGGTGGGAAAACACTGGTTCGCCGCCTACGCCGGGCCGAGTTGGTCGATCGGCGGTGGCTTGCTGGTCGTTCTGGCTCTCGTCCTGGCTGTCGTCAGCCGGTTGCGCCGGGAGGCACTCCCGGCGACTCTTGCGCTATTCGCGATGGCCGTCACCAGCGTATTGCTGTTGCTGGTGGTTCGCCCCTTCAGTCCGGCCTTCGACATGACGCCGCTGGCGGCCGAGTTGAGTCAGCTCGAGAAACAAGGCGTCGAGCTTGTTCATGTCAGCGCCTATAACGATCAATACCGTTTCTATGGCCGACTGGAACGCCCGCTGTCGCAGATAAGCCGCGACGAACTCGCGGTTTGGTTTGCCGAGCATCCGGAAAGCCGGGCCATCGTGTATCTGAAAGATCCTGCCGATCTCGCCAAGCTCGATGCCGATTTTTCCCGGCCCTATCTCTCGGGCGGCGTCGCGCTGATCGGCGCCGGGGCAGCCGGGCAGTGGCGTGCGCTGAGAAAGTAGTCCCGGGCCGGCGCCCGGGAAACGGCTTGCCTGGTCCCGTCAGAGACCGTCATCGGCCGGCGCTGGCTGCGCAGCCTGCGCCAAAGGCAGTTCCGGTGGCGGGAAATGTCCGCTGCCCGCTTCCGGTTGCAATGCGCCGGCCTGACTGGCTAGCGGAATCACCCCGGCCCAGACGGGGATGTTCATATCCTCGGCGCTGTCTTCGGCACCCCAGTTGCGGACCTTGGCCACCGCTTCGCTGAGTGCCAGGCGGAGAATGCGCGTGCCGGCCAGTTCGCCCGGGCTGGCCGCCCGGACATGGGCGTTGCGGCCGGGGCTGACGTGTTCGAGAAAGGCGGCCATTGCCGCTGCCTTGTCCGATGCTTCATCTACCGCGGCAAACTGCCCGTAGATCACCACCGAGCGGTAATTCATCGAATGGTGAAAGGCCGAACGGGCGAGCACCAGCCCGTCGAGGTGGCTGATGCAGACCGAACATTCGCTGGCGAGCAGGGCGTTGATCAGCCGCGAATTGTTGGCGCCGTGGATGTAGAGGTGTTCGCCGCTCCGCCAGCAGGCGGTCGGCAGGCAATGGACGCTGCCCTCCGCCGTAAAGGCGATGTGGCAGAGGAAAGCGGCATCGATGATGGCGGCGATGGTCGGCGTTTCGTAATGGGCGCGCTGCGCTTTGCGCTTGATCTCGGTACGACGGCTGGGAGCGGTGGCAGACATGGTTGGTTCCGGTGGGCTGGGCGACCAGCATAGCCAATCTTTGGCGCGCTCAAAAGAGTCGGCAACTGTGCATTGGCGGGAACCAGATGAAATCCGGCCACGTTTATTTCCCCGCTCGCCGTCCGTGGCCGGCCGATTTTGCTGCGGTTCAGGCGGCGAGCAGGCTTTGCAGCTTGCTGTAGAAAGTCTTGTCGCGTTCGTATTGCCCATCGGCGAGCTGCCCCTTATTGGCTTCCAGTGTGGCCAGCAGGTTGTCGACGGCCTGGCGGTAGCTGTCGATTTTGTCGGGAGGGTACTGCGTTCCCATAGTCTTGCCGTCAACCTCCAGGCCGTAGATGGCGATATGCATGCTCAACTGGTAGGTCATCATCTCGCCCATGCCCATCCCGGCGGTCGCCTGGAACCAGGCTTCCTTGAAGGCATCCGGCGCATCCTTGGGCGGGAAGGACATGGTCCGGGCGGCGCCCACCTCGTCGATTCCGTCATGGTTCAGGTCGACGCTGTAGCCTTCCGGCAGCAGCAGGTTTTGCGCCCCTTCATCGCTCAGTGAGCCGGTGTCGATGCGCTCGGCCAGGCAGTGGTTCTGGCGCACGGCATCAAGCTCCTTGGCCGACAGCGTGCCGAGAAAGGCGCGGGCGTTTTCGATCCCTCCCGAGCTGTAGGCCTTGTTCAGCACCTCGGCATAGAGGGCCTGGTTTTCGGTGCTGACGCCGCGCCGGGCCGCGAGTTCGCTATGCGTACTGCCGAGAATGTCGGCGAGCGACCGGCTGTTGGTCTCGCTGCTGCCGCTACTGTTTTGCGTCGGCGTGCTTTGCGCCGCGAAGGCGGCTTGATAGGCCGCGTAGAAGCCGCTGTCCGGCGTTTCGCGGTAGCCCAGACGCTGGGAGGTGGTGATTGGCGCTCCGACATTTCTGACATCCATGCTGTTTCCTTTCGGTAAGTTTTGCCGTTTTTCGGGAATGCCGTCCGTTTTCTTGCCGCTTTTCGGTCGGGCAGGGCATTGTTCCGTTGACTAAGCAGGTGACGTGCCAACGGCATGAACGGCGATGCTCGCTGCGGCTATTGACGCACTGCACAAAATGCCCGCACAATGAATCTATGAGCTATCGTCCTTTCGCCCTGATTTCGCTTAGCCGCCGCGTTCTGCGTGCGTGGCGCGTTGTCGTCGATCCGGGGCCGGGAGTGGGGTAGCTGTTTCATACCGAATTCACCAGAGGCCGCGGATTCAACCCCGCGGCCTTTTTGTTTTTTACTCACCATAAGAGGAGCGTTCGATGCCTGTTCCCGTCGCCTATCTCGCCATCGTCCTGATCTGGTCCACTACGCCGCTGGCCATCCAGTGGAGTACGCAAGGGGCCGGCTTTGCCTTCGCCGTGCTGGCCCGCATGCTGATCGGTGTCGTTGTCGCCGCACTGTTGGTCGCCGCCTGGCGCATCGGCCTGCCGCTGCATGCGCGGGCGCGTCGGGCCTATCTGGTGGGCGGCCTCGGACTGTTCGGCTCGATGGCCTTGACCTACTGGGCGGCGCGTTACGTGCACTCCGGGTTGGTTTCGGTGCTCTTCGGTCTGTCGCCGTTGATGGCCGGGGGGCTGGCCGCCCTGTGCCTGGGCGAACGGGCGCTGACGCCACTCAAGCTGGTCGGCATGCTGCTCGGGGCGCTCGGCCTGGCGGTCATTTTCATCCATGGCGACAGCCTGGGCGGCGAATACGCGCTGGCCGGACTGCTCGTGCTGTTGCTGGCCGTCTTCATTTACTCGGGCAGTCTGGTCTGGCTGAAGCGGATCGGCGACGACAGCCCACCGCTGGCCACCACGGTCGGTACGCTGCTCGTTTCCCTGCCGTTGTTTACGCTGCTCTGGGCCGCCACCGACGGACAGTTGCCGGCCTTGGTACCGCTGCGCTCGGCGGGGGCCATCGTCTATCTCGGCGTTTTCGGCTCAGTGATCGGCTTTGCGCTCTACTATTACGTCATCCAGCACCTCGAGGCTTCGAAAGTGGCCTTGATCACGCTGATCACGCCGGTGCTGGCGCTGCTGCTCGGTCATCTGTTCAATGGCGAGACGATCGGCTGGCGCCTGTGGCTGGGGAGCGGCCTGATCCTGTTCGGTTTGACCGTGCATCAGGCGAATGCGCTGATTTCCTTGTGTCTCTCGCCGCGCCCCGCGCGGAGCCTCGGCTAAACACCCGAAACCCGCACCAGATGGTGCATGGGCGCCGCCGACTTCTGTTAATCTGTCACCCCACCAAAATTACCTGTTTTTCGGAGTTCGGTTTGCTGCGGATCTTGATCGTTGATGACAACCTTTCCATGCGCAAGGTACTGGCCGCGTTGTTTACCAGCGCGGGGCACGAGGTCGTCGGGGCTTTTGCCGACGGCAACGGTATCGAGGAACTGATCCGTCAGACCGCGCCGGATCTCGTTTGTCTCGATTACCACATGCCGGGGCGCGACGGCTTGACCATCCTGAAGGTCATCCAGGCCGAAATGCCGCAAATCGACGTCGTCTTCATGACCGCTTCCAGCGAGTCCGACATCGAGGAAAAGGCCGCCGATGCGGGCGCCTCGGGCTTCATTCGCAAGCCGTTCAGCCAGGCGCAGATCATCGACGAACTGCGTGCCGTCGAAGAAACGCGCACGGCCGTGAACCAGGCGGGCGCAGTGCCTCCTGGTGAGGTCAGGGTGCGCCGGCGGGGCACGGCGGTGATTGCCGACGACAACGGCTCGGTCCGTCTGGTGCTCAAGGGGCTGCTCGAAGCCTGCGGCCTGCAGGTTGTCCAGTCGGTGGCGACCGGTGGGGAAGCGATTCTGGCGGCCAAGAATCACCAGCCACGGATCCTCTGTCTCGATATCAACATGCCGGTGATGGGCGGCCTGGAGGCCTTGCCGCAAATCGTCGAGGCCAGTCCGCAGACCGCGGTGATCATGGTCACCGGCTGCGCCGACAAGATGCTGGTTGCCCAGTCGGCCGGCCTCGGCGCCGTCGGTTACATCATCAAGCCGCTGCGCCCGGCGTATGTCGAGAACTTCATCCGCAAGCTGCTCGGCGCCTAGGCGAGCAAGGCCACGGCCTTGATCTGGGCGCGCAGCGCCAGGCCGGGGCGGATATCGAGGCGCTCGGCCGAGCGCCGGGTAATGCGGGCGAGCAAGGGTTCGCCGGCGACATCGAGTTTGACCAGGACATGACCCGGAGTGTCGGTCGGCGCCTGATCGACGACGACGGCGGCGACGCAATTGAGGATGCTGGTCTGCACCTGGGGGAGCAGCGCCAGGCTGACATCGCGGGCATGGATGCGACAGCGCAGCGGCGTGCCGACCGGCTCGTCGTGGCGCGAGACGAAAATCGCCCCGCCGGCGAATTCGAGGCGGGTCAGGTCGTCGGCTTCGTGCGCCGCGACGCGGGCTTCGATGACCACGCCGGCATCGTCGGCGAAGACGGCCGGCAGGTCGATGCGGCTGAGCACGGCGTTGAGCGGCCCGCTGGCCACCACCCGGCCCGCGTCGAGCAGTACCAGATGGTCGGCCAGCCGGGCGACTTCGTCCGGGCTGTGGCTGACGTAGATGATCGGGATCGACAGTTCGCGGTGCAGGCGTTCCAGGTAGGGCAGGATTTCCAGCTTGCGTTTCAGGTCGAGCGCTGCCAGCGGTTCGTCCATCAGCAGGATTTGCGGCGCGGCGAGCAGGGCGCGGGCAATCGCCACGCGCTGGCATTCGCCGCCGGACAGCTGGCCGGGCGGACGGTCGAGCAAATGACCGATGCCGAGCAGCTCGGCCACCGCCGGCAGCGCGAAGCGGCGTTCGTGGGCCGGGGCGCGGCGCTCGCCGAATTCGATGTTGCGACGGACCGACAGATGGGGGAACAGGCTGGCTTCCTGAAAGACCACGCCGAGCGCCCGCTGGTGCGGCGGCACGAAATGGCCCCGGCTTTCGTCCTGCCAGACCGTGTCGCCGATCGCCAGGTAGCCGTCCGGTGCCCGTTCCAGTCCGGCCAGGGCGCGCAGCACGGTGGTTTTGCCCGAGCCGGAGTGGCCGAACAGGCCGCTGATGCCGCGCCCGGGCAGCATCAGGTCGACATCCAGCGTGAAGTCCTGCCGCGCGATACGGAATCTGGCCTGGATTTCGCCGCTCATAGGGCTTTGCGGCGAGCCGGGTTGAAGGTGTAGAGGGCGAGCAGCACCAGGAAGCTGAACAGCACCATGGCGCCGGACAGCCAGTGGGCCTGGGTGTATTCCATCGCCTCGACATGGTCATATATCTGCACCGAGACGACGCGCGTCTTCTCCGGAATATTGCCGCCGATCATCAGCACGATGCCGAATTCGCCGACGGTGTGGGCGAAGCCGAGAATGGCACCGCTCAGGAAGCCGGGCTTGGCGAGCGGCACGGCGACCGACCAGAAGGTGTCCCACGGGCTGGCGCGCAGCGTCGCGGCAACTTCCAGCGGCCGCTCGCCGATTGCCTCGAAGGCGTTCTGGATCGGCTGGACGACGAAGGGCAGGGAATAGAACACCGAGGCGATGACCAGGCCGGGGAAGGTGAAGGGCAGCAGGCCGAGGCCGAGCGCTTCGGTCAGCTGGCCGAGCGGGCCGTGCGGCCCCATGGTGACGAGCAGGTAGAAGCCGAGCACGGTCGGCGGCAGGACCAGCGGCAAGGCAACCAGCGCCCCGACCGCACCCTTGAAGGCGGAACGGGTGCGGGCCAGCCACCAGGCGATGGGCGTGCCGATGACGAGCAGCAGCAGGGTCACGACCGTGGCCAGCTTGAGGGTCAGCCAGATGGCGTTGAGATCGGCACTTTCCATGGTCAATGGCGGGAAAACAGATCGCGCAGTTTACAGAGGCTGGTGGTGATATCAAAGCGCGGATCGGCCAGCGCTTCGCCGGCCAGGATGCGGGCGATCGCCTCGGCCGGCTCGGCTTCGCCGGTGAGCAGCACGTCGGCGCCGCGTTTTTTCATGTGGCGGATGAAGCCGTCGCCGGCGCTGGCGCAGACCACCAGATCGATGCCGTCAAGCGGGTGCGGGCCGTCGTCGGCAAACGTGTGGAGGATCTGTTCCTTGTCCAGATCGACCCGTTTTGGTGCGGGCAGTATCTGGTTGGCACGGTGCTCGGTCAGGTCGTAAACCAGCCATTGCCGGGTTTGTCCGGCATGGCCGCTGACGGCGGTGAAGTCTTTGGTGGCGATGGCGATTTTCATGGTTCAGGGCTCGGTGGCAGGCGGGGCGGCGGTCAGCGTCACGGCCACGTCGCGCGGCGGAGCGAAATACGGCGCGCTGGTGACCAGGATGTGCGCCCCGGCGCGGGCATAGGCTTCGGCGTTGGCGGCATTGACGCCACCAGCCGCAGCAAGTCGCGTGCCCGGAAGCTGGCGATGCAGGCGATCGACCGCCTCGGGCGGCATTTTTTCCAGTTGCAGGATGTCGGCGCCGGCCGCCGCCCAGAGCGCCGCTTCGGCCTCGCTCGACACTTCGACGACGACGGCCCGCTCCGGCCACTGGCGGCGAAGCCGCGCTAGCGTTGCCGGCGGCGCTTCGTCGCCGAGAAAGGCGCGATGCTCGGCAAAAACCAGCAGGGTTTCCGACAGGCTCAGGCGGTGCGGGCTGGCCCCGGCGCAGAGCACGGCCTTCATCGCCGCGGCCTTGGTGCCGGGAAAGTTCTTCCGGGTGCATACAACGCTGGCCGCCGGATTGCCGCGCCGGGCGGCGGCGACGATCTCGGCGGTGCTGGTGGCGATTCCCGACAGGTACTCCATCAGGGTTTGCGCCGTTTTCCAGATGGCATGCAGGGCGCCGGCTTCGCCTTCGAGGCGCAGTATCTCGTCGCCGGCCGCCAGGCGTTCGCCGCTTGCGCGGCTGGCGCCGATCAGGCGAAGGCCGCGCAGTTGCGCCAGGCGCCCGACCTCTTCGCTGCCGCACAGCAGCATGGCGTAGCGGGCGCGGCAGATCAGTCTTCCCGGTTGTCGGTCGATGGCCAGGGCGAAGCTGGTCGCATCGCCGCAGGGGACATCTTCAAGCAGCAGGTTTTCCAGGAAGCTGTCGGGCAGCGTGTAGGGGTTCATGCCGGGCGGGGCGCTTAGCGCAGGGCGTAGCCGAAGGACTTGATGACTTTCCGGGCGGCTTCGCTCTTCAGGTAGCTCATCAGGGCAATTGCCGCCGCCTTGTCCTTGCCCTTGGCGAGGATGACCGCATCCTGGCGGATCGGGTCGTAGAGGTTGGCCGGTACGATCCAACCCGAACCGGCGGCGATCTTGTCGTTGTTGATGACTTGGGAGTAGGCGACGAAGCCGAGTTCGGCGGCGCCGGTGGAGACGAACTGGTGGGTCTGGGAGATGTTTTCGCCCTGGACGAAGAGCGGCTTCAGGTTGTCGAGCACGCCCAGCTTGCCCATCGCCTGCACGGCTGCCGCGCCGTAGGGGGCGGTTTTCGGGTTGGCGATGGCGAGATGCTTGAAACCGCCTTTTTTCAGGATTTCACCCTTGCCGTCGATCAGCTGGGGGGTGGCCGACCACAGCACCAGCGTGCCGATCGCGTAGGTGAAGGCACTGCCGTCCACTGCGTTGCCTTCCTTGATTAGCCGGGCCGGCGTCTCGTCGTCGGCGGCGAGCAGGATTTCGAAGGGCGCGCCGTTCTTGATCTGCGCATAGAACTTGCCGGTCGCGCCGAAGGACAGCGTCGCCTTGTGCCCGGTATCGCGCTCGAAGAGCGCCGAAATGACCTGCATCGGGCCGGTGAAGTTGGCCGCGACGGCGACCTGGACTTCGTCGGCCAGGGCGCCGGCGCTGGCCAGCAGGGAAAGGATCAGGATGCCGAGGCGTTGCATGGAGTTCTCCGGAGTGGGTTATGGGCGGGGGGCGGCCGACCGTTCAGTCGCCTTGCGGCGTCCCGGCTGATCGGCCATGACGGGCTGCTTCAGGAATACTTGCAAAGAATGACGGCCGACGCCTTGAACACCGCGCAGGCCTGGCCGCCGACGACCAGCCCGAGATGCTCGACGCTGTCGTGGGTGACGACGGCGCAGACCGATTTGCCGCTTTTCAGGCTGAGCGTTATTTCGGCATTGACCGGGCCGTCGTGGATCCGGGTGATTTCGCCCCACAGTTGATTGCGGGCGCTGGTCTTCACGGTCGGGTCGCTGAGCAGCAGCACCGACGAGGATTTGACCAGGGCGTTGATTTCCATGCCGATGCTCAGTCCGAGGTTTTCGGCGGAGTCGATGGTGATGATGGCGACGATCTCGTTTTCGTCATCGAGCTTGATGCGGACTTCGTAATCGACATGGCCTTCGCGCAGGCCGACGATATGGCCGGCGAACTGGTTGCGGGCGCTGGTTTTCATCGACATGCGCTTGAGCAGTTGGCGAAACTGCTGGAAGTCGCTGGCTTGCCCGTCGTTCATGCTGGCCGACAGGCGGTCGAGGGCGGCCTGGTATTCGGCCTCGAGCGCCCGGTAGAGCGCGATGGTCTTGCGGCCGTGTTCGGTGAGCAGCGTGCCGCCGCCGTTCTTGCCCCCGGTCGAGCGGACCACCAGCGGCTGGTCGGCCAGGTTGTTCATTGCATCGACGGCATCCCAGGCGGCCTTGTAGGACAGCGGCACGGCTTTTGCTGCCTGGGAAATCGAACCGTGTTGATCGATGGCTTCGAGCAGGCGGATGCGGGTATCGCCAAGAAAGGTGCCGAACTCGGTATCGACTTCAAGTTTGCCGCGCAGGCGGTGCAGGATCGTATCCATGGTTTCGTAATGTCGTAAGTTATACAGCGATGACTATAACCCAGCTTCGTTCCGATCAAATACCCGAAAAACGGTGTGGCGCTATGGTTGTCTTTACCAGACGGAGGCGACTACAGTGTCGCTGACCCGACAATAAATCGTTAGTATATTTTGTATATAGCGAAAAGCGGGCCAGAATCCTTAACTCAGCCAGGAGAACCTCATGAACGTCAGCGCACGCAATGTATTCAAGGGCAAGATCAGCGCCTTGGTCGATGGTGCCGTCAATGCCGAAGTCGAACTGACCCTGCCGGGCGGCGACAAAATTGTCGCAATCGTGACAGAGGGCAGCGTCAAATCGCTCGGCCTGGCGGTCGGCAAGGAGGCCGTCGCCTATGTCAAGGCACCGTGGGTCATGCTGCTGGCCGGGCCGGCCAATGTGAAGTTCTCGGCCCGTAACCAGTTGGCCGGAAAAGTCGCCAAGGTGCAGAAGGGCGCGGTCAATACCGAAGTCGGCATCGTCCTGCCCGGTGGTTCGATCGTGTACGCCGTGGTGACCAACGAAGCGGTGCTTGAACTCGGTTTGAAGGAAGGCAGCGAAGCCGCGGCGCTGATCAAGGCCAGCCACGTGATTCTCGGCGTGCCGGCCTGACCGTTATTGGCTTGCCGGGAAAAGGCGGTCGCGGCCCAAGCCGCTCTGAAAGTGTGTAGCACCCACTAGAGCATAGCCAGTCGTGGGGCGGAACTGGGCCAGCTATTGTAGCCAACAAAAGGTTGGTGAGTAGCAGATCAGCTTTCACTTTGCTTCGGCCAAGTCCGCACTGCATAGCATTCAAGGGAATCCTTCGGGGTTCCCTTCCCTTTTTGCATTGTTCTGTTGAATATGGTCTTGTACTATGAATAATCCTCAGCAGGAGAGCCATGTTTGACTCTATCAAAAAACTGTTTTTTTCTGGCCGAGCCAAGCGGCTTTTAAGCTACGCAGATGGCATTTCAGAGGTGGCGTTGCTCACTGTGTATATGTCAATTACCACCTACATATCATCACAGAATCCAGGCTTGGATAGGAATCGTGTGGCCCAAAGAGCGGCGGCATGGACAAACTATTTATTTGGTAGTGATTCTTCTGACCGCCACAGCAACCTCAACCTTGATTATGAATATGCGAAGGCGGTTCAATGGTTGGATGACGATTCATCTGGCCTTCAAGAACTGGTCATACAGGGGTTGCGTATAAAGAACACGGTTTACCATGCCAGAACCGGCACGGCTGAGTTGAAGGGGGCTGACCTATTGAAAGTGTTTGGGAGCCGCTATCCCGATGCGCCTGATTTGGATAAATACGCTGCATCTGTGCATTTATCTATGTGGGCATCTTTGACGAGCGAACAAAGGGACGAAGTATTCAATTACATCCGTACAGGCCCGTATGCGAAATATTTCAAGGGTTCCAAGTCGTTCGGATGGGATTGAGCAACACCTAAGCTATAGAGCTTCGGCCAAGAACCCCCCCCTTTTTTTCACGTTGGGGCTTCTTCAGAAAGTGCAACACCCTTTCAGGGGGGGCGCGGCCGCTTTTTTTGTTGGGCCGGGAAAATGTTCCCTGCTGCCCTGCCGTTGCAGCGGATTGATGGATCAGGCCTCGCCCCCGCCTTGGCGCGAGGCGTTCTGGCTGTTGCTGGAACTTTGCCGCAAGGCGTTGTCGAATCGGGGCCGGAAAACCAATTTGCCGGCACGGTTTGAAACTGCTTCGATCAATCTCTTCGGGAGACCGCTATGTCGAAATGGATCAACTTG
The DNA here is from genome assembly GCF_020510685.1 of Dechloromonas denitrificans. Lineage (NCBI taxonomy): Bacteria > Pseudomonadati > Pseudomonadota > Betaproteobacteria > Rhodocyclales > Azonexaceae > Dechloromonas > Dechloromonas denitrificans. Next base: position 1,545,845 of record NZ_CP075185.1, read on the forward strand.
CTCGCCCTGTCGTTCTTTACCGCCATCCTCGGTGAAACGGTATTTTTCGCGGTGATCGACCCGCAGCTCCTCTATCTGTTCGGTGAGCCTGTTTCGTGGAGTCCGATGGTGGTCTATTCCGTGGGGTTTTTCATGTTCTGGGGCCTGACGGCTCTGACGGCCGCCTTGGTGGCCTTGATGCAGAAATCCGCGGCAGCGGTTAACCGCGAGCCGGAACTTCGGGCTCGCCAGGCCCGGGACAAACAACTGCCGCGCTCGGCCTAACCAAAAAACCATTGCTTGTCCCCCGCTCCGGCGGTTTACAGCGATTGCAGGAAGGCCTGCACGGCCTGGCGTTGCTCCCGGCTGGCCCGGGCGTAGCGGCGGCGGGCGGTTTCGGCTTCGCCGCCGTGCCAGAGGATGGCTTCCTCGGCGGTCCTCGCCCGGCCGTCGTGCAGCAGGCCGGTGTTCTCGTTGATCGCCTGCAGCGCGCCGAGGCCCCACAGCGGTGCGGTGCGCCACTGGCGGCCGCTGGCCAGATGGTCCGGACGGCCATCGGCCAGTGGCGCCCCCATGTCGTGCAGCAGTAGGTCGGTGTAGGGTGCGAAAACCTGGCGCGACAGGCGCGGATTGTGCGCCACCTCGCCGGTCAGCAGCGCCGGGCGATGGCAGGTGGCGCAGCCCAGTTCGGCGAATAGCGCGGCGCCTTTCTTGACCGTCGGGTCGTCGCTCTGCCGGCGGGGTGGCGGGGCGAGGTTGGCCAGGTAGAACTCGATCTCGGCCAGTTGCACCTCACTCAGCTCCGGCTTGCCGCCGTTGGGCGCGGTACTGCAGGCCGATTGTGCCGGGGTGCAGTTTTCGCCGGGGAACAGCGGCGAGGTGATGCCCATGTCGCCGATGAAGGCGCCGGCGATCTGCTGTTTCAGGTTGGGCATGTTGGCCTTGAGGCCGAAGCGGCCGGCCACCTGCTGGCCGGTCGCCCGGTCGGTGACGCGATTGACCGTGCCGCGCACACCATCCGCTTTCTTCTCGGCGGCCAGCGCCGCCAGCGTCTTGTCGTCGACGGCATCGAGCAGGCCGAGACCGGCGACGTGCGGCGAAACGCGCAGCGAAACCAGCACCTTGCCGAGCGGGCCGTAGGCCAGTTCGGAGAAGCGCACGCTCGGCCAGCGCAGGGCCACCGCGCTGCCGTCCGCCAGGCGTACCTGCTTGTGGCGCCAATGCAGTTGGGCGCGGCCTTCGCCGGGCACGCCGGGAATCCCTTCCTCGTTCAACTGGTCGCCGTAGGCCGGGTGCGGCAGCGGCCCACCCTGCGCATTGCGGCCGGGGATCGAGAGGCGGACGAGCATCGACTGCATGCGCTCGGCCGGCTGTTCCGGGGCGCCGCCCCGGCCGTTCTTGGCGTGGCAGGAGATGCAGGCCAGGCGGTTGTAAAGCGGGCCGAGGCCGTCGACGGTGGTGTCGTTGGCCGGGGCGATTACCCAGCTCTGGCGGAACAGGCTGCGGCCCCGCCGGAAGCGTTCGTTTTCGTCGCCGTTCAGGCCGGCCAACGGCCGACTGAGGACTTCGCGGTCGGTCGCCGGCGCGGGTTCATCGGCGCGGGCCAGCGGTGCCAGCAGGCAGGCGCCAAGCAGAAGGAGGATAGGCGCTCTCATGCTCCGGCCTCCTCGAGTAGTTGGCGGGCCGCCGTGCGGTTGCGGCTGGCGGCGGCGCTCCAGGCGATTTCCGCCGGCGTCGGTGTGCCGGGGTTTTCGCCTTCCAGGCGCTGGCCGATCAGGCGGTGAAGGGCCGGATCGTTGGCGGCGGCTTCGTCGAGCGGCGGCGTGCTGAGCAAGGTGCGGACGGCCGGCACTGGCTTGCCGGCCTGCTCGGCTGCCTGCAGGCGGCGCCACAGCCCGGTCAATTCGTCGTGCGGTTCGATCAGCATCTGCTGGAACAGGCTGGCCGACGTGGCCAGGCGCGGGCGGGCGGCGGCGCTGTCGAATTGCAGGCCGCCGGCAGCGGCTGCGGCAAAGGGGTTGAAGGAGGTTTTCGGCAAGCCGGCATAGGCGTCGGGTCGGATCGGCAGGCGGCGGATGTCCGGGTGAGCGAGCAGCTTCTGGCCGCCCGTCGACAGCAGGAAATTGACGAAGGCGGCGGCGCCGTCGGGGTTGGCACAATCGCGGGTGACGGCGACATGGGCCGGATTGAGGCCGGTGTGGCGCGGGTAGATGAAGCTGAGCGGCGCCCCGTTGGCAATCGCCGAATTGACGAAGAAATCGATCGACAAGCCAACGGCGCAGCGGCCGGCGGTGATCTCATCGGTCACGAAGGTCGAGCCGCGGTCGACCTGGCGGGCATTGGCCGAAATTTCGCTCCACAGCGCCCAGCCGCGCTGCCAGCCGTAGGCCTGGAGGACGATTTCGACCATCGGCGGGGCGAAGCCGACCCGGGCCGGGACGGGCAGGGCGATCAGCCCGGCCAGGCGCGGATCGGTCAGGTCGTCCCAGTCGGTCGGCAGCGGCAGGCCGCGGGCGGCCAGCGCGGACGGCGCAACGACAAAGCCGAAGCCGGCGATTTCGCTGGCCGTGTAGAAGCCGGCCGGGTCGGCCAGCTCGGTCTGGCCGACATGGTCGGGCAGCGCCTGGCGGTCGATCGGCAGCTTGCGCCAGACGCCCGCCGTGGCGAGGCGGGCAAAGGTGCGCGGCGAGGCCGACCAGTAGACGTCGGCGCCGCCGTGGCCGGGCTGCTGCAGGTAGGGCGCGGCATCGTTCGGCATGCGCCAGACGACGCGCAGGCGGTATTGCGGGTAAGCCTTTTCGAAAGCGGCTTCGATCCGCGAGACGAATTCGTCCGCGTAGCTGGTGACGACGGTCACGGTCTGCGGCGCGGCGAAAGCTGGGCCGGCCAGGCTCAGGCCGAGCAGGCCGGCGCCCTGGATGAATTGCCGGCGGCTGTTCTTGAAAGGGACGTTCATGCGTGTTCTCCCGTCTGATGCAGTGTTTTTGTCCGACCGATGAACGGCATGTGAACGCCCGTTGCCGATGGCTGGACCGGTGTCGCGAAAAACCAGCTTTCCAGCGCGGCACGGTTGCCTTCGAGTTCTATTGCCAGCCCGCCGGTAAATTGGCGCCAGGCTGCCAGATGCTTTTCCGGCACGACGCACAGGCAGGGAATCTCCCGGCTCATGATCTCCAGCATCTCGGCGCTGAAGCCTTCGCCATGCGCTTCCAGTCCGGAAAAACGGTTGAAGACGGCGAGATTGGCTCCTTCCTCGGCGATGCGGCGCAAAACCGCGCTGGCCTCGGCGATGCCGGCGGTGTCGAGGCGGCAGGAAGTGGAATGCTGGCCGAGGTCGTGGGTGATCGGGTAGAGCTTGCCGTCGTCGAGATCGACCAGCGAAAACGCGCAGCCGTGCCGGCCCTGGTGCATCTCCTGGACCAGGCCGCGAACCCGCCAGCCGCGGTTGATCAGGGAAATGGCGAAGCCGGCGACGAGGTCGTCGATACCGCCGTTGTCGCGTTGCACGACGGCGGCAATGGCGGGCTTGATCAGGTGGTTCATGTGACCTCCTAGAACTGGAAGCGGGTGGCTAGGACAAAATTGCGCCCTTCCTGCGGATAGCCATCGACCAACTGATAATTTTTGTCGGTCAGATTGCGGCCGGTCAGAGAAACCGACCAGTCGCGCATGAGCAGATATTCCAACTTGAGGCTCAGCAGATCGTAGGCACCTGTTTTGACATAGCCGGTACCGACGGCCTTGCTGGACCAACGGTCGCTGGCGTGCTCCAAAGCCGGAATGACGGTCAGTCCGCTGATCGGGCGCCACTTGGCGTAGATGAAAGCCTTGTGCTGCGGCGTGGTCGTCAGGCGGGCAGTTGAATCGTTCGGGTTGTTCAACTGCGTATCGATGTAGCTGTAGTTTCCCCCCACTTCGAGCGAGGACGACACGGCAGCCGTTAGACCCAGTTCGACGCCCTTGAATGTTGCTTCGCCGACGTTTTGACTCTGACTATAGGTCGTCCCGTTATAGACGATGGGAACCGACTGAATGGCATCCTTGACTTCGCTATGGAAAATTGCCGCTTCACCACGAATGCCTGACATCAGGACATCGGCAATGCCCAGTTCAATATTCGTGGCCCGTTCGGGCTTGATCCAGGGGTTTGAAATGGCACCACCAAAGCGAGAGCTGAAGCGCTCGAACATCGTCGGGAATCGTGTGCGATCGGAAACAGAGAGATGGGCCTTGCCCGTATTGCTGTAGCGATAGATGCCGGCAGCCTGATAATTCGTCGCATAGCTGTCCGAGATGGGTTGATTGAAAAGTCGCGAGGGAATCGAGCCGCCGGGACTTGCAAACTCCTCCGCCTGCTTCGAATAACGGGTATCGCGACTGATCCCGCCAACTAGATCGAACTTCGACGTGATGTGCCATGTGTCCTCAATAGCCACGGAGACGGTATCCTCGACCGTTTTTTGGGCTGGTTCGGTAAAGTTGGCAGGCGTAGTCGTCGTCGCTGCACGGGTGTATTGCCACTCCTTATGCTCATCTCGACGATAGTGGAGAGCTGCCTTGAGGGTCTGCTGAGCAAAATAATCGGTGCCAACTTCGACGCTGAAGCCCTTGGCGTTGTCGTCGTAATAGCTGACGAAATTCTGGGTATTCAGTGAAACGTTGGTGTACGCAACCAAGGTGTTTTCAAAGGTGTTGTAGTACGCACGGGTCTTCAGATAGGTCTTGTCGGAAAGCTGGGTATGCGACAACCAATAAAGACTGGAGGTGTCCCAGGTCGGCCAGTCCCAAGTGCTGATCGTCGATGTCCCGGTTACCGCGCCGATGCCGTGTTTTTCACCTTCCTGCTTGACGAAATTCAGCGAATATTCATCGGTGGCATTTGGTGTAAAGCCGGCTTTCAGATTGACTCGCCAGTCCTTCTTGCTGGTGTTGTCACGGTCGCCGCCGTTTTCGGCAACCGTCGGCTTGAAGTCATTCGATACCCGCCAGTGGTCCATGTCGCGTTGTTCAACGCTGGCCTGAAGATAATATGACTCCTGCCGTCCGCCGACACTAACGTACTCGGTATTGCCGCTGTACTTGCCATCATTGCCGAACGAGGCCGAAGCGCGTGCCTCTCCCTCGAAAGGTTTAACCGGTTTGCGCGTCACCAGATTGATCGCGCCGCCCATCCCATCCGGGCCGTTGAGAACGGAGACATAGCCTTTCGACACCTGGATTTCAGACAAGTCGGGCGTCAGGAAGCGGTCAAAGTCGATCCGGTTGTCAGCCGGCAAATACAGGCGAATACCATCCATGAACAATGGAACCTGCCAGCGATCAAAGCCACGGATACTGATGAGCGATTCGTTACGGCTTCCCGAGCCAGCCGTCGTCGTTACCCCCGGGATGATATTCAACGCTTCGGGCAGAGCATCCCGGCTGAAATCCAAAATCTGCTCACGATCCAGCGTAGCGGTTCCAAGCGGCGTCTCGTCTTCACGCTTGGCACTGACGGTGATCTGGCCAAGTGTGAATACGTTGCTCTCTGCTGCGGCGCTGCCAGTCTTGCTGTCTGTGGTGTCAGCGGCAGATTGCATTGAGAATGCTGCGGCCAGCAGTGCAGGTAGTAGTCGAAGAGCAAACTTGTGACCATGCTCTATCGCTTGTTTTTCAGAAATGAGTCTTGGCATACGTTCCCCCAGAACAGTTGATGTGGCTGTAAATAACAAAATCAGTAAGCAAGCAAATACCGATAAGCCTTCCCAATTTGAGATGCTGGCCAGGCTCCGGTTTAGCGTGGCATCGTCTGGCTGAAGGCGTAGAAGCCGCGGGGCGAGCGGCAGTCGCTGGCGCTGCTCCGGCGATAGACCAGCCAGCGCTCGTCGCGCAGGCGCCAGGCGGCCAGTTCCTCGCTGTAGGTGACGACTTGGTAGAACTCCTCGTCGTCGTCCGAGGCCAACTCGGTCAGTTCGAAACGGTAGGCGGTGAAGCAGGCCTGATCGTCGGCGTCGTAACCCACCGTGCGATCGGCGCTGATTTCGTATTCGCTGTATTGCGCGAAATAGAGCGGGGCGTCGACCGCGTCCAGCCATTCGTCCGGCAGGTGGCTGCCCCAGGCCGGCAGGCGCTCCGCCTGGCGGTTTTTCCGGCTTTTTCCGAGGTTGGTGGCAGGCGAACGGGTGGCGGATGGCGTTTCCGGTTTCATAAGCAAGATATACAAAGTTATATAACGATACTCAGTATTAGCAAGTCCGGTGCCAGTCGGAAAGCAAGCTGAATAGATCGGTTTGGGCGGGTTTTGGTGGGGTTTGCGACTTCGTTATGTTGTTAACTATACAACGATGTCGACAAGCCGACAGAAGGTGTCGGCTGGGTCAGCGCTCAGGCGTCGAAATGCAGGGCGAGACTTTCCAGCACCTTGGGCAAGGGGATGTTTTCCTCGCTTTCGAGAATGCCCGGTACCGGGTGCGGGTACTCGTAGAAAATGCCGTAGGTGCCGGCACGCTGACCATGCAGGAAGACATGGGCGCGCAATTTGTTCAGCTCGGTGTGGTGCAGGGTGACCATGTTCGGGTCGCCGCTGTCTTCGGCGATATCGCAGGCCTGGGCGATGCGCTCGTCGAGCGAGACCAGGACGCGGCGGATTTCGCGGGCCTTGGGGGCGGCCCAGGGATTGACGTTCATGGCTGCAGCTCCGGTCGAATTTGCGCCAGCCAGCGATCGATCCGTTCTTCGCTGAGCAGCGGCTGATTGATCTGGTCGAGGGCCAGGCCGAGGAAATGTTCGCCATCGACGGCCTGCGAGGCGGCGAACTGGTAACCGGCCGTCGGCCAGTAGCCGATGGCCCGGGCGCCGCGCGCTACCAGCGCATCGTGAATGATGCCGATGGCGTCGACGAATTCGTCCGGGTACTTCTTCTGGTCGCCCAGGCCGAAAATCGCAACGACCTTGCCGGCCAGGTCGGTGTCGGCCAGTTGCGGCAGGAATTCCTCCCAGCTCGGCTGGCTGAGGCCGGTCGACAGCCCCGGCAATTCCCCGGCCCCGAGCGTCGAGCTGCCGAGAATCAGCAGCTCGCAGGCGAGAAAGTCATCAAGCGTCGTCCGCCCGATATTGACCGGGGTCGCCGCCGCATCGCCCAATTTCTTGGCGATCTGCTTGGCGACCAGCCGGGTGCGGCCGGTGTCGGTACCGAAAAATATGCCGATTCTGGCCATGGCTTGCCCTCAGGCGCTGATCGGTTCTTCCTGGGTCAGCTCTTCCGGCAGGCAACCGACCGGGTTGCCGAGCAGGCCGTCCGGGCCGCTTTCGAAGCGCACCAGATAGATTTCCTTGCTCTCGTCCATTTCGGCAACCCCGAAATGCACCACCACGCCGCGTGATCCGGCTGCGGCGATCAGGCCTTCTTCCTCGTCCACGCCGGGCATGCCGCCATCGTTCAGGATGTCTTCGGCGGCATAGACCATGTCGCCAATCTCGTAGGGAATCGCGCTCATCGTCTCAGCTCCAGACATCAGCCGGCGCCAGCAGGCGCTCGACCGGTTGATCGAACATCAGGTGCTCGTCGATGATCACGCCGACATCTTCCGGCTTGACCCCGGTGTACATCACGCCTTCCGGATAGACCAGGATGCTCGGGCCGAGATGGCAGGGGCCGAGGCAGCCGGTATTGGTCAGCTGGAAGCCGGAGGCCCACAGGTTGCGGGCGGTGAATTCGTCCGAGAAGGCCTGCCAGGTCTGGGCGCAGGCTTTGTCCTGGCAGGAACCGCGCGGATGGCCGGCCGGGCGGCCCTGGACGCAGACTAGTACGTGTTTCTTGGGTTTTGGCATGAAGCTCTCCTGGTTGATGGGAGAGTCATTGCAAGGGTAATGCCAGCTTGGAATCCAATGGATTCAGTGGCTTGTCGCGATGCGGCTATGTCATGTTTGCGACAAAACCGGCGACACCAACCAAAAAGGTGGTGCCCATGGGCAGGATCGAACTGCCGACCTCTCCCTTACCAAGGGAGTGCTCTACCACTGAGCCACATGGGCAAACCTGGTGCGTCCTGACGGGCTCGAACCGCCGACATTCTGCGTGTAAGGCAGACGCTCTACCAACTGAGCTAAGAACGCGTGGGGCGCGCATTATAACGAAAAAGTCGGCGTCTGCCGGATTATTTGCCGGCTTTTTTCCCGGCCGCGTTCCGATGCTACGATGTGCCTTTAATTACGTCGCCAGGCTTGATCAATGGCTGTTTGCCGATTCCTTTTGACCGTCAGCCTGGGGTTGCTTTGCGGTCTGATAGCGCCACTGGCGCAGGCGGAAGACAAGGTGCTGCGGGTTGCCGTACTCGATGATGCGCCGCCGATGGCTTATCGCGACAGCCGCGGCAATCTGACCGGCTTCAGCTATACGATTGCCCAGGCGTTGTGCGAGGAAATGAAGGTGCGGTGCCAATTCCAGGTGACCCGCCTCGACTATCTGATTGATGATCTGGCGGCCGGGAATTTCGATATCGCCGCGGTCGGCTTGCTGAATACGCCGGAGCGGGCCGAGAAGATCCTTTTCAGCAAATCCGTCTATCGTTCGATTTCGCTGTGGTTCGCCCGCCCGGGTATCGATCCGGGGCAGCGCGGCATCCGCGTTTCGACCTTTCGCGGCTCGGCGCATGAGCGCTATCTCAAGGCGCAGGGCTGGGACGTGGTCAGTGCGCAAAGCGATGGCCAGATGCTCGAACAACTGTCGGCCGGCGTCGCCCAGGCGGTGGTCGTGCCCCTGATGACCAGTTTGGGGCTGCAGAAGAACCCGAAGTTCCTGCAGTTCGGCCTGACCCCCAGCGTGCTGCACGCCGCCGAACTGGAGGGCGCCGCGTCTTTCGGCATCAATCCGCACCGAGCCGATCTCAAGGCGTCGCTCGACAAGGCGCTCGATGCCATCTTGCGCAACGGGGTCTATGAGCGGATCAACACCCAGTTCCTGCCGTTTCGGGTGAACTGAAAGCGGCCGGCCTTCAGAACTGCTTGACCTCGATGTTCAGCGTCTGGATGCGGTAGGCGATCTGCCGCGGCGTCATGCCGAGAATCCGTGCCGCCTTGGCCTGGACCCAGCCGGCCTGTTCGAGCGCGGCGATGACCCGTTCCTTTTCCGAGAGGTTGGGGTCGTCGATATCGACCTCGGCGTTCGGGCTGAAAATCGGGGCCGGGGCGACGCTGCCGCCGGCCCGCGCCGGCTTGCCGGGGGCGCGGTCGCGGGCGCTCGGGAAACGGATCAGATCGACGTCGATATGGCCGTCCTCGGAGAGCACGGCGGCGCGTTCCAGACAGTTTTCCAGTTCGCGCACATTGCCCGGCCACTCATGGTTGGCCAGCCGGCGCTGGGCCATGTCGGTCAGGCTGAGCTTGCGCTTCTGGTCGTTGCCGATCTTGGTCAGCAGGTGGCGGGCGATTTCCGGAATGTCCTCGATCCGCTCGCGCAGCGGCGGCAGGAAGAGCGGCATGACGTTCAGCCGGTAGAACAAGTCTTCGCGGAAGTCGCCCATATCGACGGCGGTTTCCAGATCGCGGTGCGTCGCGGCAATGATCCGGACATCGACCTTGATGGTCCGGCTGCCGCCGACCCGCTCGAATTCGCCTTCCTGCAGGATACGCAGCAGCTTGGCCTGGAAAGCCGAGGAGACTTCGCCGATTTCGTCGAGGAACAGGGTGCCGCCATGCGCCTGCTCGAAGCGGCCCTTGCGCGACTCGACGGCGCCGGTGAAGGCACCGCGTTCGTGGCCGAACAGCTCGGATTCGAGCAGGTTTTCCGGCAGCGCGGCGCAGTTCAGGCGGACCAGCGCATTGCGGGCGCGCGGCGAGTTGTAGTGGATGGCGTTGGCGATCAGTTCCTTGCCGGTCCCGGTCTCGCCGCGGATCAGCACGGTGGTGTTCCATTTGGCGACCATCCGCGCCTGATCGAAAACCCGGCGCATCACCGCCGAACGCCCGACCATGCTATCGAAACCGAACTGATGACGAACGGTGCGGCGCAACAGGTCGCGCTCCTCGACCAGGGTTGATTTCTCCTGCGCCACTTCGAGCGACAGGCGCAGGCTCTGGCCGATCAGGTTGGCGACCATTTCGACGAACTGGGCGCGTTCCTCGAGCAGGCCGTCTTCCTCGGCTTCCGGCTGGACGGCGAGAACGCCCTGCAGGTTGCCGCCGACCTTGATCGGCACGGCGATGAACGGCAGTTCCGGTTGATAGACCTTCTGCCGGTTGAGAAAGCGCGGCTCGTCGGCGACGCGCGCCAGCTTAATCGTCCGTGGTTTTTCGAGGACCAGGCCGATCATGCCTTCGCCCGGGCCGTACTGGGCGTCGTCCGAGTCCGGGCCGTTCGGGTTGTAGATGGTATGGATGTTCAGGTTGCCGGTTTCCGGATCGACCACGCTGATCAGGCCGCGTGTCAGGCCGGCTTCGTCATGCAGCACGCGCAGCACGTCGCGGAGCGATTCCTTGAAGGCCAACGAGCGGCTGAGGACGCGGCTGACGGCATAGAGCGCCGAGAGCAGCATGATGTTGAGTTCATGCGTTCGGCAGTAGCCCCCGGGGGGCGGGCACTCGGCGTCGGCGCTGTGGATGATGTGTTCGTGCATGCTGTGCTCGCTATTTATTGTTATTAGATCGGGTCGCCGTCGAGGCGAAACTCGACGATGGCCGCGCAGCCGCCGCTTGGGCTTTCGTCGAGATCGATGATGCCGCCGTGGTCGGCGACCACCTGCTGGACGCGCGACAGGCCGGTGCCGATATGCCGGCCGCTGCCGCCCTTGGCCGTGAAGAACGGCTCGAACGCCTTGTGCCGCCAGTCTTCTGGAATGCCCGGGCCGCTGTCGGCGACGATGATCACGATGCGGTCGTGTTCGACGACGCTGGTCAGCGTCAGCTCGCGCCGCTTCCAGCCCTTGACGTTCATCGCTTCGATGGCGTTGTCCATCAGCGCCTTGAACAGCATGCGCAATTGCAGCGGGCGGCCGAGGATGGTCGGCAGCGTCGCCGCTGGTTGCCAGTCGACGGTGATGCCGGCGCCGAGCAGGCGCGGCGTGCTGACTTCGAGCACATCGCGCAGGATTTCATTGAGGTTGACGCTGACCACGATCTCCTGGGCGCGCGGCGGGATGACCTGGCGCAGCGACTCGAGATGCTCGCGGCTGCCGGTCAGCGCCTGCTGCAGCACGCTGGCCGCGGCCGGGTCGCGGCGCTGCAGGACGGAGAGGGCGGAGGCCATCACGTTCATCGGCTCTTCCAGCCGGAAAATCGCCGCCGACAAGCCTTCGCGGATCGCTGCGGTACGTTCCTCTTCGGCCAGCACGGCCTGCAGCACGGCGGCGCGGGTGCGCTCCTGTTCGTCGCGCAGGTTGGTGATGTCGGCCATGGCGAGCAGCAGGCCGGGTTGGCCGGCGGCGCAGAAATAGCTGTCGGCGCAGTCGCTCTGGATGTCGATCACCGACGAGGTCACCGAGAGCCAGCGGGCGCGCCCGGCCGGGCGGTCGATGCGCGCCTCGCGATTGACGAAGGTGCATTGCCCCGGGTCTTCGGCGAGGGCCTCGCGCCAGTCCGGAGCCAGGCTATCGAGCAGCGTGTGGGCCGGTTCCTTGACGCGCAGGTCAGTGACCAGCTTCTTGTATTCCTGGTTGTCGAGAACGATGCGGCCGGTCGGGTCGAGCAGCGCAAAGGCGATCGGCGCCGCGTCGACGACCGATTCGATCAGCTGTTTCTGATTGCGGACGACGCGTTCCAGGCGATGCAGCTCGGTGACGTCGCGGTGCATGCCGAGGTAGTGGGTGGTCTTGCCGGTACTGTCTACTACCGGCGAGATGTTCAGTTCGGCCAGATAGATATCGCCATCCTTGCGCCGGTTGAGCAGCTTGCCCGACCACGGGCGCTGCGCCGCCAGCTCCTTCCACATCGCCTGATAGGTGGCGGCCGGCGTCGTATGGTTGGACAGAACGGCTTCGTTCTTGCCGACGATCTCTTCGCGGCTGTAACCGGTGACCCGGCTGAAGGCTTCGTTGGCAAAAAGGATGTTGGCCTTGGCGTCGGTGATCGAAATCGCCAGATCGGCCTGGTCTACCGCCTGACGATAGGCCTCGGAGGGCAGTACGAGCCAGGTCGACGATTCGCTGGATTGCTTGACACGCTCTGGTGCAGTCATTGAATGACTCCTGAAATATATTTGTTCCAGCCAAGCAGGTTCCATGCCGTCGATTCGAGATGCTCAGCTAAATGCACTGCTGGCCGAGGGAAGGAGGAAATGCGACGTAATTTCTGTCGGATTGACGACATTTTGGTGGGCTGAAAACGCACCAATTTCGTGCGTCAGGCTTCCGGCCGGGCGAAAGCGGCCTTTTCTTGTCCCCATTTTTGGGAATCGGGAATATTTCTTCGGGTTTCGGGGGGTGAAGTCGCTTCTCTGGTTATTGGCATAGAAGCTGCTAGATGGGTAGCAAGCCAACCCACATTTCGATCATGACTACTACCCAAACTGCGACCGAAGTGCCCGTCCCCAGCCAGACCAAGATGTTCAAACATGGCGTGATTCTCTGCCTGTTCTGTCTGGGATTCGGGTTGCTCCTGGCTATCACCAACGAGATCACGCTCGACGACATCGAGGCGCGCGCCATCGAGGACAAGCAGAATTCGTTGAGCCAGGTCTTGCCGGACGAGTTGCACGACAACAATCCGGTGACCGATACGGTAGCCATGGTGAATGCCGAGGGCAAGGCCTTGACCGTTTTTCGCGCCCGGAAGAACGGCAAGGTGACCGGGGTGGCTTACGAGATTTTCGGTACCGGCTACGCCGGCGAAATCAAGCTGATGATGGGCATCGATGCCGCGGGCAAGCTGCTCGGCGTGCGCGTTCTGGCGCACAAGGAAACACCGGGCCTGGGCGACAAGATCGAGGTCAAGAAAGGGCCGTGGATCGAGCGCTTCACCGGGCTCTCGATGGGCAATCCGCCGCTCGAGCGCTGGAAGGTGAAAAAGGATGGTGGCGACTTCGACCAGTTCGCCGGCGCGACGATCACACCGCGCGGCGTGATGGTCGCCATTCGCAGCGGACTCGAATTTTTTGCAGAGAACAAAACCCGTTTGACGGAGGCTGACTGACATGGCAAACAGCGACTACAAGACGATCATCAAGGACGGCCTGTGGGACAACAACGGCGTCTTCAGCATGCTGCTCGGCATGTGCCCGGCGATGGCGATGACGACCAGCGCCACCAACGGTTTCGGCATGGGCCTGGCGACGGCGGTGGTGATGGCGGCTTCGAGCTGGCTGGTGGCCATCTTCCGTAACCGGATCACCACCGAAGTGCGGATTCCGGTCTATATCCTGATCGTCGCCGCCATGGTCACCGTGGTCGATCTCGGGATGAATGCCTGGATGCACGAGTTGTACAAGGTGCTCGGCCTGTTCATTCCGTTGATCGTCTCGAACTGCCTGCCGCTGGCCCGGCTGGAAGCCTTCGCCGCCAAGCGGTCGCCGGTTCCCGCCTTGCTCGATGGCCTGTTCATGGGCCTCGGTTTCACTATCGCCCTGACTTCGGTCGGCGCGGTGCGCGAAATCATCGGCTCCGGCACGCTGTTCGCGGATGCCTCGCTGCTCCTCGGCCCGACTTTCAAGGTCATCGAAATGCGTCTGCTGCCGTCCGACATGGGCGTCCTGATGATGATCCTGCCGCCCGGCGGCTTCATCGTCACCGGCCTGCTCGTCGTCGTCAAACGCCTGCTCGACCTGCGGGCCGGCAAGGAAATCCAGATGACCGGCGCGCATGCCGTGTGATCGATGAGTACTCAAACCATGACTTCATTACCGGTGATACCGAATGCCGCCCAGCGCTCGGTCGAGGGGATAGCCCGGGTCGTTCGCGTGACGGACGACCAGCTCTGGCTTGAACCGGAACAGACCACCAGCTGCGGCCACTGTGCCTCGAGTGCCAGTTGCGGCATCGAGGCCCGCGAAGCAGCCGGCATCGGCACAGTGACCAGCCGCCTGCAGCAACGGCGCTTCGTGGTCGATAACCCGGGCGCCGGCTATCGCGAAGGCGATCGCCTGGTGGTCGGGGTCAGCGAAGGCTCGCTGCTTAAGGCGTCGCTGACCGCCTACGGCTTGCCGCTGCTCTTTGCGCTGACGGCCGGCTCGCTGACCCAGGCCGCCTATGGCGAGGATCTGACGACGATATTCGGGATGGCCGGCGGCTTGCTGCTCGGCCTGATCGCGGCGCGCTTCAATGCCCGGCGTCTCGCCGCCCGGGGCGATCTGGTGCCGCGCATCCTGCGCCGGGCGCGGGCTGACGAAACCTGTGGAACTGTTTAGGAATAGGGGAAGACGATGAGAGATTTTGCCTTGATGATGATCGGCGCGGCCCTGGTGAACAACGTGATCCTGGCCCGCTTCCTCGGACTCTGCTCGTTCATGGGGGTGACGACCCGGGTCGATACGGCGGCCGGCATGGGGCTGGCGACCACCTTCGTCATTACTGTCTCATCGATGGCCGACTGGGCGGTCCAGACCTACCTGCTCGATGCCTACAACCTCGGTTTCCTGCGCACCGTGACCTTCATTCTGGTTATCGCCAGCGCCGTGCAATTCACCGAGATGACGATCAAGAAGGTGTCGCCGACGCTGTTCCAGATGCTCGGCATCTACCTGCCGCTGATCACCACCAACTGCGCCGTGCTCGGTGTCGCGCTGCTGCTGGTCGAAGGCAAGATGGGCTTCATGAGTTCGACGATGTTCGCCTTTGCCTCGGCCGTCGGCTACAGCCTGGTCATGATCATTTTCGCCGGCCTGCGCGAGCGTCTCGTGCTGGCCAACGTGCCGCGCCTGTTCGCAGGTCCGCCGATCGCCTTCATCGTTGCCGGCATGCTGGCCATGGCGTTCATGGGCTTCTCGGGCATTGCCACGAGCTAATCGTTAAACCAGTTTGGCAGGAAGGAGAATCTCATGTTGATGTCGGTAGGAAGTCTCGCAGTCATGGGCCTGACCCTGGGGAGCGTGCTCGGTGTCGCGTCGCGCTACCTGGCGGTCGAAGAAAACCCGATCGAGGCCGAGCTGCAGGCGATGCTGCCCGGCTCGCAGTGCGGCCAGTGCGGTTACGTCGGCTGCGCCCAGGCGGCGGCGGCGCTGGCCAAGGGCGAAGCGCCGGTCACCCTCTGTCCGCCGGGCGGCAAGGCGACCGTCGAAGCCCTGGCCGCCAAGCTCGGCGTCAAGGTCGATCTCTCCAAAGTTTCCGACAGCGGGCCGCAGATCGCCGAAGTGACCGAGGAAATCTGCATCGGCTGCTGCCGTTGCATGAAGGTCTGTCCGACCGACGCGATCATCGGCGCCGCCAAGCAGATTCACAACGTCATCCGCGAAGCCTGTACCGGCTGTTCGTCGTGCATCGACGTCTGTCCGACCGAAGCGCTCGGCATGGCGCCCATTCCGGTCACGCTGCAACACTGGACCTGGCCGAAGCCGGCGTCCGCCCACAACTGAGGACACGACGATGGGATTTCTCGACCGCTTTCTGAAGACGCCGAACTGGGGCGTTCATCCGGAAGACCACAAGCGTCCGGCCGCCGATGCGCCGCTCCGCCTCTTCCCGTCGCCCCCCCGCGTCTTCATGCCGTTGCACCAGCATGTCGGCGGTGCGGCCCGGCCCGTCGTGCTGGTGGGCCAGAAAGTGCTCAAGGGGCAACTGATCGCCGAAGCCCAGGGCAACATCTCGGCGCCGATTCACGCCTCGGTTTCCGGCACGATCAGCGCGGTCGGCGAAGTCACCGCGCCGCATCCGTCCGGCCTGCCGTTCAAGGCGATCACCATCGATTCCGACGGGGCCGACCGCTGGTTCGACAGCGAGCCGCTGGCCGATCCGTTCTCGGCGGCGCCCGAGGAAATCGCCCGCCGCGCCGCACTGGCCGGCGTCGTCGGTCTCGGCGGCGCGACCTTCCCGGCCGCCGTGAAATTCGCGCTGGGCAAGCGCCTCAAGGTGTCGACGCTGATCGTCAATGGCGGCGAATGCGAACCCTACCTGTCGAGCGACGACCGCATCATGCGCGACTTCCCGGAGATGGTGATCGACGGCGCGCGCCTCGTCATGCATGCCATTGGCGCGACGGATGCGTTGGTCGGCATCGAGGACAACAAGCCGGAAGCCATCGCGGCGATGCGCAGGGCCGCCGCAGCCTACCCGGAAGTCAAGATTCGGCCGGTGCCGGCGTGGTATCCGATGGGTTCGGACAAGCAGTTGATCCAGACGCTGACCGGCAAGGAAGTGCCATCCGACGCCCGGGCCGCCGAAGTCGGCGTGCTGGTCCATAACGTCTCGACCTGCGCTGCCGTGCATAAGGCGATCCGTCTCGGCCAGCCGCTGGTCGAGCGCATCATTACCCTGAACGGCGGTGCCATCGCCAATCCCGGCAATCTCTATGCGCCGCTCGGCACGATGATCAGCGACCTGTTCGCCTTCGTCGGTCTGAGAGAGGCGCCGGCCCGCCTGATCCTCGGCGGTCCGATGATGGGGACGCCACTGCTGCATGACCGGATTCCCATCGTCAAGGGCGCTTCCGGCATCCTCGCCTTCAATGCGGCCGAGGCCTTCGTTCCCGAAGCCGGCCCGTGCATCCGCTGCGGCAGTTGTACCAAGGCCTGTCCGATGGGCTTGCTGCCGCTCGAAATGGCGGCCCGCATCCGGGTCGGCGACCTTGAGGGCGCCGAGGCCTATGCCCTGCAGGATTGCATCTCCTGCGGCTGCTGTGCCTACGTCTGTCCGTCGCATATCCCGCTGGTCCAGTATTTCAGTCACGCCAAAGGCGAACTGACGGCGGCCGAGCGGACCAAGCTGCGCACCGAAGCGACCCGGCGTCTGGCCGAAGCCAAGACCGCCCGGATCGAACGCGAGAACCGGGAAAAGGCAGAAGCCGCGGCCCGCCGCAAGGCCGAGCGCGAAGCCGCCAAGGCGGCGACTGCTGCGCCACCAGTTACCGAACAGACTCAGGGAGCTTCAGCATGAGCCAAGCGTACGGAATGACCGTCGCCGCGCCGCATACCACGACGACCAACAGCCCCGGGCGGATCATGAGCCTGGTCATGCTCGCCCTGGCGCCGGCTACCATTTACGGCTTCTGGCTTTATGGCTGGCCGGCCTTCTTTCTCTGGGGCATCACCATCGCCTCGGCGATGCTCGGCGAAGCCTTCAGCCTGCGCTGGCAGAACCGTACAGCGGCGCCGGTGCTGCTCGATGGCTCGGCCATCCTGACCGGCTGGCTGCTCGCCGTTTCGCTACCACCCTGGGCGCCGTGGTGGATCGGCGTATTCGGCGGGTTGTTCGCGACGATGCTGGGCAAGCAGGCGTTCGGCGGGCTCGGCCAGAACCTGTTCAACCCGGCCATGGTGGCGCGGGTGGCGCTGCTCATTTCGTTTCCGGTCCAGATGACGGCATGGGTTGCGCCGCTGCCGATGTTCAGCATCGGCGCACCGGGCGTACTGGACGGCTTGCTGATCATCCTCAAAGGCATGCCGCCGGCCCTCGACGCGGTGACCAGCGCGACGACGCTGGGCTTCGGCAAGACCGAGCTGTCGCGCGGCATCAGCCTGCTCGAATCGCTGCAGCATGCGCCGGCCCTGTCGTTCATCGGCAACCGTCCCGGCAGCCTCGGCGAAACCGCCGCCTGGCTGGTTATTGCCGGCGGTGTGGCGATGATGTTCCTGCGCATCATCACCTGGCACATCCCCGTGGCGATGCTGGCCGGCATTGCGCTTCCCGCCGCCATCCTGCATGCCGTCGATCCGGCGCGTTATCTCGATATGGGCGCCCACCTGCTGTCGGGCGGGGCGATGCTCGGCGCCTTCTTCATCGCCACCGACTACGTGACTTCGCCGAACTCGCCGCGCGGCCAGCTGATTTTCGGCTTCGGTTGCGGCGTACTCACCTACGTCATCCGAACCTGGGCGGGTTATCCGGAAGGGGTGGCCTTCGCGGTGCTGCTGATGAACTCGATGACGCCGATCATCGATACCTATTTCAAACCGCGTATCTACGGTCGTGACAGCAAGGGGAAACCTTTGCAGACGACCAATTGAAGGAGGTAAATCGAGATGCAAATCGGTGTCGCCTATTCCGAACCCGGTCAGCAAATCTGGCTGAACATCGAGGTGCCGGACGAATCGTCGGTCAAGGAAGCCATTGATCGTTCCGGCATCCTCAAACAGTTTCCCCACATTGACCTGAGCGCCCAGAAAGTCGGGGTGTTCGGCCGCCTGGTCAAGCTCGATGCCGCGCTGAAGGCCGGCGACCGGATCGAGATCTACCGGGGAATCATTGCTGACCCTGAAACCGTCCCGCGTCGGGACATGAACGAAGAAGACTAAACAACAATATGTCGATAACCATAGGTGTGGTGCGCGAAAGCGCGCCAGGAGAACATCGCGTCGCCATCGTGCCGGAAACGAGCAAGAAGTTTCAGGCACTGGGGGCGAAAGTAGTACTGGAAAACAATGTCGCACTGGACAGCCATTTCATGGATGGCGGCTTCGAGCAGGCGGCCTTCGGCCAGGACTTGCCCGCGGTTTACGGCCAAGCCCAACTGATTCTCCGCGTCACGCCGCCGTCGGCGGCAGAGATCGCCGCCTTGCCCGAGGGGTCGGTGCTGATCGGCCTGTTGAAACCCTTCGAAGACCAGGCCCGCCTCGCCGCCCTCAACGCCCGCAAGATCACCGCCTTCTCCCTCGAACTGCTCCCCCGCATCTCGCGCGCCCAGAGCATGGACGCCCTGTCCAGCCAGGGCGCCTGTGCCGGCTACCAATGCGGCCTGATCGCCGCTGCCCGCTGTACCAAGTTCTTCCCGATGCTGACCACCGCCGCCGGCACCATCCGGCCGGCCCGCGTGCTGGTGATCGGCGCCGGCGTCGCCGGCCTGCAGGCGATCGCCACCTGCAAGCGCCTCGGGGCGATGGTCGAAGCCTATGACGTGCGCGCCGCCGCCAAGGAACAGATCGAATCGCTCGGCGCCAAGTTCGTCGATACCGGCGTCTCGGCCGACGGCGCCGGCGGCTACGCCCGCGACCTGACCGCCGAGGAGAAGGCGCAGCAGACCGAGAAACTCGCCAAGGCCGTCGCCGCCGCCGACGTGGTGATCAGCACCGCTGCCATCCCCGGCAAGAAAGCGCCGATCATCATCACCACCGAGATGATCGGCCGGATGAAATACGGCGCCATCATCGTCGACATGGCCGCCGAATCCGGCGGCAACTGCGCGCTGACCCAGCCCGGCGAGCACGTCATCGCCAACGACGTGAACATCCACGGCCCGTTGAACCTGCCGTCCCGCATGCCGACCCACGCCTCCGAGCTGTACGCCAAGAACCTCTACAACTTCCTCTCGCCGTGGATCAAGGATGGCGAACTGGCGTTCGACTGGGAAGACGAAGTCGTCGCCGGCACGCTGCTCTGCAAGGATGGCGTCACCGTTCATCCAACCGTCAAACAAGTTTTTGGAGAAGCCTGATGGACGGCCTGCTCGCCTTATACATCTTCATGCTCGCCGCCTTCACCGGCTACGAGATCATCGCCAAAGTGCCGGTCATCCTGCACACGCCGCTGATGTCCGGTTCCAACTTCATCCACGGCGTCGTCGTCGTCGGCGCCATGCTCATGCTCGGCACCGCCGACACCGTCGTGCAACAGGCCATCGGCTTCTTCGCCGTCGCCCTCGGCGCCGCCAATGCCGCCGGCGGTTACGTCGTCACCGAGCGCATGCTCGCCATGTTCAAGAAAAAGGAAGCCTGAGCATGACGCTCCCGATCTACGTCCAAGGCGCCTGGTTTGTCGGCGCACTGCTCTTCATCCTCGGCCTGAAAGGCATGAGTTCCCCGGCCAGTGCCCGGAAAGGCATCGTCTGGGCCGGCTACGGCATGCTCATCGCCATCGCCGGCACCTTCCTCGTGCCCGGCCTGCAGAACCTCGCGCTGATGGCCCTCGCCCTCGGCCTCGGCGCTTCGGCCGCCTGGATTTCCGGCCAGCGGGTCAAGATGACCGACATGCCGCAGATGGTCGCCATCTACAACGGCATGGGTGGCGGTGCAGCGGCGGCGATTGCCGCCATCGAGTTCGCCAAGGGCGACGTGCATAGCCCGGTCGCCACGACGCTGGCCGTGCTCGGCGCGCTGATCGGCTCGGTCTCCTTCACCGGCTCCTGTGTCGCTTACGCCAAGCTGCAGGGCCTGATGAAGAAAGCCTACCGGCTGCCGGCCCAGAACGTCGTCAATGTCGTCCTCGCCCTCAGTGCCCTTGGCCTCGGTGCGGCGATGATCGCCCTGGCCCCGGCCAACCCCGAGCTGATCTACGTCTTCTTCGCCGTCGCGCTGGTCCTCGGCCTGATCGTCACGCTGCCGATCGGTGGTGCCGACATGCCGGTGGTGATCTCGCTGTTCAACGCCTTCACCGGCCTGGCCGTCGGTTTCGAGGGCTACGTCCTCGGCAACCCGGCGCTGATCATCGCCGGCATCGTCGTCGGCGCCGCCGGCACGCTGCTCACCCAGCTGATGGCCAAGGCGATGAACCGGCCGATCTCCAACATCCTGTTCACCCCGATGGTGGCGAGCGGTGGCGGCGCAGCGATCGAAGGGACGATGAAGGAACTCTCCGCGCTCGATGCCGCGGCGCTGATGCGCTACGCCGGCAAGGTCATCATCGTGCCCGGTTACGGCATGGCGGTGGCGCATGCCCAGCACAAGGTCTGGGAAATGACCTCGATTCTCGAGGAAGCCGGGGTCGAGGTGAAGTTCGCCATCCACCCGGTGGCCGGGCGCATGCCGGGCCACATGAACGTGCTGCTGGCCGAGGCCGGCGTGCCCTACGACAAGATCTTCGATCTCGAGGAAATCAACGGCGAGTTCGGCCAGGCCGACGTCGCGCTGATCATCGGCGCCAACGACGTGGTCAATCCGAGCGCCCGCACCGACAAGGCCAGCCCGATCTACGGCATGCCGATCCTCAATGCCGATCAGGCGCACAACGTCATCGTGATCAAGCGCGGCAAGGGTACGGGTTATTCCGGGGTTGAGAATGCCCTGTTCTACACCGACAATTGCCGCATGCTCTACGGCGACGCCCAACCGATGGCCGGCGAGATCATCCAGCATCTGAAGACGATGGGGTAAGGCTGCGATTCTCTCGTTGGGTGACTGGGGGCACGTAGAATGTCGCACTCAAAAATATTTCAACGAGAGAACAGTCATGTATCGTTTGTTGTCCCTGCTGGTCCTCTTCCCCGTTTCCGCCTTTGCCGCCGGTGATTTGCCGACGCTGGGCGGAATTCCGGTGGAATTCATCCTGTTCGCGCTGACCTTGCTCGGCGTCGCGCTGTTCCATAACGCCACGCTCTACGTGGCGCTGACCGGTCTGGCGACGATCAGCCTGTACAAGATCATCGTCACCGGCTTCAAGACCGGGGTCGGCGTCGCCGGCTTTGCCGGCCATCTCGGCCATGAGTGGGTGACGCTGGCCAACCTGTTCTGCCTGCTCACCGGCTTCGCGCTGCTCGCCCGGCACTTCGAGAAGAGCCATGTGCCGGTTGTCCTGCCCAAGTTCCTGCCGGATGACTGGAAGGGCGGTTTCGTCTTGCTGGTCATGGTCTTCGTGATTTCGAGTTTTCTCGACAATATCGCGGCGGCGTTGATCGGCGGCGCCATGGCCCATCAATTGTTCAAGGCCAAGGTCCATATCGGTTTCCTGGCCGCCATCGTCGCCGCTTCCAATGCCGGCGGTTCGGGTTCGGTGGTCGGCGATACGACGACGACGATGATGTGGATCGACGGCATCAGCCCCGCGGCAGTCCTCCATGCCTATGTCGCCGCCGGCGTCGCCTTGTTGATTACCGCCTACTTCGCTGCCAAGCAGCAGCATGCCTATTCGCCGATGATCAAACATGCGCATGCCAATACGCATGTCGATTGGGGGCGCATTTTCATCGTCTTCCTGATGCTGGCGTTTGCGATCGTCACGAATGTCACCATCAACATCAAATTTCCGGTGTTGGCCGACAGCTTTCCCTTCATCGGTGCTGCGGTCTGGGTTGCGATCATCCTGACCATCCCGGTGCGGCGCCACGACTGGGAACTGCTGCCGGATGCCGTCAAGGGTTCTGTCTTCCTGCTGTCGCTGGTCACCTGCGCCTCGATGATGCCGGTCGAAGCACTCCCGGCCGCCTCCTGGCAGTCCGCGCTGACGCTGGGTTTCGTTTCCGCGGTCTTCGACAATATCCCGCTGACGGCCCTGGCGCTACGCCAGGGTGGTTTCGACTGGGGCTTCCTGGCCTATGCCGTCGGCTTCGGCGGGTCGCTGTTGTGGTTTGGCTCGTCGGCCGGCGTTGCCTTGTCCAGCATGTTCCCGGAGGCCAAGTCGGCTGCCCAGTGGCTGAAGCATGGCTGGCATGTGACGCTTGCTTACGTCGTCGGCTTCTTCTTCATGCTGGCGGTCCTCGGCTGGCACCCCCAGGCACCGCACAAGGCCGTTGTCGCGCCGGTCGTCGGCGAGGCCGTGGCGCACTGAGCAACAGGCTGATAGATCCGGCCGGCTAGGCCGGCCAGCGATGGCTAACGCCGTCCGCCGAAGCAACGGCGGGCGGCGTTTTTTTGGTTCCGCCGATTTTTTACGGCGCTTTTATATCGCATCCACTAGCATCGGAACATTCCGGTTTGGGGTGCCCCATGAATATAGCAGCAGCGAGGAAGACGTGGCCTTCTCTCGATTGATCGGCAAACGACGATCGATCCGGGGATATCTCGCCGCGACGCTGTACATCCTGGCGGGAACGCTGCTGACGACGCCGCTGCGCGGCGTGCTCGATCTTTCGAATGTCGCGCTGCTCTACGTTCTGGCCGTGGTTCTGAACGGGGTCCGCTACGGTCGGGGCGTCGCCATTTTTGCGGCAGTTTTCGGTTCCCTCGTTTTTGCCTATGTCTTTGTGCCGCCCCATTTTTCGCTGGCGATTACGGAGATCCAGTATCTGCTGTCGGCGGTCATCATGCTGGTGGTGGCATTGCTGGTTGGCCACGTTACCGCCAATCTGCGCAGCCACAGCGAAGTGGTCGAGGCTCAGGCAGCGCAGAACAAGGCGCTTTACGAGTTCGCCCGGCAACTTACCGCGACGCGCTCGAGCGAAGCGGTACTCGAAACCAGCTTGCGCTTTCTCGAACGAAACTTTGCTGCCCGGCACGCCCACCTGATCGGGCCGGAGCAGGTGCATTCGGCCGCCAATGCCTTGGCCGATGCCGCCCTGATTCAGGCCAGCCGGGAGCGCCGGCAATTGCTGACCCGGCCGACCGCCGTCGCCGCCAACGTCGTTGCGTTATTGCCGCTGCTGACGGCCGAGTCCGGGCATGGGGTGATTTGCTTCGAGGTCGCTGCCAGCCAGTTGGAAACCCAGTCTCAGCGGGAGTTTCTGGAGACCGTCGGGTCGCTGATCGCGGTCGCGCTGGAGCGAACGCATTACGCCGAGGTCGCTCAGGAAGTCGAACTGCGGCATGCCGCAGCGACCTTGCGCAACACCATCCTTTCCTCGTTGTCGCATGACATGCGGACTCCGCTGACCGCCCTGGTCGGCACGGCGGACACCCTGATGCTGGCGCCGATGCTGCCGCCGGAAAAGCAGCATGCCCTGTTGTCCGGCTTGCGCGAGCAGGCGCAATCGATCTTCCAGTTCGTCAATAATCTGCTCGACATGGCCCGTCTGCAATCCGGCGGCGTCGAACTGAACCTGGCCTGGCAACCGATCGAGGAGGTGGTCGGGGTGACGCTGCAGCAGATCAAGTCGATCGCCGAGGCCCGGCAGATCGGCCTGAGCATTGACCCGGATCTGCCCCCTGTGCTGATCGACGCGGTGTTGATCGAGCGGGCGCTGTGGAATCTTCTCGAGAACGCGATCAAGTACTCGCCTGCCGACAGCCCGGTCGAACTGGCTATCCGGCGGCTCGGCGATGAGCTCGATATCGCCGTCGGCGACCGGGGGGAGGGCTTGCCGACCGAGAATGTCGAAGCCTTGTTCGGGCTTTTCCAGCGCGGCCATGCCGAATCAAGCGTTCCCGGCGCCGGACTCGGGCTGGCGATCGTCAAGAATATCGCCGAAGCGCACCACGGCAGATTGACGGCGAACCGGCGCAAAGGCGGCGGCAGTTGCTTTCATCTCCGCCTGCCGCTTGGCCAGGCGCCCTGTCTGGCACTGGAGGACGAGGCATGAGCGAGCCGGAACGGATTCTGCTGATCGAAGACGACAAGCGGATACGCGAGTTCGTGTCCTCGGCCCTGGAAGCCGAGGGCTATCGCGTCTTCGAGGCCGGCACGGCCGGCTGGGGCGCCAGCGAGGCGGCAAGGCACAAGCCGCATCTGGTGATGCTCGATCTCGGCTTGCCCGATCGCGACGGCAGCGAATTCATCCGCGATTTTCGGGGCTGGTCCACGGTGCCCATCCTGATCGTTTCGGCCCGGGCCGACGAGAAAGGCAAGGTCGAGGCGCTCGATAGCGGGGCCGATGACTATCTGACCAAACCGTTTGGCGTTCCCGAATTGCTTGCCCGCGTTCGCGCCTTGCTGCGCCGGGCGCCGGTTCAGCGCCTGGAGAGCAATCCGATCATCGAGTTCGGCGATTTCATCATCGACTGCGTCGGCCGCACGGTGAGCAAGGCCGGTCAGCCGATCAAGCTTTCCCAGATCGAATATCGCCTGCTCCTGGCGATGGCCGGCAACCCGGGACGGGTCCTGACGCATCGCCAGTTGCTGGTCCAGGTCTGGGGTGGCCAGGCCGCCGATAACCACGAATATCTCCGCGTTTATGTTGGCCATTTGCGCCAGAAGATCGAAATCCATCCTGCCCAGCCGCGCCATATCCTGACTGAAATTGGCATCGGTTACCGTTTTCAACCCTGATCATTTTTAACCTGACTGAACTACCTTTATGAGCGCCTATAGCACCGAGACCGTCCTGTCCGTTCACCACTGGAACGACACCTTGTTCACCTTCCGTTGCACGCGCAGCCAGAGCCTGCGTTTCGTCAGCGGTCAATTTGTCATGATCGGTCTCGAAGTCGATGGCCGGCCGCTGACCCGGGCCTACAGCATCGCCAGCGCCAGTCACGAAGAGCATCTGGAATTCTTCAGCATCAAGGTCGAAAACGGCCCGCTGACTTCGCGCCTGCAGCATTTGCAGGTCGGCGACCCGGTGCTGATCAGCCGCAAGCCGACCGGGACGCTGGTCCTGCGCGACCTCAAGCCGGGCAAGCGGCTGTTCATGTTCGCCACCGGCACCGGGCTGGCGCCGTTCATGAGCCTGATCCACGAACCGGAAACCTACGAACGTTTCGACAAGGTGATCCTGATCCACGGCGTGCGCTGGACCAATGAACTGGCCTATCACGACTACATCGAGGAAGAACTTTCGGATCACGAATTCTTCGGCGACTGGGTGCGCGAGAAGCTGATCTATTACCCGACCGTCACCCGCGAGCCTTTCCGCAACGAAGGCCGGTTGACCGATCTGATCCATTCCGGAAAGTTCTTCGCCGATATCGGCGAATCGCCGCTCGATCCCGAGCACGACCGCGGCATGATCTGTGGCAGTCCGGCCATGCTGAAGGACACCTCGGCCATGCTCGACGCGCACGGCTTCAAAATTTCGCCGCATATCGGCGAAATGGGCGATTACGTGATCGAGCGGGCGTTCGTCGAAAAGTAAGCGGCGATTCGCCGCCGGGTAGTGCCGCCGGGGCGACGATGGTCCAGGTCTCAGTCGCCGCTGGCCTTGACGCAGACCACCGGCACCGTCGCCAGATGCAGCACCTTGCGCGTTACCGAGCCGAGGGCCAGGGCGGCCAGGCCGCCGATGCCGCGGGTGCCCATGACGATGGTGTCGCAGCCGAGCTCTTCGGCCAGCGCGGCGATGGTTTCCGCGGGGTCGCCGAGCTTGACGTAAGTGCGGTGGGCAATCCCCGCTTCGTTCAGCGCGTTCACCACCGGCTTCATCGCACTGTGCGCCCGGGCCGAGAGCAGGTTCTGGATTTCTTCCGATTCCATGCCGTGGGTTTGCCAGGCGGCCGGCGCCGGTTCGACGGTGACGACATGGACGGCTGGCGCACCGTGCGTCCGGGCAAAGCCGATCACGTAAAGAGCCGCTTCAAAGGCGTGACGGGAGCCGTCAACCGGTAACAATACGCTGCGCATTTCTGTTTCCTTTCGCGAAACAATGACAAGTTGGTAACTTCCCCCGCTTTTACTGTAGAGCCTTGCGGCAAGCTTCGACAAGCCCTTGACCGAACATTGCCCCGCTTTTGTCGCAAGATCGGTGGCTTGTCGTGTTCGAGACAATATTGATCCGTAGATAAGTTATATAAAACAATGAATTGAAGGTGGCACCCGTCTTGCTAAATGCTGTTCAGACCTCGGGAGATCAGCATGAAAGCCAGCGAAATCCAGGCCTTGCTCGATGAGCCAGCCTGTAGCCACAACAAGAAGGAAAAGTCCGGTTGCGCCAAGCCCAAGCCGGGCGCCACGGCCGGCGGTTGTTCCTTCGACGGCGCGCAGATCGCGCTGCTGCCGATTGCCGATGTCGCCCACATCGTGCACGGGCCGATCGCCTGTGCCGGCTCGTCGTGGGACAACCGCGGCACGCGTTCATCCGGCGTGACGCTGTACCGCATCGGCATGACCACCGACCTGTCGGAAACCGATGTGGTGATGGGGCGTGGCGAGAAGCGGTTGTTTCATGCCATCAAGCAGGCCATCGACAGCTATGCGCCGACGGCGGTCTTCGTCTATAACACCTGCGTCACCGCGCTGGTCGGCGACGATGTCGAGGCCGTCTGCAAGGCGGCCAGCGAGCGGGCCGGCATCCCGGTGGTGCCGGTCGATGCCGCCGGCTTCTACGGCACCAAGAATCTCGGCAACCGGCTGGCCGGCGAGGCCATGTTCAAGCACGTCATCGGCACCGCCGAGCCGGCTCCTGCCGCGCCGCGCGCCGACGGTCTGCCGACCTACGACGTCAATCTGATCGGCGAATACAACATCGCCGGCGAGTTCTGGCATGTCGCGCCGCTGTTCGACGAACTCGGCCTGCGCATTCTATGCACCCTGTCCGGCGATGCCCGCTTCCATGAAGTGCAGACCATGCACCGCGCCAGGGTCAATATGGTGGTTTGCGCCAAGGCGCTGCTCAACGTGGCGCGCAAGATGGAAGACAATTTCGGCATTCCGTTCTTCGAAGGCAGTTTCTACGGCGTCCAGGATGTTTCCAACGCGCTGCGCGATTTCGCCCGGCTGATCGGCGATCCGGACCTGACGGCCCGCACCGAGGCGGTCATCGCCCGCGAGGAAGCGAGGTCGCACGCCGCCCTCGAACCCTGGCGCGTTCGCCTCAAGGACAAGCGCGTGCTGCTCTATACCGGCGGCGTCAAGTCGTGGTCCATCGTCTCGGCGCTGCAGGATCTCGGCATGAAAGTGGTGGCCACCGGCACCAAGAAGTCGACCGAGGAAGACAAGGCGCGCATTCGCGAACTGATGGGCGAGGATACCAAGATGATCGACGACGGCAGCCCGAAAGCCTTGTTATCGACCTATCACGAGTACCAGGCCGACATCCTGATCGCCGGTGGCCGTAACCTCTACACCGCCCTGAAGGCCCGCATTCCCTTCCTCGACATCAATCAGGAGCGCGAATTCGGCTACGCCGGCTATACCGGCATGGTCGAACTGGCCCGCCAGCTGGCGCTGTCGATGGAAAGCCCGGTCTGGGCCGCGGTGCGCAAGCCGGCGCCGTGGGCCAGGCAGAGCGGTCCGGGCAGCGTGCTGGCGGCCTGACCGGCGGCGTATGGGAAGGTGGCAGCGCGGAGTCTGAGGTAAGCTCAGGTTGGTGGCGTTTGCTTGGCAAGCGCCACCAACGCTTCCGGACCTTCTCTTTGGGTGATGCATGAGCAAACTGATTACCGAGCTGCAGCGGCTTTATTTTCTCGACGACCAGCACTGGCACAGTCAGCACGCCGACGCCAGCGGCAACCCGGCGTATTCCGCCGCCGGCACATTGACGCCGGAAATCGTCGCGGCAAGCCTGGCCGGCGAAAAAACGGTGGCGCTCCAACTGGTCAGCCCGGATGGGATGGCCCGGGCCATGGTCGTCGTTTTCGACAAGCCGGGCGATTGGGGCGAGGTGGCAAATCTCTATCAGGCGGTCCAGGATGAACTGGATTTGCCGGCCCCGGCCATCGCGGTTTCCGGGCGCAAGGGTTTTCGGCTGTGGTTCTCGCTGGCCGAGCCGGTGGCGGTGGCAGAGGTCCAGAGCTTTCTCGATGCCCTCGGCCGCAAATATCTGGCCGATATTCCGCTGAACCATCGTCAATTCCGTCCGGCGGCCGATCTGCCCAATGACACCGCACCGGCCGTGATCAATCTGGCGCCGGCCCGGCACACGGTGACCGGAAAATGGTCGGCATTCATCGACCCGAGCCTGGGCGGCATGTTCATCGAAGAGCCCGGGCTGGAAATGGCGCCGAATATGGACCGGCAGGCGAGCATCCTGGCCGGCCTGGCAAGCATCAAGGTCGCCGATTTCCAGCGGGCGCTCGGCATTCTGCTGGCGCCGGCCGAATCGGATGCTGCCGGCCTGTCTTCCCCCGAGCGACCGGCCAGTCAGCCGGACGAAGCGGCCAGCCCGCGCAGTCCTGACGCGGGCCACCCGAATTCACTGCGCCATGTCGGCAACCATTACAGCGATCCGCAGAGCTTCCTGCTGGCCGTGATGAACGATTCGTCGGCCAGCCCTCGTCACCGAATCGAGGCGGCCAAGGCGCTGTTGCCGTTTTTTTCCAACAACGCATAGTCGGGAGGGCGGGGCGGGCATCTGCATGGAATATCTGGCCATGCTTTGCTGATAAAGTGCCGCAGTCTGTTCATAGCAAGGACTAAGGTTTATGCATATCTGGCGGGTGTTGATTGTTATTGCCTGTTCATTGGCCAGCGTCGTTGCCGTGCATGCTGGCGAACTCCAGATCGTGCGCGCTGGCGATGCCCTGGCGAATCTCGAACAAAGGGCGAAGGCCGGCACGGACGGAAGCGAGATGAAAACCAAGATCCGCATGCTGAGGAACTTGGTCGACGTCAATCGGCGCATCCGAAACGCGGCGAATGTCAGCCCCAGTCTCCAGTTGCTGCTTTCACCGGATTACAACGCCTACACCGACGGCAACGATGTCTTTATAACCATCGGCATCCTGGAAGCCACAGCCGATGATGCCGATGCCTTGGGAGCGTTGTTGGGGCATGAGTACGCGCATATCCTGGGCGGCCACAAGGCCCAGAAAATCAATGCGTTGAAAAGCCTTGAGAGCAAGATCCGAAAGGATATCGGGCGGGGATATGTCAGCCCGGATCAGAAGACGCAAATCGTCCAGTGGGCGACCACCCAACTGATGTCCTACAGCCGGGCCCATGAAGATGAGGCTGACGATGTCGGGATTTCAATTGCCGCAAAGGCCGGGTTCGATCCGCGGGGCTTTCAACGGCTTGCCGCGACGATGCTCGAACTGAACAAGGGAAATGCCTTGACGCATCTCGCCGACAGCCATCCCGGTTGGCTGGACCGCCACCTCAAAACAGGCACCCGAATTTCCGATGAGGAATACCTGCAGCGGGTCGATGCATACGTGCAAACGGGCAACGCCCCGGCCTTGAAACGCACGGTGGATGAATGGCTGCGTCAGCTCCCGGACAGCGGAAAAGCCTGGTATCACAAGGCCGAAATTCAGCGCCAGATGCGCTCGATGAAGAGCGTTGCATCGTTTGAAAACGCTTTCCTTGCCGACAGTCCGCCGATCAATACCAGCGAGCAACGTTTTCGGGATGCCTGGGCCTACATGTGTACCGGCCTCTTCCGCGAGGGATTCCGGTGGGAAAGCCTTTGGTGCATCAAGCGCCTGAAAGAAGACGAGTACGCGCTACGTTACGCCCAGGAAACCGGACAAAACAACTTTATCGTGGCCGGCGATGAGCCACAGACGCTAAGAATCAAGTTTGAGACAACGCCGGGTGGTGGCAAATTGCTGCGCTACGATGGCGGCACGCCCGAGGTCAAGCCGACTCCGGCCTGGCG
Organism: Dechloromonas denitrificans; assembly: GCF_020510685.1. Taxonomy (NCBI): domain Bacteria; kingdom Pseudomonadati; phylum Pseudomonadota; class Betaproteobacteria; order Rhodocyclales; family Azonexaceae; genus Dechloromonas; species Dechloromonas denitrificans. Next base: position 1,575,932 of record NZ_CP075185.1, read on the forward strand.
CGGGGTTCGCTACCAGGCTCGCTAGCCGGCATCCTCTGCCTTTCCTTCGCGGGCAAAAATATCGCCCGGAGTCTCGGGGGCGGCAGTCCGTGAAACATCGGAAATGGGTATTCACATTGAATTCAACGAGCTGCCTCGGTTTTCCCGTGAATTGCTGAAGATGACCGCCGGGCGGTCAAATGAGTGGCAATCAAGGTGATAGAATCCGCGTCGATTTGCATCGCAACCATTCCATACTGGGTGTAAAAATGAATAAATCAATCATGACGATGGCGATCGTCGCCGGCCTGGCGGGTAACCTGACCGGCTGCGCGACCGAAGACTCTCGCAGCCTGCCGGTGACCAAGTCGGTATCCGCCAGTCGCGCTTATACCGGCCAGCGCAATCCGATTTCCGTTGGCAAATTCGATAACCGCTCGAGCTTCATGCGCGGCATTTTTACCGATGGCGTCGATCGTCTTGGCAGTCAGGCCAAAACGATCCTGATTACGCACCTGCAACAAACCAATCGCTTCAACGTCCTGGACCGTGAAAACATGTCCGAGATCAAGCAAGAGGCGGCACTGAGCAAGAGCAGCCAAACGCTGAAAGGCGCTCGCTACGTGATCACGGGCGACGTAACCGAGTTTGGCCGCAAGGAAGTCGGGGATCACCAGTTGTTCGGGATTCTTGGGCGTGGCAAGCAGCAGATCGCCTATGCCAAGGTCGCGCTGAACGTCGTTGATGTCCAAACCTCCGAGGTCGTCTATTCCGCCCAGGGGGCCGGTGAATACAGCCTGTCGAATCGCGAAATCATCGGCTTTGGCGGCACCGCCAGTTATGACTCGACGCTGAATGGCAAAGTGCTTGATCTGGCCATTCGCGAAGCCGTCGATACGCTGGTGACCGGTGTCGAAGCAGGGGCCTGGCAGCCTGCCAAGTAAGGCTGCGGAGACTGACCATGACATCCTTAACAAAAGTTCGACTCTGCGTCGTCGCCGCAATCTCGATGTCGGCACTCGCCGGCTGCGTTACCCGACAACAACCCCTTTACTACTGGGGCGGCTATCAAACCGAGGTTTACGGTCATTTCAAAGGCGACAAAGGCCCCGAGGAGCAAATCCAGGCTCTCGAAGCTGAGCGCGAACAGGCGCTGGCCAAAGGCCGGGCGCTGCCGCCCGGATTCCAGGCCCACCTTGCCATGCTCTACGGCAAGACCGGGCGCTCTGACCGTTTGGTCGAGAACCTTGAGGCGGAAAGGACCCAGTTTCCGGAAAGCGCGACTTTCATGGATTTCCTGCTCAAGAAATTTGCTCGTTGATGGCTTATCAGAGGTTTCCAATGAAACATATCGTGACCGCCAAGTTGGGGCTGACCCTCTTGGCTATCTCCCTGCTCAGCGGCTGCGCGACGCAGGCAAAGTATGACTACGCCGAGTTCCGGGCAAGCCGTCCGGCCTCGATCCTGGTTCTGCCGCCGGTCAACAGTTCGCCGGATGTCAATGCGACCTACAGCATGCTATCCCAGGCTACCGTGCCCCTGGCCGAGTCGGGCTACTACGTCCTGCCGGTAACGCTGGTCGATGAGGCCTTCAAGCAGAACGGCCTCACTGCCCCGACGGATATCCAGCAAGTGCCGCTGGCCAAGCTGCGCGAAATCTTCGGCGCCGATGCCGCGCTGTACGTCAATGTCAGGCAATACGGCACGACCTATGCCGTGATTGTCAGCGAAACCCGGGTGACGGCAGAGGCCAAGCTGGTCGATCTGCGCACCGGAAAAACCCTGTGGGAAGGCAGCGCGACGGCGTCCAGCAACGAAGGCAACAACAACTCAGGCGGCGGTCTGGTCGGCATGCTGGTCACCGCCGTGATCAGCCAAATCGCTGATAGCCTGAGCAATCGCGGACATGCGATTGCCGGCATTACCAGCCAGCGACTCCTTGCCGCAGGCCGGCCGAACGGAATCTTGTTCGGGCCACGTTCGCCGCACTATCTCAAGGAAGGTGTTCCGACGCCTTGATTCGATGAGGGTGAGTCGTCTTTGTCTTTCTTGCCCTCTGCCATGATCTGATCGATCTTTTCCTGCAATGGATCGACCGGCGGTTCAACCGGTGGCGCGTCGAGCGGCGGTGCGGGTTCGGCGGGCGGTTGCGGTTTGGGGGGTGGCTTGACGGCGCGTTGCGGTTTGGGCTCGCTCTCCGGCTTTGGCGAGAACAGGTTGAGGACCCAGTCCTTGACGGTCTTGAACAGGCCGCTTTCTTCCGGCGCCGCAAAGCGGATGCGCGGGTCGATGATGCGGGTGCGCAGGGCGCCGGCGAAGAAGTCGCCGACGATCGGCAGGGCGCTATGGGCGCCTTGGCCCCAGTAGTCGCTACGCAGCGTGACGCGGTTGTCGTTGAAGCCGACCCAGGCCCCGGCGACGAGTTGCCGGTGCATCAGGATGAACCAGCCGTCGGCGTTGTCCTGCGTCGTGCCGGTCTTGCCGGCGACGTCGGCACGGATGCCGTAACGGCTGCGGATGCTGCTGCCGGTTCCCCGGTCGATGACGCCGCGCATGCTGTCGAGCAGGGTGTAGGCGACGCTGCGCGGCAGCGCACGCGCCGGCTCTTCCGGGCTGAATTCCTCGATGACCCGGCCGTCGCGGTCTTCGATGCGGGTGACCAGTAGCGGTTCGAGATAGCCGCCACCGTTGGCGATGGTGCCGTAGGCGGCGACCATTTCCTTCAGGGTGACGGGGCTGGTGCCCAGTGCCAGCGACGGCACCGGATCGAGCTTGCTCTGGCGGACGCCCATGTTGCGGGCCAGTTTGGCCACTTTGGCCGGGCCGACCTGTTGCATCAGCTGGGCGGTGATGGTGTTTTTCGAATAGGCCAGCCCGTCGCTCAGGCTGATCGGCTGGCCGCTTGGCGGCGCGCTGTCAGTCGGCCGCCAGATCTCGTTGCCGCCGACGGCGATTTCGACGGCCTGGTCGATCAGCGTGTCGGACGGACTGGCGCCCTGGCGGAAGGCCTCGCCATAGACGAAAGGCTTGAAGGTCGAGCCGGGCTGGCGGCGCGCCTGCTGGACGTGGTCGAAGGCGTCCTGCTCGAAATCGCGGCTGCCGACCCAGGCCTTGACGTGGCCGTTGTCCGGGTCGAGGGCGAGAAAGCCGGCCTGGATCAGCGTCTTCTGCTGCTTCAGCGTCTGCATGAAGGCCTTGTCGGCGGCCAGATGCTTGATGGCCTGTTCTGGCGTCAGTCCGCTGGCGACGGCGGCGCCGTATTCCGGCGTTTCGCGGATGAAGGCCTGCACCAGACTGGAACTCGGACTCCACGCGGCGCGCTTGCTCCAAGCCGTATTGGCGACGTTCTGCAGCAGCTTGCCCTGCCGCGCCACGGCCTGGTTGGCCGCCGCCTGCAGGCGGGAATCGATGGTGGTGCGGACCACCAGCCCGTCGCCGTAGATGCTGTAGCCGTTCTGGTCGGCCCAGACGATCAGCCATTTGCGCAGCTGCCGGGCGAAATGCGGGGCCGGTCCCGGCGGCTCGATTTGCCGCTCGAAATCGATGCGCAGCGGTTTTTTTTTCAAGGATTCGAAGCTGGCCGGGGTCAGATGCTGGTGCTTGACCATCTGCGCCAGCACGATGTTGCGGCGGAGTAGGGCGCGCTCGGGGTTGAGTACCGGATTGTAGTAACTGTTGCCCTTGAGCATGCCGACCAGCGTTGCGCTTTGCAGCACATCGAGGCGGTCCGCCGTGGTGTCGAAATAGGTGCGGGCAGCCATCTCGATGCCGTAGGCGTTGTATAGGAAAGGTACGGTGTTGAGGTAGGTTTCGAGGATTTCGTCCTTGCTGTGCACGGCCTCGATCTTCAGCGCGGTGATCGCTTCCTTGATCTTGCGCGTCAGTGTCGGGGCGCGGCCGATCGCCTCGGGGTAGAGGTTGCGGGCCAGTTGCTGGGTCAAGGTCGAGCCGCCCTGGCGGTCGCCGCTGAAGGTATTGAGCGCGGCTGAGGCGGTGCGCCGCCAGTCGAGGCCGAAATGCTGATAGAAGCGGTGGTCCTCGGTGGCGATCAGCGCGTTGATAACCTGTGGCGAGATATCGGCAAGCTTCACCCATTCGCGGTTGGACTGCTTGAACTCGGCCAGCTTGCGGCCGTCCGCCGAGAGAATCTGGGCCGGCAGTTCCGACGACACCTTACGGATGTTGCTGATGCTTGGGGTGAATGGAATCAGGATGAGGACATAGAGCAGCAACAGGCCGGGTACGACGGCCAGGCTCCGGATGACGCCGCGCCGGGTCGGGTGGCGCAGGTGGCCGAGAAGGGCGGCGAGGCGGCTGGATGGATCGGCGGCAAGCCCGGCCAAGGCCTGTTTTAGGGCAAGGGGCAGTGAGCGCAGCGAAATCATTGACCGGCCATGTCAAAGCCGCAGGAAGACGGGCGGACGATTGCTTGGAACGTCAAGTGGTCAGCTATCCAGCGTTTTGATCAGTTCAAACAAGCGTTGGTAAAACTCCGGCGCAATCACCGTTTCTTCACCGACCTTGACCAGCGTGTCCTTGTCGATTGCCCAGGGCAGCGAGACGGAACCCAGCGCGGAAACGCTGAGGCCGGCGCTGTTGCCTTTGGATTTCATTTCAAACTGGGTTTCCAGCGCATTGGCGTAGATGACGGCACCCAGGCTGCTCGGCAGACAAACCAGGGTTATTGTCAGCCGGGTTGCCTCGTCCGTTTTCGGCCGGAAGAATTTCTCGCCGCGGATATTGAGCGGCTTGCTGTCATCGACCTGGTAGCCCTGGCTGAGCAAAGCCCGCTTGGCGATTTCGCAGGCGCCGTCCGGTTGCCGGCTGCTGTAATACTGAAACGGCGTGTCGTTGGGGAAGGTTTCCGTCTGATAAGGACGCGTCCCTCTGGGGGCTGCGCAACTGCACAGCAGCAGTCCGGCCAGCGCCGCGAACGCCAAAGAACGACAACGTGAAGTCATGGACCGGAAGGTGAATTTCATTGATGCGTATTCTAGCCACTTCCCGCCCGCGATTCCTGCAAGCAAACGGTTTTCCTTGCCCGTCGTGAATCTTGATCTCAGGCGGCGCTGTCCGGCGTGTGCATTGCTTCTACCTGTTCGTGTTCCCATTCCTTGATTGTGTCCGACAACAGGCGGGCCTTTTCGTGGGTGTCGGGCGTGTGCTGATGTTCTTCCTGAAATGTTTCCAGGGCGTCATGGATGGCTTCGGCCTTCGAGTTCGTATGGGGCATGGGTAATCCTTCTGGTTATTTGCTTGTTGTTGCAGTGCACCAAAATAGTATAAGTCCTGCGCGCCAGCCTCACAAGCTACTGTTCTGGCGGCCGTGCTGCGGTGCACTGCCGGTGGTGGCAAAAAAGCTCGGGAACTGGATTGCTTGGCCGACCTGCGTTAAAGTAGCGGACTGCCATACGCTACGGTATGGATGATCAACTGCAACGCTTTTCGGAGAGATACACATGGAAGTGAAGACTATTGGTATTGTTGGCGCCGGCATCATGGGTAACGGTATTGCCCAGGCTTTTGCCGTGTCCGGCTTTGATGTGATCATGGCCGACATCTCCGAAGGCGCCGTGCAAAAGGGCCTGGCGACCATTTCGGGCAGCCTCGATCGCCTGATCAAGAAGGAAAAAATGAGCGCCGAGCAAAAGGCGGCGGCGCTGGCCAAAATCAGCGTCACCACTGAGGTCGCGACCTTGAAGGATGTCGATCTGATCATCGAGGCGGCGACCGAAAACCTCGAATTGAAGATCAAGATCTTCAAGCAGCTGGATGCGCTGGCCAAGCCGGAAGCGATCATCGCGTCGAATACCTCGTCGATCTCGATCACCAAGCTGGCGGCGTCGACCCAGCGTCCGAGCCAGGTCATCGGCATGCACTTCTTCAACCCGGTGCCGATGATGGCGCTGGTCGAAGTGATCCGTGGCCTGCAAACCTCCGATGCCACCTACGCCGCCGTCGAAACGCTGTCGAAGGCCGTCGGCAAGACGGCTGTCGAGGTGAAGAACAACCCGGGCTTCGTGGTCAACCGCCTGCTTTGCCCGATGATCAACGAGGCGATCTTCGCTTTGGGCGAAGGTCTGGCCGAGGCAGCGGCGATCGACGAAGCGATGAAACTGGGCTGCAACCACCCGATCGGCCCCCTGGCGCTGTGCGACATGATCGGCCTCGATGTCGAGCTGGCCGTGATGCAGGTTCTCTTCGAGGGCACCAAGGATCCGAAGTACCGTCCGGCACCGCTGCTGGTCGAGATGGTTGAGGCGGGCTATCTCGGCCGCAAGGCTGGCAAGGGCTTTTACACCTACGAGTAATTTGCCGCCAAGCGTTTGACTTCGCCGGCTGGTGGATTCAGCCCAAATACCCCCGGCGTCGGCGCAGGCTGACGCCGGGGGTAAATCATTTTTATCGAATCAATGAACATCGAACCGCTTCTTATCGCAATTGAAGTCGCCGCCACCATTGCTTTTGCGCTTTCCGGCCTGATCGAGGCGACGCGCAAGCGAATGGATGTGATCGGCGTGTTTTCCGTCACCTTCGTCAGCGCCTTCGGCGGCGGCACGCTGCGCGACGTGCTGCTCGACCGACGGCCGCTGTTTTGGGTGCAGCACCAGGAATACGTCTGGCTGGTCCTGGCCCTGACCCTGACCGCCCCGCTGTTGTTGCAGGCGCGCCGGCATCAGCTGGTGGACAAGCTGACCGAGGTGGCTGACGCCTTCGGCCTCGGGCTGTTCGCCATTTCCGGCGCCTCGCTCGCCCTGGTCGCCGGCATGCCGGCGATCATCGCGGTGTTGATGGGGGCGATCACCGCCGTCTTCGGCGGCGTATTGCGCGACGTGCTGTGCAACGAGATCCCCAAGGTCTTCCATGACCACCGGCCTTACACGCTGTGCATCTTCATCGGCTGCCCGGTTTTCCTCGGCTTGCATGCGCTGGATGTCGCGCCGCAAATCTCGACCGGCGCCGGCATCTGCATCATCACCGGCTTGCGCTTGCTGGCCGTGGCGCGCGGCTGGAAGATTCCCGCCTGGCCGCCGCAGAAAATGCACTAATCACCCGGCGACGCGAGGTCGCCGGCCAGCTCGTCGAATTGCGGCAGCAGGACGTTCCAGTCCGGTGCCGCGCTTGAATCGATCGACAGCGTCCGGCTGGCTTCGTCGGTGCCGGGCATCTCGTGGTGCGCCAGTTGGTAGTCGAGAATGGCTTCGTCGGCCTCGGAAGCATCGCGGCCGGCCGCGATGCGTTGCCGGACGCGCTGGCGCAGCACGGCGGGCGGCGCGGCGAAGGCCAGGATGACAAAAGGCAGCGACAATTCGCCGGCCAGCGCGGCGAAAGCAGCGCGCTGGGCGCGTTTCAGGAAAGTCGCATCGATCAGTACCGGATAGCCGGCGGCGACGACGCTGCGGGCCAGTTCGCCGAGCCGGGCATAAGTGCGGCTGCCGGCTTCGGCCGAATACAGCCCGGCGTTTGGCGGCGAATGGCTGGCCGCTTCCGGGGCCAGCCCGAATAACCGCTTGCGCTCGACATCGGCGCGCAGCCGGATGATGCCGCGCGCTTCGAGCAAGGCTTGCGACTGACTGGTTTTGCCGCTCCCCGAGAGGCCGCAGGTGATCGCCAGGAAAGGCCGTGGCGTCTGCATCTGCGCCGCCGCCAGCGCGACATGGTCGCGGCATTCGGCCAGGCCGGCGGCGCGCGCCGCGCCGTCCAACTGGTTCAGGCGGATGGCGGCAATCTTGGCCCGCACCATCGCCCGGTAGGCGATGTAGTAGGGCAGGACGAGCAGGCTGTCGTAATCGCCGCTGCGCTCCAGCCAGGCATTCAGGAAGCGGTGGGCGAGCCAGGCGCAGCCGCGTTTCTGCAAATCCATGCAGAGAAAGGCGATGTCGGCCGCCACGTCGATCCAGCGCAGGGCCGGATTGAACTCGATGGCGTCGAACAATTGCGGTTCGCCGTCGATCAGGATCAGGTTGCCGAGATGCAGGTCGCCGTGGCATTCCCGTACCCGGCCCTGGTCGAGGCGGCGCTCGAATACTGCCTGTAGGTCGGCGAAGCGGGCCTCGCTCCAGTTCTCGACGCGCTTGGCCAGGGCGAGCAGTGCCGCGTCGTCGACCAGTTCAGGCAATTGCCTGAAGTTCTGGCGGACCGGGAAATGCACCGCTGCCGCATCGCCAAAACCGTCGCCGCGCCGGGCGACCGCCGCTTGGTCATGGAACGCGGCGACGTGGTGGGCCAGGCGATCAATCAATTCCGGCGCCAGCCCCCGATCCGCCAAAACCTCGGTGAGCAGGCAGGATTGGGCGAAGCGCCGCATGCGCACGGCGTAGTCGATGGCTTCGCCGCTGCCGCCGATATGCGGCGCCGCCAGGCTGCCGGTGATCGGCACGACGTCAAGATACAGGTCGGGCGCCGTCCGTCGGTTCAGCCTGACTTCCTCGGCGCAGGCCGCCTGGCGCTTGGCCAGCGTGGTGAAATCGAGAAAGCCGAGGTCGAGCGGTTTCTTCAGTTTGTAGGCATGCTGACCGGCCAGCACCACCGAGGAGATGTGCGTCTCGATGCAGGCGATGTCCTCGACCGGCTGGTCGAAGGCCGCCGGGCTCTGCAGATTGAGCACCAGACGACGATGGTCGGCGAGGGGGGAGGCGTTGGCAGCGGTGGTCACGGCAAGCTCATCGGGTTGATATGCGGGGCGCCCTGCCGATCATTCGCATGACATGGTAGGAGCGGCTGGCTCAAGCATCGCACCAAAGCGCGGCGGATGGCTATGCCGAATTTCGTGTATTGCCGCCGCATCGCCTGTGTCATTCGCCTTCGGTTGGCATTTGTTGTCTTTGCTACACAGTGCGGTTTTTGCAAGTAACTGATTTTATTTGAATAGTCGCTTGGCGCGTTCCTTGCTGAGAAGTGGGTGTTCTCAACCGGGCGATGTCCAAATGACCGAAATCATCCATTCCAAGAAGGCACTGGCGGTTAATCCGCTGAAGGTCAGCCAGCCGATCGGCGCCTCGCTGGCCTTTCTCGGTCTCGCCCGCAGCCTGCCGCTGATGCATGGTTCGCAAGGTTGCACGGCGTTCGGCAAAGTCTTCTTCGTGCGCCACTTCCGCGAGCCGATTCCGCTGCAGACGACGGCGATGGATCAGGTGTCGACCATCATGGGCGCCGACGAGAACATCATTGAGGCCTTGCGTACGCTGTCCGACAAGAGCAAGCCGGACATCATCGGCCTGGTGACCACCGGCCTGTCGGAAACGCAGGGTACCGACATTCGCCGGGCGGTTCGCGATTTTCGCACGGCCCATCCCGAATTCGCCCATGTCGCCGTGGTCCCGGTCAATACGCCGGACTACGTCGGCTGTCTGGAAAGCGGTTATGCGCTGGCCATCGAATCGCTGATCGAGACGCTGGTCCCGCAAAGCAGCAGCGTCGGCAAGCGGCCGAAGCAGGTCAATGTGCTGGCTTCGGCGATGCTGACGCCGGGCGATATCGAAGCGATCAAGGAGTGGATCGAGGCGTTCGGCCTGCGCCCCATCGTCCTGCCGGACATCGGCGATTCGCTGGACGGCCACCTGACCGAGGCGGAAACCTCGTCGCTGACCATCGGTGGCACGCCGCGCTCGGAAATCGAGATCATGGGCGAGTCGATTGCAACGCTGGTCATCGGCCCCTCGCTGCACAAGGCGGCCGACATCCTGAAGAGCCGCACCGCGGTGCCCGACTACCGTTTCGCCGGGCTGCTCGGGCTGGAGGACTGCGACGACTTCACCGAAGCGCTCGCCGAAATTTCCGGCAAGCCGGTGCCCGAGAAGATCGAGCGCCACCGCGCCCAGTTGCAGGACGCGATGGTCGACAGCCATTTCATGATCGGTTTCGCCCGCGTCGCGCTGGCCGCCGATCCCGACCTGCTCGGCATGCAGGCCCGCTTCCTGACCGGCATGGGCGCCGAGATCGTCAGCGCGGTCAGTCCGCACAAGCACGACAGCCTGAGCAGTCTGCCGATCGCCAAAGTCATCATCGGCGATCTGGAAGACATGGAAAAAGAGGCGCGGGCCGGCGCTGCGCAGTTCATCGTCGCCAACTCGCACGCCGCCGAAACGGCCCGCCGGCTCGGCTTGCCGTTGCTGCGCGCCGGTTTTCCGCAGTACGACCACGTGGGCGGTTATGCCCGCACCTGGGTGGGCTACCGCGGCACGCGGCAAGCCCTGTTCGATCTCGCCAACCTGATGCTGGGACAACACCATGAACTCGAACCCTATCGATCAATCTACTGGGCCGATACCCGCCCCGCTGAACAACATGTCATCGCGTCGGCTACAGCTGGTCTGGTCCATTAAGCAGGAGCCGGAAGCCGTGATCAAGGTCGCCTTCGCCTCCACCGACCGGACCCGCGTCAATCAGCACTTCGGCGCCGCCGAGGGTTTCGCCGTCTATGAAGTGACGCCGGACAAGGCGACGCTGGTCGGCGTTGCCGAATTCGCCGAAGAGGCGATGGACGGCAACGAGGACAAGCTGGCCGCCAAGGTCGATTTCCTCGCGGGCTGCGCCGCGGTCTATGTCATGGCAATCGGCGCCTCGGCGATCAAGAAGCTGATGGCCAAGGGCGTTCAGCCGATCCGCATCAACGAGGTCGATGCGGTGGACGATCTGCTCGGCGAAATTTCCCGCGCCATGAGCGAGGGCGGCGTCGCCTGGATCGACCGCGCCCTGGCGGCTCAGGCCAAGGCCAAAGCCGACGACCGCTTCAGCACCATGGAAGAAGAGGGGTGGGAAGGATGAGCGCCAAACTGATCGAACACTGGGGCATGGTCAAGCGCATCGACGACGGTCGCGCGACCATCGTCGTCGAGACCACGGCCTGCGGTGTTTGCGGCCATGGCGGCCATTGCTGCATCTGCAAGGCGGCCAACGGCGGGCTGGCCGCCATGCTCAACCTGCCGGCGGCCAATGGCTTGAAGGAGGGCGACTTCGTGAACATCGGCCTGCCGGAATCCGGCCTGTCGCTGGCCGCACTGCTCGGCTATCTCTTTCCAGCACTGGCGACGCTGGTCGGCATCGCTGCCGGCGCTTCCATCGCCGGCAGCGATGCGGCGATGGCGCTCGGCGGGGCGGCTGGTTTCGCCGGCTCGCTGGTCGTCGCCCGCATCGCGATCGACTACACCCCCGGCCTGTCGCCCGCCCCGCAACTTATTCCCGTATCAAACCAAACCAATGTTTCACAACAGGAGTTTAACCATGAGCGCTGATCCCATCTTCGAAACCGATTTCGTCAAGGAAATGGCCCGCCAGATGCGCGCCCTGGACACCTACGGCACCTATACCGGGTGGACCGTCGAAAAGATCCTTGATCCCTACATCCTGACCAAGGAGCGCAAGGCGACCATTCCCTTGATCGGCGACCCGGACGACGAAACGATTTCGCGCGTCAAGGCGTTCTACAACGCCATCGCCGTGCTGATCGAGAAGGAATGCAAGCTGCTGGCCGTGCCGCTGGTCCATCTGACGCACGAAGGTTTCGGCCGGGCGATCATCACCGTCGGCAAGCTGGTCGCCGTCGAAAAGACCTTGCGCGATGTGCATCGCTTCGGCTTCCCCAGTCTGTCGAAAATGAAGGATGACGCCGACAAGTTGCTCGGCATCGCACTCGAGCGTATCGGCCAGTACCCGGCCGTCGCCGGACTGTAAGCGGCGGGGGCAGCATGACTGACGAAGAAATCGCCGCCCTCGACAAAGAGGTCAGGAAACTGAAGCGCATCGCCTCCGAATGGGCTTCGCAAATGCACGACCTCGTGGAAGACCGCCTGCCGGCGGGCTACCAGGAGATTCCCGGGCTTTCCCAATCGACTTACGAGGCCTGCCAGGCCTGGGCCGACGCGACGGCCCGCCTGGCCGCCGCCCAGAAAGGACAACCTGCATGATTACCGGACTCACCCGTGGCGGCGCCGAATGGACGCCGCAATTCGCCACCAGCCTCGATCAATCCAAGTGCATCGGTTGCGGCCGCTGTTACAAGGTCTGTCCGCGCAATGTCCTCGATCTGGTCGAGCGCGAACTCGATGACGACGATGACAACGAAGACGACAACATGATGGTCATGTCGCTGGCCAATGCCGCCGACTGCATCGGCTGCGGTTCCTGCGGCCGCGTCTGTCCGAAGAACTGCTACACCTACGCGCCGGCCTGAACATGGCGGCTCTGCCCGATCCGGCGCTCGGCGATATCGTTTGTGCCGCCTTGCGCCGGCAGGTGGAAAAACTCGGCCTGTCGATCGGCGACGAGCCGGTCTGGGCCCAGGCGACCTTCGTCGAGACGGTCGATCCGTATTCGCAGGAAATCAACCTGATCGGGACCTGGCGTGGCCAGGCGCGCTACGGCACGGTGACGATTTTTCCCGATCGCCGGATTTTCGCTGAATATCAGGTCTTGCTGCCGCATCCCGCGAAGGAGGGCAGCTATGTCGAAGCCGTGCAGGTTTGGGGGCTTCCCGAGAAATTGCGCGGTGATGCCGTGCTCGCCGAGTTCTCCCGCTAAGCTATGCCGCTCCAGCCGCGTCTCGTCCTGCTGCACAAACACGGCACCAGCGGCCGTGTCCGGTTTTTGTGCCTGAGTTCGGGGATTGTCGCTTTTCATCCCTTGCCGCCGCTGTCGGCGCTGCGCGATGAAGACTACTCGCCGACCATCCAGTTTCACCCGACGGCGCTGCTTCGCGAAGCCGAAATCCATCTCGGCCTGCCGGAAGATGCCATCGAGCCGGTGCCCGAGTTCAGCGCCTGGGTCGATACGCCGACCGGCGATGTGCCGGTGCTGCTCGCCTCGTTCGTCGGCATCGATCCGCCGTTCGCCGCGGCCGAACGGACCGGCGGCCGCTTCATCGCGATTACCGAATCGCGGCACTTGAGCGAGGTCGAGCGCAACCTGCTGCGCCGGGCTTACGAACACGTTCTCGGTTGATTGTCGCAAAAACGACAAAGCCGTTTGCCGCAACAATCCAATATATTCAATTGTTTAGCGATTTATTCCGGCATGGCACAGGGCTTGCAATGAAGTGCTCATCTACTCTGGGAGAATCGCCATGATCAATCTGACACCTGCTGCCATCAAAGCTGTTCAACGCTTTATCCGCGGTTCCGAAACGCCCGTGATCGGTCTGCGCCTGACCATCTCGGGGGGCGGTTGCTCCGGACTGCAATACGGCATGAAGCTGGAAACCGACAAGGCCGAAGACGACTGGGAGCTGGAAGTCGAAGGCGTCAAGGTCCTGGTCGATGCGCTGACCATGCCGATGATCGACAACGTCACCGTCGATTTCGTCGATACGCTGACCCACACCGGTTTCAAATTCGACAATCCGAATGCCAGCGCGCAGTGTTCCTGCGGCTCGTCGTTCTCGGTCTAAGGAGCAGATAGCATGTGGGAATATTCTGACAAGGTTCGCGAGCACTTCTTCAACCCGCGCAACTCCGGCCCGCTTGAAGAAGCCAACGGCATCGGCGATGTCGGCTCGATCCAGTGCGGCGACGCGCTGCGCCTGATGCTCAAGGTTGACCCGGAAACCGAGATCATCGAGGACGCGCACTTCCAGACCTTCGGCTGCGGCTCGGCCATCGCCTCGTCGTCGGCGCTGACCGAAATGGTCAAGGGCAAGACGCTCGACCAGGCGCTGGAAATCTCCAACCAGAACATCGCCGATTTCCTCGACGGCCTGCCGCCGGAAAAGATGCACTGCTCGGTAATGGGCCGCGAGGCGCTGCAAGCCGCCATCGCCAACTACCGGGGCGAAGTGTGGAACGACGATCACGAAGAAGGCGCGCTGATCTGCAAGTGCTTCGCCATCGATGCGGTGATGATCGAAGACGTGGTCAAGGCCAACGATCTGCACACGGTCGAGGAAGTCACCTTCTATACCAAGGCCGGCGGCGGTTGCGCTTCCTGTCATGAAGGCATCGAGGAAATCCTGGCCAAGGTCAAGGCGGCCCGCCCGGGTTCCGGCGAAACCTCGCCGCCGGTAGCCTGCCCGGCGACGCCGGAAGCCCCCAAGCCGCCGAGCGCCAAGCTGACGCTGGTCCAGAAGATCAAGAAGATCGAGGAAATTCTCGAGTCCGTCCGGCCGATGCTGCAGCGCGACCACGGCGACGTGGAACTGGCCGACGTCCAGGGCAAGAAGATCTTTGTCCATCTGAAGGGCGCCTGCTCCGGTTGCATGATGGAAGCGGCAACCCTTGGCGGCATCCAGCAGAAGATGATCGAGGCCCTCGGCGAACTGGTGCAGGTCTTGCCGTCCTCGCACATGCCGGCGGAAGTCTAGGATCGAGGATCGAGCTATTAGGATCGAGTGGGCTGGGTTTTGCTCGATCCTGATAGCTAATAACTAACAGCTAAAGGAACCGCCATGGAACCGATCTATCTCGACAACAATGCCACCACGCGCTGCGACCCCGCCGTGGTGGAAGCGATGCTTCCGTTCTTCACCGAGCATTTCGGCAACGCCTCGTCGATTCACGCCTTCGGCAGTGAAGTCGGCAAGGCGCTGAAGAAGGCCCGCAGTCAGGTCCAGGCGCTGCTCGGCGCCGAGCATGACTCGGAAATCATCTTCAATTCCTGCGGCACCGAGTCCGACTCCACCGCCATCCTGTCCGCCATCAAGGCCCAGCCGGAGCGCAACACGGTGATCACCACCGTCGTCGAGCACCCGGCCATCCTGACGCTGTGCGAGTGGCTGGAGAAGGAGGGCTACATCGTCCACAAGCTGAAGGTGGACAAGAAGGGCCGGCTCGATATGGACGAATACAAGTCCCTGTTGAACGACCGGGTCGCCATCGTTTCGGTGATGTGGGCCAACAACGAGACCGGGACCATCTTCCCGGTCGAGGAAATGGCCGAACTGGCTTCGGCCAAGGGCATCATGTTCCATACCGATGCGGTGCAGGCGGTCGGCAAGATTCCCATCGACCTGAAGAACACCAAGATCGACATGCTGTCGCTGTCCGGCCACAAGCTGCATGCCCCGAAAGGTATCGGCGTCCTCTACCTGCGCCGCGGCTGCCGTTTCCGCCCGCTGCTCCGTGGCGGCCATCAGGAACGCGGTCGCCGCGCCGGCACCGAGAACTCGGCGTCCATCGTCGGTCTTGGCAAGGCGTGCGAACTGGCCATGGAGCACATGGCCGAGGAAAACACCTCGGTCAAGGCGCTGCGCGACAAGCTGGAAAAAGGCCTGCTAAGCCAGATCACCCATTGTTTCGCGACCGGCGACGTGAGTAACCGCCTGCCCAATACCTGCAACATCGCCTTCGAGTACATCGAGGGCGAGGCCATCCTGTTGCTGTTGAACAAGATGGGCATCGCCGGCAGTTCCGGCTCGGCCTGTACCTCGGGCTCGCTCGAACCGTCGCATGTCATGCGGGCGATGGGCATTCCCTACACCGCGGCGCACGGCACGATCCGCTTCTCGCTGTCCCGTTACAACACCGAAGCCGAAGTCGACCGCGTGATCGCCGCCGTGCCGCCGATCATCGCCCAACTGCGCAAACTTTCGCCGTACTGGACCGATAAGGGCCCGGCTGCCAACCCGGAAGCCGCATTCGCCCCGACTTACGCCTGACGGCAAACCGTTCTCTCTGTAGTAACCTCGGTTAGCCCCGGAAGCAATTCCGGGGCTTTTTTTGTGCGCAGTCCGTTATCGGGCGCCGCTCATTCGCCGCCGACCATTTTCTTCACGTCCGCATTGCGGCCAATTTGACGTAGAGCGTGCTGCGCGAAATCCCCAGGGTCCGTGCCGCCATCGAGAGATTGCCGTGGGCGCTGGCGACGGCGGCGTTGATTGCGCTGCGCTCCATTTCGGCCAGTCGCCCAGCCGTCATCGCCGGCCGGATTTCGTCAGGCGGCAGGGCGGCATCGATGGCGTTGGCGGCGATATGCGGGGGAAGCAGCGAACCATCGATGTAATCGCCGTCACTGAGCGCGAACATCGCTTCGAAGACATTCTGCAATTCGCGGATGTTGCCCGGCCAGCGATACCGCAGCAGGTGGTGCAGGACGTCCGGCGCCAGGCTTTTCGGCGGGCAGCCATATTTTTGCGCCAGGCGCTGGTTGAGGCGGCCGATGATCGCCTCCGTATCGGCCGGCCGGTCGCGCAGGGGCGGCAAATTAAGGCTGACGACACAGAGCCGGTGAAAGAGATCTTCCCGGAAGCGGCCGGCCTCCGCGTCTGCCTTCAGATCGCGATTGGTCGCCGCAATGATGCGGACCGCGACCTTGCGTTCCCTGGTGTCGCCCAGCCTGACCACAATGCCGTCCTGGAGGACGCGCAGTAGGTGCGGCTGCATGTCGAGCGGCATTTCGCCGATTTCGTCGAGGAAGAGGGTGCCGTGGTCGGCCTGCTCGAACTTGCCGGGCAGGCCGCCGCGCCGGGCGCCGGTGAAGGCGCCTTCGCTATAGCCGAACAATTCGCTGGCCAGCAGTTCCCGGGTCAGGGCGCCGCAATTGACAGCGATGAAAGGGCCGTCCGGCTTGCCGCTCGCCTTGTGGATGGCGCGCGCGAAAATTTCCTTGCCGGCGCCGGTTTCGCCAAGCAACAGCACCGGCAAATCGAGGGGGGCGATGCGACGGGCCCGGGCTTTGGCCGTCGCAATGGCTTGGCTGGTGCCGATGATTTCATCGAATGCATCGTCAGTCGCTTTATCGGCCACCGCCTGGCTGCTGCTCCTCTGGCGCTGCGCGGTGCCTATCGGGATGACCAGCAGGGTGCCCAGGTCGCCGTCGCGGGAGCGCACCGGGTGCAGCCATTCCGGGCGCAACCAGGGCGGGGTCAGGCGCAGGCGCTCGGTCGGATGGATGGCGAAATCGAGGGCGGGGACCTGGCCGCCGACCTCGAAAGGCAAGCGCACGCCATACATTTCCCGCGCCTGCTGCATGCTGCCGCTGGTCTTGACGATGCGGCCGCGCTGGTCGAAGAGCACGAGGCAATCGTTGCCGTAGCGGCTGAAGCCAGCCATGGCGTGTTCGAGCAGGCGGCCATGCATTTCGGCATCGCGCTGGGCGAGAATGCCTTCGATCTGCTTGGCGGCCGAGATGACCAGCCCGAGCGTATGGCCGTGGAAGGTTTCCTTGACGCCGGAAACATCGACGACGCCCAGGAGGTTCTTGCCCAGCGGGTCGAGGATGGGCGCGGCGGCGCAGGTCCAGTGCTTGACGTCGATGCAGTAGTGTTCGCTGGCGTAGATCTGCACCGCCTGATGGGTGGCTATGGTCGTGCCGATGGCGTTGGTGCCGATCAGTTCTTCGCTCCAGCAGCCGCCCGGCGCCAGGTTGATCTGCTCGCCGGCATCGCGCGCCCGCGATTCGCCGTTGAGGTCGAGGATGGTGCCGCTCGGGTCGCTGAGCATGATCAGGGTGCCGGACTCGCGCAGGATCTCGCGCAGGGTTTCGAGCACCGGCTTGGCCGCCTCGTACAAATCGCGGGAACGCGCCCGCAACTGGTTGATCTTGTCGCCATCGGCCGTCGGGGCGCTGCCGATGCTCGGATCGACGGCTTCCGAACGGCTGCGCCGCCACGAATCAAGCACGACATTACGCACCCCGGCCCCGGGCAGCGGCCGGTCCTGAAGGAACCGTTCCCACGAGCTGGCGACGACTGACTCGTCGCCGATTCGCGGAATGAGGGGATTGCTGTTGGGACTCACATTGGGCTCGTGACGGGCTCCGGAACCATTACGGCGGATCAATTAATCAACCTAATCGTAACCGTAGCGCCTGGCGATTTGTAAGTCAATAAAATCCTTATATATCAATGTGTTGTGCGGCGCAGCAAAGCGTCGACGAAGTGTCCGGATTCCGGACAGTCGAAAATTAGCGTCGTGATTCAGGACGTTTTCCGGCCTTTTGTCGGACAGCTCCCGATTTCTGCATGTTTTCGCCAAGTCGATGATTCTTCGATTGAATTTCGAATGGTGGCGAATGTTTCCGGGGCTGGCCCGGGCCTTGCCATTAAGTCGGCGTGGGATCACTCACCACGAACACACCAAAAACAGGAGGCAATATGCAGATCCAGCAGTCAAACGTCCAGGTAATGGGAATCGATGCCGGCGGCACGATGACCGATACCTTCTTCGTCCGGGCCGACGGCCGTTTCGTCGTCGGCAAGGCCCAAAGCAATCCCGGCGACGAATCGCTCGCCATCTACAACTCGTCGGTCGATGCCCTCGAACACTGGGGCCGCAACGTCGATGACGTTTACCCGGAACTGGTGACCTGCGTCTATTCCGGTACCGCCATGCTCAACCGCATCCTGATGCGCAAGGGCCTCGATGTTGGCCTGATCTGCAACAAGGGCTTCGAGCAGATTCACTCGATGGGCCGCGCCCTGCAGAGCTACCTGGGCTACGCGCTGGAAGATCGCATCCACCTCAATACTCATCGCTACGACGAGCCGCTGGTGCCGGTTTCACGGACCCGCGGCGTTACCGAACGGACCGATGTCCAGGGCAAGATCGTTATCCCGCTGCGCGAAGACGAAGTACGCCAGGCCACCCGCGAACTGGTCGAGGCCGGTTCCCAGGCCATCGTCATCTGCCTGCTGCAATCGCACAAGAACGAAATCAGCGAGCAGCGGGCGCGCGATATCGTCCGCGAGGAGCTGAAAAAGTTGAAATCCGACATCCCGGTCTTCGCCTCGGTCGATTACTACCCGTCGCGCAAGGAAAGCCACCGGATGAACACCACCATCCTCGAAGCTTACGGCGCCGAACCGTCGCGCCAGACGCTGAAGAAGGTCAGCGACCGCTTCAAGAAGCATGGCGCCAAGTTCGACCTGCGGGTGATGGCGACGCATGGCGGCACGATCAGCTGGAAAGCCAAGGAACTGGCCCGCACCATCGTCTCCGGCCCGATCGGCGGGGTCATCGGTTCCAAATTGCTCGGCGAATACCTCGGTGACGAGAACATCGCCTGCTCCGACATCGGCGGCACCAGTTTCGACGTGGCGCTGATCACCAAGGGCAATTTCGCCATCAAGTCCGACCCCGACATGGCCCGCCTGGTCCTCTCGTTGCCGCTGGTCGCCATGGATTCGGTTGGCGCCGGCGCCGGCAGCTTCGTCCGCCTCGACCCGTACAGCAAGTCGATCAAGCTCGGCCCGGATTCCGCCGGCTACCGGGTCGGCACCTGCTGGCCGGAAAGCGGGCTCGATACGGTGTCGGTCTCCGACTGCCACGTCGTGCTCGGCTACCTCAATCCGCAGAACTTCCTCGGCGGCGCCATCAAGCTCGACGTCCAGCGCGCCCACGACCACATCAAGGCGCAGATCGCCGATCCGCTCGGCCTGTCGGTCGAAGATGCGGCGGCTGGCGTCATCGAGCTGCTCGACCTGACACTCTCCGAGTACCTGCGCGCCAACATCAGCGCCAAGGGTTACAACCCGGCCGAATTCACCTGTTTCTCCTACGGCGGTGCCGGCCCGGTGCACACCTACGGCTATACCGAGGGCGTCGGCTTTAAGGATGTCGTCGTGCCAGCCTGGGCGGCCGGCTTCTCGGCTTTCGGCTGCGCCTGTGCCGACTTCGAGTACCGCTACGACAAGTCGGTCGACCTCGGCGTCGCCCAGTTCGCCAGCGACGACAAGAAGGCGGCGGCCTGCGCCACGCTGCAGGAAGCCTGGGGCGAGCTGGCGGTCAAGGTCATCGACGAGTTCGTGATCAATGGCTACAAGGCGGAAGACGTGCTGCTGATCCCCGGCTACAAGATGCAGTACATGGGCCAGTTGAACGACCTCGAAATCGTCTCGCCGGTCACCAGCGCCGCCACCGCCGCTGACTGGCAGCAGATCATCGAGTCCTTCGAGAACACCTATGGCCGCGTCTACGCCAATTCGGCGCGCTCGCCGGAATTGGGCTTTTCGGTCACCGGCGCCATCTTGCGTGGCATGGTCGTCACCCAGAAACCGGTGCTGCCGGAAGACGCCGATGCAGGACCGACGCCGCCCAAGGAGGCCTATCTCGGCACCCGGCCGTTCTACCGCCACAAGAAATGGGTCGAGGCGGCGCTGTGGAAGATGGAGTCGCTGAAGGCCGGCAACCACGTCGTCGGCCCGGCCATCATCGAATCCGACGCGACGACCTTCGTCGTGCCCGACGGCTTCGAAACCACGATCGACAAGCATCGCCTGTTCCATCTCAAAGAAGTCAAGTGAGGAGATAAATCATGAATATGATGAGCACCAAAGAAATCGGTATCGGCAACCTGCTCGAGAGCGGCCTGACACTGAAGCAGCATCGCGACGCGATCCTCGAGCGGACCAAGACCACCGGCTACTACAACGGCCTGGAAAATCTCGAATTCCGCGACTCCGATCCGATCGGCTACGAAAAGCTGTTCTCCAAGCTGCGCGGCGGCCTGGTCCATGCCCGGGAAACGGCGAAAAAAATCGCCGCCAGCCCCATCGTCGAGCAGGAAGGCGAACTCTGCTTCACGCTCTACAACGCCGCTGGCGACTGCATCCTGACCTCGACCGGGATCATCATCCACGTCGGCACCATGGGCGCGGCGATCAAGTACATGATCGAGAACAACTGGGAAGCCAACCCGACGATCAACCCCGGCGACATGTTCACGACCAATGACTGCGCCATCGGCAACGTGCATCCCTGCGACATCGCCACCATCGTGCCGATCTTCTGGGCCGGCAAGCTGATCGGCTGGGTCGGCGGCGTCACCCACGTCATCGACACCGGTGCCGTGACGCCGGGCTCGATGTCTACCGGCCAGACCCAGCGTTTCGGCGACGGTTACATGATCACCTGCCGCAAGACCGGGATCAACGACGAACCGCTGCGCGACTGGCTGCACGAGTCGCAGCGTTCGGTCCGGACGCCGAAGTACTGGATTCTCGACGAAAAGACCCGGATCGCCGGTTGCCACATGATCCGCGAACTGGTCGAGGAAGTGATCCGGGCCGACGGCCTGGAGGCTTACGAGAAGTTCTCGGGAGAAGTGATCGAAGAAGGCCGCCGCGGCCTGATGAGCCGGATCAAGGCGATGACCCTGCCGGGCAAATATCGCAAGGTCTCCTTTGTCGATGTGCCGTTCAAGCACGAGGACATCCAGGTTTCCAACGCCTTCGCCAAGCTCGACTCGATCATGCACTCGCCGGTCGAGATGACCATCAAGCCGGACGGCAAGTGGCGTCTCGACTTCGAAGGCGCCAGCCGCTGGGGCTGGCATACCTTCAATGCCCACCAGGTGGCCTTCACCTCGGGCATCTGGGTGATGATGTCGCAGACGCTGGTGCCGACGCAACGGATCAACGACGGGGCCTACTTTGCCACCGAGTTCCACCTGCCCAAGGGTACCTGGTGCAACCCGGACGACCGCCGGACCGGCCACGCCTATGCCTGGCACTTCCTGGTCTCCGGCTGGGCGGCATTGTGGCGCGGCCTCAGCCAGTCCTACTTCAGTCGCGGCTATCTGGAAGAGGTCAATGCCGGCAACGCCAATACCTCCAACTGGCTGCAGGGCGGCGGCATCAACCAGGACGGCGAGATCCACGCGGTCAACAGCTTCGAGGCTTCGTCGTGCGGCACCGGTGCCTGCGCCGTCAAGGATGGCCTGAACCACGCCGCCGCCATCTGGAATCCGGAAGGCGACATGGGCGACATCGAGATATGGGAAATGGCCGAGCCGTTGCTCTACCTCGGGCGCAACGTCAAATCCAACTCCGGCGGCTACGGCAAGTACCGTGGCGGCTGTGGTTTCGAAACCCTGCGCATGGTCTGGAACGCCCAGGACTGGACGATGTTCTTCATGGGCAACGGCTACATGAACAGCGACTGGGGCATGATGGGCGGCTACCCGTCGGCCACCGGCTACCGTTTCGAAGCGCACAAGACCGGCCTCAAGGAGCGCATCGCCATCGGCGACTCGCTGCCGCTCGGTGGCGACCTCGACCCGACGGCGCCCGACTACGAGCGTCACCTCGATGCAACCGCCGTGGTCAAGCGCGACAAGCAGTGCATGACGACCGAGGACTGCTACGACAACCATGACCTCTACCTGAACTACCTGCGTGGCGGCCCGGGCTTTGGCGATCCGATCGACCGCGAGGTCAAGGCCATCGAGAACGACCTCAACCAGAAGTTCCTGCTGCCGGAATTCGCCGAAAAGGTTTATGGCGCGGTATTCACCCAGAATGCCAAGGGCGTGTTCTCCATCGATGCCGCGAAAACTGCCACCCGCCGCGCCGAAATCCGCAAGGAACGCCTGGCCCGCGCCCTGCCGACCCGCGAGTGGATGAAGGAAGAGCGCGAACGGATCATCAACAAGCACGCCGCGGTGCAGGTCCAGCACATGTTCGCCACCAGCTTTGGGCTGTCCGAGAAGTTCACCAAGGAGTTCAAGGACTTCTGGAACCTGCCGGCCGACTGGCAACTGCTCGAGGACGAGCTGGGCGTACCGACCTACGGTTCCAAGCACCGCATGGACCTCTCGCTGATGCCCGACGTGACCACCGTCGTCCAGGTCGAAGAGTAAGCCGCGCCAGCCACCATCTGAATCAAGGAGACAAAAATGTCATATACCAATGAACAGGTTTCACATCTGGTCGAAGGCACGCTGGACTGGGAAACCACCTTCCGCATGCTGTCGATGCCCAAGGACAACAGCCGTTTCGAGCAGTACGTCGCGGCGCTGCAGGCCAAGGTCAGCTTCAAGGATCGTATCGTGCTGCCGCTGGCGCCGCACATGTACATCGTGCAGTCGGCGAAGACCAAGCAGTGGCTGATCAAGTGCGACTGCGGCCACGAGTTCTGCGACTACAAGGACAACTGGAAGCTGCACGCCGCGATCTACGTGCGCGACACCGAAGAGGCGATGACCGAGGTTTATCCGCAACTGATGGCGCCGGATACCCAGTGGCAGGTCTACCGCGAGTACTACTGCCCGAGCTGCGGCACGCTGCACGACGTCGAGGCGCCGACCCCGTGGTACCCGGTGATCCATGACTTCGAGCCGGACATCGAGGCTTTCTACAAGGAATGGGTGCATCTGCCGGTACCGGAACGGGTTGATTAGGCCTTGAACCAGGCGGGGAACGCTATGCCGTTCCCCGCCTGCTCTACCCGGCAGACCAGAGAAACCAACAGGGAACAACCCAACATGAACAAGGTGTATGCAACAAGCCAGGCCGCACTCGACGGCCTGCTTTTCGACGGCATGACCGTCGCCGCCGGCGGCTTCGGCCTGTGCGGCATTCCGGAAAACCTGATCGCCGGCCTGCTGCAGGCCGGCACCAGCGACCTGACCATCGTCGGCAACAACGCCGGTGTCGACGACTTCGGCATGGGGCCGCTGTTGAAAACGCGGCAGGTCAAGAAGGTGGTCGCCTCCTATGTCGGTGAGAACAAGGAATTCGAGCGCCAGGTGCTGGCCGGCGAACTGGAACTCGAACTGGTGCCGCAAGGCACGCTGGCCGAACGGCTGCGCGCCGGCGGGGCGGGCATTCCCGGCTTCTACACGCGCACCGCGTTCGGCACCCGGCTGGCCGAAGGCAAGGAAACCCGCCAGTTCGACGGCCAGGACTATGTACTGGAGCCGGCCATCCGCGCCGACGTCGCCATCGTCAAGGCCTGGAAGGGGGACAGCACGGGCAACCTGGTTTTCCGCAAGACGGCGCGCAATTTCAATCCGATGATCGCCACCTGCGGCCGGGTCACCGTCGCCGAGGTCGAGGAGCTGGTCGAGCCGGGCGAACTCGATCCCGACCAGATCCACACGCCGGGCATCTACGTGGACCGCATCGTCCAGGGCGCCGGCTACGAGAAACGCATCGAGTTCCGCACCACGGCCGGCGGCGCCACGCCGGGCAAGCAGGATCCGCTACGCGAGCGGATGGCGCGGCGGGCCGCCCAGGAGTTGCGCAACGGCTACTACGTCAATCTCGGCATCGGCATTCCGACGCTGGTCGCCAATTACATTCCCGAGGGCATGCACGTCACGCTGCAATCGGAGAACGGCCTGCTCGGCATCGGCCCCTTTCCTGGCAGCGAAGATGTCGATGCCGACCTGATCAATGCCGGCAAGCAGACCATCACCAGCCTGCCGGGCAGCAGCTTCTTTTCCAGCGCCGATTCCTTCGCGATGATCCGCGGCGGCCACGTCGATCTTTCCATCCTCGGCGGGCTGGAGGTGTCGGAGAACGGCGACCTGGCCAACTGGATGGTGCCCGGCAAGATGGTCAAGGGGCCGGGCGGGGCGATGGATCTGGTCTCCGGCGTCGGTCGGGTGATCGTGCTGATGGAACACACCGCCAAGGATGGCGCGCCGAAGATCCTGGCCAACTGCAGTTTGCCGCTGACCGGCAAGGGCGTGGTGGAGATGATCATCACCGACCTCGCCGTATTCACCGTCAATCCGGGCGGTGGCCTGACCTTGCGCGAGCTGCAGCCCGGCGTTTCGGTGGACGAGGTCAGGGCGAAAACCGCTTGCCGCTTCTCCGTCGCGCCGGGCCTCGGCGCGCCGGCGGCCAGCGCGCTTGCCGCCGGCTGATTAACGCTGCCGTTTATTGCGGCGTCGCACCGGCCGGAGGCTGCCGAACAGGCTCCGGCTGGCTATCCTCGGCTGGCGGCGGGCCGTAGGCGGCCATGAAGACCTCGATGGCGCGGGCGGTTACGGCCTTGATCTCGTCCGCGCCGACTTCGCCGAGAATCTGAAACAGGAAACGTTCGAGCAATTCGGACTCGAGCAGGCTGTAGAGATGCCGGGTCGCCACCTTGGGGGCGGCCTGGCGCAGCTTGCCGCGATTCATCGCGGTTTGCAGGAATTCGGCCATCAGGTTCTCGCTGCGTAGCACGCCGCGCTCGTAGACGAGGCGTCCGAGTTCGGTACGCCCCGACTGGGAAATGGCCAGGTGACGCTGGGCGCGAATGTTCGGCGAATAAAGGAAGGTCAGGAATTTCTCGCCGAAATGGCGCAGCGAGTCGGCGATATCTTCGGTTGTCGGGTCGATGGCGTCGTGGGCCGCCGCGAACTCGGCTTCGCTCGACAGAAACATCACTTCGGAAAACAACTCTTCCTTCGACGGAAAGTAGTTGTACAGCGTCGCCTTGGAGCCGCCGACGCGGGTGCAGATCTCCGACATCGAGGTTCCCTCGAAGCCCAGTTCCCGGAACGCCTGTGCCGCTACATCGAGAATGGTTTGGCGCTTTGCTTCGGTTTTCTTTTTCATTCTTGCTTGGTCTCCACAATAAAAAAACTGTACCGGATGGTTCACTTTAGCGCAAGGGTTGATATAATCAACTTATCGTACTGTACGGTACAGTTTTTAGGCAGGTGAGAACTTTCCATGCGTCATCAAACCCTATCCCTTGCCGCGTTGCCGCCGGCCAAAACCGCCACGCTGGTTGTCGCCCTGGCACTCGCTCTTGGCGGCTGCGCCCAGTTTCCATCGCTTGATCAGCTGGCGCGGTTGAAGCCGGCGGTTGACTACCAGACCAGCGCGGCGCTTGCCGCACCAGCCGGCAACTGGCCGGCCGAGCGCTGGTGGCAGACTTACGGCGACCCGCAACTCGATGCGCTGATTGACGAGGCGCTGCGCGATTCGCCGGATATGGCCGCGGCTTCCGCCCGCCTGCGCCGGGCCGAAGCCTTCCGCCAGGTTTCCGGCGCGCCGCTGATGCCGCAAGTCAGTGCCAATGCCTCGGCCAGCGATCAGAAGATGAGCTACAACTACCTGACGCCGCGCAGCATGACGCCGGACGGCTGGCAGGATTACGGTCGGGCGACGCTCGATTTCAATTGGGAACTCGACTTCTGGGGCAAGAACCGGGCAGGGCTGGCGGCGGCCACCTCGCAACTTGAGGCCAGCCATGCCGAACTCGCCCAGGCCCGGCTCAGCATCGGCGCCGCGGTCGCCACCAACTATGCCGAACTGGCCCGTCTCTTCGCGGCTCGCGATACGGCTGCCCGCTCGGTTGATGTGCGCCGCAAGACAGTCGATCTGTTCGATCAACGCTTCGCCAACGGCATGGAAACCCGCGGCAGCCTGAGCGAGGCCAAGGCCCGTCTGGCCGGGGCGCAAGGCGAACTGCTGGTGATCGACGAGCAGATCGGCCTGCAGCGCTATCGCCTGGCGGCATTGCTCGGGGCTGGTCCGGACCGCGGCCTGGCGATCGAGCGGCCGGTCGTCAATCTGAAAAGCCATTTCGCGCTGCCGGGCGAACTGGCCGTCAACCTGCTCGGCCGCCGTCCCGACGTGGTCGCCGCCCGCCTGCAGGCCGAAGCCCAGGCGCAGCGCATCGACCAGAAGAAGGCCGAGTTCTATCCCAACATCAACCTGTCCGCCTTCATCGGCGTTCAGGCGCTCGGCCTCAACATGCTCAACAAGGGCGGTTCGAACATCGGCGGCATCGGCCCGGCCTTCTCTCTGCCGATCTTCACCGCCGGCCGCCTGCAAGGCGAACTGCGCGGCACGGTGGCCAGCTACGACGAGGCGGTGGCCAACTACAACCGCACCGTCACCCAGGCCCTGGAAGACGTAGCCAATGCCGGACTCAGCCAGAAGGCGCTGACCGCCCAGCTGCGCAAGGGCGAAGAAGCCGTCGAAGCGGCGGGCGAAGCGCATCGCGTCGCCCGCAACCGCTACGAAGGCGGGCTGGCCAGCTATCTCGAGGTGCTTTACGCCGAGGACGGGCTGCTCAACGCCCAGCGCAACCTCGCCAATCTTCAGTCCCGGGCCTTCGTGCTGGATGTCGCGCTGCAGCGCGCTCTGGGCGGCGGCTACCAGGCCAAGCACATTTAATTGCAAAGGATTCCAGCATGTCTGAAAACAATCTGCCCATTTCTTCCGCTTTAAATAAAGAACAGCGCCGCAAGAAGCTGCTGATCGGCCTGGCCGGTATCGTCGGTCTGGCCGGCGTCAGTGCGGCCGCTTACTGGTTGCTCTACAGCTCGCATTTCGTGGCGACCGACAATGCCTATGCGGCGGTCGAGATCGCCCAGGTGACGCCCTCGGTCGGCGGCACCATCGGCGAAGTGCTGGTTACCGATACCCAGGCCGTCAAGGCGGGCGATGTCCTGGTTCGGATCGACCCGACCGACGCCCGGCTGGCGCTCGCCCAGGCCGAAGCCGACCTGGGCCGGGCGACCCGTCGGGTCAAGGGCTTCGTCGCCAACGACGGCAGCCTGGGGGCCCAGATCGCGGCGCGCGATGCCGACGAGAAGCGCGCCGCCGCCCAGCTCGGTTCGGCCGAGGCCGATTTCGAGCGGGCCGGGATCGACCTCAAGCGCCGCGAAGCCTTGGCCGCTTCCGGCTCGGTTTCCGGCGACGAACTGACCCGCGCCCAGAATGCCTTCGCCTCGGCCCAGGGCAACCTGGCCGCCGCCCGCGCCGCCGCCGAGCAGGCCAGGGCCAATCGCAGCACGGCGCTGAGCACGCGCGAAGCCAATGCCGTGCTGATCGCCGGCGCCGAAGAGAGCAACCCGGAAATCGCGCTGGCCCGGGCCCGCCGCGACCAGGCGGCAATCGATCTCGAGCGCACCGTGGTGCGGGCGCCGGTCGACGGCGTCGTCGCCAAGCGCCAGGTCCAGCTCGGCCAGCGCGTTCAGGCCGGCATGCCGCTGCTCGCCATCGTGCCGATCCAGCAGATGCACGTCGATGCCAATTTCAAGGAAGTGCAGCTCGAAAAGGTCCGGGTCGGCCAGCCGGTCAAGCTGCACGCCGACATCTACGGTAGCGGCGTGACCTATCACGGTACCGTCGAAGGTTTCTCCGGCGGTTCCGGGGCCGCCTTCTCGGCGATCCCGGCGCAGAACGCCACCGGCAACTGGATCAAGGTCGTGCAGCGCCTGCCGGTGCGCGTCAAGCTCGATCCCAAGGAGCTTGAGGCCAATCCGCTCAAGGTCGGCCTGTCGATGCAGGCCGAAATCGATACGCGCAGCCAGAACTGAGCCGGGGTCATCGAATGAGCCAAGCGCAAGCGCCCACCCCGGCCGGCGAAGTCCAACCCCTGACCGGCGGCATGCTGTGGTTTGCCGCGATCATGCTGGCCGCCGCCAATTTCATCGCGGTGCTCAACATGACCATCGCCAACGTTGCCGTGCCCAACATCGCCGGCGCGCTCGGCGCGGCGACCAGCCAGGGCACCTGGGTGATCACCGCTTACGCGGTCGGCGAGGCCATCACCGTGCCGCTGACTGGCTGGCTGTCGGCACGTTTCGGTTCGGTGCGCGTCTTCATCGGCTCGATGATCCTGTTCGGCATCTTCTCGGTGATCTGCGGCCTCTCCGGTTCGATCGGCATCCTGGTCGTCGCCCGCATTTTCCAGGGCCTGTGCGGCGGGCCGCTGATGCCCTTGTCGCAGACCCTGCTGATGCGCATCTTTCCCAAGGAAAAGGCGGCCGCGGCGATCGGCCTGTGGTCGATGACGACGCTGGTCGCGCCGGTCGTCGGACCGATTCTCGGCGGCTACCTGTGCGATGAATACAGCTGGTCCTGGGTATTCATCCTCAATGCGCCGATCGCCTTCGTCTGCTCCTTCTTCGGCTGGAACCTGCTCAAGTGCTACCGCGATACGCTGAGCCGGGCCGGCATCGACACGGTCGGCCTCGTTCTGCTCATCCTCTGGGTCGGCTCCCTGCAGCTACTGCTCGACGAAGGCAAGAACCTCGACTGGTTCTCCTCGAACTTCATCACCGGCCTGGCCGTCGTCGCCAGCGCCTGTTTTGCCGCCTTCATCATCTGGGAGTGGCACGAGGAAAACCCGGTGGTCGATCTCAAGGTCTTCCGCCACCGCGGCTTCACGGTCAGCGTGCTGACCATCAGCCTGGCCTTTGCCGCCTTCTTCGGGGTCAATGTGCTGACCCCGCTCTGGCTGCAGAACTTCATGGGCTACACGGCGACCCAGGCCGGTCTGGCCACGGCGTGGACCGGCGTCACCGCCTTCTTCATCGCACCCATGGTGGCTCAGGCGGCGAGCAAGGTGGACCCGCGCAAGCTGGTCTTTGCCGGCGTCATCTGGATGGGCCTGGTTACGCTGTGGCGGACGGTGGCCAATACCGACATGGGCTTCTGGGACATCGCCGTGCCGCTGATGGTGATGGGCTTCGCCTTGCCGTTCTTCTTCATTCCGACCACCGGCCTGGCGCTGTCCAGCGTCGAGGAACGCGAGATGGATTCGGCGGCCGGCCTGATGAACTTCCTGCGCACGCTGTCCGGCGCCTTTGCCACTTCGCTGGTGACGACCAGCTGGGACAACCAGATCACCCGCCAGCACGCCGAGCTGGTCGGCATCTCGGACAGCGACGGCAGTGTCCGGAGCTTGCTGGAGCAGGGCGGCATGGCGGCCGATGCGGTCAATCAGGCGCTCGACTACCTGATCACCAGCCAGGCCGTGATGCTCGCCACCAACCAGCTGATGACGGTGATCGGCGTCGCCTTCCTGGTCGCCGCCTCGGTCATCTGGCTGGCCCCGAAACCCACCCGCGTCGTCGAGCCCGGTGCCGGCGGCCATTAAACCTAGCGAGAGCGAGCATGTTCAAACATATTCTGGTGCCGACCGACGGTTCGCCACTGTCCCTGGCCGCCGTCAGCCGGGCCATCGCCTTTGCCCGGGAAACCGGCGCCCGGCTGACGTTCTTCTGTGCCGAGCCGGCCTTTCCGACGATGTATTACGGTGTCGGCGCCATTTTCGATGCGCATACCCCGGCCCGCTTTCACGAAGAAGTCGCCCGTGTCGCGCATGACATTCTCGCCGCCGCCGCGAAGCTCGCCGGGGAGGCCAGGGTCGAATGCACCACGCTGGCGCTGACCAGCGACCAGCCCTACGCAGCGATCATCGCCGCCGCCGAGCGCCAGGCTTGCGACCTGATATTCATGGCTTCGCATGGCCGGCGGGGCATCAGCGGGCTGCTGCTCGGCAGCGAAACGCACAAGGTGCTGACCCACTCGACGATTCCGGTGCTGGTCTATCGGTAACATGTAATGTTTTTTCAGCCGGGGTAAAACCCGGTTACGGACTCGGTGCGGCTGTCGTCTATCGAGATTCCGCGAACCCGATGCGGCGATTGCCGCCGCATCGGTGATCAGTCCTCGGATCGGGCTTTCGCTCGACCGGACCGGGACGATCCTGAGCTTTGCTCGCTTAACGCTTGATGCGGGTGATCTTGGTGCCTTCGATGCTGAGGCTGGCCATCAAACCCTGCTGGTCGAAAATGAACGCATAGGCATCGTCCTTCAGGGTCGATGACGACAGGTTCTTGGCAATGCCCTCATTGACCACGACCAGTGTCGGACCGACGCCGATTTCCCAGCCCTTCGACGCGTCGAGATACTTGATGGCCTTGTTGCTCATCAGGAACACCACGTAGCCATAGGATTCGGCGCCGGCCTGCCAGCCCCAGGAGGCGGAAACCGAGTTGTAGTAGCCGGCGTACTGGGAATTCTTGCTCAGAACCCCTTCACCGTAGCTTCCGCCAAAGACCAGACCGGCCTTGATGATTTTCGGGAAAATCAGGATGGCCTTGGCCTTCCTGCCGATGGCTTCGGCCGCCGGATTACTCTTGTACAAGGTTTGCAGCGCCTGTGCGGCATCGGCATTGAGGTCTTCGGCGGAAGCGGCATAGGCCTGGTTGCCAAGGGTCGCCAGCGAAAGAGCGGCCGCCGTGACGAGCAGGAGACGGTGCAGGGAGCGTTGTATTTGGGTCATTTCGATATCCTTTTAAGTAGTGCTGCAATATGCAACCGGAGAGCAAGGACAGCGATGCATCCTTGTCATATCGGCCATTCAGCTTAGGCGGCATA
Organism: Dechloromonas denitrificans; assembly: GCF_020510685.1. Classification (NCBI taxonomy): domain Bacteria; kingdom Pseudomonadati; phylum Pseudomonadota; class Betaproteobacteria; order Rhodocyclales; family Azonexaceae; genus Dechloromonas; species Dechloromonas denitrificans. Next base: position 1,606,680 of record NZ_CP075185.1, read on the forward strand.
TTGCCCGGCCTCCGTTCGATAGCGCACACAGCCGATCCGGGCGAATTTTGGCGATAAAACGCCGGCATGGTTTGGCCCCGACTCGCCAAATGCGCAGTCCGCCGCCACCGCCCGTCGTCAAGGCGACTCGGGCGACAGCGATCTCCGGTTATGTGCGGCAGCGGACAGAACGGAAACGAATTCGCCAATACGCTCGGTCTATCGGAGCCAACAAGCGGTGCAATTTCTGTACTGTGGCAATGCGTGATGCCTATCCAGCGCAGGGTCTTCGCCAGGAAAACCGTATGCCGGGCAGCGTTTGCCAGGGCCGCGGTTTCAGGATCAAACGCACAAGGAACAAAATGAAAAAACTCACCATCAATACGCTCGCTCTTGCCTTCACGCTGGCTTTCAGTGCCGGGGCAATGGCCGAAGGCATGTCAAAAACCGAGTACAAGGCCGGCAAGAACAAGATTTCCGCCGATTTCAAGACGGCCCGGGCGAGTTGCGACTCCTTGTTGGGCAATGCAAGCGACATCTGTGCGGCCGAAGCCAAGGGTAACGAGAAGGTCGCCCTGGCTGAACTCCAGGCCCGTTACAAGCCGAGCGAGAAAGCCCATTACGAAGCCCGCCTGGCCAAGGCGGATGCCGTCTATGACGTGGCCAAGGAAAAGTGTGACGACCAGGCCGGCAATGGCAAGGATGTCTGCCTGAAGGAAGTCAAGGCTGCGGAAACCGCCGCCAAGGCAGATGCCAAGGCGCAGATGAAGACCGCTGAAGCCAACGCGACGGCCGGTGAGAAAACCGCCGAAGCGCGCAGCGATGCCAGCAAGAAGGGCGTCGCTGCCCGCCAGGACGCAACGGCCGACAAGACCGACGCCCAGTACGCGGTGGCCAAGGAAAAGTGTGACACCTATGCCGGCGCAGCCAAGGATAGTTGTCTGGCCAAAGCCAAGCTGAACTTCAACAAGTAATAGGTCGTATCCCGGCAGCCTTCGTCTACCGGAAACAAGCGGCTTGAGAAAAACCAGGCCCGGCGCTGAAAAGATCGCTCGCCATCCGGCGAGTGATTCTCTCCAGCGGCATTGAGAAGGAAACACCATGAATTATTCGAAACTGACCGTCGTCGCGCTGATGTCTTTTGCCCTGAGCGCCTGTATTACGGCACCCGCCGGCCCGCCCGGACCACAAGGCGCGACCGGTGCCACTGGCAATACCGGTAACACCGGCGCCAAGGGCAGCACCGGCTATACCGGGGCAACCGGCGGCGCGGGCGCAACCGGCGCGACCGGTTACACCGGGGCCACCGGCACGGCTGGGGCGACCGGCGATACGGGCGCGACGGGCAGTACCGGCGCCACTGGCAATACTGGTAATACCGGCGCCAAGGGCAGCACCGGGGCGCGCGGCGCAACAACGACCGATGGCACCGTGGTCATCGTTCCGGCGCGCTAAGCGCATCCGCCGCAGCGGTTGAGCAGGAAAATTCTCGCCCCGGTTCATCGGCAGCGGGAATTTTTGGTTTTGGCGAGGCTATTCGTTGGCTTGTCAAACGCATTACTGAATGACAGGAGTACAGCATGCGATTATTTCTGATTGCCTTGTTACTGGCGGCGGCCATCGCCCCGGCCGGCGCCGCCGATGTCGGCGTCTCGGTGAGCATTGGTCAGCCGGGTTTTTACGGCCGCCTCGATATCGGCGACTACCCGCCGCCCCAAGTGATCTACCAGCAGCCGCGGATGGTACGGCGGGTTCCGGTATCCCGGCCGCCGGTCTATCTGCGGGTTCCGCCCGGCCACGCCAGAGACTGGCGCCGCTACTGTGGCCGCTACGACGCTTGCGGCGAGCGGGTCTACTTCGTCCGCGACAACTGGTACCAGCGCGAATATGTGCCGCGCTACCGGAATCGCCATGGCGATCGGCATGACCAGCGGCGCGACGGACCGCGCGGCGATTCAGGCAACGACCATCGGGACAACGACTATCGGGGGAATGACCATCGCGGCAACGATCACGAGCGGGGCCGCGGCCGCTGAGGCCGCCCGGTTGCCGGAGGGCCAGGCATGATGACGAATGACGGCGCCTTGTCCGTGCTATGTGCCGATGTCGCGGCTGATGCCAGTCTGGTGCAATCGCTCGACCAGGCGGAAGCGCGCTACGCCGTGGCGCGTTGCGAGAAACGCATCCGGCGCTCGGTCGAAACCCATGGCGGGCGTCTGGTGCACCACAGCGGCAACCGGCTGATGGCCTTCTTCGCCGATGGCCAGGATGCGCTGCACTCGGCCATCGAGATGCAGCGCCGGATTGCCGACCTGCCGCCACCGGCCGGTTTTCCGCTGGCGGTCAGCGTCGGCCTGTGTGCCGGCCATCGGGCCAGGGAGCAGCGCTATTTTCCCGGCGACGGGGTGAATCCGGCGGCCCGGCTATCCGCAGTTGCCGCGCCGGGGCATATCCTGCTCAGCATGCCGCAACGGGCGACAGCCTTTCCCCTGTTGCAGCTGGCGGCGAGCAGCCTGCCCGATCTGCAGCTCAATTGCGGCAAGCGGCGTCTCGGTGTCTTTCAGGTGGCATGGCAGCAGCCCGATCAACAGACATTGAGGCTGGCGCTGGCCGATCCCGGCGCTGGGGTGGGGCGGCTCTGCGTCCGTTACCGGGGCGTCGAAACGTGGCTGGACGAGAATCAGCCGTTTGCCCGCATCGGCCGTCAGGCGGATTGCGATCTGATCGTCCGCGATCTCCGCTGTTCGCGGGAGCACGGCCGGATCGAGCGGCGCCTCGAGCGTTTCGTCTGGGTCGACCGGAGCACCAACGGCAGCTTCGTGACCCTTGAGGGGCAGGCCGAGGTTTTTGTCCGGCGCGGTGAACTGCTGCTCTCCGGGCGGGGCCTGCTCAGTCTGGGCGCGCCCGCGGCGGCCAAGGGGGCGGAGCTGGTGCACTTCGAGACGGCCCCTTATTCGTGCTAGCCAGACCGGAAATTCACGTCTAGTCTGTGTGTGCCAGCGTACATACGGCTCCGGCGCGGGATACGACAATCAACCGACGACCATGGGGTTCGGCAGATCGCCGAGTCGGTGCTGGCAAGGATGTTTTCGTGCAAGCACACGGTTTATTTCTGGAGCAGATCATGGGCAATCCCTTATTCGCAGTTCAGCAGCATCAAGCCATTCGTCGGTCCATTTCGCGTCCGCTCGTCGCCCTCGTTGCGGCCTTGCTGTGCACGCCGCTGCTCGCCGTCGAAATCGATGACAACGCCAAACACAATGCCAGCAGCGCCCCGCAAGCCACGATTCCCTGGCTGAGCGGCGGCATCGGCGACGATGCGCGTGACGAAATGCGCAAAGCGGCCGCCTCCTACAATGTCCTGATTGTGTTCAGCGACCGCCAGGGCAGCTACCTGGCCGACATTCCGTTCACCGTCACCGGGCGCAATGGCCAGGAAGTCGTGGCCGGGATCAGCGAAGGGCCGCTGCTCTACATCAAGCTGCCGGCGGGAACCTACAAGGTATCGGTAAAAATCGACGGAGCCTGGCAAAACAGGCAAATCCAGGCCGGCCCGGCCGGTCGTCCGGTCCGGGTGAACTTCGTCGGCAAGGGCGAATGATTTTTCAGCATTAGCCCTGGTCGGTCATCGGCCCGCTGCTGGCGGGCGATGACCGGTGGTCGGCGGGCTACGCCCCTTGCGTGCGTAGTTTGGCTTCGAGCAGCTTGATTTCCGTGATGTCGATGAAGGTGATCACCACACCGTCGATCACGTTGTCCTGGGTGCGATAGGGCATGATCCGCACGCGATACCAACGGCCGTCATGGGTGGCCGTCACCGTTTCGTGAAAAATCAGCGTGTTCAGCACTTCGAGTGCATCGTCCTTCAATTTCGGATAGTCGAGATCGGTGACGATGTGCGAGAGCGGCCGCCCGACATCGCCTGAAATCAGCTTGAAAAGCTTGGTGGCATGCGTCGTGAAACGTCGCAGGTTCATCGCGCTATCGAGGAAGATCGTCGCGATTTCCGTGCTGTTGAGCAGGTTCGTCATGTCGTTGCGGACCCAGGTCAGGTCGTCGAGTTTCGATTGCAGTTCGGCATTCACCGTCTGCAACTCTTCGTTGAGCGACTGCAGTTCTTCCTTCGATGTCGTCAGTTCTTCGTTGGTCGATTGCAGCTCTTCGTTGGTCGACTGCAATTCCTCGTTGCTCGACTTCAGTTCCTCGACGCTGGTCTGCATTTCTTCATGCGTTACCTGCAGCGCTTCGCGGGCTTGCCGTAATTCCTGCAGCAGCGTGCTGTTCGATTCGTCCTCGTCATGCTTGCCCGACTTGCGACGGGGCGGTGGCTTGCGCACGTCCTTGAAGACGATGATCACCCGCCCGCGCAGCGGCTCGGGCTTGTCGAGCGCCTGGACGACCAGATCGACGATTTGCGTGCCGCCGTTGGTGCCGACCCGCAGACCGTTGATGAGGATGGGCAGCGGATTGTTCAGGGCGTTGCGGATGACCCCGGTCAGCGCCTCGCGCAAGCCGTCGCGGGCCATTGCATGAATGTTGATATTGGTCTTGCCGGCCGCCGGTTCGAGGTACTTGCCGGTGCGGCCGCTGAAATAAAGGATGTCGCCATCGCTGTTAACCACCACCGCAGCTGGCGCCCAGGTCTGCTGGATCAGTTGATCGGTCAGTTGGCCGAGGTTGTCGGGGCGCTCGGTTTGCACCGACCGGCCGGTCTCCGACGTTTCACTCGGCAGTTTGCGGGGAAACTCCAGGGCGGTTAACGGCAACGGCTGGTTCAACCGGCGGAACAGCCGCCCCTTCTTGGTCAGCAGTGCGAACAGCCCGGCCGCATTGCCGATGCTCTCGGCGCTGCCGAGAAACAGCATGCCGCCCGGGTTAATGGCGTAATAAAAGAGCGGCAGCAGCTTTCTCTGCAACTGCGCGCCGAAGTAGATCAGCAGATTGCGGCAGGTGAGAATGTCGAGCTTGGTGAAAGGCGGGTCGGAGATGATGTTCTGCGGCGCGAACACCACCATTTCGCGAATGTCCTTGTTGATCCGATAGCCTCCGCTCTCTTCATGGGTGAAGTGGCGGGCCAGCCGTTCGGCCGAGACGTCCGCCGCGATATTGTCCGGGTAGAAACCCTTGCGCGCCTGTTCGATGGCGTCCGTATCGAGATCGGTGGCGTAGATCTGCAGCGTGAAGCGGCGTTCCGGCCTGGCTTCCGCGATCGCCTCCTTGAAGACGATGGCCAGCGAATAAGCTTCTTCTCCGGTCGAGCAGGCCGATACCCAGGCCCGCAACGACTTGCCGTCCGGATGCTGGGCGAGCAGGGCGGGGATGGCTTCGCGGCGCAGGTATTCCCAGGCTTCGGCATCGCGAAAGAAGTTGGTCACGCCGATCAGCAGTTCCTTGAACAGGATGTCCAGCTCGTGCTCGTTGTCCCGCAGGTAACGCACGTAATCGTCAATGCCGGCAATCTGGTTGACCGCCATCCGTCGTTCGATGCGGCGGTTCAGGGTATTCGTCTTGTACAGCGAGAAATCATTGCCGCAACGGTCGCGCAGCAGAATGATGATCTTGTCGAGCGCCGTCAGAATCGCCACCCGGGGATTGATCTCGAACAGCTGGGCATGGGCCGGATGCTGGAGATACTCGGCAATCCGGCCGGGCAATGCTTCCGGCGGGGCGACGATGTCGACCACGCCGGCCTGGATGGCGGTGTGCGGCATGCTGTCCGCCTTGGCGCTGGCCGGGTCCTGGGCCACTGTCAGGCCGGTTTTTTCCTTGATCGCGCGCAGGCCGAAGACCCCATCGGAACCCATGCCGGAAAGGATGACGCCGATGGCTTTCTCCTTGAGATCCTCGGCCAGCGCGCGCAGGAAGAAATCGATCGGCAGCCTCAGGCCGCGCGTCGCCACCGGCTCGAGCAGGTGAAGTTTGCCGTGCAGCAGCGACAGGTCCTTGTTCGGCGGGATGACATAGACGCTGTCGGGCTTCAGGCGCAGGCCATCGGTGATCTCAGTGACGGGCATTGGGGTGAAGCGCTGCAACAGATCGGGCAAGGCGCTGAGATGCGTTGGATCGAGGTGCTGGACGATAACGAATGCGAAACCGCAGCCGGCCGGCACATTGGTCAGGAACTTCTCAAGCGCTTCAAGGCCGCCCGCCGAACAGCCAATCCCGACAATCGGGAAATCCGGCGGGGGAGTGTCGTCAACCGGCTGCTGCGCTTCGGACGATGGCGCTAGCGATTGTTGGGCGGGACTGGCTTTGGGTGTCTTGACCATGGGATTTATCGGCTGAAAATTACCGGGTGAAAGTACGCGCAATCCCCATGGAAGGACAGCATTAATTTGCCGTCATTGGCCGTGCTTCAATCCTTTGCCAGTTTCGCGCCGCTTCGGCAGAAAAGGCCGCCAGTTGGTCGAGTACCTTCTGCACCGCACCGTTCGCCGCCATGATGCCGGCGTAGGGATTGTCTTGCGCGGCGGCTATGGACTGGTCGAATTCGCGCCAGGCTAGAACCTGCCGGCTTACGGTATCGACCAGGTAGGCCCGCAGCGTGAAGCGGACCCGACTCGGCGAGACGTCGAACTCATGCTGCAGGCGGACGATTTCGACATCGAGGCGGAGGTCGCCGGAAGCGGTGCTGGGCGTCGGGACGACGGCGCGGAAGGCGCCGCTCTGTTCGAGGGCGGCGACGATCAGCGGGGCGATCATCCGCGCCGGGGTATCGGCCCATTCGCTGTTGGCGAAGTATTCCAGCTGATGCGGCTCGCGGACATAGATGATGCGGTGGCTGTCAAAACCCGCCGCGGCATGCGGCGGATTGACGATCAGGGTCGGGGCCGTTGTGGCGCGCGGCGCGGCGGCTGGGCTGGCGCGTGGCGCACCGTCCAGCGTGTAGAAGGACGGTTGCGCGTCGCCGGCGGTGTCAAGAATGCTGCAGGCGCCGAGCATGGCCAGCAACAGGCCGGCGGCAGCGCCTTGGCAGAGGCGTGAATACGATGGGCGGGTCATGGCTGGCGGCTTCCTCGTGATGCTTCTCCCGGTCCGTTCGGTACCGGCTGGCGGCCGAACAGCAGGCCGGATGGATTGCGTTCGGTCTGTTCGCTGAGGCGGCGCAGTGAAGTCGTCAAGACACTCAGTTCGCTGAGCAGCCGCTCCAGTTGCGGCATCGTTTCCGCCGTGAAGCGATTTACATCGCTGCCCACCGAATTGATGGTCTTGCCGGCGCTGGCGCTCGTCCGGGTGACTTCGTTGCCCATTTTCTCGACGGCGTCGGCACCCCGGCCGAGGCGTTCGATCACCGGCTCCAGGCTGGCCGTTGCCCGCGCCGCGTTTTCGAAGGTACGGGCGGCGTCGACCAGGCCGCTATCGATGCTCTCCTTGCGCGCCGCGAGAGTGTGGGCGACGCTGGCGATGTCGGCCAGGGTGCTTTTGAAGGATGCCTGGTTTTCGGCGCTGAGCATGGCGTTGAGATTGGTCGAGGTGTTGTCGAGCTTGGCCAGCACGTTGGTCAGCACATTTTCCAGGCGGGTGCCGAGCGACGGCTTGGTCCGGATCTGCGGGTACTCGTTGCCCGCCGTCGCTTGCAGCAGCGGCACCTGATCGGCGCCGCCGCTCAGTTCGACGTAGGCGATGCCGGTCAGGCCCTGGGTTTTCAGCACCGCCACCGTGTCTTCCTTGATCGGCGTGCCGCGCTCGATGGCGAACAGCAGATTGACCCGTTGCGGGTTGCCCGGGTCGAGCTCGATCTGCCGCACCTTGCCGACGTCGACCCCGTTGTATTTGACCGGCGCATTGAGGTTCAGGCCGGCGACCGATTCCTCTTCGATGGCCAGATAGAGATCGTATTTCTTCTGGAAGGCGCCGCCCGAGGCCAGCCAGAGCGTCGCGCCAATCAGCACGGCGACCAGGACCAGGACGAAGGCGCCGACTGCCGCGTAATTGACTTTTGTTTCCATCATTTGATTCCGGTTGGTTGATCGGTTTGCCCGGTGCTGCGCTGACGAGCCGCCAGTCCGCGCTGACCGGCGAAGAATTTGCCGATCGCCGGGTGGTCGAGCTGCGCCAGTTCGGCCATCGAGCCGACCCCTTGCACCTTGCCGTCGGCCAGCACCGCGACGCGGTCGGCGACCTGCCAGAGCAGGTCGAGGTCGTGGGTGATCATCACGATGCTCAGGCCGAACAGGTCGCGCAGCTTGCAGATCAGCTGGTCGATCTCGCCGGCACTTTCGGGGTCGAGGCCGGCCGTCGGCTCGTCGAGAAAGAGCAGTTCCGGGTCGAGGACCAGGGCGCGGGCCAGCGAGGCGCGTTTCATCATGCCGCCGCTCAATTCGGCCGGGTATTGGGCGCCTACTGCCGGGTCCAAGCCGGTCATCGCCAGCTTCCAGTCGGCGATTTCGTCGATCAGCCGGTCGGCCAGCCCGGTGTGTTCGCGCAGCGGCAGGCCGACGTTTTCCTTGACGGTCAGAGAACCGAACAGGCCGCCGCTCTGGAACATCACGCCCCAGCGCCGGCGCAAATCGAGGGCCGCGGCATCGGTGATGTTTTCGAGGTCGACGCCAAGAACCCGGATCGAGCCCGATTCGGGCTGCTGGAGCAGGATGATTTCGCGCAGCAGCGTCGATTTTCCCGAACCCGAGCCGCCGACCAGCGCGAATATCTCGGCCTGGCGGACGCTCAGATCGAGACCGGAATGGACGACATGTGGGCCAAAGCGGGTGATCAGCTGCTTGATCTCGATGACCGCGGCGCCGCGAATCTGGTCGCTCATCTCACAGATCCAGCGCGCTGAAGGCGACCGAGAACAGGGCGTCGGCGACGATGACCAGGAAGATCGACTGAACGACGCTGCGCGTCGTCTGACGCCCGACGCTGTCGGCCCCACCATGCGTGCGGAACCCCTGGAAGCAGCCGATGCTGACGATGATCGCGGCAAAGACCGGGGCCTTGCCGATGCCAATCAGATAGGCCGTGACGCTGACGCTCTTGACGAAGCGGTCGAGAAATTCGCCGTAGCTGACCGCCAGCTGGGCGCGCGCCATGATCATGCCGCCGAAGACGCCGAGCAGGTCGGCGAACACCGTCAGCAGGGGGAGCGCGATGAGCAGCGCGATGATCTTCGGGAGGACCAACAATTCGAGCGGCGCGATGCCGATGGTGCGCATCGCGTCGATTTCCTCGGTCACCGCCATGGTCCCGATCTGCGCCGCGTAGGCCGAACCGGAACGGCCGGCGACGATGATCGCGGTGATCAGCGGGGCGAACTCGCGCAACATCGACAGGCCGACCAGATCGGCGACGAAGATGTTGGCACCGTACTGCCTGAGCTGGTCGGCGCCCTGATAGGCGACGACGATGCCGAGCAGGAAGGAAAGCAGGCCGACGATCGGCAGCGCGTCGAAGCCGGCGCTGCGGATGTTGTAGAGGATGGGACGCCAGCGGATGCGGCGCGGCTGGGCCAGCCAGCCGGCGAAGGCGAACGTGCATTCGCCGATAAAGCCGAGCAGCGCAAGGCCCTGTTCAAGGCCGGCGGCCGTGCTGTGGCCGAGGCTTTCAAGCTGGCTGGCCGGCGGCTCGGCAGCTGGCCTGGCGTCGGTGTCGTGCTGGTCGACTTGCTGGCCAACGACCGCCAGCAGTTTGGCGAATTCCTCGGGCAATTCGCGTAGTTCGACGACAGCCGACGCGTCGCGCAGCCGGCGCAGCAGTTTTTGCACGACCCAGGCGCCCGCCGTATCGAACGCCACAATGCCCGATGCGTCGATCAGTAGCATCGCGCCGGACGGTGCCGACAGCGTCGCCAGTTGCCCGTCGATTCCGCCCAGGCCGCGCGCCGTCCAGTAACCCGAAAGGACGAGTTCCTGCGCTGTCGTCCGGGCGATTGCCGCCGGTGCTGCCGAAATCAGAGTCATGGGTCGCCCAAGATGCTTGTCGCTAAATGGCCCTGTCCAGGCCAGGTACCAGAACGCCCCGTGTGGCGGGTCGGCGCGCTGCGTTTGCCTACTTGTCAGCGACGACCTTGATTTCGTTCTTCACGGCCGTGACGCCCGTCACCCCTTTGGTGATCGCCACAGCCCGGTCTATTGCCTTGTGGCTCGCGGCGCTGCCGCTTAGCGTGACGACGCCATTCTTGTCGGTCTCGACGTTGATCTTTACCAGGCTGGACATCTTTTCGGCGGCCAGTTCAGCCTTGACCTTGGTGGTAATCACCGAATCCTTGACGTATTCCGTCGCCACCTTGCCGGCATCGGCGGTATGGCCGGCAACGGGGAGCAGTAACAGGCCGGCGACGAGAAAGCTGGTGGTGAGTTTGTTGTTCATGATCTGTCCTCTTCTCTTGCGTTGAAAAACGGTTCCCGCACGAACCGGGGGCAGTTGCCTGTCCATCGGTCGTAATGGCGGTTTACCACCCTCCGTCAGGGCATTCTGTACGCCGGCGTACATAGAGTGTTTTTTGCGGATTTCACGCCGGGCCGCCGTGCATCGCGCTGCTCCCTTTCTCGCCCTCTGTGCGGCAACGAACAGAAGTCAATCGACGGTCGGCGTACTTTCAGTCGCTGGTTCCTCGTGGTCGACAGGCAAGAGCAGGGACTTTCCGTTAAACAACCAGAAGGAATTCAGATGAACTATTCGATCGTTTTTTCAGCGGTAATCGCCGCCCTGGCCTTGAGCGCATGTGAGAAACCGGCGCCGGTGTCGCCGACTCCGACCGTCATCACCGTTCCGGTCCCCGGCCCGGCTGGTCCGACCGGTGCACCAGGATCGACCGGCTCCACCGGGGCGGCCGGCGATACCGGTGCCACCGGATCGACCGGATCGACCGGATCGACCGGATCGACCGGATCGACCGGATCGACCGGATCGACCGGATCGACAGGCGGAACTGGCGCGACCGGCGATACGGGAAAGACCGGGGGCAGCACCGTTATCGTTGTCCCGCCTGCACCGCCCGAACCGGCGCGCTGAGTATTCGGCTACGACGAGGTCAAAGCCGTTGTTCCCGGCCGCGGCCTCGTCCGACCGATGCGGGTAATGATGGCCAGGGATTGAAAGCCAGCGCGATCCAACCTGACCTGTTATGACAGGTTGTATCAATATAAAAATTTGATCGTTTTTAGCGGAAGGTCGTCTCGCTAACCTGCACTCCTGAATTTTCCATTCACGGAGGCAACATGCATTTCAAGAAAACCCTGGCTGCGCTGGCATTGGTGTTCGGTAGCGGCATCCTGCAGGCGGAAACCATCCGTATTGCGATCGGTACCCAGGACACGACGATCAATTGCGCGACCGGCGGTTTGCTGATCCGTGAATTGAAGCTGCTCGACAAGTACCTGCCCAAAGACGGCAAGTACAAGGACGCCAAGTACGACATCGCCTGGAAGAACTTCACCTCCGGTCCGCCGCTGACCAACGAGATGGTCGCCGACAAGCTCGACATCGGCACCATGGCTGATTTCCCCGGGGCGCTGAATGCGGCGGCCTTCAAGAAGGCCGGCAAGAAAAGCGTATTCATAACGGCGCTGTCCGGTAGCCCGCAGGGTAGCGGCAACGGCTTGGTCGTGCCGATCGATTCGCCGGTGACCTCGCTGGCGGCCTTGAAGGGCAAGAGCATTTCGGTGCCTTTCGGTTCGACCGCACACAGCATGCTGCTGCGCGCCCTGAAAGCCCAGGGGCTTGATCCGGAGCGTGATGTGAACCTCGTGTCGCAATCGCCGGAAGTCGGCGGCAGCGCGCTGCAGGGCCACAAGATCGATGCCCATGCCGACTTCGTGCCGTTTGCCGAGTTGTTCACCTACCGCGGCTTTGCCCGCAAGATTTACGACGGTGCTCAAGCCAATGCGCCGACCTTCCACGGCACCCTGGTCAGCGCCGAATACGCGAAAAAATATCCGGAAATCGTCGTCGCCTTCCTGCGCGCCGCGATCGAGGCCGACCGCCTGATCGCCGCCGAGCCGGAGAAATACAGCGAGTTGATCGCCAAGGTGACCGGTATCGAGTCGGAAGTGAATTACCTGTTCCATGGCCCGCTCGGCCTGCAGACCCGCGATTTCACCTTCAAGCCGGAATACCGGACTGCCCTGAAGACCGCCATCGAGACGCTGGCCCTGCTCAAGCGCAACGACGTGCCGCTGACCGCCGACGAAGTGATCGACGACCGCTATATCCGCGAAGCCTTCAAGCTGTCCGGCCTCGATTACGACAAGCAGTTGAAGTCTTACGGCAAGCTGCCGCTGGTCGCCAAGGATGCGCAGTCTGCGGTCACCATCAAGGATTTCAACCGGGCGACTCAGGTCTGGGTCGAGGGCGAACCGAAGGTGCGCAATTACGTGTCGCCGGAATCCGCGTTGTTCGCGGTGCGCGAGGCCGAAAAGGCCGGCAGGAAGATCCGGGTCGTCTTTGTCCATGATCGGCAGAGCGGACTGAAGCTGCTGGCCAACCAGGCATGGTTTGCGCGCAGCCCGAATGGCCAGATCGACGCCTACCTGGAAAAGGATGCAGCCGAGAAATCGGCGCAAAAGAGTGGCGGGACGGTGGTTAACTTCGCCTCGACCTTCGCTTCGAGCACGGCCAAATTGGCGGCCCGCTAAGCGAGATGAGCGTGGCGCAATTGGCAATCACCCCGCAGTCAGGGCCGGTGGCGGACGAAGACGTTGCATCGCCGGCCGCCGCTGCCTCTGGCACGGCGCGCACCGGCATCAATGTCGGGCGCCTGTTGCTGCGGGTCGGATCATTGCTGGCTTTTGTGTTGTTCTGGCAGTTCGCTTCGCAAAATCGCCTGCATCTCGGCATCGTCACCTTCCAGAACGTGCCGGCGCCGAGCGAAGTCCTGCCGGCACTGCTCAACCTGCTGCAGTCGCCGAAGGTCCTCGACCACGTGCTGAACAGCCTGTACCGGGTGTTCGGCGGCTTCCTCGGGGCGACCGGTATCGGTATCCTGCTGGGCCTGCTGATCGGCCGCTCGCGCTGGGCGGCCGACCTGCTGTTGCCGCCGCTCGAGGTCTTGCGGCCGATTCCCGGCGTGGCCTGGATTCCGCTGGCCATCCTGATGTTTCCGTCGTCCGAGCTGAGCATGATCTTCATCACTTTCATGGGCGCGCTGTTCCCGATCCTGCTCAACACCATTCACGGCGTCGGCGGCATCGATCAGCGGCTGATTTCGACGGCGCGCAGCCTGGGGGCCGGGCGCGGCAGCTTGTATCTCGAAGTGATCCTGCCGGCCGCTTTGCCGAGCGTGGTGACCGGACTGTCGATCGGCATGGGGACGTCATGGTTCTGCCTGGTGACCGCCGAGATGATCGCCGGGCAGTACGGCATTGGCTATTACACCTGGGAATCCTACAACCTGCAGCGCTACGCCGACATCGTCGTCGGCATGCTGCTGATCGGGGTCTTCGGCATGGGCAGCAGCGTCCTGGTACGCAAGCTCGGCGACCTGCTGACCCCGTGGTATCAGATCAAGGGAGGCAAGACGCATGACTAGTGCCGGAGTTCAGCCGGGCCGTATCGAGGTTCGCGATGCCGTCATCGAACTGGGTGGCAAGAAAGAGCGTTTCCGGGCTGTGGACCGCGTCAGCTTCAATATCGAGGCCGGCCAGTTCATTTGCCTGCTCGGGCCGTCCGGTTGCGGCAAGTCGACCCTGCTGGGCGCCTTGGCCGGGCATATTCCGCTGACTGGCGGCGCGTTGAGCCTGAACGGCAAGCCGATTGTCGGGCCGTCCTCGGAGCGCGGCCTGGTTTTCCAGCAGCACACCCTTTTCCCGTGGAAGCGCGTCGTCGACAACGTCGCCTTCGGTTTGAAGATGAAAGGCGTTGCCAGGGAGGAACGGCGGGCGAGGGCGGGCGAGCTGCTTAAGCTGGTCGGCCTCGGCGGTTTCGAAAACAAGTATCCGATGCAGTTGTCGGGCGGCATGCAGCAGCGGGTTGAAATTGCCCGCGTCCTGATCAACCAGCCGGAAGTGCTGTTGATGGACGAGCCGTTTGGCGCCCTCGATGCCCAGACGCGCTGGGTGATGCAGCAGTTGTTGCTGGATATCTGGTCGAAGGTCCGCACGACGGTGATTTTCGTCACGCACGATATCGACGAGGCGCTCTTCCTGGCCGACCGCGTGCTGGTCATGTCGCATCGTCCCGGCCGCCTGCGCGAGGACATCGCGATTCCGGCGGCCCGTCCGCGGGGCGAGGAATGGGTGACTTCCGACCATTTCATCCATCTCAAGCGCTACTGCCTTGATTTGATGCGCGAGGAGCATCGCCGCAATTACGGCGAGGCGGCTGCGGGACCGGGGTTTGCCGGTGCCTTCATTTAACCGCCCCGACTTTGCGAAGTCGTTCCCTACTTGTCATGACCAGCCATGATCAGCCAGTCGAGAACCAGCTTTAGCGATCGCCCGCTGCCTCTGTACGTGCAGATCAAGGATTCGCTGCGCGGGCAGATTTTCGACGGCACCTACGGCGAACACGAACGGCTGCCGTCAGAAAACGACCTGATGTCCTCCTTCGGCGTCAGTCGCATTACCGTGCGCCAGGCATTGAGCGATCTGGAGAACGAGCAACTGATCTTCAAGGTTCCCGGCAAGGGTGCTTTCGTCTCGCGGCCCAAGCCCTTCCAGCAGTTGGCCCGCCTGCAGGGTTTTGCCGAAGCGATGACAAATCTGGGCCGGGAAACCTTCAATCGCCTGATCAGTCTTGGCACAGTGGCGGCCGATCCGGCCGTGGCGGCCCGTCTGCAGGTGCCGGAAGGCAGTCCGCTGACCGAAATTCGCCGGGTGCGCCATGCCGATCGCCAGCCGATCTCTTTCGACCTCACCTATGTCCGGCGCGATCTGGGCGAGCGGCTGGCCCGCGAGGATCTCGCGACGCGCGACATCTTCGTGATCATCGAGAACGACTACGCCATCCCGCTTGGCCATGCCGACCTGAGCATCGATGCCATCGCCGCCGATGCCCAGCTGGCCCGCCAGCTCGGCGTCGAAGCCGGGGCGCCGATTCTGCGCATGGAGCGCCTGACCTGGACGCGGGCCGGTCAGCCGATCGATTTCGAATACCTCTATTACCGGGGCGACAGCTTCAGCTATCAGATTCGCGCCGAACGCGATTAACGAATATTTCAAAGGAAAGTCATGGCAACGCAAAATATCGAAGTGGATATCCTGATCGTCGGCGGCGGTACCGCCGGCCCGCTGGCCGCCATCAAGGCCAAGCAGAAGGCGCCGCACCTGCGCGTGCTGCTGCTCGACAAGGCCAACGTCAAGCGGGCCGGCGCCATCGCCGAGGGCATGGACAGCGTCAACAACGCGATCATCCCCGGTTACGCAACGCCGGAGCAGTACGTCAAGGAAATCACCATCGCCAACGACGGCATCATCAATCAGGCGGCGATCAATGCCTACGCGACGCGCAGCTTCGACATGATCAAGGAGCTCGACGCCTGGGGCGTCAAGTTCGAGAAGGACGAGACCGGCGATTACGCGGTGAAGAAGGTGCACCACCTCGGTTCCTACGTGCTGCCGATGCCCGAGGGCTACAACGTCAAGAAGGTGCTGTTCAAGCAGATCAGGAAGCTCGGCGTCGAGGTCAGCAACCGCCTGACCACCACCCGCCTGCTGGTCGGCGAGGATGGCCGGATTGCCGGGGCCATGGCCCTCGAATCGCGGACCGGCGATTTCGTCGTCATCCGCGCCAAGGCCGTCGTGTTGTGCACCGGCGCGGCCGGCCGGCTCGGCCTGCCGTCCTCCGGCTACCTGTTCGGCACCTACGAGAACCCGACCAACGCCGGCGACGGCTACAGCATGGCCTATCACGCCGGGGCCGAGTTGTCCGGCCTGGAGTGCTTCCAGATCAACCCGCTGATCAAGGACTACAACGGCCCGGCCTGCGCCTACGTCACCGGGCCGCTCGGTGGCTATACGGTCAACGCCAAGGGCGAGCGCTTCATCCGCAGCGACTACTGGAGCGGCCAGATGATGCTCGAGTTCTGGCGCGAGCTGGAGGGCGGCAACGGCCCGGTCTTCCTCAAGCTCGACCATCTGGCCGAGGAAACGGTGCAGAAGGTCGAGGATGTGCTGCACGTCACCGAACGCCCGTCGCGCGGCCTGTTTCATGAAGGGCGGGGCACCGATTATCGGCACGACCTGGTCGAGATGCACATTTCCGAAATCGGCCTGTGCGGCGGCCACAGCGCTTCCGGCGTCTGGGTCGACGAACATGCGCGGACTACGGTGCCCGGCCTCTACGCCGCCGGCGACCTGTGCAACGTCGCCCACAACTACATGCTCGGCGCCATGGTCTATGGCCAGATCGCCGGCGAGGATGCGGTCGACTTCATCGAAGGCCGGGAACTGGCCGCGGTCGATACCGCGCAGATCGAGGCCGAACGCGAACGCATCTTCGCGCCGCTGCTGCGCGAGGAGGGCATCGCTCCGACCCAGATCGAGTACAAGCTGCGGCGCATGGTCAATGACTACCTGCAGCCGCCCAAGGTGACGGCCAAGATGGAGATCGGCCTGCAGCGTTTCGCCGAAATCCGCGCCGACCTGGATAAATTGAAGGCGCGCAATCCGCACGAGCTGATGCGGGCGATGGAGGTTTACGCCATTCTCGACTGCGCCGAACTGGCGGCGCGCGCCTCGCTGTACCGCGAGGAAAGCCGTTGGGGCCTCTACCACTACCGGACGGATTTCGAGGGCCGCAACGATGCCGAGTGGTTTGCCTTCGTCGAAGTGAAGAAGGGCGCCGACGGCCAGCCGGAAATCTTCAAGCGTCCGGTCCCCGAATACATCTATCCCATCGCCAAGAGCGAGCTGTACGGTTACGACGCCATGCGCGTCGAAGCCGAGCCGCTGGCCGCCTGAGGAATCGACATGAGCACCACCATTGAAAAACAACACGCCGTTTCGATCATCGTCAATCACGACAAATGCATCGCCGACAAGGGCTGCCGCATCTGCATCGACGTCTGCCCGACCGATATCCTGATCCTCGACGCCGGCGACGGCAAGGTCAAGATGGCCTACGACGAGTGCTGGTATTGCCTGCCTTGCGAGCACGATTGCCCGACCAAGGCGATCAAGGTCGAAATCCCCTATCTGTTGCGCTGAGGCGAAGATGAGCACCATCGATCTCGACCCCGAAGTCGAAGCCGTCTTGCCGTTGCTCAATGATCCCGATCCGGCTGTGCGCCGGGTCGGCCTGTTGCAGATCGCCGATTTTGCCGACGAGTCGCCGCAACTGTTCGTGGCGGCGACCGGCGATGTCGATGCCGGCGTCCGTCTGGACGCCGCCCGGGCGCTGGAAGGCAATGCCGATCCGGCGGCAGTCCGGGCGCTGGCCGGATTGTTGACAGACGCCGATCAGGAAGTCGTCGCTGCCGCCGCCGAATCGCTCGGCGAAATCCTCGATCCGGCCGCCGGGCCGGTGCTGATCGACTTGCTCGGCCAGGCCGTCGGCGAGGCGAGGGCCGCCTTGCTTGCCGCCCTGCGCAAATTGCGCCAGCCCGGCGCGTTGGCGCAGGCTCTGGCTTTATCCGAAGACGCCTCGAGCAATGTCCGCCGCGAAGCGGTCGGCGTGCTGGCTTATTTGAAAGACCCGGCAGCCCTGCCGGCCCTGGAGCGGCGTGTTGAAAACGACGGCGATCCGGAAGTCCGTCGCATCGCCGTCGGTGCCCTGTCGTTTGCCGGCGATGCTGCGGTGCTGCCCGTCCTCGGGCGGGCACTGCGGGACAGCGACTGGCAGGTCCGTCAGGAGGCGGCCGTGACGCTCGGCAAGCTGCTTCGGCCGGAGTCCGTCGCCATGCTGATTGCGGCGCTCGACGACCCGGCCTGGGAGGTCAGGCTGAAAGCGGCCAACGTCCTCGGCAAGCTGAAAGCCACCACCGCGCTGCCGGCGCTGATTGGCGCGCTGGCGCATCCGGTCAGCAACCTGCGCAAGGAGGCTGCCGGCGCGCTGGGGGCGATTGGCGACCGGGCGGCAATTCCGGCCCTGCAAAAAACCGCAACTGAAGACCGCGATATCGATGTGAGCAAAACGGCCCGCCGGGCTCTGGAAGCGCTTCAGTCATAAATCCCCGATGACGCGCCCGCCAGCCTTTCCCCTAGCCGAATTTCGACAGCAATCGGGGAACTCGGCCGAGGGCTGGCTGCAACGGCTCGGCAACACCTTGCAGCAGCGGCAGGATGTGATCCGGTGCATCCAGTGGGTGTTTGTCGGCGCCTATTATTTTCTGCTCGTCGTCCCGGCTGTCCTGCCGCAGCCGACCGGTCGCGCCGAGGTTTTTTCCTCTCTGGCCGGGTGGGCCGAAATCATTTTTTGGGGTGTCTGGTGGCCGGGCGTCATTCTCGGCACGATGCTGTTCGGGCAATTCTGGTGCGGCGTTTTCTGTCCGGACGGCGCGTTGAGCGAGTTGGTCAGCCGGCATGGTCGAGGCGGCAAGATCCCCGCCTGGGTTCGCTGGGGCGGCTGGCCTCTGCTCGGCTTTTCGCTGATCGTGACTTACGAGCATCTGGTCAACGCCTATCAGGCGCCGCGGGCCATTCTCCTGTCGCTCGGCGGGGCCTCCCTGCTGGCCCTGCTTTGCGGCTATTTCCTGGGGCGCGGCAAACGGGTCTGGTGTCGCTATCTATGCCCGGTGAGCAGCATCTTTTCGCTACTGGCCCGTTGCGCAATCTTTCACTTCAAGGTCGACCGGCAAGCGTGGGATGCCGCGCCCAAACCCTTGCCGCGCACCGTCGATTGTCCGCCGCTGCTCGATGTCCGGCGCCTGCGCAGCAACGAAAAGTGCAGCATGTGTGGCCGCTGCAGCGGGCATCGCAACGCCGTCGTGCTGTCTTGTCGGGCGCCAGGCCGAGAAGTCATCAGCCTTGATCCGGCCGATATTCGTCTGGCTGATGCATTTGCCATTTGCGCGGTATTGATTGGCCTTTGCTACGGCTTGGCGCACGGCAGCGATGGCCTGGTTGCCGGTATCTTGCAGCCGGCCGGGTGGTTCGGTAATGGCCTTGCTCTTCTTGGCAGCTTGCTGACCGCCTTGCTGATTGGCGGCACCGTTGCCTTGATGCTCTGGGTGTCCGGCGGGCGGCGCGCCATCGTTGCCTGCCATCTGGCCTATAGCCTGATTCCGCTAGCCGGTTGCGGGGTGTTTCTCGGTGCCTTGGAGCATGCCTTCCTGTTGCTCAAGGAGGCTGATTTTTCAATTGCTTTCTGGGCCGAGGGGATCCGTCTATGCGTCGTCCTCGGGGGGGCGGTATGGTCCTGGTTATTGGGCAAGCTGATCCTGCAGCGCTGGTATTCGCACAAGGCCAGCTGGTACCGGGTTGCCCATGGCTCGCTGTTGCTGTTTCTCTCGATGCTCTATCAATTCACTCCTTGATCTTGGCGACAGTCGTCATTGCTTGCTCCCGAAGGAATGGCCGGTAGATGCGATATACCGGCCACCGAACAGGATCGTTTCCGGGCCGTCTTACTCAGGCGGCGGCCAGCGTCGGGTAATCGGTGAGGCCGTGCGCGCCGCCACCAAACAGCGTTGCGCGGTCGGGCGCGGCGAGCGGCGCGCCATGACGCAGCCTTTCGGTCAGGTCGGGGTTGGCGACGAAGGGGCGGCCGAAGGCGATCAGGTCGGCCCAGCCTTCGCTTAGTGCGGCGCGGGCCCGTTCGGCGGTGTATTTGCCGGCGTAGATCAACGTCCCGGGGAAGGCTGCACGCAGTTGCCGCTTGAATTCGACCGGCATGTGCGGCGCGTCGTCCCAGTCGGCTTCGGCGATGTGGATGTAGGCCACGCCGATTTCGCCGAGCAGTCGGGCGGCGGCCAGGTAGGTGCTTTCCGGGTCGGCATCGACGCAGCCGTTGAGCGTGGTCAATGGCGCGAGACGAATCCCGACGCGGCTCTTGTCGCCGGTCCCTTCAACCAGCGCGCCGGCCACTTCGCCGAGGAAGCGCAGGCGGTTTTCCAGCGAACCGCCGTATTCATCGGTCCGCGCGTTGGCATTGGAGTCGATGAACTGGTTGACCAGATAGCCGTTTGCCGCGTGCAGCTCGACGCCGTCGAAACCGGCTTCGAGCGCCTGGCGCGCCGCCTGGCGAAACTGGCCGATGATTTCCTGGATTTCCGCGACCGACAGCGCCCGTGGCTGCGAGGCCTGGACGAAGGCCGGTTGGCCATCCGCTTCGGCGATGAAGACATTGACACCGGCCGCCTGGATCGCCGACGAAGAAACCGGTGATTGGCCGTCGAGCAGGCTGCAGTGGCTCAGCCGGCCGACGTGCCAGAGCTGGGCAAAAATCCGCCCGCCGGCGGCGTGCACCGCGTCGGTCACCTGGCGCCAGCCGGCGATCTGGGCCGGCGTGTGGATGCCCGGCGTCCAGGCGTAGCCCTTGCCGAGCGGCGAAATCCAGGTGCCCTCGCTGACGATCAGGCCGGCACTGGCGCGCTGTGCGTAATACTCGGCCATCAGCGCGGTCGGCACGTCGCCCGGCTGGGCGGCGCGCGAGCGGGTCATCGGCGGCATCACGATACGATTGGGCAGGGCCAGGCGGCCGAGCGTCAGCGGTTGAAACAACGGGTCGTCAGACATGGCAGATCTCCGAAACTGGCGCAGCGGCGCCGGTGGAATGAAAAAGGGGTAACAGGTGTTCGGTGAATTGAGGCAACGGTTCGCTCAGTCCCATTCCGGGGCCAGGCCCTTGGGGTCGATTTCGCGGCCGTTGCGCTCAAGGGCGGCAATCTTCGCCAGATCGCCGGCGTCGAGCTGCAGATCGCGGGCGAGCAGGTTGCTGGCCAGGTTTTGACGCTTGGTGGACGACGGGATCACCGCGTAGCCGAGTTGCAGCGCCCAGGCCAGCGCAACCTGCGCCGGGGTGGCCTGGTGCTTGGCGGCAATTGCGTGGAGCACCGGATCCTCGAGCACCTTGCCATAGGCCAGGGTCATGTACGAGGTAACGGCGATGCCCTGTTCCTTGAGAAAGGCCGCCAGTTTGCGGTTTTGCAGGTAAGGGCTGAGCTCGATCTGGTTGGTGGCGATGGCATCCCTGCCGACCACCGCGATGGCCTGCCGGGTCAATTCGATATTGAAGTTGGAAATGCCGATTTGGCGGGTCAGGCCGAGCGCCTTGGCTTCGGCCAGCGCGGCCATGTACTCGGGCAGTCCGACCGGGCCGCCCGGCGCCGGCCAGTGGATCAGGGTCAGATCGACGTAGTCGGTACGCAGCTTGTGCAGGCTGTCGCGCAGGCTCGGCAGCAGCTTGTCTTTGGCGTAGTTGTCCCGCCAGATCTTGGTGGTGATGAACAGTTGATCGCGCGCCACGCTGCTCTCGGCAATGGCCTGGCCGACCTCGGCTTCGTTGCCGTAGATCTGGGCGGTATCGACGGCGCGATAGCCGAGATCGAGCGCGTTGCGTACCGAGTCGATGACGGTCTGGCCAGTCAGGCGGAAGGTGCCGACGCCGAAGGATGGAATGTTCATGGGATGACTCCTGTAAAAGTAAGGAAGAGAAATCGGGCGATCAGGCTTCGGCCGGCCGCAGTACGGGCACGCCGCCGTCGTCCAGGCGTCCGCTCAGCACCGTCAGGCCGAAGGCGCCGAGCGTCACCAGCGCGGCGATCCACGACGTATGCCCCAGGCCAAGATGACCGACGACCAGCGAACCGACCCAGGAACCGCCCGCCACGCCGATGTTGAAGGCGGCGATGTTGAACCCCGCGGCGACATCGACAGCGTCCGGCGCGACCTTTTCGGCTTGCTGCACCACGTACACCTGCAGGGCCGGCACGTTGCCAAAGGCCACCGCACCCCAGGCTAACACGGTCAGCACGACCAGCCACTGGTGCGGCGCGGTGAAGGTCAGCACCAGCAGCACGGCGGCGAGCAGCAGGAAGATGGTCTTCAGGGCGGCGACCGCACCCAGGCGGTCGGCCAGGCGGCCGCCCCAGACGTTGCCGATGGCGACCGAAACGCCGTAGGCGAGCAGCACCACGCCGACCATCTCCGGCGTGAAGCCGGCGATATCCTGCAGGATGGGCGCCAGGAAGGTGAAGGCGATCAGCGAACCGCCGTAGCCCACCGCGGTCATCGCATAGACCAACAGCAGGCGCGGTTGCAGCAGTACGCGCATTTGCCGCAGCAGCGGGGCCGGCGGCGTATGGGCGATCGACTTCGGGACGAAGGCCCAGGCACCGAGCAAGGCCAGCAGCCCGAAGGCCGATACGGCGAGGAAGGTGGCCGGCCAGCCGAAGCGCTGGCCGATGAAGGTGCCGAGCGGAATGCTGGTGACGAAGGCCACGGTCATGCCGCTGAACATCGTGGCGATGGCGCTCGCCGCCTTTTCCCGCGGCACCAGGCCGGTCGCGATGATCGAGCCGACCGAGAAAAAGACGCCGTGCGCCAGCCCGGTCAGCACGCGCGCCGTGATCAAGGTGCCGTAGCCGGGCGCCTGCCAGGCGATCAGGTTGCCCACGGTGAACAGCGCCATCAGGCCGAGCAGCAACGGTTTGCGCGGCACCTTGCCGGTCAGCGCGGTGAGCAGCGGCGCACTGACGGCGACGCTCAGCGCATACAGGCTGACCAGCAGGCCGGCCGAGGGCAGGGTGATGCCGAGGTCGGCGGCGATGGTCGGGATCAAGCCGACGATGACGAACTCGGTGGTGCCGATGGCGAAGGCGGCCAGAGTCAAGGCAAGTAGTGCGGGGGGCATGGTGGCGCTCCAGGGGCTAAGGAATGAAGCGCAGTGTGCCGGCTTTACTTTTGTCGATAAAGCCGCGTATAAACAAAATATTATTGATTAAAAATCAAATATGAAAACCACCCTCGATGAAATGCAGGCCTTCGTCGCCGTTGTCGACCAGGGATCGATCACCGCCGGTGCGGAAGAGGTCGGGCTGACCGTCTCGGCGACCAGCCGCACCCTGGGCCGGCTGGAAGAAAAGCTGCAGACCACGCTGCTGCGGCGCACCACGCGGCGCCTGGAACTGACCGAGGAGGGGGCGGTCTTCCTGGAAAATGCCCGGGCCATCCTCGCCTCCGTGGACGCCGCCGAGGAACAGTTGGCGGCGCGCCGGATGCACCCGGTCGGGCGCCTGCGGGTCGATGCCGCCACGCCGTTCATGCTGCATGTGATCGTTCCGCTGCTCGCCGGGTTTTACGCCCGTTACCCGCAAGTCGAGCTGGAGTTGAACTCCAACGAAGGCTTTACCGACTTGCTCGAAAAGCGCACCGACGTCGCATTCCGCATCGGCGCGCTGAAGGATTCGACGCTGCATGCCCGCCCGGTCGGCAGCAGCCGTTTGCGCCTGCTCGCCAGCCCGGCTTACCTGCAACGGCACGGCGCCCCGACGACGCCGGCCGAACTGGCCGGGCATGTGCTGCTCGGCTTCAACCAGCCCGATTCGCTGAACGACTGGCCGCTGCGCAACGACGACGGCACTACCCTGCGCATCAAGCCGACGATTGCCTCATCGAGCGGCGAGACGCTCCGGCAGATCGCCCTGGCCGGCCTCGGCATCGTCTGCCTGTCGGACTTCATGACGCGCCACGATCAAAAAGACGGGCAATTGCTGCCCCTGTTCGCCGGGCAGGCCCTTGACGTGCGCCAGCCGATCAACGCCGTTTACTATCGCAATACGGCGCTCGCTTCGCGTATCACCTGTTTTGTCGATCACGTGATCGACGCACTGGGCAAAGATCCGTTCGACGTTTGAGGCCGTTCGCCGGGTCGGCCGATCAGGTCGGCGGGGCATCGGGCAGCGCCGAGACCAGCACCTTGTCGACCCGGTTGCCATCCATGTCCATCACCTCGAAGCGCCAGCCTTCGGCGCTGAAGTGATCGGCCGGCGATGGAATGCGGCCCAGGGTGTGCATGATGAAACCGCCCAGCGTGTGAAAGCCGCGCTCGTCTTCGCCCGGCAGATCGTCGTCGATGTCGAGGACGGATTTCAGGCGCTCGACGCCGACGTCGCCATCGACCAGCCAGGAACCATCCTCGCGCTGCACCATGTCGCGATCCTCCGGCGCTTCGGGCACCGACAGCTCGCCGACGATCGACGCGAGAACGTCGGTCAGCGTGACCAGGCCTTGCACGTCGCCGTACTCATCGACGATCAAGGCGAACTGCAGGCGGGCGCCGCGGAAATTTTCCAGCAGTTGCGTGGTGGTGACCGTTTCCGGCACGTATAGCGGCGGATGCAGGACCGATTCGATGTCGTCCGTCGTGATGCAGTGGCCGGGTAGGGCTTTCTTCAGCAGATCGCCGGTTTGCAGGATGCCGAGGATGTTGTCCAGGCCGTCGCGGCAGACCACCAGCCGGGAGTATGCGGTGCCGACGATGCGTTGGCGGACGGTTTCCGCGTCTTCGTCGAGGTCGATCACGAACATCTCGCGACGCGGCGTCATGATCGCGGCGATCCGCTGTTCGTCGAGGCGCAGCACGTTGGAAACCAGTTCCTGCTCGCTCTCGTGAAAGACCCCGGCCTCGGCGCCCTGTTCCATCAGCACGTTGATTTCGTCGTTGGTGACCGGCTGCTCTTCCTTCGGGCGGGTGCCGAGGATGCGCAGGATGGCGGTACAGGAACCGGAGAGGATCACCACCAGCGGATGGGTAAGCCGGGCCAGCATGATCATCGGTCGGGCGATCAGCGAGGCGATGCCTTCCGGGGCGAGCATCGCCAGGCGTTTCGGCACCAGTTCGCCGACCACCACGGAAACGTAGGTCAGACCGACCACGGTGATCGTCAAGGCGATGGTTCTGGCGTAGGGCGCGAGAATCGGCAGACCGGCCAACCAAGCGGTCAGGGGATCGGCCACCGCCGCTTCGCCGATGGCGCCGCTGAGGATGCCGACCGAGGTGATGCCGACTTGGATGGTCGAAAAGAAACTGGCGGGTTCCTGGTGCAGGGTGAGCGCCGCCTGGGCGCCCAAACTGCCGTCATCGGCCAGATTCTGCAGTCTGGACTTGCGGGACGAAACGACGGCGATCTCGGACATGGCAAATATGCCGTTTACGAGAATGAGGAGAAAAATCAGCGCTAGATCCATGCGGGAAGTCGCCCGTTACCGGACAGGTATGCGACTTCGGTGTTGAGATGGTCTGGATTGTAGCAGGCCGATAATGCCAATCCGGCAGGGTGGCATCTGCCGCGATCCGCCGATCGATCGGCAGGGCTGCGCGCTATCTCTCTTTCGTTGGGCCGAGGCGCGGTGCGGAGCGAAAAAAATGCCCGAAACGGGCTGGCCGTGCCGGGCAAAGTACTGGGAGCATTCGTTTCAGGGGGGACGAATACTTGTCGTCATCGTCTCTCATTTCCCGATTTCGCTCTGTCTGATAGCGCACACAAGGGCAGGATTGCGCGGTCGATCGGCTCGGCCGCTGGCCGGCTCTGCGCACCAGCACCGTCCGGTCGCCACCGGCACGCCTGGTCCTGGTCCGCGCCTTTTCGGCCCGTAGAAACGCCTCCTCCGGCGACTTTTTCGGGCCGCCGCTCGGCAAATGCCCGGGCCGCCGCCTTTCAGATCAGCGATGTCGCGAGGCCGGCCGAGCGGGCGGCCGGGGCATCGAGCAGCAAACAGGCATGGCTGCTTGTCGCGCGGGCGATGGGCAGTTGCTCGCCTTGCTGCCAAACGGCCACGGCCGCCGCTTTTTCGCTACCGCTGACCAGGACCAGCTGCCGGCGGCTGGCGCGCAGGGTGTGAAAGTTGAGGCTGACGCGCTCGGCCGGCGGTTTCGGCGCTTCGTGCACGGCAATCACTGGCGCGTCGTCGTCTGCGGTGCCGGGAAACAGGCCGGCGGTATGGCCGTCTTCGCCCATGCCGAGCAGCACCAGATCGAACGGCTGGCGGTCGCCGATCAGCCGGGCATAGATCGCTGCCGCCGCAGCGCCCCCTCGTTCGGCCGGAATCGGGTGAATCTGCCCGGGCGGGATCGGCACTTCGGCCAGCCAGGCGCGTTGGGCCTGGCCGGAGTTTCTCTGCGGATGGTCGGCCGGCAGGCAGCGTTCGTCGCCCCAGTAAATTTCCCAGGCGGCCCACTGCTGCCGGGTCGTGGCCAGCCGTCGATAGGTCCGGTTGGGCGTGTTGCCGCCGGCCAGCACCAGGCGAAAGACGCCGCGCTGCTGGATGGCCTCCTGCGCCGCGTCGCCGATCAGCCGGCAGGCCGTGCTGGCCAGCGCTTCGGGATCGGCGAGGATGCGGGTGTCGACCGGCAGCATCACGCTTCGCCGTCGGCCTTGCCGTTGCAGCCGAGGTCTTGCCGCCATTCCTGGTCGGCCCGGCCGAAGATCTGCCCGGCCGCCTTCGGCCCCCAGCTGCCCACCGGGTATTGCAGCGGCGGCTGCTCGTCCTCCTCCCAGGCGCGCATCACCGGATCGACGACATTCCAGGCCGCCTTGACTTCGTCGTAGCGCAGGAACAGCGAGCGGTTGCCTTCGATGACATCGAGCAGCAAATCCTCGTAGGCGTCGGCCTTGCGCTCGCCGGGGTTGCCGACGGTGGCGTCCATGACGATCTGGCGGGTACGTGTTTCGGCGCCCGGCACCTTGGCGGAAATTTCGATCTGCACGACATCGTCCGGCTGAATGCCGATCAGCAACCAGTTGGGATGGACGCTGGCCGCGCCGGTGCCTTGAAAGAGCTGCATCGGCGGCTCGCGGAAACGGACGGCGACCATCGAACGGCGCTCTTTCAGGCACTTGCCGGTGCGCAGGTAGAAGGGCACGTCGCGCCAGCGCCAGTTGTCGATATGGAGCTTGAGCGCCGCGTAGGTTTCGGTATGGCTGCCCGGGGTGATGCCGGCTTCCTGGTGGTAGCCGGCGTACTGG
The DNA here is from genome assembly GCF_020510685.1 of Dechloromonas denitrificans. NCBI lineage: Bacteria > Pseudomonadati > Pseudomonadota > Betaproteobacteria > Rhodocyclales > Azonexaceae > Dechloromonas > Dechloromonas denitrificans. The sequence continues at coordinate 1,633,441 of NZ_CP075185.1, forward strand.
GCGCGCACCGCGTGGCTGGCCAGTTGCGTCACGTCCACCGGGCGGATCGAGCGCAGCACCTTGACCTTTTCATCGCGCAGCGACTCGGCTTCGAGCGAAACCGGCGGTTCCATGGCGAGCAGGGCGAGCACCTGCAGCAGGTGGCTCTGGATCATGTCGCGCGTCGCCCCGCCGTGCCGGTCGTAATAGCTGGCGCGTCCGTCGACGCCGACGGTTTCGGCATGGGTGATTTGCACGTGGTCGATGTAATGGCGGTTCCACAGCGGTTCCAGGATCATGTTGGCGAAGCGCAGGACCAGCAGGTTCTGCACCGACTCCTTGCCGACGTAATGATCGATCCGGTAAATCTGCTCTTCGCCGAGATGCGTATTCAGTTCGTGCTGAAGGTCGCGGGCCGATTGCAGGTCGTGGCCGAAGGGCTTTTCGACGACCACCCGGCGCCAGCCGTTGTCTTCGGCGAGCAGGCCGGCCGTGGCCAGCCCGACGGTCACCGGGACATACAGCTCGGGGCTGACCGAGAGGTAGAAGATGACGTTGCGGGCGCATTCGCCGCTCCCCACCCAGCCGGCCAGCGTCTGGTAGAAGGCGGCATCCTGCAGGCTACCGGGCAGATAGTCGAGGCGCATGATGAACTCGTCCAGGCAGTTCGGCGCAACGCTGGCGGTCGTCGCCAGCAACTGCCGCACGGCATCGCGCCAGCCGGCGCGGTCATGCGGCGTCCGGCCGCAGCCGAGGATCTTGACGTCGGGTGCCAGGTAGCCGAGGCAGTGCAGCTGGTAGAGCGCCGGCAGCAATTTGACCGTCGCCAGATTGCCGGTCGCCCCGAAAATCACGTAGGCGTGCGACTCGGTGGTGCAGCTCATGGCAGCTTCTCCTCGCCGCCGTCGCCCTGCCAGCGGGTATGGAAGTTTTCCGAGCCGTCACGGTCGGTGCGCTGATAGGCGTGGGCGCCGAAGAGGTCGCGCTGCGCCTGCAGGATGTTGGCCGAGCCGTTGGCGCAGCGGTAGCCGTCGTAGAAGGCGAGGGCCGAGGCGAGGGCCGGGGCGGCGACGCCGCTGCCGACGGCAAGCATCACGGCCTGCCGCCAGCCGGCTTCGACGGCCTTGATCTCGGCGACGAAAAACGGGTCCTGCAGCAGGCTGGGCGGCACCGGCTGGCGCGCGAAGCTGGTCTTGATGTCGGCGAGAAAGCGGCTGCGGATGATGCAGCCGGCGCGCCAGAGTTGCGCGATGTCGCCATAGGGCAGCACCCAGCCCTCGCCTTCGGCAGCGGCCTGGAGCAGCATAAAGCCCTGGGTGTAGGAGACCAGCTTGGCCGCATACAGCGCGTCGTGCAGCGCCGCCAGGCTGGCGGCGCGAACCGTTTCCGGGAGCCGCGCCGGGGGGCTGCCGAGCAGGGCCGCGGCGGCGACCCGTTCGGCCTTGCGGGCCGACAGCATGCGGGCCTGCACGGCCTCGCCGATCAGGGTCAGCGGCACGGCGCGGTCGAGGGCGTCCTGCGCCGTCCAGACACCGGTGCCTTTCTGCCCGGCCCGGTCGAGGATATGGTCGACCAGCGGGCTGCCGTCGCTATCGCGCTGGCGCAGGATGTGGCTGGTGATTTCGATCAGGTAGGATTCGAGGCGGCCGGCGTTCCACTCGGCAAACGTCTCGGCCATCGCCGCATGGCTCATACCGAGGGCGTGTTGCATCAGGTGGCAGACCTCGGCGATCAGCTGCATATCGCCGTATTCGATGCCGTTATGGACCATCTTGACGTAATGGCCGGCGCCGCCGTCGCCCAGCCACTGGCAGCAGGGCTCGCCATCGACCGTTGCGGCAATCGCCTGAAGCATCGGGCGGATGGTCGGCCAGGCCGCCGCCGCGCCGCCCGGCATCAGTGACGGACCGTGGCGGGCACCGGCCTCGCCGCCGGAAACGCCCAGGCCGACGAAATGAATGCCTTTGCCGGCCAGCTCGCTGCACCGGCGCTGGCTGTCGCGGTAATTGGAGTTGCCGCCGTCGATCACGATGTCGCCCGGTTCGAGCAGCGGCTGCAGTTGTCCGATCACCGCCTCGACCGCCGGCCCGGCGGTGACCATCAGCAGGATGATGCGCGGCCTGGCCAGTTGGCTGACCAGTTGCTGCGGGCTGTCGGCCGCGGCGATCGCCCGTCCGGTGCCGTGGGCGGCGACGAATTCGCTGGTGACGGTCGCCGTGCGGTTGTAAACGCCGAGCCGGAAGCCCTTATCGCTGAGATTGAGCGCCAGGTTTGCACCCATTACGCCCAGGCCGATGACGCCAATATCTGCTCTGCTCATGCCTGTCTCCGCCATTGAAGGCCGGCTTTGCAACCGGGAATGCTGATTGTGGCCGGTTCAGCCGCCGTCGGTGAATGGAGCGGGGTGGCGCCCAAACGCCGCCCGGGACTGTTGGAAACCCCTTGGCCGGCGGGGTTCCAAATTTGCGGAACGGCGTGGCCGCGGCAAACCGGGGGGCGGTGTTTCAGTAGCGCTCGGGGTTGTTCGGGCGCCGGTCCTGACGATCCGGCACGCCATCGCGGTCGTAGTCGCGATCCCGATCGCCACGGTGCGACGGGCCATCCCGGTCGCCACGGCGCTCGCCGTCGCGGTAGGGGCCATCATAGACAACGCAGCCGGTGAGCAGCGTGGCGACGGCGATCAGTAGTACGGCAAGTTTTTTCATGGCATGTCCTCGGCGGTAAAAGCAATGGAACGAAATCTCCCGTGACCAGGTAGTGGGGCGGGTAGCGCACCGGTACTTGGCGCGGATTTCCACGATGCGCCGCGCTTGATTTCCGTTCCGTTCGCTGGCGCACACAGATCGCCGTTTTCTCAATGTGCGCTGGCGCACAGCGGCCGAGCGCGGGGGCAGGCATCCTTGGCTGAATTGAACAAGGAGCCAGCGAACATGGGCGAGATAAAAATTCTGGGCATCGTCGGCAGTCTGCGCAAGAACTCGTACAACCGCTTCGCCCTCAAGGCCGCGCATGAGCTGCTGCCGGAGGGCGCCATGCTCGGCTTGGTCGAACTGCATGGCATTCCGATTTATGACCAGAGCACCGAACTGACGCCGCCGCCGGCCGTCGTCGAGTTCCGCCGGCGCATCCGGTCGGCCGACGCCATCCTGTTCGCCACCCCCGAATACAACTACTCGGTGCCCGGGTGTCTGAAGAACGCCATCGACTGGGCGTCGCGGCCCTACGGCGAAAGCGCCTGGGCGGGCAAGCCGGCGGCCGTGATGGGCGTTTCGATCGGCAGTCTGGGAACGGCGCGGGCGCAATACCATCTGCGACAAATCCTCGTCGCGCTGAACATGCCGACCGTCAATCAGCCGGAAGTGATGATCGGCAATGCCGAACGGCGCTTTACCGAAGATGGCAAGCTGACCGATGAGCCGACCCGGAAACAGATCCAGAAGCTCCTGCTGGCGCTGACTGCGCTGGTCAAAAGCGGTCGTGCCGACTGAGCTTTAACGGGGAGGAACGATCCATGGCAAAAGAAGAAACCACGCCGCGCCGCCAGCCGGTCATGCGCGGGGCTCAGGAAGCCGGCTGTTGCTGCTGGCGGCCGATCATTCCCCCGGCAATTGATACAGCACCGGACAACCCCAGCAGCGCCACCGATCCGCTCGCTACGCCTGTTGCCGCTGGCGAGGCGCCGGCCCGGTCCGGGGATCGGCACTGACGCGCCGCCCGCCCCGGACTTTCGCGGCTGACGGCCGGGGGCTGAAGCCCGCGCAATCCGGGGCAGCGGCGGGCGTTGGCCAATGAGAAAACGCTTGCGCGCTTCGCCGTGGGCGAAGATTTTCCAGCGCAGCCTGGCGACGGCTACCCGTAGTGCCACCAAATCCGGTGTGCGGGTGCTCAAGCAGGCGCTCAAGCATACCGTCGTCGCCAAGAGCAAGCCGCCCACCGGGGATGGCAGCTGGAGTCTCGGCCTGGCGCTGGGTGCCAGCGGGGCACGCCGTTTCCGCCTCTATCGGCCGCCCGGCGTCAAGTTTGGCGAGCGGTTGCCGCTGATCGTCATGCTGCATGGCTGCGGGCAGGATGCCAATGCCTTTGCGACGAGCACGCGGATGAACGGCCTTGCCCGGCGCGAGCGATTTCTCGTCCTCTACCCGGAACAGGATCGTCTGGCCAACGGCCAGGGCTGCTGGAACTGGTTCGACACGACATCCGGTCGGGCCTATGGCGAAGCGGCGCTGATCATGCAGGCCATCGACCAGGTCTGCCTGCTCCATCCGGTCGACAGTACGCGCGTCGCAATCGCCGGGTTGTCGGCGGGGGCCAGCATGGCCGCCTTGCTGGTCACCCGGCATCCCGATCGCTTCAAGGCGGTGGTCATGCACTCGGGCATTCCGCCGGGGACCGCCCATTCGCCGCTGTCGGCGCTGGGGGCGATGCACGGCCACCGGGCGACGCGGCCGCTCGCCGCCACCCCGTTGACCATGGCGATTTCCTGGCCGCCGCTGCTGGTCATCCACGGCGATGCCGATGCGGTGGTCTCGCCGCACAACGGCCTGGCCGCGGTGCACGCTTGGGCCGCCGCGGCTGGCGCGCGGAGCGGTGAAGCGCGCACGGTGCAGCGCGGTCAGCGCTACCCGATGGTGGTGACCGACTACAAGCGCCAGGGCCGATTGGTCGCCACGCTGGTCGTCGTCAGCCGACTGGGCCATGCCTGGAGCGGCGGCGCCGCCAGTCAACCGTACAGCGACGGGATGGGGCCGGATGCCTCGCGCATGGTCTGGGTCTTCGCGGCACGGCAATTCGCCGCTTGAAGCTCGGCCGTCGGCGACAGGCCGGCGCCGCTCGCTTGGCCGAGCGCCACTTGCCCGGCTCTGTGGCCTGTCGAACAGACCATCCGACGAGGGGCGGCTAGTCTCGATCAACGGTGAGCCGTGCACGGCACGCCGTCCGAACGATTCCCGATTACCTCGACCGGAGACACTGATGAACTATGAAGAACGCGATCTGTACGGCATCTACAGGGCGACTACGGACAATGCTTTCGGGCCGGATACCAGTCATGGCCCCGGGCCGTATCTGATGGGCGCCAACACGCTCGTCGGCAACGATGTATACAACAAGGCCGGCGAGGATCTCGGCGAAATCAAGGAGATCATGCTCGATATGCGCGGCAACGGCCAGGTGAGCTATGCCGTGTTGTCGTTCGGCGGTTTCATGGGCGTCGGCGAGAAGTTTTTCGCCGTGCCGTGGCAGGCGCTGACGCTCGATACCGAGAACAAGCGCTTCATCCTCGACGTGACCAAGGAGCAACTAGACAGCGCGCCCGGCTTCGACAAGAACAAGTGGCCGGATATGGCCGACCCGACCTGGGCAGCCGGTATTCATGCCTATTACCGGACGACGCCGGGCCAAACGCCGGCCATCCTCTGAGCATGAAGAAAAATCCACTGCGGGCGCTCAAGGCGCTCGGTCAGCACATCTGGCTCGACGATCTGGCTCCGGTCCAGCTCCGGGACGGCAGCTTGCAGCGGCTGATCGACGCGGACGGTATCGACGGGGTGACCACCATCCCCGCGACCTGGCACAACGCCGTGGCCGGCAGTCCGCAGCATGCCGACGACCTGCAACGGCTGCGCGCCTCCGCTCTCGATCCAGAAGAGCGCTACGAATCGCTGGTCATGCCCGACATCCAGGCGGCCTGCGACTTGCTCCGGCCCGCCTACATCGCCAGTTCCGGCGAGACCGGTTATCTCAGCCTGGACGTGTCGCCGGCGCTGGCACACGACGCGGCGGCAATCGAGGCGGCGGCGTTGCGCCTGCACCGGGCGGTCGCCCGCGACAACCTGCTTATCAAGGTGCCGGCCAGCGCGGCGGGAATCCGTGCTTTTGAACGGTTGACCGCCGCCGGCATCCGGGTGAACGTCAGCCTGATCTTTTCGTTCGCCCACTACGAAGCGGTGGCGCAAGCCTATGTGCGCGGGGCGCAGCGCTGGCTGGCCGATGGCGGGAATGGCGGGCAGTTGCGCTCGGTGGCGAGCGTCTTTTTGAGCGACCTCGATACGCTGGTCGATCAGCGTCTGGAGATCATCGCGACACCGCTTGCCCGTGTGCTCCGGGGATGGACCGGGATTTCCCTGGCCAAGCGCTGCTATCACCGCTATCTCGAGCTGTTTCACGGCCCGGATTTCGTTGCCCTTGGCGAGGCCGGCGTGCGGCCGCAAACGCTGCTCTGGGCCAGTACCGGCAACCAGAATCCGGAATACGACGAGTTGCTTTACGTCGAGGCGCTGATCGGTCCGGAAACCATCAATGCGCTGCCGGAGCCAACGCTGTCGGCTTTCCGGCTGCGCGGCGATGCCCTCGACCTGCTGGCCGATGGCATCGAAAAGGCGCACTACCACATTGTCGCGCTGTCGGTTCAGGGCATCGACCTCAACGAGGTCGGCGAAACCTTGCAGCATGACGCCATACAGTGCTTCGCCGAGGCCTACGCGAAGATTCTCGGCAGCGTCTAGCGCGAGCGGCGTCACTTGCCCCGCGTCAGCCCCATGACCAGCGAGACGATAAAGAGCAGGATGAAAATGAAGAACAGGATCTTGGCGATTTCGACGGCCCCGGCGGCAATGCCGGTAAAGCCGAACAGCGCGGCGATCAGCGCAACGATGAAGAATATGACGGCGTAACGCAACATGGCATTTCCTTTGGTAATCGCCCCTGTGTTGCTGGTTCAGGGGGGGCGGCAGACCGCCACCAGACTGGCTGGCGATCTGCCGGGTTAGATCCGGCCGAGCAGAACCAGGACCAGCAGGATGACCAGGACCAGCCCAAGCCCGCCGCTCGGGCCGTAACCCCAGCCGCGACTGTGCGGCCAGCTGGGAATGGCGCCGACCAGCAGCAGAACCACCACGATCAGCAGAATTGTTCCTAATGACATTTGCTCTCTCCTTGTTCCGGGTTGTATGCCGACCTTGCGGCCGACAGCGTTTCTCGCTTGTAAACAAGGCTACGCAGCCTGGCGGCTGCGTCTGTTCGCCAGCACACAGACATGCGCCGGGGTGAGGTCGAGGATGCGGAGCAGGGCAAGGCCGCATGCCGAATGCCTTGGTACCTACGGCAATTGCCACCCGGAAACGCACAGGAGATACCCATGACCATCGAAACCATCACCCCGCAAGGGACTATCGAAGGCAGCAAACAAGCCCTCGTCAATGACCTCAAACGCGTCGTCGGCGATGCCGAAGACTTGCTCAACAATGTTGCCGGGGCGACCGCCGACGAATTCACGCTCGCCCGCAGCAAACTCGAAGCCCGGCTGGACCAGGCGAAATCCCGCTTGCTGGATGCGCGCACGGCGGTCAGCGAGAGCGCCAGATGTACGGTCGATGCTACCGATCGCTATGTCCGGGAGAATCCGTGGACAGTGCTCGGCATTGCCGCCGCTGCCGGGATCGTCATCGGTGCCCTGGTCAGCCGGCGCTGAATGCTTGTCCTATGTACGAGAGCGCACAGAGCAAGCCCGGGGATCCACATAACCTAGCTGCTGCATCCTGTGTTTACTTCACATGTGACAAGGGGTGCTCGATCGGCCATCCGGCCCGTCGGAGCCCAGGTAAAAGGAGTTGGACATGAATTGGGATATCGTTGAAGGGAACTGGAAACAGTTCAAGGGCAAGGTCAAAACGCAGTGGGGCAAGCTCACCGATGACCATCTCGACGTGATTGCCGGCAAGCGCGACCAACTGGCCGGCAAGCTGCAGGAAAGCTACGGCATCACCAAGGACGAAGCCGAAAAGCAGATCAAGAGCTTTGAAGATGCCAACAAGGATTTTCGCCCCTAGTCCTGCCTGATCAGAGCACGCTGGGTGCGGCACAGCGCACCCAGCCCGCCGACAGGTCGAGGCCGGCTGCTGCGAAAGGACACCCCCTGAAGGAGTAAAGAATGGCCAGTATTGGTTATCACGAGCCGGAAAACAGGCTCTCCGCTAAAACGCGCGACATGCATCGGGCAATCGTCTCCCTGATGGAGGAACTGGAAGCCGTCGATTGGTACAACCAGCGCTGCGATGCCTGCGACGATGCGGAATTGAAGGCCATCCTCGAACACAATCGGGACGAGGAAAAGGAACACGCAGCGATGTTGCTGGCGTGGATCCAGCGCCAGGACCCGACGTTTTCCCGGCAATTCAGGACGTTTCTGTTTAGCGACAAACCGATTACCGACAAACCCGATCCCGTCTCTTCATGACTAGTCCGGCCGTGAGCATTCCGCCGACCAGCGTTCTGCTGGTCGAGGACGATCCGGACGATGCCAGACTGATCAGGGAGGCACTGGCCGGTTCGGTTGGCCGTAGCTATCAGGTCGAATGCGTGACGCTGCTTTCCGCCGCACTCGCTCGGCTCGGCCAGGGGACAATCGACGTTGTCCTGCTTGACCTGACCTTGCCGGATGGCCAGGGCATCGCGGTCTTCGATCAGGTCTTCAAGGCGGCACCGCGCGCCCTGATTCTGGTGCTGAGTGGCGCCAGCGACGAAGAACTGGCGCACCAGGCGGTTCAGCTCGGGGCTCACGACTATTTCACCAAGGGCCATGTCGACGCCCACTGGCTGCCGCATGCGCTGCGCTACATCATGGAACGCAAGGCGAGCCGCGATGCCTTGCTCGATAGCGAGGAGCGTTTTCGCGCCATGAGCGACGCCTCGCCGCTCGGCATTTTCGTTTCCGATGCGCAGGGCGATTGCGTCTACACCAATGCGGCGTATCACAAGATATCCGGGTTGGACTTCGAGCAGGCCCTCGGCACCAAATGGAGCACGGCGATTCACGCGGCCGACCGGCAGCGCATCGTCGCCGAGTGGCGCGATGCGGTGCGTGGCCAGGAGCCGTATCAGACCGAAGTGCGCTTCATGCGGGGCGACGGGAGTATCGTCTGGACACGTCTGAATGCGGCGCCCATGCACGATGGCTCGACCTTGCGCGGTCGGGTACAGATAGTTGAAGACATTACTGAGCGCAAGGCGACCGAACAGGAATTGCAACAGGCAACCGAAGCCCTGTTCGAGGAAAAGGAACGGGCCCAGGTGACGCTCAACTCGATCGGCGACGCGGTGCTGTCGACCAATCTGGCGGGCAATGTGACTTACCTCAACCGCATCGCCGAGGCGATGACCGGCTGGTCGGCCGACGATGCGCAGGGCAAGCCGCTGGCCGAAGTATTCCGGATCATCGACGGGGCGACCCGCGAAACGATGGCCAATCCGGCACAACTGGCCATCGCCGAAAACCGGATCGTCGGACTGGAGATGAACAGCGTATTGATCCGGCGCGACGGTTACGAGTCACCGATCGAGGACTCTTCAGCACCGATCCACAACCGGGACGGCCGGGTCAGCGGTGCCGTCATTGTCTTTCACGATGTCAGCGAATCGCGCGCCATGGCCTTGAAGATGTCGCATCTGGCCCAGCATGACTTCCTCACCGGCCTGCCCAATCGTCTGCTGCTCACCGAGCGCTTTCGCCAGGCCATTGCCCGGGCCCAGCGCCACCACAAGCAGGTCGCGCTGCTCTATCTCGACCTCGATTACTTCAAGAATATCAACGATTCGCTGGGCCACGAGATCGGCGACCGCCTGCTTAAATCGATAGCCGAGCGCCTGGTCGACTGCGTGCGGACGACCGATACGGTCTGTCGCCAGGGCGGTGACGAGTTCGTGATCCTGCTGGCGGAAATCGAGAACCAGCAGGATGCCGCCCAGGTCGCGGAAAAGCTGCTGGCCGCGCTGGTTGTGCCGCACAGCATCGACGAGCATCAACTCCATATCACCTTGAGCATCGGCATCAGCATCTTTCCCGATGACGGGATCGGGGCCGACGCGGTGATGCAGAACGCCGATACGGCGATGTATTTCGCCAAGGCCAAAGGCCGCAACAATTTCCAGTTCTTCACCGCCGACATGAATACCCGCGCTGTCCAGCGCCTTTTCGTCGAAAGCAGTCTGCGTCGGGCTTTGCTCCAGGGCGAGTTTGAACTGCATTACCAGCCGAAGATCAATATCGCTTCCGGCCAGATCACCGGTGCCGAAGCGCTGATTCGCTGGCAGGATCCGGAACTCGGCATTGTCTATCCGGGACAGTTCGTGCGGATCGCCGAAGAGTGCGGCCTGATTGTGCCGATCGGCCGCTGGGTGCTGCGCGAAGCCTGCCGTCAGGTGCAGGCCTGGCTCGATGGCGGACTACGCGCCGTGCCGGTAGCCGTCAATATTTCGGCGATCGAGTTCAGGCACGTCGATTTCATCGAAGAGCTGGCCCTGATCCTTGATGAGACCGGCCTGGCGCCGCGCTATCTCGAACTGGAGCTGACCGAAAGTATCCTGATGCATGAGGCGGAGGCTTCGGCCTCGGTTCTTGAGCAACTCAAGGCGATGGGCGTGCAACTGGCGATCGACGACTTCGGAACCGGCTATTCGAGCCTGAGTTATCTCAATCGTTTTCCCATCGATACGCTGAAGATCGACCAGTCCTTCGTCCGCGATGTCCCGGGCAATGCCGACGATGCCGCGATTGTCAGCGCGGTCATCGGTATGGGCAAAAATCTCAAGCAGCGGGTGGTCGCCGAAGGCATCGAAACCGCCGAGCAACTGGCCTTTCTGCAAAGTCAGCTGTGTGACGAGGGGCAGGGGTTCTTATTCAGCTACCCGCTGCCGGCCGGGGATTTCTCCCGCTTGCTGGGAAGCGGGCCGAGGATGCCGGCGCCGCTGGTTTGACTCTCCGGATCACCGGCGTTGGCCATCGGTCATGCCGGGGCGGCGGAAAAGCGGATCTGATTGCCGCCGGCCTGCTTGGCCCGATACATTGCCGCATCGGCGCGCTTCAGGATGCTGCCCAGGCTGGCGTCGTGCTGGTTGAACAGGGTCACGCCGATGCTGGCGGCACAGCCGTGGTAGATGGTTCGTTCGGCTTCTCCCTCGTGGCAGATCGTCAGGCGATAGGGTTCGGCCATGGCGGCCCGCAACTTTTCGGCAATGACCCCAGCTTGGGCGATCGACTCGGCCTTGTCCTGGTCCATCTGGCCGAGCATCACGACAAATTCGTCGCCACCGAAGCGGGCCACGGTGTCCATTTCGCGGACGTTATGTTTCAGCCGGTCGGCGGCTTCGATCAACAGCAGGTCGCCGACGTCGTGCCCGTGGGCGTCGTTGAGCGGCTTGAAATTGTCCAGATCGATAAACATCAGCGCGCCGTGGCAGAAACTGCGCGCGCTGGCCGCCATCGCCTGGCTCAAGCGATCGTTGAACAAGCGCCGGTTGGGCAGGCGGGTGAGCAGGTCATGGAAGGCCATTTGCCGTACCTGTTCCTGCAACTGCTTGCGCTCGGTAATGTCCTGCGAGACGACGACCACGCGGATGACATTCCCCTGCCGGTCGCGGATCACGCTGCCGCGCGATTCCATGTCGCGGATGCTGCCATCGGTCATCAGGAAGCGAAATTCGATCTGGCTACCGACGCCGGTCTGCACGGTTTTGCGGAAAGCCTGTTGGACGCGCTCGCGGTCGTCCGGGTGGATTTCGGCGAAGGAATCGGTGTCGTGCAGATTCTTTGTGCCGAAAATCTGCTGGTACGACGGGCTGTTGTAGAGTCGCCGCCCATCGAGGTCGAGTACGGCAATGAAGTCGGAAAGATTGTCGGCGATCAGATGAAAGAATTCCTTCTGCTCGCGCAATGCCTCTTCCGCCAGCTTGCGCTCGCTGATGTCGGTAAGCGCCATGCGGCAGACGCGCTTGCCGTCGGTGCCCTGGATGCCGAGTGAGAGCAGGTGAGCCCAGAAGGTCGTACCATCCTTTTTCACCATGCGCAGATCGCAGCTATGCTGTTCGCCGGTGGCAAACAGCTGCTGGCTATGGCGGAGGAAGGTGTCGTGTTCATTCGGGGGAATGAAGCGGCGGATCTGCTGCTTGACCAGATCGTCGCGCGCCACGCCAAGCAGCGTGGCGGCAGTCAGGTTGGCCTGCAGGATCAGCCCTGAATCGCTGAGCGTGCAGTAACCGACCGGGGCCAGTTCGTAGAGGTCCAAATAGAGCTGCCGCGAGGCTTCCAGTTCGTCCTGCGCGCAGTGCAGTTCGTCGTTCTGCGATTCGAGCTCGATCTGATGTACCCGCAACTCATGGAGCAGCCTTTGCGGGTCGGCTTCGTCGGCTGCCCCGTCTGTTTGTGCTTGCTCGGCAAATGGGCCCTGGGCCATGCTCGTGTTTTTCATCTTGTTCCTCAACCCAGTGTTCCGGTTGCTCTTGTCGGCCTGTTGCCAAGATAAGCTTGCCCTCGTTTAGACAAGTTAATGGCGATCCGCTGCCCGGTCTGTTTGATAGCCAACATATGGCTATGACAGATTCAATCCATTGGCTAATCGACATCGAGGCAGCGTGCCCCTGTAAACCGTCGCCAAAGGCAGCTCGCCCCGCTTCGCGGCGTTTGGCTGTACGCCTGCATATTCCCATTGTTCAAGGCGGAGCGACGTCGGGCGCTAAGACGATCGTTGTCGGCTGCGATGACAATCGATATAGGGATTCCCGCACGCGGCGCCCTAAAGCGGAGCCGGGCTCGGCAAGTGGCGCGGCAAACGGTTCGTTCCACCAGCGAGGGAAACCTTCAGAGCAGGATTTCCGCTTTGGGGGTCAGCAGATAGACCTTGTGTTCGACGCGAACCGGCCGCTCGTCGGACTGCTCCGGCGCGGATTCGAAAATGCTTTCGACGTGGCGCAGCTGGATGTCGAAGGCCAGCGTGTACAGGCTGGTGATTTCATCGGCGATGGCAAAGTCCTGGTCCGGTGTCTCGCCATCGTCCGGTTCCTCGGTTGTGAGCAGGAACATCCGGCACTGCTCGGGCAGGATCTTGCGCAGATGCGCCAGGTAGGCGTGGCGGAGTTCTTCCGGCAGCGCGGTCAGCGAAGCGCGGTCGAAAACGACGGTGATGTCGCCGAGATCGGCCGCCGTCAGGTCGAAGAAATCGCCACACAGGATGTCGATCCGGCCGCTTTGCCAGCGGGTGAATTTGCCATCCGGCTGGCGGGTCGCCGCCAGCCGGCTTTCCGCGAAGAAGGCGCCGACGGCGATCGGGCTGAGTTCGACGCCGACCACCGGATGGCCCTGGCCGGCCAGCCAGAGCAGATCGAGACTCTTGCCGCAGAGCGGGACGAAAACCCGGTCGCTAGCCGACAGCCCAAGACCCGGCCAGAATTTGATCAGGTTGGCATTGACCGCCAGCTGATGAAAATCCGCGGTTTCGCTATCGCGCCAGCATTGCCGCCAAAGCTCGTTGTCGTTGGCCTGCGGGTTCCATTCCTGGTGCCCGGTCACCGCGACGGTTTCATTGCGGAGCCTTGTGTCCGCGGCGCGGTCAGCGCCTTGATCCAGTCTTTTTGGGCCTGGCGGCGGCGCTTGTCGGTCAGCCGTTCGACGATGTGTTGGCTGACTTCGGCAAAGGGCAGCATGCCGCTCGGGAAAATTTCGTCGCAGCGCAGGATGTGCAGGCCGATCGGCGATTCCAGCACGGCGCTGATGTCGCCTTCGGTCAGCGCAAAGGCCGCAGGCTCCAGTTCGGCATAGAGCTGCTGGCGCTTGACGATGCCGAGCTTGCCGCCTTCCATCGCGGTCGGGCACTGCGAGTATTGATGGGCGGCCTGGCCGAATTGCTCGGCGGTTTTCAGTGTCGAGCGCAGCGTTGCGAGTTGCGCTGCGGCTTTGGCGCGTTCGCCGGGGTTGTCGAAGGTGATCAGGATGTGGCTGAGGCGGCGCGCTTCGGGGCGGTCGAAGGCTTCCGGGTGCAGCCGGTAATAGATTTCGGCATCGATCAGGCTGACCGCCGGGGTGGCCGAGGCGACTTTTTCGAGGACGCTTTCGACCCGAACGTCGCGCTCGACCGCTGCAGCCAGCGTCGTCTCGTTGAGGCCGTTGCGTTCCAGATCCTGGGCGAACTCGTCGTCCGAAGCGTAGCGCTTGCGGATCTCGGCGATCCGGGTGGTCAGCGTCGCGGCGGGAATGACGACATTGGCCGCCGGCGAACTGCCGAGGATGCGCTGCTCGATGCTGTCCTGTTTTTCGGCGACTTCGACCAGTCGGTTGCGTTCCGGCTCGGAAAGCGTTTCCGGTGCCTTCTGGAAAAGTTGCCAGGAGAGTTTCAGTTCGAGGTAGCCGTGCAACATCGCGTCATTCCTTTTGTTCGGTCGGGTCCAGTGCATCTTCCGGGATTTGCAGCACGCGGCCCGGCAGGCTGTCGAAGTGGATGTGGTAAGCAACGCCACCCGGTGCATCGCGGATCACCTTGATGACTTCGCCGATGGCACCGAGGGCGACCAGCACCTCGCCATTGACCGAGAGGCCCTTGGCCGAGCGCACTTTTTCGCGGAACTCGAAGCGCGACGGCGTCCAGGTCTCGTCGGCACCGATCAGTTCTTCCTCGCGGCAACCGACGATCTTGCCTTCGTCGAGAAAGTTCACCGAGTAGATGATCTGGTCCTGCAGGAAGGTCCCGACATCGACCACGTAGCCGATGCTGCCGCGGCGGACCAGCGGGTCGCCCGGATCGAGGCCGGGATAGGTCCCGTCGTTGCGGACGTTGCGCGTCAGGCGCACCGACTCGCCGTACTCCCAGCGGGCGTTCATCATTGCCGGAAGACCTTGTCGAGCGACACGAAGGAACTCATGCCGCCATCCGGCTTGGCAACGTTCTGGAACACCGCGAAGACCTTTTCGGTCAGCGAGTCCGAAGTGACGAAATCGAGATAGGCGCGCTCCAGCCACAGCCGGTAGATGCCGCGCTGGGCGGACTCTTCGGGTGGCAGGTTGGGCGCCTGCTTGGCCAGGTAGTCATGGAAGCGCTGCAGGATGTGCAGGCGGTTGACATGCACCACGCTGGCTTCGTAGGGAACCTCGAAATAGTCGAGAAAATCTTCGGCGGAAACCAGGTCTTCCATGGCTTCGGCTAGGGTCAGGGTATCGTCCATCGTTTTCTCCTCAGGCGACTGCAAGTGTCAGTTCGGGTTCATCGGTTTGCTGCTGGAATTCGTCTACCACTTCAAGCAATTTCGCGGCGCCCAGTTGGTCGCGGCTGTCGAGGCTGGCCAGCTTGATCAGCCGGGCTCGCGAGGCGGCAATCCGGCCGAGGCGGAGCAGCACGACGCTGGCCGCCTTCAGGGCGAGCAGGTAGAAGCGCAGCAGCCCGAAAGAATTGGCGGCGGCCGAGCCGAGCCGGGTTTCGTCGAGCTGGTTCCAGTCGGTCGGCAGGCCGAGATGGCGGCCGGAAAGCTGCATCGCGCGCTCGGCGACGATCAGCGCATCCTCCAGCCGGTGCTGGTAAAAATAGTAGCGGTAGATGCCGACCAGCACGCTGAGGTTCTCCGGCGCGTGCATGTGGGCCCGCAGCAGCGACAGTTCGGCCGCCGGCTCGCCGTATTCGCTGGCCGCCTGGGCGATCAGCCGTTCGGCTTCGGCGGGCAGGGCGTCCTCGAAGTAGAGCTTGCAATCGGAAAAGTCGAGCAGGTCCATGATGGTCTCAGTGCATGGCCTCGTGCTCGCAGCACAAGTCGCCGGCAGAACAGGTTTGACATTGCCCGCTATGGTCGGGCGGCGGCGGTTCGTGGCGCAGTTCGGCGAGTTCTTTTTCCATCGTTTCGATGCGCTCGATCAGGCAGGCGATCGATTTGGCGACCGGGTCCGGCATCACGTTGTGATCGAGATTGATGCCGTTCTCCGGGCGCAGGCCGCTGATCCGGTTATCGACGATGCGACCCGGCACGCCGATCACCGTGCAGTCGGCCGGAACGTTCTTGACGACCACCGAATTGGCACCAACACGGACCCGTTCGCCAATGACGATCGGCCCGAGAATCTTGGCGCCGGCCCCGACGACGACGCCGTCGGCCAGGG
This sequence comes from Dechloromonas denitrificans, assembly GCF_020510685.1. Taxonomy (NCBI): domain Bacteria; kingdom Pseudomonadati; phylum Pseudomonadota; class Betaproteobacteria; order Rhodocyclales; family Azonexaceae; genus Dechloromonas; species Dechloromonas denitrificans. The sequence continues at coordinate 1,649,324 of NZ_CP075185.1, forward strand.
TCGGGTGGCGCTTGCCCTTGTTCCAGGAGGTGCCGCCGAGCGTGACGCCGTGGTAGAGCGTGACGTCGTTGCCGATTTCCGCCGTTTCGCCGATCACCACGCAGGCGCCATGGTCGATGAAGAAGCGGCGGCCGATGCTGGCGCCGGGATGGATGTCCACATTGGTCAGCGTCCGCCCGAGGAAGGACAGGAAGCGGGCCGGGAAGCGCCAGCCGGACAGCCATAGCCGGTGCGCCAGGCGATGGGTGAGCACGGCATGGACGCCGGGGTAGGTGGTCAGCACCTCGAGCGTCGAGCGGGCCGCCGGGTCGCGCTGGAAGACGCAGGCCAGGTCTTCCTTGAGGGTTGCCCAGAGGCCGGGTACGGCAGGCGCAATCGCGGTCATGGTCATCGCTTCAGACATGGGGTTGGCTCCGGAGCACGGCCAGAAGTTCGCGCAGATCGCTGATTTCCGGTGGATGCTTGTGGGCGGCGACAAAGTTGCGAACGCGCGGCAGCAGGGCGTGTGCCTCGCGCTCATCGACGGTCAGGCCGAGGCCGCCATAGACGAGCTGGACAGCCCGCGAGCCGGAGTGCTTGCCGAGCACGATGCGGTGCGCCTGGCCGACTTCCTGCGGGTCGAAACCCTGGTAATTGTCCGGATGCTTGAGCAGTCCATCGACGTGGATGCCCGCTTCGTGAGTGAAGGCGCCGGCGCCGACGACGCTCTTCTGCCACGGCACGGCGCGGCCGGAGGCGGTGGCGACCTGGCTGGAGAGGGCGGGGAAGCCTTTCAGGCTGACCCCGGTTTCGATGTCGTAGAGCTTGTTCAGGCCGAGTACGACTTCTTCGAGCGGCGCATTGCCGGCCCGTTCACCGAGGCCGTTGACCGTGGTGTTGACATGCGTCGCCCCGGCCTTGCAGGCAGCCAGCGTATTGGCGGTGGCCAGGCCCATGTCGTCGTGGGCGTGCATTTCGATTTCCAGCCCGGTGTTGCGGCGCAACGTGCTGATCTTGTCGAAGGTGCCGAACGGTTCGAGGACGCCCAGCGTGTCGGCAAAACGCAGGCGGCGGGCGCCGGCCCGTTCGGCGGTTTCGGCCAGGGCACAGAGAAAGTTGAGATCGGCGCGCGAGGCATCCTCGCAGCCGAGGCCGACTTCCAGCCCGAGGCTGAGCGCCGCGCCGATGAATTTGGGCAGTTCGCGCAGCAGCCAGGCGCGATCCTGTTTCAGCTTGTAGGCCAGATGCTGGTCCGAGGCCGGCACCGAAATGTCGATCAGGTGCGCGCCGAGATCCGCGCAGGCGGCGATGTCGGCCGGGTGCATGCGGCTCCATACCATCAGCCGGGCCGGCAGCTTGAGGGCGGCGACGGCGCGGATCGAGTCACATTCCTCTTCGCCCATCGCCGGGATGCCGACTTCCAGCTCGGGCACGCCGATGGCGGCAAGCTGGCTGGCGATGCCCAGCTTTTCGTCCAGCGAAAACGCCACGCCAGCCGACTGCTCGCCGTCGCGCAGGGTGGTGTCGTTGATGGTGACGAATTGCCGATGGGTCATGGGACTCTCCTTGGCTTGTATCTAGCAAGGCGGGTGCCAGTTCGTAACCTATTGAATGGTTTGTGTTATTTGTTTTATGAGCAGAGGGCTGTCGGCTCGATGTCGTGAATGCGACAAGGATTTTTCGGCGAGTCAGGAAAAAGCGGGTGTGTCTGGTTCAGGTACCCGTAAAGGTCCGCGTCGAGGAAGTCCTTCGATACGGCGATACAGCGTGAGTGAGTAATCCAACCACCTGGCTTGTAGTCCGGTTCGGGCTCTGCCACATGATGACGGTTCATCCGAGCGGCTATTACGTCTGGAAAGCTGAACCCGCATCGTCTCGTCAGAAGGAAAATCAGCGGCTGCGCGGCCTGATCAAGCAATCCTGGTTGGCAAGCGGTGGAGTCTATGGCTATCGCAAGATTACCCATGGCCTGGGCGAGCAGTGCGGCAAGCATCGGGTCTAGCGCCTGATGAAACAGGAGGGACTACGGGCACAGGTAGGCTATCATCATCGAGCAGGCCACTAGGGTAAGCTGGCGGTCGTGGTCGAGAATCGGTTGGCGCAGAATTTCGATGTTGGAGCACCCAATCAGGTTTGAGTGACGGATATCACCTATATCCGGACCCGCGAGGGCTGGCTGTATCTGGCCGTGGTGCTGGATCTGTTCTCCCGCCAGGTGATCGGTTGGTCAATCCGTTCGCGCATCGATAGCGAGTCGGCGATTCAGACCTTCGCGGGTTCGTTCTTGTCCTTGGGTTGATGCTTGCAGGCGAACTGGCCTGCATACTCCCCGATCGCTAGCCGGAGAGTACTCCGGACTGGTCATTGCCCGGTGCGCAGCCGGTCTTGCCTGCGCCAGCAGTCTCCGTTAGGCCAGTGACATCGCGTCCAATGGAGCTGGATCAATGGCAAATTGCAATAAGAGCCTTCGGTAGAATAATTAGGACGACAGATATTTTATATATTATCGAATGAAATTACTCAAAATATCTCTTATTTCTTCTTTTGAAATTCGCTTTGAATCAAGAATTGACTCAAGGTCACTTTTGGTTAAAGGATAGTCACGTAGAAGTTTTATTAAATCGTCTTTGCTTGGCGCCGCGGCATCAATAGGAGCGATTTCAGTGGGGTCACTCAAGTCATCAAGTTTTAATGGCATGCGATCAATGTTTACATATATCTTGTACCGAGTAAAACCCTCTGGATAAGATTTATCAAAGTATAAAACTGTGCCTTTTGGAAGCATGTGCGTGTTTTTGGATGACAAATCGCTTGATAATATTAATGGGTATTCTAGTTTGTGTACTTTTGTCACTGCTTTATGCTCCAGAACGAAGTGGTTAAAAGATAGGCATAGCACGAAGGTTAGGGCGCTTGCACCAATAGCAATTCCAATTTTATTCATTTCCCGTTGCCATAAATATCTATCCGTATGGGTTTGACTGGTTGTCCTGTATTTAAAAATGTTAGCAAATTTTCCGGCAAAAACAATCTTGATGATCCTCCCTTTGCCCTGAGCGCCATTCTCTCAGCAAAAGTCAGTACATCCTCGGGCTTATTGTATTTGTCCGATCCTTGATCGATATTTGGAATGGCTTTTTTTGCACCATCAATACTTAATGTGGTGCAGTTTGGACCAAGCGCATGATAATCGGCAGTTAGCTTGTAAACTTGTTTTGTAGCAGTTCTCTTGCCTTCAATTGAAGTTCCGGACTTTATCAGACCATCAAAATATGAATTCGATAAATTTGCTTGATGATCAAAAAGTGAATATACAAAATCAGTTGTTTTCCGCTGGAGAGCTATTTCCCCGGTTATATATGGTTGGAATGAGCTCCATACTCTAAGTATTCCTTCTCCACTTTCACCGAAAGTTCCAGAGACTTTTCCATAGCGGCCGAAGTCGTATGTTAAGTCCAGATTTTTTGTTTTAATACGTAAAGCTGTATGGCCGTATCTGTGCTCCTCGCCAGCTGCGTCGGTATACGGCCCGCCCACTAAGATATGCATTTCGGCAGTTGGCTTTAGTTTGTCGTCGGCAATACTCTTGGGCGTATCGTTAGTCTTCGCTTGAAATGGTTTCTGTCCGCCAGCCATATCATGCCTCAGTCGGTGGCGTTTCACCCCAATAGACTTTTACTGTGCTTGGCTCGGCAGATCCGACGCGCATTGTTTTTCCTTCCTGATCGGTAAATCCATAAAAGACATCGCCATCTCCAGTAACGATTTTGTATGGCATTTCCGCAATAGGTTGTCCGGTTTCCGAATTAAGCGCTCGAATTTGCTCATCGAAAAGCTTCGCTCGCGAATCCGGCAATTTCCCCATCTCCGCCGCTCCATTCCCCGGCCCAACAAACACATTCCCACTCCCCTTCACCGAGAACGTCCCCGGACAAGCAAAGGTGATGTTCTGCCCCTCCAGCGTCACCGAACTCTGCCCGGCCTGCAGCACGATCTTCTCCTTGGCCAGGATGTGAATCTCGTCGTTGCTGCTGGTGATCGTCACCGACTGGTCGGCGAGGATTTCCATCTGGTCGGTATTGGCCTGGATGGTGTGGCTGCCGGCGGCGGCGATGCTCTTGATGCCGCCGGAGTGGCTGAACCAGCTGGCGCCGGCGCCGACGGTGGTGGCGAAGGTGTGGGCGCTGGCGATGTGCAAGTCCTGCTGGACGGTGGCGTGCAGGTGGCCGCCGGCATAGAGCAGGGTGCTGGCCGGAGTGGACAGACCGATGTCGCTGGGCGCTTCGTTGAGGATGATCGGTTCGGCGAAGCGTTCGGTCGGCTCGCCGAGTTCGCGATTGCCGGGCTGGGCTTTCTGGGCGGCCTGACCGCCGACGCTGGCGGTGAATTTGCCGTCCTGCTTCGGGTCGATCGATTTGATGAACTTGGTCTGCTCGGCATTGCCTTTGAGTGCCAGGGCGGTTTGGCCGCTGGCGGCATCGGACAGGGCTTGGGCGGTTTCTTCGGCGGCTTTCAGTTGGGCGACGGTTTCGGCGACATCCATCTGTGTGCTTTGCCCATTCGGGCGGGCGGTAGCCGAGAGCAGGATGCCCTCGCCGGCCCGTACGGCGAGCCAGGCGTCGCTTCGGAGTTCGAAGCCGCTACCGCGCCAGGCACCCCGGCTGGCGCTTTCCGGGGCCTGGTGGATGAGGTGGCCGAGACTGAGCTGGCCGGCGTTCTCGCTGGTCGCGAGGCGGGTGCGCGACTGACCGGGCGAGTCGTCGAGCACCCACTGGTTGTGGCCTTCGTCGAAGTTGTGGCTCATCCAGCCGGAGAGCACGCCGGGGTGGTTGGCCCCGGCTTCGTGGCAGACCGTCCTACAGCTTCGGCGTCGACTGGTCCGGCGACCATTGCCAGAAGGTCAGGCCGTAATCACCACCCACTGAAGGCATGACCTCGCCCTGCTTGAAGTAGCGGCGGGAGTTGGCTTGAGCCGGGGTGAACCACCAGCCGGCTTCGGGGCAGGGATTTCCGGCGAGGATGTTAGGGCGCTTTACATAGCCGAGCGCATACTTGGCACGTATTTCGGCATTAGGCCAATCGCTATCCTCATCAAAGCGCCGCATCCAGCGCAACGACGACTCGTAGTCGAAACGTGGGTTCGGGTCATCGTCCCAAGGGTCCAGCGTCAGCAGCATAAGGTCGTCGCAGCGCACCGGCCGAATGAGGCGGTTGGCCTTGATCAGCAGGTCTGGCACGCCGTTCTTGACAGGATGGAGGTCAAGCTCACCCAGGCGAATCCACAGGGCCGCTTCGCCGTTAGGATTGTGTGGGCCGACGGCAAATGGAATGGCCGTGATTTCAATTCGTGGATCGTCGAGTTCGGCGCGCACTTCGGCCTCGGACTTGCCGAGTTTGGCGCGCCAGTAAGGCGCGAGCAGGAAACACCAGGTGGGGGTGCGCAGGCCGGCGCCAAGGTTCGACGGATTAACGTACTTTACCGAGGGATCACGACCCTCGACGAGTTCCGGTTCGAACTGCGCATCGTCTCGATGGAAACGGTAGCTGTGGAAGGCCATCGTGGACGTATGGTCGATATCCATACCGTAGAAATAGTCGGCGCAGATGCGTTCCAATACGTCGCACTCATAAGCGCCGAGGATGTTGAAACCGCCGTTGCCGACTTCGAAGCCGCTGTAGCAGTGCTCGGGTTGCAAGCGGGCGATACAGTCCTTAACGAACGCCTGCCAGCGTGCCCTGTTCTGGTTGTACCACTTGTGCCGGAAAGTCAGCTTGAGCCTGGTGTAACGCATTCCACCGTCATCAACCTTTGCACAAATGGCCCAGCGCGCCGTGGTTGCATCGCTATCCTGATCGGTGGCCATGAGCCAGAATGAGTGCAGGTTGTCCTGTCGATCCTTGGCCTCCTTGAGCAAGTCTGTTGGCAAGCGCGGGTCGTTCGCTGGCAACCAGTCCTGAGTATCATCTTTCCAGACGATCTGAAACGGCTCGTCAATCAACGCCTCGAATTCCTTACTGATGGCGATGATCTTGTCGGCCACGGGAAGGTAGTCGCTCTTCTGGTGATAGACATAGAAGGTGATATAGGGGCAAAGGCCGATTTCGCGGCCTTCGTCACCGATCCATAGCAACAGGTCATCCGCGAGCGTCTCCGCGATGAATTCCTCGATTTCGTCTGGGGCCAAAAAAAGTTCGGCAGTACTCATAAATTTTATCCTTTGCGACGTGGCGGCTTGGTGTGCTTGTCTTTGTTTTTATTTTCGTTTTCGTGTTTGTTGTCGCTGTCCTCTATTGCGCGATCTTCCGGATAGCGGAATAACGACAATCGCCCACCCGAATTGACGTTACGTTTGTCGAAGCGAGCAGGGCTTTTTCCTGTCTTGACGTCGGCGGCGGCATCAAGCACTGCTTGATATTGTTCGAACTGCTTGCCATCAATCTTATCCCCCGCGAACTTGATCTCGACGATAGCGAAGATATTGGCTTTTCCGGTGGGTTTCTTGCGGTACTCGTTGATGACCAGATCGGCACTGATGCTTCCCGCGCGATTGTTGGGTGGTGGGACAGGGTAGAAGGGGCTGACCCTGCCGACGCGCTTGAGGCGGGTGGCACCCTCGGTCGGGTGGTCAGTGAATGTCTTGGGAGGTCCGAAACTGACCTCGCACTTCAAGGGGCTAGCCCAATCAAGGCAGTAGTCGACGAACTCAAACATCAGGCTCGCGGCGAACTGCTTGAGACGGACGAGGATGAATTGCTCAAGCTCAATATCGGCGATTTCTTCCACCGATTTCTTGAGGATTTCTTCGAGCGCCTTACGCTTGACCTTGGGCAAATCCTTGATGGAAACGTCTTTCTTCTTGCGCAGTTGCAGCACGGGCATGGCGTTTGCCTTGTCGCAGACCTCGCTGATGACGCGGCGGAAGGGGATTTTCTGCTGGATTGCGGTGCTGATAACGCCCCCGCCACCGTCGGCGCCTCGCCCTTTGGCGTTTTTGGTGTTCTGGCTTTGAGGGTCGGCGCCAGCGGCGGCCAGCAGGATAGCGACCTGTTCCTTTTCGCTGATTTTCTTGTCGATCTCGTCTTTCAGGTTCTGGATGAGATGTTCCAGCTGTTTTTTTGCTTCGTCGACGCTCTTGTAATATTTGTCGAGACCTTCGTAGATGTCCTTGATGACGTCGTAAGCCTCGTAAGCAGTCAGTGCGACGCCGACGAGCTCGATGATCTCGATGATGGCTACGGCAATAAGCGGTAAGGGCATGTGTCGAGTTCCCGGGTCAGGATTGGCGAGATGCAACCGAGGCCAGCTTGGCCTGCCAGTTTTCGGTAATGCGTTCGCTTTCGCGCATGACTGATTTGTACACGCTGATCGATTCGGATTGCTGCGTCGTCACCATGCTCGTCTGGCCCGAGGCATTACTCCTGCCACTGGCAAGGACTTTGCCGGTTCGCCCGCTGCGGATTTCGTAGTCATAGTTTTCAAAAGGCCGGTTATCGGTTTTGAAGAGCTCATATTGTCCGGTACACAAGGCTTCCGTGAAGGCTGGAGCCGTCTGCTGTGTTGTTGTCCCTGTCGGCAAACTCTCCAACCCCGCCGCCCCATTCCCCGGCCCGACAAACGCATTCCCGCTGCCCTTCACCGAGAACGTCCCCGGACAAGCAAAGGTGATGTTCTGCCCCTCCAGCGTCACCGAGGATTGCCCGGCCTGCAGCACGATCTTCTCCTTGGCCAGGATATGAATTTCGTCGTTGCTGCTGGTGATCGTCACCGACTGGTCGGCGAGGATTTCCATCTGGTCGGTGTTGGCCTGGATGGTGTGGCTGCCGGCGGCGGCGATGCTCTTGATGCCGCCGGCGTGGCTGAACCAGCTGGCCCCGGCGCCGACGGTGGTGGCGACGGTGTGGGCGCTGGCGATGTGCAAGTCCTGCTGAACGGTGGCGTGCAGGTGGCCGCCGGCATAGAGCAGGGTGCTGGCCGGGCTGGCCAGGCCGATGTCGCTGGGTGCTTCGTTGAGGATGATCGGTTCGGCGAAGCATTCGGTCGGCTCGCCGAGTTCGCGGCTGCCCGGCTGGGCTTTCTGCGCGGGCTGACCGCCGACGCTGCCGGTGAATTTGCCGTCCTGCTTGGGGTCGATCGTCTTGATGAACTTGGTCTGCTCGGCATTGGCTTTGAGCGGCAGGGCGGTTTGGCCGCTGGCGGCATCGGACAGGGCTTTGGCGGTTTCTTCGGCGGCTTTCAGTTGGGCGACGGTTTCGGCGACGTCCATCTGTGTGCTTTGCCCGTTCGGGCGGGCGGTGGCCGAGATCAGGATGCCCTCGCCGGCCCGCACGGCGAGCCAGGCATCGCTCCGGAGTTCGAAGCCGCTGCCGCGCCAGGCGCCCCGGCTGGCGCTTTCCGGGGCCTGGTGAATGAGGTGGCCGAGACTGAGTTGGCCGGCGTTCTCGCTGGTCGCGAGGCGGGTGCGCGACTGACCGGGCGAGTCGTCGAGCACCCACTGGTTGTGGCCTTCCTCGAAGTTGTGGCTCATCCAGCCGGAGAGCACGCCGGGGTGGTTGGCCCCGGCTTCATGGCCGGCACTGAAGGGGGGCAGATCGGCGCCGTTGTAGGCTTGGCCGACAATGATCGGGCGGTCGATGTCGGCACCGAGGAAGTCGACCAGCACTTCGCTGCCGATGCGCGGCAGGAAATGGCTGCCCCAGTTGGCGCCGGACAGCCATTCGGCGACCCGCACCCAGGTGCCGGACTGATCGTTGCCCGGCGCATTGCCGGTCTTGCCGGCCCCGGCGGTTTCGGTCAGGCCGCCGGCATTGGGGGTGGCGCCGCGTTGCCAGGGAAACTGGATCTTGATCCGGTGATCGCGCTCGGTGGTCAGCACGGCATCGGGCAGGCCGACGACATGGGCGGTTTGCGAACGGGCCTGCGGCTTGGCGATGGGCAGCGGCACGACGGGCACCGCCGCCGGCTGGGCGGTGCAGCGGTTGCGGTAGCTGCCGCTTTCGATGTCGGTACTGCCGAGCAATGCGGCGGCCTGGGCGCCGAGGTTGTTGGCGCCGTGGTGGTCGATGCCGAGCACGGTGAAGCGGGCATCGTCACCGCTATGGGAAGCGTGCTGGGTCAGCGTGAAGACGGTGCCTTCAGCCAGTTGGCGGACGCTGCCTTCACCGGTGAACGAACGGTATTTCGCTTCGTGGGCGGCGAGCAACAGGTCGGTGCGCAACTGCGCGGCGGTGCTGTCTTCGAAGCGGTAGGCTTGCGAAGCATCGTGGATTTCGAGGCGCGGCAGTTCGCCGTTGTCGAGCGCACTGGTGGCTTCGGCGCCGGTGGCGACCAGGGTCTTGTAGTCCCAGCCGGCGAGCGATACGGCATTGGGCTGGACCGAGCGGCTTTCCTGCCAGACCTGGAGCGTGTCGGTCGCTTCGCTGGCGGCGCTGCGATGAAAGCGGATCTCCGGCTGGGCGGCGACCGGCAGCTCGCTGTCGCGGTCGAAGATGACAAGTTGATGGCGGGCGTGGCTGGCGTCATCCCCGGCACTGGCTGACTGGTCGTGGCTAAAGCGGTAGGACAAGCCTTCTTCGGCGAGCAGACGCTGGATGAAGGCCAGATCAGTCTCGCGGTATTGCGTCGCCGTGCTGTACTGGCGCAGTTTCTGGGTGACCTGGCTGGTCCAGTTGGCTGACGGGTAGTCGGCGAAGATCTGGGTCAGGATGTTGATGACCGTCTTGTCCTGGAACAGGTAGTTGTCGCGGCGTTGGCCGAGGAAGGCGAGCCAGGGTTCCATGATCACCCGGTAGCGGGCCAGCCCGCCATCGGCCCCCAACTGCAGGGCTTCGGTGACGTAGCCATGCCAGGACCGTTTGCTGCCGTCGGCCTGCAACAGCCGCAGGGTGATTTCCTCGCCGATCAGCGCCTTGAGATCGAGATAGGCGTTGGTGGACAGACAGTCGATTTCGAAACGGAAGGTTTCCGAGACGGCTTCCCGGCCGGAGAAGCGTTCGACGAGCAGTGAAGCCTCGGGCAACGCGGTGGTGATTTCCAGCAGGCGGGCGTGCTGCGAGAGGAAGATGTCAGAGAGGGAAGAGAGGGACATCGGCGCACCGGATATGCCAAAAGGGTGCCCATTGTATTATGACGACGGCAATATCGCCATATCGTTTGGCATTGGCCGAACAGTCCAGGTTGGGGGCTCGGCCACCGATTCATTGAGCATCGGCTGTCTGGGTGGCCGCGGACGGCTTCCATGCTCCGGTCTCCCTTCTCCCCCGAATGCCTCATTTGTGCAAACTTTTTGCCCTTTGCCTAGACTGGTCGTTCGCCGCTTATCGATGGACAATTCGTCCGTCAAAAATTGGAAAAACTGGGCACTACAAATGGCAATTGAAATATCGACAGACGCTACCAACGCCGCAATCGCCTCCATTCAGCGCTATTTCGCGACAAACTTGAATGAAGAAATCGGTGGCCTTGGGGCCGGCGCGCTCCTTTCCTTTTTTCTGAAGGAAATTGGCCCGGTTGTTTACAACAAGGGCGTTGCCGATGCGCAGACACGAATGCAAGAGCGGGTGATGGAACTCGATGTCGAGGTGTACGAAGAGGCCTTCACGTATTGGGCGAAGCAGGGGCGCCAGGGGGCGCGCCAAAAGTGAAGTCAAGTCATTGAATTTGGCTTCCGGGCATTACGCGGCCAGGGGTTTCATCCTGTTTGCCGACCTGCCTGCCCCGGCGCCGCCACGACCTTGCTGAGCAGTGTCGTCAGTTGCCCGATCTCCCCGGCATCCAGCCCGTTCTTGAGCCAGGCTCTTGTCGCGCCAAGCATCGCGGTCATCGCCGTTTCGACTTTTTGCCTTCCTTCGTCGGTCAGCTGAACGGGCTTGACGCGCAGGTCATGCGGCAGCTGAAGGCGCTTGACCAGGCCGCGAGCCTCCAGCTGAAGCATCACCTTGGTCAAACCGCCAGAGGTGATCACCACTTCCTGCTGGATCTGCGACGGAGTCATGTCGTGCGGTGCGGGGGCATTGCGCAATGTCGCGAGGACATCGAATTCGGCGGTCGATAGGCCGTTTTCGACCAGCAGCGGTTGTATCACCTCAATCGATCGGCGATGCGCCCATTGCAGCGCCAGAAAGAGCGGAGAAATCTGTGGATCGAGCGAGCTGTCCCATTGATGACTATCCATCCTGGTGTTCTTGTCCATGTGATCGAAATTCTCCTTCGGGTCATCTGATGCGTCCGTTACGTTACAGATTGTAAGTCTCGTAAGTTATCTTGCGAGAAAGATAAGTGGCGGCTAGTCTGCATACACGTAGATACGCAAGTGGGGAGCATCATGAAAATCATCAAGTACACGCTGGTCGGTTACCTGGCGCTGCTCAGCGCCGCCTGGTGGCTGACCGACCAAGCCGATTTGTTCAACCTGGCCGGGTTTTTTCCCTGGCGAAATGTCCTGAGCCAATACACCGGCGTTATCGCCATTGGCGTGATGAGCCTGGCGATGATTCTTTCGGCCAGGCCGGTATTTTTGGAACGCTACTTCGGCGGCCTCGACAAAATGTACCGTCTGCACAAGTGGCTGGGCATTTCCGCCCTGGTCATTTCAATCAGCCACTGGCTGATCGCCGACGGCCCCAAGTGGCTGGTTCAGCTTGGCTGGCTGACGCGTCCCGGCGGCCGGGGGCCTCGTCCGGTACTCCCGGAAGGTTCCTTGCAACAAATTTTTCTGGAGCAGCGCGGTCTGGCCGAAGGCATCGGCGAGTGGGCGTTCTACGGTGCGGTGCTGTTGATGGTGCTAGCGCTGGTCAAACGCTTTCCCTACAAGCGGTTTTTCCAGACCCACAAGATTCTCGCCGTTGCCTATCTGGCCCTGGTCTTCCACGCCGTGGTGCTGGTCAAGTTCGACTACTGGAGCGGCCTGGTCGGGCCGCTCCTGATCGTCCTGATGACCCTCGGCAGCATCGCTGCGGTGATGTCGCTGACTAACCGGCGGGCCGGGGGCAAGCGGGCGCTGGGCAAGGTTCTCGCCATCGAGCAGTTGGCGGCGCTGGGCGTCGCGGCGATCGAGGTGCAACTGGACAGCGGCTGGCCCGGCCATAAGCCCGGACAGTTTGCCTTTGTCACTTTCCATGAAGACGAAGGTCCGCACCCCTTCACGATCGCTTCGGCGTGGCAGGAAGACGGGCGCATCCGCTTCCTGGTCAAGGCCCTGGGTGATTACACGCGGTCCTTGCCGAAGCGGCTGAAAGTCGGCGATAGCGTCAAGCTGGAAGGACCCTACGGCCAATTCACTTTCGAGGGCAACGCGCCGCGCCAGATCTGGATTGGCGGCGGTATTGGCATCACGCCCTTCATCGCCCGGATGAAAGCCCTGGCCGGCCAGCCTGACGGGAAAGCCGTCGATCTGTTCCACTGCACGGCGGACTATGATCAGGCCGCGGTCGACAAACTGACGCGAGATGCCGCCGCCGCGAAAGTCAGCCTGCACGTTCTGTGGGATCAGCGCGACGGGCGACTCGATCTTCAGCGCCTGATCGAGAACGTTCCGAATTGGCGTGAAGCCGACGTGTGGTTCTGCGGCCCGGCCAGGTTCGGTCAGGCCATCCGGGATGGTCTGGGCTCGCTGGGCTTCCCGGGCGAACGGTTCCATCAGGAATTGTTTGAAATGCGCTAGCGCTCGCTGGCGCCTGGGCCCGAACGGTCTCGCCTGGGCGAGACCGTTCGGGCCGCCTGGTTAAACAAGCCGATAGTCTGGCCAGCCCGACGGACACGCGATGGTGTCCGCCGGGCTGGTTGCGCTTCAGCTACCTGATTCGCTACCCCAGCCGCCGCCGATGGCGCGGATCAGATTGACCGTCGCCCGCGCCCGCTCGGCATCGAGCTGGACGGCGACGCGTTGCTGCAACAGCACGCTGCGGTCGGCATCGATGACGTTGAGATGGCCGACCGAACCTTCACGGTACTGGATCTGCGACAGCCGGGCGGCGCGGCGCGACGAGCTTACCGCCTCGTCCTGGGCTTGCGTCTGGTCGCCGAGCAGGCGCAGATGGGCGAGGTTGTCCTCGACTTCTTTGAAAGCCCGCAGCACCGTCTGCTGGTAGTTGGCTGCCTCTTCGGCGTAGGCCGCGTGGGCCTGGTCGACGCCGGCCTGGCGGGCGCCGCCGTCGAAGATCGGCAGCGAGAGCAGGGTGCCGACCAGCGGCCCCATGACGAAGGCGCGACTGCTCCACTTGAACAGGTCGCCCAGTTCATTCGACTCGTAACCGAGCGCCCCGGTTAGCGACAGGCGCGGAAAGAAGGCGGCGCGCGCCGTGCCGATCCGGGCATTGGCGGCGGCCATCGCCCGTTCGGCGGCGGCGATGTCGGGACGCCGTTCGAGCAGGGCCGAGGGCAGGCCGGCCGGCACTTGCAGGCTGACCCGGTTGAGCGGCTGCGCCGGCAGGTCGAAGGCGGCCGGCGCCTGACCGAGCAGGATGGCCAGACTGTGTTCGGCGACGGCGCGCTGGCGGGCGATGCCGACGGCCTCGGAACGGGCCGAGGCCAGCTCGGTGCGCGCGGTGGCCAGCTCCAGCTCGCTGATGTCGCCTTCGTCGAAGCGGCGCTGGAAGAGCTGGGTGCCCTGTTCGCGCAGTTTGACGGTGTCGGCGTACAAGGCGGCGAGGGCGTCGAGCTCGCGCAGCGAAAAATAGGCTTGCGCGACATCGGCCTGGATGGCCAGTTGCAGCGAGCGGAACAGGGCTTCACGCTGGTCCGTCGTCGCCTTGGCGGCATCGACGCCGCTGCTCACCCGGCCGAACAGGTCGGCCTCGTAGGCGACGGTGCCTTGGGCCCGCCACAGCGTCGCGATGCTGGTCTCGGCGTCGGCCGCCAGGCCTTGCGAGGCCGGCGACGGACGTTGGCGGGTCGGCCCGGCGCCGATGCCGATCTGCGGGAAGAGCGCCGAGCGGGCGTTCTGCTGCAAGGCCCGGGCCTGGGCCAGCCGGGCGGCGCCGGCCTTGAGGTCCTGGTTGGCCGCGGCAGCCTGGGTTTCCAGGCGGTCCAGCGTCGGGTCGGCAAAGGCCTTCCACCATTCGCCGCGCGGGATGTTCTCGGCCGGTTCGGCGGTCTTCCATTGGCCGCTGGCCGTGGCCTCTTTGAAGGCAGCTGGGCTATCGACCACCGGCGGCTGGTAGGTCGGGGCCAGCGAGCAGCCGGCCAGGGTGAGCAGGGCGGCGAGCAACGGGAACAGCCGGGCCGGGCGGGTTAGCCCGGCGGGCCGGGCAGGCGGCGCGGCCGAAGCGGCCGGGTGGGGCGGGTAGGGGAGCAAATAGTTCATGGCAATTTCTCCTGCGGCTTAAGCCGGGGTGTGGGCCGGAGCAATCGGCGCTTCGTGGTGGGTGGCCGAGTGCAGCTTGTGGCGCTTGTCCAGCGTGCGGAGCAGGACATAGAAGGTCGGCGTCAGGAACAGGCCGAAAGTGGTCACACCGAGCATGCCGAAGAAGACGGCGATGCCCATCGCGTGGCGCATTTCCGAACCGGCGCCGGTCGAGGTGACGAGCGGGATGACGCCCATGATGAAGGCGATCGAGGTCATCAGGATCGGGCGCAGCCGCAGCCGGCTGGCGTCGATTGCCGCCTGCAGCGGCGTCGCCCCCTGCAGTTCCAGCTCGCGGGCGAACTCGACGATCAGGATGGCGTTCTTGCAAGCCAGGCCGACCAGCACCATCAGCCCGATCTGGGTGAAGATGTTGTTGTCGCCGCCGGTCAGCCAGACGCCGGTCAGCGCGGCGAGGATGCTCATCGGCACGATCATGATCACGGCCAGCGGCAGGGTCAGGCTTTCGTACTGCGCGGCGAGAACCAGGAAGACGAGCAGCAGGCTGATCGGGAAAACCCAGATGCCGGCGTTGCCGGCCAGGATCTTCTGGTAGGTCAGGTCGGTCCACTCGAACTTGACGCCGCGCGGCAGGGTTTCCGCCGCGATTCGTTCGGCCGCCGCCTCGGCCTGCGCCGACGAAAAGCCGGGGGCCGGGCCGCCGTTGATGTCGGCGGCGGTGTAGCCGTTGTAGCGGACGACCATTTCCGGGCCGAAAGTGGTGTGCACCTTGACCAGCGAGGAGAGCGGCACCATCTCGCCGAGGTTGTTGCGCGTCTTCAGTTGCAGGATGTCCTCCGGGTGAGCGCGGAACGGCGCGTCGGCCTGGGCGCGGACCTGGTAGGTGCGGCCGAAGCGGTTGAAGTCGTTGACGTACAGCGAGCCGAGGTAGATCTGCATGGTGTCGAACACGTCGGTCACCGAAACGCCTTGCTGCTTGGCCTTGACGCGGTCGAGATCGACGTCGAGCTGCGGCACGTTGATCTGGTAGCTGGAGAACATCGGTCCCAGCTCAGGCGCCTTGGCGGCCGCTGCCATGAAGGCATTGGCGGCGGCGTTGAGTTCGGCATAGCCGACCGCGCCGCGGTCCTCGATCTGCATCTTGAAGCCGCCCACGGTGCCGAGGCCCATCACCGGCGGTGGCGGGAAGACGGCGATGAAGGCTTCCTGGATCGCCGAATACTTCTGGTTCAGCGCCCCGGCGATGGCGCCGGCCGAGAGTTCCTGACCGTGCCGCTCGTCGAAAGGCTTCAGCGTGACGAAGACGATGCCGGCGCTCGAGCTGTTGGTGAAGCCGTTGATCGACAGGCCGGGGAAGGCGACGGCGCTTTCGACGCCGGGCTGGGCCAGGGCGATCTCGCCCATCTTGCGGATCACCGCCTCGGTACGGTCGAGCGAGGCGCCGTTCGGCAGTTGCGTGAAGCTGATCAGGTACTGCTTGTCCTGGGCCGGTACGAAGCCGCCGGGTACCAGGTAGGAGATGCCGACGGTCAGCCCGAGCAACACGGCATAGACGCCCATCGCCGAAGCTTTGCGACCGATGACGCCGGTGACGCCGCGGCCATAGTTCTCGGAAGCGCGACCGAAGAAGCGGTTGAAGGCGGCGAAGAAACGACCGAAGAAGCGGTTCATCTGCCGTGTCAGCCAGTCCGGCTTTTCGCCGTGGCCCTTGAGCAGCATGGCGGCGAGCGCCGGCGACAGGGTCAGCGAGTTGAAGGCCGAGATCACCGTCGAGATGGCGATGGTCATCGCGAACTGCTTGTAGAACTGGCCGGTCAGGCCGGTCATGAAGGCAAGCGGTACGAAGACGGCGACCAGGGTCAGCGCGATGGCGATGATCGGCCCGCTGACTTCGCGCATCGCCCGGTAGGTGGCTTCGCGCGGTGTCAGCCCGGCCTCGATGTTGCGCTCGACGTTCTCGACGACGACGATGGCGTCATCGACGACGATGCCGATCGCCAGCACCATGCCGAACAGCGACAGGGCGTTGATCGAGTAGCCGAAGCCGAGCATCAGCGAGAAGGTGCCGACGATGGAAACCGGCACGGCGAGCAGCGGGATGATCGAGGCGCGCCAGGTCTGCAGGAAGACGATGACGACCAGCACGACCAGGGCGATGGCTTCGAGCAGGGTATGGACGACGGCCTTGATGCTGGCCCGGACGAACTGCGTCGGGTCATAGACGATGCGGTACTCGACCGAGGCCGGGAATTCCTTCGACAGCTCGGCCATCGCCTCGCGGACCTTCGACGAAACGTCGAGCGCGTTGGCGCCGGGCGCCTGGAAGATGGGAATAGCGACCGCCGGCTTGTTGTCGAGCAGCGAGCGCAGGCCGTATTCGGAAGCTGCCAGCTCGATGCGGGCGACGTCGGCGAGGCGCGTCACGGCGCCGTCCGGCGAGGTCTTCAGGACGATCTCGCCGAATTCACCTTCGCTTTGCAGACGGCCTTGGGCATTGACGTTGAGCTGCAGCGGCACGTCCGGGCCACTCGGCGAGGCGCCGATGACGCCGGCCGCGACCTGGACGTTCTGCTCGCGGATGGCGCGCACCACCTCGGCGGCGGTCAGGCCGCGCTGGGCGACCTTCTGCGGATCGAGCCAGACACGCATGGCGTAGTTGCCGGAACCGAACAGGCCGACTTCGCCGACGCCCTGGATGCGGGCCAGCCGATCCTTGACGTTGAGCACCGCGTAGTTGCGCAGGTAGGTCATGTCGTAGCGGTCGTCGGGCGAGATCAGGTGCACCACCATGGTCAGCGTCGGCGAGCTCTTGATGGTTGTCACGCCGAGTCGCTGGACATCCTCGGGCAGCCGCGGCAGGGCCTGCGCGACGCGGTTCTGGACCAGCTGCTGCGCCTTGTCGGGATCGACGCCGAGCTTGAAATTGACCGTCACCGTCAGGTTGCCGTCGCTGTTGGCCTGCGACTGCATGTAGAGCATGTTCTCGACGCCGTTGATCGACTCCTCGAGCGGCGAGGCGACGGTTTCGGCGATCACCTTGGGGTTGGCGCCCGGGTACTGGGCGCGCACCACCACCGAGGGTGGCACGACTTCCGGGTACTCCGAGATCGGCAGCTGGAACAGCGCCAGCACGCCGGCGAGCAGCAGCAGGATGGAGAGCACGCCGGCGAAGATCGGCCGGTCGATGAAAAATTTTGAAATGTTCATGGCCGTGTGTCCTTAGCCCTTGCTGGCGGCCGGTGCGGCGCCGCCCATCGGGACGAGATTGGGGGTCACCGGGTCGCCGGGCCGCACGCGCTGCAGGCCGTTGACGACGATGCGTTCGCCGGCCTTGAGGCCGCTTTCGACAACGCGCAGCCCGTCCTGGATGCTGCCCAGCTGGATTTCGCGGTAGGCCGTCTGGTTGCTTTCGCCGACGACCAGTACGAAACGCTTGGCCTGGTCGGTGCCGACCGCCTTCTCGTCGATCAGCAGCGCATCGCGCTGGCTGGCGGCGCCGAGCCGGATGCGAGCGTAGAGGCCGGGGACCAGCTTGCCGTCCGGGTTGTCGACCAGGGCGCGCAGGCGGATGGTGCCGGAGGTGCTGTCGAGGCGGTTGTCCACCGAACTCAGCTTGCCTTCCCGCGAGTAACCCTCATCGTCGGCCAGCCCGAGGTGGATGGGCAGGGCCTTGCCCTGGCTGCCGTTGACCACCTTGAGATAGCTTTGCTCGTCGACATCGAAGGCGGCGTAGATGCGGTCGGCCGAGACCAGCGAGGTCAGGGCCGGGCCGTTGCCGGGCGCGACCAGGTTGCCGACGGTGACTTCGGCGCGCGAGACGCGGCCGGCGATCGGTGCCGTGATGCGGGTGTATTCGAGATTGAGCTGGGCGACGTTGAGTGCCGCCTTGGCTGCCTGCAGGTTGGCCTTGGCTTCGCGGGCGGCATTCTGCTTCTCGTCGAAGTCGCGGCGGGCGATGGCGTTTTCGGCCAGCAGGCGCTCGCCGCGCGCCAGGTCGCTGGCGGTGTAGGCGGTGCGGGCTTCCATGGCGGCGAGCTGGGCTTCGGCGCGCGCCACTTCGGCGGCGAAGGGGCGCGGGTCGATGGTGAACAGCAGGTCGCCCTTCTTGACCAGGCTGCCATCCTTGAAATGCACGGCAGTCAGTATGCCGGAGACCTGCGGGTGGATCTCGACCCGCTCGACGGCTTCGAGGCGGCCGGAGTACTGCTGCCATTCGGTGACGGCGCGGCTGGCGACGGCGGCGACATCGACCGTCGTGGCGGCCGGCGCGGCGACGGCCGGGGTGGCGGCGGCCTGGTGATAGACGGCGAGACCGCCGCCGACCGAGAACAGGCCGGCTAGCGCGGCGGCCAGGATAAGGCGTTTTTGACGTTGGGGCATGGTGGTTCCTCTTTAGTTTTGAATGACTGTTTTCGATTTCAGCGTTCGCTGGGGGTGTGGCTCAGCGTAGGCGGGGAAGGCATTTCAGGGGATACCCGTTCCTCGCCATTGCTTGCCTGATCCTACAAATTCAGTGGGTGCCTGGGCGGCGGGGCTTCCCACAGCCGGCGGCGAAGGAAATGGGCGATTTCATCGAGCGCCGGCTGGTGCACGGCGAGCGCCGCATGGGTAACCTTGGCAAAGCGCACGACCTGGGTCGGCACGCCGGCGGCGATCAGTGCCGCGGCGTATTTCTCGGCTTCGTTGTGCAGCACGTCGCATTCGGCGGTGACGATCAGCGCCGGCGGCAAGCCGGCCTGGCGCACCGAGGCCAGCGGCGAGGCGTAGGGATGCAGGCGCTGGCGCGACTGCGGCAGATATTGGCTGTAGCAGGTGGCACAGGTCGCGGCGCTGAGATCGGAATTGAGCTTGGCACCGTCGCCGAGCCGGGTCATGCTCGGGTCGAGCATCGGCCCGACCAGCACCTGGGCGACGATAGCCGGGCCGTTGCGGTCGCGGGCGATCAACGTCAATGCGGCGGCCAGGTTGCCGCCGGCATCGTCGCCGGCCACCGCCAGCCGGCGGGCATCGCCACCCAGGCCGGCGGCATGCGCGGCCAGCCACAAGGCCGCGGCGTGGGCATCTTCCGGCGCCGCCGGGAAAGGTCGGGCCGGGGCCAGCGCGTAGCCGACGGCCAGCACCAGCGCCGGGCAATGCTCGGCGATGAAACGGGCCGGCCGGTCGGCATCGTCGAGGCAGCCGCCGATGAAGCCGCCGCCGTGGAAATAGATGACGACGGGCAGGCTGGTCGTGCTGGCTGCCGGCCGGTACAGACGCAGGGCAATCGGCGCGGTCGGGCCGGCGATAGTGAAATTCACCGGCTGGCTGGTCGTCGTGGCGGGGCTTGCTTCCATCGTGGTCGGGGCAGCGAAAACTGCCGGAAATTGGGATGGAGCTATTGTCGGAATTATTTGTAACGGGATAAACCGGTGTATTTCGACAATACTATTCAATGTCAACAAACAATCATGTCGCACATTTTCCCGCTACCCACAATATTTAGGCAGACGGTCCGTCTGCCGCAAGCAGGGCAGCAACAAGCTATGGACGATTGGCCATTTCCAGAAAGGAGAGAACACTATTCATGGCGCGACATGGAACGGCCAAGTTCGCGGTCGTTCTGGTGCCATTGGCACTGCGCGCCATTCAGGCCGGGGCGTTGCGCCGTCTGGTCGCGGAATCGGCTCGCCCCGTACGGGCGAGTGATCCAGTCCGGCCTCGCCCCTTATTGCATAGTCAAGTCCACGCTGATCGTCAGATCGAGCGCCAACACCAGCAAGAGGCAGGGCGCGGCACCCGCCGAGGTTTACTTCACCTCGCTGACGAACCGGTCGCGGGGTCTTCTGATCTTTTTGAGATTGACCAGCCAATCCTGATCGGCATCCCGATAACCCAGCGGCAGGATGGTCACGCTCCTGAGCCCCTTGGCTGGCAGCCCAAGGATGTCATCCAGTGCCTTGGGATCGAAGCCTTCCATCGGCGTGCTATCCGCTTCTTCGAACGCCGCCGCGACCAGCGCCACCCCCAGGCCGATGTAGGCCTGTCGGGCCGCATGCTGGTAGTTTTCCTCGGCGTTACGTGGCGGGTACATCCCCAGAAGCATGGCGCGGTAGTTTTCCCAGCCTTCGTTCCCGCCGCCGCGTTCTTCGTTGGTCAGATCGAACATCATGTTGATCCGCTCCGCCGTGTAGTTGTCCCAGGCGGCGAATACCAGCAGGTGCGAGCAGTCAGTGACCTGCGCCTGATTCTTCGCGATGGCCTGGATCTTTTCCCTGATCCCGGGATTGGTTACGACGATGACCTCGTAGGGCTGCAAGCCGCTGGAGGTCGGGGCCAGCCGTATGGCCTCAAGAATGCGCTCGACCTTTTCCTGCGGTACGATTTTTTGCGGCAACATTTTCTTCGTTGCATAACGCCAGTTCAATTTCTCGATCAAGTCCATTCTGTTCTTCCTCAACGTGATTAATGAAAACCAGGGCCCGGCCTGGGGGCCCGGCTGCTGATCGCGGGAATCCACCAGACCGGGCGGGACTCAAGGGGTCAATCCGGCAGACGAACGGTTAACTCCAGCTCGACTTGCAGATCGGGCGCGGCCAAGGCCGCGACGCCGACGCCGGTAATGCAGGGCTGCGCACCGCCAAACATTGCCAGCAGCGGGGGGAATATCTGATTCAGTCTTTCAGGCGTCAGATCGGTCATGAAGCAGCGCGCGATCACGATGTCCTTGGGTGTCGCGCCAAGAGCGAGCAGAGCGGCTTTGGCGTTATCCGCCACGATCTTCATTTGCTCAACCAGATCGGCAGGCGCCGGTTCGCCATTGGGACGCCAGGCCACTTGCCCGGAAATGTAAGCCATGCGGCCCGGTTCAACGATGGATATCTGCGAGTAGCCCATGGCTGCCGAGTTCGGCAAGGAGGGCGGGTTCATGCGAGTGATAGTCTGGGTCATGGGGTTTCCTGTTGGTTGTCGAGAATCAGGGTCGTCTCCTCGATTCGGGCAAAGCGCCCATCGGGGTCTCGCTGTGCAAAAACATACACTTCCTGGCGAATCCGCTCTCCGTCGTGCCTGACCAGATCGACGATATGGCGTTCCGCGTAGCGTTCGCCATCAACGAGTTCATCGAGAACAGTGATCGTGGCGTGCTTGACGATCTCGCGGAGACGGACGATGCGCGCGAAAAATGCGGGGCGGTCGTCCCAGCTTCCGTTTGTGCGTTGGCGAAAATCCGGGCCGAAGTGCCGGTCGATGGCTTCGTCTGCAGAAAGCTGCGGGTTGTTGAACAGGTCTTCGATGGCTTCTTTGATGGTGCTCATTGAGGTCATTTCCGGCGGGTAGTTGATGGGTTCGAGATCGGGTTGCGAACGGCTCTGCCTCACCGGACGGTGAGCACGATCTTGCCCTGGATATGCCCGCGGGCAGCGCGTTCGTGGGCCTGGCGCGCATCGGCAAGCGGAAACGTGCTGTCGATGGCGACGCGAATTGCACCGCTATCGAGCAAGCGTCCGAGTTCTGCAAGCTGTGGGCCATTCGAGCGCACCTGGGTGGCCGAGACCGTGATGCCCTGCTTCTCGGCCTCTGCGGCAGCGGAAAAGCCGAGGGGAAAGATTGGGAACAAGGCGCCACCAGTCTTCAGCGTGGGCAGGAAACGACCGCTGGTCGGGCCGCCAACTGCGTCGATGACGAGATCGACGTTGCGGGCGACCGCCTCGGGAGCAACTTTGGTGTAGTCAATGAATTCGTCGGCACCGAGATCGTGCAGGAACGCTTCATGTTCCCCCGATGCCACCGCGATGACGTGCGCCCCTTTCAATTTTGCGATCTGCACCGCGAAGTGCCCGACGCCGCCTGCGGCACCATTGACGAGCACGGTCTTGCCGGCGAGCGGTACTGGCTCATGCCGGTTCGGCTGCAGCGGGTTCGCTTCATCGTGCCCCAGTTTGATCATGAACTGCCAGGCGGTGAGCAGCGACATCGGCGCTCCGGCGGCATGCACGTAATCGATGCCAGCCGGCTTGAACGCAACTTCCGACGCTGGCACGCTGACGTATTCCGCATAGCCCCTGCTATCTCCGGCAAGGCCACTGGGAAAGCGAACCATCGCATACACCTCGTCGCCGACGGAGAATTCCCTGACATCATCGGCGACCGCCGCGACAACGCCCGCCACGTCCGTCCCCAGAATGACAGGAAAGGATACCTGCGGCTGCCACTCAGGGGGCAGCATCTTGTACCCGTTGCGCAGGTACCAGTCGGGTGGGTTCAGGCCAATCGCGTGTACGCGAACGAGTACTTCGCCCGGCTGCAACTCGGGCATCGGCGCATCCTCGTAATGCAGCACCTCAGGGCCACCGAATTCGTGCTGCCGAATCGCTTTCATTGTGTTTGACGCCATTACTCTGTCCTTTCAGTGCGGATGCTCAAGCTCAACATAGGCGAGCAATTCAGGGGGAAGCATCCGATCGGTTGATGAGTGGCGTGCTCCGCTTGGGCTGGAGCAGAAGTGCCAGTGGGACGATTTTGGGCATTATTCTCCAATGGATAAAGATATGTATTCTGACAACATTATTCGGTAAGATTAAACAATATCAACGACCAAAGATGGGCGACGATGGACCGTTTTCAAGCCATGCAGGTGTTCACGGGGGTGGTGGATGCCAACAGTTTTTCCCGTGCCGCCGACAATCTGGGCATGCCCCGGGCGACCGTGACGACCACCATCCAGAATCTGGAAGCCCTGCTTCAGGTCCGCCTGCTCAACCGGACGACCCGGCGGATCAGCCTGACGCCGGACGGTGCCGCCTATTACGAGCACTGCGCCCGCATCCTCGGTGAAGTCGAGGAAACCGAGTCGTCGTTTCGCGACGTGGCGCGCGGCCCAAAGGGACGGCTGCGCCTCGACGTGCCGTCGACCATCGGCCGGCTGATCCTGATTCCCCGGCTGTGCGACTTCCATTGCCGCTATCCGGATGTCGACCTGGTGATCGGCATGGGCGACCGCCAGGTCGATCTGGTCCGCGAGGCGGTGGACTGCGTCATCCGCGTCGGCGAGCTGCAGGATTCGACGCTGGTCGCCCGGCGCATCGGCACTTTCAAGGCGCTTACCTGCGCCGCTCCGGAATACCTCGAACGTTACGGCGTGCCGAACAGCATCGACGATCTGCAGCAGCACCTGGCGGTGCATTATTTCTCCAGCCAGACCGGCCGCACCATCGACTGGGATTTCATCGTCGATGGCCAGTCGACGCCGGTCAAGATGCGCGGCAGCGTCTCGGTCAACGATGGCGAAGCCTATGTCGCCTGCGGCCTGCAAGGCTTCGGGCTGATCCAGCCGCCGCGCTACATGGTCCTGCCGCATCTGGAATCGGGCGCGCTGCAGGAGGTTTTGCCGCACATCTCGCCGTCGCCGATGCCGATCTCGGTGGCCTACATGCAGAACCGCCACCTGTCGCCGAAAGTCCGTGCCTTCGTGGACTGGGTGGCCGAACTGTTCGGCGCCTGTCCGCTGCTCGGCGGGATCGAGGCGGGCGAGGGGGAATGCAAATTCAGCGTCAAGTCCGGCTACAACACGCTGAGAACCGAGCTCGACCGGGCGAATGTGGCGGAGCAGGCGGGTTATAGGGAATAATGACTCGAGCCTCGGCTCAAGAAGTTTATTGCTGGCAAGGAGAACGAAATGACCAAAAGCGAGTTTCCTCTCGGTGAAGTCTACGGCCACCTCGAAACGGGGCCGGTATTGCTGCTGTCCACCCGCCACAAGGGCAAGGCCAACGTGATGACCATGTCGTGGCATACGATGATGGAATTCGAGCCGCCGCTGGTCGGCTGTGTCGTCAGCGGCAACGATTTCAGCTTTCAGGCGCTGAAGGCGACCAAGCAGTGCGTCCTCAACATTCCGTCGGTCGAACTGGCGACCCAGGTCGTCGGCTGCGGCAATACCTCAGGTCTTGATACCGACAAATTCGCCGAGTTCAAGCTGACCCCACTGGCGGCCGATCTGGTCGACGCACCGCTGATCGCCGAGTGCTTCGTCAACCTCGAGTGTCGCGTCGTCGATACGCGGCTGGTCAATCGCTACAACTTTTTCGTCCTCGAGGTGGTCAAGGCCTGGCGTAACCCGGCCGGCCCCGAGCCGCACACGCTCCATCATCGGGGCAATGGCGTATTCATGGTGGCCGGCGAGACGATCAAGCTGCCATCGAAAATGAAGTAGGCGAGGCCAGTCGCCGCAATTTCGCCCAGGCCGGCTACCGAATGAGGATGGCCAGCCGGACATCACCAAAGATAATCATCATGCAAAAGATCTCCACCATCGCCGCGCTGCTGCTCTGTTCCCTGGCTGGCGCGGCCAGCGCCGGCGACGACAGCGGCGCGCTCGGCCAACGCGAATTCCTGAAGAGCTGCGCGACCTGTCATGGTTCCGACGGCAAGGCGCGGACTCCCGCTGCCGGGGCCGCCAAGCCGGCCCCCGCCGATTTGACGCAATTGTCCAAGAAGAACGGCGGGTATTTTCCGACCGCCCGCGTCTACGAAACCATCGACGGCCGGCTGGCGGTGGCAGCCCATGGCCCGCGCGACATGCCGCTGTGGGGGCAGGTTTACACCAGTCAGGCGGGGCCGGCTACGAATAATCCTTACCCGGCCGAAGCCAAGGTCCGGTCGCGCATCCATGCGCTGATCGACTACATCTACCTGCTTCAGGAGAAGGATTAGTCTGAGCCGGGCCGCGCCGGCCGGTGCCGCCCTGCCTGCCGCCGGCTAGATCCTGAATCGGCCGACGATTTCCTGCATGCGCTGCGCGGTCCGGTCCATGCTCTCGGCGGCCTGCGAGGTTTCGTGGGCAATGGCGCTGGCCTCTTCCGACTGGGTCGCGATCTGTTCGATCCGGACCGCGACATCGGTCGATGCCGTCGATTGTTCGCGCAGGCCGTTGTCGACCTCACGCACGACATCGGCGACCTGTTGAGCCATCTGGCGCAATTGCGCAATCGACGCGCCGGCCTGCTGCGCCAGTTCGACGCTGCTGTCGGCCAGCTCGACGCCTTGCGCGACGCCGCTGACGACGTGCCCGGTCGATTGCTGGATGGCATTGACCATGCCGCTGATCTCGCCGGTCGATACCGCCGTCCGTTCCGCCAGCTTGCGCACCTCGTCGGCCACCACGGCAAAACCGCGCCCGGTTTCGCCGGCCCGCGCCGCTTCGATCGCGGCATTCAGGGCGAGCAGGTTGGTCTGGTCGGCAATGTCGCGGATCACCGCGACGATGCTCGATATCTTTTCCGACTCCAGCTTGAGTCCGTGGATCTGTTCCGCTGCGTTGCGGACGACATTGGCCAACTGGTTGATCTGGCCGACCAGCGCGACGATGGCCTGGTTGCCCTGGGCCGCCTGTTCGTCGGACGCATTGGCCAGGCGCGAGGCTTCGTTGGTGTTGTCCGACACATGATTGATCGAGACGGTCAGTTCCTCGACATTGGCGGCAATCGCCGAAGCGGCGCTGCTCTGGACCGAGGATGACTGGTCGATCAACTGCACCGCATGGTTGAGCGACTTCGAGGCTTCGAGAATCTGGCCGGCGCTGCTCAGCGTCTCACCCATCGCCGAGCGCAAGGATTGCTGCATGTCGCCGACGGCGCCCACCAGCTTGCCCACCTCGTCGCGACTGGTCGGCCCCATCTCGCCGCGCAGGTCGCCACCCGCGATGCGGCGCGCCGCGACCACCGCGGTATCCAACTGGTGACCCATGCGCTGGGCGATCAGATAGGAAACCAGCAGGGCCAGCGCAATGCCGGCCAGCAGGGCCGAGATGCCGCCAACCAAGGCCGTCCCGACACGCTTCTCGGCGCTCGCCGAGGCTTGGTCCGCACCGTCCCGGTTCAGCTTGGCCAGTTCGTCGGTCTTGTCGCGCAAGGCATTGGCGGTCTTGACCCATTCGCTCCGGCGCAATTGCTGGGCCTCGTCTTCCTTGCCGCTGCGGGCCAGGGCGATCGCCTTGTCGACGGCGGCCTGGTAGCCTTCCACCGCCTTCACGGTGTCCTGGTAGATGGCCCGTTCCTGATCGGAGCTGATCAGCTTTTCGTAGGTTTTCAAGGCGGCCTGGAGTGATTCGTTGAGTTTGCCGAGACTGCCTTCGATCTTGGCTTTTTCCTCGGCGCTCCCCGGCAGCATGTATTCCAAGCTACGCACGCGGTAGCGCAGGCGAAGCTGGCTGATTTCGCCCACGGCCTGGACCGACGGCAGCCAGTTTTTGGCGATCTGCTCGGTGTCCTTGCCGACTGCCTGGATTTGCAGAACGCAGAAGAGCACGGCAACGATCAGCACACCGCCGCTGGCGAGAAAGTTGATCAGCAATTTGTAGCGTAGCGACAGGTTATCGAGCCAAGCCATGACTGTCTCCGATATTGTAAAAATATTAAATGTAGCTCATATGATAGTCTGCGCTCGGTGTTCTTGCTTGGTTTTTACCGGCCGACATCTCGAAGGTCTCAATCGAGCAGCAGCGCTTCTTTCAGCGCAACCGGGAGCAGCTTCCGGTGCCAAAAATACTCATGGCCGAAATTGTTCTCGACCTGCAGCGCGCATCCCTTATCCAGGGCCAGTTGGGTGGGTTTGCCGCCTTCGCGTAATTTTGCCGCGTCCATCCGTTTTCCCAGCGCCACGCCGGACAGGCCAAACGGCTTGCCAATCTCCGTGATTTTCATCCACACCGATCGGTCGATGGGCGTCGCCGCGGCAACCCCGATGGCGCGTTTCGAGAGGGCGTCGGCTTCGGTGTTCTCTTCGCGCGGAATCCAGCAGAGACTGACGTTCGGAATCAGCGCCTTCAGTTCGACCACGGTCTTGCAGAGCGGGACCAGCCCCCGGGCATTGATCAACCACTCGCCGCTGACCTGCTTGATCACCAGCTGGCTATCGCCATAGACGACGAGGTTTTGCACCCCGGCCTCGACGGCCGCATCGAGTACCGCCATCAGCGCACAGTATTCGGCCTCGTTGTTGGTGCCTTCGCCAATCGCCTGGGCAATCTCCACGATCTGGCCGGCAGGTCCTTTAAGGACTGCCCCGATGCCGCGTATTCCTGGGTTGGTGTCTTTCGTCGCCCCGTCGAACCAGGCGTGCCAGGTACCGATGTCCATTCGATAATTTCTCCATTGATTCAGCCGCTATACTGCCCGCCTTAATTTGGCGGATAGAGCCGTCCGGCATGATAAGTTGGAATAACTGGCAAACCTGCGATCGCTACGGATAAGCGTTGCAGTTTTTCCAGCCCTCTGCCGTCGGAAGCAAGCGGTATCAAGAGCGCCCTGGCTGGCCTGCGCGACACCATCGCCGACGATGACCAGTTGCAGGCGCTGGCCAGCATCATCTTTGACGGACTGCTGGCCTCCATTGAGAAAGGCCCGAAATGATCAATCAAGCCTCGACAGCAACATCCGAAACGCTCGTCGCCGCACCGGCCGAAGTCAGCTTCTGGCAGGCCTTCCGGTTCTGGTTGAAGCTCGGTTTCATCAGTTTTGGCGGCCCGGCGGGGCAGATTTCCATCATGCATCAGGAGTTGGTCGAGCGCCGCCGCTGGATTTCCGAACGGCGCTTTCTCCACGCCCTCAACTACTGCATGGTGCTGCCCGGACCGGAAGCCCAGCAACTGGCTACCTACATCGGCTGGCTGATGCACCAGACCTGGGGCGGCATCGTGGCCGGTGGCCTGTTCGTGCTGCCATCGCTCTTCATCCTGATTGGCCTGTCGTGGATCTATATTGCCTTTGGCGAGATGCCGTTGGTGGCCGGCCTGTTCTACGGCATCAAGCCGGCGGTAACCGCCATCGTTGTGCAGGCTGCCCACCGCATCGGCTCGCGGGCCCTGAAGAACAACGTGCTCTGGGCCATTGCCGCCGCCTCTTTCGTCGCCATCTTCGCGCTAAACCTGCCATTCCCCGCCATCGTCGCGGCCGCTGCGACGATCGGTTACTTCGGCGGGCGGATAGCCCCGGCCAAGTTCAAAACCGGGGGCGGACACGACCAGGCGGACCAGTCGTTTGGCCGCGCATTGATTGATGACGACACCCCAACCCCGGCACATGCACTATTCAGCTGGGCTCACCTGCTGCAAGTCGCCGGCGTGGGCGGCTTGCTCTGGCTGGTGCCGATGGGGATGCTTGCTGCCAGTTATGGCTGGGACCACACCCTGACGCAGATGGGCTGGTTCTTTACCAAAGCGGCTTTGCTGACCTTCGGCGGTGCTTATGCCGTCCTGCCCTACGTCTATCAGGGTGCCGTCGGGCACTACAACTGGCTGACGCCAACCCAGATGATTGACGGCCTGGCTCTCGGCGAAACCACGCCGGGGCCACTCATCATGGTGGTCACCTTCGTCGGCTTCATCGGGGGTTACGTCAAGGCCGTGTTTGGTCCGGACAGTCTGTTTCTGGCCGGCGCAGTCGCCGCCATGCTGGTTACCTGGTTTACCTTCCTGCCGTCCTTCATCTTTATTCTGACCGGCGGGCCGTTCATCGAGACAACCCACAACCACCTGAAATTCACCGCTCCGCTGACCGCCATTACGGCTGCGGTGGTCGGCGTCATCCTCAACCTGGCGTTGTTCTTCAGCTATCACGTCCTGTGGCCGAAGGGCTTTGCCGGGGCGTTCGAATGGGGGGCGGCAGTCATCGCGCTGGGCGCTGCCATTGCCTTGTTCCGCTTCAAGATGAATGTCATCCAGGTCATAGGCCTGTGCGCAGTGATCGGGTTCGTGATGAAGACGCTGCTGTAATTTCCGATGTGGGCAAGCCGGCCAGTGAGTATTCGATCTACAGCCCCTTGCCCATGCTCCAGACAATTGAAGCATCGGCCAGGTATTTGCGGAAAGCTTCGGTCACCGCGGCCGCGCCAAGCTGGTCGATCTGCCGGTCGAAGCGCGCCTGCCATGCGTAGTCGCGACCGCTGTACATGCCCTGGGACAGTTGCCGGACCAAGCCATTTTCCGCCGTCAGCGATTTGCTGCGCTCCTGCTTCCACAGTGATTTCGCCCGGGCCACCTCGGCTTCGCTGAAACCTTCGGCCAAGGCGCGCGCCAATTCTTCCTTGAGCATTGCCAATGCGTTTTCGGCATTGCTGCTGGCCACGCTGGTGCTGATGCCGAGCCGGCTGCGCGGCTCGAAATTGCTTCCGGCCAGCGCTGCGCCGGCGCTGTAGGCGAGGCCCTCGCGTTCGCGCAAACGTGTCCTGATCCGGCTGTCGGTATCGCCGCCGAGCAGCCTGACGGCGATGCGCAGGGCCGGAAAGTCGGGGTCGTCTTCGGCGATGCGCAGCAGGGCGACGCCCTGGACATCGGCGTTCGGCCGATCAGGCATGGCGACGCTGACCGGGCGGTCGTCGACGCCTGTCGGTGCGGCGATGTCGCGGATCCGCTCGTAGGGCAGCCGGGCCGGCGGCAGCTCGGCCAGCCTGGCCCACATCGCCTCGACATCCGTCCGCGAAAAATCGCCGACGACCGCCAGCCGGATCTGCGAGATGCCGGAAAAATCGGCGATGCAGCGCCGCAACTCGGCCATGTCGACGGCCTCGACATCGGCCCGGGCCTGGGCCAGCGAACGCGGCCGGAATGGATGGTCGGCCGGGTAATTGTTGAATCGGCGGGCGACGGCATTGCTAGCCAGTTGCACCGGATCTTTCAGGGCCGCTTCCAGTCCGGCGAGCCGCGCCGCCTTCAGCCGTTCGAATTCGCCGACCGGGAGCAGCGGTGTTTTCCAGGTCGCCAGCAGCAGGTCCAGTGCCGCCTCGATATTGGCGCGCGGGGCCTCCAACGAGATGCCGCCGAGGCCGATCGACCAGCGCGCCTGCAAGGCCTCCAGGCGACTGGCCAGTGCCTCGCGATCCAGCCCGCCACCGCCGTAAGCCATCAGGCTGCTGGCCAGCGCGCAGGACGTTTGGCGAGTGCTCAGCGCCGCGGCGTTGCCGTAGTCGTTGGCGATGCTAACCCAGGCCAGATTGCCCTGGGTCCGGCGGGCGATCAGTTCGGCCCGGGCGCGCTGGCTGTCGAGCGGGATGGCCACAACCTGCGCCGCCAGTTGGTCGAGCGATGTCGGCAGCGGATCGGCCGAGGCGGCGATGGCCGGCCAGTCCCGTCCGGCCAGCAGGGCGGCAAGCGGCTCGGCCTTGGGCATGGTCGGCGGGGTAGCACCTTCGGCGTGACGCAACAGGACATCGCTGCGATTGATGCCGATCAGCCATTTCTTCAGGGCCTGATTGGCTTCTTCCAGCGTCAGATCGGCGACGATGTCGCGCTGCCGGAAGAAGAGGCGCCAGTCGCCGGCCACTTCCGCCTGCGACAGGCGGGCGGCGAACGATTCGTGGGCGCTGCCCAGGCGTTCGAAGGCGTTCAGTTCATTGCGCCGGGCGCGCTCCAGTTGCTCGGCCGAAATGCCGCTTTGGGCGAAGCGCTCGACATGTTCCAACAAGGCGCGCGACAGCGCCTCGGCCTCGGCCGCCTGGCCGGCCGAGGCCGAAGCCAGCAACAGGCTGTAGTCGGGCTGGGCCTGCACGCCGCAGGAGACGCCGATCGCCAGGCGCTGTTCGAGAACCAGTGCGCGGCGCAGGCTGCCCCAGCTTTCGGCGCATAGGGCAGCGCTCGCCAGATCGACCGCCAGGGTCTCCCGTTCGTTCATGCCCGGCAACTTCCAGGCGGCGGCGCCGATCACCTTGCCGGCCGCCAGGAACAGTTCGCTGCGATTGGTCACCGCCCGGGCTTCTTCCCGTGTCCAGGTGGCGGGGCGTGGGGTGGCCGGCAAGCGGGCCGCGGCGAACAGGCGCCCGGCCAGCTTCAGTACGCGCTGGCTGACGAATTTGCCGGAGACGATCAGCACCGCGTTGTCGGGTCGATAGTGCCGCTGGTGAAAGGCTTGCAGTGCGGCAAACGGCGCTTCCTCGATATCGCTGCGGGCACCGATGGTCGACCGGCCGTAGCCGTGCCAGAAATAGCTCTGGCGTTGCAGGGCGCGGGTTACCAGGCTGTTCGGATCGTTGTCCTTACGCTCCAGTTCATTGCGCACCACCGTCATTTCGCTGACCAGATGCGCCCGGGTGAAGGTCGGCCGGATGAAGCGGTCGGCCTCGATACGGATCGCCTCGTCGATCTTGTCGGGATCGCCGACGACGGTTTCGAAATAGTTGGTCCGCTCGGCCGTCGTCGTGCCATTCCAGGTGGCGCCCAGCGCGGTCAGCTCGCTCTTCAGGTCGGCGCGCCGGCCGGCGCTCTTGAACAGCATGTGTTCGAGCAGGTGGGCCATGCCGCTTTCGCCATAGCCCTCCTGCTTGCTGCCGACCTTGACCAGTAGTTCGATCCGGGCGGTGGCGGCGGCCGGAAAGGGGGCGAGGATGATCTTGAAACCGTTGGCCAGCCGATACGACGAAAAGCCGCCGGCCTGTGCCTCAAGCTGCCATGCGGGCGGTGGCGCGGCCGACCCCGGGCAAGGCAGCAGCATGGCGAGAGCGAGCGGAGCGGCACGGAACAGCCGGGACATAAGGGGCATCGTCATCAATCGGAGCGCCGGGTCAAAGTACGTTGAGGAATGCTGCGAGGGCCTGCACTTCGGCTTCGCTCATCTCGAGCGGCTTGAGCAATTCGGAATTGACCGGAAAACGCGGGTCGGCCGCCTGAACCGCGTTGGCCGGCTTGGGCCTGGGCATGCCGGCGTTGTACATGTTGAGGATGCCGCGCAGCGACGGGAACAGCCCGTTGTGCATCCACGGCCCGCTCTGCGCCACATTGCGCAGCGTCGGGGTCTTGAACTTGCCGACATCCTGCGGCTCGCCGGTCACCTTGTGGCGGCCGAGATCCTCGTACTTGCGCCCGAAATAGGTCAGGCCGAGGTTGTGGAACTTGTTGTCGCTGAGCGCCGGCCCGTTGTGACAAGTCATGCAGCCGGCCTTGGTCCGGAACAGGTGCAGACCGAGCAACTCCTGGTCGTTCAGAGCTTGTGCCTGGCCCTTGAGAAAGTCGTCGAAGCGGGTCGCTGTCGGTACCAGCGTCCGCTCGTAGGCGGCGAGCGCCGACTGGATGCGCGGCAGCGTCACCGCGTCGTCGCCGTAGGCGCGGCGGAAATCCTCGCGGTAGCCGGCAATGGCAGCGAGCTTGCCGGGCAGCTTGTCGAGCGCCATCGCCATTTCGGCCGGATCGGCGACCGGGCCGAGTGCCTGGTGTTCCAGCGTCGGCGAGCGGCCGTCCCAGAACAGGCTGCTCGCGTGGCTGACGCCAACCAGCGCCGGCGCATTGCGCATGCCCTTGCGCCCGGCATGGCCGGGCGTCACCGGCAACGTGTCGGCGAAAGCATGGTCGGGCCGGTGACAGGAAGCGCAGGCGATTTCCCCTGAGTCGGAGAGCGCCTTGTCGTAGAACAGCCGGATGCCCAGGCGAAGCAGCGCGTAGGGCACGGTCTTTGGCAAATCGGGCGGGGCGACCGGGGCCATTTCCTGCCACTCGCCGCCCCCCTCGATGCGCGGCGCCGGCCAGGCCTTGAGCGGCACGGCGTAGTGCTGGCGCAGGCAGGCGACGTCCCAAGTCGCCTCTTGGCGGCAGGGTTCGGCGGAAAAGGCCGCCGCCGAGCCCAGGCCGGCGGCGAGCATGGACAACAACTTGATCGATAGACGCATCATCACCTCAAAATTTGATCCCAAGTTCGAGCCAGAACTGACGGCCCTTTTCATAAACCAGATAGGTCCCGGAGTTTTCGATGGCATTGGTCGCATTCAGGATGTTGTCGATGGTCAGCGAGACATAGGGCTTCTGCTCGGTCGGCGTCGGCACATCCCAGTTGATGCGCATGTCCCAGGTGAATGCCGGCTTGAACGAACGGCGGTCGTAATTGGTGTACGACACGCCACCGACATCCTGGGTCCCGTTCTGTACGGTCTTCTGATAACCGGCGCGATAGCGGAAGAAATTGCCGATACTGAGATTGACCCGGGGAATCTCGGTCATCAACAGGACCCGTCCGGTCCATGGCCGGTTGTAATTGTCGGCCGGCTTGGCGCCGGCACTGATCAGACTGCCGTTGTAGACGACGTAATCGAGGCCCCGGTTGTCGTTGTAATCCTGGTCGCTGGTGTAATAGTCGGCATGCGAAGTCCGCGACTTGATTTTTTCCGCCCCGGCCATGATCGACGTCATGGTCCCCCACAGCTTGATCGGGCGCTGCGTCTCGATTGTCATCGACAGCGTCTGCGCCTCGCCGGTGCCGGTGTTCTCGAACCAGCGGTTGTTGATGCTGCGCAACACCTGGACCACCTGGTCGCGGCTTGTCCGGTCTACGTACTTCAGCCCCCAGGTGGCGCCGCCCCAGCGTTGCTTGATGGCCAGCATGCCTTCGTCGTCGTAAGGCACCTTGAGATCTTCGAAATGATAGCCGGCGGCGGTTGTGCTCATTACCAACGGCCCCCAGTCGGTCAGGCTGCTGCGCGTAAATCCGGAACCTGTCGTTGCCGACTGCAGCGACAGGCGGTTGGCCTGCATGTAATAGGCCATGAAATTGCGCCCGTAGTAACGGTTGGCGCCGGCTTCCAGCCTGGTGCTGCCGTCGCCGAACAGGTCGTAGAAGAAGGCGCTGCGCGGCGCCAGCGTGGACTCCGGGGTCAAGGCGCTGTCCTCGTAGCGCGCCCCGACGCGGGCCGTAAAGTTGCCCTTTTTGATCTCATCCTGCAGAAAAATGCTTCGCGTATCGTCCTTGACGGTGAACTTGCCGGCCAGATAGACGACGCGGCTTTTCAGATATTGTCCTGCCCAGCCGTTCGAGGTATCGGCCGTCGAGCAATAGGGATCGACTGTTCCGTCGGCCCGGATGCAGTTGCCGCTGTAGGTCGCCGGGGTGTAGTAGGACTCGTATTGGGTCTTGCGGTGATATGAGGATTCCTTCTGGCTCAATTCAAAGCCGGCCTGGAAACGGTGCGCCATCGAGAGCAGCGAAACCGGCTCCCAATCGACTTTCGCCAGATACGCCTGGACACTCTGCTTTTGTTCGACGTCGCCATAGCCACCCTCAAGACTCAGGGTCGTGGTACCCCAGTTCTTGTCGGCGGCCGAATAGCGCCAGGTCTTGTAAATGCTCGAATCGCCATCGCGCGAGCTTTCCATTTCCGTGGAAGTCAGCCGTTGGCTCAACACGAAGCTGTCGAAGCGACTGACTATGCCGGTGTTGATCCCCAGGCCACCGGCGGTGTAGTTGAATTGGCTGTCCTTGATGCTGGCAAGGAAGCGTTTATCGGCAGTCGGCGCGTACTGGATCGAGAAGTCGACGTCATGGTCGACCGTCGGTTTCCAGAAGGCCTTGATGAAGAAATTGTCGGTTTGCCGGGTTTCTTCCGGGGTCGAGCCGCCCCCGTTCTTGTAGCCCGAATCGCCGTTCAGCGGGATGGTCGAGGTGTGCCGGATGAAACTGCCGATCAGCCCGAGGTTCTCGGTCGGTTTGCCCTGCAGGGAGAGCTTGTAGGTCCATTTTTCAAACTTGCGGGCGTAATCCGAACTGGTCGTGTTGTCGTAGTCCGACTGCTGTTCCGGGGCGATCTTGTATTCCATCCACGTCGACCGGGTGGTGCCGATCGAGGCCTGGCCGGCAAAGGTCCTGGTCGGCGCACAGGTATCGGCCGAAACGACGCCGCCGGTAAAGGCCCCGTACTCGACCGGCACGTTGGAATCCCGGACGGTGATCTTGCACAACAGGCTGCTGTCGATGGCAAAGCCCTGGCTGGCCGAGCTGACTTCGGTGATCGACGAGGACTTGTCGCCGCTCGCCGGATCGATGTCGTTGTTGAAGGACATGCCGTCCAGCTGGTAGAGGTTCTGGTAGAACTTGGCACCGTTGATGCTGATGTCGGCCGGCGAAATCTCGCCCTGCCGCCCGGTATGCAACTGGTTGTTATCGAACTGCACATTGGGCATGACGCGCAGAATGCTGGTGATGTCGCCATTGCCGGCGGACAGGGAATCGATCACATGGCGATCGACCACCGTGGTTCCCGCCGATTCCCGCTGATCGACGACCAGCGTTTCACCCAGTATCGGATCGCCGGCCTCTTCCTTGCGGCTCGTCGGGGCGGCCTTGGGGTGCGCCACCAGCATGTAGCCAGCGGCCGTCTTGCTGATGCCGTAGCCGGTATTGCGCAGCAAGGCACTGAAACCGGCCTCGACCTCGTAGCGCCCGTGCAGCCCGTCCGTCCGCAGGTCGCGCAGTTTTTCGGCATCGACCGCGATGGCCACCCCGGCCTGCAAGGCAAATCGGTTGAGCGCCTCGCCCAGCGGGCCGGCCGGGATGTTGTAAGTCGCGGCGACGCCGCTCGATTGGGCCAGGGCCGGGGTGCTGCCGATGACGGCAAGGGCCAGATGGATGGCGAAGACGACGGGTTTTATGGCGCCGCGGATGCCAGGGTCGGCAGCGGCTGCTGGGTAGGTGTTGTGCATGATCGGCAGGTTCCTGTTGGCGGTGGACTCTCCCCGGGTGGGGCGAAGGACGCAAAGCGAAACTGGCTAACGCACCTGTCCAACAGGAAATGCCTGGCGGCCGATCATGCCCTTCACTTCCATTGACGAACGAAAAACGGAAAGCGGAACCGGAACGCCCGATTATTTTTCCGGGAAGCCGCTGTGTGCCTGCGGCGCGAGGTCGACGGCGAGCAGATAAGGAGTGACCGTGCGGACCCGCAGCTCGGGGAAATTGTTGACCAGCAATTGCACGGCACGGTCGCTGTCGTTCAGCGGCAGTACGGCCGAAACCTTGATCCGGGCGAGCGCTTTCCGGTCATAGAAAATGCGCCCCGGACGCTGGCGGTCGAGTTCGTCGAGGACATCGGGCAACGGCATTTCCTGCGCCACGAACTGGCGTTTGTACCAGGCCTGGCTGACGCTCGGCGCGTCGATCGGTTCGGCCGGGAACAAACCATCGGCGCCAATCCGCACCTGCTGCCCGGCGCTGACCAGCAGCGGCGCATCGCTCGTCGCACCGGACCGGCTGGCCGGGCTGACCTCGACGCGCGACTCCAGCATCGTGACGATGGTCCATTCGGCTTCGCGCCGCACGGTAAAGCGGGTGCCGAGCGCCTTGATGCGGCCGTGCGCGGTTTCGACGATGAACGGACGGGCGGCGTCCTTGGCAACATCGACCAGGATTTCGCCTTGCACCAGTTCGACCGTACGCGCTGCGCGGCCGAAATCGATGTTGACTGCGCTCAGGCTGCCCAGTGCGATAGTGCTGCCGTCGGCCAATGTGGTTTCCGGCCATTCGCCCTCGCCGGACCGCAGGTCGGTCAGCCAGTAGCTTGGCGTGCGCGCCTGCATGCCGACCCAGGCGGGGAGAATGCACAGGGCGGCGAGCAGCAGCGCCGAGGCCAGCCGCGTCGCCCGTCCTGTTCGGCGGTTTCCGGCCAGCGCGGCATTCAGGGCGCGCCGGGCCGGCTGGGCAACGCCGTCGCCGCGGACCTGGTTCAGGTTGCCGACCAGTCGTTCCATGCGCGCCGCCGCCTCGGCGTGGCGCGAGTCGGCATTTTTCCAGGCGGTGAATCCAGCCTGTGCGGCAGCGCGTTCCGCCGCTTCGTCGGCACTCAGACGGATGATCCATTCGGCCGCTTGACGGGCGAGCGGATCAGCGCGGGCAGGGGAACGTGTCGGCATGGCGCAGATCAGTCGGCGCGAATCCGGTCGCACTGCAACAGGCAGTGCACCAGGTGTTTACGAACCATGCGGGTGGAAACGCCGAGTTGGGCGGCGATTTCGGCATGCCCCAAGCCTTCCAGGTAGTGCAACAGGAAAGCCTGGCGGGCCTTGGCAGGAACGCCGGCGAGGACCGTCGCGATCTGCTCGAGCGCCTCCAGCGTCAGCAGGGTTTGCTCGGGTGACGGGTGGACCGGCAGGTTTTCGAGGGTGATCGCCAGTTCGGCGAGATAGGTCTTCTCCAGCACTTCCCGGCGCATGCGGTCGACCATCAGACGCTGCGCCGTCGTCGTCAGATAGGCCCGTGGCTCGCGCATCCCGCACAGCGCGTTGCGCGAGACCAGAATGCGCATGAAAACATCCTGGGCCAGATCGGCGGCGCCGTGGCTACAGCCGATCTTTCGGCGCAACCAGGCGTACAGCCAGGCGTGATGGTTGGCGTAAAGCTCACCGACAGCAGCGGAGGGAGTGGCTGAAAGGTTCACGTGGGCTTCCTGAGACAATCATCGAAAATGTTTTCAATTGCGAATGATTATCATTGTCTCATTTGGCCTAACTGACGTCAAATTCGGTCTTTATTCTTCGGTGGACGTGAAGTCGCCGCGAAAAGCCGGGTTGATCGGCGTGTTTCGTTCTATGTGGTGGCTTGGGGGCGGGACCTGCCGTCCTTCCGGGCTTGCCGGGCGGGCGTCGGCAAGCCCGGAAGGCTTCTGTTTTCCCGGGGGCTACGAGGTGCCGGAACAGCCCGCATTGCAGCGGGCTGTGGTCTTCACACGGCGTACGGCCGGTGCAGCCAGCTGCGCACGACGTTGACGTCGCGTTGCGGCAGGTAGGCGAAGCCGGCCAGCGAGTCTTCGACGACGCTTTGGGCGACCCAGTGCGGCACGGCCTTACTGGTCAGCATGTGGAAGTACCAGGCCATCGGGTAACCGCTTTGGCGATCGAAGCGGGACAGCGCTTCGTTCAGCTTGAGGCCGCTGCTCCCCGTCGTTGCCTCGAATTCCGGCGGTTCGCCGGCCAGCGTGGCGATCGGCTGGGCACGGAAGACCGGCTGCTGGTAGCGGTCGAGATGCTCGCGGGTGGCGATGACCCAGTGGTTGTAATAGGCACTGGTGCCGGAGGCGCTGCTCTTCTGCCAGTCGTCGAGCATGCGATGGATGGCCGCCGGCTCGGGTTTCTGGGCCAGCATGCGCTGCAGGAAGGCGCCGATGTGCTGGATGCGGCGAAAAGTGTAGAAGGGCAGGCCGACCGGGATCGGCATATCGGCACCGCCGCGCGGATCGACGAGTTCTTCCTGCGATGTCGGGTCGTTGACGAATAGTTGATGGACGCGCATTTCCTGCAGGTCTTCGATTTCCAGTTGCAGAAAGCCATCGCTGCTGTCATCGGCCGAGGCGACCAGGTAATGCGTCTGGCCGACCAGCCGGGTGGCGAAGAGGCGCTGATCGGCAAAGTCGTCGATCAGTCGGGCGAAATCGCCGTCGCGTTCGTCCAGGGCGTTCTCGACCCAGGTTTCCAGGCTGTCGGAAACACGTTGGCCCTGGAGGTCGAGAATGCCGCCGAGGCGATACCAGCCGCCCCGACTCAGCGCATGGCGAAACTTCCATTCCGGCAGGGCAAGGCTCAAGGCCTTGACCAGGGCGCCCGGACCGCTGCTGACCGGAACCTTGGCGCAGGTTTCGACGACGGCAGGGGCGAGCGATTTGCAGTATTCCAGCCAGGCCAGGTTTTGTTTCATCGGATTTTCCTCGTTATCAGGCGGCGGTTTCTTCGGCTAGCCGGGTCCGGACGGCTTCGCGAACTTCGGTTTCGGGATCGTCGGCCAGCGGTGGCAGAAATTCGAGCGGTGCGTTGCCGACGGCGGCCAGGCGGACCCACCATTCGGCATCGTTGAGCAGCGTGGCGGCCAGGCCGGGCAGGGCGCGCTCGGCGACGATGGCGCGAACCTCCGGCTCGGGGTCGGCCGCCAGCATGTGCAGGGCGAAGGGCGGCAGGCGGGTGGCGACCACCTTGCGGACTTCGCGCTCCGGATCCTTGCTCAACTTGGCCAGCTGACCATGCGGCAGGCGCCGGGCGACGGTGGCGCGAATCAGGTAATCGGGGTCGTGGATCAGTTCGATGAGCAGCGGCTCGGGCAGGCGGGCGGCCACCGACAGCCGGACTTCGCGGTCCGGATCGCGGGCCATCGTGATCAGCTGGTCGACCGGCAGGCGGGTGGCGACGACGCGGCGGACCACTTCGTCGTGATCCGATTTCAGCCCGAAGATGCTGTCTACCGGCGCATAGCGGGCGGCGATCGCCCGCCGCTCCCAGAAGATGTCGGTCAGATAGTTCTGCGCCAGTTCCGGGTTGGTGCGCAGGAAACGGTCGATCTGCCGGCCGCTGTGGGCCCGGATGCAGGCGTCGCCCGGCGTGCACCGCCGACTGTTCAGGTAGTCCGGATAGTAGGAACAGCCGGAACAGAGCCCAAGCCGGCCAACGCCAGCCTGTTCACTCGTCATCGACCTTGGCGGCAACGAGAATGCCGGTCGCGGTGGTGGCTTCGTTGACCAGTTCCAGGCAGTGACCGGAGGCGCCGCTGATCAGGAAGAGGTCGTAGCCTTCGATGCTGAGTGCCGGTTTGTAGCGCGGCGAGACGTCGTCTTCGCCGCATTCGGTGAAATGCAGGTCGGGAAAGCGCTGGCGTAATGAGGCGGCGCGGGCGTCGAGCAGGGTGGCTTCAGCGACCTGGACCAGTTGGGCGGGGGTGATCATGCCGACTCCTCGCTGGCCATGTCCTCTTCGAAGCGGGCCAGCGAGGCCGACGGGACGCCCATGATCTGGGCCAACCAGGGCGGCGGCGAGGCGAGCCGGCCCTGCAGTTCGACCAGCACTTCGCGGGCCTTGCCGCCGCCCGGCTTCTTGACCGGATGGACACCAGCACGCACCGCCTTGGCGGCGGCCGGGCCGCCGATCGACTGGATATAGACGATCTGGCAATCGTTGATCAGCGCCGAGCGGGCGGCATT
Organism: Dechloromonas denitrificans; assembly: GCF_020510685.1. Taxonomy (NCBI): domain Bacteria; kingdom Pseudomonadati; phylum Pseudomonadota; class Betaproteobacteria; order Rhodocyclales; family Azonexaceae; genus Dechloromonas; species Dechloromonas denitrificans. Next base: position 1,689,280 of record NZ_CP075185.1, read on the forward strand.
CTTGTCTTCGGCGGTGTCCGCTTCGACGGTGCTGCGCACGGCAATCAGCTTGATGAGGTCGCGGCCGACCTGGTAAATCAAGAAGCGCTCGCAGGAACCGAAGTGGCCGTCGAGATTTTCGCCGCGATTGGCCGCCACGGCGACGCGCAGCGAACCGGGCATTTCGCCTTCCTGGTAGGCATCGACCGCCGGAAAATCGCTGTTGGCAACGCCCTGACCCCAGAGCAGGCGGACCGCCTCCTTGAGGACTTCGCCGTCGACGCCGACATGGCAACCCTGTTCGGCGAAGTCGCCGGCCAGGATCAGGCGCAGGTCTTCAACCGTCAGCGCGGCCAGCTTGGCCTCGGTGAGCGGCGATTCCAGTTTCGCGATCAGCGCGCCGACCAGGGCGCGGACATCCAGACCATTCAGGGCGCGGGCGGCAAGGGCGATGCGCAGGGCAGCTTCGCGGGAAGCAATAGGGGTGTCGGACATGATGGGCTCCAGGGAAAGACTTCAGTGGAACGCCGGCGCAGTTCTAATACCGCTCCGGCGCTCGGCTCAAGGCTTTACTCAGGCCGGGCTGATGCAGCCCGACGGGCAGACATCGACACACAACGGGGAGTCGTTGTGGCCGTCGCATTCCGTACAGGTGGCAGCATCGATCTTGAAAAAGATCTTGCCGGACGAGATCGACTTGGTCGGACAAACCGGTTTGCAATCGCCACAGGCGGTGCACATGTCGGGGTCGATTTTCATTGCCATGATGGTTAGCTCCTAGTTGTTAGGATTGAGTTGCCTAGCGCTTAGGGGTCGATTTTTGCGGTTACTCGATCCTAATAGCTGAATCCTCGATCCTGCTTCACTCAGTCTTCGGCCGCGCCGAGGCGCTTGGCACGCAGGGAAATAGGCAGGCGGGACGGTTTGGCGATCGGATCAATGTAATAAAGCCCGCCGTTGTCCAGCTTCAGTTCGCCACCCCATTTTTCCGTGGTGTCGAATTCGATGGACTCGATCGAGGCTTCCAGATCGCGCTTCGGGAGATAGAACGTCAACCCGCCGCTATCCGCTTTACTGATCATGATGTTGGCCATGTAACTCTCCTGCAGGACCGGCGGAGCCGAAGCTCCGCCGGCGGTCCGTTTAGCGAACCAGGTCGAAGTTGAAGTCGGTCGTACCCATGCCGATCGTTTCCTTGTCGAGTTGCTCAAGGACGGCGTTGGTCAGTTGGGTGACTACCGACATCATGCCTTCGTAGCCCATGGTGGTCTGACGATGCAGGTGATGACGGTCGAACAGCGGGAAGCCGAGGCGGATCAGCGGTACTTCGAACTCTTCACCCTTGTACTTGGTGTCGCGCTGGATGTACTTGCCGTAGGAGTTGCCGATCAGGAAGTCCGGCTTGTCCGTGAAGCACAGGCTGCGCATGTGCCACAAGTCGTTGCCGGCATAGACCTTGCCATTGACGCCGAACGGGCTGGAAGCGAGGAGCTTCTCGACCGCCTTGGCCCAACGCTTGTTGCCGTTGTGGGCCAGGATGTGCGTCGGTTCGGCACCGCACTCGAGCAGGATCTTGACCATGCCGAGGACGAAGTCCGGGTCGCCGTAGAGGGCGAACTTCTTGCCGTGCAGCCAGGCATGGCTGTCGGCAATCAGGTCCATACAGCGGCCGCGTTCCTTGGCCAGCGATTCGGGAATCGCCTTGCCGGTGAGCTCGGAGACCTTCATCAGGAACTCGTCGGTCCACTCGACGCCCATCGGGACGCTCAGCTTGGGGATCTCCTGGTTCCAGGTGCTTTCGACGAATTTCTTCGTCTTTTCCAGCTGGGTCGGTTGCAGCAGAACGGTCGTGATGGCGTTCGGCGCATCCTTCACTTCGTCCATCGTCGTGCCGCCGGAGTACATGCGGAATTCGCCGTCGGCCGGGGTGTCGAAGACTTCGCTCGGATCGGACAGGAAGGTGTAATCGACAGCCATCTCACCGAGCATGCGCTTGATGACACGGTAGTTGCCAAGGTAGGTCTCGAAGCCCGGAATGATGTTGATCCGGCCGTTCGAACCGACCTTCTTGCCGTCCATGTAGTTCAGCGTGAAGTAACGGAGGATGCCTTCTTCCATGTTGTCCCAGCCGGTCGTGTGCGAACCGACGAAAGACGGGGTGTGGGCGTAGGGGACCGGGTAATCCTGGGGGATGTGGCCGTCCTTCTTGGAGTTGTTGATGAACGCATTCAAGTCGTCACCAATAACTTCCGCCATGCAGGTCGTCGACACCGCGATCATGTCCGGCTTGTAGATCGCCTTGGCGTTGGCCAGACCGTCGTGCATGTTCTTCTGACCGCCGAACACGGCTGCATCTTCCGTCATCGAGTCGGAAACGCAGGAGCACGGTTCCTTGAAGTGACGGTTGAAGTAGGTGCGGAAGTAGGCGACACAGCCTTGCGAGCCATGCACGTAGGGCAGGGTCTTGTGAAAGCCGGTGGCACACAGAACGGCGCCGAGCGGCTGGCAGGCCTTGGCCGGATCGACGGTCAGGGCTTCGCGCTTGAAATTGAGATCCTGATATTCCTGTGTCGTCGTCCACATGAAGGTCTCATAGACCTTCTCGGGGGCGTGACCCTCTTCGAATTTCTCGCGTTTTTCGGCGAGATTCTTCTTGTAGTCGTCGTCACGGAACAGCGGGTAACAGGGCTTGATCTTGTCTGCGGTTTGCATTGCTATCTCCTTGCCCGAGCCGCTCATCTGCGACTACGGGCGCAAGGTAAAAGATTTGCCGTTGAGCTAACTCAGGCGGCCTTCTTCACTTCTTCGGCAACAGCCTTCTTCCAGGGCGGCACGAGGTTGCCCCAGACCGGACTGGACAGAGCGATGTCCATGTCGCGGGCGAAGATGGCGAAGCCGTCGTAGCCGTGGTAGGGGCCGGAGTAATCCCAGGAGTGCATCTGGCGCAGCGGAATGCCCATCTTCTGGAAGATGTACTTTTCCTTGATGCCGGAGCCGACGAGGTCGGGCTTCAGCTTCTTGACGAACTCTTCCAGCTCGAAACCGGTGACGTCGTCGTAAAGCAGGGTGGCATCGCCCATTTCCTTGATCGTCCGGTCGTAGTCGTCGTTGTGGCCGAATTCGTAGCCGGTGCCGATCACTTCCATGCCGAGATCTTCGTAGGCGCCGATCACGTGACGCGGGCGGAGGCCGCCGACGTACAGCATGACTTTCTTGCCCTGCAGACGCGGTTTGAACTTGTTGATGATCTCGTCCATCATCGGCTGATAACGGGCGATGACCAGTTCGGTCTTTTCCTTGATCGAGTCGTCGAAGAAGGCGGCGATCTTGCGCAGCGATTCGATGATCTTGGTCGGACCGAAGAAGTTGTACTCAAGCCATGGAATACCGTACTTCTCTTCCATGTGGCGGCTGATGTAGTTCATCGAACGGTAGCAGTGCAGCAGGTTCAGCTTGACCTTCGGCGTGTTCATCATTTCCGCCAGGGTGCCGTCGCCGGACCATTGAGCGACCACGCGCAGACCCATTTCCTCGAGCAGGATGCGGGTTGCCCAGGCGTCGCCGCCGATGTTGTAGTCGCCGATGATGGCCACGTCGTACGGCGTGCCTTCATAAGGCTGGCCGTCGCGCTTGTCGATGACCCAGTCGCGGATCGCGTCGTTGGCGATGTGGTGACCCAGGGACTGGGAAACACCGCGGAAGCCTTCGCAGCGGACCGGAACGATGGGCTTGCCGATGGCAGCGGAACCCTTCTTGGAGACCGACTCGATGTCGTCGCCGATCAGGCCGATCGGGCATTCCGACTGAACGGAGATGCCGCGGTGCAGCGGGAACAGTTGTTCGACTTCTTCGATCAGCTTGGCGAGCTTCTTGTCGCCGCCGAAGACGATGTCCTTTTCCTGGAAATCGGAAGTGAAGTTCATCGTGCCGAAGGAATCGACGCCGGTCGTGCCGACGTAGTAGTTACGGCGACCGGCGCGGGAATACTGACCGCAGCCGACCGGGCCGTGCGAGATGTGGATCATGTCCTTGATCGGACCCCAGACCACGCCCTTGGAACCGGCGTAGGCACAACCACGGATGGTCATCACGCCGGGCAGCGACTTGCGGTTGGAAGTGATGCACTTCTTGGATTGTTCAACAGTTTGATCGTTGGCCGTAAGGTGCTTTTGGCGGTCCTTCTTGGCCTTTTCCGGATAAACCTCGAGCACCTCGGCGATGAGGGCTTCGGTTTCTTCGCGAGACAGAGTCGTCATGTTTTCCTCCTGACGTCGCCACCAATCTGTGGCCGACGTGCTGGTTGAAAGTACCCCCTCCCGTCCGGGGAGAGGGCGGGGTCTTGCTTAGGCAGCAGCAGCGGCCAGTTCGGCGGCGGTTTGGCCGACGATGGACTCGTCTTCCGCTTCCATGATGCCGAATTCCATCAGCAGCTCTTCCAGCTCTTCCATCTCGATCGGGGTCGGGATGACGAAGTTGGTGTTGTTGACGATCTTGTTGGCGAGCTGGCGATATTCGTCGGCCTGCTTGTGCTTCGGATCGTATTCGACCATCGTCATGCGGCGGATTTCAGCGTGCTGCACGGCGTTGTCACGCGGTACGAAGTGGATCATCGTGGTGCCGAGGCGGGCAGCCAGGGCCATGATCAGTTCGTCTTCGCGGTCGGTGTTGCGGCTGTTGCAAATCAGGCCGGCCAGACGAACGGAGCCGGAGTTCGCGTACTTCACGATACCCTTGGCAATGTTGTTGGCAGCGTACATGGCCATCATTTCGCCGGAGCAAACGATGTAGATTTCCTGTGCCTTGTTTTCGCGAATCGGCATGGCAAAGCCACCGCAAACCACGTCACCCAGCACGTCGTAGAACACGAAGTCGAGGTCTTCGTCGTAGGCGCCTTCTTCTTCAAGGAAGTTGATGGCGGTGATGACGCCGCGGCCGGCACAGCCGACACCGGGTTCCGGGCCACCGGATTCGACGCACTTGATGCCGCCGAAACCAACGGAGAGGACGTCCTCGAGTTCGAGGTCTTCCACGGAGCCGGCTTCAGCAGCCAGGTGCATGACGGTGGTTTGAGCCTTGGAGTGCAGAATGAGGCGGGTCGAGTCAGCCTTCGGGTCGCAGCCCACGATCATTACTTTTTTGCCGGATTCGGCCAGTGCCGCCACCAGATTCTGGGTGGTGGTTGACTTGCCGATCCCGCCTTTGCCGTAGATGGCGCATTGACGCAGTTTTGCCATGGTGTAATCTCCTTAATCTGTCAGTCGATTTGCGAAGGAATCATTGAGAGTCGCACCTCACCTTCTGCACGTTGCGTGCCAGGTCGATTGACAGACGGCAAGTGATTGAATCCAAAATGAAAATAGAAAAATGCCCGACACCGGGCAGGGCGGATGGATGCGACAATTCCCCCACGCTTTGTAGGGGTGACGACAACGCGTCGAGCACCAGCGAGACAAAACCGGACTCAGGAGGCGCCAGCCTCCACTCTGATTCGTTGCGAGGCAGCGACGGGCTTCTGCCCGGAGCAACTCACAACGCGTCGAGCACCAGCGAGACAAAACCGCACCCAGGCGACGCCAGTCTCCTCGTTGATTCGTTGCCGAGCAGCCACGAGCTTCAGGCTGTGGCAACTCACAAAGCATCACTGCCCCGCGATGCCCGGCTGCCGATCAATCGCTGCAACCTGCCGGCCGTCGTGCTGGGCAGCCTGACTTTTCAGCGCTATCCGACCCCGTTGTTGCTCGACGGTGTCGCCGAACTGCATCGCGACCTGTTCCGGCGGCTGGCCGATGCTGCCCCGGGCGAGCGGGGCAATGTCTTTCGCGATTACGTGACGGTCCTTTTTCAGCTCGAATGGCCGGAAGAAATGGGCCTGACCGGCAAGCAGAAGGGGCGGGCCAAGGCCAATTACGTGCGGATGATCCGCGGCTGGAGTTTCGATTCCGACAGCCGCGAGGGAGCGGTGCTCAAGGGCTGGGTCGAATCGCGCTTCGGCCTGATGCCGCGCTGGCATGGCCAGCCCTTGCTCGATCCGGCCGGCGAGGCCTACAGCCGCTACATGGAGATGCGCTGCCAGGGCCTGTACGGCACCAGTGCGCTGGAGGCCCAGTTCGATCTGGTGTACACCTATTGTCAGTACGAGCTGGCCGAGCGTCACTCGGGGGCCAGCCATGTCACGCTCTATCGCGGGGTCAACCGTGTCGCCGATCATGAGATCCTGCGGCGCGGCGAGGGGGGGCACTACACCATCCTGCTCAACAACCTCAACTCATTCACCTGCAGTCGCGAGCGGGCCTGCGAATTCGGCGACTACATTCTTGCGGTGGATATTCCGCTGAGCAAGATTTTCTTCTACTGCGGCCTGCTACCCGGCGTGCTGCAGGGCGAGGACGAGTTTCTGGTGGTCGGCGGTGTGGTCGATGTAACTTTGTCGACAACCTGAAGGGGCGCGGGGCGCGCCGCCGTCGATCAGGACGGTTTATCGGCCAGCCACTTGACCAGCGCCCGGAAGAGCGTATCGGGATCGACCGGTTTGGCGATGAAGTCGTTCATCCCCGCTTCGAGGCAACGGCGGCGGTCTTCGGCAAAGGCATTGGCGGTCATCGCCAGGATCGGCGTGGTCCGGTAGGCGGGCAGGGCGCGCAGGGCGCTGGTGGCTTCCAGACCATCCATTATCGGCATCTGGATATCCATCAGGATCAGGTCGTAGTGCGTCTGCATGGATTTTTCGAGAGCTTCGGCGCCATCGTTGGCGACATCGATCTGGAGACCGAGCATGTCGTGCAGCAATTCCTTGCCGACATCCTGATTCACCTGGTCGTCTTCGGCGAGCAGGATTCGTTTTTCCCGATATTGACTGCGCAGCAGCGCTTCGGCCTCCGCCCCAGAGGTGGTCGTGGTCGGCGTCTGATTCGCCATCCGCTCGGCCTTGTCGAGCTGGAGCGAGAACTTGAAGGTGCTGCCCTGGCCGACGGTACTGCTGGCTTCGATGTTGCCGCCCATCAGGCGAACGATGCGCTGGCTGATCGCCAGCCCCAGGCCGGTTCCGCCATGCTGGCGGGTGGTCGAGCTGTCGGCCTGCTCGAAGGGGGCGAAGATGCGCTGCAGTGCATCTTCGGGAATCCCGATGCCGGTATCGGTGATGGCTATTTGCAGCCGGATATCGGTCGGGGTTTCGTGCTCGATCGAGGCCCCGATGTTGATCCCGCCCTGCTCGGTGAATTTGATCGAATTGCTCACCAGATTGAGCAGGATCTGTTGCAGGCGGAGCGGGTCGCCGATCACGTCCATTTCCAGCAGACGCTTCGCAATGTCATTCTGCAGGCGCAGGTGTTTGGCATCCAGCTTGTCGCTGACCAGGCTCTCGACATTGGCAATGATGCTGCCGATCCGGAACGGTATTTTTTCCAGGGTCAGTCGTTCGGCATCGATCTTGGCCAGGTCGAGAATGTCGTTGAGCAGACGCAGCAGATGGTTGGCGGCATTGGTGATCTTGCCGAGCTTGTCGCGTTGCACCGGGTCCTCGCTGTGGCGCCAGAGTATTCCGGCCAGGCCGATGATGGCGTTCATCGGCGTCCGCAGCTCGTGGCTCATATTGGCCAGGAAGCTGCTTTTTGCCCGGTTGGCCGCTTCCGCCGCTTCCTTGGCGATCGACAGGTCGGCGGTGCGCACCCTGACCAGTTCTTCCAGATGGTGGCGGTGCTGCTCGAGTTCCGCTTCGGCCTGCCGGCGCTCGGTGACATCGACGATGACGCCGATCACCGCCGGCTTGCCTTCGTAGTCCATGGTGCGGCCATAGACTTCGACATTCAACCGGCTGCCATCCTTGCGCAGGCCGACGAACGCATAGTTGAGGGACTGCGCTTCGCCGCGCATGCGGCGCTGCAAATTGCCGGCGACCAGCTCCTGATCCTCGGGGGCGACCAGGCTGCTGACCGGGAGCCGGTTGATGATTTCATCCGGCCCGGCATAGCCGAACATTTCGGCGCAGCGCGGATTGGCATAGGCAAAATAGCCGTCCTGAACGATATAGACGCCGACCAGCGATTGCTCGATCAGGCCGCGGAATTTGCGCTCGGCATTGAGCAAGTCCTGTTCGGCCTGCTTGCGTTCGGCAAGGTCGCGGCAGGAGCCCAGGATATTGCCGTTCGGCAGGCGAACGGAACTCAGTTCAACGAGGGCGGTGGTGCCATCTTTCCGGCGCAGCTGGAGCTCGGTAAAAATGTATCCTTCGCTGAGCACCTGGGCAAAAATCCGCTGATGTTCTTGGTCCTGTCCTTCTGGCGTCAGCGCGCCGAGCGTCATCGCCAGCAACTCCTCGGTACTGTAGCCAAGCAGCTTCGAGGCTTTCGGATTGACGTATTCGTAGTGGCTGTCGCTACGGGCAATGAAGACTGCATCCGGCGTGTTGTCGAGGATGCTGCGCAACGAGTTTTCACTCTCCGCCAAGCGGGCGGCGCTCGCTTCGATGCGGCGCTGGTGCCGGGCATTGTTGAACAGCACGATGAAGATCATCCCGCCCAGCAGCAGTATGCTAAGCGCCACGCTGCCGGGCAGGTGGCTGTTGGTGATGGCATCGAATTCGGGGCGGCTCTGAAAGCGGGCGATCCAGCGATGGCTGTCGAGATCGATTGGCAGGCTTACCGAATAACGGCCGCCGGCTGTTGCGGTCCGGCCCTGCCGCGAATCGAAGAGCAGGTTGCCGGGTATGGCTTCTTCGTCGAACAACTCAGTCTCGACGTCCCTGATATTCTTGCCGACAATGCTGTGAAACAGATCGCCGGCGCGGAAGGCGCTATAAACATAGCCGATCAGGGCACTGCGGCGAGCCGCGATACCGTCGCGCGACATGGTCGGGCGATAGACCGGGAAGTAAATGAGAAAGCCCGGCTGTACTCTCTTCCCTTCGTCCTGGACGAGAATGATCTTGCCGCTCAGTGCCGGCCGCCCGGTATCCCGTGCCCGCTCCATCGCTTCGCGGCGAACCGGTTCCGAGTACATGTCGTAGCCAATGACCGGCCGGTTGATATCGTCGAGTGGTTCGACGTAGGCGATGGCGCCGTATTGTTCCCGTTCGCCGGGCGGGCGTATCTTGTAAGCAGGGAAACCTTCGGCCCGCATGGCGCGTTCATGGGCAGCCTTGTCGCGTGAGGCGATCATCAGGCCCAGGCCAAGCGCTTGAACGCCGGGCAGCGTTTTACCCAGTTCAAGGCGTTCGACATAGCCTTGCCATTCGTCTCGGGAGATGTACTGGCTCGATTCGACAAAAGCTGCTACCCCGCGCAGCACCTGTTCGTAGGCCTGCAGGCGGGCGACAATGTTGTCGCGCTCTCGTTCGGCGCGGTAGATAAAGCGGTCGTTGACCCGATTGGTGACCATTTCCCGGGTGACATACCAAGCACTCAGCGTGAGCAGGAGTGTCAGTGCCAGTGCCAGCCAGGCCAGCAATTCGGGGGTGAGCAATCCCCTTGGTCGAATATCCAGCGAATCGAGGTGTGGCGGATCAGGTTTTTTGTCTTCCAAGACCGCTCCGTTTTTTTTGGATACTGCATCAACCATAGCATTTTAATTGCTGTCGGTGGCTGGCGATTTGATCCCGATTGGGTAATCCGGGCGGCTTCTTGCGATGATCGTGTACCGCACAAGCGGTCGTCCGTTGTTCCGTCGCAAACCCGACAATCGGCTAGGGCTACGGCCGTAAATCCTTGCTGTCAGGGACCTGGAGTGCGGGCGTGGAATTTGCGTCTAGCTGGATACACCCCACCTCCAGAGAACAAAACATGACTCCTGAACTGCGCGAAAAACTGCTGGCCGGCCTCAAGGATGGCAGCATAGTTCCTTATCTTGGTCCCGGTGTCCTGGCCGACGTCAAGAACGTCGCCAGCGGTGCGCCGATTCCGGCCGACAGCAATTCCCTGATCTACGCGATGAACGACGGCAAGCCGATGGCCCCCAAACTGATGTACGAGTTCCCGCGCGCCGCGATGAACGTCGAGCTGAAGCGTGGGCGCAGCGCGGTGACCAAATTCCTCACCCGTACCTACGGCGAAACCGCGTGGACGCGAGGCGCGGTGCACGACTGGCTGAAGGGCATTGCGCCGCATTACGTGATCGACATCAACCGCGATACGCAGTTGCAGGATTCCTACGCCGCGGTGCCGCATAACCTGATTGTCGGCATCGCCCGCCTAGGCGGCACCGATTTTCGCTACAAATTGTATTTCTGGGACGGCAACGTCTATCAGAAAAGTACCGCCGTCAATCCGGCCATTCCCATCCTGTTCAAGCCGATGGGCACGCCGAAGCCGGAGCCGACCTACATCGCCTCCGATGCCGATTACGTCGACTTCATTACCGAACTGATGGGCGGCTTTTCGATCCCGCCGGAAGTCAAGGAACTGCGCAAGGGCAAGCAATACCTGCTGATGGGCCTGCGCCTGAACCGCGATACCGAGCGCATGGTGATGTCCGACTTCATCTACAGCGCCGCCGAGCCGGCCGGCTGGGTGTTGATCGCCGAGCCGACCGACAAGGAAAAGCGCTTCTGCAAGAAGATGGGCCTGCAAATCGTCAATGCCGACGTTTTCGAGTTCATCGGTGCCGCCGTTCCCGCTTGAAATATCACTACTCTCAAAGGAAGAAACATGCTGCTTGATCGCTACGAACCGCTCTTTTTCAACGCCAATTTCAAGGAAGCGGCCGGCGCGCCGGGTTTTGTCGCCTACCGCGGCGAGTTCATCCTGAAGGAAGGCGAAGTCGCCGATGCCCAGGGGCGCCGCAAGCCGCCGACGGAAGTTCTCAAGCAGGCCGTGCTGCTGGCGGAAGGCGATGAACTGAAACTGATTGCCGGCTCGCTCGACGAACTGCAACAGTTCGCGTTTTTGCTGGAAGTTATCGGCGACGATCTGAAAAGCGGGACGATTGCGGTGCTGTTTACGGTCAACATCCCGAAACCTTTCGTTGCCGCGGTCAACGGTGCGCTGGTCATCTTCATTCCGCTGGTCCAGGGCATGGTGTGGACCGAACTGAGCGACCTGGTCGCCCTCGACAAGGGCGATTTCAAGGGGCAGGGTGCCGCCGACAAGGTGTTGACGGTCTATAACGCGCTCAAAGGCAGCAAGTTCAAGTATCCGGAAATGAGTCTTGAACAGGCGTTGGCGACGACCAACGATGCCAAACGCATCACGCACGGCGCGATCTGATGCCGTGGGATGAGCGCTATACGCTCGGGGTGGCGGAGATGGATGCCACCCACCGGGATTTCGTCGAGCTGGCCGATGCCTTGCTGGTGGCCGGCGACGACGAATTCCCGGCCCTCTTCGCCGAATTGCACGAACATACCCGGCGGCATTTCGACAACGAGGGCAAGCTGATGAAGTCCTGTCGCTTCCCGGCCATTGGCGAACACCACAGCGAACATCTGCGGGTACTCGGCGAACTGGCGCATTTTTCCCGTGGCGTCGCCGCGGGTCGCCTCGGCATGGCGCGCAACTACGTTAAGGGCCTGCCGGAGTGGTTCGCCACCCATCTGGCGACGATGGATTCGGCGCTGTCGGCCTGCCTGAAACGAACGAACTGACGTTCCTTGCCTGGCCGGGCTTCACTTCAGCCGGCCTCCGGCCGGTCGAGCCGTTCGTACTCGGCAATCACTTCGGCGCCAAGCAGGAGCAGTGTCGCCGATATTTCAAGGCTGAACAGGATGACCACCGTGCTGGTCAGCGAGCCATAGACCACGCTGGCCTGTGACAGGCTGGTGAAATACCAGACCAGCAGATGGCGAATGATTTCCCACAGCAAGGCGGCGGTAAAGCCGCCGATCAGCGCATAACGCACGGCAATCCGGCCGACCGGCAGGAAATGGTAGATGGCGGCGAGGATCAGGGTTTCGGCGGCCAGCCCGAGCAGGTAGAGTAGGCTGCCGGAAATTCCGTGCAGGTACCACGGGCGGCCGAACAGGAAAATGCTTTCGGGCATCATCGTCTGAACCCCGACTGAAATCAGCGTGACGGCAACCAGACCGACGCCGAGCAGCCCGACAAAGGCGTAGGGCAGCAACAGCGAGAGCAGCGATGAGCGCTGTTCGGCCATGCAGCGCCGGGCGAAGATGACGGCCATCGCCTGATTGAGACCGGAAAAGGTCAGCGAGCTGAAGAAAATCATCGTGGCGAGCAGCACGCTGCCGATGGCCACCCGTTGCTCGAGAAAGCGCGACAATTCCTCGAGTACGGCGGAGGACTGGCTGGGCACCAGCCATTCGAGGTAGCGCCCGAGATTGCTCAGCAATTCGGCCGGCGGCATCAGATGGGCGAGGACGATGGCGCACAGGACGAATAGCGGAACCAGCGAGAGCAGCGCGTAATAGGCGATGGCGCCGGCCATCAGCAGGCCCTGGTTGGCGCGGAAGTTCTTCAGGACCGTCAAGGCGAAGCCGAGCGGGTGGGTAAGAACCTGCCGGGCGGGGGAGTTCGCGTGGTTCGCCATTTCCTCGGTTGATCCGGAGCAAATGAAAGATCATGCCAGCATCCTGCTCAAACACCAACGGCAAGGCTGTCGCTATTGGCCAGAGTAAAAACATATCCAGTTGAAATGGCGAAGAATGGCTTGTTGCCGCGCCTTTCGATCGGAAAGCCGAAATTCTGCTGTGCTAAACTTCTTGCATAAATAATCAAATGGATTGCGGGGGGGTACTTGGCGGCGAAATGGTCTTTGCGTTTCGGTGCGTTGGCGGTCGTCGTGCTGTGCCTCGGCCTGTTTGGCTGGGTCGGGCTCGATCTGCATCAATCGCGCGAAAGGGAATTGCAGGCCGCCGAGCATGCTGGCGGCACCCTGGCCAAATTGCTGGAAGGTCATTTACAGGGTGCGGCGCGCCAGATCGATCAACACCTCTCCGATTTCGTCCTGCGCTTTCAGTTTGCCGTCGCCGACCGGACCCCGCGGGCTGTCCTCGAACCTGAATTGCAGCGTTACCTGAGCCGTTTTTCCGAGGTGCACAGTTTTCGCGTTGCCGATGCCGAAGGGCGCTATCTCTACGATGCCAGCGGCGTGCTGGCCGACGTGAATATTGCCGATCGGCAGTATTTCATCGAGTTGCGCGACAACCCCGGTGCTGAACTGGTGATTTCCCCGCCCATCGTTTCCCGCGTCACCAACACCATGGTGATCGTTTTTGCCCGTCGCCTGCAGGACCGGGCCGGCAATTTCATCGGGATCGTGCTGGGGACCTTGCGGGCGGACTATTTCGAACGCTATTACCGTGCGCTGGATGTTGGTCCGCACGGTGTCATTGCCTTGTGGAGCCGCGATTTCGAGCTGTTTGCCCGGTGGCCGCAATTGCCGGCCGGGCAAGGCAAGACCGTCGACGACAGCCCGATCCCGGCGCGTCTGCAGGCCGGTCAAACGGCTGGCACCTTCCGGCGGGCCGCCGGGCTGGATGGCGAAAAGCGCGTTTTCTCCTACCGCGCCGTCGACGGCTTTCCCTTCATCTTCTCGGTTGGTCTGGCCGAACGCGACGTGCTGGCCGAGTGGCAACGCCGGGCGCTGACCTACGGCGTGCTCGGAGTGGTCCTGCTGATCGCCTTGATCGCCCTGATCCGGGCCTGGGGGCGGGGGTACCGGCAGGCCGAGGAGCTGGCGGAAAAAATGACCCGGGCCTATGCCGAAAAAGCCCGCGAGGGCCGGGCCTTGCTCGACTCGATTCCCGATCCGGCCTGGTTGCTCGACAACGACGGTCGTTTTCTGGCGGTCAACGAAGCCTACTGTCGTTCCAAGGGAATGCCGATGGACGACATCCTCGGGCGAACGGTCGAACAGATTTTCCCGGCCGAGGAAGCAAAGCGTTTGCGCGAGGGGCAACTGGAGGTCTATCGCAAGGGCGAACCGGTTCGCCAATTGGTCTGGCTGCAACTGGGCGGGCAGAGCCGTCCCTTCGAATTCCTGCGCGTTCCTGTCTATGGCGATCAGGGCGAGGTGACCGGGCTGGCTGGCGTCGCCTGGGACGTCACCGAGCGTTATCAGGCCGAAGAGCGGCAGCGCCTGATCACGCACTTTTTCGATCATGTCAGCGATGCGGTGTTGATTCTCGATGCCGAGCGCCGGGTGCTGACGTTGAATCCGGCGGTCACGGCGATCAGTGGCTACGATCTGGCCGATCTCAAAGGCAAGCCGCCGCGTTCGATTATCGGAGCAAGCGTCGAGCCGGAGCTGCTCGATGCCATTTCCCTCGGCCTGGAAGAACATGGCGTGTGGCGTGGCGAACTGGATACGACCCGCAAGGATGGCAGCCCGTTGCCGATCTACTGCAATATCAGCGCCATTCGCGATGACGACGGCAAGATCGTCAACTGGTCGGTATTCGTGACCGATCTCAGTGAGCGCAAGGCGGCCGAGGCGCGCATCGAGTCCTTGACGCATGTCGACCAGCTGACCGAACTGCCGAATCGCCAGGGATTTTCCCGGATGCTGGAAGAGTGGCTGGCGGCCGGCAAGCCGGGGGTGCTGATCGTCATCGACCTCGATCAGCTGAGCCGCATCAATGATGCCTTCGGCCATTCGGCCGGCGACACGATGCTGCGCCGGGTCAGCTCGCGGTTGCGCAAGATGCTGCGCGATGGCGACGTGCTGGGCCGCCTGGGCGGCGACCAGTTCGGCTTGTTGATCAGTCTGGCCGGGCGTTCGCAGACTGCCGAGGTGGTCGCCCGCAATGTCCTCGACAACATGGCGCGCCCGGTGACGATCGAGGGGAGCGAAGTCGTCTCCACGGTCTGTGCCGGCATCTGCCTGCTCGGCGCCGATGGCAACGAGGTCGCGACGCTGTTGCGCAATGCCGATGCCGCGCTGCACCATGCCAAGACTTCCGGCCAGAATATATTCCGGTTCTTTTCGGCCGACATGAACGTCCGGATGGCCGAGCGCCTGCGCCTCGAAAGCGATCTGCGCGGCGCATTGGGCCGCGGTGAGCTGGCGCTGCATTATCAGCCGCAGGTCGATCTGAAATCGGGCGAAATTGTCGGTTTCGAAAGCCTGTTGCGCTGGCAGCATCCGGAATTGGGCATGGTTTCGCCGGTCGAATTCATTCCGGTGGCGGAAGAAAGCCGGCTGATCCTGCCGATCGGCGCCTGGGTGCTGGAAGAAGCCTGCCGCCAGAATAAGGCCTGGCAGGATGCCGGCATGGTCCCCAGGGTGGTCGCCGTCAATCTGTCGGCCGTCCAGTTCCACAGCCTGGATGTCGTCTCGGCGGTCTCCAAGGTGCTTGCCGTGACGGGCCTGGAAGCCCGCTTCCTCGAGCTGGAAATTACCGAAAGCGTCATCGTCGAAGATCCGGAGCGCGTTGTCCGCATCATGGACGAACTCAAGGCGCTGGGCGTCGGGCTATCGATCGACGATTTCGGTACCGGTTATTCCAGCCTAGCCTACCTGAAACGCTTTCCGATCGACAAGATCAAGATCGACCGTTCCTTTGTCCGCGACCTCGAACGCAATGCCAACGATGCGGCGATCATCCGCATGGTCATCGGGATCGCCGCCGAGCTGGAGCGCAAGGTGATCGCCGAAGGCGTCGAAACGATCGAGCAGCTGGAGTTCCTGCGGCGCCACAATTGCGACGAATATCAGGGTTACTACTGCAGCCGGCCGGTTTCGGCCGATGCCATCCCGGCCCTGGTCGCCCGGCATCGGGCCTGATTCACCCGCCCGGCGGCGAAAGCTCGGCTGATTGCTGGTCGGCCAGTTTGAGCAGGGCGACGGCCTGCCGTTCGCAATCGCGTTGCGTCGTCTCGTCGAGCGCTTTCAGCCAGCGCCGGGGGATCGCTTCCCGGCCGTAGCGGGCGCCGGCCAGCATGCCGGCGATGGCGCCGGTGGTGTCGGCATCGCCGCCGCGATTGACGACGTCGACCAGGCAGGCCTCGAACGAAGTCGTTGAAAACAGCGCCTGAAAGACCGCCTGGATGGTGTCGACGACATAGCCGCTGGGGTTTTCGCAGCGTTTTTTGTGGTAGGCGAAAACGGGATGGCGGCGGACCAGCTCATCGGTCCGTTCATGCTGCACGGCAGCGGGGTCGCGGCCGGCAAGAAAATCCTGGACCATGAAGATCAGTGTTTCGCAGGCAGCATCGGACAACGCGTTGTGGTGCGTGACATGGGCCTGCGCCCGGCTGGCCAGGACGCTGTGTTCCGGCGGCTGACCGTAACAGGCCAGCGCGACGGGCAGAACGCGCATCGCTGCGCCGTTGCCGGCATCGTGTTCGGAGGGCGGCGCTTCCGGGTTGCCGGTCTTGCGGAAGGCGATCAGGTTGCGGCGTACGGTGTTGCCGATATCGACCGGCTTGGCGCGCATCCAGGCATTGAAGGCGTCGGCCGCGGCCCTGGCGTCAACTGCCCCGGTGGACAGGATCGATTCGCCGAGGGCCAGCGCCATCGTCGTGTCGTCGGTGACCCGCCCGGCCTTCAGGTGGAGCCAGCCGCCGCCGGTAATCTCGCGGTGCTCGCCATGCTGGTGGCGGATTTCGTTGGGCGTCAGGAATTCGACGGTGGCCCCCAGCGCGTCACCGATGGCGAGGCCGAGATAGGCTGCGATGCCACGCCCGAGATGCGGCGCTTCCCACGGCGGGGGCGAGGCCCGACGGCGGATCGGCGCGTTGCGGGCGATCAGTTCTCCGGACCAAAACATTTGCTGAAATCCGTACAGACGCCGCAGGACGGCGCGGGACAAACATAGATGCCTTCCCGCGAACAAACCTGGCGGTAAAGGAATTTCTTCCACTTCATGTCGTTGCTATTGGCGCGGGCCAGGCTGGGGAAGTTGATCCACATCAGCTTGCTCAACTCGTCGCGGTTGGCCAGCCCGAGATCCTGCCAGAGATGATCGCTGCCGGCGCAGGCGGTGGCGACGATGCTGGCGATCCACAGTTCGGAATCGTGCTGCCCGGCGCGTTCGGCGGTCAGCAGCTTGACCAGGTCTTCATGTTCGGGAATGCCGGCGAGGCAACGCTGGCGGGCGGCGATTGTTTCATTCGGGAAATAGCGGGCGGCCAGGTGGCCGAAGGCCTCGGCGCCGAGGCCGAGATGCGCCGGCAGGCAGCCGAAACCGGCAGCCTGTCCGGCGATCATGGCGGCGAAGATGATACGGTTCGGATCGCTGGCCAGCCCGTTTTTCGCCGGACTGGCGAGCAGCTCAAGCTGCAGCACTTGTCGATAAGGGATGCGATCCGGACCGTTCATCATGGCCTCCGTCGTGGCGTCATTTGCTCGGGTATTCGACCAGGATGTCTTCGTCGCGGACGACCATCTGGCAAGCCAGGCGCCATTGGGTCGGCGGGATGTCGTCAACGTACATCTGCTCGACTTCCGCCTTGGTGATGTGGCCGAGTTCGGTCAGCGCGGCGACTTCGCGGACATTGAGCGGGCCGCCCATCGGCCGGCGCTTGCCGTCGACCGAGGAGACCTTGACCAGACAGGTGCCGCAGTTGCCTTCCTGGCAGCCGAAGTCGATCGGGATGTGATGTTCCTTGGCCAGGTCGAGGATGGTCTGGGTGTGACTGCCGGCGACGGCATAGACCGTCTTGTCCTTGTGCAGCGGACTGCTGAAAGTGATGAGAGCCATTTGTTACGTTCTCCTGATGAGCGGGTTGATTTGGATTTCTCTATTGGGGTTGGGCGTGCTTTTAGTCTTATGCGGGCTTGACGACGATTTCGCCGCCGATGATCTGGGCCTGGCAGGCCAGCCGGTGGCCGCGCGGCGCCATGTTGTCCTTGAGCACCTGGTCTTCCAGGATGCTCGGCGCGGCGAGGTTTTCGCCGCCGGAGACGACCTTGGTCAGGCAGGTGCAGCATTCGCCTTCGCGACAGCCGTAGGTGATGCCGGCGCCGACTTTCTCGGAAACTTCGATGAGGCGGGTGCCGGCCGGCACGGTGACGGTGACGCCGATATCCTGAAAGGTGACTTTGGCTTTAGGCATTTTTTTCTCCCTGGGTTATGCGAGTGTGGCCATGTCGATCTCGCGGTGTTCGACCCGGCCGGTCAGGTGACGGGCCAGGTTTTCGCCGAGCGCGCGGCATTCGTCGAGTTCGCTGGCATCCGGCACCAGCTTGATGCGCAGGCCGTCGACCGGGACGCGCAGCTTCAGGCCGCGCAGGCGGTCTTCGATCAGCCGTACCGCTTCGCCGCTCCAGCCGTAGGAGCCGAAGGCGGCGCCGAGCTTGCCCTTGATGTTGACGGTGGTCAGCGAGGAGAGCAGGTCCCAGATCGGCTTGACCGCGTCGGCGTTGATCGTCGGGCTGCCGAAGGCTAGGCCGTCGGCCTCTTCGACCAGATCGGTGAAGATGTCGGCTTCGCCGCCTTCGAGGTCGTACAGCGAAACGCGCACGCCACCGACACTTTCCGCCCCGGTGGCGAGCGCTTCGGCCATCCGCCGGGTATTGCCGTAGGCCGAAAGGTAGAAGACGACCAGCGTCTTCTCGCTACGTGCTTCGTTGAATAGCCGGGGCGTCGCCAGTTCGCGGTAGCGATGTACATAATCGCGCGGCTGGTGGCGCAGGATCGGGCCGTGCGCCGGGGCAATCAACTTGATGGCTAGCGGCTCGATCAGCGCCACCGCGTCGAGCACGTACTCGCGGAAAGGCCGCATGATGTGGGCGTAGTAATACTCGAACGAGAAGCGGAAATCGCCGACCGTGTCATTGAACAGCCGGTTGTCGCAGAAGTGGCAGCCGAAGATGTCGCCGGTAAACAGCAGACCGTCCTCTTCGAGATAGGTGCATTGGGTATCAGGCCAATGCAGGTAGGGCGTGTGCAGGAAGCGCAGCGTCCGGCCGCCGAGATCGACGGTATCGTCGGTGGTCACCGGGATGTACTCGGGTGGTTTGCCGCCGGACGGCTTCAGCAGCGCCTTGAGCATCATCTGGGCCCGGCTCGACAGGTAAACGCGGGCTTGCGGGGCGCGTCGGAGCAACTCGGGCAGGGCGCCGCTGTGGTCCGGTTCGAGATGGTTGAGGACGATGGTGGTGATTTCGTCGTATGCCGCGACCGATTCCAGCCGGCGGAAGAAATCATCGGAAAAGTTCTCCTTCACCGTGTCGATCACCGCCACGCCATTCTTGCCGCGCACGACATACGAGTTGTAGCTCGTGCCGTTGGCGGTTTTCAGGATGATGTCGAAGCTCCGCAGATGCGGGTCGAGGGCGCCCACCCAGTGGACGCCCGGCGCGATTTCTACGGCGTGGTCAGTGATTGCCGCAGCGACCATGGCTGCTTTCCTCGGCCTCGTGATCATGGGCGTGGCTGCCACAACTGCCGTGGCCTTCCGGTCCATGCACGCAGGCTTCGATGTTGCCTTCCGGCAGCACGACGTTGTTTAGACCGATCCACGCGTCCACCGCGGCAATGTCGAAACCGACCAGCCGTTCCTCGCCGATTTCCATCAACGGGCGGCGAATGAGCAGCGGGTTTTCCAGCAGCAGGTGCAGGGCATGCTCGAAACTGACGTTCTCCGGCACGATTTCGCCGGACTTGATGGCCGGTGCCGCCGGGTTGAACCAGGCGCTGACCGGCAGCTTGCCCAGGAAAGCGAGCAGCCGGTCGGCCGTCCAGGCTTCGGCCTTGAGGCTTTTTGCCTGGACGGTGTGGCCAGCGGCGGCGAGCAGGGTCTTCTGGCGAAGATTGCCTTTGCAGCCGGGTTTTTCGTAGAAGGTGATGGTGGCCATGGGCTTACGGTTTTTCTGGAGAGTTGTTCTGGAGCACGGGGTTTGATTTGCGGTGGGTTCCGCGTTTGCGGCTTCGATTGACTTGGGGGTCCGCCTTGCTGGCGGGCGTACTTTCTTTTGTGTGGCCAAAAGAAAGTAGCCAAAGAAAAGGCCACCCCTGGGTCGGTGCCCGGCGTTGCCGGGTTCCCTGCGCTACTCGAAACGCCGGGCACCCCAAGAGTACTTCTTCGTGCTGCTTCGCATCACTCAGGGCGCGGCTGGCTAAACTCGCCTGCGGCTCAGACAACGCCAGCCGAAAGCCCCCGGCATTTCTGCGTTGCTCGGCACCTCTCAAGGGGCCCGGTAAATCCCCAATAATTTCAGCATTTGCTGGTTGAGCCGCGACGCCTTTCGGGTCCCCCTGAAAGGCGCTGAGCAACGCAGGTTGGCCGGGGGCAGTCGGCGAGGACTGTTTGAGGCCCGCAGGGCCGAGTTCCGCAGCCGCCCGGCTTGCCGAGTAGCGCAAGGGCCCCCCGAAGGGGGCGCCGACCCGGGGGGCGCCTTCTTCTTTGGCTACTTTCTTCTTGGCGAAGCAAGAAGAAAGTACACCCGCCATCAAGGCGGAACCCCAAGGCTGAGAAAAGGCAACCCCCGGTTCAGGCACGGAAAACAGCCTCACGCCGCCTCCCGCCACAACCCGAACTCCTTCAACTTCTCGATCGGAATTCCGGTCAGCGACCCCGGCGGGTTCAGGAACTCGCCCAGCTCATCGACGATGGCCATTTCGATCGGACAGATCGCGGCGCATTGTGGCACGCCGTGATCGCCCAGACACTCGGTGCATTTGCCGTCGTCGATCAGGAAGTGCGGCGTGTCCTGGTAGATCGCCTCGTTCGGGCAAACATCGACGCAGGCCCAGCAGTTCACACAGGATTGGGTTATTTGCAGGGCCATGATTACGCCGCCTTCTTGTCTGCGGCCGACGGGCTCAACTTGCCGGTCGCCGCGATTTCCTTGTACACCGCCATCACCGCTTCCTCGATCGGCTCCATCGCATGTTCGCCGTTCGGCGCGATGCCGGCGGCTTCCAGCTTGGCCCAGGGTTCGTAGCCGACCTTGGAGCAGAGCACCACTTCACAACCTTCGAGAATCCGGATGTTGCGGTCGAGCAGCGATTCCGTGGCGCCGGCATCGACCACATCGCCGTCGCCGCAGGAGTCCATGCCGCCGCAGTACAGTTCGGTCTTGCGGTGGCTGATGAAGCGCACGCCAGCCGGCGAAGCTTCGTAGATCAGGAATTCCTTGGCATGGCCGAAGTGTTCGGCGACGACGCCGTTCTTGCCGGCCACCGCCATCAGCACGGCGCGGGCATCGGCCGGGATGCCGAGTTCTTCGGCCTTCGGCTTGACGATGCCGCGCTTGGCGTCGAGCTTTTCGATGATCTCGTCGTGGACGACCTTGCGGCGGACCATGGCGGCTTCGTAATCGACCTCCATCACGTCGATCTTGTCCATGGTGAATTCGTCGCCCCGGTCTTCGCCGAGCAGGCCGACCGCATCGGCACGGCACTGGCGGCAATGGCGCATCATCGCCATGTCGCCGGCACAGGCGTCCTGCAGGTCCTGGAGCATTTCCGGTGTCGGTTCCGGCTGTTCCATGATGCCGTAGTAGGTGCCGTGTTCGGGCTCGGCGATCAGCGGCATGACGTTGTGCAGGAAAGCGCCCTTGGCCTTGACGATCTTCGAGACTTCCTTGAGATGCTCGTCGTTGACGCCGGGGATCAGCACCGAGTTGACCTTCACCAGGATGCCGCGCTCGGTCAGCATCTGCAGACCCTTCTGCTGCTGTTCGATCAGGATGCGCGCGCCTTCGACGCCGAAAATGCGCTTGTTCTCCCAGAAAATCCATGGGTAGATCTTGGCGCCGACTTCCGGATCGACACAATTGATGGTGATCGTCACGTGGTCGATGTTGTGCTGGGCGATCCGGTCGACATACATCGGCAGGTTGAGGCCGTTGGTCGACACGCAGAGTTTGATGTCCGGGGCGCGCGCCGAGAGCTCTTCGAAGGTCTCGAAGGTGCGGGCCGGGTTGGCCAGAGGGTCGCCAGGTCCGGCGATGCCGAGTACCGTCATCTGCGGGATTTCGGCGGCGACGGCAAGGACCTTGTTAATCGCCTGTTTCGGCGTCAGGACTTCGGAGACGACGCCCGGACGGGATTCGTTGGAGCAGTCGTACTTGCGGTTGCAGTAGTTGCACTGGATGTTGCAGGCCGGGGCGACGGCCACGTGCATGCGGGCGAAGTAATGGTGCGCTTCTTCCGAATAGCAGGGGTGGTCCTGCACCTTGGCGCGGATATGGTCGGGCAGGTGGCCCAGGGCATCCGGGGCCGTGCCGCAGCCGCTGGATGAACAGCCGCCGCCTTCCGATTCCGGCGGGGTGTTGCTGATGACTGGAAGTTCCACGATGAAGGCTCCTCGTTAGCTGTGCGCAGCCTTTTCAGCAATCGCTGTGCCAGAAACGATAAGTCTTTAAAATCAGGTGGATGCGGGTTCGTGCGCCGGTCCTTGTCGGGTCCGTTGTTGCAAACGCGACAGGGGCAGAATGAAGGCCGGCGGCTCAGTCGGCGGCGGCCAGGCAGGGCCTTATGTGGCAAGCCGGCGAAAGCAGATCGCTCGGCGTCTTCTCCGTCGACGGGGCAATCAAGCGCTGCCGGCCGGCAGCCAGAGGCGGGCCCGCAGGCCGCCGAGCGGCGAGTCGAGCAATTCCAGCCGGCCGCCGTAGAGGCGGGCCAGATCATCGACGATGGCCAGCCCGAGGCCCGAGCCGGGGACCTGTTCGTCGCCGCGCACGCCGCGCTGCAAGACCCGTTGCTGCTGATCGGCGGCGATGCCGGGGCCGTCGTCGTCGATGTCGATGCGCAGTTCGTTGCCGACCTGGCCGACACCGACCGCGACCTGTGCCCGCGCCCATTTGCAGGCATTGTCGAGCAAGTTGCCGAGCATTTCCTGGGCATCCTGCGCTTCGCCGCGGAACACCAGCTGCTCGGGACAGTTGGCCAGTTCGATCTGCAGGCCACGCTCGACGTGCAGCCGGTTCATCACCCGCAACAGGCTTTCGATGGCCGGCCGCAGCAGGCAGCTTTGTCCCGGCAGCTGGGCGGCCGCGGCAGCGCGGGCGCTGGCCAGGTGGTAATCGACCTGCTGCCGGGCCAGCGCGATCTGGGCGGCGACCACCTCGGCCAGCGGGCCGGGTTCGGCGTCGGCCGCGTTGGCCATCACCGCCAGCGGCGTCTTGATCGCATGGGCGAGGTTGCCGGCCTGGCTGCGGGCCCGCTCGACGAAGGCGAGGTTGCGGGCCAGCACGGTATTCAGTTCATCGACCAGTGGTTGCACTTCCGACGGGAAGTCGCCCGGCAAGGTCGCTTGCCGGCCGTCGCGCAGGTCGGCCAGTTGGTCGCGCAGGCGATTCAGCGGGCGCAGGCCGACCACCACCTGGACGATCGCGGCCATCGCCAGGCCGGCGGCAAGCAGGCCGAGCGCCAGCAGCAGCGGGCCGGTGAAGCGGGCGATCGGCTCGCTCAGCAGCTTGTCGTCGGCCGCGACGATCAGGCGGACCGCCTGTTCCGGCTGATCGTCCGGCCGCAGCACCTGTTCGATCATGCGCAGCTCGGTGCCGTTCGGGCCGCTCAGCCGGTGTTCGTGAATTTCGCCGTCGAGCGGGGTGTCGGGCGGCACGTGCAGCACGAAATCCCACAGCGAGCGCGAGCGGAGCAGGCCGAGGGGCGCGGTCTGGCCGCTGACCGGCAGCGGGTCGACCTGCCAGTAGAGACCGGAATAGGGGCGGGCCAGACGCGGGTCGCTAAGCGCCGCGTCGAGCCCCGGCCGGCCGGCTTCGTCGAAGCTCAGATGGGCGGCCAGCTGATTCAGGTGCATGCGCAGTTCGGCATGGAACTGGCGGGACAAATGATCGCGGAACAGCGTGCTCAGGCCCCAGCCGGCCACTCCAACGGTGACCACGATCCAGGCCAGCGTGCCGAGCAGCAGGCGCAGGCGCAGCGAACCCCGCCAGCCCTTCAAGATGTCGGCCCGTTCAGGCGGTAGCCGAGGCCGCGGACGGTTTCGATCAGATCGGCCGGCAGCTTCTTGCGCAGACGGCCGATGAAGACTTCGATGGTGTTCGAATCGCGGTCGCTGTCGAGGGCATACAGTTGATCGACCAGCTCGCTGCGCGACACGACCTGCCCGGGCCGGTGCATCAGGTAGGCCAGCAGCTTGAACTCGTGGCTGGTCAGGGTGACCGGCTGGCCGTCGAGATGCACGCGCGCGCTGCGCGTATCGAGGACCAGCGGGCCGCAGACGATTTCGTTGCTGCTCTTGCCATGGGCCCGGCGGATCAGGGCGCGCACCCGGGCGAGCAGTTCTTCCATGTGGAAAGGTTTGGTCAGGTAATCGTCGGCCCCGGCGTCAATGCCGGCGACCCGCTCGTGCCAGTCGCCGCGCGCCGTCAGAATCAGTACCGGCATATCGCGGCCGGCCGAACGCCAGCGCCTCAACACGCTGATGCCATCGAGTAGCGGCAGGCCGAGGTCGAGCACCACGGCGTCGAAATTTTCCTCGGCGCCCAGGAAGTGCCCATCCTGACCATCGACCGCCACATCGACGACATAGCCGGCTTCGGCCAGGGCGGTGCGCAACTGGCTGGCCAGCGTCAGTTCATCTTCGACGACCAGTATCCGCATCAGCGCAGCTCCCCGTGCGGCCGGCCTGGCTTGAATCCCCGGTCGCGAATTTCGAGCAGCGAGGCATCCCGCGCGTCGAGTTTAAGTTTTGCCATGCCGCCGCCTTTGCGAATCATCTTGATCTCGTAAATCCATTGTCCATCCTTGCGTTCCAGCTCGACCTCGAGAATCTGGCCGGGATAATCGCGTTCGACGCGCGCCATCACCGTGCTGAGCGGCAGTATCTCACCGGCTTCCAGCGCCTGGCGGGCGAGGTCGTGATCGCGGGGCGGGTCGGCCGCCAGCGGGCCGGCCAACAGCCCCAGAAGCAAGGCCACCGGGGCGAGCCGGGAAAATCGAGAGGGCATTGCCGGGGCCTTCCGTGCTTACTGGCGATTCATGCCCGAGCCACAACCGGGGCCCATGCCCTGACCGCCGCCCATGCATCCGCCCTGGCCTGGCCCCATACCGCCACCACCCGGACCCATGCCGCGACCGGCGCCCGGACCCCGTTGCGGCGGCTCGGCCGGCAGCGTCACCCCCTGCTCGGCAGCCCGCTTCTGCATTTTTTCGTGATGCTCGGCGCGAATCTGCTCGCGCTCCGCGGCGGTTTTTGCCGATTGCATGCGGGTGCGCTGTTCGACCCGCTCCTGCTGGGTCATCAGCTGACTGCCGAAGATCGGTTCGCTGGCATTGCTGGCGGCCAGCAGGCTGCCGCTACCGAGCATGAAGCCGGCGGCGACGAGCGAACGTAAAAGAATGCGGTTCGACATGATTCTCTCCTTCATGGTTGAAATGATGTCACGACATCGAGGGAGCCACCCCTTTTCCTGCCGCTCATTTGTAGCGTAGTCCAGATGAACGGAATGTGAACGGCCGGTTCAGTTTCCGTTCAGGCACGGCCGGGCATAGTGGCCACATCGACCACCCACAGAGGATTCCGTGATGAAAAAACTGCCTGTTGCCCGCTTCCTGTTCCTCGCCTTGCTGTTGCCGCTGAGCGCCGCGGCCGGCCCGCTCGAGGCTCAGCTGAGCGCCTATGCCAGGGCCGCCAAGGCGGCGAACCCGAGCTTTACCGGCTTTTCGGCGGCCCGCGGCAAGACGCTGCACACGCAGTCCTTTACCGGCGGCAAGGCCGATACGCCGTCCTGCACCAGTTGTCATGGCAAGGATCCGCAGGCCGCCGGCCAGACGCTGACCGGCAAGGCAATCAAGCCGGTGGCCCTGTCGGCGACGCCATCCCGCTATGCCGATCCGGCCAAGGTCGAGAAATGGTTCAAGCGCAATTGCAACGAAGTGCTCGGCCGCGAATGTACCCCGCAGGAAAAGGGCGACTGGCTGACCTACGTGCAGGCTCAGTAAGCCCGCTACCGACAAGGAGATTCCGATGAAATTCCCGACCCGCCAGCTGTTTCTGACCCTGACCGTCGTGGCTTTTTCCGTCTTGCTGCTCAACCGGGTGCAAGCCGGCGGCAGCCATTATTTTCCGCCGGTTGCCGACCCCGTGGTCAAGGAAGAGTGCGGCAGCTGCCACCTGGCCTTTGCCCCGTCGATGCTGCCGGCCAGTTCATGGCAACGGATGATGGCCAACCTGAAAGACCATTTCGGCGACGACGCGACGGTGGACGACGCCCTGAAGGCGAAGATCACCGACTACCTGGTCAAGAACGCCGCCGACACCGGCGGCCAGCGCTACGGCGACAAGCTGCTGCGCGGCGTCTCGCCGAGCAACGCACCGCTGCGCATTACCGAATTGCCGAAATGGCTGCGCGAACACCGCAAGGTGCCGGACTGGGAATGGCGCCACAAGGATGTGCGTACCCGTGCCAACTGCGTGGCCTGCCATGGCGAGGCCGAGCACGGTTACTACGAAGACTGAGTGCCGCCCGTTGTCGGCAAGACACCGGCCGCCGGCCATCATCAAACTCTGGAGGATTGCATCATGCGTAAATCAAAGATTGTCCTGTCTCTCGCCCTCGTCGCCGCGCTGACGGCCGGCGGCGTGGCGCTGGTTCCCTCGCTGGCCACTGAGCGCGGTGCAGCGAGCGGCGACGGTCCGGCGGCCTGGCTGTCGATCGGCCAGGTCGTCGGCAAGCTGGAAGCCGCCGGCTACCGCAATGTCGAGAAAATCGAGCGCGAGCATGGCGGTTATGAAGCCCGGGCAACCGACCGCAGCGGGGCGCGCGTCAAGCTCGACATCAATCCGCGTACCGGCGAAGTGATCGAGCAGCGCCAGGACGGCCGCCGGCACGCCAGAGGCGATGACGAAGCACGCGGCGGCAAGGATGGCGCGTCGGCCGACTGCAACAAGCGGCGTTGCCGCGATGATCTGCCGGTGCGTCCGGCCGGCACGCCGGCTGCCACCCGATGAGTCGGGTTAACCGTTTTATTCTGGATTGACTGTGATGAAAACGCTTCTTGCAGCACTGATTGCCGTCATTTCGCTGGCCTGGGCCAGCGAAGCCCTCGATGCCGTCAGCCCGGCCGGCACGCATCCGCTGTGGCTGGCCCGGCAGGAAGGGCTCTACCTGAGCGGCCTGCTATCGATCGGCTTGATGTCGCTGACCATGCTGCTGGCGACCCGCCCGGCCTGGCTGGAAACGCCGCTCGGCGGTATGGATCGGGTCTATCGCACGCACAAATGGGCCGGCATCCTGGCCGTTGTCTTTGCCGCCGTGCACTGGCTGATCGAGATGTCGGACGACATCCTGAAAGGGATGATCGGCCGCGAAGGCCGTTTGCCGAAGGAGAAATTCGCCGGCCTGCTCGACGTCATGCGCGACCTCGCCGAAGACATGGGCGAGTGGGCGATCTACGCCGTGCTCGCCATGCTGGCCATCACGCTGTGGAAAAAATTCCCCTATCGCCCCTGGCGTTTCCTGCATCGCGCCATGCCGGTGCTCTACCTGATGCTGGTCTTCCACGCCGCACTGCTCGCACCGCAGGCCTATTGGCTGCGCCCGACCGGCTGGCTGCTCGGCGCGCTGCTGCTGGCCGGCAGCTATGGCGCGCTGCGTTCGCTGTTCGGCACCATCGGCCAAGCCCGCCAGGCGCGCGGCCAAATCATCGCCGTCGAGCAACCGGTATCCGGCATCACCAGCGTCCGCTGCCAGCTTGGCGACGGCTGGCGCGGTCACCGGCCCGGCCAGTTCGCGCTGGTCACCTTCGAGGCGGGCGAGGGCGCCCATCCCTTCACCATCGCCAGTGCCGATCGCGGCGATGGCAGCATCACCTTCCAGATCAAGGCGCTCGGCGACTATACCGGGCGGCTGGCGACGGCGCTGCGCGTCGGGCAGCCGGTGCGGGTCGAAGGGCCGTACGGCCGTTTCGCGCTCGACCGCCTGAATCGCCAGGCCCAGCAGATCTGGATCGCCGGCGGCATCGGCGTAACGCCTTTCCTGGCCTGGCTGGAGGCGCTGCAGGGCGGGGTGCCGGATGCCGTTTCGGCCGACCTGCACTATTGCATCCGGCAGCGTGCCGACGATCCTTTCGTCGAACGTCTCGAAGCGCTCTGCGCCGGCTTGCCGGGCGTCAGGCTGCATGTCCATGCGGCCGATCAGGGCCAGCGGCTCGACGCTACCGGCCTGATGCAGGGCAAGGACCCGGCGCAGCGCAGCGAAGTCTGGTTCTGTGGCCCGGCCGGGCTGGCCGATGGCTTGAAGGCGGCGCTGCGTCGCTTGTGGTCGGGCCGCCTGGCCTTCCATCAAGAGGCTTTCGTGATGCGCTGACCGGCGCTTATGCAGCAAAAGCGCCGAGCAAGCCGGCAATGTCGTGATTGCGACAGCGCCAGGATTTCTATCTGTTTGATCGATAGGCAAAAAATCCTGGTGCCGGTCTTGCTTGGCAAATGGCATGAAAACTCATCTCGACTGGTCGGCTTACGACACCTACGGCGTTGGCGACGCTTATGCCGGCATTCCGGCGACCGGCGGCAATTACGCCAAGGCGGTCGCCGTGTGCATGAACAACCACCAGTGCCAGCGCGACGGCAAGGGCGTGATGTGCCCGAGCTACCGCATCACCGGCGATCCGGCCCATTCCACCGGGGCCCGGGTCAAGGCCTTCAAGGCGGCGCTGAATGGCGAACTGGGCGAGCAGCCATTCGTGCATCCCGATCTGGCGGCGGCGATGGATCTCTGCGTGTCGTGCAAGGGCTGCAAGAAGGAATGCCCGAGTGCCGTCGACATGACACTGATCAAGACCGAATACCTCGCCCAGCGCAACGAGCAGCTGGGTCTGTCGCGCCGCGCCCGGCTGTTCGGCGGCCTGCCGGACTGGCTGCATCGCTATCGCCGGCCGCTGGCGGTGCTGGTCGGCTGGCGCAATGCTTGGCCCGGGCTGGCGCGGCTGGCCGAAGGCTGGCTCGGCATCGCCGCCGCCCGGCCGATTCCGCTGCCGGCCGCGCGGCCGCTCGCCGCCCCGGTTGTGGCGAGCAGCGGCGAGCGGGGAAAGGTGATCCTGTTCGTCGACACCTTCACCCACTACTACGCGCCGGAAGTAGCCGTGGCGGCCAGCGCGGTGCTGGCGGCCGGCGGCTACACGGTGGAAATCCTGCGGCCGGCTGCCGACGATGGCGAAGTCGAGCGTCCGTTGTGCTGCGGCCGGACCTATCTGTCGCAAGGCATGGTCGACGCGGCCAAGCGCGAAGGGCAACGCATGATGGCCGCGCTCGCCCCGGCGCTGGCTGAAGGCACGCCGATCGTCGGCCTCGAACCGTCCTGCCTGCTCGCCCTGCGCGACGAGTTCTACAGCCTGTCGCTCGGCCCGGACGTGGCGCAACTCGGCAAGCAGGCCTTCCTGTTCGAGGAATTCCTGATGCGAGAGGGCAACAAAGGGCTGAAGCTGAAGTTGAAGCCGCTCCCCGGCGGCAAGGCCGTGGTCCATGGCCATTGCCACCAGAAGGCCTTCGGGGCGATGAAGTCGGTCAGGAAAGTCCTCGGCTGGATACCGGAATTCGAATTCGACATCGTCGACGCCAGTTGCTGCGGCATGTCCGGCAGCTTCGGCCTGGAAGCCGAGCATTACGCCGCCTCGGTCAAGATGGGCGAACTGGCCCTGCTGCCCGCCGTGCGGGCCGCCGCCGATGATGCGTTGATCGTCGCCGACGGCTTTTCCTGCCGGCACCAGATCGCCGATGGCAGCGGCCGGCAGGCCATCCATGTCGCCGTACTGTTGCAGCGGGCGCTGGCCTAGCGGGGCTGGTGCGGCGCTTCAATCCATGGTCAGCACGGCCGCCCCTTGCAATGCGCCGCTGCGCAAGCGGCTGAGGGCTTCGTTCGCCTGTTCCAGAGGGAAGGGCGTGACGGTGGTCCGGATCGGGATTTTCGGTGCCAGGTCGAGGAATCCGAGGCCATCTTCGCGGGTAAGGTTGGCTACCGAGCGAATCATCCGCTCACCCCACAGGTCGGCGTAGCTGAACCCGGGAATGTCGCTCATGTGAATGCCGGCGCACACCACGCAACCGCCTTTTTCCGTATGGCGCAGGGCCTCGGGTACCAGCGGGCCGGCGGGGGCGAAGATCAGGGCTGCGTCGAGCGCCTGCGGTGGCCTCTGCTCGGCGCTGCCGGCCCAGGCTGCACCCAGGCTGCGCGCGAAATCCTGGCTTTCGGTGTCGCCGGGACGGGTGAATGCATAGAAGCTGCGCCCCTGATGTTGGAGCACCTGGGCGATGATGTGTGCCGCCGCGCCGAAGCCGTAGATGCCGACTGTTTGCGCCTCGCCGGCCAGGCGCAGCGCCCGGTAACCGATCAGGCCGGCGCACAGCAGCGGTGCCAGTTCAATCGCCGGCGCGCTGTCCGGGGTGTCCGGCAGCGCGAAACAATAGCGTTCGTCAGCCACGGTGTATTCGGCGAAGCCACCATCGATCTGGTAACCGGTGAAGCGCGCCGAGTCGCACAGATTCTCCCGCCCGCTCAGGCAGAAACGGCAATTGCCGCAGGTCCAGCCCAGCCAGGGAACGCCGACTCGCTGGCCGATGCGGAATCCACTGACGCCTTCGCCAAGGGCGGTGATGCGGCCAACGATCTCGTGGCCGGGAATGATGGGCAGCGCCGGGTTCGGCAGTTCGCCGTCGATCAGGTGCAGGTCGGTACGGCACACGCCGCAGGCTTCGACCCGCAGCTGGAGCTGGCCCGGCCCGGCGACCGGAACCGGCAGCTGTTCAAGGCGCAGCCCTTGGCCGGGACGGTGAAGACGCATGGCGCGCATGCTGGCAGGGGTGAAAGCGTGCATCGAGATTCTCCTCTTGCCCGTCGCGCCGACTGGCGGCGGGCGAAGTGCTTACACGGTCTTATTCCCGGGCGACCGTCCTGACCGCTCACGGCAACCAAAACAGCCGCGCATCGACCGGCAATGGTCCGGTTGCCAACGGCTGCTTGCTTTTGGATTGTAGGACGAAGTGATGCCAGCTAGAAAAATCGAGTCAGTATTTAGCGTGGCCGAAAGCCTTCGGCGCGATGAGCTCAGTCAGCGAAAGCACCATGCTGGCGAAGAAGTTTTGCTGCTCACCTGGCCGCCTCATCAATCCGGTCACCTGCCGGTTCGGGCCTTTCCCAGGGGGGCACGGGATCGAACTCGCTTGCCAGTTCGGCGAGAAAGGCCCTGACCTTGGGCACCCGGCTCCGGCTGGGCGTGTAGCAGGCGTAGAGAAACTGGCCGAGGCGGGTGATCGGCTGGTAATCGTCGAGAATGGTTTGCAGCCGGCCTTGGGCCAGTTCCGGCCGGCAGACGTAGGTCGGCAGGATGGCCAGGCCATGGCCGCCGAGCACCGCGTCGTGCACGCAATCGACACTGTTGAAGTGGAACTTGCTGCTGACCGGGACGCTGATTTCCTCGCCGTTGCGATCCTGCAGGCGCCAGATCCGGCCGTCGGCGGTCGGCAGGTAGCTGAAGCACTGGTGTTCGGCCAGCTGCTGCGGCGTTGCCGGTTCGCCGTGGCTGGCCAGATAGGCCGGCGTGCCGACGATCACCCGTTGCAGGCTGACCAGCTTGCGCGCGACCGCGTCTTCCGGCGGCGCCTTGGTCATGCGCAGCGCCAGATCGATGTTGTCGTCCACCAGATCGACCAGTTGGTCGGTGAGGACCAGTTCGCAACTGAGTTCCGGATAGCGGGCGACGATGCGCGGAAAGAGCGGGGCGATGTACATCCGGCCGAAGGTGATCGAGGCGCTGATGCGCAGCAGGCCGCGCGGCGCGTCGCCCTGGTTCTTGACGGCAATTTCGGTGCTCTGGATGGCCTCCAGCGCTCGTAGCGCGTGTTGATGGAAGATTTCGCCCGAGGGCGTCAGGCTGAGCCGGCGGGTCGAGCGCTCGAACAGGCGGACGCCGAAGGCGCGTTCGAGTTCGCCGATCTGCTTGCTGATCTGCGCCCGGGTGCAGTCGAGACGCCGCGCCGCGGCGGCCATGCTGCCGGCCTCGACGACCTTCACAAAACTTTCCCAACTACTTAACCAGGCCATTTTGTCAATAATCCGTTGACGGTATGACAAGAATTATGGGCTATTTGACAATGGATTTAACAACTATAGTTCGTCGAAATCGTCGATACCTTTCATCTCTGGAAAACAAGCCATGCTGCGTACATTAAGCCGCCCCGATGTGATGCTCACCACCCTGGCCGCGGCCGGCATTCTGATGGTCACCATGGGCGCGCGCCAGTCGCTTGGCCTGTTCATCAGCCCGCTCGATGCGACGACCGGCCTGGGTATTGCGACGATCAGCTTGGCGCTGGCTGTCGGGCAATTCGCCTGGGGCGCCATCCAGCCGGTGGCCGGGGCCGTGGCCGACCGTTTCGGGGCGCGTGCCGTGCTGATCGGCGGCCTGCTGGTGCTGGCCGTGGGCAGCGCGATCACACCGTTCATGAGCACCGGTTTCGGCCTGATCATCTCGCTCGGCCTGCTCTCGGCGATGGGCTCGGGGGCCGGCAGTTTTTCCGTGCTGATCGGCGCGGCGGCGCAGCGTCTGCCGATCGAGGCGCGCGGAGCGGCCTCCGGCGTGATCAATGCCGGCGGCTCGTTCGGCCAGTTCGTTTTTGCCCCGATCATGCAGAAGCTGATCCAGTCGATCGGCTGGATGGGTGCGCTGTGGGCGATGGCGATGATGGTGCTGGCCGCGCTGCCGCTGGTCGGCAAGCTGACCGGGCCGACGGCGGTGGCGCCGGCCAAGCACACGCATGAAGATAACGGCCTGCGCCATGCCATCGTCACGGCGATGCAGGACCGCAGCTACCTGCTGCTGCATGCCGGCTTCTTCACCTGCGGCTTCCATATCGCCTTCCTCGTCACGCACCTGCCGGGCGAGGTCAATCTGTGCGGGCTGCCGCCGGCGGTAGCCAGCTGGTCGCTGGCGATCATCGGGCTGGCCAATATCTTCGGCAGTCTCTATGCCGGTCACTGCATTTCGAAATATCGCAGCAAGTACGTGCTGGCCGCGATGTACGCCTCGCGCGTCCTGCTGGTCGGCCTGTATCTGCTGATGCCGCGCACCGAACTGACCTTCTACCTGTTCGCCGCCGGCCTCGGCTTCACCTGGCTGGCCACCGTGCCGCCGACCGCCAACATCGTCGGCAAGCTGTTCGGCGTCCGCTATCTCGGCACCCTGTTCGGCCTGACCTTGCTGTCGCACCAGATCGGTGGCTTCCTCGGCGCCTATCTCGGCGGCCTGGCCATCGTCCAGTTCGGCGACTTCGGCTGGATGTGGTACGCCGACATGGTGCTCGCCGGGCTGGCGGCCATCGCCAATCTACCCATCCGCGAGGCACCGGTGCAGCCTGCGCTGGCCCCGGCCTGAACTGAGGAGCATGCGACATGAGCGATTTTCGTCTGGACATTTCGGTGGATGCATTGAACGAGCGGGGCGGCGAATACCTGCCCGGTTACCTCGGCATCGAGTTGGTCGAATTGCAGCCCAATTCATTGCGTAGCCGGATGCCGGTCAAGAAGCTGCATTTCGCGCCGAACAATTTCCTGCACGCCGCCAGCATCGTCGCGCTAGCCGACACCACCTGCGGCTACGCGACGATTGTCCATCTGCCGGAAGGGGCCGAGTCCTTCACCACCATCGAGCTGAAGAGCAACCACCTGGGCACGGTCACCGAGGGCAGCATCGCCTGCGTCGCCACCGCCCAGCACCTCGGGCGCAATACCCAGGTCTGGGATGCCGTGGTGACCGACGAGGCGAGCGGCCGGAAACTGGCGCTGTTCCGCTGCACGCAGATGATTCTCTGGCCGCGCAGCCCGAAAGCCGCGGCGTAGGGCGAGCGTCAGCGCGCTCGGGCGCTGGTCGCCGCCGGCAATTTCACTCGAATTCGACCAGCACGTCGCCGGTCTGGACATGCTGGCCGGCCTTGACGTTGACCGCCGCGATCACGCCGGCCAGCGGGGCGGTGATGTTGGTTTCCATCTTCATCGCTTCGAGCAGCAGCAGTGGGTCGCCAGCCTGGATGCGGCTGCCGGCGTCGGCGAAAATCTTGACTACGGTGCCGGAAACCGGGCTGCGGCAGACCTTGTTCTCATTGGCCAGCGGCGCCGGCGAGCCATGGACCGCCAGTTCGGGCGGGGCGCTGCCGGCCAGTCTGGCCGAGCCGACCGGATAGGCCGGCGGCAGGCTGGCGTGGTCGGCTTCGGCGACTTCGACATCGACCTCGTAGGTCTTTTCATCGATGGTGATTCGTAGTTTCACGGTTGCTTCCAATCAATGAAGGCGGTGCGAGGCATGCACCCCGATGCGGCCGACCTGGCCCCAGGCGCTGGAGTGCACCAACCGGACCTGGCGAATATGGGCGTGCACGCCGAGAAAGGCGGCGACCGCCGCCGAAATGGCCAGCAAGGTTTCTTCGCTGGGGGCCGAATCGGCTGCCGCCACGCCTTCGCTCATCCGCTGTTCGAGTTCGTTGACCCGGCGATTGAGGGCGCCGATCTCGGCGCGCATCTGCGCGATCAGGGACAACAGTTCGTCTTCCGTTTGCTTGCTGGTCATGGTGGCAATCCTAGAGCGGTATCAAACCGTGCTTCTTATGCGGCCGGGGCACGCGCTTGATGCGCAGGTACTCAAGCGCCTGGGCGATATGCTGGCGGGTCAGGGCGGGTTCGATGACGGCATCGACCAGCCGCTGTTCGGCGGCGACATAGGGGTTGGAGAAAGTGTCGCGATAACTGGCGATCAGCTCGGCCCGCCGTTCCTCCGGATTGGCCGCCTCGCCGATCTCCTTGCGGAAGACGATCTCGGCTGCGCCTTCGGCACCCATCACGGCGATTTCGGCGGTCGGCCAGGCGAACACCCGGTCGGCATCGAGATCCTTGCCGCACATCGCGAGGTAGGCACCGCCGTAGCTCTTGCGCAGGATGATCGTGATCTTCGGCACGGTCGCCGACGAATAGGCGAAGAGCAGCTTGGCGCCATGGCGGATGATGCCGCCGTACTCCTGCTCGACGCCCGGCATGAAGCCCGGCACATCGACGAAGGTGACGAGCGGAATGTTGAACGCGTTGCAGAAACGGATGAAGCGCGCCGCCTTGGTCGACGCATCGATGTCGAGCACGCCGGCCTTGACCGACGGCTGGTTGGCGACGATGCCGACCGAGGCGCCGCACACCCGGGCAAAGCCGACGACGATGTTCATCGCATGGCCGGCCTGGACTTCGAGGAAATCGGCCTCATCGACGATCGCCGCGATCACCGTCCGGACGTCGTAACCCTGCTTGCTTTCCTCGGGCAACAGCGTTTCGAGCAGCGGATTGGCTTCGATCAGGTAATCGCCCTCGACCAGCGGCGGATCTTCGAGATTATTGGCCGGCAGGAAGGCGAGCAGTTTGCGACAGAGCGCGATGGCGTGCTGATCGTCGTCGGCGATGAAGTGGATGACCCCGGAGTGCACCATGTGCGCATCCGGCCCGCCGAGTTCCTCGGCGGTGACGCTCTCGCCGGTGACCTGCTTGATGACCTGCGGCCCGGTGATGAACATCTGCGCCTGGCGGGTCTGGATGATGAAGTCGGTCAGTGCCGGGCTATAGGCCGCGCCGCCGGCGCACGGCCCGCAGATCAGCGAGATCTGCGGCACCGCGCCGGAGAGCAGCACGTTGGCGTGAAACACCTTGCCGTAACCGGACAGCGAAGCGATCCCTTCCTGTACCCGGGCGCCGCCGGAATCGTTGATGAAGACGAAGGGCGAGCCGGTCTTCAGCGACGATTGCATGATCTCGGCGACCTTGATCGAATGCGTCTCGCCGGCCGAACCGCCGGCCACCGTGAAATCCTGGCTGGCCAGATGGACCAGCCGGCCGCCGACCGAGGCCGCGCCGGTGATCACGCCATCGGCGGCAAAGACCTTGTCGGCCATGCCGAACAGCGTCGCGCGATGCGTGGCGAACTGGCCGACTTCCTCGAAGCTGTCGGCATCGACCAGCGCGGCGACCCGTTCGCGGGCGGTCAGCCGGCCGGACTGGCGATGCTTCTCCTGCTTCTCGGCGCCGCCGCCGAGGGCATTCACCGCGCGGCGGCGGCGCAGTTCGGCAATCTTCTCTTGCATGGTGCTCATGGTTCGTCCTGTCTATTCGCTGACCGGCGTCACCGAGACCCGGTGCGAGCGGCCGTTCAGTTTGACGTCGTAGGTGATCGGGCTGCGCAGCGGGGCCGCCTCGCCGGCCGGGCTGCCGGCCGGAGCGGCGGGCGGCGCCGGGTCGACGCCGAGGTTCTTCGGGCCAAGGGCGCGGCTGGCGAAGAAACCGGGGGCGACCTGCGGGAACATCGCGTAGGTCAGGACGTCTTCTTCGCTGCCGTCGCAACCCGGCAACGCTGTCGCCGCAGCCTGCAGGGCGCCCCACTCGGGTTGCAGCAGATCGGCCGGGCGCTGTTCGATGGGCGGCTTGTGGGCGTGCTGTTCGGCCAGGGCGAGGACCGCCGGGTCGCGCTCGCCCGGTGCCTGGCCGTAATAGCCGAGCATCAGGTCGGCGAATTCGCTGGACATCACTTTGTAGCGGCCCATCAGCACATTGAACACGGCCTGCGTCCCGACGATCTGGCTGGATGGCGTGACCAGCGGCGGAAAGCCGGCATCCTCGCGGACCCGTGGCACTTCGACCAGAACCTCATCGAGGCGGTCTTCCGCCTTCTGCTGCTTGAGCTGGCTTTCCATGTTGGAAATCATGCCGCCCGGGATCTGGCTGTCGAAGATGTCGGTCTCGACGCCGTGGATGTTCGACATGAAGGCCTGGTAGCGCGGCCGCAGGGCGGCGAAGTGATCCTTGATGCGATGCAGGCAGGCCTTGTTCAGGCGGGCTTCGTAGCCGGTGCCGTCGAGCATGGCGACCAGGCTCTCGGTCGGGTTGTGGCCGGGGCCGAGGCTGAGCGAGCTGATCGCCGTATCGACGCAGTCGGCGCCGGCTTCGATGGCTTTCATCAGGGAAACCAGCGTGACGCCGGTCGTCGCATGGGTATGGACATGAATGCGCACGCCCTCACCGCAGCGCGTCTTGATGCCCTTGACGATGTCGTAGGCCGGCTGCGGCTTGAGCAAGGCGGCCATGTCCTTCAGGCAGATCGAATCGCAGCCGAGGTCGACCAGCTGTTCGGCCATTGCGACGAAGGTTTCGGTGGTGTGTAGCGGACTGACCGTGTAGCAGATCGTCCCCTGGGCATGTTTGCCGTTGCGGCGTACCGCCTGGACCGAATGGCGGATGTTGCGGATGTCGTTGAGGGCATCGAAGACGCGGAAGACATCCATGCCATTCTCGGCTGCCTTGTCGACGAAGCGGTCGACCACGCCGTCCTCGTAATGCCGGTAGCCGAGCAGGTTCTGGCCGCGCAGCAGCATCTGCAGCCGCGAATTGGGCAGCAACTTGCGAAAGACGCGCAGCCGTTCCCACGGGTCTTCGTTGAGGAAGCGGATGCAGGCGTCGAAGGTCGCGCCGCCCCAGCATTCGACCGACCAGTAGCCGGCCTGGTCGATGTCGGCGCAGGCCGGCACCATGTCGGCCAGCGCCATCCGGGTCGCCAGCAGACTCTGGTGCGCGTCGCGCAGGCACAGCTCGGTGATGTCGATTGTTTTGGTCATATGCAGCTCAATTCCTCAACGGGCACAGCCAATGGAGCGTTCTGGCGCTAGATGGGCCAGTATGCACCGCGGATCGGCAAGATGCCAACGGCCCGCTTTCCCGGGCGGCGAGCCCGGATTGCTCGGCGGATAAGCTTTCCGGGATAAGGCTAGGGCCGGCCAGATTGCGAAAAGTTCTTTTTATCGGTTCGTCGGGAATTGATTCATGATTGCGCGGTCAGACGCGCTCTGCTTTCACCATCAACCATCCAAGGAGTTCTCGATGTCCCAATCCGTAACGCTGGGCGGCAATCCGATCGAAGTGGCCGGAGTCTTGCCGGCGAAGGGCGCCACGGCGCCCGATTTTTCGCTGGTCGGCAAGGATCTGGCCGATGTCACGCTGGCCAGCCTGGCCGGCAAGCGCAAGGTTCTGAACATTTTTCCGAGCATCGATACGCCGACCTGCGCCACCTCGGTCCGCAAGTTCAACCAGTCGGCCAACGAACTGACCAATACCGTCGTGCTGTGCATTTCGGCCGACTTGCCGTTCGCCCAGAACCGTTTCTGCGGCGCCGAAGGCCTGGCCAATGTGCAGACGCTATCCACCATGCGCGGCCGTGAATTCCTCGACGCCTACGGTGTCGCCATCAAGAGCGGGCCGCTGGCCGGTGTTGCGGCGCGTGCCGTGGTGGTGCTCGACGAAAACAACAAGGTGTTGCATAGCGAGCTGGTGTCCGAGATCAAGAACGAACCGGACTACGCCCCGGCCCTTGCTGCCCTGGCCTGATCGCCTCCGCCCGGCGCCAAATCACCTTTGCCGGGCAACCGGCCAGGTGATTTGGCGCTAATCTCTCGCTCAATGAGCAAGCTCTCTTCCCCCGCCGCGCTTTCGCCGGTCATGTCGGGCCTCAAGCTGTCCGAACTGATTTCGGCTCTCAGTCATGCGCTGGATATCACCGAAGGCCAGCCGGAAGGGCATTGCGTGCGCTGCTGCTGGATCGGCATGCATATCGGCCGGACCATCGGGCTTGATGAAGATGCCCTGTGGGGTCTCTATTACACGCTGCTGCTCAAGGATCTCGGCTGCAGCAGCAATGCCGCGCGTATCTGCGAGTTGTATCTGACCGACGACCTTGCCTTCAAGCGCGATTTCAAGACGGTCGGCGACAGCCTGCCGCAGGTGCTCAATTTCGTGCTCAAGCACACCGGCCTGAAAGCCGGCCTGGCCGAGCGCTTTCGTAGTGTCATGACGATCATGCGCGACGGCAGCGAGATCGCCCGGGAACTGATCGCCACGCGCTGCCAGCGCGGGGCCGAAATCGCCCGCCTGCTGCGCTTTCCGGAAACGGTGGCGGCCGGCATCTACAGCCTGGATGAGCATTTCAACGGCCAAGGCAAACCGGCAGGGCTTTCCGGCGAGGCGATTCCATTGTTTTCGCGGATCGCGCTGCTCGCTCAGGTCATCGATGTTTTCCACACGGCCGGCGGGCCGCAGGCGGCGCTCGATGAAATCGGCCGGCGTTCCGGCCGCTGGTTCGATCCCCATCTGGTTGCGGCATTCGGCACGGTTGCGGAAAGCGACGCCTTCTGGGCGACGCTGGCGTCGCCGGAAGTCACCGCCGCCATCCTCGAACTGGAGCCGGCTTCCCACGTCGCCGAACTGGACGACGACTATCTCGACGACATCGCCGCTGCCTTCGGCCAGGTGGTCGACTCGAAAAGTCCCTACACCAGCGGCCACAGTGCGCGCGTCGCCCTCTACGCCGACATGATCGCCGAGACGCTTGGTCTGGCGCCCGAACGCCGGCGCTGGCTGCAACGCGGCGCCTTGTTGCACGACGTCGGCAAGCTCGGTGTCAGCAACAGCGTGCTCGACAAGCCGGGCAAGCTCGACGCCGACGAGTGGGCGGCGGTGCAGGCGCACGCCATGTACACCGAGACCATCCTGGCGCGCATCGAATGTTTCGCCGAGTTGGCCAGGGTCTCGGCGGCGCATCACGAGAGGCTCGACGGCAAGGGCTATCCGCGCGGTTTGCCGGCCGCCGAGATCTGCCTGGAAACCCGCATCATCACGACCGCCGATATCTTCGACGCGATCACCGCCGAGCGTCCCTATCGCGGAGCCGTACCGATCCCGAAGACGCTCGAGATGATGGCCGAGAACGTCGGTACGGCTATCGACGAACGTTGTTTCGCAGCTCTCAAGCAGGCGCTCGACCGCCAGCCGGGCTGATTCCCCCGTAAAATACGGTTTTTCTGAATTCCGGCCCGTCCGGACAAGGTCTCTACTGCATGAATACCATTGAAAAAGTGCCGACTGTCGGCTTCGTCAGCCTGGGTTGCCCGAAAGCCGGCAGCGACGCCGAGCGTATCCTGACCAAGCTGCGCGCCGAAGGCTACGAAATCTCCCCGAGCTACGAGAATTCCGACCTCGTCATCGTCAATACCTGCGGCTTCATCGATGCCGCCGTCGAGGAATCGCTCGACGCCATCGGCGAGGCGCTCAACGAAAACGGCAAGGTCATCGTCACCGGCTGCCTGGGCGCCAAGGGCGATATCGTCAAGACGACGCACCCGTCGGTGCTCGCCGTCACCGGCCCGCATGCCGCCGACGAGGTGATGGGCTATGTCCATCAGCACCTGCCCAAGCTGCACGATCCGTACAGCGATCTGGTGCCGCCGCAGGGCGTCCGCCTGACGCCGGACCACTTTGCCTACCTGAAGATTTCCGAAGGCTGCAACCACAGCTGCACCTTCTGCATCATCCCGTCGCTGCGCGGCCCGCTGGTCTCGCGGCCGGTCGGCGACGTGCTGGCCGAAGCGGAAAACCTGGCGCGCGCCGGGGTCAAGGAAATCCTGGTCATTTCGCAGGACACCTCGGCCTACGGCGTCGATCTGAAATACCGCACCGCCTTCTGGGGCGGCAAGCCGGTCAAATCGCGCCTGAAGGAACTGTGCGAGGCGCTGGCCAGCTTCGGCATCTGGGTCCGTTTGCACTACGTCTATCCGTATCCGTCGGTCGACGACGTGATTCCGCTGATGGCCGAAGGCAAGATCCTGCCTTACCTCGACGTGCCGTTCCAGCACGCCAGCCCGAAGATTCTCAAGGCGATGAAGCGTCCGGCCTCGGCCGAGAACACGCTGGAACGCATCGCCAAGTGGCGCTCGATCTGCCCGGAAATCGTCATCCGTTCGACCTTCATTACCGGCTTCCCCGGCGAAACCGAAGAGGATTTCGACCAATTGATCCAGTTCCTCGAAGACGCCAAGCTCGATCGCGTCGGCGCCTTCGCCTACTCGCCGGTCGACGGTGCCAAGGCCAATGAGCTCGAAGGCCTGCCGCCGGAAGAGGTGCGCGAAGACCGCCGGCGCTGGCTGATGCAGGTCCAGGAAGATATCAGCGCGGCCAAGCTGGAAGCCAAGATCGATACGGTCATCGAAGTGCTGGTCGATGCGGTCGATGAAGAAGGCGTCGTCGCCCGTTCCAAGGCCGATGCCCCGGAAATCGACGGTCTGGTCTATATCGACGGCTTCTTCGACGCCGAACCGGGCGACTTCCTGCAGGTGCGCGTCACCGATGCCGATCACCATGACCTCTACGCCGAGCCTGTCTGAACAATTGGTTGGGATCGTCGGGGCGGCTTACGTCCTGACCGATCCGGCCGAGCTCGCGCCTTTCCTGACCGACTGGCGCGGCCGCTATCACGGTCGCGCCCAATGCGTGGTCCGCCCGGCCGATGCCGGCGAAGTCGCCGCCGTGGTCAAGGCCTGTGCCGCGGCCGGCGCGCCGATCGTCGCGCAGGGCGGCAATACCAGCCATTGCGGCGCGGCAACGCCGGACGAGGCGGGGCAGGCGGTGCTGCTCAGTCTGTCCCGGCTGAACCGCATTACCGCGGTCGACCCGCAAAACAACACGATTTCGGTCGAAGCCGGCTGCACGCTGGCCGCCGTGCACGAGGCGGCGCGCGCCGTCGACCGGCTGTTTCCGCTGGCTCTGGCTTCCGAAGGCAGTTGCCAGATCGGCGGCAACCTGTCGACCAATGCCGGCGGCGTTCAGGTGCTGCGCTACGGCAACACCCGCGAACTGACGCTCGGCATCGAAGTGGTGTTGGCCAGCGGTGAACTCTGGAACGGCCTACGCGGCCTGCGCAAGGACAACACCGGCTACGACCTGAAGCAGCTGTTCATCGGCGCCGAAGGCACGCTCGGCATCATCACCGCCGCGGTCCTGAAGTTGTTTCCGCTGCCCAAGCGGCAGACGACTTGCTGGCTTAACGTGCCGTCGCCCAGCGCGGCGGTCGATCTGCTCAATTCGGCGAAGGCGGTTTTCGATGCCCAGCTGACCGCTTTCGAGCTGATTTCCGACGTCTCGCTCGGGCTGGTGTTGAAGAACATTCCCGAATCCACCCGGCCGACGGAAAAAAGCCCGTGGTACATCCTGGCCGAGTTTTCCGAGGCCGATCCGGCCGCCGTCGAAAACTGGCTGGCGGCGCGACTGGAGCGGAATGAGGTCGGCGACGCCGTGCTCGCCCAGTCCGACAGCCAGGCGAAAAAGCTGTGGGCCCTGCGCGAGAACATTTCGGAAGCGCAGAAGATCGAGGGCATCAGCATCAAGCACGACGTTGCGGTGCCGGTATCGCGCATTCCCGAGTTCCTGGCCTGGGCTGATGCGGCGCTCAACGCGGCCTTCCCGGGCATCCGCGTCGTTGCCTTCGGGCACGTCGGCGACGGCAACCTGCACTACAACCTGTCGAAGCCAGATGCGCTCGACAACACCGCCTTCATCGCCTGCCAGCCCGCCGTCAATCGCCTGGTGCATGACACCGTGCATGCGCTGAACGGCTCGATTTCGGCCGAACACGGCATCGGCCAACTGAAGCGCGAGGAACTGCTGCGTTACAAAAGCCCGGTCGAAATGGCCATGATGCGTACCGTCAAGCAGGCGCTCGATCCGCAGGGCCTGATGAATCCCGGCAAGATTCTCTGAATATCGGGCAATTCAAGGAAAACGGAGTCCGGAGGGCAACTGGCTGAGTTCGTCGCGACACCATGAAACCATGGCGAAGTTATCCCCAAGGCGGTGTTTCGTATTGACACGCAGAATTGACCGCAGGTTGGGCGTCAACTTCTATGGCGGGTTGGTGCCCTTTGCGGACGTAGCTAAATTTGAAAAGCAGTCATTCAGGAACGTAGAGCTAACCGGCGCTGCGCGGCTTTATCGCGCAGCGTCCAGCAACCGAAGGGGAGCACGGTTGAGCGCCATGTTATGGCTCATTTTGGTTTCGTACTGCTTTCTTCTTGAGCGGTGATTAGCCCATCCTGAACAGTAAAGACCAAGTATTGCTCAAACTCCGACTCATAGCCCATGTGCACATATCGCAGACGCTTGCCACGAGGAACAACAAGTTTTCCCGTGTACCACTCCGCGTGGACAGGCCCGGTGGCACCGGGAAAGAAGATAGAGAGTGGAATCTGCTCCGGCGATTCTCTGCATGGGTTCGCTGCGAGAGACCTTAGATAGAGTTTCTTATCTAGAATAAACCATCGACCTTGATACCTTCGCCATGACCCAGTACATACGTCTTGTGCAAATTTCTCCAGTTTGGAAATTTCACTCTGGTTGTTAACCAAATAAATTGTGAACGGCTCGGAAAAGAGACTTTGCTCCACGCCATCCAATTCGATCAATTCCGGTATTTGGGCTGTGGCATAGGAGCAGCGGGTTACAAGTAGCAAGAGAGCGAAGAGAAAGGCGCGTGTCATTCCTGAGCCATAACGTTGAAAATCACCGGACGGCAAAAAGCGCAGGTTTTTGACGAACAGGTGGATTGTGGTGTTGGGCGTAGATGTCATGGAGATAGCCAATGGGCAGTATGAATGACTTGGTTTTTGTCGTTGAACTCAACCGACCATGCCTGAATGCCCTTGAGCACAGGATGCTCCCACCACGCTCTGAATACACATGGTGTATTACAGGCTTGGGATGGCATGGCATAGCGTAGAAATGGTTGAGTAGGACGCTCAATGACACTTGGCTTGCCGAAGCGCTCGACTACAAGAGAGTACGGGTCTCCATTGGCGGTAGCCTCGAAGGCTTGCTCGTACCGAGACACGATGTATGAGCAAGCCGCCACTCCCGCAATAGATATTGCCAATAGCGATAACGCAATAAGTTTCGCGGGGGTTTTCATGATGCCCAACGTTGTAAATCACCGGCCTGCGCAGCTTTTTGCGCAGGTCGCCTCGAACGCAGGGTTAGACCTATTGTGCATAAGCGGAAGCCCTCAATTCTAGAGGTTGGCGATGATCTTTTTCACTGTTGGCTCCCCCCATTGTTTTGGGTGCTTGATTTGTACCCGACCACCATTGCCAATTTTTTCTGCCAACTCGGCAAGGCTCTTTGCGTGACGTTCTGACCAAGAGTTGGCAATTGCCAAGGAATAGACATCTTCGTAGGACAATGGCACGCTATGACCATGCAATGCCTTGAATAGCTCTTTCGCACGCGACTCGT
Source organism: Dechloromonas denitrificans (assembly GCF_020510685.1). Lineage (NCBI taxonomy): Bacteria > Pseudomonadati > Pseudomonadota > Betaproteobacteria > Rhodocyclales > Azonexaceae > Dechloromonas > Dechloromonas denitrificans. The sequence goes on from NZ_CP075185.1 coordinate 1,733,191, forward strand.
CTAATGGGTGAGCGAGCCCGGTTGATGTATTTACTACCACCGAGAGAGTTTCAACTGCTTTCGTGAGGATTGGATTCATGGCTGGGCGAGAGGATGAATAGGGTTAACCGTTGAAGCTCACCGGACGGCGGACAGCGAAGCTGGCCGACGGTCCGGTGGAGCGGATTGTTGGGCGTAAAAGCTGGTGCTATTGGCACAAATGGCCTCTTTTTCGCGAGTGAAATGGGGGCTGGACATGAAGCCAGCGGTTTACCTCGGGCGACGAAAGAGCAAAAGGGCTGCGCTTTATTGGGCGCTGGGTCAGCAACTGTGGAACCGGCCCAAAAGTGCGCTCGCAAAAGGCTGCTGCGCGCAATGACACCTGGCTCCAAAAGAAGTAGCTGCCGCTACCAGATAACTTTGCGGCTTTGGCTTTGTGAGCCGCCTTGCTGACAGCGAATTTCGCCCAGTACTCGTGCTGTGACCAAAAATAGCGATGCCACCAGTTTTTCTGGCTTCCTCGCCGATTGTGTTTAATGACCTCGAATCTCATGACGCCCAACGTAGAAGTGAGCGGCCTGCGCGCCTTTTAGCGCAGGTCCGCTCGACTGCCGGGTTGGGCGTAACCACGGTTGTGTTACGCAAAGTACTTCTTGATGCACTCATACTCTGCGTTGCCTGAAACGATTAGGGATTCCTCGAATGATTCTGCGAGTATCTCGTGGAAGACATCATGGTTGGAAACAACAAAATGCCGACCTCTAGGCTTAAGCGGTGAGTTGGCATATGTGTAGGCGTTGTGAGCTTCAATGGGCCATTTTGAATCGGTCAGTTCGACGAGAAAGCTATCTCCCGGGTTGCTTGGGTATATCCCTATCGCAGGACTGCAATCAGTACTGGCGCTGCGAACACTTCTTGCGCCTTCAAACTTTAGCTTGACGAATGAAGGCGTCGTTTGCTCACCTTCGGCAAGCAGAAAAACTGAACATTCCTGGCTTGAGTAGATAAGAACAGCGTCTTCGATATGGTCATGCTGATATTGCAGAGCAATTGCGATTCCAGATTTCATCTGTCGTTCCGCCCCGTTGTAAAGATGAATCTGCTCAACCAGCGGCACGTTCCACGATTGACGCCCAACAGTTATTCAACGGACCCACCGGTCCGCATATTGATAATCACAAAACATCGAAATTCCAAGTAACTGATTGATTCATTTTGGGGCGACTCCGGCAAACTGTCCGCATATGCAATGATAGTACGGAGCGGCGAAAAGTCGGTATGCCGACGACAAGAAGGTTCTGGCGAATGGCAGCTATTGACCAGTTTCTTGAAGGACAGCTCCTGGCCGGGAGCACCGGTTCGCGCAAGCGATCAATAAATGCATAAATACGACCGCGATCATGAACGACGTTGACCGACATCAAGCCTGCGATTTGACATTCCAGTAGTGTTCCCACTGGCAAACTCGACTGAAAAGCGGGGACGCAAAGCTACCGGTCCTCTGACGGCATCAGGTCAAAGACAGCGGGGCTGCCAAGTACCTCTTGTGCTTGAACGTTCTCCATCCGTCAGTTGCGAACCTGCCTCTTACGAGCAACACCAACTGAGCAGATGTCCCATGAGTGCATTCAATAGCGTAAACAACCACTGCCTCGGCAAGATCATGGCGTTGACCGAGACGACCGATGTGGTTGCATCGGACGATATCTACGACAGCCAGGGGGTGAAGTTGTGGGCCAAAGGTGGGAAGATTTCCGCCTGCCTGCAGGAGCGACTAGCCAGTCGCAAGTTGCGGACGCCGCTCGAACTCACCCTGGAGGTTGAGAACGGCATTACCACCGGTGACGTGGCTGACGATTGCCAGAAGCTCATTCTGGCCAACCCGATCCTGTGCCATCTCTCCAGTAACAAGGCGGCCCTGGCGGCCCTCTCACATCTGCGCCTGGTTCGTTTGCCAAGCGCCCTGAAGCTGCTGCTGGCCGCGGCCTACGACAACCGTGGCACCCATGAGTACAAACATGAGTTGCACACCATCGCGCTGTGCGCCGGTTTTGCGGCGTATGCCCAGCTCTCGTCCCTGGATACCGAACTGTTGCTGAGTGCGGCATTGCTGCATGACCTGGGAGTCCTCTACGTCAACCCTGATTTGCTCCACTCATCCCGGCAGTTGACGGCCAAGGAGTGGGCCTCGGTGGCGGTTCATCCGAAGGTCAGTCACATGGTTGCGCTGGAAATCGGCAAACTGCGCGATGAGGTGGGCCAGGCGATTGGCCAGCATCACGAGCGGCTCGATGGCAGTGGTTATCCCTTCATGCTGACCAAGGAGAGGATTTCTCCGATCGGTTCGATCCTGGCGGCCGCCGATGCCATGGCTGCAATCATAGAGCGCGGCGGGGAAGGGGCGGCCAATAAGGCGACGCTGGCGATCCGGCTCATTCCGGAAGAATTCGACCCGGTACTCAAGACATACATCTGCACGTCGCTGCGGGACTTGGCTGCACCGTTCGGCCACGGCGACCAACCTTGCTATGAGCAGACCCGTGACGTCGTGTGCAAACTCGATCAGGTTGAGGCGAAAGTGGGAGAACTCCTGCAGAGCGCTGCGGGCAAGGTGCATGATCTTCTGAAGATGGCCGGCAATGTCTGCCACAACGTGCGCAAGGCGCTGCGAGCCACCGGGGTGGATTTCCTGCTGCAAAGCTATACCCCTGGCGGCGAGGGTGCATTTTGCGGCGAGGTCTATCACATCGTCCATGAGACCGGCTGGCGCCTGCGCAATATCTCCCGTACGCTGCAGTTGCGGGCGGATGCCCTGGCATTGGATGAACAGGCATTCCTGGCGCCGTTGATCTCCATCCTGGAGTGGACTCCGGACACTCCGCAAGAAACCTTAGTGGCTCCTTGATGCTGCTTGGGTTGTTGTCGTGATAAATCCCGGCAAGATACCCTGAGGCGCTTCAGAACTTGCCGCTATCCAGGGTGGCGGTGATCTCCGGCGTGACCCGGTCGAAAGCCAGGATCCGCTTGCCCTTGTGATCCTTCAGGAAGTCGTCGGCATCCGCCTGGCTGGCGAGCGGCACGAGTTCATGGCCCATCGGTCCGAGCACATCGGAACCGATGACATACAGCGCCTTGCGCGCATCCATCCGTTCCAGATTGTAGAAATCGGTGACGTGGATGCCGGCTATGTCTTCCTTGCGATGATTCGGCGCGTACTTGGGCAGATCGTGCAGGAATTTGAACATGTCTTTGGAACCGTCGAAGAAGTGGGCGTGCCCATCCTTCCATACGACGATGGCAATCCAGTTCGGATACTTCGAAACGATCATGCCGCAAACCGGGCAGAGGTCTTTCGGACCCGGTTTGGGTGCGGTCTGGGCAAAGGCCGGCGCGACGCAGAAGGCGAGGCCGGCGATGACGAAATGACGCCGCTGCATCAGCCCTGCTTCTGCTGCATGGCGCGCTTGCGGCGCTCTTCGCGATTCTTGCGGATCATGCTGGCATCGCTGGCCATGTCGAGATAGGACTCGCGCAGCGCGTCGTCGAATTTGGCCAGCGTGCCGCCATGTTTCGCCTGGAATTCCTTGGCGATGTCAGCCGAGGCAAAGGAGTGCTTGCTGCGCTTGGTCATTGCGTGCTTGAGATCGGCACCGATCAGGTAGAGCAGTTGATCGACCGGCAGCAGCGGGCGCGGCTCGATGTTTGAGCCGTAATCCGGTCCCCAGATGGTCTTCGGTTCGCGGTCGATGTTCAGGCTGAGGCTGAGCGACAGGCAGTGAATCGAGCAGGTGCCGTCGACCAGATCGTCGGAATACTGGACCAGCATGCGGGTACGGTGATGTTCCTTGCGGTCCATGCCGCAGTAGGGGCATTTCGGATATTTGGCGAGTTCGTTGTCCAGCGGCTTGCTATCGGCGGCTGTTTTCGGAATGAACTGGTTCGGCGTGCCATCGGTGGTGCAGGCATTGGCGCTGACCTGTGTCGAGGTGGCGGCGAAGCCGGCGAGTGCGGAGATTTTGAGAAGATCGCGGCGTTTCATTTTTCTCTTCCTGTGGCTGTTTGGTAGCTTCCAAATATTAGCGCTCGATGATGTGTCGGCGCTGCGGCAAAGTGTCGCAGTCAGCCCCGCAGCCTCGGCGCGATCTTGCCGAACCGCACGAAGGCCGACAGCATCGAGGGCAGCATGCCGGCACCGAAGGCCAGCATCAGTAGGCCGCCCTCCAAGAACGAGGGCTCCTTGGTCGCTTTGACGGCCTGCGCCATGGTCATCGCCAAACCGTACGAAGAAGGCGGAAAACAGCCCGCCGCACATACCGAGGCAATGGCCGCTGCCGAGCGGTTCGGTCATGAAGGCGAGCCAATAGGAAACTCGGCGATGGCTTGGTGGTGACTGTGGTCAATAACGACGAGACTGCCAGACAAGCGGCTGCTTGATCACGCGGACTAGGCAAATTCGGCGAAATCGCCCGATGACAATTGCCTGACCGACCGGCTGTGCGTCAATTAGCCGCACGACCAAGGTGGTAATTGCTTCTAGAATCGCCGCCTTAAAAACAACCCTGTCCAGGTTGCCGTCAGCATTTCATGGCCAGCGCAATTACCTGTCTTTATATCGAACACATCGGTGAAATCCGGCGTTTTCTGGCGCGCCGGATTTGCTGTGTCGAGGCCGCTGCCGAACTGGCGCACGAGGTCTTCATCCGCTACATGGTTGCCGCGCCAGCCTCGCCGATCGAGAACCCGCGTGCCTTTCTGTTCCGGATCGCCGGTCATCTGGCGACCGACCATTTTCGGGCCAATCCGGTCAAGGCGGGGCAGTGGGTCGATATTGCCGAATGCACCGAACTGGCCTCCGAATATCCGGCGCCCGAACGCTTTGCCATGGCCCGCCAGGAGCTCGATCGGCTGCGCCGGGCCATCGAGGAACTGCCGCCCAAATGCCGGGAGGTCTTCATCCGCCACAAGTTCGACGGCATTCCGCAGGCGACCCTGGCGCGGGAATACCGGGTCACCGTCAATGCTATCGAAAAACATCTGGTGCGCGCCTTGGTCCTGCTTCGCCTGCGGGTCATGCCGGCATGAGGCGTGATGCCACCAACTTCGGCTCCCCGGCCGGTGCTGGCGAGCCCGACCGATTGGCTGATGAAGCGGCCACCTGGTTCATTCGCTTGCGCCAGCCACGGCTCGCCGATCACGAGCGCCAGCGTTTCCAGCGCTGGCTGGCCTCGTCCGAGCGGCATCAGCGGGAATACGCCAGCTTCGAGAAACTGTGGGGGGCTATCGATGGTCTGGCGCGGCCGCGGCGGCGCAAACAGCGTTTGGCCGGCGGAGCGTTTGCCCTTGCGGTGGCTGCCGTTCTGGCCCTGACTTATACGGCGACTGGCGTCGACCTGCAGAAAAGCACCGGGATCGGCGAAACCGCCGAACTGCAGTTGGCCGATGGCTCGCACATCGCAATCGATGCGGATAGCGTGCTGCACGTCGAGTATTCGCTGTGGCGACGGCGGATCACGCTCGAGCGCGGGCAGGCCCTGTTCAAGGTGGCACCTGGTCTGCGTCCCTTCGAGGTGCGGGCCGGCGAGGGGAGCTTGCGCGATATCGGCACGACCTTCAATGTCCTGGAAGACCGAGGCAAGGTGACCGTCTCGGTTACCGAGGGCGCCGTCGAGATCAGCCTCGACGCGCAACCGACCAAACGCCTGCTGAACGGCGGTCAGCAGGCCAGCTACCAGGCCGGCCGGATTTCCGCCAGTCAGGCCATCACGCCGCAGGCCGCCTGCGCCTGGCTGGACAATCGCTGGCTGTTTGCCGAGGCATCGCTCGGCGAAGTGGTACGCCAGATCAACCGCCAGCATGAGCGTCCAGTCAGCCTTGCCGACAGTGCGCTCGACCGCTATCGGGTCAGCGGCGTTTTCGACCGGACGGACCGCGCCGGTCTGCTCAAGGCGCTCGCCGCGATCCTGCCGGTCAGGGTCCAAGAGACGCCGGACGGTACCCGGCTACGCCAGCGCTAAGCGCAGCAAAAATATTTCGGAATCGATGTCAGGGTAGCGCCCCTTTTTACGTCTTAAGCAATGTCGGACGTATTTGTCCCGTCACAAAAACATGTAACAGGGGGAAACTTCATGCACCAACCACTGCGCCTCGCGCTGCTGGTCGCCGCCATTCATTCCGGTGGCGCCATCGCCCAGATCAAGCCGATTGACATCGCCGCCCAGAACCTGGGCAGCGCGCTCACGGCGCTGGCTACCCAGAGTGGCATCCAGATATTGTTCTCCGCCGACGAAGTCAAGGGCGCTCAGTCCGCTTCGCTGCATGGTCAGCTCGCTCCGGATGAAGCGCTGCGCAAGCTGCTCGCTGGCAGCGGCCTGGTCTTCGGCAACACCGGCAAGGGCACCTATGTCGTCAAGCGTTCGCCTCCCGATTCGACCGTGATGCCTGAGGTCCTGGTCCGGGCGAGCGCCGAGCACGGCTACAAGGCCGAGAAAATTACGGTCGCCGGCAAGACCCCCCAGACGCTGCGCGAAATCCCCAATTCGGTGTCGGTCCTGACTCGCGAGCAGATGGACGACCAGAACATGATGACCACCTGGGATGCGCTATCCCAGGTCACTGGAGTCCAGGCGGTGTCGAACGACATTACCCAAGGCCAATACCATTCGCGCGGTGCCGCGCTGGAAGTCCAGCATGACGGTATCCCGTCCTCGATGCCGCTTTCCGGGTACCAACAATTTGATCTGCCGATCTACGAACGTGTCGAAGTGCTGCGCGGTCCATCCGGCGTGCTGCAAGGGTCCGGTTCCTTCTCGGGAACCGTCAATTTTGTCAGGAAACGCCCCAAGGATGCCTTTGCTGCCACCTTTGCCGGTTCCGCCGGGACGTGGGAAAACTACCGGATGGAAGCTGACGTGACCGGGCCGCTCAACGAAAGCGCCAGCCTGCGCGGCAGGGCGGTCTTCTCCTACATCGACCGCGACTATGTCTATAACCGGGTCCATGATCGAAAGTGGCTGGCCTATGGAACGCTGGATCTGGATTTCACGCCGACGACCACGGGCAACGTTTTCTTCGCTTACCAGAACAACGATTCGACCGGCTTCTCTGGGCTGCCCGCCTATACCAACGGCGCTTTCCTGTCCGTGCCCCGATCATTCAACCCTTACCCGGACTGGAATCGGTCGGAGTGGGACACGCTCGACGTCGGCGGGGAATTGAACCACAGCTTCGATAGCGACTGGGTCGCTTCACTGAAGCTCCAGCGCCGCGATCAGGGCTTCTTCTTCAAGGATGGCTACCCGACGACGGGGGTCAATCCGGCGACCATGATGATTGCCAATTACGCGCGCCGGGAGTTCAAGTACGACTATCAGCACGATGGGATCGACCTGTTCGCCAGCGGTCCGTTCAAATTGCTCGGTCGCAAGCATGAGTTGCTACTCGGCGCCAATTACAGCCGCTATGAAAGTACCGGACGGGGTGCCAATCCGAACTCGTCGGGCAGTGCCTACCTCAATGTAGCCAACATCAGGCTCTCGGACCCTCCCGCCGTGCCGGAACCGAATGTCATCTACAGGGCCGGCAGTCAAAGCGTCACCAAGCAATCGGGGATTTACAGCAAGCTAACCCTGAGTCTGGCCGACCCGCTGAAAGTGATTCTGGGTGGGCGCTTCTCGAACTACGACTATCAGTCGCGCAACATCTCGCCGCACCCGACGCCGACCGACTGGACGCGGGGTGGCAACGCGAAAGGCGAATTCACCCCGTATGCCGGCGTGGTCTGGGACGTCACTCGGGACGTCACGTTATATGGCAGTTACGCCGATATTTTCGTGCCGCAAACCCAGCAGCGGGTCGATAACAGCGTCCTCGATCCGCGCGTCGGAAAACAGGTCGAAATCGGCAGCAAGGTCGACTTTTTTGCGGGAAAGCTGGCCGTTACGGCGGCTCTTTTCAATATTCGCGATACCAACCGGGCGCTGGCCGACGCGGACAATCCAGGCTATTACGTCTCGGCCGGCGAGCTCGAAAGCAAGGGCTGGGAGCTGGAAATGGTCGGTCGTCCGCTGGCCCGCTGGGATATTTCGGCCGGCTACACGAACTTGACCACCAAGTGGTTGAATAACGGCTCGAGTACGGGTCAGCCGGTCAGTTTCTGGTACCCCAAGGAAATATTCAAGTTGTGGAGCAAGTATCGTTTTGGCGAAGGCTTGTTGAGCGGCTTCAGTGTCGGCCTGGGGGTCAATGGCGCGACCCAGTCGGCCAGTGGTGCCGCCAATCCGACGGTTGCGCCGCGCCTGCAAAACGGCTATTCGGTGGTCAAGGCGCAAGTCGGTTACGCGATCGACAAGAACTACGCCGTGACCCTGGATATCAACAATCTCTTCGACACCAAGTACTACACCCGGCTTGGGGGAACGAATACCTACAACACCTACGGTGATCCGCGCAATGTGATGCTGACCCTTCGCGCCAGTTACTGATGGTCCGACAATTTCGCCCGGGAGTCATGCCTGCCGGGCGGTGACAGGAGATTTCGATGAAAAGAAGAACACTGCTCGGCGGTGCCCTGCTGCTGGCGATGGCCGGCTGTGGTGCGGCGCAGGAAAAGAAGGATGCCGATGAGGTGCGCGTCGATGCTGCGCCGCTCGACAACGAACTGGAAAAATACCCGCGCTGCGTGATCTGCAACATGGATCGTCGCCGTTTCCATTACGCCCGGCATCTGTTGGTTTATGGCGACGGCTTCGTGCAAGGCACCTGCTCGGTGCATTGCGTCGCCGAATGCATGCTGCGCGAGCGGCGGCGCGGCTTCACGGCGATTTATGCCCCGGACAACGGCGTGACCGCCAATCCCCGGCCGCTGGTCGAAGCTGCATCGGCTACTTACCTGATCGGCAGCGATCTGCGCGGCGTGATGACGCCGGTCAGCAAGGTTCCGTTTGCCAGCCGCGATGCAGCGCTGCAGGCCAAACTGACTTACGGCGGCGAAATCGGCAGCTTTGCCACGGCGATCAGCGCATCGCTGGAAGAAACGGCCAACAGTCTGCTTAAGCGTTACGGCAACGATCTGGAGCGGCAGCGGCGAAAGAAAGCTGAAGCGGCGGGCTGAGCCGGCTCAGTTTTTCTGCAGGCGCCGCGAGTGGCTCCAGTCGTCGCTGTGGAATATCTGTGCAACAAATGGGGCCGGCTCTTTCATTTGAACAGGGCGAAGGCCTGGCGTTCGAAGGTGACCTCGTCGGCCTCGCCGACGATCTTGCCGCGGACGATGCCCTGCGCGTCGACAAAATAGGTCGTCGGCAGGCCGACCACGCCGTAGCGTTTGGTAATGGCCGAGGTTTCATCGAGCAGAGTGGGGTAGCTGAAGCCGACCTTATGGGCGAAGGCGGCGATGGTCGCCCGGTCCTGGCCGGTATTGATCGCCACGACTGCCAGGCCTTTATCCTGGTGGCGTCGATAAACCTGCTCGATGGCCTGCATTTCGCCGGCGCAGTATTTGCACCAGTCGGCCCAGAAACGAATGACCAGCGGCTTGCCGGCATAGGTGGCGGGGTAGGCGACCGAAGTGCCGTCGACGGCGACGGTGGAAAATTGGGGGGCCGGATCGCCGTTATTCAGTTTCATGTCCGGGTGGTCGCTACCGCAGGCGGTCAGCACGAACAACCCGGCCAGCAAGGCAAGAAGGCGCATTTCAGTGTTCGATCAGGATCAGATTGGAAGCCAGCACAAACCAGGTCACCAGTGCCGTGAAGAGGATATAGCCGGCGGCAGCCAATCCGGCGAGACGGCCGGATACGGCCGGAACGATGGCCTGCAGGCTGCGCACCCGGGCAAAGGCCTGCAGCGCGCCGGCGCCCAGGCCGGCCGCCGTGCCGGTAAAGAGCGGCACGTACAGCCAGTAGCCCTGGTAGCTGTATTCAGGCTTGAGAATGCAGAACGGGCAGTGGTGGTGCGGGTGCTCGTAGATGTAAAGCGAAACGAAGGACAGCACCCCGATGATGGCAACGATGAAGCCCATCGCGCTGCTCGCCGCCAGCAGGTAGCCGCCGGTCCAGCTGGGGCGCCGCCAGTGCCACAGCGCATTGGCAATGGTCAGCGTCATCGTGCCGTAAAAGAGGAAGAGCGCTGGTTGCGCAGCCATCGCCGAGGCTTCGCTGGCAATCGTCGTCGCTTTTTCGGAAAACAGGCTGCCGCAGCAGGAGGTGATGACGTTGGCCTTGAGGCCGAGAAAGTACTTCAACTCCAGCCAGAAACTGACGATCAGCAGCGGGAGCAGGACCAGCAGCAGGGCATATTTGATCCGCACCAGCGGGTAATCAGGAGCGCGGGTGTCGACGTGGTTGATCGCCAGCCACATGGCGGCGAAGAAAAAAACCAGCATCTGGGTGATCAGCGAGGGAAAGCCATAGCCATTGACGTTCAGCGTGCCGACCGCGCACATGGCGCCGACGAACATCGCCGATAGCCGGTCGGCGTTGAAGACAAAGAGCAGCAGGGCGCCGAGCTGGGCAACAAAGACAAAACTGAGCAGGGTCGAGAACAGGTAGGTCTGGCGCTCCAGCCCGAGTTGCCGCTCGGCGCCGCTGCGGATGTCCCAGTGACGGATCACCCGGACGGCAAACGGCGCGGCGGCCGCCAGCATGACTACCGCAACGCCGGCGGCCATGAGCAGGGCAATGATGGCGGGCTGGAAAAGCATGCCGGGCTAGTGGTCGACCAGCATGCCGTCGCGCATGCCGACGACGCGATGCACCGCCGACGATTCGACGACCAGCGGATCGTGGCTGGTCAGCAGCACGGTTTTGCCGGCGGCCGTGAAGCCTTCGAGGATGGCCATGAATTCGCGGGAAAGCGTGGTGTCGAGATTGGCCGTCGGCTCGTCGGCGATGATCACTTCCGGATCGTTGATCAGCGCCCGGGCGATCGCCACGCGCTGCTGTTCGCCGCCGGACAGCCATTCGACCTTGGCATGCAGGCGGTGGCCGAGTTTCAATTGCTCGAACAAGGCGGTGGCGGCAGCGACCAGTTCGGCGCGCCGGCGGCCGGTCGGAAAGCCGGGCAGGATGACGTTTTCCAGCGCCGACAGGCCCTTGATCAGGTTGAATTGCTGGAAGATGAAACCGAAGCTCCGGCGCCGGATGTCGGTCAGGAAGCGCTCGGGCAGCCCGGAAATATCCTCGCCCTTGAAACGCACCCGGCCGCTGGTCGGCCGTGCCAGGCAGCCGACCAGCGTCAGCAGCGTTGTCTTGCCGGAACCGCTGGGGCCGCGAAAGGCGGTCACCTTGCCGGCTTCCACCGTCAGGTCGATGCCGTTGAGGGCCCAGTATTCGTTGGGCCGGCCCTGGTTGAAGGCCTTCTTGATGTCGGACAGTTCGATCATCGCATCACCGCGTCGGGGTCGGTAATTGCCGCCCGCCAGATCGGCACCAGTACTGCTGCCGTGTAGGGAAAGACCGTGAAGAAAAACAGCGTGGCGATCTGCAGGCCGTCAACCGCCGGCAGCAGCGTAAAGCGCGGGTAGAGCACCGACCAGCCCTTGAGCACCGGCTCGAAGATCGGCGCGCCGAAGTGGAAGACATGCACGTAGGCACCGATGAAACCGAGCAGGAAGGCGGTCAGCGAAATGAGCAGGCCTTCCCACAGCTTCATCCGGATGACGTCGCCGGTCTCCCAGCCGATGGCTTTGAGGATACCGATTTCGCGTTTTTCCTCGGCGGAAAGGCCGGATGCCTTTTCCCAGGCGAGGATGACGAAAGCCAGGATGGCACCGGACAGTACGGTGAGGACGATGCCTTCGCGCCAGCCGAAAATGCTCTGGTAGGTGCGCAATACCTCTTCGCGCAAAATCGGCCGTGAATCCGGCAAGGCTTCCGAGAGTTTGCCGGCGATGTTGCGGACTTCCTGCGGATTGGCGACCGACAGCGCGATATCGGTGTAATGCCCGGCCGGATACTCGAAGAAGGAACGGAAGTCGTTTTCCGACAGCAGGATCAGATCGGCCGACAGCAGTTCGGAGTCGGGTGACAGCACGCTGGCGACCTCGAAGGCAAACAGCTTGCCCGAGTAGGAACGAAAGGAAATGGTGTTGTGCGCCTCCAGGCCGCGCTCGCGCGCCAGCGCCGCACCGACCATGATGTAACCGTCGGCGACTTCGGCGGCGGGGCGGGCCATGAAGGTGTAGTTGGCCTTGAGTACCGGGTCGTAGTAATAACCCCAGAGCCGCCCCTCCTTCTTCTGGACGCCCCGGATGCGGCCGATCTTGTCCAGATAGCCGGGCGGAATCAGGTCATGCCGGCCGGCCACCATGCGTTGCACGATGACTTCCGGCGAGCCGGCCAGCACAAAAGCCGCCTCGGTGCGCAGCGCGTTGGTGAACAGCGCCAGCGAAGCCAGCACGAAAACCAGCAGCGTGTAGGCGAGCAGCAGGCCGATATTCTTGGTTTTGCGGCGGGCCAGCGAAGCCAGCGTGAAATCAATCAGGTGTCTTTGTTTTTCCAGCCAGAGTCGCATGGGATTCAGTCAGGTGAGCGGGGGGCGGCAGCAGCGAGCCGGTCGGAAAATGCTCGAAAGCGCCCGGATGGTCCTGCAGGGCGGAGTGCAGATCGGCCTGCGAGGGGTGGCGAGTGTAGCGGGCCTCGGTGAACAGCGCGAGATCGGTCAGGCCAAGGCGGGCGACCAGATCCCGGGTCGCTTGCAGGCGTGGCTTGTGGCTTGTGGCGGCTTGCCCGGAGTGGACGAAAATCCCGCCGGCGGCCGCGCCGAGAATTGCCAGTAACAGAAAAGCCAGATTCGATGGGCGTCCCATCAAAGCAGCTTTTTAACCGTTGCGATGACCTTGTCGGTTGGCGTGCCGAGATCGAGTACGGCGGCCAGGTGGCCGGCCGGATCGACGACATAGGTCGCTACCGTATGATCGACCGCGTAGCTGCCGTCGGCCTTGGCCGGCTGTTTGCCGTAGCCGGCCCCGAAAGCCTTGGCGACTGTCGCGATCTCGGCCGGCGAGCCGGTGATGCCGGTCATCGCGGGGTGGAAGAAGGCGGTGTATTCCTTCAGGTGCTGCAAGGTGTCGCGCTCCGGGTCGACCGAAATCATCAGCATCTTGACGCGGCTGCGTTCTTCCGGCGCCAGCGCCTTCAGTACCTGACCACCGGCGGCCAGCGAGGCCGGGCAGACGTCGGGGCAATTGGTGTACCCGAAATAAACCAACAGAACCTTGCCGCGCAAGGCTTTCGAGTCGACCGGGCCGTCCGCCGACTGCAAAACGAAATCGGTGCCGGCCGGCAACTTTTTGTCCGATGCGTTCGCTTCGCTACGGAGCAACCACGCCGCGCCGAGCAGCAGCGCCAGGCCAACGGCAATCCCGATCAGGGCGTATTTTTTCATATGCTGACAGATGCTGAAAAGGCAGACTCGAAGTCTGCCTTTGGAATGAGTGGTGCCCAGGTCAAAAACGGTTGGCTGCCCCCATCAGCGCACCGCGCAGCGCGATGGTCAGGCTGGAGCGGCCATGCTAACCAGTTCGGCGACTGGCGGGTATGCGGCAAATTGCCGCAGACCGCAGTCGCCGGGTCGCATGGCTTATCACGGCTTGCGCAGGGCCAAGCCCGAGGTCCCTATGGTTTTCCAGAACTGGTCGAGGGTTGCCAGCAGTGCCGGGGAAGTGACAGCCGGGTAGCTGGCGTAGAGGGCGACGACCAGGCGGCGGTCGAAGTCGATGTACAGGCTGTTGCCGTGCGGGCCGATCAGGGCGGCCCGGTTGCTGTCGCCGCCGAGGTGCACGAAGCCATAGCGCGCCTCGCTGCCTTTCGTCAGGCCGCGGATTTCCGGGGTGCGCAGGCCGGCCGAGGCGGTCAGGGTTTCGATGAACCAGCTCGGGATGCGGCTGCGATTGCGGTTGCTGCGGGTTTCGAGCAGCAGGTTGCCGAGCCGGGCGAAATCGCGCAGCGACAGGGCCAGCCCGTCGGCCAGTTCGGTACCCTGGCTGTCGGTCAGCCAGAGCACCGGATGTTCCGGGCGCAGGCGAGTCTGCAGTTGTTCGCAGAACAGGCGGGAGAGCGGCATGGCGTTGCTCTCGGCGAGCAGCCAGGCGAGCAGGTCGTCATCCGGATTGCCGGCGACGGCCGGGGCGCTTAGCTCGGTCGGCGGCTTTTCCCAGCGTCCCGCCAGGCTGAGCCAGGGGCGCATGCCTTGGCCGGTTTCTTCGGCCGTCCAGCCGCCGGCCTGTCGCCAGCCGGCAAGATCCTGGTCGTTCCAACTGCGACTTTCCTCGTTCTCGAGCAGGCGTTGCACCGATAGTTTGCGGATGCCGGGCTGTTTGCCCAGGGTCGGAAGATAACGATTGACCGGGCGGTCGGCGGCCAGCTTGCCCGCCCCGATGCTGATCGCCCCGAGCAGGTTGAGCAACGGGCGGGTGGCCTGGAGCAGCAGGCGAGGATCTTCGGGGCGCAGGCCGTGGCGATAGCTTTCGGCCAGAATGCGTCCGTTTTGCAGGATCAGGATGCCGTCGGCGGCCAGGCGGCTGTCGAGCAGGAACTCGAGGTCGCGTTCGCGCCCGTCGATCGGGTCGGTCGCCTTGGCAGCCGCGAGATCGAGCTGGCGCGAGGCCGGACGCAGCACTTCGCCGGCTTGGTCGGGCTCGAGGCGCAGGGCCGGCATGAAGATGTTGGCAGCCGGCAGCGTACGGCGCAGGTTTTCGGTGGTCAGCCAGTTGTTCTTGTCGATCCAGCGGCCGATTTTCTGCGGCCCGCTCGCCACGCTTTCGAACTGGCAAGCCGGGGGCGCGGCAATCGTCGGCGTGCTGGCCGCAATGAGGAGCGAAAAGATCGACAGCCGGCGCTTCATCAGGAATTCTCCGCGGAGGGTTTGCTGGGGGGCGGCATCAGGCGCTCGGTGGCCTCGCGCACGACATCGTTCAGGTTGCCATGCTCTTGCTGTTTTGCGCGCAGCCAGGCGGCATCGCCGGCCTCGTCGGCGATGCCGTGGCGGAGGGCCTTGAGCCAGTGTTCGCAGCCGAGTTCCCGGGCATCATCGGCCAGGGTTTCGAACAAGGCTTTGAGAATTTCCTGCATCGGTTGCTGAGCGAGCGCGATCGGGTCGGAAATCATCGCCGCCATGCCATAGCGGCAGGCCTGGAACTTGTTGTAGCGGGCAACATGAAGTTGTTTGGCGGTCTGCAGTTCGGGGCGGGTGCGGAGCAGCCAGCGGGCCAGCGATTGGGCCAGGGCGGCCAGGGCGACGGCCTGTTCGATGGTCAGCGGGGTGTCGCAGACGCGGATCTCGACGGTGCCGAATTCCGGTTTTGGCCGGACATCCCAATACAGATCCTTGATGCTCTGGGCAATGCCACAGGCCTGCAGGAAACTGAAGTGCTCGACGAAGTCGGCCCAGCCGGCCAGGGGCGGGCACTGGCCGCTCAGCGGAAAGGCCGAAACGGCATTGAGCCGCGCCGACTGGAAGAAACTGTCGACGCCATCGACGAAGGGCGACGAGGCGGACAGCGCGATGAAGGCCGGCACGTAAACACCGAGCGCCTGGGTCAGCCAGATGGCGTCATCGGCCGAGGTGCAGCCGACGTGGATGTGCTGGCCGAATACCGTGAATTGCTTGGCCAGGTAACCGTAGCGCTGGTAAAGGTCGTCGAAGCGCTCGCCCGGGCAGATGCGGCGCTCCGGCCAGCGGTGGAAGGGATGGGTGCCGCCGCCGCAGATGCCGATATTGTTGCGTTGGCTGTGATGGCGCAGCGTCTCGCGCAGGCCGCCGAGGTCGGCGGCGATGCCGTCGACGGTGGCCTGCGGCTGGGTGCTGATCTCGATCATGCTCTCGGTTATTTCCAGCTTGATCTCGCCGTAGCGGCCGTCGTAGTCGAGGCTGCCGATCAGGTCGGTGGCGCCGCGCGTCAGGTCGAAATCGCGCCGCGATACCAACTGCAGTTCAAGCTCGACCCCGAGGGTCAAGGCGGCGCTGTCGGTGAATTCGCCGAGTGGCGTGCTGCTCATGCGATACCTCCCGTCTCAGGCGTCCCGCTTTCGCATTCGCCCGATTTCTTCAAGGCCTGGCGGCACAGGGCAGGGCCGGCCAGTTCCATGATGGCGGCGGCGAACAGCGGCAAGGCCAGGGTCGAGCTGCCGATTTCCGGGTAAAGGCTGGCAATCTCGTAAGCCATGAAGACGGCGGTGGCCGACAGTGGCTGAATGCCCATGCCGACCAGCAAACGCTTGGGCATCGGCAGGCTGCCGCCGGCCAGCGCGAGGGCGGCCGTTTTGGCGATGGCGCGGACGGCGAGCAGGCCGAGCGCCTGAAGACCGGTCAGCCAGGTGAAGTTCTGCCAGGGCAGGGAGGCACCGACCACCACGAAGAGGACGATGGCGAGCAGCCAGTGGCCCTCCGGCAACTGCGTGTAGCGCAGCGTTTGCTGCGGGTCGTGGGTGGCCAGTAGCACGCCCATCAGGAACAGCGTGAGGAAGACCGGTACCGCCAGCATCCGGCCGATGCCGACGGCGAGCAGGGCGCAGGCGATCAGCACAAAAACCTGGGCGAGCGACCGTTTGGGGAGCAGTCGGGCGATGGCCAGGGCCATTCGGCTGGTCAGGCCGGCAATCAGCAGGGCTCCCGCCGCCACCCAGAGCGGATGGGCTAGCGCGTTCAGCCAGCCCTCGTTTTGTTCGGCATGCACGATGCCGAGGACAATGGCGAAAGCGACGAAGGAGGCGGCCGAACTGATCGCCGTATGCAGGATTACGCGTTCGGTGACCTGGCCCTGGGCCTTGTATTCGTCGATGGTGAGCAGTACGACCGCCGGCGCCGAGGCCATGGTGACCGCCGCGGTGGCGGCTGCCCAGGCGGGCGTCAGGCCGACCACCCAGAGAGCGAAGAGGAAGATCAGGGCGAACGACAGAACGATGTCGCCCAGCGTACTGCGCAACAGTTCGGGGTTGCGGCCAAGCCAGGAAATATCCAGCCGGCGGCCGACCTCCATCATCAGCAGGCCGAGGGCTGCATCGGCAATCGGCCGCGCCTGGGCCAGTGCCTCGATGCTGATCCAGCCGAGCAGCGAGGGGCCGAAAACGGTTCCGGCCAGTACGTAGCCGATGACTTTCGGCCAGCCGACCCGGGCGTGCAGCCATTCGCCGATCAGCAGTCCGATGACCAGCAGCAGGCTGAACAGGGCCAGCGAATCGATGCTTTCCGGAAACGGCGGCAGGAAGAACAGCCGTTCGAGCAGGCTTTCCCAAAGCGAACGCGGCAGCGCGAGGAGGCTATCGAGCATGCGGTGTCCGATCGTCGGTGCCGGGCGAGATCACCAGCGTCGGCCGCGCGCGGCGTTCAGGAAGCCGTCGAGAATCGGGGTGCAATCGAGCAGCTGCGGGCTACCCGGCGGGTGAAACTCCGGATGCCATTGCAGACCGAGGACGTAGGGCCGGCCTTCCAGTCTGACCGCCTCGATCAGGCCGTCGCCGACGCTTCGCGCCTCGACGTGCAGGCCCTTGCCGAGGCTCTTGATCGCCTGGTGGTGGATGGATACCACGGCGCCGTGGGTGGTCTCGGGGTAGAGCTTGCTCAGGCTGGAGTCGGCATCCCATTCGATTTCGTGGGCATGTTTGTCGTAGTCGTCGTGCAGGTGGATGGCCGGCTTGTCGTATTGCGTGGCGATGTCCTGGTACAGCGTGCCGCCGAGCGCCACGTTGATCAGCTGGGCGCCCCGGCAGATGCCGAGCACCGGCTTGCCGGCCTCCATGAACTCGTGCAGCAGCTCCATTTCATAGGCGTCGCGCAGGCGGTCGCCGGCCCACTCGGGCTGTTGCGGTTCCTCGCCATAGCTTTGCGGACAGATGTCGGCGCCGCCCTGCAGGACCAGGCCATCGAGATATTGCGGGTAGTCGGAAAGCCGGATGCTGCGCCGATGGACGATAGCGTCGCCGCTTACCGAGGGGATCATGAAGACCATCACCTCGCGCGACATGACCCAATGGGCCACCGATTGTTCGAGATACTGCAGCGACTTCGACTGCAGCCCGCTGGCCCCGGGCAGGGGATGGTAAATCCGGGCGGAAAGGCCGATGCGTAAGGGACGTCTGCTCATGGTGCTGTTCCTCCGTGCGATTTGGCCGCCTCGGGCACTTTGGCCGGCGGTCGTCCGAGGATGAGTTTGCTGGCTTCGCCAAACCCCTTGATCGCGGTCTGCGTCGCCAGCGGGCCGCATAACTGCATCAGCAGTATAGTCGCCAGCAGCATGCCAACAAGCTTCGGGTCGAGACCTGAATAGAGCATTTGTGTGTTGGCGAGCAGAACCAGCGCAACGCTCGACATGGGTTGCAGACCGACGGTCAGCAGCCCCCTTTCCCTGAGCGAAAGACCGAGGCGTTTGCCGGCCAGGGCGCTGGCCAGCAACTGGCCGGCCAGGCGGGTGAGGGCGATCAGCAGCACTTCCGGCCAATAGTCGCCGAGGTAGGCGATATCGAGCGCCGCGCCGGCAAGGACAAAGGTGATGACGAGAAAAACGCGGGCGTCGCTGGCGATACGCAGGGCGATGACCTTGCGTTCGCGGTCGATGCTGCGCACCAGAAAACCGAAAATCAGCATCGGCAGAAAGACCGAGACTTCAAGATGGATAGCCGTCCCGACACCGAGAACGATGCAGCCGAGGATCAGCAAGTGCTGGTGCTCGGTTTGCTTTTCCAGCTTTTCGGCGCCGAGCAGGACCAGTCCGGCACAAGCGCCGCCCAATATCAGCGAGCCGATGATGCTGCCCAGTCCTTCGCCCAGGCGCGCCAGCGTGCCGGCCGCTTCGCTGTCGTTGAGGAAGGGCGTGAGCAGTGCGACGCCGGAAAAGGCGACGCAGCCGTTGATTGCAACCATCGTGTACAGCAGGTCGGTACGCTCGCCCCGGGCGCCGACGTCGCTACAGGTGGCAATGGTGATGGCCGGCGAGGTGGCGAGACAAAGGGCGGCGGCAAACAGCGCGCTACCAGTCGAAAAACCCCAGTAAGCGAACAGCGCGAAGGTCAGCAGGCCGCAGGTCAACGCAATGCCCAGGCCGGCCAACAGACGCTGCCGGCCGGCGCCGGCGGTGCTGCGCGGGACCAGATAGCCCAGCTCGAAAAGAATCAGGCCGAGGGCGAGGTCGATAATCAGCTGGATCGATTCGATATGAAAAGCGGTGATCCAGTTCAGGCCGCTTGAGCCGGCGAGCAGACCGAACACGACAAAGCCGGTGGTCCGGGGGAGCGAAAACAGGCGTCTCGATGCCTCGCCAGCCGCCAAGCCGCCCAGTAGAACGAGACCGAAAAGCTGGATCGAGTTGATCATAAAAAAGGGGGCGCAGCCCCCGGAAATCCCCGTCAAAAAAGAAAGTACGCCAAAAAAAACCGTACAACTACATTGCTGGCAAATATAATTGATGCCTTTCGTCCACGCAAGCCAATTGCCAGGCCCCGTCATGCCAGCTCATCCCGATTCGTCGTCGCTGTTAGCGATGGAGGTGTTGCAACAGTTCCGGCTGATCTACGGTTCGCTGCGCCAGTATTTCCGTCTGGTCGAGGAACGTTGCGGTCTGCCCGGCTCGCAGATGTGGGTCTTGCAGGAGGTTCGGCGCCGGCCGGAGATCGGCATCGGCGATCTGGCGGTGCGGATCGGCGTGCATCAATCGACCTGCAGCCTGTTGGTGGACAAACTGGTGGCCCAGGGCTGTCTGACCAAGAAACGGCACAGTGCCGATCAGCGCCGGGTCGGGCTTTGTCTGGCGCCGAACGGCCTGACGGCACTGGCCGCCTTGCCGGGGCCGGCCGAAGGCATCCTGCCGCAGGCGCTTGCCGAGCTGCCGGAGGTGGCCCTGAAAACATTGCATATCAATCTTGATGCCTTGATACAACAACTACCCGGCAAGGATGCGTCTTATGCCGGGACGCCGCTCGCCGACCAGGTCGGCAGCGTCGATGGAGAGAACAGCTGATGGCCGGTTTGCTACGTATGATATTTCTCGCCGCTTTGCTGGCCGGTTGCGCCAGCGAGGCACCGCTCGAGCTGCAGCCATCGCCGTCCTTGGCGCCGCCGCGCGCCAAAGCCACGGCGACGCGGCGTGCCGTGCCGAAGCCAGAAACGCCGCTCGAGGCGGAAAACAATATATTTTTCCCAGCCAGCGCGGTACAGGTCGATGCGGATGGCCGGCGGAAACTGCAACGCCATGCGCAACGCCTGAAGGCCGATCCGAAGCTGGAACTGATGCTGGTCGGTTATACCGACGACCAGGGCAGCCGCTCCTACCAGCTGGCGGTGGCCGAGCAGCGGCTGGAGGCGGTGTTCAAACTATTGCGCGGGATGGGCGTGCCGGGACGGCAACTGCGTCGCTATCCGGTCGGGCGGGAAATGAGCATCCCGGGGTGTAGCGATGCCGCGTGTCGCGACAGCATGCGCCGGGTCGAGCTGATCTATCAGGATTAACCGCTCAGTGCTGCTCGACTGCGACCAGCGCGAAGGGCAGGGTGAAGCTGAAGCGGCTGCCGACGCCGACCGTACTGGTGATTTGCAGTTCGCCGCCGAGCAGTTCGATCAGCTTGCGGGCGATCGGCAGGCCGACACCAATGCCGCCATGGCGCCGGACGCTTGAGCCGTCGGCCTGGACCAGCAGGCCGCTGAGCAGTTTGAGCTTTTCCGGCGTGATGCCGGGGCCGGTATCGTCGATGCAGAATTCCACCTTGATGGCTGTCGCCGCATGCTCATGAATGCGGGCCGAAACGCTGACCCGGCCGCGCTCGGTAAACTTGATGGCGTTGCCGATCAGGTGGGTGAAAATCTGGCGCAGCCGTTCGACGTCGCCGACCAAAACACCGGGTAGGGCCGGATCGATTTCTTTAATCAGGGCCAGCCCCCGGGCTTCTGCCGCGGCGCGATGGCTGACCAGCAGCGTATCAATCAGCGTTTGACCGGCTGGAAAAGGCGACGGCATCGGTCTGGCATGGCCCGCCTCGAGCGCCGACAGTTCGATCAGGTGGCTGATTATGCGCATCAGGTCATCGGCCGAATGGCGCAGCGGGACGAGCAATTCGTGTTGCTCGGGAGTCAGGTTTTCATGACTGAGCAATTCGCCGAGGCCGACCACGCCGTTCAGCGGGGTGCGCAGTTCGTGACTGATATTGGCCAGGAACTCGGTCTTGGCGCGGTTCGATTGCTCGGCAATTTCCCGCGCATGTTCGAGATTGGCGACCAGGCCGTCCTTTTCATGTTCAAGGCGCAGGCTGTCCTGGAGCGTGTCGTGGAAATAGTCGGCGCTGCGCGTCAGCATCACCATGTAGATCACCGCCATGGAGCTGAAAGCGATGTGCAACGGATCGGAATCGATGGTGCCGATCAGCACGGCGAGGCCGACCGGCCAGGCATAGGCGCGGAAGATCCGCTGGTCGGCGGCGAGTATCGGCACCGCGCCAGCCACCATGCCGGCCATCACCAACGCGGTGAATAGCTGCAGCGTGGTATCGCCAAATCGCATCAGCAGGATCGCCCCTGCTGCCCAGACCAGGCCGCTCGCTGCCGCGCCGACCAGGGCTTGGCGACGCCAGAAGGTGGACTGCGCGTGTTGTTGATCGGTCGTCCGCCGGGAAAAGCGGATGGCCAGGCTGATCCGCCAGGCCGCCGCCAGCATGGCCAGCAGCCACCAGGTGCCGAGCACCATCCGGGGCAGCTGCGAGGCGGCCACCCAGCTCAGCAGGCTGGCATTGAGCAGCGCGACGACCTGCCCGGGGCGCAGGTTGCGGTAAAGCAGCTCGACCTGGCGGCCGAGGATCGACGGATCGGTCGTTGCGCTCAATGCAGCGCCTTGCTCGCCGTGGCCTCGAACAACGCGGCGACATCGGCGGCCGAAAAGTGGTAATCGCGGTTGCAGATGTCGTCGCGAATCAGGATTTCGCCGTGCTCGGCGAGAATCGTTTCGGCATCCTGCCGGCCAATGGCGCGAATCATGTCGCCCACCTTCTCCCGGTCTTCCGGGCAGTGGTAAGTGACCGGCAGGGCGTCGTAGAGGCGCAGGCCGTGCGTCGCCATGTCCTCATGGAACAGCCGGGTGAGCAGGGTTTCGACATCGAGTTCGAGCAGTTCGGCCGGTTTGACCGTGCTCGCCAGCTGGCTGATGCGCGCCCAGCCGTCGGCGTCGTGCTGGTCGGCTTGCGGCATTTTCTGCAGGAACAGGCAGGCCGCGGCTTGTCGGCCGGCCGTGGCAAACAGGCGCGACGGCTGCTGCTCCGACTGCTCGAGGTAGTGCTCGAAAATGGCGGCAATGCTGTCGCCGACCATCGGGACAAAGCTCTGATAGGGCTGGCGGGCATCGGGCATGTCGAGGCTCATCATCAACTGCCCACCCTGATCGGCGCCAAGCAGTGTCGGCACCGGCGCCGGTAGCACCACCGGGTTGCTGCGTGCCATGCCGCGCATTTGCAGTTGTTCGTTGCAATCCATCACCAGCAGCTGAATCGGCCCGTTGCCGCGCAACTGCAGCGTCAGGCGCCCGGGCTGCTTGAGCTGGCCGGCGATCAAGGCGGTGATGGCGGCCGTCTCGCCGAGCAATTGGGCGACGGTCGGCTGATAGTTGCGGTCGAATTGCATTTGTTGCCAGGCATCGCCGAGGTGCACGATCGCGCCGCGGATGTCCAGGCCGTCGAACAGGAAGCGGCGGACGAAGCTGTCGCTCATTTCAATTGTTCCGTGTAGGTTTCCGGGCTGAAGCCAACCAGCAGCGTCTTGCCGGTATCGAGCACCGGGCGCTTGATCAGGCTCGGGTATTGCGCCATCAACTGCAGCGCCTTGGCTTCGTTGACGTCGGCGCGCTCGGCCTCGCTGAGTTTCTTCCACATCAGGCCGCGAGTGTTCAGCAGTTTCTGCCAGCCGGCCCGCTGATTCCAGTCGGGTAGCCTGGCTTCGGCAATGCCGGCCTTCTTGTAATCGATGAATTCGTAGGCGACGTCGTTCGCTTCCAGCCAGGCGAAGGCTTTCTTCATGGTGTCGCAATTCTTGATGCCAAATATTTTGATCATTGCCGCGGGTGCTTATTGGGAAAAATGAATGATAACAGCGCCCGGGGCTTCGGCGGACCGGGCCGGAGGATCAACTCAGGGGGAAGTCTGTCCCGGCATCTTGCCCCGTTCGCCGGCCACGTCGCCGGTTCGCCGCCGGTGGTTTTAGCGTATCGGCAAACGATAACCGCCTGACGGGCAGGCGGTTATCTGGGGGTCAGCGTTTCAGCTTGGCGAAGGCCGAGGCCATTGCGTTGCCGGCTGGCGCCGGTGCGCCGCTGCTGCGCGGCGCGGCGCGGCCCGGGTTGTGGTTGCCGCGCGCCGCCGGTGGGCTGTCGTGGCGGCTGCTGCCTTTGCCCGGTTCGTCGCCCATGCGCATGGTCAGCGCAATGCGCTGGCGTTGCAGATCGACTTCCAGGACCTTGACCTTGACGATCTGGCCGGCCTTGACGATGGTATGCGGGTCCTTGACGAAGGTGTTGGACAGAGCCGAGACGTGCACCAGACCGTCCTGATGGACGCCGATATCGACAAAGGCGCCAAAGGCGGCGACGTTGGTGACGACGCCTTCGAGGATCATGCCCGGGCGCAGGTCGCCGACCTTTTCGACGCCATCGGCGAAGGTCGCCGTCTTGAACTCGGGGCGCGGGTCGCGGCCGGGTTTTTCCAGTTCCTTGAAAATGTCCTGGACGGTCGGCAGGCCGAAGCGCTCGTCGGTGTATTTGCTCGGGTTCAAGCCCTTCAGCGCGCGGCTGTCGCCGAGGATTTCCTTGATCGGCTTGTTCAGGTCGACAATGATCTTCTCGATCACCGGATAGGCCTCGGGGTGTACCGAGGAGCTGTCGAGCGGGTTGTCGCCGTTCGGTACGCGCAGGAAACCGGCGGCCTGCTCGAACGTCTTGTCGCCGAGGCGCGGAACTTTCTTGAGGGCATCACGTGAGCGGAAAGCGCCATTGGCATCGCGGTAGCTGACGATATTCGTGGCCAGCCCGGCGTTGAGGCCGGAAATGCGGGTGAGCAGCGGAATCGAGGCAGTATTGACATCGACCCCGACGGCATTGACGCAGTCTTCGACCACCGCATCGAGGTTGCGCGCCAGCTTGGTTTGCGAGACGTCGTGCTGGTACTGGCCGACGCCGATCGACTTGGGATCGATCTTCACCAGTTCGGCCAGCGGGTCCTGCAGCCGGCGGGCAATCGAGACGGCGCCACGGATTGAGACGTCGAGGTCGGGGAATTCCTTGGCGGCGAATTCGGAAGCGGAATAGACCGAGGCGCCGGCTTCCGAGACGACGATCTTGGTCAGCCGGGCTTCCGGGTAACGCTTCATCACGTCCTGCACCAGCTTGTCGGTTTCCCGGCTGGCCGTGCCGTTGCCGATGGCGACCAGCGTCACTTGGTACTTCGCAGCCAGGCGGGCGATGGTGGCCAGCGAGCCATCCCAGTCGCAACGCGGTTCGTGCGGGTAGATGGTGGCGCTATCGAGAAACTTGCCGGTGGCGTCGACGATGGCCAGCTTGCAACCGGTGCGAATGCCCGGGTCGATGCCCATCGTGACGTGCTGGCCGGCCGGGGCGGCGAGCAGCAGGTCCTTCAGGTTGCGGCCGAAGACGCGGATCGCCTCTTCCTCGGCGCGTTCGCGCAGCTCGTTCATCAGTTCGAGTTCGAGGTGGGTATAGACCTTGACCTTCCAGGTCCACCGCACGGTGTCGGCCAGCCACTTGTCGGCCGGACGTTTCTGGTCCTTGATGCCGAAGCGGACGGCGATGCGCTGCTCGCAAGGGCCGGGGCCGGGTTTGATGTTCTCTTCGTCGAGTTCGGAATCGAGGACCAGCGAGACGTTCAGCATCCCTTCGTTGCGGCCGCGCAGCAGGGCGAGCGCACGGTGTGAAGGCATGGTGGCGATGGCTTCGGCAAAGTCGAACCAGTCGCGGAACTTGGCGCCTTCGGTTTCCTTGCCTTCGACGACGGTAGACCGGACGTGGCCGTGTTCATTCAGGTATTCGCGCAGCTGGCGCAGCAGTTCGGCGTCTTCGGCGAACTTTTCCATCAGAATCTGGCGGGCGCCGTCGAGTACCGCTTTGGCATCGGCAAAGCCGGCTTCGGCATTGAGGAATTTTTCCGCCTCGTCATCCGGCGTCAAGTTCGGGTCTTCGAGCAGGCTCAGGGCGAGCGGCTCGATGCCGGCTTCGCGGGCGATCTGCGCCTTGGTCCGGCGCTTCTGCTTGTACGGCAGGTAGAGATCCTCTAAACGCTGCTTCGTTTCGGCATCGTCGATCTCGGCCTTCAGTTCCGGCGTCAGCTTGCCTTGTTCCTCGATGCTGGCGAGCACCGCGCTGCGCCGTTCTTCGAGGTCGCGCAGGTAGGTCAGGCGTTCTTCCAGATTGCGCAGCTGGGTGTCGTCCAGTTCGCCGGTCACCTCCTTGCGGTAACGGGCGATGAAGGGCACGGTGGCGCCTTCGTCGAGCAGGGTGATGGCGGCGATGACCTGAGCCGGGCGGACGCCGAGTTCAAGGGCGATACGGTGTTCGATGGGAGCGAGCATGGATGCGGCAGTGCAACAAGGGGGGGTGAATGATGCTTAATTCATTGGAAAAATACAACTGCGTTCATGTGGTGTAGCATGTTCTGGCAACTAATCCAACGAAGAGGAGAATCCCATGAAAGTTGAAACTTATCTGTTTGGTGGCGTCGAAATTGACCCGGAAAAAGTTATCACCTTCCCGAATGGCCTGGTCGCCTTCGAGAAAAACAAGCGCTTTACGTTGGTTCATGAAGAAGGCAAGACACAACCGTCGAGTTTCACGCTGCAGTCGCTGGATGATCCGTTCCTGGCTTTCCAGATCGTCGATCCGACGACGCTCGGCTTCAACTACGATCTGCTGCTCAGCGATGCCGAAAATGCGCTGCTGCAATCGCCGGCCCCCGAAGACGTCGCCGTGATGCAGGTGCTGTTCAAGAGCGAAGGCGAAGGCAAGGCGGCGATCAGTCCGAATCTGCGCGCCCCGCTGGTGATCAACGTCAAAGCGCGGGTCGGTCTGCAAAAAGTGATGGAAAACATGCAGACGAACATCACCCTGTCGAACCTGTCGAGCGCGGTCTAAACGCTTCCGAATGTCACGAATGCGGGGCTGCGGCCCCGCTTTGTCGTTTACAGCGGCGACAGCGTGTCGCGATAACGCTCGGCGTTGTCGACGTAATGGGCCGCCGATTTCAGCAAATTGGCCGCGTCTTCATCGCTCAGTTCCCGCACCACCTTGCCCGGCGAGCCGACGATCAGCACGCGGTCGGGAAAAACCTTGCCTTCGGGAATCAGCGTGTTGGCCCCGACAATGCAGCCCTTGCCGATCACCGCCCGATTCAGAATGACCGAGCCGATGCCGATCAGGCTGCCGTCGCCGACGGTGCAGCCGTGCAGCATGACCAAATGGCCGACAGTGACGTTGTTGCCGATGTGCATCGGAACGCCTGCGTCGGTGTGCAGCACCGAGCCATCCTGGATATTGGTGTTCTCGCCGATGTGGATCGGGTCGTTGTCGCCGCGCAGCGTCGCATTCCACCAGATCGAGGCATTGGCGCCGAGCCGGACGTCGCCGATCAGCGTGGCATTGGGCGCGACCCAGGCGTTGTCGCCCAGCCGGGGGTATTTTTCACCGAGACGAAAGAGGGGCATGTTGTCTCCTTTTGGCAATCTGGACGTTGATTGTTTGGCGTTGCCGGAAATCGATTCTACGCCCGCTTACTGCTGAGTTTTTGCACGATCAGGCTGCCGATCATGTCGCCTTCGACATTGACCGCCGTGCGCACGGTATCGAGGATACGGTCGATGGGCAGCAGGATGGCGATGGCCTCGGTCGGCAAACCGACTGATTGCAGGACCAGCACCATGCTCAGCATGCCGACGCTAGGTATCCCCGGCGCGCCGATGGCGCCGAGCATGGCGACGAAGAAGATGATCAGCTGGCTGGCGATATCCAGTTCGATGCCGGCCAGACGGGCGACGAACAGCGCCGCCGCCGCTTCGTAGAGGGCGGTGCCGTCCATGTTCACGGTGGCGCCGAGCGGCACGACGAAATTGGCGATGTCCTTTTTGACGTGCAGATGCTGCTCGGTACAGCGCAGCGTGACCGGCAGCGTCGCCGAGCTGGAGCTGGTGGCAAAGGCCGTGATCAGGGCTTCGCGGGCGCCCTTGAAAAAGAACAGCGGCGACTTGCCGGTGACCAGCCAGAGTATCAGCGGCAGCACGACAATGCCGTGCAGAAGCGTGCTGCCGGTCACGACCAGGATGAAATGGCCGAGGCTTTGCAGCAGCGCAGCGTTCTGCGTGCTGACCAGTTGCAGCAGCAGGGCGGCGAGGCCGAGCGGGGCGAGGTGCATGATCCAGCCGACGATCATCAGGCAGAGCTCCTGCAATTCCTCGATCAACTGGCGCAAGTTGCGGTAACGCTCGCCGCCGATGACCAGCGCGATGCCGAGAAACAGGGCAATCATCACGATGGCCAGGATGTCGCCCTGGGCCAGCGCCTTGAACGGATTCTGGAACAGGCCGCGCATGAACTGGGCGATGTAGTCGGGCAATGGCATCTGCCGCGCCTGATAGTTTTTCGTCGCCTCGGCGAACATCTCGAGATGCAGTCCCTCGCCGGGCCGGAAAATATGCGCCGCCCCGAAGCCGATGACGATGGCTAGCGCCATGGTGATGAAGAAAAAGACCAGGGTGGTGATCCAGACGCGGTGCATCTGGTCGTGTGCCCGCAGGTTGGCAACGCCAATCACGATGGACGAAAAGACCAGCGGCACCAGCACCATGCGCAGCAGATCGAGAAAAAGATTGCCAACCAGTTTCGCGCCGTAAAGGGTATCCAGCACCAGCGCTGTCTGGCCTTGCGCGTGCAGCGCCAGTCCGGCGGCAATGCCGGCAGTACAGCCGATCAGGATCTGGGTGTTGAGCGAGATGCGTTTCATCGTGGGCAGGCTGTGATCGAAGTAATCGGCATTCTAGCGGCGTTGTCCCGCGCCGTTCGTGCTGGCATCATCGCCGCACTACATTTACCGGGGTTGAAGATGGACGATTTCGAAACCTTGACCGCCGCACTGCGGGAATTCCGCGATGCGCGCGATTGGCGGCAGTTCCATTCGCTGCGCAACCTGATTACCTCGCTCAACCTCGAAGCGGCCGAATTGCTCGAACTGACCCAGTGGAAAAGCGACGCCGAAGTCGAGGCGCTGCCGGGCGAGCCGCTGGCCGCCGAAGCCTTGCGCGACGAGTGCGCCGACATCCTGCTTTACCTGCTGCTGATCGCCGATACGGCGGGCATCGACCTGGCCGCCGCGGCACGTGCCAAGCTCGTCAAGAACGCCGCGAAATACCCGGTCGACAAGGCCCGCGGTTCGCGGGCCAAGTATTCCGAACTGGGCTAGGCGGGATGGCCCGGCTCATGCCGTGTCCGGCAACGCGTTCCAGGTCGCCGGCGATTCGCCATCCGGGCCGACCAGCCGGGGATGTAGCAGTTCGGCCAGCCAAGCCATGAACAGCCGGGTGCGGCGGGGCAGGTGGCGCCGGTTGGCGTAAAGGAGCGAGACCGGCATGGGGCGGGCGCGATACGTCGGCAGGACCTCGACCAGCCGGCCGGCGTCGATCAAGGGCCGCAAGGATGCCTCGGGCGCCTGGATCAGGCCCAGGCCGGCCAAGCAGGCGGCCTGGTAGGCCTCGGAATTGTTGACGGTCAAGGCGCCCGGCATCGCCAGGAAACGGGTTTGATTGCCATTTTTCGTATCGAGGTACTCGAAGCCCGGGCTTTTTGCCCCCAGCGTCGGGACATAATGTACCAGCCGATGCCCGGTCAGTTCGTCGAGGCTTTGCGGGGTTCCGAAGTGCGTAACGTAGGCCGGGCTGACGCAGTTGATCATCCGGTAATAGCCAAGGCCGCGGGCAATCAGGCTGGAGTCGCTGACCGTCCCGACGCGGACCACGCAGTCGAAAGCCTCGCGCACCGGATCGACCAGACGGTCGGTGCTGCTCAGCTCCACGGCCAGCTGGGGATGGGCCGCCATGAAGGCGGGCAATTGCGGCATCACCAGATCGCGCGCCATGATCAGCGGCATGTCGACGCGCAACCGGCCGGCCAGTTCGGCTGGGTTGGCGCGGAACATGCCCTGAACCTCTTCCATGTCGGCCAGCAGATCCGTGCACCGTTCGTAAAACGCCAGACCATCCTGAGTCATTTGCACCCGCCGCGTCGTCCGATGCAGCAAGCGCGTGCCGAGCAGGTTTTCCAGCCGTTGAACGGCGGTTGAAATGCTCGCTTTCGGCAAGCCCAGGCGCTGGGCCGCCTGGGTGAAACTGGCCAGCTCGGCCACCCGGACGTATATCTGCATTGCTTCGATCTGGTTCATGAAACTTGTACCAACTGTTCATTAATGGCGAACAGTCTAATCGGTTAGTGCTTGTTTATCTTCATTTCATCGTTCAATAGACTGCATTCATCCCGCTGCTATTCAACGCAGCTGGCAAACCCGCCAATCAATGAAGAACAGGAGCACAACATGCCGCGCAAAATCGCCATCGTTACCGGCGGCAGCCGGGGTCTCGGCCGCAATGCCGCCTTGAAGCTCGCCGCCCGGGGCGTCGATGTCATCCTGACCTATCGTACCGGTCGGGCTGAGGCGGAAGCGGTGGTCGGCGAAATCGAAAAGCTGGGTGCCCGGGCTGTGGCACTGCCGCTCGATGTCGGCCTCAGCCGGTCCTTTGCGGCCTTTGCCGCCGAGGTGCGCGAGGTCTTGCGGCGGGAATGGCAGCGCGAATGCTTCGATTACCTGCTCAACAATGCCGGTATCGGCATCCATGCCAGCTTCGCCGAAACCAGCGAGGAACAATTCGACCAACTGGTCAATATCCAGTTCAAGGGCGTCTTCTTTCTCACCCAGGCGCTGGTGCCCTTGATGGCCGACGGCGGGCGCATTCTCAACGTGTCGACCGGGCTGACCCGCTTCGCGCTACCGGGCTTTGCCGCCTATGCCGCGATGAAAGGCGCGATCGAAGTGCTGACCCGCTATCTCGCCAAGGAGCTCGGGCCGCGCGGCATTACCGTCAATGTTCTTGCTCCGGGGGCGATCGAGACCGATTTTGGCGGTGGCGCGGTGCGCGACAATGCGCAAATGAACGCTTTCATCGCTTCGCAGACAGCACTGGGGCGGGTCGGTTTGCCGGATGACATCGGCGATGTGGTCGCCTCGCTGCTTTCCGACGATAACCGCTGGGTCAATGCCCAGCGGATCGAAGCCTCGGGCGGCATGTTCCTGTAAGCACCGCGGCTGGCCAGGGTGGCGAGCCTTCAGCTCGACTCGCTTTCCACCGTGTATTTCGCGCCCTCGCCCTGGGCCAGCAGGGCGGTCAGCTTGGGCAGGGTTTCGTGCATTTTCTTTTCCAGCGTCCACGGCGGGTTGATGATGAACATGCCGCTGCCGTTCATGCCGTAGCCGTCTTTCGACGGCGCGCTGACTTCCAGCGAGACGTGCAGCCAGTTCTCGGCACCCAGGCCTTTCAGCTTGGCCGGCAACTTGCGCGATTCGAGCTTGGAGAGCATCGGGTACCACACCGCGTAAGTTCCGGTCGGGAAGCGTTTCAGGGCTTCCTGCAGGCCTTTGACGACATTGCTGTAATCGTCCCGGGTTTCGTAGGAAGGGTCGATCAGGACCAGCGCCCGGCGGGGCGGTGGCGGCAGGATGGCCTTCAGCCCGGCGAAACCGTCGCCCGCGGTGATCGCCACCTCGCGCCCGGCGGACTTGAAACATTCCTGCAGCAGCTTGACGTCGGTGCTGTGCAGTTCATAGAGCCGCAGCCGGTCGCTTTCCCGCATCAACTGGCTGGCCAGCCACGGCGAGCCCGGGTAGTAGCGCAGCTGGTCGTCCGGGTTGAGCATCTTGACGAACTCGAGATAGACCACGGCCGCTGGCGGCAGACCCTTCTGGCCCCACAGGCGGCCGACGCCATCCTTGTATTCGGCCAGCTTGGTGGCGTGGGCCGACTCCAGTGCGTAGCGCCCGGCACCCGCATGGGTGTCGATAATCCAGAACGGGGCGGGCTTTTCGCCCATGTATTCGGCGATCTGGATCAGGATGATGTGTTTCAGCACGTCGGCATGATTGCCGGCGTGAAAGGCATGGCGGTAGCTGAGCATTGAGCGGGAATTAATCCGGAAGCGGGTCGAGGGCTACGAATTCTAGCCCTTCGTTGGCTTCTATGCATTTCCCGATTTGTCGATGAAGAGTCCGGCCGGCAGTATTGAAGGTGACCCGTTGCCTGGCGACGAGCCGGCCGGGCGGTGCGATCAGGCCGGAAAACTTGCCATAGGCTGGCAGGCTGTGCAGGAAAATGGCGCGCAGGCTGGCCGCCTTTTCGCTCGGCAGTTCGACGATGCTGACCTGCGGCGAGAGCAGTTGCAGACCGAGTTCGAGCCGGGTATTGCTGGCGCTTACCCGGCGCACCAGGCAGACGTGAATCCGGCTCGATTCGCGCGGTTGCAGCGCGACGACGGCGCCGGCGCCGATCCGGCATTTTTCGCCATTGACGAAGCGGATAAGGAAGCCGTCCGGGCTTTCGTCGATCAGCGACCATTCGCTGGTCTTGAAGGTCTTGCCGTCATGGCGGCAATCGGCGTCCAGGGCGCGGCGCGAGAAGGCGTTGCCGTCGAGGAAGGCGATCACCTCGTCGAGTCCGCCGACCAGGTCGGCCCGCGGCTTGAACTTGCTGCGGCTGAAGCGGCGGGCATTGCGGCCGCCAACGGCAACGCGCAGGCTGTGCAAGAGCAGCGGGCTGATCTCGAGGTCGGGCTGGACTGCCTTGCCGGGCTGGCGGGCGAGATTGCGGTCAAGCGCCGCCAGCACCTGGGTGCAGTCAATGATCAGGCAGCCGCTCTCCGGCAGGTCGGAAGACAGTCGGCTCAGCGGCTGGCCCGGGCAGCCGGTGTCGGGGCAAACCAGGAAGCAGGACTCGGCGCGCCGGCTGTTGACGATTTCCGGCGATGCCTCGGCCACCACTGCGTAGGCTGCCAGTTGCCAGGTGCAGGCGTGAATCAGGTCGAGCTGCGGGCGGGGCAGCTTGGCCGGTTCGAGATAGGCGAAGAGCAGGGCGCCGAGATATTCATGCTCGATCGGTGCCGTTTCCCCGTTGAGCGGCTTGGCCAGCGGGTCGCAGGCCATCCGGTAGAGGGCGTGCAGCATCTGCCAGGAGGCGGCGGACGGCGCGGTATAGGCCCGGTAAGCCAGCAACTGCCGGCGGGAAAGCAGTGCCAGCGCCCGCTGAATCGCCCGGTGGAGCAGCTGGTTGAGACCCGCGCCGTGATGGTGTTCGAGGATATCGTGGGCAATGCCGGCGTAGGCCTGGGCCATGCCCTTGAGCAGGTTGTCGGCGTTGATCGCGGCGCTGGTTGCGGCCCTGGGCAGCGGCAGGACGGCTTGCCCGATTTCCTGCTCCAGGCTCGGCAAGGCGCGTTCGGCTTCCTGCCGCATTTCTTCCAGTTGGCTGAAGCGCAACTGCGGATCGGCCTGGCGGCTGATCGACGGCAAGACCGCGCTCCCCAGTTTTCTGACCAGCTCGAGTGGCGAGAGGCCGCTGGTCGTCAGCAATTGCGTCCGGAAATCCGCTGTCGCCTTGCTGTCGGCATGCGGTTGACTGAAGGGGAGCAAATCGCGGATCAGTTGCAGCGGGGAGTCCATCGACGGGGATAATGAAGTGACATTCGCATTATCCCGCATATTCATGCAAATTCTGCGGTGAAATCGCGCTCTTACGTATACTTGCGCCATGGATATCTACGAATTACTGGCTCTCGCCCTGCTGGCGGGCGGCATCTGGCTCTGGCTCGACACCCTCAAGGCGCGGGAAGTCGGCGTTCGTGCTGTGCAGCAGGCCTGCGCCGACGAGGGCTTGCAGTTCCTCGACGAAACGGTCGTCGGGCGTTCATTCAGCCTGGCCCGCGACGACGACGGTCAGCTCAAGCTGCGTCGCGTCTATGCCTTCGAATACAGCGATACCGGCAACGATCGCAGTGCCGGCAGCGTGACCTTGCTCGGCAGCCAGGTCGAGTTCCTGCATCTCCGCCCCCACCTCTACGTGGTGCCCAAGGCACCGGAAAAAAATGAAACCTTCCATTGAAGCAATTGAATTTCACGGCATCGAAGCCTTTCGTCTGAATGGCCCGCGCGGCTCAAGCGCGATCATCAGCAAGCTCGGCGCGCAGGTTCTGTCCTGGGTGACGCCGGATGGCCGGGAACATCTCTTCCTTTCCGACCAGGCCGTATTCGACGGCAGCGTCGCCATCCGTGGCGGCATCCCGGTCTGTTTTCCGCAGTTTTCCAATTTGGGCAATTTGCCCAAGCATGGCTTTGTCCGGACTCGCCCATGGTCGGTGAGCACCGAACGTTGCGGCGACGATTTCGCCCTGATCACGCTGGAAATCGCCGATGACGAAGCGACGCGCGCCCTCTGGCCGCATCCCTTCCAGGCGGAAATCACGCTGATGCTCGAAGCCGATCGCATCGACGTCGAGTTCTGCGTGACCAACACCGGTGGCGTGCCGTTCAGCTTCACCGGCGCATTGCATTCCTATCTGCGCCTGGTTCAGGTCGAGGATGCTGCGCTCGAGGGGCTTTCCGGCCATGCCTACCGCGACGCGGCGAATGGCGACCGGATGGTCTTCGACAGCGCGGCCGAACTGCTCGTCGAGGATGTCGTCGATCGCGTCTACCACGACGTCAACAAGCCGCAAATTCTACGCGCCGCGAATCTCAGCCTGGCCATCCAGGCGCAAGGCTTTCCCGACGTGGTGGTGTGGAATCCGTGGGTCGAACTGTGCGCCGGGATGAGCGACATGCCTGCCGACGGCTGGCGCCACATGCTCTGTGTCGAGGCGGCGATTGCCCAGCACCCGATCACGCTGCCGGCCGGCGAGGAATGGTACGGGCGGCAGACGCTGGTCGCTATCTGAGCGGTCGGCCAGTCGGCGGGCCGTAAATTGTCGTAAAGCCGACGTGCGCTTGTTTGCCAAGTCATTGATTGTCAAGCGGTTTGGTGTGGTCTTGCTCTTGCTTGCCAGCAGGTATGGAGAACGCACACCACATCCCGCCTGCCGCCGAGCCGAGGCTGGCCAGCATGCCGCCGATACCGGATGGCTTGCTGGCCGGTTTTGAAGCCCGCGAACTGGCCAAAGGCTGCCTGTTCTCGACGCCCTCGGGCGGGCGGGATCAGGTTTTCGTCGTCGGCAGCGGACGCTTGCGGGTCTATCTGGCCGGCGAGAGTCGCGAACTCAGCCTGAGCTATCTCGAACCGGGCGATATCTACACCACCCATACGCCGACCTATGTCGAGGCGGTTCTGCCGACGACGCTCTGGGTGATGCCAACCGCCGCCTTCGCCCGCCGCTTGGCGGTCGATCCCTCGGTCACGCCGGTCATGATGCGGGTGCTCGGCCGCCTGCTGGCGAATGCCGTCAACCTGATCGAGGATCTCGCCTTCCGCGAAGTGCCGGCGCGCCTCGCCCGCTTCCTGCTCGGCCTGGCCAATCGGCGTGGCCAGATCACCGATGACGGCTGGCTGATTCCGCTCGATCTCGGCATGGAGGATATCGCCAGCCTGCTCGGGACGACCCGGCAGACGGTGTCTTCGCTGATCAATCAATGGGAGCGCGAAGGCATCCTGGAGCGCCAGGGCCGGCGGGCGTTGCGCGTCCGTTCGCTGGCCGCGCTGGCCGTGCACTGTCCCGCTAGTGTCGGCCAGCCGACGGACATGGCCGGCGCCGGTCGCTAAAGTCCGGCCATGTTTCATTCAAGGATAGATCATGGAAGCGAATCGGACTTTACCAGCGGACTGCGGTTGCCAGCGGAAGACAGACCGTTACATCAGCTTTGACGGACTGGACTGCGACGGCAACGCCCGCCGGGTCATGGCCTGCATCGAACGCAACATGCAGGCGGCCGGCCAGGCCCAGCCGTTCTGGACTTATTTCATGACCAAGCGCCAGCCGCGGAGCGGGCCGGTGCCGGACGATCTGTTTCTCGTCCATTCCCATATCAACCAGATTCGCGAGTTTTTCGAGGAGTGCGCTGACGAAGCCGCGCTGGCTTTGCTGACGCAGGTCGAAGAGGAGTGCTGCTGAACTTTCCGGCCGGCTGACTGGCCTGGCTGCCGGGCAATCAGGCGTGGCTCGGTTGCCAGTTGCTGGCGACGCGGTTGCGCCCGGTCTGCTTGGCCCGGTACAGCCAGGCGTCGGCATCGTGGATCAGTTTGTCGAGCGATTCGTGATCGCCGAGTTGGGCGATGCCGAAGCTGGCCGACAGCCTGAATCCTTGACCGGCTGAGCCGAATTTCAAGCATTCGATTTCGCCGCGCAGCCGCTCGGCCAGCTGGCAAGCCTGGGCAGCATCGGTTTCCGGCAGCAGCAGAACGAATTCCTCGCCTCCCCAGCGAGCGGCGATGTCGCCGCTGCGGCAGGCGGCGGCGAGCAGCCGGGAGATTTCGGCGAGCACCTTGTCGCCCATCGCATGACCATAGCCGTCGTTGATTTCCTTGAAATGGTCGATGTCGGCCATCAGCACCGACAAGTGGCGGTTGCTGCGCAAGGCCGTACTCCAGACCGGCCCGGCATGCTCGAAGAAAGCGCGGCGGTTGAGCAGGCCGGTCAGCGGGTCGGTGCTGGCCAATTGCTCGGCTTGCTGGCGGGCCTGCTGGTGCTGGCGCATCCGGTAGGCGAGGGCAAGGGCGAGCAGAATGCCTTCGATGACGACCCCCCAGCCGGCGGCATGGAAGGAGATCGAGGTATAGGGCAGGCCGTGCCAGACCGCCAGGGCGGTGACCGAGGTGCCGAGCATCGTGGTCAGCGCCGCGGCAAGAAAGTAGCGGCCGGCAATCCGTCCATGTCGGATGGTGATGATCCCGAGCCAGACCATGACCACCGAAAACAGCAAAACGAACAGAAAGGCGACGAGCACGGTGTCCTGCTGGCGTTGCATGGCGACCGTCGAGAAAATCAGGATCAGCCCGAGCGTGACCTGCCAATGCACCAGCCGACGAGCGACCGGGGCGTGCTGGCGCAGATTCAGGAAGCCGCTGGCGAAGCGCAGGCCGAAACAACTGAAGATCACCATCAGCAGCGGGATGGCGTATTGCTGGAAGGCGGTTTGCTGGGGCCATAGCCAGACGTAGGCATGGCCGGTGTAACCCAGGTGGAGCAGTACGAAGGAGCCGAGATAAAGCGTGTAGTCGAGATAGCTGCGTTCGCGCAGACCGATGAAGAGCATCGCGTTGTAGGCGATCAGGGCGAGCAGGAAGCCGTAAAGCACGCCGTAGCCGTAGTCGTACTGGAGCTGCAAGGCTTCTGCCTGGGCCGTATCGAGCAGCCGGACGGGGACGACCAGCGGATCGGGCGTCGCTACCCGGAGAAAAATATCGCTGCGCCCGGGCGGCAAGGTGAGATCGAAAACATAGCCGAGTCCGGCGAGCGGCGAGCGGTGCGCGGTGTTGGCATCGCCGGCGATCGATTGGGCTACCAGCTGGTTGCCGTGCACCTGATAGAGCTCGATCCGGTCGAGCCAGGAAATCTCGATCTCCAGCCGGCGCTTGGCCGGGAGTGCTTGATTGTTGCCGACGGCAAGATGCAGCCAGACCGGCTTGGCGGCAATGCCGAACTTGGCGACGTCGCTGTCGCCCGGCTGAAAGGCGCCCTGGCGTTGTTGCTGAAGGGCCTCCTTGATGCTCAACGGCGGGCCGCTTTCGATCAGGATGTTCATCCAGCGCCCGAGCGGTTCGGTCGGCAAGGTCTCGAGCGGATGAACCTGGGCCTGGGCACCGTGCATCAGCAGCAGCCAGAACAGCGCCAGCCAGCCGGCCCAGGACAGAACTGGCCGGTCTTGAGGTTGGCGTTGCGGCGAAGTTTGAACGATGGCGTCCGACATGCTGTGCAGGATAACGTCCTAATCCGCGGTACGACACCATTTTTTGCCGCCCGGCCGGCGCCGTTTTGATCTGCGTTAGGGCGCGGCCGGCGGCCTAACGCTAGTCTGGGCCGATTCGACTCGAACGACTGTTGCCATGGCGCTGCATCCCCAACCGCTCACTCTTTACAGCCTGCGTCACGCCCTTGCCGTCGGCTGGCGGATGACCATGGCGACGCGGGCCGTCGCTGTCACCTTTTCGCTGGTGTTTGTGCTGGCCGGGGCGGTGATCATCGGTGGTCTGCTGGCCCAGGGCTTGCTGCCCTTCGTGATCGTTGCCGCAGGGGCCTTCATGCTGCTCGGGCCGGTCATCCTGGCTGGATTCTTCGGCGTTGCCCAAGCTTTCGAAGGCGATGGCCAAGTGCGGCCGGCGGCCGTGCTCGCCGGATTCAGCACGGCACCGGCCGCGCTCTGGGTGCTGGCCCTGGTCTGCGGCCTGTTGTTCATGATCTTCGTCACCGATGCGACCATTCTTTATGCCTATATGCTCGGCCAGGCCCCAGTATGGCTGACTGACCTCGTGCCGTTCGCCGATAACCTGTTGCGGTTCGTCAAATGGGCGGCGGTGTCGGGTTTCGTCGTGGCGTTGATGCTGTTCTGCGTTTCGGCATTCTCGGTGCCCTTACTCTGCGAGCGTCGGGCCGGTCTGGTCGAGGCGGTGGCGCTCAGCGTGCGGATCGTTTTCGCCAATTTTCCGCTCGCCATGTTGTGGGCCGCTGTGCTGGCCTGCGTCATCATCGGCAGCATCCTGCTGCTGCCGGTGCTGTCCTTGACCCTGCCGTGGCTGGCCTTTGCCAGCCGGGCGCTCTACCGCCAGGTGTTGCCGGGCGCCTGAGATCTACGGTTGCTTCGCGGGCCGGGCGCCGTCAGCCGGGGTGGCGACGGTATAATTGCGACCTTTCCGTTTTCGCCCAGCCTACCGTGACCCAGCTCGACCAGGAAATCTTCCGCCGCCGTACCTTCGCCATCATTTCCCACCCCGATGCCGGTAAAACCACGCTGACCGAAAAACTGCTGTGGTTCGGCGGCGCCATCCAGGTGGCCGGCGAAGTCCGTGCCCGCAAGGCTTCGCGCCACGCGACTTCGGACTGGATGGAGCTGGAGAAGCAGCGCGGTATCTCGGTGACCTCGTCGGTCATGCAGTTCCCGTACCGCGAATGCATGATCAACCTGCTCGACACGCCGGGCCATGAGGACTTCTCGGAAGACACCTACCGGACGTTGACCGCCGTCGACTCGGCAACCATGGTCATCGACTCGGTGAATGGCGTCGAAGCGCAGACGATCAAGCTGCTCAACGTCTGCCGCATGCGCGACACGCCGATCCTGACCTTCATCAACAAGCTCGACCGCGAAGGCAAGGAGCCGATCGACCTGCTCGACGAAATCGAGTCGGTGCTCGGCATCCAGTGCGCCCCGATGACCTGGCCGATCGGCATGGGCAAGCGTTTTCGCGGCGTCTATCACCTCTACGACGACGCCATCAGCTTCTTCGACCCGCAGGCCGAAAAGGGCACGGCCGAGATCATCCAGGGCCTCGACAATCCGCGTCTCGACGAACTGATCGGTTCGCAGGCCGACGAATTGCGTACCGACATCGAACTGGTGCGCGGCGCTTCGCATGCCTTCGATGCTGACGCTTATCTGTCGGGCAAGCAGTCGCCGGTGTTTTTCGGTTCGGCGGTCAACAACTTCGGCGTGCAGAGCCTGCTCGACGCCGTCGTCGATCTGTCGCCGGCGCCGATCGCCCGGCCGGCGGTGTCGCGCAGCGTCGAACCGAACGAGCCGAAATTTTCCGGTTTCGTGTTCAAGATCCAGGCCAACATGGACCCCAAGCACCGCGACCGCATCGCTTTCCTGCGCGTCTGCTCGGGCCGCTTCGAGCGCGGCATGAAAATCAAGCAGGGGGCCGGCGGCAAGTTCCTCTCGGTCAACAACGCCATCACCTTCATGGCCCGCGACCGCTCGACCACCGACGAAGCCTGGCCGGGCGACATCATCGGCATCCCGAACCACGGCACCATCCGCCTCGGCGAAACCTTCACCGAAGGCGAAGACCTGCGCTTCACCGGCATTCCGTCCTTTGCGCCGGAACACTTCCGCCTGGCGCGCATCGCCAACCCGCTGAAGATCAAGCAGTTGCAGAAAGGCCTGCAGCAACTGGCCGAGGAGGGCGCGACCCAGTTGTTCCGGCCGATGTCCGGCAACGACCTGATTCTCGGCGCGGTCGGCACGCTGCAGTTCGACGTGGTGGCCAGCCGGCTGGAACACGAATACGGCGTCCAGGTTATTTTCGAGAGCTACAACTGTTCGACGGCGCGCTGGATCCACGGCGACCCGCTCGAACTGCGTCAGCTGTCGGAACGTTACAGCGCCAACGTCGCCCTTGATGGCGCCGACGATCCGGTCTATCTGGCGCCGAACAATGTCTACCTGAACATGGTCAAAGAGAAATATCCCAATCTGCGCTTCGTCGAGGCGCGCGAGGTGATCTGACCATGACTGTCCGGGTCCAGGAAGCCGATTTCGACCTCGGTGCCGAGCTTGCCGCGCTGCGCGCCGGCGACGCCCGGGTCGGCGCGCTGGCCAGCTTTGTCGGACTGGTGCGCGACATCAACGCCGGGGCCGGCGTTTCGGAAATGACCCTGGAGCACTACCCGGGCATGACCGAGAAGGCGCTCGAGGAAATCGTCGTCGAAGCACGAGGCCGCTGGGCGCTCTACGACGCGCTGGTCATCCACCGCGTCGGTCCGCTCAAGCCCTGCGACCAGATCGTCCTGGTCGCCGTGACCAGCGCGCACCGTGGCGAAGCCTTCGCCGCCTGCGAATTCATCATGGACTACCTGAAGACCCGCGCCCCGTTCTGGAAGCGCGAAGTCACGCCGGATGGCGCGCACTGGGTCGATGCCCGCGAGAGCGACGACAGCGCCGCCGCGCGCTGGCAGAACCCGCCGCTGGCCAACTGACGGCGCTCCGGCGCCTACGCTACGGCCCTGGTCAGTTCGGCAATCCGCGTCCGCAGGACATCGAGGCTGAGCGGTTTGTGCAGAACGACGATCTGTTTCCTGGCCATGCGGCGAATCACTTGCGGATCGGTATCGCCGGTGATGATCAGCGCCGGCAACTGGCTGCCGAAATTCTTGCGTAGCGTCGCGATGACGTTGAAACCGTCTTCGTTCCCGGCGAGCCGATAGTCGGAAATGATCAGGTTCGGCGGATTCCCGCCGAGGCGGGCCAATAGTTCGGCGCCGGAGGGCGCTGAAACGACCTGGTGGCCGATTTCGGCCAAGGCGTAGGTCAGTGCCTTGACCAGCTCGGCATTGTCGTCGACCACGCCGATTATCAAGGGAATATGCGGCTCTTGCACCGGGGGCATCGGCTTGGCTGCTTCGCCCAGCGGCAACTCGACGGCGAATACGGAGCCTTTGCCGAGGCGCGAACAGAGGTTGATTTGCAGCCCCAGCAAGCTCGCCATCTTGGTGACGATCGCCAGCCCCAGGCCGCTCCCTTTGGTGCTGTTACGCTCGCGGTTGTCGAGCTGCTTGAATTCCTCAAAAATCTCGCCGGTCTTGTCGGCCGGAATGCCTATGCCGGTATCCCAGACCTCAAGCCACATTTTTCCCTGGCGCCGCTTGCAGCCGATCAGGACGCCGCCGTGCGCGGTGTAGCGGATGGCGTTATCGACCAGATTTCCGACAATGCGCTGGAACAGCACAGGATCGGTGCGCCCGGTCAGGCCGAAGCGGGTATGGCGCAATTTGAGTCCTTTGCTCCGGGCTTCCGGGCCGTAAGATGAAACCACCCGCTTGAGCAGCGCGTCGAGTTCGAAATCGCAAGGTTTCGGGACAACCACGCCGGCTTCGAGTTTCGACAGGTCGAGCAGGTGCGAGAGCATTTCGCTTAGTGTCGCGGCGCAATTCTTCATGCCGCTGACCAGTTGCTGATCGCTCGCGCCCAGTTTGTGTTCGAGTGCCGCAATGTAGAGCGCCAGGCCGGCCAGCGGCTGCCGCAGATCGTGACTGGCGGCGGCGAGGAAGCGCGATTTGGCGCAATTGGCCCGCTCGGCGTCGGCCATGGCCTGTTTCAGCGAGGTTTCGGTTTGCTTGGTGGTGGTGATGTCAATCAGCAGGAGGCGATACTCCTGCCCCGTTTCATCGCGAATGGCTTTGACCTGTATGACCCGGGCCGGCTGCTCTTCCAGCGACGGTATGGTGATCTCGCTGACTTGTTTGGTCGGGCTGGCCCACACGGCGTTGAGGAATCCGGCGAAAGTCGGCCGACTGGCTTCGTCGATGAACAGCGCGAAACTCTTGTTGACCAGTTTCGAACGGCCCAGGCCGAGCAGGCGGGCGCCGGCCAGATTGATCTGTTGAATCTTGCCGTCGCGGCTCAGTGTCACATAGCCGATTGGTGCGAAATCGTAGAGGTCGGTGTACCGCGCCAGGGCAGCTTCGGCTTGATGGTAGCTTTCGCGCAATGCCTCGTTCTGCATTTCCAGTTCGATTTTATGCACGCGTAGTTCGTGCAGCAGCGCCGAAACGTTGCTTGTGCCGTCTGTTTCTTGCTCATCCTTTGTCGCGCGCTCTTCTGCCAGACGGCGCAGCGCCAGCGACCTTGCGGCAATGTCCGGATTTTTTTTCATGGCATTGGGTCCTCCTTCACCCCCCGCGGTCCTGGCTCGCAGCACTGGTCCTCTTCGCCCGGCGCGGCTGGCCGGTAGCGGGCAATGCCGGTTGGGCGATGTTGGCTTTTTGAGGGTGCTTCGCTTTGCTTTGTTCCACCAGCCAGCGTGCCTCAGTGAGGATTTTCTCCAGTCCGGCAAGCTGATCAGGGGCGCTGCCGCTGGCCGCCAGGCCGTCTTCCAGAGCCTGCGCGATCTTGTCAAATGCCGCTTCCAGCGACTTGGCCTCGCTGATGTCGATGAAGGTGATGACTACGCCGCTGATGATGTTGTCGAGGCTACGGTACGGCATGATGCGAACCTTGAACCAATGCCCGCCCTGGGCGGCAATGGCTTTGTCGGAAAAGACCAGCGTGCGCAGGACTTCCTTCGCATCTTCCTGCAGTTGCGGATAATCGAGCTCGGTGACGATATTCGACAGCGGCCGCCCGACATCGAGCGGCAATAGCTTGAAAAGCCGTGTGGCATAAGGCGTGAAGCTGCGTATCCGCATTTCCGTATCGAGGAATACGGTGGCGATTTCCGTACTGTTGATCAAGTTCTGCATGTCGCCGATCACCGACGACATGCTTTTCATCTTGGCTTCCAGTTCGGCGTTGACGCTGTGCAGTTCTTCGTTCAATGCCTGCATTTCCTCTTTCGAGGTCGTCAGTTCCTCGTTGGTCGATTGCAGCTCTTCATTGGTCGACTGGAGTTCCTCGTTGGTCGACTTGAGCTCCTCCTGTGCGCTCTGCGATTCTTCGCACATGCTCTGCAGTTCGCTGCGGGTATGTTGCAATTCGACCACCAGTGCGTTTTCGTCGACAGCGGTGGATTTCTCGTCCGCTACCGTGCGGCCGTCGGCACTGCTTTCGGTGGGCGAGGGGACGTCGGTAAAGACGATCATTACCCGGTCCCGTTTTTCCCAGGGCCGCTCGATCGCCTGTACCGTGACATTGACGGTCTGGATCAGCCCGTTGCAGTCCACCTTCAAGCCATCCAGATTGACCGCCGCCGGCTGTTGCAAGGCCTGCCGGATGGCGCCGGGCAAAACATGGCGCAGCCCTTCGCGGGTCATCGCGTGAATATTCAGGTTGGCCTTGCCGACCGCCGGTTCAAGGTACTTGCCGGTGCGTCCGCTGATGTAGAGAACCTCGCCATCGGCGTTGGTGAGAACCGCCGCCGGCGTGTAATGCAGGCGCAGCTGTTCATGGACGAGCTGCTCGTTGCTGGCCGGGGAGGTTGGCCGGGCATCCGCGACGAGCTTCGGTGTCGTCACGTGATATTTGGTCGGAAAGTCGACCTTGGCCGGCTGTTCGTTGAGGCGCCGGTAAATCCGCGCCCGGCTCTCGAGCGGCGAGAACAGGGCCTGGTGGCTGCCGATGCTTTCGGCGCTGCCGAGCACCATGATGCCGCCGTGGTTCAGGGCGTAGTGAAATAGCGGGATGAGTTTCTTTTGCAGTTCCGGCCCGAGGTAGATCAGCAGATTGCGGCAACTGAGGATGTCGAGCTTGGTGAATGGCGGGTCCATGATGATGTTTTGCGTCGCAAAAATCACCATTTCGCGTATTTCCTGGGTGACCTGAAAACTCTTGCCGGCCTCGACGAAATAGCGCGCCAGGCGCTCCGGCCCGACATCGGCGACGATGTTGGCGGGATAGAGGCCAATCCGCGCCTGCTCGATGGCATTGCTATCGAGGTCGGTGGCAAATATTTGCAGCGAGTAACGCACCGGGGCCTTAAGCTCGGCGAGGACTTCCTTGAAGACGATCGCCAGCGTGTAGGCTTCTTCGCCGGTGGAGCAGGCCGGGATCCAGGCGCGCAAGGCCATGCCGGCCGGATGCTTGGCCAGCAGTTCGGGCAGGGCGACGGTTTTCAGGTAGTCCCAGACCGCCGGGTCGCGAAAGAAGCTGGTCACGCCGATCAGCAGTTCATTCAGCAGCAGATCGATCTCGTCCGGGGTCTCCCGTAGGTAGCGGACATAGTTCGCGATCGTGTCGATCTGGTGCAGCGCCATGCGGCGCTCGATGCGGCGGTAGAGGGTATTTTTCTTGTAGAGGGCAAAGTCATTGCCGGTACGTTCGCGCAGCAGGATGACAATTTTCTCCAGGGCGCTCTGGACTCGCGACTCGCTGGTCGATTCCGGGTCGATCGGCGTACCCCGCAGGGCATGGCGGAAATAAACGGCGATCCGCTCAGGCAGCTCTTCGGCTGGTGCAACGAGGTCGGCCACGCCGGCATCGACGGCGCTCTGCGGCATGCCCTTGAACTTGGCTGAGCCGGGGTCCTGAACCAGGGTCAGGCCGGAGTTTTCCTTGATGGCGCGCAGGCCGAGCATGCCATCGGAGCCCATGCCGGAGAGAATGACGCCGACGGCGTTTTCCTGCCGGTCGATGGCCAGTGTCCGCAAGAAAAAATCGATTGGCAACCGCAGCCCGTGTCTTTCCGCCGGGTCAAGGAGGTAGAGCGTACCGTGCAGGATCGACAGATCCTTGTTGGGCGGGATCACATAGATGTGATTCGGCTTGACCGTCATCCGGTTTTTCGCCTGGGTGACCGGTATGCTCGTCAGGCGCTGCAACAACTCGGGCAGCATGCCTTTGTGGTTCGGATCGAGATGCTGGACGATGACATAGGCCATGTCGCTGTCACCCCGGATCTGGCCAATAAAGAGGGTTAGCGCTTCCAGGCCGCCGGCCGAGGCGCCGATGCCGACAATCGGGAAGTGATTGTCGTCGGCCGCGAGAGACTTGTGCGAGCGTGATGCCGTCGCCATTACCGTGCTCTTTTTACGCCACCACGGCAGATTGAAGTCGGGCCAGTGCCCGCGTTATGGATGTCTGCATAAACAGTTGGGCAGGACAGCGTGTCCATGTTCGGGCTCCCTTGGCTAGCCTCTGGTTATCGGTACGGGGTGCGACAATCGATTGGCACCGCTCGGGTGGCGTTATTGTCCATCGATTGCTTATTTTGCAGCAAGGCGGCTGAGTCCGCGCAGGTTTTATGACGCTGGCTCGAGCCAAGGCAAGGCCGGGTCAGACTATCCCTGGCGGCGCCGAAAACAGCCGGGGGGCACGTCCGGATCCGGTCCGGACGTGCCCCCCGGCAGGCGCAGAGGCCAGAATCAGGTTTTGAACTGGGCGACGGCCTGGTGCAGCGATACCGAGAGCGATTGCAGGTGGCGGGCGGCTTCGGCCGTGTGCTTGACGGCGACAGCGC
Source organism: Dechloromonas denitrificans (assembly GCF_020510685.1). Lineage (NCBI taxonomy): Bacteria > Pseudomonadati > Pseudomonadota > Betaproteobacteria > Rhodocyclales > Azonexaceae > Dechloromonas > Dechloromonas denitrificans. The sequence goes on from NZ_CP075185.1 coordinate 1,778,032, forward strand.
TTTCTTCCGACATCTGGGCGATGGTTTCCAGCTTTTGGGCAATATCGCTGCCCGCCGTACTTTGCTCGCGGATCGAGTCGGAAATTCCGTTGACCACGCGCGTTACCTGTTCGGCTCCATCACGGATGCGATTGATCGAATCGCCGGCCTGGTTCGCCAACTCGACGCCATTGCTGACCTGGACGACGCCGGCCTGCATGCTGGCCACCGCGCTGCGGGTGCCGCTCTGGATCTTGGAGACCATCGTGGCAATTTCGGTAGTCGACAGGCTGGTTCGCTCGGCCAGTTTGCGCACTTCGTCGGCAACCACTGCGAAGCCACGCCCCTGTTCGCCGGCCCGGGCCGCTTCGATGGCCGCATTCAGGGCCAGCAGGTTGGTCTGGTCGGCAATTTCCTTGATGGTATTGACGATCGAGGTGATCTGGTCGGACTGGCGGCCAAGATCTTCAACGATTTCCGAGGAGGACTGAACCGCTTCGGAAATCTTGCGCATTTCGGTCGCCGCGCCATGAATGATGCCGGCGCCTTGCTGGGAAATGGTGCCGGATTCCTGCGAAATGCTGTGGGCTTCCTGCGCGTTGTCCCGCACCTGATCGATGCTGACCGACATTTCCTCGACCGAGGCGGCCATCGAGGAGGCTGCATCACTTTGCTGGCGGGCCCGGTCGGCCACCGACTCGGAGGCATGCAGCAACTGGCTGGCAGCGCTGGCCACCTGCTCGGCGTTGCCGGTGATGGTGCCAATCATGCTGCGCAGCGTGTCTTGCATCGTACTGATATTGGCCAGCAGGCTGGTGGTGTCGCCTGGTTCACAATTGATCGGAGTCGCCAGATCGCCGCTGGCGATGCGTTGGGTGATGCTGGATGCGACAACCGGGTCGCCACCCAGCGTCTTGATGATATTGCGCGACAGCAGCAGCAGGGAAATCGAGATGAAGCCGCCGATGCCCAGCCCCCAGAGCAACAAGGTGATGGCATCGGTGCGGAACTTGGCATCGACGTCATCGATATAGATGCCCGAGCCGATTACCCAGCCCCATGGCTGGAAGCCGGATACGAAGGAAATCTTCGGGACGCCTTCGTCGGAACCCGGTTTGGGCCAGAGATAGTCCACGAAGCCCGAGCCTTGCGACTTGACCATCGCATTGAATTCCAGAAAGAAGAATTTTCCGTTCTTGTCTTTCAATTGATCCAGTTTTTTGCCGTCGAGGTCCGGCTTGATCGGATGCATGACCATCAGGTCATTCATGTCGTTGATCCAGAAGTACTCGTTCTTGTCGTAGCGCATCGCCCTGACGGCATCCAGGGCGGCTTTTTTCGCATCTTCGACGCTGATTCGACCTTCGCGTGCTTCTTTCTCGAAGTGGCCGACCGTCGTTTGGGCAACCTCGACGAGATTGCGGACCTTGTCCTTGCGGTCGCCCAGCATCTGGCTCTTGCCGTTGATCAGGAGAACGGCAAACAGCACGATCAGTGCCACGATTGTTGCCGTCGTCATGGCGACAAGTTTGCCGCGCAAGGTAAATCCTTCGGTATTCATTGTCTTGCCCCCAGAAATGCAGTATCGCTAAAGTGGATATTTATAGCTCTTGCCACTTTTCAAGAATACTATTTTTTCCACAAGCTGTTTCGAGTGTTTGAATCGACATCCGGTCGCGGTTGAAAATTTCCGATCCGTCCTCATCTACCGGGTATCAAAATTTGCCCAGGAGGACAGTCAGATGCGACTCGATAAATTAACTACCAAATTCCAGCAGGCGTTGTCCGATGCCCAGAGTCTGGCCATCGGCGGCGACCAGCAGTTCATTGAACCGCAGCATCTGCTGCTCGCCCTGATCAATCAGGACGATGGCGGCACGACCTCGTTGCTGGCCCGCGCCGGCGTCAATGTCCCGGCCTTGCGCAACGATCTGGAAGGTGCGCTGAAGCGTCTGCCGCAGGTTTCCGGCCATGGTGGCGAGGTGTCGATCGGCCGCGATCTGACCAATCTGCTCAATCTGACCGACAAGGAAGCGCAAAAGCGCGGCGACGAGTTCATCGCCAGCGAAATGTTCCTGCTCGCCCTGTGTGAAGACAAGAACGAAACCGGTCGCCTGGCTAAGCAGCACGGCGTCAGTCGCAAAGCGCTGGAGGCGGCGATCATGGCCGTCCGCGGCGGGCAGGGCGTCGATTCGCAGGAAGCCGAAGGACAGCGCGAAGCCTTGAAGAAATACTGCATCGACCTGACCGAGCGCGCCGCCCAAGGCAAGCTCGACCCGGTAATCGGCCGCGACGACGAGATCCGCCGGGCCATCCAGATCCTGCAACGGCGGACCAAGAACAACCCGGTGCTGATCGGCGAGCCGGGGGTCGGCAAGACGGCGATCGTCGAAGGTCTGGCCCAGCGCATCATCAATGATGAAGTACCGGAAACCCTGAAGGGCAAGAAGGTTCTGGTCCTCGACATGGCCGGCCTGCTGGCCGGCGCCAAGTACCGCGGCGAATTCGAGGAACGCCTGAAGGCGGTGCTCAAGGAAGTCTCGCAAGACGAAGGCCGGATCATCCTGTTCATCGACGAATTGCATACCATGGTCGGGGCCGGCAAGGCCGAGGGCGCCATCGACGCCGGCAACATGCTGAAGCCGGCTCTGGCGCGCGGCGAACTGCACTGCATCGGCGCGACGACGCTCAATGAATACCGCAAGTACATCGAGAAGGATGCGGCGCTCGAACGCCGTTTCCAGAAAGTGCTGGTCGAGGAGCCGAGCGTCGAAAGCACCATTGCCATCCTGCGCGGTCTGCAGGAGAAGTACGAACTGCACCACGGCGTCGATATCACCGACCCGGCCATCGTCGCGGCCGCCGAGTTGAGCCATCGCTACATCACCGACCGTTTCCTGCCGGACAAGGCGATCGACCTGATCGACGAAGCCGCCGCCAAGATCAAGATGGAAATCGACTCCAAGCCGGAATCGATGGACAAGCTCGACCGTCGCATCATCCAGCTGAAGATCGAGCGCGAAGCGGTCAAGAAGGAAAAGGACGAAGCGTCGAAGAAGCGTTTCGGGCTGATCGAGGACGAAATCGCCAAGCTATCGAAGGATTATTCCGATCTGGAAGAAGTCTGGAAGGCCGAAAAGGCCCAGGTTCAGGGTTCCGCCCATATCAAGGAAGAAATCGACAAGCTCAAGGCCGATCTCGCCAAACTGCAGCGCGAAGGCAAACTCGACAAGGTGGCCGAACTGCAATACGGCAAGCTGCCGCAGCTCGAAGCCCAGTTAAAGGCGGCCGAGAAGGCCGGCGACGGCGAGCAAAAAAAGAACAAGCTGCTGCGCACCCAGGTCGGGGCCGAGGAAATCGCTGAGGTCGTCTCCCGCGCTACCGGCATCCCGGTCAGCAAGATGATGCAGGGCGAACGCGAAAAACTGCTGCATATGGAAGAACGGCTGCACAAGCGGGTGGTCGGCCAGGACGAGGCTGTCCGGCTGGTCGGCGACGCCATTCGTCGCTCACGGGCCGGTCTGTCCGATCCGAACCGGCCGTATGGCTCCTTCCTCTTCCTCGGCCCGACCGGCGTCGGCAAGACCGAACTGTGCAAGGCGCTGGCCGAGTTCATGTTCGATGCCGAGGATCACCTGATCCGCATCGACATGAGCGAGTTCATGGAGAAGCACTCGGTCGCCCGCCTGATCGGCGCGCCGCCGGGCTACGTCGGCTACGAAGAGGGCGGTTACCTGACCGAAGCGGTGCGCCGCAAGCCGTACAGCGTGATTCTGCTCGACGAGGTCGAAAAGGCGCACCCGGATGTCTTCAACGTGCTGCTGCAGGTCCTGGACGACGGCCGGATGACCGACGGCCAGGGGCGTACCGTGGATTTCAAGAACACGGTGATCGTCATGACCTCCAACCTCGGTAGCCAGATGATCCAGCAGATGGCCGGCGACGACTACGGGGTGATCAAGATGTCGGTGATGGGCGAGGTCAAGAGCTACTTCCGGCCGGAATTCATCAACCGGATCGATGAAGTGGTGGTCTTCCATGCCCTCGACGAAAAGCACATCGCCGGCATCGCGAAGATCCAGCTTGGTTATCTCGAAAAGCGGCTGGCTCAGCTCGACATAGGCATTGTCGTCGACGACAGCGCGCTGGTCGAACTGGCCCAGGCTGGCTTCGACCCGGTGTTCGGGGCGCGGCCGTTGAAGCGGGCGATCCAGCAGCAGATCGAGAATCCGCTGGCCAAGGCCATCCTCGAAGGGAAGTTTGCCGCCAAGGACACGATACGCGTTGCCTGCGAAAACGGCATCATGCGTTTCAGCAAGGCTTGATCGCCTGGCGTTGAAATGAAAATGGCGGAACCGCCGGGTTCCGCCATTTCTTTGGCCGAAAGAGCTTAGCAGTTGCCCTTCTTGGCCTGGCCCGGCGGGCAGTGACCGCCACCCTGATGGGGGACACCCTTGTTGCCCCGGCCGGTGTAGTACTTTTCACCGCGTGGGCCGTTATGCTGTCGCCAGTAGTCTTGATCGCGCCAGTCGTAGCCGTCCCAGTAATAGCCGCGGTCGTTGCGGCTGCCGAAGGTGATGGTGGCGCCTGGGGTCTGGACACGAACACTGCCGATATCGACATTGATATCGACGGCGTGGGCAAATAGCGGCGAAGCGGCAAAAAGCGCAGCCAGAAGAAGTTTTTTCATTCGCAATTTCCTCGAAAAAAACGTGCAGGTGAATCACCTCGTGCATGAATAGCGGATTATCGTTCGAATCAACCCTATCGGAATCTAAAAAATGTCGGATGACCTGAAACGTTGGCAAAGCGAGCGCCATGCCGAGTTGAGCTCGCCGGGCAGTTGGCTTGGGCTGGTCGGCTTGTTCTGGCTACAGCCGGGCCGCAATCCGGTCGGCAGCGCGGCGACGGCAACGGTTGTCTTGCCCCACGGCCCCGAACTGCTCGGCGATTTGTCCTGGGCGGACGGGCGTATCGTCTGGCAGCCTGCTGATGGCCCGGAAGTGGCGTTGGCGACCGATCGGCATGGCGCGCCGACAATAGTCGACTTTGAAAATCTGTCTTTTTTCGTCGTCGATCGTGATGGTCAGTTGGCCGTGCGCCTCAGGGACCGCAACTGGGCCGCCAAAACGCCTTTCGCTGGGCTCGACTATTTTCCGTTCGACCATCGCTGGCAGATCGTCGCGACATGGCAGGCGATCGATCCGCCGCTGACCATGGAGGTGCCGAACGTCAGCGGCGAGCTGAAAACGGTCAGCGTGGCACATCGCGCCGTTTTCGAGCTGGCCGGCCAGATGGTCAGCTTGTTGCCGATGGCGGTTAGTGACCAGGAGGTGTTCTTTGTCTTTCGCGATCGCAGCAGTGGCCGGGAAACCTACGGGGCCGGGCGCTTTCTAAAGGTGCCGGTGGCGACCAGCGGCCAAATCACCCTCGATTTCAATCGCGCCTACAACCCGCCCTGCGCTTTTACGCCCTTCGCCACCTGCCCGCTGCCACCACCCGAGAACTGGTTGCCGTTTGCCGTCCCGGCCGGCGAGAAAAAATGGTTAAAGCCGGCATAGGCCGATCGTCTGGCCAACGAGTGTGTTGTCGCGTACCGACATCCGCCGGGCTTTTGCTGTAGTGTGTCAGGGCCGCTTGAGTAACGCTCAGGAGGAAACCCTTCCACTTTTTCCGGTTGCCTTCCGATGATCGAACCCCTACTGCTCTCTGCCGCGCGTGTCTGCACGTTCGAGCGACAACGACTGCTCACCAACGCTAGTGGCCTGTTCTTCGAGCGTGATGGACGCCTGTTTGTGGTGACCAGCCGCCACGTGATGTATGACAAGCCGAGCAAGCATTTTCCCGACCGCATCGAGGTCGAGCTGCATATCGACCCCGACAATATGGCCAAGTCGATCGGTTTCTCGATTCCGCTGTATCGCAACGGCAAAGGCATTTGGCGCCAGGGACTCGACACGTCCGGCGAGATCGATGTGGCGGTGATCGAGATCGAACGCTCGGCGTTGCCGCCGACCGCCGTTTACCGGGCTTTCACGCCGCAGCATCTGATCGGTCCGAACGATCAGGTCGAGATCGGTTCGTCCTTGCTGGTCGTCGGTTTTCCGCTCGGCTTTCACGACACGCTGCACCATATGCCGGTCGTTCGACATGCCGTGCTGGCCTCGTCATTCGGCTTGCGTTTCCAGGGCGAGGGCTATTTCCTGACCGATGCGCGAACGCACCGGGGAACCAGCGGGGCGCCGGTCGTCATGCGCGTTCCCGGCAGCGATCCGAACGTCCATGGCGATCTGCCGTGGATGCTGCTCGGCATCCATTCGTCACGCCTCGATGTCGGTACGCGCGACCTCAAGCTCGACGAGGCGCTTGGCCTGAACTGCGCCTGGTACGCCGACATCCTGATGACGCTGACCAAGCAATGATGACGCATCGCCATGCCCGCTGGTGCGGGGTGGCGACGGGGAGAGCAGGGTTAGCGGGTAATCAGCGGATGAACGGCTTCGCTGGCGTGTTTCTTGACCTGCTTGACTGCTTTCTTTTCCTTCGGGGTCAACGCCGGCTGTTTCTTCACTTCCTTGGTGCTGTGTTTGGTCTTGCCCATGATCTTGCTCCTTGGTGCGTCGACAAATGCGGCGTCGTTTCAGTATAGGCCGATGCGCCAGGAAGACCAGCACGGACATCGAATCGGGCGGCGCCGCTTTGCCGCCCGTCTTTTCGCCGGTTCAGGCTTGGCTGGGCACGGTCGCCAGCGCCTCGGCGAAATTGTTCACGGTGCGCTCCGGGTTATGCAGTTTGTCCAGACCGAACAGGCCGACCCGGAAGGTCCGGAAAGTGTCCGGCTCGTCGCATTGCAACGGAACGCCGGCGGCCGTCTGCAGGCCGGCGGCGAGGAATTTCTTGCCCGACTGGATGTCCGGATCGGTGGTGTAGCTGACCACCACGCCAGGGGCTTGGAAGCCTTCGGCGGCGACGCTGGGGAAGCCCTTGGCGACGAGCAGCTGGCGGATGCGGCGGCCGAGTTCCCATTGTTCCTGGCAGACCTTGGCGAAACCGTAGGCTTCGGTTTCCAGCATGATGTCGCGCAAGGTCGCCAAGGCATCGGTCGGCATGGTTGCGTGGTAAGCGTGGCTGCCGTTCTCGAAGGCCTCCATGATCGACAGCCACTTTTTCAAGTCGCAGGCAAAACTGCTGCTGGTCGTCGCGTCGATGTGCGCCCGGGCGCGTTCGCCGAGCGCGATCAGTGCCGCGCAAGGTGGGGCGCTCCAGCCTTTTTGCGGGGCGCTGATCAGCAGATCGACATGGTTGGCCGCCATATCGACCCAGATCGTGCCGGAGGCCACGCAATCGAGTACGAACAGGCCATCCACCGCCTGCACGGCGGCACCGACGGCGCGCAGATAGTCGTCGGGCAAGATCATGCCGGAGGCGGTTTCGACATGCGGGGCAAAGACGACGTCCGGCTTGTGGGCGTGGATGGCGGCGACCACTTCCTCGATCGGCATCGGAGCGAAGGGGGCCTGGGCGCCCGTGGAGATCTGGCGGGCTTTGAGGACGATGCTCTCCGAGGGAATCTGGCCGACCTCGAAAATTTGCGTCCAGCGGAAGCTGAACCAGCCGTTGCGGATGACCAGGACTTTCTTGCCAGTCGCGAACTGGCGGGCCACCGCCTCCATGCCGAAAGTGCCGCTGCCGGGCACGATCACCGCCGACCTGGCGTTATAGACTTTTTTCAGGATCCGCGAGATGTCGGTCATCACCCCCTGAAAGCGTTGCGACATGTGATTCAGGGCGCGGTCGGTATAGACCACCGAGTATTCGAGCAGGCCTTGGGGATCGGGTTGGGGTAGCAGGGCGGGCACGTTGTCTCTCCGTTTGATTGTTCGATCACGCAGCTAGCTGCGTGGCGGCCAGCATAAACCGAAGCGATGACGGCACGCTAGTCGATGGCGGCGGAGCGGGCAAGCTTGCCGCCTTTTCGCGGCCGAGGCATATTCTTGAGGTCTGGCAAACTGCGGCGAGGCAAGATCATGGCAACGAATCTTCGCGAAGCAATCCGGCAAGTCTGTCGGCGCGACGAAGCGCTCTGCGTCGCCGCTCTGGTCGATGAGCTGGAGAAGATTCCCGGCGATCAGCCGGCCGTTCAGGCGCTGGCCCGCCAACTGGTCGAAGCGGTGCGCCAGCAGCGCAGCCGGGCGAGCGGGGTCGACCACCTGATGCAGGAATTCGCGCTGTCGAGTCAGGAAGGCGTCGCCTTGATGTGTCTGGCAGAAGCGTTGTTGCGTATTCCGGATAGTGCGACGGTGGACCGCCTGATCCGCGACAAGATAAGTCATGGCGACTGGCGATCGCACCTGGGCGGCAGTTCGTCGCTGTTCGTCAATGCCGCGACCTGGGGCATGCTGCTCACCGGCCAGTTGCTCGCCAGTCAGCCGCATGGCGAACTGGGCGAGGTGCTGAGCCGCTTGTTGCGGCGGGGCGGCGAGCCGCTGATCCGGAAAAGCATCAATTTCGCCATGCGTCTGCTCGGTCAGCAGTTCGTGCTCGGCGAAAGCATTGCCGCGGCGCTGCAGCGCAGTATCGACAACGAGCGGCGCGGCTATACCCATTCCTTCGACATGCTCGGCGAAGCGGCGCTGACCGCGGACGATGCCGAAAATTACTGCCGCGCCTATCAGACGGCGATCGAAGCCATCGGTCAGGCCAGCGGCGGGCGGGGCGTGCACGCCGGGCCGGGGATTTCGGTCAAGTTGTCGGCGCTGCATCCGCGCTATGGACGCAGTCAGCGTCAGCGGGTGATGGCCGAACTGCTGCCGCGTCTGAAGGGCTTGATGCTGCTCGCCCGGCACTATGGCATCGGTTTCAACATCGATGCTGAAGAGGCCGAGCGACTGGAGCTTTCCCTCGATCTGCTCGAAGAACTGGCCGCCGATCCCGAGCTGGCCGGCTGGCCTGGCCTCGGCTTCGTCGTTCAGGCCTATCAGAAACGCTGTCCCTTCGTCATTGACTGGCTGGTCGATCTGGCCCGGCGCAGCAGCCGCCGACTGATGGTACGCCTGGTCAAGGGGGCCTATTGGGACAGTGAGATCAAGCGTGCCCAAGTCGACGGTCTGGCCGATTACCCGGTTTATACGCGCAAGGCCCATACCGACCTGGCCTATCTGGTGTGCGCCCGCCGCCTGCTCGCTGCGCCGGATGCGGTCTATCCGCAATTCGCCACGCACAATGCCCAGACGCTGGCCAGCATCGTGTTGATGGCTGGTGACCGCGGCGTCGAGGACTACGAGTTCCAATGTCTGCACGGCATGGGCGAACCCTTGTACGACATGGTGGTGGGGCCAGCCGGACTGGGCCGGCGTTGCCGCATCTATGCGCCGGTCGGCAGTCACCGGACGCTGTTGCCCTATCTGGTGCGCCGGTTGCTCGAGAACGGGGCGAACAGTTCCTTCGTCCATCGCCTCGTCGACCCGGCGGTGTCGATCGAGGACCTGATCGAAGACCCGTTGCAGCAAGTTCGCCGCACCGGCCCGACGCGTCACCCGAAGATTCCGCTGCCGGCCGAGCTGTATGGGAACGGTCGGGTCAATTCGGCCGGCGTCGATCTGGCCGATGAAGCAAGCATCGCCGGGCTGGCAAAGGCCCTGGCCGCGCTTGCCGACAAACGCTGGTCGGCTGCGCCGCTGGTCACTGGCGCAAGCAGCAGCCAGGCGTGTGCCGATCTGCCGGTGCGCAACCCGGCGGATCGCCACGATGTCGTCGGTCACGTGATCGAGGCCGATGCGGCAACCGTCGAGCAGGCCTTGTCCAATGCCGCGGTCGCTGCCCCGCGCTGGGCGCAGACGCCGCCCGCCGCGCGTGCCGCAGCGCTGTGGCGCGCCGCCGATCTGTTCGAGGCCAATCGCGTGCCCTTGATCAGCCTGGCCATCCGCGAAGCCGGCAAAACCTGGGGTAATGCCCTGGCCGAGGTGCGCGAGGCCGTCGATTTCTGTCGTTACTACGGCCAACAGTTGCTGGCGGGCCATTTTTCGGTGGCCGGCGAGCCGCCCGGCCCGGCGGTTTGCATCAGCCCGTGGAATTTTCCGTTGACCATTTTTGTCGGCGAAGTCAGTGCCGCCCTGGCTGCCGGTAGCTCGGTTCTCGCCAAGCCGGCCGAGCAGACGCCGCTGATTGCCGGCTTCGCCATCGAACTGCTGCATCAGGCGGGCATTCCGCTCGACGTGCTGCAGTTTCTGCCTGGCCGGGGCGAAACGGTCGGGGCGATACTGACCGCCGACCAACGGGTCCGTTCGGTGGTCTTTACCGGGTCAACCGAGGTGGCGCGCTTGATCAACCAGAGCATCGCCAACCGCCCCGGCGTTCGGCTGATTGCCGAGACCGGCGGCCTGAATGCGATGATCGTCGATTCCTCGGCGCTGCCCGAGCAGGTCGTCCAGGATGTCCTGGTCTCCGGCTTCGACAGCGCCGGCCAGCGCTGTTCGGCGCTACGCGTCCTGTGCCTGCAGCACGATATCGCCGGGCGCGTAATGGGCCAACTGCAGGCCGCCATGCAGCAGCTCACGATTGGCAATCCGCTGCATCTGGCCACCGATATCGGGCCGGTTATCGATGATCCGGCACGGCGGGCCTTGCTCAGCCACATCGCCCGGATGCGCAGTATCGGCCGACCGGTCTTCGACTTGCCGCTGCCGGCCGACTGCCTCGCTGGCAGCTTCGTGTCGCCGACGTTGATCGAGATCGATTCGCTGGCCGATCTGCCCGGCGAAGTCTTCGGGCCGGTCGTCCATGTGCTGCGTTTTGCCGGCCAGCAACTCGATGCCCTGCTTGACGCGATCAATGCCAGCGGCTATGGGCTGACGCTCGGCGTGCATAGCCGTATCGACGCGGCGGTGCAGTCGATCGGCATCCAGTCCAGGGTCGGCAACATCTACGTCAATCGCAACATGGTCGGGGCGGTGGTCGGCGTCCAGCCTTTCGGCGGCGAGGGCTTGTCGGGTACCGGGCCGAAGGCCGGCGGGCCGCTCTATCTGCATCGGCTGGCGGGCAGTCTGCAGGTCGCCCCGGCCGAAATCGGCGGCCGTTCCGTCGTTGGCGATGCGGCGCTCGATTGCCTGAGCGAATGGCTGATGGTGGCCGGTCATCCCGAGTTGGCTTCGCGGTGCGCCGAATACGCCGCCTTGACGCTGCGCCACACCCGGCTTGACTTGCCCGGCCCGACCGGGGAGCGGAACACGCTGCATTTCGCGCCGCGCGGCGTGTTGTTGTGCCTGGCCGATCAGGAACAAGCCTTGCTCGGCCAGATCGCCGCGGTGCAGGCTACCGGCAACACGGTTGGCGTGCTGGACACGGCTTATTGCCGAAAGCTGCTGGCCGGTTTGCCGGCTGCACTCGCCAAGGATATTCGGTGGCGCCAGCCCGGCGATTTTCGTGGCATCGCGGGGGTGTTGTTGGCTGGAACGGGGCCCGATGAAAGCGGCTTGCGCCAGCGTTTGGCAAGTCAGCCGGGGGCGCTGATTGCCGTCTATCGGGCGGACGATCGTCAGCGGTACCCGTTATTCCGGATGTTGAGCGAACGCGTTGTCAGTGTGAATACGACGGCGGCTGGTGGCAATGCGAGCTTGATGAGCCTGGGCGGCTGAGCGGAGAACGCGATGGACAGCCGAGCCGCCTTCCTGCTTTTTCCGCGAAAAGCTAGGGTCTCGCCTTCAGAGGCTGATGACGACTTTCTGGTACAGCCCGCCAAACGACGTGGATTTGGCTAGCGCAACGAGCGCTGAGTCGGTGGGCAGGTAAGTCGCGATTTCCTGTTCCCAGAGATCCAGTGCGAATGGCTCAAGGGCTTTCAATACGCCGGTCATCAGATAACGCAGCGGGTTGCCGGGGCTCGGCTTGTGGTAATCGACAATGACGATCTTGCCGCCCGGCCGGGTAACGCGCAGCGCTTCGGCCAGCGTTGCCCGGCGCACCGCTGCCGGTTGCTCGTGCAGCAGAAAGAACAGCAGTGTTGCGTCAAAGCTTGCATCGGCAAAGTGCAGGGCGCTGGCGTCCTGCTGATGCAGGTGGATGCGCGGGTCGGGCGGCAGTTTGCGGCGCAGGTTGGCGAGCTGGATCGGCGCGACATCGACGACGTCGAGCCTGCCTTGCGCGCCGAGGCGGGCGGCAATGCGCTGGGTGAAGTCGCCATAGACGCAAGCGATCTGCAGGATGCGCTGATTGATCGCGGTGCCGAATTCGGCCAGCACCGCATCACGCAGGCGACTGAAATTGCCCCACAGAATCAGGTTGACCAGCCACTGGCGCTCAAAGAGGCGGACGCCGTTGGGGTGCAGATAAGCCCACCAGTAAACGTCCTGCAGATAATCGGGAATGGCCGGTGGGGCCGGCGTCGCTCCCGGTGGTTGTTCGAGAGGCAAATGGGCAGCAAGGGACGGAGCACTGGGGGGCATGGCAGGAATGTTTCGCGGATCGCCAATTCAGATGAAATGAAAATGGATGACAGCCCTGCAATCGTGGCCGTGATCCTGCGGGCGCTCCTTCCCTCCGTCGGGTCGCTGCTCGTCTTGGCGCGGCTGATGGCCGGTTGGCAGCGTCACCTTCGCGTAACTTACACCGTCGACCGGCATTAGGCCAGTTGCCGCCGCCTCAAGTAAGCCCCGGGCAGGCCGTAAACATACTTGCAAGCAGTTACTTTTGGAGGTGTGCGATGAACGTCATCTACAGCAGCGATCACTTCTGGGTCCTCGCCTACCCTGCGCAACAGGGGTTCGAGTTGCTCGACAAGGAATATATGCGCACGCTCTTTCTGCAAGGAGCCTCGGCCTGGCACTTCCGGCATGCGATGGAAGCGATTCCGGAAAATGAGCGCGACGACGAAAGTATCGACGCCTTCCTCGACGCCTATTGCACCGATGCCGCCCGGCCCATCGTCATCCACTGACGTGCTAGAATCGCGGCATTGTCTTGATTAGCCTTGGGAAAACAGCCAAATGGGTGACGTAAATACGAGCTACGTGTCGGATCACACGAAGTGGATCAACGAACAACTGGAAAAGAACCCGGCCTGGGTCGAAGATCAGAAAGTCGGTCGCGCCCTGTGGTGGGACAAGAAGCAGGATGTCGATAGCAGCCAGCGCAATGCCGAGTCCAAGGTGGCGCAGAAGCCGTACCCGTACGACGTGAATTTCTTCGGCGAATAATCGCCAAACGGATTCCAACCCGATAAAAAAGCCGATCATGTTGATCGGCTTTTTTCTTGCCTTCGCCAGGCCGGGCCTGGCGAAAACCCTGCTCAGGTACCGGTCAGCGGCTTGACGACGCGTTTGACGGCGGTGTCTTCCGGGTGCGGATGGATGGTGAAGCCAAGGCTGGTCATCAGGCGGAACATCTTGCTGTTGGTCGACAAGACGTCGCCGACCACGGCGCGATAGCCTTTCATCCGGGCGCACTCGATCAGTGCCGTCATCAGCTTGCGGCCGACGCCGGACTTCTGGAAGTTGTCGCCGACGGCCAGCGCAAACTCGACCGATTCGCCATCCGGATTGCCGACATAACGCGCGACGCCGATCTGGGTTTCCTTGCCTTCATCGTTGGTCATCGTGGCGACCAGCGCCATTTCGCGGTCGTAGTCGATCTGGGTGAAGCGGACCAGCATGGTCTGGGTCAGTTCGCGCAGCGTATCCATGAAGCGGTAGTAGCGTGATTCGTCGGACATGTTCTTGACGAATTCCTGCTCCAGATCGGCATCTTCCGGACGGATCGGGCGGATGGTGACGACCTTGCCATCGTTCATCTGCCATTCCTGGATCAGATGCACCGGGTAGGGATAGATGGCCATATGGGCGTAGCGGTCGCCACTGGCATTGGCCGCATGGTCGATGACGATCCGGGCGTCGGCGGCGATTGCGCCGTTTTCGTCCACGATCAGCGGGTTGAGGTCCATTTCCATGATCCACGGCAGTTCGCAGACCATTTCGGAGATGCAGAGCAGGACTTCCTTGATCGCCTCGCGGTCGACCGGCGGCATGTTGTGGAATTGATCGAGAATCTTCGAGGCGCGCGTCGAGTCGATCAGGTCCTTGGCCAGGAACTTGTTGAGCGGCGGCAGGGCAACCGAGCGGTCGCTGAAGATTTCGACATCGAAGCCACCGGCACCAAAGGTGATCACCGGCCCGAAAATGGGGTCGCGGAAGACGCCGATCATCAGCTCGCGACCATTCGGATGCGACAGGAAGGGTTCGATCGAGACGCCGTTGATCTTGATGTTCGGATGGCGCTTCTGCACGGTCTCGATAATGTCGTGATAGGCATTACGGACGGCCGGCGCGTTGCCGATATTCAGCCGGACACCGCCGGCATCGGACTTGTGCTGGAGTTCTGGCGAGTCGACTTTCATCGCCACCGGGAAACCGATCTGTTCGGCCAGCAGCAGCGCTTCGGTTGCCGTGCGGGCGACCATGGTCTGGGCGACCGGCACCTTGAAGGCGCGCAGGATAGCCTTCGATTCCATCTCGGAGAGCACCTTGCGCCGTTCGGCGAGCAGGGCCTCGATCAGCATCTTGGCCCCTTCGGCTTCCGGCCGGCCGTGCTGGCGGGTCGGTTCCGGCGTTTGCAGCAGCAGCTTCTGGTTGCGGTAGTACTTGGAGATATGGTGGAACAGCTCGATCGCGGTTTCCGGCATGCGGAAGGCCGGGATGCCGGCATCTTCGAGCAGCTTGCGCGAACTGGCGACCTGTTCTTCGCCCATCCAGCAACAGATGATCGAGCGGTTCAGTTTGTCGGCCACTTCGATGATCGCCTGGGCGACGCCCATCGGGTCGGTCATCGCCTGCGGTGAAAGCATCACCAGCGTGCTGTCGACGTTCGGATCGTGGGTGACGGCCAGGATGGCGTCGCGGTAGCGCTCCGGCGTGGCATCCCCGCCAATGTCGATGGGGTTGCTGTGCGACCAGCTGGTCGGCATCGTCTTGTTGAGTACGGCCATCGTCTCATTCGACAGCTCGGCCAGCGGGATGCCCAGATCGCCGGCCCGGTCGGCCGCCATGGCGCCCGGTCCGCCGCCGTTGGTGATGATGGCCAGACGGTTGCCGAGCGGGCGGAACTTGGAAGCGAGCGCTTTAGCCGCATAGAACAGCTGGCCGACGTTCTGGACGCGGACGACGCCGGCCCGCCGCACGGCGGCATCAAAGACGGTGTCGGAGACAGCGGCCATGCCGGAGTGCGTCGCGGTGGCCATGGCGCCCGCTTCGTGGCGGCCGGCCTTGAGCAGAATGATCGGCTTGATGCGCGCGGCGGAACGCAGGGCGCTCATGAAGCGGCGGGCGTTGCGAATGCCTTCGACGTACATCAGGATGTAGTGGGTACGGCTGTCGTAAATCAGGTAGTCGAGGATTTCGCCGAAATCGACGTCGGCCGTCATGCCGATCGAAATGACCGACGAGAAGCCCACCTGATTCGACTTGGCCCAGTCGAGTACGGCCGAACACATCGCGCCGGACTGCGAGACGAGGGCGAGATTGCCCGGGGCGGCGGTCGTTTTGGTGAACGTCGCGTTCAGGCCCAGTTCCGGGCGGATGATGCCGAGGCAATTGGGGCCGAGGATGCGCACGTTGTAGGAGCGGGCGATTTCCAGCACCTTGCGCTCGAGCGCGGCGCCGATATGGCCGGCTTCGGAAAAGCCGGCGGAAATGACGATGACGTTGCGCACGCCGCTCCGGCCGCATTGCTCGATCAACTGCGGCACGGTCTGCGGGCGGGTGGCAATCACCGCCATTTCGACGCGGGCACCGATTTCCTCGATCGACTTGTAGGCCGGCTGGCCCTGAATCGTCTCGTGCTTGGGATTGATGGCGTACAGTCGGCCCTTGTAGCCCGAGCTGAGGATGTTCTTGAAAATGATGTTGCCGACCGAGTTTTCGCGGTCGGAGGCGCCGATCACAGCAACCGATTTCGGTTCGAAAAGCGAGGTTAGATAGTGCTGTTCCAACATGTCGAGCCTCTATTACAATGTTATTGTGCAGTGCACAATTCTAACATAAAGCGCCAAATATTAGCCTTGAAAATCGTAGGGTTAAGGCTGTCCGGCGAGCTGGCTGGCGATCAGCAAGGGCTGGCTGAGAGCGCGATGAATAGGGCATTTGTTGGCGATGTCGAGCATCCGCTGGCGTTGCTCGGCGCTCAGGTCGCCCTCCAGCGTGATGGTCCGGTTGATCCGGTCGCGCAGGCTGCCGTCGATTTCCAGTTTTTCATGGCTCAGGGTCACGCTGATCCTGCGCACCGGCAGTTCTTTGCGCTCGGCATACATGCGCAAGGTCATCGAGGTGCAACTACCGAGAGCGGCCATCAACAAGTCGAAGGGCGCCGGTCCGGCATCGGCGCCACCGACGCTTGCCGGTTCGTCGGCGAGCAGATGATGCTGGCCGGCAATGACTTCCTGCTGGTATCTTCCCTTACCATTTTCCATTACGACGACGATGCCCGACATAACTGGTTCCATGAACGAAATGATCCAAATGATACCCCCTTCGCCATGGGTGAAGTGTCATATCGAAGACATTCGGGAAGGCGGGACGGTTCTCGATCTGGCCTGTGGCAGCGGTCGTCACGCGCGCCTGCTCGCCGCCCGGGGGCGCTCGGTTCTTGCGGTGGATCGTGATGCGGAAGCGCTTTCTCGGCTGCAGGGCATTCCCGGCATCGTGACCGCCTGCCTTGATCTCGAAGGCGAGCACTGGCCGCTGGCCGGCCAGCGTTTCGCCGGGGTGGTTGTCACCAATTACCTGTGGCGGCCGCGTCTGGCTGAACTGCTTGCCTTGCTGGCGCCCGGCGGGGTGTTGATTTACGAAACCTTCATGCGCGGCAACGAGGCCTACGGCAAGCCGTCCAATCCGGATTTTCTGCTGCAGCCCGGCGAGTTGCGCGCCCTTGCGGCGACTGCCGGTCTGCGCGAAATTGCCTTTGCGGAAGGCTACACGGCCAGCCCGAAGCCGGCCATGCGTCAGGCCATCTGCGCCGTCCGCGACTGAGCGATGGCGCTGGCCAGTCGGGCGATGCCGGTCGGTGTCAGGTCATCGGTCGTGAAATTCTGCAGCTTCGCCATGCCGCTGTAGTTGGCGTTCTGGGAACGGCGGTACAGAGGGTCGTAATGCTGTTCGAGCAGTTCGCGGACCAGGGTCGGCCACTGCTGGCCATCAATCAGTTGCTGCCAGCGCCCCAGGGTTTCGCGGCTTTGCACGCTGCGCAGGGCATCGAGCCGGCTCATCAGGAATTCCGGCAGGGTCAGGAAGTAGTCGTAGTCCTTGAGCAGGAAGTCGACGCGGGCATCGAGGCTGGCATCCACGTTCAGACATTCGCCATTGCGGATGCGCTCGATCAGGGCATCCGGTACGTGCAGGTTGCCGATCTTGCGGCTCTCCGCTTCAACGTAGATCGGGCGGTCCGGCGTGAAGGTCTGCATCTTGCCGAGCAGCATCGTTTCGAAGCCTTTCTGGCTCGGCTGCGGCTGCCCGGGTAGTACGCCGAGAACCGATCCCTTGTGGCTGGCCAGCGTTTCGAGATCGAGCACCTGCTCGCCTAATTCCTCGATGCCTTGCAGGATGCGGGTCTTGGCGCTGCCGGTGGGGCCGGAAACAACCCTGAAGCGGAACTGCGGCGGCAGTTCCTGCAGGCGAGCCATGACGTGCGTCCGCCAAGCCTTGTAGCCGCCATCCAGTTGCCCGGCTTGCCAGCCGATAGCGCGGAAAATAGTCACCATCGAACCGCTGCGGTCGCCGCCGCGCCAGCAGTAGATCAGCGGTTTCCAGGTCTTCGGACGGCCGAGGAAGCGTTCACGCAGATGGCGGGCGATGTTCTCGGCAACCAGCGCCGCGCCGATTTTTTTCGCTTCGAAGGGTGAAACCTGTTTATAGATGGTTCCGACTTCGGCTCGCTGGGCATCGTCGAGCACCGGGCAGTTGATGGCGCCGGGGATATGGTCTTCGGCGAATTCGGCGGGCGAGCGGACATCGATGATTTCATCGTAGGCGGCAAGGTCGGCAATGGTCGGGCGGTGTTGTTTCATCGGCTTATTTCAGTAGCGGGGCCAGCGATGGCCAGAGGTGATCGAGAATCAGCGGCTGCGCTTCGGCGGTCGGATGCAGGGTGTCGGCTTGAAAGAATTCGGGCTGGGTGGCGACCGGTTCGAGCAGAAATTCGAGCAAGCTCGTTTTCTTGTTGCGGGCGATGTCGGCAAAACTGGCGAAGAATTCCGTCGCATACGGGCCGTAGTTCGGGGGCAGGCGCATGCCGGCGAGCAAGACCTTAGCGCCGCTGGCGCGTGCCGCATCGATCATGGCGTTCAGGTTGTCGCGCATCTGCGGCAGCGGCAGGCCGCGCAGGCCGTCGTTGCTGCCAAGGGCAATGACAACGATGGCCGGCTTGTGCTGGCGCAGCGCCGGCGTGAGGCGCGAACGTCCGCCGGCCGAGGTTTCGCCGGAAATCGAGAGGTTGGCAACGCTATAATCAAAGCGCTTATCGTGCAGCCGCTTGGCCAGCAGCGCCGGCCAGGCCTGCTCCGGGCGAATGCCGTAGCCGGCCGAGAGCGAATCGCCCATGACCAGGATGGTCTTGGCGGCAAAAACCGGGGCGCTGGAAAAGAGCAGGGCAAACAGGAAGAGAGCAAGCCGCATGGCAGAGAAACCGGTCGTTGATGTCATTAATCTGGGTAAAACCGTTGATAGCGGCGGCGAGCCGCTGACAATTTTGCAGGATATTTCGTTTTCGGTGATGCCGGGCGAAACGGTAGCCATCGTTGGTGCCTCGGGGTCCGGCAAGTCTACGCTACTTGGCTTGCTAGCCGGGCTGGATGTGCCGAGCGCCGGCGAAATCCGCCTGGATGGCGTATCGCTGGCTGCCCTCGACGAAGATGACCGGGCCAGGCAGCGCGGCAAATTGCTGGGGTTCGTTTTTCAGTCCTTTCAGTTACTGCCGTCGCTCAATGCGCTGGAAAACGTCATGCTGCCGCTCGAACTGGCCGGGCAGAAAACTGCGCTGGCGACGGCTCGTGGCTGGCTGGAGCGGGTTGGCCTTGAGCATCGTCTGAAGCACTACCCGAAGTACCTGTCCGGAGGCGAACAGCAGCGCGTGGCGCTGGCCCGGGCGTTCGCGCCCGCGCCGCGGCTGGTGCTGGCCGACGAGCCGACCGGCAATCTCGACGCGGCGACCGGTCAGCAGATTATCGACCTGATGTTCGACCTGAACGCCAGGCAGGGCACGACGCTGGTTCTGGTTACCCACGACGAGGCCATTGCCGCGCGCTGCGGGCGGACGCTGCGCATTCATTCCGGGCGCCTGGTGTAAGCCAGGCGGGCGGCGCGCAGGCCGCTGCGCACCGCACCTTCGAGCGTTGCCGGATAGTCGGCCCAGGTGTAATCGCCGGCCAGAAAAAGCTGTGGTTGGGCGGTGGTGCAGCCCGGGCGGCTAAGGCCGGGAGCTGCCGAGAAGGTTGCGCGTTTTTCCCGGACGACCTGGCGCCATATGGCTTTCTCGGCGTAACCGAGTTCGGCTTCGAGGGTTGCCGCCAGTTCCGCATCGCTGAACTTTTCCCACTCGCCATGCCCGCTCAATACGCAGGCGAGCAGGCCGTCGCCACGGTCGACCACCCACTGGCCATGTTGGCCAAGGAGATTGCGTAGCGGAAAAGATTGGCTGGTGGTTGCCGCGAACTGGAGATACACCGTCGCAATCGGCTCGTAGGCGTAAGCAAGTTGCAATGCCGGCCACAACTGCGTGGCGTGTTGGGGGGCGGTGGCGAGAATGGCCGCCGCGAAGTGCTCGCCATCGATGGCGATGCCGTTTTCGTCGGCGGCGAGTTTCCTTACCCGGCGGCCCATGCGCAGCTCGGCGCCTTGCCCGGTCAGCCAGTGTGCCGCCGGTTCCGGTAGCAAGCGGCCCAAATCGACGCGTGGCAACAACAGGTCGGTAGCTTCCCGCTGCGAACTGCCCAGGCTGTCGCGCAACACGTTGGCAAACAATTGCGCCGAGGCGCGTTCGGCCGGAACGTTCAGGGCGGCCAGGCAGAGCGGCTCCCAGAGGTGGCGGCGCAAGCGGCCAGTCTGGCCGGCGGCGTCGAGCCAGTTGGCGACCGTGGTGTCGGCCGCTAGCTGAAAGCCCTGACGCTTGATGCCATCCATCCACAACGCGGTCTTCAGCTTTTCGCCTAGACCGACGCCATTGGCGCTCAGCAACCCCCAGGCGACATTGAGCGGCGCCGGCAGCTTGGGTAGTGCAAGGCGGAAACCGGTGTTGTCGACGATCTGTAGCGGACGGCGGTCGAAGAGCTGCGCGGGGTCGGCGCCGAGCCGGCGCATCAGGGCCAATGTCTGGCTGTAGGCGCCGAGCAGGATGTGCTGGCCGTTATCCAGCCGACGGTCGTCGACGCTGATTGTCCGGGCGCGACCACCGAGAACGCGGCCGGCTTCGAACAGGGTGGTTTGGGCGCCGGCTGCCGTCAGTTCAACGGCGGCGGCGATCCCCGCCCAGCCGCCGCCGATGACGGCAACTTTCACGCGAAAGCCCAGGTTTTCCAGGCAATCCAGATTTTGCGGACCGGCGTCAGTGCGATGCGCTGGTGCAGAACCTGGAAATTCTCGCGCTTGATCTCATCGAGCAGCGTCCGGTAGATCGCCGCCATGATCAGCCCGGGGCGCTGGCTCTTGCGGTCGACGGCCGGCAACTGGGCAAAAGCCTGCGCGTAATATTTCTCGGCGCGCTCGGTCTGGAACTTCATCAGTGCCGTGAAGTTGTCCGAATACTTGGCATTCAGAATGTCGGCGGCCGGCACGTTGAACTGTTTCAGCTCGTCCATTGGGATGTAGATGCGGCCACGCCGGGCATCTTCACCGATGTCGCGAATGATGTTGGTGAGCTGGAAGGCCATGCCCAGATCGTGCGCGTATTTCTGCGTCTGCCGGTCCTGGAAGCCGAAGATTTCGGCGGCGAGCAGGCCGACGACACTGGCCACCCGGTAGCAGTAGAGCGACAGTCCCTTGAAGTCGAGATAGCGCGACTGTTGCAGGTCCATCTCCATGCCGTCGATGATTTCCAGCAACTGTTCTTTCGGCAGGTTGAACTGGCCGCTGACGCCTTTCAACGCCAGGCCGACCGGGTGCTGCGGCTGGCCTTCGGCAACTCGTTCAATCTCCTGACGCCACCAGGTCAGTTTGGTCGAGGCCAGCGACACGTCGTGGCATTCGTCGACCACGTCATCGACCTCGCGACAGAAGGCGTAGAGGGCCATGATGGCGCGCCGGCGCTCGGCCGGCAGGAAAAGGAAGCTGTAATAGAAGGAGGAGCCGCTGGCGGCGCACTTCTCCTGGCAGTATTGGTCGGGATTCATGGGGTCACATTGTAAGGGAACGGCCGGCGAGAACCAGCCAGTCCCATTTGCCGAGTTTGGGGCGGCGCTCGAAAACATCGCCGCGCACCTGACGCAGGCGTTCAAGGATGCGCAGGCCGCCCTGGATGGTCAGGCGGATTTCCCAGCCGAGCCGGCCGGGCAGGGCGTGCACGAGCGGGGCGCCGCGCCGCATCAGGGCCAGCGCCCGGTCCATTTCAAAATCCATCAGAGCCGCCCAGTTGTCCGAGCAGCGGCCAGCGGCGATGTCGGCCTCGCTGATCCTGAAGTGCGGGAAATCAGTCTGCGGGATGTAAACCCGGTCTTTTTGCCAGTCGACTGCAACATCCTGCCAGAAATTGATCAGTTGCAGCGCCGTGCAGATGCAGTCCGACTGCTCCAGATGTTCCTGCTCGGTGCGGCCGAACAGGTGCAACACCAGTCGGCCGACCGGGTTGGCCGAACGACGGCAGTAGTCGAGCAGTTCCGGGTAATCGGCGTAGCGCTTCTTGACCACATCCTGGGCAAAGGCATCGAGCAGGTCGCGCAGCAGCTGGATCGGCAGGGCATGCTGGCGAACAACCTCGGCCAGCTCGGCAAAAAGTGGCGTTTGCGGCGTGCTGCCGGCCGCGATCCGGTCGAGTTCCGCCTGGTAGGCGGCCAGGCCGGTCAGGCGCTCATCCGGTGTGGCATCGCCTTCGTCGGCAATGTCGTCGGCGCTGCGTGCAAAATGGTAGATGACCTCGATCGGCCGGCGCAGTCTGGACGGCACGAGCAGGGAGGCAACCGGAAAGTTTTCGTAGTGGTCGACGGGCATGGGGCGGCAAGTATAGGGGGGATGCGCGGAGAGTGGTAGAATGCGCGCCGCCTGCCCAGGTGGCGAAATTGGTAGACGCACCAGATTTAGGTTCTGGCGCCGAAAGGTGTGGGGGTTCGAGTCCCTTCCTGGGCACCATCAAATACAGACAAGGCTTTCAGCGATGAAAGCCTTTTTCGTTTTTGGCTTCCGTTTCCTGCCATATCAGCTCGGCGGGCCCCCTCCGGCGCTTGGATGCGTCATGTTGAGCATGTATCAATCGATTGCATCGTAAAATCCGCCCGATGAAATACGCACTCATCCTCCTTGCCGGCTTGACTGCCGGCTGTGCTTCCTGGCATTGGGAAAAGCCGGGTGGCGACTACGACGTTGACGAAAAATACTGCAAGTTGCAGGCCTACTCGGGCGCCGATGGCATGGTGACCAATGCGAATGTCCGGAAGATGCACGCCTGCATGGAGGCCAGGGGCTGGCGGAAGGTGAAATCGGGCGGCTAGGCAGGCGACGGCGGGGGAGCAAAAGGCTTCTCCAGTAAGCCGGCCTTCCACTGTCTGCGCAATCCGGATTGCGCGAATATCCTCTTGGTTATATTGCAAGTTTTCCTGTCACGGTCTATGTTTCGGTCATAACCAATGGAAAGCTAATCATGAGCATCGAGCGTAGAACACCGTCGGATCGTCGGCAGCGTGACTCAGGCCCGCCGAGGGGGGGTATCGAACGGCGTCGGCATGCGGAGCGCCGGTTGCCTACTGCCGCCGAAGCGGAGATTTCGGCTGCCGAGTTCGAAAAATATTTCGGGTCAGTCGCCAAGGCGACAAACACCAACGACTATCTGCTCGATCAGGCAGCCGAAGTGTTCGATCGTGTACGTGACGGCTACTAGGGGTTGCCAATGACGTTCGGCCAATCTATCCAGACCTGCTTCTCGAAATATGCGGATTTTTCGGGACGCGCCTCGCGGTCGGAATACTGGTGGTGGGTTCTGTTCGTGTTTTTGGCGACGGTGGCTACCGGTATCGTTAGCGACAAGCTGTCTGCACTTTTTTCACTGGCGGTGATGCTGCCGGGACTGGCCGTAGGGGCGCGACGACTGCACGATATCGACAAGAGTGGATGGCTGCAGTTGCTCTATTTCATTCCGTTGCTTGGTTGGGCCATATTGGTTTATTGGGCCATCCATGAAGGCAAGGAACCAAACCGGTTCTAGTCTGCTTCGTAGGATTAAGTCTGTCGGGCGCCTGGTTCTGCTCAGTTCAGCCCGAGCACTTCCCGCATGAACTTTTCGTGCGCCATCCGGAAGCCTGCTGCGTTCGGGTGACCGCCGCCACCGTAGCGGACTGCTATTGCCGCCACATCAAAGTTTCCCTTCGAGCGTAGCGAGGCTTTGACTTCGCCATTGGCGGCCAACTGCCAGACCAGGCCGAAGCTGGTGCTTTGCTCGGCCAGTCGATTGCCCAGTTCCGAGGCAAACAGGACGTTGCCGTTGATTGCGATACCGTTGGCCGCCAGCCAGACCAGATCGCCGTCAGCGATGACGGTCTGACCATGGCGCTGTGCTTGCAGCGCATCGACCGGCTCGCCGCGCAAGCGGGCCGGCATGCGCAAGTCGCTGTTGGCCAGTCGTTCGATTTCGTTCTGAAAAAATACTTCGATGGCTTGGCCGTTGGCCAGCATTTCGCCGTAGCGTTTTGTTTCCGCGGTTCGCGTTTGACCAATCAGTTCGTTCCAGGCCGAAAAATCGAAAGGCAACAGGCGCAGGGCGCGGCAAAAAGGACGGGTGCCGGGTAGTGCAAAGCGCCACAGGTCCTGATCCTCGATGTGCTGCAGCGCCAGCGGTACTGGCTGGCTCGGGTGAAAGTGCTCCCAAGTGAGTCTGGCTCCCGATTTTTGCAGATCGAAAATGACGGTCAGTGGCAGCTTCGGGTGGTGGTAGGTAACGAGGCCCGATGTTTCGTCTGGCAGGCGGTCGCCCCAGGCTTGGCGGGCTGAGGCGTGGTGGTCGATTTGAGTCACTGACTCGGCCGTGGCGGCCATCGCTTCGAGGGTGTCCGGGGCAAAGGAAAAATCGAGGATGAATACCTTGTGACCAGCAATCGCGTCGATGTCCCAGTCTTCGCCATGATGCAACGGACGGTAGCTCGCCTTTGCGCCAAATTGCCGCCACGCCGCATAGGCTGAGCCGAAGCCGTCAATGCAGTCCGCGTGATAAAGAACGGTAACCGAGGGCATTGGCTGATCCTGCTTTCAGTAATGTGGCGGCAGGTCGTCGCGCAGGCTGCGTTGCTCGGTCGGCGCGGCGCTCTGCACCTGCTCGCGCAAAGCACGGAATTCGGTGATCAGCCGGTCTATCTGTTGTTGCTGGCGGAAAATGGTGCGATTCAGTTCATCCACCATGTCTTCGGTGTAGCTGATTTTGATTTCAATATCGGTCAGGCGTGATTCCACTGTGTTCATCCTTTTATTTTTCGTTTCGCCAGTCGCGGAGCGTTTCCTTCGGCGTTGGTGGCGGGGTATTCGAAGGGTGATTTTTGCGCAGCAGCGGAAGCGCTGCTCCAACCATGAAGATCACAATGATCCCGAAAGCAATCCATCCATCACTCATCCTTGTTTCCTCCGTGCAAGCACGAATCTTACTTTGTATGTCGGTGCCTGTCCTGACGCACCGGCCTTCGGCTTTGTATCTGTAGATGCCCTGTTTGCGGTCATCGTCAGCAGTTTTTCTAAAAATCCCTTGACAGCTTTCTTCCAGAGTCTATAATGCGGCCTTCTTTAGGCGGTTAGCTCAGTTGGTTAGAGCGCCACGTTGACATCGTGGAGGTCGTTGGTTCGATTCCAATACCGCCTACCAAATTCCTAACGGAGCTGAATTGATGATTTTCCGAACTCGCACTACAGTTCAGAAATCCTAGTCGAGTCAGCTTTCGTTTGAACTAAAAAAGTGCGGCTCAGCCCGCACTTTTTTTTTGCCCAGAGATCCGCCATGCCTGATATCAAACTGCCTGATGGTTCCATTCGTTCCTTTGCGCAACCGGTTACCATTGCCGAAGTTGCGGCCAGTATAGGCGCCGGGCTGGCGCGTGCCGCATTGGCCGGCAAGGTCGATGGTCGGCTGGTTGATACCTCGTTCAGGATTGAGCAGGACGCCGATCTTGCCATTGTCACCGAGCGTGATCCTGATGGTTTGGAGGTCATTCGTCACTCGACGGCTCACTTGCTGGCTTATGCGGTGAAGTCCTTGTTTCCGGAGGCGCAGGTCACCATTGGGCCGACCATCGAAAACGGCTTTTATTACGACTTTGCCTACAAGCGGCCATTCACGCCGGAAGATCTGGCGGCCATCGAGAAGCGCATGGCCGAATTGGCCAAGCAGGATATCCCGATTAGCCGCGAGGTCTGGGCGCGTGACGACGCCGTAAAGTTTTTCCTGGGTCAGGGTGAAAAGTACAAAGCCGAGCTGATTGGTGCCATTCCGGCCGATCAGCAGGTTTCGCTGTATCGCGAAGGTGATTTCATCGACCTTTGCCGTGGTCCCCACGTGCCGACCACGGCCAAGCTGAAAGTCTTCAAGCTGATGAAGGTGGCTGGGGCTTACTGGCGTGGCGATCATCGCAACGAACAGTTGCAGCGTATCTACGGCACGGCCTGGGCCAAGAAGGAAGATCTCGACGCCTACCTGCACATGCTGGAAGAGGCTGAAAAGCGCGACCATCGTCGTCTGGGTAAGCAGTTTGATTTGTTCCATATGCAGGACGAAGCACCGGGTCTGGTTTTCTGGCACCCGAAGGGTTGGGCGATCTGGCAGGAAATCGAAAGCTACATGCGCGCCGTCTATCGTAATAACGGCTATCAGGAAGTGCGTTGTCCGCAGATTCTCGACAAATCGCTGTGGGAAAAGTCCGGTCACTGGGAGCACTACAAGGACAACATGTTCACGACGGCCTCGGAAAATCGCGACTACGCGGTCAAGCCGATGAATTGTCCGGGGCACGTTCAGGTGTTCAATGCTGGTTTGCGCTCGTATCGCGAACTGCCGTTGCGCTATGGCGAATTCGGCTCTTGCCATCGTAACGAGCCGGCCGGTGCGCTGCATGGTCTGATGCGCGTGCGCGGCTTTGTGCAGGATGATGGTCACATCTTCTGTACCGAAGACCAGATCGAAGCCGAGGTGACCGCCTTCAATGCGCTGGTTAAAAAAGTCTACGCCGATTTCGGCTTCAACGATGTGGCCGTCAAGTTGGCGCTGCGTCCCGATAGTCGTGTTGGCTCTGATGATGTCTGGGATAAGGCCGAAGATGCATTGCGCGGCGGATTGCGCGCGTCCGGCCTAGCGTGGACAGAGCTGCCGGGCGAAGGGGCTTTTTATGGTCCGAAGATCGAATTTCACATCAAGGACGCCATTGGTCGCTCTTGGCAGTGCGGCACGATGCAGGTCGACTTCTCGATGCCGGGGCGTCTCGGTGCCGAATACGTTGACGGCAACGACGAGCGTAAGGTGCCGGTCATGCTGCACCGTGCCATTCTCGGTTCGTTGGAGCGATTTATCGGGATACTGATTGAGAACTTCGCTGGCGCACTGCCTTTGTGGCTGGCGCCGACGCAGATCGCTGTCCTGAATATTTCCGAAAAACAGGCGGATTACGCGGCTGAAGTGGCGCAAAGGCTACATCAGGCGGGCTTTCGGGCGGAGGCGGATTTGCGCAACGAGAAAATTACCTATAAAATCCGCGAACATAGCTTGAACCGGCTGCCTTATCAGCTCGTTGTGGGTGATAAGGAAAAGGCGGACGGACTGGTGGCCGTGCGTACTCGCGGTGGTCAGGATCTCGGACAGATGTCCGTGGATGAACTGATCGGGCAACTTCAAGGCGAAGTTGCGGCGCGTAGTGGCACGGCTTAATTATTGACGTTTTCGGGGGTTTTACCATAGCTCAGAACAAGGCGCATCGCCTCAACGAAGAAATCACGGTGCCGGAGATTCGTCTCCAGGGTTTGGAAGGTGAACAGTTGGGTGTGATGAGCATCCGTGCTGCACTGCAGTTGGCTGAAGAAGCAGGGGTCGATCTGGTTGAGATCGCGCCGCTGGCCAAGCCACCTGTCTGCCGGGTCATGGACTACGGCAAGTTCAAGTACCAAGAGCAAAAGCGCGCTCATGAGGCCAAGTTGAAGCAGAAGCAGGTGCAGGTCAAGGAAGTGAAACTGCGCCCCGGTACTGACGAAAACGATTACCAGATCAAGCTCAGGAACATGACGCGTTTCCTGGAAGAAGAAGACAAGGTCAAAGTGACCCTGCGCTTCCGGGGGCGTGAAATGGCGCACCAGGAGTTTGGTATGCGCCAGTTGGAACGGATCAAGACCGACCTCGAAGCCGTTGGCCAGGTCGAGCAGATGCCGAAGATGGAAGGCCGTCAGATGATCATGATCATCGCGCCGGCGAAGAAGAAACAACCGTAATACCCAGTTTTTATAAGTGCTTTCGGGTAGTGAAAGTGTTCCCGCCGGGAACCACCTGACGGCATGTCATTAAGGAGCAGAAAATGCCCAAAATGAAGACCAAGAGCGGTGCTAAAAAGCGCTTTTCGGTTCGCGCAGGCGGTAGCATCAAGCGCGGCCAAGCTTTCAAGCGTCACATCCTGACCAAGAAGACCACCAAGGTCAAACGTCATCTGCGCGGTGCAGTTGCTGTTCACGAGCGCGATACAGCTTCCGTTCGTGCCATGTTGCCCTACGCGTAAGGAGATAGAAGATGCCTAGAGTTAAACGTGGTGTAACAGCTCGCGCCCGTCACAAGAAGATTCTGGTTCAGGCCAAGGGTTACCGCGGTCGTCGCAAGAACGTCTATCGCGTTGCCAAACAGGCGGTGATGAAGGCCGGTCAATACCAGTACCGTGACCGTCGCCAACGCAAACGCCAGTTCCGCGCATTGTGGATTGCCCGTATCAACGCCGCAGCTCGTGAGCTGGGCATGAAGTACAGCACCTTCATGAACGGCCTGAAGAAGGCCAACATCGAAGTCGACCGCAAGGTTCTGGCCGATCTGGCTGTTTTCGATCAGCCGGCTTTTGCTGCTCTGGCCAATAAGGCCAAGGCACAGCTCGGCGCCTGAGCGAAAGCGTAATTAAAAAAAGGAGGCGTAAGCCTCCTTTTTTGTTGGTGGTTTTGTTGGTGGACGTTTATGGATAATCTCGATCAAATCGTTAGCGAAGCCCGGACGGCGTTCGCTGCCATTGCTGACCCGGATGCACTGGAACAGGTAAAAGCCCGTTTCCTCGGCAAAAGCGGGCAGATCACCGAACTTCTCAAGGGCTTGGGCAAGTTACCGCCGGATGAGAAGAAAGCTGCCGGTGCTGCGATCAACGTCGCCAAGACCGCCGTTGAAAATGCGCTTAACGAGCGCCGGGAGGCGATCCGCAAGGCGGCGCTCGACGCCCGTCTGGCTGAAGAGGCGTTGGATGTTACCCTGCCTGGTCGCGCTGAAGCGCGCGGGGGCTTGCATCCGGTGACGCGGACGCTGGAACGCATCGAGTCCCTGTTTCGCTCCATTGGTTTCGAAGTGGCCGATGGTCCCGAGATCGAGGAGGACTTTTTTAATTTCACGGCCTTGAATACGCCCGAGGATCACCCGGCGCGTTCGATGCACGATACTTTTTACCTGCAGAATCCGGACGGCACGGTTGCCGACAAGGTACTGCTGCGCACTCATACCAGTCCTGTCCAGGCGCGCTACATGCAGGCGCATGTCGCCAAGTATCGTCATTTGGAAAGCATGCCCGAAATTCGCATCATCGCGCCGGGGCGCGTCTATCGTGTCGATTCCGATGCGACGCACTCGCCGATGTTTCATCAGGTTGAAGGCCTGTGGGTTGGCGAGGGCGTTTCCTTTGCCGATCTGAAGGGCGTGATCGCCGATTTTCTGCGCAGCTTTTTCGAGAGCGACGACCTCAAGGTCCGCTTCCGTCCGTCTTTTTTCCCGTTTACCGAGCCGTCCGCCGAGATCGATGTCGCCTTCATGAGCGGGCCGCTTGAAGGTCGCTGGCTGGAAATTGCCGGTTGCGGCATGGTGCATCCTGATGTTTTGCGCATAGCCGGTATCGATCCGGAAAAATACACCGGTTTCGCCTTCGGCATGGGGCCGGACCGGCTGACCATGCTGCGTTATGGCGTTAATGACCTGCGCCTGTTCTTTGAAGGCGACCTCCGTTTCCTGAGGCAATTCGCATGAAATTCTCCGAATCGTGGTTGCGTACCCTTGTCGACACCAAGTTGTCGAGCGAGGAACTTTCCCATTTGCTGACCATGGCCGGCCTCGAAGTCGAGGAACTGGAGCCGGTCGCCCCGCAATTCAATGATGTCGTTGTTGCTCTGGTGCAGGAAGTCGTCAAGCATCCGGATGCCGATCGTTTGAACGTATGCAAGGTCGACACCGGCCGCGGCGAACCGACGACCATTGTCTGCGGAGCTCCTAATGTCGCCGTTGGCCTGCGTGTCCCCTGTGCGCTGCCTGGCGCCAAATTGCCTGGCGATTTCACCATCAAGATCGCCAAGGTCCGCGGCATCGAGTCTTCCGGCATGCTCTGTTCCGCCAAGGAGCTTGGTATTGCCGAAGAGGCTTCCGGGCTGCTCGTTTTGCCGGGGGATGCGCCGATTGGGCTGTCGATCCGCCAATACCTTGATCTCGATGACCAGTTGTTTACGCTGAAGCTGACACCGAACCGTTCCGACTGTCTCTCATTAAGCGGCGTGGCGCGCGAGGTGGCAGCTATCGCTGGGGCTCAGGTCAAATTTGTCGAGGTACCCGAAGTCGCCGCAACTATTGCCGACCGGCGTGACGTCGTGCTTGACGCTCCGACTGCCTGCCCGCTCTATTGTGGTCGCATCATCAAGGGGGTCGATGCCAAGGCGCCGACCCCGGAATGGATGAAGCGCCGTCTCGAGCGTAGTGGTATTCGTTCGATTTCGGCCTTGGTCGATGTGACCAACTATGTGATGCTTGAACTCGGCCAGCCGCTGCATGCCTTCGACAACACAAAGCTCAACGGCACCGTTCGTGCCCGCATGGCGCAGCCGGCTGAAAAACTGTTGTTGCTCAATGAGCAGACTATCGATATCGATAGCGACATACTGGTCATCGCCGACGAGTCTTCGGCGCTGGCTATGGCCGGTATCATGGGAGGGGAGGAAAGTGGCATCACGCTGGAAACCAGCGAGCTTTTCCTCGAGTCGGCATATTTTGCTCCGAAAGCCATTGCTGGCCGCGCTCGACGTTACGGCTTTGCTTCGGACGCCTCGCATCGCTTCGAACGCGGGGTCGATTTCGGCGGTACGCGCCGTGCTATTGAGCGTGCAACCCGCCTGATCCTCGATATCTGCGGTGGTGCAGCCGGTTCTGTTGTCGAAGCGAGAGCGGAAATGCCGGCTCGTCAGCCGGTTCGCTTGCGCACGGCGCGTGCTTCGAAGGTCATCGGCATGGTTTTCACAGCCGAGCAGATCGCTGCCTTGTTCTCGGGTCTGGGGTTGCCATTTGTTCGTGAGGGTGGGGATTTTCTGGTAACGCCTCCAACTTGGCGCTTCGATATCCAAATCGAGGAAGACCTGATCGAGGAAATCGCTCGTCTGCATGGTTACGACAATATTCCAGCCCCGGCGCCGCGCGGCAATCTGGAAATGATGATCCAACCCGAGGCGCAGCGGCCACAGGCGCGCATTCGCCAGTTGTTGGTTGATCGTGGTTATCAGGAGGTGGTCAATTACGCTTTCGTCGAAGAAGCTTGGGAAAAGGATTTTGCTGCCAATAGCGATCCGATTCGCCTAGCCAATCCGATCGCCAGCCAGATGGCCGTGATGCGCTCGACGCTGATCGGCGGGCTGATTTCAAACTTGGTGACCAATCTCAAGCGCAAGCAGAGTCGGGTGCGTCTCTTCGAAACGGGGCGTACCTTCCATCGCGATGTCCAGGGTTCGCCGGTCGAAGGTTTTTACCAGCCATGGAAGCTTGGTGGTCTGGCCTATGGCGGTGCCTTGCCTGATGGCTGGGGTAGTGGGGTGCGCAAGGTCGATTTTTATGACCTGAAAGGCGATCTTGAGGCGCTCCTTGCACCTGCGCAATTACGTTTTGAGAAGCTCGTACATCCGGCATTGCATCCGGGGCGTGCCGCGACAGTTTTGCTTGACGGTCAGGTGATCGGCTGTATCGGCGAGTTGCATCCGGAATGGGGGCAGAAATACGATCTCCCGCAGGCGCCAGTTGTCTTTGAGGTTGATTTCGCTGCGGTTACGGCAGCCAAGGTCCCGGCTTATTGCGAGGTGTCAAAATTTCCGTCAGTGATCCGCGATATGGCCATTGTGGTTGATCAAGGACTTTCTCTGCAGACCTTGTTGGATGGGTTGAACAAGCAGTTACCCGAGCTGGTAAAGGACGTTCAACTGTTCGATATTTATGCCGGTAAAGGGGTTGCTGAAAACAAGAAAAGTCTTGCGTTTCGTATAGTTATGCAAGATACTCAACGCACTTTGCTAGATTCGGAAGTTGATGCTGCTATGCAGCAACTGGTGTCCTGTCTCGAACAGGCGTTCGGTGCTCAACTGCGTGCCTGATGGAAAAAATAACGATGACGCTCACCAAAGCCGAACTCGCCGATCTCTTGTTTGAGAGGGTTGGTCTCAACAAGCGTGAGGCCAAGGACATGGTCGAGGCTTTTTTCGAAGAAATTCGTAATGCTCTGGAAATTGGTGATGGCGTAAAGCTGTCCGGTTTCGGTAACTTTCAACTTCGAGACAAGCCGCAGCGTCCAGGGCGTAACCCAAAAACCGGCCAGGAAATCCCCATTACGGCACGCCGCGTGGTGACTTTTCATGCCAGTCAGAAGCTGAAGTCAGATGTCGAGCTCGCATTCGATGGAACCGCGGCTTAAATCCTTTACCGGCGACGAACTGCCGCCCATCCCCGCCAAGCGCTACTTCACCATCGGTGAGGTCAGCGAGTTGTGCGGCGTCAAGCCGCACGTTTTGCGTTACTGGGAGCAGGAATTCAACCAGCTTAAGCCGGTCAAACGCCGTGGTAACCGTCGTTATTACCAGCATCATGAAGTGCTATTGGTGCGTCGAATTCGTGAGCTTCTTTATAATCAAGGGTTTACGATCAGTGGCGCGCGTAATCGGCTGGATGAAGGTGGTCCTCTTGAGGCTGCTGTAGTCGACCGGCCGGATGCATCGAAAATGGCTGGTAGTCTGCGCGGTGAATTGAATTCAATTATCGAGCTGTTGCGCCTTTGAATCTTGAGGTTTTCAGGTATAATAGCCGGCTTGTCGGGGCGTAGCGCAGCCTGGTAGCGCACTTGCATGGGGTGCAAGGGGTCGCGAGTTCGAATCCCGCCGCCCCGACCAAGAAATAGTTATAGAAAAAGCAGTTAGGCCAATCTACGGATTGGCCTTTTTGCTTTTTAGTGGGTTTGGAAGCGATTTTGAAGTGGTTCAAGCTTGTGCCCTCTCTAAAATTCTCAGCAAAGTCTTATTTGTCCCAAGGTGTCTTCGTGTTCGACGGAAAGAAAACAAGACTGGAAATCTCCGTTGCGATAGCTGCTTGGTTGGATATTCAATCTGCTGATGTTCGGAGTGAGTTGAATAACCTCATCGCTTATCGACCCGAGCCTGAATTTATTGAATCGCTTTCCGCGCTATTGCTGGTTATTCCTTGCCACGGACTCGTCGATCTTTATTATGATATTTGGTATTGCGTGCCTTGCCGGCAGGCCTTCAGGGTTGCGGTGAAGAAGCTGCATCGACCGACGGAGTTGGCTGAGTATCTGAAACTTACTGAGACGATCCTTGTTAACAAGTCTGCTTGCGAAGACTTTGCTTCCCGATTTGGCGACGATGATGATCTGGATGAAATCATCTTCTGGTTGAAGCGTCGAGCAAGGCAATTGAATTAGGATACGGGTGCTCTGAGGTGGTGGGAGTGGGAGGGTAATATGCTGCGACTCGAATTAAGGCAGTTCAAGCTTAATAAACTGTTTTGTAAACAAACTAATAGATTGTTATTTTAAGACGGGGCGAGCGAAGTCTCGCTTCGTATTTCCGAAGGGCAAAGCGTCTTGAGTTCAGATTTTTATCCTTCGAGAGCAGTTATTAACCGGCTTTTGCCGGCTTTTTAATTTTTATTGTTGATAATTAGGCTGAGACAAATTAAATTGTTGGCACCCTATTAACTTTCGAGGTAGTCATGGATCTGTCCACTTTGTCCGTCTCGCAGTTGCGCGATTTGCAGCAACAAATTCCAGCCGAATTGAAGCGTCGTGAGGCTCAGGAAAAAATAAACATTCTTAATGAAGTTCGTGCCTTTGCCAAAGCACGCGGTTATGCCATTGAGGATTTGATTGGCAAGGATGCCAAGGTCAAGGTTTCATCTGGCAATAAGGTTAAAGTCAAATACCGCCATCCGGAGAATGTCGAACTTGAATGGACAGGGCGCGGCCGCAAGCCGAAATGGGTTGAAGCCTGGGTGGCGAATGGCGGTAGTCTCGATAACTTGCTTGTTTGAATTATGAATATTCTGCTGAGTAATGACGATGGATATTTTGCGCCAGGGCTTGCGGAATTGGCCCAGGCTCTGGCCGGGCTTGGTGATATCGTGGTTGTTGCTCCGGAGCAGAATCGCAGTGGTGCGAGCAATTCGCTGACACTGGATCGACCGTTGTTTTTGAAAAAAGCGGCCAATGGCTTCCATTTTGTGAATGGAACTCCCACTGATTGCGTTCATTTGGCTGTTACCGGCATGCTCGATCGGTTGCCGGACATTATTGTTTCCGGGATAAACACCGGTGCCAATATGGGCGACGATACGATTTACTCCGGTACGGTGGCAGCGGCGACCGAAGGTTTTTTGTTGGGCATTCCGTCAATTGCGATCTCGTTGACCAGCTTTGAAGGGAAGAACTTCGAATCGGCAGGTCGTGTTGCCAGAGAATTGGTCGAGCGTTTTATTCGTGACCCGATGAAGGAAGCCGTCTTGTTGAATGTCAACGTGCCGGATATCCCGTATGCCGAATTGAAGGGGATGGAGGTTACTCGTCTCGGGCGTCGTCATAAGGCTGAACCGGTCGTCAGAATGGTTTCGCCGCGCAGCGAGACGGTGTATTGGGTCGGCGCAGCCGGTGCGGCGGCGGATGCGGGGCCAGGGACCGACTTCAACGCAGTGGAGCGGGGCTGCGTCTCCATTACGCCTTTGCAGATTGACCTGACACATACGGCGCAGTTACCTGCCGTTCGCCATTGGATTAAGTGATTGTCAACGTGTTGAACGGTATTGGAATGACTTCGCAGCGCACGCGGACACGCATGATTGAGCGCCTGCGTGAAAAGGGTATCCGCAACGAAGCGGTGTTGAACGCCATGGCGGCGGTACCCAGGCATGTCTTCATTGAGGAGGCATTGGCTTCCCGGGCTTATGAGGATACCGCCTTGCCCCTCGGTATGGGGCAGACCATTTCCCAGCCTTATGTCGTGGCGCGGATGATCGAGCTCTTGCTGAACGGTCGTGCGACACTGGGCAAGACACTGGAGGTCGGGGCTGGCTGCGGCTACCAGGCTGCGGTGCTGGCTCAACTGACCAATGAGGTTTTTGCTGTCGAGCGACTCGGTCCGCTGCTCGAGAAGGCAAAGGCACACATGCGCGCCTTGCAGCAATTCAATGTGCGCCTGAAGCACGCAGATGGCCAGTTCGGCTTGCCCGAAGCTGGGCCGTTTGACAGTATCATAGTCGCTGCCGCCGGGACGAAGGTGCCACAGGCGCTGCTTGAGCAGTTGGCCCTCGGCGGTCGGTTGGTCTTGCCAGTCGGGACAACGGAGCAGTATCTTAGCTTCATTGAACGAACGACTCAGGGATACATCGAAACCCGGCTTGATGCCGTCCGGTTTGTCCCGCTTCTTGCAGGAACGCAATGATTCGAGTTTTAGCCCTTGTTTTACCCAGTCTGCTGCTTGCCGGCTGTTTTTCGCAACAACCGGTGCCAGCGGTCGACCGTAATTCGACCGCCCAATCGAGAGCGGCTACGGCTGCTCAGCCATCCGGGCCCGGTTATTACACGGTCAAGCGTGGCGACACCTTGTATCGTATTGCGCTGGATAACGGGCAGGCTTACACGGATATTGCCGCCTGGAACAATATTGTGAATCCTTCGTCGATCAGGGAAGGGCAGGTTCTGCGCATTGCACCGCCGGGACCGGTGGAAAATGGTGGATCGGTGGTCGCCAAGCCGATTGATTCCGGTGCCGGGATCGAATCCCGGTCGCTTGATCAGCCGGCTGCATCGTCGCCCGTAATTAGCCATGGCGGGAGCATCAAACGTGAGCCGCGTGTCGGCAAGGAACCTTATTCCGACGAGGCCTATGCCCGCCTGAGTTCAACCGGCGAAGTCGCCGCCAAGCCGGCAGAAACCCGTGTCGAAGCCAAGCCTGACCCGGCTGCTGTCGCGCCGCCAGTCGCGGCTGGTCCGGATGATGTGCCATGGTTGTGGCCGACGGCCGGAAAACTGGTGGCGCCCTACAGTGAGGCGGGTAACAAGGGGCTCGATTTTGCCGGCAAGGCTGGCGATCCGGTGTTGGCTGCCGGCGATGGCAAGGTGGTTTATGCCGGCGCCGGATTGCGTGGTTACGGTGAATTGGTGATCGTCAAACACAACGCGACATTCCTCTCGGCGTACGCCCATAACCGCAAAATCCTGGTCAAGGAAGGCCAGCAGGTAAGTCGGGGCCAGAAAATTGCCGAAATGGGCAATACCGATGCCGATTCGGTGAAGTTGCACTTTGAAATACGTAAACAGGGCAAGCCGGTCGATCCAGCGCAATATTTGCCCAAAAGATGAGCGATCTGGACGAACATCTCGATGAGGGAGAGTTCGACGCTCGATCGGACGAAGCTGCCGTGGTTCCCGAGCCGGAAGCTGTCGCTCCCGAACTTGAGTTGCTTGAGGATGTCACCCAGCTTTACCTGAACGAGATTGGCGCCAAGCCGCTGCTGACGCCGGCTGAAGAGCTGGCGACCTCGCGCCTGCTGAGGGCCGGGGATTTTTCAGCGCGGCAGAAGATGATCGAGCACAATCTTCGGCTGGTGGTGAATATTGCCAAGCATTACCTGAATCGCGGCATTCCTTTGCTCGATCTGATCGAAGAAGGCAACCTCGGTCTGATTCATGCGCTGGAAAAATTCGATCCGGAGCGCGGCTTCCGTTTTTCCACTTATGCCACTTGGTGGATACGGCAAAGCATCGAGCGCGGCATCATGAACCAGTCGCGGACCATCCGTCTGCCGGTCCATGTCGTCAAGGAAATCAATCTGGTCTTGCGTGCCATTCGCCATCTCGAGTCGGCCGACCGCCGGGATTCGACCGTCGAACGCATAGCCATGCTGCTCGACAAGAGTGAGGAAGAGGTTCGCCGCATTCTTTCGTTGAACGAGCACATTGCCTCGCTCGACGCGCCGCTTGAAATCGACCCCAATCACACGATGGCCGAAGTGATTGCCGACGAGACTGGTGGCGATCCCGAATCCCTGCTCCAGTCGAGCGAAGTGGGTTCCTTGCTGGATGACTGGCTGGCGCAGCTTTCCGAGCGGCAGCGCTCGGTCATCGAGCGGCGCTATGGCTTGAGCGGGGCAGACGTCGCCACGCTCGATGTCATTGCCACGGACCTCGGTCTGACTCGCGAAAGGGTGCGTCAGATCCAGATGGAAGGTCTCGACCGTCTGCGCAAGATCATCAAGCGCGGCAATATTTCACGGGATTCGCTGTTGTAGCCGGTTGCTGGCTGTTTCTATTGAAATGGCTGGGCTGGTAAAAGATCTGGTAGTCGATGTCTACCGCGCTCCGTAGGACGTTCCCCCGGGAGCCGGCATGCGGCTGCGGATCTGTTCCGCCAGCTGGAAAACCGACATCGCATAGAAGCTCGAACGGTTGTAGCGGGTGATCACATAGAAGTTGTCGAAGCCGAGCCAGTATTCCGTTTCCCGGCCCGGCGAGACAAGGTCGATCAAGGCGACCGTGCTGCTCGGATCGACTGCGGCAAAGATGCCCTTCTCGATCAGGTCAGCAACTTTCAGGCTCGGCTGGAGGCCGGCTTCGAGCAGGCTGCGCTCCGGCTCTCCGGCGCTGCGGGCGGCAACGGCGATCGGTTGGCCGGCCTGCCAGCCATGTTGTTCGAGAAAGTGGGCGACGCTGCCGATCGCATCATTGGTGCTGCCGGCGAGATCGACGCGATTGTCGCCATCAAAATCCACTGCGTAGCGTCGCTGACTACCCGGCATGAACTGCGGAATGCCGATGGCACCAGCGAACGAGCCTTTGACGCTGAGTGGCTCGAGATTGTTCTCGCGGGCCAGCAGCAGAAATTGCTCCAGTTCGGTACGGAAAAATTCGGCTCGCCGCGGATAGTGGAAAGCGAGCGTGGCCAAGGCTTCGAGGACACGGAAACCGCCGGTGTTGCGACCATATTCGGTTTCGACGCCGATGATGGCGACGATGATTTCCTCCGGAACACCATAAAGTGCCCGGGCGCGCGCCAGAGTCAGCTCATTCTCCTGCCAGAAGCGGACACCGCCATCGATTCGCCGGTCATTGAGAAAGCGCGGGCGGTAGCGCTCCCACGAGCGTTGCTGCGGCGATACCGGTGGCGCGATCAGTTGCAGCACCTTGGCATTCGGTCGGGCTTGGGCAAACTGGGACAACAATTGGTCGGCATTGAAGGCATGGCGTTGTTCGAGATCACGGGCAAAAGCGATGACCGCCGGATCGCTGGCGAAATCGTCGGTGTTGGGCGCGGCACCGGTCAGTCCGGCAAGGGCGGCGAGCAGCAGGGCGCCAAGGGTGTGCTTCAAGTTCATCTCCGTCAGGGCAGTCGCGCGATGGCTTCGCGCAAGGTTTTCAGATCGTTGGGGCTGCTTCCGTAGCGGGCCAGCAGGTAGGCCTCGACAACGCGCATCAACGGTTCGGCCAGATCCGGATGCTCGTCTTGAATTCGACGAGCCAGGGCCAGCGGCGTTTCCCAAGGCGCGCAGTTTACCTGTCGGCGCTGCAGATGTCGCAAGGCTTTATGCCAAAGTCGGCTGGCCGGGTCGTGATGCGGTTTCTGGTAAAGCGTCCAGGCCGTGAGGGTGGCGAGCAGCAGGCTGCTGACCAGCCCGAGTGTGATCGCCAGGCTGCGCCAGTCGGTATCCGGCAGGCCGAGGCGGGACAGCAGTTCGCGCTGGCGTTGCGGGTCGTAACCAAGCACCTGCTGGTTCCAGGCGTTGTTGATGGCTTCCCAGCGGTGGCGCAGCGTGCGCAGCCATGCCGTGCGGACCTGGATCAGAGCCGGCAACGGTTCACCGGTCGGCAGTGCGTCAGCGATGCCGGTTTCGATCCGGGCCGGTGAGACCGCCGCCGTTGGGTCGACGCGTACCCAGCCGCGCCCTTCCAACCAGACTTCGGCCCAGGCGTGTGCATCGGACTGGCGCACCACCAGGTAGCCGTCCACCGGATTACGCTCACCACCCTGATAGCCGCCGACGACGCGGGCCGGTATGCCGGCGCTGCGCATCAGTACGACGAAGGCGGCGGCATAGTGCTCGCAAAAGCCGCGCTTGCTCTGGAACAGGAATTCGTCGACGCTGTTCTCGCCAAGCAGCGGGGGCTGCAGCGTGTAGAAAAATTCGCTGCTGAACAGGCTGAGTGCTTTCCGGATGACGGCTTCCGGCGATGCTTCACGCTCCCGCCAGCTTTTTGCCAATTGGCGTGCTTGCTCATTGCGGCCGGCTGGCAGCGCCAAACTACGCTGCAATACGGCGGGATCTTCGACCGTGTTGAAGCGATAGTCGAGGCTGGCCGAAAGGCGGTAGCGCTGGCGGCTGGTCAGTGGCTGGCGACTTGCTGCGGTCAGTACCCCGTTCAGGACCGTTTCCGACGGCAGGCTGGCGGGCGCGTCAAGGGCCAGTAACCAGCGCTGGTTGTGGGCTTCCAGCGTGGTTTCGTAGCCGATTGGCGACGCGATGATTTGCAGGCGTGCGGTCTGGTAACGTCCGGCGAAAGGGCGCCAGGTCGTGCCGTCGAAATTTTCCATTACCGGACCGCGCCAGTAGAGTTTGTCCTTGGCCGGTATTTCGCCGTCGAAGCGGACGCGGAAAGCTATTTCGCTACTCTGTGCGAGCTGGGCGACGCTGCCCGGCGACATGCTGTCGGACAGGCCGGTCTTGCCGGCGTGGGCATCCTGCGGCAAGCCCCAGAGCGGGCCGGAGACACGCGGGAAGAGCAGGTAGAGAACGAGCATGAACGGCAACGCCTGGGCAATGAGTAGCACGGCATAACTCAAGGTTGCGCGTAAAAAGCTGGCCGGCCCGCCGTGCAGGCGGATCAGCGCGGCGGTAACGATCCACATCGCGGTCAGCAGCCATAGCCCGGTCGGAATGCTTTGCGAATAGAGATAATGAGTCAGCAGCAAAAAGTAGCCGAGCGTCACGGCGACGATGCCGTCGCGCCGCCGCTTCAGTTCGAGCAACTTCATGGCCATGAACATGACCAGCATGGCGACGCCGGCATCGCGCCCGAACAGGGTGCGGAATTCGATGAATATGCCGGTGCAGCCAGCGATCACCAGCAGTACCAACAGCCAGCGACCGGGCAGGCGCTGATCGCGCCACCACAACCAGACACCCCAACAAAGCATCACGCCGGTCAGGATGGAGAGCCAGAGTGGCTGATGTACGAAGTGCGGCGCAATGGTCGCCAGTGCCGCCGCGAAAAGCCAGGGCACTGCCGTGTGGTCAAGCGCTTCACGGGCGGGTGTGCTCATGGCTGCCACAGGGCGAGGGCTTCAAGACAGCGCCGGCGATGAGCCACACCGCAACCCGGCGGAATTTCCAGCCCGGGCAGGCGCAGGTTGTAACCGCAGCCCTCGGCTTCGGCCGCGCAGACCCAGCCGGTCAGCTGCGACAGGCGGATTTCGACGGGCTGTGCCGGGTCGGTCAGCACCCAATCCAACTGCAGTTCGACCTGGCCACCCCCTGCGAACTGCTTGACCAGCAACGGTCGCTCGCCGGCATCGCGGGCGCTGGCTTTCCAGGCTACGTGGCGGGGCGAGTCGGCCGGCTGGCGTTCGCGGAATCCGGCGAAATCTTCCTGACCGCCGTCACCGCTGCGCTCGCCGCCAGCCGGTGTCGGCGAGGGCGGGGGCAAAGGGCTCGCCAGCGGCGCCGGGTAGACCAGGCAACGCATGGCCGGTTGCAGATAGCACCAGGCGACGAAAAGGCCCAGCGGGTAGCGCGTCGCCAGGCGGACTCGCGGCAGTTCGAGCCAGCCGCGCCGGCGGGTGTTGAGCGGGATGCCGATTTTTGTGCTGTCCTGCGCATTGACCGCAACAATCACCGCTTGGCCGGGTTCGGCTTCCAGCTCCAGGGCGAGGCGCGGTGTCGAACGGTCGTTGCTGAGGGTTATCTGGAAGTGCGCCGTTTCACCGCAAAAAACCGGCTCGCAACGCCCGGGGCTGATCAGTAGGGCATGGAGGTTGCGAAAGGTATGGACCATGCCGATGATGCCCAGGCCGCCAAGCAGAAAAACCAGGGCATGGCCGAGCGCCAATGTGTAGTTGATCGCCCCGAGAAGCATGACGAGCAGCGCCAGCGCAAAAAGCAGCCCGCCGCGCGTCGGGATGATGAATATGCGCCGCTGGCCCAGACGTAACGGGGCCGTGCCGTCGCTTTGCCAGCGGAACAGTTGCTGCTTGAGCCTGGCGACGATACCCACGTGCGGATCAGGGAATGGCAACGCTGCGCATCAACGTGGCGATGTCTTCTAGACTGGCGAAGCCGCTGCCTTGTGCCGAGCGCAGTCGGTGGCGGGCGACCGCCGGCAATACCGCCTGTACGTCATCCGGCAGAACCATGTCGCGTCCGGCCAGCCAGGCCCAGGCGCGGGCGGCGGCGAGCAGGGCCAGGCCGGCGCGGGGCGACAGGCCGTGCTGGAAATTCGGATTGTTCCGGGTCGCTTCGATCAGGTTCTGTACGTAATCGATCAGCGGCCCGGCCGTATGAACGGCGGCAATCTCCTTCTGCACGGCGGGCAGATCGTCGGCCTGGAAGCAGGGCGCTAAATGCTCGGCCTGCGCCCGCTGGCTGCCGGCGGCGAGCAGGGCGCGTTCGGCCGCGCGGTCCGGGTAGCCGAGTTCGATGCGCATCAGAAAGCGGTCGAGCTGCGATTCCGGTAGCGGAAAGGTGCCGATCTGGTGGGCCGGGTTCTGCGTCGCGATGACGAAGAACGGGCGCGGCAGGGCGCGTGTCTGGCCCTCGGCCGTGACCTGGCCTTCTTCCATCGCTTCGAGTAGCGCGCTTTGGGTTTTCGGTGTGGCGCGGTTGATTTCGTCGGCCAGGACCAGTTGGGCAAAGACCGGGCCGGGCAGGAAACGAAAGGCGCTTTTGTCGCGGTCGAATATCGATACGCCGGTGATATCGGCCGGCAGCAGGTCGCTGGTGAACTGGATGCGTGAGAATTGCAGGCCGAGCAAGCGGGCGAGGGCGTGGGCCAGTGTCGTCTTGCCCATGCCGGGCAGGTCTTCGATCAATAAATGCCCGCCGGCCAGCAGGCAGGTCAAGGCCAGTCGGATTTCATTTTCCTTGCCGAGAATGATCTCGCCAGCCCGCGTCAGGACGGCGTCGAATGGGCGAGGCCGGCCGGAGAGAAGTGCTGCTGCATTGCCAAACATGCGGGATTTCCTCGATAACAATTGGGGCCAATTCTAATGCTTGAAGCTGCGCGGCGAATGGGACGATAATGCCAATTCGACGTGCGTCGCTCAGGGCGCCGGTTCGCAGAGAGAGAACAAGTGACAACCACTGCCTTCATCACCCATAGAGACTGTCAGTTACATGACATGGGTTCGCATCACCCCGAGTCCCCGCAACGTCTTACCGCCATCAACGATCACCTGATTGCCCAAGGGATCGATGCCTATTTTGTCTATCACGATGCACCGCTTGCGACCTTCGAGCAACTGCTGCGGGTTCATCCCGCATCGCACCTCGAGCGCATCAAACGTGCTTCGCCGGAGCATGGCGTGGTCCATCTCGACCCGGACACGGCGATGAATCCCCATACCTGGCAAGCCGCGTTGCGGGCGGCCGGCGCCGGTTGCATGGCGGTCGATCTGGTAATGAGCGGCGAATGCGAAAATGCCTTCTGTGCCGTTCGCCCGCCTGGTCATCACGCTGAAAAGGCGAATCCGATGGGTTTCTGCTTCTTCAACAATATTGGTGTCGCCGCTCGTCATGCGCTCAAGGTGCATGGTCTGGAACGCGTGGCGATCATCGACTTCGATGTGCACCACGGCAATGGGACTGAAGACGTTTTTGCCGGCGACGAGCAGGTGCTGATGTGCAGCATCTTCCAGCACCCTTTTTATCCGTACAGCGGCGCCGACAAGCAGGCTGCCAACATGTGCAATGTGCCGCTGGCTGCCGGTTGCGGCGGCGAGGAGTTCCGCGATGCCGTGCTGCAGGTATGGACGCCGCGTCTCAAGGAGTTCAAGCCGCAGATGATCTTCATCTCGGCCGGCTTTGACGGTCACTATGAAGACGACATGGGTGGCCTGAAGTTGCTCGAAAAGGACTTCGCCTGGTGCACCGAGCATATGAAAAAGCTGGCGGCCGAGTTGTGCCAAAAGCGCATCGTCTCGATGCTCGAAGGCGGCTACGTGATGACCTCGCTGGCGCGCAGCGTCGGCGCGCATCTGCGGGCACTGGCCGATCTTTAAGCGCTGATTCTCGTCAGAAAACGACGAGGGTGGGGTAAAATCCCGCCCTCTTTTTCATGTTTCCAACGTTTAACCGGATGAATCCATGGCGTTGATTGTTCAAAAATACGGTGGCACCTCGGTCGCCAATCCCGAGCGCATCAAGAATGTCGCCAAACGGGTTGCCAAGTTCCAGGCCCAAGGCCATCAGGTAGTAGTGGTTCTCTCGGCGATGAGCGGCGAAACCAACAAACTGATTGCCCTGGCCAAGGAAATTCAGGCCAACCCCGATCCGCGCGAGCTGGACATGATCATGTCCACCGGCGAACAGGTCACCATCGGTCTGCTGGCCATGGCGCTCCAGGAAATCGGTGTCAAGGCGAAGAGCTATACCGGCGGCCAGGTCAAAGTGCTGACCGACAGTACCTTCACCAAGGCGCGCATCCTGTCGATCGACGAAGGCAACATGCGCCGCGATCTCGATGCCGGTAACGTGGTCGTTGTCGCTGGCTTCCAGGGGGTCGATGCCGACGGTAATATCACGACGCTCGGCCGTGGCGGTTCCGATACCTCCGGCGTCGCGCTCGCTGCAGCGCTGAAGGCCGACGAGTGCCAGATCTACACCGATGTCGATGGCGTCTATACGACCGATCCGCGCGTCGTTTCCGAGGCCAAAAAGCTCGATACCATCACCTTCGAGGAAATGCTGGAAATGGCCAGCCTCGGCTCCAAGGTGCTGCAGATCCGCTCGGTCGAATTCGCCGGCAAGTACAAGGTCAAACTGCGCGTTCTTTCCAGCTTCCAGGACGAAGGGGAAGGTACGCTGATCACTGTTGAGGAAGACAAGAACATGG
This sequence comes from Dechloromonas denitrificans, assembly GCF_020510685.1. Classification (NCBI taxonomy): domain Bacteria; kingdom Pseudomonadati; phylum Pseudomonadota; class Betaproteobacteria; order Rhodocyclales; family Azonexaceae; genus Dechloromonas; species Dechloromonas denitrificans. The sequence goes on from NZ_CP075185.1 coordinate 1,821,785, forward strand.
AACAACCGATCATCTCCGGTATCGCCTTCAATCGCGACGAAGCCAAGCTGACCATGCTGGGTGTTCCGGACACCCCGGGCATCGCCTACCAGATCCTGGGTGCCATTGCCGATGCCAATATCGACGTCGACATGATCATCCAGAACATCGGTAGCGACGGCACCACGGATTTCTCCTTCACGGTGAACCGCGGCGAATTTGCCAAGGCCAAGGCGATCCTCGAGACCGTCAAGCTCAAGCTGGGGGCCCGCGAGGTGAGGGGCGACAACAAGATCTGCAAGGTCTCCGCGGTTGGCGTCGGCATGCGTTCCCACCCGGGCGTCGCCAGCAAGATGTTCAAGGCGCTGGCCGATGAAGGCATCAACATCCAGATGATCTCGACTTCCGAGATCAAAATTTCCGTCGTACTTGACGAAAAATATCTGGAGTTGGCTGTGCGCGTGCTGCATCGCACTTTCGAGCTCGATCAGTAAGTTTGACCAAAGGGCGCGAAGGCTATATCATCCGCGCCTCGTTGAAGTCTGGATCCGGAGACGTGGCCGAGAGGTCGAAGGCACTCCCCTGCTAAGGGAGCATGCGGGCAAAACCTGCATCGAGGGTTCGAATCCCTCCGTCTCCGCCAGCGACCCAACGATAGCCTAAGGCCCGGATAATTCCGGGCTTTTTGCTTTTAAGGGGTAAAGGTAAGGCTTGGTCAGGTTTTTCGACTTCGCGACGATGCGTAGCGATGGTCGGGGAGCCTTGTCGGTGGCCGGTTTGCGGCAATTACCGCTGGAATATTTTCCTGTATGGTGTAAAGTCAAATCAGGAAATCGTCTTATTCAGGAGGTTGTAATGGCAATCCAATCAGTGACTTCCAATGTAAGTGCCTACACTGCTACTCCCAGTAGTCAAGCGAGTCAGGCCCAACAAGCGCAGCAGATGCAGCAAGCTGAAGAGCGCCAGTCGCGGGCTGAGGAGAAAGCAGCGCAACAGGAAGTGGCGCCACAGCCGGTGACGAATGTTCAAGGGCAGCGTACCGGTACGTTGATTAACGTAACTGCCTGAGTGTTTGTTGGCGGTGTCGTACACTGCCAATGGGAGGCGAGATGCCGGTTACTTCAACCTCTGGTGTCCAATCTGCAGGGAGCGGGATTTGGTTACAAATCCAGCAACAGCAGGCGCAGCGGAGTGCCGATCAGGCTGATCAACGGGCGCGTTCACTTCAGATGAGGGCGCGCGAAGCCCAGTCAGCGGCGGATCAGGCACAGGAAACTGCGCGTTCGCTCGAAGTCCAGTCAGGGCAGGCGCAGAGTGAGGCCAATAGCGCGAAGCTTGGTTTGGCGGCGCAGGCGGCATTGGGGAAGATACAAACCCAGTTGAGTGGCTTGCGTGAGCAGATTGGCGTGGCACTCGCGGCGCAGAAGGTTGTACAGCCGGTTGCCGAGTCGGTTGCGCCGGTGATTAATGACTTGGGGCAGCAGACGGGAACCTTGGTCAATGTGACGGCCTGACTCCTTGAGGTGGTCGGAAGTGCAAAAAGGGCGCGCAAGCGCCCTTCTTTTTGGCCAGCGAGCCGCGCCGGGCTCTGGTATCTTGCCGGCATGTCGAATTGACCTGGCTGAAAAGGAGTTTGTTTGTGTTAGCCAATCATTGGTGCGCGTCGGTCGATGCCACCATACAATTGCGGACGGGTTGCAATCCGCTGGAAAAACATGGGGCGCAGGCGGTTGTCGTGCATGCCGACGCGTGGGCGCCAATCGATGCGGTGAGCGATCCGCACGACATTCGGCAGGTTGTCGATTACGAGGTTATTTTTCTGGCCATTCGCCGGCTGGAGCAGAACGACCATTGCGAGTGTCTGGAGTCGAGCATTCTGGAAGTGATGGATGCCATTTTCGCCATGCCCATCGTGACGTCGGCATTCATTTCCATGCACAAACCTCATGTGTACAACGGTCAGGGTACGCCGGCGATTTCACTTTCGATGACGCGCGAGCAATGGGCCAAGACGCACCGTTGATCGCGGCAATTGGCGCCGTGGCAAGTAACGGCATGCTCGGGCTTGCCGGCTGGCTGCCTTGGGATATTCCGGAAGAACTCGCTTACTTCGAACATAAGGTGGCGGGAGCTGCGCTGGTCATTGGTCGGGCAACGTATGAATCGATGGATGTGGTGCCGGAGGATTCGTTCATCGTCAGCCGCCAAGCAGGTCTGGTTGTGCGGAAGGGCTGCCAGCGCGTCGATTCCGTTGAGGAGGGATTGCGCTTGGCTGTTGCTACCGGAAAGCCGGTTTTCGTCATTGGTGGCGCGTCCGTTTATGCCGCCGCCTGGCCGTATTGCCATCGCTTCTACCTGACGCGCATCGAAATGCCGTTTGCTGGCGATACCTTGTTTCCCGACGATATCCCGCTGGATGAGTGGGATGTCATTAACGAAACTTGTAAAAGTTTTCGCGAAAGAAAGACGGGGCAGGATGTTCTTTGTCGATTCATCGAATATGCGCCGAAAAATCCCCGTCCTTTGAACGCTTTCAATTTCAATTCGATGTCTGCTCGCCCATACTCGCAGTGATAACTCCAGATCAAATGGCGAACATGCGGCAAGCGCCAGAAAAAATCGTACCCGTTGGGCGGCAGTTGTGGGTCGCTTTGTTTTCGTTGGCCCTGGGGGGCTTTTTGCTGCTCGGCTACGTGCTCTGGTCGGGGTACAAAGAGACTTGGAGCGAGGCGCAAGGACTTGCCACCAATCAGGCCGCCTTGCTTGAATCCCGTCTCGAAGCGACGTTGCGCCGGGTTGATGGCGATCTCGGCAAGCTGATTCAAAGCATCCCTCCCGAGTCGCTCGCCAAGGACGCTGTGCCGATCTTTCGCGACCGTGTCGAAGCGGTGCTCGAGCGACACCGGTTGGCGTTTCCCGAGGTCGCCGGTTTTCGGGTGATCGATGCCCACGGCAATGTCCTTTATCTCGCCGGTGGCGGGAGCAAGGTCAATCTGGCGGACCGTTTGTATTTCATTGAGGCGCGCGACAACAAAAGCGCCGGGGTGGTTTTTTCCGAAGTTATCACCTCGCGTATTACCGGGCGGCCAACAATGGTGGCTTCCCAGCCGATCCGTGCGTCGGATGGGCGTTTTCTCGGTGTCGTCAGCATCGCCATCGAGTTGAGTTATTTTGAGCGGCTGTTCCAGATGATCCATTCCGGCGCGGCCGGGGCCTTGGCTATTCGGCGCGCCGATAACCATGCCCTAGTTGTTCGCCTGCCGCCAGTTCCATCTGAAATCAACCGGGTGCTCGATCCTTCGCATCCGGTCATGCAGCATATATTGAGCGGCGAGCGAAAGGGCGTGCTGGTGTTTGCCGCGCAATCTGATGGCGTGCAGCGCATTTATGCCTACAGTGTTCTCGATAGCTATCCGTTTTACGTGCTGGCCGGTCTGTCCGAGGCCGATGTGATGGCGACCTGGCGACAGCGTTCCTATTACGTTGGCGGCATCGGGCTGGCGTTGTTCTTTTGTCTGGGTGTCGTGCTGGTCTGGCTGTTTCGCGCCCAGAAGCGGGAGTTGCTTGCGGCAGAAGCGTTACGCCGTCATCAGGATCAGTTGAAAGCGGCGCAGCGAATCGCCCAGGTGGGAAGTTGGGAGCTTGATCTTGCGTCCAGGGTGATAACTTGTTCCGACGAGCTTTTCCGGATTTTTGAAATCGAGGCGAAAGCTGGCGGAACGCCGTATGACGACTTCCTCGCCAAAGTCCATCCGGATGAGCGCGACCAGGCCGACGTCGCGCTGAACAACTCAGTGCGCGAACATCACCCGGTCTCCTTCAAGCACCGGCTGTTAATGCCCGATGGCCGGATCAAGTATGTTCAGGAGTGTTGCGAGACGGAGTATGGCAAGGATGGCGCACCGCTCCGTTTGATCGGCACTGCGCAGGATGTGACCAGTCAGCATCAGATGGAGGCGCAGATGCAGCTGCTGGTCAGCGCCTTTCAATTCAGCGGCGAGGCGATCCTGATTACCGATACGGACAACAATATCGTAACGGTCAACCCCGCTTTCACCCGATTGACCGGCTACACGCTGGAGGATGTCGTCGGCCGCAATCCCCGCTTTCTCTCGGCAGGGCGGTCGACGCAGCAAGATTTCGAAGCGATGTGGCAGACCATCAATACCGGGGGATTCTGGCAGGGCGAAATATGGGATCGGCGCAAGGATGGCGCCACTTATCCGAAATGGATGTCGATATCGGTCATTCGCGACGATGCGGGGAAGATCCGCTATCACGTTGCCCACTTTACCGATGTCTCGTCGGAGCGTGCGGCCGAAGCAAAATTGCACCATATGGCGCATCACGATGCGCTGACCGGTCTGCTTAATCGTTTTAGTCTCAATGGTCGGCTCGACCAGGCCTTGGCGGCCGCCCGGCGGGATGGTTCGCGGGTAGCGCTGCTGTTTATCGATCTTGATCGCTTCAAGGTGATCAACGATACGCTGGGGCATCACCTTGGCGATAAGTTGCTGATCGAGGTTGCCGGGCGTCTCCGTGACAGCGTGCGGGACAGTGATGTCGTGGCCCGCCTCGGCGGCGATGAGTTCGTGATCATGCTGGCCGGTGTCGATCACACTAATTCGGTGGCCATGGTTGCGGAAAAAGTGGTGTTGAATATTGCCGATCCCTATTCGATCGAGGGGCACGATCTTTACAGTACGCCGAGTATCGGCATCGCCATTTTTCCGATGGATGGAGATGATGGCGAAATCCTGATGAAGAATGCCGACGCCGCGATGTATCACGCCAAATCGGTGGGGCGGAACAATTTCCAGTTCTTCGATCCGAAGATGAACGATGCTGCGCTGGAGCGCTTGAAGATCGAGCATAGTCTGCGCCAGGCCTTGTCGCGCGATGAGTTTCGCCTGCATTTCCAGCCAGTCATCGAGATCGGCAGCGGCCGGGTGGCCGGCGTCGAGGCGCTGGTGCGCTGGCAGCATCCGGAAAAGGGGTTGCTCTTACCGGGTAAGTTCATCGCCATCGCCGAAGAGACCGGGCTGATCCAGCCGCTCGGCGAATGGGTTTTCTGGGCTGCCTGCAAACAACTGGCGGACTTCCGGGCGGCCGGCATTTATGGCATCAAGATGGGTGTGAATATTTCGGCCATCCAGATGCGTAATGGCAATCTGCCCATTCTTGCCAAGGGGGCAATCGAGGCTTTCGGGCTGGATGCTTCGGAGCTGGCTTTTGAAATTACCGAGTCGGTGGCGATGCACCAACCGGCCGAAACCATCCGCATTCTCGATATGCTGCACGATATGGGCACCAGCATCGCGATTGACGATTTTGGTACCGGATATTCTTCGCTTAGTTACCTGCGGCAATTTCCGATCGATTACCTCAAGCTCGACCGCTCGTTTGTCGAAGAAATCGGACAGAGTGCCGATGGCGAGGTGATCTGCGATGCGACCATCGGACTGGCCCACAATCTTGGCCTGAAGATCGTCGCCGAAGGCGTCGAGACCGAGCAGCAGCGCGATTACCTGCGCGGCCGGGGCTGCGATCTGATGCAGGGTTTTCTGTTCAGTCGGCCGGTACCGGCTGACGAGGTGATGACCTTCATTCGACAGCTCAACCACTAATCGCGAGAAAACGCTTGCGTTGATCAGGCGTTTTTCCTATGATTCAAACGAACGTATGAATTATAGGAACCTTTAATGGCTGAAGTCCGAACTGTCGATACCCGCGAGCGCATTCTCGATGCGGCTGAGCAACTCTTCATGGTGCATGGTTACGACGGCACGTCGATGCGTCAGATCACCAGCGAGGCCGGGGTCAATCTGGCGGCAGTGAATTACCACTTCGGCTCCAAGGAATCGCTGATGCAGGAGGTGTTCCGCCGTCGGCTCGATTGGCTGAACGAGGAACGGATGCGCGTCCTTAATGCACTTGAGCATGAAGCGGCCGGCAAGTCCCTGAAACCTTCGCAGATCGTTGACGGCTTTTTCGGCACGCTGCTGCGCATGGCGGACGACGACAAACGGGGCGGCATGACCTTTCTGCGCCTGCTCGGCCGCACGCTGACCGATCCTTCCGAGTTCATTCGTACCTTCATGGCGCATGAGTATGCCGTGGTGGTGGACCGCTACAAGGAGGCGCTGTTCAAGGCGCTGCCCGACGTGCCCAAAGCGGAAATCGTCTGGCGTTTTCACTTCATGCTCGGTGCCACTTCCTACGCCATTGCCGGAACCGATGCGCTGCGCCTGGTCACCGACTGGCAAATCGAGGAAGAGGACTCCACCGATCGCCTGGATCGCCTGGTGCCGCGCCTGATGTCCTTCCTGCTCGGTGGTTTGCGCGCGCCGCTGCCGCAGTTTTCAGATGCTTCGGCCATGGAAGCAAAGCCTGGGTCCTAGGATCGACAGCAAATAAACGACCAGAACCAAAAATATAAAAGGAGACAAACAACATGTTCAACAGCCTCATCCCTCTGCTTGGGTTAGTCGCCCTGGTGGCTTTGGCCGGGCTGATCCTGATTCGGCCATTGCGCCGAAGCCTGATCACCCGGCCCATTTTTTCCACCTATCGCAAGGTGCTGCCGCAGATGTCGGATACCGAACGCGATGCGCTGGAGGCCGGAACCGTCTGGTGGGAAGGCGAGCTGTTCCGCGGCCAGCCGGACTGGCAGAAGCTGCATGCCTACCCGCAGCCGAAGCTGACGGCGGAAGAGCAGTCGTTCATGGACAATGAGTGCGAAGAGGCCTGCCGTCTGGTTGATGACTGGAAGGTGACGCACGAGCTGTACGACCTGCCGAACGAGGCCTGGCGCTACATCAAGGACAAGGGCTTCCTCGGGATGATCATTCCGAAGAAGTATGGTGGCCTGGAATTCTCGGCCTACGCCCATTCGCAGGTGGTGACCAAGCTGTCGACCCGTTCCTCGGCGTTGTCGGTATCGGTGATGGTGCCCAACTCGCTCGGCCCGGCCGAGTTGCTGCTGCACTACGGCACCGAGGAGCAGAAGCAGCACTACCTGCCGCGGCTGGCCAAGGGCATCGAAGTACCGGCTTTCGCATTGACCAGTCCGTGGGCCGGTTCGGATGCCGCGTCGATTCCCGATAGCGGCGTCGTCTGCAAGGGACTCTGGCAGGGCAAGGAAGTCCTCGGTATGCGCGTTTCCTGGGATAAGCGCTACATCACGCTGGCCCCGGTGTGTACCGTGTTCGGCCTGGCTTTCCACTTGTATGACCCGGATGGCTTGCTTGGCAACAAGAAGCATATCGGCATTACCTGTGCGCTGGTGCCCTACGATCATCCGGGGGTCGATACCGGGCGTCGCCATTTTCCGCTCAATGCGATGTTCATGAATGGCCCGACGCGCGGCAACGAAGTTTTCATGCCGCTCGATTTCATCATCGGCGGCCCGGAAAAAGCTGGCCACGGCTGGCGGATGTTGATGGAGTGCCTGGCGGCCGGCCGTTCGATTTCGCTGCCGTCGTCCAATACCGGCATGGCGCAGATGACGGCGCGCGCCGTTGGCGGTTATGCCCGCGTCCGTTCGCAGTTCAAGATGGCCGTCGGCAAGTTTGAGGGCGTCGAGGAGGCGCTGACCCGGATCGGTGCTTACACCTACATGATGGATGCCGTGCGCACGATGACGGCCGGCGCCGTCGATCTCGGCGAGAAGCCGTCGGTGGTTTCCGCTATCGCCAAGTACCACGTCACCGAACGGGCTCGCCAGGTGGTCAATGACGGCATGGACGTGATCGGCGGCAAGGGCATCTGCCTTGGCCCCTCCAACTTCCTCGGCCGCGCCTATCAGCAGGTGCCGATCGGCATCACCGTCGAAGGCGCCAATATCCTGACCCGCTCGCTGATCATCTTCGGGCAGGGGGCCATCCGCTGTCATCCGTTCCTGCTGCCGGAAATGCAGGCAGCGCAGAACCCGGATCAAAAGCGGGGCCTGGTCGATTTCGACAAGGCGTTGTTCGGCCATATCGGCTTCACCATCAAGAACGGTTTCCGCGCGCTATGGCTGGGCATGACCGGTTCGCACTTTGCTGTGGTCAACGTCGATACGGCGCCGGAAATGAAGCGCTACTACCAGCAACTGACGCGTTTTTCGGCGGCCTTTGCTTTCATGGCCGACATTTCGCTGCTGGTGCTCGGCGGCAGCGTCAAGCGTCGGGAAAAGTTGTCGGCCCGGCTCGGCGACATCCTGTCGCAGATGTATCTGATCTCCTGCACACTGAAACGCTACGAAGCCGAAGGGCGCAAGGCAGCCGATGCGCCGCTCGCCCACTGGGCGATCTGGGATGCCATGTACAAGGCACAGGAAGCCTTCGATGGCGTCATCGCCAACTTCCCGGTCCGTTTCATCGCCGCCTTCCTGCAGCGTTCGATCTTCCCGTGGGGTCATCCGTATGTCGTGCCGGCCGATGAAGTTGGGCACCAGGTAGCCAAGCTGTTGATTGCGCCGTCCGCCACCCGCGATCGGCTGACCGCCGAATGTTTCCTGCCGCTGATCGAGAACGAACCGATCGGTGCCATCGAACTGGCATTGAAGGCGACGCTGGCGGCCGAGGCCGTTGAGGCGAAGATCCGTGTCGCCGAGAAGGACGGCCGCTTCGATAACAACCCGCTGGCCAATGTCCGCGACATTGCCATCGTTGCCTTCGAGGCCGGGGTGATCAATGCCGCCGAGTTCGAGCTGATGAAGCGGCGCAATCACCTGCGCGACATCGTCGTACATGTCGACGATTTTCCCTTCGACTACAACGTGGCTACCGCCAACAAGCCGGCCGAGTGCCGCATGGTGGCCTGATGAAAACAATCTATGTGGTTGACGGCGCCCGTACGCCGTTCTTGAAGGCGCAGAAAGGGCCGGGGCCGTTCGCGGCATCCGACCTCGCCACCCAGGCCGGGCGGGCGCTGCTGCTGCGTCAGCCTTTTCTGCCGAGCGATCTCGACGAGGTCATTCTCGGTTGCGCTGCGCCGTCGCCAGACGAAACCAATATCGGCCGCATGGTGGCGCTGCGTCTTGGCTGTGGCGAGAAAGTGCCGGGCTGGACGGTGATGCGCAACTGCGCTTCCGGCATGCAGGCGCTCGATTCGGCCATCGCCAATATTCAGTGCGGTCGCTCCGAACTGGTGCTGGCCGGCGGCGTCGATGCCCTGTCGCGAGCGCCGCTGCTGTACTCCGACACGATGGTGCGCTGGTTCGCCGGCATGATGTCGATGCGGACGGCCGGCCAGAAGCTCGGTCATTTCCTCAAGCTGAAACCGGCGGCCTTGCTCAGCCCGGTCATCGGACTGATGAAAGGTTTGACCGACCCGGTGGTTGGCCTGCTGATGGGCCAGACGGCGGAAAACATCGCCTGGAAGTTCGGCATCGATCGGCAACAGATGGACGCGTTCGCCGTGCGTAGCCACCAGCGCTCGCTGGCCGCTCGTACGGCCGGGTATTTTGGCGAGATCGTGCCGCTGGTTGATGGCAACGGCAAGGTTTACGCCGAGGACGACGGCGTGCGGGCCGATGCCAGCATGGCCGGCATGGCCAAGCTGAAACCCTTCTTCGACAAGAAATACGGCAACATCACGGCGGCCAACAGTTCGCAGATTACCGATGGTGCCGCCTGGCTGATCCTCGCTTCGGAAGAAGCAGTGAAAAAATGGAATCTCAAGCCGCTCGGCAAAATCGTCGATAGCCAGTGGTCCGGCCTCGATCCTGCGCAGATGGGCCTCGGCCCGGTGCATGCCTCGACGCCCATCCTGCAGCGCCACGGCCTGGGACTGAACGATATCGACGCCTGGGAACTGAACGAGGCCTTCGCCGCCCAGGTCATGGGCTGCCAGGCTGCCTGGCAATCCGACGAGTACTGTCGTGAGCAGCTTGGTCTGCCGGCGGCACTCGGCGCCATCGACGAGAACAAGCTGAATGTCGATGGTGGGGCGGTGGCCATCGGCCATCCGGTCGGCGCCTCCGGGGCGCGCATCGTGCTGCATCTGCTGCATGTCCTGCGCCGGCAAAAGGCCAGGCGGGGCATCGCGACCATCTGTATCGGTGGCGGCCTGGGCGGCGCCATGCTGGTCGAAGCCGGAAGCTGAGCATGCGGATCGGTATTGTGGTTGATTCGGCTTGCGATTTGCCGAGGGATTTTCTCGCCGCCAACGGCGTGCTGGTCATGCCGATCACGCTGCGCATCGGCGACCTGCTGATCGAGGATCGGCGCGATCCCGAGGAAACCCAGGCCTTCTACGCCCGGCATCTGGACCGGAAAGGCGAGGATTTCGCCGAGTCGATTCCGTATTCGGTGCAGCAGATCGAACAGCTTTTCCTCGAACGGCTGGTCCTCGATTTCGACTATGTCTTCTGTCTGACCATCACCAGCACGCGCAGCCCGATTTTCAATCATGCGATGCAGGCGTCGCGCGCCATCCTCACCCAGTACAAGGCCATTCGCCGCGCCGCTGGCGTGCCGGAGCGTTTCGGGCTGGCCGTGCTGTCGACGCGCAACCTGTTTACCGGCCAGGCCGTACCGGTGGCCGAAGCCGTGCGCCTGATCCGGGCCGGCGGTTCGCCGAGCGAAATTGGCGCCCGCTTGCGCCATCTGATCGATCAGACCCACACCTACCTGGTGCCGGCCGACCTGTTTCATATCTACAAGCGGGCCTCTAAGAAAGGCGATACCAGCCTCAGCTGGGGTTCCTACACGCTCGGTTCGTGGCTGGATGTCAAACCGATCCTGCATTGCCATTGCGACCAGACGACCACGGTCGACAAGGTGCGCGGCTTCGAAGCCGGCGTCGAGCAACTGTTCAACAAGGCGGTCAAGCGCATCGATGATGGACTCGATGCGCCGCATATCTGCATCAGCTACGGCGGAGCGCCGGGCTTGGTGGCCAATCTGCCCGGTTATGCCCGGCTGACCCGGGCCGCGGCGGAGCAGGGCGTCCAAATTCTCGTTTCTCCGATGAGCAAGACGGCCGCGGTCAACGTCGGGCCGGGCGCGCTGTCGCTGGCCTTCGCTGCAACTGGCCATCGTCCGCATTAAAGAAAGCACATGATGAATCTCAATCTTCAACACTGGCGGGTCGAGCGCGATGCCGACGGTCTCGCCACCGTCACCCTGGACAAGGCCGGCGAGTCGGCCAATTCGCTGTCGGTTGCCGTGATGGCGGAACTGGCCCAGATCCTCGATGGTTTCGACAGGCAGCCGCCGAAAGGGTTGATCTTCCGCTCCGGCAAGGCAGCCGGCTTCATCGCCGGGGCCGACATCGAGGAATTCACCCAACTCGATACACCGGAAAAGGGGCGGGCGCTGGTCGAGCGGGGCTGGCAGCTGTTCAACCGTCTGGCTGCGGTCGACTACCCGACATTGGCCATCATCCGCGGCCATTGCCTGGGCGGCGGCCTCGAACTGGCGCTGGCCTGCCGCTACCTGCTGGCGGTTGACGAACCGGCGACCAAAATGGGCCTGCCGGAAGTCATGCTCGGCATCTTCCCGGGCTGGGGCGGCATGCTGCGCCTGCCGCAACGGGTTGGTCCGGCCGCTGCGCTCGACATGATGCTGACCGGCAAGAGCATCGACGCCAAACGAGCCAAGCGCATGGGCCTGGCCGATGAATGCGTGCCGCCCCGGGTTATGGAGCCGGCGGCGCGGCAACTGCTGCTTTCCGGCCAGCCCCGGCGCCCACTGCCGACGCTGCAGCGCCTGCTCAACGGGCCGCTCAAGGCCATCGTCGCCAGCGGCGCCCGCAAGCAGGTGGCAAAGAAGGCACGGCCGGAACATTACCCGGCGCCTTACGCCATCATCGAGATCTGGCAGAAACATAATGGCAATGCGCTGGCCGCGCCGGCCATTATCGACCGCATCATCAGTTCGCCGACGGCACGCAATCTGGTCCGGGTGTTCTTCCTGCAGGAAAGGCTGAAAGCATTCGGCAAGGAATCTCCCTTCAAGGCCGGGCGGGTCCATGTCATCGGAGCCGGTGTCATGGGCGGCGACATTGCTGCCTGGTGCGCCCTGCGCGGCATGACCGTAACGCTGCAGGATCAGAGCCTCGAACGCATGGGGCCTGCCTTGCAGCGGGCCAACAAGCTATTCACGCGCCGCCTGCGCGACCCGCTCAAGGCACGGGCCGCCTTCGACCGGCTGATTCCCGACGTCAACGGCGATGGTGTCGCCCATGCCGATGTGGTGATCGAGGCGATTTTCGAGAATGTCGAGGCCAAGCATGCGCTGTTCAAGGCGCTGGAGCCGCGGCTGAAACCGGGGGCGGTGCTCGCCACCAATACTTCGAGCCTGAAGCTGGAAGACTTGCGGACGGTGTTGCAGCAACCGGAACGCCTGGTCGGCATCCACTTCTTCAACCCGGTGGCGATGATGCCGTTAGTCGAGGTCGTTGCCGCCGACGGAGCCGACCCGGCCGCCGTGCAGGCGGCCTGCGCCTTCGTCCGGCAGATCGACAAGCTGCCCTTGCCGGTCCGCAGCACGCCGGGCTTTCTGGTCAATGCCGTGCTGGCCCCTTACATGCTGGAAGCGATGCAGGCGGTGGATGAGGGCGTCGCGCCGGAAACCATCGATGCCGCGATGCTTGCCTTCGGCATGCCGATGGGGCCGATCGAACTGGTCGATACGGTCGGGCTGGATATTGCGCTGGCTGCCGGGCAACAACTGGCCGGTGGCGTCCAGGCACCGCGCTGCCTGGTGCAGCGGGTCGAGGCAAAGCAGTTGGGCAAGAAAACCGGTAATGGCTTCTATGTCTGGAATGCCGGCAAGGCGGTCAAGGGCCAGCCGGGCAGTGTGCCGGCCGGATTGGCCGAGCGCCTGGTTTCGCCGCTGATCAAGCGTACCCGGCGCCTGGTGGCCGACGGTGTCGTTGGCGATGCCGAACTGGCCGATGCTGGCGTAATTTTTGGAACCGGTTTTGCGCCGTTTACCGGCGGCCCATTGAACTATAGTAAATCGATTTAAAAATTTGTTGTGTTTACCCAACATACGTTTGATTGTTTGTTCGATAAAACAGGGTTTCAAACGCACGTTTGAGATTTAATCGCAGCAGCAGTAACGGGAATAATTCCCAAAACATATATAAATGGAGACAAACCACATGCATAAAGTCATCACCCCTCGTCTTATTCCGGTGCTTGTTGCCGTCGCATTTTCCGGCGGTGCCACGGCTTCCGGCTTTCAGTTGCTCGAACAGAATGCGAGCGGCCTGGGTAATTCATACGCCGGTTCTGCGGCAGTAGCAGAGAACGCCAGTACGGTGTTCTACAACCCGGCCGGTATGACGCAGCTCAAGCAGATCGAGGTTTCCGGTGGCCTGACGGCGATCAAGACCAGCTTTGACTTCACCAACGAAGGGTCGAGCGTCGGCAGTCTGGCCAATACCGGCAATGGCAACAATGGCGGCGGCATTGGCTACGTGCCAAATGGTTTCCTGTCCTGGGGCATCACCAAGGATCTTTTCGTCGGCCTTGGGGTGGGCGCTCCGTTCGGTTTGCGGACGAAATACGATGATCAGTGGATCGGTGCGGCCCAATCGACTCACTTCGATGTCAAGACGATCAATATCAATCCATCCATCGCCTATCGCGTCAATGATGTGGTTTCGATCGGTGGCGGTTTGAATTGGCAACGTATCGAGGCGGATTATCGTCGACTGGTTTCAGTTGTCGGGGCGGCCGGCGGCACGACCTCGCCGCTCAAGCTGACCCTTGAGGACGATTCGTGGGGCTGGAATATCGGTGCCCTTTTCAAGGTTGCGCCGAGCACCAAAGTCGGTGTCTCCTACCGTTCCAAAATCAAATACGAAACGACCGGCAAGATCGACATCAGTGGCCCGCTTCGCACTTATAGTGCGGATGCCAAGGCTGATATCACGCTGCCGGATACCTTCATTCTCAGTCTGACCCACGCCGTGTCGGACCGTCTTGAGCTGTTGGGGGATGTATCCTGGACCGGTTGGAGCTCCATTCCCAAGATCGACATCATCCGGGCCTCGGCGACCCAGAATGGTGCTGCCGCAGCGGGAACCACCGCTCAGGTTCTGGACAGCGATTTTCGGGATACCTGGCGGGTCGCGGTCGGTGCCAATTACAAGCTGAACAACGACTTCATGCTGCGGGCCGGTGTCGCATATGACCAGAGTCCGGTCAAAGGCCCGTCTACTCGCCTGGTTTCTCTGCCCGACAACAACCGCACCTGGTTCTCTCTCGGCGCGCAGTGGAAAGCCAGCAACTCGATGACCTTTGATCTGGGCGGTGCTTATCTCTATGTCAAGGATGCCAAGATCGACAACAACCAGATCACCACGGGGGCGACCAGCCCGCTGACCAATCGCGGCCGGGTTACCGGCAACTATGAGGACAGCGCGTGGATTCTTGGCGGACAGGTTTCGCTGGCTTTCTGATTCAAACTATTTCTTGCGTCATTTATTCCCCGGCCAGTCCGGGGATTTTTTTGAAATTTGCCGCAAAAAATAGTTGACCGCAGGTATCTGCTATCTATAATTCAAACGTTCGTTTTATTTTTGAACGAAGTCTAAAAAGAGACCAAAGGAGAACCGCTTGAACAAGCTGATCGTGAAGAAAGCCGCCGTCCTCGGCGCGGGCGTGATGGGGGCGCAGATTGCCGCGCACCTCGCCAATGCCAACGTGCCGGTCGTGCTGTTTGACCTTCCTGCCAAGGAGGGAGACAAGAATGGCGTCGTCCGCAAGGCCCTCGATGGCCTGAAGAAGCTGGATCCGGCACCGCTGGCCAACAAGGCCAAGCTGCAGTTCATCGACGCCGCCAATTACGACGAACACTTGCCGCTGCTCGCCGAGTGCGATCTGGTGATCGAAGCGATTGCCGAACGCATGGACTGGAAGAACGATCTCTATGCCAAGATCGCCCCGCATCTGGGCGCCAACACGGTGGTCGCTTCCAATACCTCCGGCCTGTCGATGAATGCGCTGGCCCAGGGCTTGCCCGATGCGGTGCGGCCGCGTTTCTGCGGTATCCACTTCTTCAATCCGCCGCGCTACATGCATCTGGTTGAAATCATCGCCACCGAAAGCACCGATCCGGGCACGCTCGATGCGCTGGAAACCTGGCTGACTTCGCGCCTCGGCAAAGGCGTGATCCGCGCCCTCGATACCCCGAATTTCGTCGCCAACCGCATCGGCGTCTTCTCCATTCTTGCGGTGATGCACCATACCGCTGCCTTCGGTCTTGGCTTCGATGAAGTCGATGCGCTGACCGGGCCGAAGATCGGCCGCCCGAAGAGCGCCACCTATCGCACCGCCGATGTGGTCGGCCTCGATACGCTGGCCCACGTCGTCAAGACGATGCAGGACACGCTGCCCAACGATCCGTGGCATCAATACTTCACCAATCCGGCCTGGCTGCAGGCCTTGATCGCCAAGGGCGCGCTCGGCCAGAAGACCCGCTGCGGCATCTTCCGCAAGCAGGGCAAGGAAATCCAGGTGCTCGATCTGGCGGCTCAGGACTACCGCAAGTCGGCTGGCGAGCTCGCCGACGACGTCGCCGCCATTCTCAAGCTGAAGAACCCGGCCGAGAAGTTCGCCGCGCTGCGCGCCTCCGGCCACCCGCAAGCCCAGTTCCTGTGGGCCATTTTCCGCGACATCTTCCATTACGCCGCCGTCCAGCTGGAACACGTTGCCGACAATGCCCGCGACCTCGACTTCGCGATGCGCTGGGGCTTCGGCTGGGCGCAAGGCCCGTTCGAAACCTGGCAGGCGGCTGGTTGGTCCGAGATTGCCCAAGCCGTCGCGGCCGATATCGCCGCCGGCAAGAGCATGAGTGCCACGCCGCTGCCGGCCTGGGCGCTGGAAGCCGGCCGCACCGGCGTGCATACGCCGAACGGTTCCTACTCGGCCCGCGACAACGCCTACACGGCGCGTTCCGCACTGCCGGTCTATCAGCGTCAGCTGTTCCCGGAACGCGTGCTCGGCGAAGCTGCCGCCACCCCCGAAAAAGCCGGCGAAACGCTCTATGAGAACGACGGCGTGCGGTTGTGGACCCTGCCGGCGGTCGATAACAAGATCGGCATCGTTTCCTTCAAGTCGAAGATGCACAGCATCGGCGACGAGGTGCTGGACGGCCTGATCACCGCCGTGCGCCAGGCCGAGCGGACGCTGGATGGCGTGGTCGTCTGGCACGAAGCGCCGTTTGCCGTCGGGGCCAATCTGCAGCAGGTCGGTGAAGCCTGTGCGGCCGGACTGTTCGACCGGCTGGAAGAGACCGTCGAAAAATTCCAGCGCGCCTCGCAGATCCTGAAATATGCGCAAGTGCCGACGGTGGCTGCGGTGCAGGGCATGGCCCTGGGCGGTGGTTGCGAGTTCGTGATGCATGCCAGCAAGCGCGTCATGGCGCTGGAAAGTTATGTCGGCCTGGTCGAGGCCGGGGTCGGCCTGATTCCGGCTGGCGGCGGCTGCAAGGAATTCGCCGTGCGGGCGGCCGAGTGGGCGGCCCAGTCGGCGACGCCGGGCGAAGTGTTCAACTTCCTGCAGCCGGTATTCCAGACCATTGCCATGGCCAAGGTGGCGAAGAGTGCGGTCGAGGCGGTCGATTTCGGCTTCGCCAAACCGTCCGACACCATCCTGTTCAACGCCAACGAACTGCTCTTCGTCGCCATCAAGGAAGCCCGCGCCATGGCCGATGCCGGCTATGCGCCGCCGCCGATGCCGCGCGCCATTCCGGTGGCCGGCAAGAACGGTATCGCGACCTTCGAGATGATGTTGGTCAACATGAAGGAGGGCGGCATGATCTCCGCCCACGACTACAAGGTGGCCCGTTCGGCCGCGGTCGCCCTGTGCGGCGGCGAGGTCGAGACCGGTAGCCTGGTCGATGAGGAATGGCTGATCACCGTCGAGCGCTGCTTGTTCGTCGAGCTGCTGAAAACCCCCGAAACCCAGGCCCGGATCAAGCACATGCTGGAAACCGGCAAGCCGTTGAGGAACTAGTCGGTAGTTATTAGTCGCTAGTCGTTAGCTGCCAGCAGATGCGCTAGCGACTCAAGATTACTAGTAACTAGCAACTCAAAAAGGAATTTCAAATGAGCAAACAGATTCAAGATGCCTACATCGTCGCCGCCACGCGTCTGCCGGTGGCGAAGAAGAACGGCATGTTCAAGAACGTCCGCCCGGACGACATGCTGGCCCACGTCATCAAGGCGGTGATCGCCCAGGTGCCGGGTGTCGATCCGGCGCGTATCGGCGATGTCATCGTCGGTTGCGCCATGCCGGAAGCCGAGCAGGGCATGAACGTCGCCCGCATCGGCCTGCTGCTGGCCGGCTTGCCGATCACCGTGCCGGGTCTCACGATCAACCGCTTCTGCTCCTCCGGGGTACAGGCGGTGGCCGATGCCGCCAACCAGATCCGCCTCGGCCTGGCCGACGTGATGATCGCCGCCGGTACCGAGTCGATGAGCATCATGCCGCAGATCATGGGCAACAAGATGTCGATGAACCCGGCCATCTTCGCCAAGGAGGAAAACCTCGGCATCGCTTACGGCATGGGTTTGACCGCCGAGAAAGTGGCCAACCAGTGGAAGGTCAGCCGCGAAGCGCAGGACGCCTTCGCCGTCGAGTCGCACCGCCGGGCTTGCGCGGCGATTGCCGCCGGCCACTTCAAGGCCGAGATTTCCCCCTATGCCATTCGCGAAAGCCTGCCCGACCTGAAGAGCGGCGAGATCCGCATCCGCGAGCGGCTGGCCGACACCGACGAAGGGCCGCGGCCGGACTCGGCGCTCGACAAGCTGGCCAAGCTGAAGCCTGTATTCCATGCGCGCGGTTCGGTTACCGCCGGCAATTCCTCGCAGATGTCGGACGGCGCGGGGGCGGTGATGCTGGTTTCCGAGAAGGTCTTGAAGGAACACAACCTGACGCCGCTGGCCCGCTTTGCCGGTTACGCGGTTGGCGGTGTGGCGCCGGAAATCATGGGCATCGGCCCGGTTGCGGCGATTCCCAAGGTGCTGGCCCAGGTTGGCATCGGGCAGGATGACCTCGACTGGATCGAACTCAACGAAGCCTTCGCGGCGCAGTCGCTGGCGGTGATGCAGGAACTCGGCATCAACCCGGCCAAGGTCAATCCGCTCGGCGGCGCCATCGCGCTTGGCCATCCGCTCGGCGCTACCGGCGCCATCCGCATCGCCACCGTCGTCCATGGCCTGCAGCGCACCGGCGGCCGTTACGGCATGGTGACGATGTGCATCGGCACCGGCATGGGCGCCGCCGGCATCATCGAGCGTCTGTGATCGTCTACCGCGCCCTGCAGGAAGTCCCCTTGCGGGGCAGCAAGCGCCGATGAAACCCGCCTGGCTGGCCAGACTATCGCCAACCTGGCGGGCGCGCATGGTGCGGATGGGATTCAACTTCCATCCCGCCTTTCGCGGCACCGGTGGCCGGGTGGTGCATGTCGCCAAGGATTTGCGGCACATCCGCATTTGCCTGGCGCTCAACTGGAAGACGAAAAACATCGTCGGCTCGCTGTACGGCGGTTCGCTGTTCGCGATCACCGACGGGGCGCATCCAATGATGCTGATGGCGGCGCTCGGTGACGGTTACATCGTCTGGGACAAGGCGGCGAGCATCCGTTATCGCAAGCCGGGCTACTCGACGCTGTATGCCGATTTCATTCTGAGCGCCGACGAGATCGCCAGCATCCATGCCGCCTTGCGCGAGAGGCCCGAACTGGAGCGGACCTATCTGGTCGAGCTGAAAGACAGCCATGGCGTGGTTCATGCCGTGGTCGAACGCACTGTTTATATTGCAGAAAAGAAGCACTACCAACAAAAAGCGGGTGGAGACAAATGATTACATCGACAAGCGTGCGCCGGGCGGCCCTGATTGCCGCCTTGCTCGCCGTACCGGGGCTGCAGGCGGCCGAGGTGGCTGGCATCCGGCTGGAAGACAAGCTGCGTGTCGGCAACAGCGACTTGCTGCTCAACGGTGCCGGCTTGCGCAGCAAGCTGTTCATCAAGGTTTATGTCGGGGCGCTCTACGTGAACGAGAAGTCGTCGGTCCCGGCCGGCGTGCTCGACAGTACGGCGCCGCGCCGGATGGTCCTCCGCCTGCTCCGCGATCTGGGGGGCGATGCGCTGCACGAGGCGCTGGAAGAGGGGCTGGCCAATAATCACAGCCCGGCCGAACTGGCCGCGATCAAGCCGCAATCCGAGCAGTTGGCGGCAATCATGAAAGGGATAGGCAAAGTCCGGGAAGGTGATACCGTTGCCATCGACTTTTCCGCCGATGGCATCAGCGTCAGCCTGAACGGCGAAGGACGCGGCAAGGTGGCCGGTCCGGCCATTGCCCGGGCGCTGCTCAAGGTCTGGCTCGGCGACAAGCCGGTGGACGCCTCGCTGAAGAAGGCGCTGCTCGGAATTTAAGGCACTCAAGGAGGAGACAAACATGGAAAAAATCTGGCTAAAAAGCTATCCCAAGGGCGTGCCGGCTGAAATCAGCATTGCCCACGTGCCGTCGCTGGTGGCGTTGTTCGAGAAAGCCTGCGCGACCTACGCCGACAAGGTGGCCTACATCAGCATGGACCACGAAATGACCTACGGCGAGCTCGACGAGCAGTCGAAGGCTTTCGCCGGCTGGCTGCAGTCGCTGGGCTTGAAGAAGGGCGACCGCGTCGCGCTGATGATGCCCAACCTGCTGCAATATCCGGTGGCGCTGTTCGGCACCTTGCGCGCCGGCTGCATCGTGGTGAACTGCAACCCGCTGTACACGCCGCGCGAACTGGAGCATCAGTTGAAGGATTGCGGGGCGACGACCATCGTCATCGTCGAGAACTTCGCCCATACGCTGGAGCAGATCGTCGCCCACACGGCGATCAAACATATCGTCGTGACGCCGATGGGCGAAATGCTCGGGGCGGTGAAGGGGGCGCTGGTCAATTTCGTCGTCCGCCATGTCAAGAAACTGGTGCCGGCCTGGAAACTGCCCAAGACCATCGGTTTCAAGACGGCGCTGGCGGCTGGCCGGCGGCAGGGCTGGCAGCCGGTGGCGCTGAACCATGACGATATCGCCTTCCTGCAATATACCGGCGGCACGACCGGCATTTCCAAGGGGGCCATGCTCAGCCATGGCAACATTGCCTCCAACGTGATGCAGGCGCATGCCTGGATCAAGCCGGTGGTCAGGGACGGGCAGGAATTCATCATCACTGCCTTGCCGCTTTATCACATCTTCGCGCTGACGGCGAACTGCCTGACTTTCCTGATGATCGGCGCGCGCAATCTGCTGATCGCCAATCCGCGCGACATTCCCGGCTTCATCAAGGAGTGGAGCAAGTATCCGGTGACGGTGGTCACCGGGGTCAATACCCTGTTCAATGCGCTGCTCCACAATCCGGATTTCGCCAAGCTCGATTTCTCGACGATGAACGTCACGCTCGGCGGCGGCATGGCGGTCCAGGTGCCGGTTGCCGAACACTGGCTGAAGGTCACCGGCAATCCGTTGCTGCAAGCCTATGGCCTGACCGAAACCTCGCCGGCGGCGACGATCAATCCGCTCGACATGCAGAACTTCAACGGTTCGATCGGTCTGCCGATTTCCTCGACCGAAATATCGATCCGCGACGATTACGGCAACGAGGTGCCGCTGACCCAGGTCGGCGAAATCGGCATTCGCGGACCGCAGGTGATGAAGGGCTACTGGCAGCGCAAGGAAGAAACCGAGCTGGCTTTCTTCCCGGACGGCTTTTTGCGTACCGGCGACATGGGCTATGTCGATCCGAACGGTTTCGTCTTCCTGGTCGATCGCAAGAAAGACATGATTCTGGTCTCCGGCTTCAATGTCTATCCGAACGAGGTCGAGGAAGCGGTCGCCATGCACCCCGGGGTGCGCGATGTCGCCGCCATCGGCGTGCCCGACGAGCATTCCGGCGAGGCGGTCAAGATCTTCGTCGTGCGCAAAGACCCAGCGCTGACCGAACACATGTTGATCGAGCATTGCCGGGGCGTCCTGACCGGCTACAAGATTCCGCGTCATATTGAATTCCGTGACGACCTGCCGCGTACCAACGTCGGCAAGATCCTGCGTCGCGCACTGAAAGAGGGGGCGTAATGCCGATTCCCGCATCATTGAACAAGAACCTCCGGCTGCCGGTGATCTGCGCGCCGATGTTCATCGTCTCCAACCCCGATCTGGTCATTGCCCAGTGCAAGAGCGGCGTCATCGGCTCCTTTCCGGCGCTCAACGCCCGGCCGAAGGACTTGCTCGACGACTGGCTGATCCGCATCAAGGCTGAACTGGCGGCCGACCCGAACGCCGCGCCGTTCGCCGTCAATCAGATCATCCATCCTTCCAACGAGCGGCTGGAGCACGACATGGCCTTGTGCGTGAAGCACGAGGTGCCGCTGATCATCACCAGCCTGTCGGCGCCGACCGCCATCGTGCCGCATGTCCATCGTTATGGCGGCAAGGTCTTCCATGACGTGATCAGCGTCCGCCATGCCGAAAAAGCGCTGGAAGCCGGTGTCGATGGCCTGATCCTGGTCTGCGCCGGGGCCGGCGGCCATGCCGGCACGCTCAGCCCGTTTGCGCTGGTTGGCGAGATCCGCAAGTTCTACGACGGGCCGATTGCCCTGTCCGGCGCTATCACCAACGGCCGTGCCATTCTCTCGGCGCAGGCGCTGGGAGCCGACTTTGCCTACATCGGCACGCGCTTCATCGCCACCCGGGAAGCCAATGCCGTCGAAGCCTACAAGCAGGCCATCGTCGATTCGGCGGCCAAGGATGTGGTCTACACGCCGTATTTCACCGGTGTGCATGGCAATTACCTCAGCAAGAGCATCCTCGCCGCCGGCCTCGACCCGGCCAATCTGCCGGTCAAGGACAAGACCGCGATGAGCTTCGGCAGCGCCGGCGACGCCAAGGCCTGGAAGGATATCTGGGGTGCCGGGCAGGGCGTCGGCACGATAGCCGAGGTGATGCCGACGGCCGAGCTGGTTGCCCGGCTGCGTGAAGAGTATCGCGCCGCTAGAGAGCAGTTGTTGGTTGCTGGTTATTAGTTGCTGGCAACCCCAAAACCCAAAATCCAACCGCTAGCGACTAATGACTGCCGACTAGCGACTAACAAGGAGATAGACAAATGAGTGATTACCGCGCCCCCGTAAAAGACATGCGCTTCGTGATGGACGAACTGGCCGGCTTCAAGGAGCTGAGCCAGATCGCCGGTTTCGAGGAAGCGACGCCGGATCTGGCCGATGCCGTGCTCGACGAAGCCGCCAAGTTTGCCGGCGAAGTGCTGGCCCCGCTCAACCGGGTCGGCGACCAGGAAGGCTGCCAACTGACCGCCACCGGCGTCACCACGCCGACCGGCTGGAAGGCGGCCTACAAGGCCTTCCGCGAAGCCGGCTGGAACGGCATCACCTCGCCGGCCGATTTCGGCGGCCAGGGCCTGCCCGATACGTTGGGTATCGCGGTCAAGGAAATGGTCTGCTCGGCCAATCTCTCCTTCTCGCTCGGCCCCTTGCTCACCACCGGCGCCGTCGAAGCGCTGCTGACCTGTGCCAGCGATGAACTGAAGGCGATCTACCTGGAAAAGATGGTGACCGGCGAGTGGACCGGCACGATGAACCTGACCGAGCCGCAGGCCGGCTCCGATCTGGCGCTGATCCGTTCGCGCGCCGAGCCGCAGGCCGACGGTAGCTATCGCGTTTTCGGGCAAAAGATTTTCATCACCTACGGCGACCACGACATGACGGACAACATCGTCCACCTCGTGCTCGCCCGCCTGCCGGATGCGCCGGCCGGTGTGAAGGGCATCTCGATGTTCCTGGTGCCGAAATTCCTGGTCAATGCCGACGGCTCGCTCGGCGCGCGCAACGACGCGCATTGCGTCTCGATCGAACACAAGCTCGGCATCCACGCCAGCCCGACCTGCGTCATGGCCTATGGCGACAATGGCGGGGCGGTCGGTTATCTGCTCGGCGAAGCCAACCGCGGCCTGGAATACATGTTCATCATGATGAACGAAGCCCGTCTCGGCGTCGGTCTGCAGGGCATTGCGCTCGGCGAGCGCGCCTACCAGCAGGCCCTGGCCTTCGCCCGCGAACGCAAACAGGGCCGCGATGCGCTGACCGGCGAGGCGCTGGTCACCCTCGACAAGCACCCCGACATCCGCCGCATGCTGATGTTGATGAAGAGCCGCGTCGAAGCCAATCGCGCCATGACCTACTACACCTCGGGTCTGCTCGACCGTGCCCACGCGGCGACCAATGCCGAGGAGAAGAAGCGCCAGCTCTGGCTGGCCGAATTCATGATCCCCATCGTCAAGGGCGGCGGTACCGAAATGGGTATCGAAGTCACCTCGCTCGGCATCCAGATCCACGGCGGCATGGGCTTCATCGAGGAAACCGGCGCCGCCCAGCACTGGCGCGATTCGCGCATCACCACCATCTACGAAGGGACGACCGGCATCCAGGCCAACGACCTGCTGTTCCGCAAGCTGATGCGTGACCAGGGCGCCACGGCCAAGCTCGTTTTCGGCGAAGTGTATGCCACCGCCAAGGCCCTTGGCGTCTCCGGCAAACCGGAACTGCAGGCCATCGGCCAACGCCTCGGCTCTGCGCTGAAAGCCTGGACGGAGGCCACCGAATGGCTGGCCGGCAATGTTAAAACCGACCTGTCCGGCGTCCTGACCGCGGCGGTGCCTTACCTGCATCTCGCGGTCACCGTCTGTGGCGGTTGGTTCATGGGGAAGGCAGCCTTGGCGGCGGCCGGCCATCTCGACACCGGGTCTGGCGACCAGGCTTTCTACCGCGCCAAGATCGCTACCGCCCGCTTCTACGCCGACCAGTTGCTGCCGCAGGCCGCTTCCTACGGCGAAACCGTCAAGGCCGGCAACGCCGCGCTGGCCACTGTTGGTGACGAGGTGTTCTAGGCTGGTCAAAATCTTCTCTGCAGGGTGGCGGCCGGCTGTTTGCCGGTTGCTTCTCTAATTCACAGGGCCTTCGGGCCCTTTTTTTCGTCCGGGGTTGGCCGCCGCTACGCTCTCCGCCGGGAATGCCGGGAATGCCGGGAACCGGATTCCCTTTTCTGGTCGCTATACTCTAGCCTGGCGTTGCAGAGCGCCAATCTTGTGCGTTGCTTGTTTGCTCCCGGCAAAACGGGGCGGCGTCGTGGTGTTTCGAGGGGGGCTTCGACATGAACATGCTTTCTGACTGGATTTTTCGCGCTACCCGGTTTTGCCGGAAAGGGGGGGCGCTCAGTCTCGCCGCCCTCGCTTTTTTTATGCTGCCGGGCAGTGCCACGGCTGGGGCAACCTACACCATGGGTGTGGTGCCGCAGTTCGAGCAGCGCAAATTGTTTGCCATCTGGAAACCGATTGTCGAGGAACTCCGGCGACGCACCGGGGTGGATATCAAGTTGATGGTCACGCTCTCCGTTCCGGAGTTCGAGGGGGCGCTGGAGAACGGGACATTCGACTTTGTCTATGCCAATCCCTACCACATCCTGCGCGTCAGCGATTCTCAGGGCTATATTCCATTGATCCGGGACACGGCACCGCTGCGTGGCATCCTGGTGGTCCGCCAGGATAGTCCCTTCAAAAACATCAAGGATCTCCAGGGCAAAACCCTGGCCGTACCTTCGCCCAATGCGCTCGGGGCAAGCCTGCTGTTGCGGGCCGAGTTGGAGCGAGTGCATGGCGTCCGGCTCTCGCTGTTGAATGCAAAAAACCATAGCTCGGTCTATCTGCATGTGCTGAACGGTTTGACCGAAGCGGGAGGTGGAGTGCAAAAAACCCTGGCCGAGCAAGCCCCGGATATCCAGGCGCAACTCAGGGTGTTGTACACCACCCGCGATATGCCTTCGCATCCGGTTGCCGTCCATCCCCGCATTCCGCCTGTGGTTCGCGGGCAACTCAAACAGGCCCTGCTGGACATGGCCGCGACGACGGCCGGCAAAGCGCTGCTCGACGAAATCCCGATGCCAGTGCCGGTGGCTACTTCGCTTGAGGATTACCTGCCGATGCGCCAGTGGGGGCTCGAAAAATACTGGGTTAACGAACGAAAATAGGTAACCGTGTCCATTTCACTGCGTTGGAAGTTGTTGCTCCCGCTGCTGCTCGGGAGCTTGTTGATCCTGGCGATTCTCAACTTCGTCTGGGGGCCGCGCTATCTCGAAGCTCAGAAAATCGAGTATCTGGAAGATGTAAATCATCATCTGGACAGCGTCATCGAGGGATTGATTCCCCTGATGCTGTCAAGCCAGCTGGACATCATCAGCGAAAATCTTGGCGAGCTGAAAAAGAAAAATCGCGACTGGCATGAAGTTCGGTTGACCAATGCGCGCGGCCAGCAAATCTATCCGCCAATGCTGGGCGCAACCCCGGCCAGCAGGAATGGTGCCGCGCTGCAAACGCTGGACAAGGACATCGGCTATCTGGATATGCCGCTGGGGCATTTGACGGTCCAGCTCGATTTGACCGGATGGTTGAAAAAACGCCAGACCCAGCACCAAGAGCTGACGTTCATGTTGATGGGGATCGTTGTGCTGCTTGGCTTGATCTGGGGCATGATGGTCGAGGCGGTTGTGCTCCGGCCCATCCGTCGCTTGTCGAAAGCAGCCAAGGCGCTGGCCCAGCGCCGTTTCGACGTGCCCCTGCCACCGGCCGGGCGGGACGAGGTCGGGGGGCTGGTCGAAAGTTTTGCGTCCATGCGCCAGGATCTGCAGGCCTATCATTCTGAACTCCTGGATGAAATCACCGAGCGCGAACAGATCGAGCAGGCCTTGCTCGAACATCGCCAGCATCTGGAAGATCAGGTTGCCGAACGGACGGCGGAATTGTTTGCGGCCAAGGAAGCGGCCGAGCAAGCCAGCCGGGCGAAGAGCGTTTTTCTGGCGACGATGAGCCACGAAATCCGGACGCCGATGAATGCCATTGTCGGGCTGACCCATTTGCTGCGGCGTCACCTGAGCAATCCCCGACAACTGCAGCAACTTTCGACCATCGCCGAATCGGCGCAATCGCTGCTCGGTATCCTCAATGACATCCTCGATTTTTCCAAAATCGAGGCGGGGAAGATCGAGCTGGAATCCGCCGACTTCAATCTCGAACCACTCCTGGAAAATACGGCAGCGCTGATCGGCAGTCGGGCGGCAGAAAAAGGCGTGGAGGTGATAATCCAGATAGACCCGCGGATTCCGTCCGTGTTGCGCGGCGATGGGCTACGCGTAGCCCAGATTCTGCTTAATTTCGCCAGTAATGCCGTTAAGTTCACCGACCGGGGCAGCATTACCTTGCGTGCCAAAGCCGAGAGCATCGGGCAGGACGAGCTGACGCTGCGTCTAGAAGTGCAGGATACCGGCATCGGCGTACCGCAGGAATTGCGGCCCCGCTTGTTCGAGGCATTTGAGCAGGCCAGCGGTGGAACCACCCGGCGCTACGGGGGGAGCGGTCTCGGACTGGCCATCGTCAAGCGGCTGTCCGCGCTGATGGGTGGAGAGGTCGGTGTCGACAGCATTGTTGGACAAGGCAGTACCTTCTGGTCGCTCATCCATCTGCGGCCGGGCAAGAGCGATACCGTCATCCACCCGGTGCGGTTTTCCGGGCAGCGGATGCTGGTTGTCGATGATCTGCCGGATGCCAGGGAAATGCTGCAGGTCATGCTGGAATCGATGGGGTTGCAGGCCGACACCGCAGGATCAGGACGAGATGCCCTGGCATTGATTGCCAGCGCCGATGCCGCCGACGAACCCTATCCGGTGATTCTGCTCGACTGGCGGATGCCCGATATGGATGGCAACGAAACAGCCGTGCGCATTCGGCAACTGCCACTCAAATCACCGCCACAGATCCTGCTGGTGACGGCCTATGGCGCGGATTTGCCGCCCTATACGACATCCTCGGCGCGTTTTGACGGGGTGTTGAGCAAGCCCGTTCTGCGCGCCAATCTGATGGAAACCCTGGCCCGGGCGCTGTCCGGTCCGGCGTCCGAGGTGCCGGACGAAGCCCGGTTGAGCACGTTTGATCCGGAAAAGTCCGGTGCCCGCATTTTGCTGGTCGAAGACAACCTGGTGAATCAGCAGGTTGGCCGGGATCTTCTCGAGGATGTCGGACTGACCGTCGATGTCGCGGGCAACGGGGCGATTGCCGTGGAGCGGATGGCGGAGGGCGAGCACTACGACCTGATCCTGATGGACGTGCAGATGCCGGTGATGGATGGGCTGGAAGCCACCCGGCGCATCCGCCAGCTGCCGTCGGGGCGCCTTCTGCCGATCCTGGCGATGACCGCTAATGCCTTTGCCGAAGATCGCGAAAGCTGTCTGGCCGCAGGCATGAACGGGCATGTGCCGAAACCGGTGGATCCCGAGCGGCTCTACAAGATCCTCTCGACCTGGCTGCCGTTGCCCGGAACGGTGAAGGAGGGGGCGGGCGCCGTGGCCGCCGAGCCAATGCCCGATGCTTCGGTCGGGTTGCTCGATTTCGGCAAACTCGAGTTGCGCTACAAGAGCAAGCCGGCCTTCATCCAGAAACTGCTCGGTGTCGTTCTCCAGCAGCTGTCGAGCGATGCCGTCAGCCTTCGGCAAACTGCCGAGGCCGGCGACTTTTCCCGGCTGGTCACCCTGGCTCATGCCCTGAAGGGCATGGCCGGAAGCATCATGGCCGATGGTTTGTTCGCCCAGGCGCGGGCTACCGAGTTGGCCGCCCGCGAAGGCATTCCCGAGGCAATCCCGCAGAGCCGGGCGCTGGCTGATGCCCTCGATCATCTGTCTGGCGAAATTACCGCCTACCTTGGCGAACGGCAGGCCGTGCCTGGCGAGACCACGGTCATGCCAGGAGCGGATGTCGCTCGGTAAGCCTTAAGCCGCCGACAGGGCGGTCTATACTGGACGCCAGTGAGTCCCGCTCAGCCGAAACCAATTAATGCCCTACAAGCGTCATATCCTGATCGCCGATGATCAACCCAGCATTTTGCTGGTGCTCGAAGAAATGCTCGAAGAGCGCTTCGAGGTCCATGCCTTCGCCGATGGCAAAGGCTTACTCGACTATGTCCACCAGGGCGGGGCGGTCGACCTGGTTCTGACCGATGTGGTCATGCCGCTGGTCGATGGCTTCGAGGTATGCCGCCAGCTCAAGGCGGACGAGCAGACCCGCGATATTCCCGTCCTTTTTCTTTCCAGTCTGGAGAGCGACACCGACGAAGCCTTCGGTCTTTCGCTGGGGGCGGAAGATTTTATTCATAAACCCTTTTCCTTGCCGGTCGTGCTGGCCCGGGTCCGCAATCACCTGGCCCTGGCCGACGCCAGCAAACAGCTGTCGCGGCGCAACGACGAGCTGGAACAACTGGTGGCGGAGCGGACGCGCGAGGTGGTGCGCCGGGGCGAGCAATTGATCAGCGCGCAGGACGCCATCATTACGGCGCTGTGTTCGCTGGCCGATGTGCGGGACAACGAGACGGGCAACCATATTCTCCGCACCCAGGCCTATGTCAGGTTGCTGGCGGAAGATTTGCGTACCCAGCCGGCTTTTGCGCCGCAGCTCGATGAAGAAAATATCGCCATGATCACCAAGTCGGCGGCCCTGCACGATGTCGGCAAGGTGGCGATTCCCGATGCCATTCTGCTCAAGCCGGGCAAGCTCGATGCCGACGAGCGCGCCATCATGCAACACCACTGCGCCTATGGCCGGGACACCATCGCCCGCGCGATTGGCGGGATGGCGGCGGATTCCGGCTCCTATCTGCACTACGCCGAGGAAATCGCCTACAGCCACCACGAGCGTTGGGACGGCACGGGCTATCCGCAAGGCCTGCAAGGCACGGCAATCCCGCTGTCGGCACGACTGATGGCCATCGCCGATGTTTATGATGCGCTGATTTCGCGGCGGGTGTACAAGCCGGCTTTCCCTCATCCGCAGGTCGTCGGCATCATTGCCGAGGAGCGGGGAAAGCAGTTCGATCCGGATATGGTCGATGCCTTTCTGCGCGTTGCCGATCAGTTTGAAAATATCGCACTGAGCTATCTGGATACCGACCCCGCCGGGCCTTTTTAAGGTTTTTCGCCGGCCGGGTACTGACTGTTCATGGCGCCATGCCGCCGAGCTGTGGAATCACCATGCCAAAAAGAAGAAAAAAGAAGATCGTCCGGATCATCCACCCATCGGTCGGCCCCTTGCCGTTGCGGCTCGCCGGGCAATTCGCCGGGCGCCTGCTGGTCTTCAGCGATGCCAGCCAGAAGCGGCACGGCGGGCTGGCGGCGGTGATCTTCGACGATCACGATGGCGAACCGCAGATCAGTACGCGGACGGTGCCGCTGACCGGCAGCAACGAGCTGGAATTGCAGGCGGCCCTGTTCGCCCTCAGCGAAGCCGGCAGTCGCTTCCCCGGCCGGCCGTTGAGCCTGTTCTCCGACAATCAGGACGCGGCGACCCGGCTCGCTCGCGCCGCCACCCTCGGCCTGGCCCAGGACCCGCCGCTGGCCGCGCTGTGTGCCGGCTTGGGCATCGCCGCCACGCTGGCCGCCGCCTCGTTCCGCTGGGTGCCCGGCCACGGCACCTGTCGCGGCAATATCCTGGCTGACCTGCATGCGGCGCGGGCTGCAGCATAGCGGCCGGTGGCGTGTCGGAAAGCCGACATTGATCGCCGGCCAGTCGGGAAAACGGCCGGAAAACCCAGCGCCTGAGCGTGGCATATCAATTGCGTGACATCGGTTTCATTCAAACCATGACCGCCATCCGCCATGAAAAAAATCGGAATATTTTTCGGAACCGAAACCGGAACGACCCGGCTGATCGCCAAGAAGCTGCAGAAGATGCTCGGCGACGAGATCGCCAGCAAACCGCTCAACGTCAATCGCATCACCCCGGAAGAAATGCTGCAGTACGACGCCCTGATACTCGGCACGCCGAGCTATGGCGAGGGCGAGATTCCCGGGCTTAGCGCCGGCTGTCTCGAGCCCAACTGGGAAGAATTCCTGGTCAAGATGCAAAACCCGAATTTCTCCGGCAAACGCATCGCCTTCTTCGGTCTCGGCGCACAGGAACGTTACGCCGACCGCTTTGCCAGCTCGCTACGCGCGCTGCACCAGGTCTTCACGGATTTCGGCGCGGAAATCGTCGGTGACTGGAGTACCGACGGTTATACCTTCCAGCATTCTGCGGCCGTGGTCGACGGCCGCTTCGTCGGACTGGTGATCGATCAGCGGACGCAAGGCATGCATACCGACGAGCGCCTCGCTACCTGGCTGGAACAGATCAAGCCCTTGCTGCTGGAGAAGATCGCTGCGGCCGAATAGGGCGAAAGTATGCTTGCCTGGTTACTCAAAATTTGCTCGAGAACCCTTGGCGAATCGAGAACGAAGCATGGCAGTCGATTGTGAACAGCCTCTCAGTCGTTCTCAGAAACTCGGTAAGCAGCATGACAGGCCACGCAATTCTGCATCAGGCTACCCAGTTGCGACAGCGTCTGCGATT
The DNA here is from genome assembly GCF_020510685.1 of Dechloromonas denitrificans. Taxonomy (NCBI): domain Bacteria; kingdom Pseudomonadati; phylum Pseudomonadota; class Betaproteobacteria; order Rhodocyclales; family Azonexaceae; genus Dechloromonas; species Dechloromonas denitrificans. Next base: position 1,852,186 of record NZ_CP075185.1, read on the forward strand.
GAGGCGCGCCAGCGCCTATGCTTTTGGCTATCGAATCAAAGCCTTGGTGGATATTTTTCGATAACGGCTTCCAGCCATCGGGCGCCTTTTCGCTGATTTTCTTTCTTTCCGGGTCGTTTAGACGAACCGTTCCTCGATCCAATGCGGCATTTCGCGCTTGTTCGGCGTTTCCGCTTGAAAGGGCAGTCAAAATTGTGGAAATTGTATTTAGGTTGGTGCGCATTTCACCGAGCATCCAAACCCTCTCGGCTGGCAACAAGTTCACGATCTGTCGTGGGTCGGTGAGGTCCTCGGCATATGCCGGCAAATTGCCGGAAAGTGCCGATGTTGCCATTAGCAGTGCAAGCACAGATTTCATATGCGCCTCGATATTTGGCAGTGACCAATGTATCCATTAGCGTTGGCCACTGTTTGAATACGATACTCGGCAACCTGTTGATCCAGGCCGAAGAACTCATCCTGATCGGACCAGGATTGATCGGATGAGTTTCATCAAGCAATGCGGCGTATTTGAAGGACGGCCGGTGGGCGAGACGATCCGCTGGTGCTCGGTTTATCCGGAGCTCCTCTGAAGGGTTGCAAGAAACTCACCGTTGCCAACCGGCACGGTGCAGGTGGTGAAGTCAGCGTCGCCTTTTACCTGCTCCATGAAGGATGTCATTTCGGTCGCATGAGAAATGGCGTTATCGACCACAAGCAAACCGCCAGCGCGCAGAATCCGCTTTAGGTCGGCCAGCCATGCTGGATATTCGGCGCGTTCCGAGTCCAGAAATACGATGTCGAAGCTGGATTCGGATGCGGTTCGCAGAAACTCCCCCGCCTCTCCGCGAATCTGGGTGATGGCATGAGCGATGCCGGAGCGCTCGAAACTCTTGGCGGCCAGTTGCAGTTTGAAATCTGAAAATTCGACGGTAGTCACGCTCCCGCCAACCGCAAGCGCTGCCTCGGCAAGCCATAAGGTGGAATAACCGTTGGAGGTTCCGATTTCAAGCACCCGCCGGGCATCGCTTGCCCGGACCAGGACCGAAAGGAATTCTCCGGTGTCGTGCGTAATGTTGAGCATCCGGCGAGGGCGCTCGGCAATGACGGCATCGTTGCTGGCGCCGTATTCTTCCAATTCATGCAGCAAGGCTTCAAGCGTTTCGGTCATATCGGGTTTCTCCGCAAAAAATGTTGAGGTTCCATTTTGTTAAGCGGTGCGGTATAAAACAAATGCCAATTTAGCCACCAATCCATCTCATATCGGCATGCCTAGCTTCAAGCAAATCCAGTATTTCGTGACCGTCGCCGACTTCGGTGGCTTCACCCAAGCGGCTGCGACGCTGTTCATTGCTCAATCCGCACTGAGCAGGCAGATTTCACAACTGGAGGAAGAGCTCGGCTTTATCCTGTTTGAGCGGGAGCCGAGAGGCGTGCGACTGACCCCCGCTGGCGCAGCCTACCGGGACCGGGTCAGCTCCATCCCGATTACGCTGGCTGCAGCCGCCGAGGAAGGTCTACAATTGGCCCGCGGGGAGGCCGGTGTGCTGAGATTGCTTCACTCCAGCACAATTCCAGCCGCTAGCCTGATGCCGGCGTTCACGCATTTCATGGCTGTTTGCTCGAAGGCTCGAATCAACCTGGACCGGGCATCTTCCGAGCAGCAGGTTTCTTTGGTTGCCAATGGCAACGCCGATGTCGGCGTTATCCGGTTACCCGTGTTGCGGCGGGATTCGCGGGTTCGTTTTATCGAACTGCCGGCCGAGCGCTTGTGGTTGGCTCTGCCTGATGAGCATCCGCTGGCGCAGCAGGAAAGCGCCACCGTCGCCAGCTTGCAGCAGGAGTTGTTCGTGTCGGCGGTCTACCATGAGCGGGGCGGTTTGGCACGGGTGGTAACCGACCTCTGCTTGAAACGCGGGTTTGTTCCCAATAAGGCCCGGATAGTCTCGCCGAAGACTTCGATGTTGAATCTCGTCGCCGCCAAACTGGGGATTGCCATTGTTCCTGAACGAATGACGACACTCGGGGGCCAGGGAGTCACCTACATACCGCTAGAGGATGAAGATGCAAAATCCTCCTGCGCCTTGCTACTTCCGCTCCAGCCGACCTTGCTGGCTCAGGCATTTGCCGACATCATGATGCCGGACGGCAGTCTCCCGCTACCGCCTTGGGCGGCTGAGCACTGACGGCGGGGCGTTAATGACGCTTACGTCGTAGCGGTTGCCGGCCAGTTGCCGAAGTCAGACATAGACGCGCTATAGTTCCTGCTCAACTTACAAGGCTTTTCCCGATGTTCTATCTCGCCTCCCTCGTCCCTAGTCACGGCAGCCCCGAGAAATACACTTACGGGACAGTTCAAACCGATACCGATGGTTACGCGAGCGCCGAAGATCTGCTCCACGACATCATCAGCGAAGGCAACCGCGTTTTTGAGCTCGGTGTCGATGAACTGCCCGGCCAAGTCGAAGACATCCGCGCATGCCTTGCCTGCAATCCCGGGCGAGTGTTCATGAGCCTGCTGTTCGATGAGCCCGATTACTTCTGCATCGTTGAGCTGCCCTAACCGCTTCAAGAGGTCAATTTCATGTCCGCATTGTTTTCCAGCTTCAAACTCAAAGACGTTACCCTGCGCAATCGCATCGCCATTCCGCCGATGTGCCAGTACAGCGCCGTAGATGGCCTGACGAATGATTGGCACGCAGTTCATTACGCCAGTCTGGCCCGAGGTGGCGCGGGCCTGGTTATCGTCGAGGCTACCGGGGTCGCCCCGGAAGGTCGCATAACGCCGGCGTGCCTGGGTCTGTGGAACGACGAACAGGCGGCCGGGCTCGCTAAAATTGCGGCAGCAATCAAGGCCGGTGGTGCGGTGCCGGGGATTCAAATCGGTCACGCCGGCCGCAAGGCCAGCGCCAACCGTCCTTGGGAAGGCGATGACCACATTGCCGAAGACGACCCGCGTGCCTGGGCGACGCTTTCACCGTCAGCTGTCGCGTTCGGGGCGAATCTGCCGAAAGTCCCCAAGGAGATGACGCTCGATGACATCGCTCGAATTCGTGATGATTTCGTGGCGGCGGCATGCCGCGCCCGCGATGCCGGGTTTGAATGGCTGGAGCTTCATTTCGCCCATGGCTATCTGGCGCAGAGCTTCTTCTCGGTCCATGCCAATCAGCGCACCGACCAGTACGGTGGCGACTTCGCGGGGCGCAGCCGCTTCCTTCTCGAAACCCTGTCCGCGGTTCGCGAGGTTTGGCCAGAGCACTTGCCACTGACCGCCCGCTTTGGGGTGATCGAATATGACGGCCGGGATGCGGAAACGCTGGCCGAGTCGATCGAACTGGCAATCGCGTTCCGTAAAGCCGGCTTGGACATGCTCAATGTCAGCGTCGGCTTCTCGACGCTGAAAGCCAAGGTGCCCTGGGGGCCTGCTTTCCTCGCGCCAATTGCCGAGAAAGTGCGCAGTGCAGCGGGGCTGCCCGTTGCTTCCTCCTGGTGTATCGACGTGCCGGCCATCGCCGACCGCGTCGTTGCCGACCAGCAGATGGATTTGGTCATGATTGGCCGCGCTCACCTGGCAAATCCGCACTGGTCGTATCACGCGGCGCTGGCGCTCAAAGAAGAGAAACCTTCCTGGGTATTGCCGGCACCTTATGCGCACTGGTTGGAGCGTTATAGCCCAAGCTGATTTTGAGTGCTCGTCGCCGGTGCGAACCGGTGGTGAGCCGGAAAGAGATTTCGCGCTTTAGTCAGGCGCGAAACCGCTCGGCGACGATGCCGTGCTTGGTCAGCTTGTCGTACAGCGTCTTTTTCGGGGTCTGCAGCAGTTCGGCGGTCTGGGCGACGTTGCCGGCGCAGCTTTTGAGCGCGTTCTCGATGCTGCGTTTTTCCGCCGCATCGACCTGCTCGGCCAGCGACAGGCCGGTGCCCGCCGGCGCGGCGCTGCTCGTCAGCGCGTCGGGCAGGCCGAGCGCCCAGCGGTCGGCGACGTTTTTCAGTTCGCGGACGTTGCCGGGCCAGTCGTGTGCCGTCCAGCGGGCGAGGTCGGCCGGCGTCCAGGTGGCGGGCGGGCGCTGGTAGCGCAGGGCGGCTTCCTGGAGAAACAGGGCGATCAGCAGCGGAATGTCGTCGCGCCGTTCGCGCAGTGGCGGCAGGTCGATACTGACGACGTTGAGCCGGTAATAGAGATCGGCGCGGAACTGGCCGGCCGCCGAAGCGGCCTTGAGATCGGTCTTGCTGGCGGCAACCAGGCGGCAATCGACGGGCGTCGTCGTGTTGCTGCCCAGGCGCTCGACGCTGCGTTCCTGCAGCACACGCAGCAGCTTGACCTGCAGGTTGAGTGGCATCGATTCGATTTCGTCGAGAAACAGCGTGCCGCCATTGGCGTGTTCGATGCGCCCGATGCGCCGCTTGCCGGCACCGGTGAAGGCACCGGCTTCGTGGCCGAACAGCTCGCTTTCAAAGACCGTTTCCGGCAGCGCGCCGCAGTTGATGGCGACGAACGGGCCGCGTCGGCCGCTCGCTTCGTGGATGGCGCGGGCGATGACTTCCTTGCCGCTGCCGGTTTCGCCATTGATCAGGATATCGACGCCGGTCGGCGCCAGCGTGGCGACCAGGCGGCGGATGTGCTGGATGGCCGGCGACTGGCCGACGATCTGGTTGATGCCGTGGCCGAGGCGTTCCTTGAGCTGGCGGTTTTCGACAATTAGCGCCCGCTTTTCCAGCGCGCTGCGCACGGCGGCGACCAGCCGTTCGGAGGGGAAGGGCTTTTCGATGAAGTCGTGGGCGCCTTCGCGCATCGCCTCGACGGCCATCGCCACGTCGCCATGGCCGGTGATCAGCAGCACCGGCAGTTCGCGGTCGTACTGGCGCAGTTCGCGCAGCAAGGTCAGGCCGTCGCGGCCGGGCAGGCGGACATCGCTGACGACCAGTGCCGGGCTGGCGCTGGCCAGCGCGGCGAGCATGCTTTCGCCGTCGGCAAAGCCGCGCACCGGGATGTCGGCGATCGACAGCGCCTGTTCGCAGCCTTTGCGCACCGCCGCATCGTCCTCGACGAGAAAAACCGGGAAGTCAGCCATTGATCACGGCCTTGGCGTAGCTGGCCCGGTCGAGTTCGGTGGTTTCGACGCTGAGCTGGATTTCCGCCCGGTTGTGCCGGTCGATGGTGGCGCTCAGCGCGGCCAGGACGGCATCGGCCAGTTCCTTGCGTTCCTCGTCACTGCGCCCGGAGAGCAGCGCGATGCGGACGTGGGCGAAGCCGCGCGGGGTCGGGCTGATGCCGACTAGGAAGGTTTCCAGCGCAATGGCCCGGCTCTTGATGTCCGGCTCGCTGAACAGCCCGGAATCGAACATCGCCGTGTTGAGCGCGAGCAGCGCGCGCATCGGGTTGAAATTGCTCAGGTTGCGGCTGTATTCAAGCGTCAGATGGGGCATCGGGTTCTCCTGCGGCAGGCAACGTCAGCACGAAAACGGCACCGCCGTCGGGCGCATTGTGGGCGCTTAGCGTGCCGCCGTAACTTTCGACGATGGTCAGTGAAATGGCCAAGCCGAGACCGAGGCCTTCGCCGGCCGGCTTGGTGGTGTAGAAAGGTTCGAACAGGTGGTCGCGGACTTCGTCGGGCAGGCCGGGGCCATGGTCGCGGACGGCGATGGCGACCCGGTCGCCCATCCCATGGGCATCGATTTCCAGCAAAGGTTCAGCCTGCCCGGCCATCGCATCCAGCCCGTTGCGCAGCAGGTTGACCAGCACCTGTTCGAGGCGGCCGGCCTCGGCGATCAGTTGCAGGTTTCTGGCCACCGGGGCGACGGCGATGCGGGCGGCCGTTTCGCGCCGGCGCGGTTCGACGATTATCAGGGCGTGCTCGATGGCGCTGGCCACGGTAACCGCCTGCGGGGTCGGCGCTTCCTTGCGGGCGAAGGTCTTCAACTGGCGGACGATGCGCCCGGTGCGGTCGACCAGGTCGCTGATCATCTGCAGGTTTTCTCCGACCTCTTCGTAACGGCCGCGCGCCAGCAGGGCGCTGGCGTTGTCGGCAAAGGTTTGCAGGGCGGCCAGCGGCTGGTTCAGCTCGTGGCTGATGCCGGCCGACATCTGGCCGAGCGTCGCCAGCTTGCCGGCCTGCACGGCGGCATCGCGGGTTTCGCGCAGGATCGCCTTGGTGCTTTCCAGCGCGGCGATCTGTTCAGTCAGGTCGGCGGTGCGTTCGGCGATGCGCGCTTCGAGTTCGTCATAGACCCGGCGCAATTCCTCGCGGCGGCGGGCGCGGTGGCGGAAGTGGGCGGCCAGGCCAAGGCCGAAGGCGGCGGCAAAGGCGACGGCGGTGGCGGCGCCGAGCGCGGCGGCGCGGGCTTCGCCGGGGTCGCCGAGCTGGACGACTTGCCAGCCCTGGCCGCCAACCGCCCGGGCGTGGATCAGCCGGTCGCGCGCCGCTTCGCCGGGCAGGGCGAGGTGGAGCAGGGCGGATGGCGTGGTCGGGATGCTGCGGTTGGCGAGCGGGGCGAAATTCTGGCTGCCGTACTGGCGCGTTTCGGTGAGCCGGGCAATGGCCGCCGGGCTGAGCGGCGCCAGCGTGTGGTAGCGCAGCTTGTGGTCGGAGGAGAGGAAAACCACGCCGTCGGCGTCGGCCAGCAACAGGGTGTCGCCCGCCCCGATCAAGGCCTGTTCCATCGCCTCCAGGCCGACCTTGACGACGATGACGCCAAGCGCCTTGCCGTGCTCGCGCACCGGGGCGGCAAGGAAATAGCCGGATTCGCCGGTGGTGAATCCGACGCCGTAGAAACGGCCGAGGCCATTGTTCAGCGCATCGCGAAAATACGGGCGGAAGGCGTAGTTGTGGCCGACGAAGCTGCGCGGCAGGCGCCAGTTGCTGGCGGCCAGCGTGTTGCCCTGAGCGTCGATCAGGAAGGTGACGGCGACCGCCGCGCCTTGCTGCACGGCTTCGAGATAGGCATTGGCGGCAGCGCTGCGCTGCGGGTTATCCGGTTCGCGCAGCACGGCCGCCAGCGAGGGATCGAGGGCCAGCAGGCCGGGCAGCGACTCGTGCCGGGAGAGGGTGGCTTCGAGCGACAGCGCGAAGGCATCGAGACGCTGCGCCGCGCTGTGTCGCTCGTTGTCGAGATAGATGCCGAACAGCGCGCGGTAGCTCAGCCAGCCGAGCAGCAGGCAAAAGCATGCCGCTGCGCCGATCTGCAGTGCCGGGTGGCGTTTGCGGAAGGGGCGCAGGGGCATCAAGCGGCGGCGGTCGGCTTGCCAGCGGTCATGGCAGTTCCTTGATCAGAATGGGGGGATTCTAATCGACTGCCGCCAGCTTCATTTCGTCGCTGGCATGGCGCGCCTGTTCTTCCATGACCAGCCGGCCAAGCTCGCGCTTCAGATCATTGAAGGCGGCCGACGACGGGTCGCGCGGCCGCGGCATGTCGACCACCTGGTCGCGCTTCACCGTCCCCGGGCGATAGGTCATCACGACGATGCGATCGGCCAGATAGATCGACTCTTCAATCGAGTGGGTGACGAACAGGATGGTCTTGCCGAGCTTGTTCCAGATGCGCAGCAATTCATCCTGCAGGTTGCGCCGGGTCAGCGCATCGAGGGCGCCGAACGGCTCGTCCATCAGCATGATCGGCGAGTCGAGTGCCAATACGCGGGCGATGGCGACGCGCTGGCGCATGCCGCCGGACAGATCCTTCGGGAAGCGGTCGCGGAAGTCGTTGAGGTGCAGTAGCTCGAGCAGCTGATTGACGGTGAGGTCGATCTCGGCCTTCTCCTTCTTCTGCACTTCCAGGCCGAAGGCGATGTTCTGGCCGACGGTCATCCACGGGAACAGCGCGTATTCCTGGAAAACCATGCCGCGATCCGGGCCGGGGCCGCTGATCTTCTTGCCTTCGACGGTGATCTCGCCGGCCGAGGGCAGGGCGAAACCGGCCACGGCGTTGAGCAGCGTCGACTTGCCGCAGCCCGAGGGGCCGAGCAGGCAGACGAATTCGCCGGCCTTGATTTCGAGATTGATGTCCTTGAGCGCGACGACATCCTTGCCCGGCGTCTTGAAGACTTTCTGGACGTTGTTGACGATGATTTGGGCCATGTTAGTGCTCCAGGCCGCGGTGCCAGCGCAGCAGATGGTTATTGAGGCGGCTGACCGCGGTGTCGATGAGCAGGCCGAGCAGGCCGATGGTGATCATGCCGGCGATGATCTTGTCCGACCACATGAACTCGCGCGCTTCGAGGATGCGGAAGCCGAGGCCGTCATTGACCGCGATCATCTCGGAAACGATCACGACGATGAAGGCGGTACCGATGCCGATCCGCACGCCGGCCAGGATGTAGGGCGTCGCGGCAGGCAGGATGACGCGGGTGAACATCGTCCATTGATTGACGCCGAGGTTGCGCGCCGCCCGCAGGTAGATGCCGTCCACCTGCCGGACGCCGGCGATGGTGTTCATCAGCACCGGGAAGAAGGCGCCGATGGCGATCAGGAAGAAGGACGGCGGATTGCCCAGACCGAACCAGAGGATCGCCAGCGGAATGTAGGCGATCGGCGGAATCGGACGCAGGATCTGCATCAGCGGGTTGAACAGGTCGTAGGTGCGCGGGCTGGCGCCCATCAGCAGGCCGAGCGGCAGGGCCAGGCCGGCGCCGATGATGAAACCGGCAATGACGCGGAACAGGCTGGAATAGGCGTCATGCAGCATCTCGCCGGAGAACAGCCAGGCCAGATAGCTCTGGCCGGCTTCCTGCGGTTGCAGCGGCAGCAGGTAGGCCCACCATTTGATGGCGACCGCGGTCGGCGAGGGCAGCAGCACTTCCGAAAACAGGCCGAAGCGCGAGCCGGCTTCCCAAAGGATGATCAGGATTGCCGGCACCAGCGCACCGTGGGCGAAGTCTTTCAGTTTTTGCATGACGTCCTCACTTCACCTTCAGCTCGGCCTTGGCCTTCTGCAGCAGGTCGAGCTTGACCCACTCGGCGGCCTTCGGCGGCTTGGCCATGCGGCCGACGCCATACTTCTGCATGAAGTCGGTGGTCGTGTCGATGTGCTCGAGGCTGACGTCGTAGGTGTAGTCGGCGTTATCCATCGCATCGCGGAAATCCTGCGAGGAGATCTGGCCCTTGAACATCGAGTCGCGGACGTACTTCTCGGCCAGGGCGGTATCGGTATTGAACAGCGCCGTGGTTTCGACGAAGCACTTCATCAGGCGCTGGGCGACGTCCTTCTTCTCGGTGTACATCTTCTCGGTCATCACCAGCAGGCGGACCGGCTCGCCCATCTTGGTGGTGTAGGGCTTCATGATCTCGACGCCGAACTTCTTGTTCAGGGCCTGCGAGGATTGCGGTTCGGACTGGCACATCGCGTCGATCTGCTTGGCGGCCAGCGCCTGGTTGAGGTCGGCGAAGGCGAGGAAGACGATCTGCACGTCCTTGCCCGGCTTGTCGGACCAGGAGAGGCCGGCCTTTTCCAGTTCCGCGTAGAGCAGCAGTTCGTGGGCGCCGCCGCGGGTGACGCCGACCTTCTTGCCCTTCATGTCGGCCAGCGACTTGATGCCGCTATCGACGCCGGCGACGATGCGTGCGCCACCCTTGGCAAAGCCGGCCACAGTGTAGATCGGCACGCCGTTGGCGCGGCCGGAAATCGCGCCGTCGGAAGCCAGCGCGGCGATGTCGATCTCGCCGGCGACGATGGCCGGCATGATGTCCGGCCCCTTCGGGAACATCCGTTCCTCGACCTTCAGGTTGTACTTGCCACAGGCCTCCTTCATGTAGGAGACGGCGCCGTAGTGGGCGAACTTCAGGTTGCCCAGACGGACGACATCGGGGGCCTGGGCCTGGGCGGCGAGCGGGGCGGTGATGCCAAAGGCAGCGAGCAGGGCAAGACGGATCGACTTGTTCATGGATATCTCCTCCAGTATTTTCGTGGGCCGCGAGTGCGGATTGCCGAAATACGTTCGCAGGAGACGTGCCAGGCCGCTTTTCAGGCATACCAGCCGATTTGGCGGGGGGGGCGGGGCGCGTTTGTGCGGATTGCCGGAATTTTCGGTTTGCCTGGTGCGGATTACCGCACAAGGCAAAATAAAAAACGAATGATTACGCGTTGTGGGTTGTCCAATGAGCAATTGTCAGGAATTTGTCTTATGGCAACGTGATAAATTTCCGGCATAGGATATTTCAGGAGGACGACTGAAATGAGCCACAACATCAGCTTCAGCAGGTTTTCCCTGAACTCGCTGAAGACGCGCATCACGTTGCTGACGCTGATTATTTTTCTGTTGAGCATCTGGTCTCTGGCACTTCATTCCGGTGTGCTATTACGCAAGGACATGCAATCCCTCCTGGGCGATCAACAGTTCTCCACTGTTTCATTGGTTGCCACGGAAATCAACGACGAGCTCGACAGGCGATTGCATGCCCTCGAAGATGTATCGACCAGGATAAATCCGGATTCGCCGGCTAACGTCGCGGCGGCGCAGTCGAAACTCGAAACTCTGCCGGTTTTCCAAGAGCTGTTCAACGGAGGCACCTTCGTTACCGATCCCACCGGTAAAGTGGTTGCCGCCGTATCGAAATCGGTCGAACGACGCAATATCAGTTACCTCGAGCGCGACTATGTGGCCACTCCGCTCAAGGAGGGCAAGGCGACAATAGGCCAGCCGGTGATCGGCAAAACACTGGGGCGGCCGATCATCGGCATCGGCGTGCCGATTCGGGCGGCCGGCAGCAAGGTGATCGGTGCCCTGGTCGGGGTGATCGATCTCAGTCGCCCGAACTTCCTGGACCGGGCCGAAAGAGCGAAATTCGGGCGTTCTGCCAACTATCTGATTGTCGCGCCGCGCCACCGCTTGATCGTTGCGGCTTCCGACAAAAAACGCGTGATGGAGGTTCTTCCCGTACCCACGGAAAATTCGGTAATCGATCGGTTTTTTCATGGACACGAAGGCTCCGAAGTCCTCGTCAACTCGCTCGGGGTCGAGATCCTGGCTTCAGTCAAGGGAATCCCAACGGCCGACTGGTACGCCGCCGTGACCTTGCCAACAACCGCCGCTTTCGCGCCGATCATCGCGCTGCAGCAGCGTATCTTTCTTGCCACGCTTTTTCTGACCTTGCTGGCTGGCGGGCTGACCTGGTGGGTGCTGGGGCGCCAGCTCGCGCCGCTCCTGGCGACGGCGAAGGCCCTGGCCGAGTTGTCGGACAGCGATCAGCCGCTGCACCCGCTGCCCGCAACCCGGCAGGATGAAGTCAATCAAGTGGTCGGCGGTTTCAATCGCCTGGTGGCCGAACTTGAGCGGCGGCGTCAAGCGTTGAAGGAAAGCGAGGAGCTCTATCGAACCGCCTTCCAGACCATCCCCGATCCGGTCAGCATCACCGACCTTGCCCAAGGTCAGTACATCGAAGTCAACGACAGCTTCACCCGCGTGTTCGGCTGGTCCCGGGATGAATTCATCGGGCGGACCTCGCGCGAACTGGGGATCTGGCACAACTGGGAACTCCGTTATCCCCTGATCGAGGCAATCCAGACAAACGGCCGCTGTGAAAATATTGAATGCGATTTCAATACCAAGGATGGCAAGGTAATCACCACGCTGGTTTCCGGAACGGTGATCAACCTGGGAGGGAGGCCGTGCATGCTGGCGGTGACGCACGATATTACCGACCTGCGCCTGGCCGACGAGCGGATGTTGCTCGCCGAGCGCTGTGCCAGAGCTGGCGCCTGGGACTGGGATATACAGACGGGAAAGCTTAGCTGGTCAAAAGGATTCTTTGGTCTGTTCGGGCTCGATCCCGCTACCACTCCGGCCAGCTTCGAGGTCTGGCTGGCGGCGCTGCATCCTGAGGACCGGACGGAGGCAGAGCAGCGCCTTACCGCTGCACTCGAAGAGCGCCAACCGTTGTTCAGCGAATACCGGATTGTGCTGCCGGCTGGCGATATTCGCTGGATCTACGCTTACGGCGATGTCGCCTACGATACTTCCGGGAAGCCGTTGCGCATGGCGGGCATTTGTCTTGATGCGACGGAACGCAAGCAATTGGTGCTTGAAAAGGCCGATCTGGAGCGGTTGGTCGCCGAGCGGAAACAAGCCGAGGCCGCGTTGCTCGAGGCGAAGGCCGCCGCCGACACCGCCTCGCAGGCAAAGAGCGCCTTCCTTGCCAATATGAGTCACGAAATTCGGACACCGATGAATGCCATCATCGGGCTGACGCATCTGCTTCGCAAACAGGACTGCGCCCCGGAGCATGCCGACAAGCTGAACAAAATATCGAGCGCCGCCAACCATTTGCTGGGCATCATCAACGACATTCTCGATTTCTCGAAAATCGAAGCGGGCAAGATTCAACTCGAAGAACGTGACGTCGATGTGCGAGCGATCGCCATCAACGTCACATCGATGCTGACCGAAGTGGTTGAGGCCAAGGGCGTTCAATTGCGGACCGAGTTCGGCGAGTTTCCGCATCGCCTGCGTGGCGATCCGACCCGTCTGACCCAGTCATTGCTCAATTTGGCCAGCAATGCCGTGAAGTTTACGTCAGCCGGATCGGTCACCCTGCGCGTCTTGAACATTGCCGAAACCCCTGAATGGGTGACCGTCCGCTTTGAGGTTATTGATACCGGTATCGGCATTTCTTCGGAACTCATCCCGCGGCTGTTTTCGCCTTTCCAGCAGGCCGACCAAGCAATTACGCGCAATTTCGGTGGTACCGGACTCGGCCTGGCGATTACCCGGCGCCTGGCTGAGTTGATGGGCGGCGCGGCAGGGGCCGAAAGTACGCCGGGGGCGGGTAGCACTTTCTGGTTTTCGGCCAGCCTGGCGCGCTGTAACGAAATTCATGTCGAATCTGCACCGGTCACGACCGAGAATGCCGAAGGAATTTTGACTAGGGACTTCAGCGGGCTGCGTCTGTTGCTGGTCGAAGACAATCTGATCAACCAGGAAATCGCCCAGGAGATTCTTGCCGATGTCGGCATCGCCGTCGATGTCGCCGAAGACGGCCAGGTGGCGGTCGAGATGATGGCGCGCGCCGGCCCCGAAACCTACGAGCTGATTCTGATGGATATGCAAATGCCGAGAATGGGCGGGGTGGAAGCAACAATGCAGATTCGCAAGCTGCCGGTGGCGACCGGTATTCCGATCATCGCGATGACCGCCAATGCCTTCAGTGAGGACAGGGATCGCTGTTTGGCGGTGGGAATGAACGACTTCGTTGCCAAGCCGGTCGATCCCGAGCGACTGTACGCGACCTTGCTGAAGTGGTTGCGGCTGCCAAGACTGGTGTAATGGCGGAATTTCCCCGTCGATTGCCGGTGCGTTTCTGTTTCGCCGGATGACGCAGCGCGTTGAATGTCCGGAAAATGCAGCCGGCTTAGTTTTTCAGCAGTTTTTCCGTTACCGCATCGAGATCGGCTTTCTTGATCAGGCCCAGTTTCTTCTCGATGACCTTGCCGTTACGGTCGATGAACAGCGTGAAGGGCAGGCCGCCCTTGGTATTGGCCAGCGCCTGCATCAGCGGGATGCCTTTTTCCTTGGCGACGAAGACCGGATAGTCCATTTCGTAGGCCTTGGCGAATTCCCTGGCCGGTTCGGCCTTGTCCTCGATACCGATGCCGAGGACCTCGATCTTGCCCTTGTGGGCGGCGCGGAACCTGATCAGTTCGGGAATCTCGGCCCGGCAGGGACCGCACCAGCGGGCCCAGAAATTGACGACCAGCGGCTTGCCCCTGTAGCGCTCCAGCGCCACCGGCTTGTCGTCGAGATCATTGAGCGTGGCGGCGAACAGCGGGGCCGAGGAGGGTTGCTCCTGGGCGGCACTCAAGGTCGAAAAAAGGGCAAGAACCAGGGCGGACAGAAGGTTTTTCAAGGCAGATCGCCACGGCGGAAAATGAAGTAGCCGATGGTAGCACTGAGCAGGCCGAGCGCCGCCGGGTAGGCCAGCGCGAAAACCTTGTAGCCGGCCACCCCGAAGAGGTCGAGAATGACGTAGGCGGAGGGGCCGAGGACGATCAGTTGCGGATCGAACAGGGCCAGCGCGGCGGTCCGGAATACCTGCAAAGGGTTGGCCAGGGCCAGCGTGACGGCGAATTCCGGCGAGACCTTGCCCTGGATCATCACGCCGAGCAGGATCAGGTCGAGGAAGAGCAGCAGCACCAGCCAGACCATGAAGGCGGCACCTTGCGCCATGTCGGTGGTGCGGGCGACGGCTGAAATGAGCATGCCGATGCCGAGGAAGCACATCGCCATCACGGCGAGCAGGGCGGTGTAATAGCCGAACATTTCCCAGGGTACTTCGATGCCCTGAATGGTCGCCCAGCCGACGGCACCCAGCATGGCCAGAAAAACCGGGGCGAAGACAACGATGTAGCGGCCGACGATCTTGCCCCAGAACCAGGCGGAGAGCGAGACGGGCAGCGACAGCAGGTATTCGAAGACGCCCGCTTCACGGTCGCCGGCCACCGAACGGACCGTCGTGATCAGGACGAAAATCGGCAGGATGGCCATGGTCAGCTGAATATAGGTGACGAGCAGGCGGGACAGGCCGATGAAGCCAAGGACCCGCGATTCGGTCAGGCCGAAGAGGAAGAGCAGGGCGACGATGCCACCGAAGACCAGGGTGTAGATCTGAAACCAGCGGGCGCGCAGGGATTCGACGATATCGAGTTTGGCAGTCAGCCACAGTTGCTTCATTTATTTGCCTTTGGCCAGCGTGTGCTGGCGCATGTCGGTGAAATCGAGGCTGCCGGGCATCGGAATGGAGACGGCAGCGAAGTTGTAGCCCATCGGCGAGGTCTTGGTAATGAAATGCGCCCGCTTCGGGTCCAGCCAGTTCATTTGTTCCCGGCTCTTGCTGTTGAAGTCGGCCACCCAGATCCGGGTGGCTGGGTCGGCCAGCCACGGGTAGCGGTCGACCTTCTCCTTCAGCCAGAAGGCCAGGCAGCCGGGATCGTCGAATTTGAATACCGTGTTATCCGGCCCGCCACGCACCTGGGCGGCAAACCGGCGGTCGGAGATGACCATGCTGCAACGGACACAGGTGTCGCGGTCCCATTTTATTTCGGCCATGCCTTCCGGCCAGTCGTCCTTTTTGCAGCCGGACAGGGCGGCGGCGAGCGGCGTCAGCAACAGGCCGCCGATGCCGAGCCGGCCGAGAAATTCGCGGCGCTGGCTATCGCACATGATCAGGCCTTGGTTTCGGCCAGCGACAGGTCGCTGACCAGCCCGGTGTACCGGGAAACGATGCCGAGGAAACGCAGTCGGTCCGGCCCGGCGATTTCGCCTTCCCATACCCGGTTGTCGTCGCGGCTGGTGAATTTCCAGCCGTCCAGCGCCTTGGCGAAGGCCGGCTCGAAGCGCTGCAGCACGATACGGCAGTTGAGGACGGCGGTCAGCGAAACCGCATCGGTGACCTTGTCGTCGAGCACCACCTTGCCGGTATCCATTTCGATCACCCGATTGACCAGGGACGATACTTCGTCGAGACGGTGGCTGGAGATGATCATCGTGGCATCGTCGAGGCGTTCGGCCAGCAGGTCGAAGAAAATCTTGCGCGCTTCGGGATCGAGATTGGCGGCCGGCTCATCCATCACCAGCACGGTAGCGTCGCGACCGAGGGCGATGGCGATCAGCAGCTTCTGTTTCATGCCGCCGGACAGACGCACGAATTGCCGGGAGAGAATGCTGTCGAGATCCAGCCCGAGCCGTTTGGCGATCTGGTGGATGTGCTGCGGGTCGGTGCCGCACAGCGCGGCGGAGAACTCGATCAGCTGGCCGACCGGCATTTTCAGTGGCGGCGGCAGCTGCGGCACGAAACCGATATTGCCGAGCACCTCGGTGCGGTTGCTGCGCGGGTCGAGGCCGTTGATGCTGACGCTGCCTTCGAAGGTGTATTCGCCGAGCAGGCAGCGGATCAGGGTGGTCTTGCCGGCGCCGTTCGAGCCGATCAGCGCGACGCGCTCGCCGAGGCCGATATTGAGGTTGATGCCGTCGAGCACGCGAGCCCGGCGGAAATTCTTGGCAACATTGGTGAACTGGATCATGGCTTCAATTATAGGGAGGCTGCTGCGTTCGACTTTGAATTTTGATCAAAAATCAGAGCAGCTTTTGTAGGCCCTTGACCTCGAAGGTCAGCGAACCGGTTGGGCAGGCGTCGACGCAGAGTCCGCAACGGGTACAGTCCGGCCCGATGGGAACTTCGAGATCGACGGCCCGTCCCTTGATGACGGTATCCAGCACGTGCGGCACCAGACAGACTTTGCGGCAATCGCCCTCGTGGAAGCAGCCGTCGAGCTTGTACTTGATGCGGACCGGCGAAATGATGCCAACCACGCCGTAGGTCAGGCCGATAGGGCAGGCGTAGCGGCACCAGGCGCGGCGCGAGAAAAAGACCTCGAAAAAGAGCAGGGCCAGTACCCAGAGCAGGGCCAGGCCGGGACCATAGACCAGGGCGCGGGAGACAATGCCGGTCGGCGAAATGGCTTCATAGACGGTGTACCCGGTGCCCAGGGCGAGCAGCGCAAAGATGACCCAGAACACGGTGCGCAAGCGGCGGTCCATGGTCTGGTCGGTGACCAGCTTCTTCTTGGCGAGGAAAAGGTGCAGCTTTTCAGCCCATTCGGCCAGCAGATGGTAGGGGCAAACCCAGGAGCAGAAGGTGCGGCCGCCGAGCAGTCCCCACAACAGCAATACCGTGCCGGTCCCGATGATCAGATTGTTGATGATGTGCTTGTGGGCCAGCATGACCTGCAGGGCCGAGTTGAGGTCGATCAGGTGGAAGCCGACAAAACGGGAAGCGGTCAGCGCACCTTCGAGAATCTGGATATCGAGGGAAAACGACAGGGTGAACAGCAGGTTGGCAGCGATCAACGTGATCCAGCGGCGATTGCGCCACTTGGTCGATTTGACTTCGTGCGCCCGCATGTGGCTCTTGGTGGCCTGCAAGTCCTGCTTGTTGGTCATCCGCTTCATGATGTGCACTTGCTGTGCCCGCTCGGTGATTTTCTCCGGCTTCCGCGGTTCCCAGCCGAACATGATTTTGATCTGTTCGGTAAATCGGCGCTTCAGAACGTCGCTCATATTTTCCAGACCTCGCCGGCTTCAATGGTGATGCAGGCCGGCTCGACCGGGCAGATCATTTCGCATACGCCACAGCCGACACAGGGTTCATGGACGACGGGCGATTTGTGCTGGCTGCCATTCGGCGCCATCACGGTTTCGATCGAAATGGCCCCCTTGATCGGGCAGGCCCGCACACAGAGGTCGCATTCGGGAACGTCGTAGGGGTGCTCGCTGACCCTGATCGGCTTCCAGCGATCGACATCCATATAGCGCAGTTCGCCGGTGAAATCGGCACCCCGGGCCTGGCCTTTGAAACCCTTGCCCTGAGTGGCCAGGCAGGCTTCCGGCCGACTCAGGCGGGCCACGCCAATCCGCTCGGTCATGTTCAGCGTCGGCTCGGCATCCTTTTCCTTGGCCAGCAGGATCGGCTTGGCCTTGAGCGCGGCACCGGCCCGCACTGCCAGGAAATCCGGCTTGTGATAGGTCAGCGAGCCGGTCGGGCAGGCGAGAATGCACTGCACCGCATCGCAGGAAAAATCGCAGGCCTGGCGGCGGGGATCGATATAGGGCGTGCCGACGCCCATGCCGTCGACCAGGTCGGCCAGCTTGATGGCCGATACGGGGCAGACCTGGACGCACTGACCACATTTGATGCAACTGCCGAGAAAATCTTTTTCGTCGAGCGCGCCGGGTGGCCGCAGGCGCTTCTTCTTCGCATAGATCAGCGGCAGGAAACCGGAGAGTGCGGCGCCCAGGACGCCGCCGGTGAGCAGCGCGGTGCGCAGGAAACGGCGGCGGTTGGTCTGCCGTTTGGCTTTGGAAAGCGGGGGCGTCGGTCCGGCGACCGGCCCGTCGTCCTTCTCGTTCTCGCTCATGATTGCGCTACCCTCACAGGTTTGACGAAGCGTGGTTTTTCATCACGCAGAATCAGGTCGGGGGCCGAGAACGGGGCCAGGCGTTCGAGAAAGTCGAGCAGTTCCATGACCGGCGAACTACGGAAAAAGCGGGCGACCGGCATTTCCACCCAGATCTGGTCGGTGTAGGAATACAGGCCGTGGGTCTGATCGCCGAAGCCGTCGCCGTCACGGTCGAAACCCTGGTAATCGTCCCAGTAGTTGCCTTGCCAGAAGTTCTTCGGATTATTGTTGTTGTCGCCGCGGCCGCCGTAGGTGACCTGCGTGAGATTGCCCTCGAAGACGTTGTCGACCATGTTGTTGCCGCCGGTCTCGCTGTTGAACAGGATGCCGATGCCGTTGTAGGCCAGACGGTTGTTGCGGATCTCGATCGTGGCATCGGGCTGGAAGGGCGAGAGGTCGGAGCCGATGCCGACGCCGCAATAAATGATCTCGTTGTTTTCGATGATCGTTCCCGAGGCTTCCTTGAAGCCGATGCCCATGCCGGTGGCGCCGGTGGCGTGGGAGATCACGTTGTCGCGGACGACGCCGCCCTCGGTGTACATGAAATAGACACCGACCGCGTTGTCGTAGAACTGATTGCGCTCGACGACGTTGTCGTTGGCGAACATGAAGTGAATGGAGTAGCGGCTGCGCCGGCCGAGGTTCTCGCGAAAGACGTTGCGATGCGAATACCAGGCGACCATGTCGCGCGAATCGATGATCTGGTTCTTTTCGACCACGTTGTCGTTGCTGTACCAGAGGCGCAGGCCGTCGCCGCGCACGCCGAGTTCGAAAGCCTTGGAGCGGATCTCGTTGCCGCGAATCAGATTGTGATTCGACTGTTTGAAATCGAGGCCGAACAGGCAGTTGTCGGCCTTGATATTCTCGATCACGTTGTTGTTGCCGCGCACGTCGAGACAGGAGTCGTCGGTGTCGTGCGAGTCGCCGGAACCGGTCAGGTGCAGTCCGCGCAGCACGGTGTTGCTGGCATTGAGGATCATTACCGTGCCCTTGTCGCCGGAATCGATGGTGACCTGCCCATTGCCTTCGATGGTCAGCGGCTTGTCGATGACCACCGGTCCGGCATAGATGCCCGGTGGCGGCTTGAGTACCGAGCCCTCGGGGGCCTGGTCGACCAGCTCCTGGAACGGCTTCAGGCCATGCACCCGCTTGTCGCGCTCATGCAGCATGAAAGTCTGCTTCGGGCGGTCGATGCCGACCCGTGGCGCGGTGCTCAGGTCGGCATTGGAGCCGCGTTCCTGCTGCGTGTTGCCGGAGGAAAAGGCAAGGATCAGTGCCGTCGCCAGACCGACCTTGCCGAGTTTGCTCAGTGTACGCATGGCCGCTTACTCGGCCTTGCCTTCACGCAGTTGCTTGCGACGGATCAGCAGGGCCAGCATCATGCAGACGAAAATGATGACCAGCAGGCCAAAGCCCCAGTACGGATAGGAGAAGGTCGAGAACTGCGCGACCTTGCCTTCGCCGAACACCGTCGGCATGAACGGCTTGACGGTGAAGGCGCCCCACGGATGCATGTTGTGGCCGAAGAACCACAGCCAGCCGGCGTAGGTAATGACGAAAAAGACCGGCAGCAGGGCGGGGACCAGGGCGAGCAGCAACTGGAAGGGCCGTATCTTGGCGACGCCGGCAATGACAACCGCCATCACGGCGAGCAGACCGAAGATGACGACTTTCGAGATATTGCGAACGTTGTCGCCCCATACCTTGATCCGCTCCATGTCCTTGAAGAAGGTGCCGGATTCCTGCATGTAGGCCTGGACATGGCTTTCCAGGTGGCCCATGACGAATTGATCGACGATCATCCACGCCGCCACGGCGGCGAATCCCGCGCTCAAGGTTGTCAGGCGGGCTTTCTTGGTGGTCGTCACGAAGGCCAGCATCATCACTGCGAAGAAGCCGAAGAAGAACTTGGCCAGCGGCTTCTCGACCGGGGCGCCGGTAGCGATCGGATACATCCCGACGTAGTGATTGATGGTGTTCATTTCATGGACGCAATCGAGACCTTCGGCGCCCTTGTTCAGGTCTTTCTTGTCGTCGGTGATCGGGTTGTAACGTTCGTCTTCATGGGCGAGATCCTTCTGGATGATCTCGCCGGCCATTCGCGTGCCCTTGCCGGCTGCCGTGCAGCCGTTATAGACACCGTCGAAATGGAAGTGGATGCGGATGCCGTCCGGGAAGGCATCGGGCGGGTAATTCGGAGCGGTCAGGGAAACCCACCAGATCGGCGCGAAATAGGCGGCGATCAAGGCGATCAGGGCGATCAGGCTCAAGCCACCGACGATTTTGTTCTGCTTTTCCATGTTTGCTGCTCTCTTTGTGTTCTCGTGCATCTCTATCCCTCCCACTTGAATGGGGAGGTGAAGAGGGGGAATGAGTTCATGCACTGATCAGCAAACTCATCCCCTCCCTGTTCCGCCTTTTCGAGGCGGGGCAAATCTTACTTCTTCTTGCCGGCTTTCGGCTTGCACATGTTGCCCGGCATCACCAGGCTGGACTGGTAGGCGGAAATCGCCACCAGTTGGTCGTTGGTGTAGGGCTTGATGATCTTGACCATGTCCGGGTTGGCGTTGCGGCGGTGACCATCGCGGATTTCAGTCATTTGGCGCAACAGATACTTGTAGTGCTGACCGGCGATCACCGGGTAGAACTTGTCCTTGACGCCTTCACCGTTCTTGCCGTGGCATTCGAGACACTGCTTTTCATACAGTTCCTTGCCCTTGGCGACCTGCGTGGCAGCGTCGGCACCTTCGTATTTGCCATGTTCGATCGGGATGCACAGGCTTTCGATGTAGGCGGCGGCATCGGCCAGTTCCTGCGGATCGGTCAGCGTCGCGGCAAACGGGTACATCGTCGGATTGTCGCGGGTGCCGGCACGGATGTCGGCCATCTGCTTGATCAGCACGGTCGTGTGCTGGCCAGCCAGTTGCGGGAAGGTGCCGTCCGGGCGACCGGCGCCGGAGGGCAGGTGACAGGCGCCACAGACTTCATAGGCTTCTTCGCCACGCTTCTTGTCGCCCTTGAGCTTGAGGGCTTCGGATTTTTCGCCCTCGTCGGCATTCCATTTGTAGTCCTTGCTCTCGATGCCGCCATGTTTTGGCGCGGGAGGTCCGGCAAAGGCGATGCCTGCCGAGAGCAGACCGATCAGTAGTAATGATGTTTTCATGGGTGGTGTCCTTTGTGTGCAGGTAAAGCGGAACGCGTGAATCATTGTCGTTGGATCAATATCAGCATTCCTTGATACACGTCATACGCCTTGGTGGCAGGGCTTTTTGTCTTACTTGAGCTTTACGAGGTACTCGGATATCGCCTTGATTTCCTCGTCATTGACCAGATGCATGACGCCTTTCATTGCCGCGGTTTGCCCATTGTTACGGGCGCCGCTCTTGATGTCCTTCATTTGCTGTTCGGTGTAGGCAGCGTTCTGGCCGGCGATTTTCGGGTAGTTCGGCATCAGCGGCTTGTCGCCCTTCGGGCCGTGGCAGGCGTTGCAGGTCTTCTCGGCGAACAGTTTGGCGCCATCCGGAGCAGCGATTACCGGGCTGGCAACCAGCGCGGCGGCGATCAGAGACATAATGAATTTCATGGTTTTTCCCTATTTTAAGAAACCGGAAGGTAGGTTAATTGCCACCCCCCGGTTCCTGCCTTAAGTCAGATCAACTTTTCGGACTTACTTGACCTTCTTGGCGCCGTTCTGTTCGAGATAGGTTTTGGCACGCAGACCGATGTCGGCGGCTTTGACCTGGTATTGCCAGACTTGCTCGGCCCACAGATTGGCCTGGTCCCAGTCCTTCTTGGCGGCAGCGGCTTCGTGCTTGGTCTTGGCTTCCTTCATGCGGTTGAGCTGGTCGGTTGCATCTTCGACCATTGCCACGACATCCGGGAAGTCCTTGTAATTCACGCTGGTGATGTAGCCGACCACGGAATCGATGACGACCTGGGTATCCACCACCTTCTTCACGGTCGCCTTATAGTCGGCTTCGGTGTAGTTGGCCTTGGCGCTTTCCTGCGTCTTGCCCGGCTTCCAGCCCTTCGGCTTGACCAGCAGGTAACCCTGCATTTCAAGGTGGAGAGCGGAACAGAACTCGGTGCAGTAGTACGGATAGACGCCTTCCTTGTCGGCCTTGAACTTGACGGTCACCGTCTTGCCCGGCTCGATGGAAGCATGGACGTTGTAGGTCGATACCGCGAAACCGTGGGTTTCGTCCTGGGCCCGTTCGAGGTTGGTCAAATGGACGGTGATTTCGTCGCCCACTTCAGCCTCGATCGTTTCCGGGGTGATGTGCGAACGGATCAGCGTACCGAAGACTTCGATCTTGTTGCCCTTCTTGTCGGTATGTTCCTCACCGGCCCGGACCGCGCCCGGATTCG
This sequence comes from Dechloromonas denitrificans, assembly GCF_020510685.1. Classification (NCBI taxonomy): domain Bacteria; kingdom Pseudomonadati; phylum Pseudomonadota; class Betaproteobacteria; order Rhodocyclales; family Azonexaceae; genus Dechloromonas; species Dechloromonas denitrificans. Next base: position 1,874,476 of record NZ_CP075185.1, read on the forward strand.
GCTTGTCGGTACGGCTGTTGGTGCCGACCTTGTAACGAACGCCCGGCTTCAGCTTGGCCGCTTCGATGGCGACGACGTAGTGCGGCTCACCCAGCGGCAATGGCATGTCGTAGAGCAGTTGCATCTTGTCGTTGCTGATGTCGATCAACTGGTGGTTCTGCGGATGCAGCGGGCCAACCGGGTTGAAACGATCGATCGACAGCTTGTTCAGCGCCACCAGATAGCGCCCCTTCGGATCGGCCGAGTCACCTTCCATGGTCATCAGGTGACCGATGTTGTAATGCACGGAGATCTTGTCGAGCACCTTGCCGTCACAGTGATTCCATTTGACGACTTGCGAATCGACATAGAGCGAGGTGTAGGCGATACAGGGCTTGCTGTCGTACTGGGTGTGCAGCGGGCCGAGGCCGAGCTGGACCTGGGTATGCAGCGCATCCTTCATGCCGATCACCGGAATGCCGTACGGATCCTTGGATTCGAACTTGTTGGCCTTGATCGCGGCCTGGATCTTCTCGAAGGAATAGACGGAAACGTGGGTATCGAGCTTGCCGGCGACGGTCAGGAACTTGCCGTCCGGAGTGACGTCGACGCCGTGCGGCGACTTCGGTTCCGGAATCAGGAAGAGGATGCCTTCCTTGATCGCGGTTTCCATCATCAGCACATTGTGGCCGTTGATCTTCTTGGCCTTGCCGGCGGCGACCAGTTCGGCCGCCTTCTTCCAGTTGATCACGTGCAGATAGTCGGTGTCCTTGGCGGAGCAACCGGCTTCATACGGCGGACGACCCTTCTCGATGCCGCCGACGTAACGCTCGGAACAGAAGGAGTTGGTGAACGACCAGCCATCGGACGGGCCTTTACCGGCATCCGACAGATCCTGCGAGTAAGGCGGCAGTTCGAGCGAGAAGGAATTCTTCACGTCGATGCGGCCTTCCTTGCGGTCGAACTTCCAGTAGGTGATGCCGCCGCGATACTTCTCGTTGAACTCTTCGAGCGGGAAGAACTTCTTGTTCTCGAGCGGCGAAGCGTACTGGGCGGCTTCGATGATGTAGTCGGTGTTCGGGGTAACGAAAGCGCCACCATGCTCGGACTTGAAGATCGGATTGACCACGATCTGCTTGGTCTCGAAGTCGCGCAGGTCGATCACGGCGAGGCGCGGATTGGCCTTGTCGTTGATGAACAGGAACTGACCGTCGTACTTGCCCTGGGTTTCCGAGATTGCCGGGTGGTGCGTATCGCCCCAGTTGATTTCCTTGCCGTCGATATTGCCCTGGCGCAGCACGGCCTTCGATTCTTCATCGAAGCCATAACCCTGCCACGGTTCCGGCGTGAAGACGCCGATGTACTTGAGGATGCGCATCGACGGAATGCCGTAGACGATGACCTGGCCGGACTGGCCGCCCGAGCTGAAGGCGACGAAATCGTCGCGCTTGCCGGTCGGGACGTAGGTCTTCGAGGCCGCCAGCAGATCCTGCTGACTCAGGCCGCGACGCTTCATCACGTCCTGCAGCGATTCGGCTGCCCACGCCGACGTGGCTGCGCCGAAGCCGATCCCCGCCGCAACCGCCAGCAGAGTCGATTTGACTGCAAATTTTTTCATTTGAATCTCTCCCATGAATCGAGAAGTTGAACTTCCTACCCCTATTGCCGCCGGGAAAATATTCCTGCGGCAATTTGTCGCACTGGTCGAAGTATGGGTGCAGAGAGATAAATAAGTAAGCGGAAATATACTGATTTTTGGGGTAGGAAAATTCCTACAACATGGCGCTTAATCGGGTTGTTCGTCCTCCCCATGGACCAGCTTGTGCCGGATCGCGTAATGGATCAATTCGCCGGAATTGGCCAGCCCCATTTTTTCCTGGATCCGGGTTTTGTGGGTACTGACGGTCTTGACGCTCAGATTCAGCGCGTGGCCGATTTCGGTGACGCCTTCGCCGCGGGCCAGTAACAGAAAAACTTGGTACTCGCGGTCGGACAGGCGGGTATGCGGCAAGCCGCTGCTCTTGCCGGTCAAGGCTTCCATCGCCAGCTTTTCAGCGACCGCCTGATTGATGAACAGCCCCCCCCCGGCGACCTTGCGGATCGCTTGCACCAGCTGGGTTTCCGCATTGTCCTTGCAGAGGTAGCCGGAGGCGCCGGCCTTGAGGGCGCGGACGGCGAAGATGTCCTCCTTGTGCATGCTGAGGATCAGAATGGGCAGTTTCGGAAATTCGCTCTTGATCTGCTTGATCAGCTCGATCCCGCTCTTGCCTGGCATCGACAGGTCGAGAAGTAGCACGTCCCAACTCCCGGAACGGACCAGGGCGAGCGCTTCGTTGCCGTCGCAGGCTTCGCCGGCCACCTCGATGTCGCCACTGTCCTGCAGGATGTGTTTCAGCCCGGCCCGGAGAATGTCATGGTCGTCTGCAATCAATATCCGGATCATTGCTTTCTCTCGCGGTCTTTGGGGAAATGGGCCTCGATGCGCGTGCCTTGCCCCGGTTGGCTGATGATTTCGATAGTCCCGCCCAGTATTTTGACTCTTTCCTGCATGCCGAGCAGTCCAAAGGTTTTCTTGTGGCCGGTCGTGTCGAAGCCGCAACCGTCATCGTCGACGCATAGCCGGATTTCGTCTTCGCCATCGTCGATCTGGACGTTCGCCCGCCCGGCGGCGGCGTGCCGCGCGACGTTGGTCAAGGATTCCTGGACTACCCGAAAAATCGCCGTGGCCAGCGGTTCGCCGATGTCGAATTCCTCGCGGTTCATGGCAAGCGTACAGGCGATGCCGGTGCGCTCCTGGTATTGACTGACATGGTGTTCAATGGCCGCGGCCAGGCCGAGCACATCGAGCATGCCCGGGCGGAGTCCTTCGGAAATCCGGCGCACTGCGTTGATTGTCCGTTCCACCAGACTGTAGGCCGCTTCCCCTCGCTCGGCCACCGACGGTCCGAGTTGGCCGGCCTTGTCCTTCAGCCAGCCGATGTCGATGCGCAACGCGGTGAGTGCCTGGCCAAGCTCATCGTGCAATTCGCGGGCGATGCCCGCCCGTTCCTCTTCCCGGACGGTTTGTAGAAAACCGGCCAGTTCCTGCAGCCGGCTTTGCGACTCGTGAAGGCTGGCTTGCGCTGCGAGCAGTTGGGCCGTCCGCTCCGCGACGCGTTCTTCGAGGCGCGATTGCAGCTGGCGCAGTTCGACATGGGTACGTACCCGGGCCAGCACTTCTTCCGGTTGATAGGGTTTGGCGATGTAGTCGACTGCTCCCAGCTCGAAGCCCTTCAGCTTGTCGCCGGCTTCGCGCAGCGCCGAGAGGAAGATGACCGGAATGTCATGGGTCCGCGGGTCGTCCTTCAGCCGTCGACAGACTTCGTAGCCATCGATCCCGGGCATGCGGACATCGAGCAGTATCAGATCGGGCGGGCTGGCCTGGGCCGAGCGCAAGGCCATCCGTCCTTCCAGCGCCGGGCGCACCGTGTAGCCGGCGTGGGCCAACAACTGGGAGAGCAGTTCGAGGGAAGCCGGCGTGTCTTCGACGACCAGTATTTCGGCATTCATGTCTATTCCTCTGCGTCGAGTATGCCCAGTACCTGCCACAAGGCTTGATATTGGCGGGTGTTGGCAAATTCGCCAAGGTTGGCGGCCAGTTCCGGATTTTCCTCTGCCACGCTGCGCAAGGCTGCGGCGATCTTTTCCGGGTTCAGCGAGAGAGCGGCCTGCGCCAGGCCGGCGCGTGTTTCGCTGCACAAGCCGGCGAGATCTTCGGCGCTGATCTTTCGTGCGGCGCCGACGGAGCAGGGCGATGCCTCCGGCGTCGGCAGCGGGGCGCGAATCAAGCGCAGCGCGAGATGCTTTTCGAGAATCCGGAACAGCGCCTCTTCCTCGAAAGGTTTGCTGAGAAAGTCATCGGCGCCAGCGAGCAGGGCTGCCTGCCGGCTCTCTTTCATCGCGTTGGCGGTCAGCATGACGAGACGCGGTTGGTTGCCCGTCTTGCCTTGGCGCACCCGGGCGATGATCTCCAGGCCATTGCCGTCGGGCAGGAACCAGTCCATGAAAACGAGGTCCGGCCCCGCCGTTGCGATCGCCGCCTCGGCGGCTGCCGCACTGCTTGCCTCATCGACCACGAAACCGAGCGGCTCGAGCAGTGATCTGACGAGCAGCCGCGCTTCCGGCATATCGTCGACCACCAGAATGCGCCGCCCGTGATCGGCCGGCTCGACCCCGGAGACGCGTCCCCGGGCGGATTTGGCGCTACCCGCTTGGCCGCCCGGTACGGTAATCGCAAAGCGGAAGGTGGCGCCCTGGCCGGGTTCGGATTCGAGCGTCAGTTCGCCGCCCATCATCTCGACATACTGCTGGCTGATGGTCAGCCCGAGACCCGTGCCGCCTTGATGCGAGGCGCCGACTTGCTCGAACGAGGCAAAAATCCGCGCGTGGTCTTCGGCGCGGATGCCGATCCCGGTATCGACGACACTGAAGGACAGCCGGACCTCGCCATTGCCGGCGTCAGTCCCGGCAACATTTAGCGTGACCGAGCCGGCCGGCGTGAATTTGACGGCATTCGACAGCAGGTTGAGCAGGATCTGGCGCAGCATCACCGGGTCGAGCACGACCGATGGCGGCAGGTCGGACATCTCCAGCTTCAATGCCAGGCCGCCCTGTTCGGCACGCAGACGCATCATGCCGACGATCTCCTCGAGCAGCGCGGCAAGATCGACGTCTTCGGCGGCCATTTCCATCTTGCCGGACTCGATTTTCGACAGCTCCAGAATATCGTTGATCAGGGTCAGCAGATGATTACCAGAGTTGTTGATGATCTCGACGTTGCGGCGCTGCGTCGGGTCGAGCACCGGGTCCTTGCCCATCAGTTGCGAAAAGCCGATGACGGCATTCAGCGGCGTCCGCAATTCATGGCTCATGTTGGCCAGGAAAGTGGTCTTGGAACGGTTCGCCGCCTCGGCCTCGTCGCGCGCTTCGGTCAGTTCCTCGGTCCGCTGGCGAACCAAGTCTTCCAGGTGTTCGCGATACTCCTGCAATTCCTGTTCGTCGCGTTTGCGCTCGGTGATGTCGGAAAAGATCGAGATGAAGCGGCGTATCCGCCCGTCCGGTCCCGTCAAGGCCTGGATCGATATTTCCTCGGGGAAGACGTCTCCGGTCTTGCGCCGGTTCCACAGTTCGCCCCGCCAGTGGCCGACGCGGGTGAGCTGTTCCCAGAGCTTCCGGTAAAAGTCGGCGTCATGCACGCCCGACTTGAGCAGGCGGGGGTTCCGGTTGATCACCTCGTCCCGCGCATAGCCGGAAATGCGGCAGAAGGCATCATTGACCCAGAGGATCGTGCCGCTCGGGTCGGTGATGATGGCGCCCTCGGCCATCGCCGCGAAAGCCATTTCATTTTCGCGGCGGGCTTCCTCGCTGCGCAGCTTTTCGATACTGCGGTGGCGCGCGAAGTAGGCGAAGGTGAACATCGCCGCCAGTCCGAGGATCCAGATGCCCAGGTGCCAGTACTGAATCGCTCGCCAGGTCGGTTCCTGGGCGGTCCGGTAGGCATTCAGGTTGATCGAGATGGTTGCTCCGCCGCGCAGGCCGCCGACCGGAACCAGCGTGTCCCGGTGGCACTCCAGGCATTCCTTCTCCATGCGCATCGGGATCATCGCCCGCATCAGGCCGTGCGCGCCTTTCTTCGGCAGCGCTTCGGCAACCATGTCGCCGCCTTTTTCGAGGGTATCCAGCGCCTTGGCCTCCCAGTCGTCCGGCGCATTGTCCATGTTGCGCAACTGCTTCGAGGTCAGGCGCTCGCGGCTCCCTGGCACGCCCTGATTGGCCGCTTCCTGGATGGCGAGCAGCAGATGAATCGGCGTTACGGTCACCAAACGGATAGTTTCGCCGTTGCTGCGCAGGACGGTTACCCGCTCCTCTTCTTCCAGCGAGTTGACGGGAGGTATTTTTTCTTCGCGGATGAAGACGCCACCGACATCGGAGGCCCATTTGCGAATGGACATGTCCTTCTTCAGATTGGCGACGGCATCGATGCGCGCCAGGGCGCTGGCAGTCCGGTTCAATTGCTCGCGCTGGGTGAGCAGGGAGGCGAGAACCAGCAGCGTCCAGATAAGGGTCGCCAGAAGGACGATTTTGGCGCCCGGCCACCGGGGCGAGAAAGGATGGGTTGATGGCATGTCTGCTACTGAATACCTTCACTGCGCTGTTTTTTGGCAACCATGAACGGCGCCGGAAATGGACGCCAACTGGCTGGTCGGAGTGTGCGAGGTTAGCCCTGAAAGCGAGATTCCGCGCAGTGTATGTCCAGCGGGCGAACAAAACAAAAAAGGGGGCAGATTTCTCTGCCCCCTTTCAATCCCGAAACCTCAGGATGTTTTACTTCACCTTCTTGGCGCCGTTCTGTTCGAGATAGGTTTTGGCACGCAGACCGATGTCGGCGGCTTTGACCTGGTATTGCCAGACTTGCTCGGCCCACAGATTGGCCTGGTCCCAGTCCTTCTTGGCGGCAGCGGCTTCGTGCTTGGTCTTGGCTTCCTTCATGCGGTTGAGCTGGTCGGTTGCATCTTCGACCATTGCCACGACATCCGGGAAGTCCTTGTAATTCACGCTGGTGATGTAGCCGACCACGGAATCGATGACGACCTGGGTATCCACCACCTTCTTCACGGTCGCCTTATAGTCGGCTTCGGTGTAGTTGGCCTTGGCGCTTTCCTGCGTCTTGCCCGGCTTCCAGCCCTTCGGCTTGACCAGCAGGTAACCCTGCATTTCAAGGTGGAGAGCGGAACAGAACTCGGTGCAGTAGTACGGATAGACGCCTTCCTTGTCGGCCTTGAACTTGACGGTCACCGTCTTGCCCGGCTCGATGGAAGCATGGACGTTGTAGGTCGATACCGCGAAACCGTGGGTTTCGTCCTGGGCCCGTTCGAGGTTGGTCAAATGGACGGTGATTTCGTCGCCCACTTCAGCCTCGATCGTTTCCGGGGTGATGTGCGAACGGATCAGCGTACCGAAGACTTCGATCTTGTTGCCCTTCTTGTCGGTATGTTCCTCACCGGCCCGGACCGCGCCCGGATTCGGCTTGTCGGTACGGCTGTTGGTGCCGACCTTGTAACGAACGCCCGGCTTCAGCTTGGCCGCTTCGATGGCGACGACGTAGTGCGGCTCACCCAGCGGCAATGGCATGTCGTAGAGCAGTTGCATCTTGTCGTTGCTGATGTCGATCAACTGGTGGTTCTGCGGATGCAGCGGGCCAACCGGGTTGAAACGATCGATCGACAGCTTGTTCAGCGCCACCAGATAGCGCCCCTTCGGATCGGCCGAGTCACCTTCCATGGTCATCAGGTGACCGATGTTGTAATGCACGGAGATCTTGTCGAGCACCTTGCCGTCACAGTGATTCCATTTGACGACTTGCGAATCGACATAGAGCGAGGTGTAGGCGATACAGGGCTTGCTGTCGTACTGGGTGTGCAGCGGGCCGAGGCCGAGCTGGACCTGGGTATGCAGCGCATCCTTCATGCCGATCACCGGAATGCCGTACGGATCCTTGGATTCGAACTTGTTGGCCTTGATCGCGGCCTGGATCTTCTCGAAGGAATAGACGGAAACGTGGGTATCGAGCTTGCCGGCGACGGTCAGGAACTTGCCGTCCGGAGTGACGTCGACGCCGTGCGGCGACTTCGGTTCCGGAATCAGGAAGAGGATGCCTTCCTTGATCGCGGTTTCCATCATCAGCACATTGTGGCCGTTGATCTTCTTGGCCTTGCCGGCGGCGACCAGTTCGGCCGCCTTCTTCCAGTTGATCACGTGCAGATAGTCGGTGTCCTTGGCGGAGCAACCGGCTTCATACGGCGGACGACCCTTCTCGATGCCGCCGACGTAACGCTCGGAACAGAAGGAGTTGGTGAACGACCAGCCATCGGACGGGCCTTTACCGGCATCCGACAGATCCTGCGAGTAAGGCGGCAGTTCGAGCGAGAAGGAATTCTTCACGTCGATGCGGCCTTCCTTGCGGTCGAACTTCCAGTAGGTGATGCCGCCGCGATACTTCTCGTTGAACTCTTCGAGCGGGAAGAACTTCTTGTTCTCGAGCGGCGAAGCGTACTGGGCGGCTTCGATGATGTAGTCGGTGTTCGGGGTAACGAAAGCGCCACCATGCTCGGACTTGAAGATCGGATTGACCACGATCTGCTTGGTCTCGAAGTCGCGCAGGTCGATCACGGCGAGGCGCGGATTGGCCTTGTCGTTGATGAACAGGAACTGACCGTCGTACTTGCCCTGGGTTTCCGAGATTGCCGGGTGGTGCGTATCGCCCCAGTTGATTTCCTTGCCGTCGATATTGCCCTGGCGCAGCACGGCCTTCGATTCTTCATCGAAGCCATAACCCTGCCACGGTTCCGGCGTGAAGACGCCGATGTACTTGAGGATGCGCATCGACGGAATGCCGTAGACGATGACCTGGCCGGACTGGCCGCCCGAGCTGAAGGCGACGAAATCGTCGCGCTTGCCGGTCGGGACGTAGGTCTTCGAGGCCGCCAGCAGATCCTGCTGACTCAGGCCGCGACGCTTCATCACGTCCTGCAGCGATTCGGCTGCCCACGCCGACGTGGCTGCGCCGAAGCCGATCCCCGCCGCAACCGCCAGCAGAGTCGATTTGACTGCAAATTTTTTCATTTGAATCTCTCCCATGAATCGAGAAGTTGAACTTCCTACCCCTATTGCCGCGGGCAGAATACTCCCTGCGGCAATTTGTCGCACACTGTATTACCGCTAGAGTATGAAAAAATTGATGTTGGTTAATTCCGTGGACACTCGTTCGGGGAAAATGCGTTAAGTTCGGCAGCCCAAGGAAAAGAAGCGTTCTGGTGAGCAAAAAAATACTGATAGACCTGATCGGCATTCTGCTGATTGCCCTGGTTGTCGTGGTTGGCTACAAGTTGTCGCCGATGTTGTTGCCCAAGGCCGATGTCACGGTGCAGCCCGATCCGGCCTGTGATTTGCAGCGTCAGGCATGTGCCGTTGCCCTGCCCGGTGGTGGGCGGATCGAGTTGACGATGGGGACGCATCCGATCCCGATGGTCAAACCCTTTGCGGTTCAGGTCACGGCCAATGGCTTCAGCCCGTCACGGGTCGAGATCGATTTCACCGGCTTGAATATGAATATGGGTTACAACCGGCCGCAATTGGCGGTTCGTGGCGATGGCCGATTTGTCGCCGAAGCGACGCTGCCGGTGTGCATTACCGGCCAGATGGAATGGCAGGCAACCGTGCTGCTCGAAACCGGTAGCGAACGTCTGGCCATTCCATTCCGGTTTACCTCGGGGAGCCACCAATAACATGTCCGAACGCATTCTGATCGCCATCGCCGCTCTGCTTGCCGCCCTGATTCTTGGTCTGGCATTTTTCTGGTCGCCTGAACTGCCCGAGCGCCCGTTGCCGATGGCGGCCTTGCCGCCGGGGGGCGATTTCACGCTGCAGTCGTCAACTGGTCCGGTTTCGCTGAAGGATTATCGCGGCAAGGTCGTACTGGTCTATTTCGGTTACACCTATTGTCCGGATATCTGTCCGACGGCACTGGCGGCAACCGCCGACGGATTGAAACAACTGACCGCCGAAGAGCTGACCCGGGTGGCAATGCTCTTTATCTCGGTCGATCCCGAGCGCGATACGCCGGCGCGGCTCAAGGATTACGTCGAGTTCTTTCATCCGAATATCGTCGGCGTGACCGGCTCGTCCGAAAGTCTGGCCGAAATCGCCAAACGTTACGGCGTTTTCTATGCTCGACAAAAGGTCGAAACAGCCGGTGACGGCTATGTTGTCGACCACACTTCCGATACCTATGTCGTCGGGCCGGACGGTCGCTTGCTCAGCAAAATCAGCCATGCCTCGCCACCCGATCAGGTGGCGGCGGAAATTCGCAAACGTTTGAATCAACCGTGAAAGAGAGATTGACGATGAAAAAACTATCGATGCTAATCACCGGCCTGACGCTGGCTACCGGGGTGCTGGCCGGGGCAGCCGACCAACTGAGCGTGCAGGATCCTTACGTTCGCCTGGCACCGCCCAACGCGCCGGCCACCGGTGCCTTCATGGTGATCCGGAATGGCGGCGACAAGGACGTGAAGGTGCTGAAGGCCGACAATCCGGTTTCCCGGGTCACCGAGTTGCACACCCACCTGAACGAGGGCGGTGTCATGAAAATGCGCCCGGTGGCGGCGATCGAGGTCAAGGCCAAGGGTGAGGCCGTGCTCAAGCCGGGCGGTCTGCATGTGATGATGATCGATCTCAAGGCGCCGATGAAGGAAGGCGATGTCGTGCCGATCACGCTGACGCTCGATGACGGCAGCACCAAGCAGGTTGATGCCAAGGTTGTCCGACCGATGGCCGCACCAGCCCCCGCCCCCATGCCGATGATGGAACACAAACACTGAAACTGGCTGGTTTTCGCTCGTCGACCTGAAGGTAGCGGTCGGCGAGCGAGTCGGGCCGTTCCGGCCGGCAGCTTCCCGCAGCGCCTGTGCTAGTCTAGCGGCTCATCCTGCCCGACCGTAACGCTCAGACTCATGGACGCTGTCAGTTCTCCCGAAGTAGTCGCGGCAATTGTTTTTGCCCTTGCCGTCGGGCACACCTTTTCGACCGGTTTCTTCGCGCGCCTGGCGCATCTCCCGTCGAGACATGCCGGGTTGTGGCATCTTCTGTCCGAAGTCGAGGTGGTGTTCGGTTTCTGGGCTTTCGTTCTCGTGGTGACGCTTTTCATGCTGACCGGCAAGGCGGATGCCGTCGATTACATGGAAAGCCGGAATTTCACCGAGCCGCTGTTCGTCTTTGTCATCATGGTGGTTGCTGCCAGTCGGCCGATTCTCGAATTCGGCGATGCGGCGGTCCGTGTTTTGGCCCGCCTGCTGCCATTCCAACGGTCGCTGGGTATTTTCTTTCTTTGCCTGTCGATCGTCCCGTTGCTTGGCTCCTTCATTACCGAACCGGCGGCGATGACCCTGGCGGCATTGATGTTGCGCGATGGCTACTTCCTGCACGGGCTGTCGCGACGCCTGCAATATGCCGCGCTCGGCGTCCTCTTCGTCAATGTTTCGATCGGCGGCACGCTGACCAGTTTCGGCGCGCCGCCGGTCTTGATGGTGGCCGCCAAGTGGGAATGGAACAGCGCGTTCATGCTGTCCACTTTTGGCTGGAAGGCCGCCGTCGTGGTCCTGGTCAATGCGGCGCTGCTGACCGGCTTGTTTCGCCATGAGCTGGCCGCCGGACGTGGCGGCGATGTGGCCGAGACGGAGGCGGAGGCTGGCGTCCCTGTCGTGGTGATCCTCCTCCATCTCGCCTTTCTCGTCGGGGTGGTGGTATTTGCCCATCACCCGGCGATCTTCATGGGGCTCTTCCTGTTCTTTATCGGCTACACCGAGGCCTACGAACGCTATCAGGACAAACTGATTCTTCGCGAGGGATTGCTGGTGGCCTTCTTCCTGGCCGGCCTGGTCGTCCTCGGCGGCTTGCAGCAGTGGTGGTTGCAGCCGACCCTGATGGGGGTCGAGCCAACGCTTCTGTATTTCCTCGCCATCGGCTTGACGGCGATTACCGACAATGCCGCACTGACCTATCTGGCATCGCTGGTCGACGGCGTTTCGGCCGAATTCAAATATGCGATTGTTGCCGGGGCGGTGACCGGCGGTGGACTGACCATCATCGCCAACGCGCCGAATCCTGCCGGGGTGGCGATTCTGAAATCCGGCTTTGCCGATCAGTCGATCAGCCCGCTCGGACTTTTCCTCGGGGCGCTGGCCCCGACCGGCATTGCCATTCTCGGATTTCTGCTGCTGTAACGCGACTTCAGGTCCTGACCGGACGTTTCGACAGCTTGCGCTGCAGTGTCCGGCGATGCATCTTCAGGGCGCGGGCGGTGGCGGAAATATTGCCATCGTTCTCGTTGAGGACCCGCTGGATATGTTCCCACTCCAGACGGTCGACCGATAGCGGCTCATCCGATGCCGGCAGATCGAGATCCGGTCCATCGCTGTCTTCGAAGGCGGCGAGGATGGCCTCGATTTCGACCGGTTTAGCCAGATATTGCACGGCGCCCAGCTTGACGGCGTCGACGGCGGTGGCAATGCTGGCATAGCCGGTTAGCACGACGATGCGGCAGTCCGGGTTGATGGCCAGCAATTCGGGAATCAGCGCCAGTCCTGAACTGCCGTTCAAGTTGAGGTCGAGGACCACCTGGCCGGCTCCGGTCTGGCGGGCCAGTTCACGGGCCGAACCGACGTCTAAGGCACCGCACGCGGGGTGGCCGCGTCGCTCCAGCGTACGGATCAGGATGGCATTGAAGCTGGGGTCATCATCGATGACCAGGGTCATTTCGCTCATTGGCTTGTCTGCGGTAGTTCGATGCGGGCGAGGGCGCCGCCATCGTCGGGGTTGATCAGGGTCAGGTGGCCGCCCAGTTGCTCGATGGCGGTGCTGGTCAGCAGCAGGCCGACGCCGCTGCCGCCGGTATGGGCCGGGAAACTGTCGTGGCCGCCATGCTCGAGCACGGTGGGCGGAAAGCCCGGGCCGTGATCGCGAATCTCGATGCACAGGTTCTGGCTGCACCAGCTGAGGCGGATTTCCAGCGGGGTCGCGGTGGCGTTGGCGGCGTTGTTCAACAGGTTGAACACGGCCTGCTCAAGCCGGGGGTCGGCGACGATGAGCGGTGCCGGGCCGTCGCTGCCGATGATCAGCCGGCTGCCCGATTGTGGACGGGCGGCGTGCCAATGCTGGCGTACCCCGTCGAGCCAGCGGTCGGCAGGTTGGCTGGCGGTGTTTTCCAGGCGCTCGGCACCGGCCCGCCGGGAGAGGCCGGTGATGATTTCCTTGCAGACGCCGATTTGCTGGCGGAGCAGCGCGATGTCGTCGCGGGTTGCTGCATTGAGCGTCGGATCGTTGGCCAGTTCGCCGGTGAGCAGCGCCATGGTGGCGAGCGGCGTGCCGAGTTCGTGGGCGGCGCCGGCGGCCAGCGTGCCCATCGCCATTACCCTTTCATCGCGCAAGGCCTGTTCGCGGGCCGCCGCCAGTTCGGCATCGCGTTGGCGAATCAGGCGCGTCATGCGGACCGCGAAGACGGCAATCATCGCCGCCGAAACGGCAAAGGTCAGCCACATACCGATCAGGTGCAACCGGGTGGCACGGTTGGCGTCGGGCATCGGCATCGGGACGTAGTAGACCATCAGCAGCGAATAGGCCGTAATGGCAATGCTGCATACGGCAAAAACGCTACGCGCCGGCAAGGTCAGTGCAGCGATGGCGACTGGTGGCAGGAGTAGCGAAACCAGTGGGTTGGTGGCCCCGCCGCTGAAAAAAACCAGGGCGCCGAGCGAGGCGATGTCGACCAGCAACTGGCTGAGCAGTTCGTGACTGGTTGCACTGCTGGCCTGCCTGAGCCGCCACTGGACTAGGCCATTGAACAGGGCGGCGACACCGATGATGCCAAGTAGCGGGCTTTGCGGCAGCGGAATGTCGAGGGCGCCGGGAACAAAGAGCACGAGCAGCGTCACGATGGTCAGCACGGCCCAGCGACTGGCAACCAGACGGCGCAGGTTGGCCAGATGGTCGAGGCCGCTAGCGGTGCTGGAAATAAATGGCATGGGCGCAATTATGCGTGATTTGTGTCAATTTAAACTTGCCTGGTCGGTGTGACAATTCGCCGCAGGTCTTTCTCGGATTTCATTGCATGCTGCTACGTACTTTCATTCCTCTGGCGTTGCTTGCCGTCTTGTTCGCCAGCCCGGTCGGCGCGGTCGACCTCGACAAAGGCAAGGAAATCAACGGCACCTGTGCGGCATGCCACGGTGAATTCGGCCAGGGTGGCAAGAAGGGCGAATACCCGCGCATCGCCGGCCAACGGGTGAAGTATCTCGAGAATCAACTGAACAGTTTCCGGGCGCGAACGCGGCTGAATATCCCGATGTTTCCGTATACCCAGGAACGCGAGCTGTCGGACGACGACATTAAGGACGTCGCGGCTTATCTGGCCGGGGTCGAATTGCCGACCCGGATGCCGAACTTCGTTGGCAATGAGGATGCGCTGACCCGTTTGCTGATGGTCGATAAAGTGATGATCATTCCGCGGGCCGAAGGCGATATCGAGAATGGCGGCAAAATCTACCAGAAGCAGTGCGTCGCCTGCCATGCCAAGACCGGCAAGGGGCGCGGCATGTTCCCGATGCTGGTTGGCCAATACACCAGCTATTTGAAACGCCAGGTCGGTCTCTATCTGAAGGGCGACCGGCCGCACGACGAGGAGGGCGTGGTTGGCGTGCTGAATGGCTTGAAGCCGGCTGAAATTCAGGACATCCTTGCCTATCTGACCACACTCCAGGAGCCGCAGGAATGAAACACCTGATTGTCGCCATGCTTGGCGTCGCCGTTATGCAGACGGCTTGGGCCCATGGCCATGCCGGACCGATCGATGACAGCATGCCGGATGCCCAGCGCATCCGCTTCTGCGAACGGGTGCGCGATCATGCGCTGCAGGCTTTCTACAATCGCGATAAAGGCCGGCCGATGAAGCTGTTCGACGAAGATGGCAGTGACGGGGCGCGGATCACCAACCACATCATCCGCCGGATCTACGCCGAGCCGCAGATTTCCAGTCCGAAGAAGGCCGAGGTCTTTGGCCGGGGGACCTGTAACGAAATGATGGGAACCAAGCTCCCGGCTGACTGAGGTTGGTTAAAACAGGCCGGGAATGAAGCGCCTGGTCTGCTGCATGTAGTCGGCGTAGGCCGGGCCGAAATAATTCAGGCATTCCTGTTCGTCGGCCTTGGCGGTCAGCACGAGGAAATACGAGCAAAGGACGGCGATGCCCGTGCCGAGCCATGACGGGTCCTGGAAATAGGCGCCCCAGGTGAGCGCCAGCAGCGAGGCATACATCGGGTGGCGGATGTATTTGTAGATGCCGCTGGTCACCAGCGTGGTCGTCTTCTCGAACGTGTACAGCGTCTGGTCTTCCCGTTGTTCGCTGGCCTTGCCGAGTTTGCGCAGGCGGCTCAAGCCCTGCTGGACGAGAAAGATACTGAGCAGCATCAGCAGCCAGGAGGTGAACTGGTGCGGCGAATAAGGCTCGGTACCCCAGACGCCGTGGTTGAGGACGAGCAGGCCGAGAATCGCTTCCCAGACGAAAAAGCGATAGAAGCCATGGCGTCCGGGTTGGACAATCGATTTGCGGGAAAGCCACAAGACAATCGCCGAGCCAACGATAAAAGCAAGTATGTCCAGCATGATCTCAGCCTGAAAAAGCCGCGCCGAGCGCGGCGGTCATGTAGGTATGGTCGAGGACCCCGGCGCTTTCGCGAATGCTGTGCATGGCCCACATCGGCGAGCCGACGTCGACGCTGGCAATACCCAGGCGCGCCGCGACGATCGGGCCGATCGTGCTGCCGCAGCCGAGATCGGTACGGTGGGCATATTGCTGCCAGGGCACCCCGGCTTTTTCGCAGATCGCCATGAAGCGCGCCGCCGTGTCGGCGTCGGTGCTGTAGCGCTGGTTGGCATTGCATTTGATGACCGGGCCGGCATTGACGGTAACGCGGTGGCCGGGTTCGTAGGCGGCCGGGAAATTGGGGTGCCAGGCGTGCGCCATGTCGGCGCTGATGAAAAAGCTGCGGGCCAGCATTCGGCGATGGTCTTCGCTATCCAGTCCAGCACTGGCAGAGAGCCGGCCGATGACATCGGCGACGAAGCTGCCGCCGGCCCCGACGGCGCTTTCGCTGCCCACCTCTTCATGATCGAAAAAGGCGCACAGGCAGGTGGCCGGGGGATTGACGGTGGCCAGCAGAGCGCTTAACGCGGCATGGCAGGAGGCCAGATTGTCGAGCTGGCTGTCGGCAATGAATTCGCGGTCGACTCCCCAGAAGCTGCCTTTCTGGGTGTCGTAGGCATTCAGCTCCCAGCTCAGCAGATCGGCCGCAGCGACGCCGAGTGCCTCGGCAATCGGCTGGCGGAAGCGGGTCTCCGCGCCGGCCTCATCGGAAACGCCGAGCAGCAGCGGCAGTTCGGTTTGCTTGTTGAACTTGAGGCCGTTTTCGTTGACCTCGCGGTTCATGTGGATGGCCAGGTTGGGCAGACGGAGCAGGGGTTCATCGAAACGGAGCAAGCGAGTGGCAAAGCCGCCCGGGGTGCGGACATTGACCCGACCGGCCAGCGACAGATCGCGGTCGGCGAAGGTGGCGAGGAGCGGTCCGCCGTAAACCTCGACGCCGAGGCGCACCATGCCCTGCGCATCTTCGCCCGGTTTCGGCTTGAGGCGCAGGCCGGGCGAATCGGTATGCGCGCCGATCAGGCGCAGACCGGTCTCGGCCGCCGACTGGGCGCCGATGATGAAGGCGATGATCGAAGAACCACCGCGGACGACGTAGTAACGCCCGCCGGCTTGCAGCGACCAGCGGTCGACTTCGAGCAATGGCGCAAAGCCGGCCGCTTGCAGGCGGATTTCGCAGGTCTGGACGGCATGCCACGGGCTGGGGCTGGCATCGATGAAGGCGAGCAGGTCGGTGGCCTGGGCGCGCGTTGAGTCGGGTATCTTCATGGCATGGTTTTTCGTTCGTCTCGATATGCTTTTAGCACGATGTCGGCGACTTTTCCATCGTAAAGCATGGCCAGGTGGCCGACCGGCGGCAACTCGACGTCCTTGGCGCCAGGCTGGCGCTGGTTGTCCTGCGGCATGGCGAAATTGTCATAGGGGTTGCGCAGGCTGACGGCCGGTATTTGCAGTTTTTCGCTGGCCATATCGCGTAGCCATAGCGAATCGGGCTCCATTTCCCGCGCGTTCTGGCCGATGCCGAGGCGGGCGAGTGCGGAGCCGGCGTGCGGCGTGGCCAGCGTGATCAGCCGGTCGACCCGGGCGATGCCGTGGCGGGCCAGATAGGAGCGGCAGACCAGCCCGCCCATGCTGTGGCCGAGCAGGGTCACCTGCTTGCTGCCGGTGGCGGCGCAGACTGCTTCGATACGCAGGTTCAATTGCGGCACCAGCTTGCCGATGCTGGTGTAGGGCGGGACCAGGCTGAGCGTGGCGACGGTGTGGCCGGCCGCTTCCAGGCGTCGGCGCAGCAGCCACCACACGCCGCGGCTGCAGCCGTAGCCATGGACCAGCAGGATCGGGCGGCGACCGGTTGGCAAGCGGTCGGCCGGCATCCATAGCCGCTCGAAGGGGATGACCAGCACAAAGGTGAACAGGAAGGCGAGGTATTCGCCAAACATCATGCGGGTCTTGGTCGCCAGATTCAGGTGCGGGGCCGGCGACGCATAGGCCATGCCGAATATCCAGGTGACGGCGATGATGCCGGCACGCAGCCCGAGCAGGCCGCCGATGGCGCCGACAATGGCGGCGGACCAGTCGAGGTCGAGCCAGAGACGGCCGATGGCCAGGTAGCCGGCGACTTCCAGCGCAAGCCAGATGAGCAGGGAGAGCGGAACCATCCGTACTCAGGCCGCCGCGTCGGGCTTGGGCAGCCAGACGCAAGCGCCTTTCGATTCCTTGTCGATACCGGCCAGTACGCGATCATGCTCGGCAACTTCGTCCGGTGCGGCACGGCAGACGATCAGCGGCTTGCGCTGGCGGGCGATGCCATCGGCGCCGAGCTGCGGGCGGACTTCGGCATCCGGTTCGATCATCAGGCTGTTCTGGCCGCGCGTCATGGCCAGGAAGACATCGGCCAGCAGCTCGGTGTCGAGCAGCGCGCCGTGCAGCGTGCGGCCCGAGTTGTCGATTTCGTAGCGGTCGCACAAGGCATCGAGGCTATTGCGCTTGCCCGGGTGCAGCTCCTTCGCCATCTTCAAGGTGTCGGTGACGCCGCTGCAGATGGTTTCGACCGGTACACGGTCGAGGCGGCGCAGTTCGGAGTTCAGGAAACCGAGGTCGAAAGGCGCGTTGTGGATGATCAGCTCGGCACCGCTGATGAATTCGAGGAACTCGTCGGCGATGTCGGCAAATTTCGGTTTGTCGGCGAGGAATTCGAGGGTGATGCCATGCACCGCCTGGGCGCCTTCATCGATTTCGCGCTCGGGATTGGTGTATTTGTGCAAGTGGCGGCCGGTCAGCCGGCGATTGATCATCTCGATGCAGGCGACTTCGATGATGCGATGGCCGGAGCGCGGGTCGAGGCCGGTGGTTTCGGTATCGAGAACGATCTGTCTCATGCTGCTCTCCCGCTTTTCAATTCGTCGATGCCGCGATTGGCCAAGGCGTCGGCCCGTTCGTTCTCCGGGTGGCCGGCATGGCCCTTGACCCAGATCCATTCCAGCTTGTGCTGTTTGACCTGGAGATCGAGGCGTTGCCACAGGTCGGCATTCTTCACCGGTTTCTTGTCAGCTGTTTTCCAGCCATTGCGCTTCCAGCCGTGGATCCACTCGCTGATGCCTTTCAGCACATACTGCGAGTCGGTATAGACCCTGGCATTGACCGGGCGCTTGAGCGATTCGATGGCACGGATCGCCGCCGTCAGTTCCATCCGGTTGTTGGTGGTTTCCTTCTCGCCGCCCCACAATTCCTTTTCGTTCTGGCCGAGGCGCAGGACAGCCCCCCAACCGCCTGGGCCGGGGTTGCCCCGGCAGGCACCATCGGTGTAAATCTCTACAGTCTCTTCAGTGGCCATGGCCTTCCTTGTGTGTGACCGGGCGCAGCGCCTTGGCGCGCACCGCTTTTTTTCGCCAATCGGGGGTGATCAATCGCATGCCATGGACCCGCTTGATGGCCCGCAGCAGATAGACACCGCCGGAAAAACTCCACCAGCGTTCGCCGGCAGATTCGATGAAATGCCAGCGGCGCAGCCATTTCTGCTGGATGAACGGCGGCGCGTAGCAGCCGAGCGTGCCGCGGTCGACCTCGAAGCCGAGCAGTTGCAGCCAGTCGGCCAGACGGGTGATCGAAAGGTAGTTGCCATTCCAGGGAAAGTCGCCGGAGCGATCGAGCTTTTGCTTCAGCCCCCACAGCGAGAGGGGATTGAACCCGACGATCACGACCTGACCTTCGGGAATCAGGATGCGTTCGACCTCGCGCAGGATCTGGTGCGGGTCGGCGCTGAACTCGAGCACGTGTGGCAGGACGATCAGATCGGTGCTGTGCGAGGCGAAGGGCAGGGCGGTCATCTCGGACAGTACATCGACGGCGCCGAATTCCCCGGCCTTCTGGCGCAGCGGAATGCGGTTGGCGCGCAGGAAATCGTATTGCGGCATGCCGATCTGCAGGGCGTTGAAACCGAAAATGTCGGCGACGGCCTCGTCCAGCTTGCGCTGCTCCCAGTCCATCACATAACGCCCTTGCGCCGAACCCAGCCAGGAATCGAAGCCGGGAATTGACATCCGGCATTCCTGGCTTGATAGTTCCGACATGTTTGACGTCTCCTTCATTCCCGCCTTCAAGGATAATTACATCTGGCTGCTGACCCGGGGCGACCGTGCTTTTGTCGTCGATCCCGGCGATGCCGAGCCGGTGCTGCGCCGGCTGGCAGCCGATCGGCTAAGCCTGGAGGGCATCCTGATCACGCATCACCATGCCGACCATCAGGGCGGCGTCGCCGAGCTGAAAAAACGCTTCCCGGTCGAGGTTTTTGCGCCGGAGGCCGAGTCTATCACAGGCTGTACCCGACCCTTGCGCGGTGGCGAAAGCATCGCGGTGCTCGGGCAGCAGGTCAGTGTGATGGCGGTTCCCGGCCATACGCTGGGCCATCTCGCCTACCACGCACCGGGTCGGCTGTTCTGTGGCGACACCCTGTTCGGCGCCGGGTGCGGTCGGCTGTTCGAAGGCACGCCGGCGCAGATGGCCGCATCGCTCGATAGCATCGCGGCCTTGCCGGACGACACCCTGATCTACTGCGCCCACGAATACACCGAGATGAATCTGCGCTTCGCGCTGGCCGTCGAGCCGGAAAATCCGGCGCTGTTGCAGCGGGTCGGCGAGGTTGCAGCGCAGCGGGCCGCCGGTCTGCCGAGCGTGCCCTCGACCCTGGGCGAGGAAAAGGCGACCAATCCCTTCCTGCGCTGTGCTGAGGCAGCTGTGATCGCGGCCGGGATGCGGCACGCTGGCTTCGCTGAGAATGCCGCTACGGCGACGATAGTTCCGTCAAGAACGGAAATCTTTACGGCCATCCGGAGCTGGCGGAACAGCTTCTAAGTCGTTCTCTGGCCGATCCGTCCGGCCACTTTTCCCAGGGCATCGAGTACCCGGGCCGCATTGAACGGCTTGATGATGAAGCCGGCCGCGCCGTTCAGGATAGCTTCCTGAACGGTGTCCGGATGGGCGTTGCCGGTAATCATCACGACTTCGGTTTCGGGGCGGGCCGCCTTGATCTCGCCGAGCGCTTCGAGGCCGCTCTTCTCGGGCATGACGACATCGAGACAGACGATGTCCGGTTTCAGGCGCTCGGCCATCTCGATCGCGGCATTGCCATTGCGGGCTTCGCCGATGACCTCGTATTTTTCGCCGCGCACTATGCTGCGCAGGAGGGTTCGCATGATGTCGTTATCGTCGACGATCAGTATGGAAATCAGTTTCTTAGCCATTTTTCAAGGGCTGGATAGCTTGTCAAAGCGGCATACCCGGTCGCGGCCCTCGTCCTTGGCCTTGTAGAGGGCCTGATCGGCAGCCTTGATCAGTTCTTCGGCCGAGTTGTCGGCGTCGGGCGTCGCGGCGGCGATACCGATACTCAGCGTTACCCGGCCCAGTTGCGAGGCGGAGTGCGGGATGTTCAACTGATGGATGGCGTGCCGGATTTTCTCGGCGACGAAGAGCGTGCCGCCAATTGCCGTTTCCGGCAGGACAACGGCGAATTCCTCGCCGCCGTAGCGGGCGGCTATGTCGGAGGCGCGTTCCAGATTCGTGGCAATGGCGTTGGCCACCTGGCGCAGGCAGTCGTCGCCCGCCTGGTGGCCGTAAGTGTCGTTGTACAGCTTGAAGTGGTCGACGTCGCACATCAGCAGGGCGATGCTGGTGGCGCTACGGCGGGCCCGTCGCCACTCGCGCGAGATGTATTCGTCGAAGAAACGCCGATTGGCGATGCCGGTCAATCCGTCGCTGGCGGAGAGCCGCTTCAGCTCATGGTTGGCGGTGTCGAGCTTGCGGGCGAGCACGACCAGCGAGGTCCGCATCTGGATGATGCGCTGCATGGCGCGAATCTTGGCATTGAGTACCACCTGGCTGACCGGCTTGTGCAGGTAGTCGTCGCCGCCGGCTGAAATTCCCTTCTCGATATCTTCGTCCTTGCCGAGCGAGGAGAGGAAGATGATCGGCGTCCAGTCGCCCGGCTTCTCCATCGCCCGGATGCGCTGGGCGACCGCGAAGCCGTCGATGTCGGGAAGAATTACATCGAGCAGAACCATGTCCGGTTGTTCGCGGCTGAAGATCTCGACCGCCGTTTCGCCATTCTCGGCAGGGAGGGCGACGGCGCCGAATTGTTCAACGTACTGGGTAAGCACCAGCAGGTTGGAACGGCTGTCTTCGACGATCAGGATTTTCATGGTGGGTCGCAGGCTGGAGGCCGAGGCAGTCTAACGGCAATAGGTATTGAAGAAAATCAGTGCGGCGATGGCTATGCTGATCGCCGTCACCCCCCAGGCAATGCCCCAGAACAGTGTCTGGCGCGCCTGATGGTAGGCGCGGCGTTGCTTGAATTGAACATAGCGTTGCAGTTCGCCGAGCGTCAGCAGGGCCAGGAACAGGAAAAAAATCATCCCGCAAAACAAGAAAATGATCACGCCATTGGTCATTTCGCGGCAGGTGCTGGCCGAGTGCCGGATGAACAGCAATACCGAATCGGTTTTCAAGGCGTGGCTGCCGACCAGAAAGGCCAGCCAGGCAAACAGGACGATCAGGCCGATCGCCAGCCAGGTTTGCCAACGCTTCAGCTGGGCAAGGGCGTCCTTGATGTCTTCGATGATCCAGATCATTGTTATTGCCGCCTTCCCGGCGGTCCCGTTGTGCTAAATTTGCCAAATAAAATAAACCGACGGTAGATTAACATGGCACAGCAAACGGCACTCAATCAGCTAAAGATATCGCGCCTGAGCGCAGTCCTGAAATCCCCGCGCAGCCGGAAAATCGGCAAGTGGTTGGGTGGCTTTTTGCTGGTTTTTGGCCTGCTCGGCTATTTTGCCGCGCCGCCGCTGATTAAATACATTCTGGTGCAGCAGCTCGGGCAGGTCTTGCACCGCGAAGTCAGCGTCGGAACGATCGATATCAACCCCTATGCCTTGTCGGCCCGGGTCAGCGGCGTGTCGATCAAGGCCGAGGGCGGCAAGGAGGCGGCCGGTTTTGATGAGCTGTCCGTCAATCTGTCCTCAGCCTCGATTTTCAAGCTGGCGGTTGTCGTCGATGAATTCCGCCTGCAGGGTTTGCGGCTTGCCGTCGCCCGGGTTGGCGAGGGGCGCTACGACATTTCCGACCTGCTCGATGAATGGATGAAGCCGAAAGACGAACCGGACACCGGTACGCCGCGCTTCTCGCTGAATAACATCCAGTTGCTCGGGGGCAAGATCGTTTTCGATGATCAGCCGAAGGGCAAGGTGCATACGATCAGCGACATCAACCTGACGCTGCCTTTCGTTTCGAGCCTGCCTTACCAGGCCGAAGTGCTGGTTTTGCCCAGTTTTTCGGCGAATATCGATGGTTCTTCAATCGATCTGAAAGGGCGCAGCACACCGTTTACCGGCGACCACGAAAGCGAACTCGACCTTGACCTGGATCGCTTCGAGCTGGCGGGTATCCAGCCTTACCTGCCGGAGTCACTGCCGTTGCGTCTCGACTCCGGTACCGTCGATTCGGAGCTGAAGGTGCAGTTCAAGGAATTGTCCGATCAGGTATTTTCACTGGTCGTCGTCGGTAGCGCACATGTGTCCGGCCTGGCGCTGACCGAGCGTAATGGCCGGCCGTTAGTCGGCTGGAAGCGGCTGGATGTCGATCTCGACAAGGCCGACCTGACGAACCGGATGGTCGCCGTCAAACGGGTTGCACTGGACGGGCTGGAGGCCAGCCTGACGGTCAATCGGCAGGGTGAATTCAACCTTCTGGAGCTTGCCGACAAGCTGTCCCGGCCGGTGGCGCGGGCGCCGGAAGTCAAGCCGGAAAAGAAGCCGGAAGCGAAGCCAGCCGAAGACAAGGCGTTTGCCTGGTCGCTCGGCGAATTCGTTCTGAGCAATGGACTGGTGCGCTGGAAGGATGATTCCAACCTGACGCCGGTAGCCGGCGAGGTGCGCAAGCTGGAAGCCAGAGTTGGCAAGCTCGACAACAAACTGGCGGCGCCGATCACGATCAGCGAAGTGAGCTATCAGGTTGATCTTGGCGAACGCTTCCAGGTCGACAAGATGACCATCAAGGATATCCGGGTCGATCTGCCGGCGCATCGCGTCGACATCGGCGAAGTCAGCAACCAGCAGGCCCGGGCCCGCATGTTGCGTAACAAGGAGGGCAAGATCGAGTGGGTCAGCTCGCCGGTGCTGAAGACGATTCGGGCGACCGATGCCAAGGCCAATGACGTCAAGCCATGGATTGGCAATGTCGCCAAACTGACTGTTGACGATCTGGCTTTCCATTTCGAGGACCTGGCGACCAAACCGGCGGCAATTCAGGAGTTGGATGGATTCAGCCTGCGGGGCGAAAACCTGGGCAATGTGCCGGGCAAGAAGGGGCGCATCGGACTGCAGGGCAAGATCAACAAGCAAGGCAGCCTGAATGTCGATGGCTCGGTACAGCTGATGCCGCTCGATCTGGCGCTGCAGCTCGAAACGCAGTCGATTCCGCTCTTGCCGCTGCAGCCGTATTTCACCGAGCAACTGAACATCGCCTTGACCCGCGGTCAGGTCTCGAACAAGGGCGAGGCCATCGTGCAGATCGACAAGTCCGGCCTGAAGGCCTCCTACAAGGGGACGGCGACACTGGGCGACTTGCTGGCGGTCGACAAGCTGAACAATACCGATTTTCTGCGTTGGAAATCGCTTTTCCTGGGCGGCATCGATTTCCGCCTTGAGCCGATGACGATCAATGTCGGCGAAATTGCCTTGAGCGATTTCTACTCCAAATTGATTCTCAACCAGTCCGGTCGCCTGAATTTGCAGGATATCGTCAGGAAGCCGGAGGCCGGGGCCGTGCCGGTTACCACCGCGGCTGCCCGGCCGGCCGCTATTGCCGCGGCACCGGCCAAGGCGCCGCTGCCGATCAAGATCGGCAAGGTCACCTTGCAGAATGGCACGATCAATTTCTCGGATTTTTTCGTCAAGCCGAATTACACGGTCAATGTGACCAAGCTTGGCGGGCGCGTCACCGGCCTCTCCTCGGCGGCCGATACGGTAGCCGATCTCGATCTGCGCGGCAGCTATGCCAAATCGGCGCCGGTAAAGATCCAGGGCAAGCTGAATCCGCTGGCCGCCAAGTCCTATCTCGACATCAAGGCTGAGGTGAGCGGTGTCGATCTGGTCGGCTTCTCGCCATATTCCGGCAAATATGCCGGCTACAACATCGAGAAAGGCAAGCTTTCGCTCAATCTGGCCTACAAGCTGGAGAACAATCAACTGACCGCCGACAATAAGGTGTTCATCGACCAGTTTACTTTTGGCGAGCCGGTGGATAGTCCGGATGCGACCAAGCTGCCGGTCAATCTGGCTATTTCGTTGCTGAAGAACAACCGGGGCGAAATCGATATCAATCTGCCGATTGCCGGTTCGCTGGACGATCCGCAGTTTTCGGTCGGCGGGCTGATCGTCAAGGTCATCGTCAATCTCTTCGTCAAGGCCGTGACGTCGCCCTTCGCTTTGCTCGGATCGATGTTTGGTAGCGGCGAGGAGTTGTCGAATGTCGAATTTGCCGCCGGTCGGGGTGGCATCAATGAGTCGGCAAGCAAGACGCTGGAAACCCTGGCCAAGGCGCTCAATGAACGCGATGCACTGAAGCTGGAAATCGGTGGTCGGGCCGATCCGGTGACCGACAAGGAGGGGCTCAAACAGGTCGCCCTGGAGCGCGCGCTGCGCGTCGAAAAGCGCGGTGACCAGGCAAAGAGTGGCGATGCCGGCGATGGCACAGGCCGTCTCGACATCGCGCCGGAAGAATACAAGGTCTACCTGACCCGGGCCTACAAGGCCGCCAAGTTTCCCAAACCGCGCAACATCATCGGCCTGCAAAAGGATCTGCCGGTTGAGGAAATGGAGAAGCTGATGCTGGCCAACCTGCCGGCTACCGACGATGACGTTCGCCAATTGGCGCAGCGCCGGGCCGAGAACGTCCAGGTCTGGTTGATCGAACAGGGCAAGGTTGCAGCGGAACGTTTGTTCATCGTGCCGCCGAAAGTCGAGACGGACGAGAAGGGCAAGTCCAGTCGTGTCGATTTCTCACTGAAATAAGGCCAGCATGACCGAAACAATGGGCTTGGCCCTGATGGCTGGTGTAGTCGTCGTCATTTTGTTGCAGGCGGCGGTATTGTTGTGGGGGGCGCGCCACGACGATGGCGAAAAGCGTTTTCGTGCGCTGCAGGAAGCGCAGGACAAGGGGCTGGCC
This sequence comes from Dechloromonas denitrificans, assembly GCF_020510685.1. Lineage (NCBI taxonomy): Bacteria > Pseudomonadati > Pseudomonadota > Betaproteobacteria > Rhodocyclales > Azonexaceae > Dechloromonas > Dechloromonas denitrificans. The sequence continues at coordinate 1,899,962 of NZ_CP075185.1, forward strand.
CGGCTTGAGCGTGAATTGCGCGAAGAGCTGGCGCGCGGTCGACGCGAGGATGCCGAGGAGTCGTTCCGTGATCGTGAGGAGCGGGCTCAGTCGGCCAATCTGCTCGGTCAGGCGGTAACGACCCAGGTCGGGCAGTTTGGCGCACTCCAGGCCGAGCGGCTGGAAGCCTTCGCCCGCGAACTGAACCGTTTTTCACTGGGTCTCGACGAACGTTTCGAGCGCCTGAAGTTGTCTGTCGAAGGGCGGTTGACTGCGATCCAGGCCGATAACGCCAGCCAGCTCGAAGAGATGCGCCGGACCGTCGATGAAAAGCTGCATGCGACGCTCGAGCAGCGCCTCGGCGAATCGTTCAAGCTGGTCAGCGAGCGGCTTGAACAAGTGCATCGCGGTCTCGGTGAAATGCAGACACTGGCGGCCGGGGTCGGCGATCTGAAACGGGTGCTGACCAATGTCAAGACGCGCGGCACCTGGGGCGAAGTCCAGTTGGCGGCACTGCTCGAACAGCTGCTGACGACAGATCAGTTTGCCGCCAATGTGGCAACCGTCCCGGGTAGCAACGAGCGGGTCGATTTTGCCATTCGCCTTCCCGGCAAGGATGACGGCGCCGTGGTCTGGTTGCCGATCGATGCCAAGTTTCCGATCGAGGATTATCAGCGGCTGCTCGATGCGCAGGAGCGGATCGATCCGGCGGCGGTCGAGGAAGCGGCAAAGGCGATTGAAACACGCCTGAAAAACGAGGCCAGGAGCATCCGCGACAAATACGTGGCGCCGCCGCATACGACTGATTTCGCCATGCTTTACCTGCCGATCGAGGGCTTGTATGCGGAAGCCTTGCGGCGTCCGGCGCTGGCCGAAACGCTACAACGCGATTACCGTGTCAGCCTGGCCGGGCCGACGACGTTGGCGGCGCTGCTCAACAGCCTGCAGATGGGCTTCCGGACGCTGGCTATCGAGCAGCGTTCGGCCGAAGTTTGGGCGGTGCTTGGTGCCGTCAAGACCGAGTTCGGCAAGTTTGGAGAGGCATTGGCCCACACCAAAAAGAAGCTCGATGAAGCGAGCAACAGTATCAGCAAGGCGGAAACCCGGACCCGGCAGTTGTCGCGCCGGTTGAAGGACGTCGAGGCCTTGCCGGTGGGCGAAGCGGAAAAATTGATCGGAGTGGCGGATTTTGAGGGTGAAGATGAGTGAACTGGATGCGGCCTACCGCGCGACAAGCTACCGGGTTTTTCTGCCGGGGGGGATTGTTGAATTGCGTATCGATCAGGCCAATGCGGCGCTGAACGCCTGGCTGAAGCAGACCGGATGCGCGATGTTTGCCGTCATCACCGCCTATAATCCCGGGGCGCAGCCGGTTCCGGCAGCGCTGAACGCCGAGCGGCAAGCGCAACTCGAGTGCGATTTGCTGGAGGGGAATTACGAACCCTATGCTGGTGAAAATGTCCCGGATAACGGGCGCGGGCCGGTCGAGGAAACCTGTTTCGTACCGGATATCACGCAGGAAGATGCCTGTGCGCTGGCCGCGGATTTTGGCCAGAACGCTATCGTCTACGGCGGCGCCGAAGGCATTCCACGTTTGATCTGGATAGAAGAAACTGAACAATGAGCAAGAAAATCGGCCGTTTTGAAGTGCTCCGTGAATTGGGCCGCGGCGCCCAGAGTACGGTCTATCTTGGCTTCGACCCCCAGTTGCAGCGGGAGATCGCCATCAAGACCATGCATTTCAACCGGCCCGACCCAACCCAGAACAGGGTTCTGCTCGACGAGGCGCGAACGGTCAGCAAGTTGCGCCATCCGAGTATCGTGCCGATCTATGAGGCCGGAGAGGAGGGCTGCGATCTCTATCTGGTCTTTGAATATGTGCCGGGCAAGAACCTCGGTGAATTCCTGCACGATAGCGGGGCGCTGTCGCCGGTCAAGGCGCTCGGCATCATGCGGCCGATTCTTGAGGCGGTATCCCACGCCCATGCCCAGGGGATCATCCATCGCGACCTGAAACCATCGAATATTTTGCTCGATGAAAACGGCACACCGCGCGTCATGGATTTCGGTATTGCCGCCCGGGTCGACGCACCTGGTGATAACGCCGGGGAATTTACCGGGACGCCGGCCTATATGGCGCCCGAATACATCGAACGGCGCGAAAGCAGCGAGCGGTCGGATGTCTTTGCTGCCGGCCTTGTCCTGTTCGAGATGTTGGCCGGCCGGCGTGCCATCGAAGGCAGCAATATTTTCCAGGTGATGCACCGCATCGCCAACGAGAATCTCCGGCTATCGGGTGATGCCGCGGTGGATGAGCGCTTGAGCAGTATCTTGTACAAGGCGCTGGCCCGCGATCCTTCTCTGCGTTACCAGACGGCGGCGCAGTTTGGCGAGGCGCTCGACAATTACCTAGCGCCGGAAGAGGACGCGACGCTGGGCGACGGCAAGCAGTCGACGCTGGACTTTTTGCTCCGCCGGATTCGTCACAAGAGCGACTTCCCGGCGCTCTCCGAGTCGGTCAGTGCGATCAACAAGATCGCCAACAGCGAGACGGAGAGCATCAACAAACTGTCGAATTCCATCCTCAAGGATTTCGCCTTGACCAACAAGCTGTTGCGCCTGGTCAATTCCGCCTATTTCCGGCCGGCTGGGGGCGGCAGCATCAGCACCGTATCACGAGCGGTGATCGTGCTCGGCTTCGAAGCCGTACGCAATATCGCCATTACCGTATTGCTCTTCGAACATCTGCAAAACAAGGCCAACGCCAACCAGCTCAAGGAGGATTTTCTGCGCGCCAACCTGGCCGGGATTCTCGCCAAGGACATCAGTGCCACAGCGCAGATGCGCGATCTCGAGCAGACCTTCATTTGCGCGCTGTTCCACAGCCTGGGGCGGCTGCTGTCGCAGTTCTATTTCCCCGAAGAGTCCGACGAGATCCGTCGCATCATGGAGCAGAAAAAATGCAGCGAAGACAGTGCCGCGCTGCAAGTGCTCGGTATCTCGTTCGAGGATATGGGCATCGCCATCGCTCGCCAGTGGGGGTTTCCATCACTGATTGTCGGCAGCATGCGCAAGCTGCCGGCCGGGGCGGTGAAGAAGGCGGTAACGCAGGAGGATCGCCTGCGCATGTTGTCGGCTTTGTCCAATGAGCTCTGCGACGTCATCGCCGAGGCTACGCCGGAAGCGCGCGACCGCGAATTGAAGAAGACGATGGCGCGGTTTTCGGCTGCCGTCTCGCTCGATCGGAACCAGATACAGCAGACCTTGCAACGGAGCATCGAGGAAGTGGCGGAGTTCGCCCGCATCATCCATCTCAACCTGCAGCAGACGACTTTCGGCAAGCAGATGCGTCAGTTTTCCCGGGGCGGAGAAGGCGGTAGCGTCGCGGTCGACGAGAACTCCGAGACGAATTTCCTGGAGGGGACGCTGCTCCGTGAAAACGATCCGCTCAGCGGCGCCGGTGGCGATTCAGGCGAGGCGGGCGGGCAGGTCGACGCCCAGTCGGTACTGACGGCCGGTATTCAGGACATCAGCAATACGCTGGTCGACGGTTTCAAGCTCAATGACATTTTGCGCATCATTCTTGAAACCATGTATCGGGCGATGGGCTTTCGGCGCGTCGTGCTGTGCATCCGCGATGCCAAGTCCGGCACCATGCAGGGGCGCTTCGGCTTCGGGCCGGAGGCCAACGAAGTGGCCAAGGCTTTCCGTTTTCCGCTGAGCTTTACGCCGGATATCTTTCATGCCGCGACCTCGAAGGGTGTTGACATCCTGATCAGCGACATCGACGACCCGAAGATTGCCGGGCGCATTCCGGAGTGGTTCCGCAAGGCCGTGCCGGCCCACTCTTTCGTGCTGTTTCCGCTGAATATCAAAGGCAACCCGGTGGCGTTGATTTACGCCGACCGGGATGAGCCGGGCGGGATTGAAATCCCGGAAAAGGAACTGTCGCTGCTTCGTACCCTGCGCAATCAGGCCGTTCTGGCCATCAAACAGGGTAGCTGATTACCAGAGCTTCCACCACGCCGTCTTGCGCTCCAGGCCATCCTTGTAGAAGCGGCTTTTCGGGAAGTTCTGGCGCATCACGCGCTCGGCGTCGTCGCGCAGGTCGGTCATGCCCATCTTGTCGTAGGCGGTGACCAGAATGAACATTGCTTCTTCGATGGCCGGCGCTTGCGGGTAAGTCTTGACCGCAAACTGGGCGCGATTGGCTGCGGCGATGTAGGCGCCACGCATGATGTAGTAGCGGCCGACGTGTACTTCCATCGAAGCCAGTGCATTGACCAGGTACTCCATGCGCTTGACGGCGTCCGGCGCGTATTTGCTGTTCGGGAAGCGGGTGACCAACTCACGGAAAGAATCGAAAGCTTCACGGGCCGCCTTGGGGTCGCGCTCGGTTGGGTCCTGCGAACTGATGTAGCCGAGCAGGCCGAGGTCTTCGTTGAAGTTGATCAGGCCCTTCAGGTAATAGACATAGTCGACGGCCGGATGGTTCGGGTGCAGCTTGATGAAGCGATCGCAGGCCGCGAGGGCCGAGCCGGGTTCATTGCTCTTCCAATATATATAGCCGAGTTCAAGCTGCGCCTGCTGGGCGAAGCGACCGTAGGGATAACGGGATTCGAGCTTTTCGAGATACTTGGCCGCCTTGTCCCAGGCGCCATCGGCCTGCGCATCCTTGGCCTCGGAGTAAAGCTTGCCGGCCGACCAGCCGACGGTTTCGTCAGGTGTATCGCCGAACGAACTGCATCCGGTGAGCACGGCGGCAACGAAAAGCGCAGTCAGCAGGTGGAAGAAGGCGGGAAAGTGCCGGAATGCGGCTAAACTTCGCATCATGAAAGATCCTATGGAAAACTCCGGCGATTATAGCCGAACTGAACCGCTTCACTTGACGGTTCCTGATGCCAGTTATGGCCGTCGCCTCGATCAGGTGCTGGCCGACATGCTGCCGCAACATTCACGCAACCGCCTGCAGGGATGGGTCCGCGACGGTTGTGTACAGGTTGATGACAAGGCCGAGACCGAGCCCAAACGCAAGCTGCTGGGCGGCGAGCGGCTGATTGTCAACGAGCCGCACGATGTTCGGAGTATTCCCGAGCAGCCCGAAGATATTCCGCTCGACATCGTTTTCGAAGACGAAACGCTAATCGTCATCAACAAGCCGGCCGGACTGGTTGTCCATCCGGGCAGCGGCAACTGGAGCGGCACGCTGATGAACGCGCTGTTGCACCACGTGCCGGCGATTGCCGAAGTGCCGCGGGCCGGCATCGTGCATCGCCTGGACAAGGACACCAGCGGTCTGTTGGTCGTCGCCAAAACGCTCGAGGCGCAGACCGATCTCGTCCGCCAATTGCAGGCCCGTACGGTCCGTCGGGTCTATCTGGCGCTTGCTGCGGGGGCAATAACGACGGGGGGCGGAATCGATTCGCCGATCGGCCGCCATCCGGTGCAGCGTATCAAGATGGCGGTGGTGCCGGAAAGTCGCGGTGGCAAGCCGGCGCTGACCTGGTTCCGGATCATGGAGAAATTTCCCTACTGCACCTTCATCGAGTGCTCGCTGGAAACCGGCCGGACGCACCAGATTCGCGTGCACATGGCATCGCTCCATCACCCGCTGGTCGGCGATCAGGTCTATGGCAAGCCCAATGCCAAGTTGCCGGTCTTTCCCCGGCAGGCGTTGCATGCGACGCGCCTTGGCCTGGTGCATCCGTTGTCCGGCTTCAAGATGCAATGGGAAGTGCCGATGCCGGAGGATATGCGCAATCTGCTCGACAGCTTGCGTAATGGCTGACCTGCTGGTTCCGGCGTGGCCGGCTCCGGCCAATGTGCGCGCCGTGCAGACGCTGCGTAGCGGCGGTTGCAGCCCGGCCCCCTGGGGTAGCTTTAACCTCGGTGATCATGTCGGCGACGACCCACGGCACGTTGCCGCCAACCGTGCGGCGCTGCGAAGGTTGTTGCCGGGTGAGCCGCTATGGTTGACGCAGGTGCATGGCATTGCCGTGGCCGATGCTGGCTCGCCGCCAGATTCCCTCGAAGCCGATGCTGCGTTCGCCCGCGTGCCCGGCCGTGTCTGCGCGGTCATGATAGCTGACTGTCTGCCGGTGCTGTTCTGCGATCGCGCGGGAACCGTGGTGGCTGCCGCCCATGCCGGCTGGCGTGGTTTGGTAGCGGGCGTCCTGGAGGCCACGATCAGCAAGATGGGCGTCCCGTCGGACGAGCTTCTGGTCTGGCTGGGGCCGGCTATCGGCCCGCAGCGGTTTGAGGTCGGCGACGAAGTCAGGGCTGCTTTTCTCGCCCATGATGCGGCTGCCGAAAGTGCATTTTTGCCTCAGCCGCAAGGCAAGTGGCTGGCTGATATCTACCAGCTGGCGCGCCAGCGTTTGCGGGCAGCCGGAGTCGGTTCGATCAGCGGCGGCGATTGCTGCACGGTATCCGATGTCAGCCGCTTTTTTTCCTATCGCCGCGATGGGGTGACGGGGCGTATGGCCAGCCTGATCTGGCTCGACAGTTAGGTTTCGCCAGCCCGCCTCGAACAGGGATTGGCCGGCTGTTTTCAGCTTTTCGCGGGAATCCCGGTTACTTGGTAATCGCGCTGTTTCTTCCGGAGAACTGATCGCTCAGTCTGAATGCCGCGTCGTCAAAGCGTCCCTGCGGGTGTTCCCGGCAATAGCGGCTGACGTACTGATCGATGGTGCCACTGGAAATAGTGGAAACTTGCTGGCTAGGTCGGGCGTAGTTGTGGCCGGTCAACAGGCCGCGCATCCAGGACAGGTAAATGGCCCGCTGATCGGTATCGTCTTTCGATGCCGTCCAGGCTTGGCAGCTCATGTCGTCGAAGCCGAGAATCTTCAGCGGAACTTGGGCGGATGAAGGGGGAGAGAGTATGGCGAGGCCGATGGCCGCCAGCGTGACTGCGGAAAATTTCGCAGACTTCCAGATTGTCATGCCCGAACTCCTGTAGCAAAAACATGAAGCAGATGACCGCTTCAGTCCCTGAACATACCCCCAACTGCCGATGCTTGGCAAATGCCGGGGCTCTTGAGTGCCCGTCTGGGCCTTGTTTCAGGGCCTGTCGGCCTTGATATGTTGGGTAGCCGGCAAGCGGTTTGTCTCGGATGGCAAATTGCGGCAGAGATTTGTCGGCGGGGCGAAAGGCAATCCGAAGCGATGACCGCGCTTAGCGTGTACACTCGGCAGTGGCTTCGTACTGGGAGGATCTTGCGTTCTTGGCACTTGGAGCATTTTACAGGCGTCAAATGTCATTTTTCGCTACTTTCACCGTACCAGGCAGGATCTACCGATGCATCCAATAAAACCCGTCGCGCCCGCAAAAATCGCCAAGCTATTCACGTTGCCTCGCACCTCCCGCATCGATTTCGGGGGGCGCCGATGAAAACCCCGAGCCGAATAGTGCCACTGGTCACCGATGGTCTGGTTGACAGGGTTCTCCGTCAACTGATGAGCGGCAAGGAGGCGATGGTCTACGTCGTTCAGTGCGGTGATGAAATACGCTGTGCCAAGGTCTATAAGGAAGCCAACAAGCGGAGCTTCCGGCAGGCGGTCGATTACACCGAGGGGCGCAAGATCAAGAACAGCCGGCAGGCGCGGGCGATGGAAAAAGGTTCGCGCTACGGGCGCCAGGAGCAGGAGGCCGCCTGGCAGCACGCCGAAGTCGATGCGCTGTATCGGCTTGCCGCAGCCGGTGTGCGCGTGCCAACGCCATACAATTTCCACGAAGGCGTGCTGCTGATGGAGCTGGTGGCCGACGAAGACGGTGAGCCGGCGCCGCGCCTCAACGACGTGGTGCTGAGCGACGAAGTCGCCCGCCAATTTCATGCCATCCTGCTGCGCCAGGTCGTGCGCATGCTCTGCGCCGGCATCGTGCACGGCGATCTCTCCGAATACAACGTACTGGTCGATAGCGAGGGGCCGGTCATCATCGATCTGCCGCAGGCGATCGATGCTGCAGCCAACAACAACGCCAGCCGGATGCTCGAGCGTGACGTCGATAACCTCGCGGCCTATTTTGGCCAGTTTGCTCCCGAACTGCTGACGACCAGCTATGGCAAGGAAATCTGGTCGCTCTACGAAACCGGCAAACTCCACCCGGAGAGCGAACTGACGGGGGTTTTCAAGCCGGAAGAGACGTTGGCCGACCTCAACGAGGTGATGCAGATTATCGATGCGGCGAGCGATGAGGATGCGGCCCGCCGGGCGCGCAAGGAAGCCGCCAGGCACGGCGACCTATCCGGCTGACCGACGGCAAACATGCCGATGTGGATTGCCCAAGGCCGGTCGCTCATTCAGCCAAATGGCAGCAGCGGCGTATAATCCGCGCCTTTCCTCCGTAGCAGATTCCTTGTGAGCACTCTTTCCTGGATCATCGCCGTTTCTCTGGCCGGTGGCGCGCTCAGCGTCGTTGCCGCCGCAGGGTTGAGCATGGCTATCGGCGTACACCGCATCAATGTGCTGATTTCCTATGCGATCGGGGCCTTGCTCGGTGCTGCTTTCCTCGAAATTCTGCCGCATGCGCTGGAACATGGCGACCCGCGCTGGATGACGGGAACCGTCCTGTTCGGCATCATGGTTTTCTTCGTGCTGGAAAAATTGGTTCTGTGGCGGCATTGTCACCACGATCATTGCGAGGCACATGAGGCTCATGCGCCGGCCCATGACCACGGGCGTTCCGGCCTGATGATCCTGGTTGGCGACACCTTTCACAATTTTGTCGATGGCATCCTGATTGCCGCAGCCTTCCTGCAAAGCACGGAGGCCGGCATGGTTACCGCGCTGGCCATCATTGCCCATGAAATTCCGCAGGAAGTCGGCGATTACCTGATCCTGCTCCATTCCGGTTACAGCAAAATCCGGGCTTTGGCGTTCAACCTGCTTTCCAGCCTGGCAACCCTGGTTGGCGCGATGCTCGCCTACTTCGCGCTCTCCGAGATGCAGGAATGGATTCCGACGCTGCTTGGACTGGCGGCGGCGAGCATGATCTATGTTGCCGTGGCCGACCTGATTCCCGGACTGCACAAACGAACGGAACTGCGGGCGACCATCCAGCAGGTCTTACTTATCGGCCTCGGGATCGCTTCGATCGCCATCGTTCAGTCGCTCGTTGGCGAGTGACTCCCGATAGGCGCGGCGCTGCCGCCGGACCTTGCTGCCGCTGATCCAGAGCAGCAGCCCGCAAGGCAGTAATCCGTAGAAGAAAAATGAAATGATGCCGGCAATCACGCTGGGCTCGTTGGCAGCAACGAGCACCGTGACGTAAAGCCAGCCGATAGCGATGATGTACATGCCGTAATTATGCATTGACAGCGCCGAAGGCGGTATGCAGAATCCAAAAGCTATAACCCCGACAACAACAGAGACGAGTCTTCCCATGGCGCAGGGATCGAACAATAACGACGCATTTTTGGGTTCTGCCATGCAATTCATGCAGGCCGGGCAGGACATGGCCCAGCAGTTCATGGAGTTTCTCGGGAAGACAAGTGGCGCGTCTGGCGCAGAGCCTCCACCGGCGGCCGATCCGCAAGCGCTGAGCGCGCTGCAAAAGCAGTTCATCGATCAGCAAATGTCCCTTTGGCAGGCCATGCTCGCCAAACAGCAGGGGCAGGAACAAAGCTTCAAGGTCTCGCCGGAGCCGGGGGATCGCCGCTTCTCGGCGCCAGAGTGGCGCGATAGCCCGATTTACGACTATCTGCATCAGGCTTATCTGCTCAATACCCAATACCTCAAGCAAGTGGTCGAGGTGATTCCGGCCGACGACGACAAGGCCAAGAACAAGATGCGCTTTCTGGCTCGGCAGGTAGCCGATGCCATGGCCCCGTCGAATTTTGCCGCGACCAATCCCGAGTTCATCCAGCGGGCGCTGGAAACCAAGGGGCAGAGCATTACCGACGGCATCAACAATCTGATCGCCGATTTCGAGAAAGGCCGTATCTCGATGACCGACGAGTCGGTATTCGTCGTCGGTCAGAATATCGCGACGACCGAAGGGGCTGTCGTCTTCGAAAACGAGCTGATGCAGCTCATCCAGTACAAGCCGCTGACTCCCAAGGTCGGGACGCGCCCGCTGTTGGTGGTGCCGCCCTGTATCAACAAGTTCTATGTGATGGACCTGCAACCGGAGAATTCACTGATCCGCTTCATGGTCGAGCAGGGCAACACGGTTTTCCTTGTCTCCTGGCGCAATCCGAAGGAAGAGCAGGGCAATCTGCGGTGGGATGATTATCTTGAGCATGGCCCGGTTGCTGCGCTGCACGTCATCCAGGAAATCTGCAAGGTCAAGCAGGTCAATGCCCTTGGTTTCTGTGTCGGCGGGACGATCTTGACGTCGGCGCTGGCGGTGTTGAAAGAGCGTGGCGAGGACATCGTTTCATCGCTGACGCTGCTGACGACCTTGCTCGATTTTTCGGATACCGGCGAAATCGGCCTGTTCATCGACGAAAAAGGCCTGGCTGCCCGCGAAGCATCGATCGGCAATGGCGGCCTGCTGCCGGCACGCGATCTGCAAAACACCTTCTCCATGCTGCGCGCCAACGATCTGGTCTGGAACTACGTCGCCGGCAACTACCTGAAGGGGCAGAAGCCGCAGGCTTTCGATCTGCTTTACTGGAATTCGGACTCGACTAATTTGCCCGGGCCGTTCGCCTGCTGGTACATGCGTAACCTGTATCTCGACAACAGCCTGCGTGTCCCGGGCAAGCTCCAGATGTGCGGGCAGCAAGTCGATCTCGGCAAGCTGGACATGCCGGTCTATCTGCTGGCAACGCGCGAAGATCATATTGTTCCCTGGCTGTCAGCCTACGAGAGCACGCGGATCCTCGGTGGCAAGACGCGCTTCGTGCTGGGTGCGTCGGGGCATATTGCCGGGGTGGTCAACCCGGCCAGCAAGAACAAGCGCAGCTATTGGGTCAACGATGACGTGAAAGCGGATGCTGACGGATGGTTGGCCGCAGCCGAGGAGAAAAAAGGTAGCTGGTGGAATGACTGGGCGACCTGGATCAAGCCGTTGGCCGGTGACCTGCGGGCGCCGCGCAAGCTGGGTAATACCAAATACAAGCCGGTTGAACCGGCGCCGGGGCGCTACGTCAAGGAACGCGCCGTTTAATACTTCTGGGGGAGGGACGAATGTTGCGAGTCGCACTGGTAACCGGAGGGATGGGCGGTCTTGGCGAAGCCGTCTGCATCAAGCTTGCTGCACTGGGGTTCAAGGTGGTAACCACCTATTCTCCAGGTAACGCCAAGGTTCAGGACTGGCTGAAGACGATGAACAACATGGGGTACGGCTTCAAGGCCTACCCGTGCGATGTGACGGATTTCGACTCGGCACATCAGTGCGTCGAGACGGTCACCAGAGAAGTCGGCCCGGTCGATGTGCTGGTTAACAACGCGGGTATCACGCGCGACATGACCTTCAAGAAAATGACCAAGGCCGACTGGGATGCGGTGATCCATACCAATCTCGATTCGGTATTCAACATGACCAAGCAGGTGCTTGATGGCATGACCGAGCGCAAATGGGGCCGCGTCATCAATGTAAGTTCGGTTAATGGCCAGAAAGGTGCCTTCGGCCAGACCAACTACTCGGCAGCAAAGGCCGGCATGCATGGTTTCACCAAGGCGCTGGCGCTGGAAGTGGCCAAGCAGGGCGTTACGGTCAACACTATTTCGCCCGGCTATATCGGTACCAAGATGGTCACCGCCATCCCGCAGGAAATTCTCGATTCAAAAATTCTGCCGCAGATTCCGGTCAATCGACTGGGAAAACCGGAGGAAATTGCCGGACTGGTGGCTTATCTCGCTTCCGACGAAGCGGCATTCGTTACTGGCGCCAATATTTCCATCAATGGCGGTCAGCACATGTACTAACTTTCGTATTTTTACCCTGCTCTAATTCAACAAGGAAGGAAAAACTATGACTCAACGTGTTGCTCTCGTTACTGGTGCCCTCGGTGGCCTCGGAACCGCAATCGCCCAACAACTCTCCCTGGCTGGCCACAAGGTTGTCGCCGCCTACCACCCGGAGTTCGACAAGCCGGATGAGTGGGTGAAGGAACAGGCTGCTGCCGGTTTCAAGGATTTCATCCTGGTCGCCGGTGATGTCTCCGATCTGGAGTCCAGCGCCAAGATGGTTGCCGAAGCTGAAGCCAAGGCCGGCCCGATCGATATCCTGGTGAACAATGCCGGTATCACTCGCGACCGCATGTTCGCCAAGTTGGAAAAAGATGGCTGGGATGCCGTCATCAATACCAACCTGACCAGCCTGTTCAACGTGACCAAGCAGGTTTCTGCCAAGATGGCCGAACGTGGCTGGGGTCGCATCATCAATATCGCCTCGGTCAATGGCGTCAAGGGCCAGGCCGGTCAGACCAACTATTCCGCAGCCAAAGCCGGCGTGATCGGCTTCTCCAAAGCGCTGGCCGCCGAACTGGCAACCAAAGGCGTGACGGTTAACGTCATCGCTCCGGGCTATGTTGCGACCAAGATGGTTACCGCCATTCGTGAAGACATCCTGAAGACCATCGTCGACTCCGTGCCGATGAAGCGTCTGGCCAAGCCGGAAGAAATCGGCTTCGCTTGTGCTTTCCTGGCGAACGAACTCTCCGGGTTCACTACTGGCGCGACGCTGAACATCAACGGCGGTCTGTACTACCAGTAATCCGCATTTTTGCAATGCACCACCAAAGGGCACCTGAGGGTGCCTTTTTTTTTGCGTTATAATGTTGCACTGCACACAAACTTGTATTGAGGATCACTGCATGTCGGAACCGGTACGGCTGATCAAGAAATACCCTAACCGTCGTCTTTACGATACCAAAACAAGCGCTTATATAACGCTTGGTGACGTCAAGGATCTAGTGCTCAAGTTTGAAGTGTTCAAGGTTGTCGATGCCAAAACGGGTGATGATCTGACGCGCAGCATCCTGCTGCAGATCATCCTTGAAGAAGAGACTGGCGGCGCCCCGTTGTTCACCAGCGAGTTGCTCTCCGGGTTTGTCCGCTTCTACGGCAGCGCGATGCAGGGCATGCTTGGCAAGTATCTGGAAAACAACATGCGGACCTTCGTTGATTTTCAGAACAAGTTGCAGGATCAGTCGGGCGTGATGTACGGCCCCGGCGACAATACCCACATGCAGGCTGATTTTTGGGCCCAGTTCCTGAATTTTCAGCAGCCGGCCATGCAGAGCATGATGTCGGCCTATATGGATCAGTCAAAAAAAATGTTTCAGTCGATGCAGGATCAACTGCAAAGCCAGACGCGGAACATGTTTACCGGCCTTCCGACTAATCCGGCCGACAACGAAAAGTAGGTTTTCAGGGTTTTCGGGCGGCTTGGGTGAGTCCCGGGACGAAACCGAGACCCGTTCCCCGCGGTAATATCAGGCGCCCGGCGCTGACCGGCGGACTGGCCCCGGTATCTTCGGCCAGCCACTCGGCCGTTCCTAGGCCATGCGTCTGCCATGGCGCTATCGCTGCCGCCAGATGAGCGCAGGCGAGCAGGCCGCAGGCGCTTTCGAGCCCGGAACTGACGACGCATTCGATGCCCCTCGCTTGCGCCTTGAGCGCTAGCCCTATGGTTGCCAGCAAGCCACCGTGGCGAGCTGGTTTGAGAACCAAACGTCGGACTGGTGGGTGATAAAAGAAGGGTGCATCAAGCAGTTGAATTGACTCGTCAACAGCGAGAGGGAACGAGGCCAAACCCTGCAGGCTGGCAAGCCCAGCCGGTGTCGGTTGGCTGAGCGGCTCTTCCAGGCTTTCAATCGGCAAGTCGGCGCAAGCCATGACGAAAGCGCTGGCTTCGTCCATCTTCCAGGCGGCATTGGCGTCCAGGCGAAATAAGGAGCCGCGCGGCAACAGATTCTTCAGCCTTTGCAGGTGAGCGACCTCAGCTCGCCAGTCACCGATGCCCACCTTGATCTTCAGTATCGAATAGCCGGTCGCCAGCGCTTGTTTCAGCGCATCATCTTTGATCGACGAGAGCGAACCCAAATTGCCGTTGACTGCAACGCTTTCCACTGGCGGTTTGCCGCTGAGCCATGCATTAAGCGGCTGCTGCGCTTTCTGAGCGGCGAGGTCGAGCATGGCTGTCTCTTCGGCAAAGGCGGTTGCCGCCGACTCGTCGATGCCGAATTCCGGTAGCGGGGCGCAGTCGCCCCAGGCTTGGCGAGCTCCGTCGTCGATCAGCCGCAGCAGGCGACCTTGGCGTACGTCAAAAACTCCCCGGCTGGTTTGCCAGGGGCGCCGCAGCGGCAGGGAGTAAGGCAGCCAGTCGGCGGCAACGATGTTCATGGCCGCTTGCGGTATTTTCCGAAATCCGGTGCCCGGCGTTCGAGCCATGCGTTACGGCCTTCCTGGCCTTCTTCGCTCATGTAGAAAAGGCCGGTGGCGTTGCCCGCCAGTTCCTGAATGCCGGCCAGTCCATCGGTATCGGCGTTGAAGCCGGCCTTGATCATGCGTAGCGCCATGGGCGACAGTTCGAGCATCTGGCGACACCAGGCAACGGTTTCCTCTTCCAGTTTTTCCAGCGGCACGACGGCGTTGACCAGTCCCCAGTCGAGCGCCGTTGCCGCATCGTACTGGCGGCAGAGCAGCCAGATTTCCTTGGCCCGCTTGAGACCGATGGTGCGTGCCATCAGCCCGGCACCAAGGCCGGCATCGAAGCTGCCGACGCGCGGGCCGGTCTGTCCGAAACGGGCGTTCTCGGCGGCGATGGTCAGGTCGCAGACCAGGTGCAGGACGTGGCCGCCACCGATGGCGTAGCCGGCCACCATGGCGACGACTGGTTTCGGGCAGCGGCGAATCTGCATCTGCAGATCGAGGACATTGAGGTGAGGCGTGCCGCCCTCGTCGATGTAACCTTCGGCGCCCCGGACCTTCTGGTCGCCGCCGGAACAGAATGCGTCATTGCCGGTGCCGGTCAGGATGATGGTGCCGATGGCATTGTCGCGGTGGGCGCGATGAAAGGCATCGATCAACTGACTGACTGTTTCCGGCCGGAAAGCGTTGCGCCGCTCGGGGCGGTTGATGCTTATTCGGGCAATGCCTTCCGCCGTGTCAAAAAGAATGTCGGAATAGCTGTGTGCGCTTTGCCACTGAATGTCGTGTGTTGTCATGATTTCTCAACGGGTTGGATTGCCTGCGAGTATAGCTTTCCCGTTGGGGGGGCGAATTGAGCTGTGTCGGATTGGCTGGATTCATTTTTGCAGCGGGCTGGTGGGCATGGGAAAATGCCGCTTCATTAAGCTTGGGATCAGCATCGTGAGAGAACGTCGTCGCTACAATCGCTTCAATCTGCAAGGCCGGGTTCAACTGCAGCTTGGCGGGAAACTGTTCGAGTTTCCGGCGGCCGACATTTCGGTTTCCGGTGTCAGTGTCATGCTCGATGTTGCGGTGCTGGGCGCCAAGCCGACCGGCGAGGTCGGTATCTGCACGATAGAGTCGCCCGACCTGGCTTGCCCGGTCGAGGCTTACGTCAGCGTAATGCGTATCCGCCGGGTTGGGCATCAGCATCTCGTCGGCCTGCGCTTCGAGTCGATTAGCGATGAGCAACTGCAGGTCATTCACGCCTACGAAACGCTGACCAGAGCCAGAGCGGAAAAGAGCAGCACAACCGTCCCGAAGCATTTCTGATTCGGGACGGGGCCGGCTCAACTGCCCGGGATATTCAGCAGGCAAAAAAACGTTCGACTTCGCAAAATACCGCGTGGTCGGCATCGTGGCGGCGCACCACGATCACGTCTTCGAGCTTTTCCAGTTGCTTGATCATCTGCGACAAGCGCTTGTCCTCATTGACCAACAGCCATATCCGGCTTTGCTCGCCATTGCCGACGGGCAGGCAGACGATGCCGTCGACGTTGTAGGCGCGCCGGGAAAACAGGCCGACGACGTGCGACATCACGCCCGGATGGTTTTTGACAT
Organism: Dechloromonas denitrificans; assembly: GCF_020510685.1. Classification (NCBI taxonomy): domain Bacteria; kingdom Pseudomonadati; phylum Pseudomonadota; class Betaproteobacteria; order Rhodocyclales; family Azonexaceae; genus Dechloromonas; species Dechloromonas denitrificans. Next base: position 1,915,865 of record NZ_CP075185.1, read on the forward strand.
CGATTTCCAGCACGGCGCGGGAGATGGCTTGCTGTTCATTGCGGGTGAAGGCATTCATTTCAATTTCCAATCATTTCATGGTTGGCGGCGCCCGGCGGGACCATCGGAAAAACCTTCTGCTCGGCGTCGATGCTGGCATGGATCAGGCACGGGCCGGGGCGGGTGATGGCCTCCATCAGTGCCGCGCAGGGATTCGCCGCCTGATCGAGATCGACGGCATGCAGGCCGAACCCCTGGGCAACCTTGACGAAATCGGGCATTGCCGTGAACTGAGAGGCAAATAGACGCTCGCCGTAGAACAGCGACTGCTGCTGATGAACGAGACCGAGTGCGGCGTTGTTCATCAATACGATTTTGACGTTGACGTTCTCCTGGGCGGCGGTGACCAGTTCCTGAATGTTCATCAGGATCGAGCCGTCGCCGGTGAAGCAGACCACGGTCTTGTCGCGTGCCGCGAGTGCGGCGCCGATTGCCGCCGGCACGCCGAAGCCCATCGTTCCCAGGCCGCCGGAGGTCAGCCATTGGCGTGGTCGACGCAGCGGATAAGCTTGCGCCACCCACATCTGATGCTGGCCGACATCGGTGGTGACGATCGCCTCGTTGTCGAGGCAGGCCGCGACGGTGCGGATCAGGCCAAAATGCGACAGCGCCTGATCGGCATCCGGCATGTGGAACGGGAACTGCGCTTGCAAGGCATTGACGCGCTCGGTCCAGATCTTTCGGTCATTTTCAGCGACTGCCGGCAGCAACTGGCCGAGTGCGTCGCGCACGTCGGCCGTGATGCCGATATGGGCGGTCTTGATCTTGTCCAGTTCGGCCGGATCGATGTCGATGTGAATGATTCTGGCGTTGCGGCAGAACTGCGCCACCTTGCCTGTCGCCCGGTCGTCGAAACGGGCGCCGACGGCAATCAGCAGATCACACTCATCGAGCGCCAGATTGGTCGCGCGCGCCGCGTGCATGCCCAGCATGCCAAGTGACAGGGGGTGATCGACCGGCATCGTGCCGAGCGCCATCAAGGTCATCACGGTTGGCAGGTTGGCCTTCTGCGCCAGGTCGACCGCAAGATCGGCCGCGCCCGAATGGACGACGCCGCCGCCGAGATAGAGGATGGGGCGCTCGGCGCTATTGATCATGGCTGCCGCCTGTTCGATCAGCGACGCCTGGGCTGGGGCGGCCGGCAGGGCTCTGCCCGGCTCCGGCCAGGTATCGATTTCAATGGTTTCGCTCTGGACGTCTTTGGGAATATCGACCAGCACAGGCCCGGGGCGGCCGGAGGCGGCGATCTGGAAGGCGCGCGGAATGACTTCCAGCAACTCCTCGGCCGAGGAAACCAGAAAGTTATGCTTGGTGATCGGGATGCTCAGGCCATAGGTGTCGACTTCCTGAAAGGCATCGGTGCCGATCATCGCGCGCGATACCTGGCCGGTGATGGCGATCAGCGGAATCGAATCGAGCTTGGCGTCGGCGATCGCGGTCAGCAGATTGGTCGCGCCGGGGCCGGAGGAGGCGAGGCAGACGGCGGGCTGGCCGGTTACTCGGGCCATGCCCTGGGCCATGAAGCCGGCACCCTGCTCGTGACGAGCAAGAACGTGATGGATTGCGGTCGACTGCCCGAGCGCATCGTAAATGGGCAGGATGGCGCCACCCGGTATGCCGGCGACGATGCGTATGCCCTGGCGTTCGAGCAGGCGCACAGTGATCTGGGCGCCGTTGAGAGTTTCTGTCATGGAGTGCTCCTTGAGGTTGGTGGCACAACCGGCGGGCTCCAAAACAAAACCCCCGCCGGTTTGCGCCGGCGGGGGTTGGGGAATTCTGTCTGCTTCTGCTTACCCGATCCGCGACGGCGCGTGCGTTACGACGCCTACGACGACTACGCGTACGACGACCGGCTGTTCAGCAGAAGCAAGCGGGGAGCGTAGTTGGCGGGTGTTCATCGTCGGATCTAAGGTAAGGGTGGAAATGGTAAGTGGGTGACTATGCGACAGGTCGGTAGCAAAATCAAGTGGTGAAAATGATGAATAGTCCGAAACAGCTCGCGCTATTTCCAAATTGCATAGCCTGGCATTGAACACTGTTTGCTGAATGAACTAAACTACGAAATTGGTCATAGCAATTCAACGTTCGCTTGGAACGGTTGATCATGCACGGAAGAGATATGACAAGTTCGCAGAAAGTGCTGTTGGTTGATGCGTCACGCGTAGTTCGGGCCTCGTTGTCCAGATACTTGCGCGACAGTTACGAAGTTTGCGAGGAGGGCGACGGCGAGTCGGCATGGCAAAGCCTTGTGCTTGACTCGTCGATCGTTGCGGTTATCTCCGGCCTGGACATTGCCGGGCTCGACGGCTCTGGCTTGATCGAGCGACTGCGGGCGAGCAAATTGGCCCGCTTGAATCGCTTGCCATTTTTCCTTCTGGTGTCGGACAGCTTTGCCGCCGCGGCAAAAGAGCGCGCCTTGCAGCTCGGGGTTTCCGATTTCATTCCGAAAGGAATGGCGGCCAAGGCGGCCAAACAAGTCTGCGAGCGCTTGAGCGCGTCATCGAGTCAGACGGAATCGGCGCCTGGTCTTGCCGAATTCGGAAGTCAGAGCGATATCGGGTTGAGCGACTTCATGTCGCGCATCGGCACGATGGCCGGTTTGGCCGATGAACTCGTGGCCGAAGGTGGCGGCGAGCAGCCGGCCGATACAGAGCGCCCTGAGCGTCGGCTGACCAAGAGTCGTAGCGAACAGTGTCTCCAGGACTTGCTTGCGTCGACTGTCGGCAGCGAGCCGGTCGGCGTTCTGGTTTTCGCGATCGATGGCTATGATGACCTGAAGAGTCAGTATGGTAGGGAGGTCGCCGACAGGGTGGTGATGAAATTTTCTCGCCTGCTGTCCGGCAAGATCCGGGGAGAGGAAAGCATCGGCCAGCTTGCCGATGGTCGAATCGCCATCGTCTCGCCGACCGCCGACCGCGAGCAGTGTGCGAACTTTGCCTGGCGGGTCTGCCGGGCGTTGGCGGCGGCACAGGTTTCGGTGCACGGCCAGCGTATCGAAACCACGGTCAGTGCCGGGGTTGCGGCGAAGCCGGAAGACAGCGCCACGGCATCGACGGAGGAATTGTTGCGTCTGGCAATCAGTCGTCTCGACGGGGCTATCCGCGCCGGCGGCAATCGCGTCGTCCATGCTTCCGGCTGTGGCGGCAACAATGTCGACCAGGAAGAGTTCTTCGCGCGCCTGCGGGCCTTGCTCGCCAATGCCACTCCCGACACCATGATGTCGTGCAAGGGCTGGGTCACTTCGGTGTGTGTGGCTTGCCGCAAGTCGATGAAGGCCGGTAATGGCCCGGCTTGTCCATCAGGTGCGGCCGGCGGGAAGTGCGTCGGGAAATCAACCGAGCGCTCGGTATAAGCGCAACAAAAACCCGGCCTCAGCCGGGTTTTTTTTTGCCAATGGCAAAGATCAGGCGGTGACAGGAATCTTGCCGATCTTGATCTGCCATTCCTTGGGACCGGTGTTGTGCACGCTGATGCCTGAGGAATCAACGGCAACGGTGACCGGCATGTTCTCGACATCGAACTCGTAGATCGCTTCCATGCCCAGATCGGCGAAGCCGACGACCTTGGCCGACTTGATCGCTTTTGCCACCAGGTAGGCGGCGCCACCGACGGCCATCAGGTAGGCCGACTTGTTGTCCTTGATCGCTTCGATGGCGACCGGGCCGCGCTCGGACTTGCCGATCATCGAGATCAGGCCGGTCTGTTCCAGCATCATCCGGGTGAACTTGTCCATCCGGGTGCCGGTGGTCGGGCCGGCCGGTCCGACGACTTCATCACGGACCGGATCGACCGGCCCGACGTAGTAAATCACGCGGTTGGTGAAGTCGACCGGCAGTTTTTCGCCCTTGGCCAGCATGTCGGCGATGCGCTTGTGGGCAGCGTCGCGGCCAGTCAGCATCTTGCCGTTCAGCAGCAGTTTCTGACCGGGTTTCCAGGCGGCGACTTCTGCCTTGGTCAGGGTGTTCAGGTTGACCTGGGTGGCCGCCTTGAGATCGGGCGTCCAGGTGACGGCCGGCCAGTCTTCCAGCTTCGGCACTTCGAGCTTGGCCGGGCCGGAGCCGTCGAGATGGAAGTGGCAGTGGCGGGTCGCCGCGCAGTTCGGGACCAGCGCGACCGGCAGGTTGGCAGCGTGGCAGGGGTAGTCGAGCACCTTGACGTCGAGCACGGTGGTCAGACCGCCGAGACCCTGGGCGCCGACGCCGAGCGCGTTGATCTTCTCGAACAGTTCGAGGCGCAGCTCTTCCGGGCGGGTCAGTTTGGCGCCGGTGGCGGCCTTGGCCTTCAGTTCATGGATGTCGACCGGGGCCATGATCGATTCCTTGGCCAGCAGCATCGCCTTTTCCGGTGTGCCGCCGATACCGATGCCGATGATGCCGGGCGGACACCAGCCGGCGCCCATTTCCGGAATCTTGTGCAGTACCCAGTCGACGAGGTCGTCCGACGGGTTGAGCATGGCGAACTTGGACTTGGCTTCCGAACCGCCGCCCTTGGCGGCGCAGATCACTTCGACGTGGTGGCCGGGGACGATCTCAAAATGGACGACGGCCGGGGTGTTGTCCTTGGTGTTCTTGCGGGCACCGGCTGGGTCGGCGAGCACCGAGGCACGCAGCGGATTGTCCGGGTTGCCGTAGGCGCGACGGACGCCTTCATCGATCATCTGCTGGATGCTCATCGTCGCGTCCGGCCAGGTGACCTGCATGCCGACCTTGATGAAAACCATGCCGATACCGGTGTCCTGACAGATCGGACGATGGCCTTCGGCCGACATCCGGGAGTTGGTCAGGATCTGGGCAATGGCGTCCTTGGCGGCGGGGCTTTCCTCGCGGTCATAAGCTTCACCCAGTGCCTTGATGTAATCGAGCGGGTGATAGTAGCTGATGTACTGGAAAGCGTCGGCGACGGACTGGATCAGGTCTTCCTGTTTGATGGCGGTCATGCACAACTCCGAATCAATGGGTTTTTTGATGTTGCAAGGCGAGGGTCTGGGTCATGGTCTTGTCGACAAGGGCCATGGCCAGGGCGGAGAAAAGGAATACAACATGAATGATGACTTGCCACATCAATGTGTGCTCAGACAGGTTGGCGGCATTGATGAAGCTCTTCAGCAAGTGGATCGACGAAATGCCGATGATCGCCGTAGATAGCTTGATTTTGAGCACGCCGGCATTGACGTGCGACAGCCATTCCGGCTGGTCCGGGTGGTCCTCGAGGTCGAGGCGGGAAACGAAGGTTTCATAGCCGCCGACGATGACCATGACCAGCAGGTTGGCGATCATCACCACGTCGATCAGGCCAAGGACGGAGAGCATGACATCGGCTTCGCTGAGGTGGGCGGTGTCGATGGCGTTATGGATCAGGTGGCTCAGTTCGACCATGAACAGCCAGCAATAGACGACCTGGGCAATGATCAGGCCGATGTAGAGCGGCGCCTGAATCCACCGGCTGGCGAAAATGAAGGATTCGAGATATTTGATGGGGGAGCGCATTGGCGGAACTTTTTTACTGGGGGGCGCAGTTTATCACGCTGCTACCGGGCGCCCCCCGATATGCCGAAATGCTGCGGCGCAGCGTGATTTCGTAAGCGCTTTGTAAGAATATCAACGTCTAATGCCGCTTCAACGCTGGTGAGAGAGTTGCTGACGATCTCCAGCTTGGGCGGCTTTAACTATCCCGGGTTCTGCCCGAGATGCAATCGGTTGTTTCAACATAAATGCGAAGTACCGCAGAGGAGAAGAATATGTCGAATGAGTCCGTGCAGCTAATTTATCCGTCTGACGAAATCGTCAAGAATGCGGCGGTTTCCGGGATGGACGCCTATCGGGCGCTGTGCGCGGAAGCCGAGGCTGACTACGAAGGTTTCTGGGCAAGGCATGCCCGTGACCTGGTCACCTGGAAGCAGCCGTTCACCCAGGTGCTCGATGAGTCGAATGCCCCCTTCTTCAAGTGGTTTGCCGATGGCAAGCTGAATGTTTCTTACAACTGCCTCGATCGTCAGGTCGAAGCCGGTCTCGGCGACAAGGTCGCCATCATCTTCGAAGCCGACAACGGCGAATCGACCAAGGTCACTTACAAGGAACTGCTGGCCAAGGTCTGCAAGATGGCCAATCTGCTGCGTTCCAAGGGCGTCAAGAAGGGCGATCGCGTCGTCATCTATTTGCCGATGACCGTCGAAGGCGTCGTCGCCATGCAGGCCTGTGCCCGCGTCGGGGCGATCCACTCCATCGTTTTCGGCGGTTTCTCCGCCCAGTCGCTGCGCGATCGCATGCACGATGCCGGCGCCGTGATGCTGATTACCTCCGACGGCCAGTTCCGCGGCGGTAAGGCCATTCCGCTGAAGCCGATCGCCGACGAAGCCTTCGGCCTGGGTGGTTGCGAGTGCGTCAAGAACGTCATCGTCTTCAAGCGCACCGGTGCTGAAGTCAATATGGTTGCCGGTCGCGACGAATGGTTGCACGACGCTCTGGCCAACCAGCCGGAAACCTGCGAACCGGAATGGGTCGAAGCCGAACACCCGCTGTTCCTGCTCTACACTTCCGGCTCCACCGGCAAGCCGAAGGGTGTCCAGCACTCTACCGGCGGTTACCTGCTGCACGCCATCATGACCATGAAGTACACCTTCGACATCAAGCCGAACGATGTCTTCTGGTGTACGGCCGACATCGGCTGGGTCACCGGGCACACCTACATCACCTACGGCCCGCTCGCTTGCGGCGCGACCGAAATCGTCTTCGAAGGCGTGCCGACTTACCCGGATGCCGGTCGTTTCTGGAAGGTGATCCAGACCCACAAGGTCAGCATTTTCTACACCGCGCCTACTGCGATCCGTTCGCTGATCAAGGCGGCCGACAACAACCCGGCCATCCATCCGAAGAGCTACGACCTGTCGTCGCTGCGCATCCTCGGTTCGGTCGGCGAGCCGATCAATCCGGCGGCCTGGCAGTGGTACTACGACAATGTCGGCGGCGGTCGCTGCCCGATCGTCGATACCTTCTGGCAGACCGAAACCGGCGGCCACATGATCACCCCGCTGCCGGGCGCCACGCCGCTGGTGCCGGGTTCCTGCACGCTGCCCTTCCCGGGCATCCAGGCCGCCATCGTCGATGAAACCGGTGCCGACGTGCCGTGGGGTCAAGGTGGCATTCTGGTCGTCAAGCGTCCGTGGCCGTCGATGATCCGGACGATCTGGAACGACGACGAGCGCTTCGTCAAGTCCTACTACCCGGCCGACTTCCAGGGCAAGTATTACCTGGCGGGCGACGGTGCGATCCGTGACATCAATACCGGCTACTTCACCATCACCGGCCGTATCGACGACGTGCTGAACGTTTCCGGTCACCGCATGGGGACGATGGAAATCGAATCCGCCCTGGTCGCCAATCCGATCGTCGCCGAAGCTGCCGTGGTCGGCCGCCCGGATGATCTGACCGGCGAAGCCATCGTCGCCTTCGTGGTGCTGAAAGGTCAGCGCCCGACCGGTGACGACGCCAAACGCATCATCAAGGAACTGCAAGACTGGGTGGGCAAGGAGATCGGACCGATCGCCAAGCCGAAGGACATTCGCTTCGGCGACAACCTGCCGAAGACCCGTTCCGGCAAGATCATGCGCCGTCTGCTGCGTGGTCTGGCCAAGGGCGAGGAACTGACGCAAGACACCTCGACGCTGGAGAATCCGGCCATTCTGGAACAACTGAAGGGTTAATTTCCTTTCCGTTCCCAGTTGAGCCAAAGAGGCGGCGAGCTTGCCACGCCGCCTCTACAGACTAAAAGGCAAGGAGGAGACAATGGTCGCCCATAAGGTGACCTCCCGTGTGGTCGCATCAGACTGCATGCCAACAACGGTCGGCACGCTTGGCGTGTCGACCGTTTTCTATTCCGGGGGTGCGTTTTGAAGAGAGCCAGTCCTGTTCGGCAACGTTTCGCGGCGCTCGGCCTGCTCGGCGTGCCCTTGCTGACGTTTCCCCTGCTCAGTCTGCCCGGTGGCAGTCTGGGGGGAATCCCGGCGACTTACCTGTACCTGTTCGGCGTCTGGGTCGGCCTGATTGCGCTGGCCGCCTGGGTGGCCGAACGGCGGAGGTCGTAAGTGCTTTCCGGCTGGTTCGTTGCCGCGCTCGCCTCGGCCTACCTCGGACTGTTGTTCGCGGTGGCACGCTTTGGCGATGCGCGGGCCGACGCCGGGCGGTCGATCATTTCGGCCAATGTCTATGCGCTGTCGCTGGCCGTCTATTGCACGTCGTGGACTTTTTACGGCAGTGTCGGGCGCGCCACCTCGGGTGGCTTGTCCTTTTTGACCATTTATCTCGGGCCGACCCTGATGCTGATGTTCGTCGGGGTCATCATCAAGATGATCCGCATCAGCAAGGCCCAGCGCATCACCTCGATTGCCGACTTCATCGCCTCGCGGTACGGCAAAAGCCAGTTCCTGGCCGGCCTGGTGACGGTGATTGCGGTGATCGGCGTCGTTCCCTATATCGCGCTGCAACTGAAGGCGGTCGCCGCCAGCTTCGACGTGTTGTTCCAGCAGTCCAGCCACACCTTGCTGCCCTGGTGGCTCGATTCGACCTTGCTGATCGCCGCCGTCCTGGCGCTGTTCACCATTCTGTTCGGGACGCGTCATCTCGATGCGACCGAGCGGCACGAGGGGATGGTCGCCGCCATTGCCTTCGAGTCGGTGGTCAAACTGGTCGCTTTCCTGGCGGTCGGTCTGTTCGTCACCTACGGGATGTTCGGCGGCTTGTCCGATCTTTTCCAGCAGGCTGCGGCGAGTCCCGAGCTCCATCGCCTGGTGCAGCTCGATGAGGCGCGCGCCGGGACGTGGACCGCATTGATCCTGCTCTCCGGTCTAGCCATCATTTTCCTGCCGCGCCAGTTCCAGATCATCGTCGTCGAGAATGTCGACGAGTCGCACCTGAAGCGTGCCGTCTGGCTTTTTCCGCTCTATCTCCTGCTGATCAACATCTTCGTGCTGCCGCTGGCGCTCGGCGGTCTGCTGCATTTCCAGGGGCAGAGCGTCAATCCGGATGTCTTCGTGCTGACGCTGCCGATGACCCGCGGCGCCGAAGCGCTGGCGCTGCTGGTCTTCATCGGTGGCCTATCGGCGGCGACCGGCATGGTCATTGTCGAAACCATCGCCTTGTCGACGATGGTCTGCAACGATCTGGTAATGCCCTGGCTGCTCCGCTCGACCTGGCTGAAAATCGAAAAGCGCCAGGATCTTTCCGGTCTGCTGATCGGCATCCGGCGCGTTGCCATCACGCTGATCCTGCTGCTCGGCTACATCTATTTCCGGGTCGCCGGCGAAGCCTACGCGCTGGTCGGTATCGGGCTGATTTCCTTTGCTGCGGTCGCGCAGTTTGCACCGGCCATGTTCGGCGGCATGTACTGGAAGCAGGGCACCCGGGCCGGGGCCATCGGCGGCTTGCTGGCCGGCTTCGGCATCTGGCTGTACACGCTGTTGCTGCCGTCGTTCGCCAAGTCGGGCTGGATCGGCAGCGGCTTCGTCGAGCACGGTCTGTTCGGCATCGGCTGGCTGAAGGCCCAGGCCCTGTTCGGGCTCACCGGAATGGACGAGATTTCGCACTGCCTGTGGTGGAGTCTGCTGGCCAATATCGGTTGTTACGTCGTGGTGTCGCTCAATTCGAAGCCGGATGCCGTCGAGGCCGGGCAGGCCGAGCGCTTCGTCGATGTATTCCGGCATGCCCAGCGGGCAACCGATACCCGGCTGTGGCGCGGCAATGCCTCGGTCGATGCGCTGGTCGAACTGCTTGAGCGTTTCCTCGGGCCGCTGCGCGCGCGCCAGCAACTGGCGGCCTATGCCGGGAATCGCGGCGCTGGGGACTGGCGCAGTTTGCCGGCCGATGCCGATTTCGTGCACTTTGCCGAAGCCGAACTGGCCGGGGCGATCGGCTCGGCCAGTGCGCGGGTGATGGTGGCGTCGGTCGCCCAGGAAGAGGATCTTGGGCTGGAGGAGGTCCTCGATATTCTCGACGAGGCGACTCAGGTGCGCGCCTACAGCCGCGAACTGGAAACCAAGCAGGGCGAACTGGAGGCGGCGACCGCCGAATTGCGCGAGGCCAACGAGCGTCTGCGCGAGCTGGATCGGATGAAGGATGATTTCATCTCGACGGTGACCCACGAGTTGCGGACGCCACTGACCTCGATCCGGGCGCTCTCCGAGATGTTGCACGAAGATCCGCGGATGGAGCTCGTCGATCGCACGCGCTTCCTCGGCATCATCGTCAACGAAGCGGAGCGGCTGACCCGCTTGATCAACCAGATTCTCGACATGGCCAAAATGGAGTCGGGACGTGCCGAATGGACGACCGGGAAAGTCGATATCGGCGACGTGGTGCGCGAGGCGATGGATTCGCTCGGTCAGCTTTTTCGGGAAAAAGATGTGGCGCTGGACGGCGATATTCCGGCGAGCGGCCCGGTCGTTCTGGCCGACCGGGATCGCCTGACCCAGGTGATGATCAACCTGTTGTCGAATGCGGTGAAGTTCGTGTCTGGCGGCAGCGGGCGGGTCAGCGTCAAGCTGACGATCGACGGCAGATTCGTGCGCGTTGTCGTTTCCGACAACGGTCCCGGCTTGACCGCTGAGGAGTGCGTGGTCATTTTTGAAAAGTTCCGGCAGGGCGGCAACACGATGACCGACAAACCGCAGGGGACCGGTCTGGGCCTGCCGATCAGCCGGCAGATCGTCGAATATTTTGGTGGTAATCTCTGGGTAGAAAGCCAGCCCGGAGCGGGTGCAAATTTCATTTTCACGGTCCCTTTACCGGTGCCGGAAGAATAACAACGGAGACTAAAGGTATGGCGCACAAGATTCTGATTGTCGATGACGAACCGAATATCGTCATTTCGCTCGAATTCCTGATGAAAAAGGAAGGCTTCGAAATCGCCATCGCCGGCGATGGCGAGGAAGCCTTGGCCAAGGTGGCGAGCTTCAAGCCGGACCTGCTGCTGCTTGACGTGATGATGCCGAAGAAATCCGGTTTCGAGGTTTGCGAGGCGCTGCGTGCCGACCCCGCGCTGGCCGGTTTGCTGATCGTCATGCTGACCGCCAAGGGACGCGATACCGAGGTTGCCAAAGGCTTGGCGATCGGCGCCGATGCCTACGTCACCAAGCCGTTTTCGACCAAGGATCTGGTAGCCAAGGTCAAGAGCATGCTGGGCGTTGCCTGATCTCGACCCGCCGCACCCGATGGCCCGCGCTCACGCCGCGCGAGCTTCCCGTCGGGTGCGGTCGCCGGCCCGTTGCGGCCGAAATTCATTGGAATACGCGCCATGAAGGCTAAATATCGCTTCATCCTTGCCGTGGTCGTGCTCGGTCTGTTGATGACCGGGCCATTCGTTGTCAGTTCGCTGCTCGTCTGGCTGGACATGAAGGAAGCCGAGCGGAACCTGCTGGTCGAATTGCTCGTGTCGCGCCTGCCGGTCGGCACGATGATGACGATGTGCGGTTTTGCAATTGGCGTGCTGGTGCTGCACAAGCTGTTCAAGCAATATGTCGAGGGCCTGTTGCGGATGTCCGAAACGCTACGCCTGATGCTCGGCGCCAACCGCGATTTTCGCGTGACGCTCGATGGGCCGCCGGAAGTGCAACAACTGGCGATGGCCGCCAACGACCTAGCGCAGCAGCGTGACGTGCTGATGAACGATGTCGATGCCCAGATCGGTCGGGCCAAAGCCTCGGTCGAGGAAGAAAAGAATCGGCTCGCCGCCTTGATGTCCGAACTGGCGCAAGCCGTCGTGGTCTGCAATCTCGACGGTCGCATCCTGCTCTACAACAACCGCGCCCGCCTTCAGTTCAAGGCGCTGGCGCTGGGGCCGACCTCAGTGAGCGGCGGGGCGCTGATCGGTCTCGGCCGGTCGATCTTCTCGATTCTCGAAAAGAATCAGGTCGAGCACGCCCAGGAAGTCATTCGCCAGCGTCTGGGGGCCGGCAAGACGGCCATTTCCAATTTCATCACGACGACCCGCGGTGGCCAGTTGCTGCGCGTTCAGATGGTTCCGGTTCTGGCGGCAGCGAGCGGGGAGGGCGAAGCGGCGATGTCCGGCTACGTGCTGACCGTCGAGAACATCACGCGCAGCATCGAGCTGGAGGCGCGTCGCGATCAGGTGCTGCATTCGCTGACCGAAGGCAGCCGTTCGGCTCTGGGCAATATCCGCGCCGCCGTCGCCAACTTGATCGATTACCCGGAAATGGAGCCGGAGCTGCGCGAGCGTTTCGTCAAGGTGGTCGATGATGAAGCCGCCAGGATGAGTCAGCGACTGGATCAGACCATGGTCGAGTTTTCCGATTCGATGAAGACCCGCTGGCCGCTCGAGGACATTCTCGGAATCGACATCATCGCCGCCGCCCAGCGCCGGATCAACGAAAAGCTGAATCTGCCGACGAAGACCGAGGAGCTGGACGATGCCTTGTGGGTCAAGGCCGACAGTTTCTCGCTGGTCTTTGCCCTGGTTTTTCTCGCCGCCAAATTGCAGGATCACTACGAGCCGCGCGAACTGCGTTTCCGTCTCAAATCGGAAGGCAAATTGGCCTATCTCGATCTGATCTGGGCCGGTCCGGCCATGTCCTCGGAGACGTTCTACACCTGGGAAATGGATTCGATGCAGGTCGGCAGCGAAACGACGCCGCTCTCCATCCGCGATGTCATCGACCGGCACGGCGGGGAAATCTGGTACCAGCGCGAAAAGGCGGCGCACCGCGCCTTCTTCCGCTTCGTGCTGCCGGTGGCGACGCCGGAAGTCGAGCAGGATCAGGAGGATCGCAAGCGCGGCTCGAGCCGGCCGGAGTATTACGATTTCGATCTATTCAATTTTGCCGACAAGTCGATCGATCTCGAGCGCAAGCTCTCCGACCTGACTTGTACCGTTTTCGATACCGAAACCACCGGGCTGGAGCCTTCCAACGGCGACGAGATCATCCAGATCGGCGCCGCCCGGATTGTGAACAACCGCCTGTTGCGTCAGGAAGTTTTCGACCAGATCATCGATCCGGAATGCCCGCTTAAGCCCGAATCGATCCCGATTCACGGCATCACCGAAGACATGGTGCGCGGCAAACCGACCATCGACGTGATCCTGCCGGCCTTCCACGAGTTTTGCGAAGACACCGTGCTGATTGCCCATAACGCGGCTTTCGACATGCGCTTCCTGCAATTGAAGGAGGAGCGGACTGGTATCCGCTTCTCGCAGCCGGTACTCGATACGTTGCTGCTCTCGGCGGTGGTGCATCCGAATCAGGAATCGCACAAGCTCGACGTGATCCTGGAGCGCCTCGGCATCCATATCGCCAGTCGGCACAATGCGCTGGAAGATGCACTGGCGACCGGCGAGGTCTTCCTGAAACTGGTGCCGCTGCTTGAGGAAAAGGGCATCGTCACGGTGCGCCAGGCCCTGGAAGCGTCGGAGAAGACCTATTTTGCCCGGGTCAAGTACTGAGATGGCGCTGTCGAGCGGCGACTTTCTGCCTTGCCGCTGGCAGGCTGAAGTGCTGGCCGAGCTTGATGGCTTGACGGCGCTCGACCAGGCGCCGGCCGTCGCCGGGCGTTTGCGCCAATTTCTGTTGGCCGTAGCTGGTCGCGGCATGGGCGGCTACAACATGACCCGCCTGATTTCGGCCTGCAACGACCGCTTGACCATCAGCATCGTCGACCTGACCAGCCAGCGTCACCATCTGCCGGACGTTGCCTGGTGCTGGCTGGCCATGGGGTCTGAAGGGCGATATGAACAGACCTTGGTCAGCGATCAGGACAACGGCCTGGTGTTCAATGCCGTCGATGGGCGCGAGGCCGAAGCGCTCCGCACCCTGTTCCTGCCCTTCGCCGCGGAAGCCAATCAGCGTCTGGCCGATTGCGGCTTCAAGCTGTGCAGCGGCCAGGTCATGGCCGGCAATCCGGCCTGGTGTCTGTCGTTCGATGAATGGCGCGAGCAGTTCATCGACTGGGTCAGGCGGCCCGAGCCGACCGCCTTGCTTAATGCCAGTATTTTTTTCGATCTGCGTCCGCTGGTTGGCCAGCTCGAACTGGGTGAAAGACTACAGACCATCCTGCTCGGACTGACCACCGATACGCCGTCCTTCCTCCATCTGATGGCCGGCAATGCGCTGCAGGCGGCGGTGCCGCTGAATTTTCGCGGCGAGATCGCGGCCGAGGAGGGGGAACTGCTCGATCTGAAAAAATTTGGCAGCCGGATATTCGTCGATGTCGCCCGGATTTTTGCCCTCGCCTCGGGAGCGCGCGCGGTGCACACCGCCGGCCGCCTGCGCGAGGCGGGTCCGGCGGCTGGCCTGAAAGCCGAGGGGATTGCCGCAGCGGAGTCGGCGTTTTCGCATGTCTTGCGCCTGCGGCTGGATCAGCAAAGGGCTGCTGCGGCAGCCGGCGTGAGCGATGGCCATGGCCTCAAGCTGTCGACGCTGCACGAAATGGACAAGGCGATCCTGCGCGAGGCGCTGAAGCAGGCACGCCGCCTGCAACAGCGCCTCAAGTTAAACTATGCACTTTGAAGAAAAATGAGGTTGTCGTGAGCACGCCACAACAAGCACAAGAAAAACAGGAGTTTGCCGTCATTGCCGAGGTGGAAACGAGCCTGCGTCAGGAAGGGCGTCGGCGGGTCGCCGGCAATACCCTCACTTTTCTCAAAAAACATGCGCCGTTCGACAAGATGTCGGCCGACGCCCTGCAGCGCTTCGCCGAGCAGGCGCAGATCGCCTTCTACCCGGCGGGGAGCGAGATCGTCGGGGCGGCGTCCGGCAACGTCCGGTTCTTCTATCTGATCGAATCCGGCAAGGTGCAGGCCCGTCAGGCCGGCGAGGTCACCGTCACCGAATACTCCATCCTCAGCCTCGGTGCCGGGGAAAGCTTCCCGATCGGTGCCGTTACGGCGGGGCGGCCGTCGACCAACAACTATGTGGCGGTCGAGGACACCTTCTGCTACCAGCTGCCGGCCGAAGACTTCATGGCGCTGATGGTGAGCAGCCCCGAGTTCAACCTGTTCTGTACGCAATACATCGCCAGCCTGCTCGACCAGTCGCGCCGGCAGTTGCAGTTGCAATTTGCCCAGAAAGCCAGCGAACAGCAGACGCTGAACTCGCCACTGGCCGGCATCGGCTCCCGTTCGCCGGTGATCGTCGGGCCGGAGACCCCGCTGCGTGCCGCGCTGGAAATCATGTCGCAGGCCGGCATTGGTTCGCTGGTCGTCGCCGGCGAAGACCGGAAACCGGTCGGCGTGTTCACGCGCAGCGATTTGCTCGATCGCGTCGTTCTGGCCGACCGGCCGCTGACTGCACCAATCAGCGAGGCGATGTCGGCGGCTCGCTTGTGTCTGGACGAAAACGCCACGGCCTACGACGCGATGCTCGCCATGGCTTCGCAAGGCGTCCGTCACGTGCTGGTGACCGATGCCGAAGGCCGGTTGACCGGCGTCGTTTCCGAGCGGGATCTGTTCTCGCTGCAGCGTGTCGGTCTGCGCCAGATTCGCCAGTCGATCGATTCGGCACACGACGTCGAGGCGCTTCTGCAGTCGGCGGCCGATGTCCGTCAGCTGGCTTTCAACATGCTGGCGCAGGGGATCGGCGCCGAACAGTTGACCCAGTTCATCTCGGCGCTGAACGACGCATTGACCCGGCGGGTCATCCAGCTCAACCTGGAAAAGCATAATTTCGACGGCATCGAATGGGCCTGGCTGGCCTTCGGCTCGGAAGGGCGTGACGAGCAGACTTTCAGCACCGACCAGGATAACGGCATCGTCTTTGCCTGCCCCGACGGTGCGGCGGTCGACGCGCTTCGCCAGCGTTTCCTGACCTTCGCCCTCGACGTCAACAAGGATCTCGACCGCTGCGGTTTTCCGCTGTGCAAGGGCAACATCATGGCGAGCAATCCGCAATGGTGCCTGACGCTCGGCGAGTGGAAGACTCAGTTCAGCAAGTGGATCCGTATGCCGGAGCCGACGGCGCTACTCAACGCGACCATCTTCTTCGATTTTCGGCCCTTGTACGGCAAGCACGAGTTGGCCGACAACATGCGTCGTTTCCTGCTCGAGCAGGCGGCGGCCAGTCCGATCTTCCTGCAGTCGATGGCCAGGAATGCGCTCGATGTCGCACCGCCGCTGGGCAAGTTGCGCGATTTCCTGACCGATCTTGAACCGGATCATCCGGGCAAGATCGACCTCAAGAAATACGGCTCGCGGATCTTCGTCGATGTGGCCCGCATCTACGCGCTGGCCACCGGCGTGCACAACACCAACTCGGTGCAGCGCCTGCGTCTGGCTTCGCAGCGTCTGGCAGCGCGCGGCGAGGAAATCAATGCCGTGCTCGATGGGCTGAATTTCATCCAGCTGCTGCGTTTGCAGCATCAGTATCTGGAAGGGGAGCCGGGCAGCCAGGGTGACAATCTGATCGATCCGGACAAACTCAACGAACTGGATCGGCGCATTCTGAAGGAATCCTTCCGTCAGGCCCGCAAGATCCAGTCGCGGCTCAAACTCGACTATCAGGTGAACTGAGCATGTTCGGACTGAAAGGTTTGCTGTTCAAGAGCGACGCTCCCGCGCATCTGCCGGACGATGTGCGGGCCGCGCTCGATGCCTGGCGCAATACGCCGGCCCCGACGCTGGACGATTTCCATTTTCACACCCGTTACGTGATCGTCGATATCGCCAGCCGCGGAATGAATCCGGAGTCCGATCAGTTGCTGGAAATCGCGGCCAGCACGGTGCAGCGGTCTACCATCTTGCCGGCCGACGCATTGTTCATCGATCTCGAGACATCGGCCGACAACGATGCTCCCGCCGACGAGGCATCGCTCGACCGTCAGTTGATGGCCTTTCTGCAGTTTGCCGGCAAGGCACCGCTGGTGACCTATCACGTGTCGTATGTCGGCGGATTTCTGCAACGGGCTTTCAGGGAGCGCCTGGGGGTCGATTTCCAGCCGCAGTGGATCGATCTCGCCTGGCTGCTGCCGGCGATGTTCAGCGACAAGGGAAGCAGCGTGATGCCGCTTGATCACTGGATCGGCGTCTTCGGTCTCGATGCCGGCAGCGGCCGGCGCAGCGCGATGGAAAACACGCTGCTGCTCGCCCGGATTTTCCAGATGCTGCTGGTTCGCGCTTCCGCCAAGGAAATCGATACGGCGGCCCGGCTAATCGACGAGTCCCGGGCCAGCACTTTCCTGCGCCGTACCCATTAGTCGCGCCGAATGCTTCACTCCCTGACCAAGCTGCAGCGCTACTACCTTTACTACACCGGTAGTTTCCTGGCCTTCGTCCTCAGTCTGGCGGTTCTTGAAGACCATGGCATGCCGCCGCGCTGGATCGGCTACGCCTTCCTGTTCTTCACCATCTCGATGTACGCCGCGATCGGTATTGCCAGCCGGACTTCCGACGTCTCCGAGTATTACGTTGCCGGCCGCCGCGTACCGGCCTTCTTTAATGGCATGGCAACCGGCGCCGACTGGATGAGCGCCGCATCCTTCATGGGGCTGGCCGGCACGCTATACCTCTCCGGCTTTCAGGGGCTGGCCTATGTCATCGGCTGGACCGGCGGCTTCGTGCTGGTCGCGCTGTTGCTGGCGCCGTATCTGCGGCGTTTCGGTCAGTACACCATTCCCGACTTTCTCGGCGCCCGTTACGGTGGCACGGCAATCCGGCTGGTCGCCGTCGGTGCCGCCATCCTTGCCTCGTTCATCTATGTCGTGGCGCAGATTTACGGCGTCGGGGTCATCACCAGCCGCTTTGTCAGTCTGCAGTTCGAGATCGGCGTCTTCGTCGGGCTGGCCGGCATTCTCGTCTGTTCGTTCCTGGGCGGGATGCGGGCTGTCACGTGGACCCAGGTCGCCCAGTACGTGATCCTGATCGTTGCCTATGTGACGCCGGTCGCTATCCTTTCCTACAATGTGACCGGCATTCCGGTGCCGCAAGTCGTTTATGGCAAGGTCCTGCAGCAAGTGACACAGCTTGAGAACCGCTTGTTCGACACGCCGGCCGAAATCGAGGTGCGTACCCTGTACCACGCACGGGCCGACGACTATGCCCAGAAAATCATGCAACTCCCCGAGTCGCTGAGACTGGAGCGCGAGCAGTTGTCGACCCAGATCAACCAGTTGAAGGCCAGCGATAGCCAGATGCGGGATATCGTCGCCCTCGAGCGTCAGCGCCGGGAGTTGCCGCATGACCCGGATCAGGCCCGGCTGATCTGGGAAGCCGAAATGTTTTCGGCCATCGAGCGCAGCAAGCCGCCCATCCACCACGCCGAGGCCTTCCCGGCCGAAGACCCCGAGGAGCAGTTGGCGCAGCGTATCAATTTCCTTGCCCTGATCTTCTGTCTGACCGTCGGCACGGCTGCCTTGCCGCATGTGCTGATTCGTTACTACACGACGCCGACCGTCAGTCAGGCCCGGGAGTCCGTCTTCTGGTCGCTGCTGCTGATTCTGATTCTTTACATGACGGCACCGGCCTACGCCGTTTTTGCCAAATACGAAGTGCTGTCGAACCTCGCCGAGCTGCCCATCGCCAAGCTGCCGAGCTGGGTCGCGGCGTGGACCAAGGTTGGCCTGGTGACGATCGAGGACATCAATCGGGACGGCATCCTGCAACTCGCTGAGTTGTCGATGAACCCCGACGTGATCGTCCTCGCCACCCCGGAAATCGCCGGCATGCCCTACGTGGTCTCCGGCCTCGTCGCGGCGGGGGCGCTGGCGGCGGCATTGTCGACGGCCGACGGCCTGTTGCTGACGATCACCAGCGCGCTGTCCCATGACGTCTATTACCGGATACTTCGTCCCGATGCCTCGACCCAGCTTCGCCTCGTCATCTCGAAATCGATGCTGCTGGTCGTCGCCGTTCTGGCCGCCACGGTCGCGGCGGAAAAGCCCGGAACCATCCTGTCGATGGTCGCCTGGGCATTCTCGATTGCCGGTTCGGCCTTTTTTCCGGCGCTCGTTCTCGGGATATTCTGGGGCCGCGCAACCCGCACCGGGGCGCTCGCCGGCATGCTGACCGGGGTCATGCTGACAATTTATTACATCGTGCGGGTCGAGTTCGACGGCATCCCGTGGCTGGGGATCAGCGGCATCAAAATGGCGCCGTGGTTCCATGTCCAATCGTCGTCGGCCGGAGTCTTCGGCGTCTGTGTCGGCTTTGTCATCATTGTCATCGTCAGCCTGATGACCAAGCCCTACCCGGAAGCCGAGAACTTCCTGCATGGCATCCGGCGGAGCAAGCGCGGAGGCGGGGGCTAACATGGCCGACAGCGATACCTATTGGCGCAAGACACGCGCGTTAACCATCGTGCTGTTTCTTTTGTGGGTGGTTGTCACTTTCCTGGGCGGCTGGTTTGCCCGCGAACTGAACGAAATGGTCATCTTCGGCTTTCCTTTCGGTTTTTACATGGGGGCTCAGGGCCTTCTGTTCTTCTTTCTGGCGATCATCTGGTTCTACAACTACCGGATGCGCAAGCTGGATGCCGAGTTCAACATTGACGACGAGTAGCTGATCAGGATGTTGCTCTTCGTTATCGGTGCATTGCGGGCAATCGTTGAAATGCTCGGTCTCTGTCTGGTCGCCCAGGGGATGCTCTACATTCTGGCCGGTAGGGGAAGGGCGGCCAATCCGATCTACCAACTGTTTTCAATAATCACCGCGCCGCCGCGTCGCCTGGTCGCCTGGCTGCTGCCGCAGCGCGCAAGTGCAACGACCATCGGTATCGTCTGTTTTGCGCTTCTGCTGCTGTTTTGGCTCGGATTGGCTGTAATGCGAAAGTTTATTTGACCGTCTCCGCTCTTCTGCTACAATGCGCGCCTCCTGGAGAGGTGGATGAGTGGTTTAAGTCGCACGCCTGGAAAGCGTGTGTAGGGTAATCCCCTACCCCGGGTTCGAATCCCGGTCTCTCCGCCAGGCTTCCGCAAGGCCCGATTTCTTAATCTATTTAATAGGTTACGAAGTCGGGCTTTTTGCATTCAAGCCAAGTATTAAGTCGGTTGGTACCCCATGTCAGAGCCCTCTGCGGGGGATATCTTGCTACTTGGCCGGAGGATCATTCGTTATCGGGGTGTTCCATCACCGATGTCGGAAATCTGCAGGCGGTAAAACTGCGGGGACGCGTTGCCATCTTCCTCGGGAAGGCTAAAACGCAGCAGATTCCGGCCTCGGCCAATAGGCTGTGCCCGGCCGAATGACGTGAACGGCCCCATCATCGAGGTGGATTGCTCGATCCTGAGCAGCCTTTTGTGTGGCGAAAAAATGTCCAACGCAAAGTGATTCGGTCGAATCTCTCTGAGTCTCGGGGCGAACGGGCGGGCCAGCGGTTCGCCGATGAAGACACCTTCGCCAGGCCAGGCGACGCTTTTCCAATAGGCTTCGATGGCGCTGGCGCCGGTCGAGTAGTAGAACATGGCGATGGCCGGGAAGGGGAATTTCTGGACGTGGTTGCACGGTTCCATCACCGTTCCGTAGCTTGCCGTGGCGCCGGCTTCGAGCCAGCGCATGCTGCTCATCTGGCTCGAATCGGTCAGTTGTCCGCCGAATGAGGTGAGGTGGTCGGCCAGCGCGCCCGGCAGGAAGCCCAAGGTTTTCAGTTGTGGCACTTGCGGCAGGCCGGTGAAATAGAAGAGGACATCGGGGCGGTTCTCGATGGCCCCGGTTTGGAGGATTTCGATGGGGAACACATCTCTTAGCTCTCGTTCCGTTTTTTCAAAATAGGCGGCGCGCACGCTGCGGGTTTTATCCGGGGTGTTGAGCAAGTAGGCGCGTCCGGCTGGAAATTGGCGATCGGCCGAGATGCCGCGGTCGATTAACGCCTTGACCTGTTCAAAGCTGCGGCCGGCGAGCATCATCGATGGCCGCAGCCGGTGGTCGCTGGCCGGGTAGAGGCTGGGGGAGTTGAAATAACTGCTGGCGGCAGTCGGGCCGCATTTCGACGAGCAGTATTCTTCGTTGAAGCCAAAGGCCAGCGCCGAGGTGAGTGACATGCATCCGACCCGATAAGGCGCTGTCCAGGCGACCGCGTAGGCTTGAATATGGGCTGGGGTGGCGAGATCAATCGCTGTTTTCAGTTGGGTGAATTCATCCTTGCCCAAGGCGCTGCGTCCCGGTGGAAAATGTATGTGAATCAGATTGCTTGCCGGAATGCTGCGGGCTTTTTGATAGTACTCGCCGACCTGGCGGGAGAGCGGGTCATCGTCATTGATGATGACGGCGAGTTCGTCCGGCGTCAGACCGGTGCGTGGCAGCAGAATCCGGGCACTGGCCAGGGCTGGTGTTGCCGCTACAAGATAGATGGCGAGCAGCAGTGCGCCGAACCGGGCAAAAAATCGATGATCAAATTTCACGCCAATCCCTTTTTGTGCCGTAGCCAGTTTCAACGCCGCGCATCATAGCGTTTCTTTTTGTGCATCCGGATTTTCATCAGATTTCAATATTTGTTGTGAATACTCGCCGGGAAGCAATTAGGAGCTTCGTCGGGGCGTACCCGGCGAACCGTTTTTCCGCTGGGCAGGAGAAGAATCAATGTGTGGCATTGTTGCTGCGGCCGCTGGTCGCGACATCGTTCCGGTCTTGCTCGAGGGCTTGCGCAAGCTGGAGTATCGCGGCTATGACTCGGCCGGTCTGGCGGTCATCAACGGGGGGCTGCATCGTTTGCGCTCGACCGGCCGGGTGGTCGATCTCGCGGCCCAGGCGAAACGCGAGCAGGTCAGCGGTCTGAGCGGCATCGCCCATACGCGCTGGGCAACGCACGGCGTGCCGAACGAGCGCAATGCGCATCCGCATGTCTCGGGCGGGCTGGCCGTGGTGCACAACGGCATCATCGAGAATTTCGAGGCGCTGCGCCGCGAATTGGAAGGGCAGGGCTATCGCTTCGAGTCGGATACCGATACCGAGGTCATCGCCCACCTGATCCAGGACAGGCTGCGCCAGGACGGCGAGCTGTTGACGGCGGTTCGTTCGGCGATGCAGCGACTGATCGGCGCCTATGCCATCGCCGTCATCCGCCTCGATGATCCGCGGCACGTCGTCGTGGCGCGCCGTGGCTCACCGCTGCTGCTCGGCCTCGGCCAGGGCGATACGGCGGGCTGCTACGCGGCGTCCGATGCTTCGGCCTTGCTGCAGGTGACGCGCCAGGTGATTTATCTGGAAAACGGCGATCTCGCCGAGTTGAGCGCCGACAGCTATCGCATTTTCGCGGCCGACGGCAGCCTTGCCGAGCGTCCGGTGGTTACCTCGCAACTCTCGGCCGATGCGGTGGAGCTGGGCCGCTATCGCCATTACATGCAGAAGGAAATTTTCGAGCAGCCGGAAGCGCTGGCTAACACGCTGGAACTGTTGGGCGCCACGCACTCGGTGCAGGCCGGCATTTTCGGGGCCGGGGCCGAGGCCCTGCTGGCCCACGCCGACTCGGTGCTGATCCTGGCCTGCGGCACGTCGAGCTATGCCGGCATGGTCGCCCGTTACTGGCTCGAATCGCTCGCCGGTCTGCCGTGCACCGTCGAGGTGGCGAGCGAATACCGTTATCGCCAGTCGGTGGCCAATCCGCGCCAGCTGGTCGTGGTCATCTCGCAATCCGGCGAAACGGCCGATACGCTGGCCGCCTTGCACCACGCCCAGGCGCTTGGCCATCCGCTGACCCTGGCCATTTGCAACGTGCCGGAAAGCGCCATCGTCCGCGCAACGGCGCTGCGCTTCGTGACGCGGGCCGGACCGGAGATCGGCGTCGCCTCGACCAAGGCCTTTACGACCCAGCTCGCCGCCTTGTTCCTGCTGGCCGTGCTGCTCGCCAAGCTGCGTGGCCGCCTGTCGGCCTGCGATGAGGCGGTCGAACTCGAAGCGCTGCGCCATCTGCCGGTAGCGGTGGGCCGGGTGCTGGCGCTTGAGGAAGAAATCAAGGGCTGGGCTGAAGCCTTCGCCGACAAACACCATGCGCTGTTTCTCGGGCGCGGCAGCCATTACCCGATCGCCCTCGAAGGGGCGCTCAAGCTGAAGGAAATCACCTATATCCACGCCGAGGCCTATCCGGCCGGCGAGTTGAAGCACGGGCCGCTGGCGCTGGTCGATGGCGACATGCCGGTGGTCGCCGTGGCGCCGAATAACAAGCTGCTGGAAAAACTGAAATCGAATCTGCAGGAGGTGCGGGCGCGCGGCGGCGAGCTGTATGTGTTCGCCGACGCCGATAGCGCCATCGGCGAATCGGAAGGCGTGCATGTGATCCGCCTGCCCGAGCATTACGGCCGATTGTCGCCGTTACTGCATGTGATTCCGCTGCAACTGCTGGCTTATCACGTTGCCCTGGTGCGCGGCACCGATGTCGACAAGCCGCGCAATCTCGCCAAGTCCGTTACCGTCGAATGAATGAAAGAAGGATATCTGTATGAAGCTGCTGATCACTGGTGGCGCCGGTTATATCGGCAGCCACGCTTGTGTCGAGTGCATGGCGGCCGGCTACGAGCCGGTTGTCGTCGATAATTTTTCCAACAGCCATCCGGAGGCGCTGCGCCGTGTCGCCGAACTGGTCGGCCGCCCGGTCGTACTGGTCGAGGGCGATGTGCGCGACCGCGCCTTGCTGCGCAGCGTCTTCACCGCCCACGAGATCGGCGCGGTGGTCCATTTCGCCGGGCTGAAAGCGGTCGGCGAGTCAGTCGCCAAACCGCTCGATTATTACGACAACAACGTCTCCGGCAGTCTGGTGCTGTTCGAAACCATGGCCGAGTTCGGCGTCAAGTCGCTGGTCTTCAGTTCGTCGGCAACGGTCTATGGCGATCCGCATACCGTTCCGATCGGTGAGGATTTTCCGCTTTCGGCGACCAATCCCTATGGCCGCAGCAAGCTGATGATCGAAGAGATCCTGCGCGATCTGAGCGCTGCCGATCCGGCCTGGCGGATCATCACGCTGCGCTACTTCAATCCGGTCGGCGCCCATGCCAGCGGGCGTATCGGTGAAGACCCCGAAGGCATCCCGAACAATCTGCTGCCCTATGTCAGTCAGGTTGCGGTGGGCCGCCTGCCCGAACTGCGCATTTTCGGCAACGACTACCCGACGCCGGACGGGACCGGGGTCCGCGACTACATCCATGTCGTCGATCTGGCGCAGGCCCATGTCGCGGCGCTGAACGCGCTGCCGTCGCGGGCCGGGCTGCTCGCCGTCAATATCGGGACGGGGCAGGGCTACAGCGTGCTCGACATGGTTTCCGCCTTCGCCCGGGCGAGCGGCCAGGCCGTGCCCTATCGCATCGACGGGCGCCGGCCCGGCGATATTGCTGCCTGCTATGCCGACCCCTCGCTTGCCGCAGCCAGTCTGGGCTGGCAAGCGACGCGCGATATCGCGACGATGTGCCGCGATGCCTGGAACTGGCAGCAGAACAACCCGCGTGGTTACAAGTCCTGATCGTTCAACCAGATACCGGAAATATCATGAAAAAAATCACCAAGGCAGTCTTCCCCGTGGCCGGCATGGGCACCCGTTTTCTGCCGGCGACCAAGGCCAGCCCGAAGGAAATGCTGCCGATTGTCGACAAGCCGCTGATCCAGTACGCCGTGGAAGAAGCCGCTGCGGCCGGCATCACTGACATGATCTTCGTTACCGGCCGGAGCAAGCGGGCGATTGAAGACCATTTCGACAAGGCTTACGAGCTGGAAAGCGAACTGGCCTTGAAGCAGAAGACCGCGATGCTGGAATTCGTCCGCAACCTGCTGCCGAAGAACATCAACTGCATCTATATCCGCCAGCCCGAAGCGCTCGGCCTCGGCCATGCCGTGCTGTGCGCCAAGCCGGTGATCGGCAACGAGCCGTTTGCCGTGCTGCTGGCCGACGACCTGCTCGACGGCGAAGTGCCGGTGATGAAGCAGATGACCGATACCTACGACTATTACCGCTGCTCGGTACTCGGCGTTCAGGACGTGCCGCGCGCCGAGACCAAGAGCTACGGCATCGTCGCCGCCAGCCCGGTGGCCGAGCGCCTGGAAAGCATCCGCGCCATCGTCGAGAAACCGAAGCCCGAAGACGCGCCATCGACGCTGGCGGTGGTCGGCCGCTACATCCTGACGCCGCGCATCTTCCACCATCTGGAAAACGTCACTCCGGGCAGCGGCGGCGAGATCCAGCTTACCGACGGCATCGCCGCGCTGCTTGGCGAAGAGCAGGTGTTGGCCTATCGCTATGCCGGAACCCGCTACGACTGCGGTTCCAAGCTCGGCTATCTGAAAGCGACCGTCGTTTTCGGCCGGCGGCATCCCGAGGTCGGCGCGGGGTTTTCCGAATATCTGGATTCGTTCCATCCGGCGTTGCCGGTCGGGTTAGCTGAAATCAAGGATTAGAAGCGCAAGCCGAGCGACAGCCGGGTTTGGTCGTCGGCGGTGAAATTGACTTTTCGATCACGGGCCAGACGCACAAAAACCGATTGATAGTCGTAAGTCACCGAAATGGCCTTGCCCGAGACGCTATCGTCTTCCGCGCTTGCCCGGCCGTGCTTGCTCGACAGATCAAGTGTCAGCCGCTGGTGTTCGGCCGGCAGGTAGCGCCAGACGGCATGCGTCACCATCTGGCCGGTATGCAGCCGATTGTCCTTGACGGTGAATAGGGACAGCGTGCTCTTGGGCAACAATCGGGTACCCAGGCCGTAGGTAATCGAATCGTTCGGGTCGAAATTCAGGTTGTAATAATCCTTGGCATTCGTTCTGCCGAAACCGACAAGGGCAAATATCGCCTGACCGACTTCGGCATTCAGCGAGCCGCCGGCAAACCCGTGGCTGGCCAATTGCAGGGACGGCACGATCTTCCCGAATGGCGTCTCGGCGGTGAACTCATAGCCGGTTCGCGTTTGCTCGAACTCGTTGCCGCGCCGGTAGTAGCCCAGCCAAACCGCGTGCGGACCGGAGTCAGCCCGCAGGTTGAGGTCGCTCGCTCCGGTCTGATGGGCCGTCGCATAGTAGGAGGGCGTCAGTTTGAAATCCCACGCCGCATCGCCGACATCCTCGGCTGCGCCGGGGCGTGCCGGATCGGCCAGCGCCAGCACGGCGGGGGCGAGTAAAAGCCAAAAGAACAGGATTCGCTTCATTGCGTCAGGGCGCTCGACGGCACGGCGGGGAAAACGACAAGTGCTTTCGGCTGGCCAGCTGTCAGTGTCGTGTCCGATGCTCCTCGGTCTGGCCACAGCCCGGGTCAGCCATGACCGGCCCGGCCACGAAGGCGCCCAAACCAACGGCGAGCAGAATTGACCGGAGCGTTTTGCGGTATGAATTCGTGCTCGTCTTGTCCGGCTTGGCTGTCGTGTTTGAAACGATGCTCCGATGTCTGGCCGCATCAGGATCGTCGTCGAGCGCCAGATAGGCCCGCGAGGTGGCGAGGAAGGCCTGGATGATTGCGGCCTGCGGGGGATTTTCAGTTTGAGTCATCGGGGGCTCCCAAGATTAAATCCAGTCGGTGTCTCCGTCGCTGACATCTAGCGCGCTCAGGTCGTCGAGCGAAGAACTGCCGGTATCCATGAAATTGTTGGCTGTCGTGTTTTCAGCCGGCACCTTCGGCGTCAGATTGCCGGTATCCGAAAGAGGGCTGGCGTGGTTGTTGTGGCTGCCCATCAGGTGCTCGATCCCCTGGAACAGAAAGGAACCGGCGACTACGCCGGCTGCGGTGGAGGCCACTGTGCCGAGCAGTCCGGAACCCCACGACGAAGCGGCCGGGGAGGGTGCCGGGCCGGGCGCGGCGGGGGCGTATGGGGCTGCCGTCTGGGCGGCCGGACGTTGCGCCGCCGAGTTGCCCCAGGCGCCATTGGCATCAAGAAAACTGCCGGACGGTTCGCGATGGCTGTCCTGTGCCTTCAGTTTTGCCAGCTCGGTTTGGGCGGCTTGCAGTGCCTGATCGAGCAGCAGGCAGCGCTGGACCAGAAGGTAGTGCGCATCGGGCTGATTTCGGCAGGCTTCCAGGATGATTCGTTCGGCCTCGGCATCCTTGCTGCCGATCTGGGCCTGAACCAGTTGTTGCAGAAAACTGTTGAGCTGTTGTTGTTCGTTAGTGTTCAAGGCGGACCTCCGTGGGGAAAAACCGGAGCCTATATTGGCGCCAACAAGTGGCGAAGTACGTATGACCATTGAAACGCTTTGTATCTGAATGTTGCGGCAAAATCGGCGCGCCGGATATCTCTTTGGAATTGCCGGCGGTGGTCGTTTTGTCGCTGATTTTTCGGCCGGGTTACAGGCTGCTACAGCGCAGACGGTTTGCCGCGATAAGCTGGGCGGGTTGGGTCACTATCGAGCTTCCATCCATGAAATCCGTTCCTGTACAAATTTTCAGCTACGCCGTTGCGGTGGCGCTGCTGGTCGCCAGTATTCATCTGAATCTGGTTTCGGCGCTGTTTGCCGGCATGCTGGTCTTTACGCTCATCGACAAACTCTCGCCCTTGCTCTCCCGACTGTTTGCCGGGCAGGCGGCGCAGATTGCGGCGACCGCCATTGTTGCCGCAATCGCCGTGACCGCCGTCAGCGTCGGCGCATTTGCCTTGCTGTTCCATCTGAAGAACGGCGAATCGACCGGGGTGCCGCAGTTGTGGATCAAGCTGGCGGAAATCATCGAAGGCGCCAACACGATATTGCCGCTCTGGGTGGTCGAGCGCCTGCCCGGATCGGCCGATGACTGGAAAACGATAGTCGTTTCCTGGCTGCACACCCATAGCGCCGAGATTCAGGGCGCCGGCAAGGAAATCGGCGTGGCTTTCGTGCATGTCCTGATCGGAGGCATTCTCGGCGCCATGATCGCCGTTGGCAGCACTTGCGCAAAGCCGGACCGCAAACCGCTGGCCGCCGCGCTGCATGAGCGGGTCGGCATTTTTTACAACGCCTTCCAGCGGGTGGTGATCGGGCAGGGCAAGATTTCGCTGATCAATACCAGCATTACCGCCGTCTATCTGGCGATCGTTCTGCCGGCGGCCGGCATTCACCTGCCCTTCATCAAGACCATTCTGGTCATCACGCTGATCGTCGGGATTCTGCCGGTGGTCGGAAACCTGATTTCGAACACCGTGATCGTCGTGGTCAGCGCATCCTTTTCGTTCAATGCCGCCTTGGCTTCGCTGGCCTTTCTGGTGGCGCTGCACAAGGGCGAGTACTTTCTCTCGGCGAAGATTCTTGGCCAGCAGATCAATGCCCGAGCCTGGGAAATGCTCCTTGCCATGCTGTTGATGGAGGCTGCTTTTGGCGTGCCGGGGATTGCTGTGGCGCCGGTGTTCTACGCCTATGTCAAAGCCGAGTTGATGCGGCTTGAATTGATTTAGCCGGCGATTCCTGCTCCGGGCTAATAATCGCCAAGCAACCAGGCCATCGCCCAGCTATTTTCAAAAAAGTCGTCGATTATTTTTTCCAGGTCGATCAGCTTCATGATGGGTTGATCCTTGATCCGGTTGATGACGGGAACGATATCAAGGGATTGTTAAGCTGCTCTTTCAACTTGATTACCGAATGGTTGAACGGTTTTTGATCTGCGGTGCTGGAAAATCGGTATAAACAATATATACTGTTTGTACCGTTTTAATCATTTGAGGAGTGGGTCATGAGCAAAGCAGCTGGCGTGGCAGTACAGAAAGTCGTGGCGGAAGTCGCCCCCGTCGCAGAAACTCCGGTCAAGGCTGTGCCAGCCAAACCGGTAGTCGAAGCCGCTGCGGCGAAGCTTCCCGCCGCGCAGGCCGTGGTCAAGAAGGCTGTGGCAAATAAAGTGGTGGCCAAGAAAGCGGCGCCGGCCAAGCCAGTCGCCAAGGCAGCTGCGACGCTCCCGGCTCCGGCCGCCAAGCCGGCGAGCAAGCCGATTGCCAAGCCAGTTGCCAAGCCGGTTGCCAAGCCGGTTGCCAAGCCGGTTGCCAAGCCGGTTGCCAAGCCGGTTGCCAAGCCGGTCAGCAAGGCGAAAGCCAAGCCGGCTGCGAAGAGCGTTGCGGCCAGCGCCGAACCGGTCGTCCCGGCTAAATCGGGCAAGGAAGTCAAGGCCAAGAAAGTCGCCGTGAAGAAGCCAAAGCTGGTGCGGGACAGTTTCACCTTCCCCGAAAACGATTACGCGCAGCTTGCCGCGCTCAAGCAACGGGCCCTGAGTGCCGGGCACGAGATCAAGAAGAGTGAATTGCTGCGCGCCGGTCTGGCTGCCCTGGTGGCGATGTCCGATGCGTCGCTGCTCAAGGCATTGACCGCCGTCGAGCGGATCAAGACCGGGCGCCCGTCGAAATAAGACGCGGCGCCTTGTCGGCGCCGATGGTCAGGAAGCCCCCAGTTTTGGATGGGGGCTTTTTTTCGTTCAACGGGCGTTGCGGCGACGGGCGATGAAGCCCATCAGGGCAAGGCCGGCGAGCAGCATGGCGTAGTTCTTCGGCTCGGGAACGGCGGCCATCCGTAGGGCGGCCAATCCGCTATCCGGCTGCACAATGCTGATGCTTGGCGAGTTGCCGATGTCGAAAGGAATGAAGTTTATGGTGCCGCCGCCTTCGGTGGTTGTTGATTGTGGCGGGCGGACCGGTGTTGCGGCCGACAAGGGGGATTCGATAACGAGTGGCGCAGTAGATCCGACAATCAGCAATGATCCCCCCTCGCTGAGACTGATATTTCCGGCGACAAGCTCGATTTTTCCACTCAGCTCTCTGCTGCGACTTGCCGCCAGATCCAGGGGGCGGTCGGCGCCGAGTTGGATATTTCCTCCGGCGGCCAGCGATATATCAGCCTGGGCCTGGCCGGCGAGCAACAGGATGGCGATAGCGAAGAAGGATAGGCGCATGTTGTTCTTCCGGTGAGTTTGGCAGGCCTGCCGATGGTTAATTATGGCAATCGAATATTTCGTGCCGGTGAAGGCCGCTTGGCTCCAATATGGGCCGATCGGACTATTCGCCGGCGGCTGGCCGGCTGTCCGGCAAGCCATGGCGCAGCGCCGTGGGCAGCGCGTCGGGCCGGTAGTAGCG
This sequence comes from Dechloromonas denitrificans, assembly GCF_020510685.1. Taxonomy (NCBI): domain Bacteria; kingdom Pseudomonadati; phylum Pseudomonadota; class Betaproteobacteria; order Rhodocyclales; family Azonexaceae; genus Dechloromonas; species Dechloromonas denitrificans. The sequence continues at coordinate 1,945,813 of NZ_CP075185.1, forward strand.
GGCGAGCGTTTCGCTGTGCTCCAGCCACAGGCGGCGTAGGCCTGCGAAGCCGAGGTCTTCGCTGCTGCAGGTTTCCAGCCGGAACAGCAGGATCAGCATGGCGCGCAGTTCCTGGCCGGTTTCTGCTGCGTCACCTGGCGCCTGGGCGCCGTCGAGAAAGCGGCGGACCGCCGACTTGTCGCTCAAGTCGAGGCCGCATGGCGGGGCGAGGCGTGCGATCAGTCGGCGCAAGGCCTGGAGGTCTTCCGGGTTGTGTTCCGGTCCGAAGCTGGAGAGGCTCATATTCACCCTTTCGCTAGATGGCGCCCGCCCTCAGAAGACTGGGCTGGCAGTGAGAAATTCTTCCAGGCGGCCAACCGGCAGCGGATGGCTGAAGTGGTAGCCCTGCATCTGGTCGCAGCCGAGGTCGGCCAGCGCCTTGAGCTGGGCCGGGGTCTCGACCCCTTCGGCGAGGACGCCGAGATCGAAGCTTTGAGCGAGGCCCATGATGGCGTGCACAATCGCCCCGGAACCATGTGCCGAGCTGAGATCGCGGACGAAGGACTGATCCACCTTGATGCTGTTCACCGAAAAGCGGCGCAAGTAATTGAGCGAAGAATAGCGGGTACCGAAATCGTCGATCGAGATCCGGATACCGGCCCGGCGTAACTGGCGCACTTTGGCAATCACCGTTTCGGCATCCTTCATCAGCAGGCTCTCGGTGATTTCGATTTCCAGCGATTCCGGCGGCAAGCCATGTTCGCCCATCGGGCCGGTAATCCGCTTGAACAAGTCGCTGCGCTCGAACTCGCGGGGTGACAAATTGATGCCCAGTTTCAGATCGGTAAAGCCCTGGCGTTGCAACTTCGCCAACTGCGCGCAACCGGTCTGCAGTACCCAGTCGCTGATCGCCACGATCATGCCGGTTTCCTCGGCCAGCGGGATGAACGAATCCGGACTGATCAATCCCTGGGTCGGATGATTCCAGCGGATCAGCGCCTCGAGCCCGACCACCCGGCGCCGCGACAGACTGATCTGCGGCTGGTAATGCAGCTCGAACTGATCGCCCTGCTTGATGGCCAGACGCAGATCGTTTTCCAGCGACAGCCGTTCGACATGCGTCGTGTTCATCGCCGGATTGAATTCGAGGTAACCGTTCTTGCCCTGTGCCTTGGTCTGGTACATCGCAATGTCGGCATTGCGAATCAGCTCCTCCGGCGTCACCCCGTCTTCCGGGAACATCGCAATGCCGATGCTGACCGTGGCGGTGAAATCCTGGTCGGCGACGGTGAACGGCTGTTTCAGCGCATTGAGCATCTTGCGCGCAATCAGGCTGGCATCGTCATGACCGCCAATGTCGGGCAGCAGCACGGTGAATTCATCGCCGCCCTGGCGGGCCAGGGTGTCGCCGGAACGCAGGCAGTTGCGGGTGCGCAGCGCGAAATCCTTCAATAATTTGTCACCTGCGGGATGGCCGTAGGTGTCGTTGATCAGCTTGAAACGATCGATATCGAGGAACATCACCCCGACCCGCTGATGGCGCCTTTTGGCCTGGGTCAGTGCCAGTTCCAGCCGGTCGGTGAACAGCGTGCGGTTGGGCAGACCGGTGAGCAGATCATGGAAGGCCTGGAAAGCGATGGTCTCCTCGATCCGCTTGCGTTCGGTGATGTCGCGCGCCACGCCGGAGGTGCCCATATAGAACGCCGGCGACGCCGATTTTTCGGGGGCATAGACGCCTTGCGAGCTGAGGATCACGACGACCAGCCGCGGCTCGCCTGAGTGGGCGTCGGTCGGTTTTGCCTTGAGCCGGACTTCGAAGTTTTTGGTCGCGCGTTCGCTGATGCGCCGTTCGTTGAAGGCGTAGCGGGCTTGCTCGATATCGCCCTCATGGACGATGACCGAATAGTGCCGGCCGAGCAGTTCCTCGCGACGATAGCCGAGCAGCGTCTCGACCCGCTGGTTGAGAAAAATGAAATGGCCGGTCTCGTCGAGGGAGTAGATCAGATCGGGCGACTGTTCGACCAGGAAACGGTGCAGGCTCTCGGACTGCTCCAGTTGGCCGGCCATCGCCGCGTGCTCCTGTTCCATCCGGCGTCGGCGCAAGGCGCGGTCGACGCTTTCGATCAGCTCACTGGGGGCGCTGTGTTTGCGGACGAATTCGAAGGCGCCCTGGCGCAGGGCGTGGATCGCTGAGTCGATGGCGCGATCGGCGCTGAAAACGATAACGGCGGTCGAAATGAAATTCCTTGCCATCCACTCCATGATTTGACTGCCGCCGATGTCGGGCAATTTGAGGTCGAGGACGACGACATCGATGTCGGCACCGGCCAGCCGCTGGATGGCTTCGGCGCCGGTGCCGCATTCCTCGATCGTCCGGCCGGCCCCGGCCAGCAGTTCGCGATAGGCGTTACGGAAACGGGGTTCGTCATCGACGATCAGGATGCGCTGGCCGGCAAAAGTCTTCGGAATGCGCATCAAGGCATTGATGCTGGCAGCCACATTCATTTTTTGTGCATTCCGGAAAGCAGTCTCAAGGTGTTATCGCTGGTCGCGCATGTTGGGTCTTGTCCCGGCGGGCTGCGGCGACAAGCTTTTGATGCGAGCGACGGCCTGCCAGTTTAGGTTGGCGGCGTTACCGCTATCACTTCCGATAGCGCCACCAATATGCGCCGAACGGACTAGTCGGCGGTTGGCGGCTGAAATAAAACGGGGAGGCCATGCCTCCCCGTTGTGCCGCCGATTTACCGCCTGCTTCAGAACACGAAATTACTGGGGATCGCCACCGCGCAGCTCTGGTTCTTGAGCAGTACGAGGCTGCGGCTGGCCGACGGACCCGCGCCATCGGTATCGATGCCGATCAGCGCATCGCTGCCGGTCGCCTTGCAGGTGACGTAGCCATCGGCGAGCGGTGCGTTGCTGCCAATGCCGGCCGACTGCAGCACCTGGGTCAGCACGATACGGTCGATGCCCGGCTGGAAGTCGGTGATGGTATCGGTACCGTCGCGCAGGCTGGCGAACACGAACTGGTCGGCCCCCGCCCCTCCGGTCAGGGTATCGGCCCCGATGCCGCCGCTGATCACGTCGTCGCCGGCGCTGCCGACCAGGGTGTCGCGACCGGCCGTGCCGGAGATCGACTTGAACAGATTCAGGCCAATCACCACCGGGTCGTGGTCGGATGAGCGATAGGCCGTGCTGGTGTAGTAGTCCGGGCCGCAAGTGGCGCAGGCCGGCTGCTTGAACTCCAGGTTGTAGTCGATGATGGCCGGTTCATCGGCATTGATCCGCCAATGCGCCGCCCCGGCGATCTGGGCACTCAGGCTGGGCGTGGCCAGGGCGTGGTCGAGGTAGCCGGATTCGCCGTCGAAAACGTAGGAATAGCCGAGGTTCTCAAAGCGGGCGACCTGGTCAACATAGCCGTTGGCAGTGAAGTCGAGGATCGGGTCTTCCTTGCCGTAGGCGTTGAGGTCGCCGATGACGATCACGTCGGCATCGCCGCTGCTCGCCTGCAGACCCTGGATATAGCTGCGCAGCGCCTGGGCCTGCTCGACCCGACGGGTATTCCAGCAGCCCTGGCCGTCGCCCTGATCGGTATCGGAGCCGGAAGTCGGGCAGCTGCTCTTCGACTTGAAGTGATTGACCACGACGCTGAATTTCTCGCCGTTGGCGGCGGCGAAGGTCTGGACCAGCGGCGGGCGGTTGTGGATGGCGTTGGTGTCGCTGACCGCACCACCGACTGGCGACAGCTTGGCCGGCTTGTAGATCATCGCGACGCGGATCGCATCGGTACCGCTGCCGCCGCTCGGCAGGGCGACGCTGGCATAGGTGCCGGCGCCCATGGCGGCATTGAGCGCGGCCACCAGGTCGAGGACGGCGGTGTTGCCGTTGTTCTCGATCTCCATCAGGCCGACGACATCGCCATTCAACGCCTTGATCGCATTGACGATCTTGGCCTTCTGGCGGGCGAACTCGGCGGCGCTGTCGGCGCCACGGCAATCGCTGCGGGTGCCGCCGGGGTAGCAGGAAGCGCCGCTCTGGTCGATGGTCGTGAAGTAGTTCAGCACGTTGAAGCTGGCCACCTTGATGTTGCCGCCAACCGCATCCGGCACGGCCGTGCGCGGGTTGGCGCGGGTGATCGTCGGGGCGACGCTTGGATGGATGCGGAAGTCGCTGAGGCCGGCCGTATCGCTGGTCGCCAGGCCGTAATCGATGACGCCGGTGATGCCGTTGATCGTGTCGCCGGCCCGCACCGTGTTGTCGGCGGCCAGGTAGGGGGTCGGATTGACGTTTTGCAGGCTGCTGCCGTCATCGAGCAGGATGCGGCGACGGGCGTTGTCGTCGGCCATGGCGATGGCTTCGGCGCTGCCGGCCGGGTAGCGGTTGGTCGGCTTTTCGAGGCGGCCACCCGCGGCCAGGGTGAGCTGGCCGTAACGGCCGAGGAAATAGTTCTGGCTGACGGTCAGCGTGTTGTCGATGTGCACCAGCATGCCTTCGTAACGCTCCAGGTCGCCTTCGACGGCCTCGGGCAGCGTAATCGTCCGCGGCGCGATCGTATGGCCGGTACTCTGCACGCTGACGGTCGGGCTGGTCAGCTCGGTCAGCGGGTTGGCGACCGCCACGGCGCCGGAACCGACGGCGAATTCACTGACCGTCGCGGCAACGCGGACCAGGTCGCCGAGGCTGACGGTCGGCAGGCTGCCGGTGTAAACGAAGATGCCGTCCGAGGTCGTTTCGTCGTCGTCGCCGCTGGCGTCCTGCATGAAGAAACCGCTGTTGTTGATCTTGGTCACCACGCCCTGGGTGGTCACGCTCTGCCCGGCGAAGGGGCTGCTCGGACCGTTGCCCTGGATGCTGTAGATCGGCGTCAGGCCGGCTACCGCGATGTCGACGGTGCAACTCGCCGTCTGCGTTTCATCATTGGCGAAATTGACGACGACGGCATAGTTGCCGGCGCCGACGCTGCTCGCCACGTTGAGTGTGACCGTTGCCGTGCCGCCATCGGCGCCGGCTGCCACCAGGCCGCTGAGCGAGAATCCGGCCGGCGTGCCGGCGGCGAGGCTGGCCGCATTGACGCGGCTGTCGGCATCGCTGGCGCTCAGCGGGAAGCTGCCGGCGCTGCCCTGATTGATGCTGCCGGCCAGGCAGGTCGGCATGATCGGCTGGTTCACCGCACCGAGCGAGGAACCGCTGACCGCAATATCGTCGATGCCGACCCACTCGTCGTTGCCGACGGCGTTGCTGGTGATGATGCGCAACTGCAGTTGCGCCTGGTTGTCGGCGGCGGCCGGCAGGGTGACGGCAACCGGCGTCGTCTTGCTCGCCGTGCCGGCCTCGGTCGCGTCGGCCACATAGGCGGCGGGGACGTTGACGAAATTGCCGCTGTTGCCGATGCGGTACTGCAGCGCAACTTGCTGGACGGCGTTATCGGCGGAAGCGTCGAGGTCGCGGACGCTGTAGGCCACCTGGATGTTCTGGAAACCCGCGGTATTCAGGTGCAGCAGGATGAACGGCGCATCGGCCGTGCCCGATCCGGTCAGCGCGATGGTCGGGTCGGCGAGGTGGAACTCGGCGACGCCGCCGGTCGAAAAGGTGTTCGGCGCGGTCTGGTTGGCATTGACGTCGAGCACCATCGAGCCGGGCGCGACGATGCCCTGCGGATCGGTGCCGGTCGAGCCGGTCAGGTCGTCGCCGCGGTAACCGAGGATGCCGGGGACGCCATCCCAGTTGTCGCTGGTCGTGATCAGGTCGATGTTCGACCAGTTCTGGCTGAAGGGCAGCGTTTGATAGACGCCATCGGCCAGGGCGGGAAGGCTGGCGAGCAGCAGGCTGGCGGCGATGACGCGGCGGGTGAAACGGGGCGGGGCGGTGGGGCGGGTTTTCATGGTCTTCGAATCTCGAAAAAGGGGCGGCACGGGGGCCGGCCGGCAAATCGGGAAAATGGCTCCCGAAGGAGCCATTTCGTCAGTCGGACAGTGCGCAGGGCCGATCGATCAGGCCATCTTCGCCCGGCGGCGGGCCAGCGCGCCCATCAAGCCAAGACCGGCGAGCAGCAAGGCGTAGGACTCGGGTTCCGGAACCGCGGCGTAGATCACGTTGCCGGCGCCGGAGCCACCGATTGCCGAGGTGTCGTAGGCGATGAAGGCTTCGCTGGCGTTCTCATAGCCGGCGATCAGTGAGAACTTCGGTTCGCTGCTCTCCACCGAAAAGGAAAGGCCGAGGAAGTTGCCGTTGAAATAGCCTACTTCGGCCGGTGCGGCAGCATCGCTCAGCGTGAAGTGGTTGCCGAGGAAGCTGAAGCTCAGATTGCCGACGCCCAGCCACTCGGAGCCGAGGTTGGTGAGCGCGGCGTCGTCGAAACTGAAGCTGCCGGAGTATGACTGGCCACTGAAAATGCCGGAGTCGAGCGTCCCGCTGAAGATGTAATTCTGGGTGGCGGCCTGGGCGGCGGGAAGGGCGGCGAGCAGCAGGGCGGCCAGCGCGGTGGTGCGGAAGAACTTTTGCATGGTAAATCTCCTGATTCAGATGAGGTTGGTTACAGGCCGAGGTCGCGGGCCGGGGCGATTTGCTTGGCGGTCAGGCCTTTCAGCGTGACCAGCGGGCGGGCGGCCAGCGGGCCGTTGCCATCGGTGTCGATCTGCAGGCTGACGCCGCCGGTGACATCGACGATGCGCACGTAGCCGTCGGCGAAAGCCGTCGCCTGGCTGGCGCCGATGCCGGCCAGCAGGGCGCTGAGGTCGATACTGTCGGCGTAGGGCGTGAAGTCGGTGATGGTGTCGCCGGCATCGCGCAGGCTGGTATAGACGAACTTGTCGCCGCCGGCGCCGCCGGTCAGCGTGTCGGCCCCGAGGCCGCCGATGATGGTGTCGTCGCCGGCCGTGCCGACGATCACGTCGCGGCCGGCGGTGCCGGTCTTGGTGACGCCCGGCAGGGCGACGGCGATGGCCAGGTCGGTCAGACGGCCGTGCCGGTCATAGGCGTTTTCCAGACCGTACATGTTGCTGGTGACTTCGTCGCCGTCCGCCGCGTTGAGCCGCTGCAGGCCGCCTTCGGCCTTCGGCGTGTTGATGAAGCTGGCCAGCGCTTCCTGGTAGGTGACGGTGTTGACCGCATTCTCGAAGGCCACGCCGTTGGCGGCGAAGGGATAGCCGTCGCCGCCGGCCGCCGTGAAGTCGATGGTGGCGAAGGAGAAGGTCCGGGTCGGATTGACCACGACGCCATCCTTGACCAGCACGGTGCCGTCGTCGAGCACGATGCTGCGGATGCGGTCGCCGCTGCCGACGTTGGCGGCGACGCTGCTGCGGGCGGTGCGCGTGGTGTCGAAGGTCACCTTGATGCCGGAAACCTGGGCGAAACGGCCTTGCGCCGAACCGGTCGGGGTCGAGGCGGCGACCGAGTGTTCGAGCAGGTCCTTCAACTGGCTGGCGTTCATCACCGGGGCGCGCTTGACCAGATTGGTGAAGGGCAGCACGTTGAAGGTATCGCCGACCGACAGATTGCCGGGGCCGGCGATATTGGTACGGATGCCGCCGCCGTTCTGGATGGCGACATCGGCCTTGCCGGCGAAGCGCATGGCGTCGGCCACCAGATCGCCGAGGCCGGTTTCGGCATTGCGCACGCCGGCGGTGAAGGTGCAGGGCAGCGCGGCGCAGGCAACGTGGGTCGGGCCGTTGAGCTTGACCGCGGTGGTCCCGATGATCTGGGCGTTGAGCGCGGCGATGAAGCTGTTGACCGGGGCGATGACGCTGGCGGCGATGACCGGCTCGCCGGCCACCTTGTCGGCATCGGCGGCGGCGCCGGAAACGCGCAGCATGCGGGTGCTGTCGATGCTGGTCAGGGCGCCGGTGCTGTCGTCGAGCGTGGCATTCACTTCGCCGACGTAGCGGTTGCCGAAGTGGCCGGTGACGATGGCGACCGGCTTGGCGGCGGCATCGTTGGCGTAGATCGGATGGGTGTTGAAGGTCGGGGCGACGCCGCCGTTGATCAGCAGGTCGTCGGGATCGGCCATCAGTTCATGGCCACCGCCGGAGATCACCAGGTCGACGCCGGTCAGCCCGGGAACCATGACATTGCGCTCGTTGGCGACGTTCTGCAGATGGCTCATGACGATCACCGCGCTGACGCCGTGCTTGTTGCGCAGAGCGTTGATCTCGGCCTGGAGCAGCGGCAGGATGGCCTGCAGGTTCTGCAGTTCCGTGGCGTTGGCATCGTAGGCCAGCATGCTGTCGGCGGCCGGCGAGGAAATGGTCGGCAGCAGCGGGGTGGTCGCGCCGACGATGCCGATCTTCTTGCCGCCGGTCGTCGTTACGATCTTCGACGGAGCGACCTTGCCGGCGGCAGCCAGCGCAGCGAATTCCGGCGTCGCGGTGAAATCGAGATTGGATGACAAGTAGGTGGTACCGGACACTTCGGCGAAGCGGGCGGCGACCGTCGGGCCGAGGTCGAATTCGTGATTGCCGAAGACCGCCGCATCGAAGCCGATCTGGCGCAGGGCGATGCTGTCGTAGAAGTCCTGGCCGCCGTCGGCATGGGCTGTGGCGAGATTGACGAAGCTGGCGTTCAGGCGCGGGCCGGGCAGAAAGGCATCGCCGGCATTCAGCTTGAGGACCGAGCGGCCGGCCGCCGTGGCGCTCGCCGCGGCATTGGCCATGACGGTCGCCAGGCGGTCGATGCCGCCATAGTAGGAAATGGCTTGCGAGGCGTTGTCGCGCAGGTTGCCCTGGGCGGAAAGCAGCCAGCTTTCCTGGTCGCCGACATGCAACACGGTAATTCCTTCGGCGGCGGCCAGGCCGGGAATGGCCAGGGCCAGGGCGAGAATGATGGGTTTCAACGAAGTACGCATCGATGGATCTCCAGGAAACAATGAATCCCCCGTCGGGCGGGGATGACGAATTGCGAATTGGTTGGCGGCCGCGCAACAGGAAAGGCGAGGCTGCCGGGAAACGAGAGTGGTCGGCCGGTTCGATCCAGCGTTGCGGCACGATAGGCGAGTGACATGAAAATTGGTCGAGCCGCAACCTAGTCCGTTCGGCCTAGCGGCTGCTTGTCGGATGTGGGCGGCAGTCAACAAGGTGTAACGCCGGGTGCCGAGAATGCCCTGCATCGTTCAGTCATCTTTTTGGAAAACCAGTCATGCCAAACGTCAGAAATGTGCTCATCGCCGCGCTTGTCGGCCTCTTTCCACTGTTGCAGGGCTGCGTCCCGGCGCTGCTCGCCACCGGCGCCGCCGTCACCGTGCTGAGCGCTCACGACCGCCGGTCGACCGGCACCCAGGCCGACGACGAAACATCGGAATGGAAAGGCGGCAACCGGATGCCGGCGCCTTACCGGAATTCGACCCATGTCAATTTCACCGCCTTCAACCGGGTCATGCTGCTCACCGGCGAAGTGCCCGACGACGAGGCGCGGCAGGCGATCGGGGCGATGGCCGAGAAGATCGAAGGCATCCGCAAGGTTCATAACGAACTGGTGGTCGGACCGCTGGCGGCGTTTTCCTCGCGCTCCAACGACGCTTTCGTGTCGTCCAAACTCCGCACCCGGCTGGTCGAGTCGAATCAGTTGTCGGTCAATCACATCAAGGCGATTACCGAAAACGGCACGCTGTTCCTGATGGGCCTGGTCAACGAGCAGGAGGCCAGGGTGGCCGTCGCCATCGCCCGCACCACCGACGGCGTGCGCAAGGTGGTCAATGTGCTGGAAATCATTCCCGAGCGGGAAACCCGCCAGCTCGACAACACCCTGCTCGGCGCAGCGCGCACCCCGCCCGCCCAGACGGCGCCGGTCGAGGCGCGCTGAGTCCGACCGGCTAGTGCCCGAAGACCGCCGGCAGCCAGTTGGCGAGGAAGGGTAGCGCCGAGATGGTCAGCACGCCGAGGAACATCGCCAGCAGCGCCGGCAAGACCGAGCCGGCGACATAGCGGATGGACTTGCCGAACATCGCCGAGGCGAAATAGATGTTCATGCCGGCCGGCGGGCAGAGGAAGCCCATCTCGATGTTGGCCAGGAAGATGATGCCGAAGTGCACCGGGTCGATGCCGTAGCTGATCGCCACCGGCAGCAGCAGCGGCACCAGCACGACGATGGCGGCGTAGATTTCCATCAGCGCCCCGGCCAGCAGCAGGAACAGGTTGAGGGCGACGAGGAAGGCGAACTTGTTGGGCAGGATAGCTTGTACCCATTCAGTCGCCGCATCGGGAATGCCGGCGTCGACCAGGTAATTGGTCAGGCCGAGCGCCATGCCGAGAATGACCATGATGCCGCCGATTACCGCGGCGCACTGGCGCAGGGTGTGGCCGATCTGCGCCCAGTCCAGTTCGCGATGCACCAGGGCCTGGGTGAACAGTGCGTAGGCCGTGGTCAGCGCGGCGCTCTCGGTCGGCGTCGCCAGGCCGCTGATCAGCGAGCCGATGGCCACGACCGGCGCCAGGACTTCCCATTTGGCCGCCCACAGCGCGGTTTTGACCGGCAGCGCCGGGGCTTTTTCCGGGCCGGCCAGCGGCACCGTCGGGCTCCGTCGCAGATAACCGCCGGCCAGCAGCAGGAAGCCGACCATGACGACGGCCGGCAGCAGCCCGGCGAGGAACATCGTGTTGATCGGCTGGCGGGCGATGATCGCGTACATGATCAGCGGCACCGAGGGGGCGAGCAGCACGCCGAGTGCGCTGGCGCTGGTCACCAGGCTGATGCCGCGCCGCTCGGGAAAGCCGGCCTTGGTCAACAGCGGCAGCAGCAGGCCGCCAAGCGCCAGGATGGTGACGCCGCTGCCGCCGGTAAAGGCGGTGAAGAACGAACACAGCACGGCCGCCGCGATGGCCGTGCCGCTGACCCCGCTGCCGAACAGCGCGGTGAATAGCTGGCCGAGACGGGCCGCCGCGCCGCTCCGCGCAAAGAGCAGGCCGGCCAGCGTAAACAGCGGCAGGGCCGGCAGCGAAGGATTGACGGTGATCTGGTAATGGCTGAGCGAGACCGCGGCGAGCGGCTGCCCTTCCTGCCAGAACAGGGCGAGCGCCAGGCCGCCGAGCACGGTGAAGATCGGCGCGCCGCACAACAGCATGGCGGCCAGCCAGATGGCGAAGGGCCAGAGGGGCAGGGTGTCGCCGTCGAAATGCCCGGCGAACAGCATGCCGCACAGCGGCAGGCCGACCGCCGCGAGCAGCCGGCCGGGCCAGTTGTGGCCGAGGCGAGCGGCAAAGCGGACGGCGAGCAGCAGGAAGCCGAGCGGCATCGCTGCTTCGATCAGCCAGCCGGGCATGCCGTAGGCCAGATTGCGCGGCGCCGCCATTTCGCTGACGACGAAGGTCCAGCTCGCCTCAGCCAGCATGCCGGCAATCAGTGCCGAACTGGCCCGGGCAAAATAATCGGCCGCCTTGCGGAGCAGCGGGTTTGCCGAGTTGGCCAGGCCGCTGCACAGCGAACTCAGCTCGCCCTGGCGCTCGGCGACCAGCGCGCCGAACATCGCGAGAACCAGCCCAAGATGCTGGACCAGCCCCGGGCCGTTCTCGATGCCGGCGCCGAACAGTGGGCGGAGCACGATTTCGAGCAGCGGAATGAGCAGCATCAGCACCAGCGCCAGGCCGGCCAGCCATTGGTCGAAGGCGCCGAGGCGCCGCAAGCCGCCCATCGCTTACCTGGCCTTGCCGCTGCGGTAGGCTTTCAGGTGGCCGACCACCTCGTCGAAGGTATCGGCCGGCACCAGCTTGCCGCGTATCTTCGGATACAGGCGCTCGGCCAGATCGTGCCATTCCTTCAACTGTTCGGCATTCGGCTTGTTGACGATCAGGCCGCGCTTCTTCATCGCCTCGACCGCTTCATCGACCTCCTGCCGGGCCCGGGCCCGGATCTGCCCGCCGGCTTTCCGGCCGGCTTCGCGGACCACGGCCTGGGCTTCCGGGCTCAGGCCGTCCCAGGTCTTGCGGGTCACCACCAGGGCGCCGACGATGGGCGCCCAGTTGAGGTCGAGCATGTTCGGGGCGCTGGTATAGATCTGGGTCGCCAGCGCGAAGTAGGGCGTGGACGGCACGGCATTGATCATGCCGGTCTGGATGGCCGGCAGGATGTCGGCGGTTTCCAGCGGCACCGGCGTATAGCCCAGGCTCTTCATGATCTCCTGCTGCTCCAGCTCGCTGGCCCAGGCGAAGAACTTGACCTTCTTGTAGTCGTCGGGACGAACGGCCGCTTCCTTCGAGAAGAAGCGGACCCAGCCGGCGTCGCCCCAGGCGAGCACGACGAAGCCCTTGTCGAGGAAACGCTTTTCCATCGCCGGGCGCATTTTTTCCCGAACGTAATCGACTTCTTCCCAGCTGCGGAACATCAGCGGCATGTTCTGCAGCGCGGCAATCGACGGCTCGATTTCGCGCAGGCCGACCACCGACAGCAGACCGCCCTGCAACTGGCCGACGCGCATCCGGCGCACCATGTCGGTTTCGCCGCCCTGGCTGCCATCGGGATAAACCAGGTATTTGGCCTTGTCGCCCTGGGTGCTCCGCCAGGCCTCGCCCAGCTCCATCAATTGCTGGTGGTACAGCGAGTTTTTCGGGGCCAGCGTCCCGATGCGCAACTGCTGGTCGGCCGCCGTTACGTTCAGTGCCAGCACGGCGCAAAGCAGTAGCCCAGCCCAGCGAAATGGTCTCTTCATCGTTCTCTCCCTGATATTGGTCGGCTGGCTCAGAACAAGTCAGCCGTTTTGTCGAGCAGCCAGCGCGCCCGGCGGCGCATGACCTCGTTTTGCAGCGTCAGCGGGCTGTCGGCCTGGTCCTTGATGGTCAGCGCCTGGTGCAGCAATTTTTCGAACAGGGCCTGGTCGCCGGCCGGCAGGGCGTAGGACTCGGCTTTGCCGAGCAAGGGGCCGGCACTTTTGCCGGCCGACTGGGCGATTGCCTGGTCGAACCAGCGCAGCGCCTGCGCCTGACTGCCGCCCGGGCGCGAGGCTTCGAAGGTCGCCAGCAGCCCGGTCAGTGCGCCGTCGCTCCAGGCCGGATCGACCGCCCAGGCAAGCTGCGCCAGACGCACGGCGAGCGGCAGATCGGCCACCACCTCGGGATCGTCCTTGCTCAGCGAAATCCAGCCACCCCAGGCGGCGGCGGCCCAGTAGGCGAGGCCGACCTGTTCCGGCTTGAGCGGCGGCCAGTCCTGCGGCTGCGGGCTGGCCAGGGCCCTGGCGAAACCCGGGTGCTCCTGTTCCAGCGCCTGCAGCGCATGGCGCTGGGCCCGTTGATAGAGTTTCGCCGCGCGCTGGCGCAGGCGTTGGGCGGCCCGGGCATCGCGGGCTTCGATCTGCTCGGCTTCGCCGGCGACGAAGGCGTAGGCATATTGCGTGAAGCCGCCGGCCACCGCTTCGGCCAGCGGACGATGCCCCGGCTGCTGGCGCAGGATCGATTCGGACAGTTTCAGGTAGAAGGCGCTGGCTTCACGGGCCAGATCGAGGTCCGGCTCGGCCGATTGGCCCTGGGCGGCGAGTTCGTCGGCGATGCCGCCGATCACCATCTGGCGGGGGGAGCAGCCACCGAGCAGCAGGCCGACGAGGAGCAGGGCGATGGCCGGGCGGGCGCCGCGGCGAGGGGAACGGACCGTTGTCATTCGCTGGAGGTGACAAAAAAGCCTCACACGGTAGCCAGCGAATGTTGCGGTGCCATGACATCGCACCGCATGTTAATTGAATGGTTTTAACACCACTGTAACGCGCCCTTTCTAGCATTGGCCGCTTTCCTCATGGTTCTCCACGATGCAGCCCGGATTTGATGCTTGCTTGAAACGACGCGGTTTGTTCCTGCTCATGGCGCTGGCTCTTGGCGGTTGTTCGCACCCGGCATTCCGCGAAGGCTTGGCGGCGCTCTCGCTGGGCAAGAAGGAGGAGGGCATCAGTTCGCTGGAGAAGGCGGTACGCGACGAACCGCGCAACGCCGAAATGAAGGCCTCGTTGATTCGTCATCGTGGCGAAACGATCGATGGCTACCTTGCCGAGGCCGAGCGCCAGCGGGCGGCCGGTCAGCCGGAAGCGGCCGGCCAGGCCTACCGCCAGGTGCTCGCCCTCGATGCCGGCAATGCCCGAGCCCGGCAGGGCATGGAACAACTGGTGGCGGACCGGCGCAATGGCGAGCAGTTGCTGCAGGCCGAGCAATTGTTGAAAAAGAGCGACCTGATCGGCGCCGAGCGGGTCATCCGCACCGTGCGGGCGCAGGACCCGCTCAACACCGGGGCGCGCCAGCTGCAACAGCAGGTCGATCAGCAGCGCGAGAAGGAGGGCAACGGGTTCTCCAACCCGGCCGTCAAGGCGGCGCTGGCCAAGCCGGTGGTGCTTGAATTCCGCGATGCGACGCTGAAGTCGGTTTTTGAAGTGCTGTCTCGTTCGTCGGGCCTGAATTTCGTCTTCGACAAGGACGTCAAGGGCGACAGCAAGGTCACGCTGTTCGTCCGCAACAGTCCGCTGGAGGACATCCTGCGGCTGATCCTCAAGACCAATCAGCTGGAGAAGAGCCAGCTCAACGACAACAGCTTCCTGATTTATCCGAATTCCCCGGCCAAGGGCAAGGAGTACCAGGAGCTGGTGGTACGCAGCTTTTATCTCGCCAATACCGATGTCAAACAGGCGATGAGCCTGGTCAAGACGGTGGCCAAGAGCAAGGACGTGTTCGCCGATGAAAAGCTCAACCTGCTGATCGTCAAGGACACGCCGGAGGCGATTCGCCTGATCGAGCGGCTGATCGAGTCGCTCGACCTGGCCGAGCCGGAAGTGATGCTCGAGGTCGAGGTGCTGGAAGTGACGCGCAGCCGGCTCAACGAGTTCGGGCTGGACTGGCCGGATTCGATCGGCTACGGCGCCCTGCAGAAAGAAATCAGCACGCAGACGATCGCCAATGGCGTGACGCTCAACAATGTCACGCCCGGCGGCACGCTGGCGGCCGGTTTCGTCAATGCGCAGAAAATCGGCAGCCTGACCTCCTTTGTCGCCAACCCGGCCTTCACGCTGAACATCAAGGGCCAGAACGCCGACACCAATGTGCTGGCCAATCCGCGCATCCGGGTCAAGAACCGCGAAAAGGCCAAGATCCACATCGGCGACAAACTGCCGGTCTTCACCACCACCTCGACTGCCAATGTCGGCGTCTCGGCTTCGGTTAACTACCTCGACGTCGGCCTGAAGCTCGATGTCGAACCGAATGTGATGCTCGACGACGAAGTGTCGATCAAGATCGGCCTGGAGGTGAGCAGTATCGCCAAGGAAATTGCCGGGCCGTCCAATTCGCTGGCCTATCAGATCGGCACCCGCAGCGCGAGCACGGTGCTTCGCCTGAAGAACGGCGAAACCTCGGTGCTGGCTGGCCTGATCAGTGACGAGGAGCGCAAGAGCACGAGCCATGTGCCGGGCATCGGCGAAATCCCCATCCTCGGCCGGGCTTTCGGCAGCCATCGCGATACCTCGTCGAAGACCGAGATCATCCTGCTGATCACGCCGCGCGTGCTGCGCAACATCCATCGGCCGGATTTCGGGCAACCGGCCTTGCCCTCGGGTACCGAATCGACGATAGGCGCGCTGCCGTTGGCCATCAAGACGCAAGGCCCCAAGTCGCTCGGCATCAGCCCGCGCGGCGGCAGCGCGGCCGTCCAGCCGCCGCTCGGAACCCCTGGGGCTATCGTCGAAGTCGATGCGACGGCCCAGGCGCCGGCATCGGCGGTGGCCGAAGGTCTGCAGATCAGCGGCCCGGCCGAGGCAACCGGCGGCAGCGAGATCGATATCGGCATCGCCACGCCGGGCCAGGGCGCGCCGGTGATCGTCGATATCGCCTTCGACCCGACCTTGCTTGAAGCGAAACTGCCGGCCGCCAGTGGTGCCGGCCGGGTCAGCCTGCGCGTCGATCAGGGCCGGGGCAGCCTGCGTTTGCGGGCTTTGCCGGGCGCCAAGGGGGAAACCCGGGTCGACGTGGTTGGTGCCGCGCTTGAAGGCGGCGAGGCGATTGCCGGCGCGGCTGGCTCGCATGTGCTGAAACTCAAATCGCCGTGATGGGAAGGGGAAGGCCGGCATCGGCCAGCCGGGGCTTCACGCTGATCGAGCTGGTCGTCACCGTCGCCATTGTCGGTATTCTGGCCATGGCGGCGATGCCGATGATCGAGATGAATGCCAAGCGCCAGAAGGAAGTCGAGCTGCGCGCCGCGCTGCGTGAAATACGCGGCGGGATCGACGCCTATCGGCGGGCGGTGACCGAGGGAAAGATCGAAAAAAAGGTCGACGAAAGCGGTTATCCGCATCGCCTGGAAGACCTGATTCGCGGTGTCGACAACATCCTCGACCCCAATAAAGCCAAGCTCTATTTCCTCCGCCGTTTACCGCGCGACCCGTTCAACGACGACCCGGCGCAGTCGGCGGCGCAGAGTTGGGGCAAGCGCAGCTATGCCAGCCCGCCCGATGCGCCGCTCGAAGGGGCGGATGTTTTCGATGTGTATTCCTTGTCGGCGGGCCGCGGCCTGAACGGCATTCCTTACCGGGAGTGGTGAGCCATGGCGGCGCGCAAAAAGGGCTTCACGCTGATCGAATTGCTGGTCGTCATGTCGGTGATCGCCACCTTGCTGACCATCGCCGTGCCGCGCTATTTCCAGCATCTCGACCGGGCGCGGGAAGCGGCGCTGCGCGAGTCGCTGGCGGTGATGCGCGACGCCGTCGATAAATACCGCGGCGACACCGGCCGCTACCCGGAAACGCTCGAAGAACTGGTGACCAAGCGCTACCTGCGCAAGGTGCCACCCGACCCGATTACCGAAAGTACTGAAAGCTGGGTTCTCGTGCCGCCGCCGGACGAACCGGGCCAGCGCAAGGTCTGGGACGTGCGCAGCGGTGCCGAAGGACAGGGACAAAACGGCAGCGATTACGCGACATGGTGAATTGCGCCGGGCCGCTGCCTTTTGCCGATAGAAGCCAGGGCGGTTTCACCTATCTCGGCCTGCTTTTCGCGGTGGCCATCGCCGGCATTGCGCTGGCCGGCACCGGCGCGCTGTGGCAACTGGAAAGCCGGCGCGAGAAGGAAAAGGAGCTGCTGTTCATCGGCGAGGAATTCCGCCGGGCGATCGGCAGCTATTACGACATTTCGCCCGGTGCCGATAAACAATATCCGGAAAAACTCGACGATCTGTTGCTCGACAAGCGCTTCCCGATGCCGGTTCGCCATCTGCGCCGCCTCTACCGCGACCCGATGACGGCGGATGGCGCCTGGGAATTGATCAGGAGCCAGGGGCGGATCATCGGCGTGGTCAGCGCATCGCCCGGGAAACCGGTCAAGATCGCCGGCTTCCCGGCCGAGCAGCAGGATTTCGAGGGCGCCACCCGCTATGCCGAGTGGCGCTTCACCCACAGCGGCGGCAGCAACAATCCGGCACCCGCTGCCGGGGCTGCCGCCGGGCAGGGCGAGGGCGGGCGTTGATCGTTTCTTGCCATTGAAATAATTCCACAACGCTGGCGTAACCCGCCGCGCATATATTCATGTTCTTGATTGGCGTAGTCCGGAATAAAACAAAGTCATGAACAAATCCACCCTTTACGCGCTGCTGCTGGCCTGTGGCTTGCTGCCTGCCGCCCATGCCTTCGAGGAATCGCCCGCCGTGCCGGAACGTCTGCGACCCGGTGGCGAAGGCCGGCAGCGCGCCTTGCCCGAGCAATTTTCAGCTGTCGCCCAGCCGGCCTGGGACGACCGGCTGCCGGCCATTCCCGCCGCCACCGGCGAATTGATCGCGGCCAGCCGGGCCGGCCAACTGGAGGCGGTCAAGGAACTGCTGGCGGCCGGCGCCCTGCCCAATGCGCCGGATGCGCTCGGCGAACGGCCCTTGCTGGCAGCCGTGGCCGGCGAGCATGGCGAAATCGTGCGCCTGCTGCTGCAGCGCGGGGCCAGCCCCAACGTCAAGGGGCCGCAGGGCCTCGCCCCGCTGAGCATGGCGGCGGCGGCCGGCAATCCCGGCATGGTCCGCCTGTTGCTGAAGGCCGGTGCCGTGGTCGATGCGCGTAGCGACAACCGCACGACGGCGCTGCACGAAGCGGTCCGATTCGATCATCCCGGGATTGTTCGCGAACTGATGGCGGCCGGCCCCGAGCTGGCCCGCTATGACCGCGAAGGCCTGCATCCGCTGGCCCTGGCCGCAGCCCTCGGCCGTCTGGCCTGCCTGAGCGCCTTGTTCGAGGCCGGCGTCGATGCCGATATCCCCGACAGGACCGGCCTGACCGCCCTCTACTGGGCGCGCCGCTACGACCAGGCGCTGGCCGAGGTCATCCTGGTTGAGCACGGCGCCAGCCGGGAAGCCTGGCCGATCGTGGTCGATTGATCCGGCGATGGATACCCTGATCACCCTGAGCCCGGTCGAACTCGAACGTCTGCTGATCACCATCGAGTCGTCGCAACAGGTGCATCGGCGGCATCAGTACTTCCTCTGGTCGCAGGGCGCGCTACAGAGTTTTCTGCCGCATGACGTGCTGGTCTTCGGGCATGGCGAGTACGGCACGCCGAATTTCCGCTGCGAAGTGCTGGCCCGCAACAATACCTGGGAGGATAGGGCGCTGCATGCCGAACTCAACCGCCTGGTCCAGATGATGGTGGAAAACTGGCAGAGCAGCGGCCATATCCCCCGCTTTTTCGGCCCGGCCAGCGACGAGGGCGGGGCGGGCGGCAGCGTCATCGGCCAGGCCCTCGACCGGCTTGGCCTTGGCCACGCGCTGGCGCATGGTGCCAAGGAGTTTCCCGGCGACTGTTCGGGATTTTTCGTCTTCATGCGCATGGCCGATGCTCCCGGCCGCCGCCATGCCTACTTTGCCGAAATGCTGATGCCCTATCTGCACACCACGCTGCACCGCATGCTGCAGCTGGAAAAGGAGATGCCGTCGCGCCGCCTGCGCCCCGGCCTGACGCTTAGCACGCGCGAAGCCCAGGTCATTTCGCTGGTCCGCGATGGCAACACCAACCAGCAGATTGCCAAAGTCCTCGAACTTAGTCCGCTGACCGTCAAGAACCATGTTCAGAACGTGCTGCGCAAGCTGGAAGTCGCCAACCGCGCCCAGGCGGTAGCCAAGGCCGTCAAGGCACGGCTGATCGGCGATACCGTCGGCAGTTGAAGGGCGGCGGATCGATTCCGCCGGCAAATTTTTGCCTGGCTGGCCCGGCCGCCGCCGCAATCCGGGTCGCTGCCCGAGCACCCGCCGGCAATATTACCCAGTGTGACAAAACGCGCCGCTTTCCCTGAGCCGAACGGACCGGTCGACTGGTCCGATCGGCTGGAAAAAACCTCCCCAAGGCCCCGAACCCACGTCATTTCCCCTCCCTAAAGTGGCATCCGTCGACATGGCGGTTGTTGGTTGGTGCCGGGTGGCAAGCACAGTACCCGCGGTTTTGATGAGCGGGCACCCGCAGCAGACCCTCTCCGGACATGTCGCATGGTCGCCCGCAGGGGGTGATTTTCAATCTTTTTTGGATAGGGGTTTGTCAATGAAATTTTCTCTCAAGACTCTTGCTGCCGCAGCCGTGATGGTTGTCGCCGCTTCCGGTGCGAACGCTGCCATCGATGCCGGCGCTACCGGCAACGGCGAACTGTTTTTCAATGTATGGGATGCCAGCGGCTCCTACACCCGTGACCTCAACATCACGATCAACAGCTTTGAAGCCCTGGTTGCCGCCGGTGGCAGCCTTGACCTGAGCTTCACCCAGAATGCGACCTTCGCCACTTTCCTGGCCGGTGCTGACTTGGCTACGCTGAAATGGAACGTTGTTGCCGCCGATGCCGTGAATCCCTTGCGTATCCTGACGACTTACACTGCGCCGGAAGTTGCCCCGCTCAAGGACAGCGTGACCAAAGCGGCCTCAACCAGTGTGCGCAATTTTGCCTCTGAGGTTAACAAGGTTATTGGCGGCAACGATTCCGTCGCTGTGACTTCTGGCAGCGCGGCCTATGCAGGCGCTAACGGTGTGTTTGGTGTCAAATTGGGCGATATTTTGAATTTCGAAACCACTGGCTCGCTGGCCAATAACAGCTTTGCCAGCGGCCTCGGCTTCATGCGTATCGATGCCAAGACGACTGGCACGGCCGCTTCCGCCTACAACGAGTACATGGATGGTACCTCCGTAGTCAATGTGTACCTCGACTCCAGCAAGACCCTGCATATCGCTGCTGCTGCGGTTCCTGAACCGGAGTCCTACGCGATGCTGCTGGCCGGTCTCGGCATGATCGGTTTCATGGCTGGCCGTCGCAACAAGCGCGCCTAATTCCCTAGCGAAATAGCGGGCGTTCCGTTCGGGACGTCCGTGTAACACACCTTTCAGGAGTTAACCCATGCAAGTCAAGAAAATCGTTTCCTTGTGCGCTCTCGCCTGTGCCGCCATGGCCGGGTCTTCAGCTCACGCAGCCCTGTCCGCCGCCGCCATCGCCGATCTGGACTCTGCCGTTCCAGCCGGCCGCATCGTCTTCATCTCTGGTGCCTCCGCTGTGCAGAAGGGCTTTACCAGCGTCATCGCCAGCACCTTCACCGGCACCCCTGTTTATTACTCGGTCAAGGGCGGCGGCAAGTCAACCAAGGTAACCGATGCCGATTTCGTTGCCGTTTCCGGCACGCTGGCAGCCGGTACCGGTACCTGGGCTGGCCAGAAGGCCATCGTCATCTACCGTGTCAAGGGTGGCTCGGTCTACGGCGTTAATTCCGTGGCTCGTGAAGACATGATCGAGTCCATGCTGGTCACCAAGACAGCCTGCGGTACGTCCGGTACCGGCACGTCCGCCGATCCGTACTCCTGTGGCACCACCACCATGGCGCCGGATGCCGGTGTTTCCGACATTGCCCCGAAGCATTTCGTCTATGGCGTCAATACCGAGGGTGAAATTCCCGCTGAAGCGCTGAACGACATCGAAATCGGCCGGCTGACCTCGACCCCGTTGTACGGCCTGGCTTTCGGCATTCCGGTCACCAATACCGTTCCGGATACCGTCAAGTTCAATCGTGCCACGATTGCCGCCATCATGTCCGGCAACGTCGGTACCTGGTCTTCGGTCGCCAATGCCGGTTCGGGCGACATCATCGTCTGCCGTCGCGTGCCGGGTTCCGGTACCCAGGCCGTCTATAACATGTGGGCCAACAACACGTCCTGCCCGGGTACTTCGGTCGATCCGGCTGACCGTTATGCTTCCGATGCCTGGGACGACGGCGCGCGTACCTTTACCTACGATCCGGCCAGCCCGAAAAATGGTCTGGTGGTCATCGAAAACTCGACCTCGGGCAATGTCCGCGACTGTCTGAATGCGGCGGTCAATGGCGGCACGTACAAAACCAGCGATCGCAGCGGCCAGGAGGTGACGGTGAATTTCGTTGCTGGTGGCAACAAGGCCATCGGCACGCTCTCCATGGATAGCCTGAAGGATTCGCTGAGCAGCGGCAAGTGGCAGTTCCGTGCTCTCGATGGCGTCGGTAAGCTCGTTCAGGATACCGCCGGTGCTGCGCCGACGACGGTCGTTCCGGCTGGCTATAGCGCCGGTAAGGTGCCGTCTTTTGATGCTTACGAGAATGGTGATTGGGATCTGCAAGGCTGGGTCTCCTTCAACGTGCCGGCTCGTACCACTGGCGCCAAGCTGGAATTCCTCAACAAGTTCATTTCCAATGCACAGTCTACCGCCGTCCTGCAAGCCACTGCCGACCTGAAGTTCGTCGCGGCCGGCATTCCGAGCAACGCCGGTGTTTCCGGGTCGTACGCGCTTGATGCCGAGTACCTCGGTAACAACCAGTGCAACCCGTATCAGCGTAACTACAACGACTAATCAGCATCGGTCTCTGCCTGCCCAAAACAGGCATTGCACAGAACGGCCCGCGTAATCCGCGGGCCGTTTTTGTTTCGGTAATTTTCCTGTCGTAGGTTGGGCTTCGGCCCGACAAGCCCTCTCGCCGCTAGTCCGATCGGACTAGCTTTCGATCCCCGCTTATTCACAGTGGGGTAATGCCACCTGCCGATAATCCGCGGGCTATGCATTTCGTCAAACATCTCCTCTCTGCGGCCCTGCTCGGCACGGTCTTTTTCTCCGCTACCGCCCGGGCGGCGGCGACTTTTGATCTGTTCGAATTCGCGGTCGAAGGCAACAGCGTGCTGGCCGATGTCGATATCGAGCGCGCCGTTTATCCCTCGCTCGGGCCGGGCAGGACCGCGGCCGATGTCGAGAAGGCGCGCGCCGCGCTGGAGGCGGCTTATCAGCAGAGCGGCTATCTGTCGGTTTCGGTCGTTGTGCCGGAGCAGTCGGTGGCGGACGGCGTGATCCGGTTGCAGGTCATCGAGGGGCAGGTCGAGCGTCTGAAAGTCAGTGGCAACCGCTATACGGCGCGTAGCGATCTGCGCGCCGAGGTGCCGGCGCTTGCCGCCGGTTCGGTGCCGCATTTTCCGACCATGCAGGCCGAACTGGCGCAGGCCAGTCGTTCGCCCGACCGCCGAGTGACGCCGTTGCTGCGCCCCGGTGTCCGGCCGGGAACGATGGAAGTCGAACTCGCCGTCGAGGACGAGTTGCCGCTGCACGGCAATGTCGAGCTGAACAACCGGCAAAGCCCGGATACCTCGCCGCTACGGCTGGAGGCCGGCATCCGCTATGCCAACCTGTTCCAGAAACAGCACAGCGCCGGCCTCAATTACGTGGTCGCCCCGGAGAATCCCGATGAAGTGAGCGTGCTGGCCGCTTTCTATAACGCGCCGCTGAGCGCTACCCGTTCGCTGTCGACCTTCGTCCAGCACTCGAACAGCAACATCGCCACCTCTTTCGGCAGCACCGTGCTCGGCAAGGGCACCACGTTCGGCGCCCGGTTCTCGCAGACCTTGCCGCAACCGGCCGGTATCGCCAATTTCTTTCATTCGCTGTCGCTCGGGATGGATTTCAAGAATCTGGCGGAATCGCAGAACGCGCTGGGCGCCGACAAGAAGGACACGCCGCTGCGCTACACGCCGCTGGTCGCCCAATACACCTTCAGCAATTTTGGCGAGTCCGGCGAGTTCACCGGCAACCTCAGCTTGGTCGTCAATCTGAATACCAGCTCGCGGCGCGTCGATTGCCAGGGCGTCGACATGGACCAGTTCGAGTGTCGCCGGGCCTATGCCCGCGCCGGCTTTTCGGTGGTGCGCGGCGATCTTTCCTATTCGAAACGCCTGCTCGGCTGGGAGGGCATGTCCCGTCTCGATTTCCAGATCAGTTCGCAGCCGCTGGTTTCGCCGGAGCAGATTCTGGCCGGCGGCATGGACAGCGTGCGCAGTTACTACGAAGGCGAGACGGCCGGCGATGCCGGCTGGCGTTTGCGCGGCGAGATCAAGACGCCGACGCTGATCGCCTTCGGCGACCTCGGCCTGCGCGCCATCGGTTTCGTCGAAGGCGCGCGGCTGTGGTTGAACAGCCCGCTGCCCGGCCAGACCAGCGAGTTTTCGCTGGCCAGCGCCGGTTTCGGGCTGCGTCTGAAGGGTGAAAAGGGTGGTCCGCTACTGGTAGTCGATGCCGGACAGGCATTGAAAGCCGGGCCGCGTACCGAAAAAGGCGCGCAGCGGGTGCATGTGCGGCTGGGTTATGAATTCTGATCGTCGCGACGCCGGATACAGGAGCTTGCCATGAACCGTGGAGTCTATCGGCTGATTTTCAATCACGAGCGCAACGCCTTCGTTGCGGTCGCCGAACATGTACGCGGACGAGGCAAGAAGACGACGCGGCGCCGCGCCGCCGCCGTTCTGCTCGGGCTGGCGGCTGTTGCGGCCGGTAGTGGCGGCCAGGCAATCGCCGCGCCGCCGCCCGGCAATGCACTGCCGGTGCCGGCGAGCGGCAGCATGCCCTTTGTCTACCGTGGCACGGTGACCGGCGGCCAGCCGATCACGGTCGGCAATGCGATGACGATCAACACCGATAGCCGGATGCTCGGCCTCAACTGGCAGAGCTTCAACATCGGCAGTAGTGCCTCGGTCACCTTCAACCAGCCCGATGCCACGTCGCGGGTGCTGAACCGGATCTGGAGCAACGATCCGAGCCAGATCATGGGCAAGCTGAGTGCCAACGGCCAGATTTACCTGATCAATCAGAACGGCATCCTGTTCGGCAATGGCGCGCAGGTGAATGTCGGCGGCCTAGTGGCTTCGTCACTGAATTTGTCGGAGAGCATGGCCAGCCAGTTGTTGAACAACGGCTTGCCGAGCGCCAAGGGCGACAAGCTTGAATTTGCTTTCGATGGTTCGGCGGCCGGGTTCAATGCCGGTTTTGTCACCGTTGAGGCCGGGGCGGCCATCCGCACGCCGTCCGGTGGCCGGGTCGTGCTGATTGCCCCGAAGACGGTCGAGAACATGGGGTTGATCGAAGGTGGCGGTGGCGCCGAGGCCATTCTGGCGGCCGGCGGCAAGGTCATCCTGACGGCGCCGGACGATCCTTCCTTGCGCGGTCTGCTGGTCGAAACGAAGTCCTTCACCGGCCGGGACTCACTTGGCAACAGCGTGACGCTGGATGGCACGGTCACCAACAAGAGCGACGGCGTCGCCGGCAGCGACAATGGCCGTATCGACATGGGTAATGGCGGCGTGGTCAGCCTTGCCGCCCTGGCCGTGAACCAGAAGGGCATCGTCAACGCGACCAAGGCGGTCAATCTGAACGGCACGACGATGCTGGTCTCGGGCAGCATCGAAACCGACCGGCTGACGGTCAATCAGCGCGGCGACAAGGCCGAGATCGACTGGGTCAGCGGCTTCAATGTCGGTGCCGGCAAGACGGTCGAGTTCGTCCAGTCGTCGACCGGGGCTGTGGCCTACAACTACGTCTACGATCCGGACCGCAAGGCCGTTGATGGCAGCGTTTTGAACGTAGCCGGAAAATCCAGTATTGACGGCATTCTAAAGGCCAGCGGTCAGTTTTTCCTGATCAATGAAAAGGGAATTTCGTTTGGCGCCAAGGCCGACGTCAAGGCGGCCAATTTCGTTGCGTCAGCCCTTGGGGTTAGCCCGACGCTGGTGAGTGACGGGATTTTTGCCCAGGATGGGGTCAGTGGCCGCGCTTTCTACCTTTCAAAAAAACAACTGACCGCGGCTAGCGATGCCGCGTTTGCCAGTGTAAGCGCCAGCGCGCGCGCTGCCTTTGCCGATGCTGCTGTTGTCGTGGCCAAGGGGGCGAAGATCGCAACCACTGCCGATAATGGATTTGTGATGCTGATCGGCGGTACGGTCGAGCAGAACGGAGAGATCAGAACACCCAAGGGGCAGACCCTGCTTGCCGCTGGTGCCGATGTGTACCTCCGGCCGCCTTTCGCGGCGGGCTTGCGCGGTTTCATGGCCGAGGTCAATCCGCTCTATGCAGTCAAGATTTACGATGGAAACAAGTGGGGCGTCATCGACCACGGTATGGTGACCAACACGGGGAATATTGCTGCCGCACTCGGCAATATTTCGCTGGTCGGTTTCAATATCAATCAGCTGGGCGACTTGTGGACGAGCACCTCGGCCACGGCCAATGGCTCGATCCGTCTTCTGGCACGAGATCAACTGGCCGACAAGGGGCTGGCCGCCGAAGGCAGCGAACCGCCGGTCATTTCCGGTCAGCGCAACATCAACTCCGAGGGGGTGGCGGCCTACGTCGCGAATGAGACCTATAAAGCCGATGACAAGGCCAACCAGCCTTTGTTCGCGGTTGGTCGTGCCGGTGGTACCGTGATTCTTGGCGAAGGAAGCACGACAACTGTTGCAATCGATGGCAGTAGCGGCAAGACCATCGCACCCGATCAGTCTTTTATCTCGTCTCTGATCGATATGATCGCCAAGAAGATAGAAATTGAGGGGGCTGACAACGGCAAGGCCGGCGCCCAGTTGACGGCGCACGGCGGTCGGATCCAGGCGCTGACCAGCGAAACGTTCGACCTAACGCGGGCGTTCATGGGGGACCCGATCAGCCTCACGCAGGGGGCAAATCCACCGGCAGGTGTCGGAGTTTTTGTCGGTGACGGTGCCAAGCTCGATGTCTCAGGTGTCACCGCCAGAAAGTCGGTGTCCGACCTGTTCATCGAGGTTGAACTGCGCGGCGACAATTTTGCCGGCAACCCCGTTCAACGCAACGGTGCGCTGCGTGGCGAAAGTGCGTGGGTCGATATTCGCGACAAGATCGCGATTGCCGACCTCACGGGCTATACCGGCAAGGTGGGCCAGACAGTTGAGGAAAAGGCGGCTGGCGGCGGCACCGTCTCGCTACGCAGTACGGGCAGCGTTGTCGTCAAGCAACAGGCAGAAATCGATGTTTCGGGTGGCCGTGTCGACTATGCCGAGGGATATGTCTCCGAGACCAGCGCCATTACGATCGGCGGCCAGCATTTCCGCCTCAATGACGCGCCCGTCTCGTCCAAGTATGTCGGTCTGTCCACAGTGACCCGCAAGGTGGCGGCCTATAGCGAAGGCAAGAGCGCCGGTACGGTCGAGTTGACCGGCCACAGTCTGGCTGTGGATGGCAATCTGAAAGCGACAACAACACCCGGGGCCAAGCAGCGTAATGTTGGCGCCTCGTCCGACCGCCACGCCATTCCACTAGGCGGCCAACTCATCATCAAGGATGCCGGCCAGCACTACGCGGTGGCGGATCGTGACACAGCCAGCGAGGCCGAAAAGATGGCCGCCTACACCCAGGCGCAAATTGCCTTTGTCCGTGGGGCGGCACACGCGGCAGATGGTCTCGATGCCGACAGTACGGCCGGGCCGCTTCTGGAGCTTTCGAGCCGGCTTGTCGATTCGGGCTTCTCGCGGTTTGACATCAAGAGCGATGGGCGTATCGATGTGGCTGCCGATGTGGCGCTGAATCTTGCGTCCGGTGGTGAATTCAAGCTCAGTGGCCGGCAGGTCCATATTGCTGGCGATATCACGACGCCTGGCGGCAGCATTACGCTCAGTACCAGCGACATGAGTCAGTCGGCTGGGCCATTTCCGACTATTTCAGATGCCAAGTATTCGACCCTGGTTGTCGAAAATGGCGCCACCCTGTCAACAGCTGGGCGATGGGTCAATGATGCCAAGGATGGCGCTGCATCGACGGCTGTGAAGGCCATCCAGGGCGGCAAGATAACCCTGGACTCGGCTTACGACATCGATTTGCGCGCCGGGAGCACGCTCGATGTTTCAGGAGGTGCCTTCGTCGACGACAAAGCCAAGCTTGAAGCGGGCAACGCGGGCAGCATTTCGCTGACAACAGGCGGCATGCTCAAGGGTGGTGCCTTCAATTTCACCAATGATCTTGATCGCCGGGATGCCAGTCTTTTCCTGGATGGCACGCTGGCAGGCTATGCGCTGGGTAGTGGCGGCAAGCTGGAAATCAATACCTCGGCCGTGCAACTTGGAAGCAGTTTCACTGATAGCCGACAATGGTCGCGCGCCGATCGCTTGGCATCTGGACAGGTGGGTGTCGCTCTCGATGGCGGATTTTTCAACCGCGGCGGGTTCTATGAGTTCAAGCTGGTCGGACGCGATGGCGTCAATGTCGTGGCTGACGCGCATATCGCGCCGTCGCCGGTCAGCTGGTCGCTGGCCAAGGTTGCCGGGTATCGTAACCAGGCAACCGGCAGCGCCATCAGCAGCTTTGCGCAGCCGGTGGTTCTCCACCCGGATCTGCGTAGCGCCCCGACCCGACTGAGCCTGGCAACGCGCAGCCTGAATTACGGTGACCTCGTCATCGGTAAGGGGGCTTATCTCGGGGTGTCGCCGCAAGGCAGCATCAAGCTTGAGTCGTGGGCTCAACTCACCATGCTCGGCACGCTGGAAGCACCAGCCGGCACCGTCACCCTGAGTCGACCGGCCAATCGTGCCGAGGAACTCTACAATTCGGACAGCATTGCCTTCTCCGAGGGGAAGCAGTCCGAGTCGATCTTCCTCGGTGCCGATAGTCGCATTCTGGCCGGCGGGACGACGAAGCTCGATGCCACGGCACGTGTTGCACTTGATGCGGGCATATCGGCGGATGCGCTGCGAGCGCTGTATCGCTACAAGGGCGAGGTGTTGGCCGGTGGTTCGGTTGATGTCGATGCCGGTCTTGGCTATCTAGTTATGGCGAAGGGATCCCTGATCGATGTTTCCGGGGCACAGGATCGGCTCAATACCCCCATCGCCAGTGGCGCCAATAGCGTCAGTTACCCGGTGCAAGCACAGGGCAGCGCTGGCGGCCGTATCGGGCTGGCGGCGCGCGAAGGGATGTTTCTCGATGGTGGTTATGCGGCCGCCGGCAAGAACGGCGCACTGGGCGGCATCTTCTCGCTGCGCTTTTACGAACTGGCTTCCTCCGCTACCTGGGATAGCGTCGGACTTCCTGATTCGATGAACGGCCCGCGGCAGTTGACGCTATTCCAATCCAGATCCAGTAGCACCCCCCCTTTGCAATGGACACCCGACGACCATCCGCTGGAATGGAAGCTCTCTGCGGCCGATACCGCAGCCTATCTGGCCGGTAAAAAAACGCTGGCCTCAGGTGATTACGACGGCAAGGCAAGGCTTGATATTGCGCCGTTGGTGTCGGCCGGCTTCGGTTCCTGGTACCTAAGTACGCCCGGTGAGATGGGTTTCGACGGCACGCTTAGTGCCACCGTAAACAATCAACTTCGCCTTGATGCGCCGAAATTTTCGGCTGCTGGCGATAGCACGAGCGTGGACTTCACTGCCGCAGCTCTTCAACTTGGCAGTTACGCGCCGACTGCGGCTCCGGCCTCCTCGGCCATTGTTGGTAGTACTGCCTCGGCGGTTTTTTCGGCCCGCGATATCGGCATCAGCGGCAATTTCAGCTGGAACGGCTTTGCGACCAGTGATTTCAACAGCAGTGGGGAGATTCACTTCGACAGTACGGCCAATTCCGCCCCCAATCGGCTTGGGGGGCGGAATTTCAGCGGCCAGATGACGGCAAGTGGCAAAGTCAAATTTGCTGCCGCCCGCCTGTCGCCCTCTACTTATAGCGATTACCGGGTTGACCTGAGTTCGGATGCCAGCGGCAGTATCACCATTACCCGGCCAACTGACGCGGTGGCGGGCGAGTCGCTGTCGGTCGGTGGCCGCCTCGAATTTGCAGCAAAGAAAATTCTTCATAGCGGTACGGTCACCGCGCCGCTTGGGGAAATCGTTTTCAGCGCCTCGGGCGGCAAAGTGACCCTCGATGAAAACAGTGTTACTTCGGTCGCTGCCGACCGAACCCTGATATTGGGTCAGACGGACCAGTCGGGGCGCTACTGGCGGTTCGAGTCAACCTACTGGGACCCGAAGACCCGTGCCCTGACCTCGGCTACCTACGATGTGGTCAAGGCTCCGGAAAAGGCGATCCGCATCGATGCAGCCGATAGCGAAGTGAAGACCGGTGCGAAACTCGATCTTTCCGCCGGAGGCGAAGCTATCGCTGCCGAGTTCACGCCCGGGCCTGGCGGCAAGACCGACATTCTGGCGACTTTGGTGCGAAACGAAGCCGAAATGGCTGCCGCCAACAATGGCGCGGCTACGGTGTTTGCCGTATTGCCCGGATGGAATGGGCAGTTTGCTCCACAAGATAGCCAGGCGGGCTATTACAACGTTTCCAATCCGGTAGCAGTCAAGGACAGCGAAGGTAATGTTTCCTACCGCTACGACTCGGTGCCAACCCTCAAAGCCGGCGATCAGGTCCAACTGGCCGCCAATGGCAGTGGCCTCGCCGCTGGTTCATACACCTTGCTGCCGGCGCGTTATGCGCTGTTGCCCGGCGCCTGGCTGGTGACCGTCAAAACAGCTACCAATAGCGTCGTTGCCGGTGCCCAGGCCCAGGCAGACGGATCATGGCTGGTTAGCGGTAGCCGTCTGGCGGCCAATGCCGATGGCAGTGCCACTGCCTATTCGCAGAAAACCCAGGCATTTGAAGTGGCCAACCCGACGGTGGTTGATGCCCGGGCACGCTATCAGGTAACCAGTGCCAGCGATTTCTTCTACGATACGGCGGGCGCCAAACTGCCGGGGGATGTTGGCCTCCTTTCGGTGGTCGGGCGCGACAAGCTGATATTCGATCCGACCATTGCGGCCTTGCGTCAGGCGGAAGTTTCCGCTGCCGATGGACGCAAACGAGCCGGTGAAGGTTTGCAACTCGATATTGCTGCGAAAAAGTTGATGGTCTCCGATGGTGCGGTTGCACCGGATGCCGAATGGTCGGTGCTGGAGCAGGCCAAACTGATAGCACTTGGCGCCTCCAGTCTGCTTTTGGGAGGGGTACGCTCGACTGATGGCGAAGCGACAAAAATAGAGACCATCGCCAGCCTGCTGCGAGTGGAGAACAAGGGGGAGGCAGAGGAGGACCAGAGCAAAGCGCTGACCGGCCCGGAACTGATGCTGACGGCGAAGGATGAATTAAAGGTCGTAGCCGGTAGCCGAATCGAGTCGATGGGCGATGCTCCCAGGCGTCAAGTGGTCCTTGACGGCGATGGTGCGTTCTTGCGCGTGGCCGAAGGCGATCAGGCGGGCATCAGCCGAACCGGCGATGTAAAGTTGAAGAACGGCAGCCTCGTGGTTGATGACGGAGCCACGGTGGCCGGGAAGTCGGTCATTCTAGACGCGACGAAAAATGATGGCACCCGAAATACCATCATCGATGGCTCGGTCTTGGTCGGTGTCGTTCAGGCTGACGGCACGCGCAGCGGTGGCGCCCTGAGCATAGGCGCTGGACGCATCAATGTGATCGGCGACAGCGGCGCGCCAAGCAACGGACTTGTTCTGGATAAGAACACTCTGGCAGCTTTCGCCAAGACCGACCAGTTGCGGCTGACCAGTTACACCACCCTCGATCTATATGGCGATGCATCGCTTGGAACATCAGATCTCAACGAACTGATCATCGGCGCAGCCGGTATTGCCGGTCACGGGAGTGGGGAAGCGCAGATTACGGCGAAGAGTGTCGTTTTCGACAACCCGAACCCGGATAGTGCCAAATTTGACAACAGCGGACTGGGTGCTGTCACCCTGAACGTTACAGCTGAGAATGGCATCAGTTTTGCGAGCAACGTCAAAGATCAGGCGAAGCGGGACGCCAAGGCGACTGGCTTCGCCTTCCGCGGATTCGAGAAAGTCAACTTGACGACCGCGGGAGACGTCCGCTTTTCGGGGCTGGGCGTAACGGCGGTCAACAACGCCACCGACAACGGACTTACTGGCGGTGACAAGGTGATTTATGGGGGCAATGGCAAGACGGCGGCACTAACGGTCAACGCCGGCCGTGTCGTTACTGTCGGTACCGCTGACCACCTGCTGGTTGCCAGTGACAAGACCGAAATCAAGGGGGGGGTAGAAGGGGGGGGGACGACCGGTCTCGGTGGCTCGCTTGAAATACAAGGCAAGTCCGTCGATGTTTCGGGACGCATCGAAACTCCGTCCGGAAAACTTACGCTTGCTGCCACCGGCGAAGATGGGGGCGACAACGTGACCATCACAGAAACGGCCGTGATTGCTGCCAAAGGCAGCAAGGTAGCATTTGCCGATACCTTTGCTTACGCCCCGGGCGGCGAGATAAAACTGACCGCCAGGAAGGGGGACATTACCGTCACCACGGTAGTCACCGAGGGGGGCACCGAAAAAGTCACCAAGAGGGCTCTGATCTCGGTTTCTGCTGATGCCGACGGAGGTGATGCGGGGACATTGGCATTGATTGCCACGGAGGGCAAAGTTTCCGTTGGAGACGGAACCTTGCGCGGCACCGCCAAGGCTGACCCAAGCCTGAGCCAGGGAACTCTCAAGGTCGATGCGGCGACGGTTTCGCTCGATGAGTTGGCTGGGGCTGTTAGCGAGACGTTGTCCAAAACGACGACGCGCACCAATCTTGGAGGACAGTGGGACATCCGTTCAAGAACGGGAAGTCTGAGTCTGTCCAAAACCATCTCGGCCAGCCAGGTGGCCATTGCCGCCGACAAGGGTGGGGTGCAAATTGACAAGACCGGCAAGATCGATGCCTCGGGAGCCAAGGGCGGCAACATCGAGCTATATGCTGGCGGCGGTAACGTCAATCTCGAGGGTAATTTGATTGCCAAGGCAACCGAGCGGATCACCGTTGCTTCCAACGCCGGTACCCGTGGTCAAGGGGGTACCGTCATCTTGGCGGCTGACGGTACTGGAAGTGTGATTACCGCGACAGGTAGCACTATTGATGTTGGCGCGGCACCTGATAGCGTGGCAACAGGTGGCAAGGTAACCTTCCGGGCTGGGAAAACGAATGCGACGGTCATCAAGGCGGCTGCCGATGTGAACATTAAGCTTGGCGGAGAGATTACCGGGGCCAGCGATGTTGGTGCCGAGATCGTCAGCGCTTATACCGCGAATTCACTGACGGCCGCGAGTCTGGCATCAATCAAGGGTGACCTGACCACGCTCTATTCAGAAACTCATCTGGACAAAAACGGCGAGTCAGTAACTAATGTGGACGAAATCCGCAAGCTGCTCGGCTTCGCGAATAACCCCATCTATCATGTTCGGCCAGGGGTTGAGATCAAGAGCAGTTCGACGGCGGACTTCAATATTGGCACAAGCACGGCGGACTTGGACTTTGGCAGTCTGCGCTTTCCGGATTACGCGGGCGTACTGAACGAGGCCGGCGTGCTGACGGTGCGGGCGCAGGGTAATCTGAATATCAACGGTACTCTGAGCGACGGTTTTGTCACCAATTCTGGCGCTAGCCCAGTTTATTCCGCGGTTTCAAGAGATGCCAAACTGAGTACCAGTGGCAACGCTTGGTCCTATCGACTGGTCGCCGGTGCCGACACCGCCGCCGCTGCTACCCTGACAACCCAGGCGGCGGGTTCTTTGGGGACTCTGCAGGTGGCAACCAACAAACTGGTGCGCACCGGAAACGGCAGTATTGCCATGGCCGCCAGCAAGGATATCAAGCTGCTTGATCGAGCAGCTGTATATACCGCAGGTGTTGCCGATACGACTCAACCGACCGGGTTCTCGCCAGCTGGCACGGGAACTACCGCGACCAGTATTTATTCAGTATTCCCGTCGGGCGGCGGTGACATCAGCCTGACGGCTGGTGAGCGTATCGTGATGGTCAAGTCAGGGGAAACAGCTCCAGACAAACGCCACATCAACCAATGGCTGTTCCGTGCCGGAGGCGAGACGCGCGACCTGCAGTGGTGGCCGCGCATCTCTGCTTTTCAGCAAGGGGTGGCAGCTTTCGGTGGCGGCGATATCGCTCTGACGGCCGGTACCGACATCAAGAACTTTGTCGTGGCGATTCCAACCAACGGGCGCGTACCGACCATCAATGGTCAGCGCCAGCCTGATCTGGTCGAGGTTCAAGGTGGTGGCGATCTGACCGTGCGGGCTGGTGGGGCTGTGATTGGCGGCTTGTACTATGCCGAAACCGGTAAGTTGCTGATCGATGCGTCGGAAATAAAGGCCGATGTCGGCATTGCTTTGGGCAATACAACGGCACGAATTGTTGCCGATGGCGATGTGGCACTTGGTAATGTTTTCAATCCGCTATGGACTCTTGCCGAGAAAACTGCCAACAACACGTATAGCGGTAGTGGTTCGGTATCCCTTGCCAGTATCAGTGATTACGACTATCGGGTCCGCATTGGTACCTATAGCGACGCGACGGCAGTGGATCTCGTATCGGTCAGTGGCAATGTGGACCTCAACAGCAGCGCTCTATTTTATGGGGTGGATGACCCCCAGGCACACCGTCTGGCACCAGCGAAAATGAAGGTAGCGGCGTTAAACGGCAATATTTCCGGCAGCCTGTATCAGGCACCGGGCAATAGCGGCCAACTTGACCTGTTGGCTGATGGTGCCATTAAGCTTGGTGCAGAGTCGGTCAAGCAGCTTGATGTGCCGGCCAGCGCTTTGCCCAGTGTTCGCAACCCGCTTGGGGACCGAAATTTTGAACTGCTAGGCTTGCTTACCGCAGCGCCGGCCAGCAAGCATGCAGCGACATCCTGGCACTTGGAAGACAGCGAACCGAGTCGTTTGGTCGCCCGTAGGGGCGACATCACCGGCGTTGGCGGGAGGGATAACTATGCGGAGTTTTCCGAAGCAGTAGATATTGAGGCTGGTGGCGACATCAAGAATCTCAATCTGACGGTTCAGCACCTGACCACAGACAGCGTCAGCAAGATCGTGGCTGAGGGGGATATTACCTACACCATCAACGGCGGTGCGTTGCCCAGCCAGGGCATCAAGGTTAATGGACCTGGACGGGTAGAAGTGATAGCCGGTGGTAGCGTCGACCTTGCCGACAGCAAAGGGATTGTCACCAAGGGGAATCTTGAAAACCCCTATCTACCGGTGGGCGGTGCTGACATCATGGTCCTGGCAGGCACGACCTCGCCGGATTACGCGGGATTCGTGAAGTACATGCGGGATAACGGCCTGCCTGTAGGCAATGACCTCTCGCCAAATGCGTTGCGTGACCGTTTTTATGCCTTGTTGCTCGATTTCGGCAGAGAAGCCCAGAGCGGCGGAGGTGATGCCAGCTACGAGAAGGGACGGGCCGTAATTCAGGCGCTGTTCCCTGCTTCCAGCGTCAGCAAGGGCAATATCGATCTGTTCTATAGCGCGGTCAAGACCGAACAGGATGGCGGCATCGACTTGCTGGCACCTGGCGGCAGCGTGACGGTCGGTATCGCCAATCCATCCAAGACCATACCGGAGAAAAAGGCAGCCGATCAGGGGTTGTTTACCTTCCAGGGTGGGGCTATCCGGGCATTTGTGCTGGACAACTTCCTGGTCAACCAGTCCCGGGTATTTACGCTGGATGGCGGCAACATTCTGGTCTGGGCTGACCACGGCATGATTGATGCCGGCAATGGCGCCAAGACGGTCAGTGCGACGCCGCCGCCGGTATTGGTGGTACGTGACGGACAGATATTCCTGGATGCTTCCAACTCGATTTCCGGTTCCGGCATCGGCGCACTCGCTTCGCGCGACGACACGCCGGCCAGCGACATGGATCTTTTCGCCCCGAATGGCGCGATCGATGCCGGCGATGCCGGTCTGCGCAGTACCGGCCGGATCACGCTCGGCGCACCGACCATCCTCAATGCCAGCAACATCCAGGCGGCCGGTGGCGTCAGCGGGGCGCCGGCTGCGGCGACCACTGCGACGCCGGTGGCGGCGATTACTTCGCCGACCAGCGCCGAAGACCGGATGCTGGAGGAGTCGCCGACGGCGGCCGGCAATCGCAATACGGCGCAGGGAATGCTCACGGTCGAGGTGCTGGGCGGCGAGGAATGTTCGGAAGCCGCCCGCAGCAAGGGTAGCGACGACAAATCCTGTAACCCCGGGTAACAAAGCCGCAATGACAGATTTCTACACTCCAATAACCCAACACAGATCGACATGATGAGAAACATTGCAAACTGGATGGTCGTTTCGGCAAGTCTGCTTGCCCTGACTGCGCACGCGGCCGACGGCTTCAACCCGGATGACTGGCAGTACAAGCAGAAGACGGTGATCAACACCACCGCCGATGGGGTGGAGCTGAAGCAGGGCGCCGCCCAGTTGCCGCTGGCGCTACGCCTGCATACCGGCAACTTCGCTTTTGCCGAGGCCAAGCCGGACGGTAGCGATCTGCGGGTGACGGCCGGTGACGGCAAGACGCCATTGCACTTCCATATTGAAAAATACGATGCGACCAACGAGCTGGCGGTGATCTGGGTGCAACAGCCCAAGCTGACGCCGTCCTCGGCCAAGGCCGATGCGCTGACGCTCTATTGGGGCAACGAAAAGGCCGCTGCCGCCAGCGATGCGCCGGGCAGCTACGATGCCGCGCAGAGTCTGGTGCTGCATTTTTCCGACAACGGCCCGGTGCGCGATGCGACGGGCAATGGCAACCACCCGCGTGATTTCACGGCCAAGGCCGTGGCCGGTCCGCTCGGCGATGCGCTCAGTCTGGACGGCAGCGGCGGGCTGATCGTTCCGGCTTCGCCATCGCTGAAACTGGTGACTCCCAATGGTCTGACCTTTACTGCCTGGATCAAGCCGGCCGCCGATCTTTCCGGCACTTTGTTCGAGCAGGGCGAAGCGGGCAAGAGTCTGGCGCTGGCCATCAAGGGCGGCAAGCTGGTGGCCCTGGTCAACGGCAAGGAATTCGCCGCGAAAGCCACCGTACTGGCCGATGCCTGGCAACACGTGGCGATGACCCTGATCGGCGGCCGGCTGACCTTCTACATCGAAGGCGCTGAGGCCGGCACAGCCGACGTTGTCGTTGCCGACAGCGGCGGCGATATCCGGATCGGCAGCGGTTTTCGCGGCGAGCTGGATGAGGTCACGCTGGCTGCCACCTCGCGTTCGGCCGATTACATCAAGGCCCTGCATGGCAGCCAGCAATCGGATAGTCCGATGCTCGGTGCCGAGGAAGAGGCGGCGGGCGAAAGCGCTTCCTACATCGGCATCCTGCTCGGCGCCCTGACGCTGGACGGCTGGATCGTCATCGGCATTCTGGCTGTGATGGCGGTGGTCAGCGTCGCGGTGATGATCGGCAAGACGCTGTTTCTCGGCCGGGCCGACAAGGCCAACAACGCTTTCCTCAGCAATTTCCGCGACAACCCGCGCAAGCTGCTGCGGCCGGATTCGATGGAGACCAAGGCGATCTCCGAAGACGATGCGATGGTCCATTCGACGATCTATCGCCTGTACAAGATCGGCATCCAGGAAATGCGCCACCGCTTTGAAACCCAGGCCCAGAGCGGCACGGAAATCAGCCTGTCGGGCGCCGCGCTCAATTCCATCCGGGCGGCGATGGATGCCGCGATGGTGCGCGAGAACCAGCGCCTGAACAGCCAGATCGTGCTGCTGACCATCGCCATTTCCGGCGGCCCCTTCCTCGGCCTGCTCGGCACCGTGGTCGGCGTGATGATTACCTTCGCGGCGATTGCCGCAGCCGGCGACGTCAATGTGAACTCCATCGCGCCGGGTATCGCCGCCGCGCTGGTGGCGACGGTGGCCGGTCTGGCCGTGGCGATTCCGGCGCTGTTCGGCTACAACTGGCTGGCGATCAAGATCAAGAACGTCTCGGCCGACACCCAGGTGTTCGCCGACGAGTTCCTGACCAAGTCGGCCGAGCTTTACTCCGTCTAAGCGCAGGCGAGTCGCATGCACGTTCAGGAAGACAACCAGCCCTATGACGAGATCAACGTCACACCGATGCTCGACCTCGCCTATGTGCTGCTGGTCATCTTCATCATCATGACGACTGCCTCGGTGCAGGGCGTCAAGGTCGATCTGCCCAAGTCGGTGGCCAGTTCCAGCCTGGCCAAGCCGGGCACCAAGGCGGTGACGGTGGCGCAGAACGGCGACGTCTTTCTCGATGCCTACCCGGTCACCATGGAGCAGCTTGATGTGCGCCTGGCGCAATATCTGGCGGCCAACCCGGCGCTGTCCATCGTCATCAAGGGCGATGGTCGGGCGCAGTACGCCAAGGTGATGGAAGTGATGGAGTTGCTCAAGCGCAACGGCATCACCGACCTCGGCCTGGCGACGACGCGGGCGACGAGGTAAGGCGATGCACGTCCAGAGCGAAACCAAACCCTACGACAGCATCAACGTGACGCCGATGCTTGACCTCGCCTATGTGCTGCTGGTCATCTTTATTCTGATGACGACGGCCTCGGTATCGGGCATGTCGATCAACCTGCCCAAGCCGTCGAACAAGCCGAGTACCGAAAAGCACGAGATCAAGGTCATCCAGATCCGGCCCGACGGCTCGCTGCATCTGAATGGTGCCGGCGTCACCGTGCGCGAGCTGGAAGTCCAGCTCAAGGCCACGATGGCGCGCGATCCGAAGGCGTCCGTCGTGCTCAAGGGCGACCCGGCGGTGAACTACGCCCGCGTCGTCGAAGTGCTCGACCTGACCGGCGCCATGGGCATCGGCTCGGTCGGCCTTGTCACCGCCAGAATCGGCAACTGAAGATCATGGCCAACCCGAAATCAAGGCCGCGTCGCTGGCTGACCCTCCTTGTCCTTGGACTGCTCGGCCTCGCCCTGATTGGCCTGGCCGTCTGGGGCGTCATGAGCCTGATGGGCGGCAAATCCGGCAAGGCGCGCAAGCCGCCAGTCGTCACCTTGCTGCCGGACAAGCCGCCGCCACCGCCGCCGCCACCCAAGGAAGAAAAGAAACCGGAACCGCCGAAGGACGACAAGAAGGAAGTCAAGGTCGAGCAGCCGAAGGAACAGGCGCCGCCGGCCCAGAACGAACCGCTCAAGATGGAAGGGGCGGCCGGTGACGGTCCGAGCGCCTTCGGCGCCGGTTCGGTCGGCCGCGATTACGTCGGCGGCAATATCGGTGGCGGGGCGCAGCAGGGCATCTATGCCGGCCGTCTGCAACGCCATTTGCAGGAACAACTGAACCGCAACCGCAAGCTGAAGGAATCCGACTATCGCGTCACGCTGCGCGTCTGGCTGCGCCGCGACGGTTCGGTCGAGAAAGCCGATCTCGCGCAGAGCACGGGTAGTGCCGCGCTCGATGAACTGCTCAAGGAAACCTTGCTGCAAGTCGGGGCGATGCGCGATGCGCCGCCGGAAAACATGCCGCAACCGATCCGTATCCGCGTCACCGCCCGCGGCTCTCCGTAGGTCGGGCTGCCGCCCGACCCAACGTAAATAATTGTTATGAAGCAATCCAGTGAGAAATCGATGAAATTCAATCTAAAGCCTTTGCACAAGGCCATGGCCGGCGTTCTGGTAAGCATGCTGGTGGCCGGCACACCGGCCCAGGCCGATGACCGCGAATCGCTCGAAGCGCTGCGCGAAACGACCTTGAACCTGATCGATGCGCTGGTTGAGCAGGGCATCTTCAGCCGCGAAAAAGCCGACGCCGTGATCAAGGCCGCCCAGGCCAAGGCGGCGCGGTCGGCGGCGAAACAGGCGCCGAAGGCCGGCGCCCCGGTGCGCGTTCAGTACGTGCCGGAAACGGTGAAGAACGAAATCCGTGAGCAACTGAAGCAGGAAGTGCTGGCCCAGGCCAAGAACGAGCGCTGGGCCGAACCCAATGCCGTGCCGTCCTGGCTTGATCGGATCAAGTTGGAAGGAGACATGCGGGTGCGCTATCAGACGGAAGCGTTCGATAAGAGCAATACCGAGCCGCTCGACTACATCGTCGCCGCCATTGGCAGCAACCCGACCGGTAAGGAAGTGACGCGCTCTGCGGGCTTTCTGACTGCCAGCAACACGGCGCCGACCGGCAACACCCGAGATGATCGCGAGCGCTTCCGCGTCCGGGCCCGCCTCGGCGTGCTGGCCAGGGTTTCCGACGACTGGAGTGCCGGCGTTCGGCTGGCCACCGGCAACACGACGGATCGCGTGTCGACCAATCAGACGATGGGCCAGGATTTCAACAAGTACCAGTTGCTGGTCGATCGCGCTTATATCAAGTACGAACCCGCCGAGTGGCTGTCGATTTCCGGCGGTCGCATCGCCAATCCGTGGTTCTCGACCGATCTGGTCTGGGATGAGGACATCAATTTCGAGGGCTTTGCCGCGACCTTCAAGCCGAGTTTCGCCGATGGCGATTTCCGCCCCTTCGTGACCGTCGGGGTTTTTCCCCTGCGCGAAGAAGGTCCCCCAACCCGAAACAACCGCTGGGTCAATGGCGCCCAGGTTGGCGCCAAGTGGCAGTTCATGCCCAATTCCCGCCTGACCGTCGGGGCTGCCCTGTATGACTACGACAACCTGGAAGGGCGGGTCGAGGATGACAACAAGTTCCTGCTCGGAAACGCGGCTTATGGCCAGTACGAATACGGTTCCGGCTTGCGTCAGAAGGGCAATACTCTGTTTCGTACCAATGCCATTTCCGATAACACCTCGGCCTCGGTCTGGGGCCTCGCTTCCAAGTTCCGCCCGGTCAACCTGACGGCTTCGCTCGATCTGGCCCATTTCGACCCGGTGCATGTCGTGCTGACCACCGACTACGTCAAGAACATCGCCTTCGATCGTGGCGAAATCGAGCGTCGTACTCAGATCCGTCTGGCCGATGGCAAAAACTACGGCTACATGTACAAGCTCACCGTTGGCATGCCGAAGCTGGAGAAGCGGCACGACTGGCAGGCATCCTTCGCCTATCGTTATCTCGGCTCCGATGCAACGGTCGATGCCTTCACCGACTCCGATTTCGGGCTGGGCGGCACCAACCTGAAGGGCTACCAGCTCGGCATGACCTACGGGGTCGATCAGAATGCCTGGCTCAGCCTGCGCTGGATGTCGGCCGAGTCGATCGAATCCTTCTCGCTCAATCCTTCCCATCGCTTTGCGGTGGATCTCCTGCAGGCTGACGTCAATGTGCGTTTCTAAATCACCGTTGCTTTCCGTGCTGCTCGCCGCGACCGTTCTGGCGGCAGTCATGCTGACCGCGCCGGCCTTTGCTGCCGAGAAAAACGTGGACCGGAGCAAGGAGCAGGTGCGCCGCTTGCAGCAGGCGCAGCGCCAGCTGGAGCAGGAAAAGGCGAAACTGGGCGAAGAGAAGGCGGCGGTCGAAGCTGAGCTCGGCGAAGCCCGGAAAAAGGCCGAGGCTGAGACGCGACGTGCGGCCGGTCTGGCAAAAGAGCTGAGTGCATTACGCACGGCACGCGACGCCGTGGCCGGCAAACTCGCCGAAAGCGAGGCCGAGTTGCGCCGGACCCAGGAGCAGCAACGCCTCGCCGAAGCCGAAGGCAAGCGCCTGCAGGCGGCGTTGGCTAGCGAAAAGCAGCAACTTGCCGTGGCCATCGAACGCAACCGGGAAATGCACAAGGTGAGTGGCGAGGTGCTCAGTCTTTACGAGAAGAAATCCTGCTTCGATAGCGCCTTCCAGCGTGAACCCTTGACCGGCCTGAAACGGGTCGAGATCGAGAATGCCGTCGAGGATCTGCGCGACAAGCTGGATAGCCAGCGCGCCGGTTTGTGACCGCCCGGGGCGTCCGGCCTGGCGGTCTTTTCTCGTCGGCCCTGCTGATCCGGCTCATCCCTTTTGCCGTCTTCATCGGCCTGCTGGCGCTCGAGCCCTGGCTGGCCCGGCAGTTGGTCAATGTCTTCGATACCCGCTGGCTCTATGGTTGGCGGTCGATTGTCGTGGCCGGCTGGCTGGCGCTGTTCTGGCGGCGTTATGGCGAACTCGGGGCCGGTTTTCCGGGGATTGGCGAATGCCTGCAGGCGTTGGGGGTCGGGCTGGCCGTGCTGGTCGCCTGGCTGATGCTCGATGCCGGCATTTTCGTGATCGGCCAATCCGGGTCCGGCTTCGATCCCCGTCAGCCGGACGGCAGGCTCGACTGGCCGCTGGCCGTGATGCGGCTGGCCGGTTCGGCGCTGGTCGTGCCGGTGATGGAGGAGCTGTTCTGGCGCTCGCTGGTGATGCGCTGGCTGGTCGCTACCGACTTCGCCGCGGTGGCCCCGGCCAGGGTGGGAATTTCCGCCTTGCTCATCTCCAGCGTGGTCTTCGGCTTCGAGCATAGCCAGTGGGCGGCCGGTATCGTGGCCGGCCTGGCCTATGGCTGGCTGTACCGGCGCAGCGGCAATCTGTGGCCGGCGATTCTCGCCCATGTCGTGACCAACGCCGGGCTTGGCCTGTGGGTATTGGCGACCGGCGCCTGGTATTTCTGGTAGCGGAATGCCGTCGGCAATCTGAGCATCATATTCCCGTAATCTGCAGCGAATATCCTGAGAAGTCGTAAAAGTTCGTAAATGGGCAAGTGATGTCAGCGAGAATTCTGGTAGTTGAAGACCAACCGGCGATCAATGAATTGATTGTCGTAAACCTCGTGCACGCCGGGTTCAAGGTGATGGCGACGGAGGATGCCGAAACTGCCTGGCAGATGCTGATCGCCTCCCCGCCCGAGGTCATGCTGGTGGACTGGATGTTGCCCGGCATGTCGGGCTATCAGTTGATCCGCCATATCCGGGCGGACAGTCGCTACCGGGATATCTCGGTGATCATGCTGACGGCGCGTTCCGACGAGGTGGACAAAATTTCGGCGCTCGAGGCCGGCGCCGACGACTACGTCACCAAGCCGTTTTCGCCGCGCGAGCTGGTCGCCCGGGTCAAGGCCGTACTGCGCCGGCGCGATCCGCAGATGGCCGAAGGGGCGGTGGCCCTCGGCGGTCTCAGCCTGCAGCCGCATACCAGGCAGGCGCTGGCCGGCAACGATCCGATCTGCCTTGGCCCGACCGAATTCCGCCTGCTGCACTTCTTGATGACCCATGCCGAGCGGGTGCACAGCCGCAGCCAGTTGCTCGACTCGGTCTGGGGCGGCCGCTCGCATATCGAGGAACGGACGGTCGATGTGCACATCCGGCGCCTGCGCAGCATTCTCGAAAACTACGCGCTGGACGGCATGGTGCAAACGGTACGCGGCATGGGATATCGCTTTTCCATCGTTTCGGAAAAGGCTTGACGCTCCCGCCGCTGCCTGCCGCGCCGGCGCTCTGCCGGCCGGTTTCTGACTGGATTTTTTCTCGTGCCGATTCTTGATCGTCTGTTCGTTGCCAGCACGCTGGCCGTTTCACTCGTCTCGCCGGTCTTCGCCGATCCCGACGATACCTTCAATATCTACGTCGCCGCTGGCGCGCAGCAGGACAGCAACCTGTTTCGCCAGGCCGCCAATGAGCAGAGCGATACGGTGCAGACCACCTCGCTGACCCTGGCGCTGAGCAAACCTTTCGCCCAGCAGCGCTTTTCGTTCGATGCGAGCTTGATCGACTACCGTTACCGCAAGAACGACTACCTCGACTATCAGGCGAAGAACTATAACGGCGCCTGGAACTGGGCGCTGTCGCATCGCCTGACCGGTGTTCTGTCGGCCAGCCGGACCGAGGCCCAGAACAGTTTTGTCGATTACACCGAAAGCACCCCGGAGCGGCGCAAGAACGTCCGGCAGACCGACGTCAATCATCTCGGTGCCGAATGGCAGGTGCGCGGCGGCTGG
The DNA here is from genome assembly GCF_020510685.1 of Dechloromonas denitrificans. Classification (NCBI taxonomy): domain Bacteria; kingdom Pseudomonadati; phylum Pseudomonadota; class Betaproteobacteria; order Rhodocyclales; family Azonexaceae; genus Dechloromonas; species Dechloromonas denitrificans. Next base: position 1,988,642 of record NZ_CP075185.1, read on the forward strand.
CGCTTGCTCGGCGGCCTGACCAATACCGAGCAGAGCAACAGCCAGACGTTCAGCCAGCAAAGCGGTTTCGTGCTGAATACCTGGGAGGCGGGAGCCAAATACCTCTGGCCGGCCGGCAGCTACCTGCAACTGCTGCGTCGCGAAGGCGACGGCGAATACATCGATCAGCAACTGGTCAGCTTCGCCATGCTGCGGGCGCCGTTCAACCCGCAACACGACACCGACTTCCGGCAGATCGAGACCGAGGCGCGGCTGTTCGTGCCGTTTACCGGAAAATCCACGCTCTCCGCCAAGCTCGCCAAGCAGGCGCGCGAGCACCAGCACTTCAGCCAGCGCGACTACGATGTTTACGTCGGGCGGCTCGACTATAGCTGGCAACCGACCGGCAAACTTGCGCTGAACAGCTCGCTGCGCCGCGAAGTGGCGGCCTATCAGGATTACGCCAGCAGCTATTACCTGGGTGACGGGGTGAACCTGCAGCCGACCTGGCAGATCAGCGCCCGGACGGTGATGCGCCTGAACTACGACTGGCAGCGCCGGCGCTTCGACGGCGAGTTGATCGCCGGTCTGGCCGAGCGGCGCGACACGCTGCAGTCGATCCGCCTCGGGATCGACTGGCTGCCGGCCCGCTGGGCCACGGTGACGACCAGCATTCAGCGCGACAGCCGGAAATCGAGCCGGGACAATTTCGATTTCAGTACCAACATCCTCAGCGTCAATGCCCGCCTGAACTTCTGATTAATTCAGCGCCCGCCCAGCCGCTGGTAATGGGCTACGACCAGCGGCACGTAGCGCCGCGTCTCTGCGTAGGGCGGCAGGCGCCGGCCGTAGCGAATGACCGCGCCTTCGCCGGCGTTGTAGGCGGCCAGCGCCAATTCCAGATTGTTGTCGAAGAGGGCCAGCAGGTCGCGCAGATAGCGGGCGCCGGCGCGGATATTTTCGCCGGGGTCGAGCAGGTTGACCGTGCCGTAGCGGCTGGCCGTCGCCGGCAGTAATTGCATCAGCCCGGTCGCCCCCTTGGGCGACACGGCACCCCGGTTGTAGCCCGATTCGACGGTGATCACCGCGTGCAGCAGCGCGGCGTCGACGCCGGTGTCGCTGCTGGCGCGCAGCACGGCATCGTGAAACGGCCGCTCGCCGAAGGGCAGGGCGAGCACGCCGCGTGGCGCGCGCAAGGCGGCACGGGCCGGCTCGAAGCGGTCGGCCAGGATCAGCCGGTAACGCCGGTCGTCGGGGATGTTGCTGAGGTGCTCGACGCCGTCTTCATCGACGAAGCTGAAAATGCCGCCGGCCGCCAGGGCCGGGGCCGAAACAACGATGGCGAGACAGAACAGGGCGGGGCGCAGGGGCATCGGCGCAGCCTACCCGTCGCGTGTTACAGCAGATTGACCATGGCATGACCCGGCGCCAAACAATCTCTCGTTCGTCATTCTCCTGTAACGCGCGATACCTAGCATGGCCGGTACTTTCAACGACTATTGGCGATCTCGTGCTGCGCTACCTGTTCTCCCGCCTCACCATGCGTCTTTCCCCGGCTGCCGGCTTGCGCCAGCGTGGGTTCACGCTGCTCGAACTGCTCGTCGTGATGGTCATCATCGGCCTGCTCGCCGGCTATGTCGGGCCGAAATACTTCTCGCAGATCGGCAAGTCCGAGGTCAAGGCGGCGCGGGCGCAGATCGACGCGCTGGAAAAGGCGCTCGACCAGTATCGCCTCGACGTCGGCCACTATCCGACCACCGAACAGGCACTGGCCGGGCTGATGAAGCGTCCGGCCGGCGAGAACCGCTGGCAGGGGCCGTACCTGAAAAAAGATGTGCCGGCTGACCCGTGGGGCAATGCCTACCAGTACCGCCAGCCGGGCGAACATGGCGAACTCGACCTGTTCTCCTACGGCAAGGATGGCAAGCCCGGTGGTGAGGGCGAGGCTGCCGACATCACCAACTGGTGAGTTGCGCCGCAATGGATTACGAAGTGACCGCGGTATTCCCCGGGCAGGGCGTTTCGCTGCTCCGGGTGGCTGCCGATTCGCCGGAAGCGGTGGCGGCAGCGCCGGCCTTGCAGGGCGGCCTCGTCGTCTCGCTGCGCGTACTAGGCGAGCAAAAAGGCGGCGGGCGGCGCGGCAAGTTTCCGCTGCCGTTGTTTACCCGCCAGTTGCTGGCGCTGCTCCAGGCCGGACTGACCGTGGTCGAAGGGCTCGATACCCTGGCCGCCCAGGATCAGGGTTCGATCACTTCCGAGGTGATCGGCCGCCTGCTGACCGATCTGCGCGAAGGCCAGTCGCTGTCGGCGGCTTTGCAACGCCAGCCGGAGGCCTTTCCGAATCTCTATGTCGCCACCGTCAAGGCCAGCGAACAGACCGGCGACATGCCGGAAGCACTGCAACGCTATATCGTCTTCCATGAAAAGCTGGCCGACCTGAAAAAGAAGATTGTCAGCGCCGCCATCTACCCGGTGATGCTGATGTCGGTCGGCGGCATCGTCACGCTGTTCCTGCTCGGCTATGTCGTGCCGCGCTTCAGCCTGGTCTTCGCCGACAGCGGCCGCGACCCGCAAGGCGTTTCCAGCCTGCTCTTCGCCTGGGGCGGCTTCATCAACCAGCACGCTGGCGAACTGGCGATCGCTGCGCTGGTGGCGGTGCTCGGCCTCGTCGCACTGTTCAGATTGCCCGCCGTGCGGGCTGCTGCGGCCCGCGCGGCGTGGCGCTTTCCGGGCATGGGCGAGCGCATCCGGCTGGTCTATCTGGCGCGGTTCTACCGCACCACCGGCATGCTGCTGCGCGCCGGCATCCCGCTCAAGACGACGCTCGGCATGGTTGCCGACATCCTGCCGGCCGCCTTGCGCGAAGGCTTGCTGCGGGCGGTCGTCGAGATCGAGCAGGGCCGGCCGTTTTCGCGGGCCGCCGAGGGCGGCGGGCTGACCACGCCGGTGGCTCTGCGGATGATCGCCGTTGGCGAGCGCAGTGGCCAGCTCGGCGACATGATGGAAGCCGTCGCCACCTTTTACGACGAGGAAATCAACCGCTTCGTCGACACCTTCACCCGTTTGTTCGAGCCACTGCTGATGACGATCATCGGCGGCATTGTCGGCGGCATCGTGTTGCTGCTGTACATGCCGATTTTCGAACTGGCCGGCAATTTCCAATAGGCGTGGCGATGAATTCACCTACCGAAGAACGGCTGCTGATCGACAGCTTCGAACGCGATGCGCTGCTCGCCGAGGCCCGCCGGCTGGCCACGGCCGGCGGTGGGCTGGCGGGAGTGATGGCCGGCTTGCAGGCCGATTTCGGGCAGAGCGAGGAAGCGGCCGGCGAACTGACGGCGGCGGCTTTCGGGCTGTCGGCGATCAGTCTGGCCGAACTGTCCGACTATTCGCTGGCCCTGGATCTGGCGCCTTTTGCCGAATTCATCCGGCGGCAGGCGCTGGTTCTCGACATCGGCGAGGCCTACCTGGTGGCGACGCCGAATCCGTTCGACACGGTGCTGCGCGACTGGCTCGAAGGCCTAGTGTCGCTCGGCCGGCCACTGCACTGGCGCCTGGCACCGGCTTCGGTGCTGAGCGCCTACCTGACCCGCGAGGAATCCCGGGTGCGGGCGCTGGATGGCAGCCTGGGCGGCGAAGGCGGCCAGATCGCCATCGGTTCGGTGGCGGAAGACCTGTCGCTGCAACGCATTTCGGAAGACGGCAGCCCGGTCGTCCGGCTGCTCCGTTCGACGCTGCATGACGGCCTGAAAGCCGGGGCCAGCGACATCCATATCGAGGCCCACAGCCGCGGCCTGGCGATCAAGTACCGGATCGACGGCGTGCTCAACTACGCCGGTTCGATCGACGGCAGCGATACCGCCGAACAGATGATTTCGCGGGTCAAGGTGCTCTCCGATCTCGATATTTCCGAACGCCGCGTGCCGCAGGACGGCCGTTTCAAGGTCAGCTGGCAGGGCCGCGAAATCGACATCCGCGTCTCGATCATGCCGAGCATCTGGGGCGAGGACGCGGTATTGCGGGTTCTCGACAAGCAGGCGCTGACCGACCACTTGCAGGGCCTGCGCCTCGATGCGATGGGTTTCGACGCCGACATCATGGCGCGCATCCGTCGGCTGGCCAGCGAACCTTACGGCATGGTGCTGGTCACCGGGCCGACCGGCAGCGGCAAGACGACCACGCTGTACGCTGCGTTGAGCGAGATCAATCGCGGCGAGGACAAGATCATCACCATCGAAGACCCGGTCGAGTATCAGCTGTCCGGCGTGCTGCAGATTCCGGTCAACGAGAAAAAAGGCCTGACTTTCGCCCGCGGCCTGCGCTCCATCCTGCGCCACGACCCGGACAAGATCATGGTCGGCGAAATCCGCGATTCGGAAACCGCGCAGATCGCCGTCCAGGCTGCCCTGACCGGCCACCTGGTCTTCACCACGGTGCATGCCAACAATGTGTTCGACGTGATCGGCCGCTTCCTGCACATGGAGGTCGATCCGTACAACCTGGTTTCCGCGCTCAACGGCGTTATCGCCCAACGGCTGATCCGCACGCTGTGCACGGCCTGCATGAAGCCGGTGGTGCCGAACCCGGAAGCCTTGAGCGACGCCGATATCGATCTGGCTGCCAGCAGCGGCTGGCAGTTTCAGCAGGCGGTCGGCTGCGGCACCTGCCGCGGCACCGGCTACCGTGGTCGGCGGGCGATTGCCGAATTGCTCGTCCTCAACGACGAAATCCGCGAACTGATCATCAGCCGGGCGCCGATCCGCCAGCTCAAGGAAGCCGCCCGGCGCGGCGGCACCCGCTCGCTGCGCGAAAGCGCCCTCGATCTCGTGCGCGACGGCGCGACCAGCCTGGAGGAGGCCAACCGTGTCACTTTCGTGGCTTGATCGCCTGACCCTGTTCATCCACCCGCAACGCGTCGTCCTCGAACGGCAGCCCTGGCGCGGCACGACCACCCGTCAGTCGGCCGACGTGGCGCCGCCGGCCAGCGGCGAAGCCGACTGGCAGCCGGCACTGGCCGCCGCCGAAGCCTTGCTCAAGGCGGAAGGCAGGCGGGGGAGCGCACTGCGCATCGTCGTCGCCGACCATTTTGTCCGCTACGCGCTGTTGCCGTGGAGCGAAAACATCACCGGCCGGGCGGCGCGGCTGGCCATGGCTCGGGCGTTGCTCAAGAACACGCTGGGCGACAAGGCGGAAACGCTGGAGATTGCGCTCGACCGTCCGGCCTTTGGCAAGAATGGCCTGGCCGCCGGTATCGACCGCCAGCTGCTGGCCGGCCTGCGTGCCGCCGCCAAGACTCGGCAGCTCCGCCTGACGACGCTGCAACCGCGGCTGATCGCCGAACTGGCGGCCCGGCACCGGCAACTGGCCGATGGCTGGTTCGCCTGCCTCGACGCTGAATGGCTGACCCTGGCCGGCCTGCGCGGTGGCGAAATCGCCAGCCTGCGCAACCATCGCGCCAGTACCGGCGATCCGGCGCTGCTGGCCGGCGAACTGGCCGGCCTGCTGGCGGCGGAAAGCGCCGCCCCGCCAGGGGCAGTGGCCGGCAAGAAACTGTTCATCGCCAGCCGCCAGGTGGCCGTGCCGATCCTCACCGGGGGCTGGGAGACGACCAGCTGGCCCGCTGCTATTGGTGGTGATGCGCATGCGTGAAATTGAACTCGATTTTCAGCCGCGGCGTCCCGGTCTGCTGCCGGTGGTCCTGCTGCTCGTCGGTGCGCTGCTCGCGGCCGATGTCTGGCTCGAATACAGCGGGCTGCGCGACCAGCTCACGGCAGCCGAATCGCGCCTCCAGCAGGCCGAGCGGCGGGCCGAACGACTTGATGCTGGGCGCCGCGACAGTCGGCCGGAGAATGTCTTCACGGCCGACGAAAGCAAGGCCCTGCGTCAGGCAATCGCCGCCATCCGCATCGACTGGGAAGGGCTCTACCACAGCATCGACCAGGCGGTCAGCGAGGAGGTCAGTCTGCTCGCCATCCGTCCCAGCGCGGCCGGCAAAGCGGTGCAGATCTCCGGCGAAGCACGCGACATGGCGGCGGCCCTGGCTTTCGTCGAGGCACTGCGCCGCGCCCCGCTGGCCCAGGTGGTCTTGCTGTCGCACCAGGTCAAGCAGAACGATCCGCAACATCCCATCATTTTCGAGATTGCCGCGACATGGCTGACCGGTTCCTGAAGCTCCTGCTGGCCCGCCTGCGCTTTGCCGCCGCCAACCTGCCGGTGCTGCCGGTGCTCGCTTTGCTGCTGGTCGGCGCGGCGGCGCTTGCACAGTTGTTCCTGTTGCCCGGCCAGGAAGCGGCCATCGAAGCCAGCGAGCACCGTCTGGCCAGCCTCGAACGCAACGCCCGGCGCGCCGCGATCGAGCGCCAGAGCGTCCAGGTCTCGCCGGAAGATACCCGGCAACGCTTGCTCGACCGCTTTCCCGGCGAAGACCAACTCAATGCCGAACTCGGGCGCCTGCTCGAGATGGCGGCCACGGCGGGTTTGACTATCGTGAGCGGCGACTACCGGCTGATGCCGGCCAAGGACGGCCTGTTCGACCGTTATGTGCTGAATTTCCCGGTCAAGGGCGATTACCGGAAGATACGCGGCTACGTGCAGGCGGTACGCAGCGAATTTCCCGATCTGGCCGTGGACGACATCGCGCTGCGCCGCGAGAACATCGCCAGCACCGAGGTCGAGGCGCAACTGCGTTTCGTCCTGTTCGGCCGGAGGAAAGCGGCATGAAGGCGAAACAGCGCTGGCTGATTATCGGCGGCCTGCTGCTCGCCACGCTCGCCGCCGCCTACATGGCCGAGGACGAGGCCCCGGCCGCCACCGGCAAGCGCCAGACCGCCGCCCCGGCCGGCCAGCCGCGTCGGGCGGCCGGCCCCGACAAACTGGCCGAAACGGCCGCGCCGCCGCTCAGCTTCCCCGAACCGGCGGCCGGGAAGGGCGAGGAGGGCGAGGTCATCGACCCGTTCCGCAACAAGAGCTGGTATGTCGCGCCACCGCCGCCGCCACCACCCAAACCGACGGCGCCGCCGCTACCTTTCCAGTACCTCGGCAAGCTCAGCGAGGACGGCGAAACCCGCGTCTTCCTCAATCATCAGGGCAAGCACCTGATCGCCAAGGTCGGCGACGTGATCAACGGCACCTACAGCGTCGAGGATATCGCTGGCGGGCAGATGATTTTCCGCTATCAGCCGTTGCAGGAAACGCAGACCCTGGCCATTGGCAGCGAGCGCTAATCGGGCGCCGGCCGGCGGCCTGGTCTGGCGCGGATGAGCCGAACGGCTCATGTTTTCTGCTTTGAATTGAAATAATTCGAGCCGATGATCGATATGCCGTCGGGCTGGCAAGGCGTTATGGTCAGGGACGGCATGCTCCGGTCGCCCCGGCCGGGCAAACAATAACGACAGGAGACAAACCATGAAGTCCGTAACCAACCCATTATCGTTACCCGCGGTGCGCTGCCTCGGCGCGCTGATCATGCTGCTCGGTGCCGGCGCGGCGCATGCCGACCGCTGCGCCAACCTGGTTCAGGCTTTCGGCAACCGGCTGGCCGACGTCAGCTGCGTCGACAGCGCCGATCTGACCACGGCCAACCCGGCGACGACGCCGGCCAACAATTCGCTACCCGGCCTGCCGCCCTTCGCCTTCACGCCGCAGAGCGACCGGGCGACGATTGCCCCGGACCCGGCCAACCGGACGCCGATCAAGGGGCCGGTGCCCGGCCTCCAACTCAACGCCCGGATCGCCAGCGACCCGACCGGCCAGGCCCGCTTCCTGTTGCGCCTGCCGGCCAACTGGAATGGCCGTCTGGTGGTGGCCGGGGCGTCCGGTACGCGCAGCGAGTTCAACGGCGATTTCGCCTGGAGCGATTATGTCGTCCAGAAAGGCTATGCCTACGCCTCGCAGAACAAGGGGGTGCTCAATCTCAAGCTGAGCGATGGCAGCGACCCGCTGGCCTGCCGTCTTAACCCGACCTCGCCGACCTGGGCGCATTTCTACGATAACGATCCGGGCCAGGAATTCACCCGCTGGCGCGATTTCATGGTGCTTGCCTCGAAACTGGCCCACCAGGGGGCTGCCGCCCATTACGGCCGGGCACCGCGCTACACCTACGCGGTCGGGACGTCCAACGGCGGCTACCAGGTCCGCCGGGCGGTCGAGTCGGCCCCCGAATGGTTCGCTGGCGGCGTCGATTGGGAAGGCACTTTCGTCGATGCCAATGCCGCCAATCTGCTGACCGATTTGCCGGCGGCGGTGCTGAATTTCCCCGACTATGTCGATGGCGGCATGGATGCAACTAGTCTCGCCGCCCGGAACATCCGGGCCGCCGGTTTTCCGCCCGATCTCGGCAGCGGTGCCACGTCGCTGTGGTCGATGAATTCCGCGTCGTTCTGGGAAGTGACGCTGTGCCAGTGGCAGAAGCGCCTCGATCCGGCCTACGACACCTATGGCAGCGGCCCGGAAAACTACAATTACAGCGCCCGGCAATCGGTTTCCGAAGTTGGCGACAACGTCGCCGATTTTTCCACCAGTGGCCGCCTGCAACGCCCGCTGATCACCGTGGCCGGGACCATGGATGCGCTGCTGCCGATCGACCACCACGCCCGGGCCTATGCCCGCAAGGTTGCTGCGGCCAGTCGTCAGGAAGCCGATGGCGATGAGCATCGGCATCGCCACCACCCCGAACGCCAGCCGGCCTACCGGCTCTATGAGGTGCAGAACGGCAATCACATCGAGACCTACAAGCTGACCCTGCCGCAACTGGAGTTGATCCAGCCGCACGCCCAGCGGGCTTTCGATCTGCTGGTCGGCCATGTCGAGCAGGGCAGGGCGCTGCCGCCCGATCAGTGCATCGGGCGCGGCCAGAGCATCGGCGCGACCCCCGCCCAGCCGGGCCATTGCGCCGAACTGCTGGCGCCCTGAGTTCGGCCGGGAGCCATTCCCGGAATGTCTGCGGCAGCGCTTGCCCGGTCGGACAAGCCTGCCGCACCGCCGCCCCGATGAGCCGATCGGCTCAGGTTTTGCTACGGGCGATGTCACAAGCATGCAATTCGCCGCCGGTATAAAGCGAAAGGTGCTCTGCCGACGCCGCGCCAGACGACTGCATCGCTGACGCTCGCGGGCGGGGCCGGCCCTTCCGACCCCCAACCCCTATGGAGTAATCCCATGACGAAGTTCCCGCGCGCTGTTGTTGCGGCGCTGCTCATTGCCAGCCCGCTGGTGGCATTCGCCGCCACCCCCAATGTCCAGATTACCGAATGGATGTACAACGGCAACGACGCCACCGGCGAGTGCATCGAATTCACCAACCTCGGCAATTCGGCGGTGGACTTCTCCGGCTGGTCGTTCGACGACAGTTCGCGCGCGGCCGGCTCGGTCAGCCTGTCGGCTTTCGGCATGGTCGCGGCCGGCCAATCGGTGATCCTCACCGAGGCACAGGCTAGCGACTTTCGTGCAGCCTGGGGCCTGACCGACAGCGTCAAGGTGATCGGCGGCAATAGCAACAACCTGGGGCGTAGCGACGAGATCAATCTCTATAACGCCGGTGGACAGCTGGTCGACCGCCTGACCTACAGCGACCAGACCTTTGTCGGTACCGTGCGGGCCCAGAATGCCAGCGGCAATCCCGTCACCCTGGCCGAACTCGCATCGAGCACCGTGACCACCGGCTGGGTTCTCGCCGAGGCCGGCGACCGCTACGGTTCCCGTGCGTCTACTCTCAGCGATCTCGGCAATCCCGGCCAGTTCGTCCTGGCCGCGGTGCCCGAGCCGTCCGGCTATGCGATGTTCGCCGCCGGCCTGCTGATGATCGGCGGCCTTGCCCGTCGCCAGAGCAAGTGATCTTCGGAGCTTATTCAAATGAACATCAAACACCTGATTCTGGCCGTGGCGACCGCATTTTGTGCCGCCGCTCAGGCTGCCGATTCGCTCGATCTTTCGCGCTACCAGCTGGCCGCCAGCTATAAGCTCGACACCCTGGGCGGCATGGGGCTGGAAGCTTCGGCGGTGACCTACGCCCGCGACCGCGGCACGCTGTTCTTCGTCGGCGACGAAGGGACGGGCGTCGTCGAAATCTCGCGGACCGGGCAGACGCTCGGTTCGATGAGCTTCAGCAACTGGCCGTCGGCCAGTTCCAACCACGATGCCGAGGGCCTGACCTACCTCGGCAACGGCGTCCTGGTGGTCGCCGAAGAACGCCTGCAGGATGCCTACAAATTCACCTATCAGGCTGGTGGCAGCGTCGCGCTGGCCAACGCGACGTCGGTTTCGTTCGGCAGCACCGTCGGCAATGTCGGCACCGAAGGCATCAGCTACGATCCGCGCAACGGCAGTTTCGTCACCGTCAAGCAGGACAACCCGCAGGCCGTGCTGGCCGGCAACCTGAGCTTCGCGGCGGGCGGCGGCGTATCGTCGCTGCAAGCCTTGTTCAATGCCGATGCCAAGCTCGGCCTAGCCAGCCTGTCCGATGTCCAGACGCTGTCGCCGGTCGATTCGCTGATCGGTACGGCGGCAGCCGACAACCTGCTGATCCTCAGCCTCGATTCGCGCAAGCTGATCGAGATCAACCGGAGCGGCCAGGTACTGAGCAGCTTCGATCTCTCCGGGATTACGACTCAGGCCATCGAGGGCGTCACCGTCGATGAGAAAGGCGTGATCTACCTCGTCGCCGAAGACTCGGGCACGCCGAACTCGAAGCTCTTCGTGCTGACCGCGGTGCCCGAACCGGAAAGCTACGCGATGCTGCTGGCCGGCCTGCTCGGCGTGGCCTGGCGGGTCCGTCGCCAGCGCGGTAACTGAAGCGGCTCGGAAGGCACCGTAATGGGTGGCTGGCAAGCGGCCGGCCACCCATGCGCTGGTCATTTATGCTTCATTGGGTGGTAACAAACCCCGGTTAGATTCGGATTTTTGTTGATCGGGAGAATCCCATGACGCGCGAGGAAATGATTCGTCAGCTGGTGCTGGCCCGGCTGACGTCCGGCGACGATATCGACCGCCATATACAGCTTGGCAACCTGCTCGAAGAGGGCTTTCCCGGCTTTCGCAATTTCACGGATCGTCAGTTGAAGTCGGAAATTCGCGGCCTGGGTCTGGATATCGAAGATGACGCGGCCGAGCCGCCGTTCGATTGTTATTTGCAGGACGAGGTTTTCGACTCCAGTCTGTCGGCCGGCCACGGCCTGGCGCTGAATTTCGCCAGCGAATAATCGCCGCGCAGTTTGCCCATTTCGCCAGAACGGCTCATGAGCCGTTGGCAATGCTGGTGAGATATTTCGGACACGTCGGTGTAACTCCGTGTCATTAAGCTCGGAAGACTTGTCCCACTTCCGGTATCGACCCCATGACCTCCCGAATTCTTGCCCCGCGCCGCCGTTTCCTCCGTCACCTCTCGCTCGGCTGTGCCGTTGCTTCCGCCGGCTCGGTTCTGCCGCTCCGCGCCCTGGCCCATGAAATGGAAGGCGAGCGTTTCTCCGAAGCCGAGCATAAGGTCATGGTGCAACATGGCCATCGCCTCAAGGTCAGTTTCGATCACGGCGTGGCCAGTGGCGATCCGCTGGCGCGCCAGTTGATCATCTGGACACGGGTCAGCACGGAGCGCGGCGGGATCGTGCCCGTCCTCTGGGAAGTCGCCACCGACCGGCATTTCCGGCGCGTCGTCGGCAACGGCATCAGCCGTACCGGCAGCGACCGCGACTACACGGTCAAGGTCGATGTCCGCGGCCTGCGCCCGGATACCCGCTACTACTACCGCTTCGTTGTCGGGCGGACGGTTTCGCCGGTCGGCTGTGGCCGCACGCTGCCGGTCGGGCGGGTCGCCCAGGTCAAGCTGGCGGTGTTCACCTGCTCCAATTATCCGGCCGGTTATTTCCACGTTTACGCCGAGGCGGCACAGCGCGACGACCTCGACTTCGCCGTCCATCTCGGCGATTACATCTACGAATACGGCCGCGACCAGTACGCTTCCGAGGACGCCGCCGCGCTCGGCCGCGAAGTCGAACCGGCCGGCGAACTGCTCAGCCTCGCCGACTACCGCCAGCGCTATGCCCAGTACCGCAGCGATCCGGATCTCCAGGCGGCGCATGCCGCGATGTCCTTCATCAACGTCTGGGACGACCACGAGATCGCCAACGACACCTACAAGGATGGTGCCGAAAACCACGACGAAAGCAGCGAAGGTTCCTTCTCGACCCGGCGGGCCGCCGCCCTGCAGGCCTTTCACGAATGGCTGCCGATTCGCAGCCCGGACCCGCGCCGGCCGGAACTGATCAGCCGGTCCTTCGCCTTCGGCAATCTGCTGGCCCTGCACATGCTGGATACCCGCGTCATTGCCCGCGACCGCCAACTGGATTACGCCAATTACTTCGGCAGCGACGGCAGTTTCGACGGCGCCCGCTTTGCCGCCGATCTGGCCGATACCGGCCGGCAATTGCTCGGCGCCGAACAATTGCTCTGGCTGCAGCAGCAAATGGCCGGTTCCGGTGCCACCTGGCAAGTGCTCGGCCAGCAGGTCTTGATGGCGCGCATGAACATCCCGGCGCCACTGGTCCTCGGCCAAATCGGCTTCTCGGCCTATTCGGCCCTGGTCGCCAAGGCCCAGACCAACCCGGCCGCCCTGAGCGCCGGCGAGCGCGCCATCCTCGCCCAGCCGGCCATTCCCTACAACCTGGACGCCTGGGACGGTTACGCGATGGCCCGTGAAATGGTCCTCGGCATGGCCCGGAGCCTCGACAAGAACCTCGTCGTGCTGGCCGGCGACACGCACAACGCCTGGGCCAGCGACCTGCTCGACTACCAGGGCAATCCGGTCGGCGTCGAATTCGCCGTGTCTTCCGTTTCGTCGCCCGGCTTCGAGGCCTATTTCCCGACGGAAAATCCGGCCCTCGTCGCGGCCGGACTGGAAAGCATCATCGGCCCCCTCAAGTACGCCAATACCGGCGACCGCGGCTACATGGTGATCACCGCGACGGCGCGCGAATGTCGCAGCGACTGGCATTTCGTAAGCACCGTCAAGGCTGTCGATTACACCGCCTTCACCGGCAAATCGCTGCGCACCTTGCCGGGCGCCGCCAATCGCCGGCTGACACCGGTCTGATTCGGCGATAAGCGAACGCCGGGTGTTCGCTTGGGTCGTTCCCGCGCTAGCGGGAACGACGCCTGATCATGCCGGTTGCAGCAGCGGGGCGCCGAGGTGCCCGACCTTGACGTAGATGATCGCGCCCTCGGCGCCGGTGAATGGGGCGTGCCGGCTCCAGCGCGGACTGCGCAGCCAGGTACCGGCCGGATAGTCACCCCGTTCATCGCAGAACACGCCTTGCAGTACGAGAATTTCCTCGCCGCCCGGATGGGTGTGCGGATTGAATTGCGTGTGGGGTGCCCATTTGACCAGTGCCGAACTGATCCCGTCGAACTCGTGCAACGGCATCACCGCCAGGCCTGGGACAAGACCCGGTCGCCAACTGGCGGAGGCGGTGTCGAGCACCAGCTTCTGCTGGTCGCCTGGCGAGAACTGCCAGACCTTGACGAAAATCGTGCAGCCGGCGCGGGTGAATGGCGTGTGCGCCGAGCCGGGCGGATTGCGAACGTAGGTTCCGGCCGGGTAATCGCCGTGCTCGTCCGAGAATACCCCGTCGAGAACCAGAAATTCCTCTCCGCCGTCATGCGTGTGCCGGCTGAACGCCGCGCCGGGGGTATACCGAACGATACTGGTGGCCCGGGCAATCTCGCCACCGATCCGGTCAAGCCGGTGGCGCCAGACGCCCGGACAGGGGGAGGGCGCCCAATCCTCAGCATCGACTGGCGGGACGACGACGCGTTGCGCGAAGTCGGCGTTGATTTTGAGGTCGGCGTTGTTCACGGCAGGCTCTCCGGGTTACGCACCGCGCCTAGGCTTTCAGAGCCTTGGCATGGTGGCGCAAGTGGTCGTCGATGAAGCTGGCGATGAAGTAGTAGCTGTGGTCATAGCCGGCTTGCAGACGCAGCGTCAGCGGGTGGTTGGCCGCCGTAGCCGCCGAGCGCAGGGTTTCCGGCTTGAGTTGCGTGAGCAGGAAATCGTCGCGGTCGCCCTGGTCGATCAGGATCGGCAGTTGCTCGGCGGCTTTGGCGATCAGCAGGCTGGCATCCCACTCGCGCCAGGTCGAGCGGTCTTCGCCGAGGTAGCGGGAAAAGGCTTTTTCGCCCCACGGCACGGTCATCGGGTTGGCGATCGGCGCGAAGGCGGAAAGCGACTGGTAACGCCCGGGGTTGCGCAGGGCGCAAACCAGCGCGCCATGGCCGCCCATCGAGTGGCCGCTGATGCCGCGCTTGTCCGAGACCAGGAAGCTGGCCTCGATCAGGGCGGGAAGCTCATGCACCACGTAGTCGTGCATCCGATAGTGCCGGTCCCATGGTGTCTGGGTCGCATTCAGGTAGAAGCCGGCCCCCAGCCCGAAATCCCAACCGCCGTCCGGATCGCCCGGCACCTCGGCGCCGCGCGGGCTGGTGTCGGGGGCGACGATGATGATGCCGAGTTCGGCGGCCAGGCGCTGGGCGCCGGCCTTCTGCATGAAATTCTCGTCGCTGCAGCTGAGTCCCGACAGCCAGTACAGGACCGGCAGCTTTTCACCCAGTTCGACCTGGGGCGGCAGATAGACGGCGAAGGTCATGTCGCAATTCAGCACCGTCGAGCGATGCCGGTAGCGCTTGTGCCAGCCGCCGAAGCTTTTCTGGCAGGAGATGTTCTCGATGCTCATTGCGCTGTTCCCTGCTCAGAAGTGGATGACCGTGCGGATGCTCTTGCCTTCATGCATCAGGTCGAAGGCCTTGTTGATATCTTCGAGCGGCATGGTGTGGGTGATGAAGGTGTCGAGCGGAATCTCGCCTTTTTGCGCTTTCTCGACATAACCCGGCAGTTCGGTGCGGCCCTTGACGCCGCCGAAGGCCGAGCCGCGCCAGACGCGCCCGGTGACCAGCTGGAAGGGGCGGGTGCTGATTTCCTGGCCGGCGCCGGCCACGCCGATGATGGTCGATTCGCCCCAGCCCTTGTGGCAGCACTCGAGCGCCGCCCGCATCAGGTTCACGTTGCCGACGCACTCGAAGGAGTAATCGACGCCGCCATCGGTCATCTCGACGATGACTTCCTGGATCGGCTTGGCATGATCCTGCGGATTGATGCAGTCGGTGGCGCCCAATTGGCGGGCGATCTCGAACTTGCCGGGGTTGATGTCGATGGCGATGATGCGTGAAGCCTTGGCCATCGTCGCGCCGATGATCGCCGCCAGACCGATGCCGCCGAGGCCGAAGATGGCGACCGTGGCGCCGGCTTCGACCTTGGCGGTGTTGAGCACGGCGCCGATTCCGGTGGTAACGCCGCAGCCGAGCAGGCAGACCTTTTCGAGCGGCGCATCCTTGGCGATCTTGGCCAGCGAGATTTCCGGCAGCACGGTGTATTCGGAGAAGGTCGAGCAACCCATGTAGTGATAGATCGGCTGGCCCTGGTAGGAGAAGCGGCTGGTGCCGTCGGGCATCAGGCCCTTGCCCTGGGTGGCGCGGACCGCCTGGCAGAGGTTGGTCTTGCCCGATTTGCAGAATTTGCAGACGCCGCATTCGGCGGTGTACAGCGGAATCACATGGTCGCCGACGGCCAGCGAGGTGACGCCTTCGCCGATGGCTTCGACGATGCCGCCGCCCTCATGGCCGAGAATGGCCGGAAAAATACCTTCCGGATCGTCGCCGGACAGCGTGAAGGCATCGGTATGACAGACGCCGGAAGCGACGATACGGACCAGCACTTCGCCGGCTTTCGGCGGTTCGACATCGACTTCGACGATTTGCAGCGGCTGGTTGGCAGCGAAAGCGACGGCGGCACGGGACTTGATGGTCATGAGGGTTCTCTGGCGGTAGGAGTAATGGGGCTGAGTATAATTAGTGCCCCGTGGTCGATAAATCGATTCCGTGCAATTGATTGTTGCCGTGTAGGGATAATCATTCGAACGATTGCCGATGGAGGCTGAGCAATGAGTCGCTGGGATGGACTGGATGAGTTCGTTGCCGTTGCCGAGAGCGGCAGCTTCGCCCGCGCCGCCGAGGGGCTGCGTGTTTCGTCGTCGCACGTCAGTCGGCAAGTGGCGGCTCTTGAAGAGCGCCTGCAGGCGCGATTGCTCTACCGGACGACCCGGCGAGTGTCGCTGACCGAAGCCGGGCAGAGTTTCTTCGCGCGTTGCCAGCGGCTGATTGAAGAGCGTGACGAGGCCTTCCTGACCATGGGCGATCTGCAAAGCGCGCCGACCGGCTTGCTGCGCATGACCGCTGCCGTGGCTTATGGCGAGCGCTTCATCGTGCCGCTGGTCAATGACTTCATGGCCAGGTATCCGCAGTTGCGAGTCGATATCGAATTGACCAATCGCACGCTCGATATGGTTCATGAAGGCTTCGATCTGGCCATCCGCCTTGGCCGGTTGAACGATTCCAGCCTGGTGGCGACCCGGATCGCCCCGCGCGCCATGTATTTGTGCGCCGCGCCGGCCTATCTCGAGCGCTATGGTCGCCCGCACACGCTTTCGGAGTTGGGGCAGCATAACTGCCTGATCGGCACCAGCGATGTCTGGTCGTTCCGCCAAGGCGACCGTGAATTCCAGTTCAGGCCGAGCGGCAACTGGCGCTGCAACAGCGGCCAGGCGGTGCTGGATGCGACGCTGCGCGGCTTTGGCCTGAGCCAGTTGCCCGATTACTACGTTCTCGATCTGCTGCAGAAGGGCGAACTGGTTGCTCTTCTCGAAACGAACCAGCCGCCCAACGCCGCCGTCTGGGCCGTCTATCCGCAACGCCGTTATTCGCTGCCCAAGGTGCGCCTGCTGATTGAAGAACTCAAGGCCGGTCTGGCGCTTCGCCCTGAGTATTCTTCCGGCTAACCGCTTCCTTCAAAGAAGCGGATCGTGTTGCGGCCAGCCTCTTTGGCTTGATACATCGCGATGTCGGCGTGCTTCAGGATCTCGTTCTGACCGGCTTGCTGGCCATTAAACAAGGTGACGCCAATGCTTGCCGAACAATGATGCTCCACTGTCGATTCCTGGTCGTCGCCCTCGGATGAACTCAGGAAGTAGGGTTGGGCGAGGATGGTGCGTATTTTTTCGGCGATCGCCAGGGCTTGCTCCCGCGAGGCCGATGGTGCGGAATTCAGGCTGCCCAGAATGACCACGAATTCGTCGCCGCCCAGACGCGCCACGGTGTCGATTTGACGAACGCTGGAACTGAGCCGCCGCGCCACTTCGATCAGCAACTGGTCGCCAGCCGCATGGCCATGCTCGTCATTGAGCGGCTTGAAGTTGTCCAGGTCGAGCAGCATCAGCGCACCATGCAGTCCCGTCCGCTTGCCGTTGGCCAGGGCCTGGGCCAGCCGGTCATTTAACAGGCGGCGATTGGGCAGCAGGGTCAGGCTGTCGTAATAGGCCAGGTTGCGGATTTGCTCTTCGGCCCGCTTGCGTTCGCTGATGTTGGTATGAACGATGACAGCCCCTTTGTCCCCCGTTCCCAACGGGGTGACCGTCATGAAGAACCAGCGCTGCTCGTTTGGTGAATGGCAGGCGTACTCCATGCTGAAACTCGGCAGACGACCGTCGAGCACTCCTTGAATCCCCGCTCTGGCATTGATCGCGCCGTCCAGACCGGTGGCGTTCGCGGTGTCGCACATCTCAAGGTAGTTTGTTCCGACGTCGGTGTGCGCTGCCCGATGGCCTGGCTCGATGCTGTTTTCCCGTGAAAACATTCGCCATGCCTCGTTGAGCGAGACGATGACGCCGGTTTCATCGATGACCGCGATCTGACTCGAGATGGAATTGAGCACCCCCTGGATGAAAGCCTGGCCATCGCGCAAGCGTTCTTCGGCCAGACATTTCTCGATCGTGATGCTGGCGAGTCTGGCCGACTGCTCGATCAAGGCAATGTCGGCCTCGGTCGGCTGGTCGGTGTCGTGGTGGTAGATCGCAAAAGTGCCAAGAATCCGGTTCGACCCGGAACGGATCGGCTGCGACCAGCAGGCCCCCAGACCGGCCCGTGCCGCCAGATCCTTGTACAGCACCCAGTAGGGATGCGTGGCGATATCCTCGACGACCACCCGCTCGCCGGTAAATGCGGCCGTACCGCACGAACCGACGCCGACGCCGATTTCGACACCGTTGATCGCGGCATTGAAGAAATCCGGCAAGCTCGGGGCGATCCCCCGGCCGAGATGCCTGCCCTCGTCATCGAGCCGCAGGATGCTGCAGCGCATCGCCGGATGCAGTTTTTCGATCCCCCGGACGATGGCCAGCAGAATGATCCGAAGGGCAGCACCACCGGCCAGCATTTCGAGGATGTGGTTGCGAAAACGCTCGTAATCCTCGGCCTGTTTCCGCCTGGAAATGTCGACGATCAGGCCGAGCATGCCGCCGCCCTCACCATCGCCCGGGTCGAAAGTGCGTCGCTGATAGAGCGCCGTGCGGCGTACGCCATCGGCGAAGGCGATGCTGATTTCCTCGTTGGTCTGGCCGCCTTCGCGGATCAATTTCAGATCGGCCGCCTGAAATGCCTCGCGTTCCGCCTGGGGGATATAGTCGAGGTCAAGCACCGTCCGGCCGACGAACGTCTCGCGACTGATGCCGAAAGCCTCCTCATAAGCCGTATTGCAAGCGATGAAGACGGTGTCGTTGCCTTTGACGAAAATCGGATTGGGCAGGGCGTCGAGGAAGGCGGAGAAGCGCGTGACCTGTCTTTTTAGTTCCGCTTCGCGTTGCGCCAGGGTGCCGAGCAGATGATTGAAACCGCCGATCAGTTGGCCGATTTCATCCTCTCTGACGATGGGCAGGGGCTGGCGCAGCGCATCGGAAGCCGACATGCGGGCCAGCATGTCGGCGGTCTCGAGTATTGGCGACAGCTGGCGCCTGAGCATCCACAGCGTGATCAAGCCGGCCGCCAGGGTGAGTAACAGCGTCGCCACGATCATCCGCTGCTGCATCGCCTGGATAGGGGCAAAGGCTTCGGCCGTGGCGATCGATGCCGAAATCCCCCAGTTGACGGACTGGAGCCTCTTGGCCGAGTTGAGTACCTCGACCCTTTGCGGATTCAGATAGATCTGCGAGCCGTCAAAGCCATCGATGAAGCGGTCAATGGCCGGGATAGCGCCGCGTGGGCGCAGCTGCTGCATGACCCGTTCTTTTCTGGTCGCCGCGATAATCAGCCGCTCCTGCGGTGCCACCAGGAAATAGCTGCCGGTCTTGCCATATTGGCTTTGCGTCAGATGGTCGAGGAAGTCCGGATTTTGCAGGGCAATTACCCCGACCAGAGCGCCGCTCGCCCGACCATCCGCATCGCGGATCGGCACGGCGATGCCGAAGATCGGCACACCGGGCTGCTGGCTCATCACCGGGGAGCCGATCACCGACCGGCCATCCTCCAGTGCGCTGGCTATCACCTCGCGATCGATGACCGAGAAACCGACCTGTCCCGGATTGTGGAGCGCTTCGACAATCGGCGTGCCACTCCGGTTGGTGATCAACAAGCCGCCATTGAACAGCGTGTGCAGTACCGGCTGGCCGACCAGCAGCTTCTGCAGCCTGGCCGTATCGGCCAAGGTTTGCGGACTGATGCTGTTCGAGAATTGCTCCAGGGCCTTGGTGCGATCGCCCAGATAGTCGTCGACTGCCTTGGCGATCAAGGAAACCACCGAGAACTGCTGGTCGCCCAGCTGCTGTTGCATGTCCTCGCGCAGCATCCGGCTGGCATAGAAAGCCAGCGACCACAGGCTGATCAGAAAGATCGCCAGGGTAAATAAGGTAACCCGGGTCTTCAGCGAAACCCAAGGGAGAAATTTTGAATTCATATGACGAGTCTACGCTGGCGCTAGGTCCACAGCACTGGTCTGGGTTGGAAAATTTCGGGCGGCAGGATGGCGAGCGCTCCGGCAAACCGAATATTTCGCTTGCCAACCAACTCGCTTAATAAAACTGCAATGGGACGCGATGAGAATACAACGGCATCCAATGAGTCCGATTGATATAGGCCAAGGCAGACCGAGGCCACGTTGAAGAATAAATGTAGCAAGTCAAAGCGTTGAGGATTATATGAATGAGCAAACTGAACAGTTGAGAGACCAGGCGATCAAGCTCTGCGCCGCTCGCGGTATTGCGGTACACCCTTATGGTCACGTCTGGTGGCTGATTGGCAATGGCATCAACCGTGTCGTTGCCGAACTGGCTGGCTTGTGCGGTTCGGATCTCGAGCCGCTGCCGCTGATGGAGCGATAGGCAAGCCTGCACCGAGCAAGGCAGCAAATAGCACATACCGACCCGCGTGAGCGGGTCTTTCTTTTTCGCCTTTCCATTTTCGGCCTGATGATTGTGGCAGTTCGGGCGACTGAGCCTACATCCGGGATGCGGCAACGTATTTGGTCGCGCTGGCGGCCGAACTCGCGGCACGGCCCTGCGGCGGCCTTTCGCCGGAGATCAGGCGGGTGCCGGCGACGTAATCGATGGCCCTGGCTGGCGCGTTGCGCCATTCGTTGAAGCGCTCGAGCACCGCCGGTACGTAACGCTGGGTTTCCGGGTAGGGTGGGATCGTCTCGGCATATTTGCTTACCGCGCCTTCGCCGGCGTTGTAGGCGGCTAGGGCCAGGTCGGTGCGCTGGTCGTAACGGTCGAGCAGGTAGCGCAGATAGCGGGTGCCGGCCAGCAGGTTGGGGCGGGCTTCAGCGGCATCGGCGACGCCGAAGCGGCGGGCGGTGTCGGGCATCAACTGCATCAGGCCGCGTGCCCCTTTTTCCGAGACGGCATCGGCCCGGTAGGCCGATTCGACTTGGATCAGCGCATGGACCAGCGCCGGGTCAAGTCCGGCTTGGCGGGCCGCGGCGGTAATTTCTTCGGCGTAGGGCTTGGCGGCCAGCGCCGGGTGGGCCAGGGTCGATGGCTTGGCTGCCAGGCGGTATTGCTGGCCATGGCCCAGTTGCAGGCGATAGCTCTCGGGGTCGAGCGCGCTGGCCTGCGGCAGCAGGATCAGCCAGCCGGCTGCGAGGGCGATCAGGTGCCGCATGGGCTTTGCCCCGGCCAGGTGCGCCGGAGATGGTGCCAGACGTAGAGCCCGCACAGGACGCCGATGGCGTCGGCCAATCCGTCATCCCAGCCCGGTTGGCGCTGCGGTACGAAGAACTGGTGCAATTCGTCGGCGAGCGCGATGCCCAGGGCCAGGCCGATAAGCATCCAGAGCGGGATCCTGGGCAGCGCCAGGCGCAGCCCGAAGCTCAGTACGGCAAAAATGGCCAAGTGCAGCAGTTTGTCCCACGGATGGGAAATCAGGTTGGCCGAGCCCGGCGTGCTGCCGAAGCCGAAAAGCAGGGCAAGAATCGCAAGTACCACGATGCTGCCGAACCACCGCGCCAGCCGGCGGCAGGCCGGGCTAGTAGGCATACTGATCCTTGAAGACGACGCCGACCGTCTTGAGAATGATGTAAAGATCAAGGCCCAGCGACCAGTGGCGCAGGTAGTCGAGATCGCATTCGACGCGCGCCTTCATCTTGTCCAGCGTTTCGGTTTCGCCGCGCAACCCGTTTACCTGCGCCCAGCCGGTGATGCCCGGCTTGACCTTGTGGCGGACCATGTAGCCGTTGATCAGCTTGCGGTACTGCTCATTGTGCGCCACGGCATGCGGGCGGGGGCCGACGATGCTCATGCGGCCCTGCAGCACGTTGACGAACTGCGGCAGCTCGTCGAGCGAGGTCTTGCGCAGGACGGCGCCGAGGCGGGTGATCCGCTGGTCGCCCTTGCGCGCCTGGGCGATCTGCCCACCATCTTCGCAGACCGTCATCGAACGGAATTTGTATACGACGATTTCCTGGCCATCCAGCCCGTAGCGGCGTTGTTTGAAGATAATTGGTCCCGGCGACGAGAGTTTCACGCCGGCCGCGACGACCAGCAGGATGGGCGAAATGAGCAGCAGGATGAGCAGCGACAGCACGATGTCGGACAGCCGCTTGGTCAATCCGTTGGTCCCGGTGAACGGCGTTTCGCAGACGGAAACGACCGGCATGTCGCAGATCGTCTCCATACGGCTCTGGATGATGTCGGTGACGAACAGGTCGGGCACGAAGTAGATCGATGCCGTGGTGTCGCGCAGTTCGTCGAGCAGGCGCATGATGCGCGGCTGGGTGGCCATCGGCAGCGAAATGTAGATCAGGTTGACCTGGGCCTGCTTGACGTATTCGGCCGCCTCGCTGATCCGGCCGAGCAGCGGGCGGCCATGTCCGCTGGCATGCAGGCGCTCGATATTGCGGTCGTCGAAAAAGCCTAGCACCTGCAGGTCGCTGTACGGGCTCTCGGCCAGCCGGCTGGCCAGTTGCGCGCCTTGCTCGTTCATGCCGATGATCACTGCCCGCTTGGCGCCCTGGGCCCGGAGCAGCATCGGCGCAGCCAGGCGGAACAGGGTATGGGCGACGATCAGGCAGAGCGGCGCCGCCCATAGCCAGGTGATGATCGCCCGCGCCGGATACAGGCTCAGGGCTTTCGTCGCATAGCCGAAAATGACGATCAGCGAAGCGAGAAACAGCCAGCCGGTGACGATGTTCAGCAGGCTGCGCACGAACGATTCCTCGAGCCGCGGTTGGGCCGGGAAGGTCAGCGAGAAGGCCATCAGCGAGACAATCAGGTAGGGCAGGGTGAGTTCGCCTTCCTCGATGAAACTGATCATCCACACCGAAAAGGTCAGGACGATCGGATCGAGGACCACCTCGATGACGTTGATCAGGTTGTCGCGGCCGATATGCAGACTGGCGACCCGGTTGAAGCGCGAGGTGCTGCCCAGATACGGTGCGGGGGCCGTGGTCGCTGGTGGTGGGCAGGTGGTTGAGGCAATGGCGGTCATGATTCGTTTCTGCCGAGGCAAGAGTGCAAGTGCCGGCTGTTGGATGTCGCTCAGGTAAACCAGCTGGTCATTGCGGGGCGGCGACGGGGCCGGTCTGACTGGCGGTCAACGAAGAACGGGAACCGGGCCAGCTTATTCCGCGTTCATTAAATATTTGTGAAAGCCGACGCATTCGTTCGCCAAGGATCGTCAGTGCCCCGCTGCTGGCCGGTCTGCGCGGTCACAGGCGCCAGACCCGCACCCCGGCAGCTTCCAGCATGGCCTTGTCGAACATTGCCTTGACGTCGATGAAGCAGCCGCCCTTGACCATCCGGCGGGCCAGATCTTCGCTGCCCAGCGCCAGGTATTCGCTGTGCGCCACGGCGGCAATCACCGCGTCGGCCCGCGGCAGGTCGTCCCAGGCCGACAGCTGTACACCGTATTCGTGCAGCGCTTCTTCGGGGTCGGCCGCCGGGTCATGGACGAAGACCTCGACGCCGTAGCTCTTCAGTTCGCCGATGATGTCCGCCACCTTGGAGTTGCGCAGGTCGGCGCAATCCTCCTTGAAGGTCAGCCCGAGCACATTGACGCGGGCACCCTTGACGTAACTGCCGCCGGCGATCATCTGCTTGACCGTCTGCTCGGCGACGAATTTGGCCATGCCGTCGTTGATGCGCCGGCCGGCCAGGATGACCTGCGGGTGGTAGCCGACCATCTCGGCCTTGTGCGTCAGGTAGTACGGATCGACCCCGATGCAATGGCCGCCGACCAGGCCCGGCTTGAACTTGAGGAAATTCCACTTGGTCCCGGCCGCCTCGAGCACCTCGCTGGTATCGATGGCGAGGCGGTCGAAAATGATGGCCAGCTCGTTCATCAGCGCGATATTCAGGTCGCGCTGGGTGTTCTCGATCACCTTGGCGGCTTCGGCCGCCTTGATGCTGCGGCAGCGATGGACGCCCGGCTTGACGATGCGCTCGTAGAGGGCGGCCACCCGGGCCAGCGTTTCCGGCATGTCGCCCGAAACCACCTTGAGGATGCTGGTCAGCGTGTGTTCCTTGTCGCCTGGATTGATGCGTTCCGGCGAATAGCCGACGAAGAAATCGCGCTGCCAGACCAGGCCGGATTCACGCTCGAGCACCGGGATGCACACTTCTTCGGTGGCACCGGGATAGACCGTCGATTCATAGACGACGATAGCCCCTGTCTTCATGTGCCGGCCAGCCGACATGCTGGCGCCGATCAGCGGCTTGAAGTCGGGGATGTGCGCCGCATCGACCGGCGTCGGCACGGCGACGATGATGATGTCGGCTTCGCCCAGCCTGGCCGGGTCGTCGGTATATTCGGCATGCACGGCGGCGGCCAGCGCCGAGTCGTCGAGTTCCCGCGACGGATCGCTGCCGGCCCGGCACTTCGCCACTTTGTCTACGCTGATATCGAAGCCGATGGTGCGCCCGGTTTTTCCGAACTCGACGACGAGCGGCAGGCCGACATAACCGAGGCCGATGACTGCAACGACTGACATGATTTCTCCCTGAAAGTGAAATGCCGGCACGACGCGCCGTGCCATGTTGGCCTGTCGGGCAGTATCGATAGTGTTTGTTACAGCAAGACTGCCGCCGAGTTATGCCGAACGGATCAGGCGGCCTGCCGCGCGGCGGGGGAATTCCGCTGGCTCTGGCGGTCGAAGGGTTTTCCCGGCCGGTCACAAACCTGTCATTTGGCCGGCGTACCCTCGACGATATGACCTTTGGCATATGGAAATTCTGATGCAGGCAGAAAACATCTCGAATCTCGTCGATACGCCGGCCAGCAAGGTCGGGCGGCAATTTGTCTTTATCAAGGACGACCGTCTGCAGGAGGCGCCGACCGTCCGCAGCCTGCTCCGTTCGATGTCTCCGGCCTTGCCGGAGACCACCTGCGAGGAAGTGATGAGCCGGTTTCTCGGCGATTCGGCGATCTATGCCTTGCCTGTCGTCGATGCGGAATTCCGGCCGGTGGCGCTGGTCGACCGCAAGGGCTACATCGAGTTTTTCACCAAGCCCTACAGCCGGGAGATTTTCGGCCGGGATGGCATTCACGCCTTCCTGAACTCGGGCCATTACCATGCCTCGATCCCGATTGTCGTCGAGGATTATTGCAGCGTCGAAGATGCCGCCCAGATCATCATTGCCTCGGGCATCGAGCATCTGGTCACCGGCTTCATGGTGACCAGTCACGAACGCTACATCGGCGTCGCCAACGGCCATGACCTGCTCAACCTGATTACCCAGCGCAAACAGGCCGAACTGTATTTCCTGGCGCATTACGATCCGCTGACCGGGGTGCCCAACCGCACCCTGCTCAATGACCGGATCAGCCAGGCCTGTCTCGATGCCGACCGCAAGGGGAGTTCGGTCGCCCTGCTGTTCGTCGATGTCGACCGTTTCAAGCAGATCAACGATTCGCTCGGCCACCGCGCCGGCGATGCCGTGTTGCGGGCGCTGGTCGGCCGGCTCAAGATGGCCGCCCGAAAAACCGATACCGTGGCGCGGATCGGCGGCGACGAGTTCATCATCATGATGGAAGACGTGGCCGACCCCGACCATGCCAACGATGTCGCGCAGCGTCTGGTCGAATCGATGCTGCCGCCCTTCGAATTGCTCGGTCATGCGCTGATCGTCACGGTCAGCATCGGCATCGCCGTCTATCCGCACGACGACCGCGATCTCAGCCGCCTGCTGGCCAAGGCCGATTCCGCGATGTACGAAGCCAAGGCCAACGGGCGCAACGGCTTCCGGATGTATAGCGAAGCCAGCGCCGGCTACAATCCATCCCGGCTGTCGCTGGAAAACGATCTGCGCCAGGCCATCGACCGCGACGAGTTGTCGCTGGTCTATCAGCCCCAGGTCGATTTCGCCAGCGGCCGGATTCAGGGCGTCGAAGCCCTGCTGCGCTGGCAGCACCCGGTACGCGGGGCGATTTCGCCGATGGAGTTCATTCCGGTCGCCGAAGAGAGCGGCTATATCGTCCAGCTCGGCGAATGGGTCATGCGCCGTGCCTTTTGCCAGCTCGGCGAGTGGAAAGCCAAGGGGCTGCCGGCAATTCGCATGGCGATCAACATTTCCGCCGTGCAATTTCACCAGAGCAACTTCACCGATGTGCTGACCGATGCCCTGACCGATTACGAGGTCGATCCCTGCCTGATCGAACTGGAACTGACCGAGAGTGTGCTGATGCACAACGTCGAGGGCGTGCTGACCAGCCTGAAACGCATCAAGGGCATGGGCATCCGGCTGGCCATCGACGATTTCGGCACCGGCTTCTCCAGCCTCAACTATCTGCGCCGTTTTCCCATCGACCGCCTGAAAATCGACCAGTCCTTCGTTCGCGACATCGAAAACACGCCGGCCAACGAATCGATCACCCGCTCGATCATCGCCCTTGCCGAAAGCCTGTCGCTCGAGGTGGTGGCCGAAGGCATCGAGAAAAGCAGCGAGCACGAGATCCTCAAGAAACTCGGCTGCCTGGAAGGGCAGGGCTACTTCTTTGCCCGGCCGCTGCTGGCCGTCGACGTGGATGCCTGGCTGGCGCCGTGAGCAGCCGGCGCGGCGGACTGTGAAAACCGGCCGCCGCGCACTGATCCGATCGGACTACAAACCGGCATCGCTGGCGATGGGTTTTCTGTAATACGCCAATGGCAACATCGCCCGGCCGTCTGCCATGGATTTCGTGCCGCTTCCCTGCCGGCCTGCAGACCGATCTGCATCTGCGCCGCCAGTCCTGAGCTGCAGCGATTTACCTGCGGATACATCAATCACGACCATTCGATCACTACCCACTGAGAGGTTCCCATGAAAGGCAAAAGCCACCCCCGGAACGACCTGACGCTCAACCCGTCCGGTAACGAGTCCATTCTCGATGTCATCAGCCGTCTCGATGTCAGCCGTCGCCGCTTCGTCCAGGGCAGCGCCAGCGCCGGCATGCTGGCCGCCGCCGGCGGCATCACGCTGTCCGGCATCGTCAATACCGTCGAAGCCGCCGCAGCCGCACCGGTCGTCGGCATCGGCTTCGAGCCCGTCCCGGCCAGCCTGGCCCCGGTGGCCGACGTGGTCACCGTGCCCGCCGGCTACACCGCCAAGCTGCTCGTCGCCTGGGGCGATCCGATCATGCCGGGTGGCGTTGCCTTCAAGTCCGACGCCAGCAACACTGCCGCCGAACAAACCAAGCAGTACGGCATGCACACCGACGGCATGCACTTCTTCCCGTTCCCGAGCCGTGGCCAGATCCTCAGTGATCGCGGCATCCTGTGCGCCAACAACGAATATACCCACGAGGAAGTGCTCTTCCCGGCCGGCCAGACCGGCAGCGACGTGCTCGGCGCCGGTTACACCATCGAAAAGTGCCGCAAATCCCAGTCGGCGCATGGCGTTTCCGTCACCGAAATCCGCCGGGTCAATGGCAAATGGACGGTCGTGCCCGGTTCGGTTTACGGCCGCCGGATCACCGCCAATACGCCGATGCGCGTTGCCGGCCCGGCGGCGGGCCATGCGCTGCTGAAGAGCAACGAGTACAACGTCACCCCGACGGGCTCCGTTGCCACCGGCAAGAGCACGGACGGCACGACCGCCAACGGTACCGTCAACAACTGCGCCAACGGTGTTACGCCGTGGGGCACCTATCTGACCTGCGAAGAAAACTGGAACGGCAACTTCGGGGCGACCGCCGCGCTGCCGAACGCCACGACCGAGGCGGGCAAGCTCTATAACCGCTACGGTGTGGCGGCCGCCGGCGCCGGCTATCGCTGGCACACCGTCGATCCGCGCTTCGATCTGGCGGTCAATCCGAACGAAACCAACCTGTTCGGCTGGGTTGTCGAAATCGACCCGCTCGATCCCAAGTCGGTGCCGGTCAAGCGCACCGCGCTCGGCCGCTTCAAGCACGAAAGCGCCCAGTACGTGGTCGACCGCGCCAATCACCTGGCCTTCTACATGGGTGACGACGAGCGCAACGAATACATCTACAAGTTCGTTTGCGACGGCAAGTACAACCCCGGCAACAATGCCGCCAACCGCAACCTGCTCGACGAAGGCACGCTCTACGTGGCGCGTTTCGATGCCGACCTGAGCGGCACCTGGTTGGCCTTGCGCCCGGAAACCATCGGGGTGAATGGCGTGGCACTGCGCGACAACCCGAACTTCGTCGGGGCCGACGATGCCGAAGTGCTGGCCAAGATTTTGATCAAGACCCGCATGGCCGCCGACGCTGTGGGCGCCACGATGATGGACCGTCCGGAATGGACCGGGGCGCGTCCGCGCGTCAATGGCAACGACGAGATCGAAGTCTATTGCACGCTGACCAACAACAACCGGCGCGGGACCGCCACCGCCTCGGCCAACAAGATCGACGGTTCGACGACCGCCGCCTCGGCCCGTCCGCCGGTCGATGCCGCCAACCCGATGGAAGACAACATCTACGGCCACATCATCCGCTGGCGCGAAAACGGCCAGTCGGTTCTGGCCACCGGCTTCACTTGGGACATCTTCGCCCAGTGCGGCGATACCGCGACCAGCAAGGCCGCCAAGCCGACCAACGACTACAAGGGCAACATCAACGACACGCCGGACGGCTCGGCCGATATCGGCGCGCCGGATGGCCTGTGGTTCGACCCGTTCGGCCGTTTGTGGGTGCAGACCGACCAGCTTGGCAATGCCACCGGCGACTGGGTCAATCTCGGCGCCAACAGTCTGTCCTGTGCCGACCCGGTGACCAAGCAGTTCCGCCGCTTCCTGACCGGCCCGAACAAGTGCGAAGTCACCGGCATCACCATGGCGCCGGATGGCAAGACCCTGTTCGTCGGCATCCAGCACCCGGGTGAGGATGCCTTGGCGGCGAACCCGACCCAGTTCTCCAACTGGCCGTCCAGCCAGTGGGCGACCCGGGCCGACGGCGTGACCCCGTTGCCGGCCGGTCGTCCGCGTAGCGGCGTGGTGGTCATTACCAAGAACGATGGCGGCATCGTCGGCGCCTGATCGATACCTGCCACTCCCCGGCGGTGCGCCGGGGAGCATTCAATCTGAAAGGATATTTCACATGAACAAACTCAACCTGATCGCCGGCCTGCTGTTCGCCGCCGGCGCCGCCACTGCCCAGGCGGCAGTCATTGTCGACCGGGCCGATGTGCCGGCCGCAGCCAGCGTGCTCGATTTCGAGAGCTACGACGGCCAGATTTTCGACGCCGCCACCTTCAACTCCGGCGGCCTGTCGATCACCGCCAACCAGCAATTCACCGTCGGCCAGACCATTGCCGATCTCGGCGAAAACGGCATCTGGGGCGCTGGCAACCATTTCCTGTCGTTCGACTACGTCGGCGGCATGACGCTGGACATCAGCTTCAACGGCCAGACCACCAAGGGCTTTGCCTTCGACTACAGCATCTATGAACAGGATCTCGACGGCTCGGCCTTCCTGACGGCGCGCTACTACGATCTGAACAACAAGCTGCTGAAGACCACCAAGTTCATCTTCTCGCCGTTTGGTGCCGACACCTACGACCAGTTCCAGAGCTTCGGCTATGTCAGCGACACGGCCAATATCGCCCGCGTCACCATCGCCGGTGACGGCGTGGTGCTCGACAACCTGACCTATACCCAGCCGGTTCCCGAACCGGAAAGCTACGCCATGCTGCTGGCCGGCCTCGGCATGCTGGGGGCGGTGGCCCGCCGGCGTACCAAGCGCGGCTGATCTGGCGGTAACTGAAGATCAAAAGGGCCGGGAATTTCCCGGCTCTTTTTACTGGTGCTCGATGGCCGGGCAAAAACCAACTTTTGTCCGCAATTTATCTATAGTGCATAATGTGAAAGCTGGTGCGGGCGATGGAAATTTTCACGAAACTGTAAAGATAGTTCTCGATAATTCCGCCCCGCGTACTACATATAGTATTGGCCTCCCGCCGCGAAGCATTGCGAGTGGCGTGGGAGATGAGAGTGAGACAACCGGAAGCCGAAGATGAAAAAACAGCTCGAAGAGTACGTGGGATGTGTCGTGCGCCTGAACAAGGCGGCTTTCCAGAAGATCAAGGAACAGGCGGATCGCTCAGGCAAGTTCGTGGAAAACTATTTTCTGGTTGCTTCGGTCAGCCGGCAAATGCGCAAGCTGGTTTGTTACGGCTGGGACTTGCGGCTGACGGTTTCGATGTCTGACGTCGTTCCGGTCTGAGACCTGCAATAGCGGGTGGCCCCCCGGTCGGGCAACCGGCCCGGAACATTGTTGTCGCTACACTGCTGTTTTTTCTGCCGCCGGCCGTGATCGGCGGCACCGGTTTTGAGGCCGCCTGCGAAAAGCTGGCCAGCGAAGCGGTAATCCGCGTGGTTTTCGAGGATCGGCCAGTCAGCCGCGACGATAGCCGCCAGCTCGATGTCCTGAAGCGGCTGTCCGGCGCCGGCACCAACCCTTATCACAGCGTGCTCGGACTGACTCAAGCCGAACCGACGGCCAGCCTGGACGTCATGCCCCGCATCCTGACCGATGTCGATGGCCAGGTTTGCGGCGTTTCCTCACTGCGCTTGAGGCTCGGTTTCTCCGCCCTGCAGGTGTACCTGGCCAGCGAACTCCGGGATTCCTGCCGTCGGCGCATGGTCGAAGAGCACGAGCTGGAGCATGTCGCGGTATGGCGCAATCACTTGCGGGTGGCGGCGCGGATGCTGGAGGCGCGGTTGCGAAGGAAACTCGGCGAGACCGCCTATTTCAGGACCCCGGCCGAAGCCGACGAAACCTTGCGGCGGCAGGCCGACCAACTGATCGCGCCGCTGCTCAAGAACCTCAAGGATGGCATCGTCGCCGATCAGCAGCAGATCGATTCCGCAGCCTCATACCAGTACCTCGAAGGCCGGCTGCGGGCTTGTCCATAGTTTGCTGCTGGTGGAGGCCAAGCAGCAAGACCTAACGACGCGCCGTCGCCTCGCGCAGCAGCAGCCAGAAGAACGCCATGTCATCGATGAAATAGCGTTTGAACATGCGGCGCGGCTCCTGCAGGAAGCGGTAGAACCACTCCAGCCCGCTTTTCTGCATCCAGACCGGCGCCCGTTTTACCCTGCCGACCGCCACGTCGAAGGTGCCGCCGACGCCCATGGCAAAGGGAATCCGCATTTCGGCCTGGTATTTGCCGAGGAACTGTTCCTTTTTCGGCGAGCTGATGGCGACGAACAGGAGGTCGGCGCGCGCCGCCTTGATCTGCTCGACGACGCCGGCTTCCTCTTCCTGCTTCCAGTAGCCGTTGCGGTAACCGGCGAGTGTCAGGCCCGGGTATTTCTTCTGGTAAATATTGCTGACGCCGGAAACCACTTCCTCTCGGGCGCCGAGCAGGAAAACCCGCCAGCCTTTCTGCGCCGCGCGCTGCATCAGCGACTCGAACAGATCGACGCCAGCGACGCGCTCTTTCAGCCCCTTGCCGAGCAGGCGCGAGGCCCACACCACCGGCATGCCGTCGGCGTTGATCAGCGCACAGTCATTGATGATCTGGCGTAGCTCCGGGTCGCGGCTGGCCTTGACCAGCTTGTCTACATTCACCACCACGTGCTGGTGCGGCTTGCCGCTGTGGATGAAACCCTCGATCGTCTGCAAGCTTTCTTCCATCGACAGGTTATCTACCTGGCAGCCCATCATTTCAATGCGGCGATTCATCGGGAAAGCTCCTTGGCCAGAATCTCGACAATGCGTTCCGCCGCCTTGCCATCCCACAGCTGCGGCCGGCGACCTTGTTTGCCTTGGCCGCGCAGCACCTTGCGGGCTTCCGCGACGATGCGTACCGGGTCCGTCCCGGCCAGCACGTTGGAGCCTTCATCCACTGTCACCGGCCGTTCGGTATTTTCGCGGATGGTGATGCAGGGCACGCCGAGCGCCGTGGTTTCTTCCTGCAAGCCGCCGCTGTCGGTCAATACGACCGCCGCGTCCTTCCACAGGTTGAGGAATGCCATGTAAGCCTGCGGCCCGGTCAGCGTCACATTGGGCCCGAGATCGACGCCGAATTTTTCCAGATTGGCCCGGGTGCGCGGATGGACCGGGAAGATCAGCGGCAATTCGGCGGCAATCTCGCGCAGCGCACCGCCGATGCGCGCCATCATCTCGGCACTGTCGACGTTGCTGGGCCGGTGTAGCGTCACCACGCCGTAGCTGCGCTGGGCGGCCTTCAAGGCCGATGTTTCGAAGCCGGCAGTGTCCGCATCCTTGAGCTTTTCGGCCTGATAGAGCAGGTTGTCCACCATCACATGGCCGACGTAATGGATCGCCGACTCGGCCTTGCCTTCGCGGCGCAGATGCGTCGCTCCACTGGGTTCGGTGACGAAGAACCAGTCGGAAATGCTGTCGGTTACCAGCCGGTTGATTTCTTCCGGCATCGTCATGTCGCCGCTGCGCAAACCGGCTTCGACGTGGGCGACGGGAATGTTCAGCTTTTTGGCCACTATCGAGCAGGCCAGCGTCGAGTTCACGTCGCCGACCACCAGCACGGCATCCGGCCGTTGCGCCTGGCAAAGCTCCTCGAAGGCCACCATGATCTTCGCCGTCTGCTGTGCATGGCTGCCGCCGCCGGCCGCCATGAAAACATCCGGCTCGGGGATGCCCAGTTCCTCGAAAAATACCTCGTTCATCTCCCGGTCGTAATGCTGCCCGGTGTGAATGATGCGGAACTCAAGCCAGCCGTGGGCCTGAATGGCGCGCACGATGGGGGCAATTTTCATGAAATTCGGCCGGGCACCGGCGACGAGGTAAATAAGTGGATTGGCCATGAGCGTTCTGAAGAAAGGGATCTGAGTTAATTAACGGACCGAAATCTCGGTGCCGACCAGGGATATTTGTCGGTTGCCCAGATTGACCACCGGTTTTCCTGCCGGGAAGGAAACCTGGGCGCGGGGCAAGGTGCAATCCATGCGCAATACCGCAACAAAATAGGCGGAGGGTTTCGGCGTTTTGTAAAAAAAGCGGTTCCAGTAATGCGGGGTGGTAGCTGCTGCCCATTGAGGCGCCGGCGTATATCCCGCCTGTGTCGCCAGCGCTAGGCCATCTGGCGCGCTAACTTCGGCACACATTTCAGCTCCCTCCAGATTTAGTTTGTAGCCTGCAGCGTTGGTCTGCAGCGGCGCTGTCGTGTGCAGGTTCCACTCCCACTGCCGAGGCGTGGCGCTGCGCAACTGATCGATCACCACCAGCGTCGCCGGGCGCACAAAGACCAAGGTTCGCTTGGCCAGCGACACTTGTCCGTCGTAGGCGGCCGCAGCATCACCAGTTACTAGATCGTAATCGGCGGTTGTTACAAACCGAGTGATTTTGCCGGCAAGCTGTGCGCTGCCAAGGCCATCGGCTCCCAAGCCTTGTCCCTTGCCGGCGTCGAAGGTAATCGCGTTGTGGGCCTTGGTCTGCTTGTACCAGTTTCGCCAGTGCGGCGAGTTGTAGTAGTCGTAGTAGCCGCTGTCCATGGCCAGCACCTTGCCGTGGGCGTAGAGCAGAAATCCGTTCTGATCCGCATGCGAGTGGTTTAGCGAACCGTATGGGCTGCTCTTGAAATACACCGAAACCCGCGCGCGGTCGGCCAGCGAATCATGCAGGGCGGCCCAGCCGACCGACGGAAAATAGGCGCTATTCGCTTCGCCCTCCGGCCACGGGGCACTGCCGGACGGCTGGCGCGGGCTGAGCAGAACGTGCAGGCGAGCGATATCCTCACCGAACAATTGCTTTTCATACCAGCGGGCCAGTGGTGTCGAATAGCGACTCATGATCGCCTTGCCGAAGCGCGCCCATTCTTCCTTGCGGTTCACTTCGGCACCATCCCCGAAAACCCCGGCCGGGGTGCCTGGCGGTAGCGTGTAGGCAATGAAACGCGGCAACTGTGCAACCCATGCTTTCTGGTATATCGGCAGGCTCAGCGCACGCTCGATCAGATCCCATATCAGCAAGGACTCGCCCGTATCCCACAGCACATAACTGCTGCCATTGGCGTAACCCCCATCGTCGCCACCCCATGGGCTGAGGGTGGCGAGGTAGGTTTGTAAAGCGGGCTCCAGCCAGCCACGGGCTTCCGGCAATTCGCCCAGCACTATCGTCAAGGCACCAATGAATTTGCCCAGCGCGTGGAAAGCAATGCCATCGCGCGGGTTGGCCTTCACATTCTTGAGCGCGCTCGGCAGCGCCGAAAGAGCGCAAGTTTTCACTACGTTGCGCGCCAGCTCGCGCTCTGCGGCATTTAGCGCCGGGTAGGCAAAATCGTAAGCCAGCGCAAAATACCAGGCATATGCCCGTGCCTGCATCAACTCGCCGTGACACTGGTTGTCGATCACCAATGGGCCAAAAATCGCCATGCGCGCGCGCAGTTCGTCAAGAAACCAGCTGTCACGGGTGAAGTACCAGCTGACAGCCGACTCTGCCAGTCCTTCCAGTGTTCGCTCCTGCTTGAACCAGTTCTTCAGGTTCGTTGGTGAGTTGAGTGGCTCAGCCGCAGAAATAAACGACATATCCACGACGCGCACCGACGTCCGATGCAGGTAATCGGACAAGGCCTTTACCCCTCCGGCCCGCTCTGCCGAAGCCGCCTCGACAATCCCCGAATGATCTGCCCCTCCCCGAAACAGCCGCGGGTGTCCAATTTTTGCGGTCTGCTCGAATGCGCTCAGGGCGGACGCGATTGCGACAGTGCTGAAACGCGGATCATCAGCCGAACAGGCGAGCGTCGCATGGCCGAGCAGGGCGCACAGCAGCAATTTGTATAGCCAGCGGCTCATCGGGCGAGTTGCCCATACTGCCAGCGTAGGCGTTTGAGTACTACATCTGCGGAATAATGCAAATGAACACGTTGATGAGCTCGTTTGGCAAGGTCTGATGCACGTTTAGGATCTGCCAGCAATTCAGCAATAGCCTCCCCTAGAGCTTGTATATTCCCAGGGGGAATCAATACTCCGCACTTTCCATGTTCCAACATGTCGGGTATTGCGGCGACAGTGGAGGCAATAATTGGTACTTCAGAAGCCATTGCCTCGAGTACAGACATCGGCATTTGCTCGTTGTACGACGGCAAAACGAAAACCCCAGCCTCGCTGAGCAATTTTGTACGTTGTTCTTCATTAACCCAACCAGAAAAAATGACGCTGTGACCGAGATTTAGTTCTGATACCAATTCTTTTGCTTTTTGGATTTCCCCATTACCAGCAAGAATTAACCGTGAGGATGGAATTTTTTTGTGCACTTCAGAGAAGCTTTTGATCAAATCGAACG
The DNA here is from genome assembly GCF_020510685.1 of Dechloromonas denitrificans. Taxonomy (NCBI): domain Bacteria; kingdom Pseudomonadati; phylum Pseudomonadota; class Betaproteobacteria; order Rhodocyclales; family Azonexaceae; genus Dechloromonas; species Dechloromonas denitrificans. The sequence goes on from NZ_CP075185.1 coordinate 2,023,682, forward strand.
CTCCTTTTCGATTTCCTATTTGACCAAGAAATACGACGTCATTGGTTCGAGCCCTATTGACGCATTTCGGAGTCGCAATTGGGTTTGGAAATAGCTCGATGCGACTCAACCCAACATTTGTGCGCAATAATTCCTCTGCATCACGGGATAAAACAAAGACAAGTGAAGATTCTCGCATCAGCTTGAAAGCTAAATTTTTTCGCCAACCGGTTAATCGTTGAGCGACAAAGGTTCTGAACTCTGCACCGTGTAGTTGAAAAATAACTGGACAACCGAATAGGTAAGCTAACCCTATAAATAGCGATTTGCGCCAGAAACTAACACCCGAAGCGACATGTGCATGCAACACGCTGACGCGGCCTAGAGCCAGTAATTTGACAAATAGGCCAAAAGCAGAAGTAGCAACCCAAAGTTTGTGCCAGGTATTACCTTCTGTTGCCGTAATCAAGTAACGGCAGTCCCCTTCAGAAAATAGTCCGTGGGCGCGATAGACCGCAATCACTGAAGACATTCCTCCTTTTGCGTCAGGGCAGGGGCCAATCATCACGACGCTTTTCATAATTCGGACCTTTCCTCGTTGTCGATATGGGCAGCCCCGAGGTAGCTGGAAATATCGAGATGCTGCACGAGTAAGCGGTGTTTGCCGATGCGGGTGCGCGGGATTTCATCGACGCGGACGACCTCTACCTCCAGTCCTCCTTGGGTTTTTTTGCGGATACCGTCGGCCAGGGCCGTCTTGACGTTCGCCGGCAAGTCTTCTCGGGAGATTACCTTGAGCGTGGCGCGGCCGGTTTCATGTTGCTCGAACTGCATGCGGTCGGCGTCGGCTAGTTGCTCGAAGTGGGCGGCGCCAATGGTGCAGATCGAAACCAGGCGATGATCACGGCAAACCAGAAACTCCTGCAAGCGCCCCTCTATGCGGTCCACTACCTGGAAACCTGGCCGCAGGGTATTCGGCTGTGCCGTCCACATCGCCATGTCGCCGGTACGGTAGCGAATCAACGGCATCACCAGATTGTCGTAGCCGGTGGCGACAATTTCACCCAGCACGCCCGGTTCGCTAATCGGTTTGCCGTCGAAGTCGATTAATTCGACATGACCGTACAGCGGCCAGAAGAAATAGCGGCTGTCACCGGGCAGCGAAATCGACTTGATGGCGCCCTCGGAATGGCCGTAGTCGCACAGTACCTCGCAGCCGAAAACCCGCTTTAGCAACTCGACCTGATAGTCGTAGATATTCTCTGAAAACAACTGGATGCACTTGATCCGCGCGGTAATGGCGGGCACCGGATGGGCTTCCAGCCATTTCGCCAGCGGCGTGATGGCGGAAGGGAATGCGTGAATGAAAGTTGGCTGCCATTCCTCGATCGCCGCGATATAGGCCGGGATGTGTTCCGCTTCCAGGTGGTCGGAACTCAAATGCAGATAACGCTTGATCGGGTCGTACATCCACAACGGCTGCCCGGGCTGTCCGGCTCCGGGTACCGTCCGGCCACGTAGCGCCAGCGTCACGTCCCGGTCACCGATGCCGGCAATCCGGTCGAATTCGCCGTTGTAGGCAAAACTCTTCGGGCGGGTGACGTGGCGATGCCAGTAAAGCTTCATTGGCACCGAAGTCGAGCCGCCGGTAAATGTTGCCATCCGCATCGATTCCGGCAGGCCGGCCGAAACGTAATCCTCCAGGCTCGCTTTCAGTTCCTGCTTGGTCAGCAGCGGAAACGCCTGGAGCATTTCCGAAGGTGTTCTTCCGGGGCTGGTGACGACATCGCGCAGATGCCGGTACGCCGGTACATGCTGCGTTGCCGCATCAAGAAGCGCGAACATTTTCTCGCCGGCCCGCCGACGCAAGATCTCCGGGTCGGTAATCGCGATTTCGTCAAGAAACTCCGGTGCTTTCCGGCCGTAGCGAATGCCGACCGGTACTGCCGAATACGCCGTCCCGACGAACGATTTGACCCATTGCGGGGCGGCCGTGTAATGCTTGAGCAGGGGGTGAATCCAGTCTTCAATTGGCATCGTCAATCTTTCGCGAGGTAGGTGGGGCGGACTTGAGTTCCGAAACCCGGCCGGTAGTCCTGATAATTCACGAAGCGGAGATCGCGCCGCGTGGCCAGAAATTGTTCCAGACGCCTGATCGAGTGACGGGTTAGCGCCTTGGGATGACCAATCACGACAAAATCGTTACGCCCGAGCCGGGCATAGCGCTCGAAAGCGGCTTCCAGAAAATCGACCTTGCGCCCATCGATGGAAACCACGCTCCACGTGCGGGATAGCAATTTTTTCAACAGATCATTGCGGCCGAGCGGGATCGCTGTGCCGTCACCAAAAGCCTTGTCGGTCTGGCGGCCGAGCTTTCTGAGGAAAGCCAGTTTCCAGAAAAATGCAGGGGTCACCGGATGAGCAGCAATCGGTACTTCGAGAAAACGCCCTTGCGCCACTTCCAGCAGCGGGTCATCGTCGAAGCGCCAGAACGACTTCTGCGGCGCACCGCAAAAATTGAAAAGATGCGTATCGCTTTCGCTCTGGCCGTTCTCGAAAACCGTGCTGTCGATCTCGATGCCATTCGCAGCCAGCGCCCCGGCCAGCTTCGAGAAAGGCTGTAAAACCCAGCCGCCGGCCCGGAAGGCACAGATCGACCCGGCTGGGCAAAAAGCTGCCAGCGCCTTGCAGTAGCGGCTGACAATCTCGGTAATTTGCTCCTCGGCAAAATCATGCAGGCGGTAGCGCTGCGTATCGATCTGCCAGTTGCCATCGACCCAGTGCGTATCCTCCCAATGCGGGTGAATGTGCAACTGCAATTCATGGCCCTGTTGTTGCAGACGTTCCAAATGCCGGCAAAGCTCAGAGTATTCCCGGCGTAGCACGTCGCTCTTGCCCGCTTCGGCAGCCAACCGTAACAAAAAGCCGACATCGACAAAAAAGCTCAGCTTGCCGCCGTATGGATGAACCGCTTTGCATAAAGCCTCGCTCGGCTCGACCAGGCAATGTTCCACCGAGCCGGTACGCCGGCCGAAGAACAATTCATAGTCGAGCGAGATCAGGAAGTTCACGCCAGAAACTCCAAGGCCGAGCCAACTGCCTGCTGTTGCGCCCTATTCAGGCTTACCGGGCCGTAGATCGACTGACCGGCCAGCAGCATCTTCAACAAGGTCCGGCTGAAACCTTTGGCATCGATTACCGACAATTCCGACTCACCAAAAGGTACGCTGCGGATCGCCCCTTCCTTTTGCAGGAAAGGCCGCGCCCGTTCGCATTCGCGAATCGCCGAAACCTTGGGGTCGTGGCAAACCGCATTGACCTCAATGGGCGAGCCGTCGCCCCGCACGCAAGGCACCTTGCGCGGCGACGGCAGATAGACCTGGATCGGCATCGCCTCGCCAAGCAAGTCTTCATAAACGTGGAAATTGGTCACCGAATTCAACCCGACCCCGAGCATCAGAATCGAACCATTGGCGACAGTGAGCTTGCGGTACGGGCTGTTCGCCCCGAATGGCGTTGCATCCCGCTCGTGATGACGAACGTAGTCGGCCGCCCGTTCGCCAAGCGCGACAATCGAATGGCTGGGATGCACGCTGCGCAATGCACCTTCCCGGACCATCAGAATATTTGGTATCGCCCCCATCGCATTCGGTGCGCTGCGCACATCGAAATCCGTCACGCCATCCAGATATTCTTTCATGGTCGTGTTGTATGGCAGTGCCGGCACCAGCAGGGTGCGGCCGGGGCCGACCAGCTGTTCGGCAAAAGCAGCGGCAATTTGCTGCGGCGAACAGTCGAATTTGCCGATATTTGAAAGGGATGAATGGAGGATGACATCCCCCTGCAAACCGAAATCATCCAGCCGGGCCAGCAAGTCTTCCAGTCGAACCTGGGTTCGCTCCTTGCGTTTTGCCTTGTCTGCCTGCCGCTTGCTCTCGGCCAGCGAGCGCAACCAGTGCTGGACGGGGCGGGGCAGGTGGGGGAGGGCTTTTTTTAGGGCTTTTTTCATAATTTCCCTGCCTCTATCGGTGGGTAATCGCAATACTCGACATAGCCCTCTGCCCCTGCGTAAGAAATAATCCGCGCAGGAATTCCTACTGCTACTGCTTTGTCAGGAAGATCCTTTGTTACAACGGCATTGGCACCTATTGCGCATCCGTTGCCGATACGGATGGCACCAATGATTTTCGCTCCTGGGCCGATATAGACCTCATCACCAATTTTTGGGGTTCCCTTACGTTCGCCGCGATTTAACTGCCCAATCGTGACACCATGAGAAATGTTGCAGTTTCGGCCGATCTCAGCGGCCTCGTTGACAACGATTCCGCCGAAATGACCAATATAAAAACCGGAGCCGATTTTTGTCGGATAAGGGATCGAAATTCCATACTTGTATAGATAGTGCTTGTGACCTATGCGTGCCACGCGATGGACAAAGCTCCATAGACCTACTGATTTCTGGGTGGAAGCTGCCAAACGCAGCCAAACTAGGAATCGAAAACCTGGAAGCAATCGATACGCCTTTAGACTTGTGCGAAGATCACTTTTTCCCTGCATGTGTCGGTGCAGGTCAGATTTCCATATGGCGATCAATCTCAGACGCTGAAGCTTGTTCATAATGAAAGTGCTTTCACTGGCGTTCATTCAACACGTGTGAGTGCCTATTAATTGCTTGGTTGACAGCGCTTTGCAGGTGGCCTGGAACGAGTCAATCATTCTCCCTAGAGAGAATTTTGTTTCGACGACATCACGCGCGGTCGAACCTAAAATGGTTCGTGTATTTCTGTCAGCGAGCTTCATTAATTGATCCGAAAGGGCGTCGATATCTCCTGCGGGGTACATCAATCCATTGTGGCCATCTGTTATTTGCTCGCAGAGGCCACCAACATTGCTGGCGACCAGCGGCTTGCCGAGAGCCATGTATTCCAGTGTGGCAATCGGGAAGGTTTCGGCATGCGAGGTCAGCGCCATGATGTCGCAGGCAGCAACGTAGGGTCGGACGTCCTGTTGGAAACCACTCAGTACGACGGCATCCTGGAGCCCGAGTTCATCACGCCGGGCTTCGATTTGCGGGCGCATGATGCCGTCGCCGACTAGCAGAACCTTGGCTGGCAACTGCTTGTCGCGTAGGCGACGCAAGGCTTCTAGTAGGTCAATCTGACACTTTTCCTCTCGGAAGACAGCGCACATACCGATGACCAGATCACTATCAGTAAAACCGAAGGCACGCCGCAGTTGACTGGCTTCAATTGCCACAGAGGGGACTGAAAAGCGGTTGAGGTCGATACCGTTGTGAATAACCTCGTCGCTACGTGGGCGGATGCCAAGCTGCCGAAAAAACTGCCGTTGCATAACGCTAACAAAAACGATGCGCTCGGCCATTCTGTAAAAGTGGCGGTAGACAGCAAAACGCAGGCGGTCGCTACGGTTGCGCCGCACAACATCCATGCTGTGACAAATAAATAGCAATGACACGGTGTGCCTAGCCCAAAGGCGGGCAAGGGCTGCCATGGCGAGCGAGTATTGCGATGTCGAGATCAGTACATTCGGGCGAAACTCGCAAATCAGTGCTGCTAAGCGGCGTATGGCACCCGGGTCGAAGCTACCTCTTGAATTGCAGCAGATCACCAGACTGACGCCGCCGTTATGCAGTTCGCTAGAAAGCTCGTCGCAAGGCTTCATGTAGGCAACTGCCACCTCATTGCCAAGAGCCTTCATTCCGGTGGCGACAGTGACCAAATGACGCTCGGCACCGCCGAATTTAAGGTGGTCGGCGATAAATAGAATTTTCATGACTGAACGGTGTTTAGGGTATGCATTAGCGGGGACCTAGGCATTCGGTAGGCCAATGATGACCTGACGACATTTCACTATTGAGTAAAGTGTGTCTAGTACATACCGGAGACAGTAGGCCATTGAGACTGCCGCCAGTCCGAAAAACGGCAAAAGAACGACTGCCATGCCTAGCCACATTAGTGAAAACCCAATATCGGTTGCGGCAACCCACCAGGTAAATCCCTTGGCAACGACCACGTAGCGGATGTACCAGGCAGTGGCCTGCATGACAACGCCGGCGAGTTGCCATCCCATGATTTGTTTTAACGGGAGGAACTCGGCGGTATAGAGCAGGGGAATCAGTAGATCGAGGAGGAAATAGATTAGTAGCGCGCCTACCATAACCACCGGAATGATCCGTGTGCCGCCCCTTTGCAGTTCGGAGCGCATTTCCTTGCGGCTATGAATTTCGGCGAAGCGTGGCAGGTAATGCATGGCAAAGAGTGCTGAAAACACCGAAAAATAGAGATCGGCGAGGCGCGTTCCAGCCTGCCAGTAGCCGACATGCTCCAGATCCAATTGGCTGGCGATTGCATTTCGCAGCAGGATGGGAACAACGGCAATGGTGGTCGCAGTGATGATCGAAGAGGCAAAAAAATGCAGAAAATTGCGCCGAAAGTTTTCATCGCTCCGTAATGAAAGAAACTGAGCCAGCCAACCGCTGTTTCGGTACTGAACCAGCAGCAGCAGACTGGCCAGCGTTGCCGACAGCGCCAGCGACCAAAAAGCGCCGTGGATACCCCAGAGCGGAATCATGATCACGGCAGAGATCGTGCCAGAGAGGGCGATCAGCAATTCGCTAACTGTCAGCGATTTCAAGCGACGCGTGCCGCGTGCCGTGGCGATGAATGTGGTATTGAAAAATACCGGGAGCAGCGCCAGCGCGGCGAACACGACCTGTAGTGCATATTCTCGCGAGTGAAATAGCCACACGGAGATTTCGCCAGCCCAGGGGATGGTGAGTGCGGTCAGAAAAACCCCGATCAGGAATGAGAGACGGATCGCTTCACCGACCAGTTGTTGTCTCTTTGCAGTATCGTCAATACGTGCAATTTCTCTTGTCAGAACAGTCGCGATGGGGGCTACCAGTGGACCACTGAAGACGCTGAACAGGCTCCAGAACTGCCCGTACAAGCCAACGCCCACTGGGCCAAGGTAAATGGCGGCAATTTTTACATTGAGCAAACCGAGACCGAGGCGGGCTGCGGTCTGGACAAGCGAATGTATAGATGCGCGGAGGAGACTCATCTGGAGTTAGCGCCCGAACCGGTGCCCGGCAACATCATCGTGGTGTTCGCAAGGCTCGACCGGCTAGACGGGCCATTTGCCTAAGACTCGGTGCTTGACCTAGCTCAGACAGGGAGGCTCGCGCCTTGAAAACCGTCGAGATACCTTCTTTGGCCGCGCCCCGCCACAGGCTTAACAGGACTTCTTCACAGACTTTGCGCAGTAAGGATTGGTCGTAGAGACGGCTGGTTTCGTTGGCTTGGAGAATTTTTACCATCCAGCGCCCGGCCCATTTTGCTTCAGTCGATTCGATTCCATCGGTAGTGGCATGGGAGATCTTTTGATGGAGTTTGGCTTCTGCGTTGTTTGCAGAAATACCGACTTGCGTCAGTAGGCGTTGCTGAGTAGTCCAGCAGTCTGCCTTGATCTGTGGCCAGCGCGTGCCCATCAGCCCTTGAGTGTTGATGCGATATTGAATGAGGTAGTTTGGTAGATAGACAATATCCCAGTTCTCGGCAATGCGGCTGGTAAGGTCGTAATCTTCTGCCAGCATGGTTCTGAACAGATCAGTCGGAAGGGCGTTTTTTCGGATCATCAGCGAGGACGCGATAAAGGGGTTCCGGAAGACAAGCATCGGGCGCAGCAGGTTGTCCGGATATGGATTGCTGCGCAGACCGGCCTTGTTTCCCGCCTCATCAATGAGCTCCGCCCATGTGCCCACTAATCCCACGCCGGGGTTGTTTTCGAGAAAACGAACTTGTTTGGCTAGGCGATCTGGCAATGCAACGTCGTCGGAGTCGAGTAGCGCGATGTAGTCGCCCTGTGCTGCATGGATGCCGGTATTTCTTGCCTCGGCCAACCCCTTGTTGTTCTCGTGCTTGAGGTAACGAATGCGCTGGTCAGTAAATTTTGCAATGACTTCGGCACTGGCATCCGGTGATGCATCGTCGACAAGTATCAGCTCCCAATCGTCCATTGATTGGTCGAGAACGCTCTGAATAGAGTGCGCCACATAGCGCTCAACCTTGTACACCGGCATGACGACGCTGATCTTGGGTGTGCGTTCCAAAGCAATACTCCTATGGGGCGCTTTGTGTGGGCTGGTCAGAGTTGTGCCCGTGCGTTTTGAATAGGTGATTTTCATAGCTGCTGACAGCAGGAGCACCAAAGCGCTCATTTACAAAGGCGTGGGCCCGAAGTCCAACTGCCAGGCGGGTGGTGGTGTCATGCAGAAGCCCCTGCAGGGCCAAGGCCGTCTCGTTTTGCGTGACGCACGCGCTCCCGAGATGCTTTTTTTTAATCAGGCCATCCGGATCGAAGGTGGCGACAACCGGTGTTCCATTCGCCCATGCCTGCAGGTAGGTGTTTGGAAAGCCTTCCAGTTCGGATGTGTTGAGAAACAGCTTGGCACGGCTGAACAGTTGTCCTGTTTCGCGATGCGGGATGCTGCCCAGAAAATCGAGATTGGGCAGTTGTGATGCTTCTTTTTTTGTCGTGTCGAATAACTCGGATTGGTTTGTGTACGGGCCGCCTGCCATGACGAACTTGACCTGCGGTAGCGACCTTGCTAATTCGATCACCCATTCGGGGCGTTTGACCGAACGCAAGTTGGCGAGCCAGAGTACATCTATGTCACGGCTTGCCTGGGGGGCTGGTTGATCAGGAATATCAACCAGCATGTCGGCAATTTCCGAATCAAGGCCATAGTTGGTTTTCAGTAGCGTTTGCTGGTGCCTTGTCTGAACCAGTATGCAGCTTGCTTTTCGGATACCCCATTCGTATAGCCAACGGTCACGGGCATTCGAGACAAGAAGGCGGTCCGGGCAGCAATCTGCATCGGAGGCAACCCGGAAAACAAAACGTCGTTTGTGACGTGCGCAGAATGCCGCCACATAGCCAACGATACTTCCGGCGCAGCTGACGTAGTAGGTGTCTGCGTCGGCTGTCGTTAGGGCTTGCCAGAGCGTGGTCAAACGCGGGTAGATCATGCGCAGTACCGGTAGCCCGGCGTCAGCGCGGAAGGTTTTTAATACGCGAACATTCTCGATTCGCGTTTCCTGAGCTTGGCCGAAGTCTCCGGTTACCAAGGCGGCATCGGCACCTCGTCGAGCGAGCACTCTAGCAAGCAGTGAGTGCTGGACCTCTTCGCCACCGGGGCTGACTCCTGGTACGGGCTCGCCAGACAGGACAGGCCAAGCAAAATAGCTTACGAGACAGACTTTACTCATGTCGCTTGGCTCGGGATATGCAGTTTCAGGTTCTCTGATAGAGATTCAGTCTTGGGTCGCGCTCTCAGTCCGCCACGCCCGATCAACATGCCGACCGCGCACCAAAGGGGGGTTTGGGCAACGGTTGGTGTAAAGCGGTCATCGCTGATCCCTTGCAGGGCTAGGACCAGCATGGCCACGCATGCGCCTTCGAAGAGATGGCGCATGCCAGGGTCGGGATCATTTTTTGAGTAGTGTAAGAACTGCCTGAACAGGTAAATGAGGAAGCCGACGATCAGGGCACCGAAAAGAATCCCGTAATCGTAGAGAAGCCCGAGGTAGGCACTGTGGGTGTGACCGGCTAAAAGCATGGTGCCATTCAGCAGGGGGCGTGACCACATGATGGCCGAGGGGCCATGCGGGAATAGCCAGGTCAACGAGAAATCGTCGAGCAAGGGCAGCCATATCTTGTCGAGGCGGCCTGCTGATATTTCGGCACGGTTGCCAGTTTCGACACCGGTTCCGAGGCGTTCCATGATGGGATCGAAAAAGACCAGGCCGATAACGGCGGCGATCATGAGGAAAACGATCATGGTGCCGATTTGCCGGCGGCGAACGAGGAAGATGGCATTGATGACAATGAAGGCAGCGATACCCGCCCGGGAGAATGTCATCAGGACGGCAATGGCTATGGCAATCAGAGCCATGAAGAGCAGGGCGCGGGAAAAGCCCTTGTGGCCGGCCAGCGAGAAGATGAGCAGAGCGTAGCCGAGGTTTAGACAAAGGCTGATTTCATTGGCATGCATGCCGAGAATCGACAGGAAGCCGCGGGCGTTGGCGCCCGAGAGCAGGCTGATCGAGGCGCCGGAGATGATGAAGGCACCGAGCACTGCGCCGGCCAGCATGACGCAGCCAGCCGAGATGATGTGGACGTAACGGGCCGGGTGCCTGGCTTCCTGAATGACGAGGGCCATCAGAAAGGCTGCGAGAATCACGAAGTTCGGCTTGATGAACAGGTCCCGGAAGTAGCCAAAGCCGGAACTGAAGCTGACGAGCTTCATGGTCTCGAAAGCTTGGGGAATCAGATGCACCTTGGTCGTGCCGAGGAGCGCCGCCAGCATGAATGGCAGCAGATAGGCGTAGATCAGCGAAGGTGTCCACGGGATCGAAAGCTTTCCGGCATGGCTGATGGTGTAGCTGAAGATGGTGCCGAGGATGAGCAGATTGATCGGATTCAGCCCTTGTACGCCGAGCAGCTCGCGGGGGATGAAAACGGTTCCGGAGATGTGGATCAGCACGAGGACCAGCACGGTACCAACCCGGTAATCGAGTGCTGTCCAGGCCAGGAAGATGAGGCCTACGATAAAGGCGGGGACAATGATCCCGGCGATGGGTATGGCCATCCCGAAAAAGACGACCATGAAGGCATAGCCGAGGCTCAGCAATATCCAGCGGGCTGGCGGTAAACGCTGAAAAGCTTCTGCAATGAGTTTTTGAGAAGCGATCAGGCTCGCCATGTCGAAATTTCCTGTATTTGCTACAACGCTATTGAGTGAGTAAGTCTTGAATCAAGCAGTTGTCGATTGTTCATTGGCTTAGTCGTTGGCCGATCTGCCGAGTAGTTTCTGGCGCAACTCCGGGGGCGTCGCCTGAAGTAGTTGATTGGCAAATTCGATTTGACGGCTGTAGGCGATTTCGGGGTTGGTTTCAATGCTGGAAACACGAAACAGATAGCCATCGGGAATCAGGCCGGAGAAGGCGTATTTCATCTGGGCCAGCTGGCGGTCCACATAGCTGCGCACGATGCCGTTGCCCATGGTGAACCAGTAGGTGACCGGTTCCGTACGGTATTGATGAACTGCGACCATGCGTGTCACTGGAATCTGAGCGCCGCTGATGGCAATTACGTCGTGCTTCAAGTTGTTGATCTGGAAGCCTTGCGCGGCATAACAAACCTCTTGTCTATGGGCTCGCATCTCCCTTGTTTGCGAAGCCCCATAGGCAACGGAAAGCATGATCCGCTGCCCCTTGCTGTTGACGTAGGTGCGGCTGACGGTCTGGTCGTAAATCTGTTCCAGCGTAGCCCGCTGGGCAGGTGAGGGGTTGATTGGAACAATGCTTTCGTCAATCTTCCAGTCGCCAAACGTCTTTGGAATACTGCTGGCGATGTCGATTTTTGGTGTGCTGTCGGCGAGGTGCCGGGTCGGTGTCAATGCAATGCTGCCGAGCGCGGCACAGGCCATCAGGGCAAAGATCAGCATGGCTGTCGGCAAGATGGCGAATGACTTCATCCATGGCCAGAAGGCCGGCAGCGCGGGCGCTTTGTTCATGGCTGCAAACCTTTATTCTGGGTGCTGAAGCGCAGCAGTGAATCCGTTGCAATGATCAGCATCAGGGCGGAAACGAACAGAACCATGCCGGCAAAACCATGAATGAATCCCTGGCCGGCTTCGTCTCCGAAGTAGTAAGTGATCAGGGTCAGAGTGATGACTCTAATGACGTTTGCGGTGAACGAAATTGGAACGATCAGAACGGCGAGGGCGGTATTTCGCGTCCAGGATTCATGCTTGATGATGTGGAGATAGAGCAAGCCCATCGCTTCCAGTGAAAACAGGGTGTGTAGCCCGGCGCAGGCATCGGCGACCAGCAACTGGTACTGACCCATATAGAGGATGACGCCGTTGCGTGAGATTGGATATCCCACGGTGTAGAGGATGTTTTCGGTGACGTAGGAGACCGCGATCTTCATGGGCATGGTCAGCATATCGACAATGGCGCCGGGTAGCGGAATCATGAAGAAGAGGAAAAATATGGGAAACCAGACGGCCTTCAGTCCCTTGCTGCCGCGCATCAATACGATTGCCGCCGGTAAAACGACAAGCAGCGAGCCAATCTCGAAGAGGGCGAGCCCCTGGGAGCGGCCAAGCGTGTAAATGATTAGACCGATGACCAGGAGCGGCCAGCCGATGGTGGGTAGTGGATCAATCGGTGCGTCCAGGAGGTCGTGGCGCAGGCTCCAGAAGAGGTAGAGGGCGACCGTGAGAACTATCGGCCCGTGAACCTGATCGTCGTTTCGCCAAACAGTGCGTGCCAAATCGACAAAGGTCGGCAAGAACAGCATCGCAATGCCCAGGAGTACCGGGAACCATTGAATGAATGGACTTGGCAGCGGTTTGCTCAAGGTATTCACGAGTTTCACCCCGGTTAATTCCCGTTGAGAACCGAGCCAACCACCGTCGCGCCGGAGTGCCGCAGCGAGTCGGTAAGTTCCCGAAGGCGGGCGGCTTGAGTGACGTCTTTCCGGCTGAGTACGATGGCCCCCCCCGCTCTGGAGGCGATCATCTGGGCGTCGGCATAGGCGCCGCCGATCGATGTGTCGAAAAGGATGACGTCGAACTGTCTTTGAGCACTTTCCAGCAAGGTTAAAAACTGTGGGCGGTTGAACAGTTCCTGGGGGTTGGGCGGTATTGCGCCAGCCGGCATCACCGAGAGGCCGAGCAGGTCGGGAATGCGGACGATTGCTTCATCCATCCCGGTTCGGGCGGCAAGAACTGCAGATAGGCCGTTGCGATTGCCGAGTTTGAAAATTTCGTGTTGCCGGGGGTGGCGCAGGTCAGCATCAATGAGCAGGGTGCGCTCGCCAAGTTGCGAAAATACGACCGCCAGATTGGCGGCGATGTAGCTGCGTCCTTCCCCCCGCTCGGGGCTGGTCACAGCCAGCATTTTGTTGCCGGACTCGCCGTCAAACCAGCGCAGCATCAGTTGGCTGCGCAAGGCGCGTAGTTTTTCGACTATCGGGCTGAAGGGTTTGTAAGCGGCGACGACCTCTTCGCTGAGACTGGTGTCGCCAGGCATCAGGTAGGGGTACTCGAACTGATGGGATAGGGCGTAACGGACATCCGCTTCGGTCAGCAGACCGAGTTGAATGGCCGCATCGCCAAAGCGAAGGCCACCTTCCTTTTGTAGCTTGATGATGCTTTCGGCCGCGTCCGTGCTCAGTCGTCCGGCATCCATCAAGATCGTGCCGATGGAGCGGGAAGCCAGGCCGTGATGTTGGGCAGCACGGGTGATGATGGTCTCACTGGGTTGGGCGAAGTTCATTGCTCTTTCACTCATGCTGGGCGTGCTTGGCGCGTCAGGAACAGGCGGCTCAAGCGCGGAAAGACGCTTGTCCAGTGTTGGTTGTTTTGTTCTGGTTCAAGGACGGCAAGAACGGGAATGCCTAATGTCTGGATCAGGTCTTCGCTGGATCGAATGCGCCGTTGGCTGAACTCAAGCAGGAGAGAGGTGCCAACGCCAAGCAGAATGCCGACGAACATCGACAGCAGGATGTTGCGCATAACCTTGGGTTTTGACGCATTGAGTGGCTCCGTCGCTGGATTGAGCACCGCGACATTGGTCTGGATGCTCTGCGATTCAAGCCTGCTCTGCGTGGTGCGCTGGCCGACGGCGTCGAAGGCGCGCTGGGCGGTTTCGACTTCGCGGACCAGCAGATTGATCTCGTCGCGCTGCTTCTTCAGTTCGAGAATCCGCATTTTTTGGGCATTGACCGCGGCAACCAGTTCGCTCTCCTTTTGCTTGCTGATGTTGCCGGCGGTGCCGATTGAGCTGGTGATGCGGCCGATTTCGGCGTTCATCTTGCTTTTCAGTTCTTCCAGCTCGGCCTGCGAGCGCAGGTATTGCGGGTGGTTCTGTCCGAGGTTGCCGGAGACTTCCTTGAGGCGCGATTCCAGGCGGGCGATGTCGCCCTTGAGCTGGCTGACCAGGCCGCTTTGCATCACTTCCGGCATGGTGTCGGCGCTGCCGCTGCTTCGGCGCTTGCTGCTGGCGTCGGTGCCCTGGGCCTGGGCAATCGTCAGCTGGGTGGAGAGTTCGTTGAGCTTCTGGGTCTCGTAGTCGAGACGTTCGTCGGTGGCGACGATGCCGGACTTCTGCTGGTAGTCGGAGAGGGCGTTCTGGGCCGTATCGAGGCGCTCGCGGTACTGCTTGCTCTGCTCGTCGAACCATTTGGCATTCTGGCGTGCCGGCTCGATGCGCAGTTCGAGATTGACGTCGATGTAGGCCTGGGCATAGGCGTTGGCCATGGCGGCGGCAAAAGCCGGGCTGCTGCCGGAATAGCTGATGGAGATGACATTGCTTTCGCGCGAGGGTTTTACGTCGAGTTTCTTCTGCAGCAAACTCGCCAGCCAGGGGGCAATCTGCCCCTTGCCTTCGGTGGATTCCTGCCATTGCTCCTTGATGTTGGGGTTTTCATCCATGCGCAGCATCTTGATGACGCGCATCGTCACCCGGTCGCTGTTGATGATGTCGACCTGGGTGGCCATGTAGCCGGGCGCCATCAGGCCGGGCAGGACAACCCCGGCAATCGGGTCGGGCGACTTGACGTCGAGCACGACGGCGGTGCTGGCGGTGTATTCCTCCGGCAGCAGCAGGCTGACCACAGTGGCGGTGAGCACGGTGGCCAGGAAGGTGAAGAGCACGAGCTTGCGGCGCGCCCAGAGAATCAGCAGAAATTGTTGCAGGGTCATGGATGCATCCTTGTAGACCGGGCTGCTGTCCTGCATCCCCGGTGTTGCTCTGGCAGGTCAAAGGTCGGCATGTCAGAACAGGCTTTCGCGCACGTAGATCACGTCGTCTTGCATGACGGCCTCGTGGGCATCGAGTGAGATCTTGGCGACTTCGCCGCCCGGCATTCGGCGGTGCACCCGGATTCGGTCTTCCGAGCCGCGCAGGGTGGGGCCGCCGGCCTGGGCCAGCGCCTGCTGAATGGTCATGCCGCGTTCGATGCGGTAGGAGCCGGAGCGCTGGGCCTCGCCGTAAATGTAGAAGACCGGGGCGCGGTGGACGTAGAAGACATCGCCGCTGGCCACCAGAATGTCATCGGCGCTCTTGTCGCCGATGTAGATGCTGGGCAAATCGATTTCCTGACGGAATGGTTTGCCGTCGCGGATGCCGGTGAGGATGATCGTGTCCGACCCCATCGGGGCAATGCCGCCGGCCATGGCGAGCACGTCGGAGACCCGGGTATTGGCCGTTTCAAGCGGGAAACGGCCGGGCCGGTTGACCTGGCCGAGGACCGAAACCTGGTTGCCGCGTACCTGCATCAATACGATGTTGACCTGCGGCTTCTGCACGAAACCGCCTTCCTTCAAGCCGCTGGCGATGCGCTGTTCGGCGGCTTCGATGGACAGGCCGCCGATTTCGACGGTGCCGATCAACGGGTAGGTGATGGTGCCGCTTTCGGAAACGCGGGAGTCGAGCGTGAGGTCAGGGTTCTGGAAGACGACGATGCGGATGGCATCACCCTGGCCCAGTTTGTAATCAACCTTGCTCTGGTTGTCGGCAGCTGCGCCGTGCGACACGGCGAGTAGCATGCCGAGACAGCACACCAGACGGTGGATTGCCTTGATCATTGACGATTTCCTTGGTTTGGGTAGCGCGGCCTATTTGAGGCCGGCGACGCCTTTTTCGAGGGCGTTCGCCGCACCGGGGGCGGCTTTGCCGGTCTCGTTCGCCGCTGCCGGGGCGGCCGCTACCGGCGCCGGACTGGCCGGCGCTGCGGCAGCCGTCGCAAAGTCGCCGACGTATTCGATCTTGGCCGCTTCCTTCAGCTTCTTGATTTCCTCGCCCACCGCCTTGGTGTTGCGCTGGTTTTGCAGGAACTGCTGGATCCGCGGCTTGGCCGTGGTTTCATCGACCGGCCCGGACTGCGAGGCGAGTACGCGCATCACGTAGAACATCTGCGGGCCTTCGATCAAAGCGGTCTGGCCATCCTTGATTGCGGCCAATTGGGGCAGCAGTTCGATCGGCAGTTGTTCCGCCGCGCGCGTACCGGCACTGCCACGGGCCGGGATGTTCTTGCTCTTCAGCCAGCCGGCGATCTCTTCAAAGGACTTGCCGGAGGAAACATAGTTCTTCAGCTCGTCGAGCGAGCCGGCATTCTTCGGAATATCCAGTTCCTGGATGTTGTAGATGCGGCGCTTCGCGAACAGATCGGGGTGTTCGTCGTAATAGCGCTTGACCTCTTCATCGGTGGCGCGGGGCTGGGCGGCGGCGATCTGTTCGACGTAGCTGCGCGCCAGGATTTCGCGGCGGGCGGCTTCGATGTTGAGCAGCACGTCCGGGTTGCGGTCGAGTTTCTTGGCCAGGGCTTGTTCGACGGCAAGTTGCTGGTCGACCAGGCGATCGAGAATTTCCTTGCGGGCGCGCGGGGCGTTGTCGTTGGTGACGCCGGTGGCCTTGGCCAGCAAGCCGTTGATCTGATGTACCGAGATTTCCGCGCCGTTAACTTTTGCGGCAACCTGCGTCGCCGCGGCTTTGGCGCCGCCCTTGTCGTCGCCGCAGGCCGTCAGCGTGACAACGAGCAAGGCGCCGAGCAGTGGGGGAAGGATCTTTTGAACTTTGTTGGCGTACATCGAAGGAGCTTCCTTTTTTGAGAATGAATGCGGTCACAGCCGAAAGACCATTCTAGAAAGCCAACATGTCAAAAAGATTAAATCAGGAATATCCCTTCATTATCGGTAGGTGGAAGAGCGTCAGGCCACTTGGCGTGGCGCGACGATCTGGTTGAGGGCGCGCAGTCGTTCGGCCAGTACCCGCATGACCTGGGTGGCGAAAAACGGCGTCTGCTGCGCCAGATAGAGGAAACGTTTTTCGTCGATGGCGACGAACTGGCAATCGGTTTTGGCCAGCACGCTGGCCGAACGCGGCCCGGGTGAGACGAGGCCCATTTCGCCGACGATATTGCCGTGCTGCAGGGTTTCCACGACGCGGTTATTGACGATGACGTCGGCCGTTCCGGTCGTCAGTACGTACATCAAATGTCCGTCTTCGCCCTCGTTGAAAAGGGCTTTTCCGGCATCGACATGAACGATGTTCGGGTTGTTGGCAAAGAGTTCAAAGAAAACCATGGGTGAGTGCTCCGAGAATAAACGTATGACTTTTAGCATATGAATTTCTCGGTCGTCTTGTTCAGAATTGTTACAAATGAGCAGTTGAATCACCGTTGATTTAAGGACCCTTGTGCTTAATATTTTTGCAACAGTGGCGCGCTACGCTGGCGTAAATTCATTGTGTGCCGGAGAACCCGATGTTGCTGACAGCCCCGCAGATAGAGCGCTCTCGCGAGCATTCGCTGAATAATCTTCTTGGTTTTTCCAGCGCCTGTTTCGATGCGGGTCATCGCCTGCTTGAACTGCTTGCCGATGTCCGCAGCGAATCCTTCTCTCACCGCGAAGCGGGGATGTCTGCGCTGACAAGTCCGCTGGCTGTGCGTTTGATTGATCAGGTTTACGAAATCGCCGGTGATACCCACAAGGCAATAATCGAGGCTACCCAGATTCAGGTCGGTATTTTGGATACGATGGTTTACTCGGCCATCGACCGTGTCAGCAAAGGCAGCCCTTGGGAAGGCATGGTTGCATTGAAGGCCGTGCGGGCAACTGTTGAAAGTGCAGAACAGACTTTGCACGGAATAAGCAATACGGCGATTCAGGCGGTTGATTTAGTCGAGCAGGAGATCCGCCAGGTTTCCGAAAGCCTCACGGAGAAAAAGACGGTGCCCAGCGTTGGCAACAAGAGCCGCAAGAAAACACAATAATTCGCCGGCAACGGCGTTAATACGCTTCTCTCTTTTGCCCGGCCTTGCCGGGCTTTTTTTATCTGCTCGAAAAATGATGCCGGAGATCTTTGTCAGAGGCGATTGGCGGTTTGCCGGCCACCACCAATTTCCAGCGTTGAAATGAACGCTGGAATGTTGGAAAACCATCGTGATGCGTTACTTGCGACAGGCAGCTTGCCAAAGATTTGCTCGGGGTCGCCGCCGCAAAATATCGTTTTGATCGATTGCCGCATACCTTCGGCCATCACGACTTCGCAGATGCGTTTCTCGTCCTCGGACAGCGTTTTGCCGGCAATGGCCAGAACGACGATCCGGTCCGGTTCCTTGGCGGTTTCCGTGCGCAGCAATTTGAGAGCGCGCTCTGGCGACTTGCCGAGTACGCGAAAAATGATCAAAGACTGCCCCTGCGCTTGAGCCGGGGTGTCCTCTCCGGCTTCGCCCATTTCATGGCGGCGCAAGCTAATGCGAGAAATAAACTCCATCGAAAACCTTCTTGACTGGTTGTGTTGCGAATCGACTACTCGGGCAGGTCGATCAAGGCCATGCAGGGTGCGGTTCGATGTTCACTACTGGTTGTGTGCGTTATATGTTAATAAAATGATAATTGCTATATAACCATGCACGCCTATAATTCTAACTCTATACGAACACCATGCGCACTTCTGTGCGTGATTTCTGATCCGACAGCGGCAAGTCGCCTCGGCTTTCCTGGCGGGGCAAAGAGGCGGTGGCTGAGCAGCAATGAAACCAGCAGTAGTGCCCGCAACAGCCAGAGGGTAGGGGCGGGTATCAAATAAACAGACAAATCATGATCCAAAAGCCAGCCGATGTTATTCAGTAGAAAAATCGCCACAGATTCGCCTGTTCAGCCGCCATTCCGTACCCTGATCATCAGTTCGGATACGGCAATGCGCCAGAGCATTCATGGCTGCCTGCAGACCTTCAAGGATTTTTCCCTGCTGGCGGATTGCTATAACGGCATGACTGGCTTGAAAGCCATTGCCAATCTGCAGCCGGATCTGGTTTTCGTTGTCGCGCCCTTGCCCGATCGCGTACTGGGCCACCTGATCAAGGACGCCAAAAGGAAGCACCCGGCAATACGCATAGTCGTTGTCGCCAACTGGACGGAGTTTGCCGGGTTTGCCCGGGCCAATCACAAGGGGGCTGACGGTTTTGTTTCGGAGCGCCTGTTGTCCCGAGAGTTGCCCTTGATCCTGGCTCAATATCCCCAACTGGCCGCGACCTGGGGTGCCCGGTTCTCGCCGTGGAAAACCGGCTATGGCATGGCCTGATGGCGGAGATGACTTGAACACCGTTTCCCCCAAGGTTTTATCGATTCCGAGTCCGTTTGCCGTAAATGGCGTCATCAAGGTTCTCGAAGCGCCGGATGCGGATCCGTCTATCTTGCTGAATCGCCTGCTCGATGGGCGCTACGAAAAACCCTATGTCGTTGACGATGGTCATTCGCGCGCCCTCTATTTTTCGTTTTCCTTTGTCCAGAGCGCCATGCGGCTAAGTCAGCCGAATTCCCTCGAGCTTGCCTACACACGAAAGATGATGAGTTTTGTGCTGTTTACGCCGCAGCCGAAAAGCATACTGATGCTGGGTCTTGGCGGCGGTTCGCTGGCCAAGTTCTGCCATCACCATTTTCCGGACACGCAAATCACGGTGGTCGAAATCAACCCCGATGTCGTGGCTTTCCGGGACGAGTTCAAAATTCCTCCCGATAGCGATCGGTTTCGGGTGGTCTTGAGCGATGCCGCGCTATATGTGGCTTCCTGCGCTGCCAGTTTCGACGTGATCGTCACCGATGCGTTCGACAAGGACGGTTTTGCCAGTACGGTATGCAACCGCGAGTTCTATTTCAACCTCCGCCGATTGCTCGCCGCTGACGGTTTGCTTGTCGCCAATCTGGCCGGGCGGCGAGAAGAGCGAAAGGTGCATCTGAAAATGCTCGGCGACTTTTTCAACGAACGAACGCTTGCCGTCCCGGTTGGTCGCGATGACAACCATATCGCGATTGCTTTCAATAATCGCGATTTTGCCCCTTGCTGGCAGACTATCCGCAGGCGAGCCAAGGCATTGAGGAGGACGTTTGATCTGGATCTTGAGAAATTTGCCGATAAATTCGCGCGTAGCGAAAAGATCGCCCATCGTCAGTGATATGGAGCGCTAGCTAATCGGGTGGTTCTTCTCCCGCAGGCCAAACTTTGCCTCACTGAAAAAGTCTCGTAACATAAGCCGCTTACGCTTCCGGAATTTTTCTTTTGCAGGTGTCAGATGCCCAGTTCAGAACGCCGTCGCTTTCCCCGTTTTCCGTTTCATTCCCAAGGGGCCCTGAGTGTCGCCGGGGGCGTGCATCAGGGCATGATCCTGGATGTTTCGCTGAAAGGCGCGTTGTTCAGGGCCGACAGTCTGTTTGGCGTGGAAGACGGCCAGATGTGCTGCCTGGATATTTTTCAGGCGGGTCAATCGGGTTTCTGCAGTGCGACAGCCCTCATGGCCTACCGCAGGGAAAACCTGGTCGGGCTTGAATTCGTCGATCTGAGCGATGGCGCCCGGCAACTGCTCAAGCAGGTGATCGAGATGAATCTTGCGGTCGATACGCTGCTGGAGCGTGATTTGCCGGCCATGCTGGGAACTCCCGGCACGAATTAAGCGGCGCGTGGTTGGCCTGGGCCGGCGCCCGCCCTCAAAACATCGGGCTGGCAGTGAGAAATTCTTCCAGGCGGCCGACCGGCAGCGGATGGCTGAAGTGGTAGCCCTGCATCTGGTCGCAGCCGAGGTCGGCCAGCGCCTTGAGCTGGGCGGGGGTCTCGACTCCTTCGGCGAGGACGCCGAGATCGAAGCTTTGAGCGAGGCCCATGATGGCGTGCACAATCGCCCCGGAACCATGTGCCGAGCTGAGATCGCGGACGAAGGACTGATCCACCTTGATGCTGTTTACCGAAAAGCGGCGCAAGTAATTGAGCGACGAATAGCGGGTGCCGAAATCGTCGATCGAGATCCGGATACCGGCCCGGCGCAACTGGCGCACTTTGGCGATCACCGTTTCGGCATCCTTCATCAGCAGGCTCTCGGTGATTTCGATTTCCAGCGATTCCGGCGGCAAGCCATGTTCGCCCATCGGGCCGGTAATCCGCTCGAACAAGTCGCTGCGCTCGAACTCGCGGGGCGACAGATTGATGCCCAGTTTCAGATCGGTAAAGCCCTGGCGCTGCAACTTCGCCAACTGCGCGCAACCGGTCTGCAGCACCCAGTCGCTGATCGCCACGATCATGCCGGTTTCCTCGGCCAGCGGGATGAACGAATCCGGGCTGATCAATCCCTGGGTCGGATGATTCCAGCGGATCAGCGCCTCGAGTCCGACCACCCGGCGCCGGGACAGACTGATCTGCGGCTGGTAATGCAGCTCGAACTGATCGCCCTGCTTGATGGCCAGACGCAGATCGTTTTCCAGCGACAGCCGTTCGACATGCGTCGTGTTCATCGCCGGATTGAATTCAAGGTAACCGTTTTTGCCCTGTGCCTTGGTCTGGTACATCGCGATGTCGGCATTGCGAATCAGCTCCTCCGGCGTCACCCCGTCTTCCGGGAACATCGCAATGCCGATGCTGACGGTGGCGGTGAAATCCTGGTCGGCGACGGTGAACGGCTGTTTCAATTCGTTGAGGATTTTTCTGGCAATCAGGACCAGGTCGTCGCGGTTCTCGATATCGGGCAGCAACACGGTGAATTCATCGCCGCCCTGGCGGGCCAGGGTGTCACCGGAACGCAGGCAGTTGCGGGTGCGCTGGGCGAAATCCTTGAGCAGCTTGTCGCCTTCGGGGTGGCCGTAGGTGTCGTTGATCAGCTTGAAGCGATCGAGATCGAGGAACATCACCCCGACCCGCTGATTGCGCCGCATCGCCTGGGTCAGCGCCAGTTCCAGCCGGTCGGTGAACAGCGTGCGGTTGGGCAGACCGGTGAGCAGGTCGTGGAAGGCCTGGAAGGTGATCATTTCCTCGGTGCGCTTGCGTTCGGTGATGTCGCGCGCGACGCCGGAAGTGCCCATGAAAAACTGTGGTGACGCCGACTTTTCCGGGGTGTAGATGCCTTGCGAACTGAGTATCGCAACGACCAGGCGGTGGTCGAAATGCAGGGCGCCATTCTGCTTGTTCTTGAGCCGGACTTCGAAATTGGTCGTGGCGCGCTCGCCGATGCGTCGTTCGTTGAAGGCGTAGCGCGCTTGCTCGACGTCATCCTCATGGACGATGACCGAGTAGTGCTGGCCGAGCAGTTCCTCGCGACGATAGCCGAGCAGCGTTTCGACCCGTTTGTTGAGGAAAATGAAATGGCCGCTCTCATCGAGGGTGTAGATCAGGTCGGGCGATTGTTCGACCAGGAAACGATGCAGATGCTCCGACTGCTCCAGCTGGCCGGCCATCACCGCATACTCCTGTTCCATCCGGCGCCGGCGCAAGGCGCGGTCGACGCTCTCGATCAGGTCCTTGGGGTCGCTGTGTTTGCGGATGAACTCGAAGGCCCCCTGGCGCAGGGCGTGGATGGCCGAATCGATGGAGTGGTCGGCGCTGAAGACAATGACGGATGTGGAAACGTGGTTGCGTCCCATCCATTCCATGATTTCGATGCCGCCGATGTCGGGCAACTTGAGGTCGAGGACAACGACGTCGATGTCGGCGCCGGCCAGCCGCTGGATGGCTTCCTTGCCGGTACCGCATTCCTCGATCGTCCGGCCGGCCCCGGCCAGCAATTCGCGATAGGCGTTACGGAAGCGGAGCTCGTCATCAACGATCAGGATGCGCTGGCTGCCGGAAATTTCCGGTATACGCATCAGGGAATCGATACCAGTGGCTACGTTCATTTTGTCTCAGTTCCTGACAGCGGTCTCAAGGCAGTATCGCTGGTGCCTGGGCGGGGTTTGAGTGGAGTTGCCTCAACGACGAATTTCGGTAACAGCAAGGCGATGCTGGTGCCCTTGCCGGCCTGGCTGCGGCAGGTAATCGGAATAGCCTGGCGGCTGGCCAGTTCGCCCACAATGGACAGGCCAATGCCGCGCTTGCCGGTGCTCGGGACATCCGGGGCATGGTGGATCGAGCGCATCGCCGTTTCCGACATGCCGGGACCGTTGTCATCCATGCGCACCTGAATATAGGTGTTGCCGTTGTGGACGACGTGATCGGTCAGTGAAATCCTGATCTGTTGCCCGCTGGTCAGTGCTTCGGAGGCATTTTTCCAGAGGTTGAGCAGGATCTGTTTGAGGCTGTCGCGCTCGCAAAGTACGCGCAGAGGCTCGGCGGGCTGGCTGGTTTCGACCCGGATACCCTTCTCGTGAAACAAGGGTTCGCGGTAGAGCAGGAGCAATTCGTTGATCAGCTCGCCGACATCATGGCCGTGGGCAATCGGCTGCTCAGCGGGGATCTCGCTCATGCGGCCGACAATGCTGGCGACCCGGTCGATCTCTTCGGTCAGGATTTCCAGTTCCTGCCTGACTCCGGTTTCTTCCGGCAACTTTCGATCAAGAATCATCAGGTAGCTCTTGATGATGCCGAGTGGATTGCCTGCTTCATGAACGATACGGCGCGCCTGGCGGGTGAAGCGACTGGATGCTTCCTGTTCCGCCTGCTGGCGATAGCTGCGTGCTTCGTTGAGGGTTTCCAGGCTGATCGCGGCAATCCGCCCGAAATTGAGCAGCCAGGGGAGGCGTCGGGAGAGTCGGGCATGCTGTGACTGGCTGAGTCCGCAAACCATGACGCCGGTCACCCGGTTGCGGGCGATCATCGGGATGCACAGCAGTCCCGGCGTGGCAAAGGCCCGGGCAAACTGGATGTCGATCAGCGACACTTGCGGCGTTTCCGCGGCGTCGAAGGAACTGCAGATCTGGCGTTGCAGCGCGGCGTTGCTGAGCAGCGAGTGGTTTTCCTCGAGCGGGATGTCGACCTGGCGGAAAAGCGCTGGCTGACCGCCAATCGAGGCGCCCGAGAGGGTGCCATCGGGTGAGGTGCACAACAGGAAGGCGACCCGGTTGAGGTCGAACAGGATGCGGGCTGATTCGCGCAGCGAGAGAAGCACCTCGGCATCGCTCTCCAGCGTAAAAAGATCCTGCTGCAGCGGCTGCAGCAAGGCCATGCCGCCGATCATTGCCGAAAGCGCTTCCTCGGCATCGTCTTCCCGGGTTTTTTGCGGCGTGGCGAATTTGAGTTTTTCCCAGACCCGAATGTTGCTGACCTTATCGAGGCCATGCAGGTCGAGTGCTTCGGCGATCAATCGGGTACGGGCTTCCGCCTGGTCGCGCAACTGAGCCAGGTTCTGGCTACCGGCCGTGGCGAACAATTTTTGCTGCAGCAGATCCAGTTCGGGAGAAATTTCCTCGCTCGCTGCCAGTGCATGGGCCAGCCAGACCAGTTGCGGCAGCGCGGTGGCGGTGACTATCTGTTCCGGCGACGCATGGTGAAAGAGAATTCCGTCGGCAAACATCGAATCCAGATGCCACTGTTCGGTCAGCCAGGTGCCGATTTCTCCGTGGTGTACGCCAAACTGGGCTGTTTCGATCGGCGGCAGCGCGTTCTCGTTGGAACAGCTTGCCAGTAGCTGAGCGTAAGGTTCACCGAGCGCCGAAAGCAGGATCAGTTCGCCGATGTCGTGCAGGAGCCCACCCAGATATGCCTCTTCCGGATGTGGATAGCCGGTCGCCGAAGCCAGGCCGCGGGAAATCTCGGCAACCAGCAGGGAGTGCGACCAGAATCGCGATAGATCGATGGCCGGGGTGCCTGCGCGCCGGTCAAAAAGGCCCTGGATCGACAGGCAGGTGGCAATCGAGCGGACCAGCCGGGTGCCGAGGGCAACGAGACAACCCTCAAGGCTGCGCAGCTCGGAGCCGCGCGTTAATGCGGGAGAATTGGCCACGCTCAGTATGCGCGTCGCCAAGCCGGGATCCTGTTCGACCAAGGTAGCCAGCTCACCCATCGTGGTCCGTTCGTCATCGACCATCTGCAGCAGGCGCAGCAGCAACTGGGGCGGCGACGGTACCCTGCCAGATTCGATGGCGTGGATGATGGGTTCGGGGAGCTTGTACATGACTAACCCAAATAGGCACCGGGAGAGTGAATAGGGAACGGGCTCAAATTGTCGAGTTGACGAGTTCTGGTGGTTATGCTGTTTTTTACTTAAATCAGATTCAATTAAAACATAACTCTCTGTCTCTTATTGTGTATTTATCGAGAAAGCTGATGAAAAACGCTTCCTTGCAACGAAGCGGGATATCTGCCTGGTATCTGATAGCTTCGAAGAGAAAAGCGGTGTTTGGCATTGGCAAAAAAATCGCCAGGGAAACGAATAATTCGCTGGCGACGGGACCTTCCTGTTTATGCTTATGCGCTCGGCGCAGCCGAGGTTTTCACGGAACATTCCGGTTCGGGAGCGTCGCGGCTGAGCTTGTCCTGCTTGCTTGTGGCGCAGGCGACCTGCGCCGATCGCGGGGCAGGCGGTCAAAGTGACCTATAATCGACGCCTTCGCGGCGGGCCCAAGGCGCCTGATCGAGCTCTTGATCACCGGTGTACCCGGTGACCCGCCCGCTATATCGAAAAGTCCGGTTTTGTCGCGGATTTGCAATTATGTCGGCGTAATGATGAATTCCTATGCAATTCTTGGCGTTTCGCAAGATGCCTCCCTGGCGGATATAAAGCGCGCCTACCGCAGGCTCGCGATGCGCTGGCATCCGGACAGGAATACCGATCCCGATGCCACCGAACGCTTCAAGCAGATCCGTGCTGCTTACGATTTGTTGCTGACGGCAGACCTTTCCGATGATGCCGACACTCCTCCGGACAACGATGTCGGGCCGGAAGCCGAGGAAAGCGTTGCGCGGGCCGCCGATATCCGTCTCAATCTGACGGTCAGTCTGGAGGAGGCCGCCGCCGGTTGCCGGAAGACCGTCGCTTATACCCGTGGCAAAGCCTGTCCGACCTGTGCTGGATCGGGCGAATCAGGCATGACGCGAACGCGCTTCTGCAAGGTTTGCCACGGTAGCGGCCGGGTCCATGGCGCCAAGCGCGAACTGGTGCCATGCACCGACTGTGGCGGACGCGGGTTTTTCAGCGAACGCATTTGTCCCGACTGCGCGGGAAGCGGCCGGGAAACTGCTAGCGTCAGTCTCGAAATTACCGTCCCGCGAGGCATGCTGCCCGGCGACGAACTGCGTCTGGCCGGGCAGGGCGAGGCGGCGTCGGAGGGGCTGCTGGCCGGTGATCTGTACCTGACCATCGTGATCGCTACGCATCCCCTGTTTGAACTGCATGGCCGGGATCTGCACTGCAGCATGCCGGTCAGTGCCCTGTTGATGCTGGCCGGCGGGGAAGTCGAACTGCCCTCGCTGGCCGGGGTGGTGAATCGTCTACTCGACGCCGGCCCGCCGGATGTCCGCGAGCTTCGGGTTTTCGGCAAGGGCTACCCGGGGCGGGGCAAGGTTCATGCTGGCGATCTGGTGGTCAAACTGACGCCGGTGTTCCCGAGCCGGTTCAATGCGCGGCAGCGCAAGCTGTTGCTGCAGGCCAATGCGGCTCTGATGGACAATCTGCCGGAGAGTTATCCGGAGATTGCCGCCTGGCAGGCAGCGAACGTTACGGAATAAGCGCTTGCCGCTGATGGAGCGTGGCATGCAATTAATGGCCGGCGCGCTGGTCTGATTTACCAGGAGGTGAACATGGCGAGCAAAATCCGCATCATCGGCGCGGCCAGCGGTCTTGGCGCCCAGGACCAAGGCTGCGAGGACGGCCCGGTTGCCTTTCATCGATCGCAGGCCTGGCATGAACTGGAGCATCATCCGCGGGTCGATTGGGGGAGGACGCTGTTTGCCTCCGATGCCCCGGGGCTGTCGGAGTTCGGCCGGATTGCCGCCCTGTGTCGTTATCTGGCCGACGAGGTGGCGGTCGCCTTGCGGGCCGACGAGTTTCCTCTCGTCATCGGCGGCGACCACTCGGTGGCGATTGGGACCTGGAGCGGCGTGGCACGGTTTGTCGGAGCGCCGCCCGGCTTGCTCTGGATTGATGCCCACCTCGATAGCCATACACCGGAAACGAGCTACTCGGGCGCCGTGCATGGCATGCCGCTGGCGTGTCTGCTCGGCCGGGGCGACAAGCGTTTGCTCAACATCGGCCGGGTCGGTGAGCAAGTCAGCGCGGCGCATACGGTGGTGCTCGGGCCGCGCAGCTATGAGCCGGAAGAAATGGATTTTCTGCGCCAGATGGGCGTCCGGATTATCGACAGCGACGAGGTACAGGCCCGTGGTTTTGCCGCTTGCCTCGACGAAGCGATCGGCATCGTCGCCAAGGCGCCGGCCGGTTTCGGCGTGACGCTCGATCTCGACGCCATTGACCCGGTGCTTGCCCCGGGGGTTGGCAGCCCCGAGCCGGAAGGTTTGTGGGATGGCGATGTGCTGGTGGCGATGCGCCGCCTGTCGGCGATGCCGGGCCTGCGTGCGGTGGAAATTGTCGAATACAACCCGGATCGCGACTGGCAGGGGACGACGGCGCGGCTGATCGCCGATCTGATCGGCCAAATACTGCCCGGGGTTACCGGGCGAGACCACGCTCAGGGCTGAGGCTGGGGATTGAAGTTGTAGCGTTTGGGCAGGTCTGCTGCAACGATTGGCTGGATCGGCAGTTTGTGCCAATAAACATGCCCGGAACCACCACCGAGCAGCGCGAGGAAGTCCGCTTCGTCGGCCGGCTGCTCCTTGGCGGTCCTGCATTGACCGAGAAAACCGGCCAGATCTCGGTCATCGAGCAGGCCGATACCCAGTGTGGTGTGCAGCAGGATGCTGCCTTCTTCATCGAGATAGACAGCCTCGACGCTGCCGGCGGGCTGGCCGGTGTGGCTGACGAAGGCATCGTCGGCGCTACGAAATACCCACGGCGTGCAAGCCAGGCTGACAAAAACCCGCTGCGGCCCGTTTTGCAGAAACCAGCAGCCTGATTCGTCACAACCGTACTGCCGGTTGATGAAGGCAATCAGGCCGCTGTGCGTCACGCGCTCCCCCTGCAAACGCCAGTCGCCGCGCCGGTCGAGCGACAGCCAGTCGTAACAGGCGGGGACGTTGGGCCACTTGGCGATGGCAGAGAGATCGACGGCCATCAGTCGGCGTACGCTGACATCGGCGGGCAGGCGCAGTTCAGGTTGCGGTCGCCAAACACATCGTCGATGCGATTGACGCTCGGCCAGAACTTGTTGGCCGCCACCCAGGGCAGCGGGAAGACCGCCTGTTCGCGGCTGTACGGATGCGGCCAGGCGGCATCGACGACATCGGCCAGGCTATGCGGCGCATGCTTCAGCGGATTGTTGTCGGGCGTCCAGACGCCGTTTTCGATCTGGCGGATTTCCTCGCGAATGCTGACCATGGCGGCGATGAAGCGATCCAGTTCGGTTTTCGATTCCGACTCGGTCGGTTCGACCATCATCGTACCGGCCACCGGAAAGCTGACGGTCGGGGCGTGGAAGCCGTAGTCCATCAGGCGCTTGGCGATATCGGTTTCGCTGATGCCGGTGACGGCCTTGAGCGGGCGGATGTCAAGGATGCATTCATGGGCGACGCGGCCGTTCTTGCCGAAATAGAGCACCGGATAGTGGTCGTTGAGCTGTCGGGCGACATAGTTGGCGTTCAGGATGGCGACTTGCGTTGCCTTCTTGACGCCGCTGCCGCCAAGCATGGCCAGGTACATCCAGGAGATGGTCAGGATTGAGGCCGAGCCGAACGGCGCGGCGGAAACCGCGCCCTGTCCGGCGTGCGGGCCGTCGATCGTGGCTACCGCGTGGTTGGCCATGAACGGCGCCAGGTGCGCCTTCAGGCCGATCGGGCCCATGCCCGGGCCGCCACCGCCGTGCGGGATGGCGAAGGTCTTGTGCAGGTTCATGTGGCTGACGTCGGCGCCGATGAAGCCGGGCGAAGTCAGGCCGACCTGGGCATTGAGGTTGGCACCGTCCATGTACACCTGGCCGCCATTGGCATGGACGATGGCACAGATGTCGCGGATGGCTTCCTCGAAGACGCCGTGCGTGGACGGGTAGGTGATCATCAGGCAGGCTAGGTCGGCAGCATGTTGCTCGGCCTTGGCCTGCAGGTCGGCGACATCGACGTTGCCGTGCTCGTCGCAATCGACGACGACGACCTGCATGCCGGCCATCTGGGCGGTTGCCGGATTGGTGCCGTGCGCCGATTTCGGGATCAGGCAGACCTTGCGCTGCGCTTCGCCGCGGCTGGCGTGGTAGCGGGCAATCGAGACCAGGCCGGCGTATTCGCCCTGGGCGCCGGAGTTCGGTTGCATGCAGATGGCGTCGAAGCCGGTCACCGTCTTCAGCCATTCGGTCAGGCCGGCAATCATTTCCTGATAGCCCGCCGTCTGCTCGCGCGGCGCGAACGGATGCAGGCCGCCGAATTCCGGCCAGGTGACCGGAATCATCTCGCTGGTCGCATTCAGCTTCATGGTGCAGGAGCCGAGCGAGATCATCGAGTGGTCGAGCGCCAGGTCCTTGTTCTGCAGCGATTTCAGGTAGCGCAGCATCTCGTGTTCGGTGTGGTGCGTGTTGAACACCGGGTGCGGCAGGATGGCGTCGCTGCGCAACAGCGTACTCGACAACACCGGGTCGGCGGCAACCTGAGCGTCGATGGCATCCACGTCAAGCGTAACCTGGGTGATCAGCTTGAACAGCGTGGCGAGATCGTGGCGGGTGGTCGTTTCGTCCAGCGCAATGCCGAGCACGCCGGCCGAAACGCGGCGCAGGTTGTAGCCGGCGCCCGAGGTGTCGCGGTAAATGCTTTCGGCGCGGGCGCCGAGGTCGAAGTGCACGGTGTCGAAGAACTGTTTGGTCAGCACGTTGATGCCGGCGCGTTTCAGGCCGGCGGCAAGGATCGCGGTCAGCCGGTGAATGCGGCTGGCGATGGTCTTCAGGCCTCGCGGGCCATGATAGACGGCGTACATGCCAGCCATGTTGGCCAACAGTACCTGCGAGGTACAGATGTTCGAGTTGGCCTTCTCGCGGCGAATGTGCTGTTCGCGGGTTTGCAGCGCCATGCGCAGCGCGGTGTTGCCGCGGGCATCCTTCGAGACACCGATGATGCGGCCCGGCATCGACCGGACAAAGGCTTCGCGGGTGGCGAAGAAGGCAGCGTGCGGGCCGCCAAAACCCATCGGGATGCCGAAGCGCTGGCTGGAGCCGAGCGCGATGTCGGCACCCATCGCGCCAGGCGACTTGAGCAGGACCAGTGCCATCAGGTCGGTAGCGACGGCAACGGTCGCCCCCGTGGCCTTGAGGCCGGCAATGGTGGCCGTCAGGTCGCGGACTTCGCCGTTGTCGTTCGGGTATTGGAGCAGGGCGCCGAAGAATTCTTCGTCCTTTACCGTGTCGAGCGCGGCAATCACCAGTTCGAAACCGAAATAGCCGGCGCGTGTTTTGACGACATCGATGGTCTGCGGGAAGCAGGCAGCATCGACCAGGAAACGGTTGGATTTCGATTTGGAAACCCGGCGCGCCATGGTCATCGCCTCGGCGGCGGCGGTCGCTTCGTCGAGCAGGGAGGCGTTGGCGATTTCCAGCCCGGTCAGGTCAATGACCATCTGCTGGAAATTGAGCAGCGCTTCCAGCCGACCCTGGGCGATTTCCGCCTGGTAGGGGGTGTAGGCGGTGTACCAGCCCGGGTTTTCCAGCACGTTGCGCAGGATCACCGTGGGCGTCAGTGTGTCGTAATAGCCCATGCCGATACAGGACTTGTTGATGACGTTCTTGCCGGCGATGGCTTTCAGCGTCGCCAGTGCGTCGTGCTCGCGTTGCGGGGCGGGCAGCGGCAGGTCGGCCGGCAGGCGGATGGCGGCGGGCACCGTCTGATTGATCAGTTGATCAAGGCTGTCGGCGCCGATGGCGGCGAGCATGGCAGCCACTTCAGTCGGGCACGGGCCAATGTGACGGGCGATGAACTCGTCACGCTGCTCCAGGGCGGAGAGCGGTTGATTGAGCGGCATGGGCAATCCTTGTTCAGGCGGCGTCGGCCAGGCCCTGGTAGGCGGCAGCGTCGAGCATCTTGTCGAGGTCGGCGGCATTGTCCGGCGTTATCTTGAACAGCCAGGCAGCGTAGGCATCCTGATTGACCGATTCCGGGGCATCGACAGCGGCCTGGTTCACTTCGCTGACCGTGCCGGCAAGTGGCGCGTACACATCAGCCGCCGCCTTGACCGATTCGACGACGGCGATTTCCTTCTCGGCCGCGAAATGCGCGCCGACTTCCGGCAGTTCGACAAAAACGAGGTCACCGAGGGCTTCCTGGGCGTGATCGGTGATGCCGACCGTGACGGTGCCGTCGGCGTTGAGCAGCATCCATTCGTGGGAGGCGGTGTACTTGAGGTTGGCGGGAACGTTGGACATGGTTTTCTCCTGAATGGGGGGATTAGATGACTGCTTTGCCGTTGCGGGCGAATACGGGTTTGCTGACCTTGGCTTTCAACAGCTTGCCGCGGATATCGACTTCGACTTCGTCGCCGATCTGCACGCCGAGCGGCAGTCGGGCGAGCGCGATGGACTGCTGCAATGTTGGTGAGAAACTACCTGAAGTAATTTCTCCATTACCTTGTTTTGTAATTATTTGTTGGTGACCACGCAGTACGCCTTTGTCGAGCAGGATGAGGCCGAGAAATTGTTTCTGCTGGCCGTTGGCGAGCAGTGCGGCCTTGCCGACAAAGTCGCGCTCGGTATCTAGCGACACCGTCCAGGCCAGCCCGGCGTCGAGCGGCGAGACGGTTTCGTCCATGTCCTGGCCGTAGAGGTTCATCCCGGCTTCCAGGCGCAGCGTGTCGCGCGCACCCAGGCCGCAAGGCGCGACGCCGGCCTGGTGCAGGGCGTTCCAGATGGTTTCGGCTTCGCCGGCCGGCAACATGATCTCGTAGCCGTCTTCGCCGGTATAACCGGTGCTGGCGATGAAATACTGGCCGACTTCGGCAGCGAAGAAGGCTTTCAAACCTTCGGTCGCCGCCTTGCATTGCGGCAACACTTGCCAGACCTTGGCGCGGGCGTTGGGGCCCTGCACGGCGATGATGCCGAGGGCGTTATCGCCATCGCGGCGCTGGGTGATACTGACATCCAGTTTCCATTCGGCTGCCTTGGCCTGCATCCAGGCCAGATCCTTCTCGGCCGTGCCGGCGTTGACGACGATGCGGAAACGCGTGTCGGTCAGGAAGTAAATGATCAGGTCGTCGATAACACCACCGGCCTCATTGAGCATCGCGGCGTAAAGCGCCTTGCCGGAAACCTTTAGCTTGGCGACGTCGTTGGCAACGAGACGGGAGAGGAAGGGGCGAACGTCGGCGCCGACGACATCGACCGGACACATGTGCGATACGTCGAACATGCCGCAATCCTTGCGTACCGCATGGTGCTCTTCGATCTGCGAGCCGTAATTGACCGGCATGTCCCAGCCGCCGAAATCAACCATCCGGGCGCCAAGCGTGCGATGGGCGGCATTCAAAATTGTTTTTTTCAGCATATCAATCCTTTACGGGCGTTTATTAATGCCGGTTCTAGAAACGGAAAAAGGGTGAAACGAAAGAACGATTTCTTGCGTTTCACCCCTCTGTCCTCGATACCTGAGAGATTTGCCCCATCGGTGGATGGCGACCGGAACGGTCGACATCGCTCTCCAGAGTTTCGGGTTGCCCCGGTTCCGTGGTCCTTTTGCCTGAGCGTTTTCGGGTGAAATTGCGCCTTCGGCGGCAGAGGAAATCTGCGCTCTCCCATGGAACGGGGAGGACTATAAACGGGATGGCTGGCACGAGGCAACCTGCTGCGCTGCACAAGGGAATCCGGAGGCTGCCCGCCTTCGTGATAAACTCGCCAACCACCCTGCATTTGCAACTGTTTGGAATCCGTGACCCCCGCCAATTTCGATTTTCATTGCCATTCTGTCGTTTCCGACGGCCTGCTGCCGCCGCAAGATGTTGCCCGGCGGGCGGCGGCCAACGGCGTAGACCTGTGGGCGCTGACCGATCATGACGATCTGGGCGGCCTGGCGGTCGCCCGGCAAGCTGCCGAAGAGGCTGGCATGGCGTTCGAGAACGGCGTTGAGATTTCCATCGAATGGCAAGGGGTGCCGATCCATATCGTCGGCCTCGGTTTCGATGCGGCGCATCCGGTGTTGTCCGATAGTCTCAATGAGCTTCGTGTCGGCCGCATCGAGCGGGCCAAACGAATGGGGGAGGCGATGGCGGCAATCGGGATCCCCGGCGTCTACGAAGGCGCCTTGTGCTTTGCGACCAACCCGAGCCTGATTTCCCGCGCCCATTTCGCCCGCTACATGGTGTCGATCGGTATTGCTCGCGACGTCCCGGGCGTCTTTCAGCATTACCTGACTCCGGGCAAGCCGGGCTATGTCGATCATCGCTGGGCTACGCTGGCCGATGCCATTGGCTGGATCACCACCGCCGGCGGTGTCGCCGTGGTCGCCCACCCCGGGCGTTACAAGATGTCCGGTGGTGACATGCGGCGCTTCCTCGACGATTTCAAGGATTTGGGCGGGCAGGGGCTGGAAGTCACCTGTGGCAGTCATTCACCCGATAACGTCATGCATTTCGCCCGACTGGCCAGGCATTACGCCTTCCACGCCTCGCGCGGTTCGGATTTTCACGGGCCGGAAGAGAGCTATGTCGACCTCGGCAAATTGCCGCAACTGCCGGAAGATCTCAAACCTGTCTGGCGTCTGATTCGTTAAATTATGGCCCGTGTAGTCAATATTCATCCCGATACACCACAGCAGCGTCTGCTCGCGCAGGCTGCCGGATTCATCCGCGACGGGGGCCTGGTCGCCTTGCCGACCGATTCCTGTTACGCCTTGGGCTGCCATCTGGGCGACAAGGAAGCGCTGGATCGCATTCGCCTGATTCGTCAGATGGACGAACGCCATCATTTGACGCTGATGGTCCGCGACCTCTCCGAAATCGCCCATTTCGCCCGCGTCGACAACGCTCAGTACCGCTTGCTCAAGGCGGCGACCCCGGGTAGTTACACCTTCATTCTCGAAGGCACCAAGGAATTGCCGCGCCGCGTACTGCACCCGAAGCGCAAGACTATCGGCGTGCGCGTGCCCAATCATCCGGTCGCCTTGGCGCTGCTTGAGGAACTCAACGAACCGCTGCTGACCACGACCTTGCAGTTGCCGGGCGACGATGCGCCGCTGACCGAAGGCTGGGAAATTCAGGATCGCCTTGAGGATCAGATCGAACTAATTCTCGATGCCGGCCATTGCGGCATCGAGCCGACTACCGTCATCGACCTGACCGGCGCCACGCCCGAGCTGATCCGCGCCGGTCGCGGACCGCTGGCACCGTTTGGGCTGGATTGAAACAAGCATGCTCGAAAGCTTGATCCAGACGATTGCCGTTGCCGCATTGCCGGTGATCTTCGCGATTACCCTGCACGAGGCGGCGCACGGTTATGCGGCGCGTCATTTCGGCGACCCGACCGCCTGGCAGCAAGGGCGGATCAGTCTCAACCCGATTCGTCACATCGATCTGGTCGGGACCATCATCATTCCGGCAGCCATTCTGCTGTTTTCCGGCGGCAGCTTTCTCTTCGGTTATGCCAAGCCGGTGCCGGTCGATTTCAGCCGCTTGCGCAACCCAAAGCGCGACATGCTTTGGGTTGCCGCAGCCGGGCCCGGGGCCAATCTGTTCATGGCCTTCTGCTGGGCCTTCATGCTCAAGCTGGCCTGGCTAATGCCGGGCAACGATTTCACGGTCCCCCTGTCGGAAATGGGCAAGATCGGCATCATGGTCAATTGCGTGCTGATGGTGCTCAATCTGTTGCCGTTGCCGCCGCTTGATGGCGGACGGATTGCCGTCAGCCTGTTGCCGCACCGCCTGGCCTGGAAATTTGCCAGTATCGAGCGCTGGGGCTTTCCGATATTGCTGCTCCTGTTGTTTACCGGCGTCCTTGGCGCCGTCATGAACCCGCTGGTCTTACTCTCGGCGCGGGCCATCGAATCCATTTTTGGGCTTTATTGATCAACTATGTACGCAGAACGTGTTCTTTCCGGCATGCGCCCGACCGGCGCCTTGCACCTTGGCCACTATCACGGTGTTCTCAAAAACTGGGTTAGGCTCCAGCACGAATACCCCTGCCTGTTCTTCGTCGCCGACTGGCATGCGCTGACCACGCAGTACGACAACCCGCAGGGTATTGAAAAAGCGACCTGGGACATGGTCATCGACTGGCTCGCTGCTGGCGTCGATCCCAATCAGTCCACCTTGTTCATTCAGTCGAAAGTGCCGGAACACGCCGAACTGCATCTGCTGATGTCGATGATGACGCCGCTCGGCTGGCTGGAGCGCGTGCCGACCTATAAGGATCAGCAGGAAAAGATGGCCGGCAAGGATTTGACGACCTATGGTTTCCTCGGCTATCCGCTGCTGATGAGTGCCGACATCCTGATCTACCGCGCCGACAAGGTGCCGGTCGGCGAGGACCAGATTCCGCACGTCGAATTCACCCGCGAACTGGCGCGCCGCTTCAACCACATGTATGGCCGCGAGCCGGGTTTTGAGGACAAGGCACGCGAAGCGGTCAAGAAGCTGGGCAGCAAGAAGGCGCGACTCTATGAAGAGCTGCGCACGCGTTACCAGCAGAATGGCGATAAGGAAGCCGTCGAGCAGGCCAAGGCCATGCTCAACGAAATTCAGCATCTTTCGGCGCTTGACCGTGAGCGCCTGTTCGGTTTCCTCGAAGGTACCGGCAAGATGATCCTGGTCGAACCAGGTTATCTGCTGACCGAGGCTTCCAAGATGCCGGGCCTGGATGGGCAGAAGATGTCCAAGTCCTATCACAACACGATCACCATGCGCGAATCCGAGGAATCGGTCAGCAAGAAGGTCAGAAGCATGCCGACCGATCCGGCCCGGGTGCGTCGCAACGATCCAGGCGAGCCCACCAAGTGCCCGGTCTGGCAGTTGCATCAGGTCTATTCCAACGATGCTTGCAAGGAATGGGTGCAGCAAGGCTGCCGCACTGCCGGTATCGGCTGTCTCGAATGCAAGCAGCCGGTGATCGACGGCATCCTGCGCGAACAGGCGCCGATGCGCGAACGGGCGCAGGTCTATCTCGACGATCCGACGTTGGTCAAGAACATCATTGCCGACGGCTGCGAGAAGGCTCGCGAACTGGCTCGCGAAACGATGCGCGACGTCCGGGAATCGATGGGGCTGGAATACCATTGATGGATAACCTTGATATCGAGGCGTTGGTCTGGATCGGCATTGGCTTCGCCGGCCAGGCGCTGTTCATGATGCGCTTCGTCATCCAGTGGTGGAGCAGTGAGAAGGCCAAGCGGGTGGTGATCCCGGTCGCCTTCTGGTATTTCAGTCTGGCCGGTAGCCTGGTGCTGGTCGTCTATGCCATTCATCGCAAAGACCCGGTATTTATTTTTGGTCAGGCGCTGCCGCTGGTGATCTATCTGCGCAACCTTCATCTGCATTACAAGAGCAAGGGCCGCAGCGCGGCTTCGTGACTATGAATGCGGTCATCGAGTCGCCCCAGGCGGCGCTCTTCTCGCCGGTTGCCCGGATCTATGGCCAGCCGCTTGAGCATCTGCCGCAGGATCTCTATATCCCGCCCGATGCACTGGCGATCATGCTCGATGCCTTCGAGGGGCCGCTTGACCTACTGCTCTATCTGATCCGCAAGGCCAACGTCGATATTCTCGATATCCCGATGGCGCCGCTGACCCGGCAGTACCTGACGTATATCGACAGCATGCAGGCGACCAATCTCGAATTGGCGGCCGATTATCTGGTGATGGCGGCCATGCTGATCGAGATCAAGTCGCGCATGCTGTTGCCGCGCCACAGGCTGGGCGAGGGCGACGAGGCCGAAGATCCGCGGGCGGAATTGGTACGCCGGCTGATGGAATACGAGCAGATGAAAATCGCCGGCCAGAAGCTGAACGAGTTGCCGCAGGCCGAACGGGAGTTTTTCTGGGTCGAAACGCTGGTCGAGAAGTCGCTCTACGTGCGCCATCCGGATGTTTCGGTGGCCGATCTGAAAGAGGCCTGGGATGCCATTTTTCGCCAGGCCAGACTGACCAAGAGTCACAAAATCAGCCGCGAAGAGTTGTCGGTACGCGAACATATGGGCATCATCCTGCGTCTGCTGCAGGAGCGTGGTGGTTTCGTCCAGTTTGAAACGATGTTCGATCCCGAAATGGGCGCCCCTGGCCTGGTTGTTCATTTTCTCGCGATGCTGGAGCTGGCACGCGAAAAGCTGGTCGAATTTACCCAAACCGAGGCTTTTCAGCCCATTTACGTGAGAGTGCATCAAGGTGGAACCGAGCCTGGTCAAGAAGGTGCTTGAAGCGGCGCTGCTCGCCGCCCGCGAGCCGATGACGCCGCTCGAGTTGCGCAAGATGTTCGACGAGGAGTTGTCGACGGACGTCCTGCGGAAATTGCTGAGTGAGCTGCGCGAGGAATGGGCCGAGCGGCCGGTCGAGCTGATCCAGTTGGCCTCCGGCTGGCGTTTCCGGACGCGCGCCGAATATCTGCCTTACCTTGAGCGCCTGAATCCGGAAAAACCGCCACGGTATTCGCGTGCCATGCTTGAAACCCTCGCCATCATCGCCTACCGTCAGCCGGTGACGCGCGGCGATATCGAGGAAATTCGCGGCGTTGCCGTTAACGCCAACGTTATCAAGACGTTGGAAGAGCGGGGCTGGATCGACGTCGTCGGCCACCGCGACACGCCGGGCCGCCCGGCACTATTTGCCACGACGAAACAATTTCTCGATGATCTGGGACTGCGTGCCGTCAGCGAACTGCCGCCGCTTGAACAAATCAGCCAGACACT
Source organism: Dechloromonas denitrificans (assembly GCF_020510685.1). Lineage (NCBI taxonomy): Bacteria > Pseudomonadati > Pseudomonadota > Betaproteobacteria > Rhodocyclales > Azonexaceae > Dechloromonas > Dechloromonas denitrificans. The sequence goes on from NZ_CP075185.1 coordinate 2,061,417, forward strand.
GGAGCTGAACCATGAAAACTAAACGTACTCCCTTCCGCCAGTCGCCGAAAAATAGCGATGGTGCCTTCGATAATCGTGTTGCGGTGGCTGCCGTTGATCAAGATGAAGAACCGCGCCAGCGCGGGGCGCGTCGTGAGGCAGCGGCGGCGCAGGCGGTAGAAGCGCCGGCCAAGCCGAAGCGGCAACGTATGGGGCCGGCGTCGGGGCGGGCCAATCGCGGTGCCGTCGGGCGCAATGGCAAGCCACTGCTCGAATCTAAGCCGGAACGCCTGCAGAAAGTACTGGCTCAGGCCGGTATCGGTTCGCGCCGCGAAATGGAGGAGTGGATTGCCGCCGGCCGGATCAGCGTCAATGGTGTGACCGCTCAGCTCGGTCAGAGCGTGGTGCCGACCGACAAGGTCAAGATCGGTGGTCGCTTGGTCAATTTGCGCTTCACCACCACCAAGACGCCCCGCATTGTCATGTATCACAAGCCGGAAGGCGAGATCGTCTCGCGCGACGATCCGGAGGGGCGCCCTTCGGTGTTCAATGCTTTGCCGCGAATCCGTGGCGGGCGATGGATCGCGGTCGGTCGCCTGGATTTCAATACCTCGGGCCTGTTGCTGTTCACGACCTCGGGCGAGTTGGCCAACAAGTTGACCCATCCGAGCTCGGAACTGGTGCGTGATTATGCTGTCCGCGTGCTTGGCGAGCTGACGCTGGAATCGCAAAAGTTGCTGCTGGAAGGGATCCAGCTCGAAGACGGCCCGGCCAGTTTCGCTAGTCTGGAGGATGCCGGCGGCGAGGGGGCCAATCACTGGTATCGCGCCACAATCTACGAAGGTCGCAATCGCGAAGTGCGCCGGATGTTCGAAGCGGTAGGGTGTACGGTCAGTCGCCTGATTCGTGTTCGTTACGGTCCGTTCGGTTTGCCGCCGCAGTTGAAGCGGGGACGCGTGCACGAGTTGAACGAGGTCGAAGTCAAGGCATTCATGCGCGAGTTGGACAAAATGATCAAGCCGGAGGAAATGCCCCCGGAAGGTGCATAAAGTCTGGCTGATTCATTTACTGGAGGGAATAAACTCGTTATAATTCACGGGTTTGTTCCTCCCGTCATTCTTGGCGGGGCATCTTTTTTATATAGATGGGCGTTTCGCCCATTTTTTATTTGTGGCTATGGATTTAAACACGCTGCTTGAAACGACCGTTGTCGGTCTGGGTTATGAACTCGTTGATGTCGAGATGTCGCCGCGCGGCCGCACCATTCGCGTCTTCATAGATGTGCCGAGCAAGGAGAGCGGCATTGATGTCGAGGACTGCGCCAAGGTATCAAACCAGTTGTCGCGTGTTTTTGAGGTCGAGAATATTGATTTCGACCGCCTCGAAATATCCTCGCCGGGTCTGGATCGTGTCGTCAAAAAAGCCGAAGATTTCGAGCGATTTGCCGGTCAGGATATTCAGATCAAGGTACGAATTCCACATGGCGGTCGCCGCAATTTCCAGGGCGAACTGCTGGGCTGCAAAGACGGCAAGGTTGGTCTGCGCCTGGAAAAAGATGAAGTGGAACTGGAATTCACCAATATCGAGAAGGCACGTCTGGTGCCTCGTTTCGACTGAAGGACTAGGAGGTTTTAGCCCATGAGCCGTGAAATTTTGCTGCTGGTCGATGCTCTGGCCCGCGAAAAGAACGTCAGCAAGGACATCGTTTTCGGTGCGCTTGAACTGGCGCTCGCGTCCGCGACCAAAAAACGCATCCATGATGAAGCCGATGTGCGCATCTCAATTGATCGCAACACCGGTGGTTTCGAGTCCTTCCGTCGCTGGCAGGTCGTGCCAGATAACGAATACGTCAATGAATACCTCGAGGTGCCGCTGTCCGAGGCACAAAAAGATGATCCGGAGATCGAAGCCGGCGACTCCCTGGAAGAGCCGCTGGAACCGATCGATTTCGGTCGCATCGGTGCTCAGGCGGCCAAGCAGGTGATCCTGCAGAAGATCCGCGACGCCGAGCGCGAGCAGATCCTGGCCGACTTCCTGGAGCGCAAGGAACATGTCGTTTCTGGCACCATCAAGCGGATGGAGCGCGGTAACGCGATTATCGAAGCTGGCAAGATCGAAGCCTTGCTGCCCCGCGACCAGATGATCCCGAAGGAGAATCTCCGGGTCGGCGACCGTATTCGGGCCTACCTGCTGCGCATCGACCGCAATGCCCGCGGCCCGCAGATTATTCTGTCGCGTACCGCGCCGGAATTCGTCATCAAGCTGTTCGACATGGAAGTGCCGGAAATCTCCGACGGCCTGATGGAACTCAAGGCTTGTGCCCGCGACCCCGGTCTGCGTGCCAAGATTGCCGTCAAGTCGAACGATCCGCGGGTCGATCCGATCGGCACCTGTGTCGGTCTGCGCGGCTCGCGTGTTACTGCCGTGCGTAACGAAATCGGCGGCGAGAACATCGATATCGTGCTGTGGTCTGCTGATCCGGCCCAGTTCGTCATTGGCGCATTGTCGCCGGCGGAAGTCTCCTCGATCGTTGTCGATGAGGAGAAGCATTCGATGGACGTCGTGGTCGATGAAGATAATCTGGCCATCGCCATCGGGCGCAGCGGACAAAATGTCCGCCTCGCTTCCGAGCTGACCGGCTGGACCATCAACCTGATGACCCAGGATGAGTCAGCCAAGCGTTCCGAAGCAGAATCCGCCGCGACGCGGGTCATCTTCATGGACAAGCTTGATATCGATGAAGAGCTGGCCGATCTGATGATCGAGGAAGGTTTCTCGACGCTGGAAGAAGTGGCCTATGTGCCGCTGGCTGAAATGCTCGAAATCGAGGGGCTGGACGAAGACATCGTTAACGAGTTGCGTAATCGCGCCCGTAATGTCTTGTTGACTGAAGCGATTGCCACCGAAGAACAGCTGGAAAGTGTCGCCGAAGACCTGATCGGTCTCGATGGCATGAGCAAGGAACTGGCCGCCAAATTGGCCGGAAATGGCGTCAAGACCCGCGATGACCTCGCTGAGCTGGCGGTGGATGAACTCACGGAATTGACCGGCATCGACGAAGAGCGTGCCAAGGAACTTATTCTGAAGGCACGGGCTCACTGGTTCGAGTGAGCGGGAGGTAGCAAATATGTCTGCAACAACAGTTTCACAATTTGCCGTTGAACTTAAAATGCCGGTTACGGCCCTGCTCGAGCAATTGGGCAAGGCCGGCGTCGGCAAAGAAGGTAGCAACGATATGCTGAACGATCAGGACAAGGCCAAGCTGCTCGATTATCTGCGCCGGGCGCATGGTGACGAGTCGAAGACCAAGATTACCCTGACCCGCAAGCAGACGTCAGAAATCAAGGCCACCGACGCGCATGGTCGAGCCCGCACCGTTCAGGTCGAGGTGCGCAAGAAGCGCGTCCTGGTCAAGCGCGAGTTGGGTGAGCATCTGCCGGAGGCGGCAATGAAAGATGATGAGTTTCCGGCGGAAGCCAGCGAAATTGAAGAATTTACCGAACCGACGCCGATTCCGGAGCCGGTCGTCGAGTTGCCACCCGAGCCGGAACCCGTTCCCGAGCCCCAGCCGGAACCCGAGCCGGAGCCTGTTCCCGAGCCCCAACCGGAGCCCGAACCTGTCGTTGAGGCGCCCGTTGCTGCGCCGGTTGCGCCGCCCCCCGTTGCGCCAACGCGTGCTTCCATCATTGGCGAAAGCGAACTGCGGGCTCGTGAGGAGCAGGATCGTCGCCACTCCCAGTTGCGTGAAATTCAGGAACGCGAGTTACGGCAAAAGCAGGCTCGCGAAGCCGATATGGTGCGCATGCGCCAGCAGGCCGAGCTTGCTTCGCTCGCTGCCAAGGCGGCCGAACAGGCAAAGCAGGAAGCCGCTGCGCTAGCCGCCGCACAGCCCCCGGCTGCTGAAAAAGGAACGTTGCACAAGAAGCCGGATGCGCCGGGCAAGGATGCCAAGAAGGGCGGCAACGGCCGCGCCGACGAGGGCAAGAAAAAGCCGGGTATCAAGACGCGTTCTTCCGATACCGGCAGTTCCTGGAAGAGCGGGCGCGGTGGCCACAAAAAGCACGGCCACGCGACTGATGATGGTCAGGGCAGCTTCCAGGCGCCGACCGAACAGGTTGTTCGTGAAGTTCATGTGCCGGAAACCATTTCCGTCTCCGATCTGGCCCACAAGATGGCTGTCAAGGCGATCGAAATCATCAAGGTGATGATGAAAATGGGTTCGATGGTGACGATCAATCAGGTGCTGGACCAGGAAACGGCCATGATCGTGGTCGAGGAAATGGGCCACAAGGCATTTGCTGCCAAGCTGGACGATCCGGATGCCTTCCTCGAAGAGTCTCTGGTCGGCGAGCAGAAGGATGTGCCGAAGGAGCCCCGCGCTCCGGTGGTTACCGTCATGGGTCACGTCGACCACGGCAAGACCTCGCTGCTCGACTACATTCGCCGTGCCAAGGTGGCGGCCGGTGAAGCGGGCGGTATTACCCAGCATATCGGTGCCTACCACGTCGAAACCGACCGTGGCATGGTTACCTTCCTCGACACCCCGGGTCACGAGGCGTTTACCGCCATGCGTGCCCGTGGCGCCAAGGCGACCGACATCGTCATCCTGGTCGTGGCGGCCGACGACGGCGTCATGCCGCAGACCAAGGAAGCGATTCACCACGCCAAGGCGGCCGGTGTGCCGCTGGTTGTCGCGGTCAACAAGATCGACAAGCCCGATGCCAACCTGGATCGCGTCAAGCAGGAACTGGTTGCCGAGGGCGTCATCCCGGAAGAGTATGGTGGCGATTCGCCTTTCGTGCCGGTTTCGGCGAAAAAAGGCACTGGCATCGACGAGTTGCTGGAGCAGGTGTTGCTGCAGGCCGAAGTTCTTGAGCTGACTGCGCAGAAGGATGCGCCGGCCAAGGGGCTGATCATCGAAGCGCGTCTCGACAAGGGACGTGGTGCCGTGGCGACCATGCTGGTTCTGTCCGGTACCTTGCGGCGTGGCGACGTCGTGCTGGCCGGTCAGGTCTCCGGTCGGGTCCGTGCCATGCTCGATGAGAATGGCAAGCCGATCACCGAAGCGGGGCCGTCGATTCCGGTCGAGATTCTCGGTTTGTCGGATGTGCCGGCGGCAGGTGAAGAAGCCATTGTGCTGGCTGATGAAAAGAAGGCTCGCGAAATCGCGCTCTTCCGTCAAGGCAAGTACCGCGACGTCAAGCTGGCCAAGCAACAGGCCGCCAAGCTCGAAAACATGTTCCAGCAGATGGAAGAGGGCGAGGTCAAGACCCTGCCGCTTATCGTCAAGGCCGACGTGCAAGGTTCGCAGGAGGCGCTGGTGCAAACTCTGGCCAAGCTGTCGAACGAAGAGGTTCGTGTCCAGATCATTCACGGCGCGGTCGGCGGTATCAGCGAATCCGACGTCAATCTGGCGCAGGCTTCCGGTGCGGTCATCATCGGCTTCAACACGCGGGCCGATGCCAACTCCCGCAAGCTGGCCGAGACCTTCGGCGTTGATATCCGTTACTACAACGTGATCTATGACGCGGTCGACGAGGTCAAGGCGGCGCTTTCCGGCATGCTCTCGCCAGAGAAGCGCGAGCAGATCACCGGTATGGTCGAGATCCGCCAGGTCTTTCACGTTTCCAAGGTCGGCGCCATTGCCGGCTGTTACGTGCTGGAAGGTCTCATCAAGCGCAATTCGCGCGTCCGCCTGTTGCGCAACAACGTTGTGCAGTGGGACGGCGAGCTGGATTCGCTCAAGCGCTTCAAGGATGACGTCAAGGAAGTTCGCAGCAACTTCGAATGTGGTCTGTCGCTCAAGAACAATAACGACATTCTCGTCGGCGACCATCTCGAAGCTTACGAAATCCAGGAAGTGGCGCGCTCGCTGTAATGAAAAAGAAGGGATTTCAGCGTAGTGATCGGGTCGCGGAGCAAGTTCGTCGCGACCTTGCCGACCTGATTCGTACCGAGTTGAAGGATCCGCGTGTCGGCATGATCAGCCTGACGGCTGTTGAGCTGACACCGGATTATGCCCACGCCAAGGTCTTCTTCGCGACGCTCAATGACGAGCATCTGGAAGAGGTCGAGCGTGGCCTGAAGCGTGCCGCCGGCTTTCTGCGGCGCGAATTGGGACGGCGAATCCATATTCATACCTTGCCGGAGTTGCACTTCGTCTACGACGATTCGATCGTTCACGGTGCCAGCATGTCGCTGCTCATCGAGCAGGCCAACGCACTCAGCGACCTGACGCCGGAAGACTGACCATTCATGCAAGTCAAGAAGACCTGGAAACAGGTCGATGGTGTTTTGTTGCTCGACAAACCGATCGGCCTGACCTCCAACGATGCTCTGCAAAAGGCCCGGCGCTTGTTTTCGGCTGCGAAGGGCGGGCACACCGGAACTCTTGATCCGCTGGCGACCGGCTTGTTGCCGCTCTGTTTCGGTGAGGCGACCAAGTTTTCGGCTGACCTCCTCGATGCCGACAAGACCTACGAAGCGATTGTCAAATTGGGCATCACAACTGATTCGGGCGATGCCGAAGGGGTGGTGATCGCTAGCGCTCCGGTCAACGTCTCCGAAAATGATATTTCTCGGGTGTTGCCGCAATTTACCGGCGATATTCAGCAAATCCCGCCCATGCACTCGGCGCTCAAGCGGAATGGCCGGCCGCTCTACGAGTTGGCGCGCCAGGGAATCGAAGTCGAGCGGGAGCTGCGGGCGGTGACTATCTACACCATCGACTGCCTGAATTTTTCCGGCGATAGCCTGACCTTGCGTGTGGCTTGCAGCAAAGGAACCTATATCCGCGTCCTGGCGGCCGACATCGGACAGGCGCTCGGTTGTGGCGCGCATCTGACCGGGCTGCGTCGCACCATGGTCGGTGATCTCGATCTGGCCAATGCCGTCACCTTGGCTGAACTGGAGGCGCTGGATGAAGCGGGGCGGGCAGGGCGCCTGCAACCGGTCGATGCCTTGTTGCTCAGTTTGCCGGTGATGACCGTCGAGGGCGAGGCGGCCGAACGCTTTCGTCATGGCAATCCGGTTGATTTGCCGGACGATCTAGCCGGAAAAATTCGTGTCTATGCCGATGACCGACTGATCGGCGTCGGCGAGCCGGGAAGCGATGGCCGCTTGTGGCCGAAACGACTGGTGCAATTGGCTGCTTAAGCGGGTATAATCGCGCGCTTTCCGTCGCCAAACGGAAAAACCAATTTTAACTTGGCGCTGGCTCTATCAAACCGGGGCGGCGTCGTAACCATGAAAGAGAGTTTGAAATGGCATTCACTACTGAAATCAAGGCCGGCATCGTTGCCGAATTCCAGCGCGCTCCTGGCGACACTGGCTCTTCCGAAGTCCAGATCGCGCTGTTGACCGCCCGCATCAACGATCTGACCCCGCACTTCAAAGAGCACAAGAAGGATCACCACTCCCGTCGTGGTCTGTTGCGTCTGGTCAGCCAGCGCCGCAAGCTGCTGGATTACCTGAAGGGCAAGAACATCGATTCTTACCGCACCCTGATTACCCGCCTTGGTCTGCGCAAATAAGCCAGAGCAAAGCCACGTAAAAAAAGCGGCCCGGAAATATCCCGGCCGCTTTTTTCGTTTTTATTGTTGTGTTGTGTGTTGTTCATTGTGATGAGAGTGAAAGGAAATTATGTTTAATGTCGTGAAAAAAACCTTCGCCTATGGCGACCATCAGGTCACCATCGAAACAGGCGAAATCGCCCGCCAGGCTGGCGGCGCCGTATTGGTGTCGATGGAAGAGACTGTCGTTCTGGTAACCGTTGTGGCCGCCAAGAGTGCCAAGCCGGGTCAGGATTTCTTCCCGTTGACCGTTGATTATCAGGAAAAAGTTTACGCTGCCGGCCGTATTCCCGGTGGCTTCTTCAAGCGCGAAGGCCGTCCTTCCGAAAAGGAAACGCTGACCTGCCGTCTGATCGACCGCCCGATCCGCCCGCTGTTCCCGGACGGTTTCTACAATGAAGTTCAAGTCATCGCCACCGTGATGTCGCTGAACCCGGAAGTCGATTCTGATATTCCGGCTCTGCTCGGTGCGTCTGCTGCCCTGGCGATTTCCGGCGTGCCGTTCAATGGACCGATCGGCGCTGCCCGCGTCGGTTATATCAATGGCCAGTACGTCCTGTGTCCGACCCTGAGCCAGCTCAAGGCCAGCCAGCTCGACCTCGTCGTCGCCGGTACCGAAGCCGCCGTGCTGATGGTCGAGTCCGAAGCCGATCAGCTGTCCGAAGAGATCATGCTCGGCGCCGTCGTTTTCGGTCATACCGAAATGCAGAAGGCGATCAACGCCATCAACGAACTGGTTGAAGAGGCTGGCAAGCCGGAATGGGAATGGCAAGCTGCTCCGACGGATGAAGCGCTGGTTGCCAACCTGTCTGCACTGGTCGCTGCCAAGCTCGAAGAGGCCTACAACATCACCGTCAAGCAAACGCGCAGCCAGGCCGTCAAGGTCATCCGTGCCGAGGCTGTGGCTGCCCTGTGCACCGGTGCTGAAGGCGCTCCGGATGAAAACACCGTCGGCAACCTGTTCCACGAAATCGAAGCCTCCATCGTTCGTGGTCGCATCCTTTCCGGCGCACCGCGTATCGATGGTCGCGACACCCGTACCGTGCGTCCGATCACCATGCGTTCCGGCGTCCTGCCGCGCACCCATGGTTCCGCGCTGTTTACCCGTGGCGAAACCCAGGCTCTGGCTGTCGCTACCCTCGGCACCAATCGCGACGAACAAATCATCGACGCGCTGGCTGGCGAGTACCGCGATCGTTTCATGATGCACTACAACATGCCCCCGTACGCCACCGGCGAATGTGGCCGTGTCGGTACGCCGAAGCGTCGCGAAATCGGCCATGGCCGTCTGGCCAAGCGCGCCCTGCTGGCCGTGCTGCCGAAGCCGGAGGATTTCTCCTACTCGATGCGCCTGGTCTCGGAAATTACCGAATCCAACGGTTCCTCGTCGATGGCTTCCGTCTGCGGCGGCTGTCTGGCGCTGCTCGATGCCGGCGTGCCGCTCAAGGCACACGTTGCCGGTATTGCCATGGGCCTGATCAAGGACGGTAACCGTTTCGCCGTGCTGACCGATATCCTGGGTGACGAAGATCACCTCGGCGACATGGACTTCAAGGTGGCTGGCACGACCGCTGGCATCACCGCGCTGCAGATGGACATCAAGATCCAGGGCATTACCAAGGAAATCATGCAGGTCGCGCTGGCACAAGCCCAGGAAGCCCGTTTGCACATCCTCGGCCTGATGCAGGAATCCGCTGCCGGTCCGCGTGAAGAAATGTCGGCCTACGCGCCGCGTCTTTACACCTTCAAGATCAATCCGGAAAAGATCCGTGACGTGATCGGCAAGGGCGGCGCCGTCATTCGTGCGCTGACCGAAGAAACCGGTACGACCATCGATATCCAGGACGACGGCACGATCACCATCGCTGCAACCAGCGGCGAAGCTGCCGCCGCTGCCCGTTCGCGCATCGATGCGATCACGGCGGAAGTCGAGATCGGCAAGATCTACGAAGGCACCGTGCTGAAGATTCTTGATTTCGGCGCAATCGTTTCCGTGCTGCCGGGCAAGGATGGTCTGCTGCACATCTCCCAGATCGCCCAGGAGCGTGTTGCCAAGGTCGAGGACTACCTCAAGGAAGGCCAGGTTGTTCGCGTCAAGGTTCTCGAGACGGACGACCGTGGTCGCGTCAAGCTGTCGATGAAGGCAGTTGCCGCTGAAGAAGGTTCTAGCCAGCCGGCGGTTGCGCCGGAAGCGGCTCAGCAGCAACAGCAGTAAGCTATCAACTGGTGCCTCCCGTGCAAACGGGCGGCGTCAGTCAAGAAAAAGGCACCTTTCGGTGCCTTTTTTTTGCGGTTTTCTGAAGATTTGCCGCAAAACCAGCAAATCGCGAATGTTATTTCGCCATTTGTCTTTCTTTCATTTCGTCCAGTGTCTTGCAGTCAATGCACAGTGTCGCCGTGGGGCGGGCTTCCAGGCGCTTGATGCCGATTTCGACGCCGCATTTGATGCAGAAGCCGTAATCGCCGCTTTCGATGCTGCCCAGCGTTTCCTCGATCTTCTTGATCAGCTTGCGTTCACGGTCGCGGTTGCGCAGTTCGATTGCTATGTCGGTCTCCTGGCTGGCCCGGTCGTTCGGGTCAGCAAAAACCGTCGCTTCGTCCTGCATGGTGTGCACCGTGCGGTCGATGTCCTCGCTCAGCTCCTTTTTGAGCGTTTCGAGAATCTTGCGAAAGTGGGTGAGTTGTTTCGCGCTCATGTAGTCCTCACCCGGCTTGGGTTCGTACGGTGCGAAATATTTGTGGAGCAGTTCTTCTGCCATTTTCTTGTGCGTCCCAGTGACGAAAAAGGCGATTAAATATCAGAAAGGCGCCGGTGAGGCAAGGAAAGTTTATTTCAAAAAGATAGGCTCTTGATCTGGTGCGGCTTTCCGGCAGGTGATAGACTACGTCTCCTCGTGTCGGGGCGTAGCGCAGCCTGGTAGCGCATCTGCTTTGGGAGCAGAGGGTCGTGAGTTCGAATCCCACCGCCCCGACCAATTTCTTCCCTGTTTTCGGTATCGCACCTCAAGTGCCCGTAGCTCAACTGGATAGAGCAGCTGCCTTCTAAGCAGCAGGTCGGGGGTTCGAGTCCCTCCGGGCACACCAGCATTCGCAACGGGTTTGGCGGGTTGATCGAATGGTAAAAACCACTCGTTCAGCAGTTATCATCTGTATGGTGACTCCTTTCTTATAAGAGCGTTCAAGGAGGCTAGGTGTTTCATTCCTGGCGCCTGGGCCGTTCCTGGCCTATATTAGAAGTGCCTCCTGAGACGGCGAACTGGATCGCTCGGATACTTCGGTATCGACCCCAGAGCCTAAAGGGTTTCCAGGTTGGCAACTGAAGCCCCTCGGCAACGAGCCGAGACCTCCTTGGGCTTGAAGGCATGGCCGATGGGTTGATCACCAGTAGATCACCCACCGGCCATTGTGTTTCATGCGTCAGGGAATATGTACCAAGCTGAGTGGCGGGTTCCGTTGAGACGATTGCCTCGGCCGGTTCTTTTCCAGTTGTTAATAAGGCAGAATGACACTTGATAACCATCAGGTGCTCAGCATCTACATCTGGCGTTCGGGGAAAAAATGATACTGGTAACCGGAGGGGCGGGTTATATCGGCTCGCATACTGTCGTCGAATTGCTCGCTGCGGGCCACGAATTACTGATTCTGGACAATTTTTCCAATAGTTCGCCCAAGGTCCTCGAGCGGATCGAGCAGATATCGGGCAAGCGCCCTGTCGTCATTGAAGGCGACATTCGCGACGCGGTGCTGCTGGAAAAACTGTTTGCCGCCTATCCCATTGTCTCGGTGATTCATTTTGCCGGTCTCAAGGCGGTTGGCGAGTCGGTCGCGCAGCCGATGCGCTACTACGACAACAACGTGGTCGGTTCCTTGCGGCTGTTCGAAGCAATGGCCAAGGCGGGCGTCCATCGGCTGGTTTTCAGTTCCTCGGCCACTGTCTACGGCGATCCGCACAAGGTGCCGATCGACGAGAGCTTCCCGCTCCAGGCGACCAATCCGTACGGGCGCAGCAAACTCGTCATCGAGGACATGCTGCGCGATATTGGGCAGGCTGCCCCGCAATGGCGTGTCGCGTTACTGCGTTACTTCAATCCGGTGGGCGCGCATGCCAGCGGATTGATCGGCGAAGACCCGCAGGGTATCCCCAACAACCTGATGCCTTTCGTTGCCCAGGTTGCGGTCGGCCGCCGCGAAGCACTCAGCGTTTTTGGCGGCGATTACCCGACGCCCGACGGTACCGGCGTGCGCGACTATATCCATGTCGTCGATCTGGCCCGCGGCCACCTAGCCGCGCTGGCAGCGCTGGACCGGCAGTCCGGCATCGTCCCGATCAACCTGGGGACCGGCCGTGGCTACAGCGTGCTGGAAGTGGTTGCGGCTTTTGAGAAAGCAAGTGGCCAAAAAATCGCCTATCGCATTGTCGATCGCCGCCCCGGCGATATCGCCGCCTGTTACGCCGACCCCGCCCGGGCCAGGGAAGTCCTTGGCTGGTCGGCCGACCGGGATATCGACACCATGTGTGCCGATGCCTGGCGCTGGCAGTCGGCCAATCCGTCCGGCTTCAACGTCTGAGCAGTGGAGCCGGGGCGCGCTCGGGGCATGGGGTGCTGACGACGTCGATTGCCGCCGACCAGTTGGTCGAGGTGCTGCAGGCCAGCCGCGTGTTTGGCATGCTCGAAATGCCTGTTCTGCAAGATCTGGCCGGCGAGCTGGAACTCACCTCGGTGAGAGGGGGGGATCTCGTTCAGCACGAGGGTGATACCGCTGAAAGCATGTTGATACTGGTCAGTGGCCGGCTGCGTGTGTCACGGCGAAATGCCGATGGTTCGCTTCTTCTGTATAACGAAATTTGCCCGGGCGAATCCGTCGGCGAAACCGGCATGGTCCTGCAACAATCGCGTTTTGCCGATGTGACGGCGGTTCGCGACTCGACCATTGCCTTGCTGCGGCGCGAGTCTTTTGAAGTGCTCCTGCGCCGCCACCCGGTGGCCTTGAATCGCGTTTTTGCTCAGGCCGTCTATCAGCAACTGCGGCATGCCCCGCAGCTGGTCGAACAACGTCGAGCCCATACCTTCGTCGTCGTTCCGCTCCACGACCGTCGCCTGGGGGCTGAAGTGGCGGCCGGTCTGGCCGAGGCGCTCGGAGCGATCGGGCGGACCGAGAAAGTGCGCGAGGCAGCGCTCGATTTGCCGCACTTTGATGATCTGGAGAGCCGCTTCGAATATCTCGTGCTGGAAACCGACGAAACGAACTCGGAGCGCACGCACCGGGCTGTTCGCCAGGCCGACCAGGTGGTCTTTGTTGCGGCGGAAGGGGAGTCTCCCGGGTTGTCCGGGGTCGAGCGCGGTCTCTCAAGCGAGGCCGGCTTTGTCATGAAGCGCAAGCATCTGGTGCTGCTGCACAAGGCGCTGGGCGAGCATCCAGGCGATATGCCAGCCTGGCAAAGAGGGCGGGAGATTGAACGGGTTTATCCGGTGCGCGCTGGCCGGCAACGCGACTATGCCCGTCTGGCGCGCTTTCTGACCGGTACTGCCGTCGGCGTGGTGCTTGGCGGTGGCGGGGCGCGCGGCTTTTCGCATCTTGGCGTTCTGCGGGCACTTGAGGAAAACGCCATCCCGGTCGACCTGATCGGTGGCAACAGCATGGGTGCCTTGATTGGAGCGCAATACGCCAGTGGTGTGCCGATTGACGAAATCCGTCAGCGGACGGAACGCTTTGCCTTGGGTGGTGAGCGGCCAACCCTGCCGTTGATTTCGCTGCTGTCCGGCAAGCGCCTCGAACGCGATCTGCGCAGGATGTTCGGCGAAACCTGCATCGAACAACTGTGGCGCCCCTTCTTTGCCGCTGCCTGCAATCTCAGTCAGGTGTGTACCACGGTGCAGGATAGTGGTCCGATTTGGCGGGCCGTACTGGCCAGCAACTCGCCGGCCGGGCTGCTGCCGCCCGTGGTTTACAAAGGCGATCTGCTGGTCGACGGGGCGATTCTCGATAACGTGCCGGTCAGTGCCATGCGCGGGCGCCTCGGTACGCCGCTCGAACAGCGCCGGGGGAACGGGACGGTGATCGCCGTCGACGTCGATGTTCGCGAGAATATGTGTGTCCATCCGGAAACCGTGCGGCTGTCCGTCTGGCGGACCCTCAAGGGATATTTGCGCTCGGCCGGTGACGGCTCCCCATCGATTGCGTCGATCCTCTATCGGGCCGGCCACATCGGCGGCATGCACCAGCGTGCACGGACCATGGCCCTGGCGGATTACTGCCTGGAGCCGCCGGTCGCCGATTTTCCGCTGATGGCCTACCGTCGGTCGGACGAAATTGTCGAGGCCGGTTATCGTTATGCACAGGAAGAAATATCCCGATGGACCGATCCGTTGCTTCGGCCCTAGAGCCAGAGCTTCTTCCGCTCTCGCTGAGCCAGCAGGAAGTGTGGCTGGATCAGCGCGCCTGGCCGGGAAGCACCCATCTCAACATCGGTGGGGCAGGGTATATCGACGGTCCGTTTGACCTCGCTTTGTTCCACCAGGCGCTGACTCAGCTGGTTGCCGAAAACGAGGCTTTGCGTCTGGTCCCGCTTCTTGAGGGCGGGCAGAGGCTGCTCCCGGCCTACGATGCGCCGTTGCTGCTGGTCGATGTTTCGACGGCGGAGAATCCACTGGCCGCCATGCGCGTCTGGTGGCAGGACTGGATGGCCGAGCCCTTCGTTTTTGATGGCAACCCGCCCTGGCGTTTTGCTCTGCTGCGTCATAGCGATACCTTGCACGGACTGACCATCCAGTTTCACCACCTGATCATGGATGGCTGGGGAACTTCGCAGGTAATGCAGCGTTGGGCCACCCTGTACAACGTGCTGGCCGGTTCGGAAGCGCGACGGCCGACCTGCGATCCGGGTTATCGCCAGTTTGTCGCGGATTCGCTGGAGTACCGGCATTCGCCGAGCTTTGCCAAAGACGCGGAGTTCTGGCAGCAGCAGCTACCGGTGTTGCCACCGCCGCTATTCGAGCGGCGCTATGCGATCGAATCATCAGAAAGCTTGCCGGCCGCGCATCTTATTACCCAGAATCTGCCCCGGGCCGACTATGACCACCTGGCTTCGTTTGCCGCGGGGCTCGGCGTAACACTTTTTGGTTATCTGGTCGGCGTTCTCGCCGCCTATTTTGCCCGGGCTTATGGCCGCGACGAGGTGGTGATCGGCTTGCCGAGCCTGAATCGTTCCGGAAAACGCTATCGCGAAACCTTCGGCATGTTCGTCGGCGTCTTTCCGCTGGTCGTCAAGGTGTCGCCAGGCATCACCGTGCGTGAGCTGCTTGGGTCGGTGAATCTTGCCTTGAAGGCAGCCGTGCGCCGCCAGCGCTATCCGGTCAGCGAACTCGCCCGGCATCTGGCGGCTATTCGGCACCGACGCGACAGCGTTTTCGATGTTCTCTTTTCCTACGAGCGCCAGGACTACGATCTGAATTTCGGTGCAGGTCGCTCGTTCGGATCGCGGCAAATATTCTCCGGTTTGGCGCGCTATCCGCTGGGCATTACCTTGTGCGAATTTCAGTCGGTACAGGATGTGGAACTGACCCTGGAGGCAAGCCCTGCTTGTTTTTCCGCGGCTGAAGTCCGCTATCTCGGACAACGTATCGCTCATCTGATGCAGGGCATGGCGGCGCATCCCGATCAGTGTGTCGAAGACCTCGATCTACTCCCTCCGGCTGAATTTGCCGCACTGACCCAGGCGCTGAGTACGGCGCAAGCATCACCGGAGCCCTATATCTGTCAGTTTCAGCGCCAGGCGGAAATCACCCCCAACGCCAGTGCGGTAGTCTGGGATGGCGGCAGTCTTGACTACGCGGCGCTCGATGCCTGGTCTGGCTATCTCGCTGATCAGTTAGTCAGTCTCGAAGCCGGCAAGAGGGGCATCGTGGCGCTGGTCATGGAGCGTTCACCGGAGATGCTGGCCGCCATGCTGGCCATCAACAAGGTCGGTGCCGCCTTTCTGCCGCTGGACCCGGATGCGCCGCTGGCCCGTTTGCAAGGTATCGTCGACGAAAGCGGCGCGCTGGCCGTGCTGGTGCAACCGGCCCAACGCGAACGGTTTTCCGCGCTGCAGGCAAAACTGTTCACCGTTTTTCCCGAGCCGGCCAGTCGGGCGTCCCTGAATGCTCTGCCTCAGCCCACGCCGGGTGATCTCGCCTATGTCTTATTCACCTCGGGGTCGACCGGGCAGCCGAAGGGCGTCATGGTCGAGCATGCTGCGCTGAGTTCCCGGCTGGCCTGGATTTCCCGCGCTTACAGCGTCGTGCCATCGGATCGGACAGGGCAGTGCACCCAGGCGACTTTCGATCCTTCGCTGATCGAGCTGTTTCTGCCGTTAATCAATGGGGCCAGCGTTGCCTTGCCGCCAGCCGGCCGGCTTTCACCGCGTTCGCTCGGCCCCTTTGCCGTCCGCCATGCGGTGACCATCATGGCCTTGGTGCCGTCTACGCTACGTGGTCTTCTCGATTCGGTTCCCGATTTCTCGGCCTTGAAACTGCGCGTCGCGTGCTGTGGTGGCGAGGTCTTGCCGGTCGAACTGGCCAATCGTTTCATTGACCAGACCGGGGCGCGCCTGTTCAATGTCTACGGCCCCACCGAAGCAACGATCTTCGCCTCCGCCTGGGAATGTCAAAAACAATCGACCGATGCAAGCCTGCCGATTGGGCGGGCAATTGATGGCTCGCGAATCTACATACTCGACAGCCGCGGTGCCTTGCTGCCCTTCGGTATTCCCGGAGAGGTCTATCTCGCCGGAGCGGCAATTGCCAGGGGATACATCAACCGCCCTGAGCTGGATCGTGAAGCCTTCTTTGCCGATCCATTCGTTCCCGGTCAACGCATGTACCGGACCGGTGATCGTGGCTGGCTGGCGACCGATGGCAATCTGTATTTCCTTGGTCGCCTTGATCGCCAAATCAAACTGCGTGGTTACCGTATCGAGCAAGGGGAAATCGAGGCCACGCTGCTCGCTGTCGATGGCGTTCAGCAGGCAGCGATCAAATTGCTCGAACGGCACGGCAAGCCGGCCATTTACGCCTGGGTCGCCGGCTCGCCACAGTTGTCGGCAAGCCGCATTCGCCAATACCTTGCATGTCGCCTGCCCGACTACATGCTGCCGGCTGGGATCTCCCGCCTGCCAGAATTGCCGGTCAACGGTACGGGAAAAATCGCCTATGACCGCTTGCCTGAGCCGGAGGCCGAGGTTCCTGTGGCTTCTTCGAGGCTCCCGGCGAACGACATGGAGCGCGCGCTCCTCGCGCTATGGCAGGTCGTCTTGAAGCGGGATGGCTTCGGAGTCACCGACAACTTCTTCGATGTCGGCGGTGACTCTCTGGCGGCGGTCGACATCCTGGTTGGGGTGGAAACCTTGGTCGGTCGCAGCGTTCCGCTCTTTATCCTGACCGAAAACCCTTCGGTCGAACAACTTGCGCTGGCGCTTGGCCAAGGCAAAGGCCAGAGGCTGACCAGTGACGTCATGTTGCACCTTGGCCGGAGTCAGGGGAAAACCCCCCTATATTTTGCCGCCTCCGGGCATGGCGACCTGATCCGTTTCCGGAATCTTGCCGATGTCTTGGGCGAGCACTGTGACCTGTACATGCTGCAACCGCCGACTGGCCGGCCAGTGCTGAGTATTTCCGGACTGGCTCGAGATTACGCTGAGCGCATCCTGGCGCATGGCCGACCGGGCGTGCTGGCCGGGTTTTCGGTCGGTGGCATTGCCGCCCTGGAGACAGCACGGCATCTGCAGGCACTTGGCTTTCCCGTTCCCCGGCTTTGTCTGGTCGATACGGTATATCCCGGGCGCTTACTGCGCAGTGCCATTTTCTGGAAGTCGCTCGGCTGGTTGGCCCGACACATGAATGCGCATGAACTGAGTATGAATGGTCGCCATCTCGGCGCCTTGTTCAGCGACCCGGGACTGATTGCCCAGATCAATGCCATGGCCGATTATCGGCTCGACAGCTACAGCGGGGCGGTGAGCCTTATCAAGTCGTCAGGTCTTGTGCGATGGGAGCGCTGGGTGTTTCAACCTTGGCGAAAACAGATGGAACAGCCGCTTGATGAAATACTGATTGAGGGCTTGCATGGGTCGATTTTCGAGCGGGACAACATACAGAGCCTGGCTCGCGCGCTGCTCGATTTGCCGGAGTTTAACCACCCGGAGGTGGTCAAAACTTGAGCGATAGGCCGGTTATTACCCCTCATGGCCGGCATCGGCAGCGTGCTCTGCTATTGCTGTCGCTTATTCTTGGACTACTTGGCTTGGCCATCGCGTGGCGTTGGAGTTCGCTCCATGCATTTCTTGATCCGGACAAACTGATCGGTTTGCTACGAGTCTCCGGAGTACTTCAGAATCCGCTGGTCGCCATCGGTGCGGTAGTCTTCGCCAGCATAATTGCGATTCCGCTGGCGGTCATAATTGTTGTCGGCGCGTTAATCTTCGGGCCGATCCTTGGGCCGGTTTACGTGCTGTCAGGCGCTGAGATCGGGGCGGTCATCAGCTTTGTCTTGGGCAAGTACCTTGGTCATGACGCGCTCCGGCTATTGGCCGGAGAAAAGGCCAGAAAACTCAGCGAAAATCTGGGGCGTAGTGGTGTCATAACGGTAATCGTCATCCGCTTGATTCCCGCAGCACCATTTGCCGTTGCCAATATGATCATCGGCTCATCGCATGTTCGAATGCGCGATTTCTTGCTCGGGACGATTGTCGGGATGATTCCAGGGGTTCTGGCGATCACGCTATTTGTTGATCAGATTGTTGCCGTCTTTCGTTCTCCCGGGTGGCAGTCAATTGTACTGACTGTTGCAATATTGATAATCATCTTGGGCGGTGCATATGGCCTTCGCCGATGGCTCGAAAAATCGGGAAAGCCTGCTGCGACGGGCAAAGACGGGGATGTCAGTGAACGATGATAATTGGCGGTAACGCGGGTTTTGATTGTCTTCAGGAAAAAAGCTGTCGGAAATTTTTACATTCCATGCTCATGTCTTTGTGGTAGTGGGCTGGCTTCTTGTTAAATTTCAATATAATCATCGTGTTAGTTTTATTGTATTAATCCGGTATGAAATGTGCTTGATAAGGTTGCCAATGCGCTGTTCGCATGCATCAAGCGTGAAGTGGATCACAACAATATGATTAGGTCTCTGCTATCCTTTGGCCGGGATGTCAAAGAAAACCTGAAAGGCTAGGTACGGGAAATGAACGATAAAGAAAATTTGGCTGCGACAAACGATGCTTCCGTTGAGCCGCAAATTCAGCCAAGTGAGGAACGTGTCGCTCATTCTCGTCGCCGCCTGTTCCGCCAAGGAGCTTCTGTCGTTGCCGTGACACTGGCCAGTCGCCCAGTGCTGGCATGGCACTGCAAGTCGCCGTCGGCGTGGGGTTCTGAGCAGATCAATCCGAACACGAGCTTGAGTACCAATGCCGGACACAATTCATATACGGATGAGACTTGGACTATCTCGAACTGGGTGAGCAATACCGCACGAAACAATTTTGGTCAGCCGTGGGTGAAACTGAAGGAAAAATTCCCTTTGCTCCTCGATAAGTCCACAAAGACCAGCGGAAGTTTTGATTACAAGAAAGTAACGGTAAAGAAGCTTTTTGACACCGTTACCGGCTTGGGCAGGCCAACAGGACTGAACGACACAGCCATGGTTAAGGATATTTTGTCCATGGGGTCCGATCTGCAAAAATACACGATCGTTGCGCAGTTGAACTACATCCTGCTTGCCCCGCTGAGTTCCCCCAACAATCTCGACAGTTGTGTGACACTTTTAGACCTTCGGCAGATGGCATCTGGTTCCTATTCGCCACCCAATATGCCAAATGTCACTTGGGGGGCGCAGTCTATCGTGGACTATCTGTATAACAACTGGATTGTCAGGCCGTCATAAGTAGTCTTGAGCCGGCTTTGAACAAGCGTGTAGCTTTGCCTGCGCAGTTCTCGTTGCGAGATACCGATCTGATCTTCCGAGTCTTTTCCGGCGAAGAACTTGTCACCGTATACGATGCTCGAAATGGGGATACCCATCTGCTAGGCGAGGTGGCTTATGAGTTATGCCAATTTTTAGCTGATTCGCCTGCGACGGCGGATGAATTAAAGCGCCGCATGCTGCTGAACTTTCCCGAAGATGATCCGGACCTGATTACGGATGGCGTTGATGCCGCGCTCATGCAGCTTGAAGGCGCCGGTTTTATTTTTGCTGCGGCTAATTGAGAGTTTCCGAGTTTTCCAGAAATGCAGTGTTCGACCGTCTTAAAGATGGTGATCTGCTGATTGATATGCACCCGTTCAAGGTCCGGGTGCGTTCTGATATTCCAAGTTTGGCGGACGATATTTGTCGTGTTTACCGAGATTTTCCGCTAGCCGACCCGGATGGTTTTTCCGATTTTCACGTTGAAGTTTCCTATGAACGAGGGTTTCGCCGCTGGATAAAGCCGCTCGCGCGGTTTTATTTCGACGGTCGGCCTTCGTTTATTCCACTGCCGGCTCATCAGGCTTTCCCTATGTTGGAATGGGGAATCAATTGGTGTGTCGCAGCGCATAGTCACCAATACTTGATCATTCATGCCGCAGTGATCGAGCAAGGGGGGCGAGCGCTGATTCTGCCGGCACCGCCAGGCTCCGGTAAGAGCACCTTGTGTGCGGCAATGATCAATCGCGGCTGGCGGTTGCTGTCGGATGAACTGGCTCTTTACGATGTCGAGCAGAAACTGATTTATGGCATGGCCCGCCCGGTCAATTTAAAGAACCGGTCCATCGAGGTTATTCAGGGATATTCACCGGATACGGTAATGACTTCTCCTGTGCCGGACACGACCAAAGGTACCGTGGCGCTGATGAGGCCACCGGAGGAGAGTGTTCGGCGTGTTGCCGAGCCTGCTCTCCCGGCTTGGATAGTCCTGCCGCACTACCAGGCTGACTCGGAGCCACTCCTTGAGAAGTACTCCAAGGCAAGAACATTCATGCTGATTGCTGATCAGTCGTTCAATTACAACGTTCATGGTCGTTCCGGATTTGATGCTGTTGGTGACCTTGTCGAGCAGTGCTCATGTTATCAATTTACCTACAGCCGTCTGAGCGATGCCGAAGGCATCTTCACGGATTTGCTTGCTGGGGCAGGCAATGCACCCAACTGATCTTGTCGTGCGGGCTCTGCACCAGCCTCCCGTAACGGCATCTCTCGATACGGCACAGTGGGATTTGTTGATACGCCAGGCGCGCCGGGCCAATTTGCTCGGCAAACTGGCTTTTCACCTCTTGCCCGAAAGTCTGGCGCTCGTGCCAAAATCGCCGCAAGCGCATCTCGTTTCCGCATTAAAGATGGCTGACCGCCAGGATCTGGCTATTCGCTGGGAGGTCTCATGTATCTCGGAGGCCTTGCTGGGTAGTGGCGTGAAAGTCATTTTGCTCAAGGGCGCTGCCTATGTCATGGCTGGTTTGCCGACATCACGCGGACGCACGTTCTCGGATGTGGACATTCTGGTTCCCAAGGAGCGGATCTGCGAAGTTGAAAGTGCCTTGATGATTCACGGCTGGCAGGGCTCGCATCACGACCAGTACGATCAGCGCTATTACCGGGAATGGATGCATGAAATCCCCCCCATGCTACATGTCCGGCGAGGAACGAATATCGACGTTCATCACACAATCCTGCCGGAAACAGCCCGCATCAAGGTCAATACCGCCGCACTTCTTGAAGACCCCCTGCCGATCGCCGGATTCGACAATATCTTTGTGCTTAAACCTGTCGACATGGTGCTACATAGTGCAACCCATCTTTTCCACGAGGGCGAACTCGATAACGGATTGCGCGATCTTTTCGATCTTGATTCTATGTTCCGTCATTTTGGTGACAAAGATGGTTTCTGGAGCAAGCTGTTGCCGAGAGCCAGAGAGCTCGGTTTGGAACGTCCGCTCTACTATGCCGTCTTTTTTTCAGCGAAAATTCTCGATACGCCGTTTCCCGAAACGCTAGTTCGAGAGATCGAGTCGATCTCTCCACCTAAAGTGGTTATGTGGTTGATGCGGCTGTGCTATACGAGGGTTTTGCGTCCGAATCATGCAAGTTGCGATAGCCGAGGGAGTTGGTTGGCAAGAAAAGCGCTTTATATCCGTTCGCACTGGATCCGGATGCCAATTTTTATGTTGACCCGCCATTTGGCGCACAAGGCAATGACCCGACCGGGAAAAAACGATGCCGAGGTTTCCGTCGAGCGCCAACCAGTGTAGTCGATGTATTCCTAAGGTATATCGACGATGCTTTTCAAGAAGTTTGCAGGAATCGCATAGCTGATTCCCGATGGTTGGCTCAAGGCAGTTTCCTTGCTACCTTTGATGAAAACCATATTGATGATCCCGATCACGTCACCACTTTCCGTGTCAAAGACCGGGCTGCCGCTGTTTCCGGGATAAGCCGTGGCATCCAGTTGAAAAATGTTGAAGGTTCCGCCCTTGATGCGACGGATCACTTTTTCATTTAGTTGCTGGGCAGTCGCACCGGGCAGGGCGATTGGGGTTATTGAGGAAATCATGCCGCGATGGGTGACCGGTGAAAAGCCCAAGGCACCCCCGATCGGAAAACCGGTAAATCCGACCGACAGGCCCTCGCGCACCAAGTCCGAGTTGCCCAGTTTAAGTGCCGGTAGGGCCGTCCCTTCAATACGCAGGACTGCCAGATCGTGTTCTTTATCGCGGGTGGCGAGATAAGCGCGCCTAACCTGCGACTCTCCGCTGAGGTTGCGTGTCTGAATGACCAGAACCGGAGCATCCGGTTCTAGGGTGTCCGGAACGACGTGTGAGTTTGTCGCAACCAGATTTCCATTGCCGATCACGAACCCCGTACCGCGCAAGACAAACGGTGGACTATTTGTTTTTTTGTAAGTCCCGACAACGACAATCGAAGGTTTGACGCGCTCAATGGTATCGGCCAGTTCGGCAACTGCTTCAGTTGCCAGACATAATCCAAGGGCGGCAAAAAGCCATCCGCTAAAACATTTACTGGTCCTCACATCACCCTGCGCGAAGTTATTTTTGGCAATTCAGGTGATGGGCCAGTGATTGTCGGATCGAAAGGATGATTCTCCCGCTTGAAAATATCGCGTATGCGTTTGACGTAGCCTTGCGTCTCGGCATAGGGAGGAATCCCGGCGTATCGATTCACCGCACCTTCCCCCGCATTGTAGGCTGCTGCTACCAGCGCTACATCACCCTTGAAGTAGGCAAGAAGCCAACGTAAGTACGAAAGGCCGCCGCGGATATTCTGTTCAGGATCGAAAGGCTTTTTTACGTTGAATCGTTCGGCCGTTTCAGGAATCAGTTGCATCAGTCCTTGAGCATTCTTTGGGGACACTGCTCCCGGATTGAAGTTCGATTCGGCACGGATGATAGCCATTGCAAGTCGGGGATATACGCCATATTCCGGAGCCAGCTTGAGCACCATATCCATGACTTTTCGGTGCTCCGGCATGGCCGTGGTGACGATATCATGACCGTCGCTGTCAAAAAGGCACTCAGGAGGCTTGCTGACGGGTTCTCCAACCTGACGCAGCATGCGCTGGGAAAGCGCATCGCCTTGTTTCGCCGCCATCGCAAAAAAATAGGCTGCTGTCGCATCGTCACGGGTAATGCCGCGACCATTGGCGTGCATCCAGCCGAGATTGTATTGAGCCTCGACGTCACCCAGACGAGAGGCTTCGCAATACAACTGAACAGCCTTGCCCGGGTCGCGTGGGACACCGTTGCCGTGCTCGTAATTGCGCGCTTCGTTGCGCAATGCCACCGCTTGCTCATTTTTCTCCAAATCAGCCTGAGCTGGTTTGGAGAGTGCGGTGATGGCGATAAGAATGCATAGCGCCCAAGGCCTGTGACCTGGTTTCGTCGACTTTGAGCGCTTCATGCGAGCCTCCTTAGAGACGCCAGAGATCCACGCCCGCGGCTGCGAATGCAGCCGGATCGAGCATGCTTTTTACATCGGTGATCACACCATCGTTTTTCAGTTTAGACAAAAAATCGGCAGTTGACCGCATTTTGAATTCACGATGGTTCACCGCAGCGACGATGGCTCCGGATTTTGGCAGATCGTCCCAGGCAACAAGATCGACACCGTATTCGTGTTTTGCTTCTTTGGCATCGGCAACTGGGTCATGGACGACGACCTTGGCACCATAGGATTCCAATTCGCGAATGACGTCGATAACCCGCGAGTTGCGCAGGTCGGGGCAGTCTTCCTTGAAAGTAAGGCCGAGGACGATAATCGGACAATCCTTGATCGGGTGCCCATTGCGAATTAGCTGCTTGATCGTTTGTTCGGCCACAAACTTGCCCATTCCGTCATTGATCCGGCGGCCGGCCAGAATAACCTCGGGGTGATAGCCGAGTTTTTGGGCCTTGTGCGTCAGGTAATACGGATCGACACCAATGCAGTGGCCACCAACCAGCCCCGGACGGAATGGCAGGAAATTCCACTTGGTACCGGCCGCCTGCAGAACCTCCAGCGTATCGATGCCGATTTTGTCGAAAATGATAGCCAGTTCGTTCATCAGTGCGATATTCAGGTCGCGCTGGGTATTCTCAATGACCTTGGCCGCTTCGGCCACCTTGATGTTCGACGCGGGATAGACGCCAGCCGTAATGATGCTGCCGTAGATTTCCTTCACGGTGGCCAGCGTCTCGGGTGTGTCCCCGGAGACTACCTTGACGATCTTGGTGACGGTACGTTCCTTGTCGCCAGGATTGATGCGCTCGGGGGAGTAACCGACAAAGAAGTCCTCTTTCCATGTCTTGCCCGACTCCCGCTCGAGAATAGGAATACAAACTTCTTCTGTCGCCCCGGGATATACCGTTGATTCATAGACAACGATTGCCCCTTGTTTGAGGTTCTGGCCGACTGCCTTTGAGGATCCTACCAGCGGACTGAAATCCGGTTGGTGGGCATCGTCTACTGGTGTCGGTACGGCGACCACGACAAAATCAGCTTCTTTCAGAGCGGACGGATTGGTGCCTACCTCAAGCAGTGTTGCTGCTTTGAGATCTTCACTGCTGACTTCCCCGGTCGGGTCTACGTAGCGTTTGTATGACTCGATCTTCTCTGCAGAGAGATCGAATCCAATGGTGCGAAATTTTTTACCAAATTCGACCGCCAGCGGCAAGCCGACGTAACCGAGACCAACGACTGCAATTGTTGTCATTTTTTACCCGCGATTAATTATTGAAATTAAAGTTGAACAAAATCTTAAAGTTCTTTCTGTAGCTGGCTGACTTCGGCATGGCCGGAGAATTTTTCGCCCAGCTTGGTGATGGCGTCCAGTTCCTTACGCGCTTCATCTTTCTTGCCGGCGCGGATCAATACCTTGGCGAGGTTCAGTTGAATTTCCGTTGCCTGTGGGTTAATTGCCATTGCCTTGCGCAGAAGATCGATTGCCTTAACGGTTTCACCCTTGTCGGCGAGCAACATGGCGAGCGTATCCATGAAAGACGGCTGGTTGGGGGACAACTGGTTGGCTTTCTCCGCGTACTCGAGCGCTTTCGGCGCCTTGAGTTGGCCCGAAACCCAAGCCAGGTTGTTCAACACCAATGGATTGTTTGGCTGAATTTCAAGTGCTCCGCGGTAATTCTGGACGGCCTGCGGATATAGCTTGCGTGCGGT
Source organism: Dechloromonas denitrificans (assembly GCF_020510685.1). Taxonomy (NCBI): domain Bacteria; kingdom Pseudomonadati; phylum Pseudomonadota; class Betaproteobacteria; order Rhodocyclales; family Azonexaceae; genus Dechloromonas; species Dechloromonas denitrificans. Next base: position 2,086,637 of record NZ_CP075185.1, read on the forward strand.
AGCGATATCTCCCATGTGGACGCGGAGTGCAACATCCTTCGGATGTTCCTTGATCCACGTCGTTGCCATTTTTTCTGCTTCAGCCACCGCGTTGGAAGCAAGTAGGGCGGTATGCAACTTGACTGCTAATTCTGGAGCGGCAACCTGTTTCAAACCGGCGCGATAGGCGCCGATGGCTTCAGGCCAAGCCTTTTCCGTAGCGCGTATATCCCCTTCAAATACAAAACCGGCAGCTTCCTTCGGTCTTTGCTGTTGAACCTGGCGAGCGATGTTAATGGCATCAGAAAATTTTTTGGAATCCATCGCAAAGAGGATCAGGCCACGCTGAGCCTCAATTAGATCAGGCTTGATTTCCAGTGCTTTCTTGAGGCTTTTTGCGGCTTCATCCTTGTTCTTGCTGCCTAGATGTATTTCTGCCAGCCGCATCTGGGCTAGCGGTGAGGCGGGTTGCATGGCCGCCAGCTTGCCGTAGGTTATTAGTGCCTGGTTCAAGTCACCTGTGGCCTGCTGCGTCCTACCCAGTGCATCGAGTATTTCCGGTTTGTCAGGCAGGGCTGCCAAAGCGTCGCTGGCCGCCGTCAAAGCCTTCTTGTTGTCCTTCCTGCTCAGGTGATACTGGATCAACGCCAGGCGTGGTGCGGCTTCCTCTGGATTGGCAGCGATTGCCTTGCTGATCAGTCCGGTGACTTCGTCAGGTGTGCCACCACTCGATGCACGCAGTTCCGCCAGTGCAAGCATGGCCTGTATGTTCTTCGGATCCGCGGCAAGAACCGACTCAAAGCGTTTGCGGGCATCGTCGGGCTTTTTTTCCATGATATCCATCGCCGCGAGACTGGCTGCCGCCGGGAAGAACTTTGGATTGATTGAGAGTGCCTTTTCAAAATTCTGGCGGGCTCCCGGAATATCCTTCTTGGTCAGCAGCGTGCGGGCTCGCAGATTGTAGGTGGCTGCGTTATTTGGTTGCTTTTTTTCCAGGCTGCCGATGGCCTTCAGCGCCTTGTCAGCCTGGTTGGTTCGCAGGTAGGCGGCGATCAGCGCAAGGTCAGCTGTCGTGCCCTTGTCGGTAAGGGAAATCTGTTCGAGTTCTTCGAACGCTCCGACAGACTTGCCTTGGGCTAAATGAGCTAGGGCAAGAGAGGTTTTCTTGGCGGAGTCCTCAGGGTCGAGCGTACTCGCTGTGGCAAAGTATTCCGCGGCCTTGTTTGCGTCACCATTTTGCAGATAGGTTTCCCCGGCGAGCGCGAGCAGGCCTGGATCTTTCTCGGTGCTCTCAAGTGCCGGTTGTATTGCGCCGAGGGCTTTGGCCGGCTGACCTGCGCGCAGATAACTGGCGACAAGAAGCCTGCGGGCCAGCGGAAGAGCCGGACTTAATTGGAGTGCCTTGGTCAGGTAGGTTTCGGCTTGGATATAGGAGCCCAGTTGAAACTCGACAGCGCCAGCTAATTGAAGACTGGCCGGATTGTTCGGGGCAATTTTCAGCAGTTGTTGCGTCAATTCGCGGACTGCCTTGTAGTCCTTGAGCTGGTATTTTGCTTGTGCGTCAAGATAGAGAGTCTGAGGATGCTTGGGGGCGACTTTCTTTAGTGCATCGATCTGCTTGACTGCATCGTCCAGTTTTTGCTGCTGGAACAGGCTGGATATAACGGCGGAGTGGGCCTGCAGAGAGTCCGGTCTGGCCTCGATAGCCTTGCGGTAGAGCGCAATGGCCGCCTCCTGATTGCCCTTGACCGCCTGCAATGAGCCGCTGAGCAGCAGTGCTTCATCGCTGTTCGGATTTTTTGCCAGTACGCCATCGACTATGGTCTGCGCTTCATCGAATTTACGGCTGCCAGCCTTGTTGCGTGCGTCGGCCAGTTGGGCTGGGGCATAATCGGGTTTGGCGGCGAGCGCCGCGTCAAGCGCGTTCTGGGCAGTTGGGCGGTCGCCTTGGGCGGAGTAGGCAATGCTCAGCGTGGTTTTCAGGTTGGCCTGCGCTTCGCTGGCCGGAAGTTCTACTTTGGCAAATTCGTCTGTGACTTTCTTGGCTTTGCCGGTCGCCAGGAGCGCCTGGGCAAGCAGGGGGATGCTTTGGTCGCTGGCATATTTGAGGTCGAGTGCCTTGCGCAGTTCAACCTCTGCACCAGCCATATCGCCGCTTTCCAGTAGCGCTTTCCCCAGAAGGAAGCGTGCCTCGCCAAGCTCCGGGTTTTTCTGCAAGGCATTCTTCAACTGGATGACGGCTGCCTTGCTGTCCTTTTTGGCGAGGAAATCCTTGCCGGAGGCAATCAGCGCATCCGGGCTGTCGCCGCCGCAACCGCCAAGGAACGCCGCCAGCAAAGCGGTTGAAATCGCGGTGGAAATGATCGATTGACGTTTTTTCATGACGTGTGCTTTCAAAAAATATCAGCTATTTCAAACCCAGGCGGTGCATGAGGTCATAGAGGGTGGGGCGACTGATGCCGAGGATCTCCGCAGCACGTACCACATTGCCATTGGCGCGACCCAGCGCGGTAACGACGGCATTGCGTTCAGCATCGTCGCGAATTCGACGCAGGTCGATAAATTCGGTGTTGGCGTCATCCTCGGTATCCAGGCCAATATCTTCACGGGTGATTTGCTGCCCATCGGCCATGATCACCGCTCGCTTGATGCAGTTTTCGAGTTCCCGGACATTGCCTGGCCAGGGATGGGATTCGATGGCACGAACAGCATCCTCGGTGAGCGTCATGGTGCCGCGGTTCTGTTCTGCTGAAAACCGGCGGACGAAAGCATGGGCGAGCAATGTCGCATCACCCTTGCGCTCGCGCAAAGGGGGGATATTGATAACGATCTCGGCCAGGCGATAGAAAAGATCCTCGCGAAAACGACCTTCCTTGATCAGTGTCTTGAGATCCTGATGGGTGGCACAGACGATATGTACATCGACGGGAATCTCCTGGCGCCCGCCAACCCGTTCAACGACCCGCTCCTGCAGAAAGCGCAGCAACTTGGCCTGCAGTGAATGTGGCAAATCACCGATTTCGTCAAGCATCAGCGTGCCGCCATTGGCGCTTTCGATCTTGCCCGGTGTGGTTTTGGCGGCGCCGGTGAAAGCGCCTTTTTCATAACCGAATAGTTCACTCTCCAGCAGGTTATCCGGGATGGCGGCGCAGTTGATGGCAACGAAGCGTTCGTTCTTGCGTGGCGATGCTTCATGTACCCCGCGCGCCAGTACCTCCTTGCCAGTTCCGCTTTCGCCGAGCAGCAACACTGTGGCATTGCTGCTGGCTACCTTCTCGATGGTGCGGCAAACACGCAGCATTTCGGCATTCCGGGTCAGCAGACCGGCCAGGGCTGCCGGGTGCTGGGCGGCCTGCAGGCGCCGGTTTTCCTGCTGCAGGTCGTACAGACGAAAGGCCCGGTCAATAGTCAGGGCAAGGAGTTCCGGCTCGAACGGCTTGGCGAAGAAATCGTAGGCACCGAGGCCGATGGCGCGCAAGGCATTGCTCCGATCATTCTGGCCGGTAAGTACGATGACTTTGGTGTCGGGGGCCGCCGAGAGTATCTGTTCAAGCAGGCGAAAACCTTCCGAGACCGAGTCGGCATCCGGTGGCAAGCCAAGATCCATGGTCACCACGGGCGGGCTGTGGCGGTGAACGTGGGTGAGGGCGCTTTCCCGATCGCCGGCGGTCAAGGTCTCAAATTGGTCAAAGGACCAACGTAATTGTTTCTGCAAAGCCGGGTCATCTTCGACGATCAGCAGGGGACGGGGCTTATCTGTGCTCAAGCATGCTCCTTTGTGCGCAAGTCGGATTCGGTGCTGATTTTGAAAAGCGGCAGGATCACGGTCATCCGCGTGCCTTTTCCGGGTTCGCTGTCGACTTGCATTTCGCCACCCAGTTCGCGAATGTACTGAGCGCTTTCATAAGCGCCAATGCCCATACCCGCCCGTTTGGTACTCTGAAAAGGCTTGAACAGGCGGTTGCGAATGAACTCAGGGGTCATGCCGAGGCCGGTATCGCCGACTTCCAGCGCGGCACGGTCGCCACGCCGTTCGAGTGCGACCCATACCTTGCCGGCAGGGTCGGTGGCATCAAGGGCATTCTGCACCAAGTGGCCAATCACCCGTTCCAGACGATCTTCATGACCGCGCGTCGCCAGTCGTTCCTGGACCCTGACCTCGACTGACCTTCCCTGATCCATCTTTTCCTTCTGAATCCGTTGAATGACGTCTGGAAGATTAACACCACATGCGGTTCCCGGGGGAGTGGCGCCTTCTCGCAGCTGCATCATCAGTTGCCGCATCCGTTCGACGGAGTGTTCTACCGTCATCAGCATGTCTTGCTGGAACTCCGGATTGTCACGGTGGCGTTCGGCATTTTTCAGCATCAATGCGAGCTGGGTGACGATGTTTTTCAGATCGTGGACGACGAAAGCCGACATCTTGTTGAAAGCTTCGAATTTCCGTACTTCGAGCAATGCTTCGGTGGCTTGCATCTTGGCCAGGAATCCTGCGGCCTGACAACCGGCGGTACGCAACAGGTCATTGACTTCCCAGTTCACATCGATCGGGGTTCGCGAGCTGGCCAGAACGACGAATCCATTCATCTGATTGCCAACCATCAACGGTATCACCAGCCAGGCATTCGGAATCTCGGGGATCCATGCCGGTATTTCCAGGTCGCCATAACGACCTGGGTAGCAGCGATATTCCTCAAGATTGATTACCCAGCCGCTATTCAGCAGGAAGCGGGAGAGCGATGATTCGGGGGCTTCCGCCACGTCGCTGACCGGGATGTTCCAGCGGGCCGTCTGGCGGTAGCTATCCTGTCCTGCCTCCCTCAGCCAGAGTCCGCCAGCCGGGCTTTCGACCATGTTGGCCAAGCCGCGGATGACTTGTTGTCCCATGGTTTCCGGCGAGACTTGGGCGGAAAGCGTTTGCGTGAAGCGCAGCCACTCTTCACGATAGTCATAGCGATAACGGAAAAAATGCTTGCCGACCAGAACGCGGAGCTTGGCCCGCATTGAACCCGATGCGACAAGGACGCCCAAGCCGAGAATGGCGGCGCAGACGAGCGCCAATTGCATGGCGCGGCCCCAGTCGCCGCCGAAATAGCGGACGTAGTAGCCAACGCTGGCCATCAACAGCAGGTAGAGTCCGGCGATCAGCAACGTGGCGGAGTGAAATGCCGCTTTCTGCGAAAGGTGGATCTTTGATGTCCAGTCGCGGCTGCGCAGGGTGGCCACCAACAGCAGCGGAATGGTCATTGCATGAATGAATCCGCGAATGCTGATGGCGTCGCCGTCGACTCGGTTGAACATCAATGCGTCGGAAAATAGATAGATATCGAATACAAACTGACCGGCGAGGCCTAGGCACAGCGGCTTGATGTTCCAGATGGAGTCGTCGGATACGGCGCGGAACAACTGCTCGACCAGCATGAGGCCGAGGACAGGCATGGCCAGGGCATGAAACAACGCGGTTCGAAACCACTGGTCGGCTGGCAATAAGCCAAAGGCCAGTGAGAGTTGCAGGCCGAGGCCACCGAGCACGAGGCCCCAGCACGCCGGGATCAGCCAGGCTGGAAGTAATGCGCGGGTGGCCGATTGGCCACGCTCGGAACCGAGCAGGTAAATCACGAACGCATACCAGGCGCCGTGTCGCAATACATCGCTCAGCGAAGCGGAAAGCGCGAACAACGGCTGGGGGCTGATGGTCGACAGGAAGGACAGTCCAGCCCAGAGTGCCGAAAATGAAACGGCCAGAAACATCGTTCCGGTCCGCTGACCGGAGCGCCATTCACTACCAAGAGTAAAGAGATAGGTGGCCAGCAGCGCATATGCAACCGCGGCAATCCCGAAACTCCAGACGATCAGCGAGGCTGATTCAGTATCCATGAGCGATCAATGAAAACGCCACGGCGGTGCGTGGCATCAGGTATTTCAGTGGGCGCCCTTGCCGGTAAGCACGACGCCTACGGTATCGAAGAGGACGAGAATGTCGAGAAACAGGGAGTGGTTCTTGACGTAATAGAGATCGTACTGGAGCTTTTCTGCCGAGTCCTCGACGGTCGCACCGTAATGGTAGCGAACCTGTGCCCAGCCGGTAACACCCGGCTTGACGCTGTGCCGTACGGCGTAGAAAGGGATTTCCTTGGTCAGCTGATCGACGAAGAAGGGGCGTTCGGGACGGGGACCGACCAGGCTCATATCGCCTTTGAGAACGCTGAACAGCTGGGGCAATTCATCAATCCGGAGTTTGCGGATGATCTTGCCGACCTTGGTCGCCCGGTCATCCTGCGCCGTTGCCCAGACCGGCTTGCCATCCTTCTCGGCATCGTTACGCATGCTGCGGAACTTGATGACGTTGAAAAGTCGTCCGTTAAGGCCAACGCGCTCCTGACGATAAAAAATGGGAAAGCCATTTTCGGCGACGATGGCGATGGCGGTAACCGCCATGATCGGCAGGGAGAGCAAGATCAGAATGCTTGCGCAGACGATGTCGAAGAGGCGCTTCACGACGGTGCGCATGGTTCCCTGTCGGAAGCCTTCGCCGAAAATGAGCCAGCCGGCATAAAGGGATTCGAGGCGAATTTGGCCGAGCGTCTGTTCGAAATGGCTGGCCAGGTCGAGAACGCGAATGCCCTGCAGTTTGCAGTCGAGCAGTTCGCGCAACGGCATTGAGCCGCCACGACGCTCGGTAAGGGCCACGACGATTTCATCGACTTTCAGCGAAATTGCCGTATCGGTCAGGGAGCGGTCGCGCGAGATGAGCATCGCGCCGGGAACCGCAGTTTGTTCTTCATTCGGGCTCGGGAAGAAACCAACGATTTCGGCGGACGGGTCGGATTTATTCAGCGCCCGCTTGACGCCCAGGGCGCGGGCGCCCGTTCCGAAAACCATGATTTTCCGGGTCGGCATGCCGGTGGTGGGCGCATGGGCGGCGCTGACGCGGGTCACCAGCATGCCGAAAACGGCCGACATGGCGGATAGCTGGAGGAACTCATGGCTCACCCCGGTCAGCGGGAGGAGGGCGAAAATGCCATAGGCAATCGGAACGGCGAGGTAGAGCGAGAGTACGGCGCGCGCCCGGCTTTCCATGATGGTCCGGTTGTTGTAGCGCTGATAGAAGCCCAGCCAGGAGTTGATCACCAGCATCGCCACGCCGAGCAGCAGGCCAAAAATCAGGACTTGCTTGATGTTGACCGGGAGGCCGTTGCCAACCCACATCACGGCGATCACCAAGCCGACAATCACGAAGGAAAAGTCAAAGAGCATCTGGCCTATCGAGTGCCAGCGTAACCAGTGATTGAACAATCGGATCATGATCGGTCTCCGTCCCGCAAATCGTCAAATACAAAGATAACAGACCGCATTTCAATTGCCTGCGCGTACCGCTGAGCATAACTTTGTCGACGCCACGGCGTTTGTGCCGGAGTCGCAAGTTGTTGGCATCGATTGTAGTGATGACGGAGTATGTTGCTTGTGTAGTATTTCACGGTGACTTCAAGTTCGCGGGAATGCTTGATATAAGCAGCGCAGAGGCAGGTGCGGGACTTGCTCACCGCCCTTGGAAATAATCGCTTCGCTGTTCCGGCTGGCCAATGACGGAGGGCTGAAACAACAAATCCAAGGGTGATATCGGGGCTGGCTGATGCAGATACCGGGTGAAAGCACGCTGTCTGGCACTGGAATGTGGCAAACGGGCCGGCAAGTCTACGCGTGGTCTGGAAAAAAATCTTTACGACCAAAGTAATAGATCGTCATGGGCGATCAAGTCACGCCGATGCCTGCACTATTCATTTGACTGGCGTCTGGTATATAACATCAACATTGATTCGAGATTCACTTTCGGCAAGGCGGGGGCTTTCAGATGCAAATCAGCTGGACCAAAGTACTGAGAAAGCGCCTGCATCAGGGCTTGCGCAAGGCGTTCTCGGCTCTGCCGCGGGATACCCGGTTTGCCGTCTACCGTTCCTTTGTCGATTGCGATCCGACACCAAGTGAGCGGCTGGTACTGAAAATTGCCGAAAGTCGGGAAGAACTGGAAGCGTGCTTTTCGTTGCTCCACGACGCTTATGTCGACAGCGGTTTCATGCGGCCCGATCCATCCGGCATGCGGGTGACGATTTACCATGCGCTGCCAACGACGACGACGCTTTGTGCCAAATGGGATGGCGAGGTGGTTGGAACGATATCCCTGATCCGCGAAAGCGCCTTCGGCTTTCCGTTGCAACAGGTTTTCGACCTGAGTGGCGTCAGGCAAAAGGCCGGGAAACTGGCCGAGGTTTCGGCGCTGGCGGTTCATCCCAGTTTTCGCAAGACCGGTGGGGCGATTCTTTTTCCTCTGATGAAGTTCATGTACGAGTATGCGACGCACTACTTCGATACCCGTCATCTGCTGATTGCAGTCAATCCCAATCGCATCGAAATGTATGAATCGCTGCTCTTTTTCGAGCGCCTGACGGCCAATGTGGTCGAGAACTATGATTTTGCCAATGGCGCCCCGGCGGTTGGCGCATCCCTCGATCTCCAACTGGCGCCCGCCACTCTGGAACACGTCTACCAGAACAAGTCACCGCGTAAAGACCTCTACGCCTACTTCACCAAAACCCAGTTACCGAACCTGATACTGCCTCATCGGCGATATTTCACGACCAATGATCCGGTGCTGACCCCGGCCTTGCTCGACTATTTTTTCAACGAGCGGACGCAGGGCTTTGCCAATCTCGATCCGCGCAAGAAGGTGTTGCTCCATTCGATCTACGATCTGCAGGCCTATCGCGAAGTGTTGCCGGAAGTGCCGCAGCAAGACGTTCAGGTCCGGCAACACCAGCGTTTCTCGGTGAAATGCCCTGGCCAGATTCGCCTCGACTCTTCCGAAGAAAAGGCCGACGAGTTCGCGATTCAAGTCATCGAAGTTTCCGAATTCGGCTTTCAGGCCTACACCAAGGAAGAATTGCCGCTCAACATCTGGAGTTCGGCGACGGTACACCTCGGGAAAAGCGAGATTTCCGTGGTCAAAGTTCTGGCGGTACGGGGCAAGGCCAATGGCTTCAACGGGTTTTACGGCTTTCGGGTAGGCGAGCCGGACCTGATCTGGAGAAAGTTCGTCAATGTGCTGCAACAGGGGCATACGCACGAAGACCTCGAGCACGCGACGCTCTATCTGGCCTGACGCCAAGCTGGCCTGATGGCCGGCTGCCACGGAAACCTATTCGAGCAGTTCGGTATCGTCGTGCGAATAGGCTGGCGCACAGCAGCAAAGAATATGCAGCGAATCGTGGCCAAGGTTTTCTACGCGATGCGGCGTGCCGGGCGGAATGACGATGCTGTCGCCGACTTCGATCCCAAACTGTTCGGCGCCGAGCGTCATCGTGCCATTGCCACTGGTCACGTGGTAAATCTCTTCAGTTGCCAGATGGCGGTGCAGCACGGTGGCGACACCGGGCGGGACGACCGCTTCGGCCAGGCTCTGGTGGCGCACCGGGTGCAGGGCCGGGTGCAGCAGTTCGCGGATTTCCGAGCCGTCCTTGGTGATGTAAGGCGGCGCATTTTTCAACGCGGTCTTGTGACTCACTTGCCACCCCATGGCTGGATCGGCACCGTGGAAATCGCATTGGCCGGGGCGCCTTCGATAATCTTCCGGCTGATCGCCAGATAAACCAGCACCTTGCGCTTTTCGTCGAGGAAGCGGTGAATCTTGGTTTCCTTGAAGAGGATCGAGGTGTCTTCGCTGAACACCACTTCATCGTCCGGCAGCTTGGCCGGCAGGTTGATCGGGCCGATCTGGCGGCAGGCTAGCGAGAATTGCGAAGGGTCTTCGGCCAGCCCGAAACTACCCTTGACGCCGCCGGTTCGCGCCTGGCTGACATGACAGGTGACGCCGGAAATTTTCGGATCGTCGTAGGCATAGACGCAGATCCGATGATTGGCCCCGATCAGCTTCCAGGTCGTCGTGGTGCAGGCGATTTCCTCGGCGCTTGCCGGCAGGGTAAGCGCGGCAAGGAGCAGGGCGGTCAGGTATTTCATGTCAATTCCTCGTCAATGACGCATGGGCCGATGATAAGGGAATCATCTTGCCAACATGCTTCGCCAACAGCTTGTAGATATCCCGATCGAATGGCGGGCGAGTGGCGTCCAGCAGGTCGTGCAATTCAACTTCGGAACGGGCCGTCCCGAGGTAGCGCCAGCCTTCGATCAGATGGAGTTCCTTGCCTTCGCGGATCAGTGCCGGTCCGTTCACCGGCCAGGCGACCAGCTTCAGCCGGGTCAGTGCGCCGACCAGCCGCATCGTGTGTTTGGCATAGGGTTCGTGACCAACGCAGGCGCCTTTGCAGCGCCGGATCTGGTAGCCGAAACAGGGTTTGCCGGGAACGTTTTTCTCCAGGCCGAGCAGGGTGTCGCACAGATTGTATTCGGTCGCCAGTGCGCGCAGCACGTCGGTGGCTTCCTTGCTGTTCTTGAACAGGCCGTAGCAGGAGGCATGGATGCCGAATTCAAGATCGCGGGCCGATGTCAGTTCCGGGCGCAGCCAGCCTTCGCCCTCGTCGACCAGAGTCCAGGTGCAAATGTCGTCGTTCTTGCGCAACTGGCGGTTGCTGCTCGGCTGCAGTTGCTTGACCAGCGCCGCTTCCTTGAGCAAGGCACCGATTTCGCCGGCGGTTTCGATCCAGTCGATGCGCCTGAGCTGTTGCGACAGGGCCATGTCCTTGGCCGACTTGTGGTCGGCGGCGAAGTGGGACAGCACGCGCTTGCGGATGTCCTTGGCCTTGCCGATGTAGAGCGGCAGTTCGTTTTCACCGTAGAAAAGATAGACACCGGGCGTTTCCGGTAACTCGTCGATGATCCCGGGATCAAGCTGGGAAGGCAGGCTGGGATGGGCGTTGAGCGTCTTCAGCGCAGCCTGCACGGTTTCCAGGCCGGGTGCGACGTGGATACGCTGCCAGAACTGGTGGATCAACTGGGCATCGGCCAGTGCCCGGTGACGTGCCTCGGCCTGCAAGCCATGGCGCTCGATCAGCGAATCCAGATTGTGGCGCTTGTGTTCGGGAAACAGCGTACGCGACAGCTTCACCGTGCATAGCACCGGCGCCCGGAACACAATGCCCAGGCGCTGGAATTCATTTTTCAGGAAGCCATAGTCGAAGCGCGCGTTATGCGCGATGAACAGGCGGCCTTCCAGGCGACACAAGGCTTCGCCGGCGACCTCTTCAAATGCCGGCGCATCGGCCACCATGGCGTTGCTGATCCCGGTCAGTTGTTCGATGAAAGGCGGAATGCGGATGCCCGGATTGACCAGTTGCTGCCACTCGCGAACGCTGCCGTCGGCATCGACCTCGACGATGCCGATTTCGGTGATGCGGTCGAAGGTGGCGGTGGCGCCGGTGGTTTCCAGGTCGACGAAAGCGAGGGGTTTGCGGTGCATGGGGAAAATAAGTGCCGGACAGCCCGCGATGATACCGTCAGAACGAGCCGGTGACCGGAATGGTGAAGATGCCGCCAGGAACGTCGCGGTTGGTAAGCTCCGGCGGGCGCCAATGAATCGTTGCGGTGGCGTGACCTGAAACTATATGTAGTTCAATTTTTGTTTTTTGTTACCGTATGTAGTGGTTTTTCTTGACTTCGATAATGCCGGGCAGCTAGACTGCCGTTCATTGAAGGTTCCCCGCAAGGGGATTGAAAGGGAATCCGGTGCCAGGTCTTCGACCTGAATTCCGGGGCTGCCCCCGCAACTGTAATCGGCGAGCGTTTCGCCACCCCATGCCACTGGATGCGTCCGGGAAGGCGGGTGAAACGCGCTGAGCCGAGAGCCAGGAGACCTGCCTCAATGTGTCCTTTTTTTGATGTTTTTGGGGCGGGGTGTCCCTGACGAGAGGTTTTTGCGTGGTCTGTTGCCGTTGGTCCGTCGCGTCGAGCCGTTGCCGGGATTCTTCCCGTCGCATCGGCTGGCCTGTTCCGGCGGCACACGTACTCGGTTCTCCGCCCCCCCGATACGGAGAATCGCCTTGCAATCCAATGTCCAGTCTCTCTCTGCCGCAAACGAATTCGCGGTTGCCGCCCTGCAGGTCATCCGCCGTAACGGCGCGCTCGTTGCCTTCGATGCCGACAAGATCGCCGTTGCGCTGAGCAAGGCCTTTCTCGCCGTCGAGGGCAGCCAGAGTTCGGTGTCGTCGCGCCTCCGCGAACTCGTCGCCCGCCTGACGCAGAGCGTCGTTCGCTCGCTGACCCGCCGTTCGCCGGATGGCGGTACGGTGCATATCGAGGACATCCAGGACCAGGTCGAACTGGCGTTGATGCGTGCCGGCGAGCATGACGTGGCGCGGGCCTACGTGCTCTACCGCGAACGCCGCGCCGCCGAGCGGGCGGCCAGCCAGGCCGAGGAAATCAACGTCGCCGAGCTGCATGTGCTCGATAACGGCGTGCGCCAGCCGCTCGACCGCGAACTGCTGCTGAAGAATTGCGAAGCCGCCTGCTTCGGTCTGGGCGAGGTCGTGTCGCCGCGGACCATCTTTGAGCACGCCTTGAAGAATCTCTACGATGGCGTGCCGCTGGCCGACGTCTACCAGGCGCTGATCCTCGCCGCGCGCACCTTGATCGAGCGCGAGCCGGCCTACAACCAGGTCACCGCCCGCTTGCTGCTGGCCAGTCTGGGCCGCGAAGTGCTCGGCCAGCCGGTGACGCTGGATGAGCTGGCGGTCGTCCAGGCCGACTATCTCGGCGATTTCATCAAGCAGGGCATCGCCGCCGAACTGCTCGACCCGCGCCTCGCCACCTACGACCTGGCGCGCCTCGCCGCCGCCCTGAAACCCGAGCGCGACCTGCAGTTCGGCTACCTCGGCCTGCAGACGCTGTACGACCGTTACTTCCTGCACATCGAAGGGCGGCGCATCGAGCTGCCGCAGATTTTTTTCATGCGTGTCGCGATGGGCCTGGCGCTCAACGAAATCGACCGCGAAGCCCGTGCCATCGAGTTCTACGACCTGATTTCCAGTTTTGATTTCATGTGCTCGACACCGACCCTGTTCAACAGCGGCACGCTGCATTCGCAGCTGTCATCCTGCTACCTGACCACGGTGGCCGACGATCTCGAAGGCATATTCCAGTCGATCAAGGAAAACGCCCTGTTGCAGAAATACGCCGGTGGCCTGGGCAACGACTGGACGCCGGTGCGTTCGCTGGGCAGCCGGATCAAAGGCACCAACGGCCAGAGCCAGGGGGTGATTCCCTTTTTGAAGGTGGTCAACGACACGGCGGTCGCCGTGAACCAGGGCGGCAAACGCAAGGGCGCCGTCTGCGCCTATCTCGAGACGTGGCATCTCGACATCGAGGAATTTCTCGACCTCAGGAAGAATACCGGCGACGAGCGCCGCCGCGCGCACGACATGAACACCGCCAACTGGATTCCCGACCTGTTCATGCAGCGGGTCATCGAAAATGCCGAATGGACCTTGTTCTCGCCGGTCGACGTGCCCGATCTGCACGATTTGTTCGGTGCTGAATTCGAGATCGCCTACCTTGGCTACGAAGCGCAAGCGGCCAGCGGTCAACTCAAGCTGCACAAGAAAATCCCGGCCGTGCAGCTGTGGCGCAAGATGCTGACCATGCTGTTCGAAACCGGCCATCCGTGGATCACCTTCAAGGATGCCTGCAACCTGCGCTCGCCGCAGCAGCACGTCGGTGTCGTGCATAGCTCGAACCTCTGTACCGAGATCACGCTGAACACTTCGGATTCGGAAACCGCCGTCTGCAATCTCGGTTCGATCAATCTGCTGGCGCATCTGAAGGACGGCCAGCTCGACCAGGCCAAGCTGGCCCGCACGATCAACACAGCGCTGCGCATGCTCGACAACGTCGTCGATATCAATTTCTACGCGACGCCCAAGGCGCGCAATGCCAACCTGCGGCATCGTCCGGTCGGCCTCGGCATCATGGGCTTTGCCGATTGCCTCTACGAAATCGGCCTGCCCTACGCGTCGACCGCTGCGGTGGAATTCGCCGACAAAGCCATGGAAGCCGTCTGCTACCACGCCTACTCGGCATCGAGCGAACTGGCCCGCGAGCGCGGCCGTTATTCCAGCTTCACCGGCAGCCTGTGGGATCAGGGTATTTTGCCGCTCGACTCGATCCGGCTGCTCGAAGCAGGGCGGGGCGGCTATCTCGAGGTGAACCGCGAATCCAGTCTCGACTGGGACGCGCTCAGGGAACGCATCGCCCGTTACGGCATGCGCAATTCCAACTGCGTGGCGATTGCGCCGACCGCGACCATTTCCAACATCGTCGGCGTCTCGGCCAGCATCGAGCCGACTTACCAGAACATCTACGTCAAATCCAACCTCTCCGGCGAGTTCACCGTCGTCAACGATGCGCTGGTCCGCGATCTGAAAGCGCTCGATCTGTGGGACGAAGTCATGGTCGCCGACCTCAAGTATTTCGACGGCTCGCTGGCCCGCATCGAGCGCGTGCCGGACGAACTCAAGGCGCGCTACGCCACCGCCTTCGAGATCGACCCGGTGTGGCTGATCGAAGCGGCGGCGCGCCGGCAGAAATGGATCGATCAGGCGCAATCGCTGAACCTCTATCTGGCGCTGCCCTCCGGCAAGAAACTCGACGAAATCTACAAGCTGGCCTGGACGCGCGGCCTGAAAACCACCTACTACCTGCGCACGCTCGGTGCCAGTCAGGCCGAGAAAGCGGGCGGGCGCGACGAGGCGGTTGCACCGGAAGAACCGAAATTTTGCGCCATCGATAATCCGGAATGCGAGGCCTGCCAATGAGCGCGCTCCGCTTTGACGACTGGGATCAGCCTGCTGCCCCAAAGCCGGTTGCCGCTGCGATCGACACTGAAATACCAGCGAACGGCGTACTTCCCCCAATGCCACCCACCGCCGCCCTGGCGCCGATCAACGCGGCGGACAAGCGCATCGTCAATGGCAAGGCCGACATCAACCAGTTGGCGCCCTTCAAGTACCCGTGGGCCTGGGAGTTCTTCCTCAAGGCCAACCGCAACCACTGGACGCCGCTCGAAATCAGCATGGCGCAGGACGTGCACGACTACCACCACAAGCTCAGCCCGGCCGAGCGCCACGTTTTCGAGAATGTGCTGGCCTATCTGACGACCTCCGACATCCTCGCCATGCGCAACATCGGCCTGGCGGTGATGGAGAAGATGAGCGCGCCGGAACTGCAGATCTACCAGGCCCGCCAGGTCTATGAAGAAGCGCTGCACACCTGGACCTACCAGCACTGCATCGAAAGCATCGGTCTCGATCAGCAGGAAATCTACAACCGTTACCGTGTCGTGCCGGAAATCCACGGCAAGATCGCGCTCGCCAATCGGCGCTTGGGAAAGGTACTCCGTTCGGACTTCGATCTCACCGACCGCGCCAACCTGCACGAATTCGCACTCTCCTATTTCTTCTTCGCGGTGATTTTCGAAGGCTGCTGGTTCTACAACGGCTTCACGCCGATCTTCGCGCTGCAGCGGCGCGGTTTGATGAAGGGCGCCGCCGAGCAGTTGCAGTACATCATGCGCGACGAGGTGCTGCACTGCGCTTTCGGCATTCGCGTCATCCGCGAATTGCTCATCGAAGAAAACCTGACGCTCGATCCCGTCGCGCTGCGCGAACTGTGGGATGAAGCCGAGGCCGCCGAAGTCGCCTACGCCGGGTTCATCCTGAAAGAACCGATTCTCGGCTACAACGCCGATCTGCACGTCCGGCAGTTCCGCTTCGTCGCCAACCGGCGGGCCAGGCAGGTCGGTGTCGAGGAGCCCTTCCCGGGCGCCGAGAACGTCCTGCCCTGGCTCGACGAGCAGGCCAACCTGCGCAAGGAGAAGAACTTCTTCGAAACGCGGGTGACCGAGTACCAGACGGGTGGGGCGTTGGCCTGGGATTGATTCGGCGGGCACGCCTCGCCTTTTGAGTCAGGGCGGCTACCTTAAGCGCGATTTGAGGTACTTTCCGGAACTCGGCAGCAAATCGCCGCCGTCGACTCAAGGGAACCACTGCGCAAACGGATCGTCCACCACAGGCGGAAGGTGGCGACCGGGCGTTTCGGCCCGGTCGGCTTCTTCGGCCAGCGAAAGGCAAGCAATGTCACCCCGACGACTCATACAAGGAATCATCTTGGTCCTCTCTACCAGTTTTCTGGTCGGCGCCTGCGCCGACGACAAGACCGCCGCCAAGGCGGCAAAACCGGCGGTCACCGATAGCATCGTGCTCGGCATGGGCTGTTTCTGGGGCGCCGAAAAACGAATGGCGGCCATCCCCGGCGTGCTCGATGTCGAAAGCGGTTACGCCAACGGCGAGGTCGCTGGCACCTACGAAGCGGTGCTCGCCCACGAAAAAGCGCTGCGTGCCGGCAAGTCCAGCCAGCGCAACCACGCCGAAGTGGTCAAGGTGACCTTCGACCCGGCCAAGGTCGATCTGGAAAAGGTGCTGATCCAGTTCTGGGAAAGCCACAACCCGACGCAGGGCAACCGCCAGGGCAACGATGTCGGCACCAATTACCGCAGCGCCATCTACACCCACAACGATGCCCAGCAGGCGCTCGCCCTGAAAACCAAGGATGCCTACCAGAAGGCCCTGTCCGCCGAGAAATTCGGCGCCATCACCACCGAAATCGCGCCGCTGAAAAAGTACTACTCGGCCGAGGAATACCACCAGAACTACCTGGTCAAGAACCCCGACGGTTATTGCGGCCTGGGCGGTACCGGGGTCAAGTATCCGAATGCCAACGGCGCTTCGACGCCGATGCCGCCGGCCGCCACCAAGGCGCCGCGACTCGAGGCCAAGGCGCTCAACTTCGAGCGCCAGCTGATCGTCTTCGAGGCCGATGACTGCGCCTACTGCCGCAAGTTCAAGGCCGACGTGCTTGATCACTGGAAATCGCCGGTCGCCGTCGTCCGCACGCTGCACCCCGAAGCGCCGGCTGGCTGGTCGCTGGAAAAGGCACTGTTCGCTACGCCGACCATGGTGCTCTTCGAGAAGGGCAAGGAAGTCTCGCGCTATACCGGCTACAACGGCGAAACCGCCCGCTTCTGGAAATGGCTGGGCTTTCACCTGCTGACACCGGCCCAGCAGAAGATCGCCTTCGAGCTGGGGACCGAGCGCCCGGGTACCGGCTCCAACCTCGATGAAAAGCGCCCCGGCACCTTCGTCGATCCGATCTCCGGCGTGCCGCTGTTCCGCAGCGATACCAAGTTTGAGAGCGGCACCGGCTGGCCGAGCTTCTTCAATCCGCTGCCCGGCGCCATCTCGCTGCATGAAGATATCAGCATGGGCATGAAACGCGTCGAAGTGCGCAGTGCCAGTTCCGGCATCCACCTCGGCCACGTCTTCGACGACGGCCCGCCGCCGACCGGCAAGCGTTATTGCATCAACGGCAACGTGCTCAAATTCGTGCCGGACGCGGCCAAGTAGTTCCAGCGCCCCTGTCGTAAAGGCGACAAGGCGGCGCGGCTAGCTTCGCCCGCGCCGTCGGGAAGCCCCGGTTTTTCGGGCGGCTGCGCCTTGGCACTGCTTTTGCGTTGGCTTGCAGATCCTGGCTTTCCGAGTATCTGCCCACCATGAGCACTGTAGAAAAACCGGCCTATCACTGTCTTTCGCCGCAGGATGCCGCCGTCCTGCTTTTGGCCGAGCCGTCGGCCAGCATCTTCGACGTGCGGGACATCGCCAACTACCAGCGGGCGCACATCGACGGCGCCATGCATCTGTCCGAAGATCGCCTGCTGGCCTGGATGCGCCGCCTGCCGAAGGAGGCGCCGATCGTCATCTATTGCTATCAGGGCAATGCGAGCAAGACCTTTGCCCAGATGTTCATCGATTTTCGCTACACCCGCGTATTCAGCGTCGATGGCGGCTACGAGCCGCTGGCTGCGGCGCTCACCGCCGCGGTCGCCGCATGACGCCAGGCCGTGCTGCCGAATGGGTGGCGGCTCACGCCTTGTCGTCCAGCGATGTCGATTGCGCGACCACGGTGATGCTCAAGATTCTCGATGGCAAATGCAAGATGAGCCCGGTGGACAAAGTCGTCATGGAGCACCTCTACGACGCCGTGAAGAACTGCTCGGGCCAACGCTTCGGCGAAGAATTCCACAGCCTGATCGCCACCGCGCGGCAGGCCTCCAGCGAAGCCCTGAAAAACCACATTTACGAAAAACGCGTGCTGGCCGAAACCGCCATCTCCCGCCCGGTGATGAAAGCCTTCAAGGCGATGATCCGGCGGGAAGGGCTGTTCGCCGGCCTGCCGGAAGAGGACGAAGAGGCATGACCATGAAGTTCTACATGACCCCCGGCTCGTGCTCGACCGGCATCCACATCCTGCTTGAAGAGTGCGGCCTGGTCTTCGAGGCCTACATCGTCAACCTGCTGGCCGGCGACCAGTACAAGAAGGACTACCTGGCGATCAACCCCAAGGCCAGCATCCCGACACTGGTCCTCGACGACGGCACGGCGCTCACCGAGTTTTCCGCCATCGCCTGGTGGCTGGGGCGCAGCTACCCGAAGCGCAAGCTGCTGCCGGAGAGCATCAAGGACGAAGTGCAGGTGCTCAGCGTCATGAACCATGCCGTGCATACGCTGCACACCCAGGGCTTCGCCCGCATCTTCACCACCGAACGCTTTTCGCCGAGCAGCGCCGACCACGAATCGGTCAAGGCGCAGGGCCGGCAAATCATCGATCAGGGCTTTGCCATCGTCAATCGCCAACTGGCCGGCCGGGAATACGTTGTCGATCACTTCAGCATCGCCGATGCCGCGCTGTTCTATGTCGAATTCTGGGCCGACCGCATCGGCATCCCGCTGCCGGAAAACTGCCAGGCCCATTACCGCCGGATGCTGACCCGCCCGGCGGTCCGCCAGGTGCTGGCGGAGGAGGGCTACGCTGCCGTGCTGCGCTGAAGGTGAACCAGCGGAGTTGCCAGCTGCCTGGCAACTCCCAGGTCGGAACTATTCAAATTGATGCTTGCTCAAGCGTTCAAGACTCGGAATCTTCAGATGCCGGCCCTCGACCCGAATCAGATCGAGATCGTTCAATTCACGCAGAATGCGCGAGAAATACTCCTGGGTGAGATTGAGGCGGGAAGCGATGACGCATTTTTTAACTGAAAGATCGAGGCTCGCCGCTTCACCGTCCAGCTCACCGTTTTCCAGCTGATCGAGCAGGTACCCGATGAAGCGCTGCTTGCCGGTGAGCAGGGTATAGCCTTCGACATCCTGCATCAGGTGGTGCGTCCGGAGGGCCAGGCTGCTCAGCATCTTGCTCCTGATGCCGTGATCGCGATCCATCTCGCCGAATACCGTCGACGTCGAGACATGCAGCAACAGGCTGCTGTTAAGGGCTTGCGCCGAAACGACATAGGGCTTGTCGAGGAACATCATGGCCTCCCCGAAGCTCTGTCCTTGTTGCACCACCTCGACAATCTTCTCGCCCCCCTGGGGCGAAGTGAACGATAGCTTGACCTGCCCGAAAATGAGGATGTGAAAGCCCGTGCACGGATCGCCGCGATGAAAAATCGTCTCCCCTTGGGCGCAGCGAACTTCCCGGGTTCCTTTGGCGATCCGGGCAATTTCGTTTGCGCCAAGCTCATTGAAGAGCGCCGCATTCTTCAGATGGGTTTCAACATTGATCCGCTGATGATCTCGCACGCGGTTCCCTCACGATGCCCTGGGGGCGTCAGTGATGCTTGCCCGGTTGGCCAGGACAAGGTTTCTCAGCAAGACTTTCGCCAAATCTTCCGGATGTCGGTTGGCCAGTTGCTGGCTTGTGCCGCCCGTTGCGGTCGAAACGACGAGAATCATTCCGGCAATCCAGTAATTGCCGGTGAAGACGTCGCCATCGATTTCGCAACTAACGGGCCACCTTTCATACCGTCGGTAGCTTGTGCCGATGCTGTGGCTACGCACGCTTTGCCTGCGGCATTCAGGTCTTGACCCGAGTCAGGCTTATTTTCTGAAGCAGCGCGTACAGCTCGTCCTTGATAGCCAGCTTTTTCTTTTTCAGAACCTCGATCTCATCGGGCGTTCCGGGCTCCAATTTGGATTCCATGCCCTTGATCTTCTGATCGAGGGTGTTGTGCTTGTCGAACAGGGTCTGGAAGTACCTGTCGGTAGTCTTCAATTCGGAAATCAGGTCGCGATATTCATGAAACATGGGAATCTCCAACGGGATTGAGGCGGATTTAAATGACGCCCTGCGCCAGCATGGCTTCGGCCACCTTGACGAAGCCGGCAATGTTGGCGCCATTGACGTAGCTCACCTTGCCGTCCGCATCGCGACCATAGTTCAGACAGGCTTCATGGATGTTGCACATGATCTCGTGCAGACGGGCGTCGACTTCGTCGCGCTGCCAGGAGAGGCGCATCGCGTTCTGGCTCATTTCGAGGCCGGAGGTTGCGACCCCGCCGGCATTGCTTGCCTTGCCCGGGGCATAGAGCACCCCATTGCTTTCGAAGACCTTCACGGCGTCGGCGGTCGATGGCATGTTGGCGCCTTCGGCGACGCAGATCACGCCATTTTTCACCAGCATCTGGGCATCTTCGCCGTCCAGTTCGTTCTGCGTTGCGCAAGGCAGGGCGACATCCACCGGTACGTGCCAGGGACGTAGCCCGGGCTGGAAGGTGGCGCCGACGCGCTTGGCGTAATCGCTGACGCGACCGTAGAGATGGTTTTTCACCTCCATCAGTTCGGCCAGTTTTTCCGGCGTGAAACCGCTTTCGTCGACCACCGTACCGCTCGAATCCGACACCGTGACGACCTTGGCGCCAAGGGCCATGGCTTTCTCGACCGAATACTGGGCGACGTTGCCGGCGCCGGAAACACTGACGCGCAGGCCCTCGAAGCTGCGGCCTTGCTGCTTGAGCATCTGCTCGGCGAAATAGACCGTGCCGTAACCGGTTGCTTCGGGACGGATCAGCGAGCCGCCGAAACTCAGGCCCTTGCCGGTGAACACGCAGTCGGCACGGTTCGAGAGCTTTTTCATCATGCCGGCCATGAAGCCGACTTCGCGGCCCCCGACGCCGATGTCGCCGGCCGGCACGTCGGTATCGGAACCGACATGGCGGAACAACTCGCTGACGAAAGCCTGGCAGAAACGCATCACTTCACCCGGACTGCGGCCCTTCGGATCGAAGTCGGAGCCACCCTTGGCGCCACCCATCGGCAAGGTGGTCAGGGCATTCTTGAAAGTCTGCTCGAAGGCCAGGAACTTGAGGATCGACAGGTTGACCGAAGGGTGGAAGCGGATGCCGCCCTTGTAGGGGCCGATGGCCGAGGAATGCTGGATGCGGTAGCCGCGATTGACCTGGACCTCGCCATGATCGTCGATCCACGAGACGCGGAACATGATGACGCGCTCCGGTTCGACCAGCCGATCAAGCAGGCCGTGTTCCGCATATTTCGGGTGCTGGGCGATGTACGGCCACAGGCTTTCCATGACTTCGGTAACCGCTTGCAGGAATTCCGGTTGCCCCGGATTGCGGGCCGCCACTTGCTGGATGAAATCCTCAAAACTCTGGTAACGCATTGTTTCTCTCCCCGTCTTGCTGTGTGGTGAATTTCTCAAAACTGAGTGGAATCCGGACTGCCGCGCCATGTAAAAATCGTCTTCGATTGATACTTTAATGGCGACAATTGGCGCCCCGATTTGGTGCAAAAAGTCGATGCTTGGCGACAGTGGTCGTCGATGGATGTGCCGACGGCGATGGCAAATGAGTTAATCTCGGGCATTCTCAGTGATTATTAATTGTTTTTATTGAGAAGGCTGGTCGGCCGTTTTTCGAAGCTTCGATAATAGGGGTGGAAACCGGGCTTGATAAGTCACCATTTTTGAACAAAACTGTTTCCAATTTGATAACAGCGGGAGGGCCTGGTGCACGACATCAATGACATGCTGTTCTTCGCTCACGTGGTCAAGGTCCGGAGCTTTTCCGAGGCGGCGCGCCGGCTTAATGTTTCCAAGTCACGGGTGAGCAAGGCGATCGCCCGCCTGGAGAGCGACCTTGGCGTCCGGCTGCTGCACCGGAGTACCCGCAGCCTGAGCCTGACCGATGTCGGCGAGGCGTATTTCGAGCATTGCGACCGGATCCTCGAAGAACTGAGCCTGGCCGACACGACGATTTCCCGCTTGCATCAGGAACCGCGCGGCAAACTGAAGATCAGCGCGCCGGTGGCTTTCAGCACGATGCATGTCGCCTCGGCCTTGCCGGATTTCATGGCGCTCTATCCCGACCTGACCGTCGATCTGACGATCAGTGACCGAATGGTCGACCTGGCCGACGAGGGCTACGACATTGCCCTGCGCATCACCCGCGAGCCCGGCGAGAACCTCGTGGCCCGTCAGTTGGCACCGATCCGCCGAAAGATCTGCGCCAGCCCTTCCTACCTCGCGCGCCGGGGAATTCCGCGGGTTCCCGAGGATCTCATCGCGCACAATTGCCTGGACTATTCCTTCATGAATACCCAAGGGGTCTGGCATCTCAATGGGTACAACGGTGATGTTTCGATCCCGGTATCCGGCACCCTGCGCATCAACGACGACGAGGCGCTGTCACAGGCGGTTCTCGGCGGGCTGGGCTTGGCCTTGCTGCCGACCTTCATCGTCGGCAAGGATCTGCAGGAAGGCCGCCTGGTCGAAGTGCTGCCTGGCTATGTGCCAACCGAACGGTTCATCTACGCCATTCATCTGCCGAATCGGCACTTGCCGCTGAAAGTCCGTGCCTTTATTGAATTCCTTCTCAACCGCTTTGGGCCAACCCCGTATTGGGATCGTTGAATAAAGCGGGGCTCGGCATCCGCTGCCTTGCTATTCACCTTTTCGCCGTTGTGCCGCCAAAATCTCCGGCAGTTTCACCTCGATCCAGTCGGCCAGTGCTTCCACCTTTTCGCCGATTTCCTCGCCGAGCGGCGTCAGCCGGTATTCGACATGAGGTGGCACGACCGGGTAGGAGATGCGTTCGACAAAGCCGTCGCCTTCCAGCCATTGCAGGGTCTGGGCGAGCATCTTTTCGCTGATGCCGTTGACCTTGCGGCGCAGCTCGCTGAATCGGTGGGTGCCGCCCAGCAGGGCGACCAGCAGCAGAACGCCCCAGCGGCTGGTGACGTGCTTGAGCACCTCGCGGGACGGGCATTTTTCCGAGAACAATTCGCCGCGCCGCATCAGTGCGGCGAGGGCGGGCTGGTTGGCGTTTTCGTTGGTCTGATGCATTTTGTACTTACCTTTGAGTGCGTACTTACTAAAAGTTAGCGATGTCGCTATTCTGCCGACTCCCCCCACCGAAATAAAGGAAATTCATCATGATCGTCGTCACCGGAGCCTCCGGCCAGCTTGGCCGTCTTGTCATCGCAGCCCTGTTGCAGAAAGTCCCGGCCGGCGAGATCGTCGCCGCCGTGCGCAATCCGGCCAAGGTCGCCGATCTCGCGGCGCGTGGCGTGCAAGTCCGTCAGGCCGATTACGACCAGCCGGCCAGTTTGGTCGCCGCCTTCAAGGGGGCCGACAAGCTGCTGCTGATTTCGGCCAGCGAAGTCGGTCGTCGCGTGCCGCAGCACCGCGCCGTGATCGACGCAGCCAAGGCGGCCGGCGTCGGTTTGCTGGCCTATACCAGCATCCTGCATGCCGACACCTCGCCATTGCCGCTGGCTGCCGAGCACCAGGAAACGGAAGCGTTGATCCGCGCTTCCGGCCTGCCGGCGGTGATCCTGCGCAACAGTTGGTACACCGAGAACTACCTGGCCGGCATTCCGGCCGCGCTGCAGTACGGCGTGCTGCTCGGTAGCGCCGGAGCAGGGCGCATCGCCTCGGCGGCGCGCGCCGACTATGCCGAAGCGGCGGCCGCCGTGCTGACGACGGACGACCAGGCCGGGCGCATCTACGAACTGGCTGGCGACGAGTCCTACACGCTGGCCGAACTGGCCGGCGAAATCACGCAGCAGTCCGGCAAGGCGGTGGCCTACCAGGATCTGCCGGAAAGCGAATTCAAGGCGGCCTTGCTCGGCGCCGGCTTGCCGGAAGCGTTGGCCACACTGCTCGCCGAATCCGATGCCGGTGCCGCAAAGGGCGGCCTGTTCGACGATGGTCGTCAGTTGAGCCAACTGATCGGCCGGCCGACGACGCCGCTCTCGAAATTGGTCGGGCAGGCCCTCGGTTAAGTCTGGGGGCGCACCGGTGCGCGATGGCGGACACGTCGCGCACCGGAATATGTTCGGCGACTAGTGGTTAGTACCAATTGAAAACACCGGGCGACTTGAGGGAAA
The DNA here is from genome assembly GCF_020510685.1 of Dechloromonas denitrificans. Classification (NCBI taxonomy): domain Bacteria; kingdom Pseudomonadati; phylum Pseudomonadota; class Betaproteobacteria; order Rhodocyclales; family Azonexaceae; genus Dechloromonas; species Dechloromonas denitrificans. The sequence continues at coordinate 2,110,847 of NZ_CP075185.1, forward strand.
CTCGCCTCCCTTTGCATTCTTGTCGGTCGCCGACCAAGCCATGCCTCGGGTTTGCCCTTGCACCGTCCGGCCAGGACCGGTGCGCTGCGCTTGCCCGGCGATCTGGCGCAGAAACGAATCATGTCCGAATTGAAGAACACCCCCGGCCTGCCGCCGCCCCCGTCGTGGACCGAGTCCGGCGATCTGGAAGGCTGGGTGCATGCCACCGAAAACTGCAGCAGCACGGCCGGCCCCGGCATGCGCTATGTGCTGACCCTGTCCGGCTGTCCGCTACGCTGCCAGTATTGCGACGCGCCGGACACCTGGGAGCGGCATGAGGGCGCCCCGGCGCTGGTCGCCGACGTGCTGGCCGATATTGCGCGGCGCAAGACCCTGTTGCGCGGGCGCGGCGGCGTCACCTTGGGCGGCGGCGAGCCGCTGCTGCAGAGCAAGTTCTGCCGTGCCATCCTCGAAGGCTGCAAGGCCATGGGCCTGCACACCGCCCTCGATACCGCCGGCTATTACGGCGATTACGCCGACGACGCCCTGCTGGCCAGCGTCGATCTCGTGCTGCTCGACATCAAGACCTTTTCCGCCGAGCGTCAGCGCACGCTGAGCGGTGGCGAACTCGAGCCGGTGCTGCGTTTCGCCAACGTGCTGGCGGCGCTCAACAAGGCCGTCTGGCTGCGCTTCGTACTGGTCCCCGGGCTGACCGACGATTTCGCCGAAATCGCCGCGCTGGCGCGCTACGCCGCCGGCCTGGGCAACGTCGAGCGGGTCGATGTCGTGCCTTTCGAGCAGCACGGCGGCTACAAATGGCGTGACCGCGGCCTGGAATATCCGCTGGCCGGCGTCGCACCGCCGACCGAAGAAGCGCTGGCCAAGGCCCGTGATCTGTTCCGGGCGGAAGGCTTACAGGTTTACTGAGCCGGCGCCAGCCGGGTCCGGTGGACCAAGGCGCGATAGTGCTCGCGACAAGGCCGACGAATTCGTATAACCGGCATCCCGTGCTGCCATTTTCAGGCCCTTGCCCGACTGCACGGCACGCCGGGCAATGGCCAGGCGGATCGCCGAGAGGTATTTGCCGGGCGTCTGCCGCATTACGTCGCGGAAGGTGTTGGCAAAGGCAGTGCGCGACATGCCGGCCTCCGCGGCCAGCGCTTCGAGGGTCCAATGGTCTTGCGGCCGGGCGTGGATGGCGACCAGGGCACGGGCGATGCGTGGCTCGGCCAGGCCGCTCAGCAGCCCGCCGGTGCTGCTCGGGTGAGCGATCAAATGGCGCAGCAGGCCGATGAACAGGATGTCGCCGGCCCGGTCGAGCAGGGCCGGCTGGCCGCAGCGCGGCGCCTGCAACTCGGCGGCAATCAGGTTGACCACGTGGTGCAGCGAAGATTCGGCCCCGGCCAGCGCAACCACCAGCGGTTCGCCAAATTCGCCCATGAGCAGCGCGGCAACCGGCCCGTCGAACCAGGCCCGGGCACACATCAGGTGCCGGAAGGCGGCGGGCGATTGCGCGACCAGCGCATGTGCCGCATCGGCCCGGCAGACGACGATGCACGGCGCCTGCAGCGCGTGGCGGGTAATCGACGGCAACTCGAGAGCCATTTCGCCCTCGGCGAGCAGGTAGAGATGCAGGCTGGGTGCCGCTTCGGCGGCTATGTCCAGGCGTGCGCTGTCGGCCGGCGGCTGGCCGACCCGCACGCGCGGCGCCAGGCCGGCGAGCAGGGCAGAGAGTCGGTCGAGGTGGGCGGCAGGCGGCATTTGTACGAATTGCAAATATTACTGAACGATAGATTGCGGTTAGTTCACCACAATGGCACAGGTCGGTCAAGCAAGGTGCTGAACAGGCAAGCGGCCTGGAACAATCTTGCGAAAACCGCAGTCATTCAACGAAAGGATGCTCGATGCCCCGCACTGTTCCGACGCCGCGTCGCCCGGCTCACGCCCTGACCGGTGGCGGCCGTTTCGGGCGCGCCGACATCGATTTCGCCAATGCCCACGATTACCCGGGCGCGGCTAATATGCCGACGCCGTCTGACTTTCCCAGGAGCTTCTGCAAATGAAAATTCTTATTCTCGGCGCCGGCGGCATTGGCGGCTATTTTGGTGCCCAGTTGCTGCGCAGCGGGGCCGACGTGACTTTCCTGCTGCGCGACAAGCGCCAGGCGCTGATCGCATCAGAAGGCCTGCGCATCGAGACGCCGCACGGCAATTTCACGGTGCAGCCGCCGACGGTGACGGCAGCCAGTGTGACGCCGATCTACGATCTGATCATCCTGGCACCCAAATCCTACGACCTCGACGATGCGCTGGCCTCGCTCGAAAACGCCCGCGGTAAGGCCGTCGTGCTGCCTTTCCTGAACGGCATCGAACACCTGGCGGCGCTCGACCGCAAGTTCGGCCGGGCAGCGGTGATGGGCGGGGTTGCCCACATCGCGGCAACGATTACCGACAGCGGCGCCGTCCGGCAACTGAACGATATCCACAGCCTGACCGTCGGCCCGCGCGACCCGGCGCACGTCGAACTGGCGAAGGAGTTCATCGCGTTGTGCGGGAAAGCGCCGTTCGACAGCGTGTACGCCGAAAATATCGAGCAGGCGCTGTGGGATAAATGGGTTTTCCTCGCCGCGCTGGCCGGCATGACCACGCTGTGTCGCGGCTCGGTCGGCGAAATCCTGGCGACGCCCTACGGCGAAGGCCTGATTCGCCAGATGTACGACGAATGCTGCGCCGTCGCCCGCCTGAGCGGCTACCCGACCGGCGAGGCGGCGACGGCCAGGGCGCTCGGCATGCTGATCGCGCCAGGCTCGCCGTTCACCGCCTCGATGCTGCGCGATCTGCTGGCCGGGCAACGCACCGAATACCAGCACATTCTCGGCGCCATGGCCGAGCGTGGCATCGCCCTCGGTTTGCCGATGGACCTGATGCGTCTGGCGCATACCCATCTGGCGGTGCAGGCCGGGCGGGGCTGAGCCGCCGGTTGCCGTTCAGCCGATGATCCGGAAATGGGCGATCAACTGCTGCAGACGCAGCGAAGTTTCCTTCATCTGCAGGGTCTTCTCGTTGACCGCCTGGATCGCCGTCGAAGCTTGCTCAATGCCGGCGACGATGTCTTCGACCTGGAGGGCGATCTGGTTGCCGGCTGCCGATTGTTGCCGGGTGCCTTCGGCGATATGACGCGAGATCGAGGCGACTTCCTCGCCTTGCCGGGATACCGCATCCAGCCCGGCCCGGGCGGCGCTGGCCGCTGAGTCGGCGCTATCCACCTTGCTGCCGGCGGTGGCCATCGTCGCCACGGCAATTTGCGTGACGCGCTGGATGTCCTGCACGCTGTTGGTGATTTCGGCCGTCTGCTTGCTGGCGTTTTCCGCCAGCTTGCGGACCTCGTCGGCGACGACCGCGAAGCCGCGCCCGGATTCGCCGGCCCGCGCCGCTTCGATCGCGGCGTTCAGGGCGAGCAGGTTGGTCTGTTCGGCAATGCCGCGAATCAGCTGACTGACCCGGTCGATGGCGGAGATCGAGCGGAACAGCTCGGACATCGTTTGTTCCGCACTACTAACCGTGGCGACGACGCTTTGCGAGGCCTGCTGGCTTTCGTCCATGCGGATCACCGCATCGGCGAGCAGGAGGTCGGAGGCGTTGACCGTGGTCGCCGCCTGCCCAGCACTGAGGGCGATTTCATCGACCGAGGCGACCAGTTCCTCGACTGTCGCGGCAATGTGATTGACGGCCTGCGACTGGGCTTCCGCCGCCTGGCGCGACTGATCCATTTCGGCCTGCAGGATGTCGGCATCGACGCCGACCTCGTCGGCGGCTTCGGCGATTTGCGCCATCATCACCTTCATGTGGGTCTGCATGGTGACCAGTGAATCGTTGAGGCGGCCGAGTTCGTCGACGCGATACATCGGAATGCCGTCGGTCAGGTCGCCCTGGGCGATATGTTCCTGGTGCGCAATGACCTGGGCGATGCTGCGCATCATGCCGCGCTGGACGAGATGCAGGCCGAGCCCGGCGAGAACGCCGGAAGCCAGCAGAAACAGCATGGCGCCTTCTATGGTCGCCGGGGCAAGCCCGAGCGCCGGACCAGCCATGTGGGTGGCCGCGCCGAGCAACTGGACGGCGATCAGCCAGAGCACGAAACCGGACATCTTGGCCCGCAGCGAAAGACGCTGCCAGAGGCCCGGCCGCGGGATCTTCGCGGTGCCGCTTTTCAGCTTGCCGTAGAGGGCTTCCGCCGCGCTGACCTGCTGGCGCGTCGGCTCGGTACGCACCGACATGTAGCCGATCGTCCGGTTGTCCTTGAGGACCGGCACGACCAGCGCATCGACCCAGTAGTAATCGCCGTTCTTGCAGCGGTTCTTGACGATGCCGCGCCACGGCCGACCGTCCTTGATGGTTTCCCAGAGCCAGGCAAAGGCTGCCGGCAACATGTCCGGGTGGCGCACGACATTGTGGTTGTTACCGATCAGTTCCGTCCGGCTGAAGCCGCTGATATCGACAAAGGTGTCGTTGACGTAGGTGATGATGCCCTTGAGGTCGGTCCGCGAGACGATGTAGCGTCCCTTGGGGAAAGCGACTTCGTTTGACGTGACGGGGAGATTGGTTTTCATCGGGCTTCCGGGGACGACGTTTCCAGCCCGTCGATATAGGGGCGATAGCTCTGGTCTTCGCCGAGGATGTGATCGCGCAGCCAGTCGCGCAGAAAGCCGAGAATGCGCTGTCCGAGCTGGCCGCGGCGATGGTAGGTGAACTCTTCGCGCAATTCCTTGACCCACTTCTCGAAGCCTCGGTGGATCAGGCGGTGCCGGTCGAGGTCGGGAAAACCTGCCGCTTCGAGCAATTGCTCTTCGTATTCGAAATGAAACACGGTGTAGTTCACCAGTTCGTCGATGATCATCGCGACGATGGTCCGGTCGTTCTGGGTTTCGGCGCTGGCCAGCTGATTGATGGTGTCGATCAGGATGCGGTGCTGCTCGTCGATGTGCTCGTTGCCGACGCTCATCGAGTCCGACCATTTGACCAGCATCACCTTGCTGCGCTCCTCGATGACTTCGAGGAAGACCCCGGCCACCACCGGGTCGAACTGCGTCCCGATCAGTTGGCGGATCTGGGCGACGGCGCGCTCGGTGCTCCACGGCGTCTTGTACGGGCGGCGCGAGGTCAGCGCGTCGAAGACGTCGGCCAGCGCGCAGATCCGCCCGGAAACGGGAATTTCGTCGCCGGCCAGGCCGCTCGGGTAACCGCTGCCGTCATGCCATTCGTGGTGGGTAAGGGCAATTTCGGCGCCGATGTTCATGTAGCGGCTGTGCTGCATCAGCAGGCCGGCCTGGTTGAGCATTTGTGCCCCGGCGACGGCATGGTGTTTCATGCATTTGCGCTCGTCGTCGGTCAGCGGCCCGGCCTTGAACAGTATCCGGTCGGGAATGACGATCTTGCCGACATCGTGCAGGATGCTCGCCGTCGATACGTGATCGATGAAAGCCTCGTCGATGACCGAGACAAACAGGCCGCGCCGATGCAGGCGGCGGGCCGTCTGGCCGACCAGCCGGGCGACGCGCAGGACATGGGCGCCGGTATCGGTATCGCGGTGTTCGGAAAAGTTGGCGATGGCCACCACGTTGGCCTTGGCATTGCGCCGGACTTCTTCCAGGGCGCGGGTTTCGCGGGTGACGTCGAGATAGCTGTAAACGTAGCCGCCGGAAGCGAGCGGGGTGGCGACAATGCTCAGGACGGTACCGTTCGGCCGGACGCGTTCGCTGCGCCAGTGGGCGCGGAGGGCCATGCTGTCGATATGCCTGGCGATGAAGTCTTCATGGTCGCCGCTATCGAAAAACTCGCCGTGTTCGAGAAAGTGGCGCAGGACATCCTGGAAGGGCTGGCCGAGGAAGCGGTCGGCATCGGGTAGTCCGAGCAGTTTCTGGTAAGCCCGGTTGTAGCCGCGGACACAATAATTTTCGTCGAGCCAGATATGGCCCTGCTCGATGGCCTGCATCGCTTCCGCCATGGCGGCTTCGTTCGACAGCCGTGGGCCGGTCGGGGCGGGCAGCGGTGGGGTGGCGGGATCCGCGAATTCGTTCCACATCGCGTGCTAGCCCAGTATTTTTTTAAAAAATTTGCCGAGCAGTGTCGCCGGCGCGGCGCGCTTGGCGTATTCCGTCGTGTAATCCTTGTCGGCCACCAGGATGTGGTTGATCAGCCAGTCCTTGAGGTAATGGACGATGTCGAGGTTGAGTCGCTCGCCGGCGGCGACCCGGGCTTTTTCCAGACGGATGCGCGCCACGAAGTGGTCGTGGGCCTGCTTGTGCGCGGCGAATTTCGGGTAGCCGATTTCGCGCATGAAGATCTCTTCGGCCGTGAAATGGGTGACGGTATAGCGCTCCAGCGCATAGACGATCCGGAGCGTCTCGAGCTTGTTGTGCTGCTGGTCGATGGTGGCGGTCCAGATGTGATTGATCAGCTCGATCAACTGCTGATGCTGCTGGTCGATCTCCGGCGTGTTCAGACTGAATTCGTCGGACCAGGCGACCAATTGTTGTGATGCGGCCATGAATTCTTCCCATTTCGTTACGGTAGGCGTAGCCATTTCTGGCATGGGAAGATCGCCGGCATTCCAGCGCTGCGCCTTGCTCCCACGGCCCGATTGTAGGGAGAGCGGGAGGGATGGAAAATTCAGGGATACAACTACCGGCTAAGGGTAAACGGGTAGCCGATTACCGCATTTATGACGACCGGATCAACAATGGATCGTCTCGCCGGTTTGCCCGGTCGAGGTTCGGCCTAGAGGCTGGAGACCAGCCCGGTCCGGATCGCGTAGCGGGTCAGTCCGATGGCGCTGTCGACATCGAGCTTGCGCATGATGTTGCGGCGATGCACCTCGACCGTCGACAGGGCGATTTCCAGGCGTTCGCCGATCTGGCCGGAGGTCAGGCCGAGGGCGACCAGTTTGAGTACCTGGATTTCCCTGGCTCCCAGTTTCGTGCCGGGAAGTTCCTTTTTCTCGCCGCGTCCGCTCATCGCATCCTTCACCGCATCGGTGGCGTCCGGGCACAAATACGAGCGGCCCCGGCTGACGGCGTCGATGGCGCGCAGCAGTTCCGCGCCGGCCGCCGCCTTGGTCACGTAGGCCGAGGCTCCGGCGCTCAGCATGTCGGCGATGTAGCCGCGGTCGGAAAAGACCGATAGCGCGATGATCTTGATCGTCGGGTGGGCGGCGGCGAGCTGTCGGGTGATCTCGATGCCGTTCAAGCCGGGCATGTCGATATCCAGACAGATGATATTCGGCGCGCTGTCGCGGGCCAGGGCGAGCACTTCGAGGCCGTCGCCGGTTTCCGCAACGATTTCGAAATCCGGATTGCGTTCGAGCAGAATGCGCAGCGCTTCGCGAAACATCTGGTGATCGTCGGCCAGCAGGATGCGCAGCTTCATGAGTGTCCTTTAAGGGAGGAAATTTCGACTTCGATGCGTGTGCCGCTGCCGGGAACCGAGACGATGGTGCACCGCCCGCCGGAGAATTCCGCCATCTCGCGCATGGTCAGGATGCCGAGGCCGCCGGTCGGGGTGGTCTTGCCGAGCGAGTCGGGATCGAAGCCGATGCCGTCGTCGGCAATGCTCAGGGTGAGCGGCGCGCTTTCCAGGCACAGGCTGACGACGATCGACTTCGCCCGGGAGTGCTTGGCGCAATTGGTCAGCGATTCCTGGACGATGCGAAAGAGCAGGGATTCCTTCTCCGGATCGAGGCGCACCTCGGGATGGGCGCAGATCAGCTGGACGGCAATGCCGGTGCGCCGCTGGAATTGCTTCAGATAACTGTCGACGGCCGGCGCCAGCCCGGCGTAGTCAAGGACCGGCGGCCGCAGGTTCGACGAAATTTCGCGAATGCTGGCCGTCGTATCCTCGATCAGGGCGCGCACATCGTCGAGTCTCGACGACAGTGTCCAGGTGCTGCCTTCTTCCATGCAGGCGGTCATGATGTCGAGATGCACCCCGATCGCCGCCAGGTTCGGGCTGGTCCGGTCATGCAGTTCGCCGGCCAGGCGCCGGCAGGCGCTTTCCTGGATGACCACCAGATGATGCGACAGCTCGGCCATGCGTTGTTCGGCCTGCTTGCGCGCCGTAACGTCCTGCTTGACGGCGATGAAGTGGCGAATCCTGCCTTCTTCGTCGCGGACCGGTGTAATGGTCTGGTCTTCGGTATACAGCGTGCCGTCCTTGCGGCGATTGATCAATTCGCCGCGCCAGACATGGCCGGTGATGATGGTTTGCCACAGCTCGCGGTAGCCGGCGGCCAGTTGCTCGCCCGATTTGAGCAGGTCGCGCGGGTTCTTGCCCAGCGTCTCCGCCATGCTGTAGCCGCTCAGTTCGCAGAAGGCCGGATTGGCCCATTCGATGTTGCCCTGCATGTCGGTGATGATGATCGAGTTGGCGGCCGCTTCGAGCGCGGCACTGCGCAGGCGCAGCTTTTCCACGTCGCTGTCGTGCTGACGGGCGGTGCGGAGCAGACGGATGAAATAGAGGCTGGCCAGCGCCAGGGCCATCATCAGCATCGTCCCGGCGGCGAGCAGCGTGTGCCAGGCTTCGCGTCGCCAGGAAGCCAGGCCGTCTTCTTTGTCGAGATGGACCACGATGGCAAACGGGTATTCCCGCGCCGGGCGGTAGGCGGTCAGCACGTTGCGCCCATCTTCCAAGGTCTGCTCGAAACGGGCCGCTTGATCGGCCGCGATGTGCTGCGCCAGAAGCGCGTTGTCGATACGCGTGCCGGGATGCCGCCGGGGATCGGTAGATAGCAGCAGAATCCCGTCGTAGCGGATCAGCTCGACGACATCGCTTTTGCTGTTGAGGTTGCGTTCGTAGTAATTGAGAAAGTAATCGGCATTTACCGCGGCCAGCAGGCTGGCCGGCCGGGCATCGTCAACGTCGATATCGCGCAACACGGGAATCAGGCTCGGCGCCTCGGGCGGCGCCGGCTGGTCCGGTGAGGTCGGCTTCCCGTCATGAAAGTCGCGGGCCGCCCAGGGCGATGCGGCGCGCAGGATCGGCCGGGTTTCGGGCGTCGCCGGCAGGAAATCGCGCCGCGCGACGCGCTGGCCGATATTGCGCTGATCGGAGCTGGCAATGATCTGGTCGCTGGCGTCGAGCAGGGACAGCGAACGCAGGTAGGGGGCATGTCCGAGGGCCTGGTGCAAGGCGCTGTCGTTCGGCTCGTTGGCGACGTTGGCCAGGGTCAGGTTGATGACATTGAAGCTCTGGGTCAAATGCTCTTCGAAGCTGCGCGCATACATATTGGCCATGTCGAAATTGCGTTCGGTCGCTTCGGCGCGCAAGCGCCACAGGGTGTAGGCGGTCCCCGTGACGACGAAGGCGGCAAACAGCGTCGTCAACAACAGGAAGTTCAGGCACCGGCTGCGTTTTTTCTGATCAGGCATGAATCGTTGGAGGGCAGGTGGCTGGTGTGGGCCGCAGTTGCGACAGGCAGGACAGCAGGGCGAGCAGTTTCATGGCAATCGGAATCTTTGTGTGCGGCGCAACGTGGCCGGCGCGAGCCAGCCGCGATGCTACCCGTTTTTGCCCCGCCGGCGTGTGCTGCGTTGCGTCGCCAATCAACTGCTGGATGCTTGGGGCGTCGCCATTGCCCGGCGATTTAACCCTAAGCGCGAAATCGCGCAGACGGCCCGCCGGCTCGCCGGCTAGTCTGGGCTTGCTCCGGATTACCCAACAGTCGGTCCGGATGCCGCTCTGGCCGGGCGTCGCCTGCCGCATTTCGGTGCCGGCGATACGGGCAGGGCGGGTACCGGGCAATTTTGCCAGGGCCAAACTCAAGGAGCTGGATATGAGCTGGGATATTGATGCGGAAAGCTGGAAGCTGGTCGGGGTCAAGATCAAGTCGCGCTGGGGCAAGATCAACCAGGCCGGGCTGGCGATCATTGACGGCAAGCGCGAACTGCTGCTCGGCCGGATCCAGGAACTCTATGCCGTGAGTGCCGAGGAAGCCGAAAACCAGGTCGCCAGTTTCGAAAAACATACCAAGGAACTGCGCCCCAAAGCCGTGATCGCCTGATTCGTCTGGTCGGCCGGGAACTGGCGTTCGCCGTTTCCGGCCGGTCTCGAACCCCGGGTTCAGTCTTCTTTGCCCGATGGCTTGGTGGTCATGCCTTTGGCGATGGGCAGGTTTTCGATGAAACGGCGAAAGCGCATTTCCGAATGCTCCAGCGCCTCTAGCGCATTGCGCTGCTCGGTAATATCCATCAGCACCATCCGGCATTCCGTACCATCTTCGTCCGGCACGGCTTCGATTCTCACCGTCGCCGCCGGATGCACCGGCGTCGCCGCCAGCACGATCTCGCAAAGGTTGCGCTGCTTTTCGCGCAGCACCTGGGCGACGAACTGCTTGAACGGTTCCTGACTTTCCGCCGCCAGGTAGCTGGCAAAGCCTTGTCGGCTCTTCTGCGAGCGCTTCAAGCCGAGCAGGATGGCACCGGCCAGGTTGAGATCGAGAATGTTGCCGGCGGCATCCAGCGTGAAATAGCCGATCGGCGCGAAGTCGTAAATATCGGCATAACGCTCGCTGAGCGCCGCGGCCGCGGCGAAGGCCTGGTGTAGCGCCTCGTTGCTGATTTCCAGTTCGATTTTGCGGACTTCCAGCTCATGGTGGGCCTCGGCGCTGTCGGAAGGATCTTCCGCTGCCACCGGCAAATCCCGCCAGCGGGCCAGGGCGCTCTGCCGCAAGCTCGCCGGGTGGGCGCGAAAACGACTGGGCGGGCTGGTGTCGGCCATCGCCTGGAAATAGCGCGCATATTCGGCGCGGATTGCGCCATAGCACTCGCAAGCCGCCGCTTCCAGACCGGCCCGGTCGATGATGCTGATCTTGCCGCGCTGATAGGCGATCAAGCCGGCCGCCTGCAGTCGGCCGGCGCCGATCGTGACAATTTCGCGCCGGACGCCGAGCAGGCCGGCAATGCGGTCCTGGGTCATGCTGATTGCCGCTGCCGGTTGCCGATCGAGACAAAGCAGCAGCCAGCGGCTGAGCCGCTGTTCTATCGTGTGGTGATTGGCGCAGACGACGTTTTGCCCCATCTGCACCAGCAGCGCCTTGGTATAGCGCAAGGCGAGCCGCTGTAAGCCGCCGCCCTGGGCCAGTTCCCAGCGCATGATCCCGGCCTCCAGCCGATAGGCCTCGCCGGCGCTCTGCACGACCAGCTTGTGACTGGAGACGAGATCGCCCAGAACCGCCGAAATACCGATCAGACCTTCGTTGCCGACCATCGCCAGCTCCGTCGAGGCGCCATCATGGGTAGTGGCGAGCAGCGAGACGATGCTGTCGCTCGGAAAGTAAACATGGCTCAACAACTCCCCGGCGTTTTGCAGCACATCGCCGGCCTGCAGCGAAACAGGCTTCAGGTCATCGAGCAGTAACGAGCGTTCGGTGACACTCAATCCAGCCAGGATGAAATTCGATTGCCATGGCATGGCTTTCCTTTAGTGGCCGCAGTTGCCCCGGGATCGGGAAATCTGGCGGCACGACAGCCTAAGGCCAAAATGGCTGGCTGTTGGCGGTTTATTTTCAGGCGTTGCTCAAATTCAAACCAGCACCGCCTGAACCGGCCGGCGCAGTGAAGAAGGCAACTTCGGGCCGCGCCCGAAACGGACGACAAGATCGGGCCGGCGTTCGCCAATACCAAGGAAGTTGGCGAACTGGGGCCGCAGCGACGACACTTCGACCGGCTGGTTGAGCAGCGCATTGCGAATGCCCAAGGCCGCCGACTGCAGCGCAAAACGCTCGTAGCAACGGCCCACCTCCACCCATTGGGCAGGGCCGGGCGTATCCGAGACGAATATCGCGATGCCGGCCGAACTGCGCAGCTGTTTCGCGTACTTGTCGTTCTCGCTCTTCGGGGTATAGAACATGCCGAAGAGCAGGCTGCCCAACCATGTCGGCACCGCCGGATTGCCGGACGATGCCGTGTAAAGCCCGTCGCCCGTTCGCACGGCGTCGGCGGCGCTGAAGCGGATCCATTTCTTCAACTCATCGACGAAGGCGGGATCGTTCATCTGGGCCGTATTGCCTTGAACGACATACTCAAGAACCTTCTCCATCGCCTGCCTTTCGGTCAGCAGGATCACCCCGACGCCATTGCCGCGACCGGCCCGCTCAAGCAGTTCAAGTTCCGGCCGGACCAGCGGCTGCCCGTCATACTCGCCGCGCGTGCTCTGGCGCTCGGGAATCGCCTGAAACAGGGGAGACGCGACGGGGCTGGTCGGCGCCAAAGCCACCCGCAGCACATTGCCCCCGGCGGCGTCAAAATCGGCATGCCCCTTCAACCCATGGGCCAACGCCGCCTGGATCAGGTTCTCGGCGGCGCACCCGAGGGAAACGAAAAGGTGATGATCGTCTGGATCGACCGCGGGACACCGGCGCGCAAGGTCAGGCAATAGCGAAATGGTGTCATCGGCAAGGCGAAACTTCCAGCATTGCGTGTTATGGCTCGACGGCGCCAACGTCGCGTAGCGCACGAGTTCATGCAGAAGCGCGGCCTTGTCGCCAGCCGCCAGCTTGCCGTGCCGCCACGTGCGATCCGCAACATCTTCGTAGCTGCCCACACTGGTTTCCGAAGAGCACGATGGCAAGCCAGCTATTGCGCCGACGGAGGCTAGCGCGGTAACGATGAACTCTCTTCGAGAGGACATGGGCTGGTTTCGTTTTCAGGAGGAGCAACATAGTAAAAAGGTGTCAAAGATATTTCATCCGTAAATTCTCTGAGCCTTTGATTGACATGCCCGGGCAGCTGGAAACTGCTGAATTTAATGTCTTAACTGAGCCATCGCGTAAAAATTGGTGGCCCCATCTCCTTTCCAGCCAGGAAAATTGCGGAGTACGCATTGCATCCCTTGTGGTGCGCTATCACTTTGAATTGATTTATCTGGATGTATGCTGAATGCGCATCCTTTGACTTCAACGAAACCTTGATTAATCGAATAATTTGCGTCTATGCGCCAACGCGATGGGCTATTTGATTTGAAGAAAAAAACTTTAAATGTAGTGCCATCGGCATAGCCTTCTATTTTTTCTTCAATTTTCCCTTTTTGATTGTTTAACCAATAGATTCCCGAAATATCATGGTGCTCATTTTGTTGAATTTTCATGCCGCCAAGGGAGCCCCCAAGTTCAATACGCCATTCGCCAGAAAGGTTGACTCCTTTCTTTCCAAATGGTTCGATGAAGGGTATATGGGCCGGTGTGCGCGCTGGATCAACCAAAATAGAAATGGGTTCGGATTCGTAGATCCCATATTTTGTTTCCAACGATACTGAAATTTCACTTTTTATCTGCGTTGAAATGTCTTGTGAAGGGTATAAGACGAAATATTTATCTAATCGTTTTGGAGAGGTGATTATGTCACTTTCAAATGATTGGTTAGTTTCTGGGGAAATCGCCAATACTTTAGGGTCGTATTTCAAAGTAATATAACTTTTGGCCACATCAGCTTTTGAGTTTGGAGATACAACCACGTTAATGCGTACTGATTGCCCCGTTGTTAGAATGCATGGTTCACATAACAATCGAACGTTTGGACTCTCATTCCAGATCATATGGAGAGCTTCTTGCTTTAGCGGTTCAATGAATGGCAAAAAGTAGGTAGCTACACCCGCTGCCGAAATTCCAAGGAAGCCAATTAGCCACTTCAAGGTATTGGATGTTTCGTCCCATAGTTTTTTCACTTGGCTAGGAGTGCTATTTCTAGGAGCTTTTTTTGCTTGAGGGCGTTTTGGGCGATTTATCATTTTTCTATGGATATGATATTTGGAACGTAGTTCTTTCCAGGGTCACCAAAATTTTGCTTTAGCGACGGAATATAGATTTGAGCCCCTGGGCCACCATCCATTGCGATTGCTAAGTTGATTGATGATCCATCGGAAGATTTTATTGTCAATAAAAAACGAGCGAATTCATGGAGAGATACAGCACGTCCGAATCCATCAAATGCGCCCGCAACCACGAGCTTCCCTGTCGATGAGAGAGCTATCGCTGTTCGATTAAAGCGTTCTCCTGTATCAGAGCGAATCCCATTTTTCCCAGCTTCTACCAGTAATGGCTTACTTTGGATTACGCTATTGTCGTTAGTTTGTAAACTGTATGAGCGGGCAGTTTTAATGTGTGTTTTTCCGTCTTTTGTTCGGATAAGGAAGCCCCCACTAGTCCATCCAATACGTGGGTTTTGGGCTTGACCGTCTTGCACAACGAGGCCAAGGGCTATTTGTTTTCCTGTGTGGTCGTAGCCATAAAACCCTCCATTTGCAACTACTGCCGCTCCGGCGGGTGCCATATCTCTATAAATTTCATAGCTTCCGCCGAATTTATTAATTTGGCGTACGTTTGTTCCACATGTCCCGCAGTTTGTTTCAACAAACACGTAAACAAGGCCACTCCTAGAACTACTTTGCTTTGCAGTAAACGTCCGCAATATTACTTGGTGGTCCGGCGTCTCGATATTTTTTTCGACGAAATAACTTTTGAGTATTTTGTCATAGCCTTGCGCTGCAGCCGATGCGCACAGTAATAAGCTGAAAAATAGACTAATTATACGAACCATCGAAGCACAGAAATCTTGCATTTTGGATTGTTGTAGATGGAAGTCGAACATGTACTGACGATACCTTACGTTGATCAAATCCGTCCATAAGTCAGGATATGTTCCATCGCCTAAATCCTCAACCGCGAATACCCAACGCCGCCGCCTTTTTCCACCCGGATCTGCGCCGGAATCCTTTCCTTCATGCCTTCGACGTGGCTGATGACGCCGATCATCTTGCCGCTGGCGTTCAGGGTGTCGAGGGCATTGAGGGCGATTTCCAGGGTGTCGGCGTCGAGGGTGCCGAAGCCTTCGTCGAGGAAGAGCGAGTCGATGCTGGTCTTGTGGCTGACCAGGTCGGAGAGGGCGAGGGCGAGGGCCAGGCTGACCAGGAAGCTTTCGCCGCCGGACAGGGTGCGGGTGTCGCGGGCGACTTCGCCCTGCCAGCTGTCGACGATGTCGAGTTCGAGTTCGCCGGTGCTTTTGCGGCGCAGCAGGTAGCGGCCGTGCAGGCGGGCGAGGTGGTTGTTGGCGAGGTGCAGCAGGTGGTCGAGGGTCAGACCTTGGGCGAATTTGCGGAACTTGTCACCGCGCGCCGAGCCGATCAGGCTGTCGAGGCGTTGCCAGAGGTCGCTTTCGGCGGTTTGCGCGGCGATTTCCTTGAACAGCGCCTGCTGGCTTTGCCGCGCCTGTTCGTCACGGGTCAGCAGGGCGCGCTGGGCGCCGAGTTGTTCGCTAAGTTCGCGGCGAGTGGTTTCCAGTTGGACAAGCGCGGCGTCGAGTTCTGCCTGCAGCGGGACGGCAATTTCGATTGAGTCGCGCGACGGCGGCGTGGTTTGCAGGTGGCGCAGCTTTTCGCCTGCTGCCTTGAGCACGGCCTCGGCCTGCTGTTTGGCGAGTTGCCGGGTTTCCTTCAATTGCAGCAGGCGCTGGCGTTCTTCGGCCGGCAGCAGCGCCGCGTCGTAGGCGGCGAGGTCGGCGAAGGGGCTGGCGGTGAGTGCCGCCTGCCAGGCCGTCGAGGCCTCGGCGAGGGCTTTTTTCTGCTGTGCGAGATTGGTTTCGAGTTGTGCCTGCCGGCCTTGTTGCGCGGCGAGTTGCTGGGTCAGCTCGGCGATGGCTTCGGAGCAGTGGGCGAGGGCGGCGGCCGGGTCGTCGGTGATCGCGCCGGTCTCGTCGCCTTCCGGGGTGGTCGGCCGCTTGGCGGCGAGCGTTTGCCAGCGTTCCAGCCATTGCATGGCCTGCGTCTGCGCGACGTCAAAGCGGTCCTGCTGCTTGACCAGAGTTTCGGCCAGTTCGTGGCGACGCTTCTGGGTTTGCTGCCAGTGTTGCCAGTCACCATCACGTTCCTGCAACCAGGTGGCGGGTTCAGTGGGGATTTCGTAACCGGCGGCGGCCAGTGTTGCGGCCAGCTTGCCGTCGAGTTCGGCCTGTTCCTGGGCGATGAGCTGCCCGGTTTTGGCGAGTTCGGCCTGGCGTAGTTGCCCAACTTCCGCCGTCTGTTGCAGCAGCTTCTGCTGGTTGCCGGCGTTGAGTAGCGCTTGGGCGCTGTCGGCGGCGCTCTTGCGGGCGGCGTTCAGCGTCTGTTCGCCCTGGTCGGCGGCTTGCAGGCGTTGGGCGAGGCGGGCCACCGCCTGCTCGGCAGTGGCGCGGGCGGCGGCCAGGGTTTCGGCCTGTTGCCAGGTGTCGACCGTGAGTTGCGGTTCGCTGGTCAGGCTGGCAAGCAGCGCTGCCCATTCCGTTTGCAGGCGGGCGCTGTCCTCCGTTGTCTTGGCCTGCTGATCCAGCAAAGCCTTTTGTGTTGTCAGGGCGGCGGTTTGGTCGTTGCGGGCTTGTTGGCCGGTTTCCACCAGTGCGTCGAGCGCTGCCTGCTTTTCCTTGAGGGCGCTTTCGGTCGTGGAAACGTCGAGGGCAGCGTAGTCGGCAATCGCCGGGTGTTCGTGCGCGCCACACAGCGGGCAGGCCTCGCCCGGCTGCAGTTGCTGGCGATGTTGCTCCAGGCTGCGGATACGCTGTTCCTGTTCGAGCAGCTTTTTCTTGTCGGCGACTTGGGCGGCAAGTTCCTTGTGCTTCTCGCGCAGGGCGACCAGCTTTTTTTCCTGGGCGGCGATCTTTTCCTGAACCAGCTGTAGCTGCGTCGCCTGCGTGGTTTGCAGCGCGGCCAGTTCGCGGCGGCGCTGGGCGAGGGCTTCGAGTTGTTGCCAGCGGTTGAGGCCGGCCTGCTCGCGTTGCCAGTGCTGGCGCAGATCGGCCAACGTCTGGCCGGCCAGGCGCTGGTTCTGTTCAGCCTGGATTTTTTCCAGCGCGCTGTCGGCGGCGGTTTTGGTCTTTTCTGCGCTGTTGACCGCTGTGGCTTGCATGGTGAGCTGACGGGCGGTGGCGGCGAGTTCATCGGCCAGCTTTTGCTGCGCCTGCTGCTGGGCAGCGAGGTCGCGAACCAGTTTGGCCCGCTGTTCGAACTGCTGGCGCCAGACGCCGAGACGTTCGCCGAGCTGGGCGCGGTGCGGCTGGGCGGCGCAGAAGTCGTCAAGTTGTTTGGCTTCGCGCTGGCTTTGTTGCAGGGCTTGCCGCGTTAGCTCGGCGACCTGCGCGCTGAACTGGCGGGCGGCCCGGTGCCGGGCGAGCTGCTCGGCCTGCAGTTTTTCGCGGGCGACGTGCAGCGCCTTGAGTTCGTTGTCGCTCTGCTGGCAGGCGGCGCCGGCCTGTTGCCATTGCAGGTGCAGCGGTTTGAGCGCTTCAGCCGGTTCGCTGTCGGCGAGTTTTTTCAGGTCCGGCGCGGCGGCGCTCAGCGCGGCATCGGTTTGCTGCAGCTTGCTTTCGGCGGTTTTGACTTCCTGCTCGCCCTGCGCCAGGTCGAGGCGCCACTGACGCTGGCTTTGCGTCTGCTGATGGCGGCGCTGAACGTCGGTCAGTTGCGTATCGAGGCGGCCGACTTCGACTTGCATCGCGGCGCGTTGCTCGTCGGCCAGCAG
Source organism: Dechloromonas denitrificans (assembly GCF_020510685.1). NCBI lineage: Bacteria > Pseudomonadati > Pseudomonadota > Betaproteobacteria > Rhodocyclales > Azonexaceae > Dechloromonas > Dechloromonas denitrificans. The sequence continues at coordinate 2,128,358 of NZ_CP075185.1, forward strand.
TTCCATGCCTTCGGCGCGGGCTTTCAACTGGTCGAGCTGGTTCTTGGCATCGCGCGCCTGCTCAAAAACCTTGCGGGAAATCTCGCCGTAGATTTCGGTGCCGGTCAGTTCTTCGAGCAGTTCCGCCCGTTCGTTGGCGCTGGCGTTCAGAAAGGCCGCGAAGCCGCCCTGGGCGAGCAGCATCGATTTGGTGAAGCGCGGGAAGTCGAGGCCGGTGATTTCAGCGATGCGCTTCAATTTGTCATTGGTCTGGGTGCTGAGGATGGTGCCGTCGCCGGCGGCCAGTTCGACCTTGGGCGCCTGCAGCGCGCCGTCGATCTTGTCGCGCGAGCGGCGCTGGCTCCAGAAGGCGCGGTAGACGGCGCCTTTCACTTCGAATTCGACCTCGGCCAGGCAGTCGGCGGTGTGCCGCGTCATGATGTCGTTGTCCGAGGCCGAAATGGTCTTCAGGCGCGGCGTCTGGTGGTAGAGGGCGAGGCAGATGGCGTCGAGCAGCGTCGATTTGCCGGCACCGGTCGGGCCAGTGATGGCAAACAGGCAGTTGTCGGTGAACGGCGGCTTGGTGAAGTCGATGGTCCATTCGCCCTTAAGCGAATTGAGGTTCTTCAGGCGCAGGCTGAGGATTTTCATGCGTTTTCCCCGGTCAGGCCGGCAACGACGGCGCGGTAGCGTTCGTTCAAGGCCTGCTGCAGTTCTTCGCCGAGTTCTTCTTGTTGCAGGCGGCGGGCGAAGACGTCGTGCGGACTGAGTTCGTCCAGCGTTTCGCGGGCTGCGGCATCCAGCCGGGCGGCGGCGTTGCCGCGCTGGCGGCGGATGCGCAGCACTTCGACCGACCAGCCTTCGGTCAGCGCCTCAATGCGCGCCGGCAGGTCGGCCAGATAATCGTCCTCAGCGACGGTGACTTCCAGCCAGGCCGGGTATTCGCGGGTGCCTTCGGCGGCCGCTGCGCCTATCGCCCCGGCCAGTGTCTGGAGGTTGCCGCTGATCGCCACCAGCCCCTGGAAGCGCGGCACCGGCAGCACGGTGACCGCCTTGAGGCCGTCGGCGTCGAGATCGACGAGCAGCATTTCCTTCTGCTGCTTGGCTTCGTCGAAACCGAGCGGGATGGGCGAGCCACAGTAGCGGATGTGTTCCAGCCCGCCGACCCTCTGCGGCCGGTGGATGTGGCCGAGTGCGATGTAGTCGGCCGGCGGAAAGGCGGCAGTCGGGAAGGCTTCCAGTGCGCCGACGTAGATTTCGCGCACCGATTCGCTGGTGCTGGCGCCGACCGTGGTCAGGTGGCCGGTGGCGATGATCGGCAACGGGCGGCCGAGTGCCGCTGCGAGTTCAGCCTGGCGTGCAGTGGCTGCCGCGAACACGGCACCGTAATGAGCCTGGATGGCCGTTTGCAGCGATAGCTGCTTGTCCTCGGCGCTTTGCCCTGCCTGGCTTTGCAGCACGTCGCGCGGCCGGACGAAGGGGATGGCGCAGACGATGCAGCCCGGTTCGCCGTTGCGCTGCGCCAGCACGATGACCTGCGTGGCCGGATCGTCATGCGTTGCCGCGATGACCGTGGTGCCGAGGTGGGCGAGCAGTTCGCGGCTTTCGCCCAAAGTGGCCGGCGAATCGTGATTGCCGCCGAGAATCAGCAGCGGCACGCCGGTCTTGTACAGTTGCCCGACCAGCTGGTTGTACAACTCGCGGGCGTAGCTCGGTGGCGTGCCGGTATCGAAAATGTCGCCGGCCACCAAGACTGCATCGACCGCCTGCGCTTCCACCTGTTCGAGCAGCCAGCCAATCAGCGCCTGATGCTCGGCCTGCCGGCTTTTGCCCATGAAGTGCTGGCCGAGGTGCCAGTCGGAGGTGTGGAGGATGCGCATGCCGGGCTGCTGAAAAGGAAAGGGCGAAGTTTAAACGGCAAAGCACCCATGCCGCAGCGGGCATCATTCGCCTTCGCCCGGCTGGCGTCGCCTCAACTGGCCGGCGTTGTGCCCGAACTGGCGGCGTAGCGCTCGCTGACGAAACTTTCGATGGCCTGCAGGAAATTGTTGCCGGTGAGATTGCCGGCCAGCTCGCGCGCTTTGTTGAGGAACTCGTATTCGCCGATCCCTGCGGCCTTGGCCAGACCCAGCCAGATCGATTGCGGGAAGGTCGTGGTGGCGCTTTCCGGCATGCTCAGATCCGTTTCTTTCCAGCGCTGTTTCCACTTGTCGGGGATTTCTCCCGCCAGTTCCTTCTGGATCTGCGCCACGTTGGCCATATCCTTTTTCAATTGCTCGGCGTCGCTGAGCGGCGCTGCCGTCGGCTTCGGGGTCAGCCGGTCCATGGCCGAGGCGATGTCGACCTCGCGTTGTGCATCCGCCATCGTCATCGGCGTTTTCCAGCCTTCGGTCTGGACGGCCTGGATCAGGCGAACGTAGGGCATCAGATTCGTCATGCCTTCGCTGTTGGCGGAGCGGGCGGCGTGCATGTCGCTCTTGATCTGCGCCAGCAGCGCCTCGTTTTCCGGCAACAGCGGCAGGTTGCCCATGCCCGGCGTCGTGCTGCTGCCGCTGATGCCTTTATTGGCCTGCAGCCTGGCCTGGGCCTCGTCGAGGATGTCCTGCGGGAAAACCTTGTTCAACTCGGCCAGCGCCGCCTGGCGGACGGATTCCGGGACGGCATATCGTCCCTGCGTGGCGGCCGCCTGGCGGGCTTCCGCCGAGATATTCACCGTCGTGCTGGCGGGCTCGGTCGATGTGTTCTGCTGGCTCACCGGGTTGGCGCTGGCCGCATTGCGCAGCGCCGTGGATGTGCCGACGCGCGCGGCGTTCCCATAAAAAGATGTCATGGCTGTAATGCTCATTGTTTTCCTCCCCGCAAAATGGTCTGGCGTTCGGCTGATGCTGCAGCAATATCAGTGCCATGCCGCAGGAATGCCCGGTTTTCGGCGCTAAGCCTTGATCGGCAAGGGAGATAGCCGGTAAGGCGAGGGCGGTGCGGTAACGGTGGCCGGCAATTTTTCCGGTAGACCGGAAAAAATCCCCGGTTTCAGCGGGCGGGCAAAAACATCGAAACCTGCTGATCTGCCGGCCGCTTTTGGCCTTTCCAGCTCGACCGGCGCCGTCCCGGCGCGTATCCTTGCCGGGTCTTCAGGGCGGGGTGCAACTCCCCACCGGCGGTAGGCGGTCATGCAAATGGCCGCGAGCCCGCGAGCGCCGCAGTCGTTTTCGGACGATTGCGGGTCAGCAGATTCGGTCCAATGCCGAAGCCGACGGTGATAGTCCGGATGAGAGAAGGCAGCGATACCCCATGGTCTCCGCAGGGAGAGTCATGGGTTTTTCTGCATCCCTGAAACGCCTCTTTCACGTCTTTTTTCAGGAGCGTTTCATGTACCAAAATAGTCTCAACGACTCTTTCGAGTCAGCCGCCAAGCTTGGCGAAAACACCGTCGAATTGGCCATTGCGGCGATTCGTGCCGGCCAGCCGGTAATCATGCTCGACGATGACGACCGCGAGGACGAAGCCGATCTGGTGATGGCCGCGCAGCACGTCACGGTGCCGTGGATGGCCCGCTTCATCCGCGACTGCAGCGGCATCGTCTGCCTCTGCCTCGATAACCGCATCGCCGACCGTCTCGAACTGCCGCCGATGGTGGCCGACAATACCAGTCGCCACGGCACGCCCTTCACCGTCTCGCTGGAAGCGCGGCACGGTGTGACGACCGGCGTTTCGGCGGCCGACCGCGCCGTCACCGTGCTGCTCGCCGCGGCCGAGAATGCCCGCGCCGAAGACTTCGCCCGGCCTGGCCACATCTTCCCGTTGCGTGCCGACGACCGGCGCGTGCATGGCCGACGCGGCCATACCGAAGGTTCGGTGCTGATCGCCGAACTGGCCGGCCTGCGCCCGGCGGCCATCCTCTGCGAACTGATGAACGAAGACGGCACGATGCTGCGCGGTCAGCAGGTCCGCGATTACGCGGCGCAGCACGGTCTGGTCATCGTCTCGGTGGCGGCGCTGGCCGATTACACCCGCGCCGGCGGGGCGTAGGCGGGAAAAGCTGAGCGTTGGTGCCGACCGTTTTCCGGTGGGCACCAACGGTCGGCCTGTGTTGCGTCAGGCGGCCGTGCTGCGAAAGCCGCTGGCCTTCAGCATCCGGTCGTAGAGCACGACATTCACCGTGGCCGCCAGGTTCATGCAACCGTGCGTCGGGATGTAGATGATGTCCTTGCACCAGGCGGTCACGTTCTTTTTCAGGCTGCCGTCTTCCGGCCCGAAGATGTAGAACGCCCGCTCCGGATGGCGATATTCGGTGAGCGGCTTGGCATCCGGGTGGATCTCGATGGCCACCGGGACGCAGCCGAAGGGGATGACTTGCTGCAGATCGTCGACGCCGATCAGCGGCAGTTGCAGATGGACCTGCTTGGTGTCGGTGCGGAATTCGACGGCGCGCTGGTAGCGTTTGCCGGTGTAGAAGACCGTATTGACGCCATAGCACCCGGCCGCTCGCATGATCGAACCGACGTTCTCGGGGCCTTTCGGGTTGTACAGCCCGATGCACGAATAGCCGGTGTAGTCCTTGACGGCCTGGTTTCTGCTGATGGTTTCCATTGATTTCTTTGTGGGAGCGGGGTTTTAGCGATTCGGGGCAAACGATTACGGTTTTTTCCCCAGCACGCGATGCGGCAAGGATAGCCAGGCGGCCAGCAGGCCGAGGGCCAGCCCGCCGGCGACATCCAGGGCGACATGCTGGCGGGTGGCCAGCGTCGAATAGACGATGCCGATGCACCATGCCCAGTTGCCGGCCAGTATCCATAGCGGCCCGCCAAAGCGGCGCAGCAAGCGATGCAGCCAGACCCCGGAAAAGACGGCGGTGGCGACATGCAGTGAAGGGCAGGCATTGCCCGATGCATCGATGCTTTTCAGGAAATTCAATTCGGGAAACTGGCTCCAGTCGACATTGGCCGGGGGAACTGCCGTTGGCCAGAAGTAGAAGGCGAGCAGCCCGACCAGGCAGGTTGTGCCGATGGCCGCGCCGTAGAGCCACAGCTCGCGTTGCGTTGCCAGTAAGGCCGGGGGGAGGGAAACATAGACCCACATCGAGACGTAGATCGGAACGGCCAGCGGTTGAACGCCGATCAGGCCATCAAGCCAGGTGACGGGCATCAGCGTTGGCGGAGAAGCCGGGTTCTTCAGCAAATAGAAATAAACGTTGAAGAACAGGCTGATGAAAATAGTCGTGCCGATACCCTTGAGATAGAAATGTCTGAACAGCACCGCCGCCATTTGCCGGTGCCAGGGCATTGGCGCTTCCGCAGGGCCGGCGGCCGTCGCGGCGCGGCTCATGCATGGGCCTCGCGCAAGGCGACAAGACTCAGATTCGCGGCTGCTGTCATGCCGCTTGCCCGTTCGTCTTGCTTGCTGTTGCCCACGTCTTCAATGTCCTTCCGATCTCTCCGGCCAGGCCTTATGGTAGCACCGGGTAAACCGCAGTTCGCCGCCGCCTGGAGATTTGGTTACCCTGTGCGCACTCGGCTAGTGCTGGAATCAGCGCAAGCAAACCCATGCCCCGCGATGAGAGATTCGATGATTGCCAACCAGGAACGTTTCAACCAAGCCATTGCCCTGTTCGATGCCGCCAACGCCCAGGACCCGAACCAGGACGAGGGCCAGCCCAAGGAACTGCGCTACGCCCAACGGATGACCGAGATGATCGGTCGCTTCGCGCCGGAAGCCAGCGAAGTCGCCCAGCTTGCCGTACGCGCCCAGCACATCGAACGGTGGACGGTACCGCGCAGCAGCTATCCACTCGGCAAGCCGGGCTATTTTGCCTGGCGCACCGGCCTCTACCGCTTGCATGCCGAGACGGCCGGCAAGCTCATGCAGCAGGCCGGCTACGACGAAGCGACCATCGCGCAGGTGAAGAGGGCGGTCGGCAAGCAGGACATCAAGACCAATCCCGACACGCAGCTGCTGGAGGATGTCAGCAGCCTCGTCTTCCTCGAACACTACATGCTCGGTTTCGCCGGTCAGCACGCCGAATACAGCGAAGAAAAGTGGCTCGATATCGTCCGCAAGACGTGGAAGAAAATGTCCGGCGAGGCCCAGGCCTTCGCGACGAGCGGCGGCATCACGTTGCCGGAGCCGCTGCTGCCGCTGATCCTGAAAGCGGTTGCCGGCGACTGAGGCGACAGGGGGGGGGCGCCCAAACAGCGCAGCCCCGACACCCCGGCAAAATCGTTGGGTCTTGCGTCGGTTCAGTTCATCTCGGTCAGCGCCACCAGCGTATCGCCGGGTTCCGGCAGGCAGCGACAGCCGATGCGCTGACACAGGCGATCGACGGCGATTACCGAGAGCATGCCGTGGCGGTCGCCGGCGCGGCGCATGCCATCGACCACGCCGATGGTCAGCGAGTCGGTCTCGAAGGTGACGTGGCTGACCGGCTGGATTTCCTCGCGGGCGACCTCGGGAATTTCTCCCAGTTCATCGACCAGCAGGCCGATGCAGGCTTTGTTCTTGGTCCGGACGACGACGATCTGGCCGGCCTGTTCGGGAATCGGAGCGCCCGGCGTCAGCAGGCGCTGCAAATAGAGTATGGAAATCAGCTTGCCGCGATACATCTTGACCCCGGCCAACAGGTCGTTATTGCCGCCGAGGATGGGTGTCATGTCGTCGGTGCCGATCGCCTCGGCGACGTCGCTGGCCGGAATGCCGAGCCACTGCGCGCCGACGTAGAAAGTGGCGATCTCGATCGCATCGCTGCCATTGCCGACCCGGCGGCTGCGCCCGTTGGCCGAAATCGAAGCGGAGCGCCGGGCGATTTTCTCGCTGGCGCTGGCCTGGCCGAGCGGCAGCAAGGTCAGGGCGAGTATCTCGTCGATCTGGCCGTCGCTGGTCTTGTATTCGCGGTAGCCGGCCGACATGGCGGCGCCCAGCGCGTAATAGTCGCCGGCGAGCAGGATGATGTCGGCGCTGTGTTCGCCGTGTTCGAGATGGCTTTGCACGCTGCTCAGCGGGAAGGTGCTGCCGGCCGGGTAGCGCGGGTCGGTGCTGGCCAGCACCTTGCCGTCGCGCTGGGTGAACAGCGCCATGCTGTCTTTCGCCGGCTGGCCGTTGGCGCCGTGTGGCAGCGCGTCGTCGAGCATGGCGGAGATCTGCGGCAGGCCGTCGAAGACGATGGCGATGCCGCCAACCACCCGGTTGCCGTCGGGAGCGCGCACGGCGGCGCTGTAGATGTAGGTCGGGCGGTTGCCGTAGAGCGGACTGGGCGCGAAGCGGGAAAAGACGTAGCCCTGTGACGAGGTGAGCGCCAGGCAGCGGCCGACCCATTCCTCGTTGAGATGGCTGCCGACCAGGCCGCCGGCTTCCGGCTTGGAAATGGCGATGACCTGGCCTTGGGCGTCGAACAGGATCAGGTTGTCGTACACCGTGTACAGGCCGTTGATGTAATGCAGGATCTCGGCGCAGCGCGCGGTGCCAGCGGCATCGGGGTCGGCCAGGACGCGGCGGAAGGTGGCGTTGAGCGCCCACCAGCGGCAGTCGTTGGCGCGCTCGTAGAGGTTGCGGTCCATTACGTCGATGACGAAGCTGGCGCGCGAGACGCCGTTCTGGAGCAGGGCGGCGACCACCGTTTCGTGCAGGTTGCCGATCGACTGCTCGAACACCGCTTGGGTCTTGCGGCCGGTATCGGCAATTTCCCAGAGCAGGGTCTTGGCGAAGGAGGCATTGCCCTGGCCGTTGTCGACCTGGCGCACCGAGCCGTTCCATACCGAGCGGTTGAGGTCTTCCTGGATTGCTTCGGCCTGCTCGGGGATGCGCCGCAGCTCATCGGAAAACAGTGTCGGGTGTTGCGTCACGGCGGCCAGCGCAGCGCCGTCGACGTGGCTGAGCAGGGCGCTGTCGCTGCGCTCGAAGGCGAATTCGAGCGGCAGCAGGCCAAGGCCGAGCCAGCCCGGGCCGGCGTAGCCCTGGTAGCTGTGCGCGGGGCAGCTGACCGCCAGGTATTGCCGACCGGCGAGGCGGAGCAGGGTGCCGTGCGTCGGTTGCCGGCACTGTTCGAGGCGGGTGCCGAGCGGTAACTGGATGGTCGATGAACTGGCCACGACGCGGCCATCGGCATCGAGCGTGGCGAGTAGCGAGAAATCGCCGTCGCCGATCAGCTTGGCGAAGACGCCCTCCATTTCGTCGGCGAGGCGAAAACTCAGCGCCAGCACGCCGAGAAACGCGCCGTTGTCGCTGGCGACGCGATAGGCGTAGAGCAGGTGTTGGCCGGCCGGCAGGAAATCGGCCGGGCCGAAATATTCGACATAGGGCGCGGTGGTCGTGCGGGCCTCATCGAGCAGCCGATGGCGGCTGGCCGCGGCCGGATGTTCGCCGAGCCGGGCGGCGATGCTGCCGTCGGCGGCAAACAGCACGATGTCGGAATACACCGAGTATTTGTCGACATATTCGCGAAAGCGCTTTTCCATCAGGTCGCGCCTGCCGCTACCGAGCAGGAACTCGCGGATGTCGTCGTCGGCCGAGAGAAAACCGATGTCGGCCGTGCGTTCGAACAAGTTGCGGACCAGGATATCGATGCTGCCCTGCGTCTTGGCGCGCAGGTCGGCGACAGCCTTGCGCCGGGTTTCCTGGCCGAGGTGGTTGAGCAGATCGCCGGTCAGGCGCTGGAAGGCTTCGCGCGTCTTCGCCATCTCGGTGGCCGAGCCGGTCAACTGGCCGAGCAGGCTCAGGATGTCCCAGGCGCCCTGCAGGTTGCCCAGTCCTTCGCGGTAATCTTCGACGCCCTGCATGTGGCGGATGATGCCGGCCAGCGACTCGTCGATCTCGATGCCCTTGTAGATTGCCATGCAAGCCGTCCCCTGTTTGCCGTGTCTGGCGGGAGGCCTGCACGGGGTTGTTGTATGTTTTGCGGTTGATGAATCTAGCAATAGTCATGCCGAAATAGGAGCGCTGCTCTGCCTGGCTTTTCACTGGATGAGGCGGGGAAATGTCGGTTTTGTAACGTCGGAAAGATGACAGTGTCAGCCCCGGTCCGTCGGCGTCGGCTTCGGCAGAATTGACCGGCCAAACTGACGGGACGGGAAGCGTGGCTCGCTTGCCCGGCGGCTCGGTTGCCTCGGGTATAATGCCGGCCTCTCCGCCTAACCAGACCCCACACCCAATGGCCGACATTCTTTGCCTCAAGGGCGACGCCGCCTTTTCCGCTTTTCGTCTGCAACGCCTGCAAGCCCGCCTGGTGGCGGCCGTGTCGGACATCGAATCGGTGGTCGCCGATTACTGGCATGTCGTGGCGCAGAAGCGCCCCCTGAGTGCCGACGAGCGGACCAAGCTGGCGACCTTGCTGGAAGAGAAGGCGGCTGGCAGCGATGCCGGCCAACTGTTCCTCGTCGCGCCGCGCATCGGCACCATTTCACCGTGGTCTTCGAAGGCCACCGACATCGCCTGGAACTGCGACCTCGACGCCATCGAGCGCATCGAGCGGGTCGTTGCCTTCCACGTTGTGGTCAAGGGCGGTCGCGCCCTGACGGACAAAGAGAAGAAAATCGTCGCCGGCCTGCTGCATGACCGGATGACCGAATCCGTGCTGGCCGGCTTCGACGCCGCCGGCGAACTGTTCCGCCATTTCGAACCGAAGCCGTTGAATACCGTGGACGTGCAAGCCGGCGGCAAGGCCGCGCTGGTCGAGGCCAACGGCTCGCTCGGTCTGGCGCTGTCCGACGACGAAATCGATTACCTGCTGGATGTTTTCACCAAGGCCGGCCGCAACCCGACCGACGTCGAACTGATGATGTTCGCGCAGGCCAACTCCGAACACTGCCGCCACAAGATCTTCAACGCCTCGTGGGTGATCGATGGCGAAGCCAAGGCCAAGACGCTGTTCGGTATGATCCGCGAAACCCATGCCGCCGCGCCGCAAGGCACGATCATGGCCTACGCCGACAACGCCTCGATCATCGAAGGCGCGACGATCAACCGCTTCTACCCGGATGCCGACCGCGGCTATTCCTACAAGGAAGAGTTGACCCACATCCTGACCAAGGTCGAGACGCATAACCACCCGACCGCGATTTCACCGTTCCCTGGCGCCTCGACCGGCTCCGGCGGCGAAATCCGCGACGAAGGCGCCACCGGTAAGGGTTCCAAGCCGAAGGCCGGCCTCTGCGGTTTCTCGGTCTCCAACCTGAACCTGCCGGATGCGCCGCAACCCTGGGAACACGCCTACGGCCGCCCGTCGCGCATCGCTTCGGCCCTCGACATCATGCTCGAAGGGCCGATCGGCGCTGCCGCCTTCAACAACGAATTCGGCCGCCCGAACCTGACCGGCTATTTCCGCACCTACGAGCAGGATGTGGCCGGCGTGGTCCGTGGCTACCACAAGCCGATCATGATCGCCGGCGGCCTCGGTTCCATCCAGGCCGAGCAGTCGTTCAAGGATGAAACCTTCCCGGTCGGCACCAAGTTCGTGCAACTGGGCGGTCCCGGCATGCTGATCGGTCTGGGCGGCGGTGCCGCTTCGTCGATGACGGCCGGCTCCAATGCCGAAGACCTCGATTTCGCCTCGGTGCAGCGCGGCAACCCGGAAATCCAGCGGCGGGCGCAGGAAGTCATCGACCGTTGCTGGCAGATGGGCAAGAACAATCCGATCCTGTCGGTGCACGACGTTGGCGCCGGCGGCGTCTCCAACGCCCTGCCGGAACTGGCCCACTCGGGCGGCGTCGGCGCCATTTTCGATCTGCGCAAGGTGCCGACCGAAGAGCCGGGCATGTCGCCGGCCGAAATCTGGTCCAACGAATCGCAGGAACGTTACGTGCTGGCCATCCCGCCGAACCGTATCGCCGAATTCCAGGCGATGTGCGAGCGCGAGCGCTGCCCGTTTGCCGTGGTTGGCGAAGCGACCGGCGACGGCCACCTGACCGTCACCGACGACCATTTCGGCGTCAATCCGGTCGATATGGAAATGGAAGCGCTGCTCGGCAAGCCGCCGCGCATGACCCGCGATGTGACGCACCAGCCGGAAAGCTTTGTCTCTTTCGATGCCGCCTCCATTGAATTGAAGGATGCCGTCTATCGCCTGATGCGCCTGCCGACCATCGCCGACAAGACCTTCCTGATCTCGATCGGCGACCGCTCGGTCGGCGGCATGACGGCGCGCGACCAGATGGTCGGCCCGTGGCAGGTGCCGGTGGCCGACGTTGCCGTGACCACGATGGGCTACCAGGGTTACCTCGGCGAAGCCTTCGCCATGGGCGAGCGCACCCCGCTCGCCGTGTTTGACGCGCCGGCCTCCGGCCGCATGGCGATCGGCGAGGCGCTGACCAACCTGGCCGCCGCCGATGTCGGCGAACTGGGCAAGGTCAAGCTGTCCGCCAACTGGATGGCGCCGTGTGGCGTGCCGGGCGAGGACGCCCGCCTGTTCGATACCGTCGAAGCCGTCTCCGACCTGTGCAAGGCGATCGGCGTCTCGATCCCGGTCGGCAAGGATTCGCTGTCGATGCGCACCGCCTGGGAAGATCAGGGCGAGAAGAAGCAGGTCGTGTCGCCGCTGTCGCTGGTGGTGACCTCGTTTGCCTCGGTGAATGACGTACGCCGGACCAAGACGCCGCAACTGGCTGTGGATCAGGGCGAAACCGAAATCCTGCTGCTCGATCTCGGCCAGAACCGCCTCGGCGGCTCGGCGCTGGCCCAGGTGTACAACGCCACCGGCAGCGATGCGCCGGACGTCGACGATCCGGCCAAGCTGAAGGGCCTGTTCGACGCCGTGCAGAAATTGAATCGCGACGGCCTGCTGCTCGCCTACCACGACCGTTCCGATGGCGGCCTGTTTGCCGCCGCCGTCGAAATGGCCTTCGCCAGCCGCCGCGGCGTGACGCTGGACCTCGACGGGATCTGCTACGACCCGCAAGCCGGCGATGTCGATGGTTCCGAAAAGCGTCCCGACCTGCTGGCCGGCCGCGATTTCGAGAACTGCGTCCGCGCCCTGTTCAACGAGGAACTCGGCGCCCTGATCCAGATCCGCCGGGCCGACCGCGCCAAGGTCACGCCGGTGCTGCGCGCCCTGCGTGTGCCGTATCACTTCGTCGGCTACATGAACGAGTGGGACGAAATTCGCGTCATCCGCAATGCCAAGAAGCTGCTGCGCGAAAAGCGCGTCGACCTGCAGCGCGCCTGGTCGGAAACCAGCTACCAGATGCAGGCGCTGCGCGACAACCCGAGCTGCGCGCAGCAGGAATTCGACCGCATCCTCGACGTCACCGATCCCGGCCTGACGCCGAAGCTGAGCTTCGATCCGCAGGACGATTTCACCAAGGTTTACCAGGAACTCGGCGCCCGGCCGCGCGTCGCCATCCTGCGCGAGCAGGGCGTCAACAGCCATTACGAAATGGCGGCTGCCTTCGACAAAGCTGGCTTCGCCGCGGTCGATGTGCATATGAGCGACATCCTGGCCGGCCGCGTCAGTCTCAAGGACTTCAAGGGACTGGTCGCCTGCGGCGGTTTCTCCTATGGCGACGTGCTCGGCGCCGGGCAGGGCTGGGCCAAGACCATCCTGATGCACGACGGTTGCCGCGACGAATTCGCCGCCTTCTTCAACCGCCAGGACACCTTCGCACTGGGTGTCTGCAACGGTTGCCAGATGATGAGCGCGCTGAAATCGATTATTCCCGGTGCCGAGCACTGGCCGGCTTTCCGCCGCAACAAGGTCGAGCAGTTTGAGGCCCGCTTCGTGATGGCCGAGGTGATGGAATCCCCGTCGCTGTTCTTCGCCGGCATGGCCGGCTCGCAAGTGCCGATCGTTGTGTCGCACGGCGAGGGCAGGGCGGTCTTCGACAACCCCGACGACCAGGCCAAGGCGCTGTCGGCCGTGCGCTATGTCGACAACAAGGGCGAGCCGACCGAAGCCTATCCGTACAACCCGAACGGCTCGCCAGGCGGCTTGACGGCGGTGACCACGGCCGACGGCCGGTTCACGATCATGATGCCGCATCCGGAACGCGTTTTCCGAACCGTGCAGATGTCCTGGCACCCGGAAAACTGGGGCGAGGATTCGCCGTGGATGCGGATGTTCCGCAATGCGCGGCGCTGGGTCGGTTGATCGGCTGCATCACCCAATAAAAAAGGAACTCCGCGGAGTTCCTTTTTTATTGCCGGGAAGCCGGAGCGCGCTCAGTTGGCGCGGTATTCCCGCAGTTTGTCGAGCTCGACGACCAGTTGATGCGAGGCTTCGCTGAGTTCGGGAAGCAGCAGGTCGGCGGCATCGCCGAGGCCGTTGTTGCTCAGGCTGACAATATCCCGAGCCAGCGCATGAAAGCGATCATGGACGGCGACCAGTTGCTGGAAGTCGGCCGATTCGATTCCGGCGCCTTGGGCTTCTGCCAGTGCTTGGGCGAGGGTGCAGCCGCAGTGTTCGGATAGCGGCATGTCGGCGTAGTCGCCGCCGGCAAAGGCGTTGATGAACTGGCGTCGCCAGTGATTGTGCAAGCGTATGGCGCCGTCGATATCGATACGCGTCATGGTCGCGGTCTCCAGTGGGTTGAAGGCTGACGAAGGCGGGAATGGCCATCGTTTGCCGAAAACCGAATTATGCCGGAGGAAGGCTTTTTGGGCAGCCTCAGCCTGTGAAATGCGGCTTGGCGAATCTCGCTCAGTGTTGGGGAAATGCTTACTCAGGCCGGACTGGGTGGGTGACGGATGGCGAGCCTGTCCGGGTGTTGTCGCAGAAAGTCCCGCAGCCAGTGCCCGAGCAGGGGCCTGGCACGTGCCTGGATACGGATGCTGCCGTGGCCGATCGCTTCGAGCAGCGCCAGCCCGTTGCTCCGGATACGATGCGATTGGCCGGCGTGCAGGAAAATGTCGCCTGCTTCGCCGGCCACCGTGATCCATACGATGCCGGCGGTGCACACGATCAGCGCGCCGCGGGCGTGGCGAGCGGCCAGCGGCCGGTTTTCGGCGAGAACGAGTTCCCCGGCGTGAAGATCGAATTCCATCGTTGGCTCCTGCATTGGCATGGACCCAGTGTAGGAGTCGGGCAATGAATGATACAGTTGCAATGAAAACAAATTGCCATCAGTACAGTTTGCTATTTTGTTAACTGTGCTGGTTGTTGAGTTAGCCAACTGTATTGGTGTGCCATGTCCGAAGCGATGCTGCGTTATGAAAAGCTGGCTGCCGAACTGGAGGGCATGATGGCTGATGGTGCCTTACGCCATGGCGATCGCCTGCCGTCGGTCCGGCGTCTGTCGGTGGAGCGGCGGCTGTCTGTTTCAACCGTCGTTCAGGCCCTGCGCCAGCTGGAGGATCGCGGGCTGGTCGAAGCCCGGCCGCAATCCGGTTATTTCGTCCGCCGGCCGGGGCCGGCGCGGGCCGAGCCGGCGCAGCGTTCGACGCCGGAAATGGCGGTACCGGTCGATGTCTCGCAGCGTCTGGTTCGCGTCCTGCAGGCCGGCTGCAAGCCGCTGGTCGCCCCGCTGGCGGCGGCATTGCCGGCCGCCGAATTGCTGCCGCTGGCCGCCCTGCAGCGCTTGTATGCCAGCGTGGCGCGGCGCCACCCGAAACTGCTCGAAGGCGGCAGCCACATCAATATGGACGAGCCGGCGCTGGTCCGTCAGTTGGTCCTTCGTTCGCTGGCCTGGGGCGGGCCGCTGGCCGGCGACGAAATCATCATCACCAATTCCTGCACCGAGGCTCTCGGCCTCTGCCTGCGGGCGGTGACCAAGCCGGGCGATACGGTGGCCGTCGAATCGCCCGCCTATTACCTGATGTTGCAGTTACTTGAAACACTGGGCCTGAAGGCGCTGGAAATCCCGACCGATCCGCGTGTTGGTCTGTCGGTCGAGGCGCTGGAACTGGCCACCCGCCATGGCGGCATTGCCGCCTGTCTGCTCGTGCCGAATGCCAGCAACCCGCTCGGCTGCGTGATGCCGGACGAGAAGAAACGGCAACTGGCGGCCTTGACCGCGGCGCGAGGCGTTCCGGTGATCGAGGACGACATTTACGGCGACCTCCATTTCAGCCCGCGGCGACCGTGGCCGATCAAGGCTTTCGACACCTCCGGCAACATCATGCTGTGCTCGTCCTTCTCGAAAAGCCTGACTCCGGCGCTGCGCATCGGTTTCGTCGCAGCCGGGCGTTACCGTTCGGCCATCGCCTTGCAGAAGACCATCACCAGCGGCGCGACCAATCCGATCACCCAGCATGTGCTGGCCGAATATCTCGAATCCAGCGCTTTCGAGCGGCATCTGCGCACGCTGCGCCGCAGTTATGAACGCCAGGTCGACAGCATGCAGGCTGCGGTCAGTCGCTACTTTCCTGCGGCGACCCGGATGTCTCAGCCGCAGGGCGGCTATGTGCTGTGGGTGGAGCTGCCCGAGGAGTTCGATACGACGGCGCTCTACGAGCGAGCCATTGGCGAAAATATCGCTTACGTGCCGGGCGAGCTGTTTTCGCCGAGCGGCATGTATCGCAACTGCCTGCGCCTCAATTGCGGCAATCCGCATTCGCCGGAAATCGACGATGCCGTACGCCGGCTGGGTGCGGTGATCGCCTGCCGAAGTCAGTCGGGGGCAAGGCCGAATTAGCACGCACTTTGAATGTACTCTACGGTAAGTATTCCCTCACTAGAGGCTTGGCCGGGCGATGGCGATTCGTTGTGCGCCCCTGCATGTGAAATTGGTAGCAAACGCGGGATGTGCTACGTTCCTTTCCCTGCTATTCGCCTATGCTCCGCAGCGCCGGTCGCCTGAAGGGCAAACGTGACATTCGTTGGGGGACGGCCGTCCGAACACAAAGCATACCAATCGCTGAATCCGCTACCAGTGCCGCTCAGGCGAGATCCAGACGAGAATACCCGTTACATTCGTGTTTCGACCATTCGTGTCGGAGTCTGAGTGATTGCGATGGGTTGGGCTGGAGTCAGGCGAATATCGTACTGTTTATACCCGGAAGTCAGACGAACTTCATCTGACTTCGGCTGGAAGCTTGAAGCTTCCACTTGAAGTCTTGCCAGGCGATCGGTGAGATTCGAAGGAAGCTCAAACGTTACGCGAGCCGCAGCCGATGAGGCTGGCGGAGAGAAGCAGGGCGGCCAGCCGGATCGGTTTCATTTGGCTGCGCCTCGCTATTTCGAGGATTCGCCGCCGAGCGCCTTGACCAGACCGACGGTGGCGATGAGCTGGCGGTTGAGGATGTCGAGGCTGCTGCGTTCGGCGCTCAGTGCGGCGGCCTGGGCGGTAGCGACGTTGAGGAAGCTGACCGTGCCGGCCAGGTACTGGTTGTTGGTCAGGGTCTGAAATTCGTTGGCGGCGCGTGTGGCGTTTTTCTGGATTTCCTTTTCGGTGGACAGGATACGCAGGGCGGCCAGGTTGTCTTCGACTTCCTGGAAGGCGGTCAGCACGGTTTGCCGGTAGGTGGCGACGCTCCGATCGTGGCCGGCGATGGCCTGTTCCTTGGCGGCCGAACGGGCGCCGGCGTCGAACAGGGGCAGGGCGAGGGCGGGGCCGACCGACCAGAAGCGATAGGGGGCACTGAGGATGTCAGCGAAGCTGCTGTTCTGGTAGCCGCCGCTGGCGCTAAGCGTCAGGCTGGGGAAGAAGGCGGCCTGGGCGACGCCGATCTGGGCATTGGCGGCGGCGACCCGGCGTTCGGCGGCGGCGATGTCGGGGCGGCGTTCGAGCAGGGCCGACGGCACGACGAGCGGCACCTCTGGCAAATTGGGCACGCGGTCGCTGCGTTCCAGAAGCAGGTCGCTCGGCAGCTTGCCGGTCAGCGCGGCGATGGCGTGTTCGAGTTGCGCCCGCTGGATGCCGAGGTCGACGAGTTGAGCTTCGGTGCTCAGCAACTGGGTTTCCGCCTGCGCCACATCGGCCTGGCTGGCGACGCCGGCCTGGTAGCGGTTGCGGGTGATTTCGTGCGAGCGGCGGTAGATGGTCAGCGTGCGTTCGAGCAGGCTTTGCTGGGCATCGTTGATGCGCAGCTGCAGGTAGCTCTGGACCAACGTGGACTGAACGCTCAGGCGGGCAGCGGCGAGATCGTCGGCCGTGGCTTCGGCCGTGCTGATACTCGATTCTAGTGTACGCCGGAGGCGTCCCCAGATATCCAGTTCCCAGGCGCTGCTCAAGGCAACGCGGTCGGTCGTGCGGGTATTGGCAATCGCGCCATTGGTACCGGCGCTCTGCCCACGGCTGTTCGACACGCTGCTGCCGAGGTTCGGGAAGAGCGCCGCCCGCGAACTGCCGATGACGGCCAGGGCCTGGCGGTAATTGGCGTCGGCCGCCAGGATGGTCTGGTTGGCGCCGGTGGCTTGCTGAACCAGCTTGTCGAGCTGTGGGTCGCCGAAGATTTCCCACCAGGTGCTTTGCGTTTCGAGATCGCGTGGCTCGGCGACTTTCCAGTGCTTGGGCGCTTCGCGGAAGGCGCTCGGGGTTTCCACCTTGGGGCGGATGAAGTCGGGCCCGAGGGCGCAGCCGCCGAGCAGGAAGATGGAGGCGATGGCGGTCAGGCCAAAGGGGCGCAGCAGCATGGTGTTTCCGTAGCGAGGTCAGGTCGTTCCGCCGGCCGTCGATAGGCGACGTGCCCGCCAGGCACGGCCCCACAGGCGGAAGCGATCGAGGTAGAGGTAAACGACCGGGGTCGTATACAGCGTCAATAGCTGGCTGATGATCAGGCCGCCGACGATGGCGATGCCGAGTGGCTGGCGCAGTTCGGCCCCGTCGCCACTGCCCAGCGCCAGGGGAATGGCCCCGAAAAGCGCGGCCAGCGTGGTCATCATGATCGGCCGGAAACGCAACAGGCAGGCTTGGTAAATCGCCTGGCGCGGCGTCAGATTGCCATCGCGTTCGGCCTGCAATGCAAAATCCACCATCATGATGGCGTTCTTCTTGACGATGCCGATGAGCAGGATGACGCCAATCAACGCAATGACCGAGAACTCCGTCTTGAAGGCAAGCAGGGCGAGCAGGGCGCCGATACCGGCCGAAGGCAACGTGGACAGGATGGTGAGCGGGTGGATCAGGCTTTCATAGAGGATGCCGAGCACCAGATAGACAGCGATGACCGCCCCGAGGATGAGGATTGGCTGACTGGCCATCGATGCCTGGAAGGCCTTGGCCGAGCCTTCGAAGGAACCGTAGATCGAGTTGGGGACGCCGAGTCGGGCCATGGTTTCGTTGATGGCCTGTGTTGCATCGCCCAGCGAAACACCGGGTGGCAGCGCGAAGCTGATTGTCGAGGCGGCAAACTGGCTCTGGTGGGCGATGGCCAGTGGCGCGAAGGTCTGCTGCCAGCGGGCGATGGCCGACAGT
This sequence comes from Dechloromonas denitrificans, assembly GCF_020510685.1. NCBI lineage: Bacteria > Pseudomonadati > Pseudomonadota > Betaproteobacteria > Rhodocyclales > Azonexaceae > Dechloromonas > Dechloromonas denitrificans. The sequence continues at coordinate 2,146,609 of NZ_CP075185.1, forward strand.
GGCACCTGGCTGCCGGTGGGTGTGATCAGGATGATGTCGGATAATGCCTCCGGGCTTTGCCAGTAGCGCGGCGCCGCTTCCATGACCACGCGGTACTGGTTGAGCGGGTTGTAGATGGTCGAGATCAGGCGCTGGCCAAAGAAATCATTTAGTACCGTATCGATATTGCGCTGGGTCAGGCCAAGGCGGGCGGCCAGTTCGCGGTCGACAACCAGCGAGGTCTGCAGGCCCTTGTCCTGGCGGTCGGTATTGACGTCGGCGAGTTCCGGCAAATCGGCAAGGGCCTTGCGGATCCGGGGTTCCCAGGCGCGTAATCCTTCCAGGTCGTCGGAAAGCAGGGTGTATTGATATTGCGAGTTGCTCTGCCGGCCGCCGATGCGGATTTCCTGGACCGATTGCAGGAACAGGCTGGCGCCGGCGACCTGCGACAGCGGTCGGCGCAGGCGTTCGATTACCTGCTCGGCCGATACACCGCGCTTGCTCAACGGTTTCAGCGAAATGTAGAGTTGGGCTGAATTGCGTCGGCCGCCGCCGGTGAACCCGGCGACATTGGCTACCGCCGGATCCTTGCGCACGATGTCGATGAAGTCGGCCAGCTTTTCCTGCATCGACTGGAAGGAACTGCTCTGGTCGGCCTGTACGTTGCCGCTGAGCCGGCCGGTGTCCTGTTGCGGGAAGAAACCCTTGGGTACGATGTTGTACAGATAGACGTTGAGGGCGACAGCCGAGGCCAGCACTGCCATCATCAGCAGCCCGTGATCCAGCGACCAGGCCAGACTGCGCCGATAGCCCGCGTGCAGGGCATCGATGCACCGGCTGGCCAGGCGCGACAGCCATCCTTCGCCACCGGCATCGTGCGGTCGCAGCAGGCGGGAGCACATCATCGGCGTCGTCGCCAGCGAGACGACCAGCGAAACCAGGATGGCAGCGGCCAGCGTGACGGCGAATTCGCGGAACAGGCGGCCGACGATGCCCCCCATGAACAGGATGGGGATGAAGGCAGCGATCAGCGACAGCGTCATCGAAACGACTGTGAAGGCCACTTCGCGCACGCCTTTCAAGGCGGCATCGAGCGGCGATAGGCCCTTCTCGATGTGACGGGTGATGTTCTCCAATACGACCACGGCATCGTCGACGACGAAGCCGGTGGCCACAGTCAGCGCCATCAGCGACAGGTTGTTCAGGCTGAAGCCGGCCAGGTACATGACGGACAACGTGCCGATCAGCGACACCGGCACGGCGACGGCCGGGACCAAGGCGGCGCGCCGGTTGCGCAGGAAGAGCATGACCACCATGACGACGAGGCCGACCGAGATGGCCAGGCTGGTGCCGACATCGCGTAGCGAGGCGCGGATGGTGGCGCTGCGGTCCTGGGCGACCTCGAGCTTGATGTCCTGGTGGATAGCGGCCTGCAACAAGGGAAGCATGGCGCGCACCCGGTCGACGGTGGCGATGATGTTGGCGCCCGGCTGGCGGCTGACCATCAGCAGGACCGATGGCTTGCCGTTGGTCAGGCCGGCATTGCGGATGTCCTGGGCGCCGTCGCGGACTTCGGCGATATCGCCGAGGCGGATGGCGGCGCCGTCCTTCCAGGAAATGATCGTCGGAATATAGTCGGCAGCGCGCGTCGCCTGGTCGTTGGCGGCGATTTGCCAATTGCGCTCGCCATCGTCGACCAGCCCTTTCGGCCGGTTTACATTGGTGTTGGCGATCGCCGTGCGCACGGCTTCCGGGCTGATGCCGGCCCGCGACAAGGCCTGCGGATTCAGTTCGATGCGCACGGCCGGCAAGGAACTGCCGCCGACATTGACCTGCCCGACCCCTTCGACCTGCGACAGCTTCTGGCCAAGAATGGTGACGGCGGCATCGTAGACCTGGGCCCGCGACAGAACGTTGGAAGTCAGCGACAGCACGAGAACCGGCGAGTCGTTGGGATTGACCTTGCGCAGCGACGGGTTGCCTGTCATGCCGCTCGGCAACTGGGCGCGCGAGGCATTGATCGCCGCCTGGACGTCTTTGGCGGCACCGTCGATGCTGCGGCTGAGATCGAATTGCAGCGTCACATCGACCGCGCCTTGCGAACTGTTTGAAGTAATCTCATTGACCCCGGCAATCGAACCCAATGCCCGTTCGAGCGGCGTCGCCACTGTCGCCGCCATGGTCTCCGGGCTGGCCCCGGGTAGCGCGGCGCGTACCGAGATGGTCGGAAATTCGACCTGGGGCAGCAGGGCGGCAGGCAACTGGAAGAAGGCGGCAACGCCGAGCAGGGCGATGCCCAGCGTCAGCAGCGTGGTGGCGACCGGGCGATGGATGAATCTCGAGGTCAAGCTCACGCCGTTCTCCGTTGCCGTTGCCAGGCCTCGACGCGCTTGGCCAGACGGTCGAAGGCGAGGTAGATGACCGGCGTCGTGAATAGCGTCAACACCTGCGAGACGATCAGACCGCCAACCATGGTGATGCCCAGTGGCTGGCGCAGTTCGGAGCCAACGCCGGTGCCGAGCATCAGCGGCAGAGCGCCGAGCAGGGCGGCGAGGGTGGTCATCAGGATGGGCCGGAAGCGCAGCAGGCAGGCTTCGAAGATGGCTTCTTCCGCCGACTTGCCCTGTTCGCGTTCGGCTTCAAGGGCGAAGTCGATCATCATGATGGCGTTCTTCTTGACGATGCCGATCAGCAGGATGATCCCGATGATGCCGATGATGCCGAGGTCGGTCCGGCACAGGAACAGCGCGAGCAGCGCGCCGACGCCGGCCGAGGGCAGCGTGGACAGGATGGTGATCGGGTGGATGTAGCTCTCGTAAAGTACGCCGAGCACGATGTACATGGTGATGATGGCGGCGACGATCAGCCACAGCGTGCTGGACTGTGAGGACTGGAAAGCCTGAGCCGCGCCCTGGAAGCGGATGGCGATGCTGGGCGGCAGATCGAGTTCGGCCTGTACCTGGCGAATCGCCTTGACCGCCTCGCCGAGCGAGGTGCCCGGCGCGAGATTGAAGGACACCGTGGCGGCGGGGAATTGGCCGATGTGGTTGATGGCCAGCAGGGCCGGGCGCTCGCTGATCCTGGCGACCGAGGCGAGCGGCACCTGGGCGCCGTTGGCGCCAACCAGATAGAGGCTGTTGAGGCCTTCCAGCCCACGCCGGAATTCCGGCTTCACTTCAAGCACGACGCGGTAAAGGTTGGACTGCGTGAAAATGGTCGAAATCAGCCGTTGGCCGAAGGCGTTGTACAGTGCGTTGTCGATTGCTGCGGTGGTGATGCCCAGCCGGCCGGCATTGTCACGGTCGATTTCGACATAGGCCTGACGGCCTTCGTCCTGCCAGTCGCTGGCCACATCGGCCAGTTCCGGCACCTGTTTCAGGCGTTCCTGCAGGCGGTGGAGCCAGGCGCCCAGTTCGGCCGGGTCGGTGCCCTCGACGCTGAACTGATACTGCGTCCGACTGACCCGGCTTTCGATGGTCAGATCCTGCACCGGCTGCATGTAGGTCGTGATGCCGCCAAGGTCGGCGAGCCTCGATTGCAGGCGACGGATGATGGCCGAGTCATCGGCATCGCGTTCGTGCCATGGCTTCAGGCTGATCAGCAGGCGTCCGCTGTTCAACGTGGTATTGACGCCATCGACGCCGATGATCGATGAAATGCTGTCCACCGCCGGGTCTTCGAGGATCGCGTCAACCACACCCTGCTGGCGGCTGGCCATCGCCGAAAAAGAGACGCTCTGGGTGGCTTCGGTGATGCCCTGGATCAGCCCGGTGTCCTGCACCGGGAAGAAGCCCTTGGGAATGGCGATGTAGAGCACGACGGTGAGCACCAGCGTGCCGATGGCGACGGCCAGCGTCAGCGACTGGTGTTGCAGCACCCAGCGCAGGGCCACGGCGTAGCGGGCGATGGTGTGGTCGATGAGGGCGCCGGTAATGCGGAAGAAGCGGCCGTGCTTGTCTTCCGGCACGTGATGGAGCAGGCGGGCGCACATCATCGGCGTCAGGGTCAGCGAAACGACGGCCGAAATCAGGATCGAGACGGCCAGCGTGATGGCGAATTCGCGGAACAGGCGGCCGACCACGTCGCCCATGAAGAGCAGGGGAATCAATACGGCGATCAGCGAGAAGGTCAGCGAGATGATCGTGAAGCCGATCTGCGCCGAGCCTTTCAAGGCAGCTTCCATCGGCGAATCGCCCTCCTCGATGTAGCGGGCGATGTTCTCGATCATCACGATGGCGTCGTCGACGACGAAGCCGGTAGCGATGGTCAGCGCCATCAGGGTCAGGTTGTTGATCGAGAAGCCGGCCAGGTACATGACGCCGAAAGTGCCGACCAGCGACAGCGGCACGGCGACGCTCGGGATGATGGTGGCCGGGACGTTGCGCAGGAAAACGAAGATGACCATGACGACCAGTGCGACGGCAAGGAAGAGTTCGGTCTGCACGTCATGCACCGAGGCGCGGATGGTCGTCGTGCGGTCGGTGAGCAGGCGCAGCTCGACGGTGGCCGGCAGCGAGGCCTGCAATTGCGGCAGCAGTTGCTTGATGCGATCGACCGTTTCGATGACGTTGGCGCCGGGCTGGCGCTGGATGTTCAGGATGATCGCCGGCTTGCGGTCGGCCCAGGCGGCAAGGCGGTCGTTCTCGGCGCCTTCGACCAGTTTGGCGACGTCGCCGAGGCGGACCGGGGCACCGTTTTTCCAGGCAATGATCAGCTCGCGGTATTCGGCAGCCGACTTGAGCTGGCTGTTCGAATCGATGGTCGAGGCGCGAATCGGTCCATCAAAGCCGCCCTTGGCCATGTTGACGTTAGCGTTGCCGATGGCCGTGCGCAGGTCTTCGAGGTTGATGCCCTGCGATGCGAGGGCCTGCGGATTGGCCTGAATGCGGACAGCCGGGCGCTGGCCACCGCCGATGCTGACCAGACCGACGCCGGCGATGCGCGATATTTTCTGGGCGAGACGGGTGTTGACCAGATCCTCGACCTTGGGCAGCGGCAGCGAACCCGACGAAATGGCCAGCGTGATCACCGGCGCATCGGCCGGATTGACCTTGCTGAACACCGGCGGCATCGGCAGGTCATTGGGCAGGAAGGCGCTCGCCGCGTTGATGGCGGCCTGGACTTCCTGCTGCGCGGTGTCGAGGCCGAGGCCGAGCGAAAACTGCAAGGTGATGACCGAAGCGCCGCCGGAACTCGACGACGACATCTGGTTGAGGCCGGCGATCTGGCCGAGCTGGCGTTCGAGCGGCGCGGTGATCGACGAGGCGACAACCTCCGGGCTGGCGCCCGGATAGAGCGTCGAGATCTGGATGGTCGGGTATTCGACTTCGGGCAGCGCCGAAATCGGCAACAGCCGGTAACCGACCAGACCGGCGAGCAGGATCGCCAGCATCAACAAGGAGGTGGCGACCGGGCGCAGGATGTAAAGACGCGACGGGTTCATCGGCCGGCCTTATTCGCCACGGCGTCCGCCTTCGCGCGGTGCGCCGCCACCTTCCGCCGCGCGCCGCTGGCGCCAGCGTTCGCAACGGGCAGCGGCCTCCGGGTCGTTGGCGATGTTTTCCGGGGCACAGCGGCGTTGGCCGCGGCGCTCTTCTCCGGCTACCGGGGGGGCTGCAGTGTCCGCTGGCTTGTCGCCGTTATCTGCCTGGTGTTGGCGTGGCGCCTTGCCGCCAGTTTTTTCGCCCGCCGGAGCCTTGGCATTGCCGGTTGGCGATTCACCGTCCAGGCTCAGGACATCGACCTTGCCCCCGGGCCGAAGGCGATCGGCTCCGTCCACGACCACCTGATCGCCGGCGCTCAAGCCATTTTCAATGGCGATCAATTCGCCGTTTGACGGACCAAGGCGGACAGGGTGCGGGGCGACCGTCTGATCTTCCTTGCTGATCACATAGACGAAACTGCCCTGAGCGTTCCGCTGAATCGCCGCCGAGGCCAGCAACAGGCTACCGGTGCGGGTTTCGACCTTGAGCCGGATATTGACGAACTGGTTCGGAAATAAACTGTTGTCGCGATTGGCGAACTCGGCTTTCAGCTTGACGGTGCCGGTGGCGACGTCGATCTGGTTATCGACGCTGAGCAGTTTGCCGGTCGTCAGCAGCGTCCGTCCATCGCGGTCCCAGGCTTCGACATCCAGGGTTTCGCCGCTACCCAGCCGGTTGACGACATTGCCTACGCTTTCGGCGGGAATGGCGAAAATGGCATGAATCGGCTGCGTCTGCGTAATGACCACGAGGCCGGTAGCGTCTGCCGCGCGGACGTTGTTGCCGACATCGACCTGGCGCAGCCCAAGGCGGCCGGCAGCGGGCGCCGTCACCCGGGCGAATCCGAGTTGCAGGCGGGCATTGTCGACCTGGGCCTTGTCGGTCTCGACGACGCCACGATACTGCCGGACCAGCGCCTCCTGGGTGTCGACCTGTTGCTTGGCAATGGAATCCTTGCTCAGCAGGTTTCGGTAGCGTTCGAGATCGACCCTGGCGGCGGCAAGCAAGGCTTCATCTTTGGTCAACTGGCCGCTGACCTGTTCAAGCTGGATCTGATACTGCCGCGGATCGATTTCGGCCAGTAGATCGCCGGCCTTGACCAACTGGCCCTCACGAAAATTGATCCGGACGAGCTGACCATCCACTCTGGGCTTGACCGTCGCGGTGTTCGAGGCAGTCACTGTTCCCAGGGCACTGACGACAATGTCCAGGTCGCCGAGCCTGGCTGCGCTCGCCTTTACCGGCTGCGGGCGGTTGCCCTGCCGGTCACCGCGCCGCGAACTGCCCGGGCCTTTTTGCTCGCTGCTTGCCGATGATGCCTGGCCGTCGCCGCCCCGACTGTAGTGGACCGCCGCACTGCCACCACCGACGACGAGTACGCTGCCGAGCAGGGCGATGATTCTGGCCCGGCGCGTCAGTTTGATTTTCAGTTTGTCCTTGATGCCCATGAATCTGCTTCCAGTGTTCTTTCCTGCCTGACGAACGACTCCGGCCGAACGCGACGATGCAGAGCGAGGAATTCCCGCTCTCCACCCGGTTCCGGATGACCGCTCAAGTTGGGCGAATGACCGATCTCTTGCCGGTCAGAGGAACTGCTCGGCGCCGACCAGCCCGACCTTGGTCAAGCCATTGCGCTGGACCGACGACATCACCGCTGCAACATGGCGGTAAGGCACTTTCTTGTCGGGGCGGATATGCAATTCCGGTTGTACGGCCTGAGCAGAGGCCGATGCCAGCCGGCTTTCCAGACTAGCCGGATCACTCAGCACTTCGCCATTCCAGAGCACGCTGCCGCCCTGATCGATGTTGATCTTGACGATCTCCGGCGGGGCGCTTGGCGGCGGCGGGTTGCCGACCGGCATGTTGAGATTCACCGAATGAAGTTGGATGGGGATGGTGATGATCAGCATGATCAGCAGTACCAGCATGACGTCGATCAGCGGTGTCGTATTGATTTCCGCCATTACTTCCGGATCGCCGGAATTGCTGCCTGAACCTATGTTCATAGCCATTTGATGTGATTCCTTCTGTTGCCGGCGTCTATTGGCGGGGCGGCGGTTCGGTGATGAACCCGAGTTTGATGATGCCGGCCCGCTGGCTTGCCAGGACGACCTTGCCGACGTATTCGTAAGGGGCGCCGCCGTCGCCGCGAATCTGCACTTCGGGCTGCGGGTCAAGAACCGCCACCTTCTTCAATTCGCTGACCAACGTTTCTTGATCGCCTATTTCCCGCTCGTTCCAATAGACCCTGCCGTTGCCGCCGACCGAGAGATTGATGTTCTCCGGCTTGGTGATGCGCGGCTGGCTGCGCTCCTTCGGAAGTTCCACCGGCACCGTGTGAGTAACGACCGGGATGGTGATCAGGAAGATGATCAGCAAGACCAGCATGACATCGACCAGCGGGGTGGTGTTGATGGCGGAAAGAACCTCGTCCTCGTTTTCCGTCGTGCCGACATTCATTCCCATGGTTGTCTCTTAGAACGAAATTGCACGGATGGACTGGACCACTGCCGGCGAGCGCTGGTCGCGGCGTTCGGCGGCGGCGCCGAGCAGCACGGCATGGAGTTCGGCGCCGAAGGTGCGAATACCGTCCAGAGCCGATTTGTTGCGGCGGACCAACCAGTTGTAGCCGAGCACGGCCGGCACGGCGACGGCCAAGCCGATGGCGGTCATGATCAGGGCTTCACCGACCGGGCCGGCAACCTTGTCGATGGAGGCTTGGCCGGCGATGCCGATGGCCGTCAGGGCGTGGTAGATGCCCCAGACCGTACCGAACAGCCCGACGAACGGAGCGGTCGAACCAACGGTGGCGAGGAAGGCCAGACCATCCTGCAAACGGCTTTGGATATTCTCGATCGAGCGGTGAATCGAGAGCTGAATCCAGTCGTTGAGGTCAATATAGCCAAGCAGGCCGCGGTGGTTGGCTGTCGCTTCCGAGCCGCTCCGGGCAATGAAATGGTAGGCGCTGCTCGGTTCGAGCGAATCGATGGCTTGCTCGACGCCGCCGGCAACCCAGAAAGTTTCGTTAGCCTTCTTGCCCTGTTTGGCCAGTTTCTGTTGCTCATATAGCTTGGTGAAAATGATCAGCCAGCTGCCAAAGGACATGATCAGCAGGATGGCCAGGGTGCCCTTGGCGACGGCATCCCCGCCTTTCCACAGGGCGTCGATGCCATAGGGGTTGTCGACGGTTTCCTTGGCGCTGGCCGCTGCCGTCTCGGGCGCTGCGACGCTGGCGGCTGGCTGGACGGCCTGGGCGAGGGCATGGCTCGCGCCGAGGCTGGAAAGGGTGATGAATAGCGCAGCGGCGAAGTTGCGGATGGTGCTGAGGCGGAACATGGTGATTTCTCCTGTGAATTCGAGTGGGGTAGTTGTTTTGGCTGCTTATTCGTTGCGGAAGACGAAGGGAACCCGGACGCGTACTTCGCGTCCCTGACCGGTGCAGCGGTATCGGGAAATGGCGTTGATCGCTGCCTGGTTGAAGATCGAGTTGCTGGTCTGGACGATGGCGATATCCTTGACGTCGCCATTGGCCGCAACCGTGAACTCCGCCAGCACCTGGCCGGAGAGGCCCATGCGGATGGCTTGCTTGGGCACATCGACCGGCACCGATTGGTGATTCGGGCAGGCTACTGCGATATTCACCTGGGCTGGCTTCGCCGGTTCCGGAGCCGGTGCCGGCGGGGCTGGTGGCGGTTCCGGGTGGCGTTCGGCCGTCGTCGTGATCGGCGGAGTCGGCGCCTGAACCTGGGTTTCCGTCTTCGGAACGTAGGCCGGGGGAGGTGGCGCACTGACCTTTGGTTGCAGTTTGACAATCTTTGGCGGGGGAGGCGGTGGTGTCTTGATTTCCTCGATGATGCTGACATCGAGCGGCGCCTTCAGGACCTCGACGACTTTGCGGCCCAGCCCATTGAGCAAGGCATATACCAGCAGCAGATGGAAAACCACAACGGTCGAAATTCCGATCAGGTGTTTGCGTGGGTCGCGTTGCTGATCCGCGTAGCTTGGTGCGTGGTTCATGGGTGATGATTCTCGAAAACATGTTGGTGACGGCATTGGGGCTATCCCGAGCTTCGGGACGAACGCCATCCTTGACGTGCTGTGGTGCAGCAGAAGCCATGCCCGAATTGGGAATGCTAAGAAGTTTTATTGCTAAGCCACGGAAATAACAGGAAGTTTTTTGATAAAGCAGCACCTGACCAGGCGTTCTGGTGTTGTGTTTGCGGGCTTGGTTGCTGCGCAATCAACAGTTCGTTGATATTCGCTGTTGCACTGGCAGCAGATGGTGTTTGGTGCCGATCAATGCCAATTGGCTACTGAAAATGCTTATAGGAAAACTATCTTTGTTGCTCTGCGTCATTGGCCTTAGTTTGTATTTACGCAAAGGCAACCGAGCTGATGTAACCAGCGAATTGCCCGATGGCCTGCTTCATTACTAAAGCGGACAGAGGTCAGCGCAGAAACACATGAATCCCAACAATTTGAAAGGAAGAAAAGCATGACTATCCAGTTGATCAACGCCCGAAATCAGTTCAAGGGCACGGTGAAGGAAATCGTGCTGGGCCCGGTTGTTTCCGAGGTCGAAGTCGATACGCCGTTCGGCATCGTTACGTCGGTCATTACAACGCGCTCCGTGAAAGATCTCGATCTCAAGATCGGTACCGATGTCCTGGCGCTCGTCAAATCGACCGAGGTGTCGATCGCCAAGCTGTGAGCTAGCGAGCAAAAGCAATTACTGAGTTTTCACCGTGGATAGTCAAACGGCGGACCGGTACATCAGCTTGGAGCGGTAGAGAACAGGGGGGCTGGGTCCGGCAAACGAGCCGGAAGCCGGTCAGGGGTGTCCTTTCATCGAAAGGGGCAGCGTCGCTTTTCGCAGCGTTGTCATCGGGTATCAATAAATCATGAACAGAGTTCTGACTTTTCCGGATTCACAGGCGCATCCGCTGTCGATTCGCGCCAAGGCAATGGTGTTCAACGATCCCGTATCGCTGGATATTCTCAACACCACCGAGCTGATCGCTCCCAGCGAGGCAACCGTGTTGATCATTGGCGATACCGGGACCGGCAAGGAGTTGATCGCCAGGCATGTGCACAACCGGAGTGGTCGATCCGGCCCCTTTGTCGCGGTCAATTGCGGTGCGTTCAGCGAGAACCTGATCGAGGCTGAATTGTTCGGCCATGAGGCGGGGGCATTCACCGGCGCCCAGGGGCAGCGGCAGGGGTGGTTCGAAGCGGCGCAGCACGGTACGCTGTTTCTCGACGAGATCGGCGATTTGCCGTTGGCCATGCAGGTCAAGCTGCTGCGCGTCCTGCAGGAGCGCCAGGTCGTCCGCCTTGGTTCGCGCAAACCGATCGATATCGATGTTCGTCTGGTCGCGGCAACAAACGTCGATCTGGTCAGTGCAGTCGAGGCCGGCCATTTTCGCGCCGATCTCTATTACCGCCTGAATATCGCGACGATCAATCTGCCGCCGCTCAGGGAGCGTCCGGGCGATATCATCCCGCTGGCCCGCCATTTCGTGGATAGCTATCGGGCCAAATTGCATCTCGGGCCGATCGATTTTTCCTCCAATGCCCGCCAGGCAATGATTGCCTACAGTTGGACCGGCAACATCCGCGAGTTGGAAAACGTCATTCACTATGCGCTGATTGTCTGTCGCGACGGCGTGATTCGTTCGGCTGACCTGCGCCTGAACGAGCGGGTTCCGGTGCTAAGCAGCTCGCGGCCGTTCAGCGTTGCCGAAGATGACGATGGATGCCGGTTGTCCAAGGCATTCAGGGAAATGTTCGACGAGAATCGCGATTCACTGTTTGAGCAGGTCGAGGAAACCCTGGTCCGACTGGCCTTCGAGCATTGCGACAATAATCAGGTACGTACGGCACGACTGCTCGGCATTTCCCGCAACATCCTGCGCGCCCAGCTCAAACGGTTCGGCCTGCTGGCGAAGGGGAACAGGGCGGAAAACCCGGTCGATGAGATAGAAGGGGCGACCTTGCTTGAATTAGGGGTAGTCGAGGCCTGAGGCGTCGAGTCGCAGGCTGAATCAGACTTCTAACGCTTCATTCACATCGGCCGCGGCGCCTCCCAAGGCCAGGCAAACGCTGTTTCGCCCGCTGTCCTTGGCCTGGTACATGGCCTCGTCAGCGCTCTTGGTCAGGCTGATTTCGTCGTCGCCGTCGTTCGGATAGAGGGCTACCCCGAGGCTGCATGAAATGGTCAAGTCCTGGCCATTGATCGAGTAGGGCCGGGCGATTTCATGGCGAATTTTTTCGGCCAAGGCGAGCGCAGCGTCCGCTCCGCTCACCTCGGCCAGCAGCAGCACGAACTCGTCGCCGCCTATGCGCCCGACCGTATCGGAGGCGCGCAGTGCGCGCTGTAGCCGTTTTGCCACCTGTTGCAACAGGATGTCGCCGATCGCGTGGCCATAGTTGTCGTTGATCGGCTTGAAATGGTCGAGATCGAGAAACACCAGGGCGAAGTGTCCGGCCTGGCGTTTGGCGTGGGCCAGTTCGTGTTGTACGCGGTCGCTGAACAAGGTCCGGTTCGGCAAGCCGGTCAGCGGATCGTGCTGCGCCATATGACGTAACTCTTCGGTCATCCCGGCCGCCAGCCGTAAGGCCCGGGCCCGCCCGTTGATCATGAACCAGGTCAGCAGGGCCATCGCCAGACTCAGGCTGATGCCGGTGACGGCAATGACAAAAGAGATATTTCGCCCGAAACGGGCTTCAAATTCGTCTTGTGTGGCCAGCGTCAGCGTCCATGTATGGCCGGCGACGACCATGTATTCCTTGGTGCTCAAGCCACCCCGGATCAGCAGCGGCGGGGCGCTTGGCGGCATGTCGTTGGCGTACATCAGAGTGGCGGCGGTGGGAATGGCATCGTCGTAGATGGCGAAAGCGAGGCCGTCCACTTCATTGCCGTACAAACTGGCCATGAAATCATCCATCAGGAACGAGGCATAAACCCAGCCAATCAAACTGGCACGCCGCTGGGCGACGCTATCGCGTGGCTGGCCTTGGGCAAAAATCGGTAGATACATGATGAAACCCGGTTTCGGATCGCCTTCGTTGTTTACGGCCAGTTGCACCTTTCCGGTAATCGCCGGCATGCCGGAATCGCAAGCCTTCTCCATCGCCTGCCGACGTACCGGATCGGCCCACGGATCGAGGCCGAGCGGGGCGTGGCGTGAACGAATTTCAGGTTCGCGCTGAATGACCGGCGCGTAGGTCTCGCGATCACCCTCCGGATGAATGGTGTAATCAGCCAGGCCGATCCGGTGCATGGCAGCGATATGGGCTGCTTTTTGGTCTGATGGAAGACGCTCGATGACTCCGACGACCTGAATGCCGGAAAAATTGGCATCAAGCTGAAGTGTCTCGACATAGTCGTGAATGGCCTGGCGATTCTTCAGGTCGGTGGTGGCCAGCAGACTCTGCACACCGCGCAGCATTTGTTCGTAGGCGGTGATCCGTTGTTCGATCCGGCTGACGGTGTCGCGCAGCGCAAAGTCAAATTGACCACGTAATTCCTTGTGAATGCTCTGGCGTTCGTGATCCCAGACCAGCCAGGTCACCCCGAGCATGGCGATCAGAATGATCCAGGGCGGCAGAAACAGGCGTAGCACAGCCATGGTCGGTGTGGGGCGCAGCCGATGCGTCACCTAGAAGTCGACCATGGCGGCGGCCAGGTCGGGCTTGAAGTACTTTTCGAAGATGCGACGCATCGTGCCATCGGCCCGCATGCCATTCACCAGCGCCCGCCATTTCTCCTGTTCGGCCGCCGGCAGAGCTTTCTTCGACATGATCAGGCCGTGTGGCACAGGCGGATCGTTGAATTCGATGATGGTGCTGACGTCGCGAATCTTCTTTTCCTCCAGTGTCGGGTAATCGAAAGGTTCGATGATCATGCCCTGGATCTGGTTCACCATCAGGGTCTGGTACAACGGTGCCAAGCCGCCCGCCTGGGTAACGCGGTCGGCCGCCTGAAGCTTGTCCACCAGCCGATTGGCCGACGGACTGTAGCGAAAACTGCGGATGATGCCCAGTTGCAACTTGCCGTTCTGCTCGAAATCCTGCTGGTTGCGCACGCCGGCATTCTTGTTTACCAGCAGGTAATACTTGTTGCTGAAGTACCAGGCGAAGCCCGCGAACTTGTCGCGCTCGGCGTTGCTTATCCCGGAAAGGCTGAAATCGAGCGCGCCGGATTCGATCAGTTGCCAGATCCGGGCCCGCGCCATCACGCTGGTCGTTACCTTGCAGCCGCTGCGGCGGATCAGTTCGTCAGCCACATCCTTGTCGATGCCGGTATCCGTATTGGCCGAATAGAGCAAGCCGTGATCATGCAGGGCCAGCGTGAACGGTCGGGAACAGTCGGGCCCCGCGGCATTCGCGGTACCGAGATTGCCGAGGGCGATCAGCAACACGATGAAAACCCGTGAAATCATTTTTGCAAATCCTGACGAATTTGGTGCTTTTCCATGGCTGCGATGATACCGAAATCACTCAACACAGTTCGGGAAAATATAGGATTTTCGCGGTGTCGTCCGAAGTTTCACAGCCCAATGCCAAGCACGCACCGGCATTTCGCCGACCCCATTGCGTGTCAAAGACAACATGATCCACCGGGAAGTTGCACTGAAATTATGCGAAGACATCTGGTTGCCCATTGATATCGCCGAATACGTTATTAAATATCAACCAAGAGCAGGGCACTGGTGCTTATCAGGAAAGTATTCGCAAGATCAGGCCAACAAAAAAGCCACTTGGAAGGTGGCTTTCGCATATTTTGGCTGATATGCCCAAAACACTGAAACAGGGTGCTGGTTGGTGATCCCCGGACCGCTATTCTCCATCCGGCTAACAATGCTCCCAGAATTGCTCATTCCATGGACGAATATCCATTTCGCTGGACCATGCAGTTTTTGGCTGCCGATGAAGGGTAAATACGGTTTCCGCAATCTGTTGAGGATCAGATGATGTTCCTGCCTCGTCATCGGTATTGTCCTCCCGAATATCTGCGTCGATCAAGAGATGGGCGACATGCACCCCCGCAGGCCAAAGTTCTCTGGCCAAGACTTGAGCGAGGGCACGTTGCCCGAATTTTCCAACCGCCAAATTTAAATGCCCCGCTCGACCCAAAATAGACGACGTGGATCCGACCAATATTATCGATCCTCGCCCCGCTCGGTGCATCAAACGTGCAGCGCTTCTAGCTACCAAAAATGATCCAAGGCAGTTGTGTTTCCAGCCCTCTTCGAATGCCGGAAGTTCGATATCCATTACCGTACCGGGTCCAAAACTCTGGAGCGAATAAACGACCAGTTGGGGTACTCCGTGGGTAGCACTAACTTTGGTGAACAGGTCAACCACTGACGCCTCGCTCGTGGCATCGCATCCATAAGCGCAAGCAAATCCACCGGCACTCTGGATTTCGGAAACTAAATCATCAAGCCGTTTGGCATTTCGCGATGCCAATACCACGGCAATTCCTTCTTTCGCCAGCTTTCTTGCCAGAGCGTAACCAAAGCCCGGACCGACGCCAACGATTAGGGCTAACTCGGAACCTGCCGCAGGGGTCAATGACGAATTGCCCATCTGCTCATTTAATTCGATTCGGACGGTTTCGTCACGATTGTTGATCCAGTCTTGATGCCGAACCGAGGCGTATTTGAAATGCGCTTTTTTATTTCGAGTAACACTAACTGAACGTTCGAATTTGAAAGCAAGAGCTAAGGGACCGAATTGAATCTTTCGATCTTTCTTGAGGTGTCTCCAGATATTCTTAAACATTTCACCCCCCACGAAGTAGTTAGGGAATAACGTCCAATTGACAACTGCGCACCCACCATGTCCTTGTTTTTCAGATCCAAGTAAAACAACGGGCGATGGCCAAATGGAATATGGAGATACTACAGCAGAATATGTCGTTGGCCATTCTCGGTTATTCACTGGGGAGGAACAGCAGTGAGGACTGGATGCCGACTGTCCAAGGGGTTTTCGCCCGATGGGACCGGACTCGGATTCGTCAGCTAGATAAATAGTCGGGCATACGGTTTTTCCGCCAGCGCTTTTCGGCGAGCCCGGGCACAAGCCCCCAAGAGCCCTTGATTAGTTGAGGGAGAGGCAAAGTCTTCGGCAGGCAATAAAGCCCGCGAACTACAGAGTTCTTTTGTGCTTATGCAGCAACCTCTGAATAAGCATTTGCCATTTTCTTCGTTAGAAATTTCCCGGCCTCTGGCTAAGGTGTGTCGCACCGGGTGAGCTGTGCCCGCTTTCGCAAGCTTGATTACCAAGGAGCAGACAAATGGGGCTCGTCCAGAAACTGATTTCTTCAATCAAGGCCTCGGTTCGTCAAAAGACAACGGAACCGGCTACAAACCAAGGGAGCAATACCGTGAGCGACAACATCAAACGTGAATACCGCTTCGAAACGCTGCAGGTCCATGCCGGCCAGCAGCCGGCACCGGGCACCAATGCCCGCGCCGTGCCGATCTACCAGACGACGTCCTACACCTTCAACAGTGCCGATCACGGCGCCAAGCTGTTCGCCCTGAAGGAATTCGGCAACATCTACACGCGGATCATGAATCCGACGACCGACGTCTTCGAGCAGCGCATTGCCGCGCTCGAAGGCGGTGTCGCGGCGGTCGCCACCAGTTCCGGCCAGGCGGCGCAATTCCTGGCGATCACCACGATCGCCCAAGCCGGCGACAACATCGTCGCCAGCAGCCATCTCTACGGCGGCACCTACAACCAGTTCAAGGTCACGCTGCCGCGCCTCGGCATCAAGGTCAAGTTCGTCGATGGCGACAACCCGGAAGCCTTCCGCGCCGCCATTGATGTGAACACCAAGGCCATTTACGTCGAAACCATCGGCAATCCGAGCTTCTCGGTGCCCGATTTCGAGGCGATCAGCAAGATTGCCCACGACAACGGTATCCCGCTGGTCGTCGACAACACTTTCGGCGCCGGCGGCTACATCGCCCGGCCGATCGATCACGGCGCCGACATCGTCGTCGAATCGGCGACCAAGTGGATCGGCGGGCACGGCACGTCGGTCGGCGGGGTGGTCATCGATTCCGGCAAGTTCAACTGGGGCAACGGCAAGTTCCCGCTGTTCACCGATCCGGCACCCGGCTATCACGGGCTGAATTTCTGGGAAGTGTTCGGTACTGGCGGCCCGTTCGGCAATATCGCCTTCGCCATTCGCGCCCGGGTCGAAGGCCTGCGCGACCTCGGCCCCAGCCTGTCGCCGTTCAATGCCTTCCAGCTGATCCAGGGTCTCGAAACGCTGTCGCTGCGCGTCCAGCGCCATGTCGATAACGCCCTCGAACTGGCCCAGTGGCTGAAGGCGCATCCGCAGGTCGCGTGGGTCGAATACAACGGCCTGGAAGACAGCCCGTACCATGCCAAGGCCCAGAAATACCTGCGCAACGGTTTCGGCGCGGTGCTCAATTTCGGCATCAAGGGCGGCGCCAACGCGGCTCAGACCTTCATCGACAACGTCGAACTGGCCAGCCACCTGGCCAACGTCGGCGATGCCAAGACGCTGGTCATCAACCCGGCCTCGACGACGCACCAGCAGCTTTCCGATGCCGAGCAGAAAACGGCCGGGGTGCGCCCGGACCTGATCCGCGTTTCGGTGGGCATCGAGCACATCGAGGACATCAAGGCCGACTTCGATCACGCCTTGCGTCGCTCGGCCCTCAACGCGGCGGCATGACCGCTTTCCGTATTTCGGAAAAGACAGAATGGCTGGCCCTCGGCCAGCCATTTGTCCTCGAGTCCGGCGAGCCACTGGCCGGCGTCGAAGTGGCCTATCGAACCTGGGGCCAGTTGTCGGCGGCCGGTGACAACGCCGTTATCGTCTGCCACGCGCTGACCGGCTCGGCCGATGCCGACGACTGGTGGGGCGATCTGTTCGGCGCCGGCAAGACGCTCGATCCGGAAAAGCAATTCATCGTCTGCGCCAATGTGCTGGGCGGCTGCTACGGCACCACCGGCCCGGCCAGCCCGGCGCCGGACGGCCAGCCGTGGGGCGCGCGTTTCCCGCGGGTCACGGTGCGCGACCAGGTGCGTCTGCAGATGCTGCTGGCCGATCATCTCGGCATCCGCGCCATCCGTTTCGTCATCGGCGGTTCGATGGGCGGCTTGCAGGCGCTGGAGTGGGCGGCCCTCGATCCGCAGCGGGTCGGGGCGGTGGTCAGCATTGCCGCCACCGGCCGTCATTCGGCCTGGTGCGCCGCGTGGAGCGAAGCGCAGCGGCTGGCGCTGGCCGCCGATCCCAAATTCCGCAACGGTCACTACGACCCGGCCGATCCACCGCATGGCGGTCTGGCCGCGGCGCGCGCCGTGGCGATGGTGACCTACCGCAGCCCGGCCTCGCTTGCGGTGCGTTTCGGCCGCGCCTCCGGGCGTCAGGTATTTGCCGAACAGGCCCATGCGCCGGAGGAATTCGCCGTGCGCAACTGGTTGCGCCACCACGGGCAGGCGCTTACCCGGCGGTTCGATGCCAACAGCTATCTGTGCCTGCTCGAGGCGATGGATACCCACGACCTCGGGCGCAACCGCGGCGTCTATGAAAATGCGCTGACCCAGATCAGCCAGCCGGTGCTGGTCGGATCGGTCATCACCGACGCCCTTTATGTGCCGGGCGACCAGCAGAATCTGGCCTTCTTGCTGCCGCGCGGGGAACTGTTCGAGATCGATTCGGAACACGGCCACGACGGCTTCCTGATCGATGCGGCGAACTACGAGGTGCGCGTCCGCCGTTTCGTCGATCGCCTGCCCGGTTGTGCCGGCTCCTCCGGCCCGACCGAGAAGCCAGCGGCCGAACAGCCCTTGGCTTCCGCCGCCAGCCTGAAGTTCGCCTGGTGATTTTCTTTTATGTTTTTTGCATTGCGATAACACTATGTCAGAAGTTCCACGGCCGGCCGTACTCGGCCTGATCGGCAATACGCCGCTGATCGAAGTGACCCGTCTCGATACGGGGCCCTGTCAGCTCTTTCTCAAACTCGAATCGCAGAACCCCGGCGGTTCGATCAAGGACCGGGTTGGCCTGTCGATGATCGAAGTGGCCGAACGCGATGGCCGGCTCAAGCCGGGCGGCACGATCATCGAAGCCACCGCCGGCAATACCGGCCTGGGGTTGGCGCTGGTGGCGCAGGCCAAAGGCTATCGCATCATTCTGGTGGTGCCGGACAAGATGTCCACCGAAAAGATCCTGCACCTCAAGGCGCTGGGCGCCGAGGTGCATATCACCCGTTCCGATGTCGGCAAGGGCCATCCGGCGTATTACCAGGATTACGCGGCGCGGCTGGCCGCCGAAATTCCCGGCTCGTTTTTTGCCGACCAGTTCAACAACCCGGCCAATCCGGCGGCGCACGAGCAATCGACCGCCCCGGAGATCTGGGCGCAGACCGCGCACGCCGTCGACGCCATCGTGGTCGGCGTCGGTTCGGCCGGGACCATTACCGGGCTGACCAATTTCTTCCGGCGGGCCAGCCCGAATACGGAATTTGTCCTGGCCGACCCGGTCGGCTCGATCCTCACCGACTATGTCACCACCGACTATGTCACCACCGGCCGCTTCGGCGAGGCCGGCTCGTGGGCCGTGGAGGGCATAGGCGAGGATTTCGTGCCGCCGATCGCCGATCTCTCCGGCGTCAAACATGCCTATGCGATCTCCGACAAGGAAAGCTTCGCCACCGCCCGCGAACTGTTGCGGAGCGAAGGGATTCTCGGCGGCTCATCGACCGGAACCCTGCTCGCCGCCGCGCTGCGCTATTGCCGCGCCCAGACGACGCCGAAGCGGGTGGTTTCCTTCGTCTGCGACACCGGCACCCGCTACCTGTCCAAGGTCTATAACGACAACTGGCTGATCGATCAGGGCCTGATCAGCCGGCCGGCCTACGGCGATCTGCGCGACATCATCGCCCGCCGTTTTGAAGAAGGCTCGGTCATCAGCGTGGCGCTCGACGACAACCTGCAGACCGCCTTTCAGCGAATGCGCTATGCCGAAATCTCGCAACTGCCGGTTATCGAGAAAGGCCGGATCGTCGGCCTGATCGATGAATCCGACCTGCTGCTACGGGTTCAGGCCGATCAGCGCAGTTTCCAGGGGACGGTCGCCAGCGCGATGACCGAAGCGCTCGAAACGCTGCGCCCGGACGCCTCGCTGGAAGCCCTGCAACGCATCCTGGATCGCGGCCTGGTGGCGATCGTTGCCGACGAGCAAGGCTTCCACGGCCTGATTACCCACTTCGATCTCCTCAATTACTTGCGAAAGAAAATTGCATGAGCGACCACAAATTGGCGAACCACGGTTTCGGTACCCGCGTCATCCATGCCGGACAGCATCCGGACCCGTCGACCGGGGCGATCATGCCGCCGATCTACGCCAATTCGACCTACGTCCAGGACAGTCCGGGTGTGCACAAAGGCCTCGATTACGGGCGCTCGCACAATCCGACGCGCTGGGCCTTCGAGCGTTGCCTGGCCGATCTCGAGAGCGGCGGCGCCGCCTTTGCCTTCGCCTCCGGCCTGGCGGCCATTGCCACCGTGCTCGAACTGCTCGATGCCGGCTCCCACATCATCGCCGGCGACGATCTCTACGGCGGCACCTATCGCCTGCTCGAGCGGGTCCGCAAGCGGAGCGCTGGCCTGTCGGTCAGCTTTGTCGATCTGAGCGATCCGGCGGCCTTGCGCGCGGCGATTCGCCCGGAAACCCGGATGCTGCTGGTCGAAACGCCGACCAATCCGCTGCTGCGGCTGGTCGATCTGGCGGCCCTGGCCAAGATCGCCCGCGCCCACCAGATCATCACGGTCGCCGACAACACCTTCGCCAGCCCGTGGATACAGCGCCCGCTCGAACTGGGCTTCGACATCGTCGTCCATTCGACGACCAAGTACCTGAATGGTCACTCGGATGCGATCGGCGGTGTCGCCGTGGTCAGCGGCGACCAGCGCAATGCCGAAAATCTCGAACGCCTGAGATTCCTGCAGAACTCGGTCGGCGCCATTGCCGGGCCTTTCGACAGCTTCCTGGCGCTGCGCGGCGTCAAAACCCTCAATGTGCGCATGCAACGGCATTGCGAAAATGCCGAGGAGTTGGCCAACTGGCTGGAGCGGCGTCCGGAAGTGCGGCAGGTCCGTTATCCGGGCCTGGCATCGCACCCGCAGCATCAACTCGCCCGGCGCCAGATGCGCGGCTTCGGCGGCATGATCGCCCTCGACCTGGCAACCGACCTGGCCGGGACGCGGCGTTTTCTCGAAGGATTCGAGCTCTTTTCGCTGGCCGAAAGCCTGGGCGGCGTCGAAAGCCTGATCGAGCATCCGGCGATCATGACGCACGCCACCATTCCGCCCGAGCAAAGAGCCCGCCTGGGAATCAGCGATTCGCTGGTGCGCCTGTCGGTCGGTATCGAGGATGTCGACGATCTGCGCCTTGATCTGCAGGCGGCGCTCGACCGTATTGGCTGAGCGCCTGGAATGGCCGAGACGGCAGATTCGTCTCGGCCGCTAGGGCCGCGCCTTACCAGGAGGCGACGATCGATCCCTTGAACTCGTCGGCGATGAATTTCTTGATCGCCGGGCTGTGGTAGTGCTTGATCAGCGTCTTCAGCCATGCCGCATCGCGGTCCTGCTCGCGCACGGCGATCACGTTCACGTAGGGCGAGCGGGCTTCTTCGATGGCAATGGCGTCCTTCTTCGGATCGAGGCCGGCCGGCAAGGCGTAATTGGTGTTGATCGCGGCGGCCTCGACATCGTCCAGCGTGCGCGGCAACTGGGCGGCATCGATTTCCTTGATCTTCAGCTTCTTCGGATTGTCGACGATGTCGAGCGGCGTCGCCTTCAGGCCGGCCTGCGGCTTGAGCTTGAGAATCCCTTTCCTTTCCAGCAGGAGCAGGGCGCGACCGCCGTTGGTCGGGTCGTTCGGGATCGCGACCTGGGCGCCGTTCGGCAGATCGGCCAGCGACTTCAGCTTTTTCGAGTAGAGGCCCATCGGGAAGGTAACGGTCGTCGCCACCGAGACCAGCTTGTAGCCGCGATCCTTCACCTGGTTGTCGAGATAGGGTTGGTGCTGAAAGCTGTTGGCGGCCAGGTCGCCGGCGACCAGGGCGGCATTCGGCTGGACGTAATCGGAGAATTCGACGACCTGGATCTTCAGGCCATCCTTCTCTGCCAGTTTCTTGACCTGTTCGAGGATCTGGGCGTGCGGGCCGCCGGTGACGCCGATTTTGTAAACCTTGTCGTCGGCGCCGGCCGAGAGGGCGACGCTGGCGAGTAATACGGCCAGGAGACGGCTGAAACGGAAAGTCATGGTGATTCCTCCGGGAGAGTGGGTAATGGCGTGGCTTGAAATCAACGGTGGTTGAGGCGGCGTGACAGGTGATCGCCGAGGGACTGGATCAGTTGCACGAAAACGATCAGGACGGCGACGACCAGCAGCATCACCTCGGGCATGAAGCGCTGGTAGCCATAACGAATACCCAGGTCGCCCAGGCCGCCGCCACCGACGGCGCCGGCCATCGCCGAATAGCCGATCAGGCTGACGAAGGTAATGGTCAGGCCGTTGACGATGCCGGGCAGGGCTTCCGGTACCAGCACCTTGCGGATGATTTGCAGCGGCGTGGCACCGATCGCTTCGGCGGCCTCGATCAAGCCGCCATCGACCTCGCGCAGGGCGCCTTCGACCAGGCGACCGACAAATGGGATGGCGGCGATGGCGAGCGGCACGACCGCTGCGGCGGTCCCGATCGAGGTGCCGGTGAGCAGACGGGTCAGCGGGATGATCGCCACCATCAGAATGATGAAGGGCGTCGAGCGCACGGCGTTGACCGTGATGCCGAGGGCGCGGTTGAACAGCGGGCGGGGGAGGATGTGGCCGGGGCTGGTGACGGTCAGCAGCAGGCCGAGCGGAATGCCGAAGAGGGCGGCAATGCCGCCGGCGATGCCGACCATGCCCAGGGTTTCCAGGAACGACTCGGAGAACAGGCGAAGCAACTCAATGGACATCGGCGCACTCCACCCGGATCCCGTTTTGCCGCGCCCAGGTCCAGGCCGCCTCCTGTTGCTCGGCGGTGCCCTCGACGAGAACCAGGAAACTGCCGTAGGGGCGGCCCTGGATCTCGTCGATCTGGCCGTGCAGGATGTTGATGTCGAGGTGGTAATTGCGGCTGAGCTGCGAGATCAGCGGCGCATCGGTTTCCTCGCTGGTCAGCGAAAAGCGGAACAGCCGCCCACCCCGTGCCAGATGCGACTGGCTCAGGCGCTCGAGCAGCCCGGGCGGAATGTCCTGGCCGAGAACGTCGCGGATCATGGTCCGGGTGACCGGGTGCTCGGGTTGGGTGAATACGCTGAAGACTTCGCCTTGCTCGACGATGCGGCCACTGTCGAGGACGGCGACGCGGTCGCAAAGCGCCTTGATGACCTGCATTTCATGGGTGATGACGACGATGGTCAGGCCGAGGCGCTGGTTGATGTCCTTGAGCAGCGCCAGAATCGAACGGGTGGTTTCCGGATCGAGGGCCGAGGTAGCCTCGTCGCAGAGCAGGACCTTGGGGTGGCTGGCCAGCGCCCGGGCAATGCCGACGCGCTGTTTCTGGCCGCCGGAAAGCTGGGCCGGATAGCGCTCCCGGTGTTCGCTGAGTCCAACCAGTTCGAGGAGGGGCGCAATCCGCGTCTCGATGTCGGCGCGCGCCAGACCGGCTACTTCCAGGGGCAGCGCGACATTGGCAAAGACGGTGCGCGAGGAGAGCAGGTTGAAATGCTGGAAGATCATGCCGATCTCCTGCCGCGCGGCGCGTAGTTCCGTCTTGCCGAGCGCGGTCAGCTCCCGCCCGGCAACGCGGACCCGGCCGCCGGTCGGGCGTTCGAGCAGGTTGATGCAACGGATCAGCGTGCTTTTTCCGGCGCCGCTGCGGCCGATGATGCCGAAAATTTCCCCTGGCTTGATGCCGAGGTCGATGCCGCTCAGGGCTTCGACCGGACCTTGGGCGCCGCTGTAGTGTTTGACGATGTTGTCGAGTTGGATCATGGGCTGGTCGATGATGGAGGGCGAGCCTGACAGGCTGGGCGCAGGATTTGGATGCTAGTGACACACCCGAGCTGGGCGAACGACGTATTTCTGCGTTGCTTATGCCAAAAAAATGCGCTTTGCTGGCACGTGGCCGGTGGATAAAGACAAAACGTCGGTACTTCTGTGCTTATACGAAGCAAATTGTTGGGAATCGCCGGTCCGGGCGCTAAATTCCGTTGCGTGGCCGCGTCAGGCGGTCATGCAAGTCTCTCTCTCCATCACGCAATTTGCGTTTGAGCCCGTCACTTGACTGTGACGGGCTGTTTTTTTGGGGGCTCAAGTTACGGCCCCGCGAATTTTTCAAATGACGAAGAAGCCGTGCGTGCCGTCCCGCGCCAGTTGGTCGACCAGTCCGAATTCCCAGTCGAGATAACCTTGCATGGCTTCGCGCGGGTTGTCGGTGCCTTCGTAGGGGCGGCGGTAGCGGTCGATCGGCGGCGAGGCCAGCCGGGTGGGCTCGGTTTCGAGCGGCTGGCCGGCGGCGCGCCAGCCCTGCGTTCCGCCGGCCAGAACGCGGACCGGGCTGGCCAGCAGTTCTTCCAGTTCGGCGGCGAAGAACAGCGCAAGCTGGCTGGTGGCGCAGGTCAGCACATACAGGCTAGCCGGCGGAATCCGGTCGAGCGCGGCGGCGAGCCGCGAGGGCTGGACGAACCAGGCGCCCGGCACATGGCCGCGCAGGTAGTTGGCACTGGTCGTCAGGTCGAGGACCGCGATATCGCCGGTTTCCCGCTGGTGGCGGGCCAATTCGGCCGGCGAAATGAAGTTGACCGCGGGCAGCGCCGGCAGCGGCGGCTGCCACGGGCCGCTTTCGGTGAAGTCGGCTGGACCGACGTCGTCCAGCACATAAACTTCCCAGCCCATCTGGGCCAGCCATGAGGCGCTCATGTCGGCGCGCACGCCGGCATCGTCGGCCAGCACCAGACGGGCGCCGCGGACCGGGGCGACCATTTCGGTCTCCTGCACCAACTGGCCGCCGGGGACGTTGCGAAAGCCCGGCAGGTGGCCGGCTTCGTACTCTTCCGGCGGGCGCACGTCGAAGAAATAGGTGCTGCGACCGTCCTGCTTTTGCCATGAAGCCAACGTATCGCGGCCGATGCGCCCGACGCCGGCCCGCTCGGCAACCTGCCGGGCGGCCTCGCCGGCACTTTGCCGGGTGTCCTCGTCGACCTCACCGAAGCGCCGGCTTTGCCCGCGCTCCAGGGTTTGCCCGGCCAGCGTCCAGCCGATGGTGCCATTGCGCAGGGCCGCCACCGGGTTGGGCAGGCCGGCGTTGATCAGCGACTGGGTGCCGATGATGCTGCGCGTGCGGCCGGCGCAATTGACGATGACCTGGGTGTTCGCGGCCGGCGCCAGGGCCGGGACGCGCAGCACCAGTTCGGCGCCGGGCACGCTGGTCGCGGTGGGAATGCTCATCGTCTGGTATTCGTCGAAACGACGGGCGTCGACGATGACCACATCGGCATTAGCGTCGATCAGCGCCTGCACCTCTTCGGCCGAGAACGACGGGGTGTGGCGGGTGGCTTCGACCAGTTCGCCAAACGCCTTGCTCGGCACATTGACGTCGCGGAACAGTTCGCCGCCGGCCGCTGCCCAGCCGGCAACGCCGCCGGCCAGCACGGCGACGTCGCTGTAGCCGAGTTCGCTCAACTTGGCGGCGGCGCGTTCGGCGTCGCCTTCGCCGTCATCGAGGACGACGATCGGCACCGAGCGGCGGGGCAGTTTGGCGTAGGCGTTGGTGGCAATGCGCGACAGCGGGAAGTTGGCGGCAAACAGCGGATGCGCCTGGGCGTGCGGGTCTTCCTCGCGGACGTCGAGCAGGGCGATTTCGCGGCGGGCGAGCAGGGCGGCCCGGACTTCGGCATAGGTACTGCGGCGAATGGCGGCGCTCATCCATCAGCTCCACAGATTGGGCACGACGGTGCTGGCATAGCCCGAGACGAAGGACTTTGCCGCGCCGCTGAGCGGGTCGAAAACGTGGCGATCGACCCGGCCGATGTTGCGCCCATAGACGTGGATGCTGATCGACGGCTGGTCGGCCAGATCGTTGGCGACCTCATGCACGTCGCCGATGGCCGGCGAGACGGCGGTCGTTTCGCCGGGCTGCAGTACGCCAGTGCCGGTCGCCAGGTAGCTGCCGTCGGCCTGTTTCTCGTAGGTCGTTTCGCGTTCGCGGCCGCGCAGGCCGCCGACCAGACCCCAGGTCAGGTGGTCGTGCACCGGCGTCTTCTGGCCCGGCCCCCAGACGAAGCTGACGATCGACAGACGATCCAGCGGGTCGGCATAAAGCAGGTACTGCTGGTAATACTGCGGATGCGGCTGGGCGAACTGTTCGGGCAGCCAGTCGTCGCTGGCGACCAGTTCGGCAAGCAGCTTCTGGCCGTGGGTGAGGATGATTTCCTCGTTCGGATTGGTGTCCAGCAGGCGGGTGATGCCCTGGACGAAATCAAGCAGTTTCTGATTGCTCATGGTGATACTCCTGGTCGATCGAAAAATTCAGAGAGAGATGGCGCGGGCCTCGGCATAGAGGCGATCCAGCGTTGGTGTTGCGATGGCGTTCAGGCGGGCCAGCTCGATCACCGCGCCGACGATCGGGTCAAGTTCCAGCGGCTTGCCGGCCTGGCGGTCCTGCAGCATCGAGGTGCGGAAACTGCCCCGGCGGGCGATCGCGACGGTACGTTCCAGGCGTTCGGCGATCGAGCGCCCGGCCGCAATTCCGAAGGAACCGGCAACCGCCCGTGCCTCCTGCATGCCGGCCGTGATCCGGGCGTGCGTCTCGGTATCGTCGAGCAGGGCGGCGAGATCGCGGCCGGTCGATGCGCTCAAGGGGTTCAGCACGACGTTGCCGAGCAGCTTGTCCCACAGGTCGCTGCGGATGTCGGCCGAGGCTTCGGCCGGCAGCCCGGCGAGGTGAAAGGTGTCGATCAGGCGCAGCAAGGCTGGGTCGAGGCCGCCGAGCGGCCGGCCGAAGATGAAACGGTCGCCGGCGGCCGAGAAGGCCAGGATGCGCCCGGGTTCGGGGCGGTCGACCGATTTGTGGATGACGCAGGCGATTGTCCGCTGCAGGTCGATGCCCTGCAGCAGGCTGCCGTCCGGGTCGGCGGCCTGCAACCGCCGCCCGCCGTGTGCGCCGGCCAGGCCCTGGAAATACCACCAGGGCAGGCCGTTCTGGGCGAGCACCAGTTGGCCCTGGACGGCCAGCCAGGAGCGGATTTCGGGCAGGGCTGCGGCGAGCTGGTGGGCCTTGACGGTGACGATCACGATATCGTGCGGCACCGGCTGGTCGGCCGGCACCTGGGCAATTGCCGGGGCGCTCCGCCGGCCCTGGTCGTCCTCGACGATCAGCGGCGCCGGCAGGGCTTTCCCCGGCCGGGTGATCAGGCTGGCCGCGATCCCGGCCGCCGCGAACTGGCTGGCCAGGTAGATGCCGATGGCGCCGGCACCGAAGATGGCGATCGAGGGCTGGCCCATCGCTTAGTTCCGGTAGCCCGGCGCTTCGCGGTCGAGCCGGCGCAGCAAGGCCGCCCACTCGCGTTTGCCGGAGGGCATGAAGCTGGCTTGGGGGCCGTAAAGCACCTTGGCCTGTTCCAGCGTTCGGGCGATTACCTCCGCCGGCAGTTGGCGCAAAGGCACGCCGGCCGACTGCGCGGCAAGCTGGAAGCGGCAGGCCCGCTCCAGCCGCCAGATGCGGGCGAAGGCTTCGGCCATGCTGCGGCCGACCGCCAGCGTGCCGTGATTGCGCAGGATGAGCAGGGTCTTGTCGCCCATGTTGGCGAGCAGGCTGCTGCGTTCGGCATCATCGAGGACAACGCCCTGGAAGTCGTGATAGGCGATGTCGCCATAGACCATCAGCGCCATCTGGTTCAACGGTAGCAGGCCCTGTTCCTGGCAGGAAACCGCGACGCCTTCCCGGCTGTGCAGGTGGACGACGGCGGCGGCCTGTTCGACGGCGCCATGGATGGCGCCGTGGATCACCGTGCCGGCCGGGTTGAGGTCGCCGTCGCCGGCAATGATCTTGCCGTCGAGGTCGACTTCGAGGATCGACGAGGCGGTGACCTCCTCGAACAGCAGGCCGAAGGGATTGACCAGGTAGCGGTCGTGGCGGCCCGGGACGCGCAGCGAGATATGCGTCGCCAGCAGGTCGGTCCAGCCGAACAGGGCGACCAGGCGGCAAGCCGCGGCGAGGTCGATGCGGGCCTGGCGGAGGTCGCTGGCCAGATGTTTTTCCGGTGCGTTCATCGGTTCCCCCTTAATCCAGCTTGGCGCCGGAGGACTGGACGATCTTGCCCCAGCGCGCCGAGTCGTCCTTGATCGACTTGGCGAACGCTTCCGGCGTCGTGTGGCTGGCGTCGAGCCCCTGGGCCAGCAAGCGTTCCCGGACGTCAGGCAGCTTGGCGATGCGGACCAGTTCCTGGTTCAGGCGGTGCACGATCTCCTTCGGTGTCGCCGCCGGGACGACGATGCCGAACCACGAGCTGACGTCGAACTGGGGCAGGCCGACTTCGGCGGCGGTCGGCACGTTGGGGATCAAGGGCGAACGTTCCTTGCTCGAAACGATCAGGCCCTTGATCTTGCCGGCCTTGATCTGCGGGGCGAGGATGGTCAGCGTGTCGAAGGAGAGGTCGACTTCGCCGCCGAGCAGTGCGGTGACGGCCGGCGCGCTGCCCTTGAACGGGATATGCAGCAGGTCGGTGCCGGTCAGGCTCTTGAACAGTTCGCCGCTCAGGTGGCAGAGCGTGCCGTTGCCACACGAGGAATAGGTCAGCTTGCCCGGTTCCTTTTTGGCGGCGGCAATCAGTTCCTTGCTGTTGGCCGCGTGGACGTTGGGGCTGGCGGCCAGCACGTAGGGCACCGAGGCGACGATGGAAACCGGCGCGAAATCGCGGATCGGGTCGTAAGGCAGCTTCTTGTTGAGGTGCGGCAGCACGGTGAGCTGGCCGGCTGGCGCCAGCGACAGCGTGTAGCCGTCCGGGGCGGCCTTGGCGGCGGCTTCGGCGGCAATAGCGGTGCCGGCGCCCGGCTTGTTGTCGACCAGCACGGGTTGCTTGAACGCTTCGGACAGCTTTTCGGCGTAGATCCGGCCGACTGCGTCTGAGGCACCGCCCGGCGGGAAGGCGACGATCAGCTTGAGCGGCTTGCTCGGCCAGTTGTCGGCTTGGGCCAGGGGAGCGGCGAGCAGGGCGCTGGCGCCGAGCAAGACGGAAAGAAGGCGTTTGCCTGCGTTATTCGACATGGGGAGGGCTCCTGAAAGTAAATCGGTTTAGTTGCCGTTGAAGAGCGGCGGGCGTTTTTCGACGAAAGCGGCGATGCCTTCGTGGAAGTCGCCGGAGGTGTTGATCTTTTCGATCTCGGCGCGGGCAATGGCGGCCACCTCGGTCGGCCCTTTGGCGATCACCTGGCCGACGAAACGTTTCAGCAACTGGACGACGAGCGGCGCGTTGGCGGCGATCTGCGCTGCCAGCTCGCGGGCTGCCGCCAGTTCCTGGCCGAGTGGCACGACGCGGTTGACCAGGCCGACCTCGTAGGCCCGGCTGGCGTCGATCCGGCCACCGACCAGCAGCAATTCCATCGCTACCTTGTGCGGGATGCGCGCCGCCAGCGAACTGATCAGCCCGCCGGAGAAGCCGACTTTGGCTTCCGGGTAGGAAAACACCGTGTTGTCGGCGGCGATGGCGAGATCGGCGAACTGCACCAGGACCAGGCCGCCGCCGACCACCAGGCCAGCGGTGGCGGCGATGATTGGCTTGTCGACGGCGATGCCGGCGCCGGGGATGGCGCGCCACAGGTCATGCGGGATGTCGCGCAGGTTGGCGCCGGCTGTGAAGGCTTTTTCACCGGCCCCGGCCAGGATGGCGACGCGGTCGTCGCTGGCATTGAAGCGTTCCCAGGCAGCGCGCAAGCCGACGACGACTTCGTGGGTCAGGACGTTGTATTTTTCCGGCCGGTTGATGGTGATTTCGGCAATGCTGTCGCGGGATTCGTAGAGGACTTCGGACATGGTGGCTTTCTGTTTTAAAGGCTGCAAAAAGTGGGGGCCAGGCTGTCGTCGCGCAATTGGCGGGCGGTCAGCCGGGCGGCTTCGGCTTCCTGGCGCAGGCCGGCGAGGGCGGCCGGGTCGAGGCGTTCGGGATTGGCGTAATCGAGCTTCCAGTCGGGCGAACCGGGCCAGGCCAGCGGCGACTGCCAGGTGGTGCGCGGCGCCGTCGCCTGAAGCAGCAGATCGAGCGCCAGGCGCAGCGTCTGTTGCTGGGCCTCGGGGTCATGCGGCCGGCCGGCGGCATTGCCGAGCGGGAAGTCGCTGAACAGGAAGCGCGGCACGCCGCAATGCTCGACGATATCGCGGGCGCAACCGAGAACGACCGTGGCGATGCCGTTGGCCTCGAGATGGCGGGCGGCCAGCGCCAGGCTCTGGTGGCAGACCGGGCAATTGGCGACGAGCAGGGCCGCCTGGACGCCATCGGCCCGGCAACGGGCGAGCAGTTCCGGCGCATCGACGGCCAGCGTCTGGCGCTGGCTGCGGTTGGTCGGGAAGCCGTGAAAGCGCCCGGCCAGCAGGAATTCGCCCTGTTCGGCCAGGGCTCGCAGGCGGGGCAGCGGAAACCAGGCGCCGCTATCGGTCATCGTCGTGTGCTGGCGGTCGATGGCGACATGGGCGATGCGCAGGTCGTGCTCCGCCGCCGTGTCGCCGGAATAGACCTGGTAGAACTTGGCGGCGGCGTTGTACGGCGCACCCGGCCCCTGCTCGCCCTTGCCGGGCTGGAACGGGGCCGCCGTGGTGACCAGCGTCAGGCGGGTGGCGGCCAGCGCCTGGCCGAGCGGGGTGAACGGTACGGCGTCGTAATGCGCCCAGGCATACGGGTTGGCGTAGCCGAGGGCGAGGTAATAGGCCCGTGTCCGGGCCATGTAGGCGATGGGCGGCTGGCCGGCGGTCATGGTCTGGCGACTGCTCACAGGCCGGCAGCCGCCCGGCGCGCCTGACCGGGATGCTGGCGCAGCGCGAGTTGGCGACGTACCTCGGGAATCAGTTCCCGACCGTACAGCACGGCATCGAGCAGCGGATCGAAGCCGCGGATCAGGAAGGTGCCGACGCCGAGGTCGTGGTAATCGAGCAGCGCTTCGGCGACCTGTTCCGGCGTCCCGACCAGGGCGGTCGAATTGCCGCCGATCCCGGTCGTCGCGGCGGTCCCGGCGACCGCCCCGGTCAGGGCGGCGATGCCCGTCCACAGGCGCTTGTCGAGCACCGTCCACTGGGCGGCGAAGGCGGCCAGACGCTGCGAACCGACGTTCTGCGGCTGGCCCGGGGCGATCCGGTGCAGCCCACCGGGGCCGGCGGCTTTCTCCAGCTTGCCGCGAGTGGCGTCGAGGATGCGTTCGGCCCGTGCCCAGGCCTCGTCCTCGGTGGCGCCGAGGATGGGGCGGATCGACAGGCTGAAACGCAGCTTGTCGGCCCGGCCGTAGCGGGCCGCCGAGGCGCGGACGGCAGCGATCTGTTCGGCGATGCCGGCCAGCGGTTCGCCCCACATCATGAAGACGTCGGCGTGCTTGCCGGCTACCGCGACGGCGGCCGGCGACGAGCCGGAGAAATAGACCGGAATCTGCGGGCCGGCCGGCCCGCGTTGCAGCGGGCGGACCTGGGCGAAATGGCCGCGCACCTTGTAGTGCCGGCCGTCGAAATCGAAGGGTTCGGGGCTTTGCCAGGCCTGCTTGATCAGGCTCAGGTACTCGTCGGTGCGTTCGTAGCGTTCGTCATGGCCGAGAAAATCGCCGTCGCGCTGCTGCTCGGCATCGTTGCCGCCGGTGATGATGTTCACCGCCGCCCGCCCTTGGCTGAAGTGATCAAGCGTGGCGAACTGGCGGGCGGCCACGGTCGGCGCCACGACGCCCGGCCGATGCGCGATCAGCAGGCCGAGGCGGCTGGTTTCCCGGGCGGCGTAGGCGGCCACCTGGAAGCCGTCCGGCGCGGCGCTGTGGTAGGCGATCAGCGCCTTGTCGAAACCGCCGCACTCCTGCGTCCGGGCGTAGGCGCCGACGAACTCGGGATTGACCAGCGGGCCGTGCGGCACGACCGATTCGCTGGCCTCCTGGTGGGCGAGAAAACCGATGAATTCGATGCTCATGATGGCGTGCTCCGGCTCAATCGAAAGTGATCCTGGCTTTCTTGACGATCTGTCCGTACTTGGCGTGATCGGCCTTGATGCGCTGGGCGAACTGTTCCGGCGTCGACGGCCACGGCTCCAGGCCCTGCGCGGCCAGCTTTTCCCGCGTCGCCGGCTGTTTGGCGATGGCGGTGATCTCGGCATTGAGGCGTTGCACAATCTCCTTCGGCGTACCGGCCGGGGCGACCAGGCCGAACCACGACGGCACCTCGAAATCGGCATAGCCCGCCTCGATCACCGTCGGCACGTTGGGCAGCAGCGGCGAGCGTTCGCGGGCGGCGATCGCCAGGCCCTTGATCTTGCCGGCCTTGATCTGCGGCGCCAGGATGGTCAGGGTGTCGAAGGCCAGGTTCACCTCGTTGCCGAGCAGCGCGGTGACGGCCGGCGCGCTGCCTTTGAAGGGTACGTGCAGCAGCTCGATGCCGGCGACCGAGGCGAAATACTCGCCGGCCAGATGGATGATGGTGGCGCTGCCGCTCGACGAATAGCTCAGCCGGCCGGGTTTGGCCTTGGCCAGCGCGACGGCTTCCTTGAGGTTGGTTACCGGCAGCTCGGGCGAGGCCGCGATGACCACCGAGGTGTAGGCCAGCTGCGAAATCGGCGTGAAGCTGGTGAATGGGTCGAAACGCGGTTCCTTGGCGAGGTGCGGCAGGATGGTCAGCTGGCCGGTCGGCACCAGGGACAGCGTGTAGCCGTCCGCCGCCGACTTGGCGACATATTCCGCCGCGATGGCGGTGCCGGCGCCCGGTCGGTTGTCCACCACCACCGACTGTTTCAGGCTTTCCGACAGCTTTTCGGCAAAGATGCGGCCGACCGTGTCGGCGGCGCCGCCCGGCGGGTAGGGGACGACCAGCTTGATCGGCTTGCTCGGCCAGTTGTCGGCCTGGGCGGTGAAGGAGGTGCCGAGGGCGAGGGTGGCGGCGAGCAGCAGGGTACGGCGGCGGTATGGCGAAACGCGGGACATGTGGTTTTCCTTGATTGCGGCTTGCTTAGGCGGGCTGGGCGATTTCGATCAGCTTGGTCTTGGCGCCGGTGCGCGGCAGGCTGCCGTAGGGCAGGATCGTGACTTCCGGGCGGAAAGTGAGCAGCTCGCGGATGCGCTGTTCGATGCGGCGGGCGAGTTCCGGCCAGGCCGCTTCGCCGGTATCCGGCGCGGCTTCGATAGCCAGGCGCAGTGGCGGCTCGACGCGCGGCGGCGGGCCATCGAGGCGGATGCGCAGCTCGCCGGAGATTTCCGGCTGGAACTGCAGCACGACGCTCTGGATCGCCGCCGGATAAACCTTGACGCCCTTGATCATCAGGATGTCGTCGGCCCGGCCGACGATTTCCATCCGCGTGCCGAAGGTGCCGCAGCCCGGGCATTCGCCGACGTGGATCTTGACGATGTCGCCGGTGGCGTAGCGGAAGGCCGGCGCCGCCTGGTAATCGAGGGCGGTGTGAAGGGCTTCGCCGACGGCACCGTCAGTCAGCAGCAGCGGCTCCTTGGTCGTCGGATCGACCAGGTCGTAGCGGAAGCAGCTGTCGTCGGTCAGGTAGTGCATGCCGTGGTAATCGTGGCTGGCGCAGGAAATCAGCGCGTTGTGCCAGGCCCCGCCCATGAAGTCATGGACCTCGGCGCCGAAGTGCTCGCGGACGCGCTGGCGGAAGGCGGGCAGCCCGGCACCGGGCTCGCCGGCACAGAGCACCAGCTTGATGCCGAGGGCGCCGACCGGTTTGCCGATTTCCTGCGGGGCGCGCTCGATCAGCTGGTTGACCATCGACGGCGTGGCGAACAGGGCGCGCGGCCGGGTGAATTCGATGTAGCGGAGGATCTTCGGCACGCCCGCTTCGGCGCCCAGGGCGACCGGACGGGCGCCGTAGGCTTCGAGGGCCTGGACGTAGGTGATACCGGCCAGCCAGAGCGACAGGCCGAAGGCGTGGAAGGTGGTGTCGCCCGGCCGGATGCCGGCGAAGGCAAAGAGGCGACCGAGGGTCTGGTGCGAGATGTCGAGGTCGCGCTGGGTGAAGGCGTAGAAGGTCGGCTGGCCGGTCGTGCCCGAGGTGCCGGCCAGATGCACCACCTTGTCGAGCGGCGCCGTCAGGTGCAGGCCGAAAGGATGGTTGTAGCGGGCCAGCGAATCTTCCTGCGACTGGCGATGGCTGGCCTTGTCCATGAAGGCGGGCAGGCGGCGGAAATCGTCGAGGCTGCGGATGTCGTCCGGCGAATCGATGCCGGCGGCCTTGAAGCGCAGCCGGAAATAATCCTCGTTGCCCCAGACATAGCGGATCTGCTGCTGCAGCTTGGCCCAGCGATGGACGCCGAGCGCCGCCTGGTATTCGGCGGGGTCGCGGGTGGTGATGTGGGCGAGGTGATGGAGGCTGGCGTTCATGGGATAAGTAGCAATCAAAGGGTTGAAATCAGAGTCCGGCGATCCAGACGGTTTTGTATTCGAGGTAATCGTCGATGCCGTGGCGCGAACCTTCGCGCCCCTGGCCGGAGGCCTTGATGCCGCCGAAGGGCGAGGCCTCGCTTGAGATGGCCGGGGTATTGACGGCGACCATGCCGAATTGCAGGCCCTCGGCGATGCGGAACAGGCGGCCGATATCGCGGGTGTAGAAGTAGGAGGCCAGGCCGTATTCGGTGGCGTTGGCCTGGGCGAGCACGGCTTGGTCGTCGGTGAAGCGGTGGATGCTGACCACCGGCCCGAAGATTTCCTCGCGTACGACGCGCGCATCGGGGCCGACATCGGTCAATACGGTCGGCTCGAAGAACAGTTCACCCGCCGCATGGCGCCGGCCGCCGGCGGCCACCTGGGCGCCGTGGGCGACGGCTTCGCCGATCAGCGTTTCGACCCGGGCCAGCGCGGTGGCGTTGATCAGCGGCCCGACCTGGCTGGCCGGATCGAGGCCGTCGCCGACCACCAGGCGACGGGTCGCCGCGACGAAATCGGCAACGAAACGGTCGTAGAGCGCGGCATGGACGAAGATCCGGTTCACCGCGACGCAGACCTGCCCGGCATTGCGATACTTGGCGGCGATGGCACCGGCCACCGCCTGCTCGAGGTCGGCGTCGGCAAAGACGATGAAGGGCGCGTTGCCGCCCAGTTCGAGGCTGACCTTCTGCACGTTGGCCGCAGCCTGGGCGAGCAGCAGCCGGCCGACCCGGGTCGAGCCGGTAAACGACAGCTTGCGCACGGCCGGATGCCCGGTCAGCTGTTCGCCGATGCGCTGCGGATCGCCGAGCACGATGTTGAGCACACCGGGCGGCAGGCCGGCCCGCTCGGCCAGTTCGGCCAGCGCCAGCGCCGAATGGGGCGTCGCTTCGGCCGGCTTGACGACTAGCGTGCAGCCGGCGGCGAGGGCCGGTGCGGCCTTGCGCGCCAGCATGGCGCTGGGGAAATTCCATGGCGTGATGGCGGCGCAGACGCCGACCGGTTCGCGGAAGACGAGCAGGCGGCGGTCGCCGTTCGGCGGCGGGACGATCTCGCCGTAGACGCGCTTGCCTTCCTCGGCAAACCACTCGACGAAGGAGGCGCCGAAGAGAATTTCACCGCGCGCCTCGGCGAGCGGCTTGCCCTGTTCCACGGTCATGATGCGGGCCAGGTCGTCGGCGTGTTCGAGGATCAGTTCGTACCAGCGGCGCAGGATGGCGGCACGCTGTTTGGCCGGTTTGGCCCGCCAGGCCGGCAGGGCCGCCGCGGCGGCGCCGATGGCACGGTCGACGAGGTCGGCGCTGGCGGTAGACACCGTGCCGAGCAGTTCGCCGCTGGCCGGGTTGTGCACCGCCAGCGGTGCGCCGTCGCCGGCCACCCACTGACCGTCGATGTAGAGATGCCGGCGCAGCAGGGCTGGGTCGCGCAGCGCCTGGAAGGCGGTAGTCATCAGGCCATCCTCCCGAGGATCAGGTCGGCGGCGCGCTCGGCGATCATGATGGTCGGCGCGTTGGTGTTGCCGGAGATCAGCGTCGGCATCACCGAGGCATCGATGACGCGCAGGCCGTCGAGGCCATGGACGCGCAGCTGTTCGTCGACGACCGCCAGGCGGTCGCGGCCCATGCGGCAGGTGCCGACCGGGTGGTAAAGCGTCTTGCCGGTCTGCCGGGCGAATTCGAGCAGGGCTTCATCCGATTCGGCCTGTTGGCCGGGCAGGTTTTCCGCCGCGATATGGCGGGCCAGCGACGGCTGGGCGGCGATGTGGCGGGCGTGGCGCAGGCCGTCGAGCAGCGCCCGGCGGTCCTTTTCGCTGGCCAGGTAGTTGGGGCGGATGCGCGGCGCGACGAGCGGATCGGCATTGTCGATGCGGATGCTGCCGCGGCTTTCCGGGCGCAACTGGCAGACGCCGCAGGTCATGCCCGGCGTCTTGTCTACCTGACCGGTTTCAAAATTGAAGGTGCCGGGCATCACATGGAACTGGATGTCCGGGTGCAGCGGGTTGTCGCTGGTCGGCAGGAAGGCGTTGATGTGCGACGCGCTCATCGCCAGCAGGCCGCGCCGCGACAGCCCGTAGCGGGCGATCTCGCGGAGCAGGCGCCAGCCGCGGGCGGTTTCGTTGAAGGTGGTCAGGCCGCGGATGCGGTAGGTCAGGCTGACCATGTAGTGATCCTGCAGGTTCTCGCCGACGCCGGGCAGGTCGGCGACCGGCTGGATGCCGAGCGAGCGCAGATGCGCCTCGTCGCCGATGCCGGAGTGTTGCAGCAGGGCCGGGCTGGCGACCGCGCCGGCACTGAGCAGGACTTCCCGGCGGGCGGTGAATTGCCGGCGCTGACCGTCGATCAGCAATTCGATGCCGGCGGCCCGCCGCCCGTCGAACACGATCCGGCTGACCTGGGCGCCGGTGAATACCTGCAGGTTGCGGCGCTTGCGGGCCGGCTTCAGATAGGCGTTGGCGGTGCTGCTGCGCACGCCGTTGCGCACGGTGACCTGGAAATAGCCGACACCTTCCTGCTGGTCGCGGTTGAAATCGTCGCGCGCCGGAAAACCGGCTTCGCCGGCGGCAGCGATGAAGGCTTCGGACAGCGGGTGGCGGACGCTCGGGTCGGAAACGCCGAGCGGGCCGCCGGCGCCATGGAATTCGTCGGCCCCGCGGGCCTGGTCCTCGGCGCGCCGGAAGTAGGGCAGGACGTCGTCCCAGCCCCAGCCGGTGTTGCCCAGGTCGCGCCATTCGTCGTAATCGCGGGCCTGGCCGCGAATGTAAAGCAGGCCGTTGATTGCCGACGAACCGCCGAGCACCTTGCCGCGCGGCCACAGGATGCGGCGCTGGCCGCTCGAGGCTTCCGGCTCGGTACGGTAGAGCCAGTTGCCGCGCGGATGGGCGCGGTTCCAGACATAGCCGACCGGCAGGTGGAAGGAGGGATGGCGCCCGGCGCCTCCGGCCTCGACCAGGGCGACCCGGTGGCGGCCGTCGGCGCTCAGCCGATTGGCCAGCACGCAACCGGCGCTGCCGGCTCCGATGATGATGTAGTCGAATTCAGACATGGTGGTTTCCGGAAAAACGGCCGCCCGATCAGGCCTTGTTCTTCGTCTTGAAGTCCTTGATCAGCTTCTGCCAGTACGGATCCTTCGGGTTCTCGCGGGCCAGGCTGGTCAGCGCCCGGTCATAGAGCTTGAGATCGACGGACGGCGTGATGTCGCCCTTGGGCGGAATGAATTCGCTGTGCTGCATGGTGTCCCAGAACTTGCGCACGCCATTCAGGTAGGGATCGGTGCTTTGGTCGACCCAGACGTTGTAGAGGTCACGGTCGAGCAGGCCCTTGTCGAGCTTGACGTACTTGCTGACGATGTCGATCGTTTCCTTGTGGTTTTCGGCGACGAACTTTTCGGCGCGCAGCATGGCGCGCAGGAAGCGTTGCCAGATCTCGGCCGACTTGCCGTCTTCGTTGACCACCAGACGGCAGCAGACGTGGGCCGGGTACAGATCGGTCGAGTGGAAGAGCACTTTCAAACCCTGTTCCTCGGCCCGCAGGTCGTGCGGGCCCCAGGTCGCGCCGATGTCGGCCTGGCCGCTCTTGACCGCCTCGGTGACGGCCGGGGCGCTCTTCAGTTCGAAGATCTGGACGTCCTTCTTCCAGTCAAGTCCGGCATCCTTGAGTGCGGCGCGCAGAATGGCATCGACCGTGGACAGGCGTACCGTGGCGATCTTCTTGCCCTTGAAGTCGGCCGGCGACTTGATCAGTGCAGCGTTTTCCGGGCGGATGATGAAGGACGAGCCGCCGCTGACGATGCCGCCGATGACCTTGATCTTGCTGCCCTTGGCGATATGGATCAGCGGTGCCGAGGTGCCGAAGGCGCCGACGTCGATCTTGTGGGCGTTGAGGGCATTGAGGCCGTCGGCCGAGTTGATGAACTCGATCAGTTCGGCGTCAAAACCTTCCTGGGCGTAGAACCCCGCTTCCTTGGCGACCATGAACTTGGCGTGGGTGCTGATCGGCAGGAAGCCGATCTTCAGCGATTCGGCGGTGGCCTGGCCGAGGCTGAGCGCCAGCGTGGCGGCGACGGCCAACTGCTTGCCATGCTGGCGGAGGTGAGAGAAAAACATTGAAAAGCTCCTGAGGGGAAGGAATTCGGGGTGGATCAGCTGTCCTGGAAGGCCTGGTCGCGGGTCTTGCGGATATTCGGAATGACCAGCGCCAGGACTAGCAGCAGGGCGAGGAAGAGCAGGAAGGCGCTGAGCGGGCGGCTGAGGAAGACGAGCGCGTCGCCCCGGGCGAGCAGCAGCGCCCGACGCAGGTTTTCCTCCATCAGCGGGCCGAGGACGAAACCGAGCAGCAGCGGGGCCGGTTCGCAGTCGAGCTTGATGAAGACGTAGCCGAGCAGGCCGAAACCGACGGCGAAAGCCAGTTCCAGGGCGCTCTGGTTGACGCTGTAGATACCGACGCAGCAGAACAGCAGGATGGCCGGGTAGAGCAGGCGATAAGGCACCTTGAGCAGGCGGATCCAGAGGCCGATCAGCGGCAGGTTGAGGAGGACCAGCAGGGCGTTACCGATCCACATGCTGGCGATCAACCCCCAGAACAGTTCCGGGCGTTCGGTCATCACCTGCGGGCCGGGCACGATGCCGTGGATCATCATCGCCCCGACCATCAGCGCCATCACGGCGTTGGGCGGGATGCCCAGGGTGAGCAGCGGAATGAACGAGGTCTGGGCGCCGGCGTTGTTGGCCGATTCCGGCCCGGCGACACCTTCGATGGCACCCTGGCCGAAGCGGCTCGGGTCCCTGGCGAGTTTCTTTTCCAGCGTGTAGGAGGCGAAGGAGCTGAGAATGGCGCCGCCGCCGGGCAGGATGCCGAGCAGGGAACCGAGGAAGGTGCCGCGCAGCACGGGCTTCCAGGATTGCCGGAAGTCGTCGCGGGTGGGCAGCAGGCGGCCGACGGTGGTCGCGAAGATGTCGCGCTGTTCGTTCTTTTCGAGGTTATGGATGATCTCGGCAATGCCGAAAATGCCCATCGAGACGACGACGAAACCGAAGCCGTCGGACAGTTCTGGAATGCCGAAGCTGAAGCGCTCGACGCCGGAATTGACGTCGGTGCCGACCAGGCCGAGCAGCAGGCCGAGGGCGATCATGGCGATGGCCTTGATCACCGAACCGTTGGCCAGCACGATGGCGGCGATCAGACCGAGGACCATCAGCGAGAAATATTCGGCCGGCCCGAACTTGAGGGCCAGGGCGGCGAGCGGCGCCGCCAGCACGGCGATGATCAAGGTCGCCACCGAGCCGGCGAAGAAGGAACCGAGGGCGGCGATGCCGAGTGCCGCGCCGGCGCGGCCACGGCGGGCCATGGCGTAGCCGTCCAGGCAGGTGACGACGGAGGAGGATTCGCCGGGCAGATTGACCAGGATCGCCGAGGTCGAACCGCCGTACTGGGCGCCGTAATAGATGCCGGCCAGCATGATCAGCGCGGTCAGCGGCGGCAGGCCGTAGGTCGTCGGCAGCAGCATGGCGATCGTGGCCACCGGCCCGATGCCGGGCAAAACGCCGATCAGCGTGCCGAGCGTGACGCCGAGCAGGCAATAGAGAACATTGCCGACGGTCAGGGCCGCATCGAAGCCCTGCAGCAATTGTCCGCCCAGCTCGGTCATGCCGGCAGAACCTGGAAGGGCAGGCCGAGGCCGTAGACGAACACGGCGACGGCGAAAATCGCCAGGCCGCTGCTGAGCAGGCCGAGCTCATGCCAGCGGAACTGGCGATAGGCGAGGCCGCTGATGACGACCAGACCGATGGTGGAGAGCAGAAGCCCGGCGCCACTCAGCGAAAAGGCAAAGAGCAGCATGCCGGCCCCGATCAGCGACAGCGAACGCAGGCAAGGTTTCTCGATCTGGCGGGATTCGTCGCTCGAGATGTCGAGTTTCAGGCTGTGCGCCGCCAGCACGAGGCCGAGGCCGGTGAGCAGCACGCCGAGGACCAACGGGAAATACCCCGGCCCCATGCGCATTGCGGTGCCCAGCGAATAGGCGGTTGAGCCATAGGCAGAGGCCAGGCCGGTAATGCAGAAAAACAGGCCGGCAACGAAGTCGCGGTGTTTGATCAGGCGAAGCTTCATTATTTTGCTCCAGTAAGAATGGGGCAACCGGAAATGAATTAGACCGGTTGTCTATATATTTGGAAAAATAATCGGCGTGAGCCGATAGTTATTACCGATGCAACCGGTTTGTTAAAACAAGGCCGATTACTTGACGCTTATTCTAAAAACGGGAGTGTTGATGGCTAAATACTTAGATCTGAATTCCTTATCAGCAATGCGTCTATGTGCATCCGGCCGCGCCTGAAGGGCGGCTTCGTCAGAAGGTGACGCGGTGCATCCGGCGGTAGGCCGGGAGGTAGTCGGCAACGGCGTAATGGACGGTGCTGAGGTTGTCCCAGACGGCGACGGTGTCCTTCTCCCAGCGCAGACGGGCCTGAAATTCGGGGCGCTCGAACTGGCCGAACAGGTGCTCGAGCAGGTTGTCGCTGTCCTTGCGCGACAGGCCATCGATGCGGTCCACGTATTTCGGATTGACGAACACCAGCTTCTCGCCGGTTACCGGATGGCTGCGGATAACCGGGTGGCTGACCGGAACCCGTTCGGCCCTGATCTGGCGGAAGCGCTCTTCGCCGTTTTCCTGGCTGCGGATGATTTCGGGCCAGGCGCTGCGTTCGATGCTATGGGTCGCGGTCAGCCCTTCCAGGCGGGCGGCCAGCCCGGGATCAAGTGCCGCATAGACGCGCCGGCCGCTCGACCACAGTGTGTCGCCGCCGCTTTCCGGCAAGACCTGGGCATGCAGCACGGCGCCCGCCGGCGGGGCGGCCAGGTAGCTGACGTCGACATGCCATTGGTCGGTGGTGTAGCGCGGTCCGCCGGCCTTGGTTTCGATCACCTCGATCAGCGGATTCGCGTCCGATTGCGGAAAGTAGGCCTTGGCGCCGTCGGGGTTGCCGAAAATGCCGGCGACTTCGATGTGCTGGGCGGCGTCGATCGGCTGGTTGCGGAAGAACAGGACTTCGAAGCGGGCCAGCGCGGCGCGCAGTTGATCCTGCGTCGTCTCGTCCTGTGTTTTGGTCAGGTCGAGGCCATGAATGATGGCGCCGATATTCGGGCTGTAAGGCTCGGCCCGGAAGCGAGTCAAGGGCGAATGGATGGAAGTCGGCATGATATTTTGGGCGAGGCGGTCGGGAAATCTGTTTTTGATCCGACGATATTTGTCCGCCAGTTAATAACTGCCAAATATTCTGTTTTTATATGTATATCGGCGCACCGGTTATTTATATTTTTATTTTCGTTTCTGAGAATATCAATTAATCGTTTTTGTCGGATTGTCCGCGCCTGATAGTTTCCGATTCCATGCCGGCATTTGGCCGGCTTTTATGATGATCTGGAGTCGGACATGGCATTTGCCCATCGCAATCGAAGAAGTTTCCTGAAACTGGCCGGCAGCGCCGCGCTGGCCGCCTTGCCCGGGCGCTACGCCGTCGCCGACGGCTGGCCGGCACGGCCGATCAAGTATGTCGTGCCCTGGCCGGCCGGCGGGCCGACCGATATCTTCGGACGGGTTCTGGCCAGCGAGTTGTCGACCTCGCTCGGGCAGC
This sequence comes from Dechloromonas denitrificans, assembly GCF_020510685.1. Classification (NCBI taxonomy): domain Bacteria; kingdom Pseudomonadati; phylum Pseudomonadota; class Betaproteobacteria; order Rhodocyclales; family Azonexaceae; genus Dechloromonas; species Dechloromonas denitrificans. Next base: position 2,188,341 of record NZ_CP075185.1, read on the forward strand.
CGGTCATCGTCGAGAACAAGGCGGGCGCAACCGGCGCCATCGCCACCCGTTTCGTCGCCCGCAGCGAGGCGGACGGCTACACCTTGCTGGCCGCCAATACCACCTCGTTCATCGGCAACGTGGTGTCGTCGCCGGAGGTGGCGCAGTTCGACCCGCTGAAGGATTTCGTGCCGATCGGCCTGTTCGTCGAAACGGCTTACGTCTTGTGGGCGCATCCCTCGTTGCAGGTCAAGAACTTCGACGAGTTCCTCGCTCTGGCGAGGGATGGCAAGAAGCCGCCACTGGCCTTCGGTACCACCGGCAACGGCGCCATTTCTGAACTGTCGGTCGAGCAGCTGGCCCGGCGTTACAAGCTCAACCTGCTGAAAGTACCCTACAAGGGAACCGCACCCCAGGTCGCCGATCTGCTTGCCGGACATACCCAGATCGGCACTTCCGACCTGCCTGCCGTCAATGGCCTGCAGGCGACCGGCCGGCTGGTGCCGTTGCTGGTGATCGGTCGGCGGCGCCTGCCCGAATTGCCGAATATCCCGACCTCGTTCGAGCTCGGCATCCGCGAGCCGGATTTCACCGTCTGGAACGGCTTGTTCGCCCCGGCCGGCACGCCGTCGGCCGTCGTTGCCCGGTTGACCAAGTCCCTGGAGCAAGCGGTGCGCGGCGAGGCCTTCAAGCGGGTGGCCGAGGGTAACGGCAACCATGTTCTGTTCCTGAGCGGCAAGGAGGCCACGGCGCGCATCCATGCGGATCTTGCCGAGCGGCAGAGTTTCAAGAAGTCGCTGGAACAGGCCTGAGCGTTTTCAGCCGGCCTGCCGGGCCACGAACGGCCGGGCAGGCCACTTCAGGAGAGCGGCACAATCAGCCCGGAATGCCCGGGGGCATAGGGCAGGCCGGAGAAATAGCCACGGGCGAAGATGAGCAGCGGGCTGCTGTCGCGGATCAGTTTGGCGCGGAGCACGGCGCCCTCCCAGGCGATCCAGAAATAGACCGAAAGCTGTTCGCAATCGGCGGCCTCGGTCAGTTCGCCGGTCGAGCGGGCAAGCCTGAGGCAGGCCGCCAGCCTGTCTTGCCAGTCGAGGAAGGCGGCTTCCAGCTTGACGCGAAAGGCTTCCGGCAAGGAGTTCATTTCCTGTCCGAGGTTGCCGATCAGGCAGCCGCGCTGGAAATGGTGGCGTTCCATCCCCTGACAGGCATCGGCGATAAAATTGGCAACCCGCTGCAGGGGGGAGCAGCTCGGGTCGAGCAACAGGCGGTCGAGCTTGCGGGCGAAATAGGCCGCATAGCTGTCGATCACCGCGCAGCCGAAGGCTTCCTTGCTGTCGAAATAGTGATAGAACGAGCCTTTCGGGACATTCAGGCATTTCAGGATGTCTTCGATACCGGTCGAGGCGAAGCTCTTTTCCGTCAGGATTTCCATGCCGCAACGCACCAGGGCGTCCCGCGTATCCATGCCGTCATGGTGCTGGCGCGGCGGTCTGCCTGGCCGGGGACGGGGCAAGTGTTCTCTCATCGATAGTTGTCTGGTTTAGGGCGGCTGCCTGATATCCGGCCGGAGGCGCTGCGCCGCTGTCTGCGCCTGAGCTGCCAGGCAAGCCCGCAAGGCTAACAAGGCACTGGCCGGGCGACAAATATCGATAGCTGATTAGCTAATCAGCATTGCGCGGTGGATGGAATGCTTATATCGAAAGAAAAAAATGTGATTTCACCGTGACCGGCGGATTCCATAGCATCATGCCCCTTTTCAACTCCCAGCAATCAGGGCAATGACCTACAAATTCGACACCCTTTCCCTGCATGCCGGCCAGGTGCCGGATAGCCAGTACGGCGCCCGGGCGCAGCCGATCTACCTGACGTCCTCGTTCGTCTTCAAGGATGCCGAGCAGGCCGCCTCGCTGTTCAACATGGAGCGCGGCGGCCATGTCTATTCACGCATTTCCAACCCGACCAACGCGGTTTTCGAGGAGCGCATGGCGGCGCTCGAGGGCGGAGTGGGCGGTGTTGCCGTGGCTTCCGGGCAGGCTGCCATGCATCTGGCGATCACCACGCTGATGGGGGCCGGCGGGCATATCGTCGCCAGCCGTTCGCTCTACGGCGGTTCGCACAACCTGCTCGAATACACCTTGCCGCGTTTCGGCATCACCACCACCTTCGTCGATCCGCGCGACCTCGATGCCTGGCAGGCGGCGATCCGCCCGGAAACCCGGCTGCTGTTCGGCGAAACGCTAGGCAATCCGGGTCTCGATGTGCTCGATATCGCCAAAGTCTCGGCGCTGGCCCACGAGAATGGCCTGCCGCTGCTGGTCGATTCGACCTTCACCACGCCTTATCTGCTGAAACCCTTCGAGCATGGGGCCGATCTCGTTTTCCATTCCGCTACCAAGTTCCTGTCCGGTCATGGCACGGTGATCGGCGGCGTGGTGGTCGATTCCGGCGCCTTCGACTGGGCGGCCAGCGGCAAGTTTCCGACCCTGGCCGAGCCGTATGAAGGCTTCCACGACATGGTGTTTACCGAAGAGTCGACGGTCGCCGCTTTCCTGCTGCGCGCCCGGCGCGAAGGGTTGCGCGATTTCGGCGCCTGTCTCAGCCCGCTGTCGGCCTTCCAGATATTGCAGGGGCTGGAAACGCTGCCGCTGCGCATGGCCCGCCATATCGAGAATACCCGCAAGGTGGTGGCGCATCTGTCGACGCTGGTCGGCGGCGCCGTGCAGGCGGTGGTCCATCCCGATCTGCCGGAACATCCCGACCACCAATTGGCGCAAAAAATGTTGCCGCGCGGCAGCAGTTCGGTCTTTACCTTCAATCTGAGCGGCGGCCGGGCGGCTGGTCGCAAGTTCATCGAGGCCCTCAAGGTGTTCTCGCACCTGGCCAATGTCGGCGACGCCAAGTCGCTGGTCATCCACCCGGCGTCGACCACGCATTTCCGCATGTCCGATGCGGCGCTGGTCGCCGCCGGCATCCACCCCGGCACGATCCGCCTGTCGATCGGCCTGGAAGATCCAGACGATCTGATCGAAGACCTCAACCGCGGCCTGGCCGCAGCAGCCAAGGCCTGAACCATGGAAATCAACGTGCTCGGCCAGTCGGCCTATATCTACAACGGCGGCAAGAAACTGACGGCGGATGCCGTCCGGCAGCAACCGGTTGTCGTCTTCATCCATGGGGCGCAGCAGGATCATTCCTGCTGGGTGTTGCAGAGCCGCTGGTTCGCCCATCACGGCTTTTCGGTGCTGGTGCCCGACCTGCCCGGGCACGGCCGCAGCGCCGGCGATGCATTGCCTTCGGTCAAGGCGCTGGCCGACTGGATCGTCGCCTTGCTCGATGCCCTCGGGGTTGAAAAAGCAAGCCTGATCGGCCACAGCATGGGTTCGCTGGTCGCCCTCGAAGCCACCGCCCGCCACGCCGGCCGGGTCAGCCAAACCGCGCTGATCGGCACCTCGCTGCCGATGCCGGTGTCGCAGGCCTTGCTCGATGCGACACGCGACAACGAGCCGAAGGCGGTTGCGATGATCAATGCCTTCTCCTACTCGGCGACCGGCCAGATCGGCGGCAATACGGTGCCCGGCCTGTGGTTGCTCGGCATGAACCAGCGGCTGATGGAACGTCAGAAAAAGGGCGTCTTTCATACCGACATGAATGCCTGCAACGCCTATGCGCGCAGTCCGGACAGCCTGAAGGAAATCGCCACGCCGCTGCTCATCGTCGCCGGCAGCCAGGACCGGATGACCTCGCCCAAGGCGGCCAAAGCGCTGCTCGGCTTCATCCCCGGCGCCCGCCTGGTCAGCATCGAAGGTAGCGGCCATGCCCTGATGGCCGAACGGCCGGATGCGGTGCTCGATACGCTGCGTGGTTTTATTGCCGGCGGTTAAGCCCTAGACCGCGTCGCCGAAGGCGGCGCGTTCCAGTTGTTCGTGCTGGCGCGGCCTGACCGGCAGTTCCATAACCCGCGGATGAAACTCCAGCACGTCACAGGCATCGCAACCAGAACCAGATTTCGAGGTCTAGTTGCTGGCGCCACTTGAAGATTAGGCTTTTTCGGAAAGCCGGTCGCCAGCCGGCTATGCGATTACCATACTTCGATGTGTTATAAATCAGCCGCCAGCCGTTGACCAAAAAGGATGCATACCGGCGGTCAATGGAATGGCGGGGGGATTTCTAATCGTTTTGGCGAGGGTCTGCAAATGGTTAAAGGTCTCAGGAAACGGGTGGGGCAGATGGCGCTGCCGATAGCCCGGTTTTACATCCGCTACATGCCTTTTTCGACCGGCAAGTCGTTTCTCTTCAAACGCTTCGGATGGCGGGATTCCAATTACACGGTACGCACGAAATCCGGCGTGCGGATGGCCGGTCGATCGGCCGATCTGGTACAGGGCTTCATCTACTATTTTGGCGTCTGGGAGCCGAATCTGTCGGCCTTCGTCAGCTCGCGGCTGAAGGAGCACCCGGAGCGGACTTTTGTCGATGTCGGCGCTAATGTCGGGTATTTTTCCCTGCTTGCCGCGAGCCATCTGGATAAGGGATCGGTCGTCGCCATCGAGGCGTTCCCGAGCATTTTCAAGAAACTGGAAGCGAACGTCAGGCTGAACGGTTTTGACAATATTCGGCTGCTACCCTGGGCCGTTACCGATGGCGATCGGGATATTCCGATGTTTCATGCCGGTTTAGGCAATGAAGGTGCGACCACGTCGCTGGCCGGGAAATTCGGCGGAGAACCGTTGATCGTTCCCGGCAAGGCTTTGCCGAGCTTGTTGACGGCGCAGGAAATCCGCTCGATCAAACTGATCAAGATCGACGTGGAAGGCGCGGAATATTCGGTCGTCGTCGGCATGCGCGCACTGCTCGATTCGCTGGCCGACGATGCTGAGGTGGTTATCGAAATAACCCCATCCGCCTATTCGGAAGGAGAACTCGAAGAGGTGTTCGCCATCTTCAGGGCGGCCCGATTCACGCCCTACAAGCTGGAGAACTCCTACGACCCGAATTACTATATTCGGGCACCTCGAGTCGCTCCGCCGCAACGCCTTCAGTCCTTGCCGACCCAGCAGACCGACGTTGTCTTCTCCCGGTTCTCGGCCGAAATCCTCAACTGACGCAGCGTCGCCGCCCGGCCACCGCGAAAGCGGCAAACCGATAGATGCATATGACAAATCGCCTTATGTCGATTGCAGATTAAAGTCGTTCGATTGCCGTGGTGCCACCGCTAGATTGACCCTGTCAAAACTTTTGGGAGCGCAGCATGGCGGCATTGATTGTTGGCGGTGACCGGGTCGGGAATTTCAAGGACTATCTGGTGCAGCAGGGCTACGTGCCGGTGCGCCACTGGACCGGGCGCAATCAAAGCGAGTGCCACCGGACGATACCGATCGATACCCGGGTGGTCGTGGTTATGGTCGATCAGGTCAATCATGGTCTGGCCAAGAAGATTCGCCGGGCGGCCGACGAGATGGCTGTGCCGGTGGTGTTCAGCCGGCGCAGCGTCGGCCAGTTGAGCAGTGCCCTGGCCTGCGTCGCCGCCTGAACGGAGTGGCCTGAAGCCCTCCCGGAACCGGGAGGGCGTTTCCTTCAAGACAGATAGTCGGCCGGTACGAGCGGCGCGCCCCGCCGCAAGGCCTGGCGCAGCAGCGCCGGTGCTTCGCTGGGCGGGATTTCGTCGAGCCAGCCGGGCAGGGCGCCGAAGCGGCTTTCGTAGCTGGCAAACAGGTCGATGGTAATCGGGCGGATCGGCAGTTCGAGGGTCAGTACCATTTTCAACTCCTTGCTCCCCTATGAGTCCGGCGAGGCCGGCTCCCGGGGAGTACTGGAGCGAGCGACGCTTTAGCCAGTATTTGTCAGCCGCCCTGGCAAGTTATCGATTAAATCCGGCGGAGTCGGGCCATTGTCCGGTGCTTGCCCGCTGCCCACAAAGAATTTCTGGCTATTTCGATATGTCGCCAGCGGCCCATATCGATCGACGCAGCGCGTCGTTGGCGGGCGACCCGGGTTTGCTTAGGCTGGTCGTGTCGGCCCTGGTCGGGTGGCTATAGCCGACAAGCTTATTACGCGAATTGTTATATCGATCTGAATTTTTAGTCGTTCTGTGCATCAGTGGCGGGGCATAAATTGGCGGCTACAGACGTCACCGCAGAGTTTCTGGCGGCGCCAATCCCAACCGGGACCAGTGGCTTAGAAGCCGAGCTGCTGGTCGCCAAGATGCGAAAGGAATTTCCCATGTCTGATGTCGTGATTGATGTGCAGCAGCCTTCCTATGCGAACGCCGTCTTTGCCGAGAAAGGCTTTGCCGCCGCTGCCTCGCCCATTCTCGAGAAGGCCCGCCAGCGCGCCGCCGAAGAGCAGTTGCCCTATGCCGGCAGCGTCTCGCCTCAGGATGCCTGGGCCTTGGTTAGCAGTGGCGAAGCGGTGCTGATCGATGTGCGGACCGCCGAGGAGCGCAAGTTCGTTGGTCATGTGCCGGAAACCAGGCATGTCGCCTGGATGACCGGCCTGTCGCTGTCGCGCAACCCGCGGTTTACCCGGGAACTGGAAGGCAAGGCGGGCAAGGACGACGTCGTTTTGCTGCTCTGTCGCAGCGGCAAGCGCTCGGCGGCCGCCGCCGAGGCCGCTGCCAAGGCCGGTTTCAAGAACGTATTCAACATCCTCGAAGGTTTCGAGGGTGATCTCGACGAGCAGCAGCGGCGCGGCGCCTTCAATGGCTGGCGCAATGCCGGTCTGCCGTGGGTTCAGGACTGATTCATCAATCGCTAGGGAGAACAACAGATGTCCAAATGGTTTGCAGATAATTCGCAGTCGATCGGCCGTACCCCGCTGATCAAGCTCAATCGCGTACTCGATGGCGGCAAGGCCACCGTGCTGGCCAAGATCGAAGGCCGCAACCCGGCTTATTCGGTCAAGTGCCGAATCGGTGCCGCCCTCATCAACGACGCCGAAAAGCGGGGCCTGCTCGGGCCGGGCAAGGAACTGGTCGAACCGACCAGCGGCAATACCGGTATCGCACTGGCTTTCGTCGCCGCGGCAAAAGGCATTCCGCTGACGCTGACCATGCCGGAAACGATGAGTATCGAGCGGCGCAAACTGCTCACCGCCTTCGGCGCCAAGCTGGTGCTGACTGAAGGCGCCAAGGGCATGGGTGGTGCCATCGCCAAGGCCGAGGAAATTGCCGCATCCGAGCCGGGCAAGTACGTGCTGCTGCAACAGTTCAAGAACCCGGCCAACCCGGCGATCCATGAACTGACGACCGGTCCGGAAATCTGGGACGACACCGACGGTGCCGTCGATATCCTGGTTTCCGGCGTCGGCACCGGCGGCACGATTACCGGTGTCTCGCGCTTCATCAAGAACACCAAGGGCAAGGCGATCCAGTCGGTGGCCGTTGAACCGACGGCCAGCCCGGTGCTTACCCAGGCGCGGGCCGGCGAGCCGATCAAACCGGGGCCGCACAAGATTCAGGGGATCGGTGCCGGTTTCGTGCCGGCCGTACTCGATCTGTCGCTGGTAGACAGCATCGAGCAGGTGAGCAACGAAGACGCCGTACTCTATGCCCGTCGCCTGGCCAAGGAGGAGGGCATCATCTCCGGCATTTCGAGCGGCGCCGCCGTCGCGGCCGCGGCCCGTCTGGCCCAGCAGCCGGAAAACGCCGGCAAGACCATCGTCGTCATCCTGCCCGACTCCGGTGAGCGTTACCTGAGTTCGGTGTTGTTCGAAGGCCTGTTCAACGAAGCCGGGTTGCCGGCATGAGGCATCCAGTCGCCAACTCGTCCCTCGCCTACGAGCAGGTTGGCGGCTGGGGCGTCAAGGATATCGTCAGCGAGTTGCATGCGGCACGCGATCGCTGGCGGGCGGCGCAGCACCGCAGTCTCGAATTCGCGGTGCGCGAATTCCCGTCGCGCGAGGCATTGAAGGAAATTGCCGAGTCGCTGTGCGGCGTGTTGTTTCCGATGCGGCTCGGGCCGACCGATCTGCATCAGGAAGGCGAAGACTTCTACGTCGGCCATACGCTGGATACGGCGCTCAACGCGCTGTTCCAGCAGGTCGAGCTGGAGCTCGGCTACAACCGGCGGCTGCAGTGCGAGGAGAAAAACGATGTCGAGGCTCAGGCCGCCGAGATCGTCAAGGCCTTTGCCCAGCAGTTACCGGCCTTGCGCGGCCTGCTCGATGCCGATGTCGAGGCGGCCTATCTCGGCGACCCGGCGGCGCGCAGCGTCGATGAGGTGCTGCTGTGCTATCCGGGCATCCTGGCGGTGATCCATTACCGTCTGGCGCATGCCTTGTACGCGCTGGGCGCTCAGCTGGTCGCCCGGATCATTTCGGAAATCGCCCATTCGATCACCGGCATCGATATCCACCCCGGGGCGCAGATCGGCCCCGGTTTCTTCATCGACCACGGGACCGGCGTCGTGATTGGCGAAACCACCATCATCGGCCAGCGTGTGCGGCTCTACCAGGCGGTTACGCTGGGCGCCAAACGCTTCACCCAGGATGAAAGCGGTGCCTTGGAAAAGGGCGCGCCGCGCCATCCCATTCTCGAAGATGAAGTGGTCGTCTATGCCGGGGCAACCATTCTCGGGCGCATCACCATCGGCCGCGGCTCGAGCATCGGCGGCAACGTCTGGCTGACCAAAAGCATTCCGCCGGCCAGCCATGTTTCCCAGGCAACGTTGCAGCACGAGTTGGGCGGCGCCGGCCGGGTGACGCAATGAGCGCCCTGATTCAGGACTTTGGCATTGCCGTCCGGCATTTTCGCGAGACGAACGGCTGGTCGCAGGAATTGCTGGCGGAAAAGGCCGATCTGAATCGCTCATACCTGGGCGAGGTCGAGCGGGGCCGGGTCATCCCGTCCCTGGCCACCGCCGCCAAGCTGGCCGGCGCGCTGGAAATCCCTCTCTCCGGATTGCTCGCCCATTGCGAGCAGCAGGCGGCCTGAACGGCAATTTGATGGCTATAGCATGTTGAAGCCGGGGTGCCGTCTTTCGACAATGCTTATCCAGATTTCTTATAAACATTTTCATTCCTGATCTAAGGAGAGTTCCACATGGCACAACACCCCGAAGCGACCGCCCTGAGCGATGTTGCCGCCCGGCAACTAGCCAATGCGACCAAGACCACCGCCCAGCTGTCCACCATCAGCCCGCGCTGGCTGGTGCATCTGCTGCAATGGCTGCCGGTCGAAGCCGGTATCTACCGCCTGAACACCGTCAAGAACCCGCGTGATGTGCGCGTCGCATGTTCGCAGCGTGACGAGTCGGAACTGCCGCAGACCTACGTCGATTACGACGAAGCGCCGCGCGAGTATTTCCTAAATGCCGTCACCACCATTCTCGACGTGCATACCCGCATTTCCGATCTGTACAGCAGCCCGCACGACCAGATCAAGGAACAGCTCCGCCTGACCATCGAGACCATCAAGGAACGTCAGGAATCCGAACTGATCAACAATCCGGATTACGGCCTGCTGGCCAATATCGCCGACGAGCAGCGCATCTCGACGCTGACCGGCGCGCCGACCCCGGACGACCTCGACGACCTGCTGACCAAGGTCTGGAAGGAACCCGCCTTCTTCCTGGCCCATCCGCTGGCCATCGCCGCCTTCGGCCGCGAATGCACCCGGCGTGGCGTACCGCCGCCGACCGTCTCGCTGTTCGGCGCCCAGTTCCTTACCTGGCGCGGCATTCCGCTGATCCCGTCGGACAAGATCCCGGTCGATGGCGGCAAGACCAGCATCATCTTGCTGCGCGTCGGCGAAAAGCGTCAGGGCGTGGTCGGTCTGTTCCAGCCCGGTCTGGCCGGCGAACAAAGCCCGGGCCTGTCGGTGCGCTTCATGGGCATCAACCGCAACGCCATCGCGTCCTACCTGATTTCACTGTATTGCTCGCTGGCCGTGCTAGTGCCGGATGCGATTGCAGTCCTCGAAGATGTGGAAATCGGCAAGTACCATGACTATCCCGACACCTACAAGTAATGGCGTCGACGGGCTGGGTGGCGGCGCGCCATCCGGACTGCCCGATGAGGCCACGCTTGGCCGGCTCGCATCGGCCTTCTTTCAGGCCTTGCCGGGCGCCGCTTTGCCGTCGTTCGACGAGGTGCCGACTTCGCTCGGCGCCGGCAGTGCGCCAGCCCCGGAACTGAGCCTGGCCCAGTCCGGCCCGAGCATCCTGCCGCAACCGGTGGCGCCGGACGTCGTCGATCCGCTGGGTTCCGGCGGCGCCGAGTTCGGCGTGCCGGAGGCCTATGCCGCCTCGCTACCCAGCGTCACGCCGCCGCAACCGCCAAGCGCCTTCAGCGAGGCCTTGCCGGTTTCGCCGCCCGGTTCGCCGTACTACTTCATCGGCGAAGCCAGCCCGTATGCCCAGTCGGGCGGCGTGCCGGCCAAGCCGGAGAACCGTATCGTCGCGCAGAGCTTCGGCCTGCCGGGGCAGGGCGAATTGCTGGCCTTGCTGGCGGACATCGGCCACGACCGCAAATCGGCTGATATTTCCGGTCAACCGCAGAATCCGGGCAATTTCTATTTCCTGGATGCGGCGCGCGAACCGGAGATCGCGCCGAGTGCGCGGCCGGCTTTCGACGTCAATGCCGTGCGTCGCGATTTCCCGATCCTCAACGAACGCGTCAACGGCAAGCCACTGGTCTGGTTCGACAACGCCGCGACGACGCAGAAGCCGCAATCGGTGATCGACCGTCTGGCCTATTTCTACGCTCACGAGAATTCCAACATTCACCGTGCGGCGCATGAACTGGCGGCGCGGGCCACCGACGCCTACGAGGCGGCGCGGCAGAAGGTGCAGCGTTTCCTCGGCGCCGGCTCGGCCGACGAGATCATCTTCGTGCGCGGTGCGACGGAAGCCATCAACCTGGTCGCCAAGACCTGGGGCGTCCAGAACATCGGCGAAGGCGATGAAATTGTCGTGTCCTTGCTCGAACACCACGCCAATATCGTGCCGTGGCAGCAGCTTGCCCAGCAAACCGGGGCGAAGATCCGCGTCATCCCGGTCGACGACAGCGGCCAGTTGAAGCTCGACGAACTGCAGAAGCTGCTCAACCCGAAGACCAAGCTCGTTTCGGTGACCCAGGTCTCGAACGCGCTGGGCACGGTGACGCCGATCAAGCAGGTGATCGACATGGCCCACGCGGCCGGCGCCAAGGTGCTGGTCGATGGCGCGCAATCGGTGTCCCACCTGCGGGTCAATGTACAGGCGCTCGATGCCGATTTCTTCGTCTTTTCCGGCCACAAAATCTTCGGTCCGACCGGCATCGGCGTGGTCTACGGCAAGAAAGCGCTGCTCGAGCAGATGCCGCCCTGGCAGGGCGGCGGCAACATGATTGCCGACGTCACCTTCGAGAAGACGCTGTTCCAGCCGGCCCCGAACAAATTCGAAGCCGGTACCGGCAACATCGCCGACGCGGTGGGCCTGGGTGCGGCGCTCGATTACGTCGAACGCATCGGCCTCGAGAACATCGCCCGCTACGAGCACGACCTGCTGGTCTATGCGACGCGCGGCCTGTCCTCGATTCCCGGCGTGCGGCTGATCGGCACGGCGGCGGACAAGGCGAGCGTCGCGTCCTTCGTGCTGGCCGGCTACTCAACCGAGGAAGTTGGCCGGGGGCTCAACGAGGAAGGCATCGCGGTGCGCTCCGGCCACCACTGTGCCCAGCCGATCCTGCGGCGTTTCGGCGTCGAGGCCACGGTGCGGCCTTCGCTGGCGTTCTACAACACCTGCGAGGAAATCGACCGGATGTTGGCCGTGGTGCGGCGTCTGGCGCGGGGCAAAGGGAAAATCGCCGCCTGATTCGAGGCGACGCGCAGTAAACAAAGCGGACCCATGATCTGGGTCCGCTTTTTTTTGCGCTGCTTCAGTGCGCCATTCCAGGTTCGGCCCTGCCGCTCAAACCACTTCGCCGTCGCTCAGGAAAAGATTGGGCGTACCCCGGGCGTAGCCCTGTTCACCGACCAGTACGTCCAGCGCCAGCGATGCCAGATCGTCAGCCAGCGGATCGACCTGCATATCCTTGCCCTGGAAAAAGGTCTTGATGTAGCCATGGCAGTGATCGCAAGTTTCTGCCTGAACCGCTTCATTGCCACCAGCGAGACTCAGGTAGTTGACCACGCTGCCGTCGGCGCACAGCGTGCAACGCGCCCGCACGGCATTCCAGCGCGTTGCGCACAGGCTACACTCGAGATAGCGCAAGCCCGACTTGCCGTCGCCGGCCATCACGATGCTGCCGAGCGGCAGGCTGCCGCAGCAGGGGCAGGCATCCTGGTTGGGCAAGGAAGTCAGCTCGGGCAACGCCAGTTGCCGGGCCGCCGCGGTCCACGCCACCTGCAGCGCCGCTGCCACCAGAAAATCGGCGATATCGCGTTCGGCCAACACCGTTTCACCGGCGGCCAGCTGCCGGCAACCGCTGGCCTTCAGTTCCAGCGCTTCGGTGGTGTACTCGGGTAGGACCGGGTGCGGGGCGGCGCGGTTGCCCGCCGCAAAATCGGTTGCGGCAGCTTTCAACTGGTCGTAGATGCCCGGCCATGCGTTTTGCAAGGCAGGGTATTCCGGCGCCAGCAGCGGCTGGACCGGATCGATCGTCGCGACCGGGCGCCGGCCGGGGACGGGGAGGGCATCCAGGGCCTTTTGCTGGGCGGCACAGAGGTCGGCCAGCCAGTTCAGCCAGGGACCGAGGCTGTGCTCGTGGGCCAGATGGCGCAGGCGCATCGCCCGGGCGGCGAACAGGTCGGCCTTGGGCGAGAGCAGGGTGGCTGGGGCGACGGCTGAAGGCAGGGTTTGTTCGGGGAGGGTCATTGAGTTTCGCTAAAGGGTCTGGGGCGGGGTTACATGATGGACTGGTTGCCGGCATTTTCCGTGGCATCGAAGCCGAGCCGCTCGGTGCAACTGTAGGCCACCAGCTGGTTGGCGCGGGCGAAACCGATAAGCAGGATGCCGGCTGCCTCGGCCTGACGAATCGCCAGGGCCGTTGGGGCGGAGACGGCAACCAGTGTCGAGATGCCGGCGCTGGCTGCCTTTTGCACCATTTCGTAGGAAGCCCGGCTGGTCACCAGCGCGAAACCGTCGTGGGCCGGTTCGCCCTGGCCGGCCAGCGCACCGACCAGTTTGTCGAGGGCATTGTGGCGGCCGACATCTTCACGCAGGCAACGGATGTTGCCCTGCCGGTCGACCCAGGCGGCACCATGCGCCGAACCGGTTTGCTGGCGCAGCGTCTGCCAGTGGGGCAGCTGGCGCAGGCCTTCGCCGATGGCCTCGACCGAAAGCCTCCACGTCGGTGAGGCAAGCGGGCTGGCCGGCATCCGCGTTACGCCGGCCAGGCTGTCGACGCCGCACAGGCCGCAGCCGGTTCGTCCGGCCAGACTGCGCCGCCGCTCCTTGAGCGCCATGAAGCGGGCCGGCGCAATATCCATTTCAATGGAAATGCCGTCGCAGCCGTTGCGCAGTTCCAGGTCGTAAAGTTCGCGGCGATGCGCCAGGATGCCTTCGCTGAGGCTGAAACCGAGGGCGAAGTCCTCCAGGTCGGTCGGAGAGGCCAGCATGACGGCGTGGGAAATACCGTTGTAAACCAGGGCAATCGGCACTTCCTCGATGATTTCATCTTCGGCCGTGCTGGAGCATCCGCGCTGGACACGAAGTACATTGCGAACCGAACTGGGCGGCGGCAGGACAACGTCGTCATAGGACGGGACGTTCTGATAGTCATGCGTCGAGCTAGTCATGGTCTGATTCCAGAATGATCGTTAGAAAGGAGCCGCCGCGATGCCTTGCGGCGCACCCCATTACAGCCCTACTTGCCGGTCACCTGACGGTACCAGCCACGGTGATGCTGCTTGGCCCAGCCACGAGTCACCGTGCCGTACCACATGGCGCGGATGGTGCCCTTGACCCAGATGGCGGCATAGACGTGCACCATGATCAGGCCGATCATCACCGCTGCCGCGGCGGCATGGACCACGGCGCCGATCCGGACGAGCGTGATGTCGAAGCCGAACCAGGCGCGCCAGATGAAAATGCCCGATACCGTCATCAGCAGCATGCACACGGCGAGCGCCCAGAACATCACCTTCTGGCCGCCGTTGTACTTGCCCTGTTCCGGCATGTTGTGGTCGTCGCCGTCCACCATCTGCTTCGCCTTCGCCAACCATTCCTTGTCCGCCGGCGTCATCTTGTTCAGATGCTTGAAGCGGAAAAAGATGATCAGGAAGGCGATCGCCATCAACGCCCCGATGTAGGGGTGGATGATGCGGGCCCAGACCGGGCCGCCGAACAGCTGGGTGAGCGGGAAGAAAGCCGGATGGAAGAAGGCCAGACCGGAGAGCGCGAGCAGGATGAAGCTGATGCCGACGATCCAGTGATTGGCCCGTTCCGAGGCCTCGTAACGTTTCAGGTCTTTCGGGTCGCGGATCATTTTGCATCCTCCTTCTCGATTTCATCCTCGATCTCTTTCGAGACCTCGTTCGGACCCTTGGTCACGTAATGGAACAGGCTGCCCAGCGCGACACCGGCCAGGGCCAGCGTCGCCAACGGCTTGGCAAAGCCCTTCCACAGGCCGACCAGCGGGCTGATGTGCGGATCCCTCGGCAGGCCGGCGTACAGCTCGGGCTTGTCGGCATGGTGCAGCACGTACATCACGTGCGTGCCGCCGACGCCTGGCGGATCATAGAGTCCGGCGTTGGCATAGCCGCGTTTCTGAAGGTTGGCGACGCGCGTCGCGGCGACGTCCTTCATGTCTTCCTTGCTGCCGAAGCTGATCGCTCCGGTCGGGCAGGTCTTGACGCAGGAAGGTTCCTGGCCGACGGCGACGCGGTCGGAACACAACGAGCACTTGTAGGCCTTGCCGTCGTCCTTCGAGATGCGCGGCACGTTGAACGGGCAGCCGGTGACGCAGTAGCCGCAGCCGATGCAGTTTTCCTGATGGAAATCGACGATGCCATTCTTGTACTGAATGATGGCGCCGGGCGATGGGCAGGATTTCAGGCAGCCCGGGTCGGCGCAGTGCATGCAGCCGTCCTTGCGGATCAGCCATTCCAGCTTGCCGTTTTCTTCGGTTTCGCTGAAGCGCATCACCGTCCACGCCTTGGCGTCGAGGTCGGTCGGGTTGTCGTAAACCCCGATGTTGCTGCCGACGTCGGCACGGATATCGTTCCATTCGGAACAGGACACCTGGCAAGCCTTGCAGCCGATGCAGGTGGTGACGTCGATCAGTTTGGCCACTTCGACGGTGGTGCGCACCTGCGTACTAGGTGTCGTCGTCGCCGAGCGGCGCTGGATGTCGAGCGATTGCAGAGCCATGATTTCTCCTTATACCTTCTCGATGTTGACCAGGAAGGCCTTGAATTCCGGGCACTGCGTATTGCACTCGCCCACGGCCGGCGTCAGGACATTGGTCAGGAAACCTTTCTTCGCGACGCTCTCCCATCCCCAGTGCACCGGAATGCCGATGTGGTGCACCGTCTGCTGGTTGACCGTCAGCGCCTTGATGCGCTTGGTCACCACTGCCTTGGCCTTGATGAAGCCACGCTTGGAGCTGACCTTGACCATGTCGCCTTGCTGGATGCCTTTTTCCTTGGCCAGACCTTCGTTGATTTCGACGAATTGCTCGGGCTGGGCAATGGCGTTCAGGCGCACCTGCTTGGTCCAGAACTGGAAGTGCTCGGTCAGGCGGTAAGTGGTGCCGACATAGGGGAATTCCTTGTGGGTGCCAAGGCGTTCCTTGTCGCCCTTGAAAATGCGCACGGCCGGGCTGGTAATCTGGTTCGGATGCAGCGGATTGGTCCCGAGCGGCGACTCCATCGGTTCGTAATGTTCCGGGAAAGGGCCATCGGTCATCTTGTCGACCGAGAAAAGCCGTCCCAAGCCTTCCGGTGTCATGATGAAAGGGTCCATGCCACTGTCCGGTGCCGCGTCGGCCTTGAAGTCGGGCACGTCGGATCCGCCCCAGCGCTCGCCATTCCAGCCGATCAGCTTGCGTTTTGGATCCCAGGGCTTGCCGGACGGGTCGCAGGATGCCCGGTTATAGAGGATGCGGCGGTTGGCCGGCCAAGCAAAAGCCCAGTTCGGCGTATTGCCCAGTCCGCTATCCGTATTGTCGCGGCGCGCCATCATGTTGCCGGCCTGAGTCCAGCTGCCGGCATAGATCCAGGTGGCGCACAGCGTGCTGCCGTCGTCCCGCAAGACCGCGAAGTTGGGTAGCTGCTCGCCTTTTTTGACCAGTACCTTGGTCGGGTCCTTCGGGTCGAGCAGATCAGCCAGGGCGCGGCCGTTCATTTCCTTCGCCAGTTCGGTCGGATCGGGCGACAACGGATCCTTGTACGGCCAGGAAAGATTGAGGATCGGTTCGGCAACGTTGCCGCCGTCCTTTTGATACATGTCGCGCAACGTAATGAACAACTCGGCGAGAATTTCCGGGTCGGCCTTAGCTTCGCCCGGCGCTTCCGCACCCTTGAAGTGCCACTGCATCCAGCGCGCCGAACTGACCGTCGAGCCGTCCTCCTCGGCGAAACAGGTCGAAGGCAGCCGGAAAACTTCGGTCTGGATCTTCGATGAATCAACGTTGTTCGACTCGCCGTGGTTTTGCCAGAAGCTCGCCGTTTCGGTTGCAATGGGATCGATCACCACCAGGTACTTCAGTTTGGAGAAAGCCTCGATGACCCGGTTGGCGTCCGGAAACGAACCGATGGGATTGAAACCCTGAACGATCAGGCCGTTCATTTTTCCCTGCTGCATCTGCTCGGTCACGTACAGCGTGTCGTAAAGCTTGTCCCACTTGGGTAGCCAGTCGTAACCCCAGTTGTTCTCCTTGGTCGCCTTGTCGCCCCAGAACCATTTCAGCAGGCTGACGAAGAATTTCGGTGTGTTCGACCAGAAATTCAGTTGATTTTCGCGCAGGGCCTTGGGCGTAACCTTGGTGACGTAGTCGTTAAAGGTCGGATGGTTGGTTTCGTTCGGCAGGGGAATGTAACCGGGCAAGGCAGTGGACAGCAGGCCAAGGTCCGAGAGTCCCTGAACGTTGGCGTGGCCGCGCAAGGCGTTGACGCCGCCGCCCGGCATGCCGATGTTGCCCAGCAGCAGCTGAATCATGGCCATGGTGCGGATGTTTTGGGCGCCGACCGTATGTTCCGTCCAGCCCAGCGCATAGAGCACAGTCCCGACCTTGTTGGGGGCCGAAGTCTCGCCGAGCAGTTCGCAAACCTTGAGGAAGCCTTCTTTCGGGCTGCCCGTCAGATTGGTCACCACATCCGGCGTGTAGCGGGCATAGTGCGCCTTCAGCAGGTTCCAGACGCAGCGCGGGTGCTCCAGCGTCGGGTCGGTCTTGATGTTGCCCTTGGCATCCAGTTCGTAGTTCCAGCTCGTCCGGTCGTAACGCCCTTTTTCCTTGTCGAAGCCGGAAAAAAGTCCGTCTTCAAAGCCGTAACCTTCGCCGATGATGGCGCTGGCGTTGGTGTAGGCCTTGACGTATTCCCATTGAATCTTGTCGTTGGCGATCAGCCAGTTGATCACGCCGCCGAGGAAAGCAATATCGGACCCGGAGCGGATCGGCACGTAATGGTCGGCGACGGCTGCCGTGCGATTGAAGCGCGGATCGACGACGGCCAGCTTGGCACCGCGCTGTTTCATCGCCTCGATGGTCCAGCGGAAACCCACCGGATGGGCTTCGGCGGCATTGCCGCCCATCACCAGAACAAAATCGGCGTTCCTGATATCGACCCAGCTGTTGGTCATCGCCCCGCGGCCAAATGACGAAGCCAGCGCGGTTACCGTTGGGGCGTGACAGATGCGGGCCTGGGTGTCGGTGGCGACGATGCCCAGCGAGCGAATGATCTTCTGGGTCAGGATGCCGGTCTCGTTCGATGCGGCGGAGCAGGTCAACATGCCGGTGGTTGGCCAGCGGTTAACCGGCACGCCATCGGCATTTTTGGCGACGATGTTGGCGTCGCGGTCGGCCTTCATGTGTTTGGCGATACGCTGGATGGCCTCGTGCCAGTCGATGCGCTTCCATTCGGTGCTGCCGGCTTCGCGGACTTCCGGGAATTTCAGGCGATTCGGGCTGTGGATGAAGTCGAGCAGGCCGGAGCCCTTGGGGCAGAGCGCGCCGCGGCTGACCGGATGATCGGGGTCGCCCTCGATATGGATGATCTCCGCTTTGGCGTTCTTGCTGCCGGAACCGAGGCTGTACATCAGCAGGCCGCAGCCGACCGAGCAGTAGGTGCAGATGTTGCGGATTTCCCGGGCGCGGGCCAGTTTGTATTGGCGTACTTCAGCCTGTGCTGCGGTTGGCGCAATGCCCATTACCGCAAGGCTGGAGGTTCCTAATCCCGCTGCCGAGATTTTGAAGAACTGCCGCCGGCTGATCTTCACCCCTGATGCGGGGTTTTCCTTGCTTTCCATGAAAGTCTCCAGATTGATCTTCGAGAACGGAACTTTTTATGGCCGCCGCGATCAATGTCAGGAGCACTTGGGGCGCTGATCATCAATCCGGCCTTCATTACCTTCTGAAAATCGGTGGGGCCGATCGACAGAGGCAGTTCCGGCTTTGATAACCAATTAAAATGCGCCACTTTTAGGGAAGCTTGCTTAATAGGACCTATCAAAGCACGCAGGAATAAGCACGAATTGCACCAGGTTTGCTTTGGCGATGAATCAAGCAGTTAATGACGGGGGCCGTTATCGACTGCGACAAAGTGACCGTCGGCGGGACACTTTGTCCCGGTCGCTTGCCTATCTTGGGTTGCGCAACGCTTTCCCATCGCCCCTTGAATGGCCGACAGTCGGCTCAGGGGTCGGCATCAGGCGCAATAAATGCCCTGCAGCATGCCGATGATTTCGCCCAGGCGCTGGTCGCCGATCGAGTAATAGACGCGGTTGGCCTCCTTGCGCGAGGTCAGCAGGTGCTGGTCGTGCAGCAGGGACAGATGTTGGGAGACATTAGGCTGGGTTGTGCCGATGGCCTGGCAAATCTCGTTAACCGTAAGTTCCCGATCGCCGAGCAGGCAGACCATCGCCAGACGCAGCGGGTGGGCAACGGCCTTGATCCGACTGGCGATCAGCTCGATTTCCTTGTCGCTCCAGTGTTCGACCATGCTTTTCCATTCAGGCGAGGCGACGGCTACGGGCGAAGCCGAAAGGGGAACTGATTTGTCCATCGCAAGCATTCCTGACGAAAAGATCGATGCGCGCAGTCTAGGCATCTGTTTAAAAAGCAAAAAGACCGAATTGCTCGATACTTATCGCTATTCGATCTATAGGCCTTTGCTTGCCCGAAGCTGTTCGAACAGCCGAAATCCTTCCGGCCAGGGGCCATGCCCGGAGTCGACATTGATATGGCCGGCCTGCCCGATGTTCAGATAGCCGCTGCCCCACAGTCCGGCCCAGTATTCCGCGGCGCTGGCCTTGACCCACGGGTCGTTGCTGCTGGCGACGACGAGGCTGGGGAATTGCAGTTTTTCTTCAAGGAGCGCAGTCGGCTCGCCGAAGCGCTGCGGATCAGCCGGGGCGACCAGCAGCGCGCCGAGAATCTGCCCGGGCCGGACGAAGCCGGCCGTCACGCTGGCCAGGCAGCCGAAGCTGTGGGCGACGATCCAGACCGCTTCGTCGATGGCGTCGATTTCCTGACGCACGCGGGCGGCCCAGTCGGACAGGCAGGTGGTTTCCCAGTCCGCCTGTTCGACGCGATGGGTATCGGGCAATTGCGTCTCGAACCAGCTTTGCCAGTGGGTCGGGCCGCTGTTGCGCAAGCCTGGGACGATCAGCGTTTTGGCCATGCTTAGCTCCACACGTGCTGGCGTCTATCCTCGACCCGCTTGGCCTTGTGCGTGGCGCGGGGCAGGGTGTCGGGCGGCAGGATGACGATTTGTGCCGTGACGCCGGTAATCGACTTGAGATGGCCGGCAAAACGGGCGGCCAGTTCGGCATCGCGCGCGGTGTCGGTGGCGGCCCGTTCGATTTCCACGGTCAGCCGGTCGAGATGGTTTTCGCGCTCGATGATCAGCCGGTATTCGCCGGTCAGGTCATGGTCCTTGCGGGCGATCGCTTCGACATCGCTGGGGAAGATATTGACGCCCTTGATGATCAGCATATCGTCGAGCCGGCCATGCGTACCGAGCATGCGCTGCGAGGTCCGGCCGCAGCCGCACGGCTCGCTGGTGAACGAGACGATGTCGCCGGTGCGGAAGCGGATCATCGGTCGGGCGCTCTTCTTCAGCGTGGTCAGCACCAATTCGCCGCGCTCGCCTTCGGCGACCGGTTCCCGGGTCTCCGGGTCGAGGACTTCGACCAGGATATGGTCTTCCGCCCAGTGCAGACCGTGCTGCTCTTCGCACATGCCGGCGCAGGAGCCGAAGATGTCCGACAGGCCGTAGTAATCGTAGACCTTGGCGCCCCATAGCGCCTCGATGCGCTGGCGGGTTTCGGGGATCGAGCCGCCCGGTTCGCCAGCGACGAAAATGCGTTTGATGGCGAGATCCTTTTTCGGATCGATGTTTTCCTTGATCGCCGTTTCGCCGAGATACCAGGCATAGGACGGCGTCGTCCAGATGGCGGTGGCCTGAAACTGTTGAGCGATGGCCAGCAGGCGCTCGGAGGGCACGGTACCGGCGTGGATGGACAGCGCGCCGAGCTTCTGGGCGCCGAGCACGCAGGGGCCGCCGACGAACAGCGAGAAATTCAGCGAATGGCAGTAGCGGTCGTCCGGACGCAGACCGGAAGACCAGAACTGGCGGGCCTCGTAGTCCATCCAGTCGTCGAAATCCTGGGCGGTGAACGGCGAGGCGGTCGGCACGCCGGTCGAGCCGCTGGAGGCCGAGATGTAGACGATGTCGCGCTCGGGCACGGCGACCAGATCGCCGAACGGCGGCAAGGCTTCCTGGCGCTCGCGCAGTACCTTCTTTTCGATGAAGGGAAAGCGGCGAATGTCGGCCAGCGATTTGACCTGATCGGGATGCACCCCGGCCGCGTCGAAACTGGCCTTGTAGTAGGGCGAGTTGGCGTAGGCGTGGTGCAGGTGCTTCTTCAGCAGATCGAGCTTGAGCGCATCCCAGTCGGCCCGCGACTGGGTTTCAAGCTTTTCGTCCCAATAAGGGCGGTCGACCGTGGTGGTTTGGGTAGTTGCCATGAAATGCTGTCCTTCGGTTGTTTTCAGCAATTTTCACGGCAGCGGCGACGGCGGGGAACGACGTTATTGTTATGTGCTTATAGGATTTGCCGGTGATTGGATCCGATGTTCTGGCTGAGCGATTTGCTTCGCGCCATTCAACCGCTCGCACAGGAGCTTTCAATCAAGGCGGAAGTTGGCATTCGCTTGGCGAGGCTGTTCTTGCCGTCTCAATCAGCTGCGTAAAAACCTGGCGAGTCGAAGAAATCAGCAGGGGAGAGTGCCCCATGACCTGCATGACGACGATCAACCCTTCACCGATTACAAAAAGTTGTCCGGCCAGCGATCCGGCATCGGCCAGCTCCGCTTCCTCGCAAATTCGCCCGAGATAAGACAGAACGCGTTCCTTGTGGGCGATGGCGGCGAGGTGCGGGGGATCGGTGGGGGCCGAATATTCGGCCGCGGCATTGATGAACATGCATCCGTGAAAGTCGGCTTCCTTTCCCCACGATTCAAGAAAATCGAGATAGGCCATCGGTCGCTGCGGCCGTGGCGCAGCGTCCACAAACGCCTGCAGGCGTTCCATGAATTGCTCGTCGCGCAGTTGCAGCACACCGTCGATCAGGCATTCCTTGCTCGGAAAGTGGCGGTACAGCGTGCGTTTGGTGACGCCGGCCTTGCTGCTCAGCTGGTCGACGCCCGAAGCATGAAAGCCGTTCTGATAAAACTCGGCCAATGCGGCATTGAGGATTTTCTCGGCAGTGTCCATCTCGTCATTTCTCCTGAAAACGCAACAAGTATACCGATCTGTTGACAAACAAGGATACCGATCAGTATCCTTGCCTGCGTTTTCATTCAAGGAGTCATTCATGCTTCCCCGTCTTCCGCTCTCGTCGGGGGCGCCACCGGCGCCGCCGTTACGCTTCACGTCGATTTCGCTGCTCGGCGCTTTTCTTGCCATCGCGCTTACCGCCTGGCTTTCCCAGGTGTCAGGTGCGGCGTGGCTGATGGCGCCCTTCGGTGCCAGTTGCGTTCTGGCCTTCGGTCTGCCGGATTCGCCGCTCGCCCAGCCGCGCAGCATCATCGGCGGCCACCTGGTCACCACCCTGGTCGGTCTTGTCGTCCTGCAATTTATCGGCGATTTCTGGTGGTCCGAGGCCTTGGCTGTCGGGCTGGCGCTGGCCGTCATGCAGCAGACCCGGACGGTTCACGCGCCGGCGGGGGCCAATCCGCTACTGGTGATGGCGACGCATCCCGGCTTCGGCTTCCTGCTGACGCCGGTTCTTGCAGGTGCGCTGGTGATTGTCGGCGTCGCCTATGGCATGAACAATCTCCGTGACCGCGGCAGCTATCCGCGCTACTGGATTTAGGCGCCCGAGCGCTGTGCAATAACCATTGGTTATTGCACAGCACTGCGTTTAATTTGCGCCGGCCTCCCGCCGCGCAATCTCGCGCCGCAGATGTTTCAGCGACGGCGTCACGATGGCGACGAAATAGGCTTCGCGCAGGCGGCGCTGGGCTGCGGCGGTGCGCAGGTAGCCGCGCGCGCCCTGATGCAGCATCGCCGCATTGGCGGCTCGCAGCGACAGTTCGCCACCGGCCAGGCGGATGCGCAGGACGTCGAGCAGCAGCTCGGGTACCTCGGCCGGCGCGACGCCGGCATCGAGGCGGGCCGCCAGTCGGAAGACCTCGGCCTCGGCGCCGGCCAGCGCCGCCCGCAGATCGTCGGCCTGGTCGTCCTCGAAGCAGTTGATGTGCTGGTGCGTCCGCTCGGTACTCTCGACCAGCCGGATACAGTCGCGGATCAGGCCGATGCCCATGCCGAGCTGCGCCAGGATCATGCCGGGCTGGATGCGCGGCAGGTAGTCGGCGGCCTGCGCCGGTTGGGCGAGGACCCGTGCATCGTCGATGCGCACGTTGCGGAACTGGCAGGCCAGCGTGCGGGTACCTTCGAGTGCCGTGAAATGGGCGCCTTCGACCAGTCGGAAACCCGGCTGGTCGCATTTGACGATGAAGAAAACCAGCCGGCCATCACCATCGACCGGGCAGCCGGTGACGAAGATATGATCGGCGCCAAGGTTGGAGACCCAGGGCAGGGTGCCGTTGATTTCATACCCCCCATCGACGCGCCGGGCGGTGAGCAGGAAGCGTTCGATCTCGCAGCACGACTTCAGGGTGTTGGACAGGCCGGTGCCACCTAGTTGGCGACCGCTGGCCAGACCGGGCAGGAATTCGGCCTTGGCCGCGGCGTTGTCGGAAAGCTGGATGTAACGGGCGCAGGCGGTCTGGCACCAGTGGGTGAAGGCCGTCGACAGGCAGGTCTCGCCGATATTGGCCATCTGCGCGATGGTGTCGGCGATCCCCTTGCCGTTGCCGCCGTATTCGGGCGCAATGACGCCGGCAAAGACGCCGAGCTGGCCGGCGGCGCGCAGGAAGGCTTCGGGGTATTCGCCGGCGAGATCGATGGCGGTGACGTGCGGCGCCAGGGCGCGGGCGATCAGGGCGTCGAGGGTGGCCGATTCAGCCAGACGGGTTTCGACTGCAGTCATGTTTGTTTCCTTGTCAGTTGGCTCACGCGCCGCTCCAGCGCTGGTGGGCGAGGCGGGTCAGCCAGTCGAGCGCGAAGCCGAGCAGGCCGATGAACAGCACGCAGGCCATCAGTTCGCCATAGGCCATGCGGTCGCGGGTGTCGAGGATGAAATAGCCGAGACCGGCATTGACGCCGAGCATCTCGGCCGGCACCAGCACCACCCAGATCAGGCCGATGGCGAGCCGGATGCCGGTCAGAAGGTGGGCCGCGATGGCCGGCGCGGTGACGTGCCAGAGCCGTTCGCCGGCATTGGCGCCGAGGCTGGCGGCGAGGGTCAGCCAGAGCGGGTCGATGGCCTTGATGCCGGAAGCGACATTGAGGACGATCGGCCAGACTGCGGCAAAAGCGATCAGGAAGACGACCGGCGCCTCGCCAACGCCGAGCGTCATCACGGCAAGCGGCATCCAAGACAGCGGCGAGATCATGCGCAGGAACTGGAAGGTGGTCGAGGTCAGGCGGTTGAAGGTGGCGCAACTGCCGGCGAGCAGGCCAAGCGGCACACCGATCAGCAAGGCGATGAGCAGGCCGAATCCGACCCGTTGCAGGCTGGCCAGCGCATGCCGCCAGATGTCCTGGCCGCTGGCCAGTTCAAGCATCGCCAGCCAGGTCTTTTCCGGCGAAAAGCGCGCCGCCATCAGGGAGTCACGCCCCTGGCCGTGGATCGCCAGCCACCACAGGCCAACGGCCAGCAGCAGGCCGCAAAGCGGCCAGGCGACGTGGCCGACGGTTGCGCGCAATGAATTGGGGCGTGAGGAGACGGGCATGGTCGTCAGGCAACAAGCGTTTCGCTGCGCGTGAATTTCTCCGGCAGGCCGAAGGCCTTCAGTCCGCCGAGCGCGGCGATCGACTTCCTGACGAAGCGGTCGTCGACCAGATCCTTGGCGACGAAAGCCGGATCGAGAGCAGCCAGGAACTTGTTGTCGCCTTCGACCTGGGTGTTCTTCAACAGCTTGACCAGTTGCTCGGTGTAGGACGGGAAGGGGTAGGGCTGATATTCGATGCGCTCGTCCTTCCATTCCGGGTGGCGGATGGCGCCTTCCTTGACGTACTGCTGTTGGCGCTCGGCGTTCGGCACCAGCACGCGCTCCAGCACGGCCGGCGGGAAGGGGGTGTATTTGCCCGGCGCGTCCTTCGACAGCAGTTGGGCGCCTTCCTTGCGGTTGTCACGCAGCCAGTGCTGGGCATTGACGATGCCATTGACCACCTTCTGCGACCATTCCGGGCGCTCCTTCAGGTCGCGCTCGTGCATGGTGACGACGCAGCACGCGTGTTCGCGCCAGACATCGCCGGTGAAGCGCAGCACGCGGCCGATGCCGTTGGTTTCGGCGGCGGCGTTGAACGGTTCGGCGACGATGAAGCCGGCGATGGCGCCGTTGGCCAGGGCCGGCCCCATGTCGGGCGGGGCCATGATCGACAGGGCGACTTCGTTGGCCTTGAGTTCGCCGGCCGGCTTGGTGACGACGGTCAGGCCGTTTTCGCGCAGCAGGTGCTGCAGCACGACGTTATGCACCGAGTACCAGAAGGGCACGGCGACCTTCTTGCCGCCCAGGTCCTTGACGTTCTGGATGTTGGGCGCGACGGTCAGCGCCGAGCCGGACATGTGGTTCCAGGCCACGACCTTGGCCGGGAAGTTGCTGCCGTAGCGCGCCCAGACGGTCATCGGCGAGAGCAGATGCACGACATTGACCTGGCCGGCCATGAAGGCCTCGACGATCTGCGCCCAGGAGCGGAACAGCTTGGGCGCTTCGACTTCCAGGCCCTGCGCTTCGAACAGCTTCTTGCTGTGCGCGACGAGCAGCGGCGAGGCATCGGTGATCGGCAGGTAGCCGATGCGCACCGGGTCGTTCGGGTTGGCGGCGCGCGCCAGTTGCGGCAGGGCAAGGCTGCCGGTCAACAGGGCGGAAAGGCGCAAAAAGTCGCGGCGGGAGAGCGGCAGGTCGTCGCTCAGGTTGGCAAGCAGATCGTCGTTCATGGCAACTCCTAAAGGTCGGGAAACCAGGCTGTGCCCGGGTTGGAAAGTGAATCGAGAATTTCTTCGCGCATCGCGTTGAGGGCCGGCGAGCGATGCTGGCGCGGCGCCTTGCCGCCCGGTCGCCATTCGCCGACGATGCGGGCCGGCCCGCCGTCCTGGCCGCCGGCCAAAAGCAACACGCGATCGCCGATGCGCAGCGCCTCGTCGATGTCGTGCGTGACCAGCAGGGCGGCGCTCTGCTGCTGGTGCGCCAGGGCGAGCAGCAGATCCTGCATCGATTCGCGGGTGATTGCGTCGAGCGCCGAAAACGGTTCGTCGAGGTAGACGATTTCCGGGTTGCGCGCCAGGGCGCGGGCCAGGGCGACGCGTTGCGCCATGCCGCCGGACAGCGCTGGCGGCTTCTTTTTCGCGTGTTCGCTGAGGCCAACCTGGGCCAGCACGCGTTCGATGTGCTGTTGCCGCTCGCTGCGGCTGCTCGTCGGGCGGCAGGCGAAATCGAGGCCAAATGCCACGTTGTCGGCCACCGTCAGCCAGGGCAGCAGGGCCGGCGACTGGAAGACGACGCTGGCCTTGGCGGCCCTTTTTGCACCATTTTCACCGTCGACCGATACGTCGCCGGCGCTCGGCTCGGCCAGCCCGGCAAGCAGGCGCAGCAAGGTGGACTTGCCGCACCCGGAGGCGCCGATCAGGCAAACGATCTCACGCCGGCCGATGTTCAGGTCGACGCCGGCAAAGACCGGGGCGCCACCATAGGAAAACGCCAGTTGGCGGGCGGCCAGCAGGACGTTTTCAGTCGTCACGCTCAGGCTTTCTGCCAGCGGTAGGCAGCGAGCTCGGGATTGAGTTCGGTGCCGGCCAGCGAGTTGCTGAAATTGCACAGGGTGGCCAGGGCGACGCCGAGTATGACTTCGATGACCTGCTGCTCGCCGTAACCGGCGGCCTTGAAGGCAGCCAGTTCGGCATCGCTGACCACACCCTTGCTGCGGATGATGGCGCGGGTGAAGGCGGCCAGCGCTTCGAGTTTGGCATCGGGCAAGGTGGTCTGCTGGCGCAGGCCTTCGACCAGTTCGGTCGGCAGGTTGCCCTGCTTGTAGGCGATCGCCGTGTGGCCAGCAACGCAGAAGGTGCAGCCGTGGTTGGTGGCGGCGGTGATCTGTACCACTTCGCGCTCGGCCAGCGTGAAGCTGCTGCGGCTGTTGATCTCGGTCACCGTCAGATAGGTTTCGATGGCGGTCGGTGCATTGGCCAGCACGCCCAGCAGATTGGGGATGAAGCCGTTCTTGGCCTTGGCTTTGGCGAGATAGGGTTGACTGGCTTCGGGGGCTGATTCCAGGGTCTGGATGGCGATGCGTGACATGAAAACTCCGTGCGAAATGGGCTGACTGGATTGTCCGGTGGCTGCCGTCCACCCTCAATGTGCAAACGTCGCGTTCTTTTGTTCGTTCGTCTCGCTCCGCCTAGGCAACCGGCCCCGGGGCCGGCTGGCGGGAGCGCCGGTAGGCGCCGGGCAGCACGCCGGTGGCTTTCTTGAAGGCCCGCGAGAAAGCCGCGTCGGACTGGTAGCCGACCTTCTCGGCGGCGCGGGCCAGACTCACGCCATCCTCGATCATCTGGGTGGCCAGCTTCATGCGGATTTGCAAAAGGAAGTGGCTCGGCGAAGCGCCGCAGGTCTGGGCGAAACGCTTGAAGAAAGTGGCGCGCGACATGTGAGCAAGATCGGCCATGGCTTCCGCCGTCCAGTCCTTGCCCGGCTCTTCGATAATGGCCTCGAGCAGCGGCGCGAATTCCGGCCGACCGAGCATGGCCCACAGCCCGGCCGTAACTTCGCGCCGCTGGCACAGGTGGCGGATGACGTAGAAGAAGAGCAGGTCAACCAGACGGCTGATCAGCGGCGATGGCTCCTCGCCGCTAGCCATGGCTTCGGCCAGGATCAGCTCGAAGAGCGGACGGGCTTCGCGGAGGTATTCGCCATCTTTCGAAATCACCACGTAGTCGGGGAAGGAACCGAGAAAGACACTGTTCAGGCTGGAGCTAAAACCAAAAAAGCCGCAGGCCAGCGCAACACTTTCGGGAACGACCAGATCAAGGGCCGTCATGCTGCTGCGTGGCGCCTGGGCGGCAACCACCGGGTCGGCCAGCGGGCTGAGATAATGGACAACGTCGCGCAGGAATATCACCGCGTCGCCGGCCCGCAACGGGTGAACGCTGCCTTCATTCGGCAGGTGCAGCCAGCAGTCGCCATTCAACACCAGATGGAAACCCGAGCGTGCCAGCCCGCTGGTCGAGGCTTTCCACGAGCCGCAATACTGCCCCAGGTGAAAAAGCGTGGTTTCCAGTTCCAGGCTGCCGAGCAGCCAGTGAATCAGGCGATCGTGGCGAGAAGACATGCGGACCTCTTGATTACTTGTGTCCGCCGATCATAGGAAGGTGCCGGGCCCAACCCAACGAAGAATTCACGATAAGGATATTCGGATTGCCTGGGTTGGCGGCCCGGCTTTTCGAGAGCGCCCGTATTCAGCGGCCGCACCAGGTCGGAACGCGCTTGTCGATGAAGGCGTTGATCCCCTCCTGCGCATCCTGCGCCTGCAGGTTGGCGACCATGACGTCCTTCGTATAGGCATAGGCCTCGGCCAGCGGCAGTTCGGCCTGGCGATAGAAGGCCTCCTTGCCGATGGCCAGGGTCAGCGGCGACTTGCTGGCCAGCTTGCGGGCCAGGGCCAGGGTATGGCTTTCCAGCTCCGCCGTCGGGACCAGTTCGTTGACCAGGCCGAAACGCCAGGCGGTGGTGGCATCGATCAGGTCGCCACCGAGCAGCATCTGCATCGCGTGTTTCGGGGCGACATTGCGCGACAGCGCCACCATCGGGGTCGAGCAGAACAGGCCGATATTGACGCCGGGCGTGGCAAAGCGGGCATCGTCGGCGGCCACGGCGAGATCGCAACTGGCCACCAGCTGGGCGCCGGCGGCGGTAGCGATGCCATGGACGCGGGCGATCACCGGCTTGGGTAGCTTGACGATGGCCTGCATCAGCTCGGCACAGTCGGCAAACAGCTGTTCGGTGTAGTTGCTGGCATATTCGGCGGCGCGCAGTTCCTTGAGATCGTGACCGGCGCAGAAGGCCGGGCCGGCGCCGGCGAGGATGACGACGCGCACGCTGTCGTCGGCGGCAAGCGCCGCAAAGGCGTCGAGCAGGGCGCGCAGCATGCCTTGCGACAGCGCGTTGCGGGCCTGCGGCCGGTTCAGGGTCAGGGTGGTGACGCCGTTATCGTCGTGGCGCAGGTAGAGGGATTCGGACATGGTGACTCCGGAAAGGTGGATTAAGCGGCTTCGGCTGGCGGCCGGTAACTCCAGCGCGGGATGATCAGCAAAGCCAGGATCGAAAGAAGGGCGGCGACAATCAGCCCGCCGGTGAGCAGCGGGCGCTCGGCCAGGTGTTCCGGGTAGAGCCGGATGACGACACCGATACCGATGGCGTTGGCGCCGCTGGCCAGCACGGCCGCCGCATAGTCGTGAAAACGGCGGACCTTGTTGACGCCGCTCGCCCAGCGCGGATCGGTGTTGTAGCTGGGCAACTGGTGATGGGCATTGGCGATGCGCTCCAGGCTGGCCAGAAAGGAGCGCAGATTGGTGATGGCGCGTTCGGTCTTGTAATTGAGGAAGGCCAGGCAAACGGTGGTCACCGGGAAGGCAAAGACCAGCCATTCGACCGGCAAGTGCCGGCTCGATTCGCCTGGGTGCAGGGCGAACAGGCCGGCCAGCAGGCTGGCGGTCAAGGTCACGTAGAGCGTCAGCGCCTGGTGACGCTGGACGATGCGTGAATTGACCTCCTGATAGGCAGCGATGAAGCGGTAATTGGCATCGACGCCTTTTTCGCTCATGCCTCAGGCCTTGCGCAGCGCACCGGTCTGATCGACGCGGCGCAGCGCGGCCAGCTCTTCGGCCGTCGGCTCGGGCACGACATGAACACTGGGCGAAACCTTCAGATCCCAACCGGTGTTAGCGAGGATTTCCTCGACGCTGGAGAAGGCGTAATAGGCCTCGAGGATGAATTCCTTGCTGACCGGGTCCGGGCGCAGGATGCCGAGCGTGGTGATGATGGCGGACGGTCCCTTGCCGACGAAACCGTAGCGTTCGCGGGCGTTGCCGCCTTCCAGGTAGCCCGGCGAGCTGATGTAGCTGACCTTGTCGGCAAAGCGCTTGGCTTCATGGGTAACCATGATGACGACGCGGCCGGCGCCGCAGGCGATGTCGTTGGCCCCGCCGGCGCCGGTCAGGCGGGTTTTCGGCAGGCGGTAGCGGTCGCCGATCTCGCCTTCCCAGATGCCGGTGGTGTTGACGTTGCCGAACTTGTCGACCTGCGCCGCGCCGATGATGCCGACATCGCAGCGGCCGGAGGCGACGAGAAAGCCGATGGCGTCGATGGCGTTGGTGAAACTGGTGGCATTGGCCGAGATACGGTTGCACTCGATGCCCCAGGGCAGGCCGCCGACCGGCGTGGCGCCATAGACGCCGCCTTCGGTCATAGCGCGGATGTTCGGCGCGTGGCAGGCCTGGGCAAAGTAGCCGGCGAGCATCGAGAGGCCGACGCCGAAAATTGCCAACTCGCCGTCGTGCAGTTCGCGGCCGGTGGCGATCGCCATCATTTCCTGGCGGCTGTAGGGCAGATTCTCGCTCATGCTGCCACCTCCGCCGTCAGTGCCGCGATTTCCTCGGGCGTCTTGATCCACTGCCGGAACGGATCGAGAAGGAAGCTGGTGGCGCTGTCGCTCAAGCGGGCGATGTTGTCGCGGCCGATCAGGTCGAGATAACCGTCGATATCGCCATAGCTGTCGACGAAGTCGCGGACATAGTCGGCGGTACCTTGTTCGGTGGCCAACGCCTTGTTCATCAATTTCATGTGCGCCTCATCGACGTCGTAAAGCCCGGGTGATGACTGCGGCCAGGCGGCGAAGGGGTGATAAACCACGGCTTCGACGATGATGTCGGGGATGCGCACGAGGTTCGGGAACTGCCGCATGCAATCGGTATCGACGATGGCATCGGCAATCAGGATGACTTTCCTGGCGGCGCGCGACAGCTCGAAGCGGCTCCATTCGGTGCCGAGCATGATGGCGTTGCCGAGGGGGTCGGCCAGCGAGACATGGATGGCGGCGAGATCCGGCTTGAGCGGGCTGAAGGCACCGATTTCGCGGCCGGAGAACGGATCGGTGACGGTCGGGATCTTGTGCTTTGCCGGGTATTCATCGGGTGCGAAGGCGCTGCGGTCCTGGATGTCGGAGCCGATATTCACCGTCGCCGGCACGAACGGCCAGTTCATCGCGCCGCCGAGCAGGCGAACGGCCATGGCCAGGTTGGAGTAATCCTCCAGCGCCAGTTGGCCGGATTCGACCGCCCGGCGCAGGCCGTTGGCGAAGCCGAAGACCTCCAGCCCGGAAAAGCCGCACTCGGCCTTGCTGACTGCGCCGGCGCCGGCCAACAGATTCAGTTGCTGGGTATTGCAGTGAAAGATGGCGTGCAGGTCGCGGCGTTTCTGGCGCACCAATTCACGGCCGAAGGCGATGGCGTCGGAGCCGACGGGGAGGGCGGCGCCGCTGGCGTACTGCATGCCGTCCCAGGTATAGCGACGGACAGCTTCGGCCAGAGGCAGCAGTTTGTTGCTGGGCATTTCGGTGTTTCCGGTTAGTGTTGAGCGAGTTGACGGCGACGGCTGGCGTCGGCCGCGATGCTGGCAAGATCGGCAGCCAGTTGCTTGAGCGGCTGGCCGTAGGGCGACAGGCCGAGCAGACGGCCGTCGGCGTCAAAGAGGAAGATGCCTGCGGTGTGATCCAGCGTGTACCCCATCGATGCCGAAGGCTGCTTGTCGGCCACCAGTTGCAATTGGCGGATCAGGTTTTTCGTCTCGGCCGCGTCGCCACGCAGGCCGAGAATCGGCCTGCCGCCGTCCGGCCGGAAGGCCGTTGCGTAGTCCTTGAGCAGGGGAATCGCATCGCGCTCGGGGTCGAGCGTTGCGAACAGCACCTGGACTTGCGATTTGAGGGCCGGCGGCAGCGCTTCGACGGCCGCCTTCAGCTCGGCCAGCGTGGTCGGGCAGACATCCGGGCACTGGGTATAACCGACGGCCAGCGCGACGCCGAGACCGCGAAAGTCGGCCAGGCGATGAGTCTGACCATCCGTCGCGGCAAGCTTGAACTCGGGGTGCAGCGGCACGGTAGCGGTCGGCGGCTCGGCATTCAGGCGCAAGTTGGTGGCATGGGCCGCCTGGCGGGCCGGGGCGACGAAGGGACGTTGCTCATAGCGCGCACTGCTCACGTAGTCGGCCAGTTGGCGGAAACCGTTCTGGTCGAGCGTGCCGGTAAACCGGTAAAGCACCTGTCCGTCGCGATTGAAAAAAGCGTAGGACGGCGTGGCGACAGCCCGCAGGCGCTGGGCAAAGGCGGCCGGGGTCGATGGCCGGCCGGCCGGATCGACCAGGCTGTCGCTCGTCGAAATGTCGATGCTGACCGTGCGAAACTTCCGCTTGAAGGCTTTCTCGATGGCCGGAACGGCGTGTACCTGCCGTTCCATTTCCAGACAGCCCGGGCAGTCGGGCAGGGTCAGGAAGACCGCCAGCTGCTTGCCTTCGGCTGCGGCGGCCCGCACTTCGGCCTGCAGGTCGGTCGTTGTCCGGGCAAACAGTGCGGCGTTGGCCGGGCCGGCCGGCGTGCCGAGGGCCAGCAGGGCAAGAGCCAAGCCCAGCACCCGCTGGTACGACAAGCGATAACCCATGACTCAACGCTGCCAGAACAGCGCGCGGCGCTTCAGTTTTTCCAGCCCGGTCATCGCCAGGAAAGTCACCAGCCCGGTGTACAAAATGCCGGCCACCATCTTCGGATAGTCGGCAAAGTCGGCGTAATACTGGACGAAACGCCCCAGCCCGGCATTGGCCCCGAACAGCTCGGCAACCGTCAGCAGGATGAAGGAAAAGCCGAGGCCGACCGCCATGCCGGAAAAGATGTGGGGCAGGGCGGCCGGAAAGACGACGCGCCAGTGGTATTCAAAGCCGGTGAGGCCAAGCGTCCGGGCGTTGTCGCGGTAGCGCTCTTCCAGGGCATGGGCGCCGGCGGCGGCATTCTGGAAGATCGGCCAGAAGGCGCCGATGAAGACGACGAAAATGGCCGACAACTTGAAGGTCGGCAGAATGGCGATGGCGTAAGGGATATAGACGGTCGGCGGCACTGGGGCGACGACCCGGGCAAAGGGAAAGAAGGCCCGCTGCAGACGCGGCGAGGTGCCGATGCCCAGGCCGGAGACGATGCCGAGCAGGGCGGCGAGCAGGAAGCCGGGGACCAGGATGGTGAAGGACGAGATCGTTCCCTGCCAGAGCTCGGGCAGCGCTTCCCACAAGGCGCGGGCGGTGACGAGCGGGCCGGGAATCAGCGGGTTGTCGCCGAGCGGGGTGTATTCGGCGGCCAGGAACCAGCCGCCGAACAGGACGATCCAGATCAGCGAGGCTTCGACAACGTTGGCCAGGCGTGCGCTCAAGGGCGTTTCGGCCGGTCCGTCGATGACTTGTGGCGTCGGCGTCACCGAGACCTCGCGGGATTCGAGGGTGAGTGTTTCGGGCATGGAATTCTCCTTTACGCCGCAATCAGCTGACGCAGCGTATCGGCGGCCAGCGTTTCGGCGATCGATTCGCGCAGGGTATGGAAGGCATCGCTGTCGAACAGCGTGCGGCGGTCGCGGTGCCGGGGAAACTCGACCGGCAGGTCGGCAATCACGCGGCCCGGCGTCGAACCGAGGATCACCACGCGGTCGCCGAGATAGAGCGCCTCGTCGACATCGTGTGTGACGAAGACGATGGTTTTCTTCGGCGTCGCGGCTTCCCAGATTTCCAGCAGCAAGTCCTGCAATTTGGCGCGGTTGACCGGGTCAAGGGCGCCGAACGGTTCGTCCATCAGCAATAGCGGCGAACCGAGAGCGAGGGCACGGGCGATGGCGGCGCGCTGGCGCATGCCGCCGGAAAGCTCGAACGGGTATTTGCCGATGGCGCTTTCCAGTCCGACCTTCTTCAGATAATCGGCGGCTTCGGCCTGGCGGTCCGCCTTGCGGGTTTCCGGGCGAGCCTTGCCGATGGCGATGGCGATGTTGTCGACGACCGACATCCAGGGGAACAGGGCGTAGTCCTGAAAGACCACGCCACGTTCCAGTCCCGGACCGGCAATGGCGCTGCCTTTCCAGGCCAGGCGGCCCCGTTCGGGAAACTGCAGACCGGCGATCAGGCGCAGCAGGGTCGATTTACCCGAGCCGCTAGCGCCGAGCAGCGTGACGAACTGTCCGGTCGGGATCGACAGCTTGATCCCGTCGAGAATCCGGGTGGCGTCGTAGGAAAAATCGACGCCATCGAGAACGAGGCCGTGGCTCATTACGCGTCCTTCTGCTTGAATTCCTTCTGGAGTTTTTTCCAGAAAGGATCGGCCGGGTTTTCCCGGGCCAGCTGGTTGAGCGCCTTTTCGTAGATGCGGGCATCGATGGCGGCGTTCAAGTCCGGCTTGCTGGTGATGAACTCGCTATTGACCATGACGTCGGCGAAGCGCTTGACGCCCTTGACGTTGGGGTCGCTCGACTGGTCAAGATACTGCGAGTAATAACCGCGCCAGAGCAATTGCTGGTCGAGCTTGATGTACTTGGCGATCGACTCGATGGTTTCCTTCTTGTTCTCGGCGGCGAATTTCTCGGCCTTCAGAATGGCCCGGACGAACTTTTCCCAGGTCGCTTCGTTCTTCAGGCTGGCTTCGGTAACCACCAGGCGGCAGCACGGGTGCGCCGGTTGCAGGTCGGTCGAGTGGATAACGATTTTCAGACCCTGGTCTTCGGCGCGCAGGTCATGCGGCCCCCATACCAGGCCAGCATCGACCTGGCCGGACTTGACGGCTTCGATGACGGCGGGCGGGTTCTTCAGTTCGAATATCTGGACATCGGTCTTCCAGTTGATGCCCTTGTCCTTGAGCGCGCCGCGCAGCACCGCATCGCCGGAAGCCATGCGCACCGTGGCGATCTTCTTGCCCTTGAGGTCGGCGATCCCGGCGATCTTGCCGGCGTTGGCCGGGGTCGCGATCAATGCCGCGTCACCGCCCATGATGCCGCCGATGATCTTGATCTTGGCGCCCTTGGAGAGGTGGGCGACCGGCGCGGTGGTACCGAAGGCACCGACATCGAGCTTGCCGGCGATGATGGCATTGAGGCCGTCGGCCGAGTTCTGGAACTCGATCAGTTCGACGTCGAGGCCTTCCTTGGCGAACAGGCCTTGTTCCTTGGCAACGAAAAACTTGCCGTGGCCGGTGACCGGCAGATAACCGACTTTCAGCGTGTCGGCGAGGGCGCTGGAAAGGCCGCCGGCCAGGGCAAGCGCGGCGACCAGAGCCTTGATGGAATACTTCTGTTGCATGGAGTTCTCCTGGTTCAGGGTGGAATTGATCTGAACCAAGTTTGCCGGCTGGTAGCGCACAACTGAACGATGGAATTCTTCGCTGTTTATATCTTTCGACATATATACGCCGGAATGGCGCGCCCCGACTCAAGTTGCCGCCCAGTAAAAAGCCGCCGCACGCCCGGCTGGTGGGCGGTGCGGCGGCCAGTGGCGGGCCGGTGCCTCAGCTCAGCGTGTCGGACCAGATGTTCCTGGCCCAGGCTCTGGCGAACAGGCCTTCTTCGACCGAGGGTTCCTTCGAGACGCCGCCCGAACCTTCGACCACCAGCAACTGTTTCTTCTCCGGGTCGTAGCGGTGCACCGAATCGACGTGAATGCCGCGCCGAGCGTCGACGAGCGAGTAGCAGGTGTTGGCCATCAGCATCGGCTGCGCCGGGCGACCGGAGAGGATCTCGACGATTGCTGCGGCTGCCGCCTTGCCGTGCTGGTTGGCCATGTGGCCCGATTTCGGCATCAGCGGCGATGACAGCGTGGCATCGCCCAGCACATGCACGTTGCTGACCGCGGTCGATTCGAGCGTCACCCAGTCCACGGTGGCCCAGCGGTTGTTGGCATTGATCACCCCGGCATCGCGGGCCAGCTTGCCAGCGGCCTGCGGCGGAATCAGGTTGATGATGTCGCCACGCTCCTTGTCGCCGATCTCGCTGGTGACGGTCTGCGTTGCGGCATCGATCTCGGTGGTATTCCAGTTCGGCCGGTACTCGATGATGCCCTTGTAGTCGTTGGCCCAGACATCGGCAAACAGCTTGGTCTTGGAAATGATCTTGTCGTTGCCATCGAGAACCAGGACCTTCGAGTTCGGCTTGTGCGTCTTGAAATAATGGGCGATCTGGCTGGCCCGCTCATAAGGACCGGGCGGGCAGCGATAGGGCGCTTTCGGAATGCTCAGCACGAACGTACCGCCATCCGCCAGATCGACCAGTTGCTGGCGCAGGGCAATGGTTTGCGGACCGGCCTTCCAGGCGTGCAGGATCTTCTGCTGCGCCTTCTCGTCGTAGCCGGCGACGGCGCCGAAATTGAATTCGATACCCGGCGAAATCACCAGCCGGTCGTAGCCGAATTGCTCGCCGTGACTGGTCCTGACTTGCCGTTTTTCCGGATCGATGGCGCTGACCTCGGCGTGTACCACCTTGATGCCCCAGTTCTTCTTCAGGGCATCGTAGCTGTGGACGAGTGAGGCGTAGTCGCGATTGCCGGCCAGTACCTCGTTGGAGGTCGGGCAGGAGATGAATTCCTTGTTGCGTTCGATGAGGACGACCTCGATGGCGCCATTGCTCCATTTGCGCAGGTATTTGGCCGCGGTGGCGCCGCCGAAGCCGCCGCCGATAACGACGACGCGGCCGAGTTTCCGGTTCTTTTGCGGTGCGGCGAACGCCCCACCTGGCAACAGGGCGGCGCCGGCCAGTGTGGCGGAAGCGCCAAAGGCCTGGAGCAGGCGCCGGCGATCGTTGTTGATCTGAGACATATTTAGCGCTCCTTATTTCTGACGGGAGAAGTAATCCGCCAGCACGGCGATTTCTTCGTCCGTGTAGCCTTTGGCCAGCTGATGCATGATCGTCGCCTGCTTGGTCCCGCCCTTGAAGGCCTTCAGCGCTTCTTCGAGATAGGCCTTGTCGCGCCCGGCAATCATCGGAATGGCCGAGTTGGCCTTGCCTTCAGTGCCGTGGCAGTTGAAGCAATTGCCGACGAAGTAGGGGAAGGGGGCCACGGGCGGCCTGTCGCTCGCCGACGCGACCGAAGCTGCAAGCAGCCCGAGCAGCGGAAGGAATCTTTTCATGGGTTGTCCTGTTCTTCGGAAAAGGCCGGAGGTCCGCAACTGGACTGCGTTTACCGGGCATTCAAACAGGCGCGAATGTGCGTCAGCGGATCGCGAATGCAAAGGAGTTTTTTTGCATAAGCTTAGAACGCGCCGGGCGGGTGAGGGCGGTAGATTGCCGGTTGCTGATCATTCGGGCATATCGATATCAGAAATATGTCGTTTTCCGCCGGCATCGAGCTCACTACGCTTCGTCCAAAACCAATCCTGGAGAAGTATCCATTCTGGATGTGCCTGCCTATGGCTGACGAAATGAGTGACTGCCCGCCGGGCAGCAAACCCGATGAACGCCCGGTGGCAACTGCACCGGCTGCGATGAACGAATTACCGACCTTGCAGCGGAATGCGCTACGCAAGATATTCGATCGTCCGCAATTCACGCCGGAAGAAGTGGCTGCCCTTGGCTACCGGCGCCTGCAGCAAGCCGAGGGAATCGGTGCCAAAGGGCTGAGCGCGATTGCCGACTGGCTGAAAGCCCATGGCCATCAATTGCCTTTGCCGCCGCCGACGGTGGGCGTGCCGTCGGATGTTCCGAAGAAGACCCGCCGGACCATCGAGATGGCCCTGCGGCTGTTGCGCACCCATGGTTACGAGGTGCAGCAAAAGGCGGCGCCAGCCAGCCAGCGGAAGGCGCGCTAGCAACGCCCCTGATGCTAGTCGGCCGGTTGCTTATGCAAAAAACGGATTAGCTTCTTCGTTTATGTTATTTCTGCTTATAAGTAACTTTCCTTAGACTTCCGCTCATCGTGTTGATTCTGCTAACCGCGGTGGATAGCCAGATCGACAATGCCTCGGAGGTTGAACATGAGTATCGCCATTCGCAACATCAGCAAGCAGTTCGGAGCCTTTCAGGCGCTGGATGACGTCTCCATCGACATTCCTTCCGGCGAACTGGTGGCGCTGCTCGGACCTTCCGGCTGCGGCAAGACGACACTGCTGCGCATCATCGCCGGCCTGGA
Source organism: Dechloromonas denitrificans (assembly GCF_020510685.1). Classification (NCBI taxonomy): domain Bacteria; kingdom Pseudomonadati; phylum Pseudomonadota; class Betaproteobacteria; order Rhodocyclales; family Azonexaceae; genus Dechloromonas; species Dechloromonas denitrificans. The sequence goes on from NZ_CP075185.1 coordinate 2,226,210, forward strand.
GTATGCCGATCGGGGCCAGATCCTGCTCGAAGGTGACGACGCCTCCGACCGCCATGTGCGCGAGCGCCAGGTCGGTTTCGTTTTCCAGCATTACGCCCTGTTCCGCCATATGACGGTGTTCGACAACGTGGCGTTCGGCCTGCGTGTCCGGCCGAGAAAATTCCGGCCGGCCGAAGCCGAAATCAAAAAACGCGTGACGCGCCTGCTCGATCTGGTTCAGTTGGGCTGGCTGGCCGACCGCTTCCCCTCGCAGCTGTCCGGCGGCCAGCGCCAGCGGATAGCCCTGGCCCGGGCGCTCGCCGTTGAGCCGAAGGTGTTGCTGCTCGACGAGCCGTTCGGCGCGCTCGATGCCAAGGTACGCAAGGAATTGCGCCGCTGGCTGCGGCAGTTGCACGATGAAATTCACGTCACCAGCGTTTTCGTGACGCACGACCAGGAAGAGGCGCTCGAGGTGTCCGACCGCGTCGTACTGATGAACAAGGGCAAGGTCGAACAGATCGGTGCGCCGGATCAGGTATACGACCATCCGGCCACATCCTTCGTCGCCAGCTTCCTGGGCTCGGTCAATCTGTTCCACGGCCGGGTCGAAGATGGCCATCTGCATGTCGGCGAGCACGCCCTGACACTTGGCCACGGTCACGAGCCGAGCGAGCAGGCGGTCGGTTATGTCCGGCCGCACGAATTCGATCTGCTGCCAGCCAATGCCCCGGAGGGCGGGCTGCCGGCAAGAATCCTGCGAGTGATCGCCATTGGTCCGCTGGCCCAGGTCGAACTGAGCCGGCCGGATGGCGAATTGGTCGAGGTGTCGGTGTTGCGCGAAGTGCTCGCTGCGTCGGGCCTGCGCGAAGGTGACGATGTCGCACTGCGGCCGCGGGCCATTCGCGTATTCCAGAACAACCGCCTGGCGGCATAAGAGGAAAAACCATGAATTTTCAGCAACTCAGAATCGTCCGCGAGACGGTTCGCCAGGATTTCAACCTGACCGAAGTGGCCAACGCGCTCTATACCTCGCAGCCTGGCGTCAGCAAACACATCAAGGATCTTGAAGACGAGTTGGGCATCGAGATCTTCATTCGCCGCGGCAAACGCCTGCTCGGGCTGACCGAGCCGGGCAAGGAACTGGTCGAAGTGGTCGAGCGTATCCTGCTCGACACCCAGAACCTACGCCGCATCGCCGACCAGTTCGCCAGCCGCGAAACCGGACATTTCGTTGTCGCCACGACCCACACCCAAGCCCGCTATGCGTTGCCGAAGATCATTCAGTGGTTCAAGGCCGACTACCCGAAAGTGCATTTGTCGCTGTTGCAGGGAAGCCCGCGGGAAATCGCCGACTTGCTGGCCTCCGGGCAGGCCGATGTCGGCATCGCCACGGAAAGCCTCGACAAGGTTCCCGAGCTGGCCTCCTTCCCGTTCTATTCCTGGCACCATGCGATCATCGTGCCGAAAGGACACCCCTTGCTCAACGTCGGCGAAATCACGCTGGAGACGCTGAGCGAGTACCCGATCATCACCTACCACGAAGGCTTTACCGGTCGCTCCCATGTCGACCAGGCCTTCGCCGATGCCGGGATCGTGCCCGACATCGTCCTCTCCGCCATTGATGCCGACGTGATCAAGACCTATGTCGGTCTCGGCCTGGGCGTCGGCGTGGTGGCCTCGGTGGCCTATGACGTCGAGCAGGATCGAAGCCTGGAACTGATCCCGGTCCCTCACTTGTTTCCCGCCAATACGACACGCCTCGCGGTGCGGCGGGGAACCTACCTGCGCAGCTACGCGCACGCCTTCATCGAGAAAGTCTGCCCTGACATCGGCGAAGATCTGATCAAGGCCGCCCTCAAGACGCAGAACGGGGCTGAATAAGTATTCTCAAGTTACACCAATCGAAATTAATTAACTGATGTATGATTGCAGCTGGAACTGAAGTCCAGCTCAAACGAATTGAGGTGGAGGAGACAAAAAAATACAAAAGCCCGCGCTAGACGGGCTTTGTTATTTCAGGGGCAACATAAACCTATATGTTGCTATCGCCTGCAGGCGGTGACAGACAAAAAAATGCCCGCACGAGGCGGGCATAAATCCATTTCTTGGAGGAGATGGAGGAGACAAGGTCTTATTCTCCTCCTATCGTTTGTGCACTGCAACATTATTTTGTATCACAGTCTTTCTTTACGCTTAAGCCGTTATCGGCTGTCGGCTCGTTTGTCGCCCGGGATCTTCGCCGCCGGCTTCGTAGCGGGTTGGCTGGGCCGCACCGCGACTGTCTGCAACTCAAGTTCATCACCGAGAATCCGGACCGCTTCGGTCAGGAGGATGTCCTTGGCCTTCTTCCGTTCCTTGACCGCCGCCAGCTCACTGCTGAGCGATCGTTCGCTGGCTTGAAGACCGTCGTCGCGCTGCGTATCACTGATCTTTCGAGCATTTTCCTTGCCATGGTTCTTGCCTGTTTCCCGGCTGGCCAGGGCTGCCTCGCGGGTCTCGCGTTCCTGCCGTCGATCCGCCTCGTTCAGTGAAATCTGGTTTTTCTTGCGCAGGTTGTTGATCTCGGCCAGATCGTCGCGCAAGTATTTGAATTCCTTGTCATCCTTTATCCGGCTTTCGTGGCGGGCCAGCAAGGCGGGCAGTTCGTTTCCGATAGCCCGGGCCGACACGTAGTCGACTGCGGCGATTTGCCCCCAGGGCAGGGCGTTGGTAAAACTGGCTTCGCCATGATTTTCGCTATCGATCAAGGTCGGGAAGCCAATATCGGGGGTTACGCCGCGTAGCTGGGTGGTTCCGCCGTCAATCCGGAAGAACTGAGCTATCGTCATTTTCAGTTCCCCGTATTGCTGCTTGTCGCTGCGTGCCATGCGGTCGAGGTTGAGCAGGGATTGCACGGTTCCCTTACCGAAACTGGGCTCGCCGATGATCAGTCCGCGCCCGTAATCCTGGATCGCCGCCGCGAAAATCTCCGAGGCGGAAGCGGATTGGCCGTTGATCAGCACGCCCAGCGGACCGTTCCAGGCGGCGCCGGCCTGGGTGTCGCTTTCGACTGAAATTCGGCCACGGGCGTCGCGTTGCTGGACCACTGGCCCGGTGTCGATAAATAGCCCAGTCAGTTCGACCGCTTCGGACAGCGAGCCACCGCCGTTGTCGCGCAGGTCGATCAGGATGCTATCGACCTTTTCCTTCTTCAATTCAGTAAGCAGCCGGGCGACGTCGCGGGTGGCGCTCTTGTAATTCGGATCGCCTTTTTGTCTGGCGTCGAAATCCTGATAGAAAGAGGGCAGGGAGATGATCCCGATTTTCCGGGCAGTCCGACCGCTGGTCACTGGCAGCACGGATTTCTTCGCGGCCTGCTCGGCCAGGGTGATTTTCTTGCGAATCAGGGATATCCGTTTGTGGCTGCCATCGGGGCCTGCATCGGCGGGAAGGATATCAAGGAGAACGACCGAATTGGCCTCGCCACGAATCAGGCCAACGGTGTCGTCCAGTCGCCACCCCAGGACATCGGTCAGCGAACCGCTTTCGCCCTGACCGACACCGACGATGCGGTCGCCGACCTTGAGCTTGCCGGAGACCGCGGCCGGCCCGCCCGCCATGAGCTCACGGATTGTCGTGTACTCGTCTTTTTCTTCCAGCACGGCGCCGATGCCGACCAGGGACAGCTTCATCGAGATGCCGAAATTTTCCGAGGCACGGGGACCGAGGTAATTGGTATGGGGGTCGATGGCGGTCGTGTAGGCGTTCATGAAAATCTGGAACGCATCCTCGCTCTTCAGTTTTTCAATCCGTTTGATCGAGGCTTCGTAGCGTTTATCAAGCGTTTCGATGATGCTTTTATCGGCTTTTTCCGCCAGTTTCAGGCGCAGCCAGTCGTTTTTGACGCGTTTACGCCATAACTCGCGCGCTTCCGCGTCGGATTTTGGCCATGGCTCTTTTTCCCGGCGGTATTGAAAGGTTTCGTTCTGCTGAAAATCGAATCCCTCGGGAAGGAGGCTGCGGGCGTAGGAGAAGCGTTCGATCACCCGAGTCGCATAAAGATTGAAGATCGCAAAGGGCAATTCGAGCTTGCCACTGATGATCGCGTCGTCTAGCCGGGTGCGAATGCCGGCCAGTTGATCAATGTCAGTCTGAATGAAGAAATACTTTTCGGTATCGAGCGACGAGAGGTAGCGCTCGAGTATTTTTTCCGACAAGGCGTCGTCGAGAGCGGGCGCCTGGTAATGGAAACGGTTCAGCAGTTCCTGCGTTAGATAGGCCGCCTGCGCCTGTTGGGGCGATGGGCTCAGCTCCACTGCCTGGGCACTCATCGACAGGGCAAGCAACAACCAGTAGAAATTTTTTCTCATGCAGACACTCCGGGGTTTCCAGCCATATTAAACGTTGAAACGGACGCACAGGCGGATTTACATCTGACTACAAATAGGTTGCACCGTTTAGTTACATAAATGTGTATCAAAGGTTCACCTGACAGCACCAGCGTTAAGAGCTACATAGCAACAATTTTGTGTTTAAAAACACTACATAACAATGCATCCACAGCAGAAGTAAACAACAAATTGATGAAGTGATGAGCTTGGTGATTTGGTTTTCTAAGAAAAGTATCTATGCTGAACAAATGATTTAAGCCGTCTCAGGAGCATCCATGACGGAGGATTCGGCAACGCTTAGCTATCCATTTCCCGTGGCGAGACGGATTAAGGGCATGTCGGGTACTGCCCATGAGGACTTGCGGACTTGGCCAACAGTATTCGAACCGGCACTTGGAACCAATGTCTCCCGGTATCTAAAGCGCAAGCGTGCCGTTATTGAGTACCTCAGCGGAGCTTCAGATGCCAGTTTGAAGCGGCAGTACGGGATAGGCATGAAAGGAGTCTATCGCCTTATTCGCCGATGTCTCGAAGCGCATCATGATGGGCAAATCTACGGTTGGCGCGGCTTGGTTCCCTATGCACGCCAAGAACCCTACACACGGACCAAAGTAATCACGGTAAATGGCGCCGGTAAAGGGGCTGCTGGAGCGCTGACGACAGTCCTAGCACTTGAAGGAGATCTTGGAGAGAGGTTCAACAAGCGAATTCTTAAAGCACCAAGTGACGACAAACTTGAAGAGAAGCGCAACCGGACTGCTCACTGGAGGTGGTTACTAGGGGAACTGAGAAAGAAGGGCTACGAAATTAGGCATGAGTGGCCGTTCAACACCGAAAACATGGGCTACGTCTCTGTTTGTCGTTACGTCAAAGCTGTCTTGGCTGCTAACCCTACCCAGGGGGCAATGATTGAGGGAGGAAAGGACGCACAAAAGAAACTGAAATCCAGTGACGGCGTCGAGCGTCCGGTTGAGCACCTCTTACAGCGGGTCGAAATGGACGCTCACAAGACCGATGGACGGTTCTGCGTACTGTTTCCACGGGGTGACGGAAGCTATGCCGCTAAGATTGTTCACCGCCTTTGGGTAATTGTGCTGCTGGAAGTTGTCTCTCGCGCGGTGCTCGGTTACTACCTTAGCTTTCGGTACGAGGTTTCGAAGGATGACGTCCTTCGCGCCATTAAAAGAGCACTGACCAAATGGCAACGCCGCAGCATTGCTTTTGGTGACGAGGCGTACTATGAGGAAGCAGCGCTGCCTTCTGGCCATAACGATCGATATATCGGTATGTGCTGGGACGAAACCAGTGTCGATGGGGCGCTGGCCGAAACCTCGATTCATGTGCGCCAGGTCCTCGACGACATAGTGGGCTCAAGGCTCCTTGATCCTAAGACCAGCTTTGCTGTGCGGCGTAGCATGGATGACAGGCCGTTCGTCGAGACTTTCTTCAGGCGCTTGGGGGCAGGGGGGTTCCAACGCCTTACCAATACAACTGGCGGTAACCCGAAGGGCAAGAAGGGGCGCGACCCCGAGGCTGTCGCCGTCAATAGTCGCTTTCAGGTTGAATACGCCGAAGACATGCTCGACATCCTGATCGCGAATTACAACGCGACCGAACACCCGAGTCTCGGTGGCCGATCACCTCTTGAATACCTCGATTTCCTTAGTTCTCGACCTGGAGCACCTGACCTTCGGTACGCGGACTCCAGTGAAGTTCAGCGCATCTTGAGCTATAGAAAGCTTTGCACAGTTCTGGGCAACCTCGCGATAGGAAGGCGACCTTACGTTAACTTTGCCGGAGCCAGCCACCACGGTGACGCATTGCAGCAAAGATTTGACCTTGTCGGCAAGAAAATCTGGGTAGAAAACCACATTGAATATGATGCGCGTGTTGCGCTAGCCTATACGGTGGAGGGAGAGTCGCTTGGTGTCCTTCGGGCAGCCCCTCCTTGGCACAAGACACCGCATAGCCTGGAGGTGCGCTCTGGAATCACAGCGTTTTTTAGACGGAAACGGATTAGTACGCTTGCGCTCGGTGACGCTATTCAAGCGTTTCATAGGTACTGCGAGGAATATCAAGGGAAGCTGCCCGTTCATCCAGCCTATCTGGAGTCGCTACGGGTCTTGGCAATGTATGCGGAGGCTGACGTTGGAGCTTCGGTGCTAGACGCGGCTTTGGCGGAAGCGGAGGGCGGGGCCGAGCAGCCATCTACTGATTCTGCAAAGCGAACAAAGGAACCTTCAGGCCAGCCCTTGCTGGTGCCCGATCAGGTGCCTAACCTTCCTTCGCGCCGGAAAGCTGCAACCAAGTAACGGCATTAGAGGACATAATTCGATGGGCGCCACTAGGCAGCATTCTTTAGCCACCTCCGCTGACGACCACCCGATTGTCACCCAAGAGTATGCTGTCTACACGCCGCCTATGGATGCAATGATTGGTACCATCGGTAACTGGATCGATCAACGTGTGACCGGCGGTTATATTTACGGTCCCTCGCGCTTCGGTAAGTCGCGAACCGTGAAGTGGTTCATTCGGACTGAACTCGAAGCGCGATTTAAAGAAAAGCTGCCCCTCATCGTTTGGATCCGAAAGGACACGCAGGTGATGGGTGAAGCCGAGTTTTGGAACATGCTACTGCTCGCCGCAAAATTTGAGTTCATCGACCCGCTTAAACCGAAGAAGAAGTCAGTTGCCCGATTCCTGTTTTCCGAGCATCTACAGACCCTGGCCCGCTCGAGTCGCCGCAACTATGTGGTACTTATCATCGACGAAGCACAGCGTGTCAGCACCAACGAATTGACGTGGCTCATGGGGGTCCAGAACGAACTCGACGACCAAGGGATTCGTATGACGACGGTGCAGGTCGGATCTCATGTACTTGGTTACGTGCCCGATTACCTGGCGCGAACGGGCTACGCTCATGTTACCGCTCGCTTTTTTGCGCAGGATGCGGCATTTCACGGCATTCGTAGCGTTGATGAACTTAAGTATGTACTCAACGGGTATGACATCGATTCTGAGTGGCCCAAGGAAAGCGGGATTTCGTTCTTAAAGTTCTTTGCCCCAGAAGCCTTCACCGTAGGACGCCGCCTTTCTAATCATGCTTCTAATTTTTGGGAAGCTTTTTGGGAACTCAGGCCGCCTGAGCTGAAAGAAGGCAAAAGGGCCCGTATCCCGTTTGAGTTGCCGATGATGCACGTAGCGGTGGCTGTTGAGTCGATCCTAAAAGACCTGGCGGCGGGCAAGGATTGGGATAGCGTGATGGAGAAGCGTTATCTACTCAATACCATTGCCAGGTCGAAGTTTACCGACTTTCTCAGAAGGCTATTGCCGCCAGTTTTGGATCCCCATAAAAAATCATCGTGATCCCAGACGTGTCTCACATTGTCAGCACATAGCACTGAAAGCTATTGCAGCGACTAGCGGATGATGGTCAATGTGAAGTGGTTCTATTCCCTCAGCAGAAACGAAATAAGGTGATTGTTACTACAGGCCTCTACAATAATCTTCAAAAATTCAAGTTGTCAAGGTACCCTGTTAGCCCTTTTAAAAGGGGCGACATCAATATGAAGTGGGTCGCGAAACTTCGGAGTTATTAAATCGGAAAAATAGAAAGTGAACTTCGCGAGTCAACTATTCGACCTAGAATAAATTGGGGGCGAGGCCGATTACTGCCTTATGAGTCGCTAGAAGCATTTTCAGCAAGATTTTGTGTCCTAAACGACATATCGGGTAGGGAATGTCGAAAATTCTTTTCTCAGCTAACGGGGTTACATGATTGGTGGGCTACGGGTTTTTTTGGTGAAGCAATAAGGGGAGTGGCACGACTGCTTGACGAGCCAGAGTCGACTGTAAATTCGCTGGCAGGAGGAACTTTAACTCTACCTATATGTTATGGAACATTTTCATTTGCATATCAAAAAAGACAATGGGATGGTCAGGTTTCATATTGCCCAGAGTGCCGGAAGTTTGGGTACCATGCATCGTTTCATGATGTATGGTGGTTGGCGCAGTGTCCTATTCATCGTGTCGATCTTGTCCATTGCAACATCAATCAACCCTACGGCGTCCCAGTTTTTGATGCATATGGTAAGGAACTCTGGAATATTTTCGATCGAGGCACCGAAAAATGGTTGAGCATTTGCGATTCATCTAGGGTTGCGAGCTTGTTAGCTTCTTCAATGTTCCGAGAATTTCACGATTGGCTGCAATCGGTACATTTATACGCAAATAGATGTATGGCGATGAATGTGATTTCGATTTATGGTGAAGGTTACACGGATAGGGATCTCGGGGCGCTCCTTGGACGCCTTGAGTGGAGTCATCCACTACCGAATCGGTTGAGTAAAATATTTAAAGAACAGCCGCTTCGACAGGAACCAGCGATCACGGAATGTGGCGTCAAAGCGGCACGTCACCTAAAAGATATCCTTAACATTATCGATTACGATTCGTTATCGAACTTCTTTCGCAAGACCTTTATTCTCAACAAGGAAACTCCTCCAGCCCGGCAACTCGTTGTTGATGCTGTCAAAAAATTAGTGAAGCATGAAACACCCAGGAAAACCAGTTGGGGTTGGCTTCGGAATGTTGGCTGGATACAGATTGATCCAAATGGCTGGCCATATTGGCAAATAGTCAAATCTAATAAGTATTTGATTCGCCGGCTTCGAGAAAAATGGATAGATTTTTTCGAGGAAGATTCTTCCAATACCAAAATTCAGAACGAATGGTATGAATACCATGAATGGGCAAATATACTGCACAAAAAAGGTATCGTTGAGCCCCTTCGGAAACACCTGCTGGATGATGCCACCATTTACATGTCCAATCGAATTCAACCTCTAGTTAAGTTTTCGATTGGATCAGACGTGAGAGAGTTACTCGAACTCTTGCTGTACTACGAAGCGTCTGCTGATGTCGAGGATACCTATCTCTGGCTTGAAAGTATTAGAGAAGGGAGGGCGCCGTACAATTTCCCCCTAATGACTGCATCCAATGGAAATCTATTTCTTGAAGACCAAAAGGCATATTTCATGGTTTGGCCAAGAGTGAGGCGGTGCCCAGCGGGATACGACGTTCGAGAAATCCAATCGCGATGAACAACATCGACTATATCGTTGATCGTGATTCCGAACCGTTTGTAAGGGGACTAATGTCAAATCGCTTGTCTGGCCTGCTCAATCAGAAAGTACCCAGGCCGCACTAACGAACTACTGCAGTTTTGTTCCGGTGTTATCGGTGAATTGTGAAAGCAAGCGTTTGGTTTCCTGGCAGACAATTTCCACCGCATCAGCGTTTGGATGGCTATTGCTGGACAAAATGCTGTAAGCCAACAAGACCAGAGAGGCTGGATGAATGGCCATGACGCGGGCGATCTCATCAAGTTTGTCGAGGGTAGGGCTTTTTAGACCCCGTTCGAGCGTGCTCAAGTAGGTCCTGCTGGATACGAGTCCAAAGTCCTCTTGGGTCAGATTCCGGTTTTTCCTGATCGCTTTGATGGCGATGGCCAGGGCGTCGTGTAGATTCATTTTGGGTTCTGGAGTCATGCCCCAATGAACCCAAAATGAACACTATTGAACTACAATCTATAGTGTTCATTTATATCGCTGACTCGATGTTTCTTACTACTCCTTCAGATCGTCATCCCATCAAATCTGCCATTGCCGGACATGGTTGTGATGTCTGGACCCACATCACACTGACCGTGGATTTTCCTTGGTATTGTTTGTCCTATTCCAGGCGACATGGAGCAAAGATCGGTGTCGAGGGAACTGAATTCCTCACTAAACCAGACCAAGTGGCTGAATTTCTGATTCAGACCGACAGCATCATCCAGGTAGATCAGTTGCTCCTCGTCAGTCCGCCTCGACTCAATCGGACAAAACACTGGCAGATGGAACTTCTCGCCGAAGTTTGGCGCGGGCGCTTCAAGGACAGCGGCTTTTATATCCATGTTTATATACTCCAAGATGGGCGACGCTACGTTGATGCCCCTAATCCTGGAGACTGGCGGGCATTGAAGAATTTGACGCAACTCGTTCAATTTTCTCCGCCCGACGTTGATTGACGCATTCGTTTCAATGCATCGGCTACTGAAGCTGCCGGTTTTCGTGTACTAAAGAAACGATTTAGCATTGATGGCATGAAATTGCACAATGGTCACGCGCCTTTTCTTCGACTGTGAATTCACCGATCAGAGGGATTCATGGCCCGGGTCATGGCGACATAGAGGAGTCGTCGTTCCTCCTCGATTTCCTGTTCGCTGCCCGTCGCCATAGCCAACGCTCTGGATGGCCAAATCCAAAACCGCCAGGAAAACACAGAGGCTGGCCGGCAAACACTCGCTGCGAAATAGGCGGCCCAACTTCTACTGCGGACCGGCACTCCGATAAAGATCGGGTGCAATGATACTGACCGGGAAGGATTTGGTCTTACGCAACGCCATCGATACCGCCGGTTCAGCCAGCAGGGCATGGTCGACGCGGCGACTGACCAGTAGCTGCATGGCATCGAGAGACGAACCGACGTAGCGCAGCTTGAAATTCTTCTTGGCTTCCAGCCCCTGCTTTTCTGCAATCAGGTCGAAAACGATGTCCGGCATGTCGGCGCGAAAGGCATGGCAATTTCTTTGCCCTTGAAATCCGCCAGTGTCTTCGCCTCGTTGTCGCGCGACACCATCCACAGCACGCCCAAAGTCGAGACATCCGGCAATTTGAGGCCAGTGCCACAGATGTGCCGATGTGTGCTCGCACATGATGTTCATTGCACCCTGGCTCTCCTTGAAACAGGCAGAAGTGCCCAATGCATATCTAGTACTGGCGAGCTGAAACAATCCCCCTGGTTTCTAGCAGCAAACCGCAGTCAGTTAAGTCTTTGGTGGTATTGACTTGGCATTTAGGGCCACCCAGAATGCCCAATCTTCATAAAATTAAGCTGGCGATGGAAACTTCAGAGGGAGGGCTGGGGTATCAGGACGTGCTGTGGCTGCTCGGCAGCCTGTGCAGTCTCTATCGCATTCCCTTCGACCCCAAGCTGATCGAGCAGGACTTCCCGCCACCGCATAGTCTCGCTACCTTTCACGAAGCCGCCCACGCCTTGGGCTTCAAGACTGGCCATAGCGCCCATCCAGCCGACTGGCAAAAGCTCCCCCTGCCGGCCATCGCCTTCCTGCGCGCCATCCCGGAAACGAACGCCGACGAAGCCATCCCCACCATCCCGGTCCTCATCCTCAAGACCGATGGCCACAAACTGCTTTACTTTCGTTGCGGTTCACAAGCCCCGGAAACCCTCACCGTCGACGAAGCCGCCAGCCAGTTCGAACCCGGCCTCATCCTTGCCTCGCGCGAAGCCAGCGGCACCAACAAGGAAGGCGACATTCCCGGATTCGAAACCGAAACCAAGGAATTCGGCTTCCGCTGGTTCATCCCCGAACTCGTCAAACACAAAACGATCTGGCGGGACGTGCTACTCGCCAGCCTGGCCATTCAGCTCGTCGGCCTGGCCACTCCGCTCTTTACCCAGGTTATTATTGACAAGGTCGTCGTCCACCAAACCCACAGCACCCTGATCGTCCTTGGCGTCGCGCTGGTCATGTTCATGCTCTTCACCAGCGGCATGTCTTGGCTACGGCAATACTTGGTGCTCCATACCGGCAATCGTATCGATGCGGTCCTTGGTAGCCAGGTCTTCCGCCACATGCTCAGGTTGCCCTTGCCGTACTTCGAGAATCGTCCGACCGGCACGCTGGTTGCCCGGCTGCACGGTGTAGAGACGATACGGGAATTCGTTTCCGGTGCGGCTGTCACCTTGGTACTCGATCTTCCCTTCTTGTTCATCTTCCTCGCCGTGATGTTTGCCTATAGCTGGCAGCTGTCACTGATCGCCGTCGGCTTGTTGGGTGCCATCGCCGCCATCAGTTTTCTTGTCGCCCCGGTCTTCCGTGACAGGCTGAATCAACAGTTCATGCTCGGGGCGAGAAACCAGGCCTTTCTGACCGAATACGTCGCCGGCATGGCTACCGTCAAATCTTTGCAGATGGAGGCCGATATCGACAAGAAGTACGGTGACTTCCTGGCCCAATACCTGGCCGCCGGTTTCTCCACCAAGCAGGTTGGCAATACCTACAACGTCATCAGTAACGGCCTCGAACAAGTCATGACCCTGGCCATCCTGATCGTCGGCGCCTTGCTGGTCATGCAGAACGACGGCTTCACCGTCGGCATGCTGGTTGCCTTCCAGATGTTCGCCGGCCGGATGAGCCAGCCACTCCTGCGCCTTGTCGGCCTATGGCAGGAATTCCAGCAAGCCAACATCGCCGTCAAACGTCTCGGCGACATTCTCGACATGCCGCAGGAACCGCATACCCTGACCCCGACCCGGGAGAACAACGGTCCCGGCCGCATCGACCTGCGCCACCTCGCCTTCCGCTATGTCGAACACCAGCCCTGGCTCTACCGCAACCTCAGCCTGACGCTGAAGCCCGGTCATCTAACGGTGCTGATGGGGCCCTCCGGCTGCGGCAAGAGCACGCTGGCCAAACTGCTGCTCGGCTTCTACCAGCCAAACGAAGGGCTGATCGCCCTGGATGGCAAAGATATCCGCCACCTCGCCGCCAACGAACTGCGCCAAACCTTCGGCGTCGTGCCCCAGGAAACCGTGCTCTTTGCCGGCACCCTCTACGACAACCTGGTCATGGCCCACCCACATGCCAGCTTCGAGGACGTGATCCAGGCTTGTAAGGCGGCGGAGATTCATGAGGTCATCGAAACCCTCAACGACGGCTACCAGACCGAAATCGGCGAGCGCGGGACCGGGTTATCCGGCGGCCAACGTCAAAGAATTGCCATTGCCCGGGCGCTGCTCAAACGGCCGAAGATCCTAGTCTTCGATGAGGCGGTGTCGAATCTGGATCAGCAGACGGCGGAACACTTTGCGAGGACGATCAACAAGCTCAAGGGGAAGGTGACCATGCTGTTTATTACGCATCAGATTCCACGAGGGCTGGCGGTGGATGAAGTGATTGAGCTTGGAACAAACTCGACACGACAAATGGAAGTCGTGGAAGAAGAGATAAATAATTCGTTCTCGGTAAATTTGACGACATGAGAAATGGCAATCGAGATTTGAAAGGGAGTCGAAATGGCAAAAGCCATTAAACGGAAACGAAAAATGTCGCTGCCGCTCTTTAATGCTCAGCAGTCACCAGTGAAAAGTGGTTCAGGCCTCTGCCGATATATCAGGAATCAAGCTCTGGCTGTTGTTTCACTCTTCTACGGTTTGACAGGAGCAGGCTATACCCAGACCGAGTTGTATAAATACCGCTTAGAGGAAAGTAAAGACAGGAGTCTGTGTGTGCATATGACCCAAGTCTTCAACCAGAATTTTAAGGCCCCTTGGGATAGGGGCGTTGGAGCGGAGGGGGCGAATCCGACTGTCTTCGGCAAACCGTATGACCAAATATTTGAGCGGCTTCCCGAAGTTGGTTTCGACAGGGAGTCGACCTACGAGATGCTGCTGTCAAAGTTCCCATCTTCACCAGAGTTTGATGCTGTGAAATGGAAGGAAGGGATGGTTTGCTACCCGGAGGGGGGTAACGAGGATATTTGCCATCCGCACCCCATGTTGGTCGCTGAAATCGATATTGACAACGATGGGCATAAAGAGTGGGTGGTGAAGCATTCGTTCATGTTCAAGATTCCCACAAAATTCGTCTCTGATGCAGGCGACGAAGATTACTCTGGCGAGGATGGGTTAGCTCTATTTCCAAAAGACGGGCTTGATTTAACAATGCCCTTGACACTTAAGCAACTCGTCCACGGACAGAAGTCTGGTCGCCAACCAAGATTACTTGATCTGAAAGTCGCCCTGCAACTCCGCCCCTTTGCTTATAAGGGGAAAACCTACCTTTCAGCATATCAAATCGTGTTGGACGACAAAAATTTATCTCCAAAAAAACATCCTCCATATCAGCTATATCCCGACCGTGAATACATGAACATCCTGCGCGTTTTGGCGGGTGGCAAGCGTCTCGAAGGCCAAATTATCGAAACGGCGAATACCGAGAGCGTATGTCGCATCCGAATGATCATGCTGAATAACAACACTGTATCTGAAGGGAATTGAAATGCCACTCAATGTGCTTCACACCAATTTTCTCTATGGCTCATACCAAAGTGACCTGCGCTTTTTCTTAAAGGTGGCTGAGAACAATCCACTGCGCCTCAATCCAACCAATGCTTCAAATCTGAGTATCACGACCGACTCAGTTAATCGTCCAGTGATTGGCTACGGATACGACCTTGTGGCAAACCGTGGGAATACAGCTATCAATAATTTGACAGCAGCTGGTGTCGTGCTTACTCAAGCTCAGCGTACTGCTCTTGGTGCGCTATCCGACACTACTACTGGAATCCCTGCTGATCTTGCTGGATTGGTTCTGCCAAGTGAAGCAACTGCTACCAGTTTGCTAGACATCGCAATTGCCACTCGTGAAGTAGCATTCAACCTGTTCATGGCGCGAAATGGAATTACGCTTGGCGATTCCCGCGAGCGCGCCGTTTTAATATCTATGTGGTATCAAACTCCAGCCTATTTCCGAAGTAGGAGTGGTGCGATAACCAACATGACGCAAGCTCTGATCGATGGCAATCGTGCGGAGGTTTGGTATCAGATACGGTATGGGTCTGCAGCTGGTGGTGGTGGCATCATCAATCGGCGTTACGCCGAGTCAGCTTACTTTGGTCTTTATGAGAGCGGTACTGTTACCGAGAATGAGGCTAAAAACATCTTCCGAATGCTCGGTTCTCATCGAAAGGAAATACTTTCCTATGATCAAACGAATGTCGCAAGAATTGCGTCCGCCGCAACAACATATGGACTCACTGTTCCTGCCTTAAATGACCCCGAAGGATTGGGTTTGGCAAAAGATAGGATGATTGCTGACCTAGCGGCACTCTATCCAAATCTATCGGCACAACTTGCCAATGTCAACGCCTCAAATATCTACCTCAATCCTGCTAATACTACCGATGCCAATCGTGGCGGAACTATTGATGCTTCAGCATTCGAATCCTATTACAGTAACAAAAACGACCTTCTGATTGGACTTGATCAGGCGGATTCTCTCAAAGCAGGGCAAGGCGACGATTTCCTTATCGGCGGCCTCGGTAACGACTCTCTACAAGGCGGTTCCGGCCTTGATAGTTATATCTTCAGTTCTGGTCAGGGCAAAGACATTATTGACGACATTGATGGCGTAGGCCGGATCATTGTCGGAGGCCAAGAGTTTACCGGAGCGGCCTCAAATAAATACAGCCTTGATGGCAATAAGCAGATTTGGGAGTCGGCCGATGGCACCGTTACTTATCTCTACGACCCCAACACCAAAGCCTTGACACTCAAGGGTAGTGCATTAGGTGACGGGCAGATCATCATTGACCACTTTGACATTACGCAAAGCAATGGAAGCGGCTACCTCGGTCTAAAACTTGAACAAAAATCCCTCGTCGAGTTAGTTACTTCTGGCGGCTCAAAACCATTTAGCGAAGTCGGCCACCAATCACAAACTAATGTTTCTGATCTGGCTGAAGGTCTGGGTAAGGGCATTAAATGCTTCCTTAATGCCCCAGCAAAACTCGGAGACATACTCAAACTGAGTCTTGCCGGTGGGGACGGGGGAATGTTCTCTTGTGTCACCGGCGATGATGTAATCAGTTTTTCCGAAGGGGAAATTACCCTGGAACTTGTGGAAGGGCAAACCGAGATTTCCTTTGCCTTTTTGAGCACAGGGGATGTCGATACCGATGCCGTGCTTACGCTCTCTGCCGCATTAACGCTCGCGGACGGAAGCCAGACAGCATCCAACGACATGACCATCAACTTCGACGCAATCGATGAAGCACAATCCCCGGAAACGAATACCACGATTTCCGGCGACATTGTGCCGACTGATACCAATCTATCCAAAGAGGGCATTCAGGCGGAGGGAGATGCATACTACAACCCGCTGGGCGAAGCGGGCGCGTATGAGGATATTCTGTTTGGCAGTTCCGGCAATGACCGGATTTTGCCCGGCGAACTCGATGACGACGTCAATGGACTTGGAGGGAATGACTGGATCAGCGGCGGTTCGGGACGAGACTATATCAATGGCGCAGATGGTAATGATCTGCTCGAAGGAGAGGCTGACAGCGATATTCTCAGCGGCGACGCCGGTGACGACATGCTGTATAGCGACAATCGTATAGAGACCGCGATTGCCATTGAGAACGGGAATACTCAGAGCGGAAGTGGGCAGAAGGGTTCATGGCTTTCAGGCAATGAGGGCAACGACATCCTTGTCTCCGGTGCCGACAATGACATTCTTACTGGAGGTGCAGGGCAGGATGTTTTGGTGGCCGGAGCAGGCGATGACAATATTCTGGGCGATGCGGATTACTCGGTGCAACAACTGTGGGATAGCCAATGGCGCTTCAACCTGAATGGCACCAACTGGTATCACGCCAATGAGCAAACCCACGCTTGGGGTTATACCGATGAAGGAAATACCCGCGTGTTCTCCCCTGTTGAAGGGGAAGTGGAGCCATCGGGTGGCGGAGCTGACCTTATTCATGCTGGCGCGGGTGACGACCGCGTGTGGGCAGGGGCAGGTGATGATCTGGTTTTTGGTGAAGATGGCAACGACAAGCTTATTGGCGAATCCGGCAACGATAATATCCTGGGGGGCGCAGGTGATGACATCATTTCCGGAGACGCCTCATATCTCGACGGAGCGTTGCATGGAGACGACTTCCTCGATGGTGGCGAAGGCAAGGACTCAATATACGGAGATGGTGGCAATGATGTTCTGTACGGTGGTGCGGGCGACGACACGGTAAGCGGCGACAGCGGTGACACGGCAGATGGCAATGACTATCTGGATGGCGAGGACGGGGATGATCTGCTGTTTGCTGGCGGTGGAGAGGATACGATTTATGGCGGAGCCGGCAATGATCAACTGTTTGGGGACAACGGCGATACCTTAGAAGACTTGTTGGGTGACGATTACTTGGATGGTGAAGGTGGAAATGACACTCTAGATGGTGCAGGAGGCAGCGATACCTTGTATGGCGGTGCCGGTGACGATCGACTAGATGGAGATGATTCCAATACTCCAACAAGTAAGCAGGGGGATGACTATCTGGATGGCGGGGATGGCAATGACATTCTGGTAGGGGCTGGGGGTAGCGATACGCTTGTCGGAGGAGCCGGCGTCGATCAACTTTTTGGCGAGGCCGATGACACTCCGGAAAGTGTTCAAGGGGACGATTATTTGGATGGTGGCGAGGGCGATGACACGTTGGCTGGCGGAGGCGGTGTCGATACGTTGTTCGGTGGTGACGGCAACGATCAATTGTATGGTGACAATCAAACAACGCCGACATCGAAACTCGGTAACGATTACCTTGACGGGGGCCTTGGAAACGATCTGCTAGTTGGGGCGGGTGGCAGCGACAAGCTATACGGCGGCGACGGTGATGACCAGTTGCATGGTGACTCCTCGGATACACCACTGGAATTCCAGGGAAATGACATTCTTGATGGTGGCGCCGGCAACGATGTTCTGAATGGCTATGCGGGCAACGACGTTCTTGACGGAGGTGACGGTAACGACAATCTATATGGCGGAGATGGAGACGATGTCCTTGTCGGTGGTTCAGGCAACGACTTCTTGAGTTCCGGCAAAGGTAATGACACGCTAGATGGTGGTGAAGGTAACGATATTTACGTCATTGACTTGGGAAGTGGCGCGAAACACATTCTGGATAGCGCTGGTTCGAACATGCTGATTCTCCAAGGGGGAATCAACCTGAACATGATTCACCTAGGGCTGGGTTCCCTCAAAATCAGCACCGGTGTTGCCGGCGATGAAATCCATCTGGACGGGGTAGATTACGACAACCTCGCAGGAACATCCCCAATCAGTTCGATTCAGTTCTCAAATGGTCAGACGATGAGCGTCGCCGACGTCATCGCGGCCGTGGGCATTGATCTGCCGACGACACCTGATGCTGATACGGTTCAAGGCACTTCCGGCCGAGACAACATTGATGCCCTTGCCGGGGACGATACCGTCAGTGCAGGTGCTGGTGACGATCAGGTTGGATTGGGGGCTGGCAATGATATGGCCGATGCCGGCGATGGCAACGATCTGGTAACGGGAGATGACGGTGAAGACACCATTTATGGCGGAGCTGGCAATGACTCGGTAAGCGGTGGTGCCGGTATGGATACGCTGTATGGGGATGCTGGCAACGACACGCTCGATGGTGGCGCAGACAACGATGCGCTGGATGGCGGAGACGGCAACGACCTCCTTGCCGGTGGCAGCGGAGACGATACCCTGTCTGGTGCCTTCGGTGACGACTCGCTGAACGCTGGGTTGGGGAACGATGTCCTGAATGGTGGCGGAGGCACCGATTTTCTCGATGGAGGCACGGGAGCAGACCAGATGGCAGGCGGCGCCGGTGATGATAGTTACCTTGTTGACGATCTTGCCGATCAGGTCACGGAAATGGCAGCCGAGGGCTACGACACGGTACGCAGCATGAAGAGCTTTACCCTGAGCGCGAACGTCGAAGCGCTCGTTCTTGAAAATGATCCTACCGCCTTGGAGGGAACCGGAAATGAATTAGCCAATTCACTAACCGGTAATGCTAACGATAATACCCTGCTGGGTCTGGCAGGGGACGATTATCTGATTGGCGCTGCGGGTAACGACCTGCTGGATGGCGGCACAGGCACGGACACACTGGTTGGCGGCAGCGGCAACGATACCTATATGGTCGACGCCTCGGGCGACTCGATCACTGAGCTCTCGGCGGATGGTAACGACACGGTCCTGGCGAGCGCGGACTATGTTCTGAGTGCCAATATCGAAGCCCTCACACTGTCGGGCCTTGCGCTTGCCGGCACGGGCAACGATCAGGCAAACACCATTGTCGGAAATGCGCAGGACAACGTTTTGAATGGAGCCGGCGACAACGATGTACTGATCGGCGGTGCCGGCAGTGACCGCTTGATTGGTGGTCTCGGGGTAGACGCTATGACAGGCGGAGTTGGCGATGACACCTACGAGGTAGATGACGTCGCCGATAGCATCACAGAGACCGCGAATGAAGGAACGGATACGGTACAGAGCTCAGTATCCTACGTTCTTGGCGAAAATCTGGAAAACCTGACACTTACAGGGAGCTTCGATACGAATGCAACGGGTAACGCGCTAAACAACGAATTGATTGGGAGTACTGGTAGCAATCGCCTGGATGGCGGGCTGGGTGCTGACGTAATGACCGGTGGTGACGGAAATGATATTTACGTTCTGGACAATATGGGGGATCAGGTTGTTGAATTGGCCAATGGCGGTATTGATATGGTTGAAGTCGGGACCAGTTACTCGGCCGGAAACAATATTGAAAATATCCATCTGACCGGGTCCAGCAATATCGACGCCACAGGTGATAGCGGTGACAACGACCTCATCGGCAATTCCGGCGACAACCGGCTCGACGGTGGGCTAGGCGATGACTGGATGTCAGGTGGCACGGGTAACGATACCTACTACACTGACGCTCAAAACGACCAGATTGAAGAATCCTTTAACGAAGGCATCGACACCGAAATCCGCAGCTTTGAAACTACCTACCTGCTGGCCGGCGGTGTCGAGAATCTAACCCTGAGCAGCACCATCTATCGCGGCAACGGCAACGAACTCGACAACGTCATCACCGGCAACGATGCTGACAACAACCTCTGGGGCATGGCAGGCAACGATACCCTGGTCGGTGGCGGCGGTGCCGATGCGCTATTCGGCGATGTCGGTCAGGACACCCTGATCGGCGGTGCCGGTGATGACTACTACGAAATCGACGACGCCGATGATGTGATTGTAGAAAATGTAAGCGAAGGCGACGACTTTGTCCGTTCCACGGTCAGTTGGACCTTGGGTGCCAATCTCGAACGCCTCGCGGTCGATGGCGATACTGACCTCACGGTGACGGGCAACGCTCTGGACAATGGCTTGTGGGGCAATCTGGGCAACAATACCCTGACTGGTGGTACCGGCAACGACTATCTCTATGGCGATCAGGGTGACGACGTTTACGTTTTCAATCGGGGCGATGGCCAGGACTCCATTGACACCACGGATGTTCTGGATGCCACCGACACGCTGCACTTCGGTGCCGGGATCACGGATAACGATGTGCTAGCCTTCCAGTACGGCAGCAACATGTTCCTCAAGGTCAAGGGGACGAACGACCAGATCGGCTTCATCGATTACTACGGTGGTACGACAACGATTGATGGCGTCAGTGCCGACCACATGGTTGACCAGATTGAGTTTGCCAATGGCGTCGTCTGGGATCAGGCCATGATCCAGACCGTCGTCGACCGGGCCAACAACAATCATTCGCCGACGGTGAACAGCTACTTGCCCACCTTGCAGGCAAGGGCTGGTACAACCTTCAGCTATACGGTACCGGCTAGCACCATCACTGATCCGGACGTCTGGGATTCAATCACCTATAGCATCAAGATGCCTGATGGCTCAGCGGTGCCGGCCTGGCTTCAGTTCGACTCGGCCACCGGCATCATGTCCGGAATGCCGACAAGCGGTGATGTCGGCACCCTGCTGTTCATCCTGTGGGGCACGGACAACTACAACTACTCGGCCGGCGAATACGTCAACATGACCATCGGTGCCCCGAACCGGACGCCGACCCTGGCGACGGCTTTGGCAGATCAGGCAGCAGCCCAGGGGGGCACCTTCAGCTATACCGTACCCACAAGCGCTTTCACCGATCCAGATGGTGATTCCTTGTCGTACACCGCGACGCTGTCCGATGGCAGTGCTCTGCCTTCCTGGCTGACATTCAATGCTGCGACGCGCTCCTTCGGCGGCTCGCCCAGCGCCCTCGGCACCGTCAGCGTCAAGGTGACGGCCAAGGATGCGGGCAATCTGAGTGCTTCCGACATCTTCGACATTACGGTCAGCGTCCAGAACCTGACGTTGAATGGCACCACCGGCGCCGACACCTTGAACGGCGGTGCCGGCAACGACACGCTCAATGGCCAGGCCGGCAATGACACCCTCAACGGCGCAGCAGGCAATGACATCCTGAACGGCGGCACCGGCAACGATACGATGGTCGGCGCTTCCGGTAACGACACTTACGTCGTCGACAGCGCCACCGATGTGGTGACTGAAGCACTCAATGAAGGGACTGACCTGGTCCAGACCAGCGTCACCTACACGCTGGCTGCCAACGTCGAGAACCTGACCCTGACCGGCACAACGGCCATCAACGGAACAGGTAATGCCCTGGATAACGTGCTGACCGGCAACAGCGCCAACAACACGCTGACCGGTGGTAACGGTAACGACACGCTCGATGGCGGCACCGGCAACGACACCATGGTCGGTGGCCTGGGCGACGATGTCTATGTCGTCAATGTCAGCACCGATGTCGTCACCGAGGCGGCCAGCGCGGGGAACGATACCGTTCAATCGAGCGTCACCCTGACTCTGGCGAGCAACGTCGAGAATCTGGTGCTGACGGGAACGAGCGCAATCAACGGTACGGGTAACACGCTGAACAACGTGCTGACAGGTAACAGCGCCGCTAACACGCTGTCCGGCGGTACCGGAGCGGACACGATGATCGGCGGCGCCGGCAACGATACCTATGTCGTCGACAGCACCGGCGATGTTGTGACGGAGAACCTCAACGAAGGCACTGACCTCGTCCAGTCGAGCGTCACCACCACGCTGTCGGCCAACGTCGAGAACCTGACCCTGACTGGCACAACCGCCATCAACGGCACCGGCAATGCCCTGGACAACCTGCTGACCGGCAACAGCGCCAACAACACACTGACCGGCGGCGATGGCAACGACACCCTTGATGGCGGCACCGGCAATGACACCATGGTCGGCGGTCTGGGTAACGACACCTATGTTGTCAACGTCAGTACCGATGTCGTGACCGAAGCAGCGGGTGCTGGCAACGACACCGTTCAGTCCGGCGTGACCCTGACGCTGGCCGCCAACGTCGAGAACCTGACCCTGACCGGCACCACGGCCATCAATGGAACCGGCAATGTCTTGGACAACGTGTTGACCGGCAATAGCGCCAACAATACGCTGACCGGTGGTGATGGCAACGACACCCTCGATGGCGGCACCGGCAACGACACCATGGTCGGTGGGCTGGGCGACGACGTCTATGTCGTCAATGTCAGCACTGATGTCGTGACTGAAGCAGCCAGTGCCGGCAACGACACCATTCAGTCGGCGGTCACCCTGACGCTGACCAGCAATGTCGAGAACCTAGTTCTCACCGGAACGACGGCCATCAACGGCACCGGCAACACCTTGAGCAATCTGGTCCGAGGCAATACGGCGATCAATACACTCAATGGCGGAACCGGCAATGACATCCTCGAAGGCGGTGATGGTAACGACATCCTGACCGACACCGCGGGCACTGCTCTGTTCAACGGCGGCTCAGGTGCCGACACCCTCACCGGTGGCGCCAGTGCCGAAGTCTTCCTAGGTGGATTGGGCAACGATACCTACACCACGGCGGCGGGCAACGACACCATCCTGTTCAATAAAGGCGATGGTCAGGACACCTTTGCCACGGGTGGAACCGGTAGTGACGTCATTTCATTGGGCGGCGGCATTACCTATGCCGATCTGGTCTTCACCAAGGCGACCAACGATCTCGTCCTCAAGATCGGGGCGACCGACCAGATCACCTTCAAGGACTGGTATATAGGCACACCGTCCAAGCCTGTCGCCAAGTTGCAGATGATCGCAGAAGCCATGGCCGACTTCGCCGCCGGCGGGGCCGACCCGCTCAAGGACCAAAAGGTGGAGAACTTCAACTTTGCCGGCTTGGCAGGTGCCTTCGATGCCGCACGAGCCGCCAATACTGGCTTGACTAGCTGGGAACTGACCAACGCTCTGACCAGCTTCCAGTTGGCCGGTTCGGACAACGCAGCGCTGGGCGGCGATCTGGCCTATCAGTACGGCAAGAACGGCACGCTGGCTGGGATCGGGGTGACGCCCGCACTGGCCACCTTGTCTGATACCAATCTAGGTACGACGGCACAAACCCTGACGCCGCTGGCGGGGTTGCAGACCGGCTCGGTGCGTCTGTCTTAAGACCTCTGCCTACGACAAGGGCGGCGGTAGCGCCGCCCTTGTTTTTTTCATTCTCTTGAAACACATCCGATGAAATCGATGTTCCCCACGAATGAAGTCGATCCCCTCGATTTCTCACCACCTCTGCTGCGTCTGCAGGATGCGCCGCCCAATCCTCTCGGCCGCAAGGTACTCTGGCTGCTGCTCAGCCTTTTAGCGGCCTTGTTGCTCTGGGCCATTCTCGGTCGCCTCGACATCGTTGCAGTCGCCGAAGGCAAGCTCATCCCCGAAAGTTACGTCAAGATCGTCCAGCCTTCCGAGTCGGGTATCGTCAAGGACATCCTGGTCCGGGAAGGACAAAGCGTCAAAGCAGGCCAGGTATTGATGCGGATGGATACGCTGATCAGCGAAGCCGATACCAAATCCATTGATGCTGACTACCAGCGCAAGCGCTTGGCGCTACGTCGGATACAGGCTGAATTGTCAGGCGCCCCGTTCAAAACGGAGGCCAGTGACCCAACAGGGCTTGCCCAAGAGATCAATGCCCAATACCGCGCCAATCGTACGTCCTTCGAAGCGGCACTCGCCGAAGAACGCTCCCGGCTGAGCAAGGCCAAACAGGAGTTGGCCGCTGCCGAGCAGATCAAACGCAAACTCGAAGAAACCTTGCCGCATTATCGGGAGCAGGACAAAGCCTACGAAAAGCTCGTCAAGGATGGCTTTGCCGGTTCACTAATGGGTAGCGACAAGAAACGCGAACGGGTCGAAAAAGAGCAGGAACTGCAAACCCAAGCCTTCGTCATCGAATCGGCCAGAGCCAGCCTGCTCCAATCCGAGAAGAAACTGGCCCAGATCGATTCCGACTATCGCCGGCAACTGCATGTCGAACGCAATGACATTCAAGGGCAGTTTGACAAACTAGCCCAGGAGGCGACCAAACAGGCGCACAAGCAGGAACTGCTCGAACTCAAAGCGTCGCAGGACGGGGTAATCAAAGATCTGGCCACCCATACCGCGGGGACGGTCGTCCAACCCGGCACCGTATTGCTCACTCTCGTGCCGCAGGATGAAATCCTCCGGGCCGAAGTATGGGTCAGCAATGAAGACATCGGCTTTGTGCGCCAGGGGCAGCCGGTCAAACTTAAGTTTGCGGCTTTTCCATTCCAGAAATACGGCATGGTCGAAGGAATAGTTGAGCATGTCAGCGCTGACGCTTCGGATAACAACACCGGCAATGGCAACACCCAGACCGATCCGGCCAGGAAGAATCAGCCGCTGGTTTACAAGGCGCTGGTCGCACTCAAGCAGATGAATTTGGCGATGGATGGCGAACGTTTTCTGCTCTCGGCCGGGATGCAAACCAATGCGGAGATCCGACTGGGCGACCGGACGGTGATGGAGTATCTGTTGTCTCCGGTCAGGAAGGCGTGGCATGAGGCGGGACGGGAGCGGTAACAGCCCGCTCATTTCCGATAGAAGCCACATGCCGCGCTGCGCTTGCCTTCTGGCTCGTACGGCTTCGCCAATCCGAACCCAGATTGTTTTTATCAAGAAAACCCCTTATCTGGGTGAGGAAGTAACAAAAACCGCTTCGATCTGCCATCAATCCAGTATCGGTATTGTTACAGATATGCAGATATCGACTGGGGGGAAGTGATCGGAATTAGTGGCCGACATTAGATTGGAAGGAGTGTCAGTTTTCATCAAAATACGCAACTGATCGCCCTGTGCATCGCAACAGCAGCCCAGAACAGGCCATACCCCCAAGTACGATAGAGCCGAGATAATTGTTCTTCTTGAAGTCGATGGTCGAGCCCGATGGAGCCGAGAAACCGCGCCCACGGAACGAGATAGATCGCCCCGGTAGTCCAGTCCAGTTTTTGGGATGCGGCGACGAAGGTGACAATCGACAGGCCGAAGATGCCCAGGGCGGTCGGGTCGGAAAGGATAATTTTTGTTTCGGTAATGACCCTATGTTTAGCCGCAGGACGGCACGTCCTGCATACAACCCGAGACGTAAACGTTTCAACGTTCTGCCCGCGCCGTCACGATTCCCTGCTGGGCTGCCCACAGGCCGACGTCCTCACGGCGAATGGCGGCGGCCATCAGGCCGGGAAACTGGTCCGGCGTGCAGGCGAAGGAGGGCACGCCCAGCGCGGCCAGCTTGGCGGCCAGGCGATGGTCGTAGGCCGGAGCGCCTTCATCGCTGAGCGCAAGCAGGGTGATCACCTGGACGCCGGATTGGACCAGTTCGCTGGCTCGTTGCAGCAGATTCCGCTCGACGCCGCCTTCGTAGAGATCGGAAATCAGCATCATGATGGTGTTGCGCGGATCGCGGACTAGCGACTGGCAGTAGCCGACGGCCCGATTGATGTCGGTGCCGCCGCCGAGTTGCACGCCGAACAGCACTTCGACGGGATCGTTCAATTGCTCGGTGAGATCGACGACGGCGGTGTCGAAAACCACCATGTGCGTCTTGACGGCCGGGAGGGAGGCCATGACGGCGCCGAAAATGCTCGAATAGACGACGGAGGCGGCCATCGAGCCGCTCTGGTCGATGCACAGGATGACTTCGCGCTGGGTACGGCGGGCCTTTCGGCCGTAGCCGATCAGACTTTCCGGGATGATGCTGTGGTAGGCTTCCTGCCAGTGTCGGAGATTGGCGCGGATCGTACGGTTCCAGTCGATTTCGGCATGCCGCGGTCGCCGGTTGCGGACAGCTCGATTGAGGGCGCCGGTGACAGCACTGCGCATCGGCTCCTCAAGCTTCTTCATCAGCGCATCGACCACCTTGCTGACCACAGCGCGTGCTGTATCCCGCGTTTTGGCCGGGATGATGCCGCGCAGCGACATTAACGTGGCGACCAGATGCA
Source organism: Dechloromonas denitrificans (assembly GCF_020510685.1). NCBI lineage: Bacteria > Pseudomonadati > Pseudomonadota > Betaproteobacteria > Rhodocyclales > Azonexaceae > Dechloromonas > Dechloromonas denitrificans. The sequence continues at coordinate 2,252,621 of NZ_CP075185.1, forward strand.
CGTCCGGCTGCACAGCTTCAAGCATTTCCGGCTGGAAGAGCATGCTTTTCAGATCAAGGCGCTCGAAGGCGTCCTTCTGCATCACCTGCACCACGGAAGCCGGGAAATACTGGCGGATGTCGCCCAGCCAGCGGGCGACACGTGGCGAGGAGGCGCCGCTGCCGCCGCGCAAGCCTCCGGGTTCGTCGGCGTCGTAAAGCGCGCTCAGCGCTTCGTCGATGCGCAGGTCTTCGCCGGCGAGCATGCCGCCGCACGACGCTTCGGCTGGCTCGCCGAGGACCAGACGCCAGCGCCGCTTGCGTTCGTCATCCGTTATCGCGATTTCACTCATGCCTCGACTCCCAACAACAGACGCAACAAAGGCAAGGCCTGCTCGGCACGTGCCGCATCCCAATCCGGCAGTGGGGCCTTGAGCACGGTAGTGGGCGAACGGCCGGCCCGCTCGCCGAGTTGCCGGCGCTCCGGCATGCTGAAGGCGGCAAAAGCGCGACGCAGCAAGGGCAGCTCGCGGGTAAAGTTGTCGTCGCCCAGCGTGCCGAGCCAGCTATCGACCATGGCCCACAGTTGCGGGTCGTGCAACAGCACCATGCCGCTCTGGTTGAGAAAGCCTTCAAGCCAGGCGGCGGCCGGTCCCGGATCGTTGCCGACCGACAGGGCCTGGCTCATGCGCTGCGCCGTTTGCTCCGGGCTGGCCACCTGTTCGTCGAAAAGCAGGCGGCTGGCCAGACCGCAGATCAGGCCGTGGCAACTGCCGAGTTGGGCGAGGCGGTTCAGCGCCTGCTGCCATGCCTCCTGCAGGTTTGGACGGGCCAGTAGGCGCAGCGCCTGATGTGTCGCGACCAGGTGCTCGCGCATGGCTTGAGCGGCCTCGTCGTCGAGCGTCGAACAGGCTCCGGGCAAGCCGATGGCGGCGCGTGGGACGAGGCTGTCGAGAAGATGTTCGACCATGCCAGCATCGGTCTGCCGAACATTGCCGTAGCGCGCAATATTGGCCAGTGGCGGCACGGTGGCCAGCAGTTGCTGAACATCGCTGACCACTGCGGCTAGATCTTCCAGGGCTCGGGAGGCCGGGATGATGGCTGCTTCCAGGTCGGCCAGCAGGACCCGGTTCACCAGCTCGGAGAGTTCCGGCAGGCTGGTTGCCGACTGCGCCTTGTCAATCGCTCGGGCGACGGCGGCTTCGTGCACGCTGTTGCCCCAACGGCTGGCATTGATCACGGCAAGCGCCAATTCCGGCTCCCACTGGAGGTTCCACACTTCGTGGAAGCTGCCCTTAGCACTACGCCCGGCCCGGTTCAGGGCGCCCCAGCCGATATCGAGCAGCTTGAGCCGGTGCAGCAAGTGGCTACGCGCCAGGTCGTTGCTCTGGCGCAGGTCAAGGTCGAGCGGCTTTTGCGTTGCTTCCGCCTTCAGGCGCAGGCTTTTCTGCTGCTGCGCCAGATCGCGCTGCAGAGGCATGGCCGGGGCCGCTTCGGGGATGCTGCCGAGGCGGTCGCCGACGATCAATTGGCGGCGGATCAGTTGCATTGGCGCCTCGTCACCCATGCAGACGACGGTGCGCAGTGCTTCGGTGAGTTCATCGAGGCCCGCTTGCGGGCGTTCACGTAGGGCAGCCAAGGCTTCGGCCAGACGGACCGCTTCGATGATGTGGGCCGACGAGCAATCCAGCCCGTTGTCGCGGAATAGCCGGGCCGCCCGTGCCAACCAGCCGATCGCTCGATCGCCGCCGGGGCTTTGCCAGAGATGTTCATACCAGCCGGGCGAGGCGACGCCGGCGCCGTAGCCGCTGGCGAAACTGAGGTTGTGGTAGGACCAGGGCACCCAGGTGGCGGTCACCTTGATTTTTGGCAGGCCCTTGAGGCGCTCGTTGTCAATCTTGGCCGGCGGCATGTCGACCAGCGCCGGCACGTGCCACGCACCGCAGACCACGGCAATGCGCTGGAAACCATCTTTTTGCGCCTGGCGCAGGCATTTGCGCATGTGTGCCTCGCGTAGCGCTTCGCGGTGTTCGTCATTGGCCGTGCGGACGCGGGCCGGTGCCTCGCGGCGCACGCTGCTCATTGCCTCGCGGATTGCGGCGAAGAGTTCCAGGCTGTCGCCGCGCTCCTCGACCATGTGGTTCCACCACGCCTCGCCATCGCCGTAACCGGCGGCCCGGCCCAGCCAGTCCAGCGGATCGCCGCTCGGCCCGGCATCTTCGGCAACCGCTTCTGCCGAGTCTGCGGGCGGTACTTCGTATCCAGCCAGCTCGGCCCTGCCTGCGCCGTTTTCTTCCTCGGCCGGGCGCTCCAGCGCGAATCGGTTGCCGGCGGGCAGATCGATGAAGCGGGCCGGAATCTGCCGTTCCAGCGCAAAGCGCAAGGCATTCCATTCCGGGGAGAAGGCGGCGAAGGGATAGAAGGCCGCTTCCCGCGCATCGTCCGGGTTATAGACGAGCAGGGCGACCGGCGGCACTAGCCCGTCGGCCAGCAGTAGCGCCAGCATATCCTCGCCGTCGGGCGGGCCTTCAACCAACAGACAATCGGGTTGGAGTTCCTCGAGGGCGCGCAGCAGGCTGCGGGCGCAACCCGGTCCGTGGTGGCGGACGCCGAACAGGTGGAAGGGCGTAACAGCGTAATCGGCCATGGATTGGGGTGCCTAGTCCTGTTCCCGGCAGGCGCGGTAGAGATCCTTCCAGTCGCTGCGTTCCTTCATGACCGTTTCCTGGTATTCGCGCCAGACCACGGTGTCCTGAACCGGGTCCTTGACGATGGCGCCGACCAGGCTGGCCGCGATGTCGCCGGCGCGCAGCACGCCGTCGCCGAAATGCCCGGCCAGTGCCATGCCGCTGTTGATCACCGAAATCGCCTCGGCCGTGCTCAGGGTGGCGCTCGAGGCTTTGAGCTTGGTCTTGCCATCTTCGGTCTGGCCGTTGCGCAATTCGCGGAATATCTGCACGACTCGGCGCACTTCCTTCAAGGCTGGCGGTTCGCCCGGCAGTTGCAGAGCCCGGCCAAGTTCGGCAACGCGTTTGGTGACGATACTGACTTCCTCTGCCTCGCTGGCCGGCACCGGCAGGATGACCGTATTGAAGCGCCGTTTCAGCGCGCTGGACAGTTCGTTGATACCTTTGTCGCGATTGTTGGCGGTGGCGATGACATTGAAGCCGCGCACCGCCTGCGCCTCGATCCCCAACTCGGGTACCGGCAGCGATTTTTCGGAAAGGATGGTAATCAGGGTGTCCTGCACATCGGCCGGGATCCGTGTCAGCTCTTCGACGCGGGCTGTCTTGCCCTGTTCCATGGCGCGCATCAGCGGGCTCGGCACCAAGGCCGCTTTCGAAGGCCCCTTGGCCAGTAGTTCAGCGTAGTTCCAGCCGTAGCGCAGCTGTTCTTCGCTGGTCCCGGCGGTGCCCTGGATGAGCATGGTCGAATCACCGCTGACGGCCGCCGCCAAATGTTCCGAGACCCAGGACTTGGCGGTGCCCGGCACGCCAAACAGCAGCAGTGCGCGGTCAGTGGCCAGCGTGGCGATGGCGGTCTCCATCAAGCGCCGGTTGCCGATGTACTTGGCACTGACCTGGAAGCCATTGGCCAGCTTGCCACCCATCAGGTATTCGGCCACCGCCCATGGCGAAAGCATCCAGTTTTCCGGCCGCTCGCGGCTATCGGCCTTTTTCAGTTCTTCGAGTTCCTCGGCAAATTGTTGTTCGGCATGCTGGCGCAGGATTTGGCTCATGAAGGTGTCCGCTATCTGAGAATTTGGTGGAGGATTTTTCGTTGTTCGAGGATGGCCAGGATGCGGGCCAAAGTCTTGCTGAAGTACTCTGTTTCCGGGCGGCCGACCGGCCAGCCTTCCGCGGCATCGGCGAAACAGCCCGACGGAATCAGGCAGACCAGTTCGGGCAGGACTTGGCAGATCCGGTATATCCCGCTGTTGATATTGGTGGGTTGGTTCACCAGTTGGCGGACCTCGGCCAGGACGCGGCGAGAAAATTCTTCGGACATTTCTTCGCCGCTCGCGGAAAAATTCTCGACCAGGCGAGCCAGCAGGTCACCTTGGCTGAAGTGGCGCAGCCCGGTCTGCAAAAGCACCAGCCAGTGCTGTTCGCGTTCCCGCACCGGCAGGCCGGCCAGCAGTTCGAAAATATTGAGTGGCAGGTTGAGGGATTCGGCGTTGACCAAGAATTCCGCGGCCCAGCGTGCGTCCGGCTGGCGCTGCAAGGCTTCGCTCCAGGCTCGCAGCATGGCTTCGCTCCAGTCCGTGCCACGGACCCACTTGATCAACTCGGCTGGCGACAGGCCCGTCGTTTCCAACCACCAGGCCAGGGGCAAGGCGCGGGCAATCTGGTAGAGCCACCAGGCTCGTTCGCCCAGACTTTCGCCCTTCGCGCGGCCTTCTTCCAGGGCATCGTCCTTCCAGCCCGCGCCGAAAGAAGTCGGCGCTTCCAGGGTGCGCACGGTGCGGAACAGTTTGCGTTCCTCGCCAAGGCAGGCCGCCATGCGCCCGGTCATGCGCGTGCTGTAGCGGCTACCTGGCAGGCAGGCCAGCAGGTTGGCGGCGCGCTGGCGTACTTCCTTGCTGCGGTCGGCAAGCAGCGTTTCGAGGAAGTCCTCGTCGGCGCTAGCCAATCCGCACCCCATCGACTCCAGTAGACTGGCCCGCTCGCGCGCTTCGAGCTGGGAAAATCCATCCTGCAACAGCGCACGGGCCTGGCCCGGATCGTTCTTGCGCACTTTGTCGAGCAGCAGCTTGCGTTGTTCCGGGCTGCCATGATCCCAAAGGGTCGGGTCAGCTATCGGGTCGGCGCCGCCTACGGCCCAGGTCCAGGCTGGATTGAGCGGCGCCAGCCATTGGCCGCGCCGACCCAGTACAGCGAGGAGCGCCGGCCGCAAATCGGGGGTTTTCTGGCCCAAGGTCAGGGCTCGCGGCAGCAAGCCCGGCGGCAAGCAACGACCGGTGCTCGCCAGTCGGCCGAAGGCCTCACGGCGCAATGGATCGGGGCCATCCGCGAGTATTTGTTGCAGCGTCGCCCCAAGTACTGGGTGGTCTACCGTAAGCCGTTCTTCCGCCAGGCATGCCTCGGGCAGCGCGTCCTCAGCAAGGGCCGGCACATAGCCGGCTGCGGCGCAAACAGCCAGGCTGCCGGCGTAACGCAGAACGCGCACTTCGTTGCTGTCTTCGGGTGGGCAGGCAGCCAGCAGTAATTCGCCGAGAGCACCCGACAACTGGGGCAAGCAGGGAGGGCGGCGTTCGCTGCCGAGCAAGACCTGGGTGGCCAGTTCGTGCAGGAGCTTCATGCCATCTCCGTTTCTTCCTGCCAGAGCACTTGCTCTCGCCAGGCGCTGAGTGGTCGCAGGGCTTCGCCATCCCATTCGCCGAACACAGCGAGCGGCGTGCCGCCGCTCGCCGCGAGCAGCTGCCAGCCGTCCTCTTCGCGCACTTGCAAAGGCAGGCGGCGCTGGCCGGGGCCATGGAGCGACCAGCCCCAGGCGCCGGAGCACGGTACGCCGTCACCGACCAGCAGTGGATGTGGCGATTGCCAGGGATTAGCAGCAACAGCCCGGGTGAGTGTCTCAAGGGCCACATCGACGCTGTCGGCGACCGGGAGCGGCTTGACCGGTTGCAGTCGTGCATCGTCCACTGCAATCGCCCGCAGCGGCAGGTTGCCGGGAAAAAAAGCCAGCTCGGCATTCACGTTACTTGCCGTGACATAGCTCTGGGCAAAGCGGCGGCTGCCGTGGGCGAAGTCGAGCAGCATGGCCAGGCGTCCCGATTGCCGACCCTGTAGCCAGACCCGGCGCATCCACAGAGCCCCTTCCTCGTCGATGGCCTGGCCGAGTACCCACCAGTCGTCGCTTAGCCGCTCGCCGCTGGCCAGCACGCTCTCGCGCTCGATGGTCATGCCGAGGGCGGCGCGCACATCCTGTTGTACGGCGGGCGGCAGGTTGTCGAGACGCCGAAAGGCGTCGATCAGCAGCCGTAACTGGCCCAGGCTGCCCAGCACGTGGCCCGGCCAGTCTTCGGTCTTGCCGACCCGGCTGCCGATACGACGCAGCCGGAAGGCCAAGCCCGGCAATTGGGCGTCAATCATGCGCCTTGCCAGTTCCTCCCAGATCGCTGTTTGCCCGGGCAATTGCGCCAGGCCCTGGCGCAGGCGGTCGTTCAGCCAGCGCTCGAGTTCTTCCAGGCCACCGCCCATGCGTTGCAGGCGAGTCCCTTCGCGGCGTGCTATCGCTTGTGGATCGGCCGGCGCTTCGCGCTTTTCGGCGATCCTGGTCTCCTGCTTTTCAGCCCGCTGCTGGCGCGACGCCAGCCATTCACTGACCCAGGCTGGGGCGGGCGCCGCAGAAAAATTCGCGGGGTTTTGCGCCATCAGCAGCAAGAGCGCCAAGCCATGCTTGCAGGGAAATTTGCGACTCGGGCAAGAGCACCGGAAGGCCGGGCCGGATTTGTCGACCTGCACCTGATAAGGTTTGCTACCGCTACCCTGGCACTCGCCCCAGATCGCCTGTTCGTCGAATTCAAGACGCGGCCATTTACCGCGAATGACCAAGCTCTTGGCCGCTTTGGCCGAAGCCTCGTCGGGCGAAAGCTGCAGGATTTCGCCGGCGCTCAGCTGCATCATCAAATGGCCTTCCCTCAGGATAAGCGGGAATTTTAGGCGGATGGCATTGGTTCAGACAAGCACAGTTTGCGAGGTGATTCGGCCAAATTCTTACTTGGTATGGCAACCTTCTAATTTTCGTGTCGAAGGCCAGATGGACTTTCGAGCCCGGTGTCCCTTCTGCGTCATCGAAGATTCCCTTTAGAGGCGCGGTTCGGCCAAAGGTCAGCTTTGGCCGAGATCCGGCCATCTTGGGGATATTATCGTCGGAGAAATATACCGTTGCAGTGGGCATCAGCTATTGCCCTCGGTCGAATCGCGCGGTGTTTCGTTGCATTTCTGCTTTCGACTCAACGCAGAGGCGGGATTCCGGAGATAAGGCTGACCAAGGTTACCTGCCTATCCGTTTTGGTTTTCGCAAAGACAGCTCGCAATTGCGTCTTTATTGTTGGTAATTTGACGCCTTGAGAACCTGCGTACTCCTCTAACGTTTCGCCATGGCACAAGGCACGCGCTAATCTAGCCTCAGCTGCCGAAAGTCCGAACAACAACATTAGTTGCCTTGCGCTGGCAATTCGGCGACGCCCAAGCGGGAACACCATGCAAGCCACATTTTGTGATGGCTCAGTCTGGATTTTTCCTGCTCCAGCGTTCGGTTGCAGAAGTATCATATAGCGCGTTTTTCCTGCCGGTTCGCACTCGCAAATCAAAGTTTCTGCTTTGCCGAGGCGTGCTACCCGTTCAATCGCGCTGGATAACAATGCATTGAAATTGGGTTCCGGCGACCAGATTTTGTTGTGGTGAATTCCAAGCACGGCCCCCAAGCGCAGGAATGTGGTTGAACGTTCATCTATATCAAGGATTCGGCCTGTTCTAGAAATCAGAAAAGCGGCCACATACGGAGAGAAGAGGGCGGTTGTGCCTTGGTCAATATACTGGCGGATGACACGACAATGCTGAAGAAAGTCCAGTTCAGTTGGCGCCTCAAAATGCCGCTCATGCAGAAACATACAGTCTGCACACAGGGGTTCCTGATTCGCTCCTAGAGCACAATTCGATCGAATGCCACGACAAGTTGGGGAGTGATTCGCCCCCCCCTTGTCGGTGCCATCTAATGATGCTTCGTCGGATGTTAGCCCGTTGCCTCTCTGATCAATGTTCCGTCCCCCCGCGCCTAACGACGCTGATGATTCATCGTCCCCACGATTCCCTTCAATGCACGACCATCATCCATGTGGATGATGCACATGGACTATGACAAAGAGTAGTCTTTAACTCAACTATTTTAGAGCGGTGCATTACTGTAGGGCAGTAATGTCAAATGAAGCGTGGGCTGTTGGATCTTTTTGTTGCGGAAGTAGTTTTCACGTAGATGCGATGTTGAGAATAAGGCGTGTGTATTGATTGCCTTACGTTTCCCTATGGAACTCTAAAACGACAGAAAACCACATATCAGAGGACGACAACGGCAAGAATACGATTTTCTAGAACTTGATGGCCATTGCACCAAAATGTTATCCATTACACATATAGGTACGCAGGACCAAGGAGGAAATTTTGATGCGACGAATGTGTGGCATGGTAGCGCTGATAGTGGCACTAAATGTGTTCATCGGTGTGCCCGAAGCGGCGTGTGACAACGGCTCTCCGGTCACCAAGAAAGACTCGGGCCCGTCGATGCCAGTGAAGGAAGCGTCGACGCCGGCCGAGGCGCAGGCCCCCAGTGGCGCAACGAAGAACGAGACAACAGCCAAGAAAGACTCGGGCCCGTCGACGCCAGTGAAGGACGCGTCGACGCCGGCCAGGGCGCAGGCCCCCAGTGGCGCAACGAAGAACGAGACAACGGCCAAGGAAGGCAGCGGCACGGGGCAGTCTTCGCCGGAAAAACCCCCCGGCAGCTACGACAAGGCCGCAAAGGTGTTGTTCGTCGCATTCACGATTGCACTGTTCCTTGAGTCTGCGCTGGCGGCGATATTCAATTGGCGGCCCTTCGTCCAGACCTTCGTCCGCGGCACGCGGACCGTGGTGGCGTTCGCAGTTTCCTTGCTGCTGGTGTTGATAGAGCCGCGGCTGGATGTCTTCAGCAAGCTGGTGGGGGCCATGTTTGAACCGCCGCAGGACCCGGACCTGGGATTAGTCGGCACCGTACTTTCGGCGCTGATGTTCGCGGGCGGAAGCTCGGGCATCAACACGCTGTTGGTGGCACTAGGTTTCCGGTCCATGCGGACACCGGAGTCGGTGGTAGCCAGGCCGAAGCCAACCGAGGCGTGGATCTCGGTTCGGCTCGGTCAGAAGCCGGAGGTGCCGGCGCGCGTGATGATGAAGACCGATACGGTTGCCAATGCTACAGAGCAGGTCATCGGCATCATCGACGGCAGCTCGCCCCGCTTCGCCTGGCTGCGCTATTTCGTTCGCGACAAGGGGCGGTTTCCGACCAGTGGCGGGTTCCCCGTGCTTGGCGGCCTGAGCTACACCTTCACGGTGGAGACGGTGCGCAACGGCAAGGCCACCGTCCTCGGTCCCTGGGGTCCGTTCCCGATCGCCGCCGGGGCGATCATCGACATTGGATTCGATTGACTGCGCAGCGGAGGGCAAGATGGCGAACGAATGGCACGTAGAAGGCAATAATCCCCGGGCGAAATTCACGCTCAGGATCCACCGCGGCGAAAGCATGGTGTTGCTGGCGATGGACTGGAAGGAACCGCAGCCGCCGAACGACTTCGTCGGCTTCGCCATCGAATACAAGGAACCCCAGGGTGATCGCTATTTCGCGCTGAACAATCGACTCGGATTTCGCACGGCCCAGGGCGCGGTCGACGGCAGGACGCTGTCGACGAAGGAGTCGCCGCTGCAGAAATTCCGCTGGGTGCATTTCCCGCGCAATGCCGAGCTCGGCGGCGCGTTCACCTACCGGGTCAGTCCGGTCTTCATGGCCGATGACGACAGGCTGAGCTACGGCGATTACCAGGAAGCATCCCTCGAACTCGGGCGGGTCACCATCGAAGGTGAGCTGAACGTGGCCTTCACGCGGGGCTTCGTGTCGTCGCAGGCTTTCGTCGAAAGATACGCGAAGACCGCCGCCGAGATGGCGACTCTGCTGCCACGCAAGGCAGATGAGGGCCTGCACTTCCAGCCCCAACACGCAAACGCCCAGAAGGCCCTGGAGTGGATGGGCTTCGAGGCCCGCGAAGCGCTGCTGAGCCTGCTCGACGAAGCGCTGCACGACGCGAGTGCCACGGTGCGCGTCGTTGCCTATGACCTGAACGAACCCGAGGTCGTCAATCGCCTGGTCGCGCTGGGGCCGCGGCTGCGCATCATCATCGACAACAGCCCGGACCATTCAAAGGCCGGCTCGGCCGAAAACGAGTCGGAGCTTCGCCTGGTGGCTTCGGCCGGCCGCGATCAAGTCCAGCGGCAGCACATGCAGGGCCTGCAACACAATAAGACTATCGTGGTTGACGGCAGCAAGTCCCAGTCGGTGGCGTGCGGTTCGACGAATTTCAGCTGGCGAGCCTTCTACGTGCAGGCCAACAACGCGGTCGTGCTGCGCGGGAAAAAGGCGGTTGCAGTCTTTGGCGCTGCCTTCGAAGAATATTGGAAGAACAGCGTGTCCGGGTTCGAGCAGTCGGTCTCGGCGTCGCAGTGGCACGACCTTGGTTTGCCGTCGGTCGATGCGCAAGTTACCTTTTCGCCGCATAACTCAGGTCACGGCTTTCTCAATGAGATCGCCAACGACATCCGTGACCACACCACGTCAAATCTGTTCTTTTCACTCGCGTTCCTGTACCAGACGAAAGGCGCGATGAAAAATGCCATCCTGAAACTCACCGCAGACAACGACATCTTCATGTACGGCATGTCAGACCAGGAGGTCGGCGGTTTGGATGTGCTTGAGCCCAGCGGAAATGTCATCGTGGTCAGGCCTGAGGAACTTGGCAAGGGCGTGCCCGAGCCTTTCAAATCCGAGCCGACCGGCGGCAAGGGCATCCGGATGCACCACAAGTTCATCGTGATGGACTTCGGCACGCCTAATGCGCGGGTGTACACTGGGTCCTACAACTTCTCCATCCCCGCCGACGGCGCGAACGGTGAGAACCTGCTGGTATTCCGCCATCCGCGAGTAGTGACCGCGTACGTTGTCGAAGCACTGCGCCTCTTTGATCACTACCAGTTCCGCATTTCATCGGCACGAGCCAAGGGTGCGGGCAAAGACCTTGCGCTGCGCCGCCCACCTCGAAAGGAAGGTGAAGAGCCGTGGTGGGCCGACTACTACAACGACCCGAGGAAGATCAAGGACAGGAAGCTGTTTGCCTAGAGTCTGTCGTCATTTACTTGATGCAAACGAACGATCTTCCCCGGCAGACAAACGAGGCAAATTGTTTAGCCACCCTCTCATTTGGAGTGATGGCATTAACGGCAACATTCACATAATTCATGCAATTAGGGCGCACTAGATACTTCGGAAACCATGGGGGCAAACATGAAGAGAGGCATTGCGACGCTAGCTGTGGTTACAACCACGTTGCTGGTGGGTTGCGCAAACATAAAACTTGTGAGCGACTATGACGAGGTGGTCGACAAGGGAATTACTGAATTCTCAGAACAATTCAATACTCACATGAAGAATATGGCTGAGTTAGGTGGCAAACAAGAAGGGACGTATGACGCCACATTTAGAACGTATAACGCTCTTGATTCAAAATTAGACATCTTGATAGCTCGAGCCTCGGCTGCGTCAGAAGGAAACGCTTGTAAGCTCGAAACCAGAGTGTTCCAAAAAATATCTGTGATACTGAAATCCAAGGCTCCTCTGGATCTCCTCCAAGGTTCCGACGCAACAGCCTCTACGGAAAGTGCATGTAACGCCCGCCTTTTGATACTAGTTAAGGAGCAATTATCAAGTATTCGTGAAATCCACAAGGATAGTGACAAATGCAAAGGCATTTCGTGTATCAGAGCGGCGACTGCTAAAGACGCAATGGCGATCACCAATCAGTCAATAACTGCAGTTTCAGTTGTTGAAGCCGCTAAGAAATCTCAATAAGGGGACGCAATCATGGCAATTAGCGCAGACGAAATATTTGCGAAGATATCAGATGCAGCTGAGGGGGCATTCAAGGACGGTTGGGCAGCCGTAAAAGGTTATGCGCCTGCTGAGTTCAAGAAGATGGCAGTTCAGCTAGAGAGTATTGCGGAAAATATTGCACAGTATCAAATCAATTCAAATGAGGGTTACAGTCCTGCGACCGGCAAGATTCTTTTCCGAATGCAGCGAACTGCTTGCGAATCTGTCTTTGTGGCGGTAACGCATCTAACGCTAATCGCTGTACAAAAGGCACTCAACGCTATAGTCAAGGTCCTAAAGGAAGCGTTCAGTGCGGTGTTAGCGGCCGTGTTGTAACGCCTTGGGCAGTTCCCTAGATCATCATCGAGTTTGTTCGAGCGCGCTAGGAAATTATCCAATAGGGGAGGTGTCATGGAAGCATTAGGTATGCTCAATGCCCTGATCGGGTTGGTGCTGGTATATTTTGTGTTGAGTTTGATCGCAAGCGCGATAACGGAGTGGGATACCCAGCTCCGTGGCTTTGTCTTGGCCCAAGTTACAGTTCATGCCTTTTTCGAGCATCCACAGGTCCAGGCACTGCAACAGGACTCAACGCGAAAACCCTCGTATATCCCAACGGGTAGCAAAACCCTCCGACGTGAAATGGCACTACGCGTTCAGGATCATTCTATATCTGGCTATTCGCAGATATTGGCGAACACACATGTCGTTGGCGGCTGAGGAGAAACGTTAACACTCTCATTTTTTTGATAACCAGTCGCGAGTTCAAATTGGAATCTCAACAATCCATTACGAACCTGAATGACGAGGATCGTTCACGTATACGTGCGGAGGAAATATTCCGTGACGAAATTCGCGCAAGCCTCTGCGAAAGGGAATCTACGAAATGGCAGTCACGTGTTTGGAAACTCCTGAACTCATCATTTGCAATCTTCTTGCTCTCCAGTGTTGTCCTTGGAGCAATATCCTGGCAGTACCAAAGGTGGGTGTCGAACGAAAACAAGCAAGTTGAACGTGTGCAATTGCGTGAAGAGGCATCGCTGGAGTTGGGTTACCGCTTCTTTATAATGCGCGAGATACTTAAGGATACAACGGCGACAGGACGTGACGGAGTCTACGTACGGGCTGTATTTTTTGGGCAGGAACCTTACGCACCGGCAGAGGCTCGATTCAAAGCAGTATCAGTCCCTGCTTTGATGTTTGTGCTTCAACGGGAAAAGCTAGACGATCCTTTCGAAAAGATAATCGCCGAAGTTATGCCGGAAATGTCTGTCGCTGTTCAGCGATTAGCCGACTCTAAGGAGGAGAAACCTCTTGATAAAAAGACTCGTGAAGAGTTGCTGGACGCAGTCACTAAAATAAAATTGCTTTCAATTCGGTGGTGACGTGGTGAGAGCCCTATCTTCAACCGGAGATCAGAACAGCCAAACCAACCGTACTGGCACCAATGGGAAATCTGTATGGGTGAGCTCTTTTCAAGCCGGTTGAGGGCTGCCGTAAGGTGCGTAATCGTCCAGGAAATGAATTTTGTATTCCTGCATGGCCGTTAAGCGTCCAATGGAGTGGTTATGTCAATAGAATTTGAAAAGGAAGAATACTTCGCTTTAGTAAAGACAATTGCTGACTCAGATCAGCGCTTGCTCACAATGAAGAGTTGGGGGGTGACACTTAGCCTCGTTGCGCTCGGGCTTGGATTTCAATACCGTGCGTATGGCTTCTTTGTCGTTGCGGCGATAAGCAGCTTGGCATTCTGGATCGTCGAACACGCAAGCCGCAGGCACCAGATGCGGCACTATGTCCGAATGCGTGAGATCGAGCTAAATAACTACCTTAGAGAGTCAGAAAGTGATCGACCAAAGTCTGCGCCACGCATAGACTGATCATGGCACACGGCTAAGTGCATTCTTGCCGGCGACGTGGATTCACAGCACACCGAGGTAATACTGCCCAAACAGAAAAATATTTGGTACTCGCATGCTTGGCTGATGCCGCATGTGGCGTTGCCCCACGCCTTAACTTTCGTTGTAAGCGCAATTCTCATCTATCTATGCATCGGGGGGCACCTGGTATATTTTACGCTTGGCACCCCTCCGATCACAAAATGAAACAACCCCACCAGCAAGTCAATATTGAACGGCTGCTTCAATAACAGGCTTCCATAAGACAAAGTCTAGGACGCTTATTCGGGCGATATCCGTGCCACTGTTACTGTTAAATATGGGACTCAGATGAAACTCACTAAGCGTAGACAGCTCTTCCGTCGCCCAGCCTTGAACGCAGTTCGGCGAGCATCTGCTTCTCGGTAATATCAGCCGCCCACGTTGGTCTTAGCTGAAAGTGGGGCTGATCAACGATTGTTTTCCAGTTACCGCCCCAATCAAGACCCAAATCTACTCCCAACGCACCGACAGCTTTGTACTTGGGCGAGTCAGGCAAGTACTTGGCCCCTTCGAAAACTCCAACATCAAACGCAATACCAAAGTTGTGATTGGAGTATCCACCTCGCGCATTCGTTACGACACTCCCCGGGGTTGTCCGTCCTTGATCATACAGAGCATCTTGTTCCGCATAGGTTCGCAAGCCACTGATGATTTTGATTGTAACTCCAGCTAATGAGGCCTTCTGCACGAGCGCACGGGCAATCGGCTGCACCTGAGGCAATAGTGTGGCGATTACCTTTTCGCTACGACTATCCACTGGAGAAATGGAATCCGATGGATTCTGAGCATTTATCTTTTTCTCGACTAAGCGCTCGTAGATAGCGTTCCAGGTTTGCGGACCCGCCTTGCCATCAATATCGATTCCGAGTACTTGCTGAACTGCTTCAATTATTTCTTCAATACGCATGGGTGTCTCTAGGTATTGGTGTGATAACGGATATTCAGGCGAAGAAACGCCGAGATTGTTATCAAAAAACTGAACAAGGCATAATTTCGCGAAAGTATTTTGGATGACATAAAGATTATTCCATCCGTTTGTCTTTATCAACCTATTAATCGTACGGACAGAGCCAGTGTTCGCTATGGAGCGATCATTCTAAATGAGCGGTTGTGGCCGGCTTGAGGCTGTGAGGACATAAATCCGCACCGAACTCCGGACATCAGGGCGATAATGTCAAACGGAGTAGGGCGGCGAACTCATTTGCTATTCCCTTCAAATGGTCCTCTAATCGGGTCATTCTCGCTTCCGGCGTTCGTAATCCCCGCTGGCTCGAAGCAATGCTCTGATAGTGCCTTCCGAAAGACCGCTTTCCGCAGCGATTTTGGTGAATCGCCGTGAAGGAGCCTCGTTCCTAATCCATTGGACAAGCCTGTCGGTCATTCGCCGATTGCCTGCAATGCCTTCGACGCTCTCATAGAAGGAGCGTCCGCAATCCTTGCAACGGAAGCGGCGTGTGATGACCTGCAACACCACGGGCTTTCCGTTCTCGGGAATATCCGCGACCGATTGGGTTCGTTTCCCGAAACCCACGACCACCGAGGAGCCACAGGATGGGCAAGGCGATGGTTCTCCCGTTATCTCGACATGGAGAATGGTTTTGTCGCCTTCCTCGGTCTTTCCCTTTGCTATCGTTGGCATTTCCCTTGCCCCACCTCGTCGAGGGACATGGAGGCAAGCCTTGCGATTTCCTCGCGGCTAACCGCTTCCTGGTCGATGCCTCTATCCGAGCAGATGGAAGCCAAGGGCATTGCGTCCTCGGGGACACGCTCCGTCGTTCCTTGTTTTTCCTTGGCTGTCGCCTTGGTGTATGGATGCGATATCCCTCTTTCCATCGCTTCCTGCATCGGGAGGTATAGGGCACTCACCCGAAGTGCTGGAAGCCTCTTACGAAGGCTGGCGTAGATGCGTAGCCCCTCTCTATCCAAATCGCCCCAAAACAGGATTTTGGGGTGTCCAAGGAGCGTTTTCAGAGATGGTGGATTGCCCTTTCTAATCAGAGGAACAAGTCTGTCTGCTTGGGCGACCGCTTCCGTCAGGCTGTTGCCGTATGACTCTCCTGAACGGGAAAGCCCATACCCGTATGTGACGACAAGGGCGATTTTGTGGGAACACCCTGCGGCAATGGCTTCTTCGAATGAATGCGGGTTCTCGATGAGCAAGACCGCTTCTGGATTTTCAGAACCGGCGACAACCACTTGAGGAATGGCATCGGGGAAGGCGCTGATATCGATACCGAAGGCTTTCAAGGAGGAGGTAGGAAGGCTGCCGAGCATTTTAGATGAACCAAGGAGATACTTCGCCGAGACGACGAAGCGAGGCGTGTTCTTTTCCGTTTCTTGAGCCGATTTGAGACCTATCAGACCGCTTGCAAGGTCTCGCATGTCGGCATCCGAAAAGCCCTCCAACCTGTCATGACAGGGAGCAAGCATCGCCGCTTCGCTCTCGTCCATTTTTATCGCACTAAGAGCCTCTCGCCATCTGATGAGCGAGACAGGCTCCTCGCGTTTGGGGGCTTCAATCGTCAGGGATACCCTTCCAAAGGCTTCTCCGTGTTCCGAAACACCTTCGGTGATTCCTTTGCGTGCCAACTTGCCCAAGGTCATCTTGGCTTCCAACGGGTCGATACCAGCCATTTTCGCAACGCGTCCGACCAACCCCTTGCCTTGCAGGAAGTCCCGCCCGCCCATCAGAGTCCAAAGGGCTGAGATGACCTTTTCCTCTATGTTCATGCCGCGTCCGTCAGTTTATGGAATGAAGAAACTTCCATCGCTCCCAGACGAGAACCAACCTCCTCGGGGGCAAGCAGGCGTCTGGTTTCGCTTTCCGCATACATGAGGTTTCCGCCGATTTCTCGAGCAACGATATAGGAGGGGAAATAGGCAAAGTCGTTCTTGTAGTTAGGTTCGTGCCCCGTGATGATGAGTTGGAACTTGCCTCTCTTGCCTTTGACGCTATCCAAAGCATCCGTGATGAGACGCTTGTCGGAGAGGTGTGAGAAGGCGCCGTCGATGATGACGAACTGCGTCCTCATGCTGCGGACGCGCTTGCGAGCGGCCGTACTGACGTTCTGCCGTTGAAGTTCCCGCTCCGTCACGTAGTCCGCCATCTTCACGATCCAGAGCAGGGACATCGCGACTCCCTGACCAGAAGAAACCATGTTCTTTTCAAGTTTCAGAGATTTGTGGCTGATGGATGGAATACATACGCGAATCGTCGGTTCGAGGATGACATTCTTATAGAACTCCTCGCGGATTTCCTTCCTCATGTTTTTCGTATAGCGGGAGCGAAGGGCTTCATCGTTGCCGAGATTTTCGCTGTTCTTCTCACTCTTCTCGACCTTGTCGACAATGCCCGTCAGGACTGTTCGGACATCACCCATGTCCGCCACTCTCGCTTCAATATCGAAGCCGGCGGAGATGATTTCGCCAGAGGCGGAATCGCGGACAGGCTTGAAGACAGACCTCATTGCCTCGAAATTGGTTGGCAGGCGGCGAGTGAAATTTTCTAGCCACGAGCCGATGTCTCTCCACTCCTCTTCAAGGTGAGTGCTTGCAGTTTCGTTTGCTATCCGACTCTTGTTGAAGTTTTCGGTTGTCGCATCAATCATACGAACCAATTCGCCGATATCTTCCTTGGAGCCTTCCAGACCAATTCGCATCTGCTCGCTCAGGGCGATGGTTGAATCCCCCTTGACGCGGTCTATTTCGCTGGCAAGAAGACTCCTTGCCGACTTCAATGTGTTTCTAGCCGTGTTGACCTCATGTTTCATGGTCGCAGCCTCGATTTCATCGAGAGGGCTTCTCATCGAGAGAATGGCTTTCACCATATCGCCGACCGATGTGGCAAGCCGAACCTCTTGAGCGGCAATAGATAACGGATGTTCCTCCAATCGCTCCGACGAAATGGGAGCAGGGATAACCTCTGCCGTCGCCACTTCCTTACATTTCTTCCGCAACTCACGGATGAAGTTATCGATATCGGCGATTGCCGAAAGGAGTTTGAGACCGCTCGCTTCCATTATCGATTTGGACTCTTCCAAAGCGGGGATGCGTTTCTCAATGATGTCATTCAATTCAGGCGTGATGACCGCAAGTCGAGTCTCGATTTCCTGTGGACGCTTGTCTCCCGACTTGATGAATGATTCCGCAAGCTCGAACCTAAATCCCTTGCGTTTCTCGGCAGCCTGTTTCGCGTCAAGGTATTGCGTTTCCTTGGTTGCGGCAGTTTTCATGAAAGCGGGACCGCCCGCATCGATAAACCTTCCAATGCTCTTTAGTTTGGGAATTTCCGTTGCTTTTTCGCTCGCAGTTCTAAAAGCCGTTTGCAGGGCTTCCCGCTTCTCTGTGAGCGACTGGGCATCCGCTTCATAACGGGAGTGCAATTCACCCGACAACCTTGCTTTCTCTTCCGCTGTGGCGAGTGCTTCGGCGAGTTCGTCTTCCGATGTATTGCCCATCAAGCCGCGATATTCGATTGCGGCTCGAATGGAATCGCCGGCTTCTTCCGATGCCCTGTCTCTCAAACGCGGCAAGGCTTCTTCGAGTTGCGACGCTTCTTCCTGCAAAGCTCCATCCTTGGCAGGGAAGCCCTTCTCGATAGCCTCCCGAGCCTTGCGAGCAACGATTGCTTCCTGTCCTTCGGGGTCGAGTTCCTTAAATCGCTCTTGCTTTTCTCCAAGGGTCTCGGTTGCCTGATTGATTTGGGTATCAAGAGCTTCCTTTTCCCGCTCGACCAAGGTCGGGTCTAACAGGCAATCGACAGGACGAGTTCTGACGCCAACCAACCATGTTCTTGCCACGGAGCCGTCATAGGCAATGGTCGTGCTGCGGCAGAATTCGGCAAGTTCGGACGAGACGAAGACGGGAGACTCAATCCCCTTTGTCGCAAGCATGGAAGCGACTTCAGCCGCCCGTTCGGCGGCTCCATAGACAGGAGAGAACAGAAGAGCCGAGAACATCGACAGGACACGCTCTTTTCTGTCCTGCTGCAAACCGATTTCATCGATGAATGCGTGCAGGGGCTTCGCATCCGTTCCCGCTAGGTCGAGGACCTCACGGGCTACCTTGCCTGGTGCGACCGCAGCCTTATCGAGATCCGCTCTGCGAGCTTTCATGTCTTTAATGTGATCGCCAAGATTGGCTATTTCCGTCGAGAGAGCAGTCCGTTCCTGCGAACGCTTCTCCAACCACGCTTTCGGGTCTTCATCCTTGCCATACGCCTCTGCAAAGGTTTGCAGCGAGGACAAGACATCCGCCATTGATGCCCGTTCAGCGGTAATGGTTGAAACTCGCCTATCTGCATCAGCAAGTTCTTTCTTGACCCGACCAAGCAAACCTTCGGGGTTCTCGTTCCCAAATCTGTTTGCAAAAGCCTGAACACGGGGACGCAACTTCTCGATGTTTTCCGCTTTTGCAGTCAATGTCTCGAAAGCCTTCTTGTCCGTCTCGGCTTTGCCCTTGGCATTCTTGGCATTATCGGTAGCAGCCGCCAACTTTTCCCTGTTGGCGTTCAATTCCACTTCGGCGTTGCCCTTTACCTCTTCTAACGCTTCGGCATACTCCAAAGGGTCGGCATCTTCCCCATGTTTCGCCACGAACGCCTGCCATTCCTCGAAGCTGTTCTTATTCAAGGCGACGTTTTGTCGGTGTGCCGAGAGGGTCAAGTCGGCAGTGGAAAACTCCTTTTCCGCCTTTTGCCCTGTCTGGAACGGTGAACGAAGTTCTTCCTCGGAGAAAAGAGCACTATCGGTCATGCGACGGTATTCGGCTTGTTGCAATCCGATTTGCTGTTGCTCGTTTTTCAGGTTGACGGATTCCTGATGCAGAGCGTTTCTCCGTTCAGAAAGAACAGTTCGTTGACCATTGAGCGTGTTAATTTTTTCCGTCAGTTGGCGATGTTCGATTCTTGCGGGATTCGTGTCCCCGTATGCCTCAACCCAATCGAAAGCATCTTTTACGAGTTGGCTTGCCGATGCCCTCGTAAATGAATTTTTGAAGTTGGTCGTTGCCGCTAACCAAGACATCGCGGCGTTGAGGTCATATAGGGTTGTTGCCGGACCTCTCTGCGATGTAGTAGCAGCCTCTTTCGAAAAACTATAGACATTAAAATCAATAAGTTGAGAATTGTCGGCGGGGGTGGTTAAAGTCTTATCCATGCCGTCTCTATCATTCACATTACTTGGTTTTTCACCTGTAAACAGTTCGAATGCTCTATCAGGCAAAAACCAGTTTCCACCCTGCATTACCATAGAACGAATGAGGATGGGAGCCTCTTCGGGAGGCTGACGCAATAGCCCAGGAATTGGGTCGTCTACCACGACAGCCTTCAATGCTGCATGTTGAAGCGAAAATTCGGCGACCTTGCGTTCCGTTGTCTCTTTTGCCTCTACGACGGCATCAGCCTTCGTCTTGACCCGCTCAAGTTCTTCGAGGACTCGTTTTGTCTTCTCCAAGTCGTCAGCGGTCTTCGCGGTGCGAACCTTCGCCTTGATGATTCCTTGAACCTTCTGATGAATGACATCCTCGATGCCTCGTTCGTCGGCATATTCCTCGACGCTGCCCATCATGTCGACGAGAAGTTCGGGAGCCAGCCGTTCATAAAAGACAGCTTCCGAGAATTGCTTGCCACGAGGCGGATTGACATCGAAATATCCGCTGCTGCCTTCGGCTCCCTTCGCCTTCTGATAGACAAGCTGCTGTTCGATGCTTGGCATGTCGAAGATACCCGAGACATGCTCCCGCCAATTAACGCGGGTGTCCTCCCGTTGCGTTGCAGGGAAACGACCAGGCATGACCGACAACTTGTCGAGGAAATCCTGATTTCCTGTCAGCGTAATCCTGTTTCCTTCACGTCTACCGATTGGGCAATCATCCAAGGTTCCGCGATAGGCGTAGACCTTGAATGACCCGCTCTCTCCAGCATTTCCATACAAGCCAAAGACCACCGGTGTCCCGCCTGCATCGCCACCCGATTGAACAACCAAGTCGACGGGGGAGTCGTCTTCAACCCAAATGTAGGTCTCGATTCGGATGTGGGTGTAATGCCCTGTAGATTGCGGAGCAAAATGGTTCTTGCGAAGTTCGTGAATGCTCTTGTCGTGTGCAAGCAGTGCGAGGATGGTAAGAACGAGTGTGCTTTTGCCTCGACCGTTCGGCATGTTGATTGCCGTGTTCTCGCTTTTGAGGTCGAAGACTTGGAAAGTCCAGTCGGGACGCCAAGGGTCTTCCCGCCTGCTGTTCATGAAGTTGGAAACCTCGATTTTGTTTATGAGCGGCATCTGTCCCTCCGTTTTATTGTTGTTCGTTTTGGTCTGCCACGGTCTCGCCGAGCAGCAATGCAGCCGTTTCACGGCTCGCCAAAGATTGTTTGGGCGGCAAGAGATAGGACACCTCTTGAGAGGAGTTGTCTGCCATCTCGATTGCCGCAAGGACGGTTTGTCGCCATTCATCCTTGTTCCCCGTTGCCTCAATCATTCCCGATTGCTCCATGACATTCAGGAAGCGTGCCGCCCAAGTGGAAATTTTCCCCTTGTCCTTCCAGAAATGATCCCAAACGACGCCTGCTTCGCCTTCGGGTCTTCCTGAGTTCCCCATCTTCTCAATGCCCGAGGAGAGTTCCTCGACGAAAAGACGCTTGGAGACGAACGCTTCGGAATAGCGGCTGACTTCGGACGGCAAGCGGTCAATCTTTTCGTAGAAGAACCATTGCAGCGTCAGCCAGAGACGGGCTGTCCAGAAAAT
This sequence comes from Dechloromonas denitrificans, assembly GCF_020510685.1. Taxonomy (NCBI): domain Bacteria; kingdom Pseudomonadati; phylum Pseudomonadota; class Betaproteobacteria; order Rhodocyclales; family Azonexaceae; genus Dechloromonas; species Dechloromonas denitrificans. The sequence continues at coordinate 2,273,952 of NZ_CP075185.1, forward strand.
CGTCTCGTGCTTCTTGGCTTCCCTGTCGCCGCCGCGACCATCCCGCATCGCTTCGATATACCAGCGGTTATCGACATAAGGGGCTACATCTTCGCCACGCTTGCGAGTCAAAACCCAAATCGTGTTCGGGGTTCCCGCTTTCGGAGGTATGCCGAACTCGACGCCATCCCTATCGACGAGAGAGAAGCCCTGTGCGTTCAGGAAGTCCTCGAAGTCGTTCAGGGCTGAAGAATTGCAATTGGCGAGGATTCTCGCGACCTCTCGTTCGCCATCCCGCAAATTGCGACCAGGCGGATTGCCTGAAATTTCTCTCCAGCGGAGCAAGTAGGCAAAGACGATGCCGATTTCGGTCGGGTTCATAGGTTTTCCTCCGTGAGGAACATCAACGGGTCGGAGCCTGTGAAATGCAAACCCGCAATGCGTGTGTCGAATGTTTCTCCCGTGATACCTACGACGATGCGGAAGCCTTCGCCGTCGAGGTGTTCAGGAGCGGAATAGACGCCGAAGAAATCGGCAGGGGTCTCGTCGGCTTCCAGCGAGAAACCGACATCGGAAATCATTTCGGAGAAGGTCGTTGGACTAGCCTTCAGCCTGTCAATCACCATCGCCCGATTCCGCAGGATGAAATCCATGAGCCGGCTATGGCTTGCGACACGGTCGGGTTCAAGATTGAAGGTGGAAACGGGAATATGTTTCTCGCCCTCATCCAAAGTGGTGAAATCCACGGAACCAACCATCAAGGAAGGATGGAAGAAGTTCGAACCCGTTCCCCAAGGCATCAGTTCGGCGAGGATGGCTTCCAGCCTTCGCAAGTCGGGAACGGTGGACGGAACGGTCATTGAATCGACGATGGACAGGAAGGGGATACCTTCGCCACCCGTCGACCTTGCCCGTTGCGCGGTTTCGAGGAATCCGACGAAACGGCGGGACAGAGCCTCGACGTTCTGCATCACCAACTCGATTTCGGTTTGCAGGTTGCCTATGGAGTAGGAAACGGGATTCCTCGACTTCCACATTTCGAACGCCTCCCTTGTTCCCGCATCGAAAATCTTGGAGCAAGCCTGTTTTACGACCTCCGTGGCATCCCGCAAAGCGCCGGCGATGCCAGGACCGTCATAGATGAGCATGTCGCGAAGTTCGGCAAGCGTTGGTCGTTCCAAAGCAGAGGAGAGTTGCTTGTTCTTCGAGGCGATTTCGAGAACCATCATCTTGCAGAAGCGGGGGATGTCGGAGAACTGCCCTCGCTCGATAGCCTTGACCAACTTTTCGGCATCGATATCGCTGTAAAGCCAACTTTCCTTCATCGCCGAAATGCGAAGAAGTAGTCGTCCGTTTTCCGTGAGTTGGACTTGGGCAAAACCTCTCGCCTTCTCGACAAGAGGAGTCGACTCCTTGGTCAAGCCGAAGGTGATTCCGCCTTCGCCATCCTCGATTCCATATCTGATTTCCCGTTCGTGGGCCAACGAATCGATAACGAAATCCAAGTCCTCATTAATTACCGTCGAGACCCGCTTCCGCATTGCAGAGAGAACCTCTCCGACAGGGACGAACGAAGGTCCGCGATCCATCTCAATCTCGCGTAGCGTGTCCAGTAGAAGGAGAGCAAGGGCGAGCATGTGCCCAGACCGTTCCTGCGTCTCGGGAACATAAACTCCGGTCTCTCGGCGGCTCTGATGCAGGTCTACGAGCCGCGATATGGCAGCCACGAGACGAACATCGTGGGGTATTGAGGAGGATGTCGAAGGGCGGCTCATCTGGAGGAAAAACTCCCGAATGTCATCCTCTGAACTTAACGGGCATCCTCGTCAGTGTCAATCATGAAATACGATTTTTGAAATCGTGCTGTTCGTTAAACATCACGACAGAGAGGGCATTCGAGTTCCGCGTTAGGCCTTTAACCGGTGCGACTATCGTTCAACGGCAAAGGGCAGAATCTTGGTATAGGGTGGATAGTTAGTCCGTCCTGAATAATATACAAGTCGATGATTTAATTGATTAATTTCGCGGTTTCTCGGGAGGCAATTTGCCGGAAATGAGATAATAATGCCTTGATTCCTTGCAAATTTTCGTGAGTTTTCGATGCGTCCCAAAGGCAAACATCCCTCGACTGGCGACTTGTTTCAGCAGCCCCTGGTGGAACTGATCAATCTCAAGCACCCGCTGGTGAAATTGGCCGAGTTGATCGACTGGTCCGTATTCGAAACCCGCTGGGCGGAATTCTTTCCTTCGCGTACAGGGCGCCCAGCCAGTTCGCCGCGCCTGATCGCGGGTTTGCTCTACCTGCAACACACCTTTGCCTGTTCGGATGAGGATCTGATCTGGACATGGGTCGAGAACCCCTACTGGCAACACTTCTGCGGCGAAACCTACTTCCAGCATGAGCCGCCGATTGCCCCTTCTTCAATGACGCGCTGGCGCCAGCGGGTCGGTGAAGAAGGTGTTGAGTGGTTGCTGACCGAAACCATCGAAGCCGCCCGCCGAGGCAAGGTCGTCAAGGCAAAGAGTTTCGAGAAGATCATCATCGACACTACGGTGATGGAAAAGGCCGTGGCTTACCCGACGGATAGTCGCCTGCTCGAACGCGGCCGGCAGCATCTGGTGAAACTGGCTGGTGCCCTGGGCATCACCCTGCGCCAGAACTACAACCGCGAAGCGCCCAGGCTGGCTACACAGGTCGGACGTTACGCCCATGCCAAACAATACCGGCGCATGAAAGCCACGCTGAAATCCTTGCGGACCATCGTCGGGCGAGTCTGGCGCGACATTGACCGCAAACTGGATCAGCGGGATGACGTAGAGCGCGCAAAGGCAGCCAGCATCCTGGCGCGTGTCAAACGACTGCTGGAACAAAAGCCCAAGAACAAAAACAAGCTTTACAGCCTGCACGCCCCGGAGGTTGAGTGCATTTCCAAAGGCAAGGCGCGCCAGCCGTATGAATTTGGGGTCAAAGTCACCGTCGCCACCACGCACAAGGAAGGTCTGGTGGTTGGCATGCGCAGTTTGCCTGGCAACCCCTACGATGGTCATACGCTGCCGGAAGCCATTGAGCAGGTGAGCATTCTCACTGCGCAAAAGCCAAAGGCCGTGTTTGTCGACAAGGGCTATCGGGGCATCAGTGTCGATGGCGTGACCATCTGGCGCAATGGACAGAAGCGCGGCGTCACCCCTTCAATCCGGAAAGCAATTCATCGAAGAAGTGCCGTTGAACCTGCGATTGGGCACATGAAAAACGATGGCAAGCTGCGACGGAACTGGCTCAAGGGCAGTCTCGGTGATGCCTTGAATGCTGTGCTTTGCGGCGCCGGGATCCTGAGAGCCATCCGGCTTTTTTACGTCTGGATGTTGTGCTTCGCAATAGCCGGCGCCGGTCGTCGGCCATCATCGCGCCCGGAATTCCCTCGCTTCGCCGTGATTTGAAATGCGTTATTCAGGACGGACTAGTTAGTAGAGCAGGGGATCTAGTCCAACTTTCGTTCGTCGGCCAACGCCGACCGTGGGTCTCTGGCCGCACTCGGGCAGCAACGCTGGGGTTACCCGACTATTTAAGGAAGGCTAATACCGTGAATTCGTTGATAGGTTCGAAGAGCATAGGAGTCAGCCATACCAGAAACAAAATCCGTAACAGCCAATACTCGCGAATAATAATCCATGCCTTCACAGGGCAACTCCGGCATCAGCTTCAGAATGGTTGTAGACATAGAACTGCATCCACGACCAAGGCTGGCATAGTCATCAATTGCAGTTAAGAAGACATCCAACAAGCCACCTATAACTTTGAAACCGCATGCCTCGATTTCAACGACAGGAGCAGCCGAGTACACTTTTTTCCGAGCGAGGGTCTGAAATTCCTTGTACGCATGGGCATGGGAGATGTGATTCATCAGGTCATCATCAAAGCTTCCGCTAAGAATGCTGCCTTCCCTTTCCAGAAAAGCGACAACCACCTCTTCAATAGCAATATGTATCGCTTTAGCCCTGAAAAACTCAATCCGATGTTTCTCCAATGGAATTGTTTCGGCCCTAGCCATATCCTTTTCAATCAGGATGTTGGCAAACAGTGGCTGGACCTCGCTGAAAGATAAATTTCCTGTACGGAACCCATCTTCAACGTCCATTACTCGATAACAAATATCGTCTGCGGCCTCCATCAAAAAGGCCAATGGATGCCGATACCATGCATTCTCAGATTTTTGAATCAGTCCAAGCTTTTTCGCAATTTCTTCAAAGCGCGGGAAATCTTCGGCCACAAATCCGAATTTCTTTCCGCTAACCCCTGTTGATGCATTCTCTGAGGCAATAGACAACCGTGGGTATTTAACGAAGCTGCCTAATACGGCAGCGGTCAACTGCATTCCACCTGGTTGGTCAGGCGTTTCCGTTTTCGTTAAAAGGCGAAATCCTTGGGCGTTACCCTCAAAGCATTGCAAATCGGCTCTGCGAACATCATCCAGCCCTCTGCCGGACAGAAATTTGTCCGCAGGGGGACTTCGGAACCAGTACTGAATTGCTGACTCACCAGCATGGCCAAACGGTGGATTGCCAATATCGTGAGCAAGGCCTGCTGCCGCGACTACGGTTCCAAAGTCTGCTGCGGTAATACCTATGTTTTTCAGGTCTGAGTTTCGCTTGATGATTTCATCGCCAACCATTACCCCCAATGAGCGGCCTACAGAGGAAACCTCCAAGCTGTGCGTCAGTCGCGTTCTAACGTAATCGTCTTTGGCGAGAGGAAAGACCTGAGTCTTGTCCTGAAGACGCCGAAAGGCCGAGGAGAACAAAATTCGGTCGAAATCCCGTTGAAAAGGAGTTCTCGCCCCGCCAAACTCTACCGGCTGATTAAGCTTCCCTAGCCGTTTACCGGAGAGCAGGCGTTCCCAGTTCATCTTATTCATAGATATTTTCCTCGATGCGCGCACGCAAGCATATGCAACATAATAACGCGCTGAATAGCCAATCAAACGCGGTGTTAGGCGCGCGCACATCGGAACCTGCAAAAATCGGTTTGCATCGTGGTTATATAGCTTAATATGCGAAAAAAATTTAAAAATTGAGATCGCTTTTGCAATATGCAAGGGGTGAAGATGAGTGTCAGTGTCCATAATCCAGACCAATATATGGCCAGTCTTCGGCAGATCATTGCGCAGGGACGCAAGCGGATCGGTCTCTTGGTTGGAGCGGGGGCGCCGGCCGGCATCTTCCCTCCAGGTAGCGACAAGCCACTGATACCTGCCGTAGCAGGCCTCACCGACATGGTGATGGAAGCGCTGAACGCTGATTACGGCAAGACACTGGACGCAGTACGGTCTGAACTTGATTCTCCGAACATTGAAACGATCCTATCGCGGGCGCGCAGCTTGGCGGGCGTCATTGGTAAGACAAAAGTTCATGACCTCGATGGGGATGGATATAAGAAACTGAGCGAAGCAATCTGCGAACAGATTGGGACCATCGTTAACAAGCCTCTTCATGACGGTCCTTCGCCATACACCGAGTTCGTGACGTGGATTAGTGGCACGGGACGCGAACATCCGGTTGAGATTTTCACCACCAACTATGACTTGCTGTTCGAGCAAGCGCTGGAACGCACGCGCATTCCGTTTTTCGATGGTTTCAGTGGTGCCAGTGAGCCGTTTTTCGATCCCTCATCCGTTGCGAGCAATGACCTACCGGCGCGCTGGACGCGCTTGTGGAAACTGCATGGCTCGCTCGGCTGGGCCGCAAATGCTCGCGGCGAGGTGATACGCACTGGTCGGGCCAATGCGACACATCTGGTGTTTCCCGAACATCTCAAGTATGACCAGACACAAAAGGCACCATACGCTGCACTCTTTGACAGGCTGCGTGCATTCCTGATGACGCCCGACACGTTGTTGATCGCGACCGGGTTTTCCTTTGCCGATGCCCACATTTCTGCGCGGATCGATGAATGCCTAGCTGCCAATCCGGCGGGCAGCGTGTTCGCGTTCCAATTCAAACCGCTCGAACAAGAAATCCATGCCTGCGACATCGCAGGGCGCCGTGCCAACATGAGCCTGTATTCCCCAGACAAGGCAATGATCAATGGCATAGCGGCACCGTGGATGCCAGGAGACCTGCCGACACGTGACTGGGGTGGAATTCGATCCACTTATTGGGGCATCGATGAGAAGAGCGGGGCCGCGCAATTTCAACTCGGCCGCTTCGACCGACTCGCCCGATTCTTCGCATCGTCACGGGCTGCACAGCACTTTCCTCCTGCGGCACAGGTGGCGGCAGTTGCGGAGACGACCGGGGTTCCCGTTCCGCAAGAAGATGTGGTGGTGCCTGCGGCTCTCAAGGCACTCCTCTTAAGTGATTGATTTTAAATGAACGTATCAGAGTGCCTTTCGGGCGATTTGCGGCCCCTGCCCGATTACCCCGCTAACCCTGCGGTTGGAGCGGCATGAACTCGAAGCCGACATTACTGGGGCATGTAGGTGCAGTGACCGGCGCAGCAGTCAGCGTTCGACAGTCGCCAAGCGTTGCATCCGGCATAGCCATCATCGGCGGCAAGAGCTACCGCATTGGACAGGTGGGCAGCTTCGTGCGTATTCCCCAAGGCTATCACGATCTGTATGGCATCGTAGCTGAGGTCGGTGCGGACGCCACGCCAGAGGCCGCCCGCGAGCTGAACGATCGCGGTGACCGCTGGATGACGATTCAACTTGTGGGGGAGATCGTTGGCGCGTCGTTTGAGCGCGGCATCAGCCAGTACCCGAACGTCAGAGACGAAGTCCACCTCGTGACGGAAGAAGACCTTGCGGTCATCTACGGCACCCAGGATGGTGGACAGGTGATGATCGGACGGCTGGCGAGCGCCGAAGGAATTCCCGTGCGAATCGATCTCGATAAGCTCGTGACCCGCCATAGTGCGGTGCTGGGCTCGACGGGTGCTGGCAAGTCAACCACGGTCGCCAGCCTATTGCGATCGATCGCGTTGGGTGGAAGCATGGAAGGCAGTACGGGTTTCCCGAGTGCGCGGATCTTGCTGTTGGATATCCACGGCGAATACGGCCGTGCGCTGAAGTCCGTCTCGACTGTGTTTCGCGTAAATCCGAGTGCTGACGAGCAGCCACTGCACATCCCATTCTGGGCGCTCGATCCGGCTGATTTGCTCACCTTCCTCATGGGCAAACTCGACGACAAGCCGCTGTCACAGATTCTCGATCGCGTGCTCGACTACAAGACCAAGCTAGTGAGCGAAACGTCGGTTGCCGGTCTCGACCTGAACTCAATGACGGCCGATAGCCCGGTGCCGTTTAGCCTGAAGAAGCTCTGGTTCGAACTGTTGGAGCCGGAGATCAAGACTTGGGCTGATCAGCCACGAACAACGCCGGCGTTGGACGAAGCCGGCGATGCCGCGACGCTGAAAGCGCCGCGTTATAAGCCTCACGGTGCCGGGTCTTCAGCGCCCTTCATCAATCAGCTCGGCGTGCTCGGCATCCGCCGCCCGTTAGATCAGATGCGATCCCGCCTGCTGGATCGGCAATACGATTTTCTCTTGCATCCAGGATCATGGGAGCCTGATCTGAATGGCAACTCGGACAAGGACTTACCCGAACTGTTGCAAGCATGGCTCGGACACGACAAGCCAGTCACCATCCTTGATCTGTCCGGCATCCCCAGCACGGTGGTTGCCCGTCTGATCGGTGCAATTCTCAAGATCATTTATGAAGGGCTGTTCTGGGGCAGAGAAAAAAGCGAAGGAGGTATCGCAAGGCCGTTGCTCGTAGTGATGGAAGAGGCTCACCGATATCTCTCAAAAGAGGCCGACGGGCCAGCGCGGGCTATGGTTCAGCGGATCGTAAAGGAAGGTCGTAAGTTCGGCATTGGCGCAATGATCGTCAGCCAACGGCCCTCCGAGGTCGATGAGACCATCTTGTCGCAGTGCGGTACGTTTATCGCGCTACGGCTCTCGAATTCAGCTGATCGCGCAAAGGTACAGGCTTCGTTGCCGGACAACCTTGCGGGCGTGGTTGATAGCCTGCCCGTGCTACGCGTGGGGGAAGCCATTATCACCGGAGAAGCTGCCAGGCTGCCGATTCGTTGTCGCATCACGCTGCCAGACGAGAAGAACCGACCAAATAGTGAAGACCCTGCCGTGGCCAAGCGCTGGCAAGGTGCCAGGTTGCCCGAGAGCTATGAACGGGTTGCTGCAGCTTGGCGTGCCCAGAATCCAATTTGGACCACATTGCGCGTGCTGCGCACCCCGTTTACCCAAAAGGAGATAGAGAGCATGGATAGAGAAACGGTGGCTTCGTCGACAGTGGTTTCCATCGGCTACGAGCCGAGCAGTAGCACGCTTGAAGTCGAGTTTAAGAGCGGTGTCTATCAGTACTACAACGTTCCCGAGCCGATCTACCAGCAACTCATGGAATCGGACTCGAAAGGCAAGTTCATGCACGCCTATATCAAGCCTGCCTATCCGTGCTCACGTGTTTGAGTCAGCACGAAAATTCGAAATAGGGAGGCCGTGACAATGTGGACAGACAACGAGACTGCGCAGGATTTTCTGAATTTCGGCGGCATTGCTAAGACTGTTGCTGAGATCGTCGAGCAGGCTCAATCACGGCCTATCTCTATAGGTGTTTCGGGTGCGTGGGGTGTCGGCAAGTCTTCGATGATCAAGCTGATCCGTACCGAGCTGTCGGCTCGGCATGCAGAGAAATGTGTAGGCCCTGGTACGAGTGATGCGGAGAAGCCGAGCAGATTCATCTTCGTCGAGTTCAATGCGTGGCTCTATCAAGGATATGACGACGCACGCGCAGCGTTGATAGAAGTAGTTGCTTCGACTTTGGCAAAGGAAGCTGAAGAACGAAAGACTGGGATTGACCAAGCAAAGGATTTGCTCGAAAGGGTTAACTGGTTTCGCGCGATTAAGCTGTCGGCCAGTTCTGCGGTCTCGCTTGCATTGGGCTTACCGCCGACAGGCCTGCTAGGAGAGCTCTGGGGATTCGGCAAGAGCGTGGTTGCGGGTCAGGTCGATCAAGAGGCAGTCGACGCAGCCAAGTCGGCCGCAGGAAAAGCCGGGGAGTCGGCGGCAGGCTTGGTCAAGCCAAAAAAGACCACTTCCCCTCCAAAGGAAATTGAAGCTCTTCGCAAGAGTTTCGAAGATGTGCTGAAAGAGATGGGTGTCACATTGGTGGTGCTGATCGACGATCTGGATCGGTGTCTTCCCGAAACCACGATCTCGACGCTGGAGGCGATTCGCCTCCTTCTGTTTCTGGAGCACACGGCTTTCGTCATCGCTGCCGACGATCAGATGATCAAACACGCCGTCAAGAGGCACTTTCAAGGCGTTGACGACGATCTTGTCATCAATTATTTCGACAAGCTCATCCAAGTGCCGATTCGCGTCCCGCCGTTGGGGACGCAAGAGGTCCGTGCCTACATGATGCTGCTGTTTGTCGAGAATAGCAGCCTTGATCCCAAGGAAAAGGAACGACTTCGGGCGGAGGTGTGCTCGCAGTTGAGTCGAACTTGGCAAGGCAAACGCGTCGATCTCAAGTTCCTCAGAGGTTTGAACGACAAGTTGCCGGATGATTTGATCGCACGCCTCGACGCTGCGGACCGGCTTGCACCATTAATGACCAGCGCTACCGGCATCGCAGGCAATCCTCGTCTGATAAAGCGCTTCCTCAACGCATTGTCGATTCGCATGTCGATGTCTCGTGCCCAAGGTGTCGGAGTTGATGAATCCGAACTCGCCAAAGTACTTCTTTTCGAGCGGTGCGGTGACCCCAAGGCATATCTGGAGCTGATCAAATCGGTAACCGAGAGCGCCGACGGAAACCCCGCATTCCTTGTCGAATGGGAGCAAAAGGCCATTGCGGGGGATGCCGTTCAACACAAGGCGCCATGGGATGACTCGTTTATCACCCAATGGCTGCGCCTGCCGCCGCAATTAGGCGGGCGTGACCTGCGCGGCGCGCTCTATGTCAGCCGCGAGCATGCGCCTCTGATCACGCCGGAGGATCGACTATCAGCGGAAGCCGCCGATTTGTTGGAAGGGCTTCTGGAACATCCCGACATGGCCAACAGCATCAAGGATCGACTTGTAGCACTGCCGCGATCAGAAATGTCAGTGATCATGGATCGTTTGCTTGGTCGCGCTGGGCAAGAGCAGGAATGGGGAACACCTCCGATCTTGGATGCCTGCATGGCGGTGTCTGCCGCGGATGCCCCACAGGGGCAGCGCTTGGCGGGGTTCTTGAGAGAGCGTCCTGCGGTGCAAATCAAGGCGAGCATCGTCCCCAAGATCGGTGACGAACTGTGGTCGAAGAATGTATTCGATGCTTGGAGTGATGACGAAGACATCGCCAAACCAGTGAAGAGCGCGATAAAGGCGAGGAGGGGAAATGGGAACGTCTCAGTCAAGTAGCGGCTCCCCGTCGGGGGTGCCAATGGTTCCTCCTTGGGTACCCGATATCCCGCTTCCGGTACACCCCGCTGAAGGAGCTCCGCCTGGTGCAGAACCGGAGCAAGGGGAAACACCGGCACCGGCCTCAGGCAGTGAGCCTCGCCAACCGATTCCAGTTGCGCCTAGGGGCCGATTTCTTGGGGCCAATAGAAATCTCGGAGACTATGCTCGTAGTGGCGATGGCGCAAGCATGCACCGTGGCCTTGGGCATTACGTTAAAAAGGGATACGGCGGAAGTGCGACTGCGACCCGGCGCATGGGCGGCACGGCGCAAACCGCGGAAGCACTGTATTCAGCACTTTCCAGTGGGCCGGGCAATACCTCTGGCGTACCAGGAAATACGCTTGATCCCGCGCTGACCGCCGGCCGATCAGCAGATGAGGTGATGGATGCAGTTGTTGAGGCGGTGCGACCGGTCGATGGCACGCAAGACGCTGAAGCAAGCCGGACTTCGATCAAGGATGCACTGGCTGAAGTCTTGAATCAATTCCCTGATGCCGACCTGCTGAATCTTCAACCAGAGCACCGCGAGCTAGCCGTTGAACAGTTTGTCGCTGCCGATGTGTTTCGCAGAATCGACTTGGACATAGGGCGAACCATTCGAGAAAAGGCGCCGAACGCCGTTATAGGTTTGGGGCGCCTCAAAGAGGTTCGCGAGTATGTCCGGCAGACTGTATCGGCTTCGTTTCGGCACCTACGTTCGGCTGGGCAGCGACTGGCTGCCGGGAGAATTACGCAGATTGTACAGAGCGCCATTCGCGAAACGTTCCAAGTGTTCGAGGGGTATGTCGAGTGAAAATTACCTGTGCCCTCTCGGATTTCGACTTTGGCGGAACGCCAAGTGACTTGGATGTAGTCCTCTATGGCAACTCGGGCGACCCGATGCACGGATCAGCCGGAGCCGCTTTGAAACAGGCAATTATGCGGGAGAAGGTCGCGCCGGCCGCGCGCGCTTGGGATTTGCTCTCGCTTGCGCTCGCTGTCGTGTCATCTGATCTTGCCGGTCATCGGGAAAGGAGCCCTGATGGCTGGACGAGGGAGTTTGAACTAACGGTTTCAGTGGTTGATGCGCCGTTCTGGAATGCCAACGTCGATACGCTTCAACGACTTTTCGCGTACTTGAGTACGGATCGTTGGCGCTTGCGGTTTGTCGAAGGAGGTATTCTTCCGCAACCCGATCGGCAACCCGAGCATCCCCGTGAGGATTGTATCGTGTTGCTCTCGGGTGGGCTTGATAGCTACATTGGGGCGATTGATTTGGTCGGACAGGGCAAGCAGCCGCTTGCCGTCAGCCAGATGGTGCGGGGCGATGGTGAGAAGCAGGTTGCATTCGCGGCAGAGATTGGTGGCGGGCTTCGGCACTTCCAAGCCAACCACAATGCCGATGTTCCAGACCAAGAGAATCCACCGTCGCAGCGGGCGCGCTCGATCATATTTCTCGCCTATGGCGTTCTTATGGCGACGACGCTGGCCCGTTATCATGCCGGCGAAGAGGTGACACTCTACGTGTGCGAGAACGGCTTCATCGCACTAAATCCACCATTGACTGGGGGCCGGCTCGGAAGTCTGAGCACAAGAACCACACATCCTGTTGTCTTGTCATTGCTCCAGCAAGTGCTGGATGCGGCCGGCCTGCGAGTTCGGATTGTCAATCCTTACCGGTTTAAGACCAAGGGCGAAATGCTACGAGAGTGCCTAAATCAGGATCTTCTTAGCGCATATGCGTACCAGACGACCAGTTGTGGCCGCTTCAAGCAGTTCGGGTACAAGCACTGCGGACGATGCGTGCCCTGTTTGGTTCGGCGCGCTTCCTTTCATGCATGGCGAGGCGAGGATCGCACAGAGTACGTCTATTCAAATTTGGCATTGGATGATGACGAGCATGCGGGCTTTGATGACGTTCGGTCAGCACTGATCGGCATCGGGGAACGTCGCGAAGTGGGGACCGCCAGATGGCTTGGTGCGACATTGAGCTCCAACCGCGTGATGAACAAGCCGGAGCTTGCAAACACTGTTGAACGAGGCCTCGGCGAAATCGAATCGTTGATGCTTGCGCTGGGTGTCCGGTGATCGATTTTCACGCGCATCTAGATCTCTATCCTGATCCCGGGATGATTGTTCGAGAGGTCGCTGCGCGGGGAATGTACGTCCTGTCGGTCACTACGACTCCGAGTGCATGGAAGGGTACTTCAGCGCTTGTCACGCCAGGCTCACGCATTCGGACGGCACTGGGACTACACCCCCAACTCGCGCATCTGCGCGTTAGTGAGCTTCAATTGTTTGATGCCTATCTGCATGAATCTATGTATGTTGGAGAGATTGGCCTCGACGGTGCACCGGAGTTCAAGCAGCACTGGGAAACGCAAATAGCGATCTTCGACCATATCCTGAATGCCTGCGGTTCTGCCGGCGGCCGGATCATGTCGATCCATAGCCGTCGGGCTGCACCTACCGTGCTCGATCGGCTCGAAGCATTCCCAGATGCTGGCACCCCAGTGCTTCACTGGTTCTCGGGAAGTAAGCGAGACCTGCGGCGCGCGATTGCACGAGGCTGCTGGTTCAGTGTCGGCCCAGCGATGCTGGTCGCAGAGAAGGCGTGTGACTTGGTTCGCAACATGCCACGAGACCGTGTGCTGACTGAGACCGATGGGCCGTTTGCTCAAATCAATGGCAAAAGCGCTGTGCCATGGGATGCATACAAAGCAACGGTCAGATTGGCGGAGATTTGGGGAACGTCAGTATCTGAAGCGGAACAACTTCTACATTCGAACCTGCGACGCTTGGTGGAACTAGGTACGGTAGGGCAGGCAGACACAAGCCCGAACTGAGGTGATCGTTGATATTCCGGGGGCTTTGGACTGGCCGGGTACATTGATCACAGGCTCACCCGCGGGTAACCGGAAATCAATTTTGAGTGGTCACCAACCGAGTCGATGTTTCGCTTCGGTCTCTTTATGACGTTGATCATCTTCCGTATGCAAATAGGTGTTCGTCGTCGAAATAGAACTATGCCCAAGGTTATCGCGAACATTCCGAAGATCCATCGCATCGGCCATGTTGGAGCCTGCGGTATGCCGCATCCAATGCGCCGAGGCATCTTCGACCAGTTTGGCCAAGCGTTCAAACTCAGCCCCACGAGCGCGAATGCGCGTTGCGGTTCGAGCAAATACCTCTTTGACGATCAGATGTACGGCACTTCGCGTCAGCGGGCGTTGTTTTCCACCAATGGGTAGGAGGAGGGGAGTGGGCTCGCCGGGAATAGGGAAGGGCGACAGGCTATTTTCACGACGATAGCGTGTCAGTTCCACCATCAGTTCCGCCGTTGCCGGCACTAGGCGCGTCTTGTCGCCCTTACCGGTAATTTCCAGCCACCACCGATCTTCGCCTTCCGAATCGCGCCGGCAAAATAATGCGCCCATGCTGTTCTCAATAACCTCGGAAATGCGTAGGCCACAGATGTAGAGCAGGGAAAACAGCCAACGGACGCGATGAGAATGCTCTCGCTCGCGATCGGTCTCGCGCGGCATGGTTTCAATTGTTGTTTTGACCTCGAGCCAAAGTTCATCGTCGAGAAATCGGGTAATCCGCGGCTTGGCTTTACGGTGCCGCTGACGGGATAACGACAATGGATTACCGGCCAAATAGCCTGCATTCACCAACCAAGAGAACATCGTGTTCAGAATAATGATCGCTTGGCGCTGACTGGTTGGGGCGAGAGGGCCAGCAAACGGGCGCCAATCCGGATCAAAGCGCGACCATTTTCGTCCCGCCTTCATCACCCAGCGCTCAGCCGGTTGGGGATCGGCCAAAAAGCGCTGATACACCAGCAAGTCCTCGTGGGTCAGTGAGGACAAAGGCTTTCCGAGTTCCAAGGTAGCCCAGAGCAACAGTCGTTCGGATTCCTTGCGATAACTATCAAACGTGGTGTGCGTATCGAGAAAGCGGGCCAGCCAGGCCTTCATGGCATCAATGTCAGTTTGCGCGGCGATCTGGGCATGGCCCAGCGTTGAGCGATTGCTGCCGGTCCGGCCATCGAGGTGATCCGGCAAACGAACCAACTCCAGCGGCGCAATGGCTGCCACGGGGATTAAATCGCTCATTTATGGACTCCGCTGGTCTGGCTACTTTGCAGCCATTGTAGCGCCGACATAATTCGACAGTATAGTCGTAATGTCAAATTAAATGGATTCGTCGTTATATTCACAATGTTATACGTTGTATTATTTATTCATGGATCGGAAACACAACCGGATTGGCGGCTATAGGAGCAAGAACATGAGCACAGAAGCCAGAATCATTGCGGAGATTGAAGCGCTCAAGGTCAATGATCTCGATACACAGGATCTGTATCGCGAGGTCTGCACCATCCTGTTTTTCCGATACGGCATTACGCCTACCGCCAACAAGCTTTATCAATACGTCCGAAAAGGGAGCATGTCCGCACCGGCCGAAGCGCTGGCCAGATTCTGGTCTGACTTGCGTGAGAAAAGTCGGGTGCGAATTGAGCATCCCGATCTACCTGATGGCTTAAAGGCTGCCGCAGGGGAGTTGGTCGCGTCACTGTGGTCGCAAGCCCAGGCGGGCGCCCAGGAAGGCCTCGCTGTCTTTCGTCAGGAGGCTCAAGAGCGGGTCACCAATTCCCAACAGTCCTGTGAGGCTGCTGACCAGGCACGGGTCGCGGTTCAAACTGAAATGAATCAGACCCGAGAAGCCCTTCGAGAGGCCGAAGAACGGATACTGCAGCTTGAACGGAATCTGGCAGCTGAAAGCGCCCGAACACAGTCCTTGGAACAACAGCTTGATGCCGCCGGTCGTCAGCAAATTGCTCTTGAGGCGGCGCTAGCCGAAGCCAGAAAAGATTATTCGGCCGAACTCGAAAAATCCCGGTTAGAACTTCGACGAACCGAGGAGCGTCTTGCAGCCAATGAGAAACGCGCCTTGATGGAAATTGATCACGAACGTCAAATGACGATGAAAGCGCAACGCGAGCTTCAACTGCTCCGGAATAGTAGTCTTGAAAATGAGGCGCAGTTGCGAATTGAACTAGCTGACAGCAACGCTGAGTTAGCCGATACAAGACAGAAGTTAGGCGTTGCAGATGGCAAACAGGATGAGCTTAGGGCCACAAATAAGACGCAAATCGAAGAACTGGCGGCGTTCCGCCTGACTCTGGCCAGGCAAGATACACAATTGGCGTTGTTGCAACGAGAAATTGAACTCGCGCAGACCGCCTCAAAACAACTTCAGGAAAGTATTGCTTCAAAGTCAGCGATACCGAAAGTGCCACGGCGAAACAGGAAGGTCTAAACCTTAAATTGGTCTCTGCTCAAAATGGATGCATTCGGCAAATTGTGTTCACCTACGGGACAGGATTGTGTCGCCTGAGTCGGCCAACGGATTGAAGATCAAATTGTGTAACGCCAGTGCAGAAGGCTGAATCAAAAATAGGAATCACTAAAATTGGTGCAGATTGCCCGATTAATAGGCGATACATTATTGGGCGTGCAGTTCTGATGTGAAGCGTTATGCGATAAAGGCATCAACGTCGTGCAACTGCCCCAGATTCGGGATGAAGACATTAATTGACCAAAAAAAATCATATCCGCTGAATGGCCAGGTGCATTTTTTACTGTTCGACTCCATTAGCAAACTGAGTAACTATAGAGCTCGCAACAATAGGGGGCTAGTTTGAAGCCTACCAAGGGGCAGAATTGCGGCCAAAAGGCGTTCAAACCAAATAGATTTGGTCACGGGGTATGTTTGTAACAAACTTGCTATTTACATCGTCCGTTTTTCGGCATGCGTGGCTAGTTTGTGGTGGTAAGGGGCTGGTTTGCGGACAGAAATTGTCGATTCTGAGGGACAGAATTGTGTCACCCGACTACCAGGGGGCTTATTTGTGACACCCGAGTACCAATTTCTGTCCGCATGCTGGATAGGACACAAATTATTGTTAGAAGTAGCAACAGATTTATGAAAATGGACGTGCACCGTTCGGGCTGACTATGATCTCTATTTATAATTTTACATAATACAAATTATGCGTAATCATAGAAGAGTCCGCTTCACCCAAGGCGTTATAATTCGAAGTCCCCACAACACAGCAAATCGCCCCTTAGTGTCCGCTCCCAAACAGCTGCTTTCCCTGCCGGTTCCTCCCAAGCCCGGTGCTCGTATCGATTTGCCGCTGTTCGCCGGTTCTGCGGATGCCCTGGCGCTGGCTGAGCTGGCGGCGCAAAGCAAGGGACGCCTGTTGGCGGTCGTTACCGCCAGCGCAGCTGACGCGCAGCGTCTGCTCGATGAAATTCCGTGGTTTGCGCCCGGCCTCAAGGTACGTCTGTTGCCGGATTGGGAAACCCTGCCGTACGACCATTTCTCGCCGCACCAGGATCTCGTTTCCGAACGGCTGGCAACCTTGTGGGCGGCCATGCAAGGCGACGTGGAAATCCTGCTCGTTCCGGCGTCGACCGCCGTCAACCGGCTGGCACCGCCGGAATTCATGGCGGCTTACACCTTCGAGTTCCGCAAAGGCCAGAAGCTCGATGCCGAAAAATTTCGCAGCCAGGTGACGCTGGCCGGCTACGCACATGTGACGCAGGTTGTATCGCCCGGCGAGTATTCGATCCGTGGCGGCCTGATTGACCTGTTCCCGATGGGTTCTCAGTTGCCTTACCGGCTCGACCTGTTCGACGACGAAATCGAGAGCATCAAGACCTTCGATGTGGATACCCAGCGCACTGTCTATCCGGTGCCGGAAATCCGTCTGCTGCCGGCTCGCGAATTCCCGATGGACGACAAGGGCCGCACGCATTTCCGCCAGGCCTTCCGCGAGAAATTCGAGGGTGATCCGGCCAAGTCGGGCATCTACAAGGACATCTCGAGCGGTATCGCCAGCGCCGGCATCGAGTATTATCTGCCGTTGTTCTTCGACGAAACGGCGAGCATTTTCGACTACCTGCCGAAAGATGCAATTTTCGTCACGCATGGCGATGCACTGGCCGCCATCGCCGCTTTCTGGAACGACACCCGCTCGCGCTACAACCTGCTGCAGGGCGACAAGGCCCGGCCGTTGATGCCGCCGGAACAACTGTTCCTGTCCGACGAAGCTTTCTTCAGCGCGGCGAAATCCTACGGGCGGCTGGCCCTCGACGGCAAGAATGCCGATGCCGGAAAACTGCCCAATATCGCCGTCGACCGCCGCAGCGACGATCCGCTAGGCGCCTTGAAAAACTACCTGGCCAGCTTCAAGGGCTGCGTCCTGCTGGTTGCCGAAACAGCCGGCCGCCGAGAAACGCTGGCCGCGATGTTCGCCGAGCACGGGCTGACCGTTGCGCCGAGTGCCGACCTGTCCGGTTTCCTGTCCGGTGACGCCAAACTGGCCCTCGGCATCGGTCCGCTGCAGGCCGGTTTTGCGCTGGACAAGCTGGCCTTCATTACCGAAACCGAGCTGTTCGCCGGCTCGCCGCGCCGCACCCGGCGCGAAGCACAGCGCAAGGCCAGTTTCGACAACTGGCTGAAGGATCTGACCGAACTGAAGGTCGGCGACCCCGTGGTCCACGAAAGCCACGGCATCGGCCGTTATTGCGGCCTGGTCCGGATGGACCTCGGCCTCGGCGAGCAGGAATTCCTCGAACTGCATTACGCCAACGAAGCCAAGCTGTTCGTTCCGGTGGCGCAGTTGCATGTGATTTCCCGTTACTCCGGCGCCGACCCGGAAAGCGCCCCGCTCCACACGCTCGGCTCCGGCCAGTGGGAAAAGGCCAAGCGCAAGGCCGCCGAACAGGCGCATGACACCGCCGCCGAACTGCTCTCGCTCTACGCCGCCCGCGCCGCCCGCGAGGGCCACGCCTTCGCCTTCAAGGAATCCGATTACGAAGCCTTTGCCGACGGTTTCGGCTTCGAGGAAACCAACGATCAGGCCGAAGCCATCGTCGCGGTGATCAACGACATGCGTTCCGGCAAGCCGATGGACCGCCTGGTCTGTGGCGACGTCGGCTTCGGCAAGACCGAAGTGGCGCTGCGCGCCGCCTTCTGCGCCGTCGCCGGTGGCAAGCAGGTGGCCGTGCTCTGCCCGACCACCCTGCTCTGCGAACAGCATTACCAGACCTTCCGCGACCGCTTCGCCGACTGGCCGGTCAAGATCGCCGAAATCTCCCGCTTCAAGACCGCCAAGGAAACGACGCAAACCCTGCAGGAGCTGGCCGAGGGCAAGATCGACATCATCATTGGCACGCACAAGCTGATCGGCAAGGACGTCAGGTTTAGCCAGCTCGGCCTGGTCATCATCGACGAAGAACACCGTTTCGGCGTCCGTCAGAAGGAAACCCTGAAAGCGATGCGCGCCGAAGTGGACGTGCTGACGCTGACCGCGACGCCCATCCCGCGCACGCTGGCGATGAGCATGGAAGGCCTGCGCGACTTCTCGGTGATCGCCACCGCGCCGCAAAAGCGCCTGGCCATCAAGACCTTCGTCAGCACCTTCTCCGACGGCATCATCCGCGAAGCAGTGCTGCGCGAACTGAAGCGCGGCGGCCAGGTGTACTTCCTGCACAACGAAGTCGACACCATCGACAACATGCGCGAGAAGCTGGAAAAGCTGGTGCCCGAAGCGCGCATCGTCATCGGCCACGGCCAGATGAACGAGCGCGAGCTGGAACGGGTGATGCGCGACTTCACGGGCCAGCGCGCCAACGTGTTGCTGTGCACGACCATCATCGAAACCGGCATCGACAACCCACACGCCAACACCATCCTGATCAATCGCTCCGAGAAATTCGGCCTCGCCCAGCTGCACCAGCTGCGCGGCCGGGTCGGCCGGTCGCATCACCAGGCCTACGCCTACCTGCTGGTACAGGACGAAAAGGCCATGACCAAGCAGGCCCGGATGCGCCTCGAAGCCATCCAGGCCATGGAAGAACTCGGTTCCGGCTTCTTCCTCGCCATGCACGACCTGGAAATCCGCGGCGCCGGCGAAGTACTTGGCGACAACCAGTCCGGCGAAATGCAGGAAGTCGGCTTCAACATGTATGCCGACATGCTCAACCGGGCGGTGGCGGCGCTCAAGCAAGGCAAGCACCTGGCGGCGGTCGACCTGACCCAGCCGCTCGGCATCGGCACCGAAATCAACCTGCGCACCCCTGCCCTGCTACCCGACGCCTATTGCCCCGACGTCCATGAGCGCCTGACGCTGTACAAGCGCCTGGCCAACTGCGAAGAGGCCGAGGACATCGACGCCCTGCAGGAAGAGCTGATCGACCGCTTCGGCGAACTGCCGCTGCAGGGCCAGTCGCTGCTCGCCACGCACCGCCTGCGCCTGCTGGTCAAGCCGCTGCTGATCCAGAAACTCGATGCCACCAACGACCAGATCACCATCCAGTTCAGCCCGGAATTCAGCAAAAATCCGCCGATCGAACCGATCAAGATAATCAATTTGATTCAGAAAAACCGCAGCTATAAGCTGGCCGGACAGGATAAACTTTCCCTTTTACGCCACTGCCCGACCTTGAGCGACAAGGTTACCGCGGTGAAAGACATGATTCGCCAGCTGAGCAACTGACCATGACCACAAAAAATATCGACGACATCAACGTGACCGCCTTCGACGACATGCCGACGCCGGAGGAAATCCACGCCCGCCTGCCGCTGTCCGACAAAGCGGCCAGGACGGTCACCCACGGTCGCCACCTGCTGCACAACATCCTCGACCGCAAGGATCATCGGCTGTTTGTCGTCGTCGGCCCCTGCTCCATCCACGACCCGGTCGCCGGCCTCGATTACGCCCGCCGCCTGAAAAAGCTCTCCGAAGAAGTCGGCGACACGCTGCAACTGATCATGCGCGTCTACTTCGAAAAGCCGCGCACCACCATCGGCTGGAAGGGCTACATCAACGACCCGTTCATGGACGACAGCTTCCGCATCGACGTCGGCATGGCCAAGGCCCGCGAATTCCTGCTCCAGGTCGCCGAAATCGGCCTGCCGACCGGTACCGAAGCGCTCGACCCGAATGCGCCGCAATACTACGGCGATCTCATCACCTGGACTGCCATCGGCGCCCGCACCACCGAATCGCAAACCCACCGCGAAATGTCCTCCGGCCTGTCCACCCCGGTCGGCTTCAAGAACGGCACCAGCGGCGACCTCAGCGTGGCCATCAACGCCATCCTCTCCGCCTCCAAGCCGCACTCCTTCCTCGGCCTGACCAACCAGGGCCGCGTCGCCGTCGTCCGCACAAAGGGCAACGGCTACGGCCACATCGTGCTGCGCGGCGGCGACGGCCGCCCGAACTACGACACCGTTTCGGTCGCCATGGTCGAACAGGCGCTGACCAAGGCCAAACTGCCGCACAACATCGTCGTCGATTGCTCGCACGCCAACAGCTTCAAGAAACCGGAACTGCAACCGCTGGTCATGGCCGACGTGGTCAACCAAGTCCGCCTCGGCAACAAATCGCTGGTCGGCGTGATGATCGAATCCAACATCGAAGCCGGCAACCAGTCGATCCCGGCCGACCTCAGCCAACTGAAATACGGCTGCTCGGTGACCGACGGCTGCGTCGATTGGGCGACCACGGAAAAGATGATTCGCGATGCCGCGGTACTGCTGCGGGACGTGTTGCCGGAACGGCTTTCCTGAACTTGTTTGAATGCCTAGCCAGCCGCCACTGCAAGGAAATACCGCCGCTGGAGTAACTCCGGCGGCCCCCTGGCGAATTCAGGCTGTCTCGGTCCTGCCAAATCACCGGCTCGCCCCGATCTTTCGTGACGTCCTGATTGGGGTTGCCGATTTTTCGGCAATCGGAACAACCGCCAACCCCGGTATCTACGCTCCGCTGGTCGACATCGATTTCTTTGGCCAGGTAAAAATCGAACTAGGCATTCTCACTTGGCCGAATGGCAGAGACATTGATCCCGCCTGGCTGCACGAGAGTCTGGCATCCGATAAAACGTGGTCTGTTCCCTTTTAGCCTGCCTACGAATGATTGCTTGGCGCAAACTCCCCGCGTGGCTCCTAAGAGCGTGGCCACTTCTTGCATTGGTTCCGTTCTTCGCTGTTCATGCTGTTGCACTAAACGCCTTCCAAGGCCAAGCGACATGGGTACACAAGATAATCGGCCTGTCCCTGCAATTGCTGGGCGGCCTTCTGGTACTTTGGTCAGTAAACGACAACCTTGGCTTGTTTCGCAAGACGAGCCTGGCGGGAACATTCATGGCCTGGTTGCGAGACTTCCCCACAACGAACCACCACCTAATACTAGCGACGAACGGCATGGCAAACGCATCTGGCAGCGCAGCAGTGGTGTCTGTGGGTCGGAAAACGCCGACGTCTCTTGAAGAGCGTGTTGCCGAGTTGGAACTACTGCTTCAGGAGCTTCGCGCGGAATTGAGTACGAAGATCACCAATCTCGCGATGCGAGTCGAAGCAAGCAAAACTGAGCTTTCGGATTTGATTCAAGCGACCGACGGAAAGATAGCGTCTCTCTCTGAGCGAGTTGAGAAGGTAACTATTGGTGGCTTCAAGGTTCAGGCTTTCGGCGTTCTCTTGGCAATCTACGGCGCAATTACTAGTGTCCTCGCTTAGGTTTTACATTCCAGTCCGCTATCAAAAATGGAAAAAGACACCGCCCTGCTTTTTATTCGAGCCTTACAGTTTGAGTTCATCATGTTTTTGGTTTTCTTCATCGGCATAAGAAAAAAAATGACTCGTCCTTGGCAACTTCGAATTTCAGTTGGTTTGCTATCCACTATTGCCGCTACGTTTATCGCATTTTTCTATTTTTCCTATGCCAATGGGCTGATAAAAAATTGAGCACAGTCCGAAATCCATGCCTAGCGGGCAACTAATCAAGAGGCATTTGATCTCTGTTGTATCGTCCTGATACTTCTACTCATTTGGTTAAGGAACAAACATGCCCTACGTAAACATCAAAATCACCAAAGAAGGTGCAACCCCCGAGCAGAAGGCTCGCCTCATCCAGGGCGTCACCCAGCTTCTGGTCGATGTGCTTGGCAAGAACCCGAAAACGACTGTCGTCGTCATCGACGAGGTCGATACCGACAACTGGGGAGTCGGCGGGGAATCGATTACCGTTCGCCGGGCGCGGGGCGAGTAGGCTTTACTTGGCTCGTTTCCCCCGATGAAGGCCAAGCGCTCCAAACCACGCCATGCCGCCGCGAGCAGCCCGGATGTCCCGGCGATGGACTCGTTCTGCGCCTGGGACGGCGAGACGCTGGTGCTCAACATCCTCGGCCAACCGAATGCCAACCGGGACGCCATTGGCAAGCCGAAAGGCAAGCAGCTCCAGGTCAGCGTGACGGCGGCGCCGGTGGCCGGTCGGGCGACCGATCACATGGTGCGCTTTCTGGCCGGCGAGTTTGCCGTGTCGCCTGCGGCCGTCACGGTGGTGTTTGGCCGCTTCAATATCAACAAGCAGTTGCGCATCCGCGCGCCGCAAAACCTCCCTGCCGTCGTCGCCAAACATCTGGCGCAGCAACCACTACAACTTGAACTCTGACAGAACACCATGAACCTCATCATCCAGGGCGGCGCCCTTCCGACTTTTCTGCTCGAACGCATCGTTGCCGCGACCGGCGCCCGTGCCGTCGAACCGCGCCCGCCGCAGGTCGTCCGGCTGCTCGGTGCGGTGCGCACGCCGGAATTTGCGGCGCTGATTCCGCTGATCGAAGCAGAAAAACTCGATTGGGCCTTTGTCGAGACCGGCAAGAAGCTGGCCGATTTCGGCCTGATCTGCTTCGACATGGATTCGACGCTGATCACCATCGAATGCATCGACGAACTGGCCGACTTTGCCGGCAAGAAGGCCGAGGTGTCGGCGGTGACCGAGGCCGCGATGCGCGGCGAGATCGATTACCGGGAAAGCCTGCGCCGCCGCCTTGCCTTGCTAGCCGGGCTGGATGCCCGGGTGCTGGCGCGCGTTTATGGCGAACGCCTGCTGCTCTCGCCGGGCGCCCGCGAACTGCTGGCGGCAGCCCAGGATGCCGGGCTGCGCACGGCAATCCTGTCCGGCGGCTTCACCTACTTCACCGAGCGGCTGCGCATCGAACTGGGCTTCGATTTCGCCACCTCAAACGAACTGGAAATCTCCGGCGGCAAGCTGACCGGCCGGGTCGTCGGCGACATCGTCGATGCCGCGGCCAAGGCGCATCACTTGGCGCGCCTGACCGATGAACTGGGCTTGCGGAAGGAACAGGTCATCGCCTGCGGCGACGGCGCCAATGACTTGCAGATGATGGCGCAGTCCGGCCTTTCGGTGGCCTTCCGCGCCAAGCCGGCAACGCGGGCCAAGGCCGATGTGGCGATCAACTTCGGCGGTCTGGATTCGCTGCTTAACCTGTTTGACTGAGCGGCGCGGCTCCGGTCTGCGGCAGGCCGGCCAGTTTCTCGAAGGCGGCATTGGCCGACAGGAAGACCTCGCCGCTCAGCGCTGACCACAGCGCCGAATTCAGCAAGCGATCCTGGACCGGCCCCTTGACCTCGGCCAGGTGCAGCCGGATGCCCTGATCGGCAAGATCCTGGTTGAGTTCGGTGAACACCTCGACGGCCGTCGCATCCATCAGATTGACGGCGCTCATCACCAGCACCAGGTCGTGGGCGTCCGGCACACGCTCCAGCTCCTGCTTCAGGCGGCTTTCGACGGCGCCGAGATTGCCGAAGAACAGCCGCTCGTCGATGCGGACGAAAAGCACGCTGGGGATCGTCTCAACGGCGTAGCGCTCGACATTGCGGAAATGTTCGCTGCCGGCAATCCGGCCGACGACGGCAATGTGCGGTGTGCTGACCCGGTACAGCAGGGTCGCCATCGAGAGCACGATACCCAGCCCGATGCCGGCTTCCAGGCCGATCAACAGCACCCCGCCGGCCGTGCCGAGCAAGGCCAGGGCATCGGCCCGGTCGTAGTTCCAGGCCTGCCGGAGGGCGGTGATGTCGATCATCGAAATGGCGGCCATGATGATGCTGGCCGACAGCACGGCCAGCGGCAGGCGCTCGAACCAACCGGCGGCGCCAGCCACCACGCCGACCATGGCGAGGGCGGCAACGATGCTGGCGAGCGGCGTCTGGGCACCGGCTGCAACATTGACAGCGGAGCGCGACAGGCCGCCGCCGACCGGCATGCCGCCGGAAAAGGCAGCGACGACGTTGGCCGCGCCCAGCCCAACCAGTTCGGCATTGGCATCGATCCGCTCGCGCCGCTTGATGGCCAGGGCCTGGGCCATGGTGATGCTCTGCACCATGCCGATCAGCATCATCAGGAAGGCCGGAACGATCAGGCTGCGCGTTGTACCAAGGCCGGGCAGAAAAAAGTTGAAAGCCGGCATCCCGGCAGCCACCGCGCCAACCACGGCGACGCCGTGGCTGCGATCGAGATCGAATTCGCTAACCGCCAGCGTGCCGATCAGCACGACAACCAGCGGCATCAGCCGAACGACGAAGGCCGCCTGGTTCTTGCTGAGGCGAGCCTTGATCAGCCAGCCGGCCAGCGCGTAACGAACGATAAACAGCACGCCCAACGCCGCCAGACCGATGCCCAGCGTCGGCAGATGGCTGTGCGGCAGCTTGCCCAGCACGTCGAGCACGACTTCGCCGCTGCTGCTGCCGTGCGGCGTGACGCCGAGCAGGTATTTCAACTGGCTGATGATGATCAACACCGCCGAACCGGAAATGAAGCCGCTGATCACCGGCCGGCTCAGTAATTGCGACAGGAAGCCTAGGCGCAGCACGCCGCAGGCCAGCAACATGAGGCCGGAAATCAGTGACAGGGCGGCCGCCAGCGCGATGTATTCGGGCGAGCCGGGTGCGGCGATCGGGCTCAGTACGGCATAGGTCATGATCGCCGTGACGGCGACCGGCCCGACTGCCTGCACCATGCTGCTGCCCAGCCAGGCATAGGCGATGACCGGCAGAATGCTGACGTACAGCCCCAGTTGCGGCGGCAAACCGGCCAGCAGCGCGTAGGCAAGGCTCTGCGGAATGACCAGGATGGTGACGATCAGGCCGGCGACGATATCCGTGCCCAGTTTTTCTCTGGGGTAATGCCTGAGCCAGGCGGGGAGAAGGCTGGGGAAAGCGGACATTGCTGGCGTGATGCGGTCAATGACGAAAAGTGCCGGCAGTATCGGCGCCGGGCGGCGCTCCGTCAATCGGCGGCCGGTGCATGTGGCGGCCGGGAGAGCCTGCCGCCGCCCGTAAAAACTAGCGCATGGCGCGCAGGCGGGCGATGCGTTCGGCGGTGTCGGGGTGACTGGACAGGCCGTCCCATGCCGAGCCTGCCCTGCCCTTCGCGTCATGGGCTTTTTCCATGCGCTCCAGCATCGCGGCCAACGGTTCGGTGCCCCGCCCTGCGGCCAGCATGGTCCGCGCCGCATAGGCATCGGCTTCGCGTTCAAAATCACGCGAATAGCGCGATTCGAGCGCCAGGGCGCCGAGGCTGGCGGCTATCGACGAAACGTCGCCGAGGTAGATGCCGACGACGAAGGACACCACCGATGACTGGATCAGCTGGCGCATGCCGTGCCGGTAGGCGACATGGCCTAGCTCGTGGGCGACGACGCCGGCCACTTCGTCGTCGTTCCCGGCCAGTTCGACCAGTTGGTCGAAAATCACGACATCGCCGCTGGGCAGCGCGAAAGCATTGGGCCCCATCGCCGACGAGCGGAAATGCAGGCGATAGCCGGGGTGCTCGGCACCGGCCTGCAAAATCCGGTCGGCGTACGCCGTCAGTTCGGCGCGCCGCGCTGCACTGAGGTTTGACGGCGTCAGCACCTTCTGGTCGAGGAAGGCCAGGGTTTGCTGCGACAGCGACTGGACGAGTGTTGCCGGGATGCGCGGGGCGAGTACCTTGGTGAGCGCCGGCAGGCCCCAGAAATAGATCGCCGCAATCAACAGGACCGTCCCGAGCAGCGAGCCGAGCGCCCAGGACCAGCGCTTCTGCAGGCGGACGACCGGCGACTCGGCAAAGCCGGCCACCTTCAGCCAGCGTGCAAACTCTTCCAGATCGGCCACTTCAAGCAGCGCGCCATCGGCAAAACGGACGATGCGCGGCGAACGCCCCATCGCTTCCGAAATCTCGACCTCGGCCCGGCGGGCCCGCCGCTCGCCGAACGGGCCGCGGGCGACGATTTCATCGCCGACCGCCAATAGTTCCGCCGGCTGACGGAGCGGCGTGCGCCCGTCGTAGTAGCTGGCGGCGATACCCGTCACAGGCCGATGTCCAGATCGAACATTTCGGCCGCTTCGTCGCCAATCGCCGTGGCGCTACCGGCCTCGCCGGCCACGAAGTCGTCGAGGCTGCCGCTGACCGCCAGGGCCAGATACTCGGCCCGGAAGCGGGCGACGCGAACCCGCGCCCAGGGAATGAACAGGCCGAGCGTGAATACGGTGGCCAGCCAGTTCACCACCGTCAGGCCGATATAGCCGCCGACCGGCAAGCGGCTGCGGAAGTGGTGCTCGCCGAGGCGGGTGCTGCTCCATACCGCATTGTTGGTGCGCGCCGTGACATAGGGCACGACGACGGCCTGTACCGCCACGAAGATCAGCGGGATCAGCATGAACAGGAAGCCGAGGGCAACCAGGGCTTCCTTGCCGCCCTTCCCGCTGGCCGCCACGACGGCGGTGACCACGATTCCGACGAACAGGGCGATGAACACCAGGCCGGGCAGCAGGAATATCTTGTAGATGGTGCCGGTGGTGACGGCGCATTCAAAGGCGGTGGTCCCGAAACGGATGTTGTCGAGCACGAACTTGCGCAACTGCCGATAGAAAACCGGGAAGGCCAGCCACAACGTGAACGGCACCAGCAGCCCGTAGCCGACGAAGACCTTGAACGCCTGCCCGTAGCTACCGTGGAAGGAGAAACGCAGGCCGCGATAGCTGGTGTTGTGGGCACGGAAGCGAAAGGCCTTGACGGCCAGCCAGGGAACCAGCGGCAGCAGGCAGAGGATGGCGATCCCGTAGGCCAGCGGGCTGAAACGCTGGGCGGCGGACAGGCCGAACAGCAGCACAACGGCGACGATCCGCCCCTTGAGGATAGCCATCGGCTGACCGTGATAGTCGAAGCCCGAGCCGTCGAGCATCAGGTTGCGATGAAAATACTGCTCGCGCCGCACCTTGGCCCAGGCCGAATAAATGCCGAGGGTAACGATGCTGAGCAGGATATTGACGATCCAGATGCGGAAATACTCGCCACCTTCGCCGGTAAACCGGAAGTTCTCTTCGCGCGGCTCGGCGGGTTCGGCCGTTGCGGCCGGCGTGTGTGTCGGAATGGCCGGTTCGGCTTGCGGTTCCTGGACGACGGACTGGTTCGCCGCGCCGTTCAGGGAAGCGTCATAGCTCTCTCTGGACAGCGGATCGCCGAGGATCGTGAACGCCTGGCGCAAGGCATCGAGGCTTTCCGCCGCCGGCTTCTCCGGCGTTTTCATCTTTTCCCGGAAAGCACCCAGTTGCCGGGCGTAGGCTGCCTTGATGTCGGCCAGCGTGGCCTCCGGACCGATGCCGAGTACGTCGTAGTAAGTGGCCGCAAGCGCTTGCATCTTTTCCCCAGTGATTGTCGGCATTGCCTGAATCAGGCCATTTTATCCATTTGGCACAGCAGGATGATGACAAATAAGTGGGCGTATCAGGTTTTTCGGATCAGTTGCTTGGCAAAGGCCGCGTCGTTCTTGGTGATGCGCGGCACTTTCTGCGGCCCCTGCGCATTGACGAAGCGCACGAAATCGTCGAGCGACAGCGCTTCCGAAACGGCCTGGTCGCCGCCCTCGACCCGTTCGCGCAGCAAAAACTGGCCACTGCCGGTGATCACCATCAGATAGTGCCGCCCTTCACTCCGCTCATTGAGCCGAGCCACCGCCGCTGTTGCACGAGTCGAGCGCATCGCTATCTCCCTGAAAGTCTTACTTGTACTTCTTGAAAATGGCCTTGGCGTCGAGATGGGCGCGATCCAGCGTGCAGATCGACGGATCGTCGTCATGGCCGACAAAGAAATCGTCGGCCTGGGCGCGCATCACCATCTCGATGGCGGCGGCGTCGGCGATGTCGTATTTCTCGGTAATCAGCGTGGTTACTTCGTCGAGATGCTCTTCGTAGGTCATTTTTGCTCGCACTTTGTCGTGATGGGCAAAAAATCGCCCGTTTTCAATACTGTTGTCGGCCGGCATTGTCCCACGCCGCCTGCGCTGCGGTCCATGCGGCTGCAACAGGTGGCGCACGCCAGCAAAAACAGCCTGGCACCACGCCGGTGCGTCGCTTGGAAAAAGCGCCTGTTTTAGTGCTGCTAAATGCCCGAAAGCCGCTTCTACTGGGCGTTTTGACGGGCACATCAATTGCTTCGTCAGATATACATGTTGGCAACTGGAGATTTGCGTGGCGAGATACAAAGGCATCGAAGTGAAGGATGGCGTGCGTCAGTTGTTGCCACACATGCCACTGATCGAGGAATACCGGGAAGTGCTGCAATCGCTGCAGGCGGTCTGGGACAACCTCAACCTGCTCGGCCAGATGTCCGGCACGACGGCCGAAATCGGCCAGACGCGCGAAGCGTTCGCCAGCCTGACCAGCGAACTGTTGAACAATCTGGCCGAGCAAACGCTGGCCAAGCGCGAACAGGAAATGAAGGCCAAATCGCAGGTGGTGATCGATATCCTGATCCGCAACCTGTTCGAGCGCACGGCCGACATCGGTTTTCTCACCACCGACGACGCGATTCGCCGCTTTGCCGCCGAGCCGGGCGAACCACGGGCGCTGCAGCAGCGTTTCCAGGAATACGTCCGCAAGTATTCGGTGTACGAGGATGTCGTCCTGCTTGATTGCAACGGCGGCATTCTCGCCCGGCTGGTGCCGGAGGCGCGGGTCCTTGCCATCGGCGACGGCTGGGTCCGCCAGGCCGCGGCTACTACGGCCGCCTATGTCGAGGTCTATGGGCATTCCGGGCTGTTTCCCGAGCAGCCGCGCGCGCTGATCTACGCCTACCGGGTCAGCTCGGCGCAAGGCGAAACGCTCGGCGTACTGGCCCTGTGTTTCCGCTTTGCCGATGAGATGACGCGGATTTTCCGCGGCCTGGCGCAGGCCGACGATCCCGGCGTGATGGCCCTGCTCGACGCTGGTGGCCAGGTCATCGCCAGTAGCGACCCGTGGCAGGTGCCGGTCGGCGCGGAATTGCAGCTGGCCTCCGGCCGCTTGCAGCGCCTGCGCTTCGCCGGGCGCAGTTATCTCGCCTTTGCCAGCGATACCAAAGGCTACCAAGGCTACCTGGGGCCGGGCTGGCGGGGTTTGGTGATGATGCCTGTCGATCAGGCCTTCGACATGCACGACGACGACCAGCTGGCGGCAATCGAGCCCAGCCTGCTGGCTTCGGTGATGTCCGGCGGCCGGGCCTTTTCCGCGACGTTGCGGGCCATCCCGCAGCAGGCCGAGGCCATTCAGCGCGATCTCAGCCGGGCGGTGTGGAACGGTACGGTGCGACAAGGCGCAACGTCCGCCTCGAGCAATTTTTCGAAGATTCTGCTGCGGGAGATCAGCCGCGTCGGCATGAGCATGCGCGAAGTTTTTTCCCGCTCGATCGGCAATCTGCAGACTACCGTCCTGTCGTCGCTGCTCGCCGATAGCCAGTTCTTCGCCGCGCTGGCCGTCGACATCATGGACCGCAATCTGTACGAACGGGCCAACGACTGTCGCTGGTGGGCGCTCGACTCGACGATTCGCCGGCTGATGGCGACGGCTGACGACAACGGCCGGCAAGCCGGGCTGGAAAAGGTAATCGGCTATATCAACAGCCTGTACACCGTGTACGACGACATCCTGCTGTTCGACACGACCGGCAAGGTCATCGCAGCGGCCAACCCGGAGCACGCCAAACTGGTCGGCCAGCCGCTCGACGAACCCTGGGTCGATGAATGCCTGGCCCTGGCCAGCAGCCAGTCCTACGCAGTTTCCCGTTTCGCCGGCAGCCCGCTCTACGCGGCACGGCCGACCTATGTCTATCTGGCAGCCCTGCGCGCGCCGGACGATGCCCGGGTGGTCGGCGGCATCGCCATCGTCTTCGACAGCGCGCCGCAGTTTGCCGCGATGCTTTACGACGCCCTGCCCCGCGAGGCTTCCGGCGAACCGGTGGCCGGCAGCTTCGCCGTCTTCCTCGATGCCGAGGGAAAGATCATCGCGGCGAGCGATCCCGCCTACCAGCCCGGCCAGCAACTTGAAATCCCGCCCGATCTGCTCAAGCCGCCAGCCGGCGGCTGTTCCCGGCTGATCGTCGTGAACGGCCAGGCGATGGCGGTCGGCGCCCGACTATCGACCGGCTACCGCGAATACAAAGGCAGCGAGGATACCTATCGGAACGAAATCACAGCGCTGGTCTTCATTCCGCTCGGGGTTTACGACGCGCAGGCAAGCCTGACCAAGCCGAGCGGTGATGTCGCCAGCCGTCGCTCAAGCATTGCCGCCGACGTTCCGGTCTGCGAAATCGCCACCTTCCACCTTGGCGATCACTGGCTGGGGCTGCCGGTCACGGCGGTCGAGGAGGCCATCGAATTGAGCGGTGCCGCCTGCCTGGCCAATGCCCCGAAACAGGTTTATGGCGCCCTGCTCCATCGCAACGAAGCCTTGCCGATCTACAACCTCGATGCGGCGCTCGGCCTGGCGGTGCCGGCGGAAACCGCGGGCAGCCGGCAGGTGGTCGTGGTGCGCGGCGAAAACGGCGTCAATTTCGGGATTCTGGTGGACCGGCTGGGCGAGATCATGGAAGCCGCGGTCAGCGACATCGACGATTTGTCGAACATCTATGTCGGGGTCGCCTCGGTGCTGGCATCGGTGGTCAAGACGCCGGCCAAGGACGGCTCGTCGATGCTGGTCCTGCTCTCCGTTGCCAGCATGAGCCAGCATCTGCGCGGCAGCCTGTCAGCGGCGCCGCTCGCCGCCTGATTCAGTGCAGGTCGACGGCGTGCTCTTTCAGCGCCGCCAGCGGCACGATTTCGAGGGCGGCCTGGTTGGTCGCGTTGACCGCGACCTGTGGCGCCTTGCCGGCCGCGTATGCCTGCAGCCAGCGAGCGGCGCACAGGCACCAGCGCTGGCCGGGTTGCAGGCCGGGAAAACCGAATTCCGGATGCGGCGTCGACAGGTCGTTGCCGGCAGCTTTCGAGTAGGCGAGAAATTCGGCGGTCAGAACGACACAAACCGTGTGACTGCCGAAATCTTCTTCCGAGGTATTGCAGCAACCATCCCGGAAGAAGCCGGTGACCGGCCGCTCGCTGCAGGGCAGCAAAGGCCCGCCGAGCACATTCAGCTGGTTGCCGCGGCCCGGGAAATCACGGGTTTTCACGCCACCTCGTCGATCCAGGCCTGCTGGATGGCTTCGAGAACCTTTTCGCCGCTGTGCTTCGGATCGTCGTTGAATTTGGGCAAGGCCATGACCCAGTTGCGCAGATCGACAAAGTTGATTTTCAGCGGGTCGATGTCCGGATGCGCTTCGCTCAGTTCGATGGCGATATCGTTGATGTCGGTCCATTTCATTTGCGGTGTCCTTCCTTCGCCATGTTGATGCTGTATTTCGGAATCTCGACGACCAGCGGCGTCGTCCGGACGATCGCCTGGCAGCCGAGGCGGGAGTTGGGTTCCAGACCCCAGGCCTTGTCCAGCAGGTCTTCCTCTTCCTCTTCGGCGGCTTCGAGCGAATCGAAACCCTCGCGGACGATGACGTGACAGGTCGTGCAGGCACAGGACATTTCGCAGGCGTGGTCGAGCTCGATACCGTTTTCCAACAGGTTCTCGCAGATCGATTTGCCCTCTTCCGCCTCGATGACGGCGCCGTCCGGACAGTTCTCGGGGTGCGGCAATACGACGACTTGGGTCATACAACTTCTCCTTCTTCACCAAGCTTGATGTCATCGACCTTGCGGCCCGAGAGGACTTTCTTGATGCTTTGATCCATCCGGCGGTGAGCGAATTCCTGCGTTTCAAAGCCGAGATCGTCCATCGCGATGTTGATCAGGCGGCGATTCTCGCCGTTCATCGTTTCGCGCAGCTTGGCGATGCTGTTCTGTATCTTGGCCGTTTCGGACTCGTTAAGCAGATGCGGGTCTTCCTTCAGCGCGGCTTCGGTCGCCTCGATCATCCGTTGCCCTTCGACCTGCGCTTCCTTGAGCGCCCGGTTGATCGCATCGTCCTTGGCATGCTCCATCGAATCCTTGAGCATGCCGGTGATTTCATCGTCGGACAAACCGTAGGACGGCTTGACGATGACGCTCGCCTCGACGCCGGTCGTCTGTTCGCGCGCCGCCACCGACAGCAGGCCATCGGCATCGACCTGGAAGGTGACACGGATGCGCGCCGCACCGGCCACCATCGGCGGAATGCCACGCAACTCGAAGCGGGCCAGCGAGCGGCAGTCGGAGACCAGCTCGCGCTCGCCCTGGACGACATGGATGGCCATCGCCGTCTGGCCGTCCTTGAAAGTGGTGAATTCCTGGGCGCGCGCCGTCGGGATGGTGGCATTGCGCGGGATCACCTTCTCGGTCAGGCCGCCCATGGTTTCCAGGCCGAGCGACAGCGGAATGACGTCGAGCAGCAGCCAGTCGTCCTTGCCGGTCTTGTTGCCGACCAGCAGATTGGCCTGGGTCGCGGCGCCGAGCGCGACGACCTTGTCCGGATCGAGATTGGTCAGCGGTTCCTGGCGGAAGAAATCGCCGACCGCTTTCTGGATCTGCGGCATGCGCGTCGCGCCGCCGACCATCACCACGCCCTTGATATCTTCGGCGCGCAGACCGGCATCGCGCAGCGCTTTTTTGACCGGTTGCAGCGTCTTCGAGATCAGCGTCTGGGTGATCTCGGCAAAGGTCGCCACATTGAGCTTCAAATCGACCATTTCACCGGTCGACAGGCGCGCCGAAATCGGTGCTTCAGCGTTCAGGGTCAGGAATTCCTTGCCTTCGCGGCAGCGCATCATCAACAGCCGCCCGTCTTCCGGCGACAGCGGCTGCAGCTTGGCCTGCTCAATCACCCAGCAGAAGATACGGTGGTCGAAATCGTCGCCGCCCAGCGCCGAATCGCCGCCGGTGGACATCACTTCGAAGACGCCCTTGGTCAGCTTGAGGATGGAAATATCGAAGGTGCCGCCGCCCAGGTCGTAAACCGCATAGACCCCCTCTGCGCCGTTATCCAGCCCGTAGGCAATGGCGGCAGCGGTCGGTTCGTTGAGCAGGCGCAGCACATTGAGGCCGGCCAGACGGGCGGCATCCTTGGTCGCCTGACGCTGGGCATCGTCGAAATAGGCCGGCACGGTGATCACGGCGCCGACCAGATCGCCGCCCAGCGCAGTCTCGGCCCGTTCCTTGAGGGTTTTCAGGATTTCCGCCGAGACTTCGACCGGACTCTTGATGCCGGCGATCGTCTTGACCTTGACCATGCCCGGCGCTTCGACGAAGTCGTAGGGCATCGATTCGACGTGCGAAATATCCTTCAGCCCGCGCCCCATGAAGCGCTTGACCGAAACCACGGTATTGCGCGGATCGACCGCCTGGTGGGTCTGGGCGTCGTAACCGACTTCGGTCGTGTGGTCGGCGTGATAACGCACCACGGAGGGCAGCAAGGTACGCCCATGCTCGTCGCTCAGGCAGATCGAGATGCCGCTGCGCACGGTGGCGACCAGTGAGTTGGTCGTGCCGAGGTCGATGCCGACAGCCAGTTTGTGCTCATGCGGGGCGGCCGACTCACCAGGCTCGGCAATTTGAAACAGGGCCATTTTTATTCTTCCAGCGACGCCAACGCGTCGTCGATTTCGTACAACAGTTTTTCCAGAAACATCAGCCGGCGCACACGGTCGGTGGCCAGCGCGTAATCGTCATTACCGTCGAGCAGTTCGCCGAGTTCTTCATAACGCTGCTTGATGTCGGCGTGCAGGCGGTTATGCAGATGTTCCAGTTCGTGATGATCGCCGCCGTTGCGGGCATCCATCACCGCTTCGCGCCACTCCATCTGCTCCATCAGGAAATCGGTCGGCATCGCGGTATTGCTCTCCGCCTGGATGTCGTGGCCGGTCAGATGCAGCAGGTACTTGGCCCGTTCCAGCGGCTTTTTCAACGTCTGGTAAGCCTCGTTGGCATGCGTCGCCCACTGCATCGACATCCGTCGCTCGGCATCGCCGGCGTTGGCGAAACGGTCCGGATGGACCTGGGCCTGAATGTCGCGATAGCGGGAATCGAGGTCGGACAGATCGAGCCGGAAACTCCGGCTCAATCCGAACAGGGCGAAGTGGTCGGCGCGAAAATCCATCAGACGTTAAATGATTCGCCGCAACCGCACTGATCCTTGACGTTCGGGTTGTTGAACTTGAACCCTTCGTTCAGGCCTTCGCGGGCGAAGTCGAGTTCCATTCCCTCGAGATAAGGCATGCTCTTGGCGTCGACGAAGACCTTGACGCCATTGCTTTCGAATACCAGATCCTCGGGATCAACCTCGTCGACAAATTCCAGCTTGTAGGCCATGCCGGAACAGCCGCTGGTCCGCACGCCGAGACGCAGGCCGATGCCCTTGCCCCGTTTGGTCAGGTAATTGGCGACGTGCTGCGCCGCCTTGTCGCTCAAGGTGACTGCCATGCTTATTCTCCGTGCTTTTTCTTGTAATCGGCCACGGCTGCCTTGATGGCATCCTCGGCCAGAATCGAACAGTGGATTTTAACCGGCGGCAGGGCCAGTTCTTCAGCAATTTCGGTGTTTTTGATGGCCAGGGCCTGATCGACCGTCTTGCCCTTGACCCATTCGGTGACCAGCGACGACGAGGCGATCGCCGAGCCGCAACCGTAGGTCTTGAACTTGGCGTCCTCGATCACCCCGGCCTTGTTGACCTTGATTTGCAGCTTCATCACGTCGCCGCAGGCCGGCGCGCCGACCATGCCGGTACCGACCCCGTCGTCTTCCTTGGCAAAGGAACCGACGTTGCGCGGATTCTCATAATGATCAATGACTTTGACGCTATAGCTCATGTTGTTTCTCCTAAAATCAGTTATTCGTTGTTAGTTATTAGTCGCTAGCAAAAGCTTGCTGATAACTAGCGACTACCGACTAGCAACTCAATGCGCTGCCCACTGAACGGTGCTCAGATCAACACCGTCCTTGAACATTTCCCACAGCGGCGAAAGTTCGCGTAACTTCCCAACTTTCGCTTTCAACAAGTTGATTGCATAGTCTATTTCTTCTTCCGTTGTGAAGCGGCCGATACTGAAACGGATCGAGCTATGAGCCAGTTCGTCGTCGCGACCGAGGGCGCGCAAAACATAGGACGGTTCCAGACTGGCCGAGGTGCAAGCCGAGCCGGATGAGACCGCGAGATCCTTGATCGCCATGATCATCGACTCGCCTTCGACATAGGCGAAACTGATGTTCAGGTTGTGGGCGACGCGCTGCTCGAGGTCGCCATTGACGAAAGTCGCTTCCATGTCCTGCAGGCCCTTGAGCAGACGGTCGCGCAAGGCGCCGACGCGCTTGTTTTCTTCGGCCATTTCTTCCTTGGCCAAACGGAAACATTCGCCCATGCCGACGATCTGATGCGTCGGCAGCGTGCCGGAACGGAAACCGCGCTCGTGACCGCCGCCATGCATCTGCGCTTCGAGGCGAATGCGCGGCTTGCGCCGGACGTACAGCGCGCCGATGCCCTTCGGACCATAGGTCTTGTGGGCGCAGAAACTCATCAGATCGACCTTCAGCTTGCTCAGGTCGATATCGACCTTGCCGGTCGCCTGGGCGGCATCGACGTGGAAGATGATGCCCTTGTCGCGGCAGATTTCGCCCAGTTCGGCAATCGGCTGGATGACGCCGACTTCGTTATTGACGTACATCACCGAGACCAGCACGGTATCCGGACGAATCGCCGCCTTGAAGACTTCCAGGTCGAGCAGGCCGTTTTCCTGGACATCGAGATAGGTCGCCTCGAAACCCTGGCGCTCCATCTCGCGCACGGTATCGAGCACTGCCTTGTGTTCGGTCTTCACGGTGATGATGTGCTTGCCCTTGGTGCTGGCGTAGAAATTGGCGGCTCCCTTGATGGCGAGATTGTTCGATTCGGTTGCGCCGGAGGTCCAGATGATTTCCTTCGGATCGGCCCCGACCAGCGCGGCGACCTGTTCGCGCGCTTCCTCGACGGCAGCTTCCGCCACCCAGCCAAAGCTGTGCGAACGCGAGGCCGGGTTGCCAAAATGCTCGCACAGGTAAGGAATCATTTTTTCCGCCACGCGTGGGTCGACCGGGGTGGTCGCCGAGTAATCCAGGTAAATAGGAAGTTTCATCGTATTCTCGCTAAGTCGGGTTGTTCAGACAGCCATCGCTGTCAGTCCCTGCAGGCGTCCGACGGTAACCTGCAAGGCGTTGATGAATTGTTCGATTTCCAGATCAGTGTTGCTCGCGCCAAGACTGACGCGCACCGCACCACGGGCGATTTCCGGTGCCACGCCCATCGCCCGCAAGACATGCGACGGTTCCGGGTTGGCGCTGGAACAGGCGGCGCCACTGGCTACGGCGAATCCCGCCCGATCCAGTTTGCCGACCAGGGTTTCGCCATCGATATCGGAAAAGGCGAAATAACTGGTATTCGGCAAACGTTTCGCGTCCGTTGCAAAAATCCGCGCACCCAGCCCCACCAGTCCGGCCTCCAGTTTCGCCTGCATGGCCCGCAAGCGAGCGGGTAGTTCGGCAACAGCTTGCGCCGCAAGTTCCGCTGCGACACCGAATCCGACAATCGCCGGCACGTTTTCCGTACCGGAACGCAGGCCGCGTTCATGGCCGCCGCCAGCAATCAGCGGCTGCAGTTCGACCCGCTTGTCGAGCACCAGTGCCGCCGCGCCTTTCGGGCCGCAAGCCTTGTGCGCCGACAGCGTCAGGGCATGAACACCGGCCGCGTTCAGCGCCCGAAAATCTATCGCCAGCTTGCCCAGCGCCTGTGCCGCATCGCTGTGGAACCAGGCGCCACCGGCCTTGGCGGTCGCCGCCAAGGCCGCGATATCCTGCACGACACCGGTTTCGTTATTGGCCAGCATCACCGAAATCAGTTTCGGTTGGGCCAGCAAGGCGGCCGCATAGTCTGCCAAATCGAGCCGGCCGGAACCATCCACCGCCAGCGTTCGTACCTGCCAGCCCTGCCTTGCCAATTGCGCGGCCGGCTTGAGCACGCAGGGGTGTTCGATGGCGCTGACCGCCAGCAGGCCGGGCTTCAGCGAAGCGGCGGCGCCCTTGATGAACAGGTTGTTGGTTTCGCTGCCGCCACTGGTAAAGACCACCTCGGTCGGGTGGGCGTTGACCGCTGCGGCTACCTGTTGGCGCGCCGCATCGATCGCCCGCCGTGCCGCCCGGCCGAATTCGTGCCGGCTCGACGCATTGCCGTACTGGCTTTCCAGCCAGGGCAGCATGGCCGCCAGCACCGCGGGATCGAGCGGTGTCGTGGCGTTGTGGTCGAGGTAGGCAGGCCGGAACATGGCGTTCTCAGATGACCGCAGCCGTCTTTTCGCGACCGGCTTTGGCCCGCACCGGCGGGCTCGAGCGCCGCTTGTCTTCGAGCACGCTCGGAGCAACCCCGGCCAGCTTGAGCTTCTGGCGATCGACCAGTTCGGCCAGCGTCACCGAAGACAGGTAGTCGTACATTTTCGAGTTGAGCGTGGACCACAGGTCGTGCGTCATGCAGCGATGTTCATCGTGACAGTTTTCGCGGCCGCCGCATTGCGTCGCATCGAGCTGCTCGTCGACAGCGCGGATGATGTCGGCCACGGTTACCAGGTTGAGCGGCCGGGCGATGCAGTAACCGCCACCCGGACCACGCACGCTGTCAACCAGTCGATAGCGGCGCAGCTTGCCGAACAGCTGCTCGAGATAGGACAAGGAAATCTTCTGCCGCTCGCTGACGCTGGCCAGCGCTACCGGCCCGCCTTCGCCGCGCAAGGCCAGATCGATCATGGCAGTAACGGCGAAACGCCCTTTGGTGGTCAAACGCATTGCTGCTCTCCCGCTAATAACCTAGTATTATGGTCAACTATAACGAAGCCGCAGCAAATTAGTCAACTATTTTACTCAGGTAATTGGGATCGAAGCGATCGGCCGCCAGCACTTCGTTGTCGCACTTGACGCCCTGCTCTGCCAGCTCCTTGAGCAGCGAGGTCAGGCGACGGTCGGTCTCGGCCGCGTGGTCGAGCAGCGCATGAACGGCCTTGGCCAGCGGATCGTCCTGATCGCGCCCGACGGCATAGGCGGAGAAACCCATTTTTTCGGCTTGCGCCTGGCGTTGCCGGCTTTGCTCCGAGTTGTCGAGAATCCGCGCCGGATTGCCGACCGCTGTGGCGCCGGCCGGCATCGGTTTGGTGACGACGGCATTGGAGCCAATCTTGGCGCCGGCGGCGATCGTGATCGGCCCGAGCACTTTGGCGCCGGCCCCGACCACCACGCCATTTTCCAGCGTCGGGTGACGCTTGCCCTTGTGCCACGAGGTGCCGCCCAGCGTAACGCCGTGGTAGAGCGTCACGTCGTCGTGGATTTCGGCTGTTTCGCCGATCACCACGCCCATGCCGTGGTCGATGAAGAAGCGCCGGCCGATGGTGGCTCCCGGGTGGATTTCGATGCCGGTGAAGAAGCGGGCCAGATGTGCCGTAAAACGTGCCAGCCAGCGCAGCCGGTGGCCCCACAGCCAGTGCGCCAGGCGATGCAGGATCAGGGCATGGATGCCCGGATAGCAGGTGAGCACCTCCCAGAACGAGCGGGCTGCCGGATCGCGGTCAAAAACCGCACGGATATCCTCACGCAGATACCGGAACATGAAGCCAAATCTCCCTTTTCAAACGAGGGCGAATTTTAAAATACTCGACTGAATTTGTCAGCTATTTTCCCCTGCGGCGAGCCTAGGTATCTGATTTATAATCGCGCGCCGCGTCGCCAACCCACCGTGAGAGCTTTTTTCCATGTCCAGCCGCCTTCTTCCGCTCGTCGCCAGCACTCTGCTGCTGCTCGCTGCCTGCGCCACGCCGCCGCCGGTTTCGGAAGGCAGCAGCCGCGGCGATTATCGGCACACGCAAAACTATCTTTCCTGGTTGATCGACCGCGAGATGGCGGCCAACGAGATCACCGGCATCAGTATCGCGCTGGTCGATGATCAGCGGATCGTCTGGCAAAAGGGTTTCGGTTTCGCCGATCGCGAAAACGATATTGCGGCGACGCCGGAGACGGTTTATCGCGCCGGCTCGATTGCCAAGGTATTTACCGCCGCCGCCACCATGCAGTTGGCCGAACAGGGCAAGATCAACATCGACCAGCCGCTGGCCGCCGCCCTGCCCGAGTTTGCCATCAAAACCCGCTTTCCCAATGCCGGGCCGGTCACACCGCGCAACGTGATGAGCCATCATTCCGGGTTGCCTTCCAATTTCCTGCGCGGCATGTTCGTCCGCGAGCCGGGGCGTTTTGAAACGGTGGTCGACGAACTGCGCGACGAACACCTGACCTTCCCGCCCAATTTCGTCTTTTCCTATTCCAACGTCGGCATGGCGCTGCTCGGCGCGACGGTCCAGAAAGTCAGCGGCGAACCGTTCAACGATTACATGGAACGCCATTTCTTTCAGCCGCTGGGCATGACCCAGAGCAGCTTCGCCTCGCGGGCGATTGCCAAGGCCTACGATCACAACCAGGAAGTTGAAGTCTTCTCGTTGCGCGACATGCCGGCCGCCAACCTGCTGAGCAATGTCGTCGATCTCGGCCAGTTCATCAAGATGCAGTTCGCCGACGGCAAGGCCGGCGACCGGCAGGTATTGTCCGGCGCCACGGTGCGCGAGATGTTCCGCGTCCAGAACAAGGATTTGCCGCTGACTTTTCAGCAATACGTCGGCCTCGGCTGGATGATGAGCGGCATCGAAGTGCCAGGCGGCGGCCCGGTCGCCAGCCATGGCGGCTCGCTGCCCGATTCGCACAGCATGATGGCGCTGCTGCCGGAGCATAAGCTGGGCGTCGTCGTGCTCTCCAACTCGGCGACCTCGGCGGTTTCCGTTTCGAAAATCGCCACCGAAGCGCTGCGCCTGATGCTCGAAGCCAAGACCGGCATCCGCCCGGCGCCGACCCCAGTGGTCCGTTCCCCCGAGCGCGCCCCGAACAGCGAGGAACTGCAATTCTTCAACGGCCATTTCGATACGCTGGTCGGACTGGCCAAGGTTTCCACCGCATCCGGCAAGATCGATGCCGATGCGGTCGGCCATCATTTCCAGCTGGTGCCGCACGAAGACGGCTTGCTCACGCTCAAGTACAAGGTCTTCGGCATGGTGCCGGTGCGGGTCGGGGCTTTTGAGGATATCCGCCTGTCGATTGCCACGGTTAACGGACGGCAGATCGTCGTCGGGCGCATCGGCGGCGAATCGCTGATGTTCGGCGAGAAGCTGACACCAAGCGCCATTCCGGAAAAATTCCTGCAGCTGATCGGGCGCTACGAAATCATCGACAAGATCGATGGCCCGGCCCCCGACCATATCATCCTCAAGGAAGACGACGGCCTGCTGGTCGGCGAAATGCGCTTCCCGGAGAAACCCGAACTGCTGTTGCGCATCGGCTTTCAGCCGGTTTCCGAGAACGAGGCGGTGACCGCCGGCCTGGGCAGCGGACGCGGCGACACGCTGCGCCTGATCAATGAAGAGAACGAAGAACGGCTGGGTTTTTCCGGCTTCCAGCTACGCAAGAAACTGAACTGAGACATGGAAACACTGCACGCGGAACTCAAGGCTTTCATCATCGAAACGATGAATCTCGAAGACATCACGCCGGCCGAGATCGGCAATGACACGGTGCTCTTCGCCGAGGATGGCCTCGGGCTGGATTCGATCGACGCTCTCGAACTGGTGCTGGCCCTGAAGAAAAAGTATGGAATCGTGCTCGAAGCCAAGGACGCAGGCGCCCGCGAGCACCTGCGGTCGGTGGCGACGCTGGCAGCACTGATCAGTGAAAGTCGCGGCTGACCGTTTCCAGCCGACCGAGCCAGGCGGAAAGGTCGACCAGCCGCTTGGCCACCAGATGCACCACTTCGCCCTCCTTCTGCAACTGTCCATAGACGCCGAGCAAGGCTGAGCCGAGCAGCTCGCGCCGCTGCTTGTCGACGAGTTGCGGATGGACGACGACATTGACCAGCCCGCTTTCGTCTTCCAGCGTGACAAAGACGATGCCGGTCGCGGTTCCCGGTCGCTGTCGGCCAACCACGATGCCGGCGGTGCGGATCAAGGCCCGCTGGCCAGCCGTGCGCAAGCTGGCAGCCATGACGAAGCGGCGCGCCGTGAGATGCTCGCGGAGCAGCGTCAGCGGATGCTCGCGCAGCGTCAGGCCGAGGCTGCGGTAATCGGCCACCAGATTTTCCCCGGCATTCGGCGCCGCCAGTTCGGCCGTGCTTTCGCGTACCGGCAAGCCGTCGAACAGATCGCCCTGAAGACATCCTTTATTGGGTGGCGCCGTTCTTTCGACGCTCGCTGCCCAGGCGGCCTGCCGGCGGTGGCCGGCCAGGCTGGCCAGGGCATCGGCCGCGGCGAGCAGGTCGAGATCGCGCCGGGACAGAGCGGCCCGCGCCGCCAGGTCGGCGACACTGGCAAAAGGCTGTTGCCGGCGATCTGCCGCGGCAATGCGTTGGGCGGCCGTTTGGGAAAATCCGCCGATCTCGCGCAGACCGAGACGCACCGCGCCATTTTCGTCGAGCCGGCTGTCCCAGTCGCTGGTCGCGACGTCCGGCGGCAGCACCGTGACCCCATGCCGCCGGGCATCCTGGATCAGCATCGATGGCGAATAGAAACCCATCGGCTGGCTGTTCAACAAACCGCACAGGAAGGCCGCCGGTTCATGGCGCTTCAGCCAGGCCGAAGCATAGACCAGCAAGGCAAAACTGGCGGCGTGCGACTCGGGAAAACCGTATTCGCCGAACCCCTGGATCTGGGCGATGATCCGCCGGGCAAAGCTTTCCGGCAGGCCATTGGCCGCCATGCCGGCCAGCAGTTTCTGCTCGAAAGGCTCGAGCCCGCCCTTGCGCTTCCAGGCGGCCATCGCCCGGCGCAACTGATCGGCTTCGCCGGGCGTGAAATCGGCGGCAACGACCGCCAGTTGCATGACCTGTTCCTGAAAGATCGGCACGCCATATGTGCGGGCCAGCACGGCATCGACGGCCGGCGAAATCTGCTCAATTTTTTCCTTGCCCTGCCGCCGTTTCAGATAGGGATGCACCATGTCGCCCTGAATCGGCCCCGGCCGGACCAGCGCCACTTCGACCACCAGATCGTAGAAGTTGCGTGGTTGCAGACGCGGCAGCATGGCCATCTGGGCCCGCGACTCGACCTGGAAGACGCCCATGCTGTCGGCGTGGCAAAGCATTTCGTAGGTGGCCGGGTCTTCCGGCGGAATGGCCTGCAGTGCGAACGGCCGGCCGCGGCGCTCGCCGACCATGTCGAGCGTCCGGCGAATCGCCGACAACATGCCGAGGGCCAGGACATCGACCTTCATCAGACCCATCGCATCGAGGTCATCCTTATCCCACTGGATGACGCTGCGCGCTTCCATTGCCGCATTTTCGACCGGCACCAGCCGCGACAACGGCCCGCGCGAAATGACGAAGCCGCCGACATGCTGCGTCAAGTGGCGGGGAAAACCGCGCAGGGCGGCGGCAATGGCCAGCCATTTCTCGACCCGCGGCGCCGTCGGGTCAAGGCCGAGTTCGGCGAAGCGCTCCGGCAATTGTTCGCGCTGGTCCCACCAGGCCAGGGAGGCGGTCAGCGCATTGATCTGGGCGATGCCGAAGCCGAGCGCCCGGCCCGCATCGCGCAAGGCGCCCTTGGTCCGGTAGGTGATCAGCGCGGCAGCCAGCGCCGCCCGATCGCGGCCGTATTTGCCGTAGATGTACTGGATGACCTCCTCGCGCCGCTCGTGCTCGAAATCGACGTCGATATCCGGTGGTTCGCCGCGCTCTTTGGAAACGAAGCGCTCGAACAGCAAGGCCGAGCGGGCCGGGTCGACCTCAGTGACGCCGAGCGCGTAACAGACCGCCGAATTGGCCGCCGAGCCCCGCCCCTGGCAGAGGATGTGCTGGCTGCGGGCAAAGCAGACGATGTCGTAGACGGTCAGGAAATAGGCTTCGTAGTTCATTTCGCCGATCAGGGTCAGCTCGTGCTCGACGCGTTCGCGCACGCTGTCCGGCACGCCATCCGGATAACGCCGCCC
The DNA here is from genome assembly GCF_020510685.1 of Dechloromonas denitrificans. Taxonomy (NCBI): domain Bacteria; kingdom Pseudomonadati; phylum Pseudomonadota; class Betaproteobacteria; order Rhodocyclales; family Azonexaceae; genus Dechloromonas; species Dechloromonas denitrificans. The sequence goes on from NZ_CP075185.1 coordinate 2,317,584, forward strand.
CAGGCCGCGCTCGGTTTCGGCGCGCAGCCAGGAAGCCGGTGTTTCGCCGGCCGGAATGATTTCTTCCGGGTATTCGTAGCGCAGTTCGTCGAGCGAAAAGGTGCATCGGGCGGCGATTTTCAGCGTTTCGGCGAGCAGCTCGGGCGGATAGAGACGGGCCAGGCGCAAGCGCGAGCGCAAATGCCGCTCGCCATTCGGATAAAGCGCGTAACCGGCCTCAAAGACCGTCGTTTTCAGTCGGAGCGCAGTCAGCACATCCTGTACCGGGCGCCGGGAACGCCCATGCATATGCACGTCGCCCGCCGCCACCAGCGGCAGGCCGCTCGCTGCACCGAGGTCCTGCAGGCATTCCAATCGGGCCGCATCATCCGGGCCGGCGTGGAGTTCGACGGCCAGCCAGGCCCGCCCGGGAAAGCGCGCCGCCAGCCAGCGCCCATCGTCGAGCGAAGGCGCAGCCCCTGGAACCCAGAGCACCAGACAATCGGGCAACGCACCGCTCGGCGAAATGGCCTCCAGATCGTTGCGCTGCAGGGTATAGGCGCCCTTTTCCGCGCGCCGCCGGGCCAGCGTAATGAGCGCCGACAGGTTGCCGTAGCCATGGCGGTTGCCAGCCAGAAAGACCAGCTTCAGGCCATCCGAAGTCGTCATCTCGCTGCCGATAATGAATTTCAGGCCGGCCGCTTGCGCCGCCAGATGCGCCCGCACGACGCCGGCCAGCGAACACTCGTCGGTCAGCGCCAGTGCCTGATAGCCTTGGGCCAGCGCCTTTTTCGCCAACTCATCCGGATGCGAAGCGCCGCGCAGGAAGGTGAAATTGGAGAGGCAGTGCAGTTCGGCGTAGTCGGGGAGTTGTTCAGCTGAACAGGCCATGCAGGTACCATCCTTGCGCATCGCGAAACACCCAGGCCCATTGCCCCTGCGGGTTGCGAGCCACGAAATAGTCGCGCCGCACATCGCCGGCCGCGGCGGCTTCCCCTTCGTCCCACCAGCCGCTTTCCAGCCGCTCGGCGCGCGACAGCAGCTTCAGCGGACCATGCCAATGCGGCTGACCGGCCCGTTCGGCCAGCGACTGCGGGGCCGGCAGCAGCCACAGCGGGCGCCGGGGCGGCATGGCGGCGGCCGGCGGTGGCGACGGCTTGGGCTGGGCAACATCCGCTGCGGCATCGCGGTGCACACTGGCGCACTCCGGCCGGTAATCCGCTTTCTCGCCGAGCATCTGGACGGCTGCTTCGCCAAGCCGCGCCCGCAGACGCTCAAGGCAAGCCAACGCGCCCTCGCCGACCGGTGCCGCGTCGAACAGATGGGCGCTGGCTCCCGGCTTGTTCTCGACTTCATCGGCGAGCAGCCGCAAGACCTCAACCGGCGCGGCCAAGTGCAGCCGGGCAAGCTGCTCGCGCAGCAGACGGAGAAAACGCCCCTCGTCAGCCGCCGGTTCGGCAAAGCGCAGAACCAGCGCAGTGAGCGAGCCATCATCGTGCTTCAGTTGCAGCGTACAGGCGCGGACCAACAGCTGCCGGCCATGCAGCCAGCCGGCCAGCGCGGCGAACAGTCGCTGTCCGGCGAAGGCCAGCGCCTCGGCACGCTCGACGCGGGCCGGCAGCTCGATTTCAATGGCAAAGCTTTCGGGAAAAACGAAAGGCTGTTGCGGGTCCGGCAGCTCGCCCCTCGCCCGCAACAGATCGTCGACCGGCTCGCTGCCGATCCGCCGCCGCAAACCGGCGGCGGGCAAGGCCTGCAGATCGCCGAGATGTTTCAGGCCAAAAGAGGCCAGCCGACTCTGTGCCTCGGCCGGCCAGCCGGGAACGGCGCATGGCAAGCCGGCCAGCGCCGCCTGCATGGCCGCCGGCTCGCGATAAATGGCGCCGGCTCCGGCCTGTGCCAGCCAGCGCCCGCCGAGCGCGGTCGGCGCCACCGCCCAGGTGGGCGAATAACACTGTTCGGCACAACCGGCAAGGACCGCGTCGACGATCGGTTCCACGCCGCCGAACAGGCGCAGGCAGCCACCGATTTCCAGCAGCAAGGTATTCGGTGGCGCCAGACTGAGTGTCGGCGTGAATCGCCCGGCCCAGCAGGCAAGGCTTTCCAGTGCGCCGTTTTCGCGCACCGCTTCCCGCTCGAAAACGGCCAGGCCGGGCTGCAGGCCGAGCGCCGTCGACAGCTTTTGCCCGCTCTTGACCCCTGCCTCTGCTGCCTGCCGGTCGCAGGCCAGCACCCGTCCGCGACTGACGACCGCGCTAGGCGACTGCCGCAGCGGCAGGGCCTCGAGCGGTAGCAAGGGAAAGTGAAGGGCCAGCCAGAGCACGTGACGATCTCCCGGGACGGGGCAAAGACAAATTGAGCGGGCGCGCCGCGGGTCGGCCGCGCCGCTTGAGGATCTGCACCGACAAACCGTTTTCACTCGTCGCCAAAGTCAGGCGCAAAGGCGCCGGCGACGGGACTGCGGCCTGTGTCAGCGGCCGCCACAGGCAGGTAAAAGTGGCCTGACCTTCGGCAGCGACCTGCAAACGCCGCAGCGCCTGGGCGCCGATACCGGCTTCCGGCCAGACCAGCAGGCCGGCAAAGCCGCCACAGGCGAGCAGTTGTTCGCAGCACCAGGCGGCCTGCTTGCCGGCCTGGACGACGACCAGCCGATCGAGAGCCAGCCCGGCCGCCGCCCAGGCCGGTGCATGCGGCAACCACGGCGGGGCAACCAGAGCCAGCCAGCCGCCTTCGGCCGATAGCCGCGCCAGAGCCGGCAACAGCAAACTCATTTCGCCGAGACCGCTGCGGTCGATCAGGATTTCCGTAAGGTTGCCACGTGGCCAACCGCCACCCGGCAATTCGGCATCGAGTTCGGCATGACCACTCGGGATGGCGCTGGTCGGCAGGCTGGCCAGGGTGTCGCCGCGCCAGATATCGCCTCTGGCCAGGACCTCCGCCAACGTGGCCGGTAACGCCACTGCGCTCATGACAAGCTGCTGATCGCCCCGCGAATCAAGCCGACGGCAACGCCTTCGATGGCGAAATCGACCTCGGCCGGATTGACGATGATCGGCTCGTAATCCGGGTTTTCGGCAATCAATTCGATCAGGCCGTTACGCCGCTTCAGGCGCTTGACGGTGACATCCTCGGCCACCCGGGCGATGACGATCTGGCCGTCGCGCGCCTCGGCGGTTTTATGCACGGCGAGCAGATCGCCATCGAAGATGCCGGCATCGATCATCGACAGGCCACGCACCTTGAGCAGGTAATCGGCGCGCGGGCTGAACAACTGGGCATCGAGCGCATAGCGGCCCTGTACATTTTCCACCGCAAGAATCGGCGAACCGGCCGCCACCATGCCGATCAACGGCAAGCCAAGCTGCTCGACCAGCCGGATGCCGCGCGCCGAACCGGGTTCGAGGACGATGGCTCCCTTCTTGGCGAGCGCCTTGAGGTGATCTTCCGCAGCGTTGGGTGAAGCGAAGCCGAAGGCGTGGGAAATCTCCATGCGCGTCGGTGGCGCACCGAGCACTTCCAGCGTGCTCCGGATGAAGTCGAGAATTTCCTGCTGACGTGGCGTGAGTTTCATGGTCTGCTCCGCTAAAAACCTATGGCTGTATTTTTGTACAGTATCCGGTTTTTGGCAAGCGGAGAATGGGCTAATATCCGGTCATCCTCCGGATTGGAAATCACCGCATGAAATTGCAGCAACTCCCCAACGGCGCCCGCTTCGAATACCAGGGCCGGGTCTTCGTCAAAACCGGGCCGCTGACCGCCCGCTCGGAAAACGGCGGACAGCAGATCATTCCCCGCTCCGCGACCCTCAAAGCGCTCGACCCTCCGGCCCCGGAACAAACTTCCGCCGGGCGCGGCAAGCTGAGCGAAAGCCTTGTCCTCTCGGCCTTCGATACCTTCTACCGGACCTCTACCCGCCTGGTCGATGCAGCGTCCAGACCGGCACTGGAAGAAGCCCGCGCCCGCTTCCTGGCGGCCCTGCAGTAGCCGCTCAAGTCGGCAGATCGACACCCTTGAGCTTGCGGTACATATCGACCGCGTAGGAATCGGTCATCCCGGCGACGAAGTCGGCCACCTGCAGCAGGCGAATATACGGGTCGGCATCCGGCTCGCCGCCATGACCGAGGAACTGGGCCGGCAGCAATTTGAGCAACATGCGTTCGCGGGTGGTGAACCGGGCATGCCCTGCCCCGGCCTCGACCGCCTGGGTAAACAGGCCGAGCAGTGCACCCAGCACCTCGAAACCGGCGGTTTCGATTTCCAGCGCCGGACGGGCCGTGTAGATCGTCTCCTTGGCCAGCTTCAAAACCGCCTGCAAGGGAAAGAAGGCCGGCGACTGGGTCAGCAATTCGTCATCGAACTCGCCCTTGAGGATGGCATCCTCGTTTTCCAGAAATACTGCAGCGGCACTTTCCAGCAAGCGGCCGATGGCCTTGGCGCGCAGATATTCGAGCCGCTCCTTCGGATCGTGCAGGCGATCCAGCCGGCCGCCGTTAACCGTATTGCCGGCCAGATCGGCAAGCAACAGTTCGGCATCGCGATAGGGCACAAAACCGAGCTTGGCGGCATCTTCCAGATCGACGATCAGATAGCAGGTGTCGTCCGCCACCTCGACCAGAAAGGCCAGCGGATGGCGGCGCCAGGCGGTGCCGGGAAGGCGTTCGACCAGCCCGGTCGACTGCGCGACGCGCCGAAAAGCCTCGGCATCCTGCTGAAAAAAGCCGAATTTCTTGCTGCTTTTGCCGTCCAGCTCGGCCTCGAGATGCGACGGCCGCGGATACTTGGTAAACGTGGCGAGCACCGCGCTGGTCAGCTGCAAACCGGGATTGGCCGGGCTTTGCAGCCGGGTGACGATGCGGAAACCCTGGGCATTGCCCTCGTAACGCTCGAAGTCGGCGCGCTGGGCAGGGGTGAAGGGATGACGATCGAGCAGGCCGGACTGACGAAACCACTCGCGGATCGCATCCTCGCCGGCATGGCCGAAGGGCGGGTTGCCGATGTCGTGGGCCAGGCAGGCCGCCGCGACAATCGCCCCGAAATCGCCGGATTCGACATGCTGCAAACCATGCCGGGCAATGATTTCGCGGCCGACCACGGCGCCCAGCGAACGGCCGACGCAGCTTGCTTCCAGGCTGTGCGTCAGGCGGGTGCGCACGTAATCGCTCTTGGATAGCGGAAAAACCTGCGTCTTGTCCTTCAGGCGCCGAAAGGCCGAGGTGAAGACGATACGGTCGTAGTCCTGCTGGAAGGCCGTCCGCTCCGGCGTGCCCGGCGCCTTGCCGGCCCCCGGACGATCCGCCGACAGCAGTTTTTCCCAGATTTTTCGTTGGCCCATGTGGTTCGAAGTTGGCGACAGGATGGGCTGCGAGTTTACTCTGCTTCGAGCATTGCCCGCACGTGATCCGGCAGTGGAACGGACTTTCCGGTCTGCGTATCCATCCACACCACCTTGGCCGCACCCTCGGCATACAGGCGCTCGTCGCCCTCGATATACATTTCCACATAAGTCTGCACGCTGGAACGGCCGGGCGGGCCGGTAAAAGTGCGGACCTCAACACGGCCGGGGTAGCTCATCGGAATCAGGAAGGTGCAGCTGGCATTGATGATGACCGGCCCGGCCCCGCCCGGGCGCACCAGAATATTCATCGCCTCGATCCACTCGACGCGTGCCTGCTCCATGTAGCGAAAATAGACCGTATTGTTGACATGGCCGTAAGCATCCATGTCGCCCCAGCGAATGGGCATCTTGCACACGTGAATAAGTTTCTTTTTCTCTTCCATATTCCTGAAAAGCGCGAGGGGTTGATCAATGCGTTTCCATACTGTACCGTATTGTCAATAGCGTCACAATAAATCAAATCGAGGAGACATCATGGAACGCGAAGCCATGGAATTCGACGTCGTCATCGTCGGCGGCGGCCCGGCCGGCCTGGCCTCGGCCATTCGGCTGAAACAACTGGCGGCGGAAAAAGGCACGGAGATTGCCGTTTGCCTGATCGAGAAAGGCGCCGAAATCGGCGCCCATATTCTTTCCGGCGCCGTCATGGACCCGCGCGCCCTGACCGAATTGCTGCCCAACTGGCAGGCCGATGGCGCCCCGCTCAATGCGCCGGTCTCCGAGGACCGCTTCTTCATCCTCTCCGAAGATGGCGCCACCAGAATACCGAATAGCCTGCTCCCCAAGTGTTTCCATAACGAAGGCAATTACGTCATCTCGCTGGGCAATCTCTGTCGCTGGCTCGGCGAACAGGCCGAAGCGCTCGGCGTCGAGATTTACCCGGGCTTTGCCGGCTCGGAAGTGCTGTTCGATGAAAACGGCGCGGTCAAGGGCGTCGCGACTGGTGACATGGGCCGCCTGCGCGACGGTTCCGAAGGTCCGAACTTCCAGTCCGGCATGGAACTGCACGCCAAATACACTTTCTTCGCCGAAGGCTGTCGCGGCCATCTCGGCAAGCAGCTCGAAGCGCAATTCAATCTGCGCGACGGCGCCGATCCGCAGACTTACGGCATCGGTCTCAAGGAACTCTGGGAAATCAAGCCGGAAAAACACCAACTGGGTCTGGTCGTCCATAGCGGTGGCTGGCCGATGGCGCCGGACACTTATGGCGGCGGTTTTCTTTACCACCTGGAAAACAACCAGGTGGCCGTCGGCTTCGTCGTCGGGCTCGGCTACAGCAACCCTCACCTGTCGCCGTTCGAGGAGTTCCAGCGTTTTAAGACGCACGCCAATATCCGCAGCTTCCTCGAAGGCGGCAAGCGCATCGCCTATGGCGCCCGGGCACTGAGCGCCGGCGGCCTGCAGGCACTGCCCAAGCTGATTTTCCCGGGCGGCGTGCTGGTCGGCGACGATGCGGGCTTCTTGAATGCGGCGCGTATCAAGGGTTCGCACTGCGCCATCAAGTCCGGCATGCTGGCCGCCGAATCATGCTTTGCCGCGTTGGCCGACGAACGCCAGCGCGACGAGCTGAGCGCCTATCCGGAAGCGTTCAAGAACAGCTGGCTGCACGAAGAATTACATCAGGCGCGCAACTTCAAGCCCTGGATGAACAAGGGTCTGAAACTCGGCTCGCTGATGTTCGGTATCGACCAGCTGGTTTTCGGTGGCAAGGCGCCGTGGACCCTGCACAACACGGTCCCCGACCATGCCAAGCTGAAGCCGGCCGCCGAATGCACCCCGATCGCCTACCCGAAACCGGACGGCGTGCTCAGTTTCGACCGCTTGTCGTCAGTCTTCCTGTCGAGCACCAATCACGAGGAAGATCAGCCCTGCCACCTGCAACTGAAGGACGCCGCGATTCCGATCAGCGTCAATCTGGCGCAGTACGATGCGCCCGAACAGCGCTTCTGCCCGGCCGGCGTTTACGAAATTCTGCGCGACGAGCAAGGCAACAATCCGCGTCTGCAAATTAACGCCCAGAACTGCGTACATTGCAAAACCTGCGACATCAAGGATCCGACGCAAAATATCAACTGGGTAGTCCCGCAAGGCGGCGAAGGACCAACCTATCCGAACATGTGATGCTTTATAATTCGGCGGCTAAACCCCTAAGGGAGAACAACACATGGGCTTTCTCGCCAACAAGAAGATTCTGATCACCGGTCTGCTGTCCAAGCATTCCATTGCCTATGGCATTGCCAAGGCCTGCCATCGCGAAGGGGCCGAACTGGCTTTTTCGTACCAGAACGAGCGCTTTCTCGATCGCATCACCAAATTCGCCGCCGAATTCGACAGCACGCTGGTTTTCCCGTTGGATGTCGCTAGCGACGAACAAATCACCAGCCTGTTCGCGGAACTCGGCAAGCACTGGGATGGCCTGGACGGCCTGGTGCACGCCATCGCCTACGCCCCGACCGAAGCCATCGAAGGCGATTTCCTGAATGGCATCTCGCGCGAAGCCTTCCGCATCGCCCACGACATTTCCGCCTACAGCTACCCGGCGCTGGTCAAGGCCGCCCGTCCGATGATGCAGGGTCGCAAGAGCGCCGCTCTCGCCCTCTCCTACCTCGGCGCCGAGCGCACCATGCCGAACTACAACACCATGGGCCTGGCCAAAGCCAGCCTGGAAGCGGCTACCCGCTACCTGGCCTTCTGCCTCGGCCCCGAAGGCATCCGTGCCAACGCCATTTCGGCCGGCCCGATCAAGACGCTCGCTGCCTCCGGTATCGGCAACTTCGGCAAGCTACTTTCCTACAATTCGCACAATGCTCCGCTGCGTCGCAACGTGAGCATCGATGAAGTCGGCAACGCCGCTGCCTTCATGCTCTCCGACCTGGCCAGCGGCATCACCGGCGAAATCCTCTACGTCGATGGTGGCATGAATACCACGGCGCTCGGTAACGCTGACCCGCTACCCGCCTGATTTTCCAGTCCCCGGAGCATTCCTTCGGGACGCCTCAAGCGGCAAACAAAACGCCGACCTGGTTTGCACCGGTCGGCGTTTTTCATTGCCGGAAATCTTCCGAAAAAACGGGCCGTTGCCGGCCCGTTTCATTGCTTACTTTTCCTTGGTTTCCAGTGCGGCCTTGTTGATTTCGACCTTGTAGCGGCCACGCAGCGCGGCCAGATAAAGCCGGACATCTTCCTGGGCGCCCATCTTGCCGAGTTGATCGAGCATGGCCCGCTGCTTGGCATCGTCAATCTTCTCGCCGGCATTGACCTTGCTCAGCTTGAACAGGGCATAGCCGGAACCGGGCAATTCGACGCCGGCATAGGCTGGCAGCTTGGCGGCATCCATCCGGAAAACGGCCGGCACGGCAGCTGGCGGAATCAGGCGTGAATCGATCCGGGAAACGCTTTTGGCAGCGCTCCAGGACAGTTTGTCTTCACCCTTCTTCAAGGCTTCGAGGCGGGCCTCGCCATCCTTTTTGGCCAGCGCCTGGGCTTCCTGGCGCTTGAGCATGGTCTCGATGGTGCTCTTGACCCCGTCGAAGGGCTGCAGCGCGGCCGGCTTGTAGTCGATCAGGCGACCTGCAACCAGCGTATTCGCCGCGATCTCGACGGCCTCGGTATTGCGCTTGTTCTTGATCGAATCATCCGAGAACAAGGCCGCCAGCAGCTTGGCGTTACCGAGCGGACCATTGGCCGGATTGGCCTGACGAGCCAGCCAGTCGGACTGCTTGACGCTCAGATTGAACTTCTCGGCCACCGGTTTCAGGCTGTCGGGTTGTTCATATACGGTATTGCTGAATGCTTCGGCTGCTTCGGCGAACTTGCGCGAAGCGGCGGCCTTTTTCAGCTCTTCCTCGATCTGGCCGCGGACTTCGGACAGCGGCTTTTCCTTGGCGGCATGAATGCCGGTCAGCTTGATGATGTGGAAGCCGAAATCGGATTCGACGACGCCGGAAATCTCGCCTTCCTTGAGCGCCAGGGTGGCATCTTCAAACGGCTTGACCATCATGCCGTGACCGAAGAAACCAAGATCGCCGCCCTTCGAGGCGGAACCCGGGTCATCCGAATTCTTTTTGGCCAGATCGGCGAAATCTGCCGGGTTCTTCCGGACTTCCTTGAGCACTTCCTCGGCCCGGACTTTTGCCTTGTCCTTGCCGAGCTTTTCCGAGGCAATCAGGATATGGCTGGCGCGCCGCTCTTCGGCCTGCTGGAACTGCGCCTTGTGGCCGTCATACCAGCTCTTGATTTCGGCTTCGGTAACCGCCAGCTGAGCGCCGATGGTTTCCATCGACAGCACCACATATTCGGCCCTGGCCTGCTCGGGCAGTTCGAACTGCTTGCTGTTCTCGTCGTAGAACTTGCGGGCCGCACCATCGGCCAGCTTGACCTTGTCGAGATAGCTGTCAAGGCCGAGGCGAAGCTCCATCACTTCGCGCTTTTCCGTCTGCAGCGCCAGCATGCGGTCGCTGACCGTATGGGCCAGCACGCCGGACTGGCCAATGGCACCGGCCAGTTGCTGCAACGTCAGGTCCTGCCGCAACTGGGCTTCGAAACTGGCCGGGGTCATGCCCTGGGCGCGCAGGGCCGCCTCGTAACGTTCGCTGGAGAACTTGCCGTCGATCTTGAATGCGTCGATTGAACCGATCGTCTGGCGAATGGCATCGTTACCGACGAACAGGCCCTTCTTGTTGGCCTCGATCATCAACAGGCGCTGGTTGACCAGGTCATCGATGATAGCCGTGCGCGCTTCCGGCGCATCGAGCAATTTTGCATCGAATTGCTCGCCAAGCTGGGTGCGCAGGCGTTCGCTCTGATCGCGCAGTGCCTGCTGGAACTGTTGCTGGGTGATCTTGACGTCACCGATTTTGGCCACGTCGTCGCCGGAATTCACACCGCCCAGATAGGAATCAACGCCGAAAAATGCAAAGGGCAGGATGATCAGCGCGAGGAATACCTGGACGATTCTTTTACTGTTGCGGACTGCATCGAACATAAGGAGAAAAATCCTTCAGAGTCGTTCAAAAAGGCAAGGCACTGCCTGCCCAAAAAGGGTGAATGATACCGTAGTTTGGCCTACCCTCATTTGCCGCCGTCAAGCGACCAGCCGTAAAGTCCGATGACGAGACAGCCTGCAAACCTAACTCACACCAACTTGCAGCTGCATCGTTCCGCATACTCCGACGAGAGGATCAGCGTCGTTTTCGCCGATCATCGGCAATTCCCCGCCACACCTTCAGTTCAGCCGAAGTCGGCTCGCCAAATTGGCTGCCGACCGCATTCAGCATGTAGATCACCGCGCGGGCCAGCTCGATGTCGCTCAATGCGGGGTTGGCGCCCATCGGCGGCATTTTGCGCAGGCCGGCCATGGCTGATGGAACGAGCGTGTCCAGCCCCTGCTCCGCCCGATGCTGCCAAGCCTCATGCTCACCAAAACGGGGTGCATCATGTTTGCCAGCGCTATGGCAGATGATACAGCTGCCTTGATAAATCTCGGCCCCCGGCCTGTTCTCCTCCGCGGCAGATGCAGACAGGAGGCCTGATAACAGAGCGGCGATCAATAAGCCCGGTGGTGGCGAAGCCATCTTTTACTCGATTCACCAAACAACAAAAGGCCCGCTGTACCAGCAGATGAATGCCAGCACAGCAGGCCGAGCCTCTTCCCGTTCCGGAGGTCAGCGCAGGTTCAGATCAACGGACGCCGCCATTGCCGTGGCCGCCGTTGTTCTCGGTACATATCTGCTCGTAGCGTTCCAGAATCTTCTCCTTGCCGGCATGCTTGGCCGGGAAGAGGATGTTGTTCCAGTTGTCGTGAGCGAAGTTCTCGACCCGGCGGATGGGAATGGTGATGGTGAACGGACGGGTGAATACCGTCGGATCATCGTAGGTCGCGTGGTAGAGGAATTTCTGCCGATCGCTGTCGAAGACGTAGCGCTCGGTGATCTTGGCGTTTTCGCTGAAGAATTCGCCGGACCGCCCGAAACGTCCTTTGCCGTTGTTGTTGGCGACATCGACGACCAGCGTGTTGCCTTCCCAGTGACCGCGTGAGTCGCCATTCCACAGCTTGACCTTCTGATGCAGATGCGGCTTGTTGTCGAGATGGATCACCCGTGTCCCGGAGTCGAACAGGAAAACAACGTAATCCTTGTACTGGCGGATATCGAAGCCATGCCACATGAAGGACTTGGACGGACCGGCCGGGGCGCAACGGGCCAGCGGCTCGATATATTCCGGCTTGGTCGGATCGAGCAGATGCTTGGCGAACTCATCGGCCTTTTCCCTTGCCCAGGGCTGGAATGGCACCTTGCCGTCGGCCGGATCGCTGATCCGGCTCGGCGCTCTGACCACCTGCCTGGCAGGGGCTTCCCCTTCGCGGCGATTTCGCTCGGTGTAGGAACCAGACTGGGTCAGATCGGAGTGGTTGCCGATGGTATTCGACCAGGCACCCTGCACATCGGGCTGTCCGTCAGGCAGGTGCGGGCCTTTCCACTTGCCCTCGTCGACCTTGAAAACGGTTTTTTCACGCTGGAACTTGGGCAACGGCTCCTCGGCAGCGCTGGCCACAACTGGCGCGGCGATGAAGAGTGCGGCGACCAGCGCAGGAATCCGCAAACTCCGGAAATTAACGATAGTGTTCATAAGTTTCTCACCTGTTCGATAGTTCGCAGCCGTCATTGCTCGACAGGCACCGGATAGTATTTGTCGTAATCGAGCGTGAAGCAGTAGTTCTCGACCAGTTGGAAGTTCTTCTCGCGATGGCGATGCAGGATCACGGAGATATCCCAGGGACGACTGAATACGTTCTTGTCTTCGATGGTGGCCTTGTACTCGACAGTATTGGGATCGAGGTACTTCCAGCGTTCGACCACATGCAGCGCATCGCTGTGGTAGTTGCCGGCGCGGTCGAGCCAGGTTTGGTCATTGAAATGCTTGACGTCCACAACCAGCGTATCGCCTTCCCACTTGCCGCGTGAGTCGCCCAGCCACCAGTCGTTCGGGTCAGCCGGATGCTCGGTGTTGTTGGTATGCACGGTGCGCACCGAATGGCCGAACTGATGATGGATGGTCAGATCGCGGGCCCGCTGGAAGATCTGGAATGGCTCCGGGTAATAGACGCTGCGCGGCACGCTGAGCGTGTAGCACTTGTTGCGTGGATCGGCGCGTTCCCGCTCGGCGAAGTTTTTTTTCTTCTGCTCAAGTGCGTTCGGCAGATAGGGAATCTCGCCGCCCTCAACGACGCCCGGTCCGGACGGCACGGGTTGCGTTCCATCACGGCGTGCCGAATGGGGTTCGAGGTCGTAGTCGGCGGCACTGGTCGTCTGCCAGATGCCGGAAAAGTCCGGCTTGCCATTGGCGAGACGTGGGATCTTGCCCGATGGCGCAGCAAATGCCTCACCACCGCTGACCACGGACAGGGCGGAAAGACTCGCCACCAAGGCCACGGCCAAGAAGTATTTCGACCATCCGGTACGGCATTTCCGGTCGCAATTAGTTAAAAGGCCGCTGGCGGCCTGGTGCTTTGTATTCAAGGGATTGTTCTCCACGGGATCCTGTGATCAACGGTCAAATGCGTATCAGGTGCCCGCCGGGGCCGGCGCATCCTGAGCGCCACCGGTCTTGAACACCTTGCCGTCAGCCGTCTTGATCGTCACCGCGTAGGCATACGGTTTGCCACTCTTCGAACGGAAGCCGTTGACCGTCACTTCGACGCCCGGCTGCAGGACGCTCTTATCCAGACCGCGTTGCTGCAGGGCATACGGCGAACCGAATTCAAAGCCCCAATTGGTTACCGTTCCATCGGCATTTTTGACGTCGACATACAGCCAGCTGTGCGGATTAACCCACTGCCCCTTGGTAACGTTACCCTTGATTTCAACCGGCGCCTCGCCGTCGAATTCGGCGGCAAAGGCATGATGGGCATAAACCGCCGAACTACCGGCAAACAGGCCCGCGCCAATCATTGCGAGAATGCCAAGTTGTTTTTTCATGATGTTTCTCCAAGTCAAAAAATGATCGATGTACATTGCTGCGATTCCAGTACCGGTTGTTGACGGATCAATCAGGCCCGTCGCTCGTTGCCGCAGCAAGCTGCCACCTTCATCGCAAGGCGTGTGCCACGCTGAAGCGCCGTCCGCTCCTCGTCGAAAAAAACATTTAACAATATGAATTTATTGATGTTTTTTAGAAATTCTCCACAACGGAAGCTGCCCGGGCCAATTCTTCAAAGAAATTCCAAAGCAATAACTGATGCGGACGCAGCAGCCCGGCGAGCCGGGTGCTTCTCCCGAAACACCGGCAATTCCGGGAACCAGCAGAAAATTGCCGGCACCAGGCCAAAAAAAGCCCCGCACACCGGTGAAGGTGACGGGGCTTTCGAGGAAAAAAATTTGCAGTGCCGAATCAGTCCTTGACCTTGAAATCGTCGTGACAGGCCTTGCAGGTCTGGCTCAATTTGCCGAACTGGGCCTTGATAGCCGCACTGTCGCCACTGGCTGCAACTTTGGCCAGTTCGTTGGCTTCGCGATTGAAGTTGCCGGCCAGTTCGCCAACCTTTTGCTGATTCTTGAAAAACTCGGGCTTGGTGGCGGTTTCCTTCCACCCCTTGCCGGTTTCCGTACCCGGCGCAAAGAGTGCGCCGATACCGCTGTTGGCCAACGCAGCAATGGTATTGGCCGAGCGAACGACCTCTTCCTTGTTGAATTGCCCGTCGACATTTGCCTTGATCCGGCCACTGTTCCAGCCCAGGACCTGATAGACCGACTGGCGCCACTTGATCAACTGCTCGGGCTTGGCACCGGCCTGCTGGGCAAATGCCCCGGCCGAACAGGACAACAACAGCGCAGCAAGCAGCGAACTGATAACGTACTTCATTGATACTCCTTGAATTGAATGAAAAGCAGGTCAGGCAAGGCCTGAAAACGTGAGGCCCGCCAGGGCGGGAATGAAAGCCCCGCTTTATTCCCTAACTACCCAGATGCGTATTGAAAAAGCCAACCGTTCGCTGCCAGGCCAGCTTGGCAGCCGCTTCGTCGAAACGCGGCGTTGTATCGTTGTTGAAGCCATGCTGAACGCCCGGGTAAATGTGGGCCGTGTACTTGACGCCGGCCGCCTTCAGCGCCTCTTCGTATTTAGGCCAACCAGCGTTGATCCGGGTGTCCTCACCGGCATAGTGGATGAGCAGCGGCGCCTTGATTCTTGCCGCATCTTCAGCCGCCGGCTGTGCGCCATAGAACGGTACGGCGGCGGCCAGGTCAGGAATCCTGGTCGCCAGCACGTTGGCAATGCTGCCGCCGTAGCAGAAGCCGACGACACCGACCTTGCCATTGCCTTCGAGCAATTGCTTCAGGTGACCGAATGCCGCGATGACGTCTTCCCGCGCCTTGCCCTGGTCGAGCTTCGGAAAGAGCTCGCGCGCCTTGTCCTCGTCGCCAGGGTAACCACCCAGGGGAAACAGACCATCCGGCGCAAAGGCAATGAAGTTGTCGAGCGCCAGGCGACGGGCGATGTCCTCGATATGCGGATTCAGGCCGCGGTTTTCATGGACGACCAGCACGACCGGCAACTTCCCCTTGGCCTGCGCCGGCTGGACAAGATAGCCGCGGATCGTCCCATTGCCCTGGGGCGACGGATACTCGACGTAAGCGCCCTTGATCCTGGCATCCGTCGGCTTGACCTGCTGCGCCTCGGCAAAGCGCGGATTCAGGGCATTGAGCAGGCCTTCGGCGGTCAGGCCGGCGACCGCATATTTACCGGCTGATTTAAGGAATTCACGACGAGGAATGAGGCCGTGCACAAATTTATCGAAAAGCTGAAGGACTTCGGGATGGAAGTCCTTGGCTGTCTGACGGGGCATGGATGAATCTCCTGCGATGGGTAATGGTGACTGGATCTGGATTACTTGGCCCGGCCGGCAAAACCCGGCGTCAGGAGCGCAATCCTGTAGGCCGAGCCGCGGCCGACGACATACAGCGTCTTCTTGTCCTTGCCGGCAAAGGCGATGTTCTGCGGTTTCTTCGGCGTCGGGATGATGCCCAGTGCGTCGCCCTTCGCTGAAAACACCTCGATGCCGGCGTTCGAGGTGGCGTACAGTCGCCCCTTCTCGTCGACAGCGAGGCCATCGGCACCGCTGGAATAGCCGTTATCGGTCTTCGTGTAGCCGGCCAGTTTGGCGAAGTTACGCCGCTGGCCGATGCTGCCATCGTTGCCGAGGTCGTAGGCAATGATGTATTCGCCGGGTGTATTGGCGACGTAGAGCACCTTTTCATCCGGGCTCAACTGGACACCGTTGGGCCGTTCGATATCGTTGGCAATGCGTTTCAGCGCTCCTCCCGGCGTAATCTGATAGACCGCCGGCTTGCCGACGGGCGGCTGATCGGGCTTCTGGGCCGCCCCGGAATCGGTAAAGAAGATACCGGCCCGCCGGCCAACGACGATATCGTTCGGCCGGCCGAAGGAAACGCCCTCGTAGCTGTCGGCCAGTGTCCGTACCTTGTCGGCCGGAGCGATGACGCCGACCCGCGGTTCGCGATTCTGGACGGAAACCAACTCGCCATAGGCACTGAAGCCCAGGCCGTTTGAGCCGTTACTGTTTTCGAGATAGGTCGAAACGCTGCCATCGGCAGCGATACGGGTAATCCGGCTATCCTGGGTTTCGGTAAAGATGACGCTACCATCCGGCAGCCTTACCGGCCCTTCGGTGCCCTTGAATCCATCCCTGATGAATTCAATCCTGGTTCCTGCCTCGACAACACCGGGGATGGCTGTCGGAACGGCCTCTTGGGCCTGGATGGCGCCGGCACAAAGCAACAGGGCGGCAAACAACGGCCGGCTATGTTTCGGTCGAATACCGCAGTCGCCATCGGCTTTTTGCTGATTTTCAATATTCATGAACTATGGGTCCCAATGCAGCTGCTATCAAATGGCAGCAAATGACATGTCAGGCGAGCAGTCTCGGCATGGCAATTACCGGACGCGTCACCCGTTTGCCCCCCGACGCGGAATCGGGGGGCAACAAATGCGGCCGATCAAATTTTCGATTTGAAGACCAGCATCCAGGTCCGCGGAGATCCCCAGGTAACCGTCTGGGCTGCCGTACTCGACCAGGTGCTGGCACTGGTGTAGTACTCCTTGTCGAGCACGTTGCGGCCAAGCACCGAGACTTCCCAGCTTCGATCAAGCGCGCCCAGACCAATGCCGAGGTTGGTCACGGTATAGGCCTCCTGATAGGAGAAGGAAGCGTGGTTGTCGTTGAGGTAAGCACCCGAGCGATAGCTGTTGCTCAAGCTGAACCGCCCGAGATAACCGGCAACCGGCGCCTGGTAGTTGAAACCGTAGCTCAGGGACAGCTTCGGCACATTGGTCACCTGCTCGCCCTTCAGGTCGAAATACTTGGTCGCCGAGATTTCCGGAACCTGCGCCAACCACTCGGTTTCATACTTCGCAATGTTGTACGCGGCATTGAAATCAAGCGACAGACGGCTGTTGTACTGATAGGCCGTTTGCAGTTCCAACCCCTTGGCTCCGATCTTCTCGACGTTGCCCCAACCGCTGACAAAGGAACCCGGTGAGGCCGGATTCTCGCGGCGCCAGGAAGCCTGGTAGTTCTTGATGGTGGTGTAATAGGCATTGGCATTCAACATCAGCTTGCGATTCAGCAACAAGCTCTTGAAACCCAATTCCAGGTCATAGGTCTCCTCTGGCTTGATC
Source organism: Dechloromonas denitrificans (assembly GCF_020510685.1). Classification (NCBI taxonomy): domain Bacteria; kingdom Pseudomonadati; phylum Pseudomonadota; class Betaproteobacteria; order Rhodocyclales; family Azonexaceae; genus Dechloromonas; species Dechloromonas denitrificans. The sequence goes on from NZ_CP075185.1 coordinate 2,334,652, forward strand.
TGGGTTTCATCTGCCGCGCCATCGGTGCCGAAGAAGATGAAGCCGGACTTGACGCCCTTGCCGTATGACGAATAGAGCAGCACATCGTCGTTAACTTTGTAGCTTGGCCCAACATTCCATGCCGTCAAAGACGCCTTGATCGGGTTACCGTTGCGCCAGTCGAACGCGGAATACACTTGGCCATCGCGAATTGCCTGGGCTGTTGTAATGAGCGGGCTGTTGGCAGCAAGGCCGAGTGAGGTACCAAGCGCCGCCAGGTTTTCGCCGGGCCGATCGATCTGGTGGGAAACCCGGTTTTCCTTGGTTTCCTCGGTTTGGCGGACACCGAAGGTCAGCGTTGCCTTCTCGGTCAGGTGCCAGTCGGCCTGACCGTAAGCGGCGAGACTTTCGACCCGGGCATCCGTCACGCGGGATTGATAGACACCGTTCAGCGATGCCTGGAGCAAGGCGCGGCCGGCGGCGCTTCCCATCAGGCTGGTGAACTGATTGTCCTTGGCATACCAAGCCCCGGCATCCTGCCCGTAGTAACTTGGGTCATCGCTATAGACACGGGCTTTCAGGTAATACAGGCCGGCCTGATAGTCGAGCTTCTTCGCCGGGCTGGGCGTCGAAGAGAAACGCAACTCCTGTGAAAACTGCTCGTTCCAAAGTTGCTGACCACTGTTGCTGACGTAGAACTGACCATACTGGCCGCCATTCTTGATATCGAAATCCTGATAGCGGTAAGCGGTGATTGAGGTCAGCGTATGGTCGGCGACACGCCAGTCAAACGTACCGGCGAGCCCCCACTGATTGGTAATCTGTGGGCGTGCTTCGGAATTCTGGATATCCGTCGTATTCAGCGGCGGCTGATAGACGCTGCCGTTGGCATTGTGGAACCAGGCCGCCTTGCGGGCAAACTGGCCGAGATAGCCATAGTTCGCATAGCTGCCGGTCGGTGCATAACTGAATGGCGTCACCGTCGGCCGGGCCGAACCGTCGGCGTAAGTCGTCGGACCGTTCGAGACCAGCGTATTGCCGGTATTCACCCGCTCATCGGAACGAAGTTTGTCGAAGATGAAGCGCCCCGTCAGATCCTCGCTCGGCGTCCACAACACCTGGAAACGACCTGCCAGCTTGTTGCTTTCACGCCAGGTTTCCTTTGAGTGGCCCATCGATTGATAGGTATTGGTATAAATCCCATCGCTGCGGTCGGCCACGAAGTTGGCCCGATAAGCCAGCAAGCCGTCGACCAGCGCGCCGGTCGACGAAAATTTCCCGCTCAGGGTGTTCTGATCGCCGGTAAACAGTTCAAACGTCGATGCTTTCCTGAAGCTCGGCGCCTTGGTCAGGATATTGATCGCGCCGAGCGAGGTATTCTTTCCCATCAGCGTGCCCTGCGGTCCGTTCAGGACTTCGATGCGATCGAGGTCGACGTAATCAGCCCAGGCCTGACCCGAGTAGTACAGCGTGACGCCGTCGACAATGACGCCGACGCTTTGCTCCATCGAATCATTCGCCCCGCCCCGGCCCAAACCGCGAATCGATGGGCTGACCTTGCGGGCATTTTCACCCGGATTGTTGAGCTGCAGATTCGGCACTTTGGACGGCAAGTCATAGATCGACTTGATGTCTTCGCGGTCGAGCCGATCCCCGCCCAAAACCGTCACCGGCAAAGGCACGTCCTGAGCAATTTCCTCGCGGTTGCGTGAGGTGACGATGACCTTGTCGAATGCGACTACGCCGTCATCGCCGGCCTGTACCGGTACATTCGGCTTGGTAACAGCGGAGGTGGCGTCCCCACCGGAAACGACCGTTGCCGGCACGCCAACCGCCGCGGCACCATTGGCGCGTTGTTTCAGGGCCTCGATTTCTTTCTTCAGGCGGAGGTTTTCGGCCTGCAGCTCCGTCAGTGCCTTGCCATCGTCGGCCGCATAAGCCTGCCCCGACCCGAGAAATGCGAGTCCCGCCATCACGGCAAGCGTGCTCGCGCGCACTTTGAAGCTTGGCCAAAGCTCGCTCCCGGCCCCCCCTGAATACCCCACCCGCTTTCTCGAAGACAGCGAGATGGACGATGTTGTTACTGACATTACCGATCCTCTCTGAAGGTCACAAAACGTTACGTAACAACCCCTTTCGCAACGACTGTGCCTGCTTCAGGAGGCGCCATTACGGCTGCCCGGAAAAATCAAAAAACCAATCCAATCATTTGATTTATAGAATATTTCATAAAACAACAAAGTCGCTTGGCAAGGCCCTGCATCGACCAGCATCAGCCCTGTTCCAGCCGGTGCTGCTGCTCCGGCCACAGCGATACGATCAACATGCTGCGCTGGCAGCAGCCGCCAACGGGATCGCCGGCGAAAAAAAGCCGCCCTTCGAAAACGTATCGAAGAGCGGCTTTTTTGAACTCCGCGCCAAACCACGGCGACGCCATCAAGTCTCGGCCGGCACGTCCTCCTTACTTCCCTGAGCGGCCCGCCACTCGATGAAACTCTTGATCACCAGCGTCAGCAAGGCAAGGATCGCCAGCAGCGAGGCCACGGCGAAAGCGGCAGCGAATTTGTACTCGCTGTAGATGATCTCGATATGCAGCGGCATGGTGTTGGTCTCCCCACGGATATGCCCGGAGACCACCGATACCGCGCCAAATTCGCCCATGGCCCGGGCATTGCAGAGAATCACGCCATAGAGCAGGCCCCACTTCACGTTGGGAATGGTGACATGCCAGAAGGTCTGCCAACCGGAGGCGCCGAGTACCGTCGAAGCCTCTTCCTCATCCTTGCCTTGCGCCTCCATCAGCGGAATCAATTCCCGCGCGACAAATGGAAAAGTCACGAAGATGGTGGCCAGTACGATCCCGGGAACGGCGAAAACGACCTTCATGTCGTTGTCGATAAACCACGACCCCAGCCAGCCGGTCCGCCCGAAGACGAGGACGAAGATCAGACCAGCAACGACCGGCGAGACAGAGAACGGCAGGTCGATCAGGGTAATCAGGAAGGATTTCCCGGGGAAATCGAACTTGGCGATCAACCAGGCTGCCGCGACACCGAAAACCAGATTGAGCGGTACCGAGATAAGGGCGGCGATCAGGGTCAGCCTGATCGCGCTCAGCGCATCCGGTTCGATCAACGCGGCCAGATAGGCATCCCAGCCCTTGCGCAGTGCCTCGTAGAAGACAACGATCAAGGGCAGCAGCAGGAAGAGGACGAAGAAGGTCAGCGAAATGCCGATGATGGTCCATTTGACCCAGTTGCTTTCCCGCGTCGCCGGATTGCTCTCGTACCGTTCGGCGTGGGCCTGACTGAGATGGAGGGAAATTGCGCCAGCCATTATTTGGACTTTCCGGTACGTTTCGCCGTCCATGTCTGGAGGCTGTTGATGGTAATGAGCAGGATGAAGGAAACGACCAGCATGACGGCGGCAATGGCCGTCGCGCCACGATAGTCATACTGTTCCAGCTTGGTGATGATCATCAGCGGCGTGATTTCGGAAACCAGCGGAATATTGCCGGCGATGAAAATGACCGAGCCATACTCGCCGACCGCCCGCGCGAAGGCCAGTGCGAAGCCGGTAAGCAGCGCGGGAAACAGTGTCGGGAAGATCACCTTGCTGATGGTCTGCCAGCGATTGGCCCCGAGGCTGGTTGCCGCCTCCTCGATTTCGACTTCGAGATCTTCCAGCACCGGCTGAACCGTTCGCACGACGAAAGGCAAACCGATGAAAACCAGAGCCAGCAAGACACCGAGCGGCGTGAACGCGACCTTGATGCCGAGCGGTTCGATGAGGCGGCCGATCCAGCCGTTGCCAGCCCACAGCGCGGTCAACGCAATGCCGGCCACGGCCGTCGGCAGCGCAAATGGCAGATCGACCAGCGAATCGACAATTTTCTTGCCGGGAAAGGTGTAGCGCACCAGACTCCACGCCAGCAGCATGCCAAACACGGCATTGATTGCCGCGGCGGCCAGCGAGGCGCCGAAAGTCAATTTGTACGAGGCCATGACGCGTGGCGTCGTGACCACGAACCAGAACTGCTCCAGTGTCAGCTCGGCCGTCTTGATGAACACCGCAGCCAGCGGGATCAGGACAATCAGCGACAGCCAGGTCAGCGTGTAGCCCAGGGATAGATTGAACCCGGGCAAGGCATTGCGATTGCTCATCGCGCCACCTCGCTGCTAGCGCCCGTGATATTTCGTCGAAACCTTGCAATCATGAGAACTCCGAAACTCTGTTGATAGGCCGAAAGCTTAGAGAGCGCTGACAAGATCGATAACCAATTTATTCGTCTTTGCTTATTCCGATTGCTGCAATACTCACCAGAACCGGCCGTTCCAGACTCAAAAACTGGCCCGCAGGCCGACCCGCAGGGTGCGCGGCTCCAACGGATGAACCAGCCGTCCATCGATACCGCCGCCGCAAGTACCGGCCAGCGTCTCGCTGCGCGTACAAGCGCCGCCCCAGTACTCGATGTCGTTGGCCTTCTTGTCGAACAGGTTGAGCACATCGAGGCTCACTTGCAGGTTCGGGCTGATGCGGTAGCCGGCCTTGAGGTTGGTCATCCAGAAGGCTGTCGATTTGTGGGTCGCCGATTCTTCCAAGGCGTAGGCGCCGAGATGGCGCAGGCGCACGCCGCCAAACCAGGCCCCGCCATTATCGGCGCTGATGCCAATCGATGCAGTCAGCGGAATGGCATTTGGCACATGGCGACCGCCGTTGTCCGGGTTGGGCTCCTTGAAGCGGGCCTGCGACCAGGCGAGATCTGCATCGACGATCCAGCCATCGGCTGGTGTGATGTAATTCGACCACTCGACGCCATGCCGGCGCGAGGCGCCCTTTGGCTCGGTCACGCCTTCGTCGCCGATGAAGACCAACTCCGAATCCAATTCCATCTGCCACAGTGCCAAGCTGCTATTCCAGCCAGGCAATGGCGCAGCGCGCAGGCCAATTTCGCTGCCTTTGGCCTTGACGATCAGCGGGACGGCCGTCACTGCGCTGCCATCCTGCGGATTGGTTCGCGCCGTCGCGCCACGCGCATCGTTGCTGTGAAAACCATGGCCCCAGTTGGCGTAGAACTCGGTCTTGCCGAGCAGGTCGAAGGGGCCCAGGGTGATGGCTAGCTTGGGGCTGGTCTGGCCGGCGCTGGCGTTGCCACCGTTGTCCATGTTGAACAGGCCGCCGAGCGCTGTCGCCTTGGCTGAAACCTGATCATGGCGCAGGCCGAGGCTGCTCCGCAGCCAGTCGGTCCATTGCGTCCGCGCCTCGAAAAGCGCGGCCACGGCAGTTTCCTCGATGCGTTCTTCACGGACCGTGCCGGTTCGCTGGCGGTTCTCCGTGGTGTACAACCCGACTTTGCCGATGCGGTCATGGCGTAGCTGAACGCCCGCCATCAGCTCCGTATCCCTCCAGTCAGCTCCGAGAAACCAGGTGTGGCTGCCCTGCCCGCCCCAGACCGTGCGCTCATCAGCCTGCTCGTGCTGGTCGCCCTGCTCGCCGTTGATGAAGCCGGAGGGGGCTGAATACAGGTTGAGAGCGTAGTCGATCACATACAGATTGGCCTTGCTGGCGCCCGACTCGGTGGTTTTTGCCAATTCACCGGACAGACTGTAACGATGCGTCTTGCCGCCATCAGTCGCAGAAAGGGCGCCGTAGCGGCTGATTTCGCCGCTGGCCATGGCCCGTTCCGGCACGTGTTCGGTTGCCGTCCAATCGGCCTGATAAGCCATGCCGGTGAGCGCAAAGCCGTTGCTGGTCGAACCCGAACTCAGGCGTAGTACGACATTGTTCTTGCCCAGCTTTTCCGGCTGATCCCACGGGCCATCGTTACCGGCCACCTCGACCGCCCCAAGCAGGCTGAGCTCACCAAGCTGGTGGCTGCCTGCTGCCACAAGGCGCCGGTAGTTGTGCTGCCCGAGGCCGATATCAACGAAGCTCTTGTCAAGTTTTCGCAAGTAATCGATGCTCCCGCTGCCGGTCACCGCCAGATCGCCTTCCTCGGCAGCATAGACACCCTTGCGGTATTTGATGCTACCGACCAGTTCAGGAATCAGGAAGTTGAGGTCCATGTAACCCTGGCCATGGGCGTGGCTGACCATGTTGACGGGCATGCCCATCAGATGTGTTGCGAAGTCGCTGCCATGATCGAGATTGAAGCCGCGCAGAAAATACTGATTGGCCTTGCCGTCCCCGGAGTGCTGCGTGACGATCATGCCGGGTACCGCTTCCATGACCTCGGCTGGGCGCAATAACGGACGATTGGCCAGTTGCCTGGCTGTGATCGTGCCTTCGCTGGCCGAATCTGCCACGCCGGCCAGACTCTGGCCCACGGTACTGACGCTGACTTCCTGTAGCGTTGGAATTCCCGCTGCGATGACCGGTGCGGCAATAGCCGACAGCATGGCGAGAAGGAAAGGTTTGCATCGCATAATTTTTACGTGATCAACTTGAAAAAACGAAGCCCCGGCTCGGCCATCGACTGGCCAATCGGGGCTTTCCGGACAGCACCCTCAAGTGCCGCCCATCCCGCAACAAAATTTACTTGATGTAGATCTGGTCGAAGACGCCACCATCGTCGAAGTGGTCCTTCTGCACCTTGGTCCAGCCGCCGAATTCCTTGTCGATGGTCACCAGCTTCAGCTTGGCGAACTGCTTGGCATACTTGGCAGCAACCTTGGCATCGGTCGGACGGTAGAAGTTCTTGCCGGCGATGTCCTGACCTTCTGCGGAATACAGGTAGTTCAGGTATTCGGTTGCGACCTTGCGGGTGCCCTTCTTGTCGACGATCTTGTCGACCACGGCGACCGGCGGCTCAGCCAGGATGGAGACAGACGGGGTGACGATCTCAAACTTGTCCGGACCGAGTTCCTTGACGGACAGGTAGGCTTCGTTCTCCCAGGCAATCAGCACGTCGCCGATGTTCCTTTCGACGAAGGTGGTCGTCGAGCCACGTGCGCCGGAGTCGAGCACCTTCACGTTGCCATAGAGCTTCTTGACGAATTCCTTGGCAGTGGCATCGCTGCCCCCCGGCAGTTGCTTGGCATAAGCCCAGGCAGCCAGATAATTCCAGCGGGCGCCGCCGGATGTCTTCGGATTAGGGGTAACAACCTCAATACCCGGTTTGACCAGATCGCCCCAGTCCTTGATGCCCTTCGGGTTGCCCTTGCGGACGAGGAGGACGATGGTCGAGGTATACGGCGAGGCGTTCAGCGGAAACTTCTTCTGCCAGTCCTTGGCCAGCAGATTGGCATTGGCCACTGCATCGATATCACCGCCCAAAGCCAGCGTGACAACATCGGCATCCAGACCGTCGATGACAGCGCGGGCCTGCTTGCCGGAACCACCATGGGCGGCCTTGATGGTCACCGTTTCGCCGGTCTTGGCTTTCCAGTGTTTGGCAAAGGCAGCGTTGTATTCCTGATAGAGTTCGCGCGTCGGATCGTAGGAGACGTTGAGCAGATTGACGTCAGCGAAGGCGTTGCCGCCGAAGGCAAGGCCAAGAGCCAGTGCAATCAGGCCGCGGCGGGTGTTGTTGAACTGCATTTGCGAATTCCCTGTCTAGTTATGGAACCTTCAATTTACGGAAGGCCATCCGACAGTAAAACGATGTTATTTTTATTTGTTTATACAAGGCAGCCGAATACGCTTCTTGATCGGCGGCGAAGACAAAAAACGGGCACTCTTAGGTGCCCGTTTTGTTCTCGAGTCGGGGCATGTCCCCAACCGTCAATTGGCGTATTTGACGGTGCACCCGTAAGGCTGGGTGCTGGCATGGGCAGGCTTCTTGCCGCCGGCCAGATCGTTCAGCGCCAGCTTGACATAATTGTCGGCCTTGGCGATATCGTCCTTCTTGATGGAAGCGACACTGTCGATACCGCCCTTGTAAACCAGCTTACCGTCCGGATTGACGATGAAGATATGCGGCGTCGTGACCGCTTCGTAGAGCCGACCGACCTTGCCGTCGGGATCGAGAACCGTGCCGGTCGGGGCCGCGCCGCGATCAACGTTGAGCTTGAGCGCGGTCGCGCCGTCGACATGTCCCTGCTTGCCCGGCGCCGAGGAAATCACCTGCAGCCAGACGATGCCCTTGCCGACGGCATCCTTCTGCAAGGATGGAATATTGCCGCTCTCGTAATGCTTCTTGACGAACGGACAATCATGGTTGGTCCATTCCAGCACCACGGTCTTGCCACGATACTGCTCAAGGCTGATCGTGCCGCCGCTGGCGGCCGGCGCACTGAAAGTCGGTGCCGGCTGGTCGAGATTGGCCACGGCACAGGCAGAACTCGTGACGAGCGCAAAGGAAAGGCCGGCGGCTATGGCCCAAACGGATTTTCTTTGGGGCGCGGTCGCCCCCAAAAAAGGGTTGAGTTTCATGAAGACTCCTTCTGGATAGTTGGGGATAAAACGGGAAGCAAGGTTTGACGGACCGTGTCGGGGGTCAGCAACTGTGGTAGCACGACCGGCTTGCTGTCGGCCCCCGGCGGGTAATAGACATAGAGCGGCACGCCGCTTCGCCCGAACTCACCGAGATAGGCCGTGATTTGCCGGTCCTGATTGGTCCAGTCGCCTTTCAGGTAGACGATGCCGCTGGCCTTGAAAGCCTCGATTACCGAGCTATCGCTCAGGGCTACCCGCTCGTTGACCAGACAGCTGATGCACCAGGCAGCGGTCATGTTCACGAATGCCGGCTTCCCTGCCTGACGCAATTCGCGTAACCGTTCTGCCGAATATGGCTGCCAGTGTTTTTCGCTGGCCTCGCTGGCGACAGGCGATCCAGAGAGTACAGCCACGGCATCGACACCGAAACCGCCACCGACCAGCGCGACGAAAACAGCCAGTGCCGCAAAGCCCGCGCCGCCGTGCCGGGTCCATGAACTTCCCCGACGTGTCACCGCATACAACCAGCCGGCCAACCCAATCAGCACCATGCCCCCAAGCGCGACCAGAACGGCATTCGGCCCGCCCTGCTGGGCCAGCACCCAGACCAGCCAGACCGCCGCACCGTACATCGGGAAAGCCAGCGCCTCCTTGACCCGCTCCATCCAGACACCGGGCCTTGGCAACAGACGCTGCAAACGTGGCCAGGTGGTCAACAACAAATACGGAAAAGCCAGTCCCAGCCCGAGACTGAGGAAAATCGCCAGCAGCCCCGGCGCCGACTGGCTCAGCGCGTAGCCGATGGCGGCGCCCATGAACGGCGCAGTACATGGCGTGGCGACGATGGTTGCCAGCCCGCCGGTGAAGAAACTGCCGCTGTAACCGCCGCGTGCGGCCAGCGAGGAGCCGACACCGACGGTCGAAGCGCCGATGGTGAACAAGCCGGACAGATTGAGGCCGACACCGAACATCAGATAAGCGACGATGAGGACGAAAATTGGCGACTGGTATTGAAAGCCCCAGCCAATTGCCAGGCCGCCAGCCTTGAGCAGGATCAGTACGCCGGCCAGCAAGGCGAAGCTGAACAACACCCCGGCCGTGTAGGCCAGGCCCTGCAAGCGTTTCTGCAGCGGCGAATATTCGGCGTGTTTCAGCAAGGACAGCGCCTTGATCGACAGCACCGGGAAGACGCAGGGCATCAGGTTGAGGACGATGCCGCCGAGAAAGGCGAACAGCATGGCCGCCGCGACACCAAGGTCCCCCTGGCCGGCGGCAGAAGCCTTCGGCGCGACCAGCTCGAAACCGATCAGGCGTTCGCCATCCGGCATCGCCTCGCCGATGACCAGCACACCGCGCAGCGTTTCGCCCAGCGCTGATGAATCGTTAGTGGCCGGCAAATTTAGCCTGAGCACCCGGCCGTCGACGGCAAAGTGCTGTCCTGCGCTGTGGTTGATCGTGCCCCACTGTTCGGGATAGAACCAGGCACTGCTAATTTTCGCCTGGGCGATGCGCTCGCTGTCCAACCGAAGTTGCAACGAGCCGTCCTCGGTCCGGACAAAACTGCTCTCGCCCGGCGCGGCCAGCGGCAAACGACCGACCGCCCGCGAGATAACCGGGCTGCCCGCCCCACTTTGGGGATTGCTGGCTACTACCGGCAGAGCGAGGCCGAGTTCGACCTCCTCGGGAATGCACTCTTCCTGACAAACCAGCCAGTTGACCGTGGCCCGCAGGACAAAATGCCCGCCGACAGGAATATCGGCAGGCACTTTGAGCCGGCTCAGCAGCGTTACTTCGCCCTCGTAGCCATAATTGGTCACCGGCCCCATGGCAATGCGTCCCGGTACCGGCCATTCGATTTCCCCGGCTTCAGCCCCCTTCGGTAACACCCAGTCGATGCGGGTGGGCACCCCGGAGTCGCCCGGATTGCGCCAGTAGGTATGCCAATGCGGAATGATCTGCTGCTGAACGCCGAGCAGGATTTCAGATCCCGGCTGCACCGCATCGAGCGATGCGACCAGCGTGGCCCGGACATGTGGCGTAGCCACCGAAACCGGCGGTGTACCGGCCGCTTCGGCACCGCTCATGGCCAGCCCGGCCAGCACCAGCCAGCCGGTGCGACGCCGCAGGAATCGTGAAACAAATTGCATCACCCTGACCATGATCACTTGCCGAGTTGAACCGAAAATACCGATCAGCGCAGGCGTCCTTGAATCTTCTGCACGCCGACCAGGCCACACTCTTCATCGACATTGCTGCCGCGAGCACCACCGACACCGACGGCACCAACGACTTCACCGCCCACCGACAACAGCACACCACCGGCACGGGCATTGAAGTTAGTGTTGGCAGCAATCTTGTCGGCGAGTTCCTTGTCGGTCTTGACCCGCTCAGCCAATTGGCTGGTCGGCGCTTTGAAAGTCAGCGCCGTCACCGCCTTGTTGGTACTGGAACTGACACCGCGTGGCGAGGCACCGTCGGTAGCCAGCAGCACCCGCAGGACACCGGCGGAATCGACAACACTGACCGCAGCCTTCTGGTCACGTGCCTTGCAGGAGTCGATAGCCGCTTGGGCGGCTTCAAGCGCCAGTTCAAATGATGGGCCGCGGGCTGGCGGCGCGGGAGTGGCCGGAGCGGTTTGGGCAAACACGCTCGACGCGGCGCACAGCAACGCGGCGCAGGCGAGCAGTTGGTTCTTTTTCATACTTCGATTTCTCCAGGTCAGATCGTTGAAATGCATTGCCACGGCCGCCGATCAAGCCGGTGGCTTCTTGGCATTCGGGTACCAGAATTTCACGTGGCAGCTTTCGCAGGCTTGCTGAATCCGGCTGCCGGCCTCCAGCAGTCCGGCCACGCTCTTCGCATCAATCGCCTTCAAGGCAAGTTCGGCGACGTCGTGAAAACGATTCGCCTCCCCGGCAAAGCCGGCCTGATCCTTGCGGATTGCCTGTTGCGACTCTTCGGCCGAGAGGATGCCCGGCACATGGGCATCCTCCACCTTGCCTCCGGCAGCGACCACGGCACGCCCCGGAATCAACAGCAGGTTGGCCGACTCGAGGAGCGTAATGGCCTGTTTGCGAACTGCCAGCCATTCCTCATCGGTACGCGGTTGTTTCTCCACCAGGCCATCCTTGCTCAACTCCGTGCCCACCGCCTCCCACACCCCGTCGGCCGCTGGATCGACGATGGATACCATCAGATCCTGAACGGTAGCCGTCGTTTTGAATGCCGGGACAGCGATCTCAGGTGGCGATGCCGGCTTGTCGCAAGCAGCCAGCCCCCCAAGCAGAAAAGCCGACAGCAGCAGGCGCCGGGTCAAAGTACTCATCGCGATGTCCTTAAATGAAGCCAATAGCGCGACCGGTCACGCCGACACCGAACCAGAGAAGGATGGAGAGCACGACGCTCGCCTTGGCCAGCACCGGATTCGGGTTCTCGCGGGTAGTCACCCGGCGATACAGGGTGACCTGCAGGAGCACGGCAGCAGCCAGCAGCCAGATCTTCGCGACAAATGCCGGATTGGTGTAGTAAAGGAGCGGCGCCGAAAGGAACATCAGAATTCCGCTGATAACGGCAAAGGCGAGGCCTGCCCAGATCAGCCGCGTCGGTTCCTTGGCGACCTGCGGAATGGATAGCCCAGTCAGGGCAAAGCCGCTTAGACGCAGGTTGATGAGAATGACGGAAGCCAGCAGGAAGACGAACCCCAAGACATGAAAAACTTGGGCCGCAGCACCGACCAGATGGTCCGTCTTGCCGATCGCATAGCCCAGGGGGCTATTCTGCAATGCGGTAAGCACTTCTAAGGTTGACATGGAATTTCTCCGAAAATTGAATAACCCGACTCGCCAGGCTCAGGGAAGGTAGGGAATGAGGCGACCGGCAATAATCACAGCCCCCCACGAAAACAGCGAGGCCAGACCGGCATAGCGGATATTGGCCGGCAACACGGCATGGTTCTCGAGCACCGGGGGCTGCCGCGCCAGTCTCAACTCGAAATACAGTGCATTGACTCCGGCAATCGCGATGAACAGGAACTTCACGGGAAAAGCCGGACTGACTATGACGGTCGCCGCCTCGGACCAGAAAAGCAGGAAGCCGGAAATGAAGATCACCACAAAGCCGCCGATAACAAGGCCGCGTAGCTGATGCAGCAGATCGGGAATCGGAACGTTCTTCAGGATGACCCCGACCAGTCGGAGGTCAATCAGGAAGATAAGCCCGACCGACACGGACAAACCGATCAAATGAATGGCCTCGATCAGCGGAAAGGCATACGCCGATTCGGCAAGCGCCACACCCGGTGCCGACGACTGCAAGGCTTGGGCAAGCTCAAGAATGAGTGACATGATGAATTCTCCTATTGGCCAGCCGTGACCTCACCGCCCCGGCTGGCGCAGCTCATTTTCAGGATTAGTTCGCGGCCTGTTTCGGTTGGGGCGGGGCAATCTTGGTCAGCGTGCCGCCCTCGGCTTCGTAATCCTGCGCACCGACCGCGCCAGCAACCTTGAAGCCTTTTTCAGCCAGCAAATCAGCCGAGCGACCGGCACGGCCTGCATGATTGGAAACCGTCACCACGCTACGATCCTTCGGGATGAAGGCAAGACTCTTTTCCAGATCCTTGGCCTGAATGCTCAGATAGACAGGGAATCCACCGTTATTAATCAGCTCGTCAGGACGACGCACATCGATGACGACCAACTGATCGGGCTTGGCCAGCAAGGCGTCGAACTGCGCCCGATTGAGCTTGGGCGACTTGGCCTTGTACGTCGGAACCGCACCGCCACCCGCCTGCTGGGCGGAAACAAACGAACTGCTAGCTGCCAGCGCCGCCATGACCAGAAGATTAAGAAATTTTTTCATGATGTTCTCCACTGTTTCGGTTGAATCACTTGCACACCCGGCGCCAATCGTCGAATGAAGTGACTTGAGTTTCGTCTGGCCAATAATTGCCAGCCTGGCTGGGGTGAGTGCAGCTATCGTGCCACCCAGGAAAACAACCGGATCGGGCAAGGCAAGGAGGTTTAAAAAACCAAACAAGCAACTGATAACAATGTCTTTTATTTGACCGCGTACCTTGCCATTGGGGAAACATGATTCTGCCGGCAGGCCGCCAACCAACAATCGGTTGCTGAATTGGCAGCACCCAAAAACAGGCCGATGCTTCGCCAACAACACCCCCTGACGGAGAAGCCCCGGCCGGACCATCAACTAGAACAATTTCGACATATGCTTCGATTTTTTTCATCGTTTGCCGCATCGGCCCGGCTCGCTACCATGTGCCCATGAGCGATATCAACACCCTGCGCCGCGTGCTGCGCGAAAGCCGTACATTGGCCATCGTCGGACTCTCCGCCGACTGGTTCCGCCCGTCCAACTTCGCTGCCAAATACATGCAGGCGCACAGTTACCGGATCATTCCGGTGAACCCGAAATACGACGAGATTCTCGGCGAGAAGTGCTACCCCGAGCTGGCGGCCATTCCCGAGCCGGTCGATCTGGTCGACGTCTTCAGGAAGCCGGCCGACGCCCCGGCCATCGCCCGCCAAGCGGTGGCCATCGGCGCGAAGACCCTGTGGCTGCAGATCGGCGTGATCAACGACGAGGCCGTACAGATCGCCGAAGCAGCTGGTCTGACCGTGGTCATGGATCGTTGCGTCAAGATCGAATACGCCCGCCTGTTCGGCGGACTCAACTGGTTCGGGGTCAATACCCGGCTGATTTCCTCCCGCCGGCCGACCTGGCTGCCCCACTGAAAGTTACCGATGGCTGATCACAATTACGGATTCGACACCCTCTGCCTGCACGCCGGCCAGATTCCCGATGCCGCCACCGGCAGCCGCGCCGTGCCCATCTACCAGACCACCTCCTACGTCTTCGACAGCCCGGAACACGCGGCCAGCCTGTTCAATTTGCAGACCTTCGGCAACGTCTACTCCCGCCTCTCCAACCCGACTGTCGCCGTCCTCGAGGAACGCATCGCGGCACTCGAAGACGGCCGCGCCGCGGTCGCCGTCGGCAGCGGCATGGCGGCGCAGATGATCGCCCTGCTCAACATCTGCGAGGCCGGCGACGAGATCGTCGCGGCGCGCACGCTGTACGGCGGTACCCATACCCAGCTCGACGTCAATTTCCGCAAGCTCGGCATCAACACCATCTTCGTCGACTCGGACGCCCCGGAGAATTTCGCCCGCGCCATCACGCCGAAGACCAAGGTGCTGTATGCCGAAACGCTCGGCAACCCGTCGCTCAACGTGCTCGACATCGAAGCCGTCGCAAAAATCGCCAACCAGGCCGGCCTGCCGCTGTTCATCGACAACACCTTCGCCAGCCCCTACCTGTGCCAGCCGTTCAAGTGGGGCGCGGCAATCAGCGTCCATTCGGCCACCAAGTTCATCGGCGGCCACGGCACGACGATGGGCGGCGTCATCGTCGAATCCGGCAAGTTCCCGTGGGACAACGGCAAGTTCGCGACGATGACCGAGCCGTCGCCGGGCTACCACGGCGTGCGTTTCTTCGAGACTTTCGGCGATTTTGGCTTCACGATGAAATGCCGCATGGAAGGACTGCGCACCTTCGGCCCCGCCCTCTCCCCGTTCAACGCCTTTCTGCTGTTGCAAGGCGTCGAAACCTTGCCGCTGCGCATGGAACGCCACTGCTCGAACGCGCTGGCCGTCGCCCGTTTCCTGCAGGACCATCCGAAGGTGGCGTGGGTCAATTACCCGGGACTCAAAGACAACCGCTATTACGACCTCGGGCAAAAATACCTGCCCAAGGGAGCCGGAGCCGTACTGAGCTTTGGCATCCGGGGTGGCGCCGTCGCCGGGCAGAAGTTCATCGACAGCGTCGAGTTCCTGTCGCACCTGGCCAATATCGGCGACGCCAAGACCCTGGTCATCCACCCGGCGTCGACCACGCACCGTCAGTTGTCCGAAGCGCAACAGATCGCCGCCGGCGTGCCGCCTGACCTGATCCGCTTGTCGGTCGGCCTGGAAACGCTTGATGACATTCTCTGGGATATCGACCAGGCGCTGGCCAAATCCTGATTGGTCGAATTTGCTGATATGAATCCAAGGGCATCACTTGGATTCATATAAAAACAAATTGGTTGGCTCCCGAAAAGCGCTCGGAATAATGGGGTCGTGCATTGCCCGGCAGCAATACCTTCGCTGCCTGACAAAGCCCACTTCCTTCCAGCCACTACCCCGGAGAATCCCATGCCCTTTCCAGTATCCCGTGAGCAAATCGTCGCCGCCAACAAGGCCGTAGTCGATACGTTTTTGTCGGCCATCAACACCTCATTGAATAGCGTCGAAAAAATCTCCAACCTTAATCTGTCGACCGCGCGCAGCGCCCTTGAAGCCCAGGTCGACAGCTCCAGCGAGCTGTTAGCCAGCCGCGACCCGCACCAGGCTTTGGCCGTACAAAGCGCGCTGGTTCAACCACAACTGGAAAAACTGATCGCCTATTCGCGCAGCCTCTATGAAATTTCCGCGCAGACCCAGCACGAGCTGGTCAAGCTGCTCGAAGGCAAGCATGCCGAATTGAACAAGTCGATTGCCGGTGCGCTCGACTGGTATGGCAAATCTGCCGCCAATTCCGACATTGCCGTCGCCGCCGTAAAATCGGCCATTTCGGCAGCCAACTCGGCTTACGAGAATATCAACAAGGGCGCCCGTCAGGTCGCCGAGATCGCCGAAGCCAGCGTCAGCGCGGCCACCAGCGCCACCGCCCGGGCCGTAGGTGCAACCAGCCAGCCGCGAAAAAAAGCTGCCTAACGAACAACAATGCCTTGGCGGAAACCAGGGCATTGTTGCAATGCTTCGAGCTTCCGCCCGCTCCGACAAGGCATTCGACGAACGATGCAGCCAATATAAGGATATTGGGCGCGCCAAATAAGAAGCGACAAACATCTTAGTTTTGTGGACCGGTCATAGCCGATACAGTCAGCATTCGTACTGATTTTCCACACTAGAAGGCGGCTATTGCGCAGGCAGCACCTGCCGACAAATGGCCAAAGGAGAGCCCAATGCCCCTCAGTGATCTGATCCGCACACTCAACGCGCCCACCGGCGGATTTCCCAAACATTACTCGCGCTCCGGACTCGACCAGCCGTTCGTTGCAGCGAATGGCAGCGTCTTCCTACACTATGCGAACATTCGCCTGGAATCCAAGTTTCTGCCGATTGTGGACACCGCGACGGGAAAACTCCATGGTCACGCCGCCTCGCTTCAGGCCTTTGGTCTTTCCAACAAGATACAGATGGCGCCGGAAGCCGTATTCGTATTGCCGACCGACGATGAAGAGTTTGTCTACCTCGACCGCCTGGTGCGCACGCTGCATGCGTTGAATTATCTGACCAAACCGGCCCGCGGCAACTTGCTGCTCAAAGTCCACTCGCGCCATGTGCTCAGCATTCCGGCCCATCACGGACTGGCCTTCGAGGAAATACTCAGGCCGTGCGGCCTGTTCCCGGAGCAGGTCACGCTGGAAATCGATACGGACGGAATTCTGGAAACCGATCACCTGATTCGTGCCGTCACCAGCTATCGCTCGCGCGGCTACGGTATCGCGATCGGCCAGTTTGGCCGCAGCAAGCTTGATTTTGGACTGCTCCGCGAACTGCAGCCGGATATCATCAAGCTCGACCACTTCCTGCTCTCCTCGGCCCGTCCGCTAAAGCGCATTGTCGATTGCCTGCACCAACTCCCCAGCCGGGTCATGATCGAGGGAAAAGACACCAACACGCTGCGCCGGATAGAAATCGCCGCCGAAATCGACCTGGTGCAGGCCAATGTGCCAGCTCGTCGCTTACTGCACGCCGTTCCTTCGCTGGCGGCAAAGGCGTGGGATGGCACCCGAAGTGCAGCCTAGCCATTGCCGGGCAAGGATTTTCATGGCTTGCGGCAAACGGATGGTATGCGTGCCAGCACTCACGATTTAGCGACAAGTAACATAGACAGATCAAGTGGCTGCTGGCAGCCCAAATATTTAAAGCATTTTCGACATTACTGAGCCCCAACTCATTGCTGCCTGGCCTGGATCAAGAACTCGGCCAGCTGACTGCCGATAGCCCGCTGTTTCTGGATTGCCTGGGTAATCTGGGTGACGACTTCGAGCCGCCGCTGCGCGCCAGCCTGAATGTCAGCCATCGCTTCCTGCGCACTGGACGTCACGCCGCGTCCGGTAGTGACTGCGGCATCGGTCTCCCTGACGGCTGCCGAGGCATCGCGGGAGGTCGAATTCAGATCGTTGGCGATCTTGCCGATCTGTTCGCTGGCGGCCCGGGCCTGCTCGGCCAGCTTGCGCACCTCGTCGGCGACCACGGCGAACCCGCGACCGGCATCGCCGGCGCGTGCCGCTTCGATCGCCGCATTCAAGGCCAACAGATTGGTCTGTTCGGAAATCTGCGTGATCGAGGCAACAAAGCCGGTGATGTGGCTCGACTGCTGGGCCAGCAATTGCAGATCTTCCTGCGCCCTTTTCAAGCCGACATCCAGCTTGTCGATTTCGGCGCTGGCCCGGTGCATCAACACGAATCCGCTGCCCACCCTTTCACCACTCGCCTTGGCCAGGGTATTGGCGGTCACCATGTCGGTCAGGGCCTGATCGACGACTGCGATCAGCTCGTCGGTCAGTTGATGGGCGCTGTCGAGCGCCAGCTTGAGCGCCGGCCTGTCGGAAGCCGAAGTATCGGCAAGCAGATGGCGCTCGACCTCAAACGACTGCTCCAGCTCGGCCAGTTGCCTTTCGAGGCCGGCAACTACTTGCCGGCTCTCGGCCAGCGCCAGTTCCAATGCTGAACGCTGCTGCTTATCCTTTTTTCGCCACCAGGCCCCAAAAACTACGCTGGCAATCAGTAACGATCCGCAGGTGATCGCCAGAACCGTGAAAACGCTTTCATGCATATGAGCTGTCACTTCCAACCACTATGAAGAATAAAAATCGAGTCCGCCACATCAGGCTTTAGCGTGCGCTCGTCTCAGGACCAGTGGCGCGCCGCCATGGGCTCGTTTGACCAGCCAGCCGGCCAGCGCCGAATCCAGGTAGTCGGCATGACCGGGAAACCACGCCATCAGGGCTGACGCCAGTTCCCGACAAAGCCCGACATCACCATCCACAAGCTGTTGTTGCACCGCGTACACCGATGCCAGGACCTTGTTGTGTTCGTCGATGTGGCACTCGCGGGCGGGAAAGCCATGCGCTTCCATCCAGGTGTTTTCCTGCGCGAAATGCGCTTCGGCATGCCGGGCGAAGGCGTCTAGTGCCTCCGGCAGAGCTGCGTCGTCCGCCGTCAGCAGGGCATCGACCCGTTCGACGAATTCCCGGTGGGTGTCGTCCATCGCCGCATGGCCCAGCAGATAGCGATCGTCCCAGGCGAAAGTCTCAGCTTCGTTCATGGACTACCCCAGCCCGACCGGCGCCGGCGCCATGTTGACGATCTTCGAGAACAGGCCGGCGTACTGACCCGCCGCCCCTTGCCAGGGGTTGTCGTTGGCGAGAAAGGCCGCGTCGATTTCCGCCCAGTCTTCGGCCGTCAGACACGCCCTGGCCAGCGGGAATATCTGTTTCTCCTCGGTATTCATATGCTGCCACTCTTGGTCGAGGTAGGTTTGCAGCGTCTCGTAGAAGGCTGCGAAACCCGCCGTCCCGGCTTCGCGATAGGCCGCCAGCGAGGCACGCAGGGCGTTGATGCGCGCCTCGCCCTGGCGATGCTCCTCTTCCAGATGCTCGATGATCGGCAGCGCCTCGGTGCTGCGCAAGCGCAGCTTGGCAAACAGGTACTGATCTTCCTTCGGGTGATGCACCTTCTCCGGCACCTTGTCGATGTACTCGATCATCGCCGAGAGCAATTCGAAATCGGGCTTCAGGCGCCCTGCTTCGATACCCATGGCGATGGTCCGGATACCGCTGAGCATGGCGGCCAGGGCGCGATGCTCGTCGTGAATAATGTCGATGGATTTGGTCATGGCAATCATTTCCTTGCAAAAAATAGCCGATCCGCTCAGACGCCGAGGTGTCGCCGGATCAATTCGGGTTGGTCGCGAACTTCCTGACTGCTGCCGTCGAAAACCACCTCGCCCTTGACCAGGATCATCGCCCGGTCGCAAATGCTGGTGACCGCCCCGTGGTTCTTGTCGACGATCACCGTGGCGATGCCGGTCTTGCGGATTTCCTTGACGATGCGCCAGATTTCCATGGCGATCAGCGGCGCCAGCCCTTCGGTCGCTTCGTCGAGAATCAGCAGGTCGGGATTGGTCATCAGGGCGCGGCCGATGGTCAGCATCTGCTGCTCGCCACCGGACAATTGCCAACCGCCGTTGTTGATCCGCTCGCCGAGGCGCGGGAAGGTTTCCATCACGCGGTCGAAAGTCCAGTTGCGCTGGCCATCGATGCCGCAACGGGCCGACATCTGCAGGTTCTCGCGGACCGACAGGTTGGGGAAGATGCCCCGCCCTTCCGGTACATAGGCGATGCCGCGCTGGGCCGTCCGGTAGGTCGGTGCCCGGGAAAAATCATCGCCGCGCACCAGTACCCGGCCGTGCCGGGGACGGACGATGCCGAGCATGCTCTTGATCAGCGTCGATTTGCCCATGCCGTTGCGGCCCATCAGCGCGATGCCCTCGCCCTGGCGGATATGGAAATCGATACCGTGCAGGATGTGGCTGGCCCCGTAATAGCTGTGTACTTCCTTGGCTTCGAGCAGCATGTTAGACATGGAAACTGTCCTCCTGACCCAGATAGGCTTCCTGAACGGCAACGCTGGCCTTGATCTGGGCCGGCGGCCCGGATTCCAGCACCTGGCCGTTGACCATCACGGTAATGGTGTCGGCCACCGCAAAAACGGCGTCCATGTCGTGTTCGACGAGCAGGATGGCGCGGTTCTGCCGTAAGCGCTTGAGCACCTCGACCATCTTGGCCGACTCATCGGAACCCATGCCGGCCAGCGGTTCGTCGAGCAACATCACCACCGCATCGGTGGCCAGCACCATGGCGATTTCCAGCTGACGCTGTTCGCCATGGCTCAGGCCGCCGGAAATCCGTTCCACCCGCTGGCCCAAACCCGCCTCCTCGATGCAAGCGATTGCCTTGTCGAGGGCCCAGCACTGCTCCATCGCCTTGCTGAAAAGGCGCCACGGCTGCTGATTCCGCGACTGGGCGGCGAGCCGAACGTTTTCGAGGACCGTGAAGGCGGGGAAAATATTGGTGCGCTGGTAGCTGCGACCGATACCGACCAGGGAGCGCTGGGCGGCACTCAAGCCGGTGATGTCCTTGCCCATAAACAGAATCTGGCCCTCGCTCGGTGGCAGATCGCCGGAGAGCATGTTGATGCACGTCGACTTCCCTGCCCCGTTCGGCCCGAGCAGGACATGCACCTTGCCGCGCAACAGATCGACGCAGACATCCTGATTGGCGACCAGGCCGCCGAAGCGACACGTGATCTTCCGGGCGACCAGCAGCGCCTCGTTTTCGACGTTACTCATTGGCGCCTCCTCCTTGCACGGCCCGCCTGATGCGACCCGGAATGGCGGCAAGTCCGCCCGGCAGGAACAGAACGGCGGCAACGATGGTGCTCCCCATCAACAATTGCCAATGCTTGGTCCAGTTTCCGAACACCTCCTGCATGCCGGTGAATACGAAGGCCCCGGCAATGGCGCCAGGAAGATTGCCCATGCCGCCCAGGATCACCATCAGCAGCACGTTGCCCGACTGATGCCAGGACAGCAGTTCGGGCGTCACGAAGCCGAAAACGACGGCATAGAGGAAGCCGGCGATGCCACCGAGACCGCCGGCCAGGGCGAACGCCGCCAGCTTGTAGCGAAAGGTCCGGTAGCCCATCGACTGCATGCGGTGTTCGTTGCTCTTGATGCCGACCAGGACGCGACCGAACGGCGATTGCAGGATACGGACGAGGAACAGGTAGACCGCCACCAAGGTGCCCAGGATGAAGTAATAAAGGTGCGTCGGGTTATCCAGATCGAACGGCATCCAGCCGGCAATTTCGGCGCTCGGCTTGACATTGAGATAGATACCGTCGGAGCCGCCGCCGAGCGGTGTGTCGTGGAAGACGAAGAAGGCCAGCTGGGCGAAGGCCAGGGTCACCATGATGAAGTAGATGCCCCGGGTGCGCAGCACGAATAGACCGACGAACAGCGCCACCAGCGCCGATAGCAGGACCGATGCCGGAAAGACCAGCCACAGGCTGGCCGCTTCGTACTTCGGACTCAATTGGGCGACGGCATAAGCCGCCACGCCGAAATAGGCGGCATGACCGAAACTGACCAGGCCGGTAAACCCGACCAGCAGATCGAGGCTCATCGCGAAGATTGCCAGAACCAGCGTCTTGGCGATCAACTCGACATAGAAGGATTCGCCGGTCAGCGGCACGCCGGCGAGAATCGCCAGGACGAGCAGCTTGAGAATCAGGGAAGCTTGAGCATTCATTTCTCAGCCTTTCTTGAAGATGCCTTCGGGGCGCCACAGCAGCACGGCGGCCATCACCAGATAGACGACCATGCCGGACAGTTCGGGCAGCAGAACCTTGCCGAAGGTGTCGGCGAAGCCGACGATGAGCGCCGCCGCCAGGGCTCCCCAAACCGAACCGATGCCGCCGATGACGACGATGACGAAGGAGATGATCAGCACGTGATTGCCCATGTTCGGAAAGACCGAGGAAATCGGCGAGGCCAACATGCCGGCCAGCGCGGCCAGCGCGACGCCGAGCGCGAAGACGACGCGGTAGATCATGTTGATATTGATGCCGAGCGCCTCGACCATGGTCCGGTCGTGATTGCCGGCGCGAATCATCATGCCCAGCCGGGTGCGCTGGATGACCAGGTAAAGGGCGATGGCCAGGACAATGCAGACGGCCGAGATGACCAGGCGGTACACCGGATAGTTCAGCACCTCGGTCAGCGGAATCGACCCGCCGAACATCGCCGGGATTTCGACGCCATGAACTTCGTCGCCGACCAGCAGGCTGCGCACTTCCTCGAAGACCAGAATCAGACCGTAGGTCAGCAGCACCTGTTCGAGGTGATCACGTTTGTAAAGATGGGCGAACAGCGCCCATTCGAGAAAGGCGCCGAAGAGCAGCGCCAGCGGAATACCGAGCAGGATGGCCGAGAACAGGCTACCGGTGGAACTGGCCAGGACGAAAGCGAGGTAGGCGCCGATCATGTAGAAACTGCCGTGCGCCAGATTGATGATGCCCATGATGCCGAAAACCAGCGTCAGACCGCTTGCCACCAGGAACAGGAGCAATCCGTACTGCAGCGAGTTCAACGTCTGGATCAGGAAGGAAGCGAAATCCATGTGAGTCCCCGATCCGGCAGGCCTTGGCCTGCCGGACTGCTAATAACCGAAAAGGGAAAAGGCCGGCAAGCTCAGATCTTGCAGCCGCGTGCCGGATCGGCCAGTGCCTTGACGGCGGTACTGAGCACCTTGTTCTGTCCCCCCTGCACTTCGCGCAGATAGATGTCCTGCACCGGGTTGTGCGCCCGCGACAAGGTGAATGCGCCGCGCGGGCTGTCGATCCGGGCCGCCTCCATGCCCTTGATCACCACATCCTGCTTCGCGGCGTCGCCAGCCGCGGCGCTCAAGCCGGCCTGGTAGAGCTGGGCGGCGTCGTAACCCTGCACGGCATAGACATCCGGCTGCATCTTGTAGGCCTTCACGTAGCCGAGCCGGAAGGCGGAATCCTTCTTGTTGTCGAGGCCGTCGGCGTAATGCAGCGTGGTCTGCACCCCCTTGCCGGCCTCACCCATCGCATCGAGGTTGCCATCGGTCAGGAAGCCGGGACCGTAGAGCGGAATGCTGTTCTTCAAGCCGGCGGCGGTGTAATCCTTGACGAACTTGGCGGCGCCGGCCCCGGCGAAAAAGACGAACACGGCATCCGGTTTCAGCGCGGCGATTTCCGTCAGAAAAGGCTGGAACTCGACGTTCGGGAAGGGCAAGGTCATGTCCTTGACGACCTTGCCGCCGCCCTTTTCGAAGGCCTCCTTGAAGCCCTCGACGGATTGCAACCCGAAGGAATACTTCCAGGTAACGGTGACCACTTTTTTCATCCCCTTCTGCGCCACCACCTGCCCCATGGCGTAGGCCGGCTGCCAGGCGGAAAAGGAAGAGCGAAAGACGTTGGCAGCGCAGAGCGGGCCGGTGATTTCATCGGCCCCGGCATTCGGCACGATGAGCAGGGTCTTGTTCTCGCGGGCAACCTTGGCCATGGCCAGGGCGACGCCGGAATGCACGGTGCCGACCAGAACATCGACCTTGTCGCGCTTGACCAGCTTGTTGGCGTTTTCGGTCGCCTTGGCCGGGTCGGATTCGTCGTCCACCGTGTAGTACTCGATTTCACGGCCGGCCAGCTTGCCGCCGTTTTCCGCGACATATTGCTTGAATCCGTTGGTGATGGCATTGCCCAGCGCGGCGTAGGTACCGGTATAGGGCAGCATGAAGCCGATCTTGACCTTGCCTTCCGGAGCGGCCTGCGCCGCCAGGCCGGCGGTCGCCAGGGCCACACCGAGAATCAGCTTGCCTAGCGCATTGATCTTGTATGTCATTTGTCTCGTCCTTGTTCTAATGGGTTCTGCAGAAAATCAGATGAAACGGCCGCCGACGCGTCCCTCTCAGGTGACGACGCTCAGGAAGCGTTCGTTGAGCTGGCGGTCGTGATAGAAAATTCCGGTGCCGACCTCCGCGAAGGTCCACGTCTTGGTCGGGTAATCGGGATAGGTTTCATAGCCCTGGGCAAACGTCTCGAAGCGGTTGCCAGAGGGGTCGAAGGCATAGATCGTCGCGCCGCGGGTAATGCCGTGGCGGGTCGGGCCGATGTCGATGGGCACGCGGTTCATCGACATCAGGTCGGCGGCGCGCAGCACCTTCTCCCAGCTTTGCAGCAGGAAGGAAATGTGATGCAGCTTGTTCGGTTCCGGATGCCGAACAAAGGCCAGGTCATGCGCCTTGTGACCGCACGAGATGAAGATCGCCAGCAGCGATTCGCCGTCTTCGAGCAAGACGCGTTCGACCAGGTAGAAACCAAGAACTTCGGTAAATAGCTTGAGATTGCCGTCGATGTCCGGCCCATAGAGCAGCGCATGGTCGAAGCGGATCGGCGCCATGCCGTGTTCGGCCTCGGCCGTCCACGGATCGGGATTGGTGTCGGATTGGCTGTTGCCGACACAGGTTTTCTCGGCATACAGCTCGACAGTGTGGCCGGTCGGAATCACGAAGCGCACGCGTTCGCCGGTTTCCAGCAGATCGCCGGCCGCCATGCGCTCGGTCTTGACGCCATAAGCCTGCAGATCGGCATCGAGCTTTTCCAGCGTCGCCCGGTCACGCACCTTGAAACCGATGAAATCCATGCCGGCGCTCTCGGCCTGACGCAGGATGACGCTGTGGTGATCGTGCTCGTCCCAGGCCTTGAAATAGACCCGCCCGGCGGCGTCACGGCCGGTTTCGACCAAGCCCAGGACATTTCCGTAGAAATGGATGCTTTCGTCCATGTCCAGCACGCGCACTTGCACGTGGCCGGGGCGCATTACACCGGTTGTTGCCATTCGTTTGCTCCTCGTTTGAATGTCGGGATTGCCGTATCGCTTCGGATTCCTCCGGGGATTAGGCCGGCCGGTGGCCGGAGTGAACTTCCGGCGCTGTCTTTTGCTGCTGACATACCCGCGAGTCTCCGTTGGTTTATGAATTTTGTGCCTGCCCGGGCCGGGCGGGTGAGCCCCCGGGAAGAATATGGAGCGTAGATTAGTGGCGATACCGCCCCTGCAATATCCGGTTTCTGCAGGACTTCTATCCGTTTTATGCAATTGATTAACTAATGCAGAATCCGGATACAGATACTGCACAAACTGGATATTTCGCCCGCTCTCCGCTCCCTACCATGCGATCTCCGTGCAAATAACAAAGGAGACTCCGGTCATGAGTATTACCAAGGATTATCTGGACGCCCTCGTCGAGAAGGACGAGGCAAAGGGCCTGTTCCGCTGCAAGCGGGAAATGTTTACCAATGAGGAACTGTTCGAACTCGAGATGAAGCACATCTTCGAGGGCAACTGGATTTATCTGGCCCACGACAGTCAGCTGCCCAAGGTCAACGACTACTACACGACGAAAATCGGCCGGCAGCCGGTCTTCATCACCCGCAACAAGGACGGCCAGCTCAATGCCTTCATCAACGCCTGCGCCCACCGCGGGGCCACGCTCGCCCGCTACAAGCGCGGCAACAAGGGCAGCTTCACCTGCCCGTTCCACGGCTGGACATTCAACAATTCCGGCAAGCTGCTGAAGATCAAGGACCCGACCGACACCGGCTACCCTGCCGCCTTCAATTGCGACGGCTCGCACGATCTGAAGAAACTGGCGCGCTTCGAGTCCTACAAGGGCTTCCTGTTCGGCAGCCTGAAGGCCGATGTGCAGCCGCTGACCGAATTCCTCGGCGAATCGACCAAGATCATCGACATGATTGTCGACCAGTCGCCGGACGGCCTGGAAGTGCTGCGCGGCGCCTCGACCTACGTTTACGAAGGCAACTGGAAGCTGCAAGCCGAGAATGGTGCGGACGGCTATCACGTCACCGCCACCCACTGGAATTACGCAGCCACCCAGGGCCAGCGCAAGGAAAAAGACTGCGGCGACGACATCCGTGCGATGAGTGCCGGCGGCTGGGCGAAAAAGGGCGGCGGCTCCTATTCCTTCGAAAACGGCCACTTGTTGCTGTGGACGCGCTGGGACAATCCGGAAGACCGTCCGCTGCACCATGTCCGCGACGAACTCGTCGGCAAGTACGGTGAAGCCCGCGCCAACTGGATGATCAACAACTCGCGCAATCTCTGCCTGTACCCCAACGTCTATCTGATGGACCAGTTCAGTTCGCAGATCCGCGTCTTCCGCCCGCTGTCGGTCGATCGCACCGAAGTCACCATCTACTGCATCGCCCCCAAGGGCGAAGCGCCCGAGGCTCGCGCCCACCGCATCCGCCAGTACGAGGATTTCTTCAACGCCTCAGGCATGGCGACGCCGGACGATCTGGAAGAGTTTCGCGCCTGCCAGGAAGGCTTCATGGGCCGTTCCTACGAATGGAACGACATCTCCCGGGGCGCCGCGCACTGGGTCAAGGGGCCCGATGCCGAAGCCGACACGATCGGCCTGAAGCCGCTGCTCAGCGGGGTCAAGGTCGAGGATGAAGGACTTTATGTCGTCCAGCACAGCTATTGGCTGGAGCAGATGCAGAAGGCCCGGGCGGCCGAAGAACAAGCATAAGGAGACAACAGCATGAGTATTTCCTACGAAAACGTTTGCGCCTTCCTCTACCGTGAAGCCCGCTATCTCGACGACCGCGACTGGGACAGCTGGCTTGCCCTGTACGCGGAAACCGCCTCGTTCTGGGTGCCGTCATGGGACGACGACGGCGAACTGACCACCGATCCGCAATCCGAGATTTCGCTGATCTGGTACGGCCGCCGCGCCGGCCTCGAAGACCGCGTCTTCCGCATCCGCACGGAACGCTCGAGCGCGACCATTCCGGACACCCGAACCTCGCATCATCTGAGCAATATCGAAATCATCGAGCAGGCCGACGGCATCTGCCGGTTGCGCTTCAACTGGCACACCATGAGCGTGCGCTATAACTGCACCGATCATTTCTGCGGCACCAGTTTCTACACCCTCGATGTTTCCGGCAGCAGCCCGCTCATCAAGGAAAAGAAGGTGGTTCTGAAGACTGACTATATTCGTCACGTCATCGACGTTTACCACCTCTGATAACAGGCGGCCTCCCCCTTTGCGGGGAAGGCCTCGCGGGGGAAGCATGAATGCCCCCTGCGCCGCCGACAACAACGGAGACACCCATGACCCACCAGATCGCCCTCAATTTCGAAGATGGCGTCACCCGTTTCATCGACTGCAAGCCGACGGAGACGGTGGCCGATGCCGCCTACCGCCAGAGCATCAACGTTCCGATCGATTGCCGCGACGGGGCCTGCGGCACCTGCACATGCTTCGTCGAAGCCGGCGAATTCACCATGGGCGAATACATCGAGGACGCCCTCAGCCAGGCCGCTGCGGCCGAGGGCTATGCATTGAGCTGCCAGATGTACCCGAAGAGCGACTGCGTGCTCCGCATTCCGGCCTCTTCCGAAGTGTGCAAGACCAGACAGGCCAATTTCAGCGCCACCATCAGCGAAGTTCGCCAACTCTCCGCCAGCACGCTCTCGTTGACGCTGCACGGCGAAGCGCTCAACAAGCTGGCTTTCCTGCCCGGCCAGTACGCTAACCTCCAGGTGCCGGGCAGCGACCAGCACCGGGCCTATTCCTTCAGCTCGATGCCGCGGGACGGCAGCGTTTCCTTCCTCATCCGCAATGTTCCCGGCGGTCTGATGAGCGGCTTCCTGCGCGAGCGCGCCCAAGTCGGCGACAGCATGGTCCTGGCCGGGCCGCTCGGCTCCTTCTACCTGCGCGACATCCGCCGGCCGGTGCTGATGCTGGCCGGCGGCACCGGCCTGGCGCCCTTCCTCGCCATGCTCGCCAAGGTCGTCGCCGCAGGCGGCAGTGCCCATCCCATCCACCTGATCTACGGGGTCAATAGCGATACCGACCTGGTCGAGGTCGACAAACTTGCTGCCTTTGCCGATGCGCTGCCCAACTTCACCTACGCGCTGGTGGTGGTCAGCCCGGACAGCACCCGGCCGAGAAAAGGCTACGTCACGCAGCACATCGACGCGGCGCAGCTCAACGACGGCGATGTCGACATCTACCTGTGCGGTCCGCCGCCGATGGTCGAAGCGGTGACGCAAACCATGCGCGAGCGGGCCATCCATCCGGCCAGCTTCCACTACGAAAAATTCGCTGCCGCCTGAATGGCGGTCAGCCAGGCAAAGGAAGACAGCATGCAAAATCGTTTTGAAAACCAGGTTGCCGTGATCACCGGCGCCGGACAGGGCATCGGTCGCCGGGTCGCCGAACGGATGGCCGCCGAACGGGGCCGGCTCGTTCTGGTCGACCGGGCCGAGATCGTCCATGAAGTCGCCGAGGAACTGAAAAAACAGACCGAGGTCATTTCGCTGACCGCCGATCTGGAAAAATTCGCCGATTGCCAGCGCGTCATGGACGCCGCCAAGCAAGCTTACGGTCGCCTCGACATCCTGATCAACAATGTCGGCGGCACCATTTGGGCCAAACCCTACGAGCACTACGCCGAAGAGGAGATCGAAGCGGAAGTCCGGCGCTCACTCTTCCCAACCCTGTGGTGCTGCCGGGCCGCCCTTCCTTACATGCTCGAACATGGTAAGGGAAGCATCGTCAATGTCTCGTCGATCGCTACCCGCGGCGTCAACCGCGTTCCTTACGGTGCCGCCAAAGGCGGCGTCAACGCCCTGACGGGCTGCCTCGCCTTCGAAAACGGTGAACGCGGCATCCGCGTCAACGCTACCGCGCCGGGCGGAACCGAAGCCCCGCCGCGCCGCGTTCCCCGCAACGCCAACCCGCAAAGCGAGCAGGAAAAGATCTGGTATCAGCAGATCGTCGATCAGTCGGTGAACAGCAGCCTGATGAAGCGGTACGGCACGCTGGACGAGCAAACGGCGGCAATCCTCTTCCTCGCTTCTGACGAGTCTTCCTACATCACCGGGACGGTCCTGCCGGTTGGCGGTGGCGACCTCGGCTAGCCGCCGCAACATTTCGACACCCCGACGTGCCAATCGGCTGACTGCCGATTGGCACGTTTCGCATCCGCCTTCGTTTTCACCCGATAATATTTTTTAGGTAAATAGATTCACCATGTCGTAAAATCGAGATTGTTGCGAATTATCGATAATATCCGCAGTCATCCGTTCCGGAACTGCCCGATGCTGTCTTAACGATAGAAAGGAGCGCCGACCATGTCTTTCCATTTTCTGGACAAGAAAAGTCTGGTCTATTCAAGCGCGGACCCATACGAGGTCTCGAACTACGTCAATCAACATGTCGGATCGCACAACCTTCGTCTGATGCGCAAAGGACAAGACGGCGCCGTTCTCAATCATCGCAAACTGGGCCGGGTCGATCTTTGCCGAATCACCTACGGGAGCGAAGCGCATGTCAAATCGGACGGACTCTCCGATTTCTACCACATGCAAATCATCCTGAAAGGGCTGTGTCGCTACGAAATCGCCGGCCACACCACCGACTTCTCGGCCGGCCAGTTGTTCCTGATCAATCCGGACGATCCGATCGACCTGACCTATTCGGAGGATTGCGAGAAGTTCATCCTCAAGATTCCGAACATGCTGTTCGATGAGGCTTGCCAGGAACATCACTGGTGCAAACCGGCAACCGGCATCAAATTCTCGCCGCTCCCCTACTATTTCCACGAAATCGAAAGCCTGCTCTACCTGACGACGCTGATCTGTCAGGAAGCCGAATCCGGAGAAGGAACGCCGCAGGTCCATGGGCACTACAACCGCATCGTGGCAACCAAGCTGCTGACCATGCTCAAGCACAACGTAGCGCTTGCCACACCGTCGCATCAATGCGTTTCATTTGAACGTCTCGAACAATACGTCGAAGACAACATCAAGCGGGATATCAGCGTCGAGGAACTGGCCCGCTACGCTCAGCTCAGCCTGCGTTCGCTCTACCTGCTGTTCGAGAAATACGCCAGCACGACACCCAAGAATTTCATTCGCCAGAAAAAGCTCGAACGCGTCTACGCGGCGCTGATGGACCCGGCGAGCAAGATCGCCAACATCACGGCGGTCGCCATGGAATATGGCTTTACTCACCTCGGGCGTTTTTCCGAGTGTTACAAGAGCACCTTCGGCCTCCTGCCGTCTGATTCCCTGCGCCAGCGCCAGGCCCGCCACTGAGCATCGCGCCGGCCAGCGGCGCGAGCCGATGCTAGGCCTTGCCCGCCGCCTCGAGTTGGGACAATCGGGCCTCCAGTGTCGAGATCGCCTGCTGCTGGTCTTTGACGACGCGAACCAGGGCGGCAATGATGTGGTTGGGCAAAATGCCGTCGCGACCTTCCGTCGCAACCGCGGGCGGCACGTCCTCGGCGATGAATCCCAGACATTCGACCTGACCGGGATCGTTCTTGAAGCGGAAGCTCACCGGCTCCATCGCGCCGATGATATCTGCCGCCACGGCGCCGGGCAGCGGCTTGATGTCGTCCTTGAGCGCCCGCGACGACGGCGTTGAAACCCGGCCACGGATTTCGACGTTCGCCCAGTCGGATCCGTAATTGATGACCAGCGTATTGGTGTTATCGACCAGCGCCCGTCCCTGCCAAGGCGAACCGTTGTGGCGGACGCTATTCCCGATACAGAAGTCATGGACCCGGACGTGGGCAAAGGTATCGCCCTCCGCCACCTCCAGCTTGCCGAGCGTACCGGTGACTTCGAGATTGCCATCGATGCGGGCATTTCCGACAACCTGCAGCTTGGCGACCGGAGCGTTCGTGCCGATTCCGACGCTACCCGACGGCATCAGCGCGATGTGATCGTCGGCATCGTTGGCTGTTCTGAATTCAAGGGTCGTGGCCTCGCCGCTCCTCGCGTAATAACGTATCGAGGCGGCATCGCCGGTGCCACCAAAAACATCCCTGGGGAAGAGGATTCCGGCATTTTCGCTATTCCCGGCGGCCGGCATGATGGCCGCGCCGGAAACCTGCAGCTTGGCCTTGACCTGAAGCTCTCCCTCGACCGTCAGGTTGCCGTTTCCGCCGCTCAGCTTGCTGACCGTGACGCCCTGCCGATTGAGCAGGAACAGCGCTTCGTTGCCGTGGATATTGACGCGCCCGACGTCGTTCTGAATGCTCAGGACATCGCTGCTGGCATCGCCGAAGCCGATCCACGCTTTGCGTCCGGCCGTCATGCCTTTCGGATACCACTGGATATAGCCGTGATCGCCGCCCTCCAGATTAAGCAAGGCACCATTGCCGGTGACATGGAGCTTGGCCGCTGGATTGCCGTTGCCGATGCCGACCTTGCCGTCGCCGCGCAAGATGAAATGCGTCAGGTTGCCGGCGCCGCTATCGCGAAACCTGGCGAAATGGCTTGCCGCGGCATTGGCCGGGGTTCCGAATGACTGCACGTCGACCGTCATGGCGCTGACCGGCGTTGTCGCCGCCTTGGCGTTGACATGCAGGGCGCTACCCGGCGCGGCGGTGCCGATCCCGACGTTGCCCCCGCTCGGCGCCAGCAGCGTCGTACCGTCGCGGCGCAGTTCGAACTGCTTGGTCGCCGGTTCATAGCTCCATATCTCGAACGCATTCGGCGTCACGCCCCAGCCACCGCCGACCGCGGCGGTATACAGGTTCCAGCTGACGGAAGCGCCGCCCGCGCCGCGATTGCTCAGGCCCAGCTTGCTCAGGGAAGGTCTGTTGTCGGCCCCCGGATCACGGCTTACCGTCAGGCCCTGAAAGCGCGCCTCGGCGTACTGCCGGACCGACGGGTCGATGGCGCCGCTGACCCGGCCGTTGGTCGCTACGTTGAGTTTGGCGATGGGCAAGGCGACGCTCCGGTCGATGCTGCCTTCGTCCAGAACGAACTTGACCGTCACCGACTCCTCGATGCGGGTGTTGTCGCTGACATCGGCATCGGGGGTTTGCTGGTCGACTTCGGCCTCGCCGTACTGCAGCGTGACGACATAGGTCAGGCTGCTCGCGCCGCCGGGCGGAAGACTGACGATCAGCGGGGCAGCGACCACGATCTCCCGACCCTGCCCGTCGACGCCGAGGCCGGGCGAAATGGCGATCCTGGTCGTATCGCCCGGCGCTGGCGTGACCTGAAACCCGTTGTCGACAATCCCCGCGCCGTAGATGGCCTGATTGCCCCGCCGCCGCATGCCGACGTGGTAGTCCTGCTCGGCCTTGAAATCGAGGGCTTCGAGAAACTGGCCGGTAAAATATCTCAGTCTTTTGATCGGATCGCCTGCCATGGTGGGCTCCTAAGGAAACGTGTTCATGATCTCGGGGTCGCCCCGAGCCGGGTATTGACACCGACTTGGACGGAATAGCTGGTCGGCAAGGTGACGTTGCTCGGCGCCGGCGGCGGCGCCTGCTTTTGCCCGATGCGCATGGTGGTGACTGCCGGAATGAGCAGATAGCGGGTATGCGCCGGTTTCTCCAGACGGATCACCGAATGGGCGAGTTCCTTGGCACGATCGAAGGCTTCCTGACTGTCACCGGTTTTGATCGTCTCGAGATTGAGCAAGACCTCGAAATAATGCGGTTTGCCGTCGATCTGGTCGCGGATGATGACATCCCTCGAGGTGAAGATGGCCAGCAGTTCCGCCATGCTTTGCTTGGTGCCGCGATAACGGTAAAGCTGTGCCATCCGGGCGATGAATTTGCGCCGGATGGCGTTGTCGGTAGCGGCCACCTGCGTTATGTCGGAGCGCAAGGACAAGGCCAGCCAATGGCTCAGCCAGGGCAGGAATTCGTCCGGCGCACCGTCGTCGGCATTGTTGCCGGGTGTGAAATGGCGGGCCAGGTCGTTGACGGTCTGTTCGATGGCCCGCGGATTGCTGCCCAGCACGCTGCTGACGTCGTCGGCGCGGCCCAGCAGCAACTTCTCGAAGGCCCTCAGGAAGGGCTCCATGGCCGTATCCTCCCGAAACACCTCGGGCAGGTATTGCAGTAGTTGGTTGTCCATGTGATCTACCCTTCCGCCACCATCTGGGTCTGCCGGAGCACGCTGATCTCCAGCCGGCTGACCCAGAGCAGTTCGTCGGGCTGCAGCCACAAACCAACCTCGTGACCGTTTTCATTGATGTTGCGCCCCTGGATCGTTGTCCGGATGACCGGCTGGTTGCCGCTCTGCGTTCTGACCGGGCAGACGTAATCGATGCCGTCCAGCGAATCCAGCATGGCGTAAAGCTCGGAAACATAGACCGCCTGCCCGAAAGGCCAGCCCTTGCCTGCCGCACCGCCGACCTGCGCCGAGAAATAGTCGCGGATGCGCTGGCCGATCAGCGCCTTGATCACCCTTTCGTCCTGGTCGACGAAAACATGTGCTTCGATGCGCACCGAGATCGGCAGGAAGCGCGCCGGGACGACATGCAACCGGGTCGTCAGCAGGCAACGCGGCGCTAACGCCGCCATCACCGTTTGCCGCAGTTCGTCGGTCGCTGCCGGCTGCTGACCGGGCGGCGACCGCAGGGGAACGATTGCCAGGCTGACGTGGGCCGGCGCATCGGCATAGGGCGATGGCGCCTCGACATTGAGGCGCGGCAGGGCGCGGGCGCGGGCAACGCCGTCGACCATTCCGGCCCGGATTTCAAAATCTTCGGCGGTGATCGCCCGCAGTTCCTCGCGCTGGTCAACTACCGCCAAGCGAATTTCCTCATCGATCGGCCTGGTTAGGGTGTATTCCGGGCCGCGCAACAGCCTGACGAATGCCCGCTGGTTCGCCTCGCTCACCCGGTTGGCCCGGTAGATCAGCATCTCGGCGAGGTAGGCGAACATCTCGATCAGCGTAATGCCGGGGTCGGACGGATTGTGGTCGGTCCATGAAGGCGCCAGGCCGGGAATCAGGCGCTTCCCTTCGTCAAGGAGATCCGCGAAACGGCGGTCGTCCAAATTGGGCAGTGGAATACTCATTGGCGCTCCATGGAACTCAGGAAGTGATCACGCGGTGCTGGCCGGAACAGATCAGGAAACGCTCGGTGGCCTCGATCGCTTCGACGGGATCGCCGGTACATCCGAAAGGCCTTTCGTCGGCGGAAAGCGAAATACTGAGATAGGAAACATGGTCGATCCCGGCAACCGAACGAATCAGGCGGTGGATGTCGGAATCGTGCGGCCGACGCCCGAACGGCCAACCCAAGCCGCCCCGACCGGCAAGCGGGTGGAGGTAGGCAGCGAACGCCGCGCCGAGTTCGCGCTTGACCCGATCGTCGAAACGCAGCGATGCGAGATGCAGGTGGACCTCGATATTGACCCGCAGATACAGCGGCCCGACGACCGACAGCGAAGTGGTGGACAGGCTGTTCTTGCGCAGGTATTCGCCAACGCGCTCGATCAGGGCGCGGCTCGGCAATGGCTTGCTGTCGGAGGTTTGCGGCACGACGATGACGCTGACCTGGCCGGCGCCCTGCTCTTCGTCGGCCACCGTGGAGATTACCTGGCATGGCTGCGCTGCCAGGTCGATGAGCGGCACGCACAAGGCCCGGGCAACGTCGCCGGAAGCGAGCCGGGCGAGATCTTCGTAATCCTCGCTGGTGACGGCGCGACCGCGATGGCGCAAGGCCCTGGGCGCCCGATCGAGGACCGAATCGGTAGTTTCGCCGGCGGCGCCGCCAGCCGCCGCGACATGATTGCTGACTTTGCGGATCAAACGATGACCGGCGACCAGCGTTTTCAGTTGCCCGACGGCGATATTACCCGCCGCCCCGCCGCCGGTCTGATAGTGGCCGAGCCGGACGTTGCGCGTACCCGAGGGCGGGATCATGCCCAGCTTGCCATCGCCGAAGCGGATCTCGCCGGTGCTGCGATCGACGATGTAATGGCGATCTTGCGGTGTCGAACCGTAGAAATTCGGGACCTCCTGCCAGAGACTCCATGCTTCCTCGGCGGCACCGGCCGCGGCCTGTCGTTCGAGCACTTCAAGCCGCTGCCCGGGAAGGACCGGCTTGCGAAAAGCCATGAAGCTTTGCCCGGCGTTGCCGTTGCTCGACCCCAGCACTTCGTTCCGCATCGACATGGCTTGTTGCGCGAATACCGTATTCAGCGCCACCCCCTTCAGCCGCGGTGCCGGCCGGTAGATCGCCGGATTGACCGGCCCCTCCAGGCGGGCGCGGACCCAGAACAACTTCCGCTCGAACAGATGCCTTTGCTGGCGGGTGAAATCGGCTGGCACCAGGAACTGCACGCCGCCGCTCCGCGTCAGCGATTCGCTTTCGTCCTCGACCAGGAGCGGCTTCCAGGTTGTGGCGCCGGCGCTGTATTCCCACACCACGCGGGTTGCCGGCCCGGGACCGACGACCTCCCCGGTCGAATCGTATTTCGCATTGCTGATGAAGAAAAAGAGCGAAACCGGTCGGTTCTCGGGAAACGCCCGGCCCTTCGCCAGATCCAGTCCGAAATGGAAGGTCTCGGCCTGGTCGAAGATGCCCTCCTGCTTGTCGGCCCTTTCTTCAGCGCCCGATGCGTTGAGGATCAGCCGGGTCACATCGCGAGCCGGCAGGCCGTTGTTCGGTGTTTTGTCGAAGGCGCTGAGTTCGAGGGTGGTCACCCAGAGATCGCTGGTCGTTTCGAACACCAGGGGTTCGCTGCTGCCGGCCGGCGGCTCGGCCTGGGCACGTGTTCCGGCGGCGATCGAGAATCCTTCGCTGGCCGTCCCCTCCACGAAAAAGCTCAGCGGCACCTGGGCAGGCAGCGGCGGCACGGGGACGTTGCCGAGCAGATCGAGAAATGCCAGGAAGTTCTTTTCGGCAGCCCGGTTGACGCGGTCGATGACCAGCCCGCAGTAGTGCGCGAACACGCCGGTCAGGGCGCGCCCGGCCTCGCCGCCGTCATCGCCGGGGCGCCAGTAATGCGGGGCGCCGGAAAGATAATGGCAAAGCAGCCGGCGGGTCTGCTCGGCGATATCGGTCGATGTGCGGCCGTCGATCAGCGGCGGTTTGAGCGTCATCAGGCTTCTCCGCGTTCGAGGTAGAAGGGATAGACGAGGTTGAAGACCGAGTCGGTGCGCTTCACCCGGTAGGCAATCTCGGCCCGCAGTTCGCCCATTTCCGGCAAGGCGACGACGGCGATATTCCTGATCTCGATGCGCGGCTCGTACTGCATCAGGGCCTCCGCGATCCGGTGCTGGACCAGCGCGGCGGTCACGCCAGTCATCGGCTCGAAAGCCAGCTGGTCGGCGCCAGCCCCGTATTTCGGCCGCATCACCCGTTCGCCCTGGGCGGTCCGCAGAATCAGGCGGATCGACTGTTCCACCTGAGTTTCGTAGGCATTCATGGCAATCGCCCCGCCAGCCAGGCGTAGCGGAAAGGCGATGCCGCGGCCGAGGACTTCGTCGCCATTGCTCGAGTTGTTGTTCATGTCTGGCCTCCTCAACCGCCGAGACAGACCGTGGCGGTCGTTGCATTGGCGACCTCGACCTGACCATTGCCCGGTATCGGCGGCTCGCTGCAGGTCGTTGCCTGGTCGCCGTGCCGGGCGGCGGCTTTGCTGTTTATTTTCACGGTGGCGCTTCCGGAAAAGACCGAGCCCTTGTTTGAAGGTGGCACGGCAAAACTGTCGGAACCGGCATTGTGGGCCGGGACATTGTCTGCACCGCTGCCCACCACTGCCGCGAACTGGCTATTGATCCGGACGTTGCCGCTCAAGCCGCTGGCAATGCTGCCGGAGAATGAGAAGCTGCGCGGCTCGCTGACACCGTTACTGCTCAGCACCACGGTATGGGTATCGTTACCTTTGATCTTGTCGCCGCTTTTGGCCGCTGCCTTGCCCATGTCGTCTCCCTTAAGGGTTGAGGTCCACGATTTGGCCCTTGATCGTCGTATTGCCCCTGGCCTTAACGTCCACCGTGGCATCGGTGGATTCGATCTTCAGGGCATTCTGCGCGGTGATGCTGATCGTCTTGCCGCGCAGCACGAGGTCGCCATCTGGCGCTTCGATGCTGACGACATTATTCTTCGAGTCGATCAGGATCCGGTTCTTTCCCGTCTTGTCGACGATCTCGATACGCTCACCGTCGGCCTGGTCGATCAGCCGGATCTGGTGGCCGCTGCGCGTTTTCAACACCTTGATATCGTTGTTGCCGTCGGCGTTGCTGGCCGGCGGCTGGTCGATGCTGCTCCACAGGCTGCCGATGACCACCGCCTCGTTCGGCGAACCGTTGACGAAAGCCACCAGCACCTGGTCGCCGACCTCCGGCAAGAACAGCGCGCCGCGATCGTCGCCCGCCATGAACGACATCACGCGCGCCGGGTAGGAACCGGCCTGGTCGGAGAAGCCTTCGATCGCAATGGCGATCCGTCCCTGGTCATCCAGCTTGTTGTCCTTGACGATCGCCACGTACACCCCGCTCTTGTCCCAGTTCATGGCTGCTGCCTCATTTCGAAGGAAGTGCGGTAGCCGCCCTGGTCGATGGTGTGCTGCGCGCGCTCGACGATGTAACGGCTGCTGAAGCGTCCGAGGTTGGCGAGCAGCAGCGTACTGCCGACGCGGATATCCGGATTTCCCACCGCGCAGCCTTCGGCGCTGAGCTGGTTGCGGCGTTGCTCGGCCAGGCTCGCGTCGGCCAGGCGCTGCGCTTCGTCGATGGTCCGCACCGTGCCGTCGGCGTAGATCACCCGGGCCGAATTCGCAGCCCCGACGATCTGCGCCTGGCCGGTCAGTGAAAGCCTGGATACGTAATCCTGCGCCTGACTGATGCTGGCCCGCGCTGAAAATGCCTGCTTCTGGCCGGCATCCCAGCCGCGCACCTCCACCGCGCTGACATGGCCGGCCGTATTCAGGCGGGCCGAGAACGAAACCAGATCGCGGCCGCGAGCAACGGTGACCTGCGGGGCCGAACGCACCCGTTTGAAAAAGAGGATGCCGTTTTCGACCCACAGCTGGTAGTCGTTGGCCGCCGTCAATTCCTGCAGGTAATCGAGATCGCTGACGTTGGACTGGACCCGCCGGTCGCTGCGCGGTCCGGTCGGATCGACCGTGGCGCCAAGCTGCAGGTCGCCGGCAATTTGCTGGACGATGGCGCTGTCGGTCAGCCCTTCGCGAAACTCGCGATAGCGGGTGCCCCGCGAGCCGGCATGCAGCCCGTCGAAGCCCTCGACGCCCAGGGTCAGACCACCGCTCTCGCCGAGCTCGACCGATATCGAGGTAATTTCGCCCGCGATAACCGGCTGCAACTTGCCGACATAGCCCATGGCGATCCCCACCTTGCGCCCCTCGGCAAATAACCCGTCGACGGCGTCCACCAGCGTCAAGGTGGGATCGTTGATCTGGAGCGAGAACGAGGCCGGTTTGTTGGCCACCTGCGTCACGCCGACCGACAGGATGGCCCGCAGCAGCGGCGCCGGCAGCGCAGCCCCTTCGATGGTCAGGGCGTAGGCGGGAACCATGATGCCTGGCACTGGCAAAGCGAAGTTTTGCGTCAGGTCCATGCTCAGCCCAGCCGCGGAATCTGGAGATGCGCCCCGGCGGACAGTCCGCGCGGGTCGTCGACGTTGTTGGAAGCGGCAATCAGTCGCCACTGGGCCGGATCGTCGTAGACCGCTGCGGCTATGGCCTGCAGCGTATCGCCCGCCTTGGCGACATAGGCCGTCACCTGCTCGACCTGGGCCACGGGAACGGCGGCGATCAGGCTTTCCAGGCTGTCGTGGCCCTTGAATTCGACCGTCAGATGGGCGCGCAGCGGCATGCCGGCGGCGTTGAAGTAATCGAACTCCTGCCTGACGCTGACCAGGAAACAGGGAAATGCCAGCGATCCCCAGAGCAGCAGCAGGCGTGGCGGCGCCCGGGTGACCGTGGCCGGCTCGGTGAGATTGGCGATGGCGGCGGTCGCCGTGCGCACATCGACGCCGCTGTTGGTGGTGTCGAAGAACAACTCCATGCTCAGGCTCTTGGCGTTGCCATTGACGAACTGCAGTACCGATGACGGCAGGCCCGGGATCTTGAGTTCGGCGAACTGGTTGGTCTTGGACAACTCGTACTTGGGCGGGTTGAACATGGCGGGGATCGGCGGCGATCCGGGGACGTCGAGGTTGACGATTACAGCCTTGGTGAGCGCCATCAGTAGCCTCCCCCGCGTTCGCGCTCAAGACGCGCCTGTTGTTTGAGGACCCGTGCCACCTGCTCTGCCACCTGGCCGATATCCGCCCGGCTCAAGCGGGCCGGCAGGCTTGGAGTTTGCGGCGCGGATGTGTCGGCGGCAGCGTGCATTTGCCCGGCCGCCACCGACTGCTCCGGCTTCGCCTGTTCCGCGGGAGCGGCCGGCAGCAGGCGCATGTCCATTCCGGCCAGCCCCCGGTTGTGACGAGCCTGTTCGAACAAGGCGTCGACTAGGGCCGAAGGGGCCATCGGCGCCGCTTGGCGGATCGGCGCGGCAGCCGCCGCCACCCGGAATTCCGGGCCTCGATGCGCAAACACCAGGCGCCCATCGCCAGCGGTGGCACCCGGCGCCTGGCTTTGCGGTGGCGCGGCGCGGCGACCGCCACTCGAATCCTGCGGATAGCCCTGCTTCGTGGAGCTTGGTACGGGCAGCGCCCTGTGGTCCGTCCGCTGCGGGCTGAGTAGATTGACCGGTTTGGCGACGCTGGCCGGTCGCCAGGGCGTGGCCAGGGTCAGTGGAGCCATGCTGGCCCCAACCGAACCCTCCGCCGGGCCCGACAGCGAAGGAACCGCACCTCGGGCAACCGGCAGCATGGGCGGCGTTTTTTCCTCAAGGATAGGCCCAAAACCGTTCGCTGCCCCGCCCTGGCGCCCGACGGCCACAACCGGGTGCGACGCGTTGTACACCACGCTCGACTGCTGGTAGATAGATTGCCGCCCGAAGCGAATCTGCAGGCTGATCGGCGCCAGAACCGTCCACGCCGGCCGGAAAAACTTCAGTTCCGGTGCCGAAGGGGCGAACGCCGCGCCATCCACTTGTTCCTGCCCCGAAGAAGCGAGCGTCAGCTGGAGACGGCGGTTGACCGCAACGCTCTGGCGCGACGCCAGATGCGCCAGAAGCTGCCGGCCGGCGCCAAGTGCCGGCGGTATCCAGGTCTGGCGGCTGGCTACCGGAACCAAGGTGCCGTCTGCTTGCATGTGGTCTTTCATTGCCCCTTGCCGATCATCGTTTGTTACTGCTGCGGTTTGTCCAGTGCCTCGTTGATGCGCGAAATCTCCGCAACCCAACGGCGGCGCTCGCCATGCTCCATGTTCATCAATTCGGCGACCGACCAGTGAAAGTGAAAGGCGATGAAGGCTACCTCCTCGTACAACCGGTCGAGGGGGTAGCCTAGGATTCCCCCACCGGTGCCGTCTCCATCTCGAATGCGTTCTGGCAATGCGGACAAGTCACCGCCAGCTTGCTGCTTTGCGAGCTGTTGATGCGGTTGTAGAAGTCCTGCAGGTATGCCAGATCGGAAGCGAACAAGCCCTCGATGACCTTGGGATTGATGACCTCGAGCACCCCCAGCCGGACCACGACACGGGCCAACAGGATCACCACCAGATAGGCCGGGTTGCCCTGCACGCGCGGGTCCTTTTGCGGCAGGATCTCGTCGGCGGCGGTGGCCAGGCGCATCGTCCCTTCCCGGTGGATATTGCCGGCGCTATCGACATAGCCCCTGGGCAGCACGAACTCGAATTCGGTGGCGAAGTCGTTCACGCGCGCTCCAGTCGTTCGCAACTGATGGTCAGCGTATCGATTGCCACGTCATTGCCCTTGCCGCTGAAGTCCGGCGCATCGTACTTGCTCGGCCAAGCGGTGAAGAAGTTCCAGCGGACCTTCTCCTGGCCGACATCGTCAAGCAGGATGATCGAGCCGTTCCGGCGCTCGACCTTGCCGTTGAGCGCCGTGCGGTGCCAGTCGTAGAGTTCGCGCGAATCGGTGACGCCCCACTTCAGGGTGATGTCCGGATAGCTGTTCTTGCCGGGTAGCTTGCGCACCGTCGCCGCATCGCCGCCTTCGCGGTATTCGATGACCTCGACGTTCGAACCGAAACCGCTGCAGTCGGAAAAGCCCGCCTGCGTGATGCCGTCGATTTCGAGCAGGAAACGGAAGTTCTTGTACGGATCAACTCTTGCCATATCGTTCTCCTAATGCCGGAAAAGGGTCTCAACTGCCTGTCGTCTGCTGGATGCGGAAAATCACGAACTCCGCCGGCTTGACGATGGCGACGCCGATCTCGGTGACTACCCGGCCAAGTTCCCGGACATCGGCCGGATTGGTGTCGGCGTCGCATTTCACGTAAAAGGCCTCTTTCGGCGTTTCGCCGAACAGGGCGCCGGCGCGCCACTCGTTGGTCAGAAAATCGGTCAGGGTACGGACAATCCGCTTCCACAAGGAGGACGTATTGGGCTCGAAGACCACCCATTGGGTACCCTCGTCGATCGACTCGCGCAGATAGTTCATGTAGCGCCGGGTACTGATATAGCGGTACTCGGAATGCGCCTCGTCGGCCCGCG
This sequence comes from Dechloromonas denitrificans, assembly GCF_020510685.1. Classification (NCBI taxonomy): domain Bacteria; kingdom Pseudomonadati; phylum Pseudomonadota; class Betaproteobacteria; order Rhodocyclales; family Azonexaceae; genus Dechloromonas; species Dechloromonas denitrificans. The sequence continues at coordinate 2,376,108 of NZ_CP075185.1, forward strand.
TCCGGCCGCCCCAGACTTTCAGGGCGCCATTGAACTCGCGGATGACGTTGATGCCTTCCGGATTCAACCCGTCCTGCTGGGCCTTGCTGATCCGATAGCCCAAGCCGAGCGCCCCCTGCACCACTTCATTGGCCGGCGCCTTGTGTACGCCGCGCGTCGCATCGTTGCGCGCATAGATGCCGGCAACGTGGCCGCTGGGTGGAACGATGACGGTGCCGCCGGTCGCCGAGGTCGGGTCGTTGACCTCGATCCACGGGAAGTAGATGGCGCCATGGCTGCCCGTCTCGCTTCTGGCGGTCAGGCTGATGTCGGTCGCGGTGATGGTCGCCGGGGTCTTCACCCCATCGAGGACGGCAACCCGGTCGCCGGTATTCTTGCAATGGTCGAGCAGCGCCTGCTGAACCGTCTGGCTGGTGACGCCAGGGGCGGCGACGATGGCGATTTCGTCGATGGCGGCCAGATCGCTGAGTTCGTCGACACCGGTGCTCAGATCGGCCTCGGCTGCTACCCTGACCACCCAGCAGCGCGTGCCGCCGTTGTGGAAGAAGCCGAATACCGCATGCGCCAGGAAGGCGTTGCCGCTCTGGATCTCCCCGAACTGCGTGACGAAATCGTTCCAGCAGGTGACCAGGTACGGCTTGCTGGCCGTGGCGACAGGGTATTTGCTGCCCGAGCCATCCGGTTTGGCCGGCATGGTGATGTTGTTCGGCACCACGCCGAGGAACCCGGCCGTGCTCGTACCGACACCGGCAATGGGCTTGGACGAGGGCGGCACGTCTTCGACGTAGACCCCGGGGGACAGGTAAGGATTGGGCATTGCACTTCTCCTTCAGATTGCGTCGGTTAAAGTGAGGTCAAAAGCACCGGGACTGGTGCCGGGAACCGCCACGGACACGGTGGTGGCGACATACCCCTGCCGGCTGGCGCTGATCTGGTAATGGCCGGCGGCGATCGTGGAAAAACTGTAGCGCCCATCCGCATCGCTCGTCGTGCGCAGGCCGAGTTCGACCAGCGTCAGTTCGGCGCCGCCGATCGCCTCCCAGGTATTGGCGCGCCGCACGGTACCGGCAAAATGGAAGAGCGGCTCGGCGATCCCCAGGCTCGTCTCGTGGATGACCATCTCCTTGGTCGAAACCTCGGGGGCTTCGACCGGCTCGCCGGCCTGATCCATCGCGATGGTCGCGCTCAGCGTAATCGACGGGCGCAACTTGCCGCCCAGCGCCGACCAGAACTCCGCCGGGTTGCGGACCAATTCGCCTTGCGCGGCGAGGAGCGGAACCGGGTTGCGCTGGCTGGCCAGTTCGCCTTGCAGGAGATTCGCCGGAATCGCCGGCAGGCGGGAAAAAAGGCGCAACACTTCGCCGAGCAACTGGTGCTGGCCGAGAATGTTCGCCTCGCCGGTCACCCCTGCCTCGATCCAGGCGGTGACCAGATAGGAGCAGGCCACCCGGAGCGGCGGCCGGCGTATCGTGACCACGCCGTTCTGCCTTTCGACCACCGGTTCGTTGTTCCGCAACTCGGCATTCTCGCGAACGTCGTAGAGGAACAGGTTGATGACGGTCTTGTCGGGATTGAACGACTCCGCAGGACGATCGAACACGACCTCGGCATCGCGCACGATGGTCGGCGCGCTGGCCGCCTCGAGGATGGCTCTCAACGACAAATCGAGATCATGAAACATGGCCCGTTCCTCACTTCGTTGTCTTGCGTTCCAGCCACGTCTTCAGCGCTTCGCCAAAGGCATCCTGGAGCGGATTGCCGGATGATCGCTTGATGGCCAGGTCGTCGAGCAGGCCGATCGCCCACGGCTCGGGGCTGACGAACATGTCGTCCACCACCACCCGCCCGTTGAATTCCTTGAGCCGGACGGGCTCCACCAGATCCGGTCGGGCCCCGACATTGACCCGCAACGAGAAGAACAGTTTTTCGCCTTTGCCGGGTTGCTGAACGAACACCGAGTAGCGGCGATAGACCAGCGCATGCCCGGCATCCTTGGCATGGCTTACGGCATTTTCGGCCACCATCCGGACCTCCGAATTCGACCCACCCAGCTTGCCGCGCATGCGCCGCAAGAAGCTTTCGACCCCCTGCCCCTCGATCAGCTGGTTGTACACGTCGTATTTGACCGGAAGCCCCAGGTTGCCCGGCCCACGGGCCAATCCAACGGGCGCTCCGAAATTGAGTTCGACGCTGAGCGGGCCTGACAGATGCAATATTTCCGAGGACGGATTCTTGTCCCGGAAACTCTGCGACATCTCGCCTCGCGTCGGCATGTCGGTCGGCGGGCGTTCGTTCCCCTTGCGCAGATAGCCTTCGGCGATGGTGTTGAAATGCCCTGGACGATCCGGGTCGGCCTTCATCCAGGCCCGCGCGACGACTTGGCCGCGGCGATCGACGAATTCGAGCACCTCGTTGAGGCCGACGGTGACCACCGGCCGCCCCGCCCCGGCCGCCGTCTGCAGATCGTCGGTCCGGATCTGGCGTGACTGATAATCGGCGGGCGGCACACTGCGTTTGCGCAGCGCCGGCTGGGCGACATCTTTTCCCGGCCCTTTCGCCGCCGTGCCGAAATTGGTTTTGCCGCCCACCGCGCCTTCGTTGTCGAGTTTTCCCTTGCGCCGTTGCTCAAGCCAGCGGTCAGTATCGGCGCGCGCCACCGGATTGTCGAAAATAGCCCGGCTCTCGTGGTAACTGTCGAAATCGGCAACGCGGCTGAAATTCTTGGTGATCCTTTTGCCATCGGCATTGACCGTTTCGATCACCAATCCACCTTCCTTGGTCACCGTGTAGGCCGAGCGGCCGCGCTTGCCGCCGGGCAGCGGAAACTCGACGATTTCGGTCATCGTCCGCCCCTGGCCGGCGACCCGGTGCGCCAGTTCGGCGACATCGGCCTGGGCCGGCATGCGCCACAGCGGCACGTCGGCGGTATTGGTGTGGAAGTGCTGAACAGCCCGCCATGCATTATCGTCCTGTGGCGGGTGCACCTCGGTCGTCTGGCCGAGACGGACGACGTACTCGCCGGTGTCCGGATGCTGCCAGATGCCCACTTCGTGCAGCCCGCCGGTTTCGGCAATCACCCGGTCGTAGAGCGTACGGGCCGCTTCGAGCGAACCGTGCGGTTTGCCGATGGTGACGCTGCCACCCTTGGCCGACGCTGCGTAGCGCGGCTTGCGCCGGCCGCTTGCCACCTCGGGCGGCGTCTTGGGCGCATCGCGCGGCCCCAGGCGCGCCTTGACCTCCTCGGCCATGGCCAGTTGATGCGAATCGGCCACCGCCTCCCGCTTCTCGCTGAGTACAAGCTTCGGCGACGGCTGCGGCTCGGCCCGCCCGGCCATGCTCTTGCTGCCTGCCGCAACGTCGGCTGGCGAGGCGGCTTTGACGGGCTTCTCGGCGGCTGCCTCGCGCCTTGCCTGGGCATGTCCATGGGTGTCGATGGCCAAAGACATCAGCTGCGGGATCAGGCCGGCGAGCACCTCGCCATAGGCCATTTCCTTGTCCTTCGGGCTGTCGGCCGAGGCGGCGATATCCGCCAGACGCTTGAGCGAGGTCGTGGTCTGCAACATCCCGAGCAGCACGCCGACGCGCGCCCGGGTCACCTGCTGGCTGGTCGACGATGCACTTTTGGCGGCCATCGCTGTGCCGATCAGGCTGGAGGCGAGCATGACGACCTGATCGATAAAGTCGTTGTCGTTCAACAGATCGACCAAGGCGGTCGACTTGCCGGCCTTCTGCCGGGCTTCGATCACTCGGGCGATCCCCTGGGCAGCCATGCCGACGCCCTGCAGTCCGCCAAGCACACCGAGCGCCTGGTTGGCCTTCTTGAGCTTTTCCAGGTTCTGGGCCAGCTGCATCAGCTTGCCGCCTTTGGCCCCCAGGGCACGCGACAGGTTGACCAGCTGCCAGATGACATCGCCGCCGGCGGTGCCGATCTGCGCGGCGTTCATGCCGAGCAGCAGGCTTTCCGACGAATCCCACTCGCGGCCGAAGAGAATGTGCGCCGTCTCGTCGAATTGCTCGGCCATCGCTTGCGCCGCCTTGGGGCCGGCGAGGCCGACCAGGCCGGTGCCCATGCCCTTGAGCATGCCCCATAGCCCCATCGCCTCCTGCCGGGCAATCAGCGCAACGCCACTCTCGGTGTCGGCGCCCTCCGGGGCATCGGTCCGCTGCGTCTCGCTTAGCTTGACCGTGCGCTTGAACTCTTCGAGCCAGTAGCCGCGCAGCATGTACCACAGCGCATCGTAGGCGATGGCGTACTGGTCCTGCCAGAGCGAGCGGAAGCTGCTGCGCGAGAAGGAGCGCGACTTCAGGCGGGCGAGGAAGTGGTCGAGCATCGGCGTGCGGCTGATGCCGCGTTGCTCGGTCGACCGGCTATCGTCCTTTTTCGCCCAGCCACGGATCTTCTCTAGGATCAGCGTCTGATCGCCCGTATCAGGAGTGCCTTTTTTCAGGATGCGGACAATGTAATCGATATCGGCGTCGATCTCGGCGCGCGTTTCCGGGGCGAGCGGCACCAGTCTGACGGCCGCCTTTTCCGGTGTCGTGCCGGCAACCGGAGAATTCGGGCGATCGGCCGTCAGCATCGACTGGGCCCGCTGATTGCCTACCGTCCGCTGCAAGTACATCGGCGTGCCGGTGTTGGCCGGGCGTTGCGCGCTCGGCGCCGGTTTCGGACGCCGCGTACTGACGGCTGGCGAGGTCTCCCGCGCGACGTATGCCCGGTTCATGCCGTCGCCCTCGACGGCTGTTCGCCTGGCGTCAGGCTCTTGCCGATTTTCTGCAACTCGCGTTGCGCCGCACGCAACACGTGCGCCTGGCCAACTGGCTGTCCGTCGCCGGCAGCAAGAAATGCCGCGGCCAACGCGACGTTCCTGATATGGCCGCCGCTGAATTTCAACTGCCCGGCCAAGACCCCCGGATCGATATCCTCGGCGAGCGGCACGCCGGCCGGCCACACCCCGCTCCAGATACGCCGCCGCTGTTCTTCGTCCGGGAACGGGAAGTGGACGATGAAGGCGAGCCGCCGCATGAAGGCCTCGTCGAGGTTTTGCCGCAAGTTGGTGGCGAGGATGGTGACCCCCTCGTAGCGCTCCATCTTCTGCAGCAGATAGCTGATTTCCAGGTTGGCGTAGCGGTCGTGCGAGTCCTTGACCTCGGAACGTTTGCCGAACAAAGCGTCGGCTTCGTCGAAGAACAGGATGGCGTTGGCGCTCTCGGCTGCGCTAAAGATCCGGTCGAGGTTCTTCTCGGTCTCGCCGATGTATTTGCTGACCACCCCGGCCAGATCGATGCAATAGAGGTCGAGCCCGAGATCGTTGGCGATGACCTCGGCGGCCATCGTCTTGCCGGTTCCCGACGGCCCGGCAAACAGCACGGAACAGCCCTGCCCGCGCACGCTGCGCTCGGCGAAGCCCCACTCGTCGAGGACCTTGCCACGATGTTCGACGCGCTGACATAGCTCATGCAATTGCGAAAGCGCATCGTCGGGCAACACGATGTCGCTCCAGGTGGCACGGCTGTCGATCTTGCCGGCCAAGCCGTCGAGCCGACCAGCCGATTGGCCACGGGCAGCGGCTATACAGTCATCCATCGAGGCAAACGGCAAGGCGCCGATGCCGTCCCGCTGTTTCGCATGCAGGCGCGCCTGCCGCACGGCCTCAGCGGCAGCGGCTTCGATTTGCCCCGGAGTGAGCCGGAACAGATTGGCCAGCGTTGCCAAGCGGCGTTCGTCCGCCTTGCGGCCGAGTTCGCCCAGGGCGGATTGCCAGCATGTGGCGCGCAGGGCGGCATCAGGCAGCGGAAGGTGAACATCAGCGACGTGCTGGCGTAGCGCCGAGGGCATCTCCCGTTCGCTGGCAAAGATGATGTGGCAGGGTGATTCCGTCAGCAAGGCAGCCACCGCCTCGGTGGCTATGGGCGAATCGAGCCAGCCGTGGATGCCGCCCAGGCACAGGATTGCCCCCCGCAACCAGGCTTGGCGCATGGCCAGCGTGACGGTCGGGCCGATCTCGTCGGCAGCGATACCGGTGACGTCGATAGTCAGCAGGGCATACCCGGCATGCCGGGCAACAGCTGCCGCCGCCTGGCGCTTGCCGATGCCGGCGGGGCCATGCAGCCAGACGTGCAAACGGCCCTCGGCCATCACTTCGGCAACACGGATCAGGTGCGCCCGGGTCTCGTCGGCAACGTGGAGATCCGCCAGTGAAGCCTCGCCAGCCGAAGGCCGGACAAAAGGCGCCAAACGGCTGTCGAGCCCGGTATCGCCAAGAAGATGATGGACGATCTGCTCGTCGGGCTTGACGTACCGGGCGAGCAGCGGCGGATCGGTCTGCTGCGGGTCGGCAACGAGGTGAACGATGCCCTGGCGCACCAGCGGCGCATCGGCGCTGAACACCGGGCGATGCTGCATGCGCTCGATCCCGGACGGACACAACAAGGCCAGGATCAAGTCGACAGTCGGCCGTTTGCGCGTGACGTCGTCCTGCAGGTAGGCATAGAGGCGTTCGTAGCGAAGGTCATATTCCGGTGCCAGGGCGATCAGCAGAACGTCCAGCTCAAACCCCGAAAGACCATAGCTATCGGCCATCCTTCGGGCAAAGCTGCCTTCCGTCGGGGGCCACAAGGCCAGGCCGGATGCACGGTCAATCACGAATGACGGCTGCCCGGGCTGGCGGTTCAGCAAGAGGTTTACCTGCTCTGGCGCGATGTACAAACCACGATATTTTTCCTGGCTGGCCGATCCCAGGCTGGCATCGAAGGCATCCAGGGCCGACGACAAAAGACAGTCGAGACCTCGCAAGGCACCGTGAAGCTCCGCCACCACCCCGACCAGTTCGCGAGGAGCCGGACAAACAGGCGGGCTTTCGACATTCTGGATCTTTGTGGCGGATGCCATTGTCGGTTCTCTAATCAAATCGGGCTATGTGCGAATGATCTGTTGGCCTGCTGATCGCCGGACAATATTTCGAGAATCCAAGGCGGCAAGGTGGCGCTCAAGAAGATGTGCATGAACTTCAGGAGCAGCAACCCGAACACCTCAACCAACCTGCCAGTCAAAACCATGCTTATTGCATTGATCCTACCCGCCGGGATATCCGTTTTGCATCATCCAAAGCAATGATGACAGCGAATCCAGTTGATGTTAGAGAGCCTTCGGATATTGCTGAGAAGTGCGATATAGCGCCATCTGCCAAGCAAAATCAGCACCGGCAGCGAATTGCTACTTGTTGAAGAACATGTCCTTCCACCATGAGGAGCCCCCCCTGAGTACCGCATACTCAAGTTTCGATGGAATCCAAGTGTCATCGTCGTAGATCGGGCGATGATAGAAGAACGTACCTGGGTGCTCGGCAACGTGGCGTTCCATGCTTCGGAACCGCTTCCCCTCTCCCGACCAGCCTCGGTTCAGTTCCCTGCGCTGCGGAAAAAGATTGATGTCGAGAATGCCGCCACTGGCGTGTCCAAGGAAATGACCTTTATCTGCCACAAATGCCTTGTCGCCAAGTACCCGCCGGACCGATGAGTTGACGTTGGGAAAGCCGCGCATCCGTGCACTATCCCGTTTCGTCAATTGCTCTGTTGATAGCGCATAGGCGAGAACCACCCGTTCGAATCCGTGATCGAAGAGAAAGAAGGCGGAATCGACGTTGATCGTCGAGACCTCCGATGGGCCAAAACGCTCCTCGTAGCAGGCAATGAAGTCTTCGACCGCATCGTCCCAGTTGACCAACGCTGACGGAAGCGTCGATCCGATCGTTGCGAAGACAGTCGGCAAATCCATCGCCGCGTCGCCTCCAACCCAGAAAAATCAGCTGCCCATGCTCAAATTTTCGGGGAAATACGCAGGTCAGCATGAGGCTTCAGCGCTTTTCCCTGCAGCTTTGAACCGTTTGCGATCATCGTATCGCCCATATCCTGCAGGCGCGCCAGGTAATCCGTGGCAGCCTTTCCATCGCTGATCGTATATCGCCTGCCGGTGACGACACGCTGCGTAACGCTGCTCCATGTTCCGCTGTGCAAGCGGGCGTTGAGTGATACGCCCATGCGTTCAAGCAGCCCCATGAACGTCGTTAGCCGCACCTCCTCATGGTTCGCCCAGCCCTCGCCAGCCTGCGCACCACTCGGGTGAAATCTGGTAATCAGTGCTTCCGCAGCCATCTCGCCCGCTTCACTCAGGGCTCGAATGTTCTGCTCCGGCATATTCAGATTCAATCCCCCTTCGTCCTTGCGTTGACTGATTTGAACAATTCGATCTCGATAACCCGGGTAGGGAAACTGGATCTCGTCGCGCCAGTTTTGCATCGTGTTGATGATTGCCAACAGGAATCCAACCAAGCCACTCATGGGCTTGGCGTCTTGGGGCTCCGGCCAGTAGCGAATCCTGCCGCCGATGTTGCTGTCCGGAAGATAGATGCGCCCTCCTTCGTCGATTGGATGATCGGGGTGCGGTTCCTTCAGGTTCACGGCAAATGTCGGATGACCGGGCAATGGGGCATCGAAAAAGTGAAGAGGCATGTTGCTTCCGATGCCGCCATCGGAAAACCAGACCCGGGTCGCGGTCAATACACCCGGGGCGCGGCCAGCTACGGTCGTTGAACCGGAACTCGCCTGCTCTTTTGCTTTCGAGTTGGCCTTCAAACTCCAATCGACCGAATACAACGAAACCGCCGACAACAAAATCGGAAAGCTGAGGCTCATTCGTACGGCGACGACGACCGGCAAATATTGGTTCCTGGGTAGTCGGCGCAGGCGTTTGCCGGCGGCGTTAGCAACGTGCTTCCGGTTCGTCTGGATCACGCCGATCATCGTCCTTGGCACCTTCTGCGCGATACGGCTCCCGTAGCGCGCGCATGGCCTCGGCGGGGAACAGCCGGCTCCATTCGTCTTCATCGTAGTAGAACGGAGGGCAGCCATCCCGGAAGGGAATGCTGTAGCACATCTGCTGGCTGATGGCTGTCGTCATCACCTCCAGATTGATGTCGCGCGCCGCGCCATTCGTCTTGCTGGCCTCGTTGGCCCCCCATAGGTCACCGAAAGTCAGGACTCGATCCTCCAATTTGAGTCCGGCGAGCTCGTTGAAGTAAGCCATCAGCCAGTCCGTGAGTCCTTTGGGCCCAATCTGCTCCTTGTTCATCGTGCGACCGGTACATATTCCGTAGAAATTCTTGTGTATCCCCGCTAGCAAGGTCTTCACAAACTTCGCACCGGCGATACCCAATGCAACAGCAGCCGAAAGCACCGCTGCGATGGCCACCGCGCCAACCAGAAACGGCAAGCGCCAATCCAGGGGAGCTCCGCCCAGTAACACTAGAACCAATGCGGTGAATGCAATTGCCGCAACAAGCCAGAGCAGGAACGTCCCCGCGGACAGGTTGCGCAGTCTGCGCAGTCCGAAGTAACTCCATAGAGCCCAACCCGCCAGGATCACAAGGGATACAAAAATGGCTCCCCCGGTATCCGGATAGGGGCCGGTGACGCTGACAATCGGTACGATCAGGAGCAATGCCAGCACCAAACCCAGCAACGCAAATCCCCGGAATTGACGCAGCATCGTTAGCAAGGCGGAACCCACGGCGTGCAGCGGACCGAGGTTGAGCATGCTGACAAGAACTGCGAAATGTTTCGTGACTTCTGGTGCCGGCTGAAAGAGGTGGAACAACATCGATGCCTGCGGGGATCCCATGGACTGCTGGAGATCGTCAGGCAACTCGCGCAGCCGGTCAAAGGCGCCATGATTATTGTGTTGCCGACCGTATTCCGCTGCGGCACAGCCAGCCGCCGCGATTGCTCCAGCCGATGTGCCGCCGATGTTCCGGAAGCGGTATTTTTCGGCAAGGCGCGCAATAAGTCGCGGGTAGACGACACCGCTGGTAATTCCACCTTTCATGATCAGATCGCACTGCAACATCTCGCCTTCGCCAAGTCCCGGTGCGCTGTCGGCTGGGGTCATGACCATCTGTTCTCTCCCTTGTCCAGGCCTTTCCTGGCACGATGCATCTCACCCTTGGGCAATTCCGGCAACGCTTGGCAGCATCAAGTTGATGTCGCCAAGCTTGTCAGGAAGCTAAGCGACATTTCCCTTCTTTGCCGCATCCCTCTCCAGGACGTTTGCGCCCACCGATCGAATTGAAGCCAGCGATTTCAATGCCCCGAACCAGAAAGGCGCACCAAGTGATACGGCGAAAACCGAAAGCAACAGACCGACGAGCTTTTGCCAACTGAATTGATCCCCTTCCCAACCCAGCTTGAGCCCGGAAACCCGAAGGGCATTCGCGCGGTCAATGATCACTTGATCCACTTTGCCCTGTTCTTCAAGGAGTTTTTCCTCGGCAACCCTTTCAGCTTGGCTTGCTTTGATCAAGCTATCGCTTTTCGCACAATCTGGCACGATCGGTGTCTGGAGCCGACAGGCGTCTTCGGCCTTCTTGCGCTCCTCCACGGCGGAACTCCATGCGTTCCTGGCTTGGTCCCTCGCCTTGACATCAAGGTATTCAGCCAAGTCTTTCGTCTTCGCCGCAGTTATTGCCTGCTCGGAAACCGCCTTGCGAACGGCCGGATCTACCGACAACTGATGGATCAGGGCAACCGTGTCCACGTTCATCGAACCCACCACGATGCTCGACAGCACGACAAGCACGTACTGGGTTTTCTGCCGATACCAAGCCGTCAATTGCTCCTCAAAGGTCTTGAACCAGGCATCAAGCATCTCCCGGAACTTCACGAGATCATCGCCGGCGCGAGCGCAAATATCGATCAGGATTTTCCGGATCGGACTGTTCGCAGGCAATTCCCCGGCCAAAGCGCGTATATCGCTTACCTTGGCGAAGGCATCTTCCTTGAATCCTGAGACCGACGATAGAACGCCTTGCATCAGAGGCCATGCCGCGATGTAGCTTGCCTTGAAGGTATTGGAAATACCCGATGTCCCAAGATAAGTAACGAAGGGGGAAGCGAGGACTTTGCCAGCCCCGACATCGTCGAGCGAATCTGGCTTCTCCGACAGCAAACTGCCGATTCCGCGCCGCAGCCATTTGGCGCGGCTGCTCAACACCGCGGCGATAAACTCGTTCAAGGACGTGACGGCCAGCGAAAAGACCAGATAGACCACCGACAGGCCCAACAGAACGTCGAGCGATACGAGAATGTCCATTGCACTACCTCCTCGATCAGGCCAACTCAGCCTGTTCCAGCAAGGGCTTCCAGCATTCCTTGGCAATTTTTCTGAAACCACTCCCTTTGGGGTGGAGTTCGTTCGCCCAATCGCTCTCGGCAAGCGCACCGCGACTGTCCACGACCAGCAGGTGCTCGGGATCGCCGGAGGCGATCGTCGTCAGCATTTGATGGAACTGGTCGATCAAATAGCGGACGCAGTCCCGCTGCAGTTGATCCGGCACGCCTGCCGCTACCAAGGCAGGCTTAAGCCAACCGGCACCGCCGAACACCCCGCGCCCATCCGGGATCGCGTAGTCATAGGAATGCATTACGATCAGACAACTCAGCGAGGTATGGGTATAGATCAGCCCGACCAAGCGCCGGTAATACTGATCCATCCGCTCAAGGAAAACACTGAGTCCGCCATCGCCCGATCGGAAACAGTCAGCGGCGGTACTGGCAGTCGAGCAATCCAGACGGAGCAACGGACGCATGTCGTTGAAGCCGGCGAAATCGTTTCCGCCGCCGCTGATGAAGACTGCCGACAAGCTGCTCCCGTACAAGCGCAACGCCCGGGTGACCTCGTCCTTGTACTTGCCGTCGACATAATCGAATGCCTCCGCCCCATTCATGCCCTTGGCGAGAATGGTGTGTTCTTTTCTCTCGACCACCGGCCCCAGATGACTGACCAGACTGCCGCCCGGAAATGGATACCAGAACCAGGAATCTCCGATCGCCAGGATGCTTGGCGTCACGTGGGCAAACTTCAAGCCCGCTTCATCCCAATAGACATTCATTGTCAGCCCTCCTGAATGCGATTTCCGTCAGCGTTGATCCAGCCGTTTGAATTGGAGACTACTCTCCATCATATTTGCTTGGCATCATCCAAACGGATGATCGGATCTGGCGCCGCCGCGGCAAACGCGCTCAGCTACAGGCGGCCAGGAATGCCTCGGTGATGGCCGCTGTAGCGAGACGCCGGCCGATTATCACAATGACGCTCTCCCGAACCTCGCCTGCTTCCCACACCCGGCCATAATCGAAACCGGTAATGCGGTGCACGCCCTGGAAAATCAGCCGCTCGGGCTTGTCCGCGATGGCCAGTACGCCCTTGTAACGGAGCATGTCGTTACCCTGGCTGGCCAGCAGCTCTTCGACAAAAGCGCCGATCCGGTCGAGGTCGACCACGCCGGGATGGCGCAGGACCAGCGAGGAAACATCGTCATCCCACGGTCCTTGCGGGCAGGCGGCCGGCGAGCCGCCCCGGGCATGGCCGGAGGGACGGTGGCCGGCGAGAAAGGCCGGATCGAGTTCGAGCACGTCATCCAGGTGAAAGGCATGCAGATCGAGAAGACCGGCCACTGCTTCCGTTGCGATTGGCGAAGGGATGATCGGCGCACGGACGTTGATGCGCCGCAACCGGGCTGTCAATTCCTCGACGCGGGCGGTGTCGACCAGATCGGTCTTGGTCAGCAGCAGGCGGTCGGCGAGGCCGACCTGGGCAGCGGCCACCCGATGCTGGTCGAGCTGCTCGCCGGCATGCACGGCATCGACCAGGGTCAGGATGCCGTCGAGGACATAGCGCTCGCGCACGCCTTCATCGACGAAAAACGCCTGGGCGACCGGCGCCGGATCGGCCAGGCCGGTGGTTTCCAGCAGCAGCCGGTCGAAAGCCAGGGTCCCGGCGGCGCGACGGTCGGCGAGATCGGCCAGGGCGCGGCTCATTTCGCCGCGCACGCTGCAGCAGACGCAGCCATTGGCCAGTTCGACCACGGTGATGGCCGGATTCCGGTTGTCGCTGATCAGCCCGCCATCGATGCCGACGGCACCAAATTCATTTTCGACGACGGCGATGCGCTGCTTGCCGGAACTGGCCAGCAGACGGTTGAGCAAGGTCGTCTTGCCGGCCCCGAGAAAGCCGCTGAGGATGGTGACGGGAATGGGCGAAAGAGCTTGGCTAGTCATGGTGATCCCAAAAAGTAACTGGCCGACCAGACTATCAGTCGGCCGGCCAGTGGTAATGCGCTGGAACGAGAAATTAGCAGCAGCGCCCGGGGCGCCCGTCGCCGCCGCCGTAGCGGGCCTCCTGGCGTTCCCGGAAGAACGCCTCGTACGTCATGATCGGCAAGTCGGGGTGCGTCAGGCGCATGTGCTGGACGTAGGTATCGTAGTCCGGCACGCCCACCATCAGGCGGGCGGCCTGCCCCAGATACTTGCCGACGCGGGCGATGTCCGAGAACATGTTAGACGCGGAAGCCTTCCGGAATCGGCGCGAACGGCGTTTCCTGATCGCTCCGCTTCTTGGCGATATACGCCTTGCGGCAGGCCGGGATGGTGAAGGCCAGGATGCTGATCACCAGGAAGATGAACAGTGCGGCCATGCCGGCATCGATCTGGTTGTTCAGGATGATCTGCTGCATCTGCCCGATGTTCTTGGCCGGTGCCAGCAACTCACCCTTGTCCAGCGCCGTCTGATACTTGTCGGCCGCAGCCAGGAAGCCGATCTTCGGATTTTCGTGGAACACCTTCTGCCAGCCGGCAGTCAGCGTGCACAGCAGCAGCCAGATGGTCGGCACGATGGTGACCCAGGCGAAGCGCTGGCGCTTCATCTTGAACAGCACCACGGTGGCCAGCATCAGGGCTACGCCGGCCAGCATCTGGTTGGCGATACCGAACAACGGCCACAGGGTGTTGATGCCGCCCAGCGGATCGACCACGCCCTGATAAAGGAAGTAGCCCCAGGCGGCGACGCACAGCGCGGTGGCGACCAGGCTGGCAACGATCGAATCCATCTTGCGCATCGACGGCACGAAGTGGCCCATCAGATCCTGCAACATGAAACGACCAGCGCGCGTACCGGCATCGACGGCGGTCAGGATGAACAGCGCTTCGAAGAGGATGGCAAAGTGGTACCAGAAGGCCATCATGCCCTTGCCGCCAATGAAGCCGGACAGGATGTGGGCCATGCCGACAGCCAGAGTCGGGGCGCCGCCGGCGCGCGAGATAATGGTGTTTTCACCGACATCCTTGGCCGTTTGCAGCAGCATTTCCGGAGTGACCACGAAGCCCCACTGCGAGATGACCTGGGCGGCCTGCTCGGCGGTCGTGCCGATGATGGCGGCCGGGCTGTTCATGGCGAAATAGACGCCCGGATCGATAACCGAAGCGGCGACCAGCGCCATCATTGCGACGAAGGACTCCATCAGCATGCCGCCGTAACCGATCAGACGGGCATTCTTTTCGTTGTCCAGCATCTTCGGCGTGGTGCCGGAGGAAATCAGCGCATGGAAGCCGGAAACCGCGCCGCAGGCGATGGTGATGAACAGGAAGGGGAACAGGCTGCCCGACCAGACCGGACCACTGCCGTCGATGAACTTGGTCAGCGCCGGCATCTGCAGGTCAGGCGCAACAATCGCAATGCCGACGGCCAGACCGACGATGGTGCCGATCTTAAGGAAGGTGGACAGATAGTCGCGCGGCGCCAGCAACAGCCAGACCGGCAGAACCGAGGCGACGAAACCGTAGCCTACCAGCATCCAGGTCAGTGCCTTGCCGTCGAAGGTAAACAGCGGGCCCCATACCGGGCTGGCAGCGACATCGCCGCCATAGACGATGGAGGCCATCAGCAGGACGAAGCCGATCACCGACATTTCGCCGATCCGGCCAGGCCGCAGGTAACGGCTGTAAACGCCCATCAGCAGCGCAATGGGAATGGTCGCCATGACGGTGAAGGTGCCCCACGGGGAACCGGCCAGGGCCTTGACGACGATCAGCGAAAGCACGGCAAGGATGATCACCATGATCATGAAGGTACCGAACAGCGCGATCACCCCAGGCACGGCGCCCAGCTCCGACTTGACCAGATCGCCGAGCGAGCGGCCGTCGCGGCGGGTGGAAATGAACAGCACGATGAAGTCCTGCACCGCCCCGGCAAACACGACGCCGGCCAGGATCCACAGCATGCCCGGCAGGTAGCCCATCTGGGCGGCGAGCACCGGCCCGACCAGCGGCCCGGCGCCGGCGATGGCGGCGAAATGGTGGCCGAACAGCACGTACTTGTTGGTCGGTACGTAATCGAGACCGTCGTTATGGCGAATCGCCGGGGTCATCCGCGTCGCGTCGAGTTCCATGACACGGTCGGCAATAAACAGGCTGTAGTAGCGGTAGGCAATCAAATAGGTGCACACCGCGGCAATGACCAGCCACAGCGCATTGATCGTTTCACCGCGATGCAGGCCGACGACGCCGAGGGCCGATGCCCCCAGGAGGGCCACCAGTCCCCAGACCAGGTGACGTTGGATTTTTTGCATTTTTGTTATTCCGAGACGAAAAAGTGAAGTTTATCGTCGCCGGCGAGATTGTCCCTAAGTGATATCCCTTAGAAGAGAGGTACCAGGACTCCGGACCGTTCCGGCGGAAGACCGTCGGACGCCGCGCTGGCAATGCTTTGCCGCTGGCGCTTCAACGAAACAGGAGAGAGGCAAGCCCCGGCTCCTGTTTCCGTTGGTTTGCTTATTGCCTCAAGCAAAGATCGCTCACGGCGATCTTACTGACCCAGATGCTGCAAAACGGTATGCAGGCGTTCCGCGGCTTTTGCCGCTTCCGGATCGTTCTCCGTCAGTTTCAGCACATCTTCCCAGTTGATATAACGATCGAGTCGAGCAAGGGCTTTGGCGCTGGTCGAGTCCAAATCGATGCCCAAGGCAAGAGCGTCACCGTTACCGTTGAGCTTGTAATCAAACAAACCTTGCATGCTTCGTTCTCCAAGTTGTCGCGAAATAAAGAAGGCAGTGTATAGATCAGGCACCGTAAATGAAATGCTGCGCCGTTCAAATTGCAGTTTGCCGCCTGCTAGCGATGCGCTCGCCCGGACAATGGGCATTGCCAGCTTGGATTAATGATTGAAGTGGTAGTTGGCCGCCGAATGCGACTGCCAGTCGGCATCGCCGGTCAGTTCCAGCACCTGGGTATGGAATTTCAGGATGGTCGAGCGATGGGCGACGCTGATCAACGTCGTTTGTGTATCGGCCAGTTGCCGGTAGAGGTTGGCCTCGTTGGTGACATCCAGCGCGCTGGTCGCTTCGTCGAGAATGGCAAAGCGGGGGCGGGTCAGCAGCAAGCGGGCAAAGGCCAGGCGTTGCTGCTCGCCGATCGAGAGTACCTTGTGCCAATCCATCTCGACGTCCAGGCCACCGAAACGGCTGGCCAGATCCGGCAAATTCACTTTCTCCAGCAAACCTAACAGCTCTTCGTCGGTGCACGAATACTCCCTGTGCGGGTAGAGCAACTGGCTGCGCAAAGTGCCCAGCAGCATGTACGGCTGCTGGGGAAGGAAGAGCATGTCGTCACTGCCCGGCCGGAAAATGGTACCGCTGCCCGAACGCCACAAGCCGGCAATGGCGCGCAGCAGCGAGCTCTTGCCGCTGCCGCTTTCGCCGACGATCATCAGCCCTTCGCCCTGCTTGATGGTGACCGAAAGATTCCGGATCAGTATCCGCTCGCGGTTCGGCGTATGCAGCGTAACGTCGTCCAGCCTCAGGTGCGACGCTTCGACCGAGCGGATGACGCTGTCCGGGTCATTCGGTCCGGTAGGTTGCGCGGGGAGGCATTTCGCCAGGGTATCGAGGCGATCGACGCCGGCCGCGAAACGGCTCAGGCCTTCGAAATTCTCGATGATCAGCGATATCGCGCTGAGTACCGCGGCAAAGGCACCCGCCGCCTGAACCGCCCGCCCGACCTCCAGTTCCCCGGAAAGCACCCGCCCGGCGATGATCGCGCTGGGGATGATCAGGGTCAGCAGGAAGTAGGAGTGCTGAAAAAGATTCAGCGAAAACTGGCTGCGAATAAGCCGGTTGAAATTATTGAATGCCTCGGTGAAACGCCGTTTAACCTGCTTCAACTCCTGGGCTTCGCCACGGTAGAAGGCAATGGATTCGGCATTTTCACGAACCCGGACCAGGCTGAAACGGAAATCCGCTTCGCGCCGCAGCTGATTGTAGTTGAGCCCCAACAGGCGTTGGCCGAAGACGAACACGACGATCAGCGTGCCGGCCAGGGAATAGATAACAAGGAAATAGACCAGTTCGTGCGAAATCGACCACAGCACGCTGCTGAAAGCGACCAACTGCAAGGTTGAGCTGATGATGACCAGCAGAAAGTACAGCGAGCGCTGGGTGAAGGTGGCGATGTCCTCGGCGATCCGTTGGTCCGGATTGTCAATACGATTGTTGGCATTCAACTCGTAGAAATGCCGAAAGCTGAAATAGCTGTCGAGGAAACGGTTGGTCAGCCAGCGCCGCCAGTGGATACCCAGCTTGTCGCGGACAAAGTAATAGAGAGCGTAGATCGGCACTGCCGCGATCAGCAGGCCGAGGCACAGCTTGATCGAAGTCCAGAAGCGATCTTCGTCGCGCGCCGCCAAGGCCGAGGTGAATTCGCCGGTCTGCTCGTTGAAGAGCACGGCAAATTGCGTCTGGCCGAGCAACAGGATCACCAACAGGGCAATCAGACCCCGCGCTTTCCATTTTTCCTCATGCTGCCAGTAGGGCGAGGCAAGAGCCCAGTAGCGCTTCCAGAGGTAGCGGTCAGCCGTTTTCATTATTTTTCTAAGTGGTCAATGCGCCGTTGGGGTGGGCACCGTAGGTGAATACCGATACAAGGTCGGCAAATAAAGCATGGTGAAGTTCTTTTACTCCTCGCCTCGCCTTGCGGTCAAGCAGCCTCGGCGTGACAATATCGGCGATCTGGAGACATCCTGGATACGGCGAGGCGCCAAGTCATTGCCATCGCTTTTGGCCAATGAAGCGGCAGCAAAATTTTTATGTCTGTCGTGACAACCAAAACGCTCTTGGCGCGTTAGTCAGGCATTGCAGTTGAT
This sequence comes from Dechloromonas denitrificans, assembly GCF_020510685.1. Lineage (NCBI taxonomy): Bacteria > Pseudomonadati > Pseudomonadota > Betaproteobacteria > Rhodocyclales > Azonexaceae > Dechloromonas > Dechloromonas denitrificans. Next base: position 2,394,133 of record NZ_CP075185.1, read on the forward strand.
ATTTGATAGGAAGTCGAAGTGCGCAGGTTAATTGTCGCAGTAGTGATTACGCTGTCTTCATGGGGTATTTTCGCCTCGGAGCCAGCCACAGTCGAGAGTCTGGCCGCAGACCTTGCAGCCCAGGAGATGGCGGTTACCGTGACGCCGATCCCGATGCCGCCCCCGGTGGTCGAGATGCTCAAGGATGTGAATACGGCCCCGGTTTTGAAGGCAGCAAAAAAGATCAAGGTGGCCAAGAAAAAGAGCCTGCCGACGCTATTGCTGTCGCGTACGGAACGCCACCAGATGGTGTTGTTGGCGTCCAGGCCGAACAATTCGTCGCTGATCGATTTTTTCAATGACGAGGATGCCGCCCCCGGTGTCGCCGATCTCGATCTTCATCGCTCCTTCAGCCGCCCCAAGCTGATCGAGGTGGCCGATCAGGATCAGGAGGACGAGAACCAGGGCATCTCCGATGCCGTCAAGCTCCGCTTGTTCCTGGCTCGGATGAAGGCAGTTCAGGCGCACGAGAAGAAATTCTCGTGAGCGGCGCCCCTCGGGCCTGATTTCCGAGGGGCGAATTTCCGGTGCGCACGGTACCGGATTATCAAGTTTAGATAGACCGTTTCAATTTGCAGCCGGCCACGGCTGCTACAATCCGTCGCCCTGAAACCTTACGCAAGGCCGGAAAATGGCGAGTCTGCTGCAATTTTGGCATGTCTGGAGCGGCTGGATCGTCGCTGCGGTGCTGCTTGCCATCACGCTGGGTTTTCTGCTGCGTTTCGTGCTCCCTGCCCTGGTGCTCGGACAGGAACTGGCAAAGGCCATCAAGGGCCTCGCCGCGCAATCGCTGCCGGCCGATCCCGAGCGGATTGGCCGGGAAGTCATGGACTCACCCCGGCTGCGCCACCTGTGGCGGGAATACACGCAAACCCTGCACGCCATTGCCGATCCGGCCACCCCCAAAGCGGTAGCCGCCTGGCGGGCAACGGCGATGGCCGAGGACTTTCTCACCGAGCGGGCGCTGGTCGATACGCCGCTCAAGACCGATTTCTACAAGCACCTGCCCGGCATTCTGACCGGCATCGGCATTATCGGCACCTTTACCGGCCTGATTGCCGGCCTTAACCATTTCGAGGTGTCGAGCAATGCCGAACTGGTACGCACCAGCCTGCGTTCGCTGATTCAGGGCGTCGGCCAGGCCTTCGAGGTGTCGGCGGCGGCGATCACCCTGGCCATGCTGGTCACCTGGATCGAGAAATCGATCGTCACGCGCCGCTACCGGCAGGTCGAAACCCTGGTTCAACGCATCGACAGCCTGTTCGACGCGGGCGTCGGCGAGGAATATCTGGCCCGCCTGGTGCGCGCATCGGAAGCTTCGGCCGTGCAGGCCGGACGGCTGCAGCAGGCCATCGTCGGCGAACTGCGCCAGGGCATGGCGGCCATGCTCGCCCAGCAGCAACAGGCGACCTTGCAGCATCAGGAGGCGCTGGCCAGCAAAGTGGCCGATGCGGTAGCGAAAACCGTGGCCAGCGCGCTACATGAACCGCTGGCGCGCATGACGACGGCGGTCGAGCGCTTGGGGGCCGGCCAGGGCCAAGCCGTCGGTGGCGCCCTGGAAAAAGCCCTGAACCAGTTCAGCGGCCGCCTCGACGACACCTTCGGGCAGCGCCAGGACGGCCTGGAAAGCCTGCTGCAGCGGACGGCGAATGCCCTCGAAGCGACCGTCGGCGAACTCGGCAAGGTGGCCGGGCGCCTTGAGCTGGCCGGGCGCGGCGCGGTCGAATCAGCCGCCGGGCGGCTGGACAATGCCGGCCGGGGCGTTGGCGAGGCTGCCGAATTCTTCGCGCTGAGCAGCGGCGACATGGCGGCCTCGGCAGCGGCGATGTCGCAGGCGGCGAACAGCGTCGGCCAATCGCTCAGCGATCAGCGCCAGCTCACCGCCTCGATCGCCCTGATGGTGGGCGATTTGCGGGCGACCATCGAACACGCCCGGCGCGAAGCGGCGCTGACCGGCGAACTGGTCGGCCGGATGGAGGGCGCAGCGGCCACCCTGGGCCGGGCCGGACATGACGCCGACACCTATCTGCAAGGGATTTCCGATGTACTGGCCCAGGCGCATGCCGCCTTTGCCGAGAATGTCGAGCGCACGCTGGCCCGTGGCAACGGCCAGTTCCAGCAGCATGTGACCGGGGCCGTCGAAGCGCTCAAAGGCGCCATCGAAGAACTGGCTGACGCGCTGGCTCAGGAACCGGTGCGCCGGTGAGCCTGGTCCGACCGCGGGCCGCCAGCCGGCGCGGCAATCGGGAAGACGGCGAAAAGCCGTTCTGGATCTCGTTTTCCGACCTGATGACGGCGCTGATGGTGCTCTTCCTGGTGGCACTGACCGTCGCCCTGCTCGCCATCACCCACGAAATCTCCGAAACGGAGCACCGAAAAACCGAGCAGGAACAGGAAATTTCCGCTTTTCTCGCTCGCCTCCAGGCGCAGATTCAGAATTTTCCCGGCGTCAAACTGCGCGGCAGCGTCATCGATTTTGGCGACCGGGCGCGTTTTGAAACCAATAGCCACCGGCTGAGCGATAGCCAGGCCGCCTTGCTGCGCAGCTTCGTGCCGGCCGTTCTCGAACTCGCCCGCGATCCGCTCGGCGAAAAATGGTTGAAGCGGGTAGTGGTCGAGGGCTTTGCCGATGCTCGCGGCGGCTATCTGCACAACCTTGACCTCAGCCTGCGACGCTCCGAGCGCGTGTTGTGCGCCCTGCTGCTCCCGGCCAGCGGTCCAGAGGCGCTCGCCGAGGCTGATCGGCGCATGGTGCGCGAACTTTTCCTGGTCAGTGGCGCCTCGTTCAACGCCCTGAAAAACAGCCCGGAGGAAAGCCGCCGCATCGAACTGCGCCTGGAATTCCGCGAACCGGATGAAGCCGCCGTTCAACGGACCGACACTTCGGTCGATGCGGACCTGCGTTGCCCGCTGGATCGCCCGTGAACGACCTCGAAAAATTGCGCGAGCAATTGCGCCGCCGTTTCGTCGCCGTCCGCTCGTCGACCTCGCTGGCCCAGACCGAACCGGCCCTGCTCGCCCGCCTGAGTGCGGCCCGCCAGGGCCTGGCCGCGCCGCGCGGCCGCTTTTCCGATGCCCGCATCGCCCAGGGCGTCATGGCTTTTCGCATTGCCGGCGCGAACACCGCCTACCCCGAGCTGAAGTACGCCTGTTACGGAGTGGCAAGGCCGATGGACTGGGAAGGCCGCGTCCTGCTCGTCGAACCGCGCCAGCTGGAGCTGCTGCTGGCGACGGTGCGCACCCAGCACGGCCGGCCGCGCGCCGCGTGCTGCCGGGGTCTGCAGGCAGCCGTGGCCAGTGCGATCGATCAAACCGCCTCGCCGCAGCAAGCTGGCCTGACCCGATTACGCAACTTCCTGCAGGAAATGGGCGAGACGCGATGATGGCAATCCCTCCTCCGCCGGGCCGAGGCGCGGCATTACCGGTCTGATCGCATGAGACTCCCGCTCCCCTCCATGACCAGCCGTTCATTGCCCCATCTGCTCGGCAGCCTGTTCCTTGCCGCACTGCTGCTCGCCTCGGCAACGGGTTTCGCCCAGCCGGCTGGGATGATCCAGGTCGGACTGATCCACGTAAACGACATCTACCAGATCGCGCCGATTGATCCGCAGGCGCCGCGCGGCGGTCTGGCGCGCCTGGCCTCGCTGGTCAAAGCCATCCGCCAGCAAGACCCTGCCACCCTCTTCATCTTTGGCGGCGACACCCTTTCCCCGAGCGTCGAGTCCGGCCTGTTCAAGGGCCGGCAAATGATGGCCGCGTGGAATGCGCTGGGCGTCGATATCGCGGTGCCCGGCAACCACGAATTCGATTTTGGCGAATCGGTATTGCGCGACCGGCTCGCCGAATCCCGCTTTCCGTGGCTCGCCGCCAATCTGCTCGCCGAGCCGCCGCTGCCGGCCATCAAACCCTCCGAATTGCGGGTGATCAACGGCGTCCGCGTCGGCCTGCTCGGCTTGCTGACGCCCGATACCGCGACGCTGTCGAAGCCGGGGCCGAATATCCGTTTCGCGGAATTGCTGGCAGCGGCCGCATGGGAAGTAGCCGCTTTGCGCAGCCAGGGGGCCGAAGTCATCGTCGGTCTGACCCATTGCACGCTGGCGGAAGATCGCCTGCTGGCGGCGAGCGGTTTATTCGACCTGATCCTCGGCGGCCATGACCATCACCTGGTTACCGAGCAGGTCGGCCGCACGCCGATCTTCAAGGCCGGTTCGGATGCGCGCGACGCCATCCACATCCGCTTGCGTTTTGCGTCGGACCGCACCGGGCATCACCTGGCCGGCATGGCCTGGGACATCCTGCCGCTCGATGGACGGCAGGCCGAAGATCCGGCGGTGCTGAGTCTGGCTGCCGAATTCGAGCAACAGGTCAGCCAGCTGCTTGGCGAGCCGATTGCCGAGACTGCGGTCGCTCTTGACGCCCGCGGCGAAACCATGCGGCGGGGCGAGAGCAATATCGGCAACTTTGCCGCCGATGCGGTGCGCGAAGCCATGCGCAGCGATATTGCGCTGCTTAATGGTGGCGGCTTCCGCAGCGACCGGCTGCTCGGCCCCGGCCCGCTGACCCGGCGCGATATCCTGGCCCTGCTACCCTTCGAGAATCCGCTCGTCCTGCTGTCGATCACCGGCGCGCAACTGCGCGAAGTACTCGAACACGGACTCGACCGGCGCGTCGCCAAGGGTCAGAGCGGCGCCTTGCCGCATATTGGCGGGGTGCGCCTGAGTTATGCGCCGAAACAGCCCAAGGGCCAGCGCATCATCGAATTGCTGATCGCCGGCGAGCCTGTTCAGGCCGACAAAAGCTACACCCTGGCCACCTCCAGCTACCTGGCCGAGGGCGGCGACGGCTATCCGCTGCTCAAGCAACTGCCGGTGCTGCGCCCGGCCGAAGGCTCGCCGAGCGATACCGAAGTCCTGATCCAGGCCATGCAACGCACCCAGCATCTGGCGCCAAGCCTGGACGGCCGATTGAAGGTCGCGCCATGAATCCACTGCTCCAGTCCTTGCTCGGCTACGCCGCGTTCATCGCCATCGCCTGGCTGCTTTCTGAAAAACGGAAGGCCGTGCCCTGGCGGACGGTGGCCGGCGGCATCGTTCTGCAGATCGTCCTCGCCGTCACCATCCTCAAGCTGCCCGGCGCAAAAGCCGGCTTCACGGCGCTCAACGACGGCCTGCTGGCGCTCGAGCGGGCGACGCGTGCCGGCACCTCGATGGTTTTCGGCTACCTCGGCGGCGCCCCGCTGCCCTATAGCGAATCGGCCGCCGGCCTGAGTTTCGTGCTCGCCTTCCAGGCGCTGCCCATCGTCCTGGTGATGAGCGCCCTGTCGGCCCTGCTCTTCCACTGGCGGATCCTGCCGCGCCTGGTGCGCGCCATGTCCTGGCTGCTCGAAAGAAGCCTCGGCGTCGGCGGTGCCGTCGGGGTGTCGACGGCGGCCAACGTCTTTGTCGGGATGGTCGAGGCGCCGCTGCTGGTCAAACCCTATCTGACCCGCGTCTCGCGCGGCGAATTGTTCATCATTCTGTCGGCCGGCATGGCCGGCGTCGCCGGCACGGTGATGGGGCTCTATGCCGGAATCGTCGGCCCGCGCGTCCCGGATGCCCTCGGCCATATCCTGGCGGCTTCGTTCATCAGCGCTCCAGCCGCCATCGTCTTTGCCGTGCTGATGGTGCCGCCCGAAGGCCCGCCGACCGGCCGCGACGTGGACCTGCCCCGGCTCGATGGCAGCACGATGGATGCCGTCACCCGCGGCACCTCGGAAGGCCTGCAACTGCTGCTCAACGTCGTCGCCATGCTGGTCGTACTGGTCGCTCTGGTGGCGTTGGCCAACGAGGT